>NZ_MSJR01000009.1 GCF_002078605.1 Salegentibacter sediminis | reverse complement strand
AAGATCTTCTTGATGATGGTTTTGGAATGTTCCAATTTTCTATCTACACCCGGTTTTGCGCCAGCCGTGAAAATGCTGAGGTACATTCCAAACGCACCAAAAGAAACCTTCCCAAAAAAGGAAAGGTGTGTATTATGCAAATTACCGATAAGCAATTTGGAATGATCGAACTATTTCAAGGGCGCAAAGAAACTGCTCCCGAAGCTCCAACGCAGCAACTGGAACTTTTTTAGGATTTCAAAAAAGCAGGCTCGCCTAGCAAAGAAATCAAAAAAAGTGTTCGTTTTTTAATTCTAACTACAAACTTAAAAAACAGGATACCAGCTTTTTAGAGCGGGTATCCTGTGAATCCTAATTAAAAATACAATTCTGAAAGCAATTCACAACTTACTATGAAAAGAGGCTTTGAAACTGATGCCTGTGAATCCTAATTAAAAATACAATTCTGAAAGCAATTCACAACTATTACAAAGCGCCACTTTCAATTGCATGACCTGTGAATCCTAATTAAAAATACAATTCTGAAAGCAATTCACAACAACTTGCTCGCTAAAAAGGAAAGAGTTAACCCTGTGAATCCTAATTAAAAATACAATTCTGAAAGCAATTCACAACTCATCCCACTTACCGGAAGTTTCCTTTAAGCCTGTGAATCCTAATTAAAAATACAATTCTGAAAGCAATTCACAACTAAGCAAAAAATGAATAACGAGCCTGTAACCCTGTGAATCCTAATTAAAAATACAATTCTGAAAGCAATTCACAACGGAACAACCCTTTTGACTTAAAAATATTCACCTGTGAATCCTAATTAAAAATACAATTCTGAAAGCAATTCACAACAGGTCGCAACGAAACCTTATACTTTCCCGCCTGTGAATCCTAATTAAAAATACAATTCTGAAAGCAATTCACAACATCCCAATTAAGCAACAGTTAAAGAGAGATCCTGTGAATCCTAATTAAAAATACAATTCTGAAAGCAATTCACAACTAATACAAAAAGGGCGGTTATCCTGCAACACCTGTGAATCCTAATTAAAAATACAATTCTGAAAGCAATTCACAACAGCTTGTAGATGAAGATGAAGAAGAAGATGCCTGTGAATCCTAATTAAAAATACAATTCTGAAAGCAATTCACAACACAATGTTATTTGTTGTAGCGTAAAGTACACCTGTGAATCCTAATTAAAAATACAATTCTGAAAGCAATTCACAACTGTTCAAATCTCATAGCCGGGGGTGACTTTCCTGTGAATCCTAATTAAAAATACAATTCTGAAAGCAATTCACAACCTACAGTAAAAGAACCTTTACAATAAGAACCCTGTGAATCCTAATTAAAAATACAATTCTGAAAGCAATTCACAACCCGGTATACGCTGAAAGGTACGTGCAGGCGCCTGTGAATCCTAATTAAAAATACAATTCTGAAAGCAATTCACAACTGCGTGGTTACCCTTCCAAATGGAGATCAGCCTGTGAATCCTAATTAAAAATACAATTCTGAAAGCAATTCACAACATTGTGTGTTGAAGGAGCCTCTCTCTTTTGCCTGTGAATCCTAATTAAAAATACAATTCTGAAAGCAATTCACAACCGGGGTAAATATGGGGTTTCTTTCAAAAGGCCTGTGAATCCTAATTAAAAATACAATTCTGAAAGCAATTCACAACCGGCCTGTGAGATCGTTTGCACCTCTTTCCTGTGAATCCTAATTAAAAATACAATTCTGAAAGCAATTCACAACAGACCGGGCTATATTAAAAGGATCCTATTTCCTGTGAATCCTAATTAAAAATACAATTCTGAAAGCAATTCACAACAGAGTCATCATATCCTCGTTAAATTGAGCACCTGTGAATCCTAATTAAAAATACAATTCTGAAAGCAATTCACAACCATGTACTTCACGTTAAGCTGGTTTTCTGACCTGTGAATCCTAAATAAAAATACAATTCTGAAAGCAATTCACAACCCATCCCACAGTAAGCAAATTCAATGTTCCCCTGTGAATCCTAAATAAAAATACAATTCTGAAAGCAATTCACAACGTATACGGAATTGTAAAAGAAGGTGGCATACCTGTGAATCCTAAATAAAAATACAATTCTGAAAGCAATTCACAAGACTTATTAAAATTTAGAAACTGTTTTTCCTTTGGGTGTTTCCCGGTAGCTGCTTCCGAATTATTTATATTTGCGTAAAACCCAAAGCAAATGATTTTCATCGAGAACGAAGGGGTTAATAACCCGAGACTGAATCTGGCATTAGAGGAATATGCCCTAAGGAATTTTAGTGCCGATACCGATTATTTATTGTTTTATATCAATTCGCCTTCCATCATCATAGGCCGGAACCAAAACACTTTAGAGGAGATCAACCAGGGCTATGTCGATGAGAAGGATATCCAGGTGGTAAGAAGGGTTTCAGGCGGTGGCGCGGTGTATCACGACTTCGGAAATTTGAATTTCAGTTTTATCACCAACCACGACGTAAAAAGCTTGAATAACTTCAAGAAGTTCACGGCGCCGGTGATCAAGGTTTTAAAAAGTATGGGGCTTGATGCCGAACTCAAAGGCCGCAATGATATTCAGGTAGAGGAAAAGAAAATTTCTGGAACCGCCCAGTTCTCTACCGGAAAGCGAATGATAAGCCACGGCACCCTCCTCCTGGATACCGAGCTGGGGGAAGTTGCCAATGCCCTGAACGTAAAGATGAGTAAGATCCAGTCTAAGGGCCATAAATCGGTGCGCAGCCGGGTGGCGAATATCTCAGACTTTTTAGAGGAACCGATGAAGATCGAAGATTTCCGGAGTCGGCTTTTAAAAGGACTCTATGAGGAGAGCGAGGATTTTGAGCGCTACTACCTCAGCCCGGAAGAATGGGAAGCCGTGCACCGCTTAAAAGAAGAGAAATACGATACCTGGGACTGGAATTATGGCCGCTCCCCCAAATTCAACATTCAGCGCAGCAAGCGTTTTGCTGCAGGAGAGGTGGATTTACGGATATTTGTAGAAAAAGGTCATATCAAGGATTTTAAAATCTTCGGGGATTTCTTCGGAAAAGAACCCGTAGAAAAACTGGAAAGCCTGTTAGTTGGAGCCCGCTATGAAAAAGAGGATATTTATGAACTTCTAAAGGATATCGAGTTAAAAGAATATTTTGGGGAGATTCCGCATTTGGAGTTTATAGAATTGGTTTATGGGGAAGATGAGTGATTTCGGTTCTCGGTTGTGAGTTAATTCCGGACTTCTCCGTATTTTTTGATGATTGCCAGCTGGCCGGCGTGGTAGGTGGTATGGGAAATGATTCTTCCGAAGGCTTCAGCTTTGGTTTTGGCACCGAATTCTTTGGTGGTAATGATGCTTTCCCAGTCGGCATCGCTTTGTTTCTCTACAATGGCTTTTAGTTGCTCCAGGGAATCGGCAGCATAGGCTTTGATTTCTTCCAGGTTTGTCCACTCCCCGGTATCTTTTTGTGCAATCACTGTTTTAGCGACTACCCTAACCCCGGAATCTCCGAAAACATTTTTGGCAAAAAGCAGTTCGACATCACCAATGTGTCTGATAAGAAATCCTACAGAATTTGGGGAGGTCCCTAATCTTTTTTTAAGATCTTCAGCGCTAAGGTCATCCAGCAGGTTGGAGAATCGCGTGCGGGCTTCCAGCCATAGTTCCAGTAAAGTTTCGGTTTTCGTTTTCATGGGTTTTCTTCCTGAGATTCTGCCAGTCTAATTTACGAATTTAGTTTATTAGTCTTTAGGTCTTGGATGGTAGATGCCGTGGTGGTTTAAGATTTAATAAACCAAGGGTGCTAAGATATTAAGCACATGGTAGCGGCTACAAAAGGAATACTTTTCTGACATTTCTTGTCAATCGGCTTATTCCGAGTTTATTTGCTGACTTGGTTATGTTCATTTTTTTGCTTGTCCAAAAAAACGAACCAAAAAAAGGACACTTTTTTGCAGGTGTTTCCGTAGCGCTACCGCGCTCGGAACCGCACTTTCCCGGCTAAATTTTCTCCAAGGCTTCAAAAATTTTACGCCGGGAAAGTACTACACTCAAAAAAGAAATTTTGATAATAAAATTACCAATATAAGTTATTATGGAATTTTAAAGAATTGATCTTAGTGTGCCAAGAACTGTCCTAACCCAAAGAAACTATTCTGATTTTTATCATTTCCACTCTTTTTCGACCTGGCTACCTTAGCTTAAAAACAATGAGAGTTTATAGTTCAATAATAGTGATACTTTTATTTCTGAACAGTTGCGGGAATAAGGATGAAACTAAAATTCCACACTTTGGGGTAAAACCTGTAGTACCTTCCCTAATTTTAAAGGATCACAAAGATTTTCTTGACAAGCTAAAAGTTATCACTTCTTATGAGGACAGTACCGGCTTAGCCGCAAGGGAGTTGTATGAAGTAATGGAATTTCATTTTAAGGAGGAAGAGGATTATGTTTTGCCTCCTTTAGGGATCCTGCCTTTATTGGCAAAAGGCGAACTCCCCAAAGAGAGCGGGAAGATCATTCAGCTTACCGAAAAATTCAGAGAAAACTCAGACGCCATGCTCGCAGAACATCAGATGATCAAACATTTCCTGGGCGAAATGATGGCTGCTGCCTGGAGAGAAAAGCATCCCGAAATTCTGGGATATGATAAAGCCCTAGAAAAACATGCTGAACTGGAAGAAGGCATCTTATTTCCAGCCGTGTTATTAATAGGAGATTATTTGAAACTCAGGGACAAAGATCTTTGACAAAGCACAAAAAAAAAGAACAGGAGGTGCAGTCCTCCTGTTCTTATAAAAGTATTAATTACTATTAACCAAAAAAGTAACCTGATTGATCGGGCTGTCTGGAGGCCCAACCGGTATTCTGACCGTATTCCAGACAGGAGCTAAATTAGGTATTTAAGGCAGTACGAAATATGATGAGCCTCATATTTTGGAAAACAAATGAAAATTATCATTTAAACCAGCCGCTGTACATGATATAATTTTTAGCGGTTTTCGTTAGGTTTCTTATTTGGTCTTTACTTAGTTTTTTGATCTTTCGCGCAGGGGTGCCGGCGTAGATATGTCCGGGTTCGCAGATGGTATTCTCCAGCACCACCGCGCCGGCAGCGATAATACAATTCTCTCCAACCACAGTTTTATCCATTACAATAGCGCCCATCCCGATAAGGACATTATCCTTTACTTCACAGCCATGAACAATGGCATTATGCCCCACCGAGACATTATTACCAATGCTGGTTGCCGCCTTCTCATAAGTACAATGGATCACGGCCCCATCCTGGATGTTGGTTTTATCACCTATACGTATAGCATTTACATCCCCACGAATCACGGCGTTGAACCAAACCGAACACTGCTCTCCCATCACCACATCTCCAACTATGGTCGAATTTTCGGCAAGAAAACAATCCTTGCCGAATTCAGGGGTAATTTCTTTCACGGGTAAAATAAGTGGCATAAGTTATTTTTGTTCGAAAGTTAGGAATTTTTCTGCGGGAAAAGCAACAAAAAACCGATACCTGAAAACCTAGTCCTCCAGTTTATTGATCACTTTTGCGGCATCTGCTCCCGATCGGAGGGCACCTTCCATGGTACTACGCAATATACTGGTATATTCCCCGGCAAAATGGAAGCGCCCATGAGGTTTTTGCAGCGCCTTTAAATATTTGGCTACATCTCCCGGGGCCGGGAAGCTCGGCCCACCAAGGGCGTAAGGATCTTCTCCCCAGGCCTTGATATAGGTCTTCACATGATGATCTTTAAAATCGGGGAAGATCTTTTTCATTTCAGGTAGGAGCTTGTCTGCCAGGTCTTGTTTATTTAATTTTCCGAGAGCTTCTGCCTCTTTTCCCATGGCATAGCTTTCCAGTATCCCGGGATTTTCGGCTGGGTTTTGAGACATAATATAAGGGGTGATCTGTTTTACAGGGAGGTCGGTATAGACGGCTCCCGATAGATTTTTATTCAACCAGAAGGCCTTGTCGGTTTGAAAAAAGCTACGGGTTACCTCAAGTACAGGTAGTTTCTGTAATGCTTCGGCTTTAAGGGGAGGTAAGGCAGGTTCAAAAGGAATCCCGGCAAGAACTGCCGCGGGGATAGTACAAGCCACGTAATCGGCCCTATATTCAAAATTTCCCTCCTTGTTTTTCACTTTCACAAAGGCCTTATCCTCCGACTCGCCAAGTTGGGTCACTCTGGTGTTATATTTAATCTTATCGCCAAGTTGCCTGGCCATAGCTACGGGCAAGCTGTCGTTGCCTCCTTTAAGCTGAAAAAAGGAAGTCCCGCTCATAAAGAGGCCAAAATCAGAAACTGCCATAGAAAGTCCCGAGGTCTCTTTAGGTTTTGCGGCAAACCACTGCGTATGCTGCACCAATTTAATGGCGCCTTCACTGGCTCCCTGACGCTTCATATAATCATAGAGCGAGATTTCATCGAGATCTATAAGAGGTTTTTGATCCCAGGCATCATAATTAATGTTTTCTTTGGGGAGGGGTTTCATTATATATTTTTGAACGATTCCCATAGGGCCCAATTCATTTTCCTCCGGACTTAAATCGTAGGGCCATTTTGGGGTATCTCCCGGGGCCACCTCCATCTTTTTACCATTAAAATAGTAAATCACAGTTTTTTCCGGAAATGGGAAAGGAACCTGTTCGAGATTTAGTTCTTCAATATATTTTAGGGCCAGGATATAGGTAGAAGAAAAACCCAGCGCGCCCTCTTCGGCGTATAGGCCCTGGGGAAAAGGATCCCGAATGGTAGAAACCCTGCCACCGGGGCGGTTTCGGGCCTCAAGGACAGTGACCTTATGCCCTGCTCTATCAAGTTCCCTGGCTGCAGCAAGACCTGCCAGCCCCGCGCCAAGGATTAAAATATCCCTGGGCTTCCTGGTTTTGCTCAGGATAAACTCTCCGGCCATAAGAGATGAAGGGAAAAGCATGCCCGCTCCCAGGGCACCGAGGCTAAGACTAAATTCTTGAATAAATTTCCTTCTGGTAATTTGTGTTGCATTTATTGGTATCATAATAATTAAGATTGGTGAGTCTAAATATTAAGCACAAAAAGCAGGGATGAGAATAGACAGGGGAGCAATTATAAAGAGCAATAATAGGCTAAATGGGAATAGCCACCAGACTAAGATATTGAATTTTAGATAAATATAAAAACAAGGGTCCCGGTCAGGACTAAATTAAGGTTCAAATACAGAAAAGAGGATTGTATAGAAAGATAAGTTTTTTTTAGGGGCGATTTTTTTACCGCCCACTTATTTTCTTATAGCTACGAAGCTGGTTTGGAGTATATTCATTAACCTTATTCCTGCTCCCCTTGCAGGATCTTAAGATAGGCCGATAATTGCCCGCGGTGGTAAATCTCGTGTTCAAGCAGTTTCTGCATAATGAACCACCAGATATTAGTCTGCTCCCCAAGTTCTCCGGTTACTTTCTCATTCAAGGTGTTTTCATCCATCGCCTGGATGGTTGCGTGACGTTCTTTTTGAAGGCTTTTCAGGCGTTCCTTCACCTCATCGAATTCGGCTTTTTCCACCTCGTAATGAGGCTCTTCTGAACCGAGTTGCCATTTAAAGGTTTTTTCTCCAGCCTGCAGCATCTTTAAAAAGAGCTCATCTACCTTCACCAGATGTTTTGCGATATGGAAAAAGCTCATCGTATTATTATTCAGGCGCCAGTTCATAAAGCCTTCAGGAAGTCTTTCCAGGACCTCAAGGCTTTTATCCCTGATCTCCCAGGAGAATTCGGCCAGTTGGTTTGCATAAGTATTACACTCCATAATTTCTCTGTATGGGTTGGATCTTCCTAAAGTAAGAATATTTAAAAGAGCCTGAAATGATATTTATCAGAAAGGGAAACCGAAAGGTATTTTTAAGCTTCAGGGTACCATATTCCCTGGAAATAAAAAACCGACAGGAAGGCCTGCCGGTTTTTGATGTAAAAAAATCCTGAAAATTTCAGTTTTAATCTTTACTACGTCTTACTTTTTTCTTCTTACGATGTTTCATTACCTCGGCTTCGCTGTAAAAGATAATCTCTTCGGCAATATTAGTAATGAGGTCTCCTATGCGTTCCAGTTTTTTGATCACAGAAAACAGCAGGAGAAACTGGTTGATAAGCTCCGGATCCTTCTTAATCTCTTCAGAAATAATATTGAAGGAAGCCATATTAATCTCGTTCAGGGTCTTGTCTTTTTTAAAGACCTTGCGCGCCATTTTGGTGTCTACCTCTTCATAAGAGTCGGTAATGTCTTCCAGCATAGAAAGAGCGGCACTAAACATCTCCTCCACCCGCATCATTTCCAGAAGCTTCTTATCAATTGGGGTATCGAGTTCTACGATATATTTAGAGATCCCATAGGCGTGGTCTCCTACTCTTTCCAGGTCAAAATTGATTTTTCGCAGGGCCAGGGCGAATCTCAAATCGCTGGCAACTGGATTATGAAGAGCGATGAAACGTTCACAATCCCGGTCTATTCTCAAGTCTAGGGCATTCACCCTGTTTTCGGTATGAACCACCTCTTCGGCTAATTCGCTGTCGTGAGCAAAAAAAGCATCCCGGGCGTTCACCAGTTGTTTGTGACAAAGATGAAGCATCTCAAGCCCGGCTTGATTTAAAGCTTCCTTATGTTGATCTAAACTTATCATAATACTTATTTTTATCCGAACCTACCGGTAATATAATTCTCTGTTTGCTGTTTTTCGGGATTGGTAAAGAGTTTTTTCGATTTATCGTACTCAATCAATTCCCCAAGATAAAAAAATGCGGTATAATCGCTAATCCTACCTGCCTGTTGCATATTGTGTGTTACAATCACAATAGTGTATTTCTGTTTTAGCTCGTAGATGAGTTCTTCGATCTTGGCCGTGGAAAGCGGGTCGAGGGCAGAAGTTGGCTCATCCATTAAAATAATAGAAGGTTCTACCGCAAGGGTACGCGCAATACAAAGTCGTTGCTGTTGTCCTCCGGAAAGAGCCATCGCCGATTTGTTAAGATCGTCTTTTACCTCGTCCCAAAGGGCTACCTGTTTCAGGGACTCCTCTACTTTTTCCTTAAGGAATTTTTTATCTTTTATTCCCTGTATCTTCAGGCCATAGGCCACATTCTCATAAATGGATTTCGGGAAGGGATTAGGTTTCTGAAAAACCATGCCCACCTGTTTCCGAAGTTGTTCTACATTCACCTTCTTTTTATAGATGTTCTCACCGTCTATCAGGATCTCACCTTCCATCCTGAAACCGTCTACATAATCATTCATCCTGTCGAAAAGTCTGAGAAAAGTAGATTTCCCACAACCGGAAGGACCTATAAAAGCGGTAACCTTATTGGCTTTAATCTGCATATCTATGCCCTTAATAGCCTCAAAGTTATCATAAAAGACTTTTACTCCCCTGGCCTCCAGTTTATGCACTCGTTTAATAGATTTATCTACAATATTTTCGTTCACTTGTTGCGTCATTTATCCTAATTTTTTCTGCCATTTATTTCTGAAGAAAACAGCTATTCCATTCATCAGGAAAGTTATTAATAATAAAATTATAATTGCTGCGGCGGCATTTACTTCAAAGCCTTCTTGCGGTCTCGAGATCCAGTTAAAGATCTGAATAGGCAAAACCGAAAATTCATCCATAGGAGATTCCGGGGCAAAAGGCACATAGGTTAGGGCCCCGATCACGATCAGTGGGGCAGTCTCCCCAACTGCTCTGGAAAGCGCCAGAATAACCCCGGTGAGTATCCCTCCAAAGGAGGCCGGTAACAATTGCCGGGCCACAGTTTGCCATTTTGAAGCTCCCAGGGCGAAAGAAGCATCTCTCACCGACTGGGGCACTGCTTTAATCGCCTCTCTGGTAGAGACAATCACAATGGGCAGGATAAGCAAAGCCAGAGTAAAACTTCCGGCCAGCACACTGGAGCCCATTTCGGCTACACGCACAAAAATCTCAAGCCCGAGCAAACCGTAAATAATCGAGGGCACTCCTGCGAGGTTAGAAATATTTACTTCAAGCAGGGAGGAAAGCCGGCCTTTTTTAGCATATTCTTCGAGATAGATCGCCGCAGCTATTCCTAATGGCAAAGCGATTAGGGTTGTTAAAACCAGTACCCATACACTTCCCATAAGGGCCGTATAGATCCCTGCTCTCTCGGCCTTACGGGAAGGCAGGCTGGTGATAAAGTCCCAGTCTATTCTTTGCAAGCCATCAATAAGAATAGATCCTATAAAGATGGCCAGTAAAACCAATCCTAAAAGCGTACAGGCAATTCCCCAGTACTTAAAGATCTGGTCTTTGAGTCTATTGGCTTTTATATTATTCATATTTTTCCCTGAATTTTTTCC
Source organism: Salegentibacter sediminis (assembly GCF_002078605.1). GTDB lineage: Bacteria > Bacteroidota > Bacteroidia > Flavobacteriales > Flavobacteriaceae > Salegentibacter > Salegentibacter sediminis. The sequence goes on along the minus strand of NZ_MSJR01000009.1, from coordinate 98,800 downwards.
TGATCTTATAGCTAAAAGTATTCAGCAGGAAGGTGAAAATGAACAGGGTAATCCCTGCCGCAAAGATGGTTCTGTATTCCAGGCTACCGTGTTCCACATCTCCGAGGCTCACCTGAACTATGTAGGCAGTAATGGTCTCTACCGGTACGGTTGGGTCCATCGTTAAACGGGGTTGCTGGCCGGCGGCTATAGCTACGATCATCGTTTCTCCGATAGCCCTGGAAATTGCCAGGATTATCGATACAATAATACCAGAGGAGGCTGCAGGAACCAAAACCCTAAAAGAATTTTGAAGTTTTGTAGAGCCCATCCCGTAGGCCGCTTCCCGCAGCGAATTTGGTACAGCGTGCAAAGCATCCTCACTCAGGGAAGAGACAAAAGGAATAATCATTATTCCCATCACCAAACCAGCTGAAAGAGAATTAAATCCGGAAAGGCCCGGGATAAAGCTTTGCAAGAAAGGGGTGACTACTGTTAAGGCGAAAAAACCATAAACAACAGTTGGAACCGCTGCCAGTAATTCCAGTGCCGGTTTTATTGACTTCCTGAAGCTTCTTGGAGCGTATTCACTTATGTAAATACTTATGCTAAGACCTACCGGTACTGCAAAAGCAATAGCGATAAAGGAGGTAAGCAAAGTACCGGAAAGCAGGGGCATAATCCCAAAATGCTTATCGGTAAACAATGGGGTCCATTGCGTATCGGTAAGGAAATCGATTATTGGGACTTCCTTAAAGAAATTCACCGCTTCCACCGAAAGAACCAGGATAATCCCCAGGGTAACCAGAATGGTGATTAGCGCGCTGGTTAGCAGGCTCTTTTCGATAAAGACCTCTTTAATTTTCCGCATATGAAAATATTATTAGGAAGATCCCGAACCCGTGTAGGATCCAGGATCTTCCTTAAAGATTATATTATTCTACCTTGTTTTGCTCCACAAAATCACTAAACTTCTTTCTTTCTGTTTTATATTCCTCCTCGGTTAAAGGAACATAACCAACATCTTTCAATAAAGAAGGAACTTCATTTAGATAGAATTCCATAAAGTCTATCACCTTAGGATTATTCTGAACTGAAGAACTATTCACGTATACAAATAAAGGTCTTGATAGCGGTGCGTAAGTTCCATTGCTCACTGTTTCGGAAGTAGGTTTTATACAGCCTTCTCCTCCATCTACACCAACTAATTTAAGCTTGTCGCTGTTTTCTCCGTAGTAAGCCAGGCCAAAAAAGCCAAGTCCATATTTATCGCCTGAAACTCCCTGTACAAGTACGTTATCGTCTTCACTGGCGGTATAGTCTCCACGACTGCTACCACTTTTTCCGTTGATAGCTTCGGTAAAATAATCGAAAGTACCAGAAGCAACTCCGGGACCATATAGATGGATCTCTTCATCGGGCCATTCAGGTCTAATCTGGTTCCAACGCTTTATTTTTCCCTGAGCTGCAGGTTCCCAGATCGTTTTAAGTTCTTCAACGGTGATACAGTCTAACCAGTCATTCTCAGGGTGGGCGATTACGGCAAGCCCGTCATAAGCTACCTCGAGTTCAATAAAATCAATATTGTTCTCTTCTGCTATGGCTTTTTCATCAGTTTTAATAGATCGGGAAGCATTGGCAATATCTACATCGCCACGTCCGAATTTTTGAAAACCTCCTCCGGTACCTGAAACCCCAATGGTTACATTAACTTTTGGATCTTCATTTCTATATTCTTCAGCTATAGCTTCAGTTATGGGATACACCGTACTGGAACCGTCTATAGAAATTCCAGCACTGTCATCTTTCTTATTGTTTCCGCAGGCAAACATCAGGAATGCCATGGCGCTTGTTAATAGAATTTTTTTCATTGTTTCTTAGTTATTAAAAGTGAAAGTCAATTTGAAATCTAAACATTAAACTATTGTCTATATCATCCTCATAATTATTGAGGCTAAGGTCTGTCTGAACTTTTAGCTTATGGCCAACGATATATTTCGAAAGTCCCAGGGTGTATTGATCCTGAATTCCAAGACCGCTTATCCCTCCGGCTTTATCAAGGCTGGTATATCTTCCGGTAAGCTGAAAGTTGTTCTTAAAAACATATCCGGTTTGCAGGTTAAAACCTTCCCCTACATTTACGATATCTCCTGTTGGGGTGCCATCAGAATTCACCGCTACAGCTTCATCGGCTGTACGTTTGGCATACTCGGCCATAACTGACCAGCCGCGGTATTTAAACATCGCATCCAGGAAAAAAGTTTTGATATCGGTTTCAAAAAGCCCGGCATCGGTTTCCATATAAGCTCCAGAGTTGGATCGGGTCCTAACCGCATTATTATTATAATCGTAAGACATCCCTACTCCCAGTTTGGGTTCGGGTTCTCTTTTAAGGTCGGCTCCCTTGTAGTCGTCGAAATTTCCAAAGGGCAGGGCCTCCAACCTACCGGTATACTGAAACCCACCTTCATTTCCAGTGGTTACATTCCTACCTTCCCCCTGGGAAAGAGCCAATGCCTCTTTAATGATGAAATCGTTGCCCAGGTCAATAAAATGGTGCAATTGCACTCCCATTTCCCTGTCTACATTAAAACGGCTATTCACCAGGGAACGGTCTACCGTTTCCAGGTTCGCAGAAGAAATCACCCTCTCGCGGTTCCCCGGAAGCTTGGTTTGACCAGCCCAAAGTTCGAAATTCTCATAGAAGTTCCACTTAAGAACCGCATCAAGAATGTATCGGGGAGTATTTCCGGTGTATTTTGAGCCCCCTGAGATATCCCTGTTTGAAAGGCCTATCTCTATCTTATATTCTAATTTTGGAGTTAAGGCAAATCCCCCAAATTTTAAACGGGAGCGCCTAATCAGTAAATTAGATTCCCCGGTTTCGAAATCTTCATAATGAGGAAATTCCCACTCGGAAGTATACAGCGACTGAAATCTTGCAGCAAAACTCATACTATAGGAGCTATCTTTTGCCACAATATTAATAAGGCCTTTCCCGAAGGTATTTTCTGAAAGGTCCTGTGAATGCATATTAAATGATGCCAAAAAAATAAAAGTTAAGGTCGTTAGCCCTTTTCTGAATTCCATAATTTTCTTTGTTTTTGTCACTGCAAATAACCAACCTTAATGTTAAGCCTAAGTTAAGTGCAAATTATGGTTCAGTAAAAAAAGAACTATTAAAATTAAAAAAAGGTTGCCTGGCCGGGGCAACCTGCATACATCTCAATCGACAAAAACAAAGATGGTATGAAACCCTGAATGCATATCAGAGCCACAAATATGCTTGAAATACAGCAATAGTGTGTAAAGGGAAAGTTATCTAAATTTTAATTTTACTTGTACCGGATCCCGGGCCCGGATCTTCGGGACTCTTTTTTCTGATAAAAAACTATTTAATAATCTTCAAGGAGATTGTTCCATTCCAGGGTTTTCAAGGTACCCACCAGAATTGGATCTATTTTTTTAAGCAAGGGAGAGCCCTTTGGGAAACTGTACCCGTAATAATCTCTCTTAAGCGTTTGCTGCAAGACTTCCAACTCACCTCCGAGATCTCTTCGGTCTATCTCATATTTAAGAATTGGCTGGTCGTAAACAAAAAGTTTTGATTTTTCGTCTAAAATATCCTGAATACCCTGTCTTTCATCTGCAACCTCTTCACTTTTAACAGCATATTGATCCAACAATTCCTGGGCACTGGAGCCGGTTACGGTAAGTACATCGAAACGTTTCAAATCCTCAACAGAATTGATCTCATCAGAAATAGTCTGCACGGTAAGCGAGGAAGCGATTCCCGCGGTAAGTCCAGATATCATCACTATAGCCATAAACATCCAGATAAGTCCGATAAATCTTCCGCCGAAAGTCCGGGGAGCTTTATCCCCATAACCCACGGTGGTCATAGTAACTGCACTCCACCAGAAGCCCTGAAGGATACCACGAGCTCCGGGGCCAAACTCTTCTTTGTTCCTTCTATGTTCAAAGATCCAAACCAGGAATCCAAAAAGAAGGATCACTCCCAGGAGGATCAGGATACCTTTTATGAAATTCCAGCTAAAAATATTAGCCAGGTACGTCCAGATCATGGTTTCACTCTTTTTGGCAACCCCGGTAAAAGAAATAAAATAAGGCTGTGAAAAATCCATTCGCTGCATTCGCTGATCGGTTACTGTAATGGGATTGATACTGAAATCTACCTCTCCTTTTTCCACGGCATCCAGCAATTCTATCAAAGAAGGGTAAGCCCGGAATTCATAATCGGCATCAAGCTCTTCGTTGACCAGGTTCCAGGAGGAAATACTTAGTCCGGAATATGTCCCATTATCTTTTACTACGAAGGGAGGAGTTTCTGTAATCCCGATTTTTAATTTTTTAGTTGGGGAAGCCAGCGTGTCCTGAGCATAAGATTCTGCGGTAAAAAATAAACCAATGAGAAGAAGGAGTTTCAGATATTTGATCATAACAGGAAGTCGGATTTTTGACAAAATAAAGAAAAATATCTTCCCAATCAGATTTAATCAGGTTTATCGAGCTGGTAGTGCATCGATTCAGGATTAATCGTAACTTAGAATTAAATAAATGCAATTTTATGTGTTACCGTACTAAATTGAATGCAAAACTGAGTGATATAGAGCGGGCTTTCGACGCGAGATTTATCGAGGCTGAGGCTTATGAACCCAGGGAAGAGATCAATGCATTTAGTTTTATAAAAACCCCGGTGGTAATCGATGAGAACCCGCGGGAGATCGAAATGTTCAATTGGGGATTGATCCCCTTCTGGGCTAAAGATGAAAAGATAAGGAAAATGACCCTGAATGCCCGCATCGAAAGCCTGAGTGAAAAACCCGCTTTTAGAAATTCGATAGAAAACAGGTGCCTGGTGATCGCCAACGGGTATTACGAATGGCAATGGAAAGATGCCAAAGGGAAGGAAAAACAGAAATTTCTCATCACCCCACAAGAGCAGGATATTTTTGCCTTTGCAGGGATCTATTCCAGCTGGACCAATCCTAAGACCAATAAATTGGTTAACTCCTACTCTATCGTCACCACCAAAGCCAATGAACTAATGAGTGAAATTCACAATCATAAACAACGTATGCCCGTGGTTTTAAAGAAAAAAGACCAACAGCTCTGGCTCTCGGGCAAAGAGGTTTCCCAATTCGCTTTTCCCTATGAGGTGAAGCTTAATGCGAGTCCTCTTTAAAAATAACGGGGGCTACTCAGGCAATTTAGGTTCCAGAACTTCCCAGACATTTTCAGCAATAATTTTTTGTCCTTCGGCAGTTGGGTGAATTCCGTCCTGTTGGTTCAAGCCTGGGATCCCGGCAACATCTTCCAGGAGAAAGGGAATTAGTTCCAGATCGTATTCTTTGGCCAATTCGGGAAAAATATTCCTGAATTCGGTGGTATACTCCGCTCCCATATTTGGCGGAATCTGCATTCCTGCCAGGATGATTCGGGTGTCGGGATTCTTCTTTCGAACTTCCTCTATGATCTCCCGAAGATTTTTTCGTGTTTCTTCCAGGGGCACTCCCCGGAGCCCGTCGTTTGCGCCCAGTTCCAGGACAAAGACATCCACCTTTTGGTTAAGTACCCAATTGAGCCTGTTTTTTCCGCTAGCTGTTGTCTCTCCACTTAAACCTGCATTCACCACATCATAATCCAGTTGCAAAGAATCCAGTTTTCGTTGAATCACGGCCGGATATGCCTGCGCCGGTTCCAGGCCCAGACCTGCCGTGAGACTGGTTCCGAAGAAAAGAATGGTTTTTTCTTCCTCATTTTCCTGTGGAAGATCGGTTTCAATAATTTCTTCATCAGTTTTTTTCTCTTTTTTTTTCGCAGATTCCCCACAGGCAGCAAGGAGTAAAAAGGATAAAAAAATCGTCAGGATAGGGATGTTTCTCATAGCAGCAGGATTATAATCGAAATCATTTCTTTATTTTGTCAAATCAGTATAAAAATTATAGGACCTAAGATGGCAAAGATATTAAACGTACACCAGCTGGAGAAAAGCTATTCCAGCGGATCAAAGAGATTAAAGGTTTTACAGGACATCAGCTTTGATATTGAAGAACGGGAAAGCTTTGCCATTGTTGGGCCTTCAGGGAGCGGAAAGACCACCTTGCTCGGCTTGTGCGCCGGGCTGGACCAGGCCGATTCCGGCAGAATAGAATTATGCGGCACCGATCTTGGTACTTTAAATGAAGATGAACGGGCCGTGTTGCGAAATCGAAGAGTTGGTTTTGTATTCCAGGATTTTCAGTTGCTGCCAACGCTCACTGCACTGGAAAATGTAGCCGTACCTCTGGAATTACAGGGGGCGAAAGATGCTATAAAAACCGGAAAAGAATTGCTGGAAAAAGTTGGATTGAAAGACCGAATGGATCATTATCCTTCGCAACTCTCCGGCGGAGAGCAACAACGAGTTGCCCTGGCACGGGCCTTTTCTACCAAACCCTCGATTTTGTTTGCCGATGAGCCTACCGGAAACCTGGATGCTGAAACCGGAGAAAAGGTTGTGAAACTTCTTTTTGAGCTGAACAAAGAAGCCGGCACTACCCTGGTTATTGTCACCCACGATCTGGAACTCGCACAAAAAACCCAGCGAATACTAAGACTAAAAGGCGGAAGGATAATCTCAAAAGAGACTTCGGCATCATGAAGATAGTCCAGAATAATACTTTCAGTAAAGCAAACTTCGGCTGGCTTCTAAAGATGGCCTGGCGGGATGGGAAAGCTAGTGGGCGCAAGCTCATCCTCTTTATGGCCTCCATTGTACTGGGAATAGCGGCGGTGGTAAGCATCCAGTCTTTTGGAGAAAACCTTAAGGATAATATTCAGTTACAATCCAAGGCCCTCATGGGCGCCGATTTCAAGATAGACAGTAACAACCCGCCGAATGAGCGGGTGACAGAAATAATGGATTCTCTAGGCGGAGCCGATGGAAGAGAGATCAAATTTCCTTCAATGGTAGCTTTTGAAAAAAATGAGGCTACCAGGTTAATGCAGGTTAGAGGTATTGAGGGAGACTTCCCTTTTTACGGGGCTTTGGAGACCAGTCCGGCTTCGGCAGCCAAAGAATACCAGGAAAAAGGAGCAGCCCTGATGGATGCCACCCTGATGCTTCAGCTGGGAATAGAGACCGGGGATATAATAAAAATAGGCAAGCTGCGATTGCCAGTGGCAGGTGCCCTACACTCGGTGCCGGGCAGTGCCGCAATCTTTAGCTCTGTAGCACCACCTGTGGTTATACCTTTTCGGTTTATAGAAGAATCAGGACTGGTGCAAACCGGAAGCCGGATAGATTATGAGTTTTATTTTAAAGCTAAGCCGGGAACCGACCTGGAGAAAATGGATAAAGAGCTGGGGCCAGTGTTGGACCTGGAGGATGCCGATCTGGACACCCATACCTCCACAAGCGAGAGGCTGGGCAGGCGCTATGATAATTTTGGAAAGTTCCTCAACCTGGTTGCTTTCATCGCTCTTTTACTGGGATGTGTGGGTATTGCCAGTGCGATAAATATCTATATCAAAGAAAAACTCCGGGCTGTAGCCGTGCTGAAATGCCTGGGAGCCACCAGAAAACAAAGCTTCCTTATCTTTTTAATCCAGGTGACAATTATGGGATTATTAGGCGGAATTGCAGGTTCCGCACTGGGCTTATTTTTACAACAGTTATTCCCTTTGTTTTTACAGGATTTACTACCGGTTGATGTTCAGGTGAGCATAGTGCCACAGGCCATGTTGATGGGAGTTTTGTTGGGAATCTTCATGTCGGTATTGTTTGCGCTTTATCCTTTAATGGGAACACTATATATCTCCCCACTGCAGGCGCTTCGCGTCCAGGAGGAAAAAACTTCGAGATCACGCAAAGCGATACTGTTGGTTTCCCTGGGGATTTTAATATTCATATTTCTCTTTTCTTTCTGGCTGCTCGGGGACTGGCGGTATTCCCTTGCCTTTGTAGGCGGGATTCTGGTAAGCTTCTCTATCCTAGCGGGAGTGGCAGCTATATTTATGAAAGCCATTAGAAGATATTTTCCTCTTTCCTGGGGATTCCCGGCAAGGCAGAGTTTGCTAAATCTTTTCAGGCCGCAAAACCAAACCTTGATTCTTATTTTGGCTATTGGGGTGGGAAGCTTTCTCATTAGCACCCTTTATTTCAGCAAAGACCTCTTGCTGGCCCAGGCTTCCCTGGACACCGAAGCCGATAGCCCAAATATGATCCTGCTGGATGTGCAATCAGAACAACAGGAGTCGGTTGTAAGTACAATAACAGGCAACAATGCACCATTACTTGACAATATCCCCATCGTCACCATGCGGGTACAAAGCATAAAAGGAAAGACGGTTAACGAAATAAGACAGGACACTACTTCAGTGGTAAACCGGTGGGTATTGAACCACGAGTTCAGGGTCACTTACCGCGACTCCCTTATTTCTTCAGAAATTATTGAACAGGGAGAGTGGAAATCCACATCAGATAATGAAGGCGATATAGCAATTAGTGTTAGCAATAATTTTGCTGAAGATGCTAAGGTAGGCCTGGGGGACAAATTAACTTTCAATGTTCAGGGAGTAGTGCTCAATACTGAGGTGGGAAGTATAAGGACTGTAGACTGGAGCAGAATGCAACCAAATTTTTCCATCGTATTTCCCGAAGGAGTTTTGGAGGAGGCTCCACAATTCAGGGTGATCACGACAAAAGTAGCAGATGAAAGTTCCTCGGCAACCCTGCAGCAGGAACTGGTTCAGAAATTCCCGAATGTCTCTATTATAGACCTCAGGCAGGTATTAAGCGTAATTGAAGCTTTGCTGAACAAAATCTCCTGGATCATTAATTTTATGGCGTTTTTCAGCATACTCACAGGAATAATTGTGATGATTGGGGCGGTGAGAACGAGCAAGTATCAACGCATCAGGGAGAACGTGCTGTTAAGAACCCTTGGTGCTAAAAGCAAGCAAATCCTGAAGATCGCGGCTCTGGAATACATCTATTTAGGTGCTATAGGCAGCCTTTCGGGGATTTTACTGTCGCTCATCAGCAGTCAATTACTGGCGTGGCTGGTTTTCGAATCCAGCTTTATTCCCTCCTGGGTGCCTTTTCTCATACTTTTCCCGGGTATTGTCTTGTTGGTTGTTTCCATTGGATTAGCTAACAGTACTGGGGTGATTAGCAAACCACCACTGGAGGTTTTGCGCAAGGAAGGAAGATGAGTGCGGTATATTATTATAGGTTAGTATAAGATGCAGCGGAAAGTAAAATTTAAAGAATTGAATTTTTATTCTATATTTAAATAGAATATTGATGCACAATTGTTTAAATCTATCTTAGTGACTTCCATCCAAAACCTTATTCCAATGAATAAAATCTCTAAATTCAGTTATTTAAAAGACCTCTTATTACCAGGGGTTCTTTTTTTATTTACGCTCATTTCTGCAGCCCAGAGTAAGCCTGAAATGATTGAGGAGCTCATGGAAAAATATTCTGAGTACCAACAATTCAACGGCTCGGTGCTGGTAGCTGAAAACGGAAATGTAATCTATAAGGATGGCTTGGGCCTGGCTAATATGGAATTTAATATTCCCAATGAACCGGACACCAAACACAGGCTTGGTTCTATCACTAAACAGTTCACTGCAATGCTAGTCCTGCAATTGGTAGAAAACGGCAAGCTGGAACTGGATAAACCAATTTCCGAATATCTTCCGGAGTATACCGGACCAGCAGCAGATAAAGTGACAATTCATCATTTGCTAACCCATAGTTCTGGTATCCCCAGTTACAACTCCTTTCCGGGTTTCTTTGAAAATCAGAGTCGCGACCCATACACTCCCGGGGAGTTTGTGAAAACTTTTGCCGATTCAACCTTACAATTCACGCCCGGAGAAAAATTCGTTTATAACAATTCCGGGTATTTTCTGTTAGGCCATATCATTGAAAAGGTTTCCGGAAAAACTTATGAGGAAATGCTTAAAGAAAATATTTTCGAGCCCCTGGAAATGAAAAACTCCGGTTACGATCACCATGCTCATATAATTAAAAACCGGGCAGCCGGATATGAACGTGTAGGTAATGGGTACCGGAATGCTCCCTACCTAGATATGTCTATACCCTATGCTGCAGGGTCCCTTTATTCAACTGTGGAAGACCTTTACTTATGGGACCGGGCGCTTTATGAAGAAGAGCTGTTAAACGAAAAACTGAAGGAGCAAATGTTTTCAGCACAAATAAAAGATGGAGACTCGTATTATGGGTATGGCTGGGCTATCAGGAAAATGCCCATCGGAAAAACAAAAGACAGCATTCTTACAATAGCACACGGGGGAGGTATTAACGGTTTTAATACGCTGTTAATGCGAATTCCAGAAGACCAACATCTCATAGTTCTTTTAAATAATACCGGCGGTACCAACCTGGGCGAAATGGCCAGATCTATCACTAACATCCTTTACGATACCGATTATGAAATGCCGAAACGCTCGATAGCAATGGAAATACTTCCTGTTTTTATGAACAGTGGAGTTTCGGAAGGAATGAAAAAATTTAAAACTTTAAAGGCAGACCAAACCTATGGCGTAAAGGAAGATGAAATGAATATGATTGGCTACAGGTTACTCCAGGCTGGAAAAACAGAGGAAGCAATAACTGTATTCAAAATAAATGTGGAGGAATTCCCGGAATCTGGAAATGTATATGACAGTCTGGGAGAGGCCTATTTAGAAGCAGGACAAAAAGAACTTGCCATAGAAAACTATAAAAAATCTGTTGAAATCGATCCGCAGAACATCAATGGCATTAACATTCTAAAAAAACTGGAGCAGGAATAAGTTCTGCCCGGGCAACTGGGAAAGTTAACAAAAACCTAAGGCTATTCGTTAGTTCAGTAATACTTTGTACCTTCATTGTTATCAATTGTTTAAGCTATTTTAATAGAAGTTGGAAGAGCATTTTTGTATGCTCGTTTAATCGAAACAATGAAAAATTAATCAACCAAAAATGAGTATTATGAGAAATTTAAAAGTAAGACTAAGCACAGCATTGAGCATGCTATTAATGATGGCTTTATTTACCTCCTGCGATAACGACCGCAGTGTTAACCTGGCTGAAAATGAAGAACAGCGGGAAGATGTTTATCAACAGATTTTAAGTGATGAAGAACTCTTCAATGAGTTTATGGCAGAAATGCGCGAAAATCGTGGTTCCATGGATATGATGCGCAAAAACCGGCCCATGATGCGCAACATGTATGGGCGCCAACAGATGCAGAATATGATGAAAAACAATCCCGAAATGATGGATTCTATACGAATGAATATGATGACCATGATGGAACAGGATACCACCATGAAACTAAGTGAACAAAAACGGCAGCGAATGGCGCAACACATGGTACTAATGATGGAAAGAGACAGCGCACTTCAAGCCAGGGTAAAAGAAAGAATGCAGGATATGGAAAGCAACTAAGAGATCCTGGAGTTTTTTATGTATAAAAGGGAGAATATTACTCCCTTTTTTATGGAACTGAAATACTAATCCAGGAGTCCAAAAAGATAAGCACCTATTCCTAATAACAGAATGGCCAATATTACAGCTAAAATAAATAATACCAGGTAAGGCCGGGTTTGGGTAAGGTGACTCGCTACAAAAGGCTTATACTGGAAATTGAGGCCATTGTAAACTCCAATTTTCAATTTCTGGATCAGGTTATTCCTCTCTCCGCTACATAGAGTTAAAGCTATCTTAATCAAATGGCCAAATCCAATCAAAATCTCACAAGAATTTAAGATTAAGAGGTTTTCCCTTCAGAGGATAGACGGGGAAACAACAAATAATTTTTTCAGCAAGTAAATTCCTGATCACCAGATTAGCGGGAACAAAGATCTTACCTCCTTTCTTGATTAAGAAGCTGTTGCCAAGGATTTAAAATTTGTTAAACTAGTAGACTTTATTGTTTCATAGCCAATTTTTAAAAAGATTTGAAAGCAAATTAGAGCAATGAGTGAAAAAAAATTAGAAAGATCACTGGGGCTTTGGGATGTCTTGATGTTTGGTGTTGGTGGCGTCGTGGGAGCCGGTATTTACGCAATCATTGGACAGGCAGCCGGGCTCGGGGGAAATATGTTATGGTTAAGTTTTGTGATCGCAGCTTTGGTAGCCCTACTCACAGGTTTAAGCTATGCCGAATTTGTTAGCAGATTTCCCGATGCCGGAGGGAGTTTTGAATACATTAAGCAAGGCCTGGGACATAAAACAGCACTGTTTATGTCTATTTTCATGAGTTTTACGGGAGTGGTCGCGGCCGGTGCCATAGCGATAAGTTTTGCGGAATACCTGGGAAGATTACTCGATCTCCCCGCGAGTGTTTCAGTAATTGGGATTATTTTACTCATGGCCTTTTTCAATATTATTGGCTCCAAAATCAGTTCTTATTACAATAGCTTTGCAACTATAGTAACTCTTCTGGGCTTAGCCCTGGTCATTGGAGTTTCATTTCCAGAATTTGGTCAGGTAGACCTCCTGGAAACCACCGGGCAGGGTTGGATTGGAGTAGTAGCTGGGGGAGCCTTAATCTTTTTTAGCTATGTTGGCTTTGAGGACCTTGTAAAAATGGCTGAAGAAACCAAATCTCCAAAGAAAAATATGCCTCTTGCGGTAATGATAAGTGGGCTTAGCGTCCTGGTGCTGTATGTATTGATCGCGATAAGCGCAGTTAGCGTTTTAGATTGGCAGGAACTCTCACAATCCAGCGGGCCATTGGCAGCGGTTATTGAAACCCAACTCGGAAGTATTGGTGCTACTATTCTTGTATTTGTAGCCTTATTTGCGACCAGTAAAACCATATTAAGCAATATCCTTGGGACTTCCCGTCTGCTTTATGATGTAGCCCGGGATAGTGATATTACCTGGCTTAAGAAATTTACCACCATTTCGGGAATAGGCAATGCCCCCAACTACGCCATTTTCGCCGTAGCTTTGGTTACCATGGCCTTTGGATTGATAGGAAATCTAAAAACGGTGGCCAGTATCAGTAATATCTTTATCTTCATAGTATTCGGGATGGTGAATATCGCACTGATCAATTTCCGCAGAAAAAATAGGGACAGCCAGGAAGAAAAACCTTATTTCTTTATTCCTTTTAACATTAAAAATATTCCTATTCCCACCATCCTGGCTTTGGTAAGTCTGCTCATTCTTCTTGGGTTTAACATTTATAATCTGGTCCAGGGCAAAATGTAAAAAGAAAGGCTCAGGCAGATAAATCTCTGTCTGAGCCTTTTGGCAAAGCAAAATTTAAATTCTCTGAAGCACCCGCAATCTACTGCTGAGCTTTAGCATTGAATTTATAACTTATCCCAAACATCACCAGGTCGGTGGTCATCTCATAAGCCACTTCACTTCCCGGAATAGCTCCATTGGGAGGATAATTTTGTGCAAACATTGGATTAAGCAGTGGTCCTGCAGTACGACCATCGCTGGCACCGTGGTGATAAACCGCATCGAGATTAAAGTTTTGATTAATCTCATAACTTAAACCAAACTGATAGGCATTTTTAATAATTGCCGTAGCCGGAATATTAAAAAATGCAATTTCTTCGGGGATAGGGTTTGAACTATAAGTATAACCCACCCGCAATGGTAGTTTGTTGATTCCTTTATACTGAATTCCTGCAGAGATCACATCCATGTTTTCCCAGCCAAAACCTCTAACTGAAGCATTTTGAGTCCATCCGGTTTCAGAAAAACCATCGGTGTTTTCATAATCCACCATACGGTAATCCAGAGCCAAATCGAAATCCCCTGCAGAATAACCAACACCAAGAGAAAGAATAGCAGGGTAATCCATCCTAAACTCATTGGTAGAAGTAGAATTATCCAGATAGGTATTCTCAAATTCGAAATCGCTGAAGTATTGATTGGTTTTATAAGAAGCTCCCGCTTTAAAGCCCATTTGTGAATCATAAAAAACACCTATCTGCCCGCCAAAGCCTATAGCCGAAGCCTTATCGGTTCCAGGATAACCAGCCGTCATACTTGGATTAGCTGTTGGATTTGGTAAGAGTTCCAGCGCTGAATAGTTAATAGTAGGGTTTATACCGATTGAAAAATTGTCAGAAAGTTCATATGCATAGGCAAAACCTGCTTGCAGCAACATATAATCTGATTCGATATGACCGAAGCCACCCATATTTTGAGGCATACTAATCGGGTTGCTCATATTTTCAGGGAAATCTACCCCAAAGCCACTAATCCCGAAGAGAAAGGCACCAAAAGTATGTTTGCTGTCTTCTTTACCCCATACCATAGCCAAAGCAGGCATCGGAGAGGCTCCACGGTCATCTTCGGTATACCCACTATAGAAATTTCCGGTTGGTTGACCTTCATCGCTAAACTCAGGTACGGTAGAGTACAATTCAGGAGACGAATAGAATAAGCCCAGGTCAAACTTTATAATCTTTTCATCAAATGTGGAAATTGCCGCAGGGTTCCAGTGCAAGGCCCCCGAAATATCAAGAGGCTGCCCGGTTGCGGCTCCTCCCATAGACATGTTTACGGCACCCATTCCCTGCATAATGTGTCCGGCCTGGGAAAAGGCAAAAGCCGAAAACAATAAAAAGCTTAGATTAAGAAATTTTTTTATCATAGTTGAAAAAATTAGTTGAAAAAAGAGGATTATAAAAAATGCCCGAAAAGCCTGAAATCCTCAGTAAACAAACAATGTTCGGGTAACTAAAAGTACTCATAAAGAAGCTATAGAATTATGATTATCATCAGGTTTTATTGAAATACAGAAGCTTTTAATTTGAATATTAATTTTTTATTCTATAGGTATCAAAGGAGGCTGCCAGATAACTTTTTTTTTCGTATATACTCTCACAAATTAAATTTTTAATTCTGCCAATTTCGTATATTAGAATTGGCTATTTTTAAGCTTATTCAGTATTTCCTTCCCCTCTTAACCTACTTCTCAACCCACATTTTGTGATGAGGAACCTTATCGCTTTATGGGATATTAATTAAGATATAATCTTATTAAGATGGAAGAATTTTCCTGGCACTATATGAGCGCAGAAGAGAGCCTTAAAAAGCTTGATGTTACCCCGGCAGGGCTTTCTTCGGAAGAAATTCCTAAAAGGATGGAAAAATACGGCCGGAACACCCTGCCCTCTGCTAAAAAACTCACCTTATTCAAGATCATTCTCAACCAGTTTTTAAGTCCGTTAATCTACGTGTTATTGGTGGCGGCAATAGTTTCTGTAGTACTTAAAGAATATTCAGATGCCGGTTTTATAATCATCGTCCTTCTTATAAATGCTATTATAGGTGCCTTTCAGGAATGGAAAGCCGAGGCAAAAGCTTCAGCCCTGGAACAGATGATAAAGCTAAGAGTGCGGGTAAAACGAGATGGAAGAAGTTTTGTGATTGACGGGGAAGACCTGGTTCCCGGCGATATGGTAATTCTGGAGTCGGGAAATAAAGTTCCGGCAGATATCAGAATAATTAGGGAAAACAATCTTACCGCCGAGGAAGCCATTCTTACCGGGGAGTCCATGGCCATAGATAAAACAAGCGAGCCCTTGGAGAAGCAGAATATTCCTGTAGCCGAGCAGCTCAATATGTTATTTGCGGGCACAACTATTAGCACGGGAAGAGGTACAGGTTTGGTAATCGCCACAGGAAAGGATACAGAAATCGGAAAGATCGCCTCCTCTCTTAAAGAGTTAACTACAGGGAAAGCTCCCCTGGTAAAAAGGATGGAAACTTTCACCAAACGCATTAGTATTATTGTGCTTATCGCGGTTATTTTACTGGGAATAACCGGATATCACAGTGGAATTCCATTGAAGGAGATATTCTTCTTCGCGGTTGCCGTGGCTGTTTCGGCTATTCCGGAAGGCCTGCCTATCGCGATGACCGTTGCCCTTTCTATAGGAGCTTCCCGAATGGCAAAAAGAAATGTTATAATCAGGAAATTAACCGCCGTAGAAGGTCTTGGAAGCTGCACCTTTATCGCTACTGATAAAACGGGTACACTAACCGTAGACCAGCAAACAGCCCGGGCAATTGTCCTTCCCCACAATCAGGTTTTTAGTCTAAGCGGAGAGGGATATAACGGAGAAGGTAAAATCAGAAGTAAAAATGATTCTGAAGTCAATTTTGATCACTCAGAAGATCTCAGACGAATCATAAGCAGTACAACAATTTGCAACGAGGGGGAGTTATTTAAAAGCAACACCGACTGGAGTTATTCCGGAGATCCTATAGATGTGGCCTTGCTAAGTATTTCATACAAAGGAAACTCCTCTCCAAAAGAGCTGCTCCAAAATATAGAAAAGATTAGTGAAATACCTTTCGAATCAGAAAGGCAATATGCGGCGGTATATTATAAGGAAGATCAACAATTGAAAATTGCCTACAAAGGGGCGATAGAAAAGTTACGCCCCAGAATAAACGAGAATAAATACGGTCAACTCCTGGAAGAAACAGTGCGCTATGCCCGGGATGGCTACCGGATTATAGCAGTAGGGGGTGGAAATGTAGACGAGGTCAAACCGGTTGACCAATTACCGGAAATGGAATTCCTGGGGTTCATCGCCCTTATTGATCCCTTACGGCCACAGGCAAAACCGGCAGTGGAGGATTGTTACCGGGCCGGAGTTCAGGTGGCTATGATAACGGGAGATCACCCTGCAACAGCCCTGGCCATCGCAAAAGACTTAGGAATCGCCAGGGGCCCGGAAGAACTGATAAGTGGAAACGAACTGGAAGATATTCTAGCCGGAGGAGAAGAAGGTTTTCAGGAAACCTTAAAAACAAAGCGTGTATATTCTCGCGTTTCTCCGCACCAAAAACAATTAATCGTAAAAGCTTTACGTGAATCAGGACATTTCATCGCAGTAACCGGAGACGGGGTCAATGATGCACCGGCTCTAAAAACGGCAAATATCGGGGTAGCTATGGGCTATGGAACCGATGTGGCCAAAGATACGGCCTCCATTATCCTAAGCGATAACAATTTTGCCTCTATTGCTGCCGGAATTGAAGAAGGTCGGTTTACTTATGCCAACCTTAGAAAGATTATCTATTTACTGATCTCTACTGGCGCAGCCGAACTATTAAGCATAGGGATGGCCCTTATCGCAGGACTGCCCCTGCCCTTCCTTCCGGTGCAACTGCTCTGGTTAAACCTGGTCACCAACGGAATCCAGGACGTAGCCCTTGCCTTTGAAGCCGGAGAGAAAAAGGTAATGACCCAAAAACCCCGGCAACCACATGAAAGCATCTTTGATCCCCTAATGATTAAACAAACTTTGGTATCTGCCTCGGTTATCAGCATACTCGCCTTTGGCCTCTGGTACCATTTAATCAATAATTTAAATTATGAGGAAAGCACCGCCCGCAATCTCATTTTGCTATTAATGGTATTACTTCAAAACTTCCACGCGCTCAATGCACGTTCAGAAACCCGATCGGCATTCAGAATTCCTTTGAGCAATAATTATATTCTCATTTTAGGAATTCTCACTGCGCAGGGTATTCATATCCTGGCCTTACACCTTCCTTTTATGCAGGATCTTCTTTCCCTGGATCCGGTTTCCGGAGCAGAATGGATTAAATTATTCTTCACCGCAACTCTCATTCTTGTGGCTATGGAAATATTTAAACTCTTCTACAGGAAACGTAAAAATAAATCTAACTAAAATAATCAGGTTTTCACTCTAACAAAACACTGATTATCATAGGCTAACGAATCTGCTTTCTAACCCACTCCCCCTTTAAGAGGGGGGATAAATCCCCTTTTAAAAGGTATTTCTCTCTTTATAAGGTTTTTGGCTAATAATTCCGGTAAATTTTCACCCTAAAAAGGGATTGCGGGCAGTGCTCTTTTCACCTACTTTTACATATAAGAAATTACAAGTACACAGAAGCTAAACCCTTCAGCTCTCTGGAAGGAATTATCCGGAAACCTATCCTCCCGGATCAATTCAAAAGACTATGAATCCCAAAATTCAGAAGTCTAAAGTTCCCCATAACACGTATTTGACGATTTAAAATGTAATTATTAATCACTAAATATTATTGTTATGAAAAATTTAATTTTTTATTCGTTGCTGATTTGTTTTATTGCAACAGCACAATCGCAGGAAATTACCGAACTTGAAGAAGCCAGGGTAACTTTAAACCCGATTTCTGAAAAACTTACTGGAAATGTTGATGAATTAACCTTTAAGGTAAAGGAGGAATACACTGGAGAATTTATGCAAAATCCTTTAGGGTTTATGATGAATAATTTCAATGTATGGAACTTAATCGATCAATTCGATAAGGAATATGATTCCTACCGTGTTAGTTTCAGAACTTCCAAAGGATCTTTGAACGCTGAGTTCGATGATGACGGAGAGTTAAAAAGACACAACCAGTCCTTTAGGGATGTTGTACTCTCCAGAAAAATAATGGCAGACCTCTACCGCGATCATAAAGGTTGGGCAGCCGTAGGTAATAAATATGTAGCGTATGGCACCGGCGAGAAAATCGATAAAGCTTTTTATAAAATTAAGCTGGTTAACGGTAATCGCAGTCAAACCATTAAAATTGAACAACAGGCCGCAGACGGAAGACTCGCGGAGATTGAAAGAGAGAAATGATCCAGAAAAAGGGAGCTTAAAGCTCCCTTTTTTTTGTCCTCACATACCAATCCCCAACAGCAACCTATTCAAACCACTATCTCAGGTTTATTTTCTCTGTAAAGACCTTGGCGATAGCTTCCTTGCCACAGTGTACATTTAGTTTCTGATAGATGTTCCTTAGATGAGACCGGGAGGTCTCAAAAGCCATATTCAATTCGCTGGCGATTCGTTTCACACTATGTCCCTTGATAAGAAGTTTAAGCACCTCTATTTCCCTGTCGGTAAGATTGTAATTTTCATCATTATTTTTAGAAGGTTTCCTAAAGGATTCAAGCACAAGTCTTGCTACGGCAGGAGACATGGGTGCTCCACCGTTTCTAAGTTCATCCACCCCTTCGTATACCTCTATTAGTGAGACATCTTTAAGAAGGAAACCGTTAGCACCCCTGCAAAAGCATTTAAATAGTTTCACCTCATCTAAAACATTGGTATATATAAGAATAAGGCTTTCAGGACTTATCTTTTTAATTATAGAGATCGCAGCAATGCCTTCTGGCATTTCGGCGTCAAGGATAACCATATCCGGTTTCTCAAGTCTAAGGATAGAATCGATATCCGTTACATTTTCGTATGCTCCTGAAACCACATACTCCCCTCCACTTTCAAGAACCGCTTTAAGCGATTCCCGAAGCTTTTTATCATTTTCAAACAACAAAAGTCTCGATTGCATAATTAAAAAGTTTAAAACCTAAAGTTTGCGGGTATAAAGGCTTTTGAGGAAAACTCTTTAAGACTGAAGTTATTCAGTCTAGAGATTGGCAGGGTATAAAAACATCCGCCGGGGACGGGAATTGGCATTGGAAGTGCGAAATAATTTTCCAGCACGTAATAAAGTATAATACTTTTGAAAGAACCCAGCCTGGTATAAAGGTGGTTAGTTAACAGGAAATGCCTTTTCTTACACCTTCCTTCAGGTTTAAGAATAACAGGAAGAGCATATATCTGGCACCACTTTTCCATAAGACTCAGGTTAAAAAAATATCCGGGGAGAAAAATTCGGCGGGCCTATAAATTTAATCAATTTATAATTCACCACAAAACCCTCAACGCATTGATTTTTAATAAATTATAAGGGTTTTCCCCTATTATTTAAATTAATAATCTGGAGGTAAAAACTGGAAATCAACGCTTTTAAATAAAAAAAGTGTTTTATTCAGAATAACCAGATGCTTCAGCCTTAAGAACAGTGGCTCCAAACCATTTTTCAATGCCGGAGGATTTCAGACCTCTTTCACTTTAATGATCTTCACGGGACAGGCACCTGCAGCTGCTTCAGCTGGTTCCAGGATACTATAATCGGGAGATTTCAGGGTGTGAAAGCCTTTATTGTCTTTAGCTCTCAAAAGCACCGATTTCCCGTCCTTTTTGGACATCTGGAACTGGCCCGGGGCAAGTTCAACACAGTAATTACAACCAATACACTTTTGGCGTTGCAGGGTAATTATGATCATCAGGCCTCTACCATTTTATAAAGTTTATCTGAAAGTCTTATCCTGAAAGGAAGCTTAATAGTACAGGAATCCCCTTTGGTGGCTTTTTCGGCACTAACTTCATCCACAAAAAATTCATCCAGCTGAAGTTCCTTTGCGCCGGTGGTTGGGCCCGTGACCAGGAGTTTATCTCCCTTCTTAATGTCATAAGCTTCAATTTTAAATTCAGCAATTCCGGCTTTGGGGAAATAATGCACCCCTTTCCCCACATACACCTTTTTCTGTGTGGCTTGAGAGCCGGAGGTCTTACTCCACTCCCCTAGTTTCTGGCCCAGGTAGTAACCACTCCAAAATCCGCGGTTATAAACAGTTGCCAGCTCTTCCATCCAGGTTTTCACTTTTTCCGAGGTAAAAGTACCTTCATAAAGCGCATCTATAGCTTCCCGATATACCCGGGTTACTGTCGCTACATATTCAGGAGCACGGCCACGGCCTTCAATTTTAAGTATTTGAATACCGGCATCCATTACCTGATCAAGAAAATCCAGGGTACAAAGATCTTTTGGCGACATCATATACTCGTTATCAATCTCGATCTCGAAACCTGTTTCCTGATCTATAACTGTATATTTCTTCCTACAATTCTGTTTACAGGCACCACGGTTTGCAGAGGAGTTATCGGAATGTAAACTCAAATAACATTTTCCGGATACCGCCATACATAAGGCCCCGTGACCAAAAATCTCGATCTTTACCAGTTCGCCGGAGGGCCCTTTAATCTGTTCTTTTTCGATCTGTTCGGTAATCTTTTTTACCTGCCGCAGACTTAACTCACGGGAAAGCACCATAGTTTCCGCAAAAAGGCTGTAGAATTTTACCGTTTCGATATTGGTGACATTAAGCTGGGTTGAGATATGAACTGCTATTCCAATTTCCCTGGCGGAAGCGATCACCGCCTGGTCTGAAGCGATCACAGCAGTGATCCCGGCCTCTTTTGCTTTGTTCAAAAGCGTTTTAATAAGGGAAAGGTCGTGGTCGTAAATGATGGTATTGAGGGTAAGGTAGGTCCTCACATTTTTCATTTCACACCTACGGGTAATTTCCGGCAGGTCGTCCATCGTGAAATTTATTGAGGCTCTCGCTCTCATATTAAGCTGATCTACTCCAAAATAAACCGAATCGGCACCATTGTCAAGAGCTGCCTGCAGGGATTCAAAATTTCCCGCTGGAGCCATAAGTTCCATCTTTGTCTTCATTCAATATCTGTTTAGTGATAACTTCAATTCCTGATTTAAGGAAATAATTTCCCTTCCAAATCGCTTCGGTTGAAAAACACTGCAAAAAAAATAAAAATCCCATTTTCTCATTGTGATTAGGGTCATATTTTAACACATTTCTGCGCCTTTTCTTTGTCTTAAAATAAAGACTATGAATGCAAGCTTAGATATAAGTACCCTTCCGGAAGGGCATCCGGTAAAGATTTATTTTGAGGAAAAAGAACTCATTCAAATATTACTGGGAGAATTGGAGGAAACCAATCCTGCTGAAGAAACCCAGAAATACTATAATATCTTTAACCAGTTACAAAGCATTGAAAGACGCTTTGAACGAAAAGAGAACCAGTTATTCCCTTTTCTGGAACAAAAGGGATGGAATGGCCCCAGCCAGGGAATGTGGTCTTTTCACGATAATCTCAGGGAACAGTTTAGGTTACTGCGGAAAAAGATAACAAACAAAGAGTTTAAAAATGTTGTTGCTGATGCCAGGTTTTTAACCAGCGGAATCCATCGATTGCTTCTGATAGAAGAAGATGTGCTTTTTCCAAATGCACTGGAAATACTTTCAGAAAAAGACTGGATAGAGGTGCGCAAAGGAGAAGAGGAGATCGGTTGGATGTTAGCTCACCCCCCGGTTGCTTTTCCGAAGGAGGAGGAATACATTCACCCAAGTAAGGATACTACCAAAAGAGAGCTCACTTTTAGTCTGGAAAACAAATCTCACTACGATGAAGGTTATATGAGTGTTGAACAGGTTAACTTGCTGTTAAAAACCATGCCCCTGGATATTACCTATGTTGATGAAAACGATAAGGTAATCTTCTACAATCGTGGAGAAGAAAGAGTTTTCCCGAGAAGTGCGGGAATTATAGGAAGAGAGGTAAGATTTTGCCACCCGCCAAAAAGTGTGGGAACTGTGCTGAAGATCCTGGAGGAATTCAGAAAGGGTACCAAAAATGAAGCTTCATTCTGGATCAACTTTAAAGGCCGGCTTATATACATACGTTATTTCGCGGTAAGGGATGCTGAGAAAAAATACAAAGGAGTGATTGAAATGTCTCAGGATATTACAGACATTAAAAAAATTGAAGGAGAAAACAGGTTACTGGACTGGGATTAGTTTTAGAAAATCTGTTTCTGTTTGAAATTTATTATCTTTAGCTGAATCAGTAATCCGAAATATTTTTCGGTAAAAACCAATCACTATGAGAGCAATATTTTTCATCGGACTTTTAAGCTTTTTAAGCTTTGAAGCTATAGCACAGGAGGGAGAAATCCTGCCAAAAGAAATTCAAATCAAAACAGCAACTCTTGCAGCACCCGAAGAAGACAGGGATGGTGCCATGGTTTACGGTTATGACGATTCAGGAAAAATGGTGGTGTTAAGAGAAGGCACAAATAATCTCGTTTGTCTCGCCGACGACCCCAACCGGAAAGGAATAAGCGTATCCTGCTATTCTAAAAAGTTGGATCCGTTTATGGCCAGGGGAAGACAATTACGGGCAGAAGGAAAGGAAATGATGGAAATAAGGGAAACACGACGCAAAGAAGCAGAAGCCGGCGACCTGAAACTTCCTGATTCTCCCAGTATGACTTATATTCTAAGCGGCGATGATGAGAACTACAACAAAGAAACCGGGGAATTAAAAGATTCGCACATACGCTATGTGATTTATATGCCCTATGCTACCACCGAAGAAACCGGACTTCCGGATAAGCCAGGTCTTCCCGGAATGCCATGGCTTATGGACCCGGGAACACACCGGGCGCACATCATGATCACCCCGCCTAAACAGTAAAAATTATAAAATCCCGGAATCTGGAAGTTTCGGGATTTTTTTTAGGGGATTCCGCAAAAGGTTCGCCGACTATTTCCTGTGCCGGTATCGGATAGTCCTTAGTTTCCAGTAACCCATTTTATAATAAATAAAGGCTACAACTGCCGCCAGCAAGTTTGAGATAGGGAACGCCCACCAAATCCCTTCAAATCCCAGGCCAGTGTTATTGGAAAGCACGAAGGCCGTGGGAAACCTTATAATCCAAAGGGCAAAAACAGAAATTAGCAGGGAAGCTTTTGTAAAACCCGCCCCGTTAAAGACTCCGTTCAAAACCTGCTGGACCCCTAGCAGCCCAAAACTTGGTGCCATTATTTTAATAAACAAAGAACCATCCCTTATTACTTCGGGATCCTCGGGCACAAAGAAAGCTGTTACCGGTTCAGCGAAAGCAAAAAGCACAAGGCCAACAGCTGTTAGTCCGAAAAATGCAATTTTGGTACTCAGGTTCCCGATCTGCTCGGCTCTTTTTATCTTTCCGGCCCCTATATTTTGTCCCACCAGGGTGGTGGTAGCCATGGCAAAGCCCAGGGCGGGAACAACGATAAGGCTCAAAATGCGGCTACCAATTCCATAGGCTGCTACAACCTCACTTCCAAAACTCGTCACCAACATTATAAGTACCGTCATTCCTGCAGCGCGGGTAGACATTTCCATACTGGAAGGAATACCTATATTAAACATTCGCCGGGTCCAGGGGAGATCAAATTTCATCTCGCTGAAACTAATTCTAATACCCATTTTTCCTCGAAACAAGATTATAAGTCCGGTAAGGGCAGAGAGCCCCTGGGTCACAATACTTGCAACAGCAGCGCCGGCAACCCCATACCCGGGAATGGGACCATAGCCGAATATGAACAAGGGATCCAAAACCAGATTCAGGAAAACAGTAGCTAAAACAATATACATGGGCAGAAGCACGTTGCCTATGCCGCGCATTAAGGACTGGAAAACATAAAACATGAACAGGAAGATGAACCCCCAGGAAGAAACCTGGAAATAACTTACCGAATCCTCCAGTATTTCAGGGCCCGCCCCTATCAGTTTCATCAATGGGGCTGCCAAAAAGTATCCTACAACCGCCAGAAGTACCGAGATAAAGAAAATCACAAAAACAGTTTGAGAACTACTGTAATTTACCTGCCATTGATTTTCGGCACCTTTATACTGGGAGACGATCACCGTACCTGCCAGGGTTAAGCCTGCACCCAGGCTAAGGATTAGAAAAAGAATAGGAAAACTGATACTTACCGCAGCCACAGCATCGGCGCCTATACGCCCAAGCCAAAAAGTATCTATAAGCTGATAGGCAGTTTGAAGGATATTGGCTAGAATAATAGGCCAGGCCAATCCCAGCAGGGAATGGAGGATCTTACCTTCAGTAAATTTCACCTGTCTTTTTTTAGCCACGGAGTTGGAAATAGTTTAAGGCTGCAAGTAAGGAAAATATCGATAAAGCCGGGTCTGCAAAACCCCAGAAAAAAATATTTTAAGGATACTTTATAAAAACCTGTCGTGACCAGACCGCAGAAATAGTCTCAGAAAATAAAAAAACCTCTTCACTACAAAAGTAAAGAGGCTCCCTTCTCCCGAAGACATCCTATGGGGGGCTTCGGAAGTTCGTCTAACTAAGTTAATGAATTTTCCTACAATTAAAGAAAAAGTGTTCAGGAATTTCTAAGAGCTTTAATAAGTTCATCTTTGGTCATATCACTCCGGCCTTCAATGCCCACCTTTTTAGCCTGTTCATAAAGTTCTTCTTTCGTACGCTCTTCATATTCATCGGCTTTTCCACCCTTTTTACCGGATTTAGGATCGTTAGCGATCCGGGCGGCCTTTTTCTTGTTCATTCCCTCTTCCCGAAGTTCTTCATATTGCTCATCATTCTTAATACTGGGTCCATGATCTTTAGCCATAATTCAAAATTTTAAAATTCTATTTTAAAGTTAAGAAAATTGGACTCCCGGGAAGGTTAAAGTTTTCCAAGGATTTTCTAAACACTTCCCTTATTAACAGTATTTTATAATCCTAATATTTACTTAGAATTAAGTTAAAACTGAAAGTTTTCCAACCGAAATTGTTTATCTTATAAATAGAGCCCCTTTTCTTTTACACGTTTTTTAAATCATATATTAATGGCTATGAAATCCAACATAAAAGACTCAATAAGAAGATTAAGGGAACTCTATTTATTGAATAAAAACCTGGAACTATTTTACCGGAAAATTTTGGAACGGGAAAAAAGACTTTTTTTAAAAAGCCTGTTGTCTCAATTAATCCGGCAGAAGAGAAGTTTTAATCATAATATTGAGCGTCACCTAAAACGATATGAAAAGAAAGATCCGGCAAATGAGGTAAAAGCTTTGAATGAATCCAGAAAGTTTATGCCCGAGGCTGGTAAAGAAAAAATAGAAGCGGTTTGTCTTAAGATGGAATTAACCTCTTATAAACTCTGCCAGGAAGCTCTGGCAAAAACTACCGTAGGTGAAATCAGGGCAACCCTGCTGGAGCACCGGCAACAAATGAGGCAACTCCTGGAAAGCTTAAAAACAATGAATAAGTACGTTATATAGTTATTTCAACGACGGTGCCACTTGGTTTGAAAGAGACTTACGGCTATTTGTAGAAAAATGGTTAGGACTACAGCCACAAGCAAATTTTGAAGTGTAGTAAAAGCACCCAGGGTATAAGAATCACTAAAGCGGGAAGAATTCCCGAACACATTATGCGCATGTTGGGTAAAATATCCAAAGGCACCAAAAGTGAAAACAAGAAAAAAATAGGTGATTTTAAAGAAGAAATTATCTCTTTGCCTCCATTTATAATATACAGAAACCACCATCATTCCTACCCAACTTAGCCAGATGCTTAATTGATAAGTTACGATATTCGCTCTTATTTCTCCGGGGTTCTCTACTGATGAAAATAAATTTAAGACTCCATATGCCTGGTAAAGAGGATAAAGTAATAAACCAAAAAATATAAGGAGAAGGAATTGTTTTTTCTTCATAGATACCAAATACCAGATTATTTTAAGACAAAAGAAAATCCCGGGCCAGATAGCCTCCTACGGGCCCGGGAGTCTTTGATTGGTTAGATCTAAGAAGTCAATTCTGTTATTATTTTTGATCCTACCTGAGAAAAAGCATTTTTTGCGCAAGAGCAAAAACAGAAATAACCTCTTAATTTTAAATCACTTACTACATAAATTTAGCATTAAAGGAATGCAATATCAATGGATTTAACGTTTTTAACTCTTTTATTATCAATTCATTAAGTGTAGAATCTTTTAATCGATAGAACTTTCGTTTTGTCGGGAAAGGACCTGAAAAACCTCTTAATTCCTTAAGGGACAGATTCCTATAGAAACAGGTTTCTCAATGGGTCTGGTCTCATAAAAATTAAGAAATAAAAAAGCCCTTCATTTCTGAAGGGCTCAATAAAGGGGTGGAAGACCGGTTTCGAACCGGCGACCTCCGGAACCACAATCCGGCGCTCTAACCAGCTGAGCTACAACCACCATTTTAATTGCGGTTGCAAATGTAATTTATTTCTACTATTTCCCAAAGAAAAAAATCAATTTCAGAAGGAAAAAATCAGATCAAATCAAAAATTGAATCTACCGCAGGGTAGCGTTCAGCCGTAAATCCCTCAGCGTGTTCGGTATTGATCAATCTGCCCAGGTCACGAGCCCGATAAGTTATACTATCTAAAAAATTGGAACTGGAAATAGGAGTTTGAGGTTCATCTGAATTTTGATCGTAAAACTGGGTCTTGTAAGCCAGAACGGAGTCCAGCTTTTTATCCATATATCCCGTAATATCTACCACAAAATCGGGTTCCAGGTTCTTCCACTGGATGTAATGATATACGTGCTTAGGTCGCCAGGCCGGCTGACTCTCCCCATTATTAATGGTTTCTATTTTGCGCAGCCCGCTAAGAAAACAAGCATCGCTAACCAGTTTAGCCCCTTTCCCATGATCTATATGCCTGTCGTTAATGGCATTACAAAGCACGATCTCCGGCCGGTATTGTCTAAGTATCTTTATGATCTCCAATTGGTGCGAGGTATTGTTCTGAAAAAAACCATCGCTAAACTCCAGGTTGTGACGCATTACTACCCCAAGAATTTCGGCTGCAGCCTTCGCTTCTTCATCCCGGGTCTCGGCAGTACCTCTGGTGCCCAGTTCGCCGCGGGTAAGATCCAATATACCCACTTTCTTTCCGAGGTCTACCTCTTTGGCGATGGTCCCGGAACAACTCAGTTCCACATCGTCGGGATGGGACCCGACAGCTAATATATCTAACTTCATAATATTCAATTTGTTATTTCCGTGAAGCCGGAAATCTAATTTTTATCCCTTCCTTCCCCCCAGCAGTTTCGGGGCAGAAATTCACAGGTCGTACTTCTAATTTCTTATTTTTTCTAAGGCTTGCTCCAGATCCTCCATTAGGTCTTCCTTTTCTTCTATTCCAACCGAAAACCTTAACAGCCCATCCCTTATCCCCTGTTTTTCTCTTTCTTCTTCGGAAAGGAGTCCGTGGCTGGTTTTAGCCGGGGAAAGGATCGTTGATTCCACACCCGCAAGGCTCATGGAAGATTTAATCAGTTTTAATTCCTTCTGAAACAAACCGGCATCCAGGCCTTCCCGAAGTTCAAAAGACATCATCCCTCCAAAACCACGCATCTGCTGTTTGGCCAGCTCGTGATCGGGATGAGATTCCAAGCCGGGATAGTAAACCTGGGCCACATCGCGTTGTTTTTCGAGAAATCTCGCCAGTTCCAGGGCATTTTCATTCTGAGCTCTTACCCGAATTCCCATCGTTTTAAGGCTACGCTCCAAAAGCCATACGGTATAATCGCTGAGGCTCCCACCAAAATTCTTAGCCAGCTGAAAGACGGTATCTATATTTTCTTCGGTAGAGATCACCGTACCGGCAAGGATATCGCTATGCCCGCCCATATATTTTGTTGCCGAATGGATGACGACATCTATTCCCAGATCTATAGGATTTTGGTTAACTGGAGAGGCAAAAGTATTGTCGATCATACTCACCAGGCCATGGGTTTTAGAAATTTCGGCTATGGCTTTGATATCGGTGACTGTGAGCAGCGGATTGGATGGAGTTTCGATATAAATCACCCTGGTATTCGGTTTGATTTCCACCTCGAAAGAGGAAGGCTTTGAATCTTCGGTAAAACTGTATTCTATCCCAAATTTATCAAACTCTTCGGTTACCAGGTTGCTGGTTCCGCCATACAAGGTATGCTGTAATACTACGTGATCTCCTTTATGCAAAAAAGCCATCAGGGCAGTGCTCACTGCAGCCATTCCGCTGCCAAAGATCAGAGCTGCCTCGCCGTGTTCCAGGGCGGCCATCTTTTTAGCCAGAGCCACCTGGTTTGGGGTATTGAAATATCTTGGGTAACGTTTCACCTCTACGTCTTCAAAAGCGTAAGAAGTGGCCATATACAAGGGAGAAACCGCCCCTTTAAATTCTTTATCCTCCAGTTCGCCGGCATGAATACAAGTAGTATTAATTCCGTGAGTTTTTTTTGCCATATATATGTCTTTGGATTAATTCCTCAAAATTTCCTCTAAAATAAACATAAGCCCATAGTTTACTAGCATTTCCTTTATTTTTCTTCCCCGTTTTATATCTTTATATGCCAAAACACAAGAGAAAATGAAATTACTGTTCACTGATATAAAAGAACTCTTACAGGTAAGGGAAACTGCTGTAGAAAAGCTCTCTGGAGAGGAAATGAAGGAGTTGCCCACAATTAAAAATGCCTGGTTGCTAATTGAAGATGATAAAATATCCGACTTCGGAAAAATGGAAGATCTCCCGGAAATCAAGGCTGATGAAACTATTAATGCACAGGGAAAGATCGTTTTGCCCTCCTGGTGCGACTCGCATACGCATATTGTCTACGCCGGAAACCGGGAGCAGGAATTCGTAGATCGCATTAACGGACTCAGTTATGAAGAGATTGCCAATCGCGGAGGCGGTATCCTTAATTCGGCTAAAACCCTGCAGGAGACTTCCGAGGAGGAGGTGTACCGGCAATCGGCACAACGCCTGGAAGAAGTAATGAGCCTGGGTACCGGCGCGGTGGAAATAAAATCGGGTTACGGGCTCACCAAAGAAGGCGAGCTTAAAATGCTGCGGGTGATAAAAAAACTGAAAGAAAATTATCCTATCCCAATTAAGTCAACCTTTCTGGGTGCTCACGCCCTTCCGAAGGAATATAAAGGGAATACTGCGGCATACATAGATAAAGTCATAAATGAAATCCTGCCAGAGGTCGCTAAAGAAAAACTGGCAGAATATATAGATATCTTCTGCGAGCAGGGATATTTTACGGTAGAAGACACTCACCGCCTGCTTTCAGCAGCAAAAGCATACGGCATGAAACCTAAGATTCATGTCAACCAATTTCACGCCATAGGTGGAATTCAGGCCGGGGTAGAACACGAAGCCCTGAGCGTAGATCACCTGGAGGTAATGCGCCCCGAAGATATTGAAAGCCTTAAAAACACGGCCACTATGCCGGTGGCCCTTCCCACCTGTTCCCTGTATTTAAGCATTCCTTACACGCCCGCCCGTGAGATCCTGGAGGCGGGATTGCCCCTGGCCCTGGCAACCGATTTTAACCCCGGCAGCACGCCAAGCGGGAATATGAACCTTGTAGTTTCTCTGGCCTGTATCAAGATGAAAATGACCCCGGAAGAGGCTATTAATGCAGCGACTATCAACGGAGCTTATGCCATGGATCTCAGCGAGACCCACGGCAGCATCACTAAAGGAAAAAAGGCCAATATTATCCTAACGAAAGAAATTCCTTCCTATGCTTTCCTTCCCTATGCCTTTGGGACAAACTCCATAGATTATGTATTTATTAACGGTAAAAAAGTGAAATAATGGAAGGCCTGAAGCTCTATAATTTCAAAACAGTCGAGAAGCTGATCGCTCCCAGGGATGGCGAAACCAAATTCGGAGAAAAGATCGAATTCATCAATAAATTAGAAGAACTTAAAGAGCATCCTGCGAAATTTGTGATCTTCGGGATTCCGGAAGATATCGGGATTCGTGCCAACCATGGAAAACCCGGAGCTTCAAAGGCCTGGGAAGCCTGCCTGAATTCCCTTTTGAATATTCAACATAATGAATTTACGAATCCCGAATCTCTTATCCTGCTGGGGCATATTGATTGTACTGCCGAAATGAAAAAAGCGGGAAATATCGATGAGGAAGACCCTAATTATTTGCCTAAACTGGGAGACCTAACAGCGATCATAGATCAGAAAGTAAGTGCACTGGTGCAATCCATAGTTTCAGCAGGAAAGATTCCGCTTATTATTGGAGGTGGGCACAATAATGCATATGCTAATATAAATGGCAGTTCAAGGGCCTTCGGAAAAGCACTCAATGTGCTTAATATCGATGCTCATACCGATTTACGCAAACTGGAGCACCGACACAGCGGAAATGGTTTCAGCTTTGCCAGAAAAGAAGACCTCTTAGGTAGGTATACAATCTTTGGGCTGGCACAAAATTACACCCCGCAGTATATTTTCAATGAGATCAAGCCTTCAGAGAATACGGAATACAGGCTCTTCGAGGAATTGATGGATCTGTCTTCCGAAGAACTCCATTCAGCCTTTTTGGACAGTCTGGAATTTGTTCGGGATGAAGAGTTCGGCTTGGAACTGGACTGCGATGTAATCAAGAATTTTCCCGCAAGTGCCCAAACGCCCTCCGGTTTTAGCATGGAGCAAGTGAGACATTTCATAAGCCTTGCTGCACGTTTACCAGAGTGTAGCTATCTACATGTATGCGAAGCAGCTCCCACTACTGCTAGCGCCGGCCAGGTAGGAAAAGCACTTTCGTTTTTTATAACAGATTTTATGAAAGCTGCCCATGGAAGATAATGTAAAAGAACTTATTGAGATAACTGCGCGGGTTATAGAAGTGGTAGGGATCCTGGTAATGGTTATCGGGACATTTCTTGCCCTGGGCCGGTTTGCTTTTAAGCTTCAGGGCGAAAATATTAGAAGCTTTCAAAAGATTCGGGAGGAATTAGGCCGTGCCATCCTACTTGGGTTAGAGGTGCTGATTGCCGCCGATATTATCGCCACTGTGGTCTACGATGTGCAAATGGAGCAAATTCTTAAACTGGGACTCATCATCCTGATTAGAACCTTTTTAAGCTTTACCCTGGAGGTAGAAATAGAAGGAAAATGGCCCTGGAACCAAAAAAATAAAAGAACTACAGGCCAGAAGTAAAACCTCCGGCCACTTTCTTTTTCTATTATTCTTTTGATAGTTTCTGGTAGACTCCGTTGGTCCAACCAAAGCCATCCTGGGTGGGGTATTCCCCTCCCCCGCTCTCTTTGCTAAGGTCTTCCACATTGTATTTTTCCAACATTTTAAAAGTCTTCTGATATACGTTTTGATTAAGATTTAACCAGCGCTGCTTAATTTCTGAAGCAAGTTGGTCTTTCCCATAATTGCGAAGCCCTTCAATACTCATATATTGCAGTGGGGCCCAGGCATTGGGTGCATCCCATTGCTGCCCCGTATGGTGTGGAGTGCTTACCAGACCGCCCGGCCTTAAGAAAATCTGTTCCAGGGCTTCTGTGACCTTTCGGGCCTGCTCTACTTTCGAAATTTCAAAAAAGAGCGGGTAAACCCCGGCCAGTGAATAGATCCCCGTAGTATTAGCATTTTTAAAATTATAATCGAAATAAAAACCGGTCTCTTCTTCCCAAAGGTATTTCTGAATGGCGGCCTTTCGATTCTCTGCTTTTCTTCGGTAAATTTCAGCTTTATCAGTAGGTGCTTCCAATTCATAGGCCCGGGCAAGGGTATGCTCCAGATTATAAAGAAGGCTGTTTAGATCCACCGGAATAATTTGAGTGGTATGAATACTATAAAGATTAAAATCACCATTCCCATTTATACTAAGCCAGCGGCTGGAAAAATCCCAACCTGATTCGGCCGCGGCCCTTAGGTCTCTGTAGACTTCCCCCCGTGTACGCTCTGGATTTTTAGCAACCGCTTTTTCAGCGGTTTTCACATCCTCGCGATAACTTTCGGGCCTTGGTGTGTTTTTATCGTCCCAGTAACGATTTAAAATCTCTCCGTCGGGAAGTATCACCACTCTTTTATAGGCCCCCGATCCAGCATTTTCACTGCCACTCATCCAGAAATCATATTCTTTTTGCATCGCCGGTAGGTATTCTGCATAAACTTCCTCCCCTTGTATTTGAGCAAGTAACTGAACCATTTTGGCAAAAAATGGTGGCTGGGAGCGGCTTAAATAATAGGTGCGGTTTCCGTTAGGGATAAAACCATAGTTTTCGATGAGCCAAGCAAAATTATCCAGCATGTGCTTTATGGTTTTAATTTCCCCGTCTTCCTGCAGCCCAAGCATAGTGAAATAACTATCCCAGTAATAGATCTCCCGGAATCTCCCTCCGGGAACTATGTACGGATTCGGCAGGGG
Source organism: Salegentibacter sediminis (assembly GCF_002078605.1). GTDB lineage: Bacteria > Bacteroidota > Bacteroidia > Flavobacteriales > Flavobacteriaceae > Salegentibacter > Salegentibacter sediminis. The sequence continues at coordinate 66,072 of NZ_MSJR01000009.1, read as the reverse complement.
AATTAAGGTGCCTGAAACCTGCTCATCGGCAGGGCGTTTCAATTCCTCCCAAAGCTTTTTGATATGCAGGTTTATCGAAGAAGAATCTGTTTCATAATCGCTGGAGGCTTCCGGGATGATGAAGTTTTTATTTAAAAAAGCTTTTATTTCAGCATTAGTCTCTGGTTGTATTTCAGAATATCTCTTTCGAAGCTCTTCCGGAGCGATGCGCGGCACAGCATCTACAAAAGTTTTGCTATCAGAAAACAGGGAATCATTTTCCTGAACCCGGTAAAACAGCTCCCCGTAAAGGTCTTCGGGTGGCAAAATACTTAGCTGCTTTTCTTCGGTCTTTTTTTCTTCTGTTGTTACCGCTGAAGAGCAGGCATTCAATATTAAAAACGAACAGAGAAACAGGAAGTTTACCGAAAGCTTTTTCATAAAAATTAATTTTTGATTAGTCAGGCGGCGGTGAAAGTAAAAAATAATTTATAATTCAGGGCTTTAGCCTTAAAGGCAACCTGCACAAACTGCTTTATTTTCTATTTTAGCCAAAAAATTTCAGCATAGTAATATGGAAATAATCTCTTACCAGCCACAATACGCCAAAGATTTTAAGGAGCTTAATATCGCCTGGCTCGAAAAATACTTTTGGGTAGAATCACATGACGAGGAAGTACTGGGTAATCCCGAAAAATATATCATTGAGCCGGGAGGCACAATTTTTTTCGTCAAAGAAGCTGAGGAGATCATTGGCTGCGTCGCTCTGATGAAAATAGACGAGAATGTATTTGAGCTCACAAAGATGGCGGTTACTCCAAAATACCAGGGAAAAAAAATCGGGCAGAAATTAATGGAACATAGTATTAAATTCGCAAAAAACCAGAAGTGGAACCACCTCATCATTTACTCTAATCGCAAACTGGAAAACGCGATCTACATCTATAAAAAATACGGCTTCAGGGAAATTCCAATCGGGGAGAATAACCCATACTCCCGCGGAGATATTAAGATGCGCTTAGAGCTTTCTTAAATCTTTACTAAAGCTCCAGAACATCTGTTTTTGGTTGGTTAACTTTATAAATTCCTTAATTTTAAGAGGAAATTAAAAACTAAAATCAAGCATTATGAAACACTTATTAGGAATACTGGCCTTGAGCCTGCTTCTTACCGGCTGCAAAAACGAAAACCAGGAAGACCGGGAAGAGAGCCAGGCGGAGGTAGAACAAGCCACAGAAATAGATGAAAAAAATAATGCTTCAGCAGATATCAATATTCAGCCTGTATCGCATGCTACGGCGGTGATTAATTGGGGCGAGGCGGTTTTCTATCTGGACCCTGTAGGAGGAGCCATAGCATTTGAAGGGAAAGAAAAACCCGATTTTATATTAATCACCGATATCCATGGAGACCATCTAAACGCCGAAACTTTACAGGCACTGGATCTGGAAGGCGTGCATATTATTGTTCCTCAAGCGGTAAAAGAGGAATTGCCAGAAGAAATGGACGATATCTTAAGAACTTTAGATAATGGTGGTACAACTCGAGTACTTGATTTCTATATTGAAGCTATCCCCATGTATAACCTGCCGGAAGACGATCCTGAATCACGTCACAAAAAAGGACGGGGGAATGGTTATTTAATCGAGAAAGATGGCCAGCGTTTATATATTTCTGGCGATACCGAAGATATTCCGGAAATGAGAGCATTAAAAGATATAGATATGGCACTGGTATCTATGAACCTCCCCTACACAATGTCTGTAGAACAGGCGGCCGATGCCGTGCTGGCGTTTAAACCCAAACAGGTTTACCCTTACCATTATCGGGGGCAGGACGGGCTGGCCGATGTAGATAAGTTCAAAAGTCTGGTAGATGAAGGAAATGAAGAGATCGAGGTGATACAACTCGACTGGTATCCTGAACGGGATTAAGGCCCAATTATTTATAATACAATTCTCATCGGTTTTCTCCAGGGGAATTTTTTTATAGGAATTTTCTTTAAACCCTCATTCTGAAATTATTTCAGCGTCTCTAGTGATTTTATCAGTCAGGAGGCTATAAAAAAATAACCCGGTGATGAGCCGGGTTTTTTGTTCTTTACATTTTTTGATCGATCTTAAGCTTTGAGTCTGATGGGCAATTTGTAAACTCTTATAGATTTATCTAGTTGTGTTTCTACCTTCTTGTAGTTCAAACGCTTCTTAATCACACTTTCTACATACGGGTCGTCACATTCTACCGATAAAACCACGATCTCATTATCATCGTTGAAGGTAATAGAAAGATTAACTGTTTTCTCTGCCTCCTCAAGTTCTATAGGTAAATCCTCAAGAAGTTTTTCCACTTCATATTTAAAAGCAGAAGTCGGGTCGATTGGCAGATAAGCTGCCTTCACTGCTGTTCCGAAACCAATGGCCAGCACCAGCAAAAATAACTGTAAATTTTTCATAATAAAATGATTTATAAGGTTATACATTAAAAAAGACCCTATAAAATTTTAGATGTTACAGTTGGAGTTAGAATTCTATATTTTTTTTAAAAGAAAGAGAGCCTACCAGGGGGACATTACGCAGCATGAGATTCCTGGTCTATCCCGGAATGACGATTCCGTAGAAACGTCATTCTGAACTTGATTCAGAATCTCACTCAAAAGCTGTAGAGAAGAAAAGATCCCGGCGGAGTCAAAAAAGTTCCTAGATGAGATTCCGGGTCAGGCCTGGAATGACGAATGAAAACATAAAAAAAAAGCCACCCTTCCGGGCGGCTTTTCAGTATAATATTTACTCAGGTTTTAGCTAAGTACTTCCTGTACTTTATCGGCTGCTTCCTGGAATTCCACGGCAGAGTGAATTTTCAATCCGCTGTTGTCTATAAGTTCTTTTGCGATATCGGCATTAGTTCCCTGCAGACGCACAATAATTGGTACATTTATCTTATCTCCAAGATTCTTGTAGGCATCAACAATTCCCTGCGCCACACGGTCACAACGAACAATACCTCCAAAGATATTAACCAAAATAGCTTCTACTTTTTCATCCTTCAGAATAATTCTGAAAGCTTCTTCCACTCTTTTAGCATCGGCAGTACCACCAACATCAAGGAAGTTTGCAGGTTCTCCACCCGCCTGCTTGATAAGGTCCATCGTTGCCATAGCAAGCCCGGCACCGTTAACCATACAACCCACGTTTCCGTCAAGGTCTACATAGTTAAGTCCTACCTCCTTGGCTTCAACTTCAGTAGGATTCTCTTCACGAATGTCCCGCATTTCAGCATAATCTTTATGACGGAAAAGCGCATTATCATCAAGGGTTACTTTAGCATCAACGGCAAGGATCTTATCGTCGCTGGTTTTTAAAACAGGATTGATCTCAAAAAGAGAAGAATCAGATTTTTCAAAGGCGGTGTAAAGCGCGGTTACGAATTTCACCATTTCTTTGAATGCGGTTCCGCTAAGGCCTAAATTAAAGGCTATGCGACGCGCCTGGAAAGGAAGCAATCCTACCGTAGGATCGATCTCTTCGTTAAAAATAAGGTGCGGTGTCTTTTCGGCAACACTTTCGATATCTACTCCACCTTCGGTAGAATACATGATCATATTCCTTCCGGTAGCACGGTTAAGGAGCACCGACATATAAATCTCTGAGGTTTCGCTGTCGCCGGGATAATAAACATCCTCGGCAACAAGTACCTGGTGTACTTTTTTTCCTTCGGCTGAAGTTTGTGGAGTAACCAGGTTCATCCCGATAATATCCCCTGCAATTTCTTCTACCTCCTTAAGGTTTTTGGCAAGTTTCACACCTCCCCCTTTACCACGGCCTCCAGCGTGCACCTGTGCTTTAATCACGTGCCAACCGGTTCCGGTTTGTTCGGTTAATTCTTTGGCTGCGTTCACGGCTTCAGTAGCATTATGAGCTACAATCCCACGCTGAATGCGCACTCCAAAACTATTTAAAATCTCTTTTCCTTGATATTCGTGTATGTTCATAATCAGGTATTTCTTCAGATTTAATTACGGTTAACAAAAGTAACAAAACCAAAAGTATTGTACCAATCTTTTTTCCTTTAATAATAGAGGTTTCCACAGGTAGCAATTAATTGATTTGTGGCCAAATAATCCTTAAAAAAGCTATTTTTGGACAACCGGGTCTATCTCTGAGTTTATTCCGAAGAAAACAATTAAGAGGAATTCGTTATTTTTGGGACTTGCACTTGCGGGAGTTTTATTTTCTCCTGTATTTTGTGCCTTAATATTTCCCCATTATGACCAATCAAGACCTGCTGGCCGTTGCCAAAGAATTTGGAAGCCCTGTGTATGTTTATGATGCTGAAAAGATCGCTTTTCAGTACAACCGCCTGAAGAATGCTTTTAGCGAAGTGAAAGACCTGCGCATACATTATGCCGTAAAAGCGCTTTCCAATATTTCTATTTTGAAGTTTCTCAATTCTATGGGCTGCGGGCTCGATACGGTCTCGGTACAGGAAGTGATGTTGGGTCTCAAAGCTGGCGTGGATCCTAAAGATATTATCTATACGCCCAACGGGGTTTCGCTGGAGGAGATAGAGGAAGTGGTAGAATTGGGTGCACAAATCAATATCGACAATCTTTCTATCCTGGAGCAGTTTGGTGCCAAACATCCTGAAGTGCCAGTATGTATTCGAATAAACCCTCACATTCTTGCGGGTGGAAATGCAAAGATATCTGTGGGCCATGTAGATTCAAAATTCGGAATTTCCATTCACCAGATGCCACTTTTGCTGCGCATCGTAGAAAATACCGGAATGAACATCAACGGAATCCATATGCACACCGGGAGCGACATCCTGGATATCGAGGTTTTTCTTCGTGCTTCTGAAATTCTATTTGATTCGGCTAAGAACTTTAAAAATCTGGAGTTTCTCGACTTTGGAAGCGGTTTCAAAGTACCTTATACCGAAGGTGATATCGAGACCGATATCGAAGAGTTGGGCGAGAAACTCACCCACAGGTTCCATGATTTCTGCAAAGATTACGGTCGCGAACTCACCCTGGTCTTCGAACCCGGAAAGTTTTTAGTGAGCGAGGCCGGGAAATTCCTTGCAAAGGTAAACGTGATCAAACAAACCACCTCTACGGTGTTCGCGGGGGTAGACACGGGTTTTAACCACCTCATTCGCCCAATGTTCTACGGTTCGCATCACGACATTCACAATATCTCGAATCCTGAAGGAAAACAGCGGTTTTACTCTGTGGTAGGTTACATCTGCGAGACCGATACTTTTGCCAATAACCGCCGCATCGCCGAGATCACCGAGGGTGACATTCTGGCTTTCAGCAATGCCGGAGCCTACAGTTTTTCAATGGCCAGTAATTTTAACTCCCGCTTCCGTCCCGCCGAAGTGCTTTGGTATAAGGATAAAGCCCACCTGATTAGGGAAAGAGAAACCTTTGAAGACCTGTTAAGACACCAGGTGATCATAGATCTGGGGCCCCCGGCCTCTGAATAGTATTTCTACGGAGGATGATAATTAAAAAACAAAGGGTTTTAATTAACTTTCCCTACGGAAAAATACCCACACGATGAGCCTGTATTTTATCGCCATACTCCCGCCCGAAACCCTGAGTCAAAGCATCAAAGAGTTGAAGCTGGAGCTGGCCAAAAAATACCACAGCAGGCACGCACTGAAACTCCCGGCACATATTACCCTGCAGGTTCCTTTTAAAATGGCAGCAGCCAAAGAGGAAAAACTAAAAAAGCTTCTGGAAGATTTCGCCGCACAACAACAGGCATTTCAGGTGGAAACCGAAGGTTTTGGAAGGTTTTCCCGAAAAGTTCTATTTATAGGCATAGCCAAAAACCCAGCGCTGCAGGAACTCCACCACAAGCTGCAAAAATATCTTGACAAAGCTTTGCACTTAAAGGAAAACGAAAAAGGCCGCAACTTCCACCCACACTTCACCTTAGCCACCCGAGACCTCAGCTATCAAAACTTCGAGCCCGCCTGGAAAGAACTCCAGGACCGTAAATTCAGAGCCTCTTTTATAGCTAACAGCCTGGTGCTGTTCAAGCACAATGGTAAAAGCTGGGATAGTTTTGGAGAGTTTTTCTTAGACAAGCCCTCCGATGCTGTAAGCGATTCCTGAATTGGATTATACCTTATTCCCTGGAAAATGAATCCCGAAATTTCATAAAAACATCCGGCCCTTGCTATCTAAGAAGGGCCGGAATTAGCTTTTTTAATAGCTTATTAGAATTTGCCGGTAGCACAACTGATCATAGAATTGGCTTTTGACACCAGCGAGTTCTTTTCATCAACTGCCGGATAGCCCAGCTTTCTCAATTTCTCCTTAACCTTTATTGCATCTTCCGGCCCTGTATATTCAAATGATATTGCCGAGGTCTCCTTATCTACCTGGACCTCCCGGATATTTTCCATTTCTGAAATTTTGGTAGTAATGGTGTTTACACACCCACCACATTTTAAATTTTGTACTGTTATTGTCATATTCATTTTCAAAGAATTTTAAGATTTCCAAAATTAGTATTCCGGGCAGCCCAGGCTTGTAACATAAGTTACAGTTGGCCGCTTCTTACATATCCAGGATTAATTTTTAAGGAATGGAAAAAACGGATATGTTGAGAAATTGCAAAGGATCCGATTTAGAAAAACAGTATAAAAATGCTTATAATCTTCTATTAGGCATTCCTTCACATTTTAAACCTCTAGCTTTTGTCTAAAATTCTATTTCTTTTACCCGAATCTAATTCCGGATCTTGAAATCCTCTTCTTACAAAATATTTTTTTGTCTAAACATTTAGTTAAATTATTAAACAATATGATTTTGTTTAATATATTTACCTCATTATTAATCAATTAAAAAATTGAATTGTTATGAAGAATTATGCCTTACCGATCCATTACAACAGAATTGCTGTATCGATCTTTTTTATTGTCTTTTTATCTCTTTTCCTGGTTTCCTGTGAAAAAGAAGAAACAATGACCGAAGTCGAATCTTACGAGATGACCGTTTATGATGTTTTAGAAGCAAACACCAAAAAAGCAGATGCCAGCAAAAAGAAAGGTGCTCCTGCACCCGGAGATGATCCTATTGCTGCCATAGCAATAGAAGCAGGTTTTGATGAACTGGTAGATGCGCTTTTTTATGTTGATGAAGAGCTTGATGCGGGCCTGGTAGAACTCTTCCTTAACGGCACCGACCAGTACACCGTCTTCGCCCCAACCGATGAAGCTTTTGAAAATCTCTACATAGCACTTGGCATTGACAGTACACGCGATCTGCCTGCCGAATTGGTACTTAATGTGCTTTTATACCATGTGACCGAAGGCCGCAGAGCCTCCAACAGTGTAGTGCCTCCAAAAAACTATCGTAGCATCGAAACCTTGCTCGGAGAGAGTTTTAGCGTTAACCCTGAGAAGAAAATTACTGCCATCGGCAGCACTGCCGATATCGTGATCCCGAATATTTCAGCTTCTAACGGAATTATTCACGTTATCAATGCGGTGCTTTTGCCTATAGAATAGTTTAGATTAGTTTTGTTTGAATTGTTAAAGGCCGTCTCAAAAGAGATGGCCTTTTTATTTCCTATACCTTGCTGGAAAAAGCTTTCCTCTTACCCGGGCGGAAACCAGGCTCAGGAATATCTTCTGAAAAAATCCTGAAAAATTTCCCTTGAATTCCCTCCTAAAATCATAGTTTTATTCCCAGAAAGTAATAGCTCAATGAAAAAGATTCTCTGGATAATCCTTCTGATCTTCCTGCTTTTAATTAGCCTGGTATACATCTCTGTATCCGGCAACGAAAAAGAATTCGAAACAGCGAATATTAAAGAATTTAAAGACCTGGAGCAAGTAGATTTCAGCAAACATGACTCTGTAGTTGTGGCTGCGAGTAGCCTTTATGAAGCCAATATATTAAAAGATATTATCCAGGGAGAAAATTACCGGGCAGCCTGGTCAGCTCCTGTGAAGGTACCGGTTGTGTTTCTCGATACCCTTTTTGGCGGGATGAAGATCGTCAAGGAAGGTGGCGGGAGTCAAACCCATTCCCTGCGCCTGGAAGGCCAGGATGGGGTTCTTTTTTCCCTTCGCAGTGTAAACAAAGATCCAGCCTCCCATGTTCCGGAATTCGCCCGTAGCCTTGGCCTTGAAAATATCGTAATAGATGCCATCTCGGCTTCGCACCCTTATGGGGCCATTCTTTCGGCATCACTCTCTGAAGCCGCCGGTGTTCTCCACACCCATCCCTGGCTGGTCTTTATTCCCAAACAGGATTTTCTTGGAGAAAAATATAACGAGAAATACGGAAACCGGCTTTTCCTGTTGGAATATGAAACCGAAGGTGAAAAGAACTGGACAAAAGTAAATAAGGTTGTGGAAATCCTGGATACGAAACATCTGCAGGAATGGAAGCAGCAATACGGTGCAGCTTTAAGTATTGATGAAAGCGCTTTGGTTCGGGCAAGACTTTTTGACTTGCTAATTGGTGACTGGGACCGCCACGCCAAACAGTGGGGATGGGTAGTCCAAAAGAAAGCAAACAGGTTTAAGGCTTATCCGCTAGCCGGCGACCGGGACAATGCATTTTTCAATATTGACGGTGTGATCCCCGAAATTATTTCAAATAAAAATATAGAACCTATGGTACGGCCATTTGAGAAAGAGATAGATTATCTCCCCGGGCTTGTCTACCCCACCGATGTGTACTTCCTGAGATATACCCCGGAGGAAATTTTTATTGAAGAGGCTCAAAAACTTCAGGAGCTTATGAGCGATAAGGCCATAGACTCGGCCTTTAAGGTTTGGCCCGATAATATTTATGCCCTGGACGGCGAAGAAATAAAAACCAAGATTAAAAGTAGGAGGAAGAACCTGGTTCAAACCGCAAAGGAATTTCACCGGATTATTTCTGAAAAAGAATTGCTCAGTGAACCCCTGAAAGGATCGGAAGATATTGAGTTAAGTCCGCAGCTTTTACAGTGTTTCGAATGCGGGCAACCCCGTTCTGAAAATTAAATGGCTTATGGAAGAATAGCAATGATTTGTTAAACCTAATGACATTTAAAAAATAAAAAGGCTGCTTATTCATTTTAAGCAGCCTTTTTATTTTTAATCCAGGGTATTTTATTCCCTAGTCATCCTCATTTTCATCATCCTCATCGTCCCCGTTTTTATCTTCTGCGCTCACAAAGGCACCATCAGCATCAAATTTTAGTTCAAGCCCGTTGTTAAGGGTAACTTCATATCCGTCATCTTCCTTCTCTGCTTCTATAATGCTTTGTTCGGGATAATTTTCGTCGATATAATCCAGAATAAGCTGCGGAAGATCAGCAGGGTCTACATCTTCATCGTCGTCGTCATAATCCTGGTCCTCATCTTCTCCCCTGCCTAAAAATTCGCCATCGGCATTGAAAATAAGATCTACACCGTTTTCTAATTCCACTTCATAATTAGCATTATTTTCCCTTTCGGCCTCATCAATACCTACTCCCGGGAAATATTGAGCAATAAAATCCCGGATATTTTGTGGGAGATCAGAGGGATCTAAATCTTCATCCCCAAAATCATCAACATCATCGTCATCTATACCCAGAAAATTACCCTGCATATCAAAAATCAGCTCTGTTTCATCACTAAGGGTAATTTCATAAGTATCATCATCCTCAATTTCGGCCTTTTTTATGGTAAGATCGGGATAGGTGGTAGATACATAATCCAGGATAGGCTGAGGCAAACTGGAGGTTTGCACGTGGGCATCGGCTTTAGTTGCTGTGGCATTAAGATCTACTTCGGTAGTAAGAGCGTCATCATCATCAGAACTGCAGGAAAATCCTATAAGGGCAGTTAACAAAGTAATTCCTAAAAGCTTAATTCTCTTCATATTCATAATACGTTTTTTTAAGTCATTATCTTAAAAATAAAGGGCTTCCCTTCAGGATATTGACCGGGTTATAAAAAAATAAAACGCAGGAGTGCCCAACAAATTATATATGCATTCCTTAAATCCTTGCTAAAAATTTCAGTTTAAGTATCGGGTTTTAGGAACAAGAGAGAAATAAAAATTGAACCATCATAAAACTCTGCTAAAGAGGTACAAAAATTTTATAAAAAGGCGGGTCTGATTTTCAGAATAAAATAATTTAGCCGCAAATATGACGAAGTTTGAGCAGCAGGATAAAAATTGAAAGAAAAGAAGTATTGTCGAACCAGTGGGCGGTACTAAAGGAAATCACCTTCCAATACCAGCGACAGGATGGGCGCTGGGAGCTTCAAAACCGGGAAGCATATGATCGTGGCGACGGGGCCTGTATTTTGCTTTACAACAAAAAGAGCAATAAGATTGTGCTAACCAGGCAGTTTCGGTTGCCTACTTTTTTAAACGGGAATCCTGATGGGATGTTGGTAGAGGCTTGTGCAGGGCTTTTAGACAACGATGATCCCGAGAACTGCATAAAGCGCGAAACCGAAGAAGAAACAGGTTATAGCATAGGAGAAGTTAAAAAGATCTTCGAATCCTATATGTCTCCCGGCTCGGTTACTGAGGTCATACACTTCTTCATAGGCGAATATTCCAAAGAGATGAAAACCGGGAAAGGCGGTGGCCTTGCCGGGGAACAGGAGGATATTGAGGTTTTAGAAATGGAATTTGAGACGGCTTATAAAATGATCGCCACCGGTGCGATAAAAGATGCCAAAACTATTATGCTCCTGCAATATGCCAAAATAAATAGCTTGTTCTAATGGCGGCCATCGTTAACCTCGATCCAGTAACCATCGGGGTCTTGAAAATATATTTGCCGGATGCCGTCTGGCCGGGTATTGGAGGTCCCTGCTTCACCTTTCCAGGTTTCAAAATGTATATTCTTTGATTTCAGATGATCCATAAAAGCATCTAAAAGATCTGTTCTCATGGCCATATGCACCCCTTTATATTTCTCGATTACTTCTTTACTCTCCATAAGATGAAGCTGCACCCTGTCGTTTAGCTGAAACCATTTAATATGGTCACCAAGGCCCCCGTTATGAATCTCTTCCAGGCCAAGGATGTTTCCGTAGAAATCGGCAGAGGCTTTCAGGTCTCTTACCCTAATGGTATCATGGTCTTTTCTGAGGTTATATTTATTGACTTCTGAAGTTGCAGCGAAAAGAATTATCGCCGGTGATTTTTGTACTGGCATAGCCCAAAATTTTTTCGGTTTATTAGCACTCTACAAGATACTTTAATTGCCGCCTTTAAGTCTAAAACTGAGGTTAAAACTTTTATTTTGACTGTCAAAAAGTCTTAACTTGCGGGTTAAAGACCAACCAGGCTATGATTTATATCCTTTATCACCCGAACGATGAATCGGAAGTGAAAGAAAATCTTATTTCACTCTTAGACGGAAAGGAGTATAAATTAGTTGAGTATTCGAATCCCGAATTCAAACCCGGGAATGCAAGCGTATTAATCACCTATTTAAGCGATGAATATCTCCGGGAGTTTTTGCCCCGTGCAGCCAACCAGGATTGGCCGGTGGGGATTTTACCGCATCCAGAAAATTTATACACCTCTAAAGGTTTAGGGATTTCTACAAAAATGTCGGAAGCCATGGAGGAAATCCTTGTTGCTGAAGAAAGCCACAAGTTGGACCTGTTATTTTGTAATGGCAAACCGGTTTTTCAGGCGGTAAACCTGGGGAATGCCTTTATTTTTTCAGAAGAAGACAAAGAGAATAGTTTCTTTTTTGAGGTAAAGACCTTTATAAAAAATATACGGCGGCTTTCTTCCCTATCTCATCATTCGTATCTTTTAAAAACCGATGGCGAAAAATTAATCCAAACCTCGGCTTTGGGAATCATCGTGGTGGAACACCCTTTGAGTTCGGTGGTTGCCAAAAGGTTGGTTTCAGAAAGCGCTATGAACGATGGCATGTTCAACGTGCTGATCCTCTCGCCCCAGAATCTTTTTGAATTAATGCTGTTTTTATTGCGGAGCTTAATTCCAATCAAGAAAAAGCTGGGAAAACTACCCGCTTTCATCGGGCAGATTAAGATCTCTAACCTGGAAATAGAAAACTCTTCCCAGATAGAATATACGGTTGATGGACAGACAGATACTGCCCAAAGCATTAAACTTGAAGTACAGCCAGAGGCCCTGGCCTTAAAACAGGTAAGCATCTATTGTACCGAAGAAAAAGGACCTGATGTTAAGAAAAGTTTCAGAATAGACAAGCTGCCTACAGGACAAAAAAGAGAGGAATTAACCAAGCGGTCCCTGCCTATTTTCCCCCGGGCCACGGCCGAGGAATTTGAAGATCTGTTTAAGGTATTACGGGAAAATGCAGTGACCACATCCCCGTATGTGATAATGATGATTCTTTCTACCCTTATCGCGACATTTGGGCTTTTTGGTAACTCTTCCCCGGTAATAATTGGAGCGATGATCCTGGCTCCTATTATTGCGCCTATAGTCTCTTTTTCTATGGGCATGGTGCGTTACGATGTACAAATGCTCAAAACGGGTTTAATCACTATCCTAATCGGGACGGGCGTTTCTCTTTTATTCGCCGCCGGGGTTAGCCTTGTCATTCCGCTTAAAGTCCTTACCTCCGAGATCGACGCCCGTCTTTCCCCCACTCTTTTAGATATGGGCATAGCTGTAGCATCTGGTATTGCGGCTGCCTATGCTCACGCCGAAGAGGGCATTGCCAAAAGCCTTGCGGGAGTTGCGATTGCCGTTGCCCTGGTACCTCCACTTGCCGTAGCAGGAATAGGGATTGGCTGGTGGGACTGGAATGTCTTCTCCGGAGCCTTTCTACTTTATCTCACCAACCTGGCAGGAATTATTATGTTTGCAGGAATCACCTTTCTCATATTAGGTTTTGCACCTTTTAAACGAGCCAAGATGGGACTGGTTTATACTTTTATAATCATTGCCTTAATCCTGGTCCCTCTTTCGCTTTCATTTAATCGCATTAAGCAGGAAGCAAGCATAACCAGGCAACTAGAAGGCTCCAGGTTTAATGAGGTTATCCTGCGGGATGTGAAGGTACGCTTTGGCACTCCTTTAAAAGTAAGTCTTACCCTGGTAGGTACCGAAAGTCTAGAAAAGGACGATGTGGTGGATATTAAAAGACAAATAGAGGAAAGTATAGAACAACCGATACAACTGGAAGTAATTTCAGCACAGCAATTTTAAATTTAACAATTAGGAATTTAAGTGTTAAGATTTTTCCAACGCCATAGAATTTATTCCCAAAGAGTTTTACAAGCCAATATATTTCAATAGTTTCGGTGCTCAAAAATTTAAAACAAACAACGATTATGCTTAGATTGAAAAGAATTGCAACTTCCCTATTTTTTACGGCTGTTATAGGTAGCTTCACGGCTGTGGCTCAAACTCCACAACAAATGGCACCACAACAACAGCAGCAAGTGGAAGTTAATGATGAAGAGCTAACAAAGTTTGCCAATGCATATCAGGGAATTACGGTTATTAACCAACAGGCCCAACAAGAAATGATAAAGGTTGTTGAGGATAGTGGTTTTGATGTAAAGCGCTTTAATGAAATTCACCAGGCTTCTCTGGATCCAAATAAGGAAGTAGAAGTTACAAGTGAAGAAAAAGCCCAACACAAAGAAGTGGTTTCAGAAATTGAAGGCATGCAAAGTGAATTCCAGGCAGAAATGGAAGAAGTAATCAAAGAACAAGGACTTAGCGTTGAGCGCTATGAGCAATTGGCTATGGCCTTGCAACGAGATACTGCACTGCAACAAAGACTGCAGAAACTTATGCAGAGAAAAGGATAATATAAACCTTGATGAAAACTATAAAGCGGCAAATTATTCTGCCGCTTTTTTTATGTCTTAAAGCTTTCAGCTCATTGAAAATTCTCAATAAAATAATAATCATTTTAAAAAAATTAAAATAAAATCTATTTTTTGATGCAAACTATTTAAATATCATGTATATTTGCAGTCAATATAAATAATAGTTACAATGAACAGAGGAACAGTTAAATTCTTTAACGACTCAAAAGGATTTGGTTTTATAACCGAAGAAGAATCAAACAAGGAGTATTTTGTACACGCAAACGGCTTAATTGACGAAATCAGAGAGAATGATGAAGTTGTGTTTGATCTTGAAGAAGGAAGAAAAGGTTTAAATGCGGTAAACGTAAAACAAGCTTAGGCTTTTTTATAATACCAGTTTATAAAGATTTTCAGGCCCTGCATTAATTTGCAGGGCTTTTTTTATGGATTTTTTATAACATCAGGTTTGTTCCATTCCCCTCTTATTCCATATTTTAGGAATTAAAGGAAAGTTTAATTATTTTGAAATTACCGGTTATCAGCATTTTAATGTTTACATTCCTGTCTTTAGGACTGTCATACCCCGGTTATGCGCAATCTATGAAACAAAAAGATAGCTTAAAGTTCAATAATAAAATTGTTCCCGATATCATTTGGCGGGAAACCTATATCGCCCTTGCTCACTACCCCGAGTTAAAGGATACGCCTATAGAATTTAAGTTCAAGAAGGATATCCAGAAATCATTTATGCAAGCCCAACCTAAGATTTCCGGTCTTTTTAAAAACAAAAAAGAGCGTGCCTATTTTATTATGATAAGTGAGAAAATCGAGATAGAAGATGAAGTCTTTGATGTAACCACCGTCCCTTCAGATGTTCTTATTGGCTGGCTTGGGCATGAACTGGGACATATTATGGATTACCGGGAAAGAAGCGGCCTGAATATGATTTGGTTTGGCTTAAAATACTTTGCTTCCAAAACCTATATTCAGGAAGCCGAAAGGGTTGCCGATACCTACGCAGTAAACCACGGCATGGGGAAATATATTATCGCCACAAAAGACTTTATCCTGAACCACGCACACCTCTCCGATGTCTATAAAGACCGGATTAAAAAACTCTATCTGTCCCAGGAGGAGATCATGATGTTAATTGATGAATTGGAATAAAGCCCGTGATATGAAAATCGAAATCCTGGGGTGTCGTGGAAAAATCAAGGCATCGGCGCCAAATTATAAAAATCACAGCGGATTTCTCATCGATGATAAACTCCTTATTGATGTTGGAGAAAAAGCCTTTCTTGAGAGAAAGCCAAAAGCTATTATCTTTACACATTTTCATCCGGACCATGCCTTCTTTGTTTTTAAGGAAGAAACTTTCTCACCAGAAATCCCTCATTATGGACCTGAAACCCATCCCCTTATTCCAAAACTGAAAATCATTTCAGCAAAAACCGAAATATTAGGGTATAGTATAAGCCCAATCCCGGTAATTCACGCCAAAAATCTAAAATCAAATGGATACCTGGTAGAAAAAGACGGAAAGCGGGTTTTCTTCACCGGGGATGTGGCCTGGATAGAAAAAGCCCATCTTAAAGAAATCGGGCAGGTAGATCTTATTGTTACGGAAGCTACCTTAATTCAGAAAGGCGGTAGGATAAACCGTAGTGGCGATAAGATTTATGGCCATACCGGAATTCCTGATCTGCTTCGTATTTTAGGTCCGCTTAGCCCAAAACTGGTATTTACCCATTATGGAGACTGGTTTTATAATAAGCCCGAAGAAAGCATAAGAAAACTAAAATCTATGGAAACTGAGGGTACCGTCATAATCCCTGCTTCTGATGGTTTAAGGATAGATATCTAATTTTCTTTTTCAAAAAAAGATCTCAGTAAGCGGGCATTTTCAGGGGCACTGGCGCCCAAATCATTGTTAAAGTATACATACAACTCCTCTAGATCTGAGTTTTTAATCTCCTCATACCAACTATGCAATTCTGCCCGGGAGTAATCGTAATCATACCATTTTCTGCCTTTACCGTGAAATCGGACATAGCCTGTCTTCCCGGTAATGATCATTGTCTCGGGAAAAACCGGACTGGAAATTGAACAAAACACTACCTTGTATTTAGAAAGAAGCGCATAGACCTGCTCATCAAACCAGGAGAGGTGACGAAACTCAATTACATTGGTAAAATCGGGATTAAGCATTTCACAAAAAGTCGCCAGCTCTTCATCATCACGGTGAAGGCCTGGCGGTAACTGCCATAGGATGCAGCTCTTTTTATCCTCCAGGAGGTAAGCGGCTTTATAAAATTTCTCCACGCTCTCCTCCACCTCGTTCAGCTTTTTCATATGGGTAATATACCGGCTGCCTTTCAGGCTAATCTTAAATTCATCAGGAACAGTATCTTTCCATTTTATCAGGGTGGAATCCCTGGGAAACCTATAAAAAGTGCTGTTGATCTCCACTGTGTTAAAAACACCCGAATAATATTTCAACCAATCTTTTTGAGGCAGTCCTTCAGGATAAAAACGCTCTTTCCAGCCGCGGTAATTCCAACCTGAACAACCAATATTTACTTTCATGATTTTTCCTTTTGGCATTTAGGGCAGAAATAGGTACTTCTTCCGGAAACCTTGATCATCGAAATTTTTCCTGAGCATTTGGGGCAATCTGCGCCCTCCTTCCGGGAACGGCTAAGGTAATTCGAAGGAAATTCCGATCGTTCTCCTTCTTTTTTTATCGCAGTGTTTAAAACCTCATGCATTTGATCAAAAAGTCTTTTTATCTCCTTTTCCGAAAGTTTTTCAACCCGGGTTTTGGGATGGACCTCCGATTGAAACAGGATCTCATCGGCATAGACATTCCCGATGCCAGAGATGAAATGTTGATCGGTAAGGGCCGATTTCACCCCTCCCTTTTTCTCCTGAACAATTTCCTGGAATTCATCCTCCTCGAGGTCCAGGGCGTGTTTTCCCAATCCCTGTTCTTTTCGGAACTCCTCCAGTCCATCTGCGAGATAGATCTTACCCAGTTTTCTCACACATACGAAAGCTAAATGTGAAGAGTCCCTGAACCTGATAAGTAAATGAGTGTGCTTTGGAGTTTCATTATGTTGATATACCTCAAATTTCCCCGTCATCCCGAAATGAAAAACCAAACTTTTCTTTTTATTAGTCCTGAGGAAAAGATATTTCCCGAGTTGCTGTGCGCCGGTAAACTTATTATTGAGCAGGGCTTTTTTAAAATCGGTGGTTGATGCCTGTAATAATTTAGTTTCAGGAAATTCGACTTCAATTATTTCTTTGTCGAGAACGGTTTCTGTAAGAAAACTTTTAAAATTCGTTATTTCAGGTAATTCAGGCATAATTCCGGTTTTTATATTACAGGACCTTTTAAGATATCCTGTTTCTGTTTTCTTCAACGAATTTCTCCCAGGCAGCGAATTTCTCTTCATTCATCACTTTTTCCATTTTTACCTGTCCGCCTTTTTTCTTGTTGGCAGCATTCCACTCTGGGAACATCCCGGGATGTACTTTGCTTACCTTAATTCCTTTCAAGGCTTTAGAGCGGGCTACCCTGTAATTTTTATTGGCATTCTTCAGGGATTCATCTAGGGCATCGGCGAGTTTTTCTTCAGAAATATCTGTTTCGGTTCCCAGGTACCAGTGATGATGAAACTCTCCATCTATTCGAACCGCGGCAAGGGTGAATTCGGGGATCTTAATATCGAATCTTTCTTCAAGTTCCTGCACGGCATCATTCATCTTGTTTACCGAAAGCTGCGACCCAACAACATTCAGAAAGAATTTGGTCCTTCCGGTAATTCTGATCTCTTTCCGGGCCACATCGGTAAATTTAATGGTGTCACCAATAAGGTAGCGCCAGGCACCAGAAACAGTACTGATGAGTAGAACGTAATCTTCATCCTCCTTAACATCGGCCAGGGAAATTACCGGAGCATCCTCCACCAGCGATCCATCCTGATTGATATATTCGGCTTTAAAAGGAACAAATTCAAAATAAATTCCGTTATCCAGAATAAGCTTCATGGCATTGGTCTCAGGCCTTTCCTGGATGGCCAGGAAGCCTTCTGAAGCCAGATAAGTATCTATCACCGTTACCGGATGACCCAAAAGTGCATTAAAGCTTTTTTCATAGGGCTCGAAAGCCACTCCTCCCGAAGCATAAACCTGGAGGTTAGGCCATATATCATGAATATTTTCCAGGTTGTTATATTCTATCACCTTTTTCATCATCAACTCCAGCCAGGAGGGGATTCCGCTTAAGGCACCTATATCCCAATTTTTAGCATTTTCGGCAATGCGTTGCACCCGTTCATCCCATTCTTCAATCTTTGCAATATCATCCCCCGGCTTATAGTAACCACGAAACCAGAACGGGATATTGCTGGCGCTAATTCCACTTATCTCGCCTTCCTTATGGTCACCTTCACTTTGAAGGTCGGTGGAGCTGCCAAGCATCATAATCTCTTTTTCGAAGAAATCTGGTGGCAGGTCAAAATTACTCAGGGCGCTAACTTGTTTGATCCCTGCCTTCCTGATCGCTTCCAGCATCTCGGTGGTAACAGGAATCCTTTTACTTGATTTCCCGGTGGTACCAGAGCTAAGGGCAAAATAAGGAGGTCGTCCCGGCCAGGTGATATTTTCCTCCCCCTCGTGCACCCTATGCCACCAGTCTTTTTCAAGTTTATGATAATCGAAGTAAGGAACTTTTTGAGCAAAGGTCTTGCTAATATCTCCAGAGTCGAGGATAGCCTCAAAGTTGTAATGTTTCCCAAACGCGGTATTTTTCGCCGTTTTCAATAATTTCTGAAGGACTTCCTTCTGGGCTTTCTGAGCATCGGGTTCTGAAACTAAATTATCCCTTAAATCGATAAGACTCTTTATTATAGAACCTACTATGGCCATATTGCTTTAATTTACTTGAAGTTATTTTGAAAAATTGAAGATAAAAAAAAGCAAATTTAAGATTCAATATGTTTCAGCAATTATCAATTATTTAACCTTTAAAAGCCTCCTGCACTACCTTTGGGCCTTTATACTTTCCGCACATTTTTCGGCACATTTCTCACCATCAATCGCAGCAGAAACTATCCCCCCGGCATAACCTGCTCCTTCTCCGCAGGGATATAAGCCTTTAATCTGTATATGCTCAAAAGTATAGGGATCTCTGGGTATCCTCACCGGGGAAGAAGTACGCGACTCGGGTGCATGAACAACCGCCTCATTGGTTAGAAATCCGCGCATGCTTTTATCAAATTCTTTGAATCCTGCCTGGAGCGTTTTATGGATAAACGCTGGAAAAACACGCTCCAATTCTACCGAAGTAACTCCGGGCTTATAAGAGGTTAACGGTAAATTTTCTGATAATTTTCCATTGGTAAAATCCATGAGTCTTTGTGCCGGTACCCGCTGCGTTTTACCGGCTTCTTCCCAGGATTTCTGTTCTATTTTCTTCTGAAATTCCATCGCGGCGAGGGGATTCGCCGAGACGCCGGCAAAATCTGAAAGTCTTAACTCCACCACAATCCCCGAATTGGCTGTAGGTTGATCCCGCTTGCTTGGAGACCAGCCGTTAGTAACCACCTCACCGGGTGCGGTGGCACAGGGCGCAATAATTCCGCCGGGGCACATACAAAAGGAGTACATACCTCTGCCATCAATTTGCTTCACGATGCTGTAGGGTGATGGTGGTAGAAACTCCCCTCTAGTTTGACATTTATACTGAATCTTATCAATAAGTTCCTGCGGATGTTCCACCCTCACCCCAAGGGCGAAAGCTTTTGCTTCTATTTTAATATTTTTAGCATGTAGCAATTCAAAGATATCCCTGGCCGAATGACCTGTAGCCAGAATCAATTTGCGGGCTTTAATAGTCTCGCCATTCAGCGTTTGAATTCCGGCAACTTCATTATTTTTAATTATAATATCGGTAAGTCTGGAATTAAAAAGAACCTCTCCCCCGCAGGAAATAATCTTTTCCCTGATATCGGCAATTATGGCCGGAAGTTTATTGGTACCAATATGCGGATGAGCCTCCACCAAAATTTCGGGAGTAGCCCCAAAAGCAACCAGCAGTTTTAAAATGCGATCTACATCGCCACGCTTTTTGGAACGTGTATATAGTTTCCCGTCGCTGTAGGTGCCTGCCCCGCCTTCGCCAAAACAATAATTAGAATCTTCGTTTACGATATGCTCGATGTTCAGGGCTTTCAGGTCTCTTCTTCTGCTTCGTACATCTTTCCCACGCTCCACAATCACGGGTTTTAGACCGGACTCTATACATTTTAGCGCCGCGAATAAACCGGCAGGGCCGGCCCCCACGATGATCACTTCTTCTTTATCACCCACATTCTGATAATCGGGAATTTCGATCTTATTTTTCTGAAAAGCTTCATTAATATAGACCTCAAGCTTCAGATTGATCTTAATGTTTTTTTGGCGGGCATCTATAGAACGCTTTAAAATTTCAATATGGGATATTTCAGAAAGTGGAATATCTGACTTCCGGGAAACTACTTTCCATAATTTTTCTTTGACTGCCGCCTGTTCAGGGCTTACCTGGAGTTGAAATTGATATCTCATCGTTTATTGTCTTCAGCAAAATTACGCTTTTCCCGCTTTATGATAACAGGGGTCGGGAAAGCAAAACCTGCACCGACTAAATTCTACATAAATACTAATGTAATTGAATGAAAAAGCAATTTAAAATTGCAGCCTGAAGTTTAAAAACTAATTTAGCCGGTTTAACTCCACAATTAAACGAATAAATTGAAACTAAAACCCTCCCAGGAAACCCTTATAGAACTGGCCTATGCTAAAATGCATTTCGGGAAATATAAAGGCTACTTTCTAAGCGATATTCCGGAGTATTATTTAGTATGGTACCGGCAAAAAGGCTTCCCCCAGGGAAAAACCGGGGAGCAAATGCAGCAGGTTTTCGAATTAAAGTTAAACGGGATGGAAGGCATATTAAGACAAATAAGAAAAAGGTATCCCAAAGGGAGATAATAACAGGGCCTGGAGGCCCTAAAATATTAGGTTTAAAATTCCACGCTTTTTCTATTCTTCTTTGTATTTTAGCGCCCTGAATAAAACAACGCAACAAACACTTCACAAAATGGCCGAAACCAAGTATATTTTTGTCACTGGCGGCGTTTCTTCTTCACTGGGAAAAGGGATTATCGCAGCTTCACTGGCAAAATTACTGCAAGCGCGTGGCTTTAAAACCACTATTCAGAAACTGGATCCATATATCAATGTAGATCCGGGAACTCTTAACCCTTATGAACATGGGGAATGTTATGTAACCGAAGATGGCGCAGAAACCGACCTGGATCTTGGCCATTACGAACGTTTTTTGAATGTAAATACTTCCCAGGCCAATAATGTAACCACAGGCCGAATCTACCAAAGTGTGATCGAGAAAGAACGCCGTGGAGAATTTCTGGGAAAAACGGTACAGGTGGTACCCCATATCACCAACGAAATAAAAGAACGCATACAATTACTCGGCAATAATGGTGATTATGATATCGTGATCACTGAAATTGGGGGAACTGTAGGTGATATCGAATCGCTGCCTTACATCGAGGCCGTAAGACAGTTAAAATGGGAGCTTGGCGATGAAAACGCTTTGGTTATTCATTTAACCCTGGTGCCTTACCTGGCCGCTGCCGGGGAACTTAAAACAAAACCTACTCAGCATAGTGTAAAAACACTGATGGAAAGCGGTATAAAAGCCGATATTCTTGTTTGCCGTACAGAGCATGAGCTTTCAGACGATATTCGTCGCAAGCTGGCAATTTTCTGTAATGTTCGGCAGGAAGCCGTGATTCAAAGCATAGATGCCGATACCATTTACGATGTTCCCAATATGATGCTGGAAGAAGGTCTGGATACAGTTACCCTTAAAAAATTGGGACTCCCAGATGATACCACTCCAAAGTTAGAGCGCTGGAATGAATTCCTGAAACGCCACAAAAATCCTAAGTCTGAAGTAAATATTGGTCTTATTGGGAAATACGTGGAACTTCAGGATTCTTATAAATCTATTCTGGAGGCTTTTATTCACGCCGGCGCCGAAAATGAGGTTAAGGTAAATATTGAAAGTATTCATTCAGAATTTATTAATGAAAATACCATCCATCATAAAATCGCACATTTAGACGGAATTCTGGTGGCCCCCGGTTTTGGAGAACGCGGGATAGAAGGAAAAATAGACGCAGTGCGTTTTGCCCGGGAAAACAAAATTCCTTTTTTAGGAATCTGCCTGGGGATGCAAATGGCCGTTATTGAATTTGCCCGCAATGTATTACAATTAAAAGCTGCGAATTCTACTGAAATGGATCCTGAAACCCAGCATCCGGTAATAGACCTTATGGAGGAACAAAAAGATATCACCCACAAAGGAGGTACTATGCGTCTTGGGGCCTGGGATTGTCACCTTACCGAAAATTCCCTGGTCTCCCGTATCTATGGAAAAGCAGATATCAAAGAGCGACACAGGCATCGATTTGAATATAACAACAAATACAAGGAACATCTCGAAAATGCCGGGATGTTAAGCACCGGGATCAACCCGGATACGGGACTGGTAGAGGTTGTTGAACTTAAAGATCATCCCTGGTTCATAGGGGTGCAATATCATCCGGAATATAAGAGTACGGTAGCAAGCCCACATCCATTATTTGTGGATTTTATAAAAGCAGCCCGCACTTATTCCCGGAAGAAAAATTCTGCCAGCCTGGCACCTAATCAATAAATGGTCAGTTTTTTGACCTAAGGCAAGTTACAGTTAAAGAAAAACATGGAAGAAAAAAAGTTTGATGTTCAATCCTTAATCGGGTTTTTACTTATTGGTGGAATCTTACTGTGGATGTTGTATAACAACACTCCTACCGAAGAGGAATTAGAAGCTGAACAAAATACCGAACAGGTAGAAATCCCAGGGAATACCGATGCTAATGAGCCACCGGCCAAAACCCAGGCCACAGAAATTCAGGATTCTACCGCAATGGCGCAAGCCAGAGAAAGCCTGGGACCTTTCGGTTATTCTGCAGGATTGGCTTCTGCCAGTGACGAAAGCACGACCATCTCCAACGATGTCCTGGAATTAAAGATAGATAACAAAGGAGGAAGTATTTCTGAAGCACACATTCTCAATTACAAAACCTACGATTCTATCCCGGTTTACCTGATAAAAGACGGCAATGCCTCTTTCAACCTTAATTTCACCACAACCGATGGTAGGGTTCTGGATACCCAAAATCTTTATTTTGAACCTGAACTCAGTCAGAATGGTGAAAATAAGGTGCTTTCTATGAAACTAAAGGTTTCAGAGACCGAATTTCTGGAATACCGTTATGTCCTGAAACCCGGCGAGTATATGCTGGATTTCAGCATAAGATCGCAGGGTCTCAACCGCGTTTTAAATCCTAACCAGGATATTGCTTTAGACTGGGAACTCAAAGGCTACCGTCACGCTAAGAGTATCTCTTACGAAAACCGGTACACCGAACTAATATATGAGTATGATGATGGTAACGATGATTACCTGGGGCAGGGAGATTTCACCGAGGATGAGGAAGAAAATATAACCTATGTAGCTTTTAAACAGCACTTCTTCACCTCTATTCTGCTTACCGACACTCCATTTAAACGGGGAAAATTTACATCGGAAAATCTGGTGCAGGATGAGGAAGTAGATACCGTCTACACCAAAGCCTTTGCCGCACGCATGCCACTGGAACTTAATGGCGGAGAGCTAAACTATAATATGAACTGGTACTACGGGCCAACAGATTATAAGATACTTAATGATTATGATCGTAACCTTGATGAAATCGTACCATTAGGATGGGGAATCTTTGGGTGGATAAACCAACATATCTTTATTCCGTTTTTCAGCTTCCTCAGTGGGGTACTACCTAGCTACGGAATAGCAATTATCGTAATGACAATTGTTGTGAGGATCGTTCTTTCTCCTGTTACTTATAAGTCATATTTATCTCAGGCTAAGATGAAGGTTTTAAGACCCGAGATTAACGAGCTTAATGAGAAGTATAAGGACAACCCGATGAAAAAGCAACAGGAAACCATGAAACTCTACAGCAAGGCAGGGGCCAGCCCAATGAGTGGTTGTTTGCCGGCATTGATGCAGATTCCTGTTTTCTACGCTTTGTTTCAGTTCTTCCCGAGTGCTTTTCAGCTTAGACAGAAAGGATTCCTTTGGGCCGATGACCTTTCCAGTTATGATACTATAGCCCAGTTACCTTTTCATATCCCATTTTATGGGGATCACGTTAGTCTTTTCCCTATTCTGGCTTCCATCGCAATCTTCATCTATATGATGATGACCACCGGCCAGAGTATGGCTCAAACCCAACAGCCGGGAATGCCTAATATGAAGTTTATAATGTATTTGTCTCCATTAATGATGTTGTTCTTCTTTAACAACTATGCAAGTGGACTTTCTTTATACTACTTCACCTCTAACCTAATTACCATTGGAATTATGTTAGTGATCAAATACGTGATCATAGATGAAGATAAGATTCACGCCAAGATTCAGGAGAACAAAAAGAAGCCTAAAAAGCAAAACAGGTTCACCAGGAAAATGCAGGAGATGATGGAGCAAGCTGAACAACAGCAGAAACAAAAAGGGAAAAAATAGTTTAAGTATTTCCTGTGAAAAAGTAAAAAGCCCCCGCTACCCGCGGGGGCTTTTTGTTGTAAGAAAAAGAGACTTAATCTACTATTCTCCTGGAAGAATCACCGTGTCAATAGCATGTATAACCCCGTTATTGGCTTGTACATCGGCCGCTACCACAGTAGAAGTTCTATCCCTGGCATCGGTAATAGTTACGGCATCTCCAAGGTTAACAGTAAATGAATCACCATTCAGGGTTTCCACCATCAATCCATCAGTTAAATCACCAGAGCGTACATTGGCTCCTGCAACTACGTGATAGGTTAAGACGGCAGAAAGCGTTTCAGTAGGAATATCATCTAAACTATCTGCTCCCAATTCATCAAGTAAGGCTACGAAAGCATCATTGGTAGGAGCAAAAACAGTAAACGGAGCGGGAGCTTCTGTCATTTGCAATGTCTCAACAAAGGTGAATTCCTCTTCCCGGGTTAAAGCCTGTACAAGAATATCAAAAGTTGGATCGGCAGTAGCAAAATCTACAATGTTAGGTAATCCTATAACAGCATCCACAGCGTGAATAACTCCGTTATCTACTTCAATATCGGCATTGGTGACTTCGGCCATACCGTTTATCATTACCCCGTCTTCGGTGTTAATATACATACTGAGAGGTTCTTCAGAAGCCATCCCGGTAGCCATACTGCTGATATACCCTGTAGAAAGATCAGAAGACATAATTACTCCACTTTGTACGTGGTTAAGAAGTACTTCTCTTAGCAGGTTTTCCGGTACCTCATCAAGACTGCCGAAACCATTTGCCGATAAAAAAGCATTGAAGGCGGCATTGTTTGGCGCAAAAACCGTGTAATTTGCAGACCCGTCCAGGGTGGCAGTTAAGTCTGCAACCTCGAGTGCGGCTGCAAGAGATGAATAATTATCGTTAGCAGCGACAAAATCTGCAATGCTGTTTGAAGGCACAATAATATCCCCTGCCTCATCGTCATCACTGCACGATACAAACCCGGTCACCAATAAGGCGATAAGGGCGAATTTTGAAATTTTTGAAATAAAAGTCATCTTTTTATGTTTTAAGTTATAATGTAAAAGTAAAGTAGACGAACACATAGTCTTGTTTAATATTTGTTAATTATGTTTAAACACAAGTTAAATTGTTTATTCTTAGTCATTTGCCTTCCCCTATTTGCTCAGCAGAAAATAAACCAGACAGACGAACAGGGCCAACGGCACGGGGAATGGAGAGTTAATTTTGAGGGGACGAATCAGCTTAAATTCGAAGGGACATTTCAACACGGAAAAGAAACCGGGAAATTTAAATTCTATAAAAAAGGATTTCAGGAGCATCCTACAGCCGTAATGGAATTTCAGGATGCTGCCACCGCTCAGGCTACCTATTACACCCAGGAAGGTAAACCCATTAGCCAGGGAACGATGAAAAATAAGCAAAGGGAAGGCACCTGGGTATACTTTCATCATAAATCGGAAGATACCATGATGATAGAAGAATATTCCGGAGGGGAATTAAACGGAGTCCAGATCACCTATTTCCCCGATGGCACCACAGCCGAGAAAACCGAATACAGACACGGCAAAAAACACGGTGAAAGTTTAATCTATGGCAAGAACGGGCAGGTTCTCCAACATCTGAACTATAAAAACGGGGCCTTACACGGGCCGGCAAGCTACTATAATGCGGCGGGCGAAAAACTCATCGAGGGCGAATACCATGAAGACAGAAAAACCGGAAACTGGCGCTACTTTAAAGAGGGAAATTTAGAAAAGAAAAAAGAGCATTGAGATCAAAAATCCATATATTTATCTAACTAAACTCAAAAAATTATGAAAAAAATAATTGCATTATTAGCCGTGTTTATGATGTTTACTGCCTGTAGCAGTGATGATGACAACGATGGAGAAGATCCAATCCTGGGCACCTGGTACGTAGTAGATTTAGAAAATGCTTTTAGCGATGACGAATTAACCGAGTGTAATATGAATTCGAATATTACTTTTAAAGCCGACAATACAGCAGATTCTGAATTCTATGAAGAAGTTGAGGGGGAATGTGAATTTGAGGCTGAAACTGCCGAATGGGAAAGAAACGCTAATGGCCAATATACTTTAGTATTACCTTTCTTTGGAAGACAAACCGGAGATGTAGAGTTTTTGGGGAACAACCAGTTTAAATTTTCGGTTCCATCACTGCCGGGGGTTAGCCTTACCTTCGAGAAATAATTTTATAAAAAGAATTTTTAAAGGGTGGCCAATGCCACCCTTTTTTATTGATGCAATAATAAGAAAGCATTATACTTATAATATTCCATATCTCTTATATTTCGTAATTTTGCAGCCTGCTTTCCGACTTTCTCTTCGGAAAGAAAACAAAACAAACTTAATGAAAAAGAAAGTTGTAGTAGGTTTATCGGGCGGAGTGGATTCCAGTGTTTCTGCATATCTTTTACAGCAGCAGGGCTATGAGGTAATCGGACTTTTTATGAAGAACTGGCACGACGATTCGGTTACCATATCTGATGAATGCCCCTGGCTGGACGACAGTAATGATGCTATGATGGTAGCCGAGAAACTCAGCATCCCTTTCCAAACCGTTGATCTTAGCGAGCAATATAAAGAGCGTATCGTAGATTATATGTTCAACGAATACGAAAAAGGGCGCACGCCCAATCCCGATGTTCTTTGTAACCGCGAAATCAAATTTGATGTCTTTATGAAAATTGCTCTCTCCCTTGGCGCCGATTATGTGGCCACCGGGCATTATTGCCGTAAAGGAGAGCTTGAAAAAGAAGGAGAGACCGTCTACCAGCTGCTTGCAGGAAAAGACAATAATAAAGATCAGTCCTATTTTCTATGCCAGCTTACCCAGGAACAACTTTCGAAGACCCTTTTCCCTATCGGGGAATTACAAAAATCTGAAGTCCGCCGGATTGCTGCGGAACAGGATTTGGTAACCGCCAATAAAAAGGATTCCCAGGGACTATGCTTTATCGGAAAGGTTCGCCTGCCGGAATTCCTTCAGCAGAAACTAGAGCCTAAAGAAGGGGTAATCATAGAGATTGAAGCCAATAAGGATTTATATAAAAGTCCAAGCCCGAACTTCAGCAACAAACAGGAAGAATTGGATTTCCTATCAAAAAAATATGAATATTCTGCTAAAGATGGTAAAATAGTAGGCAAACACCAGGGGGCTCATTACTTCACCAAGGGCCAGCGCAAGGGGCTCGCTGTAGGTGGTACTCCGGAGCCGCTGTTTGTTATAGACACCGATGTTGAGAAAAACGTGATCTATACCGGCCAGGGAAAAGATCATCCCGGGATTTACAGGAAAGCTCTTTTTATCAATAATGAAGAAGTACACTGGGTACGGCAAGACCTTGCTATTACGACCGATGAGAGTTTAGCCGTAATGGCCAGAATTCGGTACCGCCAGCCATTGCAGGCGGCAAAACTTTATCAAACTGAAAACGGAATGTACGTGGTTTTCGAAAAGCCACAGGCTTCTATTACCGAAGGTCAGTTTGTTGCCTGGTATGATGGGGAAGAATTATTAGGTTCTGGGGTTATTTCTTAAATTCGGGAAAAATTACGCAATGTCTAAAAACAGAATCACCTCCCTTTTCAATATAAAATATCCACTTATTCAGGCCGGAATGATCTGGGCCAGCGGGTGGCGTCTTGCCAGCGCGGTAAGCAATGCCGGCGGCCTTGGCATCATAGGCTCGGGTTCTATGTATCCCGATATTTTAAGAGAACACATCCAGAAGTGTAAAAAAGCTACCGATAAGCCTTTTGCGGTGAACGTGCCTATGCTCTACCCCGATATCGAAAAGCTTATGGAGATCATCGTGGAAGAAGGTGTGAAGATCGTCTTTACCTCTGCAGGGAACCCTAAAGTTTGGACAAAACATTTACAGGAGAAAGGTATAAAGGTGGTACATGTAGTGAGCAGCGTAAAATTCGCCCTGAAATCGGAGGAGGCCGGGGTTGATGCTGTAGTCGCTGAAGGCTTTGAAGCCGGTGGACATAACGGCCGCGATGAAACCACCACCTTCACCCTAATTCCTATGGTGAAGGAAAAAATAAAAATTCCGCTTATCGCCGCGGGGGGAATCGGTACGGGCCGGGGAATGCTGGCGGCGATGGTTCTGGGTGCTGATGCCGTCCAGGTTGGGAGTCGTTTTGTGGCTTCCCACGAAGCTTCTTCTCACCCAAATTTTAAAGAGATGGTGGTGAAAGCCGGTGAAGGTGACACTATCTTAACCCTTAAGGAACTCGCACCGGTAAGACTGCTTAAAAACAAATTCTATCAGGATATAGAAAGAATGTACCGCCGTTCACCTTCTAAAGAAGATCTCATCGGGTTGCTGGGCAGAGCCAGGGCAAAAAGAGGAATGTTTGAAGGAGACCTGGAAGAAGGGGAACTGGAAATAGGTCAAATAGCGGGACTTATTCACCAGATAAAACCAGCAGCTGAGATAGTTAAGGAAATGATAGAGGAGTTTGAAACGGCTAAAGCAGAAATAGCGCAGCTTTAATCGCGGTAGGCGCTTAGTTTACTTAATACTTCTTTTACGAATTTTCTCCAGCCGGCTTCAGCCTCTTTATTGGTGCTGTGTTTGGTTTCTGCATCAAACAAATTCTGCATCGCTACCCGATCTTTTTCAATCTTTTCATATAAGGTATTCAGATCACGCCTAATATTTCTATCAGGTTCATATTCATCAATGGCTTTACGCAATTTGCGGGCGTGCAGTTCAGAAATATCAAAATGCAGCTGCTCGTGGCCCAGCAGATATTCATCTTCTTCAGCCTCTTTTACCCAGGAAAGCAGGGGAAAGAAATTCGTAACGACCGCATATTCTAAAACGGGCTTTCCACTTTCGGTGCTGTAACTCCAGGAAAAAGAAATCCCTGAATTGGTATTGGCCTCATAAGCGACCCCTTGCTTTGGAGTGCCTTTAAAATCGGCCCAGGTTAGTTTTTCTCCTTCCACCCATTCAATTTTTTCCTGTTCCTGAGAAAAAGAAATTTCAGCAGAAAAAAGCAGAACTAGAATGAAGAAAAACTGCCTCATTACGAGGGATAATTAAAAGTGATGAGCTTTTCGATTTCAGGATGCAAACTTTGCAAGACCGGGCAGGTTCTCGCGGTATGTTCCAGGATTTTGGTCTGTTTTTCAGAATAAACTACAGGGAAATCAAGCTTCACCTCTATCTTAGAAATGCGTCGCGGGTTTGCAGCCATGGTTTTTGTGACTTCGCCCTGGGTTCCTTCCAGGTCAAGCCCCATCTCTTCTGCTTTAATCCCCATCATAGTGATCATACAGGTGGCAAGAGCAGTAGCCACAGTATCGGTGGGAGAAAAAGCTTCTCCTTTCCCGTGGTTATCTGTTGGGGCATCAGTAATCATCCTGGACCCGCTTTGTAAATGTTCGGCTTCAGTTCTAAGCTTCCCTTTATATACAACTTTTGATGTCATTATTCTACTGTGCTTAGAGTTAGATCTTCATTCAGCCTCATAATATAAACCGCCTGGTTGTGATACCCGCCTCTGTCTTCTTTGGTATAAAAGAACTTATTTTCGTTGTATTCGGTATAACCTCTATGATTCTCAAAGGATTCGTATAAATTTTTAGCCGATGCCAGTCTAAGAAGAATATCCAGGGTCAAATCATAGCCTCTAACAGCATATTGATTAGGTTCTACCCCATATTTCTCTTCATATTCTTCAAGAAATTCTTTGGAAACCTCCCGGTTGTATTCCCTGTCTACCGAAGGATAATGCAGTTTTAACCGGGCCAGGTGATCGTTGGATACATTAAAATTATCGTAGGTACTATTCTTATCGGTGGTTAACAGGATTATATCACGATCTCTGGCCAGACGATTTAAAGCTGAAGTTGCACTGCTTATAACCCCCACACTGGAAGATTCGAGTATCACCCAGTTTTCACGGCCTTCTACCAGGGATTCATCTAAATTCGATGCAGTGATATTTCCATTTGAAGGGGTTATTACCCGCGCTGCCGGAAAAATATTTCTCAATCGTTCTTTAATTTGGTAGGCCTGCCCATCAGCAATAATTACAATATTTCTGTTTCCGGCATGTTCTTTCAGGTATTCCAACATGGCATCCTGAAGCATAGTATCGGTAGGTCTGGACTGGAACAAATTATCAAATGGTCTCATAGCCCTGTTGGACAAGGGACTTATCACCGGAATTCCTCTGGATTCCAATCTGGCAGCCGCAGCCTCGGTGGTGCTTTGCAAAAATGGTCCAATAACCGCATCTACATTATCAAAATTATTGGTGTTGATGATATTCACTACCTCTCCGGCATTCTGGCGGGTATCATAGGTTTTGACCCTGGTTGAAATCCCCAGTTCCTTTGCCTCTTCAATAGCCATTATAGCGCCCCCATAAAAATCAAGGGAAAGTCGCATAATTCTTTCATTCTGAATGGCATTTTTAAAATGCGCTATAGAATCTGACTCAATCTTATGCAGGTTAAAAGGGAGCATAAGCGCGATTTCTTTGGTCTCATAATTACGAATCAACTTTTTCAAGTCGAGTTTTTCAGAGGCCAAAGCCTCCATTTCAACCCGATCCGGATCGTTTAATTCTTCGGTTTCAGAGGTAGAGAGATTGCCAAAGCCCTGTCCTTTATTTGGAACTTTTAAAACCATTCCCGTCTTAAGCCCATCTTCCAAGGCAGGGTTCAAGGCTATAAGGGAATCCTGCTCCACCTCAAATCGCCTTGACAGACTATAAAGGGTTTCTTTTGGCTGAACTTCGTAAAATTCAAAATTATTATCGGTGAGAATTACCGGTTGATCCAGCACCTTCGTGCCTACCCTAAGCATAATTCCCGGTTGCAAAACCTCTACTTTAGGATTAAGAGCTTCCAGCTCCTTAACGGTTAAGCCGTATTTACGGGCGATTCCATACTTGGTTTCTTTAGGAAGCACCACGTGTTCACGTGTTTCGGTAATTTGATTTTTTATATCGGCATTGCTCCTTCTTTCGGGGGTGGCAGGAGCTGGTTCGCTTCCACCAACCGGGATTCTCACCTCTTCCCCGTTTCGCAATTCGGCCGAATATAAATGGGGATTATAGCGTTTGATGTCCTCTATGCTCACCTCATATTCCTTAGAAAGGCTATACAGGGTTTCTCTTCTTGCTACCTTATGGGTTTTAAACCTAAAATCTTCACTTGCTTCTACAGGAGCTTTCGCCTCGCTTATTGGAATAACCAGCTTTGAAGACACCCCTATCCCATTCCTGGCATCCGGATTATATTTATATATGGCTTCTTCACTAATATTATAGGATTTCGCTATGCTATAAACAGTCTCTCCGGGCTTTACAGAATGATATTTATACTCCTGCGCAAAAACAGAAGCCGTACAAAACTGAAAAGCAAAGAACAAAATAAAAAGGTATCTCATATCCATTATTTTAATCAGATTAAAAGTCTACTCCCACTCA
The DNA here is from genome assembly GCF_002078605.1 of Salegentibacter sediminis. Taxonomy (GTDB): domain Bacteria; phylum Bacteroidota; class Bacteroidia; order Flavobacteriales; family Flavobacteriaceae; genus Salegentibacter; species Salegentibacter sediminis. Next base: position 34,106 of record NZ_MSJR01000009.1, on the reverse strand, counting down.
ATAGTTGCCGGGGGTTTAGAACTTATATCATATACTACTCTATTAACGCCCTTAACCCGATTTATTATGGTATTAGAGGTTTTTTGCAAAAACTCATAGGGCAGGTTCACCCAATCGGCAGTCATACCATCGGTAGATTCTACGGCTCTCAAGGCCACTACTTTCTCATAGGTTCTTTCATCTCCCATAACCCCTACCGAACTAACCGGTAACAGGATCGCTCCTGCCTGCCAAACCTTATCATAAAGCATCCAGTCCCTTAATCCCTGGATAAAAATATGATCTACTTCCTGAAGAATACGCACCTTCTCGGCGGTAATATCTCCCAGGATTCTTATCGCCAGGCCAGGGCCGGGAAAAGGATGTCTTCCGAGTAATTCTTTGTCTATGCCCATTTCAGCACCCACTCTTCTAACTTCATCCTTAAAGAGCATCTTCAAAGGTTCCACGATCTTAAGTTTCATAAAATCTGGCAAACCACCTACATTATGATGCGACTTAATTGTTGCTGAAGGTCCTCCACTTACCGAAACCGATTCAATCACATCGGGGTAAATAGTGCCCTGAGCAAGATAGGTCACGTCTTTAATTTCGTGTGCCTCATCATCAAATACTTCGATAAAAGTATTACCGATAGCTTTTCGCTTGGCTTCGGGCTCGCTAATACCTTCAAGAGCTTTCAGAAACCGTGCCGAAGCATCTACTCCTTTTACATTAAGCCCCATATCTTTATACTGGTCCAGTACACTTTCAAATTCGTTCTTACGAAGAAGTCCGTTATTTACGAAGATACAGTAGAGGTTTTTCCCGATAGCTTTATGCAGAAGCACCGCAGCCACGCTGGAATCTACTCCGCCACTTAGGCCAAGCACCACCTTTTCGTCTCCTATTTTTTCCTTTAATTCTGAAACCGTGAGATCTACAAATTTTCCCGGGGTCCAGGTTTGCGCTACTCCGGCAATTTTCACAAGAAAGTTTTCCAGGAGTTGTTTCCCATCGGTGGAATGATATACTTCCGGATGAAACTGAATCGCAAAAGTCTCTTCCCCTTCAATTCTGTATGCGGCGTTTAGCACATCGGTTGTACTGGCGAGACGCACACTATTAGTGGGTAATTCCTTTATAGTATCACTATGGCTCATCCAAACCTGTGAATTTTCCATTATGTTTTCGAACAAAAGTTCCGCATCTTTGATCACCGAAAGATTGGCTCGGCCATATTCCCGTGTTTCAGAAGCTTCCACTTTTCCACCGTGAAACTGGGCCAGATACTGAGCTCCATAGCAAACTGCCAGCATTGGTTTCTTTCCACGAATTTGCGAAAGGTCCGGGTGCGGAGCGTTTTCTGCCCTTACAGAAAAGGGACTACCCGAAAGGATAACCGCTTTAAAGTCCGAAAGATCTTTTGGAATTTTGTTGTAGGGATGAATTTCGCAGTAAATATTTAGTTCTCTTACGCGCCTTGCAATAAGCTGCGTATACTGCGAACCGAAGTCTAAAATAAGTACGTTTTGTTGCATAGGCTAAAATTATATTGACATAACGCCTTTATTATTAATGGTTTATAAATATTTTTTATACAACATTCCTATAGTTTTACACATATTGTTGTACAAAAACACTCCTTGTTGTACATTTGAATTCTACTATAAATCAAACATCATGAGTGTAAAATTAATCCTGAGGAAAGTTCCTAAAGAACCTTCTAAATCCTATCTTTTTATAAGGACTATAATTAACCGCAAAAGTACTTTTAAATCATTAGGTTTTAAAATAAATACTAAAAATTTCAGAAAGTCAGGTGATGGAGTGACTTCATTAGAACCAAACTATAAAGAAATTAATGAGACTATAAAAAGGGAATTAAATTCTATAAGAGGTGTAGGAGAAAAAGAGTATGTAAGAGAGAAACTTTCTAAAAAGCACCAGATACTACCATACATAGAAAAAGTAATAGAGAATACACCTAACCAAGGTACAGTCAATATAAGAACCTCAGCTAAGAAGAAATTTCAGAAGTATTTAGAAAGTATAGATAAATTAGACCTGACCTTCGCACAACTCACTCCTCACCTACTGGAATCCTTTAATATGTTTATGCTGAAAGATGGAATTAAAAGTAATTCAGCTAATCAGTACTTACAGACTCTACAACTATTTGTAAATTATGCTAAAGAAGATGAAGAGATAAAGCTACCAGATAATTATAATCCTTTCCACAGAATAAAGTTTAAAAGAAGTCCTGTAAGGAATAAAGCACTCACTAAAGAAGAGCTTAAGATTTTTAGTGAAAAGAATTGGAAAAAAAAGAAACATAACCTGTATAGAGATATGTTTATGTTTCAATTATATGGAGGAGGTTTAAGGGTTTCAGATGTACTTACTCTCACTTGGGATAATCTTTATGTAGAGGATGGAAATATAATTTTAGATTATAAAACCTTCAAGACTAATAAAAGAATGATTGCTAACCTGTTTCACAATGGGTTAGAATACCTTGACTTACCTCTAAGTAGATACTTTCCTGATATGACTAAGAAGCTTAAGGAGTTGTATAAAAAGAAAGAGATGTTTGAGGAGTCAATAAAAGTGAAATATTATGATTTAGAAGAAGAAGAAAAGCTAAGAGATTCTCCTTTAGAAATATATAAAGCAATAGCAGCAGGTCAATTTGAAGATATGTATGAATTAATAGCTAAAGAAAAGGATTATATAATTTTAAAAAGTGCAATTAAGGAACACGAAATAATATTAAAAAGAACTAATGAGCGACTACTTGACCTTTATAAAGAGAAAATTCAAGAAGCACACCTAAAATATCCTGATGAGCTTGTATTTCCTTTTTTATGGGATGAGAAAAAGAATCAACCTACTGTTAATTTAAAGGTAGAGCTTATTAATGAGAAGGACTATGAAAAGATAAATAATGAGAGAAGTAAATATAACCAACAGATTAAAAGAATGGGTAAAAAGTTAGATATAAAGACTCCTATTAGTACTCACAGTAGTAGACATACCTTTACTCAACTTTTATTAGAATCTAATGTAAATACTCACTATATATCTATGGCTTTAGGTCATAACTCTATAGGCACTACAGAACTTTATAGAAGAACATTAGCTACTAAGGATTCTTTAGGATTGAATCAAAAAATACCTTCATTATAAGAATTAGAGCTTACTACATACTGTAAGAGCTTTTACTTAAGTTAGTTTATCCATTCCTAAAAGATTAGTATCTTAATCTCTTAAATATTTTTACTAAAAATCATTAATTATGAAAAAATTTACCCCCCTTTATTTACTATGTTTTATTTTTCTATTTATAAGTTGCTCAGAGGATGACTCTACTGAGGAAGAAAATAGAAACGCTAATAAGGAATTAATTATAGGAAAATGGGAATTCACTCAAATGGTTTGGGATGATGGTACAGAACGGGAATATGAATGTGATGAAGCTCCCCATTCTTTAAACTTTTATAATAATGGAGAGGTAGTTAGACAGTATTGCGGTAATGGAGATGCTGAAGGAGAATATCTTATTACAGGAGATATTTTAGAACTTGAACATGAGGGTGCTTATTCAGGTACAGTTAGAATGAGGGCAGAAATTGAAAGTATCAACTCTGGAGAAATGGTTTTAGATGTAGAAGAAGGCTATGTACATGGAGGTGCTATAACAATCTATTTAGAAAAGGCTAATTAATAAAAATTATATTCATACTCGTTTACCTCTTATTTTATTCTCTACTATATTAAGGTTTCACATAAATTAATTTGAACAATTTCGAAGACTATACTAATGAAGTAACCACTCTAAAGAAGAGAAAGGAATATAATTTAGCTTGGAAAAAAGCTAATGAGAATATGCTAAAACTTCTTACTGAAGGTCATTCCTTGTGGTACATGATGTATCGCCAGATGGCAGATATTTTAGCAAGGGAGAAAAGATATGATGAAGCCCTAAAAAATATGACCTTTCTTCTACACTACTCAGGTAAGGTAGGAGGTATAACTCAGAAAAAGTTTATTAATAGACTTCTCTCTAAGGTAAGTAAGGGGAATCTTTATGAGGAATATGTAAGCTTATCTATAGACCCTGAAAAAGATATTGAAAATAAGCTCTTAATTCTTGAACAATTAGAAACCTAATCTACTAACCAAATATTAATAATACTACTGTCAAGAGAGCTATATAAATACCTACTACATAAAAAACAGCATAGTGCCACCGTTTAAATCTGAAGTTTTTTAAGTAGTCTCTTATTTCATGTTGAAAAATCCTACCTCCTGCCCTAATTGTTTCAACCGCAATAGATAATACTGCTAACTCAATAAATTCCATCGTAAAAATTTGTCAGTTAAGTAGTTATGCCCCTTAAAACTACACGTTAATTATTTAAACAAATATAACGGTTATGTATATGCTATATAAATAAAGTTGAGGCAATTTATTAACACCAAAATATCAAACAAACCCATTAATTAATTGTTATTCAGATACTTACAATAGTTGTTAATTATGAAATTGTTAATATGTCTACACTTTAAAAAATGTGACCTCCAGAGTATTGAATAATTTACTATGAATTTACCCTAAACACCCCTCTTAAACAACCCCTAACCCCTTGGTTTTTAGGGTTAAATAATAGTTTATCTATTTTTTCAACTAAGAAATTAGTTGTATCTATGTAGAAGGAAATAGAAATAGAAAAAATTAAATGGAAACGGTTAAAATTGCAGAATTAAAAATAAACACAGACAGTCTTCTACAGTCTATGAAAGCTACTAAGGCTCAAATTAATGACCTTAAGAAAGCTCAGAAAGAACTTAAAGACTCAGGAGAGGAAAATAGTACTCAGTTCATTCAGAATGCAGCGGATTTAAAAACAGCTAATAGTACTTATAGAGCACAAGAAAAGACCTTACAAGAGGTTACAGGAGCTACTAAGAACCTAACTAATGAACTTAAAAAGGAGGTTAAAACCCTTGGAGATGCTGAAGCTAATAATAAGGCTCTTAGGAAAGCACGAAAAGAGGTTAATATCTCAACAGAACAAGGTAGAGCAGCTCTTGATAATATCAATAAGAAAATAGACCAGAATACTGACTTTATGAAAGAGAACCAAGATTCTCACATAAAGCAGAAAATGAATGTAGGAAACTACAAGGATTCCATATTAGAGGCTACAGGTGCTCAAGAAACTTACACTAAAGGTACTCAGGCAATGAATGCAGTACAGAAAGTTTCTGCAATGGTTGTGGGTAAATCTACAGGAGCACTAAAATTATTTAGAATAGCTCTTGCATCTACAGGAGTAGGTTTATTAGTAATAGCTTTAGGTTCTCTTGTAACTTACCTTACTCAGACTCAGGATGGTATTAATGCTGTAAACAGAGTACTTACACCTCTTAAGCAGGTTGTACAGACTTTAAAAGGTCAAGTACAGGAATTAGGGCTTTCATTCGCTAAACTCTTTACAGGAGATTGGCAGGGCTTTTTAGATGGTATTAAAAGTATCGGTACTACTATAAAAACTGATATGGGAGATGCTATAGCAAGAGGTAAAGAAATTCAGAGAATAAAAGAAAATCTTAGTAAATCTGAAGCTGATTTTATTACTCAACAAGGTAAGTTAAGACAGGAATATAAAGAGCAGAATAGATTAGCTGAAGACCAGACTAAAAGTTTATCTGAGAGAGAAGCTGCTGCAAGAAGAACTATAGAAATTCAGAAAGAAATATCTAAGAATGCTACAGACAGATTAAACTTAGAAGCTGATTTAATAGCATTACAACAACAGGCTAATGATACCTCAGATGCAGACAGAGCAGAACTTGCTACTAAACTTGCAGATATTAATGATGCTATAGCTGCTGAAAATGAAGCCGTAACCACTCAACAGAATAAGCTTAATGCTATTGTAAGAGAAGGTGAAGCTAAGAGAGTACAGTATAAGAAAGAAGCTGTAGTAGAAAAGATTCAGGCTACTAAAGATGAAGTAGTTAATGAAGAGGAAGAGCAGAGAAAGAAATTAGAAAGAATTAAGGAGTTTGAAGCTGAGAAAAGAGCATTAGAGCAGGAACTTGCACTAATGAAAGCTGAAGACGAAATTATAAGAGCAGAGATACAAGCAGAACAAGATTATGAAGCTCATGTAAGGGATATTGAAAACATGCAGCTTAAGGAAGAGGAAAAGACTGAATTACTAAGATTAGCTCAGGAGAAAAGAAATGAGATTTTAGGTAGTATTCAGGAAAACTTTCAAGAGGAAATGCTAAAGAAATTTAGTGAGACCATGAGAGAAGAGCTTTCTATAAGAATGCAGAATGCAGAAGAAACTGCTAATATAGCTTACCAACTTAATGGAATGCTTAAAGGTATCTTAGGAGATTCCTTAGCTGCTCAGATTGCAGGTATTGCTATAGATGCTGCTATACAGGCTGCTAAAGTAAATATAACTACTAAGGCTGCTCAGGCATCCAATTTAGCTAATGCTGCTGCTATACCCTTTCCTGCTAATGTACCTGCTATGTTAGCTGCTCAAACTCAGAATACTATTATAGGTGCAAGTGCTGCTAAGGCTACAGCATCTATATTAGGTAGTGCTGCTCTTTCAGCATTAGGTACTACACTTGGAAGCCTTACAAGTAAAGACACTAAAAAGAAATTCGCTAAAGGAGGTTTATTACAAGGAAATTCCCATGCTAATGGAGGTATGATTTTCGGAGATTATGAATTAGAAGGAAACGAAGCAGTAATAAACAAGAAAAGCACTATGAAATATGGAGGTGTATTAAGTGCTATTAATATGGCTGAGGGAGGTAATCCTATAGGGAATGCAAGACCTTCAAGTATTATAGATTATGATATACTTGCAGCTAAGATAGGAGAAAGAGTAGGAAATGCATTCTCTCAAGTTCCTTCACCTGTAGTAAGTGTATCAGAGATAAGTAAAACCTCTGAAAGAGTACAGCAAATAAAAGCTAAAGCCAAATTTTAAACTATTTCTATTTTTTTTATTAATTGTTTTCTGGAGAACCCTCATCATTAAGTTGGTGGGGGTTTCTTGTTTAGATGTAGTTTCTTAATCTACATTCTCCTTTTCCTGCATTTGATTTAACTGAATTTGCATCTCACCTACCTTTAGAGTAAGCTTCTGAATAAGACTATAAATTTCTTGATTATCAATATGGGTTTTAACCTGACCTTTTTTTAATTCACGTAATAAAGATTCTATTTCTTCTAATACTTCTTTCTCATGCCTTACCTCTTCTGAAGGAGTTTCCTTTTCTTCGAAATTATCTCCAAACAAATAATTATTTAAAAGAAGTAAGGTGCTTTCCCTTGGCTTAGAATCTCCATTAATAATCCGTTGTATACCTGCCTCTGTTAAAGGAACATGTTTACTTATCTTATAGGCAGTTAAGCCTCTCTTATTAATTTCCTGTTTAATTTCCTCAATATTTGTATCAACCTTATTATTTAAAACTTTCTGTAGGATGGGATATTTACCCTTAGGTATTTTTTTACCTGATTCGTAATTATAAATAGTGTTTTTACCAACACCAATTAATCTTGCCAATTCTTCTTGAGACAGTCCTAAGGCTTCCCTTTTTTCTTTAATTTCTTGTGCAGTCAATATTTCGTGATTATTTAGAGTGTATTCATTTTTCAAACTTAGATTCTCTTCAATAATTGGGAGGTATTCCTTCTGTACTTTTCCCCTGTTAAACGCAATTCTTAAACCTTCACCTGTCACAGGTAAACCATTAGCTAAATCATTCCAAGTTATACCTTTAATTTTCCGTAGTTCTGCTAACTCTTTTAGGTTTTTCAATTGATATCAATTTTAAATTAATTATGACTGGTAAAAAATACGAATTTTATTAATAGTATTAAATTCCGCAAGAACTTCTACTAACCTAAAGAGAATATCCCTATATAGAGTATAAAGAAAGGTATAGGTACATACAGGTTCATAATAAGTATCCTATAGGTTCAATACCAGGTCTTAGAGGTTCTAATTAGTATCCAAGTAAAACACTAACCCTCAACTATTTACATAATCTAATAATCTTTTAAACCCTTGTAAATAAAGGACTTACCTTCTTATAAAAGAAAATAAAGGTCGTGGATTGGGGCAATTCTACATTTTAACCCCCCTAACACCAACTCTCCAACTATTCCCACAGTTCACAACCACTCAATAATAAATGTATATTTTACCCTTATTCCTTCAGATAAACTCTCAATTAACTACTATACAGTATTTTACATTTTTTATATTCCCCTCAGAAAGGATTATCTATGTAGAAAATTACACTCATGATAATACTACTCACATTCTACATCCTAAATAAGTACAACTCTATAAAGATTAGAGGTACACCATAAAATGACCTAAGGCATTTTACTCAGAGTCTCACATCCTTTAGGAACTCCCTTTAGAAGGTTTTAACAGCATCCTACACAGCTCACACACTCTCTCACAGTTTTAATACTACTCTACCTCTACTTACACCCTCCATTAGATACAAGCTCTTAGGGAGCAGTATTTAAGTCTTCTCTTGTTCGACTCCTCTTCTGTACAGGGATTAGTACTATTTCCCTGCCCAATAAAAGAAAGGTAGAGCCTTTTTCTCATACGAAATTATTTCAATACTAAAGAATAGTTTATCTATTTTAACAATACTTTAACTATTCGTATATTTGCATAAGTAAACAAGGTATTTACTAAATGTCTATTCCTGAAGCAAACATTTTACCCAATTCAGCGAAAAACAGACATATAGTAGTAGAAACAAGAAGAGAGATGAATAATAGAGGACATAATAACTTAGAGTATAAAGAAGGTTTTAAAATTGAGCAGGAGAAATTCCTTCAGTATAAACCTATCCTTTTAGAAACTCTACAGGCTCAGGATATAGAACTAATTACAAGAGGGATGTTAGATAAACTAACTGGCTTAGATGCTACAGCTCTTATAGAGGGTTCTGTATATGGTGTATCTCTCAGGTTTAGAAGCTCAGATTATAACTCCTTCACTTTAAACAGGCATATCTCAGACCCTTTCTCAGAGGTTCACAAGTGGACTCAGAACCACACCAACAACCTAAAGCCTATTTACTACATACAAATTAATGAAAGATTAGATAGCTCCCTAAGGCTTATAAGAATCAATATAGAAGCTTTCTCTTACATCCTACAGGGATTAATAAAGAAAGATAGATTAGAGAACTACTACCAACCTCACTTAGAATCCTATGAATTCCCTCTAAAAGACATTAGTTATAAAGGAATTTTTTCAGGAATAATTGAAAACAGAAAATTTAAAGTTTAAGCAAATAATTAAAAAGTAAATAAATCAAAAAGGGGGTGTATTCCACAGAATATCAAGTCTTTAGGGAGGTTTAAGCTGCCTACATACCTACAGAAAAATTCCCTTTTATTAAAAAGTAAATAACTAAAAAAAGAAGAAAAATGAAAAAAGATGTATTACACGTAGACCAATTCTCTATAAATGGAGACAATGCTCAAGGAGCTAAACAAGAGGAAATTTTAAACTCTTTTATCTCAAGAGTAGAGACAGAAGTAAAAACCCCTTTCACACCAGAAGAAAAGGTACAGATGAAAGATAATGCAGAAGTATTTTTAAAAGAATGGATTAAAGATTTTTATCAGTTCCCTAATGCTTCAGATGAATTTAATAATGATGCTTTAGGAGTAGATATGAAAAGTATATCACTTGAATTTAGAACTAAGTCTAAGGAATGGAAGAAATACCCTTACAAGTTAGAACAAGGGCAATTCAAATTAGATACAGTAGCTATACAAGAGAAGCACACTACATATACTTCGAACCCTTTCCAGAGTACTGCATTAGAAATAGCTCAGGAGCTTATTAAGTTAGTAGAGAGAGCACAAGCAGAAGGTATTTTAAATACAGATGCTCAGACCTCAATAAGAATAGCTGAAGCATTCAGAGTATTAAAATTAGATGGTTACTATACACAGGATAAAGGACATAATTTAATTCCTAACCCTTCTATACCTTTCTTACATAAGATTAACCACCCTAAACATACACAGGCAATGTTAGAAGCTATAATACCTAAGCAGAAAGAACAAGAATAAGAAAGTGTAGACATAATACCATATTATGTAAACACTATAAAATAACTAAGTAACTGTAAACCAATAATTTATAAAGAAGAGTGTTATAAGTGTTTACTTAATGATAGTTTATTTAGTTGTAAGGTAAACAGATTAATTGTATATTTGTGTAAGTTTGGGAGGTTTGGGTTTACTCTTCTTTATCCTTCAGCTACCTCCCACTACTTACCATTAATAAGAAGAAACTTAAAAAGAGAGAAAACATGAATACAGAAATAGAAGAAATAGAAGAATTAATTCAGGATGTAAGAGCACTTACCAACTCATTAAAAGAAAAGAGTAAGCATTCTTTAGAATGTGACTCTGAGTAAATGACTAATTAGTCATTTATGGTATAGCACAACAACTGAATAGAATATTAATCAATCAAACAATCAAACATTATGAATACTACCACAGCTTTTAATTACACTCAGGCTAAACAATATGCTATAGACCTATTCCATGAAAAAGGGAATTCCTATGAGCAGGATAAGAAGGTAGAAGCTCTACTAATCCTTATAGGAATTGATACAGGGTTTAGAGTATCTGACTTATTAAAGCTGAAGCATTCAGACATTAATACAGATAATGAATATGGAAAGCCTTTCATTACAGGCTATGTAGCTAAGAAAAAAAGATTAGAGACTAAAATACTCTCTTCTAATACTCACAGGCTAATAGAGACCTACTATAACTACTGTATGTTAGCTCATGGTACTGTTAATGACCTTATTTTCTTTAATTATAAGACTAACAAGGTTTATACAAGGCAATGGACTCACAAGAGGTTAAACCTTGCTAATGACCAAGGAGAGTTAGGTAAGAAGGTTAAGACAGCAGGAGCACACTCATTAAGACGTACAGCAGGAGCTAACTTATATAGTAAGACTAAAGACCTTAGAGAGGTTCAATTTCTATTAGGACATGATAGAATGAAGCAGACTGAGCACTACCTTAAGTTAGACCAGTCAGAAGCCTTAGAGAGACTTGCAAGGCATTACGATTAGAGTAAGCATCCTTTAGGATGTGAAACTCTGAAAGGTTGTAAACCATAGAAGCAAGTAACATATTAAATTATTGAGTAATGATGCCCTAAAAAGGGCATTACTACTTTTAAAGAATGAAATTATAAATAAGATAAAATAGAAAATTATGTAGAAGTCAATTCAGAATTAGATAGAGCCTAAGAGAGCCTATCGAGAGGGTAAAACCTCAGAATCTCGAAGAAATTATTAATTAAAAAAGATGAAAAAAGAAGAAAAAACACTAATTATTGAACCTTTCGAAGGTTGTAATTTCCAGACTGAATACCAACTTAAACCGAAAAAGAGAAACACTCTTAAACCCTTTCCACATAACATGCAGTTAGATAATACTAAGCTACTGCAAGAAGAGAACTACCACCTATTTAATGGTGATGCTGCTATATTTCTGAAAGATGCTGAATATATCAGATTCGACCATTTACTATATGACCTACCTTTCTTTAAAATGGGTACTAAATTGAAAATAATAGGCTATAAAATAATGTTATGCAACCCTCATTTAACTCAGGAACAGTTATATAATTGTTTATATCATATTTTCGTAGAATTCTGTCAAATTCCTAAGACTAAAAACCTCATTCAACACGTAAAGAAATTAGGTAATAATGAAAGCCTTATTGAAGGGAATATAAAATTTACTGAAGAGAATATAGAAAGGATAAAAAAAGCAGCAGGACAAATAATGAGTAAACCCTATAAAGGAAACATTAAAAAACAGTCTAAGGTTATTTTTAATCCTGACTATGAACTAACTGAGCAAGAAAAAAGAGACTTAGCTAATAAGGTTCAAGGAAAAGAGAAAAGCAATAATAGAATAGAGGAAATTCACTTCACTATAGTTAATTGGGATTCTGAAGAAAAGCCAACTCAGAAGAATGTAGCTAAGAAATTAGGTGTAAGTGAAAGAACGGTAAGAACTTACTGGAAGGATGCTAAAGAAAAATTAGCTCTTACTATATAAGACCGTTCTGCCTATTTTTATATAAAGATAATTCAACCCCTTACACACGTTGTAGGGGGTTTTTCTTATGCCTAATGACAACTTACACCTCATCACTAAGAAAGTCTCTTACAGAGCATCTCAGGACAGTAGTTAACCCTCTTACCTCAGTAGATTAACCCACTATATTCAGGTTAAACGGTATGATGTAAATGGGCTAATACCTATACTACTAAAATCAGAACCTATACTCAATGTTTAATAACTGACTTAATAGTACTTTAGGAAACCCTAAACTCAATTTAGGACTTTATACCAACTTAAAGCCATTTACTTTATACTAAGGGGTTCTAATGTACTATTAGAATTGCTCTACCTTTCTTGTTTTAATTTAAAAAGACTGAACTCTAATGTGTTTGATAGTTTTTATGCGAAAAGTACCCCTAAACCAATTCAAGGAGAAAATGAATTTTCGCAACAAGGAATAAGAAACACAAATAACCAGATTCCACACCTATATAAAGAAAAGGTATTGCCTATCTCCTTACAGGATGGTTTTTTAGGTTGAAAAGAGTTATTTCTAAAAAGCGGCAGAACGGTCTTAATATACTATTATAGGGGAAAGTGCTTTTTTTCGACCAATTAACCAAGTGCTTGATTATCAGTAGTTTAAAAATTAACCTATTTTATTACTCTAAAGGCTGCTATGAGTATGCTTTAAAATCAAATTCCTTTCTTTTTTCACCTCAGGAAACTCTTTTTAGAGTCGTTTTAATCTTAGAATAAGTAAAAAAACTAAAATATTGTTATACATATGTTGTACAATAACCAATTAATAAAGGTAAAACCTCCTATTTATAGGGATTTAAAAGCTTTATTTTTTAGCATAGGCAAAAGTAATAATTTGAGGCAAAAATAAAATAACCAGCGACTTTATTTTCTATCTTTATTCTTAACAACTTATTATTAGAAATGAAATATATAAGTGCTATTATTTTCGCCATCGCAATTGTAGTTGCAGCCTGGTTTTTAGGTGAATCTTACGTGAGCCGGGCCAATCCTGATGGGGTTATCTCGGTAACGGGCTCCGGAAGCGAGAATTTCACCTCAGATCTTATCGTTTGGGAAGGCAGTTTTAGCCGGATGAACCCAAACCTGGAACAGGCCTACAATGACCTTAACAGCGATAAAGAGACCGTAAAAGATTACCTGATAGATAAAGGGATAAAAGAGGAGAATATTATCTTCACCTCGGTTCAGACCTCAGAACAGCGGGAAAATCAATATCAAAACGGAAATTATGTGGGGAGTATTTTCCAGGGCTATCTGCTTACACAAAACGTAAAGATAGAAGCTACAGAAGTGGAAATGGTGGAAGAAGTTTCCCGTGAGATCACCGAGTTACTAAACAAGGGCGTACAATTCAACTCCACACCACCAAGGTACTATTATACCAAAATCGCCGATCTTAAACTGGAAATGATCTCCAAGGCTACTGAAGATGCCCGGTTAAGAGCTGAAAGAATCGCCCAAAACAGCGGCGGAAGTTTAGGCGAACTAAAAAATGCCAATATGGGGGTGTTCCAAATCACCGGCCAAAACAGTGGAGAAGATTTCAGCTGGAGTGGCGTTTACAATACCGCCGATAAAAGAAAAACCGCATCGATTACTATGCGCTTAGATTATGAGATAGAATAAGGAGCTCACAGCCTTTTAAAAAACTATGAGCCCTTTTTTTATTTCAAAGTATCCAGGATCATATCGATATCTTTTTCTGTGGTATCGGGGTTTATAAAGCAGAAACGCACCACGGTTTCCCCGTTCCAGATGGTAGGAGTTACCAGGGCAAAGCCTTCCCTGTGATTTTTATAGGTCCAATCCCGGTACATTTCGGGAGTCCAGCCTTTTCTTTTGAATAACACCACCGAAAGACTCGAAGGCCTTACCAGTTCAAAATGCTCATCTTCCTTTACTTTCTTTTCGGCAATCTTGGCAAGTTCTATTCCGCGTTCTATCGCCTGGCGGTATTTATTGGTTCCGTGCATAGCCAGGGAAAACCAAAGGGGCATTCCCCTAACTCGTCTGGTGAGTTGGATCTGGTAATCGGCCGGATTAAAACCACGGGCGCCTTCATCTTTAAAGATCTCAAGATAGGCCCCTTTTTGGGAATGGGCATTTTTTGCCAATTCCATATCCTTATAGATCACCGCCCCACAATCGTATGGGGAAAAAAGCCATTTATGAGGATCTATGGTGATACTATCAGATCGTTCTATTCCTTTAAACAAATCCCTAACCGATAGGGCAGCCAGGGCTCCCCCACCATAAGCGCAGTCTACGTGCAGCCATATTCTTTCTTTTTCACAAACATCGGCAATGGTATCCAGCTCATCTATAATTCCGGCATTGGTTGTTCCTCCGGTGGCTACCACCGCAAAGAGTCGTTTTCGGTCTTGCTTACTAAGATTATTAACAGCTTCCTGCAGTTCCGCTCCGGTAAGGTGTTCATCCCCACAATCGGCAAGTACCACCTCAGCATCCATTACTTTTGCCATAGCTTTAATCGAACTATGGGCCCCACCAGAGGTGATAATCAAAGCTTTAAGATTTTCATTTTCAGCATCTCTGGCACGCCATTCCTCCCGGGCAGTAACCAGGGCAGATAGGTTAGCCGCTGTACCTCCACTGGTAAAGACCCCGAAGGAATCCTGGGGAAGGCCGGTTAGGGAAACCAACCATTTCATGGCCTGGTTTTCACAGTAAATTCCGCCGGCTCCTTCCATCCAGTAAGCTCCATGAATACTGGATGCCGAAGTCACTAAATCGAACATGATAGCCGCCCTTGTAGGAGCAGCAGGCACAAAGGCCAGATGTCGTGGATGGTCTATAGGCACCGTGGCCTTCACCAGCACATCCCGGAATAACTGAAAGGCGGTCTCGCCACCAATCCCTTCAGGAGTGATCGTTTCCCCGACAATCCGGAATAAATCTTCTTCTTTTTTAGGCGCTCCCATTTCGGGGGTCACATTAGAGATACGGTCTATGGTATACTTCATGACATCCAGGGTCATTTCTACCAGATCCATATCTATGGTATGCATTCTATTATTTTCCAAAAGTCAATATTTTAAATTCTGCTTCCAGTGGGTTTAATTCTTTTAATAAGCTTGAGATCAGATCTTCACCATATTCAACATAGAGTTGCGCAAAATTGGTTTGTCTTTCCTGCAGGCTTTGGTTGGGAAACAAAGTGTTCTGCAATTCGGCTATGCGATGTACATGATCTTCCAGTTTTCGTTTCTGAGCCTTAAGGAGTCGTTTTTCCAGGTTTTCAAGTCCTTTTAACTGTTTTACCTCCTGGGCTTTCACCGCTCCTAAAAAGGATTTGTCAGTTTGCCCGGCAAGCTCATATAAATGCTGAAATTGCTGCACCAAATGCTCTTTTTGTGGTGAAAAATCTATATCGATATTAGATATCTGTCTTACTTTTCTGTTGATGAGCTCGTGGGGTTTTAAAAAGAGCTCCTTTATTGAAATATTTAGCTTCTCCCGTTTTTCATTGATTTTTTCATTCTGAATCAAGGCCGAATTCCGCAGCAATAAAACCGGGAAAGTCACTTTTTCAGCTTCAAAATAATCCTTGAGCTCCAGCCAGTAAGCCAGTTCTCCCCCTCCGCCAATGTAACAAAGGTTGGGCAGGATCACTTCCTGATAAAGCGGCCGCAGCATCACATTTGGGCTAAAGCGTTCAGGATGTTGCTTTAGTTCCTTCAGGATCTCTTCCCTGCTCCATTCAATTTCGGTATCATGAACAAAATAGCGGCCTTCCCTTTCTATTATGCGTTCCCGAAATTCATTGTCCAAATAAAACAGGTTGATCTCCCTGGGGTTCACCTGTACGTTATAGCCAAGCTCACTCAGGGCTTCTGCTTTGGAAAGCGTAGTTTTATATGCAAGTTGATCGGTAAGCTCTCTCCGGGCAAATGGAATGAAAAGTTCTTTTAATTCCTGGCCTTGTCCGTCAATGATTACCAGCCCCTGCTCTTTAAAAAGCTCGTTAGCGAGAAATCTGGTAGCAGCTGAAAGATTATCGTGCTCCAGATAGGCTTTTTTAAACCATTCCTTGAGCTCTTCGGCGTTTTTTCCTCCGCCAATCTCTGCTGAAAAGAGCTTATATACCTCTTCGAGGCCATTTGTAGAAAGATAGCCTACCGCATCCCGCCCGGCTCTTTCCTCAGCATTCACCCACTTGAATTTTTTCCCATGGAGATTAAAAAAGTTGATCTCTTCAAAATCGTGATCTTCGGTGGCCATCCAGTAAACCGGTACAAAATTATATTCGGGATATTTTTCCTTTAAAATTTTAGTGAGATTAATCGTGGAAACGATCTTGTAAAGAAAATAAAGAGGTCCGGTAAAGAGATTAAGCTGGTGTCCCGTAACCACGGTAAAAGTGGTTTTTTGAGAAAGACTATCGATGTTTTTGGCAGTAGCGCTGGAAACTGCTGTTTCGGCGTATTGTTTTTTCAGACTATGCACCAGGATCTCCCGGTTCTCCATAGGAAACACTGCTTTTTCTTCGATTTGGGCCTTAAAATTCTCAATTTCAGGAAAGCGGTTGTAAAATGGCTTAAGCTCCTCCTTTTGAGCCAGGTAGTCTAAAATTAGTTCAGAAAAATAGTTTGTTTCTTTATAAGGGATACACTCGGTTGGCATTAGCAATTCTTTGATGGCGTAAAGATACCCAGATTAGATATTTTTTTGCCAGTTTTTTAGTTAATTTGGCTCCCAACAATATCTTTACTACGGTTTGTAATCCTCAAAATTAATAAATGAAAACAATTCTACTTCCTTTCATTCTTCTATTTTTCATATTTCAGAGCTATGCTCAACTTCAGAGCCCAAAAGAATTTCTTGGTTATGAACCGGGAGAGCAATTCAGCCGCCACGCCGATGTTGTGAATTATTTTGAACACGTTGCTGAACATTCCCCCCTGGTAGAATATCACACCTACGGGAAGACCAATGAACGCAGGCCTCTTACCTATGCGGTAATTTCTTCAGAAGAAAACATCAAAAATCTGGAACAAATAAGAAACCGGCATCTGGCCAATGCCCGGAACGAGGCCGAGGCCGAAACAGCCATCGTTTGGCTTAGCTATAATGTGCACGGCAATGAAGCTTCCAGCACCGAGGCTTCTATGAAAACTCTTTATGCGCTTATCACCGAAAAACGGGATTACCTGGAAAACACGGTGGTGATTATCGATCCTACCGTGAATCCCGATGGGCGCGATCGCTATGCCAACTGGTATAACCAGGTGAAAGCCGAGCCTTACAACACCTCTCAGGCCGCAATTGAGCATAACGAGCCCTGGCCGGGAGGAAGACCCAATCACTACCTTTTTGATTTAAACCGGGACTGGGCCTGGGCCACGCAAATTGAAACCCGGGAAAGGCTGAAGATATATAATCAGTGGTTACCACATATTCATGTAGATTTTCACGAGCAGGGAATGAATGAACCTTATTACTTCGCCCCTGCTGCCGAACCATTTCACGAGATAATAACTCCGTTCCAACGGGAGTTTCAAACTGAAATCGGTAAAAACCACGCCCGTTACTTTGACGAGGAGGGCTGGTTATATTTTACCAAAGAGCGCTTTGACCTTTTATATCCAAGCTATGGTGATACCTATCCCACCTATATGGGTGCTATAGGGATGACCTATGAGCAAGCCGGCCATGTAGGGCTGGGCATTAAAACAGATGAAGGCTATGTTCTAACATTAAAAGACCGGGTAGCCCATCACCACACCACGGGATTATCAACGGTAGAGGTTGCCTCTAAAAATGCAGAGCGGCTGAATAAAGAGTTTAATAAATTCTTTGATAACAGCCAATTGGAAACAAAATCTTATGTAGTAAAAGGAAATCCAGATAAGATCGCAGCCTTAAGAAAGCTGTTAGACAGGCATGAGATCGAGTATGGCCAAACAAGTTCAAAACGAATAAACGGATATCTTTATGAGCAGGATAAATCAGGAAGTTTCGATACCGGTGAAAACAGCCTGGTCGTAAATACCAATCAGCTAAAAGGAAAAATGGTAGATGTTTTATTTGAACCTTCTACCACACTGGTAGATTCGCTAACCTACGATATTACCGCCTGGAGCCTGCCTTACGCTTATGGCCTGGATGCCGTGGCCAGCAAAAGAGAGGTTTCTTCTGAAAGCTTTTCCAAAAGACCTGAGATCAAAAACACTCCCCGGCCTGCAGGAGCTGGCTATATAAGCAAATGGAACGCTTTACAGGATGCGCAATTTCTTGCCGCTTTATTAAAGGAAGGAATAAAAGTAAGATTCAGCGAAGTGCCTTTTGAAAACGACGGTAAAAAGTTTGACCGTGGAAGCCTCGTCATTACAAAAAGCGACAACAGAAACCTGGAAAATTTTGACAAAAAAGTTACCGGGCTTGCTGAGGCACATCAAAGAGACTTATTAGCGGCCGAAACCAGTTTTGCCGGCAGTGGCCCCGATTTTGGTTCACCCGAAATCAAGCTAATCCATCCTCCCAAAATTGCAGTCTTAAGAGGCAATGGAACCTCTTCACTTAATTACGGGGAGATCTGGTATTTCTTCGAGCAGGAATTACAGTATCCTATCACCTCCATTAGCACCGATTATTTTTCAGGGGTAGATCTTTCCCAATTTGATGTGCTGGTAATGCCTGAAGCTTATTACAGCGAGCTGCTGGATGAAAGCGGATTCGATAATTTAAAATCCTGGATTCGTAGCGGGGGAAAAGTAATAGCCCTTGGCCGCGCGGTGAGCAATTTTGCCGGTAAAGAATCTTTGAGTTTAAAAGAAAATAAAACCGAAAAAGATACGGTCTCAGCAAATCTAATCCCTTATGCGAAGCGGGAGCGGGAAAGTGCGAAAGACCTTATCACCGGAAGTATTATAAAAACCAAAATTGATAATACCCACCCTATGGCTTTTGGATACGGCGACACCTATTTTAGCCTGAAGCTGAATAACCGTAGTTTTTCACTCTTAAATGAAGGCTATAATGTGGGCTACCTGAAAAAACCTGAGGTAATCGCCGGTTTTGCTGGCAGCAAGGCCACTAAGAACCTCGAAAATTCTCTTATCTTCGGGGAAGAACGGCTGGGGAAAGGCAGTATTATTTATTTGGCAGACAATCCACTATTTAGAGGTTTCTGGCAAAATGGAAAGCTCTTTTTTGTGAATTCCATCTTCTTTGTGAATAATGATAAATTCAGATTATAGGATTTTCTTTGGAAAGAAAAGTTTCTTAACCCGGGGCTTCCCCGGGTTTTTTATTTTTCATCTCCATGAAGACCTCATCAAAATTTCTATTTTGAATAGAGAAATAAAGTTTAATTTTGGTATGGTCAAACAGCATAAACTATGAAACTCCTAAGATTACTTTTTCTCACTTCCTTCCTTTTCTTTTCCGGTAATTCCTTTTCACAGGATAGCTCCCCTAATTTCAGTGTAGATTTTGAAACTTTCACCCTGGAGAACGGTTTGAATGTTATATTCCACGTAGATAAATCAGACCCTGTGGTGGCGGTAGCCTTAACGGCTCACGTGGGCTCGGCCAGGGAGAAAGAAGGACGTACAGGTTTCGCACATCTTTTTGAACACCTCTTATTCCTGGAATCGGAAAATCTCGGCAAAGGCGGACTCGATAAGATGAGTGCCCGCATTGGGGGTTCAGGAGCAAATGGCTCTACCAGCCGTGACCGCACAAATTATTTCCAAACGGTGCCCAAAGACGCTTTGGAGAAGATGATCTGGGCCGAGGCCGATAAACTCGGCTTTTTCATCAACACGGTAACCGAACCTGTTTTGGCCAAGGAAAAACAGGTGGTAAAGAACGAAAAACGGCAAAATTATGATAACCGGCCATACGGGCACACCTTCTCTGTTATCGATAAAAATCTTTACCCGGAGTCCCATCCCTACAACTGGCAGGTTATAGGTTCGCTGGAAGACCTGCAGAGCGCTACCCTGGAAGATGTAAAGGAGTTTTATAATAAGTGGTATGTCCCCAATAATGTTACCTTAACCATTGCCGGAGATTTCGATACAGATCAGGCTAAGGAATGGGTGCACAAATATTTTGATGAGATTCCGGAGGGAGAAGAAATAGAACGACAGGAGAAACAGCCCGTAGATCTTACAGAGACCAAAAAACTATATTACGAAGATAATTTTGCACGCCTGCCGGAATTAACAATAGCCTGGCCCGGAGTCTATTCTTATCACGAAGACTCCTACGCCCTGGAAGTACTTGCAAACTACCTGTCTCAGGGAAAAAACGCTCCGCTTTATAAAAAGCTGGTGGAAGAAAAGCAGCTTACCGACCAGGTGCAAATGTTCAATTACACCTCAGAACTCGCCGGGCAAATCATGCTTCAGGTGAGGGCCTATGACGGCACCGACCTGGATTCGGTACACCGGGCTATCGATGAAACTTTTGCTGAATTCGCGAAAAACGGCATTTCAGAAAAAGACCTAAAACGAATAAAAGCCGGACAGGAAACCGATTTTTATAACAGTCTCTCCAGCGTGCTCGGGAAAGGATTTCAACTGGCCCAATACCAAATATTTGCCAACGACCCCAATTATATCAATAAGGATGTAGAAAAGATCCTTGCTGTAACGGCCGATGATGTGCAAAGGGTCTTCGAGAAATATCTCTACAACCAAAATTACATAGCGACTTCCTTTGTTCCGAAGGATCAGAAAGACCTTGCGCTGGAAGCTAGTATAGAAGCCGATATCACCGAAGAAGAAATAAAGGAAGACGCTGAAGATGAGGTAGACCCCAATGCTAAAGTCACTTACGAAAAAACACCCTCCAGCTTTAACCGCAGCCTGGAACCTCCCTACAGCGCAGCTCCCGAATTAAATGTGCCGGAAATATGGGAAAGCAGGATGCCCTCGGGATTAGATATCCTGGGAATAACCAATTCTGAAGTGCCCCTGGTGAAGTTTAGCCTGGAAATTAAAGGGGGATTATTACTTGAAGACCCTGAAAAAACAGGAGTTTCTAATCTTCTGGCTAATTTAATGACCCGGGGCACAAAAAGTAAAACCCCGGAAGAACTCGAAGAAGCCATTCAATTATTGGGAGCCGATATTCGCGTACGCGCCGGAGAGGAAAAAATTACGCTCAGCGGAAGTACCCTGGCTCGAAACTATTCAGAAACAATGAAACTCGTAGAGGAGATTCTTCTGGAACCACGCTGGGACGAAGGCGAATTTAAGCTGGTAAAACAACAGGCCCAGAGCCAGGTTAAACAGCAAGACGCCAACCCTAACAGCATTGCCACCCGGGAATTTCAGAAACTAATCTATGGCCGCAACCACATTCTTTCCTACCAGGTAATCGGAACCGAAGAAAGCCTCAAAAAAATAAATCTTGAGGATCTTAAAACCTATTACCGGGAAAATCTATCACCGCTTAACGCCACATTTCATATCGTGGGAGATATAGAAAAGGAAGACGCGCTGGATGCCCTGAAGAGCATCTCGGCCAACTGGCCTCCACAACAGGTTAGAATACCAAAGCTCTCCCAACCCCAAAAACCGGAGCAATCCCGTATTTACTTTTATGATGTTCCCGGGGCAAAACAATCGATCCTTAGGTTTGGTGCTCCTGCCCTCTCTGCAACCGATGAGGATTTTTATCCGGCTGAAGTGATGAACTACCGGCTTGGCGGAGGTGGTTTCGCCTCCCAACTCACCCAGCAGCTTCGAGAAGGGAAAGGCTATACCTACGGGATCCGTTCAGGGTTTTATGGAGAAAGAAATACAGGTCCTTTTATGATCTCCACCGGCGTTAGAACCAATATCACTTATGATGCGGTTAAACTCATCAAAGAAATCCTGGAAGATTATGCTCTTAATTACGATCAGGAAGACCTGGAAGTCACCAAAGGTTTTATGATAAAAAGTGCAGCCCGGAAATTTGAAACGCTCAATTCTAAACTGGGGATGCTAAGCGACATTAGCAATTATGAGTTGGACCATAATTATATTAGTGAAAGGGAAAACCTGGTAAATAATATCTCGGTTCTTGAAATCCAGGAGTTAGCCGGGAAGTATATCAATCCTGAAAAAATGTATTTTTTAATTGTAGGTGATGCAGAGACTCAGTTAGAGAAGCTGGAAGAGCTCGGCCTGGGAACTCCTGTATTACTAAATAAATAAGCGCAGAAATGATATTGCCATCAATTTTATTGGTTTTAGGTCTGTTGGTGCTCATTTTTGGGGCGAATTACCTGGTAGAAGGTGCTTCAGCTCTGGCAAAGAAGTTCAAAGTTTCCGATCTGGCCATAGGGCTTACCATCGTGGCCTTCGGTACTTCCGCGCCGGAGCTGGTAGTGAACAGTTTTGCCTCCATTCAGGGACACCAGGATATCGTTTTTGGCAATGTGATTGGCAGCAATAATTTTAACCTGTTCATCATCCTGGGAATCACAGGGCTTATCACTCCGCTGGCAGTACAATCGAGCACAGCCTGGAAGGAGATACCAGTATCACTCATTGCGGTCATTCTATTATTCCTCCTGGTAAATGATAGCTTCCTGATTTCAGGAACCGAAAATAAACTTAATCGCTGGGAGGGATTTCTCCTGCTTGCTGGTTTCCTTGGCTTTTTATTCTACGTCTACAAACAACTTACTTCAGAAGAAAGCCTGGAAACGAGTCCTGAGAAAAAGTTATCCAGTCTCAAAATGAGCCTGTTTATCGTTGGCGGCCTGGCAGGATTGGTTATCGGGGGGCAACTGGTGGTTAACAATGCTATTGGGATAGCCGAAAATTTAGGTATCAGTGAGAAAATTATCGGTCTTACCGTAGTTGCGGCGGGCACTTCCCTACCCGAACTAGCCACCTCTATCGTTGCGGCAACAAAGAAAAATGCCGATATCGCGGTTGGTAATATCATTGGTTCCAATATTTTCAACTTCCTTTTGATCCTGGGGACCGCTTCCGTGATAAGCCCGGTGAGCTATACCAATTCTTTCAATACCGATCTTTACATCCTGGCCGGAGGAACGATCTTTCTTATGCTGGCCATGTTTACCGGAAAACGTAAAATGCTGGATCGATGGGAGGCCACCCTGTTGCTTATCTTCTATTTAGCTTATACCATTTTCCTGGTGGCCCGGGAATTATAAGAATTTTAACGGAAGAGAATAAAAATCAGTTTAATTTTATGCTGATGAAAAAACTACTACTCATTTTTAGCGGAATCCTCTTACTGAGTTGCAGCCATAAAGCTGAAGAAGAAAAGACCAAATTGAAGATTAACGATCTCAAGGCCCAGGTAGACGCTCTAAAAGTTGAGAATGATTCTTTACAAAAAGAATTATTGCTGTTGGAAAGTCGGAATCCTGTGGTGTTTTCTGAAGCTTTTGATAGCATTACCAACCCCGAAGCCTTTATCGTAGAGGCTTTAAAAAGCGATCCGGAGCTAATTCCGGAGGAGGGCGTGCTTGGAGGAAAAATGCAATTCATAAATACCGAAATCCTTAATGAGCGCTTTATCTGGGCCGAGTTTGAGGATGGGCACATCAACGGGCAGGCCATTTATCAGTACAGACTTTCAAAAGAAGGAAAGCCTCAATTCAGGCTAATTTCAAAAATTCCTCAATAAACAAATTTAGTTTGGCAAAAAAGATATCCTATTTCGTAACTGCGGCTATTATTCTGGGGCTGGTTATTGCCTATTTTACCTATCCCCCATTTGGAGATTTCATCAATGAATCCTGGGATATCCTTTTAAGCAAAGATGAAGAAAGGATCAGGGATTACTTTAAAAGTTTTGGCTTCTGGGGACCCATCGCCATAGTCATTTTGATGATCCTCCAGATATTCCTGGTTATTTTCCCGAGTTGGCTGCCAATGATCGTTGCGGTATTAGCTTATGGTTTTATTGGCGGAGTACTTATTTCGGTGGTTGGGGTTTTTCTGGCTTCCAGTTTGGGATACGCCATAGGAAGACTTTTAGGGGAAGATAATCTGGCAAAGGTGCTGGGGAAAAAGAAGAATAAGAAAGTTAATAATATGGTAGAAGAATATGGCTTTTGGGCTATAGCCCTGTTTCGGGTTTCACCTTTTCTTTCCAACGATGCCATTAGTATTATCGCGGGTATGTTAACTATGGGATACCGCAAGTTTATCCTGGCTACCCTCACCGGAATAACTCCCTTAGCGATCGCTATTGGTTATTTTGCTGAAGATCCCGATACTTTAAAAAACGGACTCTATTGGATAGGTGGCGCCGGACTTGTAGGTTACGGTATCTACGTGTATGTTGATTACACAAACCGTAAAAAACAAAAATAATCGATTTTTTCTCTTTATCTTTTTCTGGATGAAAAAGGTATTCAGATTTTCCCTTCTTTTAATTTTTTTACTACCAATACTCTATTTCTTGGCAGCTATAGCGGGGGCCTTAATCCCTGTAAATTCAGATTTCCGGGAAACAGAAAACGGCGTGGAAATCTACCTCAGGTCCTCAGAGGTGCATACCGATATTGTGGTACCACTAAAGAACGATTTAAAGAACTGGGAAGAGAATATTTCTCTTCAGCATAGTCTTTCAGGGGTCCCCGGGGCAGAGTATATTTCCTTTGGCTGGGGTGATCTTGAGTTTTACAGAGATATACCGCTGTGGAAAGACCTGAGCTTAAAAACCGCATTCCGGGCCTTGTTTCTCAAAAGTCCGGCGGCCCTGCACCTGGAGTTTTTGGAAGAACCACCTTCCTCAGAAAAAACCATTCGCCTAAAAGTTAGCAGGGAACAATACCTAAAGCTCACCGCTTTTCTCGAAGATAGTTTTGAATTTGATGCCGATGGAAAGGTACAGCCTATCCAGGATCTGCATTATACCCGCCGGGATGCTTTCTATAGGGCGAAGGGTTTCCTTAGCCTCTTTAAAACCTGCAATACCTGGGCGAATAATGCCCTGAAAAGATCGGGACTAAAAGCCTGCCTGTGGACACCGTTCTCAGAAGGTATTCTTTATACCTACCGATAGAAACGAAAAATTTTAGGATTTCAGGATGCCATAATTTTGTAATTTTAGCTAAGTCCTTAAAAATTAAAAACTATTATTAAAGCCAAACATACCTCCTTTCTTTTATCGGGAAGCATTCTCGGATTATCTGTTCTGGCGTATTTCGTACTTCCATCTTTTCGGGAATTTACCGACACTACGGTTAACATCCTGATGAACGGGAACGAGGAATATACCCAGGAATATTTCAAAGATTTTGGGGTGTGGGGACCGGTGGCGATTATTGCTTTTATCATTTTGCAGATGTTCCTCATTTTTTTTCCTTCCTGGCTCCCCGTAATCATAGCGGTTAGGGCCTACGGGTTTTGGTGGGGTGTGCTAATAGCATTAATAGGAGTGGTTATTGCTTCTACCATAGGATTTTATATCGGAAAAAGTTTCAAGGGAATTTTTCTCACCAGGATATTTGGCGAAAAAAAGATGGAAAAAATGGATTTCTGGATCAGCAATTACGCTTTTGGTTCGGTGGTGCTGTTTCGTATCTCCCCATTTCTCTCCAATGATGCCATCAGTTTTATAGCAGGGATGCTTCATATGAAATTCAAAAAATTTATGCTTGCCACCCTAACCGGAATGGTCCCGCTCTCTATAGCCATCGGAATTTTTTCTGAAGATATCTCCAAACTCAAAAATGGCCTCTACTGGATTGGAGGAGTTGGCCTCATCGCTTATGTGATCTATATCTATATCGATTATAGTAAAAGAAGGAAGAAAAATTTCAAATCCTGAGGCCCATCCAGTGCGGTCGCTTCCTTAGGGTATTTTATAATTTTTTTATAAGCTCCCGGCAGCCGGTTTTCTACTTAAAGTCTTACCTTAAAGCAGTTAACCAAGCTCATTCTAATATGTTTTCAGAAAAAACTTCAACTCACGGATTGGAAAAATATTATCATCGGCTCGAAAATTCCTCAGATCTTGATCCCTTGATGGAGAAGATAGGAGATTCGAAATATGTGCTGCTGGGCGAGGCCAGTCACGGCACCCACGAATACTATACCTGGAGGGCACGAATCTCCAAAAGACTAATCAAAGAGAAAGGCTTTTCTTTTATCGCGGTAGAGGGCGACTGGCCCGATTGTTATAATATCAATTCCTGGGTTAAAAATTATAAAAATACTCCCAGGGATATTTTTGAGGTACTGAAAGGCTTCCGGCGCTGGCCAACCTGGATGTGGGCAAACTGGGAGATCGCTGCTTTTGCCACCTGGCTCCGGGACCACAACGACCAGCTCCCTGCCGGGAAAAAAACAGGCTTCTATGGCCTGGATGTCTATAGTTTGTGGGAATCTATGGAGTCTATTGTGGGCTACCTGGAAAAAGAAGACCCTGAAACAGCCAAACTTGCCCGGGAAGCAGTGCAATGCTTTGAACCTTTCAAAGCGCGCGATTCTTATGCTTCGGTGTTTTCTTCAGGGAATTCAGACTGTAAAAGGGAGGTAGTAGATTTGCTTAAGGAAGTTAGAAAAAAAGCCCATACTTACGACCGGGAGGAAGAAGCTGGCTTAAACGCCGAATTGAATGCTTTGGTGATGGCAAATGCCGAAAAATATTACAAGGCCATGGCAGGCTTTGGGGAAGATTCCTGGAATATCAGGGACAGGCATATGGCCGAGACCCTCAACCGGCTTATGAAACATCACGGGAAAGATGCTAAAGTCATTGTTTGGGAACACAACACCCACGTAGGAGATGCCCGGGCCACCGATATGGCTGCTGATGGCCTGATTAACCTGGGGCAACTCGTGCGGGAACAGCACCGGGATGATGGGGTATGCCTGGTTGGATTCGGATCCTATTCGGGCTCGGTGATTGCGGGGAAAAGATGGGGTGCGCCCATGGAAAAGATGAAAGTTCCTGAAGCCATCAAGGGAAGCGTAGAACAGCTTCTCCACCGGGAAAGTCCGCAGAATAAGCTTATCGTTTTCGAGGAAGACTGGCGCTTAAAAGAAGGTTTTTCCGAAGAAATGGGCCACCGGGCAATTGGGGTTGTTTACCATCCCGCCCACGAAAGAGGAAACTATGTGCCCTCCCGACTTTCAGAACGCTATGACGCATTTATGTACATAGATAAGTCTAAAGGCCTGCATCCCTTAAAGATCCATCCCCATCCTGAACTAACCCCTGAAACTTATCCCTTTGGCATTTAATGAATATTCAACGAAAAAATAAAAGATTATGAGAACTTTAGATGATATCACAGAAATACTTGGCGAAGATGCTTCCTACTACCTGGAACACGTAAGCAAAAAAATATCCAAAGACCGACTTACAGTTCCCGGCGCCAGGACCATCGATAATTTTATGGAAAGTGACCGCAATCCGCAGGTGCTCAAAAGCCTTTCCCAGTTATACAACCACGGCAACCTGGCCGGAACGGGTTATCTGAATATTCTACCCATAGACCAGGGAATTGAACATTCGGCGGCCTTTTCCTTTTACAAAAACCAGGATTATTTCGATCCTGAAAACATCATCAAACTGGCAATGGAAGCCGGATGTAACGGGGTAGCAACCACTTTTGGGGTGCTGGGATTACATGCCCGCAAGTATGCGCATAAAATCCCCTTTGTGGTTAAGATAAACCATAATGAGCTGCTCACCTATCCCAACAAATATGACCAGATTCCCTACGGAACGGTGAAAGAAGCCTGGAACCTGGGCGCTACGGCTGTGGGAGCCACCATTTATTTTGGTTCTGAAGAAAGCAGCAGGCAAATCCAGGAGATCGCTGTGGCCTTTGAGGAAGCCCATCAGCTGGGGATGGCTACTATTTTATGGTGTTACACCCGGAATAGCGCATTCAAAACCAAGAAAGAAGATTTCCATTCTGCGGCAGATCTTACCGGCCAGGCCAACCACCTGGGGGTTACCATTAAAGCCGATATTATCAAACAAAAGCTGCCGGAGACCAACCAGGGATTTAAAAAATTAGACTTCGGAAAATATGATGACGCGATGTATGAGGAACTCACTACCGATCATCCCATAGACCTCTGCCGGCTACAGGTAGCCAATTGCTATATGGGCAAGATCGGGCTCATCAATTCGGGGGGAGGCTCCAAAGGAGAATCAGATATTAAAGAGGCTGTTCGCACCGCTGTGGTAAACAAACGCGCCGGGGGTTCGGGCTTGATTATGGGGCGTAAAGCCTTTCAGCGCCCCTTTGTTGAAGGGGTTGATATCTTAAGACATGTTCAGGATGTTTACCTGGAACCCCAAATTACCGTGGCCTAAGCCAAAGTTAGAAGTCCGAAATTAGAAGTACGAATTTTGAAATCTAGGAATAGAACGAAAAAATAAATTTTCCGCCTTCCCCATTTCTATTGGAAGCGGAAAGTTTATTAAAATTCGTTTTTTCTATACCGATTTTACCTTCAGCTCTTTCCTAACCGGTTTTGGAGCTGCATTCACCGGTTCTCCGTAGAGATCAAAATCGGCGGCATCGGTGATCTTAATTTCGTAGAATTCGCCGGTTTTTAAATAGATGGAAGTTCCGTCTATCAGCACTTCATTATCTACATCGGGAGAATCGAATTCGGTACGGCCTACAAAGTAGTTTCCTTCCTTGCGGTCTATCACCACCTTGAAGGTCTGCCCGATCTTCTGCTGATTCAGCTCCCAGGAAATCTGACTTTGTATTTCCATAATCTCGTTGGCGCGCTCCTGCTTTACTTCCTGCGGCACATCGTCTTCCAGATTATAGGCGTGGGTATTTTCCTCGTGCGAGTAGGTGAAACAGCCCAAACGCTCAAAACGCATCTCCTTAACCCATTCTTTTAATTCCTGAAAATGAGCTTCGGTCTCTCCGGGATAACCCACGATAAGCGTCGTTCTGATAGCCATTTCGGGAACTATTCTGCGGAAATCTTTCAGCAATTTTGTGGTCTTCTCGTGGGTGGTGCCACGCCGCATAGATTTCAATAGTTCGGTATTGATATGCTGTAGCGGAATATCCAGGTAATTACAAACCTTAGGCTCACGCTTCATCACCTCCAGCACATCCATAGGGAAACCGGTAGGAAAAGCATAATGCAAACGTATCCACTCGATACCTTCTACCTTTACCAGGTTTTCCAGCAATTCAGCAAGATTTCGTTTTTTATAGAGATCGAGACCGTAGTAAGTAAGGTCCTGTGCGATCAGGATGAGTTCTTTCACCCCGTTTTTGGCCAGGTTTTTAGCTTCTTTTACTAAATCTTCAATGGGTGTCGACTTGTGGCCGCCACGCATTAAAGGAATAGCGCAGAAAGAACAAGGCCGGTCACAACCTTCAGCAATTTTCAGGTAGGCGTAGTTCTTTGGCGTAGTGGTAAGGCGTTCTCCTAAAAGCTCGTGTTTATAATCGGCTTCCAGGGCTTTCAGCAGTCCCGGAAGTTCGGTGGTTCCAAAATAATCGTCCACATCGGGAATTTCTTTCTGAAGATCGGGCTTGTAGCGCTCACTCAGGCAGCCGGTCACAAAAACCTTATCTACTTCCCCTTCTTCCTTCTGCTTCACATATTCCAGGATGGTATTTACCGATTCCTCCTTGGCATTATCGATAAAGCCACAGGTATTTATCACCACGATATTCCCGTCCTGCTCGTGCACCACGTCCTTTTTATTGGCCCGCAATTGCCCCATCAACACCTCGCTATCGTAAACATTCTTACTACAACCAAGGGTTACTACATTGATCCTGTTCTTCTTAATCGACTTCGTCCTCATAAAATTCTTTTTTTCCTGCTCTGCTGAAAGCGGGTGCAAAGATACGATCTTAAATTGGAAATCCCTTTCTTAGTTTTTCTTGTTCTGAATCATTCTAAATATGAGCCGAAATATTGTTTATCCTTAAAGGATCTTTCCTGTTCATTTTTTTGTGTGCATTCCTCTTCCTTCGGTCGTCGGATGCAGAAAAACGAACCAAAAAAAGGACACTTTTTTGCAGGTGTTTCCGAATCGCTTGCGCTTCGGAACCGTACTTTCCCGCCTAAATTTTCTCCATGGCTTCAAAAATTTTACGCCGGGAAAGTACTACACTCAAAAAAGAAAGGTTTTAAAAAATGAAAAGCGATTCCCATTATACCATTTTTAAGGTTTAAATGAAGCTTCTCTTTAATCGAAAAAAACCTATTTCGTATCTTCCAGTGCAAAAACCACAAAAATGAAACGAGCTTTCCTCCTACTTTTTATTCTTCTTTTTAATATTTCTGAAGTTTTTTCGCAGCAGCGCCTCCGGGACCTGGGGATTGAGATTGGGGTACTCCCCACCGGCCCTTTGAACGCCATTACCGATGTACAGGGCGTAAAGGTTGGGCATAGCAGTTTGATTAAAGGCGATTCGGTGCGCACGGGAGTGACCGCCATTTTGCCGCACGGCGGAAATATCTTTCAGCAGAAAGTCCCCGCGGCGATCTATGTTGGAAATGGCTTCGGAAAACTTGCCGGCAGCACCCAGGTGCAGGAATTGGGGAATATTGAAACTCCGGTGATCCTCACCAACACCCTGAATGTAGCTACGGCGATGGATGCCGTAATAAAATATACGCTAAACCGGGAGGGCAATGAAAAGGTGTACTCGGTGAACGCGGTGGTGGGAGAAACCAACGATGGCTATCTAAACGATATCCGTGGCCAGCATTTAACTAATCAAGATGTGCTTGCCGCCATAGAGAACGCAACCTCAGAAAACACCGAAGAAGGCAATGTAGGCGCCGGCACGGGCACCGTAGCCTTTGGTTTCAAGGGCGGGATCGGGACCGCCTCACGAAAACTTCCTGAAAATATGGGCGGTTATACCCTGGGAGTTATGGTGCAAAGCAATTTTGGCGGGGTGCTGCAGATCGCCGGGGCCCCGGTGGGCCGGGAACTACAGAAATTCCGTTTTAGCGATAAACTGATGAATAATGCCGATGGCTCCTGTATGATCGTGGTGGCCACCGATGCACCGCTGGACAGCCGCAACCTGGAACGCCTGGGAAAACGCGCTTTCCTGGGTATCGCCAAAACCGGCGGGATTGTCTCCAACGGCAGCGGCGATTATGTGATCGCCTTTTCTACTGCTGAAAAAGTACGGGTGCCCTATAAAGTTGAAAGCGATACCCAAAGCCTGGAAGTAGTCCCCAACGATTTAATGTCACCCTTATTTATGGCCGCCATCGAAGCCACCGAAGAAGCCATTTTAAACTCCCTGTTTATGGCCGAAACCACCAAAGGCCATCACGGCACTATTGAAGCCCTACCTATGGAAAAGATATTGCCGGTGTTGAGGGAATATGGGGTGTTGAGGGATTGAGAAAAACATTGAGCTATACACTATGGTATAAGGTCAAATAGGAAATAACAGCAAGGGTTAAAAACCCTTGCCTGAAACGAAAAATAATAAATCCAAACACGACCACGGTTAAAACCCTTGCCTGAAATGAAAATTAACAAACCCAATCACGGCCACGGTTTCAACCGTGGTCTAATGGAATTTAAATAACAACCTGATCCGGCCACGGTTGAAACCGGGGCCTAAAGCTATAAATTTAAAACCTATGGCTTCAACATGACCCAAGGTTTCAAGCCTGGGAAAAATAAAATAAGCCTGGGAAAAAATTGATAACAGCACACGGTTTTAACTTTGCCCACGGTTTCAACCGTGGGAGAAATAAAATAAAAATAATTATGTCACATTCCTTCAACAAAATTTGGATTCATGCAATCTGGGCAACCAAAGAACGGATGCCCCTCCTTGAGCCTGAAATTGAAGACCAGGTTTATTACATTATGAAAGACGAATTTAAGTTTTTAGGTTGCCCCGTTAGGATAATTAACGGAATGCCTGATCATGTGCATCGTCTTTTTTTATTAAATCCGGAGCGATCTATTGCTGAAGTGATCAAGCATATAAAGGGCAATAGTTCATATTATATTAATCAAAGCGATCTTATTCCTCAAAAATTTGCCTGGCAAACCGGCTATGCAGCTTTTTCGGTTTCAGAATCTGGGGTGGAGAAGGTTTTTCATTATATCAGGAACCAGAAAGCCCAGCATCAAAAGAAAGCATTTAACCAGGAATATGAAGAGTTTTTAAAATTGAATAAACTGGAGAAAGAGTAATAAAACCACGGTTTCAACCGTGGTTTTAGAATTAAAAGGCTTAAAACTTTAGCCTGAATTTAAATAAAAAACTCATTAGGCCACGCTTGAAACCGTGGCCCCAAATGCAAAAACATCTCCTTAAATGTTAAACACCTGTTAATAAGAATCCTGTTTCTATAGGAAAAATAGGGTTTTAAGAATTATCTTAGCAGGGAAGCAAATAACAGCCGCTCAACTTGGCTAGAATACTCCCGGGTGAAGCCTCGATAAAAGTGTGGATTTTATAGGGTAAAAGGAGTTGGTGGTAATTTTATAAGATATTAAAAGGTAATATGGATTTAAGTGAAGGACAAGAAGTTTACTTAAAATACTTAATGCAAAAACTAAATTTTGGTAAAAACATTTTTGAAGATGATTTCACTAAAGAATTTTTAGAACACCTATCAAAAAGTTCTTCCAAGTTTAAAAATATTGCCAATTGCGAGAAAAAAGAAATTTTATATAAAGGAGAGAAAAAATATATTCCAAAAGATGGTTTAACATCAATCGGTTATAAAGATAAAGGTGATTTTTTTGAAGCTCTAAATCTCACTTTATTTCAATTTCTACAATTAGAGTATCGTATAAAGAATAAAAAATTATTCAGTGATTTAGCATACACTTCTAAAAAAGTTTCCGCAACAGATATCTCTAATTATACTTTTTGCCCAGTAAGCTTTTCAATTTCTAAATCTATTTTTTATAAAACTCTGGAGTCAACCGAAGAGGGGGCCAAACTTCATGAAAAGAGCATTTTAAATGAAATAGTAAATAGATCAAAAAAATCATTTACTACAAGCGATCAAATGGAACCAGATATAAATTATGAAGAATCTTACCAAGAATTAAAAACAACACTTGAAGGCTTCGAAATATTGTACTCAGACCATATGTCAGAATATAAAGAGAAAATATTCGAAAGTAAGAATGGAAGATACAATGGAAAACCTGACTACATATTAATTAATAAAAAAGAGGGAAGGATTATTGTCGTTGAAGAGAAATATTACCACATTCCTAAAGAATTTTATAGTTATAATGATGATCCATTCTATAATGACCTTGAAAAGAAAATTGAACTTAAAAGGAATAAGAAACAATTTCATGAAAATCATATCTATCAATTATTATCATACATATATGGAATAAAAGACTATAGTATTGATTTTGGGCTATTGGTGTATTGGAAGTACGAATACGACGATTTAGGGAAACCGAATGTAACTAAATGTCATTTCAAAAAAGTAATACGAAATGAAAAGTCAAGAGAAAAATTAAATAATATTTATAGTGAAATTCAAAAATTTAAAAAAGAAGGAATACGCAATTTTAACACTGAAATTAGAAATCCTAAAAAATGCGCTAACTGTGTAAATAGTTTTTTATGTGGTCATAAAACAGGAAAATTCAAAAAACTCACATTTCCTTATAGCAAATCGTTTTTAAGAACAAATTACGTTGAGTATCCAGAAATGTTCAAAAAGAGTGACTATTCTGAATACAAAAATATCCCTTACGAAGAAAGACTTTTGCAGAAGGTTGAAGAAACTAAAGATTTTTTAGATGGTATATAAAACTATCAAAATTCAGAGAATTTAAACTTAAGTCGGCTCATCGCAAATAACGGGTTTAGTCGAAAAAGTGTAATTTTAGAAACCAGGAAAGAAAAGCAATAAGCTGACAACTCCGCGTCCCTACTCCCGCAACTTGCGATAGCCGGGACCGTTGGGCAAAA
>NZ_MSJR01000008.1 GCF_002078605.1 Salegentibacter sediminis | reverse complement strand
ACTCGGTTCTGCGGTTTTGTTGAAATCGTCATTCCGGGCTTGACCCGGAATCTCATCCTGATAGTTTTCCGTTATGAGTTCTGAAGTTTTTGAAACTGCAGGGTGTTTTTTAAACGAAGGAACTTTTCCTGCTCACTGGGATGGGATTTCTCCCCGAGCCTGTCCTGAGCGGTAGTCGAAGGGGTCGAAATGACAAATAAAGCGGGGTGTTCTTGTCATTCCGACGGAGCGAGGTAGGGGCAGGAATTTGGCCCGCGTCAGAGAAGCATTGTAGTTTTTATCTAAGTAAGATAAATTATGGGGCGTACAAAGCCTTTACAGCTCTTTTTAGTAAAAAATGTGCCAGCACTGAAATACTAAAAATTAGAATTCCATATACTGCAGTGATCATTGAGATCTTAAAACCTTCGAAAAAAAGAGAAGTTGATGCTTCTACCTCCCCCATTTTAATAGCCCTGAAAGCAGAAAACAACCCGATTAATTGCCCGAGAAGTCCGACAATTAGAGCAAAAAAGCCGAATGATCTTATAGAGTTTATCTTGCCAATAGTTTGCTGGTAATTATTTATTTTGCGGTTATAAATAAGGATAACAGAAATACCTGATAGCACTACAATTGAAAGTAGAATAAGGGTCAACAACCCCATAAAAATTGGTCCGCCATTAAAAAATAAATCAATCATTTCTATTAAACTTAATTTTTAAAAACAATACCGCGTTAATGATATATCAAATATAAGAGAGATTCTCTAATATAATATGATGAATAAAAACAGGCTTTTAAATATTTTCTATTGGATTTCAATTCTCGTACTTCTCACATTAATCTTTGGGTTTAGTTGGAAAAGTCATCTTCTGGCTTTTTATTTTTCCGTATTGCTTCTGCCGATTATAATAATAACTACATATTTTTTTAATTCGTTTTTAGTGCCGAAATACCTTTTTACCGGGAGGTATAAAAAGTTTGTCCTGTATTTCTTTTATATGCTGGTGGTGTCGCTATATTTTGAAATGCTTGTCTCCTTATTCTCCTTTGTGATCCTTGCGCAAACAAACACAGAGATGGTAGACCTGGAAGGTATCTCTATTTTCACCCTCGGCATAACACTGTACCTCATCGTTTTTGTGACCAGTTTTATTCGGCTTTTTATCCAGTTCCAAAAAAAGGAAAAACTCATAGCCAGCCTTAAATCTGATAAAAAAAGAGAGGAACAACAAAGTCTCCTCATTCGGGTTGACCGGAAAAATCATGTGATACCACTAAATGAACTTTTTTATATAGAAAGTCTCAACGATTACGTGAAAGTAATAACAAAAGATGGAAAATTTATTACCAGAGAAAAAATCACTCATCTTAGCAACAAGCTTCCAAATAGCTTTTTAAGGATTCATCGATCTTTCCTTGTAAATTCTGAAAAAGTCACTTCATTTACGACTACCGAAGTAAGCATGTTAAATATCATTCTTCCTATAAGCAGAACTTATAAAAAACAAGCTATTGAAACTTTAGAAAGCCTTCAGCAAAAATCTTAAATAAAATATTTCAGTTTCAAACTTCCACCCCATAGCTATCAAAAACGCCTGGAACCCTTGTTTTATCGGTAGAATGCAGGTTTTGTTATGGATTCTACATTGGTTCAAATTCAGGATATCCCTAAAATTGTTTGCATAAATCAAAATATGTAAGACATGCAGGTATTTGAAATTATTTTATTAAGTACATCAATTATTTTACTCCTCTCAAATCTGTTTTTCCAGAAAAATATTAAAAGACCATATGGAATAGGAATATTAGTATTTGTGGTGTTGCTTCATTTTTTATTTGAAGGCTATAGATGGCAAATGATCCCTGCTTATTTGATCTGGTTGATTGCTTTAGTAAATGAACTGGTGCACTCAAAGCAGCAATCAAGAACTTCCATCAAAATTTTAAAAGGAGCCGGACTAATACTTTTATTAGCACTGGGTATTTTTCTTCCTTCAGTTTTACCTGTTTTTGAGCTTCCGGAACCTAAGGGTACGTATGCTGTGGGAACCAGGGATATATTTTTAGAATTGGACCGGGAAGAAGTTATTACGGAGAATGAAACTGACAACCGCAAACTGATGGTTAAAGTTTGGTATCCTTCCAACGACAGAGGTACAGAAATGGATCCATATATTGATAAAGGTGGGAGGCATGGCTTCGCCCAGAAATATGGATTACCCAATTCTACTTTTAATTATTTAGATTTAATTGAAACCCATGTATTTAGGAAGGCTACTATTGCTGATGGAAAATTTCCGGTTCTGGTTTTTTCCCATGGATACAATTCCAAGGCTAATAATTATTATGCCTTGTTATCAGCAATCGTGAGTCAGGGTTACGTTGTCTTTGCAGTGAATCATACTTATGAAAGCACCGGGAGTACATTTCCTGATGGAACTGAAGTTTACTTCGATTATAATTATGCCCAAAATATTGAAGCGGGCACCTGGAAAGATATGGAGCCGGTGATAGCTTCTTTTAAAAATGGCCTTTCATTTGAAGAACGCCATCCTATAGTGAGAAAAGGCCTGAAAAATTATTTTGTAAAAGATATAATAGAGCGCTGGGCTCAAGATCTCTCAGATGTGGTTAATAACATTGAAACCTGGAATAAATCCGGTTTTTTTGAGGGAAAGTTAGATCAGGAACGAATAGGAGTATTTGGTCATTCCAGAGGTGGGGGAGCAGCAGGGGAAACACTTCTTACTAACGATAGGGTAAAAGCCGGAACAAATATTGATGGGGTACAATGGGGGCGCATTGTCGATACCAGCTTTGATGATCCTTTTCTATTTATTTCAGCAGACTGGCCAGAAGAAAAAGAAGATCTAAATTCTCATGCATATATCAATAAAAGTAATGTGGCCTTCTATGAAGCCAAAATAATGAATACCGGCCATAGCAGTTTTATGGATATTCCTTTTATGATTCCGTTGGAGGCTCTTAACCAGGCCGGAGATATTGAGCCCGGGTTAGGTATTGAAATTACCAGTAAATTAGTGACTTTATTTTTTGATAAGCATCTTAGAAGTAAAGAAGTAGATTTTAGTTCATTGGATTCCAGATATGAGCAACTTAAATTATCAATTTTTAAAGGAAACTTTTCAGCTGATTAAAACAGACCATAAAAACTAAGTGACCATGAAAACCGTATTATTGAAAGTATTTTTATTGCTATACCTAACTACAGGCTGGACTCAGGGATCAGGTTTAGGAGATAAGTTAAATGAAATAGCTGAAGCTTATGAAAATGTATATGGATTTTCCGGGAGTATATTAGTGGCTTCAAATAATCGGGTATCATTTGAAAAAAGCTATGGGTATGCCAATAGGAGCTTTGATATTAAGAATACCAGGGACACTCGATTTTCCATTAATTCCATTTCAAAAACCTTCACAGCATTAGCCATATTACTATTAGCAGAAGATAATAAAGTAGAATTACATAAACCTATTAAAGAATACTTGCCAACTTTAGAAGCAATATGGGGCGACAGCATTACTATACACCATTTATTAACTCACACCTCGGGACTCCCACGAGAATCGGGTATTCAGCCTCATCAAAATTTAAATTTTAAGGAACAGCTTGATCTAATTGAGAAGCAGAGTTTATTGTTTACACCCGGGGCGCGTTATGAATATTCCAATGCTGGTATTACGGTACTAGGAGCCATTATTGAAAGAATAAGTGATTTAGGGTATGAAGCATTTCTTCAGCAAAACATTATCGAAGCTTTGAACCTGAATAATACCGGTTATTATAGTGGAAAAAATGTGGTGAAAAGATTAGCAGTGCCCTACCGAATAACCTCCAATGGATTGGAGTTCGCACAGAGAAGCAAACATTTGGGAGATAATGCCGGAGGCGGATTATATTCCACTCCCTCTGATTTATTTAAATTTATAAAAGCGGTGGAAGCCAATAGGCTGCTTTCAAAGGAATACACGAAGTTATTATTTCAGCCTTATGTAAAAAGTGGAGAAACAGATTTTGAAGCTTATGTCTGGAGTATTAAATATTTTGGTGAAGAAAAAATTTATTTTGCAGCAGGCAGCGGTTATGGAACCAAAAGTGTTATAATAAGGTTACCTGAAACAGGTGGTTTTATAGGCATTACTTCTAATTGGGGTAATACGCCTATTTTACAATTGTTACGGGATTTGTATCTCAGCACAAAGGGAGCAAGTGTTGACCTACCCTATGAGGATGAATTGGCAAACCCAGAGTTATTTGCAGAACATTTTGGTACTTATTTTTTCGATAAAGAGGAACTTACAAAACACCTGGGAATTAACAAGACTAATATTAAATTACATGAGGTTGAAGGAAGATTATTCATGGATGATGAGCTTTTAGCCAGTGAAAACAAATCATTAAAACTTACCTATACCGATGAACTGAAAATCTCTTTTGAAAAAGGAGTTATGATTATAGAAATTAACGGAAATCGTATTACTGGAAAAAGGTCCAGAAATCCGGAGAAAGGTTGAATAAAATTCGAACTTTCATGAAAAAAAGTACAATTTTATTAATTGTGGGTTTCGTGCTGTTATGGAACTCCGGGTTTATAGGGGCGGAGTATGGCCTGCCTTATACGGGGCCCTATACCCTGATCTTTTTACGCTACCTGGCCGCAACTGTAATACTGGCGCTTTACCTGCTTATAAGAAACAGGTTAAGATGGGTAGGTTTAAAGGTAGCCGCTTTAAATATGTTAATCGGTTTTTTGGCGCATGGGGTTTGGCTTACCTGTGTGTTACTAGCCCTGGATAAAGATGTTCCGGCAGGAATTGTAGCTCTTATCGTGGCCCTGCAACCATTGGCTACGGGCGCACTTTCGGGGTATGTTACCAATGAAGAAACCAGCCGGAAACAGTGGCTGGGGCTTATACTCGGTTTTATAGGCGTGGCGATCACTGTGGTTTCCAGAATAGACTTTGGCGATTCAGGTTCCATCTTCGGGTATCTTATTCCGCTTGGGTCTGTTATCGGAATCACCGTCGCTAGCTTGATACAGCGCAAAATGGAGATAAAGAACAAACAGGAAAAATTACCACTGGACCAGACCCTCTTTTATCAGAGCATGGCAACAGCATTGGCTCTGGCCTTACCTGCTGTTTTGGTTGAAGATCTGGCTGTAGAATGGGTGCCGGAATTCACTTATGCGATGATCTGGCTGATCCTGGCGGTTTCCCTGGGGGCTTATGTGCTCATGTGGCGCCTCATCGAACGTCTGGATGCTACCCGGGTTGCCAGTTTGTTTTACCTGGGCCCGCCGGTGACCATGTTCATGGCCTGGCTGGCTTTTGGAGATCGTATTAAGCTTATGGATGTGGTAGGGATGGTAGTGGTATTCCTGGGAATTTTACTGACTTCGGGGCTGATCTCAAAAAGGGAGTAGGGGCCGGTTTGTTTCTTGTTTGAGGTTTAGAGGGGGAGTTGGTTTATCCAGTTCTCGGTTATGGGTTCTCGGTTCTGCGGTTTTCCTGGAGTAGTCATTCCGGGCTTGACCCGGAATCTCATCCTAATAATTTTCCGTTGTGGGTTCTGAAGTTCTTTGTTGCTCACTCAGATGAGACCCTGAGTCGAGCTCAGGGTGACGGGGGAGTGGGTTTTTTCGGTTGTGAGTTGTGCGTTCTCGGTTCTGCGGTTTTGTTGAAATCGTCATTCCGGGCTTGACCCGGAATCTCATCCGCGATTAAGACTAATAAATTTTTCATAACTCTGGGTTTAATTAATTTAAGTTTTCCCGGTCACTGATTTCTAAAAGCAGGATAACTCCCGGGCTTACCCCTTTTTTATGTTGAATAGGTGTTGAGGGTTTGTTTTACCGGCCTGAATTGAACTCCCAAATCGGTTTTTGCCAGGTCGTTTTTATAGATAACCTGCGCTTTTTCCTTAGGCTCCCTTTTATTAAGCATTTCATGAATATCAGATACTTTAAAGGTTTCACTACTCAATAAATAATTCTTTCCGTGAAGGCCCTTTTTTGTGGCCGCAAGGAAGCTTGCTTCTGCCACATCTTCTACATCCACTACCGCAAAAGGAACATCATTATCGAAGAGGGCCTGGGTAAAATCGTTAGGAGCTATGTTGTTTTTTATAAGAAACTGCATCCCCGTGGAGGTCGAATCTTCCCTTTTTGATAGTGATCTTCCCATTACCATTACCGGGGAAAGGGAGCTTATTTCAAATAGGAGCTGGGGATTTTCTTTTATAAAATCGTTTACCATCTGGTTGGCGATAAATTTTGCCCGGGCATAAGGATGGCTCTGAGAATTGGTATAGCCTACTTCATTTTCATCGTAGGTGTCGGTAAAGCTTTTACCGCCGGCGGGCATAGGGAAATTGGTGTTCCAGGCCGCTACCGAAGCTATAAAAACCAGTTTTTCAATATCTTTGGCTGCGCTTATAGCCCGGAGGAAATTCTGGGTGCCTTTTATTGTAGGATCAAGGAGTTCCGTCTGCGGGTCTTTTACATCGAGTTGAAAAGGAGTACCGCTATGGATCACCAAATCACAATCTTTGATGAAATTCTCAAGAGCTTCAAACTGTTCTACTTTTAAGGCCTGGATGTGCAGATTATCGGAATTTTTTAGGTTGAAAAGATGTTTATATTTTTCACTTTTATTAATATCGGTAACCGAGACTTTAACCTCGTAGGCTTCCTCTAAAAATTTTCGGGTTATATAGCTGCCAATAAAGCCCGAGCCTCCTATAATTCCTACTCGTTTCATTTTTTGTCATTGTTCAGGCTTATTCAGAAAAGCCGATGATTTGCCCTTGAGCTAAAGCTAAGGACCATTTATGCTGAAAATTGGTGGAGATATATTCACATTCGGTAGCCTGGCGGCCACTCATTATTCCCGTAACCACCACCTTATCTCTTTCTACTTCCTTAAAGCTCAGCCTTTCGAATAAAACCCTGCCATATTCATTATTCAGCACCGTGATAAAATTTATCCCGTTCTTTTTAGGGAGGTTTTTCCGGTGGATTTCATCATCCCATTTTATCTTCCCGGTTAAGCGGGCTATATCCCGGGAAGTGGAATTTTTATCCTGCAAATAATCGTAGATCTCCTGCACGATCAATTGATTATTTGTGTTCTGAGCATTTGACGGACTAACCCCCAGTAAAACAAACGAAATAAGGAAAAAATATGATCTCAGGCTTTTCATCGTGATTGTTTTTAATTAGATGTATACGCCAGGTCGGGGCGCATACGGCCGGTTTTAGTTTCATATTTATGCACATATTTCATCATTTCTTCAAAGAGTCTATTGCCTTCTTCTCCCAGAAGCGTTTCTGTTTCATCGGAAATTTTTGCATAGGATTGTTCATCCTTTGCCGAAATTACTGCGAGGTAATAATCGCCGGGAGTCCCGAAGCCATTGCGATAGATCCTGAAGTGTTCTTTTGCGCCCTTTTCTTCATATAAGTTTTTAATTTCATTTATCTTATTCCGAAGATTAGCAACATTTTGAGGAGTCACGTAAAAGAAGTGCCATTTTCTGTAGTCCTGGCCGGGGGTGTTGGTGTCCATGCCATTTGGCATATAAGATAGGTCCTTAATTAAATGGACTATATAATTTTTGTGTACGTCATAAGTTTTATCAAATCGGGAAAACATGGCTCTGAATTTTTCTTCTCCCATTTTTTCGGCTAAAGGCGCCAGAGGATTCTTATCGAAATCGGCCATTTTTTCAATCGGGGCAATGCTCAAATAATTACCGCCATTAACCTGGGCAGTAGACCAGTCATAGTCTTTTAGATCATGTTCTTTACAGGCCGCGATAAAATCTTTGGTAGCGGCTTCATATTCCTTAAGCATAGAGGGTTTAACCTGATCTTCATGTATCCAAAAAGCCTGATTGGAACTACCGTTTTGGGAAAATAATGCATTGGTGTTTAAGCCTATAACTGCAATAAATAAGGCCATAAATTTTAGAGTATTCATAATATACTATTTTAGATTAATAGCAACCTAAAGTAGAATTGTAATTTGTTGAAATCAAGTTGTTTAGGACGAATACCTGGGAATGCTGTCCCAAAGGGCTGTTTATTTTCCCGAAGCCTTAAATGGTTTGTAACCTTTTTAAAAGTTCGGGTCGCATTGCTTTAGTCATGGGGATGGCCTTTTTTGCAATAACAACATAGGTTCCTGCGATTTCATCTATTCGGGAGAGGTTGATAATATATGACCTATGGATTCTTAAAAAGTGTTGTTGCGGAAGTTTTTTATTCATTTCTTTAAGGGAGGATACTAACAGATGCTCTTTTTCGCTACAAAAGATTCTGCTATAATTTCGCTCGGCCTCAATATACCTAATCGCTTTAATATCCAATTTAATCATGCTTTCATGATGTCTTATAAAAAGGCAATCTTTAAGGATGTAAGTAGAATTTTCGGTCTTTACATCCGGGTCCTGGATTTTAATACTACAGCTTATCTGATTTACAGTTGATTCTATAGTTCGCTGTAAATCCAATCTTTTAAAAGGTTTGGAAATAAAAGCATAGGGTTTGGTATCTTTTGCCCTTTCAAAATTTGCCTGGTCTGCATTGGGCGTAAGATAGATGATAGCAAGATTAGGACATAATTCCTGCATTTTCCGGGCGGTATCAATTCCGTCTAAGCGACCTCTAAGCTGAATGTCAATCAGGACGATATCCGGCAGATTTTTCTTAATCAGGTGCAGGGCGTCTTCCCCACGGGGTATAATTCCTGAAACTTCATAGCCCATTTCTGTAAGTTGCAGGGAAATGGTTGCGGCAATAATCATCTCATCTTCAACTAGTAATATCTGTATGGGCTGAATCATTGAACAATGGGATTTAATTTCCTTTAATACTATTATGGTGGGGAATTCAAAACTTCTTTTTTTAGAAAACATCTAAAAAACGACAATAGACCGGTATTGGTAAAAAGCTTATTATTAGTAATAATCTCCCGGGGCAGGGAACAGGTATTGGAATTAGTTGGGGGTGAGCTTAAGCTTGGCTACTAATTTAAGGAAAAAAAATTGAGTTTGGTTTAATGGGCACGTTCAGATTGAAATTCTTTTTATTGTAGGCAGTTTTGATTTCAGTTTATCAAAACCGGATTTATGAAAATTTGAGCAGGCAAGGGGTGTTACGTCGGGCGAACAAGGTCCTTAGTCAAGCTCAGGGTGACGGGAGAAGTGGGTTTCTTCAGTGGTGAGTTCTCGGTTCTCGGTTGTGCGTTCTCGGTTCTGCGGTTTCGTTGAAATCGTCATTCCGGGCTTAACCCGGAATCTCATCCTGCGCTTTCCGGTTGTGGGTTCCCGGTTGTGCGTTTTCGGGTATGCGGTTTTCTTTGAGTCGTCATCCCGGGCTTGACCCTTTACCGGGACCTTTGCTCCAAATAATCTGTCAGGGAACCAAGTGTGGTTGTCTTGCTATAGTCTTCTTCGGGGATATCGATTCCGAGTTTTTCATTTAAAGCGACAAGAAATTGCAGGGCATCAAAGGAGTCAATATTAAGTGCTTCCCTTATGTTTTCATCGGGACGTAGGCTGTGGGGATCTGTTTCGGGAGCTGTCTTTTTAAGGAGCTCAAAGATGGTCGATTGGATGTGTTCACGAGTCATAAGGCGTTGGGATTTTGTAAATTATTATTAAGAGCTTCCAGGAAACGGCTACCAGAGAGCCCGTCTGTGGCGCGGTGATCTCCGGCAAGACTAACGTGAACCACAGGACGTATGGCCAGCATTCCCTCATGAACCACTGCCTCATTGATTATACTGCCAAAACCTACAATAGCGACCTGCGGAGGATAAATCACTCCAAACACCTTATCGGCGCCATTTTCACCAAGACTGGTAATAGTGATGGTGGAATCGCTAAGCTCTGAACTGCGGAGTTTCAGGGCGCGGGCCCGGGGGATAAGCTCGTTCAATACTGCCATGATCTCTTCCGGGCTTTTGAGATCGGCGTCGCGGATGGCGGGTACCAGCAGTCCACCGGCTCGAAGGGAGATAACAAAACCTATATTTACCTGGTTTTGGATTTGCAGGCCATTATCCCATATGCCATTCAGTTCAGGAGAGCTTTCTAAGGCTTTGGCTACCGCTTTGATGAACAACACCACTGGAAGCAACCTCTCGGAGATTTTCCGTTGCCGGTTGACTTCCTGTAACCAGGTCATCGCTGCCAGCATGTCTATCCTTTTTTCGAGGTAATAATGCGGAATCTCCCGGTTGGACCTGCTCATAGCAGCGGCCACAGCAGTGCGGATGCTTTCCTGTGGAATTGTTTTTGCGGTAGAGGGCGCTTCCCTGGTTTCTTTTCCGGCAGGCTCCCCGGCCTTCGCTACCATGGCCTTTTCTACATCTGCTTTGATGATAGCTCCTCCTTCCCCGCTGCCCGTGATGCTTGATAGGTCAATTCCATTTTTTTCGGCGATACTGCGGGCAAGGGGAGAAATTTTAATCCGCGGTATTTCTTCGGAAGTTTTCTTTTGGGAAGAGCTGCTTTCTGAAGGTGTTTTTTCAGAAATAGCTGCCAAAGGCTTGGAGGCCTGGCTTTTTTCCTGAATAGGGTGTGTTTCCGGGGTTTTTTTAGAGCTGCCTT
Source organism: Salegentibacter sediminis (assembly GCF_002078605.1). Taxonomy (GTDB): domain Bacteria; phylum Bacteroidota; class Bacteroidia; order Flavobacteriales; family Flavobacteriaceae; genus Salegentibacter; species Salegentibacter sediminis. The sequence goes on along the minus strand of NZ_MSJR01000008.1, from coordinate 178,835 downwards.
CAGGCCTGAGTCTTGCCATGGGGCTGCCTACTGGCACTTTATCGCCCTCTTCGATGAGATAACTTTCTAGGATCCCCGCTTCAAAAATCTCGATTTCAATAAGACCTTTCTGGGTTTCCACCTCGGCAATGATATCTCCCGGTGTGAGTTGGTCGCCGGGTTTCTTTTTCCATTGCACCAGCGTCCCTGCTTCCATATCGGCCCCAAGGCTGGGCATTAAAAAGTCTGTCATGGCCTGAGTATTTTAATTACTGCATTTTCTATATCTTCCACCTGCGGCACAGAGGCATTCTCCAGGTGTAGGGGATAGGGGATAGGCACCTCGCTTCCGCCTAATCTTTTCACCGGGGCATCCAGCTCATAGAAGGCATTTTCCATAATACGGGCGCTAACTTCTGAAGAGATATTAACAGAGGCCCAGGCTTCTTCTACCAGCAATGCCCGGTGGGTTTTGCTAACCGATTTTATAAAGCAATCCTCATCCAAAGGCCGGAGTACCCTAAGATCGATGACTTCGGCATCTATGCCCTGTTCCGAAAGACGCTTTGCAGCCTCCAGTGCCTTGTAAACCCCGATCCCGTAGGTGATAATGGAGATATCTTTTCCCTCCCGGCGGACTTTTGCCCGTGAAATATCGGTGTGCCCGGCATCAATTTGTATTTCAGCTTCCAGATTGAGCATAGAAGTATATTCAAAAATGATCACCGGATCGGGATGTTCCAGGGCGGTATGCAACATTCCTCTCGCATCTTCATGAGTTCCCACCGAGACTACCACCAGCCCCGGGATATGGGCAAATAAGGGCTCCCAACTGTGGGAATGCTGGGCAGCGAGCTGTTTCCCTATCCCGCAGCTCATGCGTATCACTACCGGCACGTTTAGTTGTCCTCCCGACATATGTAATAAAGTTGCGGCATTGTTTACGATCTGGTCCATGGGGAGTAGCCCAAAATTAACCGTCATCACCTCCACGATGGGTTTCATCCCGGCCAGGGAGGCGCCGATACCCGCTCCTACAAAGCCCGATTCCGAGAGCGGTACGTCCATAATCCGGTCTTCCCCGAATTCTTCCAATAAACTTTTGCTCACCGCAAAGGCACCCCCGTAGCGGCCTACATCTTCTCCCATAAGAAATACCCTGTCATCATTGAGAAGAGCTTCCCTTATCCCTGCTTTCAGGGCTTCGCGGTATGTTATTTTCTTTAGTTCACTCATGATACAGGGTTTTCAGAATAGACAAATCTTGTGAGTTCCTCTTTAGCTTCCCAGGTTCCTGCTTCGGCTAAGTCGACGGCTTTCTGGATTTCGGTATTCAGTCTTTTTTCTAATTCCTGAACTTTCGCCTCGCTTATCAAATTCTCCTTCAGCAAATATTTCCGGAATTTTGGAATAGGATCGCGTTTTTTCCATTTTTCAACTTCGGTTTTATCCCGATATAATTCAGCATCAAACATGGAATGTGCCCTGAAACGGTAAGTGTTGCACACCAGCAGGTAGGGCTCCCCTGAACTTCTTACCTGCTCTACGGCTTTATTAGCGGCTTCCATTAGCTTTAGCAGGTCCATCCCGTCTACCGCTTTCGATTCTATCCCATAGGCAGGGCCTTTTTTTTCAATTTCCTGTACAGCATGAGTGTAGCGTAGGGCAGTGCCCATGGCATACAGGTTATTTTCACAAACGAACAGTACAGGCACTTTCCAGAGCGAAGCCAGGTTAAGGGCTTCATGGAATTCCCCCTCTGCTGCCGCTCCTTCGCCGAAAAAGCAGACCGTGATGTTATCCCTTTTTAGTTTTTTGGAAGCCAGGGCCATACCCGTGGCCAGGGGGAGATGACCGCTTACTATTGCATTGCCGCCAAAGAAGTTTTTTTCTTTATCAAAGAGGTGCATGGAACCGCCACGACCGCGACTACAGCCTTCCTGTTTGCCATACATCTCGGCCATAATTACCCCCGCGTCCACCCCACGTGCCAGAGCATGGGCATGTTCCCGGTAGGTTGCAAGGATATAATCTTCAGGCTTAAGGGCCTGTATGATCCCTGTGGCTACTGCTTCCTCACCTATATAGAGATGCAGAAAACCTCTTATTTTTTCTTTGGTGTAGAGCTCAGCACTCTTCTCTTCGAACTTTCTCATTAGGAGCATCTGAAACAGAAGTTTTTCGGCTTTCTCCGGATCTAAATTGTTTTTATTTTTCATGATCAGGTTTGTTCTAAAGTGGAGGTGTCACCTTCGGGTAATCCCAGTTCCCGGGCTTTTAAAAGGCGGCGCAGGATTTTTCCGCTTCGGGTTTTGGGCACACTGGCAATAAATTCGATTTCTTTAGGGGCTACCGCCGGCCCCATATGTTTTCGGGCAAAGCCTATAATGTCCAGTTTCATTTCTTCATTGGTAGGTTCTCCAGGCTTAAGAACCACAAAAGCCTTTACCAACTCCCCGATAGAGGCTTCGGGTTTTCCTATCACTGCAGCTTCAGCGATTGCAGGATGTCTCATCAGGGTGCTTTCCACCTCAAAAGGGCCTACCATATGGCCGCTGGTTTTTATGATATCGTCGGCCCTGCCTATGAACCAGAAATACCCGTCGCTATCTTTTTTGGCCAGGTCCCCGGTGAGATACCACTCGCCAGTAAAACATTTGTGGTAGCGTTCTTCTTCATGCAGGTAGTCGCGAAACAGGGAAGGAAATCCTTTTTTTAGCAGCAGATGTCCCTGTTTCCCGGGTTCTTTTATGAAATTTAATCCATCTTCGGTCACTTCCGCCAGGGCGGCTTCAATTCCGGGGAGGGGTTTACCCATGGACCCGGGCCTTACCGGCATGGAAGGATAATTAGCGATCATAATGCCTCCGGTTTCGGTTTGCCACCAGTTGTCCAGGATGGGAATTCCGAAGCTGTGTTCCCCCCAGAGCACAGCTTCCGCACTAAGTGGCTCTCCCACGCTTAAAATTACGCGCAGAGCACCCAGATTAAATTTTTCACGGGGTTTTATTTCCATTCGCATCAACCTCCTGATGGCGGTGGGAGCGGTATACCAGATATTTACTTTTTGTTCTTCCAAAATAGCATACCAGCGCATGGCATCAAATTCCTCCTGATCTATGATAGAAGTAACCCCATTGACCAGGGGCGCTATAATCCCGTAAGAAGTGCCGGTTACCCAACCGGGATCGGCAGTACACCAGAATAGATCTCCCTGATGAAAATCCAGCACAAATTTTCCTGTGATATAATGGGTGAGCACGGCTTTATGAACGTGAAGGGTGCCCTTAGGCATTCCGGTAGTACCGCTGGTAAAGTGTAGCAGCGCGGGATCCTCAGGTGACGTGGGCGGGATCTTAAAGTCGGAAGAAGCCTCTTTCATAAGTCGGGACCAGGAAAGCACTTTTCCCGATTGATGTTCTTCCAGGTCGCTAAGGATTATATATCGCAGAAAAGGGAGCCTTTCTTCAAGTTGTTTTACGGTCTTTTCATATAAAGCAGAAGTAGTGACCAGAATTTTGGCTTCTCCTTTATGCAGGCGCTGAAAAACTGGTTCAGGCCCGAAAACGGAAAAGAGTGGGCAAAACACGGCTGTAGTCTTCAGGGTTCCCAGGGCAGTGATATATAAAGCCGGGATCCTGCCGGCCAGGGAAAAGACCGTTTCCCCTTTCTGAATGCCCAGCGAGCGGAGCACATTGGCAAATCTTGAAGTCTCTTCCTTTAAACGGGAATAGCTGTAGTCCTGCGGGCTCCTGTCCTTTTGAATAAACCGGAAAGCCAGGGTGCTTTTTAGACTTGTGTTGGCGTGACGATCAACCGCCAGATGCGCGATATTATATCCTCCCTTTGTTTTCCCCAGCTCCAGTTTACTTTCAATATTCTTCCAGGAAAAGGAGGTTCTTTCGCTGTTATAATCGGCGAGGTTATAGGCTGCTTTTTTTTCTGTAGCATTCATAGCCCTAAAGTTTCTTGAGACTATCAAGGTAGTCGCCAAAGCTTTGAAAAACAATGATATTTGTCAGGGGGCTATGCCCGATTCTCGGTTATGGTTTAGTATTTAAAATAAAAAAAGGGTTTAACCTTTAAAACTGGTTAAACCCTTAATCAACAGAAGGTGTTTTTAGTATTATTCTTTCAGAAGAATAGTTTTTTTGAGATCCTTTACAGATATCTCGAATTCTCCCGGCTCTGCGATTGTTTCTCCCTGGGTATTAACCGATGCCAGGTCGGAGGTACTGATATTAAATTCGATAGTTTTGGTTTCTCCAGCAGCAAGTTCTACTTTTCTAAACTTCCGAAGTCTTTTTACATCGGGCGTGATCTCTGAGGCGTACAAATCTGAACTGTAAACTTCAACTACTTCCTTTCCGCTGCGATTTCCCGTATTAGATAATTTCACACTTAGGGTGAAGGTATCGTTTTGGGTGATTTCGGTCTTATCGATTTGAAGGTCTGAAACTTCAAAATCGGTATAACTAAGTCCGAACCCAAAAGGATACTGCGGATTAAAATCGGCTTCGTAATTATAAACTCCTTCGGCTTTGGTTTGCTCTTCGGAAGGTTTATGAATATACGGAATCAAGGCATTAGGATAGCGCGGATAGGTATAAGGCAGTTTTCCGGAAGGGTTGATATCTCCGAATAAGATATCGGCCAGGGCATCGCCACCAAAATTTCCAGGGAGGTAAGTTTGTACCACGGCGGCCATATCCTGTTCGAATTTGCTTATTATCCTTGGGCGGCCTTCATTAAGAATAAGAATTACCGGTTTCCCTGTGGCTGCTAATTCTTTTGCGAGCTGAGTTTGAAGATCAGAGATATAGAGATCATTCAGGTCACCCGGTTTTTCGGTATAAGAATTCTCTCCAAGGATTAACAAAATGTACTCAACATTTTCTGCCTGTTTTACAGCATTTGCAATACCAGCATCTTCTTCTTCAAAATACTTGCCGTCATTTTTATAATTAACACCCGCTTCAAAGATCACGTTCTGTTTCCCGAGTTTATTGGCTACAGCCTCATAAATAGTGTTATAATCTTCAGCAAATTCGGGTGTTTTTTCTCCTTGCCAGGAATAGGTCCACGCCCCGTTCAGGGTTCTCATGGAGTTGGCATTTGGGCCGGTCACCAATACTTTTACATCTTTTTGAAGGGGTAACACATCACTTTCATTTTTTAAAAGGGTAATCGCCTCCGCAGCCATATTGAAGGCCTCCTGCTCAAATTCTTCACTCCCAAATTTCGGATAATCCTCATAGTGAGTAACGGGAACTTCGAAGAGGTTTAGCGCGAGTTTTACTTTCAGAATTCTTTTTACCGCATCATCGATGCGCGATTCCTTAACCTCGCCTTCTTTTACTAATTCCAGAAGCTTCTCTACAAACCGCTCATATTCATAAGGAACCATAGACATATCAATTCCCGCATTTATGGCCATTTTAATAGCTTCTTTATCATTTTGAGCCACGCGATCCCTGCGGTGTAGGTTTTCGATGTCGGCCCAATCGGTAACTACCAGGCCTTCAAAATTTAATTCTTCTTTCAGAAGTTTGGTGAGAAGATCGTAATTAGCGTGTACCGGTTTACCGTTAATAAGTCCGGAATTGACCATAATGCTATGCGCACCTGCATCTATTGCCGCCTTAAAAGACGGAAGATGGTATTCTCTTAGTACATCATCTGGGATATAGGCCGGCGTTCTGTCTTTTCCGGAGGTTACCGCGTGATAGCCTAAAAAGTGCTTCATCGTTGAGGCAAGGTGGTGGGGATGGCCAATATTATTATCCTTACCTTCATAACCATCTATCATGGCCACCCCGAGTACCGAAGTGAGGTAGGGGTCTTCCCCAAATGATTCCCACATACGGGAGAACCTGGGGTCCATTCCTAAATCCAATACCGGCGAGAAATTCCATGGAATTCCGCTGGCCCGGGTCTCATAGGCGGTTATTTCAGCTCCCCTTTTTACCAATCCGGGATTTCGGCTGGCAGCCTGGGCAATTTGCTGTGGAAACATGGTAGCGCCTACGGTATAAGTGGCACCATGAATCTCATCTACTCCATAAATGATAGGAATATTCAATTCATTCTCTTCGGAATTAATTTCCTGAATTTCAGAGATGATCTCATACCATTTTTCCCTTGGAAGGGCTCTGTTATTAGCTGTGTTCAGAAAGGATCCCACTTTATAATGGGAAACTGCTTTCCTCACCAGTTCTTTATCGAGATTAAAAGGTTCAAAACTGGAGTATATGTCTTCCCCTTCTCCAATAACATCGAGGGTGACCTGGGTCATTTGGCCAACCTTTTCTTCCAGGGTCATTTTACCCAGTAATTCGGTGGCCTTTTTATCTATTTCTGCAGGAGTAGGCTGTTCCTGAGCATAGGAATTGAACCCGGCCAATAAAATTCCAGCAGTAAATATTATCTTATTTATTTTCATAGTTATTTTTCTTAAAAGTTTAGGCTAGCCACAGATTTTGCAGGGAGGGAAACATTATAGCTCCTTTCTCCAATTTCGATGACTATATTTTTTTGTTCTTCATTTTTATTCTGAAGAATCATCACCACTTTTCCTTCGGGGGAAAGAAAGGCAACGTTGGGTACATTCTCAGGTATATTTGAAGCTACACGAACAGCACCGGGACGAACAAATTTGGAAGCCTGGGCTATAATGTAGTATGCCGGTTCTCTGGTTACTTCGTCGCCGGTTATTGTGATAGCGCCAAGGCAGCGATCACAGCCTCCACGGTCGGTGTGAGGTTGCTGGTTTTCATCGGCTGCAAGGTTCCATTCCAGTACGTTTTTACTCCAATTCCTGGTTGCACCAATAATAAGGTTTTCGGTATGCCATTCCATCTCCTGTGCGAAATTGCCGGGAGCTCCCACCCATTGTTCGGTGAAATAAAGATTCTTGTCTGGATGAGCTTCGTGTACTTTAGAGAGAGCACTAATATCCCCACCGTAGAGGTGGAATGCAGAACCATCTACATACTGTGCAGCATCTGCATCATCCAGAATAGAAATTGGATAATCGGGGCGATCGGCGTTATGATCGTACAGGATGATCTTGGTCTCAATACCCTTTTCTTTAAAAAGAGGACCTAAGTGATCTTTAATGAATACGGCCTGATCTTTTGCCAGCATCAAAAGACTTGGATTATTCCCGGGGTGTAAAGGTTCATTCTGAATGGTGATGGCATCTATTGTGATTCCTTCCTGGGCCATCGCCTGAATGTATTTTACAAAATATAAGGCATAGGCCGGATAGTATTCCTCCTTAAGGCTGCCGCCACGGGTATCTCCATTATCTTTCATCCAAACCGGAGGAGACCAGGGGGACCCAAGGATTTTAATATCAGGGGCGATCTCCAGAATCTCTTTTAATACCGGAATGAGGTGAAGGCTGTCCTTAGCCAGAGAGAATTTTTCAAGTTGCGCATCGGTTTCTCCCTCTTCCAGGTCGTTATAGGAAAACGGAGCCTCATCAAGATCGGATGCCCCAATGCTTAGCCGAAGGTAACTTACCCCGATCTGATCATTGCCGGTACCAAAAAGTTCCTGTAAGAGTTCATTTCTGGCATCATCGCTCATTTGATTTATATGCAGGGCACTTCCGCCGGTTAGGGTATATCCGAATCCGTCTATCTTCTGAAATTTCCTGGAGGTGTCTACAGTAATAGTGGCCTGAGCTTTGAAATCATTTTCCTTGCTAGCTGTAAGCTCTCTTTTTTCAAGAAGCGATTTTTTATCAAGACTTGTGAGCCACATTTCCGGTTCATCCGGACTATTATTTTTTTCGTTCTTCTGATCACAGGCTAATAATGTAAAGAGCATTAGCACCAGAAGTATTGGTTTATTAAAGGGTTTGTGCATTTCAATAGGGGTAAAAAGATGCCGCCATAGTAGCGGCATCTGTCTAATTAATAGTATTGGCTAATTACTGTAAAATGAATTCGTAAGTTCCGGTTTCATAATCATTGGCCACTTCGATATTCACCTCGTAGGTTGCCGAGGTTGTTATATTGGTTAAGTTTGGACCGCCATTGGTCATGGTTCCGGACAGGGCATCGGGATCGTCCCCACCTAACTGAATATCCCAGGGGGAATTAAATTTAAGGTGGTAACCAGCTTCCAGAGCCTGGGTCGTCGTAAATTTATGCGGATGCACATAGGTCATAAGGAACTCGTCCCTACTATCCCAGCCGCCGCCTTCTTCGTCCCAATGGAATAATTTTATGTTATAATATTTCCAGTTTACCGCTCCCGTGGCAAAATTAAATTCCAGGGAATAGGCCTGATCTCTTGCCGGAGAAATATTTCCAGGGCTTTCCAAAAGACCAAGGCTGCCAAAAGCTGAATCTCCGTCAGGGTTGGAGGTTTCTCCAATAATTCCGTCAAGTGAGTAGGCTGTTCCTGTACCGTCTTCAGCGCTGTTAAGTTGATAGCTTACTTCCGCCTGTAACGGAATATAGGTACCTGACATAAACTTATCATCTTCTTTATTGAATTCAAATACTACTACGCCATCGGCAAGAAGGTAAAGCGCATCAGGGGTTTCAGAAGGAGGATTGCTTACCTGGTTGCTTTCAAGGGAATAGGTGTAGGTATCTCCTGAAAGGTTTACAGTAACGGTATAATCTCCCGGAGCACCTAATGGGATATCTTCAATTTCAATTCCGGCATCTCCTGCCTGGGATTCCATATAAAGTTCATTCTGGGTGCCGGCAATTCTTTTAAAGAGGTAACCCCAGTCGCCATTAAGCCTGAAAAGGAATCCTCCAGAATTCAGAGAAAGCTCAGCTTCCCAAACGCCATTGCCGATGTATTCCAAAGGTTCATCTCCACCCCAACCGGCAGCGATAACATCGCCAACAACACTTAAGTGTTCTATCTTCAGAAGGTTGTATGTTCCTTCTGCAAGGTCTACGGTTAATCTGTATTCCCCGGTTTCATCAACTATAATCGGATCCCCATTTTTAACCAGTTCTCCTTCGCTACCCCCATAGGTATGAGCGGGAAGGGAAGTTTCACTATAAATCATAAAGGCTGCTCCTGCTTCGAGATGGGTATAGATTTCGAAAACATCGGTGGCGTTATTTTCGGTATCTTTCAGGGATCTCATTGATAAAGCCTGTGAAAGATCAGTTCCTGCTTCGGTGGCCTCTCCAGAAAGGTACAATTGCCCGGGAAGGTATTCGGATTCAAAACGTTTTACACTTAATTCCGCAGCATCGGTAGTTTGTTTATCAATACTATTTGCGAGTACTACAACTTCCAGGTCAACTTCTGTTCCGGCATTATATCCAGCATAAGATAATGCAAGGTCGATTTCACTAGCAGTAAAACTTCCATTGGTATCGCGGCCTCCATTTTCGGAAGCTTTACTAAGTAGAGGGGCCTCATAATTTCCCGGAGTACTTAAAATCAGGGTATACCTTACCTGATATCTCTCGGTTGAGACTGCCGGATCCCAGGTGAATTCGAAGGTCTCGTTGGGTTGGTCTTCATCTAAGACCAGGCTTTCGTTCGTGCTAAGTAAAGAAGGCTCACTAAGATCCCATTCTCCAATAGGGTCAAGGTTATCTTCTTCGCAGGAAAAAATAAATGCAAGCACCAGAATTGTGCTAAGAAGTATTTTTATTTTTTTCATTTTATTGTTATTTAATAGTTTGTTTTTTTATTACCACACAAATGTTGATACTGAATTAGCTGTACTGTTTATTTTCAGGTATTTATCTCCGGCCTGTACGTTTATGCTTCTGTTAGAAGAAGTTTCATTAAGAACGACCAGCGCAATTGTACCATCAGGGTTTTGAAAGGCTACATTGTAGATTCCGCCACTTAGTTGATTGGAAGCAATTCTTCTGGCACCAGGCCTGACGAATTTTGAAAAATGAGCCAGGGCATAGAATTCTTCATTATAAATTATTTCTCCTGAAGATTCTATGGTAACTACCCCTCGACAGTTCTGGCATCCATTATTGGTGGGCCCAGAATTCTCATCGAGGGCAAGGTTCCATAATAAGGCTGTTTTTGACCAGTTTCGTGTGGTTCCTATAAAGATATTTTTGATATTCCATTTAAGATTATCACCAAAGTCTGTAGCCCATTCCCCTCCGGAGATCTCCGTGAAATAAACTCCTTTTTCCGGAAAAGCATTATGAACCTGTGACATAGCAGAGACATCTCCCGCATAGGCGTGAAAAGCTGATCCATCTACATAAGTATAGGCTTCTTCATCACTAAGGACCGCGATGGGGTATTGGGGTTCATCGAAATTATGATCATAAGCAATAATCTTCGTTTCGATACCTTCACTTTGGAAAAGCGGACCCAGATGGTCTTTTATAAAATCAATTTGTTGCCCGGCTTCCATTATCATAGTTGGATATTGGGCCTGATGTAAAGGTTCATTTTGTGGAGTTATCGCATCGATGTTTATCCCGTGGGCAGCATAGCCTTCGATATATTTCACAAAATAATTAGCATAGCTATTGTACCATTCCTGTTTTAAATTTCCACCATAAAGTGAATTGTTGGTTTTCATCCAGGCCGGAGCACTCCAGGGGCTTCCCATAATTTTAAGTTTAGGATAAACCTGAAGAATATCTTTAAATACCGGAATCACATCTTTTTCATCTTCCTTCAGGGAAAACTTATCCAAATTGGAATCTGTCTCCCCGGAAGGCAGATCATTATAGGTGAAATCCTGCAAGGAAAAGTCAGAGGCACCAATACTCATCCGCAGATAGGAAATTCCAATACCTGTTTTAGGATCAAAAAGATCCTTTATTAAGGCGCTTTTTTTTCCAGAAGACAGCTCATTAATGAGAAAGGCAGAGGAGCCGGTAAGGGCAGCTCCAAAGCCTTCGATCTCCTGATATTTTTCAGTACGATCGATAATAAGTTCAGCCTCTGTGCTTAAAGCTTCTTCATAGATATCCACTGTGGGCATTTCTTCCAGTAATTGGGTTCCTGCTGCATTGGTGGTCCAGAGCTGGGCTTTCCCAATCACCTCTCCTCCAGGTTTAAGTGGAGGAGGGGGTGGGGTTGCCGGATCGTCTTCTGAACATTGGATATTCAGAAGACTCACAGAAAAGGCCAATATTAATGCTATTAAACGCTTCATTGTTAGTATCCGGGGTTCTGTGTTAGGTTAGGATTCCGGTTGATCTCGTTTTGCGGAATAGGCAAAAGAAGGTCGGTTTCACTAACATTATAATCAACCGGTTGATTGGTTCGAAGATCGATATCGTCTACAGCGTTCATGATTTCGACCGCCATTCCAGAGCGAATAAGGTCATCCCAGCGATAAGCTTCCTGTGCAAGCTCCAGGCGTCTTTCTTTTAGAATTGCCATTTTCATGGTTTGGTAGGAAGCCTTATCTTCAGCAGTCAATTCAGGAAGATTCACCCTTGCTCTAACAATATTTACCTGTTCGGCAGCTTCTTCGATCCGGCCTAATTCATTAAGAGCTTCAGCTTTCATAAGGATGATATCGGCAAGGCGGAAAATATAATCGTTATCAGAACTTGCCCAACCGCCTGCGTTTCTCCATTTATAGGCGAAAGGAATCTCGCTGTTAACAGCATTCCCCCAATATTCGTCTACCCATGGCACTGCTTCAAAAATCATCGTGGCATTCTTCCTGATCTCATCCCCTTCGTTATCAAAAGCTGCTACGAGGTCTTTGGAGGGAGTAACAAATTTTCTCCAACTATCTCCACTTAGCGATGGTGGTAAATGCATTTGGGGTGCCCAGGTACCTTCATCACCACCTAAGTATTGAATTTCTAAAATAGACTCCTCGTTATTATAGTTATTGCCGTCAAAAAGTTTATCATAATCATCTAACAATCTATAACCTGCAGGACTGCTTATAACAGCATTGGCAGCTTCCAGTACGGCAGGATAATCTGGATTTGGCTTTTGTGCATTTACCTTGGCCAATAAGGCATTGGCAGCTCCAATAGTTGCCCGTGCTTTATTGACGCTGGCGTCATTCCCATAAGAATGCGGTAAAAGTTCCCTGGCATCGTTTAGGTCGGTTATGATTTGGTCATAAACCTCCTCTGCAGAACTCCTTGGAATTCTCACTTCAGAAGGATCTACCGATTTGATGGGTTCCAGGATTAGAGGAACTCCACCCCATTGTTTTACCAGGTTATAATAGTTGTAGGCTCGAAGGAAAAGCGCCTGCCCGATAATTTGGGTGCGTTCTTCCTCGGTAATTTCCTGATCGATCTCCGGGGCTCTTTCAAGCACCAGGTTTGCCTTGGAAATAGCATTATAAATTGCCGACCAGGCATTGAAAACCCTGTTGTTGGTAGTAGATACATCTACGTCATCAAATGCGAATATTTCAGGGTTGTCTCCACCGGCATAGTGATTATCAGATCGGACATCCTCAAAAATAATTTTGTCCCAAACGTAATAATCATTCGATTGAAAAGATTCATAAACTCCGGTCAAAGCCGCGTTAAGCTGAGTTCCGGTAGTGTATGCATTTTCTGTTGTTTCTTCCGAAATAGGCATCAGGTCTAATTCATCATCACAGGAGAAGAGACTTGCTGCTATAAACAGTCCGGAAAAATATTTTATAAAATGTTGTTTTTTCATAAGTATTTTAATTTAAAAAGTAACATTCAAGCCCAGGATAAGGTTCCTTGTTTGCGGATAGGTTCCAAAATCTACACCCATTGCGGTGTTACTGCCTCCAAAGGCGTTCACTTCAGGATCAAAACCGGAGTAGTCTGTAATAGTAAACAGGTTTTCTCCCGTTGCATATAATTTTACTGCATCCAGGCTAATGGTTTCAAGGAATGTTTTCGGTAAATTGTAGCTTAGAGTAAGCGCCTTCATTCTAAGATAAGAACCGTCTTCAACGAAGCGGGTTGATAATCTTGAATTATCGGTATTTCCTTCAGAAGCCCTTGGGATTTCTGTGATATCTCCCGGTTCTCTCCAGCGATCTAACACAGCTCTGGACTGGTTCTTAGAATCGGTCATTCCTTCAATTTCAATTCGGGTTGCATTAAAGATGTCATTGCCTTGTGATCCTTGCAGGAAAACCGATAATCCGAATCCTTTATAAGATAGATTATTAGTGAATCCGTATTGAAAATCGGGATTAGCGTCACCTATTATTGTTCTATCATCTGCAGAGGGAGAGAAAGTGGTTTCTCCTTCGCTATCCAGGTAGTAAGCCATCCCTGTTTCGGGATCAACTCCTCCCCAAATATAGCCGTAAAAAGTACCCAGAGGTTCACCTTCTCTCACAAGGCTAACCTCTCCACGACCGGCAACTCCTCCAGCAAACATCTGTTGGCCAACGATATCAATTACTTCATTACGGTTGAAGGAGATGTTGAAATCTGACTCCCAGCTGAATTCACCTTCGAAATTTCTGGTAGTTAACTGAAACTCCAGACCTTTATTTCTAAGTTGACCAATATTTTGAATGGCACTATTAAACCCGGTTGAACGGGGTAGTGGTGCATTAAGAAGCAGATCGCGCGTATCTTTCTGGTAAGCATCTGCACTGAATCTAATTCGACTATTAAAAAATGCCACATCAAGACCAACATTAATTTGTTCTGACTCTTCCCATTTCAAGGTTTCATTGGCGATTGACGCAGGATAAGTTCCCGGTAGTACGATACCTCCTATAGGGTAATTACCACCGCTTCCAACGCGGCCAAAGTAAGCGTAATTACCAACCTGATCATTTCCAACCAATCCCCATCCTGCACGTAATTTCAGGTCATTTACAGTTTCCTGATTTTGCATAAAGAATTCTTCTGAGATTCTCCATCCGGCAGAGAAGGAGGGAAAGTAACCCCAGCGTTCTTTTGGTCCGAAATTGCTGGAACCATCGGCTCGAAAGTTTGCTGTAAGCAAGTATCTTTCATCAAACTCATAGTTCACCCTTACCAGGTAGGAAGCATTAGCTTTTTCGGCTTTTGTTGCGGTGGCAGCAATAAGTTCAGCCCCGGCATTTGGAGTGGTGATCTTATCTCCTGCAAAATTTCTTCTTTCCATAGAACTGTCTTCCCATTTGTATTTTTGAAAAACAGAACCTACAAGAGCTTTCAGATTATGTTTACCGAATTCTTTCTCATAGCTTAAGGTATTATCAAAAATGTAGAAGTTGGTGAGATTAGTATTGTATCTACCTATCCCTTTCATGGCCCGACCATAGCTTGTTCTAAACGGATCAAGGAAATAATCATAGTTTGCACTGCTATAATCGGTACCGATATTAGTTTTGAAGCTAAAATCCTGGAGGAATGAAATTTCAGCATAAATATTCCCCAGTAGTCGTTGATTTACGTATTCTCTTTGAGAGCCATCGGTAGATGCTACAGGGTTTTCCCAATCCTGAAAAGGGTTGCTGGTAAAGGTGCCATCTGGGTTATAGATCCCAATATTCGGTGGGGTAGATAAAACGCCCAGTAACACACCGCCGCTATTGATACTTTGGTTGTCGGCAACATCTACATCGGAATAATGGGTATAGGCGATGTTGGTACCTATCTCCAACCAATCGGTAACTTCCTGAGAGAGGTTAACCTTAAAGTTATATCGTTCCATCTCAGCACTTCTAACTGCGCCTTCCTGTTTGGTATACCCGCCGGAAACATAGTAAGAAGTTCCGTTGGATTTTCCGGACATCCCTAACTGATAATTAGAGGAAAGTCCGTCTCCAAAAATTTCATTCTGCCAATCGGTATTTTCGGTGTAGCGAGACCAATCGGTATTCCTACCCATTTCAGTCATTAAATCTCTATACTGTTCACTATTCAATACCGGAAGCGTGTTCCAAACCTGGGAAACCCCAACGTAAGTGTCGAAGGTAAGTCTCGGTTTTTCAGAAGTACCTTTTTTAGTGGTTATCAAAACAACTCCATTTGCACCCTGAGCACCATAAATGGCTGCAGAAGAAGCATCCTTCAAAACAGAAATGCTTTCCACATCTGCAGGGTTAAGCGATCGGGTATCATTTGTGGGAACCCCATCTACAACATATAAAGGTTCACTACTTGCATTAATAGAGTTCGTTCCTCTAATTCGAATGTTTAATCCGGAGGATGGCTTTCCAGAACCAGATACTACCTGCACCCCGGGAGCTTTCCCCTGTAAGAGGGCACCAACCTGAGTATTTGGCCTGTCATCAAAGGCCTCATCATCTATAATGGAAACTGAGCCGGTAATATCTCTTTTGCTTTGTGTCCCATATCCCACAACTACTACCTGGTCTAGGGTTTCAGAGTCTTCCATAAGTGTAACCTGGATAGGGTTTTCGGTAGCTGTCACTTCCTGGGTTATATATCCAAGGAAGGAAACAACCAATATATCCCCGGGCGTGGCCTGCAAGGAAAAATTCCCATCAAAATCAGTTTGGGTTCCGTTAGTGGTGTTTTTTACAATTACATTGGCACCTGGTAGGGGAAGATTATTGCTTCCATCTACTACAGTTCCGGAGACCTCGATGGTCTGTGCCCAGGAAAATGCCGTGAAACTAAAAAACAATACCCATAAGTATTTTTTAATTTTCATTGATAAAAAGGATTTTTGTATAAATTAATTATGATAGTTTATTGTGAAATCTAATTCTGACGAAAACGATTTCACAGGCCTAAGTTAAAATTTGGATTCGGGGGTTAGGACAAGTCGATTACATTTGAATTACGCCAGGGTAAATAAAAAATACATCAGAACTACGTCAATTTTTATAAGCTTCTGAATTTGAAAATTTTAAAAAGCTAATTATTTCTTAAATATTCTAAAATTTTCATAAATTTGGGCGAGCAATCTGATGCGAAAATTGCCTTTATGAAACTATTCCAGGGTGTTTTTTTAGCTGCGTTTTTAATAGTCCTTCCCGGGCTATTAAATTGTCAGGAATCTTCCGAATTAAGTATAACTTTGAGAAAATCACCCCTGGTCTCTCATTATTCTCAGCAGGATTTTCAGGGGGATACCCAGTTCTGGACTACTACAGAAGACCATCGGGGAGTTTCTTATTTTGGAAACAATGATGGCGTGGTCATTTTTGACGGCGAACGATGGCATAAGGTGAGCCTGCCCAATCACTCCTCGGTAAGGAGTTTAATCACCTCTTCAGAAGGCAAGGTTTACGCCGGAGGCTTCAACGAATTAGGGATTATAGAGAAACAAGCTACCGGAGATTATATTTACCGATCCTTGCTTAAAGACCTTGATCTGGAAGGAATTGAACTTGAAAATCTATGGCAGGTTCACGAGTATAAAGATTACATTATCTTCAGGTCCTTTAATGAATTAATAGCTGTTTCGGGGAATACCGCTACCCACATAGCAGCAAACAATTCCTTTGTGCATTCCGGAATAGTAAACAACAGATTCTTTGTGCAGGATTCAGATTTTGGAATCATGGAATTTAATCCTGAGGAAATGCGATTAAGCCGTGTTTTCGATTTTCGGAGAGGTTCGGTAGTTGGCTTTCTGCCCTCAGGTTTGCAAAATGAAGTGATGGCCATAACCAAGGCGGGAAGCATCTTCAAGATGAATCTGAAAAATAATGAAGTCTACCTCTGGAAACAGGTTTTTGATAAGGAAAATCAGGGTCAGGTAATAAGTGCTATTAAATTTGAAAATGATTATTTACTGGGGACCTTAAGCTCTAAAATAATAGTTCTTAGTGAGAATGGCTACATAAACCGGAATCCACCGGCCTTTAAGGATATAAGTGATTCCTCGATACTTAATTTATTTAAAGCCGGAAGTGGGTTATGGGTCCTATTAAACAACGGGTTATCTTTCGTGGATTTTGATTCCCCGGTTTCTCAGCTATTTGATGTAGGGTCGGTTTATGATCTATATATAGATACAGATAGAATCTACCTTGCGACCAACAAAGGGGTGTATTATTCAAAACTTCAGGAGGGAGAAATAGATAAATCCATGTTACAATTCAAGAGTATTCCTCACCTGGAAGGTCAGGCCTGGTCAATTTCTAACCTAAATGGTTCCCTAATTGTAAGTCATGACAGGGGATTATTTCTATTAGATGGATTAAAGGCTTCGCAAATTGGGGAGGTATCTGGTTTTTGGAAGGTAGTAGGCATTCCGGATTCTCCATATACCTATATCGCTTCCAATTATAATGGTATCTATTTACTAAAAAATAACGGGAGTCAATGGGAGCTTCAAAGCAAGATCAAAGGTTTTGATGAATCGAGCAGGGATATTCTAATTAGCGATAATCCTAATACCTTTTGGGTCTGTCATGGATACCAGGGTGTTTATAAATTGAAACTGACCGAAGATTACTCCCGGGTTTATGCGGTAGACCATTTTACGGATAGAAATGGACTTATCTCGCCTTTTAATGTGAATGTGACCCGATGGAATGATGATTTGGTCTTTACCAGCAATACCGGAATCTATGAATTTGATGAAGCTTCCAATTCTTTTAAACCTTATGAGAAACTAAATGCTGTCCTGGACTCTACCGTTAATACCCGAAAGCTAATTCAGAATAAAGATACTGCCTGGATAGTACAGGATAACGAAGTAGGCTTTATAGATTTTTCTCAAGCAAAGCCAGAAGTACAAAAAAATCTTTTCTTAAACCTTAAAGGTAAATTGAACCGGGGGATGGAGTGTATTCTGCCAATGGAGAATGGGAAGGTTCTTATTGGTGCTACAACCGGACTTTTTCTTTATGACACTAGGAGAGGTAAACAAACTGATAATCTGGAGACAGAGATTACCGGGATTAAATATGTTAAAGATTCAAGGGAGATGGCTATCGCTAATAATCCAGAAATGAATTTTCCGGTAGATACAGAAATCATTCGTTTTGAATTTGCTACACCTCGTATGTCTCCATCTTCTGAAATTGAATTTAGTTATATCCTTGAAGGGATTGATGAGCATTGGTCCCCCTGGGAGAAAACTCCATTTAAAGAGTTTACACATTTAAGACCCGGGGATTATACATTTAAGGTGAAAAGCAGGAATCTTATGGGGGATAAAGGCCAAATATCGAGTGCTGGTTTTAGTATCCCTCCTATTTGGTATCAAACCGATCTGGCTTTATTCATTTATTTCCTTGGCATAATTGCTTTAATCACTTTAATGATCTACGTATTCAGGGCAAAGATTATTTCTGAAAGAAGGAAAGCCAGGTTAGCAGCAGAAAAAGCGCAACGCTTATTAAAGCTTGAAATAGAACAGCTTAAGCTTGAAAAGGATAAGGAATTAATTAAGCAGGATAAAAAACTTCTCGAAGAAGATAATATACGGAAAAGCAAAGAGTTGGCTAATTATACCATGATGCTGGTCAAGAAAAAGGATGTGTTTACCGAGACTTATGAAAACCTTCAGGATTTTCAAAAAACCCTGAAAACTCAGGGAGCCAGAAGAAATCTCCGGAATATCATTCAAAAATTAAATAATCACCGGATCGGGGAAGAGTATATGAAGGTATTCGATGTGAATTTTGAAAAAGTTCATAAAAACTTCTTCAGGACATTAAAAGAAATTAATCCCGATCTTACCAAAAGAGAGTTGCGACTCTGTGCCTTTGTGAAAATGGATCTTACCAATAAGGAAATCGCTCCTCTTCTTAATATTTCGGTGCGTGGAGTGGAAACAGCCAGATATCGGGTGAGAAAGAAATTAGACGTGCAGGAACCAAATTTCCTGCATTTTCTTGAAAACTTACCTGTTCACAATAAGGAAGAAATTTTATGATATAAGCCTAAAGCCTGGTTTGATATTTTGATAGGGCGAAAGTTAGATGGGATTTTTCGGATTTATTTCGACAAATTTGGCTTTTAATGGAAACTGCGAAAAACTTTTTTAGGAAGCTGGAATTTCCGGAGCAGTTGGAAAAATAACAGCCACCGAAAACGGTGGCTGTTGTACATTTCGATTCAGCTGGATCTAACAAATATTTATAGGTTATCACCTCTAAATTAAATAGTAAAAAGCCTATTCTATCTTAGAAAAATCCAGGTCCTGGAAATCATAACTGAAGTCGGTTAGGGGCGAAACGGGTTCCATAGTAAAGCCTTTAGCCTTTCCTTCCCTGTCCAGGTTGAATATCACAAAGGCATCGGCATTGAGCGTGCGATCATCCCATTTTACCACAAAGCTATTCCCTTTATAATAGCTCATATTCCCCTGTAGATCTGATACATTCTCAGCCTTAAAATGAAGTTTTTCATCTTTCATGGTGATTTCCACCTTCCCGAACCAGGGATCTCTGTAGGTGCCGGTATAGTTAGACAGAATGCTCTTATCCAGTTGGCTGTTTTTCTGGGCAGCATTAACGTTCTTCCAAACTTCGGCCACTACAGAATCTGCTTTTTTCTCTGCTTTCAACCTGCTGTCGTTGTACTGTTTAATCCGGTTTTTTCCTTCTATTCCAAAGTAAGCATCTTTAATCGAATTGGTAATAGACCGGAAAGCCGCTCCCGATTGCTGATTGGTGAAGACAATAATTCCCAGGTCCAGTTCAGGGATCATGGTTACCTGGCTAACTATCCCCAGGAGTCCGCCGGTATGGGTGACTTCCAGATAGCCGTTTACATCGCTTAAAAACCATCCCAGGCCATAGGCTTTGAAATGTGTATTATAGTCGCCTTTTCCGGTTCCGGTGAGAGTTTGGGGTGTCCACATCTCGCGATGTGCTTTGGTGCTAAAGAGGCTGTCCTGCAGGTTTTCTCCATATTTTCCTTCATCGAGCTGTGCCTGTACCCATTTGCTCCAGTCTTTCACCGAAGAATAGATCCCGGCAGCAGGGTTTCCTACCCTGGTAAAGCTAAGACCTGTTATTTTCAATTCTCCATCTACTGGGGCGTGTCCGTCAATGACATTGGAGTAATCGTCGATCCTGTGCCAGGACATCGCAGTGCGATCCATTCCTAATGGCTCCAGGAAATTTTTCTTCACATAAGTTTCATACTCTGTTCCTGAAACTCGTTCCACCACTTCGCCTGCAACGATGTACAGCAGGTTATCATAATCGTATTGAGAGCGGAAAGAAGAAACCGGTTTCAAATATCTCAGGTTGTAGATCAACTGATCTATATCGGTTATATTCGAAGCAGGAAATACCATGAGGTCTCCGGCTCCAAGCCCGAGGCCGCTTCGGTGAGTTAGCAGATCCCGTACAGTAAATTCGCTGGTCACATAGGGGGCATATAATTTAAATTCAGGGATAATCTCGGTCACCCTGGTGTCCCATTCCAGTTTGTCTTCATCGATGAGGCGGGCAAGGGCAGCGGCGGTCACCGCTTTGGTGTTGGAGGCTACCCCAAAGAGCGTATTTTCGTCTACGTCTCCGCCTTCCTGGAGCGAGCGGGTGCCATAACCTTTCATATGAGCTACCTCCCCATCCTTAAGCACTGCAACAGCAATGCCTGGAACATTAAAGGTATTCATGGTTTTTTGAACCAGACTGTCTATTTCGTTTGTGCTAAGTTGCTGAGCCGTTCCTGAAATTCCGAAGAAGAAAAAAGCTATCAGGAAGCTTGTAGAAAGTAATTTTGTTTTCATGTAGTAATTATTTAAGCCTAAAGATAGTAATTTCAAGGTATTTTCCTGAGTTGGGTTTTGGCTATAGCCGGTTTTTCTGAAGAAGCGGAAAGCAGGTGTTTGTTTCCAGCTCTGAGCTTTTATATTTCTTTTTACCCATTAAAGATTAGACCGATGCTTCTCAAAAAACATGTTAATTTTTGGGTTAGGTATATTGAGATAACTATTTTTTTGCCTTGAAAACCATTTTTTGGAAGGCTTCTATAGGAAAGAGAGGAAAAAATTGATGGAGGGAGCAGCCGTAATTTCGTCGTTTGTTTTTTAATTTAAAATACTATTTAGTTTTGATGAATTATACTGAATTTTCAGGGAGATCACAATTTTCGGGGGGCCGTCTGCGGGTTTTTATATGGCTCAATCTGTTTTTGGTGATTTTCTTAGGTTCAACCGAACTTCGTGGACAGTTTTTCAACCCCGAGGATTCTTTTATTGAAAATTCAGGAGATGGCACATTATTACTGATCCCGGCATCTGCAGTGGCTACCAGCTTGATTCTGAAAGATTATAAAGGCACCTGGCAGTACACTAAAAGTCTTGCCCTTAATCTGGTGGTGACCGGTGCTGCCAAAGTAATCATCAATAAAGAACGGCCATTGAACGATGGAGGAAAAGCCTTCCCCTCGGGACATACTTCTGTAGCCTTCCAGGGTGCTTCTTTCTTTCATCGCAGGTATGGTTTTAAATACAGTATTCCAGCATATTTGCTTGCGGGATACACCAGTTTTAGCCGGCTTCACGCCACTCGTCATGACAGCTGGGATATTTTGGCTGGGGCGGCAGTAGGAATTGGCAGTACCTGGATTTTTACTACACCCCGAAAAAACAAAAATATGGAGCTCACCTTCAGCAGTTCTGAAGATCATTACCTGTTGGGGTTTAGGTATATTTTTTAGTTGAGTTAAATAGATTGCCCGGGTAGGTTACAGGATTTTGGAAGGGCCTGATAGTTCAGGGAGAGGGAAATTCTGAACCTTGTGCTATAAACTTTTTTCAAGGCTTTCCGGCTTTCTTCTTTTCCTCCCTTTCTTTGGCTTTTCTCACCTGTTTCCGAAGTTTGATGATGGTATAGATCACCACTGCGAGGAGAACTGCACCAGTGATCATAGCGTAACCTAAGGCGGTATCGGAAAGCTAAGCGGGCATAGCTGATATTTTATTTCTATCAATTTACCGAAAAAATAAGCTTTTCTTAAGCTTCTTTCACAATACTTTCAGGATTTAAATTTTTCCCCTGCGGGCTTGAGGCGTATCTTTATTAGTGCAACAAAAAAATAGATTATGAAAAATTTACGAGCAAAAGGAAAGAAATGGGCTAAAAGAGCTTTGGCCTTAAAATTAGGAAAAACCGCGGTAAAAAAAGGAGGGATCCTGGGTGTTGGCTTAGGTGCGGCTGCCGGTGCAGTTTACCTTGCCTGGAACTATAATAAAAAGTGCAAGAAGCTAAAGGCAGAAGAAGATGCAGCTAATGAGATTACCGTAAAGAAAGAGAAAAAAATTGTAGTCTGAAAGCAATAATATTCGGGGTTTAATCCCGGATTTTTCTTTAGGTTTGTCTGTAAAACCTGTTCTTATGGATGATCTAAAGACCCGTATCCTGGCTCTGCAAAAGATATCTGCCGGCCTGGAACCTTCTTCCGACCAACGCGATACTTACTTTCAAAAAGTAAATGACTATTCCAACAGTTTTCTGAACGGGCTTTCCACTTTTGGGACTTATTCTCCGGAAAAACCCAGAAGGGAAGCCTTCGCCTTTGGGGAGAAGCTCAAACCAATGGAAGAAATCCTGAAGATCTTTGCTGAAGAGGTGGCTGCGAAAGGCATCAAGCCTGCCTCGGGAGGTTATATGGGCTATATTCCCGGCGGTGGTATTTACGCCTCGGCCCTGGGAGATTATCTGGCCGATATAACCAATGAATACGCCGGGATGTCTTTTGCCTCCCCGGGAGCGGTGGCTATTGAACATGAGCTCCTCAACTGGATGAAATCCCTGTTTGGTTTTCCTGAATCGGCCGTGGGTAATCTCACTTCCGGAGGCTCTATCGCTAACCTGATCGCTCTCACCTCGGCCAGGGATAAACATAAAATTAAGGGAGCAAGAATCGAAAAAAGTGTGGTGTATCTTAGTCCACAGCTACATCATTGTAACCTGAAGGCATTAAGAATAATCGGGTTGGAAGATGTGATCATCAGGGAACTGGAACTGGACGAAGGCTCCAGAATTGTTGCTGATGATCTTGAACAAAAACTGGAAGCCGATAAGGCAGCAGGCTTAAATCCTTTCCTGTTGATCGCTTCTGCCGGGACCACCGACACAGGAGCCATGGACCCTCTAAACGAATTGGCGGACATAGCCCAAACAAATAACTTATGGTATCACGTGGATGCCGCCTACGGTGGCTTCTTCATTCTTAGCGAAGAGCGAAAACATCTTTTTAAAGGCATAGAAAAAGCAGATTCGCTGGCGGTAGATCCGCATAAAGGACTTTTTCTGCCTTTCGGACTCGGGGCAGTACTGGTTAAAGACAGGGAAGCTGTTTTTCATTCCCATCATCACAGTGCCAACTATATGCAGGATGCCGTCAAAAATGTAGACCTGGTAGATCCCGCTGATGTCTCCCCTGAACTTACCAAACACTTTCGGGCCATGCGCTTATGGCTCCCTCTGCAGTTGCACGGGACAAAACCTTTTGTGGCCTGTTTGGAAGAGAAACTTTTGCTTACCACCTATTTCAGGAAGCGACTTAAAGAAAAAGGTTTTGCCCTGGGGCCTGAACCCGATCTTTCGGTGAGTTATTTCTGGTGGCCATTTTCAGAAAATGAAACCGATTTTAATAAAAAGCTGTTGGAGGAGATCCATAAGGATGGCACGGTATTCTTCAGCTCCACCAATATTAACGGGCGTTTCGTGATTAGAATGGCCCTTCTGGCTTTTCGAACAAAGATTGGACAAGTTGATAAGGCAGTGGAACTCCTGGATGAAGCCAGGATTAGATTATTGGGAAGGCTTTAGCCTGTGTTTCTTTGGGTTTACTCTTGTGAGTTCTCTGTTTTTGTTCTGAACTTTGAACCTGTATCCTGAACCATAAACATATTCTAAACCTGGCCGGGTTGTGATTCCATGATATAGTACTTATTGGGTAATTGAAAAAAGGCACCCGATCAATCATTGATCACCGGGGATGGGTCTTCGTCATATTTCCAATCCCGGTATTTTTGCAGGTCCAGGCGTACATATTTCAGGAGGGCGGCGAATACCGCGGCATCGTCGAGGTATCCAACAAAGGGCAGGAAATCGGGGATGAGGTCAATAGGAGAGAGCACATACAGAAGTGCTCCCCCTACCGAGGAGATCACCAGCCAGGGCACATCTTTGTACCGGCCTTTATACCAGTCCTGCAGCAGGGAGAACAGATCGACAAAATCCCGGTAATATTCGTTGAGGTTTTCAATGTTTAGAAACTTTGAGAATAAGGAATTTTTCTCTTTAAAGAGTTGCTTGAGTTTGTCCCTAGAAAAGGTCTTTTGTCTTTTTTTTAGTTCCTGATCTGCTTTCTGCTGAGAAAATTCTGCCATTTAAGTTAGGTGTTTTATTTCGGCTAAAATTAAGAATTAATGTCGAGTCTGGTAAATGCCGCAAGCCTTATAACAGAAGATTATGAAATTAGATCGCCAATGTGGAGATTACCTAAATTACAGGAAAGCCCCTGTATGAAATCCCGACTTTTTCGTCTTACTTGCAGGGGTAATCATTTCATAAAGCCTGCCTGTCTCAAAACACTTTAGCGAGAGGCGGGCTTTTTTAGAGAAATCCCGTTAGTTTGATGAAGCCTTCATTTTCCAGGAACAAATTCTGATTAATTCATCTTTAATTAAAACCCCATCTTTCATATCTTTCTTTAATTCAGGATTTCCTTAACTTAGCCTGAAATTTCTTTGCCTTGCGATCAATATTCTCTCTGCTTTTTACCCTGTTCCTCACTGTGCTTTCTGCTCAGGAACTTCCTCCTGTTATAAATTTCAATTCCAATCTCTATGCGGGGGGCAACCAGAACTGGATGGTCTCCCAGGCTGCCAACGGCAATATTTATGTGGCAAACAGCGCAGGCCTACTGGAATATAACGGAGCTGAATGGAAACTCTATCCGGTACCCAATGAAAGCGTGGTGAGATCGGTGAATGTTGTGGGCGAGCTTATCTTCACCGGAGCATATAAAGAACTGGGTTTCTGGAAGCGCGATGAGAAAGGCGTACTCGACTATACCAGTCTTATACCCCAGTTTCCCGGCGAACTGAGAGACGGGCAGCAGTTCTGGCATATTGAAAATGTGGGCGAGATAGTAGTTTTCCATAGTTTTGAAGGCCTCTACCTCTATGATATTCAAAGTGGAAAGCTCTCTGAATTTCCTGTGTCTGAGGGCGTGGTTACCAACCTCTTTGAAACAGGAGGGGAGATCTATTACCAGGTGGCGCAGGGCGGACTCTTCAGTATAAAAAATGGAAAACCGGAAATGATTATCCCTCCTGAAACCCTTGGGAACCTGGAATTAATGGGAATATTCAGAGAGGACGAGACCCTGGTGCTCATTAGTAGGGATGCTCGTTTTTATAAATGGCAACAAAACCGATTGGATCAGTATCAGCAGGAATTAAGCAGGCAGCTAAGAGGAAGAAGTATTTTTTCGGCCTTACCGGTTGAAAATAAGGGCATGTTTCTGGGGACGGTAGAAGACGGGATCTTTCACGTGAATGCCGGGGGGGAGATCCTGCATCATTTTAATCAGGAGAACGGTTTTCTTAACAATACGGTGCTAAGGCTTTTCAAAGACCGGAATAATAATATCTGGGCGGCCCTGGACAACGGACTTAGCGTGATAAACCTGGATTCTCCCTTTAAGATATATCAGGATCTCTACGGAAAGCTGGGAAGCGTATATACTTCTTTTCAAAATTCGGAATATTTATACCTGGGTACTAATCAGGGGCTTTATTATCGCCGAAATGGGGAGGAAGAGTTTAATTTTATTGAAGGTAGCAACGGGCAGGTCTGGAATCTTAGTTTTGTAGATGGCAATCTTTTTTTAGGCCATAACACCGGTACCTTTTTAGTGGAAGGCACCCAAATAAAGGAAATCGCTGAACGCTTTGGTACCTGGATTACTCTGGAGTTAAAGAGCCATCCCGGATATTTCATTCAGGGGCATTATAATGGGTTGAGCTTGCTTAAACGCACGGCCGGGGGTTTTGAGGAACTACCTATGCTGGAAGGTTTTCCGCATTCCTCTAAATTTATTGTTTCCGAAGAAAACGGGGAAATTTGGGTGGGAAATGAACACAAGGGAGTGTTCAGGTTGAAGTTGAATGAAGAAATGGATGGCTTCTCCGAAATCAGGAATTATCCTTTCGAGGGGGTATCGGGAATATCTTCCAGTCTTTTCAGCTTTAAAGATGAACTTTATTTTACGACCAAAGAGCATGTGTTCAAGTACCTCCCGGAAGAAGATGATTTTACTCCTGAAAATGATTTAGCTGAAATTCTTAGTGCTGAAAAGCGTATTTCAGGAAAATTCGTCAAGGAAGGGGAGGAAGAACTTTGGGCTTTTTCAGCCAATGCCTTGCTGAATATCACCCCCGATCCTTTAAGCTCCAAATTTAAGCTGAATTCGCTTTACCTTTCAGAAGAGATCCAGAATATCACTCCCGGGTACGAAAATATAACTCCGCTTTACGATGGATCCCGTCTTCTGGGAATCGCCAATGGCTATCTTAAAGTGGAAGAACCCGATTATGAACAAGGTAATTACAGTTTGCGCATAAGCAGCGTTTACAATGCAGCGCTTGATGAAGAACCGCGCCTTCTTAACTTAAGCGAGGAAGAGCCTTTTCATTACAAAACCAACAATGTAATTTTTAATTATAGTATTCCTGAATATAAGAAATTTCTCACTCCTGAATACAGTTACCGGCTTACCGGCTTTACTTCTGTATGGAGCCCATGGAGCGAAACTCCCTCGGCAGAATTTAAGAACCTGCCTTTTGGGAATTATGAATTTGAGGTGCGGGCAAGGATTGGAGATCAAACCGGGCCTTCGGCGACCTATGAATTCAGCATTTCCCGGCCCTGGTATTTTAGCTATTCAGCACTGGTGGTCTATCTCCTTCTTTTTGCTGCAATACTCTACGGGGTAAATATTATCTATAAACGACGGCATGAAAAGTTTGTAGAAGAAAGTGAAAAAGCCCTTAGAATGAAAAACCTGGAGGCTGAACAGGAGATCATAAAACTCCAGAACAGGGAGCTGGAACAAAATATGGTTAGCAAGAATAAGGAACTGGCGGTTTCCACCATGAGTTTGATCAAGAAAAATGAATTCTTAAACATCATAAAAGACCGGCTTAAGGATTCAGAGCAATCCACCGAAGTGCGCTCGGTAATAAAAACCATCGATAAAGAGATAAGTGAAGAAGATAACTGGAAGTTCTTTAAAAAAGCCTTTAGTAATGCCGATAAGGATTTCTTTAAAAAGATGAAGGCAAAACATCCTGAGCTAACCAGTAATGATCTTAAATTATGTGCCTACCTGCGTCTTAATCTTAGCTCTAAAGAAATTGCTCCACTTCTCAATATTTCGGTGAAAAGTGTCGAGATTAAACGATATCGATTGCGGAAAAAGATGGATTTACCACGTGAAGTGAATTTAACCGATTATATTCTCCAGGTTTAAGGCTATACAAAACCCCTTAAAAACTCTACATAAACTCTACAACAGGCATAATTCCCTGTTATTGTTTGCAATAAGCCGTCTGGCATTTGCTCTCGCATAAGCCCTGTATTTGCCATTTTCAAGGCTCTTTTTTTTCTATTTCTCAATTTTAACGGCTATAATTTTCCATGTATACTTTTTGTAAAGGTGACTTTTTACCTATCATAATAATTTGTTAATAGATTGCAGTAACAAATTCAAATAATTATTCCAATGAAGAAATTTTTATGTTCAATACTGCTCCTGTTCGGCGGATTTTTCTCGATGCAGGCACAGACCTTTACAGTAGAAGGTAATGTGACCGATGAGAACGGGATGCCCCTTTTAGGAGTTAATGTACTTGTAAAAGGAGAAAGCCGGGGAACTACAACCGATTTTGACGGTAACTTTTCCATAAGTGAGGTAAGTGAAGAGAACGTGCTTGTCGTATCTTATGTAGGTTTTCAAACGATGGAAGTTCCCGTAACCGGAGATTCCTTTCTAAATATCGTTCTTAACACCGACGCTGGTGCCCTCGAAGAGGTAGTGGTGATTGGGTATGGAACTCAGCAGCGAAAGGATATCACCGGCGCTGTATCAGTAGTATCAGGTGAAACCATTGAAGAGATGAAGCCTATCAGGCTGGAACAGGCCCTGCAGGGTACTGCCGCCGGGGTAAATGTTACTCCTTCTTCTGGTGCCCCGGGAGCCGGGATCAACATCAACATTCGTGGGGTGGCCTCAAACAGTGTTAACGGCCCCTTAGTTCTTATAGATGGATACCAGGGAGATTTGGGAACTCTTAACCCTAATGATGTGGAGTCTATCTCTATCCTTAAAGATGCCCAGGCTGCCATTTATGGTATTGCCGGTGCAAATGGGGTGGTGCTTATCACTACCAAAGGAGGTAAAAAAGAAATGGCACCTACCGTACAGTATGATTCTTATGTAGGGATGCAGGAAACTTCCCGTAAGCTTCCTTTGCTTAATGCTACCGAATATGCTTTGCTTTTAAATGAAAGCTACGCTAATAACGGGCAGGCACTGCCTTATCCAAATGTAAGTGAGCTGGGAGAAGGAACAGATTTCCAGGATGAAGTATTTGATACTGCGCCTATCATAAACCATAACGTGACCCTTAGTGGAGGCTCAGAAAAGGTAACCTACTCGGTAGGTGCTTCGCATCTGAACCAGGAGGGGATTATTGGCGCTGATAAGTCTGATTTTCAAAGAAATACTGCCAGGTTTAATTTAGGGATAGATATTTCAGATGAATTCAAATTACAAGCTAATTCCATTTACACCAGTATAGATCGTCGCTCTATCAATGAGAACGGACTCGGGTCTGTGTTGTTTAACGCTTTGAACATCGCGCCTACTTTTGCTATCGATCAGGAAGACCGCGACGGATTTTTGGGTAATGAAATCATTAACCCGCTTTCCCAAATAGAAAATACTTTTAACGATTATAACCTGAATAAATTTAACGGGTCATTCAGTCTGGAATTTACTCCAATAGAAGAGCTGACATTTACTTCGCGTATTGGTTACAATCTTAGTAACAGCAAAGGAAAAGATTTTGCGCCTATTGTAGATTACGGTTCAGGGAAAGTGTTTAATGTACCAAGAAGTACGGTAAACCAAAACAGGATCAACGACAACTCTTATACTTACGACCTTTTTGGTACTTACGAAAACACCTTTGACGAGGATCACCATGTTACCGGTACAGCCGGGATGACCGTGATTCGGGACTGGGGGGACGGCTTGTTTGCTACCGGTTTTGATGTACCCAACAATTTCTGGGAATTTGCCGATATCAGTCTTACTACCGGAACCAATGATGGAAAAAACAACGGTTCTTATAAGTATGATGTCCGCAAGCTTTCTTTCTTCGGAAGATTACAATATGACTATCAGGGAAAATACCTGGTCTCAGGGATGCTTCGTAGAGACTCTTCTACGAGATTCAGTCCTAAAAACCGTGTGGGTACTTTTCCATCCTTTACTGCCGGATGGATCCTTTCAGAGGAAGATTTCTTAGCTTCTTCAGAAGTGATCTCTTTCCTGAAACTAAGAGGAAGTTTTGGGGTGCTTGGTAATGATGAAGCAGGAGGCGCCGAGTTTTATCGTTCGCTCCTGGATGGAGAGGCCACTTATGTTCTTGACGGCAACCTTGTTAACGGAACAGCAATGGGAAGGATAGCCAACCCACTTTCAGGATGGGAGGAATCTGAAAAAACCAACATCGGGATGGATCTTCGCTTATGGGATGGCCAGGTAGAGATAGAAGCCGACGTTTTTAGGGAAGACCGTAAAGATCTTTTGGTTTCAGGAATACCTGTATCAGGAATTCATGGAGGAGGAGCGCCGGGTTCCGGCTCACCAACCATTAATGCCGGTACCACCCGGAATGAAGGTTTGGAATTCGCCATCAAATACCGCAATTATATAAGTGACGACTTCAACTTTAATTTGAGCTATAATGCCACTTTCCTTAAGAATGAGGTAACGGCTATAAACGGTGTGGATTTCATTCCCGGAGGACAGTTTGGTGTAGGGCAACCACAGCCTTCGCGTTTTGAACCTGGCTTCCCTATGGGATATTTCTACGGTTACAAAACCGACGGAATCTTCCAGAACCAGGCTGAGGTGGATGCACATCCTTCTCAAAAAGACCTGGGTGCTGATGCCGCTCCCGGTGATTTGAGATACGTAGACCTGGATGGAGACGGAGTAATTACTCCCGATGACCGAACTAATATTGGGGATCCTATACCGGACGCCACTATGGGATTAAATATAAATGTAAATTATAAGAATTTCGATTTCACGGCTTATACCTACGCTTCTTTAGGAAATGATATGGTAAGAAACTACGAAAGAAGTCAGCCGAATGTAAACCGACACGCCTATGTATTGGAAAGATGGAGAGGTGAGGGAACCAGCACAGAAGTGCCAAGACTTACTTCCGGGGCGACCTCAAACAGGGTGCTTTCAGAGTTTTACGTAGAGGATGCCTCTTATGTGAGAATTCAGAATGTACAGTTGGGATATACTTTGCCTGAAACTTTTGTTTCTTCAGTAGGGATTCAATCATTGAGATTTTATGCGGCGGTAAATAACCTGTATACGTTTACTGATTACAAGGGATTTGATCCTGCTGCTTCAACCGGAGCACCTATCGGCGGAGGAATCGATTTTGGTTTCTACCCTGTTCCACGTATTTATATGGCCGGACTAAACTTAAAATTCTAAAATATTGAGCGATGAAAATATATAGTTTAAAAATTAAATCCGTTCTTCTGCTGCTGGCCGTGATCACATTCACCGGCTGTAGTGAGGATTATCTGGATAAGACCGAGGAGTATACCATAGACTCGGAGAATTATTTCAATTCTGAAGATGATTATTATAACGCCCTTATAGGAGTTTATGATATCCTTCAATCTACTTATGTAAATGTGCTGCTGGGCGAGATCGCTTCAGATAATACTCTTAGCGGCGGAGAAAGTGCTACCGATGTTATTGGTTTCCAACAGGTAGATGAAATGTCACACACCCCCATTAATGACAACCTGGATGATATCTGGGATTGGAATTTTGCGGGAGTTCAACGTGCCAACTACATCCTGGAATTTCAGGATAAAACCGATTTTGAAGGTAAGGAAACAATAATAGCTGAAACCAAATTCCTGAGAGCTTATTTCACTTTTGAATTGATGAAATGGTTTGGTCCTATTCCAATCAAAGGAGATGAGCGTTTTGTGCTTGGTGATGAGCAATCTATCCCAAGGGCTTCAAGAGAAGAGGTTTATACCCAAATCGAAAACGATCTTCAGTTTGCTATAGATAACCTTGATTACATAGCTCCTGAAACTGGACGTGCAACCAAAGGCGCTGCAATGGCTCTTAAAGGTAAGGTGCACCTGTACCAGGAAGAATTTGATGCTGCTGCAAACGTGTTAACCACCTTGATCGATAACGGGCCTTATGCCCTTTCAGATTTTGAAACGCTTTTTGAACAAGAAGGTGAAAATAATGAAGAATCAGTTTTTGAAGTTCAATATAGTGGAGAAGAAGGTGCCGGGTTTGATTGTCTTCAGTGTAGTGAAGGGAACGTAGCAGTAGGATTCCAGGGAATAAGAAACTATAGTGGACCATTGTTTGAGTCAGGCTTTAGCTTTAATGTACCTACCCAGGAAGCTTATGATATGTTTTCTGATAACGATATCAGGAAAGATTTATCAATCCTGGATATAGAAGCCTGGGCCGATCAGTATGATGTTGCCTATACCGAAGGGTATAAGCATACCGGATATTTCAATAGGAAATATCTTCCGCGGAAAAATAACAATATGGGAGATGCAAACCTTACCCAGCCTAATAACTACCGTGCGATTCGCTATGCTGACGTGTTGTTAATGGCTGCCGAGGCACATAACCGTAAGCCTAACCCAAACGATCAGCTTGCTCAGGAATACCTGAATATGGTTAGAGAAAGAGCAGGTTTAAGAGAAGTAGAGAATTCAGGCGATCCCCTTACAGAAATTATCTATCAGGAGAGAAGAAAAGAATTAGTAGGAGAAGGACACCGTTTCTTTGACCTGGTAAGAACCGGCAGGGCGGCAGCTAATATAGAAGGATTTACTGTAGGAAAAAACGAAGTATTTCCTATTCCGCTGGAAGAAATAGAATTTTCTCAGGGTAACTGGGAGCAAAACCCCGGATACTAAAAAATAATGATTATGAAAAAATATTATAAAATAATTTTTGCCTTACTGCTCACCATGCCTTTTGTAAGCTGTGAGAGTGATGACGATTCCCTGGTAGACCTAAACCAGATTGAGGCCCCAGCCGAATTAGGAGCTACCTTCCAGATCACTCAAGACAATTCAGGTCTTGTGACTGTTACTCCTAAGGGGGAAAGTGCTAATATGTTTAGTGTTGATTTTGGAGATGAAAGTGATGTTGCTTCAGGAATCAGGCCGGGAGAAAGCGTAGATCATGTCTATGCTGAAGGGGATTATGAGGTAGAAATCACCGGAACCAATTTAAATGGAGTTTCGGCAACAGGAGTACAGCCTTTAACGGTTTCTTTCCGTCAACCTGAAAATCTGGAGGTCACTATTACCAAGGATCCTGATGGGTATTCTGTTTCTGTGTCTGCAGCAGCAGATTATGCCGCAATGTTTGAGGTCTACTTTGGTGAGGTAGAAGATGAGGAACCTACGCCTTTGATGGTTGGGGAAACTATTACTTACACTTATTCAGATACCGGTACTTATAATATACGGGTTGTCGCTTTAAGTGGTGGTGCAGAAACGGTTGAATACAAAGAAACTGTAGAAAGAACAGGTCCCGTTCCTGCTCCTACTCCCAATAAATTACCTGAAAGCGTTATCTCCTTATTCAGTGATGTTTATACTGATGTACCAGTAGATATGTGGATCACTGACTGGTCTGAAGCTGAACTTGAAGAAACAGATATTGATGGAAATGAAATCAAGGTATATTCTAATTTGAATTATGTTGGAGTTATAACTGAAAGTACTCAGATTGATGCAACCAGCATGACTCATTTCCGTACCGATATTTTCACTCTTGATGCAGAAACCTTCAGAGTAAAACTTGTAGACTTCGGGCCTGATGGAGAATATCAGGGTGGTGACGATGTTGAGCATGAAATAGAGATAGAGGCTCCCGCACAAGGTGAATGGGTGACTTTAGATATACCTTTAGAAGACTTCACAGGATTAACAACCAGAGCACATATCTCGCAAATAGTATATTCAGCAGCACCTGCGGGTGAAACCACTGTACTTGTTGATAATGTATTCTTCTATGATGAGAGTGTACAGGTACCAACTTCGCCGGTAATTGCTGCTCCAACCCCAATTCATGTAGATGAGGATGTAAAGTCGATATTTAGTGATAAGTTTTCAGATCCTGAAAGTGTGAATTATTATCCAGATTGGGGTCAATCAACAACCTATGAAGTGGTCTCTATAAATGGAAATGAAGCGATTAAATATGGCAATGCAAATTATCAGGGAATTGCTATTGGTGAGAATATAGATGTAACCGCATTTGAAACTGTTCACATTGATGTTTGGTCTGGAGATTATTCTTCAATTCCATTCTTCCTTATTTCTTCTGGTTCAGGAGAAAAAAGTGTAAACCTTAATGTAACTCCAAATCAATGGAACAGCATTGAAATTCCCTTATCTGAATTTACCAGTCAGGATCTTGATATAAGCGATATTTTTCAGTTCAAGTTTGACGTAGGAGCTGCGCCTGGTGGAACATTTTATATTGATAATCTTTACTTTTCTAAAGAGAGTAATGCAACTACCGTCACATTACCGGTAAGTTTTGAAAATTCGTCTTTGGCCTATTCTCTTATTCCTTTTGAAGGCGCAGAAACTGTAATAGAAGCGAATCCGGTCCCTGGAGGTATAAACCCTAGTAGTACGGTGGTTAAGTTCACTAAAACTGTTGATTCTCAACCTTGGGCAGGAGCCACACTCGAACTTGAGGAGTCTATAGACTTTTCATCTACTACGAAAATTAGTGTGAAAGTATATTCTCCTAAAGCCGGGATTCCTGTTTTGTTGAAGCTTGAAAACAGCGATGATAACAGTATCAAAAGTGAGGTGTCTGTAATGACCACAAAGGAAAATCAATGGGAAGAACTAGTCTTTGATTTCTCGACAGTAGGAATAGATACTACGCAGGAGTATGGAAAAGTTATCATATTCTTTGAATATCCTACAGATGAAGGTCTACGTGGAGATGGAACAGTTTACTATTACGATGATATTCAACTGAAAAATTAAAATAGATATATAATGAAAAATATAATTAACACAGGTCTTGTAGCATTGTCGCTGGTATTTGCCAGCGCATGCTCCAATGACGATTACGATATCGGCGAAATAAGCGCCCCAACCGATCTCCAGGTAGAAACTACTGTGGTGGGTCAATCTGAGGATATGCCCGAGGGAGATGGTAGTGGCCAGGTGATCTTCAACGCGAGTGCAGAGGGCGCTATGACCTATAAATACGTTTTTGAAAATGGAAGTACAGAAACTACTGCTAGTGGAGAATACACCCATCAGTTTTCTGAAACCGGTACAAAAACCTATATGGTTACCGTAATAGCTTATGGACCGGGTGGTACTGCTACTTCAACAATTGTAGATGTGGAGGTACTTGTTACTTATTCGCCACCAGCCGATCTTCTTGAGAAGTTAGTTGGAGATGGTGCGAAAGAATGGCGAATCAAAGCGGAAGCTGCCGGTCACTTTGGTCTTGGTCCTGTAGGTGGAAATATTCCTACCGAATGGTATGGTGCAGGTCCAAATGAAAAAGCCGGGGTTGGAATGTATGACGATCGGTATATCTTCGAGGAAGATGGAACTTTTGTTCATATCACCAATGCCACTAATGATGATGAGAACGTAGACCCATCAGGAACTGTATTCGGAAGAGCCCCATTGGTTGACCAATTAGGAGTTAGCTGTGATTGTGAAACGGAGGGTGCGGATGTCCTTAATATCCCTTACGATGATTATACTGAAAACTGGTCAATCTCGGCTCCTGGAGGTAAGGAAACTATTAATCTTACCGGATTAGGATTCATTGGCTATTACATTGGTGGGGATCACCGATATGAAATATTCGATCGTTCGGGTACCGATGAGTTAATCCTTAGATCTACCGATGGGAACGGAGAATTCGACTGGTGGTTTATCCTTACTTCTGGCGATGGAGCCGAAGAAGAACCTGAAGAGGAATTTCAGTCAGAGTACGATGAATTACTTTGGGAAGCCGATTTTGATACCGATGGCGATCTTGACACTTCCATCTGGAACTTCGAAACCGGAAACAATGATGGCTGGGGTAACCAGGAGGCTCAATACTACACCGAAGATAACGCGGTGATAAGTGGTGGTAATCTTGTGATTACCGCCAAGGCCGAAGATATCGAAGGTTTTGATTATTCTTCTTCAAGAATAACCACCAAAGATAATTTTGAATTTACCTACGGAAGGGTAGAAGCCAGAGCCAAATTGCCGGAAGGCGCTGGCACCTGGCCGGCGATCTGGATGCTGGGCTCCGACTTTGATGAAGTGGGATGGCCGCAAACCGGAGAAATCGATATTATGGAGCATGCAGGGAACGAGCAGGACCTTATTCACGGAACCCTTCACTATGAAGGAAGATCTGGTGGTGATGCCGATGGCAATACTATTATGGTCGATGGTGTGAGTGATGAATTCCACACCTATACTATGGAGTGGTCTGATAAGAGAATTGTCTTCCTTGTAGACGGTGAGGTTTATCACACCTATGAGAACACCCCCGATTCCCCCTTTAATAAAGATTTCTTCCTTATCCTGAACGTAGCGATGGGCGGAACTTTTGGAGGCGATATTGACCCTGATTTCGCAGAATCATCGATGGAGGTAGATTACATCAGGGTATTTCAATAAAATCTGGAGAATTAGCCAGTAAATCTGGTTGCCAAATGAACCTGGGCACCCCCGGGAAATTTCGGGGGTGATACCGGGCTCATAGTCAATTAACTGAAGGATTTCAAACTTTGAAATCTTTCAGGATGGGTAACCTATAAAATTTAACAAGATGAAAAATATTCACCTGATTGTCCTTTTCCTCTTCGGAAGCCTTATGGTTACGGGACAAAATTCAGAAATACCCAGCTCGGTGAAAAATGTAGAAACCAAAGTGGATTCTGTGTTGGCACTTATGACCCTGGAGGAAAAAGTGGGCCAGTTGGTACAATATAACGGGAGTTGGGACCTTACGGGACCTGCTTCAGAGATGAACAATAAAGAAAAAGAAGATAATATCAAAAATGGCCGCGTAGGCTCTATGCTGAATGTCCTTTCAGTGGAGGCCACCGCGGAAGCACAGCGGCTTGCGATGGAAAATTCGCGACTCAAGATTCCTATGATGTTTGGTTATGACGTGATTCATGGCTATAAGACCATGTTTCCGGTTCCTCTGGGAGAAACTGCCAGCTGGGACCTGGAGGCCATGGAAGAATCGGCCCGCATCGCCGCATTAGAATCTGTTGCCGATGGTGTAAACTGGACCTTTTCTCCAATGATAGATGTTTCCCGTGATGCCCGCTGGGGTAGAATTATGGAAAGCTCGGGGGAAGACCCATATTTAACCGCACAGGTTGCCGTAGCCAAAGTAAAAGGTTACCAGGGCAATGACCTTGCCGACGAAAAGACTATTGCCGCAACGGCAAAACATTTTGCAGGTTACGGTTTTGCCGAAGCCGGTAGAGATTATAATACGGTGCACGTAGGTGAAAATGAACTTCATAATACCATCCTTCCTCCTTTTAAAGCTGCGGCCAAAGCCGGGGTGGCAACTTTTATGAATGCCTTTAATGATCTTGATGGCACCCCTGCTACGGGGCATAAGGTACTTCAAAGAGATATATTAAAAGGAGACTGGAATTGGGATGGTCTTGTAGTTTCAGACTGGGGCTCTATTATTGAAATGGTAGACCACGGTTTTGCCAGAGATAAAAAACATGCCGCAGAAATTGCCTTAAATGCTGGAAGTGACGTAGACATGGAAGGCGGGGCTTATGAATCCAGCCTTGTTGACCTGGTAGAAGAAGGGAAAGTTAGCCTGGAAGATATTGATGACGCGGTAAGAAGAGTGCTTAGAGTTAAATTCAAAATGGGACTTTTTGAAGATCCTTACCGATATTCAAATCCTGATATGGCCACTAAGGTTCCCTATGAGGAACACAGAGCGGCAGCCCGGGATATTGCAAAGAAATCTATCGTTCTTTTAAAGAATGAAAATGAGCTATTGCCATTGAAATCTTCAGTTAAGAATATTGCGGTTATCGGCCCACTGGCAAACGATAAGGATACCCCAATAGGAAACTGGAGAGCACAGGGAGAAGCCAATTCGGCGGTTTCTGTTTTAGAAGGAATAAAAAATGCAGTTGGAGATGATGTAAAAGTCACTTATGCCAAAGGTGCAGACCTGGGGGTTGGGGAAAGAAGTTTCCTAATGCCTTTGAAGATTAATACTACTGACAGATCAGGTTTTGAAGAAGCTATAACTACTGCTGCTGAAGCCGACCTTGTTGTAATGGCTCTTGGAGAGGACGCATTCCAATCGGGGGAAGGCAGAAGCCAGGTGAATATTGGTCTTGCCGGACTTCAAGAGGAATTGCTTAAGGAGATCCACAAGGTGAATAAAAATATAGTGTTGGTTCTTATCAACGGTAGACCTTTGGAAATCAACTGGGCCTCACAAAATGTTCCTGCCATAGCCGTTGCCTGGCAACTGGGCTCTGAGAGCGGGAATGCAATCGCCGATGTTCTCTTCGGAAAATATAATCCTTCAGGAAAACTACCTGTATCCTTCCCAAGAGCGGTAGGGCAGGAGCCGCTGTATTACAATCAGAAGAATACCGGGCGCCCATCAAGTGAGGAGCACGTGACCTATTCGGCTTATACCGATGAGAGAAATGACGCGCTTTATCCTTTTGGCTTTGGACTTAGCTACACCGATTTTGAGTACGGAGCCCTGGAGCTTTCTTCTGAAGAAATGGAAATGAATGGAAGTATAAGAGCAAGTATTAATCTCACTAACACCGGCGATGTAGAAGGGAAGGAAATCGTGCAATTATATATTCGCGATCTTGTGGCCAGTACCACCCGGCCTGTAAAAGAACTTAAAGGTTTTGAGGCGGTGACACTTGCTCCAGGAGAAAGTAAACGCATTGACTTTACCATAGATGAAGAAATGCTGAAGTTCTATAATGCCAATGACAAGTGGGAAGCAGAAGCCGGAGATTTTGAAGTACTTATTGGCGGTAATTCCCGTGATCTGCAAAAAGCAGGTTTCACTTTAAAGGAAAGCAAGGTGGTTTTTGAAGATCATTTTGAGGGGGAAGAACTGAACATGGAAAACTGGAATTACGAAGAAGGTGATGGTTGTCCCAATCTTTGTGGATGGGGAAATAATGAACGCCAGGGCTATTACCGCGAATTTGTAAAAGTAGAAGATGGAAAACTTATTATTACGGCTGTAAAAGAAGGCGATAAGTATTTCTCTGGAAAGATCAATACCAAGGATAAGGTTGAGTTTAAGTATGGTAGCGTTGAAGTACGCGCCAAACTTCCTGCCGGCCATGGTCTTTGGCCGGCGATCTGGATGTTAGGCAATAACATTGAGGAAGTGGGCTGGCCTGCTTCGGGAGAGATAGATATTATGGAGTTTGTGGGCCGCCAGCCGGACACGCTGCATAATGCTTTGCACACCCCGGCGAGTCACGGAGAGACCGAGAATATTAAAAGCACTCCTGTTCCGGGAATCACAGAAGATTTCCAGGTTTTCAGAATGGACTGGAGTGAGGATGCCATCGAATTCTTTATCAACGATGAAAAAACCTATACCTTCTCTCCGGAAGTTAAGAATGAAGAAACTTACCCTTATAATCATCCGTTCTATTTGCTGCTAAACCTGGCTATAGGTGGGAATTTTGGAGGGCCCGAGGTGGATGATTCCATCTTCCCTGCAGAATTTATAATCGACTATGTGAAGGTTACTAAATAAAAACAGGTCAATAACTGAATTTTTTTGACTTTTACCCTGCAGACTCTGGTTTGCAGGGTTTTTTATTTTGGAAAAAGCTTTTTCTAAGCGGTGTCCTAAGGCCTGGAGCCATTATTTTTGTGTGGACAGACTATTATTTTTCCCCATACACCGGAGTTATAAAATCCCCGGCAAGAAAATTTTTCGGGTCAATCATACTCTGTAAAATCACCCCTTTTTTATTCGATTCCAGAATTATCTGTGCACATTGCAGCAAACCGGCTGCGGTAGTGGTTTGGATGGCTCTTAATTTATGTCTTCCTACCTGCAGGGGTAGGATGCGTTTGGATATCTCCCGTCTTTGCAGGATTCCCGTTTCATCTTTTCCCTCTACCGCGGCATAAAGGATAATCTGGTCGTCCTCTATGCTGGGAATCACTTTCTGCATTATTTTCTGTAAATCTTTTACCGCTTCAGGTCCTTTTCCGGTTTTCTCCAGTTGAGTCTCCACCCAGGCGTAATGCCCGGGATGCCTTAAGGTTTTATAATTAAGACTACCTACCTTACCGCCCAGGGTGTCGGGTAGATCTGCCGCACCACCCGAGGTGAGATCCTCTTCATAGGGGAGCCCGTCTATAATGATTTTTTTGCGTTCCGAGAGGGATGGGAGACTGGTCTTTTTATAATCACGGAGCACCAGGGCCTTGTTTAAATATTCGGTCGCTACCCCTACCGGGCTCCAGGTGAAGCCGTAATAATGCGGGGATACTGCATTTTTAGTGAGTGCACCTACTTTGAATTCCAGTTTGTCAACTTTCTCTACTTCAAAATCTTTGCAGAAATCATAAAAAAGATCCATCGCCAGGATATTGATATATCCCGGGGCAAGTCCGCTTTG
This sequence comes from Salegentibacter sediminis, assembly GCF_002078605.1. Lineage (GTDB taxonomy): Bacteria > Bacteroidota > Bacteroidia > Flavobacteriales > Flavobacteriaceae > Salegentibacter > Salegentibacter sediminis. Next base: position 139,025 of record NZ_MSJR01000008.1, on the reverse strand, counting down.
CAGCACAAAACCGGAATTTGCATTGCTGGCCAGGTCTATAATCTGTTCGGTCTCGGCAACATATTCGGTTAGATTTACGTAATGAAGACCGTAATCCTTCGCGAGTCTGGCAATTCTTGGCGCCTGGCTACCGGGCAGGCAATCCAGGATGATCTCTGATTTTTTCAGAATGGCAATCATTCCTTCGGTTACTTTTTCTTCCGGAAGATGGAAGGCCTCTAATTCACAGTTTTTTGTGGTTCCCTCTTTAACCCATGTGACTAACTCCTGAGCCTTAACAAGCGTACGATTTCCTATGTAAATGGAGGGAGTAATCCCGCTCCATTCTGCCAGAAGTAGGGCTGCAGCTTCAGCAATTCCACCGGCCCCGGCTATAATGATGTTATAATGCTTTTTCATAGTCATAATTTACGAATTTTAATATTCGAGGATACATTCTGATGCCATATTATAAATTCGCACCTCTTTTTCGTCCTAAAAAATACTATATTCATCTAATGAAACTGAAGCCTGAAACCCTCGAAGATCTGATTTCGTTCCGGAAGTCGCTCCATGCGAATCCTGAAGTCTCGGGTGATGAAAGTTCAACCGCGGCAAGCTTAGCCACTCACCTACAGAATTTAAAGCCAACCCACATCCTAAGGGGGCGGGATTGCCATGGACTTATAGCGGTTTTCGACAGTGGAAACCCCGGAAAAACCATTGTATTCAGGGCAGAACTGGATGCTTTACCAATTACCGAGACCAGCGATTTTCAACATAAATCTCTGGTGGAAGGAGTTTCCCATAAATGCGGGCATGACGGGCATTCCACAATTCTGCTGGGGCTTGCGCACTGTCTAATGGAACATCCGCCTGAAAAGGGGAAAGTGGTCTTATTGTTCCAGCCCGCAGAAGAAACAGGAGAGGGTGCCGCGGCCATGCTAAAGGAAAGTTTTTTTCAGGAACTGAAGCCTGATCTTATTTTTGGTCTTCATAATTTGCCGGGTTACCCTATGCACCAACTGCTGATAAAAGATGGGGCCTTTACTGCCTCGGTGAGCAGCCTGGTTATTAAACTCAAAGGAAAAACTGCCCATGCCGCCGAGCCCGAAAACGGAATCAATCCGGCACAGGCTGTGGCAGAGATCCTATTGCAGATGCAACTTTGGTCTGATAACCGGCCCGAAGAAGATGAATTTCAACTCATTACTCCTGTTCACGTAGAACTTGGCAGTATAGCCTATGGAGTTTCGGCCGGGGCCGCAGAACTGCGTTTTACCCTACGCACCTGGACGCAGTCCCAAATGCAGGGATTGCAAGATCAGATAAAGGAATTTCTAAAGCGAATAAAAGATGCCCATCAGTTGGGTGTTGATTTTTATTATACCGAAGAGTTCAAGGCCACTCATAACCTTCCTGAAGCAGTGAATTCTATCAGATTAGCAGGGATGCAGCTGGGATTAAATCTAAAAGAGAGGGAGCAGCCCTTTAAATGGGGGGAAGATTTCGGGCTTTTTACTCAGCATTTCAAAGGTGCTTTCTTTGGTCTGGGAGCAGGTGAGAACCAACCGGCCCTTCATCATCCCGATTATGATTTCCCTGATGAGATTATCCCTACCGGAATTTCAATTTTCTATGAAATTTACCGGCAGCATTTGGGACCCTAAACAAAGCTACCTGCTTAAGAGCTTTCCGAAGAAGATTATAAAAAATCTGTGAATTTTTCAGTAAATTTAAGGGGAGTTCCTGATGTACTTACCTGGAAATTAATTAACAGCTTAGGACTATGGTGATGAAATGGTCTTTAAACCTTGGGCGCATTGCCGGGATAAAAGTCTCGGTACACTGGACCTTTTTAATCCTTCTGGTATGGATCTTTATTCTGCATTATCGGACTGAACAAAACCTGATGCAGGGGCTTCTGGGCGTGGTTTTTATTCTGGCCCTTTTCTTATGCGTCACGCTTCACGAATTTGGCCACGCTTTAACGGCCAAAAGATTCGGCATTAACACAAAAAGTATAAGCCTTTTGCCTATTGGTGGTCTAGCCCGACTTGAGAAATTCCCTGAAAAACCTATGCAGGAACTTTTGGTAGCCATTGCCGGGCCCCTGGTGAACCTAGTGATAGGTGTTTTTATCCTTCTGGCTCTTTTGGCCATTAATAGTTTTCCGTCATTTTCAGAACCGCTTGACCTTATGACTCTCAGTGGGGTGGGGTTCTGGTACAACCTGCTTTTTGCTAATATGGTCCTGGCGATTTTCAATCTTATTCCGGCTTTTCCTATGGATGGGGGCAGGATCCTGCGGGCCCTGTTGCTGTTTAAGTTTGAGCGTGGGAAGGCTACAAAGATCGCGGCTGGGATAGGACAGGTTTTAGCTATCGGGTTTGTCTTTTTGGGATTATACGCCAATATTTTCCTGGTATTTATAGGGATTTTCATCTATTTGGGCGCCGGGGCCGAAGCTGAAATGGAAATGACCAAAACTTCCCTTACGGGTTACAAAGTTAAGGATATACTCATGAAACAGTTTGCCAGCCTTAGTTCGCAGGACAATCTAGGAAAAGCCGTGGAACTTCTTCTTGACGGGCAAGCTCACGACTTTGTGATCGTGGAAGACGGAAAGGTGCTGGGAATACTAAGCCGGAATGACCTGATAAAAGGCTTATCAGAAAAAGGCAATTCTACTCTGGTCACTGAGGCGATGCAAACCGATTTCCTGATCCTGGATCCCGGAATGCCCCTGCAGGAGGTATATCAACAAATTTTGGTGCAAAAGGTTTCGGTTGCGCCGGTAGTTCAAAACGGTGAGCTGCTGGGAATAATAGACAAGGAAAATATCTATGAGTTTATCCTCGTTAATGAGGCGATAGGAAAGCAACTGGATATGAAAGAGCTTAAAGCGAGATATGAAATCCCTGAGAAGTTTTCCTGAATTCGTTTGCCAGTTGTCTAATGTGGGTCCCGATAGCTCCCTGGATTAATTCTCGCTTTAAGTGAGGTTTGTTTATTAGTGAATCTATATAATGCCCCTGCCTTCTAACTTTTTTTAGCCACTTCTTTTACTCTTTCTACAGAATCTGCCTTAGAAAGTGAAAGCCTTATGGTGCTGTCTTCGGTGGCTGTTAGGTCATGAGGTATACTGGCTTCTAAAGATACCAGGTCACCTTTTTCAAGATGATGGATTTTGCCATTAACCCCGAAAGAGACTTTGCCTTCGAAGATTTCTACCATGATCGGATAGGAGGTTTTATGTTCTTTCATTACCTGGCCTTTCTTCATCAGGATACGTATTTCTTTGCTGCTATCGGTGTCCAGCAGAATTTCTACGGCCGATTTGGAATCATTGTAATTAAGGTTTTTGGAAAGGGATGCGCTTTTCATTCTTCAGGTTTTAAATTGATTATACTTTTGAAGATACAAAAAAGCATCGGCAAAGAAAACGATAAGCTTTTCCAAATATGATTGTGCTCATATTTTAATGCCTGTTGATTGCTCACCTTTATCCGCTTAAAATTATTTGAGTTATGAATACATTATCCCCGCACCAGTTCCATATCCCTGTAATGGGTATTGCTTTTACTATCGATTCTCCCGTTAAGGTCGCCGCTTTTGGTATAAGCTCGGCGCTTTCCATTATTGAAGATAACCTTATCGAGACCATGCGAAAATATTATTACCAGAACACCGGGGAAACCTATGTGCCGATTTCGAATAAGGAAGAGAATTATCGCTCCCGTCGTATCACCGATTACCTGGATTTGGTTAACAGGAATGTTCAGAAACGCCTGGAAAAAATCAGAAACTCTGCCTTTGAGACGGGATCAGATTTGGTTAAATATTTTGAGATGTTGCCAGAAAACTCTGGTTTGAAGGAAAAATATCATGAGTTTATTAAAACAGGAGACGCAGAGTTGAAAAGGACTTTGGAGAAGCTACTGCGGAAAGAGGTTAAGGCAGGCGCTATTGAGGTGAATATAATGACCAAAGTAGATAAGAACAATTTTGATAAATCTGGGGAGCCTATCGCTAACGGTTCCGATGCACTTGAGGCTTTAAAGGCTTATGCACAAAGCAGTTTGGATAATTCGGCCGTGATCTTTTCGGCGGGGATGAATCCAAGACTTTACAATTATCTGGAAGATTTCAGGGAATTTGACGCTACGGCCTGGGGAAGCTTCAGCAAAAGGATTGTAATTAAGGTGAGCGATTACCGCTCAGCACTAATCCAGGGGAAATACCTGGCCAAAAAAGGCATTTGGGTGAGTGAATTCAGAATAGAATCAGGCCTGAATTGTGGTGGACACGCTTTCGCCACCCAGGGCTTATTGCTGGGACCTATCCTGGAAGAATTCAGCAGTAAAAGAGATGAATTGGCTGAGGAGCTTTTCAGTATTTATAATCCTGCCATCAGGGCGAAGGGACAGGCTGGTTTTGAGAAACCACATCCAATAAAAATTACCGTGCAGGGCGGGATAGGGACTGCTGAAGAGGCCAGGTTTCTGCAGAAAAACTACGGGGTGGACAGTACCGGATGGGGCACGCCATTTTTATTATGTCCCGAAGCGACCACTGTTGATGATAAGACCCTTGATCTCCTTAGCAAAGCAGGAGAGAAGGATGTGGTTTTGAGTAAGAATTCTCCTTTGGGGGTTCGTTTCAATTATCTTAAAGGAACCAGCGCCGAAAAGGAAAAGCTGGATCGAATAAAAAAGGCTAAGCCCGGAAGCCCCTGTACCGAAAAATACCTGGTTTCTAATACCGAATTCACCAGTGAACCTATTTGTACGGCATCTACGAAATATCAGAAGCTAAAGATAAAGCAGCTGGAGGGGGCGGGATTACCGGAGCAGGAATTGAAAAAACAACTCGACGAAGTGTTGACCAAAGAGTGTCTTTGTATTGGTTTGAGCAACGCTGCACCGGTGATTTATAAAGAACCTTTCCTGAAAAAACTGGAAGCGGTGACCATTTGTCCGGGACCAAATATCGCTAATTACTCAAAGATCGCTTCCCTACAGGAAATGACCGATCATATTTACGGAAGAAAAGACCTGCTTAGCAATAAAGACAGGCCACATATGTTTATCAAAGAGCTGGATCTGTACCTGGATTATTTTCAGGAAGAGCTAAACGAGACTAAAAATCCCGATAAGAAAAGTAAACGGAATCAGAATAATTTTTCTAAAAGTTTGCAGGAAGGTATCGCTTATTACCGGACATTGCTTGAGGACAATTCCTTCCCTAACGGATTTGAAGCTTCTCTGGATAAAGCTGAAAGCAGGCTGGAAGAAATGCTGGTCTCTTCGTAGTATGAGCTTAAGGCTTGTGGTACGTCGATGCCAATCTGAGTGTCTTTGATAAGACGATGGTATTTCCAAAGCTCTATTTTGAGTTAGGAGTCCCGGTGAAAACCGGGACCAATTTACTATGTTGAGAGAGTTTATTTTTTTTTAGCTATTTAAGTTTTTCCAAACTTTGCTAGCTCCTTTTAGGATTAGCAAAACGACAAATCCAACCACCAGGCCAATTAGAAACTCAACGAGAATCCCGGGGAGCGTTTCAAAAAGACCGTGAAAGAAATCGATATTATGTACAAAAATCCCTCCGGACACCAGGAGTAAGGCTATGGTCCCAATTACGGTAAGACTTTTAATAACCTTGGGCAGCGCATTAACCAGAAAATGACCCATTTTATTGGAAAAGCTTTTTTCATTTTCATTTAATTCGATAAGCTTAAGGCCGTAGTCATCCATTCTAACTATAAGAGCTACAATGCCGTAAACTCCTACGGTGGCAATAACAGCGATAATTGTAACTACAATAATTTTAGTAAGCAGGTCCTGGTTTTCAACGCTGCTAAGCGCTATGATCACAATTTCTACAGAAAGAATAAAGTCGGTGAGAATGGCAGATTTGATTTTCTCTTTTTCTCTACTTAGAATTTCCTCTTTAGAAAGTTTTTCGAGATTAGTTGTTTCGGCTTTAGGAGAATGTGGAAAAAAATATTCAAATATCTTTTCAGCGCCTTCGTAGGCCAGATAAAGTCCGCCGATTACTAAAATAAGCGTAATGATCACAGGAAAGAAAGCACTTAGTAAAAATGCCAGCGGCAGGATAATCAGTTTATTCAGGAAGGAGCCTTTGGTAATGGCCCAGAGCACCGGCAGTTCCCGGTTAGACATAAACCCGGAAGCTTTTTCAGCATTTACGGCGAGATCGTCACCTAAGAGTCCCGCGGTTTTCTTTCCCGCGACTTTACTCATCGTTGCCACATCGTCCATTAAAGTTGCAATATCATCCAGAAGGGCAAATAATCCTGAGGCCATAATTGATTAAGTTTTTAAAGGACAAGATAAGTTTTTTGCCCGAAGAATTTAGGTCTATTTTGAGTCTTGATTAGCGATCTTTACTCGTTGTTTCCCAGCGGCATTTTAAAGGTAAACCGGGTTTGTTTATCGGTAGAACTCACCAGCATTTCCCCGCCATGAGCGCGGGCGATTTCAGCGGTGATAAAAAGTCCAAGGCCCAGACCTTGTTTCCCCGGTTTAACATCCTCCCGGTAAAAGGGTCGAAAAAGATGTTTTTTAGCTGAATCAGGAATCTTTTCCCCAGCATTGGAAACAGATAGTGTGAATTCTCCGTTTTTCGAAGAGGCAATGGCCCGGATAGGATGCTCTTCAGATCCATGGAGAGCAGCATTGGCCAGCAGATTTGAAAACAATTGGGCAATCCTGTTTTCATCACAATCTACAGCTTCCTGCAAATCCATGTCTAATTCGATATTGCGGCCGGGAGAAATAACATCTACTTCTTTCACAATTTGCTCCAGGGTTTTTTGTAAAGTCTCCTGGCAGGGCTTACGTTCTATTTTAATCCCTTCACCCAGGCGGCCTCGCGCAAAATCTAAAATATTTTCTATAAGCCCGGCCATTCTAAAGCTGGTGCTTTTAATTATTCCGGCATGGCGCTTCACCATTTCACTATCTGAAACTTTAAGTAGTAGATCGGCACTCATACGGGTAGTAGCAATGGGGTTTTTAAGGTCGTGACCCAGGATGGCGATAAATTGCTCCCGCAGTTCTGAGTTATATTTTTCTTCAGCCAGTTCGTCAGCCGAATCCTGGATTTCTTCGATGGCATTTAAATGAAAAGAGATAAGATCGGAAAACAAGCGAAACATGCTTTCAACTTCCGGGGTTTCTACTTTTGCCGGGTTAGGATCTATAGCACATAAGGTCCCGAAAAAGCTACCATCCTCCCTGAAAATAGGGTAGGAAACATAACTCTGAAATCCGTATTTAATAGGGGTGGGGTGGCTGCAAAAACGCTGATTCTCGTCCACATGATCAATAAATACAGCCTTCTCGCTCAATCTAACTTCATGACAAATAGTGGTTTTAACATCCAATTCGTCTCCGGGCTTTAAACCAAAGGCAATTTCATCTTTTAGGGCGCAGGTGATCCAGGCATCATCGGTAACCCGGGCGATGGCTGCAAAACCCATTCCTGTGGTACTGCATATTAGATCCAGTAATTTAGATACAATTGGTGTCTGGTTTAAGTTTTCAATTTCGCTTAATTGATCTTTGCTGAGGTGCACTTTATTATTGATAGGACGCTTGCTTCAAGGTTAATTTTCAAAAATAATAAAAATAAACAAATTCGACTTATAACAACTGTTTTCCGCAGCTTAGCCTTTTATCTCCAGGCTGCTATAGCCCTGCCCGTTTCGCTGTAATTGTATTTGTGTTGCGATTCGTTCCTTAAGGGAGTCTACGTGACTAATAATCCCGATCATCTTTGAGGACTCGGCCTGGAGCTTCTCCAGGGTGTCTAGAGTTTGATCGAGTGTCTCCGGATCCAGCGTGCCAAAGCCTTCGTCTATGAATAGGGAGTTGATCTCTACATTTCGCGAAGCCAGATCTGACAAGGCCAGGGCCATAGATAAACTCAAAATAAAGGTCTCTCCTCCCGAAAGTGTTTTCACAGAGCGGCGTTGTCCTCCCATATGCTCGTCTATTGCCACCAATCCGTCATCTTCTTCCTCTTCCGGTTTATCTATGCGGTAGCGGTCGCTAAGGTCCTTGAGCCTGTGGTTAGCCAGATGAAGCAGCTGGCTTAAACTCAGGTCCTGTGCAAAATCGTTGAATTTTTTTCCTTTAGAATCCCCAATGAGTTCATCAAGCAGTCGCCATCGTCTTATTTGTTTTTCTTTTTCAACGATCAAGGCTTTAATCTCCTCCAGACGTTCCAGGTTGCTTTCGTGGTTTTTGATGCTGCTGTAAAGCTCCCTGCATTCTGCGGCAACCTCGTTCAGACGTTGCTTTAGATTACTTAGTTTTTCCTCTAAGCTCTCCCGGGACTCATCAATATCTTCGTCTTTAAGCTTCTCAAGCTGGGAATGAAGCAATTTAAGGGAAGAAGCTACCGCGGTTATGGTTTTCTTTATTTCCTCTCTTTGTACCCGCAAGGCGCGGCATTCTGCCTCGGGCATTAAGGCCTGCCGGGCTGAGCTTATATCTTCGAAGCCTTTTTCCTTAACCTCGGGAAATAGTTTTCTTTCCAGAGCCTCAAGCTTAGCCTTTTTTTGAGCTGATCGTTTTTCTGTTTCCTGAAGTCTTTCTTTTATATGTTTCTGCTCCTGCTGCAGGCTGGTCCATCGGGTTTTAAGTCTCCCGGTATCCTGTGAAATATCTTTACCCTGGTACAGGCTTTCCCGTTCCCGGCTAATTTTTTTACCCTCCTCCAGGACTTTCTGTAGCTTTTCCAGCAAAGGAAGCGCGGTTTTTATCGCTCTTAATCTGTGCTGCTCTTTTTCCCAGGCTTCGAGATCATTAAGTTTTTTCTGCCAGTTATTACAAAGCTCTTCCCAATCCCTGCTTTCTTCTTCCTGCAGATGTCCATATTTTTCTGTGAAATTCTTTTTCCCTTTAGCCAGTTTTGTTTGTGTTGCCTCGAGTTCCCGCTGCAATCCTTCCAGGCGTATTTTATGATGATTTAATTCAGCATCAAAAGTGCTGAGCTTCTTGCTCCATCCTGAGAGCTCCTGCCCGGTTTTTTTTATTTCTACTTCTAGCGTATCATCCTTTTTCGGAAGTTCTTCAGCATAGGGATGGTCCAGGGCACCGCATAGGGGGCAGGCTTTTCCGTCTTTCAGAATATGTCTTTGGTCTTCGAATTTCGCCTGAAGTAACTGATTTTGCTTTTTCAGTTCTAATTTTTCCTGTCGTTCCCCAAGCAATTCACACTTATCTTTTGCCTGTTGGATTTCCTGTGGAAGGATTTTTAATTTAGGCTGAATACCTTCAGCTTCGAGCTGTAACTTTTTTATTTCCGTAGAAAAATTTTTTAATTCCTCTTCTTTGCGCCAGGCTTCCCGAGCCTGCTCAAGGCGCTCATTTATCTGTTGCCTTTCTACGGTAGGATGGGAAAGGTCTATTCCAGTAAGACTATCCTGTAATTTATTCTTTTTTTCTTCTGAAGTACGACCTAGCACTAATAGCTCTTCCCTGCTTTTTCCGGGATTCTCTTCTTCTAATTTGAACTGAAGTTCCCTGGTCTCACTCCTAACCTGATTACAAAGCCCTCTGTATTCCTGGAGTCTTGCCCGGCGTTCTTCCTCCAGCCAGCTTATTTTTTTGTAGAAAGCGCCCAGGACTTCTTCGATGTTTTCGGGTTTTAATTCGGCACCGGTGAGTTGTTCTGCTTCTGAAAGGCAGTTGGTTCGGTTTTGATGATTAAGCTGCTCATTTTTTTGAATACTTTTAAGCTCAAGCTCCAGGTCTGTGAGTTCTTTCCTAAGTAGGGTCCAACTGCGTAGCTCCTCTGCACATTCTTCTATTTTTTCGTGTTCTTTAAGCGGGAGGCCGTGTTCCTGTTCAAATGTTTTGAGTTTATCTTCGGCTTGCGAGTTTTCGTTTTCCCGGTTTTTGATCTCCTTTTCCTGTAGCAGGATCTTTTGCTTTAATTCCAGGTTTTTATTCAGGTTTTCAATCTTCTTCTTCAACTCTTGTTCAAGCTCGTCTTTGGCTTTTAGTTCTCTGGTTTTTTTTGCATATTCTTCCTCACTAAGTAAGTCTTCTTTAATTGCTTCTATTCTGTTTTGTTGCGCTTGAATTTCCCGGTTTTCTTCCCTGTATTTCAGAAATGCTTTTATCCCTAATTGCCTGTAAATTCCTGTGCCCGTTATCTTTTCCAGCAATTCCCCACGCTCTTCTTTTTTAGCCTTCAGAAACTGAGCGAATTCTCCCTGGGCCAATAAAACCGATTTAATAAACTGGTTGTAATTGAGACCTATGAGCTCTTCGTTCTTCCCGGGTACCTCAGATTTCTTAAGATCTATCAGTTTTCCGGTTTCCGCATTGCTTAGCTCCATTTCATAATCCCGGAGATTTCCAGTTCTGGCGGTTGAAATGCTCCATTGAGACCTGTATTTTCCCGCTTTTCCCTGGTAGGTCACTGCTGCCATTGCTTCCTGTTGGTTTCGGGTGAGGATAGCGCCGGTCTTATTGATCTCTGAGGTGGAAACTTTGCCCATTCGGGGGATGTTATTGAAAAGGGCAAGTGAGATCACATCCAAAATAGTACTTTTCCCACTGCCTGTAGGTCCCGTAATGGCAAAAAGGGAACTGCCGGTAAAGGGCAGCCCGGTAAAATCTATTTCGTGTTCTCCCTTAAGGGAATTTATATTTTTGAATTCTATCCTGAGAATCTTCATAGCTTACAGGTTGTCGTTTTGATAGGTTTCACCGAGTAATTCTTCAAAAGCACTTAGGATCTCCTTTCTGGTTTTTTCATCGTATTCCTGTCGCTTAATAAGCTCGAGAAATACCTCTCTGGGCTTTAGATCTTCCAGTTTTTGTTCCTTGTAAATTTCTGATGCTCCTATAATTCGGTTTTTGAAATTTACTCTGTGTTTTACAATTCTGAAGCCCTCGAGCTCAAAATTGCTAACTAAATTGTCAAGTTGCAGGATTTTGTTAGCATCATAATTTTGCTCGGTGAGTTCCACTTCAATAAGCGATTCCAGTTCTTTTTGTTCTCCCGGCTCCCTCAGCTTCAGTTCCAGATCTTGCAGGCTTCCACTTAATTTCAGTAAACTGCGGAAGCTGGGCACCGGGATATTCTCCGGCTCCCAACCGGTTTCGGTGTTTAACAGCAATATGCGTTTAATGTCTCTTCTCTCGCTAAAGGAAAGTGGAAGTGGGGAACCACTGTAGTAAGTAGGTATCGCTGCGTTTAGCTTTTGGGGTTTATGGATATGTCCTAAAGCGATATAATTGAAATAGTCTCCAAACTGAAGTGCATTAAAAGCCGCCAGGTTTCCGATCTGTATTTCCCGCTCGCTTTCTGAAGTTTCAGCCCCGGCAGCAAAAAGATGCCCCATGGCTATGGCCGGGATTCCAGGATGTTTTTCCTGGCATAGTTCGGCAGCCTTCGCAAAACACTGCTGAATTCCCGCGCGAATAGCTTCCAGCCTGTCTTCATAAGTCTCAGCCTCGGCCGCACTACGGAGATCGGCGTCCCGGAGGTAAGGCATGGCAGCGATGACCAGTTCGGTTTCTCCTTGCTTATTTTTTAAGGGGATGATGAGTTCTTCCAGAGCTGACGGCAAGCCACCAATTACATGCATTTCCAGTTCCCGGAGGATTTCCTGCGGGGCGTCCAGCATCGCCGGCGAATCGTGGTTTCCTCCAGTAATCACGAGCTTACAGTCGAGCTTTCGAAGCCGCATCAGGGCCCGGTAGTATTGTTTTCTGGCCTCTGAAGAGGGGTTGGCCAGATCAAAGATATCGCCGGAGATTAGCAAAACATCTACCCTCTCTTTTTTAATAAAATCGCACAGCCAGCCTATAAAGAGCTCGAAATCCTTAGAAAGCTCATGTTTATGTAGCTTTTTCCCTATATGCCAATCGGCGGTGTGGACTATTTTCATGAATACGGAATTTGGGCTTTTGGATTACAAAATTAGGAATGCAAACGACAAAAGCTGACTTTTTTAGGGGTTAATTATGGGGTTCCAACAGCACTTTAGGGAAACTGGTTTTGCCTGTTGTATGGGCAATGAGATTTTGAATACACTACTTTTTGAAAATAATGGATTACTCTACCGGAAAATCGAAATAAGTTTCAGGATAGGGTTCGTTTCTTAGCGTATAGTGCCACCATTCTTCAGGGTAGGGGTGAAAGCCGTGCTTTTCCATCAGGCTTTTAAGGAGCTCGCGATTGGCTTTTTGTTCGCTGGTAACCTGTTCGGAGTCGTAATGGGAGATAATTCCGAAGAAATCATAAGGGCTGCCCATATCCAGCTCCTCTCCTGTATTTGCATTAATAATAGTTAGGTCTACAGTGCTTCCACGGGAATGCCCCGATTTGGAAGCAATATAACCCCGCTGAAAAAGCTCTGATTTTGGAACATCTGGGTAGAATTCTGGTTTTTCCAGAGTATCGGTTGCATCCCGGGCCCAACGTACAAAATGATCTACCGCCCTCTGTGGGCGATAGGCGTCAAATACCTTAAGGCAGTAGCCTTGTTGCCTGAGATCGTGCTGAACTTTTATTAGGGCTTCTGCTGCGGGCCTGCTAAGAATGGCAACAGGGCGGTGGTATCCATCCACCGGTTTGCCAAGGAAGTTATGTTCTCCCGCGTAACGAATCTCGAGTTCGAGACCGGGTATTATATGGTGGAGATAAACAAAGCCTTGAGGTAATGCCCTGTCCTGGGCCTGGCCCGAAAAGCAGAACAAAATGCTGAGTGTGATTAATAAGGATTTCATCAGGAAAATTTCCCTGCAATTTAAGTAAAATTTGCCTTCCTGAGTTTTCTCATAGTTTTTGAGCCTTTTCCGATTTATTTTTAAAGGTTTGAACTTTAATAAAGAATAATTATGGAACTAAAAGGAAAAGTAGCCCTTATTACTGGAGCAGCATCCGGGATAGGGAAAAGCACTGCCCTGCTTTTTGCGAAAAACGGGGCTTCGGTTCTCCTAACCGATATCGATGTGGAAAAAGGCGAAAAACTGGCTGAGGAAATTAAGGCTTCCGGAGGGAAGGCAGTGTTTGTGAAAGCAGACACCTCGCAACCGAAGGATTCAGAAAATAGTGTGAAGGAGGTATTATCCCATTTTGGTAAGCTGGACATTGCGGTTAACAATGCTGGTATTGGTGGAGAGCAACTACCAGTGGGTGAGTATGGTATTGAGTCCTGGAATAAGGTGATCGGGATCAATCTTTCGGGGGTTTTCTATGGAATGCGCTATCAGATTCCTGCTATGCTGAAGAATGGAAAGGCTTCGATAATAAATGTAGCTTCCATTCTTGGGAGCGTTGGTTTTTCTAATTCAGCAGCTTATGTGGCAGCCAAGCACGGCGTTGTTGGGCTCACTAAAACAGCTGCCCTGGAATATTCGGCAAAAGGGATACGGATAAATTCGGTAGGCCCGGCTTTTATCAGGACCCCCTTGCTGGATAACCTGGATAAGGATGTGTTGGAGCAGTTGGTTAGTGTTCATCCCATTGGACGCTTGGGAGAACCGGAGGAGGTAGCTGAACTTTTTATGTGGCTTGCCGGAGACCGGTCGTCTTTTGCTACCGGCGCCTATTATCCTGTAGACGGAGGGTATCTCGCACAATAATTTTTAAAAAAAATCAGAATTTTTAGTTGCTCTATCGGAATAAATCCAATAGATTTGGATTAGCACTGGGAATTATTCCAATAAATAATTTAATATGGGAACACCACCATCTATTGAGATCAAGCACTTTAAAGAAGTAAGAGAAGAAAATAATTTTACTCAATCTGAATTTGCAGAACTGCTGGGGATAAAGAATTCCACTGCTGATATTGAACGAGGACGAACGAAATTATCGGGTAAGGTGGTGGCCGGACTTTTGAGTCGCTTTGGAATTAACCCGCTCTGGTTATTTGGGGAAAGCGGGCAGAAATATTTGCAATTAAGCAAAGGGGATGTGAGTCCAAAAGTGGTGACTGTAGATAGTGCTGACAATGAGAATATTATAATGGTTAATCAGAAAGCTGCGGCGGGTTATCCGCATAATGTTCAGGATGTAGAATGGTATCACCAACTCCCGGCTTTCGATATTCCTCTCCCTGAATTCCGAAATGCTACCTATCGTGGCTTTCAGATAGAGGGCGACAGCATGCTTCCAAACTATTACCCAGGGGAATGGGTATTGGGGAAGGCCGTAGCCGATTTGGATCAGGCTTCTAACAATAAGGTCTATGTTGTGGTACTTTATGATTCTGTGCTTGTAAAAAAACTTCAGAAATTACCTGATCCCTCCAAGGTGTTGCTTATTTCCTTCAACGAAGAATACTTGCCTATAGAGGTTGATGTAAATGATATCCAGGAGATTTGGCAGGTTAACAGTAAATTGACCTTTAACCTGGATAATCCCTCGCAGAGCGGATTATTCCGGGAACTTCAGGAATCTATGGAGGAATTAAAAAGAGATTTGAAAGCTTTTAAAAAGGAAGCATAAAAAACCCTCCGGGTTGGAGGGTTTTTTATTAGTAGTTAATAGATTTTGTTACTAATCAGTAGCATCTTCTACGGCATCACCTACATCATCTGCTGCATCTTCAATATCGTCTGCAGCTTTTTCAACACCTGAGCGTTCATCCCTGCAGGATGTAAAAACAGCGGCACTGCTAAAGGTCAATGCGAGTATTAAAACTAACTTTTTCATACTTTAATAATTGGAAAATATATTAAAGGTCGTCGTTATCTTCTAGCTCATCTTCTACTTCCTGAGCACCTTCATCTATGGCTTCCCCAGTTTCGTCTGCGGCATTTTCAATCGCATCACCGGTATCATCGGCGGCTTCCTCGATATCATTTCCTACATCATCAAGGTCATCATTCATATCGTCCATGTCGTCCATGTCATCCATATCATCGCTTTGCATTTCCATTTCGTTCTCCTCTTCCTTAACTTCTCTACAGGAAGTTAAAGCGGTGGATAATGTAAATATCATTGCCAGTAATAAAATTGGTCGTTTCATAATTTGGTTGTTTTTTTAGTTTATATATTCAGCAAAATTAGAGATGTGACTTATTGTTAGGCTTATTTTACTGCTAAAATTTTCATAAAATTACAGTAATCATACATCAATTAAGATAAAATTATAAATTTTATCTAATTATCGTCTCCAATTTTATCAATTTCTTCATCGATTTCCTTGTTGACTTCTTTGTCAACTTTTTCGCCGGCTCTTTCCAGGATACCTTTTTGTTCTTCAGTTTCATCCGGGGTTTGTTTTTCTACCTCCACTTCCCGTTCTTTAACGATAACCTCTTTTTCTGTTTCTTCAGTTTCCCGACAGGAAACAAGGCTTAAGGTACTTACAAGGAATAGACTTCCTAAAACAAATGCACGTTTCATAAACTTGTAGTTTTTAGTTTTAACATTCGAAATTAAGTCGAAAATCTATCCTGGGATTCTTTTTTAAGAAATTTTAGCAAAAAATCTTAAAAAATAGAAAAATTAGATTGGTTTCTCTGAAAGATAGTCATTTATCACCCGGGTTGCACCGGTGTTGGAATTGATAAAATGCCCGGCGATCATCCCTGTTTGTGTTCTGAAATCTTTGTTTTTAACCAGTTTCTGAAAGATTTCGGTAAGTTCTGTCGCCGAAGCGACCGAATATAAACCGGCCAACTGCCGCAATTTTTTCGCTTCGGGGAATTTCTCGAAATTTTTGCCGATTACTATAGGGATCCCGAAAGTTGCGGGTTCGAGAATGTTGTGAAGCCCGGTAGTGCCGGCAGCCCCACCCACATAAGCGATATCGGCATAACTGTAAATCTTGCTAAGCAAGCCTATGTTGTCTATGATTAGGACCTTGAAGCTCCCGGATTTTTCTATAGCAAATTCTGAATAAAGAACCGAGGCAACCTTTAATTTTTTCCGGAGATCATTGATTTTTCCTGCCTTTATTTCGTGAGGAGCGATAATAAATTTCACCTGGGCAGGATCAGAATTAATATATTCCAGCAGTAATTCTTCGTCTTCGGGCCAGGTACTCCCGGCAACGATACAAAGTTCATCCTGAAGAAAAGTTTCCAGGACTTCGAGTTTGTTATCATAATTGAGTTGTCGGGAAACCCGGTCAAACCTCGTGTCCCCACTCAGGCTAACATTGTTGAAACCATTTTTCTCCAGCAGCTCCCTGGATTTCTGGTTTTGAACAAATATATGTTCAAAGCTATGAAGGGCTTTCTTCATCCATTTGCCCTGGCTCTTAAAGTAAATTTGTTCTTTTCTGAAGGCACCGGAAATAAGGAAACTGCGAATTTCTCTTTTTTTTATTTCCTGAAGAAAATTTGGCCATATGTCGTATTTCACAAAGAACACCAACTCTGGATTTACCAGTTCAAGAAACTTTCGGGCATTGCCCGGAGTGTCCAGAGGGAGATAGGTTATTATATCTGCGAGTGGATGTTTTTTCTTATTCTCATAACCTGACGGCGAAAAGAAGGTTACCAGTATCCTGTGGCCTGGATATTTTTCCTTGAGCAATTCCATAACCGGAACGGCCTGTTCGAACTCTCCCAGAGATGCAGCATGAATCCAAATGTATTTTTCTCCAGCCTGGATTTCCCTTTTCAGGCGTGGGAAAACCTCTTTTCTGCCTTTGATAAAGAGCTTCATTTTATGGCTAAAAAAACCGGTCAATGGCAGGAGAAACTGGGTTAAATGGATGAATAAATTGTATATAGTTTGCAAAACCTTCTTTTTCTTTTGCTAAAATAGGCCTTTCCTTAAAATAGATTGGCGGGGGTATCGATATTTCGTATTTTCGTGCATTATAAAAATAACTATGAAAAACTTACAAATGGTTGACCTTAAGGGTCAATACGCCGAAATAAAAGACGAAGTAGATGCCTCTTTTAAGGAGATTATAGAGTCAGCCGCATTTATAAATGGACCACAGGTTCAGGGGTTTCAAAAGGAACTTGAATCATATCTGGGAGCAAAACACGTAATCCCCTGTGCCAATGGTACTGACGCTCTTCAAATTGCAATGATGGGGCTGGGCCTTAAACCCGGAGATGAAGTAATTACCGCCGATTTCACCTTTGCTGCTACCGTAGAAGTTATTGCTTTGTTGCAACTAAGTCCGGTCCTGGTAGACGTAAAACCCGATACTTTTAATATAGATCCTGAAGCGATCAAAAAGGCTATCACCCCAAAAACCAGGGCTATAGTTCCTGTCCATCTTTTTGGCCAGTCTGCCGATATGGATGAGATAATGAAAATCGCCAAAGAACATGATCTATATGTGATTGAAGATAATGCTCAGGCCATAGGAGGGAATTTTCATTCGGAAGATGGAAAGACCTATAAAACCGGGGTAATTGGTGATGTGGGAGCGACTTCCTTTTTTCCGTCTAAAAACCTCGGTTGCTATGGAGATGGGGGAGCGATCTTCACAAATGATGAGGATCTGGCCCATACTATTCGCGGAATTGTAAACCATGGAATGTATGAGCGTTATCACCATGACGTAGTGGGGGTTAACTCCAGGTTGGATAGCTTGCAGGCAGCGGTTTTGAGGGCTAAACTACCACGGCTTGATAACTATAATAAGGCCAGAAAAGCGTTTGCCGAAAAATATAATAAGGCCTTTGCCGGCCAGGAAGAAATAGTTACCCCGGTGATTACCGGAAAACCCGATACCCACGTTTTTCACCAATATACTTTAAAGATCACTAACGGAAAACGAGATGCCCTGGCAAAACACCTACAGGAAAAAGGTATTCCTTTCGGTATCTATTACCCAATCCCTCTGCATAGCCAGAAGGCCTATGCCGAAGAAAAATATAACGAAGCAGATTTCCCTGTTACCAATCAACTGGTGAAGGAAGTGCTATCCCTGCCGATGCATACCGAACTTGATGACGAGCAGATTGCTTATATTGCTAAAACCATCAAAGACTTTTTGAATCAATAGAAAACTTTTGATCTTTTGCTTCGGAATTTTCTTTCTGGGGCAGTTCAGGCGCAGGATATTTACATCCGGGCCGGTAAGATTATAGAGACTAAGAACGGGAAGGTTTTAACCGATAAAACCATTATTGTTTCCGGAGAGAAAATCAAGAGCATAAGAAATGGATTTGTGTCTCGGGAAAATGAGACTGACAGCCTTCTCGATATGAAATGAAGATCCTACAGTAAATATTCAAAGCCTTCAAAACGTGAAAATCGTGATGAAGAAAGGAAAAGTTTATAAGGAATATAAAAATATCTTATTTAAAGAAAAACTCCCGGTAATTGCTTCCGGGAGTTTTTTATTGTCCATATTTCAGGAACTATTGCTTAAAAGAAAGAGGGTATTTTTATATTTCTGCTGAGGAAACATTCATACTGCGGTCTATTTTCTTTACAAGTCCCTGTAGAACCTTTCCGGGGCCTACTTCAATAAATTCAGTGGCACCGTCTTTTATCATATTCTGTACGCTTTGTGTCCATTTTACCGGGGCGGTAAGTTGAAAAACAAGATTTTTCTTGATCTCTTCAGGGTCGGTAACCGCAAAGGTGCTCACGTTTTGATATACGGGGCAGGAAGGTTTTCTGAAAGTCATATTTTCTATTGCGGCCGCCAGTTCTTTTCTTGCCGGTTCCATCAATGGGGAGTGAAATGCCCCGCCTACAGGAAGGATCATCGCCCTTCTGGCGCCACGTTCTTTTAAATTTTCACAGGCCTGTTCCACTGCTTTCACATCTCCCGAGATCACTAACTGACCGGGACAATTGTAGTTTGCGGCTACTACGATACCATCGGTTTCAGCACAAACAGCTTCCACAACTTCATCTTCCAGACCCAGTACGGCAGCCATAGTTGAAGCCTGAAGCTCACAAGCCTCCTGCATCGCCATGGCTCTTTTATACACCAACTGAAGCCCTTCTTCAAAACTCAATACTTTGTTGGCTACCAGTGCAGAAAATTCACCCAGAGAATGTCCGGCAACCATATCGGGTTGAAATTTTTCTCCCAACAACTTACTTAGGATCACCGAATGAATAAATATAGCCGGTTGGGTGACTTTAGTCTGTTTTAGGTCTTCGGCGCTGCCTTCAAACATGATATCGGTAATCGAATACCCTAAAATGCTGTTGGCGGCTTTGAACATATCCTGTGCTTCAACCGATTTTTCGAAAAGGTCCAGTCCCATTCCAGGAAACTGTGCTCCCTGTCCCGGGAAAATATATGCTTTCATTGTATTGAAGTTTATATACCGGCTTCTCTCAAAGAATTAAAACCGATAAAATTTTCGGCTAAAATAGAAAGAATAAAAAAGACCTCATAACCTGAGGTCTTTTTGAATACATTTTGGTCTATAACTGAAGTTTTCCTTTTTTACCCGTGCTAATTTTATTTTTTTCAGGGTTTTTATCCATCTTAAAAAGATCTGCATAGTTATTTTGTTTTTCATCCCAATAATAAGATTCCTTCGGCGTGATCTTTATAGCCGTGAGGTTAGGATCATCAAGTCCGGTGAACCAGGCATCATCACTTGTGTGATATAGATCTTGTAGTTTTTCAGGATCGAGGTGGATGGAAGCCATTCCATAGATACTGATAAATTCTTTATTGCCGGGAGCGCTGTAAAGCAATTGTACTTCAGGTTCCTGAGCGATATTACAATTTTGACTGCTATCCAGCCGGCTTAAAAACCAGATGTTGCCCTCGCCATCAATTTTTTTAGTGGTCATGGGTACGGCGTTAAGAGGACGATCGCTTAAACAGGTGACCAGCATCCCGGTTTTTATACTTTCTACAAGGGCGGTCATTTTTTCCAGGGCTTTTTTGTGATTAAGATGTTGGGTGCTCATACTGCATAAATCTTTAAATGAAAACTGAAGATAAAAAGCTATGAATTCCTTACCCGCCAACAAACTCCTAAAAATTAAGTAGTTGATGTTAATAAATGTGAAGTTAGCTGTACTTTTTTATGATGTTATTTACCGAAGCCAGATAGCTTTTCCCAAAGAGATTAAGGTGAACCAACAGGTAATATAGTTGCCAGAGCGGCACCCGTTCTCCCAAACCGGGAACAAGGGGGAACCGGGCATTATAGGCAGAAAAGATTTCTTCCGGGAAACCTCCAAAAAGCTTCATCATGGCGAGGTCCATTTCCCTGGGAGCGTAAGCCGTGGCGGGATCGATAAGACAAGGGAGACCTTTTTCGTTAACCAGGTAATTGCCGTTCCAGAGATCGCCGTGAATGAGTGCAGGTGGTTCTTTCGGAATTATTTCTGAAATATTTCTGAAGAAGTCTCCGGTAAGGTGAAGGGAATAGCCACGGTCTTTCGCCATACTGAGCTGAGGTTCGAGACGCTGACCTATATAGAAATCGGCTGCAGATTTTGATGCCTGGTTATACTGCGGAAGACTTCCGATATAATTATCTTCAGGAAACCCAAATTCTTTTGAAGTAGTTTTATGTAGTGCCGCCAGTTGTTGCCCAAATCTTTCGGCAAAATCTGGCGCCTTCGGCCTGGATTTCTTGTATTCCAGAAGGAGATAAGCGGTGTTTCCTAAACTTCCAACAGCAATAACTTTCGGGATATCTATTACGCCCGGTTGGCGAAGCTGTTCGAGTCCTAATTTTTCGGCCTCAAACATTCCCGGAAATTTGTGAGTATCGTTGAGTTTCACCACTAACTTTCCATCTTCTTCGGAAGTGAGCAAAAAAACTTCATTGATGTCTCCTCCTGAAAGTGGGGAATAAGTTTTAATCCTGAGATTATGTTGCTCTGCTATTTGGTCTAACAGCTTAGCGACGCTCATAGGTTAAGTAGGTAAAGGCGTATTTGTGTTTTTCGTCGGTGGGATGAAATTCTTCCTTCACGAGTTTCCATTTATTTTCATCGAGCTCGGGGAAGAAGGTGTCAGCTTCAAAATTAGAATGTATCCTGGTGAGTTCGATTTTTTCAGCAATAGGAAGCGCCAATTCATAGATCTCACCTCCGCCAATTATAAAAGGCTGGGGGTCATCTTGTGCAATTTCTATAGCTCTTTCCAGAGTGTGCACAACAACGGCTCCTTTAGCCGTGTAATCCCGGTTTCGGGTTACGATTATATGAGTGCGATTAGGAAGGGGCTGAGGGAAAGACTCGAAGGTCTTGCGGCCCATAATAATATGGTGCCCGGTGGTTAGTTGCTTAAAGCGTTTAAAATCATCGGGGAGGTGCCAAACCAGGTCATTTTCCTTTCCCAGGGCATTATTTTTGGCTGCTGCCGCAATCATCGTGAGCATATTTCAGGTGTTGTAAGGTTGGTCAAAATCTTCGAAATCATTCGGATTTTCAGGGCCGGGTTTTAGTTCTTCCCGGTGTTCTGTTGGTTTCTTAGGTTGCTCCGGCAAAGGATGCTGTTTTTCTACCTGTTTCTGCATTTCGGCGATCTTAGCTTTTTGCTTGCTTACCAGGCGCTCCATTTGCCTGTTTTTCCAGGCTTTACCCATAAAACTGTTGATCACAAAAACATTGATAAGATGTATAAAAAAGAGAAAAGCCCAAAACAAAATAGCGGTAACAAACCAGTCGTAGCCCAGGATTTTAAAGTCTTCTTTGTAACCGATGACCACATTAAGAACAATTAAAAAAATGGCACCGATAAGAAAGACCACGAAATGCTGAAAAAGCCGTCTTTTCTGAAGGATTCTATGACGGGCGTTGTCATAAAGTTCCCGTTGTTCAGTATCGAGTTTGGAGGTGTTTTTCTTTTTAGAAAACATAGTAGTACTTTAGTGTCTAATCAAATTTACAGGTTTTAGCAATAATTTACCACCGCTTATGGATAAATTTAGAAAAGGTTTCCCGGTTTTAGAACAATATACTTATCTCAATACGGCCGCTTCGGGATTACTTCCTGAAAAAGTTTGGGAATTCAGACAGGATCATGACCTGGATTTTCTTCTAAAAGCGGGGGTTTTAAAAGAAAAAATGGGGGAGGTCCTAACCGACGTGAGAGAGAGCGTAGGCAATTTTTTTAATTGCCCCGGAAACCAGGTGGCCCTGATTCCAAATTTCTCCTTCGGATTTAATACGCTGTTAGAAGGCCTTGATAAACCCCAAAAAGCTTTATTGTTGAAACAGGATTATCCCTCGATTAACTGGGCGGTGGAATCCCGGAATTTTGAAGTCTCCTATGCTGAAATTGATGAAAACCTGGAACAAAATATATCGGAAGCTTTCAAAAAGCAACAACCCGGGTTTTTTGCTTTTAGCATCGTACAGTATGTAAACGGGATCAAGTTGAGTATCGATTTTCTAAAAGAACTTAAGGAGAAATATCCAGAGACTATTTTTATCGCCGATGGTACCCAGTATTGTGGGACAGAGGAATTTGATTTTGAAGCTTCAGGCCTGGATGTCTTGATATGTAGTTCTTATAAATGGCTCAATGCGGGATATGGGAATGGCTTTATGCTTTTCGATGAAACTATACAGGGCAAAGTATCTCCAAAAGCTCTTGGTTTTGGATCTCTTCAGGGAAAATATAAAGAGCGGGAAGGCAATTTTATAGGAAAATTTGAACCCGGGCATTTAGACACTTTAAATTTTGGCAGCTTAAAAGTAGCGCTGGATTTAATAAAAAATATAGGACTTAAGGAAATTGAAGCACAGCTATTAAAATTACAGGAAAAAGCAAAAACAGCTTTTGAGGAACTTGATTTGCTGGAAGAGTCGGTGATAAAAAGAAATATTCATTCGTCTATTTTCAATATTAAAGGAGATGAAAAGCTGTATAATGCCCTACGTGCTGAGCATATTATCACCTCAAGAAGGGGTGATGGGATTAGGATTAGCTTCCATTATTTTAATACCGAAAAAGAAATAGATTTTCTTATAAAGCAATTAAAGAAATTTAGCCGCTAATTTCTATTTCTTTCTGAAGATATAATTCCTGTAACAGTCCTCTGAATCGGCGAAGCGGGTTTCGATTTTTAACCCTGCTTCCCCGGCCAGCCATTCAACAACCTTTTCATCATATTTCTGAGAGATCTCGGTATGAATGCTTTCCCAGGCATCGAAATGCACTTTTAAATTAAAGGCTTCAATGAAAACTTCCTGATCCAGCTTGCTTACCAGAAAGCTTTTTGCCGTTCCGGTTTCTGGATCGTAAGTTTCCCAGTGTTTGAAGGTATCAGGATTAAATTCCCCTCCCAATTCATAATTTATTCTAACCAACAAATTTTTGTTGAAAGCTTCGGTGATGCCGTGGGGATCGTTATAGGCATCAAGAATCTTCTGTGGATTTTTTTTCTGATCAAAACCCATAAACAACATATCTTCAGGAGCCATTGCCTGCTGAATATTCCGCAGAAATTCTATCGCGTTTTCATGTAAAAGGTTACCTATGTTGGAACCTAAGACCAGAATCACTTTTTTTCGTTTACTGAAATCTGCAAGGCTTTCAAGGGTTTTGAAGTAAGTGCCCTGCTGGGGTTTTATATCTATTCCCGGTATTTCTTTCCTGACTGAAGCCTCCAGGACCTTCAAAACGTGCTCACTAATATCAACAGGAAGATAACTGAAATCATAATTTTGTTCATTTAAATGCTCCAGAAGCACCTTGGTCTTTTTTCCGTCGCCGGCACCGAGCTCGATGAGGTCGAAGCCGCCTGCAGCATTAAAAGACTTGGCTATTGGAGCAGTATATTCCTGTAAAATGCCCAGCTCGCAATTGGTGAGGTAATACTCCGGCATATCCATAATTTGCTGAAAAAGCTTGTCGCCTTTTTCGTCGTAGATATACTTTGAAAGTAAATATTTTGGATGGCTGGTAAGTCCCTTATAGACATCTTCTTCAAATGCGGTCTTAAAACCGGTAGTGGGTATTGATTTCATATTTTTTTCAGTGGTTATTTTGCTAATCTTAAGCCGGTGAATTGCCATCTAAGGTGGGGATGGAAGAAGTTTCGGTAGGTGGGCCGGGTATGATTTTTTGAAGTGGCTACCGAGCCGCCTCTTAACACCTTTTGATTAACCATAAATTTACCGTTGTATTCGCCAAGGGCGCCCGGGGCTTTGGTGTAACCGGGATAGGGAGCATAAGCACTTTCAGTCCACTCCCAGCGGCTTCCCCATTTAAAATATTCGTTGGCGACTTCCCATTCAAATTCAGAGGGAAGGCGCAAGCCTCTCCATTGCGCAAAAGCAAAAGCTTCGTAATAGGAAATGTGTGTTACAGGGGCTTCAGGAATTACCGGATGCAGGCCGTTTAGATTAAAATTATGCCATTCTCCTTCTATTTTATGCCAATAGAGCGGGGAGTTTATATTCTGGGTATTTACCCAATCCCAGCCTTCGGCGTGCCATAACAAAACCTCTTTATAACCGCCTGATTCCATAAATTCCAGATATTCGGCATTGGTGACCAGTTTACTGGAGATCACAAAATCATCGAGAAAAACCTTGTGCTGTCCTAATTCGTTATCGTAACAAAAATCATTGGTGTTATGGCCAATTTCGTAAAGCCCTTCAGATAATTTTATCCAGTCTGCTTTAAAGTCCTGAATAGGATTTTCTTTGAATTGATCGTTATATTTTGGAAAAAGAGGGTTGTGGCCAAGGATATATTTTATATCGGAATAGAGCAGTTCCTGGTGTTGTTTCTCGTGATGGCAACCAATTTCTATGAGTTCCAGAATTTCTTCTGAAAGCTCTTTGGATTTCATAAATTCCTTGAGGGCTTTGGAAACATAGGTTCGGTAATCGTAAACCCAGGCTACGGTTGGCCTGGAAAGATTTCCGCGCTTGGTGCGAATTACCTTGTCGCCTACACTTTCGTAATAGGAGTTAAAGACATAGGCCGAATTTTCATCAAAGAGTTTGTAGTCGGGTTGATGCGGTTGGAGTACGAATTCTTCAAAGAACCAGGTAGTATGGCCCAAATGCCATTTGGGAGGGGAAACATACTCGATAGGTTGTACCACATAATCTTCGGTTTCAAGGAAGGAACAAATAAGTTCAGACCGGGCCCGGGTTTCGTTAAAAAATGAAATTAATTCCTGTTGTGACTGCATAAATTGAGAAAAATCTAATGGCTTCTTCTCAAATTTAATGAATTTTATAAAGGATGGGAATTATACCAAGTTAATGCCAAGTTAAAGTGATTAGTTTTTTCCGTAGGTCACAAAAAGTTTTAAGGGATAAGATGCTTTTTCTCCGGCTTTCGTTGCGGGATAAAAAGTAGGCAAGGTTTTCAAGGCTTTTTGGACAACTTCATTCAAAGATTCATTCTTTCCCTCTACTTTAAGCTCTACAATTTTCCCCTCTTTATTTATTACAAAAGAAAAATCTGTTTTTATTTTTTCTTTCTTTTTTGCCTTTATCCTAGACTTATGAAAGGTTTGGAATAAATGTTTCTGAATGAAAATTGAAAGACACTCTTTTTTATTCTCTGCATTTTTACACTCTTCAGGGTAAGGAGGGGTTTCAAAAAGATTAAGTTTCATAACAAAATCTATCATAACCCTGGTTTCAATCCCATCATGTTTGGCGGGAATTAGGAAAGGTAATTCATTTAAACTGCGGGTAGCTTCTTTTTTTATTTCCGGGGAATCTGTATCAACCCTATGCCAGGCCAGAGAACCTGTTTCATCAAGAATGAGCTTCACACTAATTTCAGAACCATTGAGACTGTCGGGAATGGTTTCCTGCTTAAATTCAGTTTCAAAAAATTGAGTGATTTTTTTAAGAGTACAGTCGCGATCTTCTATCTCACAACCTTCATAAACGGGAGGCTGCTCTACGGTATTAAAAGGCACAATTTTACCTGATGCCTTGTTTTCCTGTGAATTTGCTGTAGGAAAAACAAGCATCAGGAATAAAATTGCAAGGTATTTCATAAGATTTTTATAAGGTAAGCGGGATGGTGTAGCCAACCGCTGAAGGTTTACCATCGCGGGTTCCCGGTTTCATTTTTGGCATTTTTTCAATCATTTGAGTTGCAGCGGCGTTTACTTTAGGATCTGCCCCATCAACCGATTTCACCACCACGTCTCCTTCTTCATTCACTTCCATTTTAATGGTAACTTTTCCACGCAAGTATTCCCCTTCATCATTTTTTGGGTATTCATAATTTTCTCTAACATGGGTCATTAGTTGTTGATTAAAACAGGATTTTTTGTCTGCTTCATCTTCACAGCCGGGCCACACGGGAGCGGTTTGTTTTGAGGTTACGGTATTTCCTTCTACTGATGTTTCCTGGGCAAACCCAAAGCTGGTCGCAAAAAACAATACGATCACAAGTAAACTTCTCATAAATTTTTATTCTTTTAATTAGACATTAAACGGCTACCGGAGCTTTTATCCCCGGATGCGGATTATAATTTTCTAAGGTAAAATCTTCATAATCAAATCCAAAAATATCGGTGATTTTCTTATTGAGTTTCATTTGTGGCAGTGGTCTCGGCTCTCTGCTAAGTTGCAGTTTCACCTGTTCCATATGGTTGTTGTAGATATGAACATCGCCGAAAGTATGGATGAAATCTCCGGGTTCATAGCCGCATACCTGGGCCATCATCAAGGTAAGCAAGGCATAGGAAGCGATATTAAAAGGTACTCCCAGAAAGACATCGGCGCTACGCTGGTATAGCTGTAAGGATAATTTCCCATCGGCAACATAAAACTGGAAAAAGGCATGGCAGGGGGGGAGTGCTGCCTTGCCGTTGGCCACATTTTCTGAAAAGGATTTTGAAGTGTCTGGCAACACCGATGGATTCCAGGCTGAAACCAGCATCCTGCGGCTATTTGGGTTTTTCTTTAAAGTTTCTACGATCTCTTTGATCTGGTCTATATCTTCACTATTCCAGTTCCTCCATTGATGGCCGTATACGGGGCCAAGATCCCCATTTTCATCTGCCCATTCGTTCCAGATGCGCACTCCATTTTCCTGCAGGTATTTCACATTGGTATCTCCTTTTAGAAACCAAAGCAGTTCGTAAATAATAGATTTGAGGTGGAGTTTTTTGGTGGTAACCATAGGGAAACCTTCACTGAGGTCAAATCGCAACTGGTGACCAAAGACGCTACGGGTGCCGGTGCCTGTGCGGTCACCTTTGTCGGTTCCGTTTTCGAGGATGTGAGTTAGGAGATCGTGATATTGTTTCATTTTGCTATTTCTGAAGTGAAAAGAATACTTCAGCTAAAATAGCAAACCACATTTATTTTTGGCTTTTCTTGCGCACTATTTTATCCCCAGGTTGTTAACCTAAGATCATACCGGCGATCGTTGCTGAAAGTAAAGAAGCGAGGGTCCCGCCAATAAGGGCTTTCATTCCGAATTCGGAAAGGGTTTTTCGCTGTCCCGGTGCCAGGGAGCCAATTCCGCCAATTTGAATGCCTATTGAAGCAAAATTCGCAAATCCGCAGAGCATATAGGTAGCCATAATCACCGATTTCTCGTAAGTAAGGCTAAGGGCATTCGCAGGGTTTTTAAGTTCCGCAAGTTGCACGTAACCTACAAATTCACTTGCCGCCAGTTTAATTCCCAGGAGCTGCCCCATAAGCATCATATCTTCTTTGGCTACCCCGATAATCCACATAAGAGGTGCGAAAATTATACCCAGGATAGATTCGAGGGAAAAACCTCTGTAGGGAGTGTTTTCGGCTAAAATGGCGTTTAGTCCGGTTAAATTTCCGGTGTAATTAAGCACATAATTTATCATAGCGATGAAGGCGATAAATACGAGGAGCATAGCACCTACATTGGCGGCTAGCTTGAGACCTTCGGTGGTTCCATTGGCAATAGCATCAAGAATATTTGAACCTATTTTATCTGAGGAAACCTCTACATTTTCATTGATGGGTTCCAACTGAGGATAAAGGATCTTGGAAACTACTATAGCTCCCGGCGCGGCCATAACCGATGCGGCGAGCAGGTGTTTGGCGAACTGAAGCCTTAAGGCCGGGTCATCACCTCCGAGGAAACCTATGTAGGCTGCGAGTACTCCACCGGCCACGGTGGCCATTCCCCCAACCATTACCAGCAGGATCTCAGAGCGGGTCATGCGCTCGAGATAGGCTTTGATCATTAAAGGAGCTTCGGTTTGCCCCAGAAAAATATTGCCGGCCACGCTTAAACTCTCTGCACCGGAAATTCCCATAAGTTTAGTAAGTACCCAGGCCATACCTTTAACTACAATTTGTATTACCCCAAGGTAAAAAAGCACCGAAGTTAATGCTGAAAAGAAAATAATCGTCGGCAATACCTGGAAAAGAAAAATGAACCCGAAACTATCTACATCCATCATTCCACCGAGCAGAAATTCACTACCGGCGGCGGTAAAATCAAGGATAAGCACAAATATATTTCCAACAAATTCAAAAATACTTTGGATAAAGGGTACCTGTAAAACTCCAAAAGCCAACAGTAGCTGGGCGGCAAGCCCCATTCCCACAGTTCTCCAATTAATGGCCTTTCTTCTTGAACTGAAGATAAAAGCTATAAACAATAGGGCCAACATTCCAATGGCACCGCGCATTACACTTTCCAGACTTATTCCCTGATTTGGGATCATTTCTCTGGCCACCTGGGCAGGGACAATTTCTTCGGTAGATTTTAAGGTTTCAGTAAAACTAAATTCCCTTTTACTATCTGAGATTACCATAGAGGTATCGGTAAGAGAAGAAATGCGGTAGTTTATTATGCTATCATTAGGTTTATTGCTGAAAAATATCAATAAATTATTCTGATAGATGTAATCTCCTTCGGCAATGCTCTCTTCTGAAGTTTCACTGGTTATTTCAAAATGGCCCTCATCGATATCCAAAACAGCATTGGGGAAAAAGAGCGATTTTTGGATAGTATCCACATCAGATTGCAGTTGCCAGGTTTTTGAAATGCTTTGGGAAAAGGCTGTACTTATTCCGAAGATCATTAAAAACAGGCAGAACCAGGTCTTGTTCATAAAAAAAGGGGGAATTATTTACGTTTGGAGATTTCGTCTCTTATTCGCGCAGCTTTTTCGTAATCTTCGTTATTTACGGCCTGCGAAAGAAGGGTTTTTAATTCGTCCAGGGAAAGTTTTTTATAATTGGAGGAATCTGATTTAATGCTAATATCATCGGGAAGGACCTCTTCAGAAATTATTTCTTCCTGTTCTGTTTCCGGAGGAGCTGAAGTTTCATCTCCTTTAAGATAAATACCGGCTTTGTCCAGAATGTTCTTATAGGTAAAAATCGGTGCGTCAAACCTTAGCGCCAGAGCTATGGCATCACTGGTTCGCGCATCTATAATCTCCTCAATTTTATCGCGTTCACAAATTAGACTCGAATAAAAAACCCCGTCTACCAGCTTATGAATAATCACCTGCTTGACGTTTATATCAAACCTATCGGCGAAATTCTTAAATAAATCGTGGGTGAGGGGGCGGGGAGGTTTTATTTCCTTCTCCAGGGCGATGGCAATAGACTGTGCCTCAAAAGCGCCAATGACGATTGGGAGTTTTCGTTCCCCATCTACTTCGCTCAGGATTAAGGCATATGCCCCGTTTTGGGTTTGACTATAAGAGATTCCTTTAATATTAAGGCGCACTAAACTCATATTCCAAAAATTAAAAAAGGCTGTCTAAATAAGGACTTTGCACCAGATTTAGACAGCCCTTTTAAGGGGCACAAGTTATGAAAATTATGCGTTTTTCGCTTTAAATTCCTTCAATTTTTCGTTCAGCTTGGGCACTATTTCAAAAGCATCGCCTACCACACCGTAATCTGCGGCCTTAAAGAATGGGGCCTCAGGGTCGTTGTTGATCACCACCTTGGTTTTCGCAGCATTCACCCCGGCAAGGTGCTGGATAGCTCCTGAAATTCCTACTGCGATATACAGGTTGGAAGCTACCGGTTTACCGGTTTGTCCCACGTGTTCGCTGTGAGGTCTCCACCCCATATCACTTACGGGCTTAGAACAGGCTGTTGCCGCTCCAAGAATTTCAGCCATTTCTTCGATCATTCCCCAGTTTTCAGGGCCTTTCAATCCGCGTCCACCCGAAACAATAATCTCGGCATCGGCGATAGTTACCTTATCGGTCGCTTTATCTACCGAATCTACGTTTACACTAAAATCTTCCTCTGAAAGATTCGGGCTAAATTCTTCAACAGTAGCATCGGCCTGATTCTCTTTTAAACCAAAGGCATTTTGAGATACTCCTACGATCTTAACATCGGTATTGATTTGTAACAGGTTGAAAGCTTTGTTGGTAAAAACACTCCTTTTTACGGTAAAAGGCTCGGTGCTTTCGGGGAGCGCCACCACGTTTGGTGCGTAGCCCGCGTTAAGCTGAACGGCTAATAAGGGAGCAAGATATTTGCTGTTGGCACTTTGGCTAAGCACAACTATTTTACTGCCTTCTTTCTCGGCAGCTTGTTTAAGTGCATCGGCATAAGCTTCAGCGTTGAACTTACTTAATTTGTCGCTTTTGATGTTCAATATTTTATCTACACCATAATTACCTAACTCAGAGGTGTCTTCGGCATTAAAGGTTACGGCGGTTACACTGCCACCATCCTTAGAGGCCACTTCCCGGGCGTAAGAGGCTACTTCCAAAGCAGCCTTTTTGAATTTTCCTTCTTCGGATTCTGTATATACTAATACTGACATATTTATTTATTTTTTTGTCATTTCCGCAGCCTGTGCTGAATTTATTTCAGTAAAGGCGGAAATCTTATTTCTTATTAATACTTCACAGATTTTAAATGTGAGGTCTCTTTTTTTCTTTCTTTAAATAGCCTTGGCTTCGTTGTGAAGCAAATCGATAAGCTCATCCAGGTTGTCTGGATCTACAAGTTTAACTTCTCCTTTTGGTGCAGGTTTTTCAAACTTTTTAGCTTCAGTTTGTGCCGAAGCATCTTCAGCTGCTACCACATTAAGGGGTTTTTTACGCGCCTGCATGATACCACGCATATTTGGGATCTTCAGGTCTTTTTCTTCAACCAAACCTTTTTGACCTCCAATAACAAGCGGAAGCTTTGCGGTTAATGTTTCCTTACCACCATCTATTTCACGAATTGCCTTTGCGGTATCCCCTTCAACTTCAAGGCTAATACAGGTATTAATAAAATTGGCATCCATTAATGCGGCTAACATACCAGGGACCATTCCACCATTATAATCTATAGATTCACGGCCGGCAATGATAAGGTCGTAATTTCCTTCTTTGGCGACTTTGGCCAGTTGCTTTGCCACAAAAAATCCGTCGGTAGGAGTAGCATCAACTCTAATAGCTGAATCGGCTCCAATAGCCAGTGCTTTTCTCAGGGTGGGTTCGGTTTCTGTTCCGCCTACATTTACAACATCTACTGTAGCGCCTTGTTTTTCTTTAAACCACATGGCCCTGGTTAAACCAAACTCATCATTAGGGTTGATCACAAATTGAACTCCGGCGGTATCGAACTTCGAATCCCCGTCGGTAAAATTGATTTTTGAGGTAGTATCAGGTACGTGGCTGATACATACTAATATTTTCATATAAAAAGATGTTTAAATTAAAACGTTTTCGTTTACGAAGTTACATAATTTAAATCAAAAAAAGCTATGCGTGCATAGTAAATTTCAAGATGGTTTTTCCTGAGGGATTTAAATAATTATCAATAAATTGGGTTAATCGCTGATTTTATTTTCTAAAATGAATGTTTTTATTGGGGATTTCCTGTAAAAAAATTAAGCTAAAATTCGAAGAATTTCAGCTTTTAAAAATTTGTGGACTTAAAATGGTATAAACATTAGCTAATTACTATTTTTGTTCCGCAAGATTTACAATTAATACGATACAATATAATGAAGACAATTCAATTTAGGGAAGCAGTTGCCGAAGCGATGAGCGAAGAAATGCGCAGAGATGAGAGCATTTACCTGATGGGAGAGGAAGTTGCTGAATATAATGGAGCCTATAAAGCTTCCAAAGGGATGCTGGATGAATTTGGCCCCGATCGCGTAATAGATACCCCAATCGCAGAGCTGGGTTTTGCTGGAATTGGAGTAGGATCTGCAATGAATGGTAACAGGCCTATTGTTGAATTCATGACTTTCAATTTCTCTTTGGTAGGGATCGATCAGATCATAAATAATGCTGCGAAAATGCGCCAGATGAGCAGAGGGCAATTCAATATTCCTATTGTCTTTCGTGGGCCAACAGGTTCTGCGGGGCAATTGGGTGCAACTCACTCCCAGGCCTTTGAAAGCTGGTATGCCAATACTCCCGGTTTAAAGGTTATAGTGCCTTCAAACCCATATGATGCAAAAGGACTTCTGAAATCTGCAATTAGAGACGACGATCCTGTTATCTTTATGGAGAGCGAGCAGATGTATGGAGATAAAGGCGAAGTACCTGAAGAGGAATACACCATAGAGATTGGAAAAGCCGATATTAAACGTGAAGGAAAGGACGTAACTATCGTTTCTTTTGGGAAGATCATAAAGGAAGCTTACAAGGCTGCCGATGAACTTGAAAAGGAAGATATCTCCTGTGAAATTATTGATCTTAGAACGGTTCGGCCCATGGATCATGATGCGATTATTGAATCGGTTAAGAAAACCAACCGTTTGGTAATCCTGGAAGAATCCTGGCCTTTTGGAAGCGTTGCTACCGAGATCACTTATCAGGTTCAGGAAAAAGCATTCGATTACCTTGATGCATCTATCGTAAAGATTAATACTGCCGATACTCCGGCACCTTATTCTCCCGTTCTTTTAAAGGAATGGTTGCCTAATAGTGGTGATGTAGTAAAAGCTGTGAAAAAGGTAATGTATAAAGACTAAATAAAGAGAAAACCTCTTGATTTCAAGCTTCATCTTAACAAGGTGAAGCTTTTTTTATTTACGGTGTTGGGTGAAGTGTTTAGATTAACTCTTCGGAAATATTCTAAAATTTTAGCATCCGGAAGTTTTTCCGAAAGAAGATTTTTAAAATATGGTTCATAAAAGGAAATCTCTCCAGCCTAAACCTTGGTTTTCAGTTTTTATTGGGAGCAATTAAGTTGAAATTTACCTATATTTGCCGCCCTTAAATATGAAAATAAAAGAAAAATGTCAGAGACTTTCGATGTAATGATAGAGATCCCAAAAGGGAGCAGAAACAAATATGAGTACGATTTTAAACTGAAGCGCGTTCGTTACGACAGGATGATCTTCTCTTCTATGATGTATCCCGCCGATTATGGATTTATCCCCAATACCCTGGCCCAGGACGATGACCCTCTGGATGTTTTGGTGTTGGTTGCAGAACCGACCTTTCCCGGAGTAGTGATGGAAGTGAGACCAATTGGAGTTTTCCATATGGCCGATGAAAAAGGCCCTGATGAAAAAATAATTTGCGTACCGATTTCAGATCCTATCTGGAACCGGCTAAACGATCTAAAAGAATTGAATGGACACCTTATCATGGAAATCGAACATTTTTTTAAGGTTTATAAGGATCTTGAAAAGAAAAAAGTAGACGTTGATGGTTGGGGAGATGCCAGCGAAGCCAGGGAAATTATTAAACAATGCGTGGAGCGTTTTGAAAATTACGATGGGGATAAAGACCGTTTCGGAATATAGTAAAAACTGACCATCATCATTGAATATTAAAAAGCAATAACCTTAAAAAGTTATTGCTTTTTTAATTATCCTCAATTTACTACTTTAGCCGCATTAACTAAAACTTAACAGATTAACATGGAATCAATGATGATTTATATGCCTGCAATATTGGCAATAATAGGGCTCATTTATATGGGCATTAAAAGATCCTGGGTTTTAAAACAGGATGCCGGAGACGGCAAGATGAAAGAAATTTCATCCCATATCTATGAGGGAGCCCTCGCCTTTTTAAATGCGGAATATAAATTACTCAGCATATTCGTAGTTGGTGCGAGTATCGCCCTGGCCGGAATAGCCTATATAGTACCCACTACACATTATCTAATTATTGTGGCCTTTATCTTCGGTGCCTTTTTTTCTGCCCTGGCCGGAAATATGGGGATGAAGATTGCTACTAAAACGAATGTTCGCACCACCCAGGCAGCCAGAACCAGTTTACCTAAAGCCCTTAAGGTGTCTTTTGGTGGAGGAACCGTAATGGGATTAGGAGTTGCAGGGCTTGCAGTGCTGGGATTAACCACCTTTTTTATAATTTTCTTCCATTACTTTATGGGTGGTCAATGGACTGATACGTCACAAATGACCATAGTACTTGAAACTCTTGCCGGATTCTCTTTAGGAGCCGAATCTATCGCACTCTTTGCGCGTGTTGGTGGCGGGATATATACCAAGGCAGCCGATGTAGGTGCCGACCTGGTTGGAAAAGTGGAAGCCGGTATTCCTGAAGACGATCCTCGTAACCCGGCAACCATTGCCGATAATGTAGGAGATAACGTAGGGGATGTTGCCGGAATGGGTGCCGACCTCTTCGGAAGTTATGTGGCTACGGTACTGGCTGCTATGGTACTCGGTAATTATATTATTGAAGACATGGGCGGTAACATCGTAGATTCCGGGTTTGGAGGAATTGGTCCTATCTTACTGCCTATGGCTATTGCCGGGGTTGGAATTATTATGTCTGTAATTGGAACTATGCTGGTGAAGATAAGCAGTAACAGTGCAAAAGAAGCTGAAGTTCAGAAAGCCCTTAATATTGGGAACTGGGTATCTATTATTTTGGTAGCTGTAGCTACTTTCTTCCTTGTAACCTGGATGCTACCATCAGATACATTAACGATGGGCTTCTTTGTAGGGGGTGCTGAAGGATTTGAATATAAAAGTATAGATGCTATCAGGGTTTTCTATGCTTCTCTTGTGGGTATTGTTGTTGGAGGAGTGATTTCGGCAGTAACCGAATATTATACCGGACTTGGTAAGAAGCCTGTGCTTTCTATTGTACAGAATTCAAGCACAGGAGCTGGAACGAACATCATCGCCGGACTTGCTACCGGGATGATCTCTACTTTTCTTTCTGTTTTGTTATTTGCTATCGCAATTTGGGCTTCTTATGCTTTTGCAGGATTCTACGGTGTTGCTCTGGCAGCATCGGCGATGATGGCTACTACCGCCATGCAGCTTGCTATTGATGCCTTTGGACCTATTGCCGATAATGCCGGTGGAATTGCTGAGATGAGCGAACTTCCACCTGAAGTACGGGAGCGCACCGATATCCTTGATTCCGTAGGAAATACCACCGCAGCTACCGGAAAAGGTTTTGCGATTGCCTCTGCAGCATTAACTTCCCTGGCTCTTTTCGCCGCGTATGTGACCTTTACGGGAATTGACGGAATAAATATCTTTAAAGCTCCGGTTCTATCTATGCTGTTTATTGGTGGAATGGTTCCGGTTGTATTCTCGGCTCTCGCTATGAAATCGGTAGGTAAAGCTGCAATGAAAATGGTGCAGGAAGTGCGCAGGCAGTTTAAAGATATTCCCGGGATTATGGAAGGAACTGGGAAACCTCAATATGATAAATGTGTTGCTATTTCGACCCAGGCAGCTTTAAAAGAAATGCTATTGCCGGGAGTGATTACTATTGGTTTCCCGATTGTAATTGTACTGGTTCCTATGCTTTTTGGTTATGATAACCTTTTAATAGCTGAAATGCTGGGAGGATATATGGCCGGAGTTACTGTAAGTGGTGTACTTTGGGCAATCTTCCAGAACAATGCCGGGGGAGCATGGGATAACGCTAAGAAATCTTTTGAAGCTGGAGTGATGATCAACGGTGAGATGACTTATAAAGGCTCTGAAGCGCACAAAGCGGCGGTAACAGGTGATACGGTAGGAGACCCGTTTAAAGATACTTCCGGGCCCTCTATGAATATTCTCATTAAACTTACCTGTTTGATAGGCCTGGTAATGGCGCCAATTTTGGGAGGACACACCGAAGAGGATGTTCCTAATAATCCTGAAGAAACTCCACAGGTTGGAGAGGTTTCACAAACCAGAGACGTTTTTGAGATTAAAATAAAATAAGGTCAGGAAAGTTTTAAAACTTAAAATTAAAAAAGCCCGTTTGAAGTTTATCTTTAAACGGGCTTTTTATTGGCTAATTCAAACTTGTACATGGTCTGGTTTTTAGACTTAAAACAAGTTTTGTAAAAATTTCTCATAGATTCCTGGTTTATGTAATTAGTTACTTTTAAAGTTAAACATTACTAAGCTGTTAATTAGTTAAATAGCTTATAAACTATTTGGCGCCGGCTAACCTAAAACCGGGCCTCAGAAGGATTCTTTTAACACTTCTACAACTATACTGCTCTATTCTAAGCCTTAATTTTAATGTCAAAGGATTAAAAAATGAGGTCAATTTGGAATGGTTCAATAAGTTTTGGGCTGGTATCTATCCCTGTGAAACTTTATTCAGGTTCAGAAGATAGGCGTATCGAACTTGATATGCTCGACAGGCACGATAATGCCCGAATAAGGTATAAAAGGGTTAACGAAGAAACCGGGAAAGAAGTTGAGTGGAAGGATATTGTAAAAGGATATAAAAAGGACGATGCGTACGTCGTGCTGGAAAAGGAAGATTTCGATAATGCCAATTTAAAAAAGAGTAAGACCATAGATATTGAAGAATTTATCGGGGAAGACGAAGTAGCAGAGGTCCTTTACAAAAAACCTTATTTTCTCGAACCGCAAAAAGAAGGAGGAAAATCCTATAACTTACTCAGGGACGCCCTTAAGAAGTCCGAAAAACTCGGTGTTGCCACCTTTGTGATGAGGCAGAAAGAACATTTAGCTTTAATTGGTGTATATAAGAAAGCCCTGGTTTTACACGTGATAAGGTTTTCAGATGAGATTAGAGACACCGAAGATCTTAAATTACCAAAGACAAAGGTGACAAAAAAAGAGGTGGATATGGCTGTGTCCCTTATCGAGCAACACAGTACTAACTTTAAATTGGAGAAATTCAAAGATGTTTATAACGACCAGTTAATGAAGATCATCGAATCAAAAAGTACAGGTAAAAAGATTAAGACTGAAGACATTGACACTAAACCCACTCCTGCCAAAGATCTCATGGCGCAGTTAAAAGCCAGCCTGGAAAAGAAAAAGAAAAAAGCTTCATAGAATAATGAGCCTCGAAGATTATAAGAAAAAACGAAATTTTAAGGATACTCCAGAACCCGGCGCCGATTATAGCGATGAAAACCGGGGCAGGTTTGTAATCCAAAGACATCAGGCCTCGAGATTACATTATGATCTCAGGTTGGAAATGGAAGGCGTTCTTAAAAGCTGGGCGGTTCCCAAGGGGCCTTCAATGAATCCTAAAGATAAACGCCTTGCAATTCAAACAGAAGATCACCCTGTTAAATACCTGGATTTTGAAGGCCGTATTCCCAAAGGGAACTATGGGGCCGGGGTGATGAAGATCTGGGATAAGGGAACTTTTCGGGCTGCTGAAGGTACAGCCGATAATTTATTGGAACAGTTGGAAGAGGGTAATTTAAAAATCGAATTTAAAGGCCAAAAAATAAGAGGTGAATTCGCGTTGGTCCATACCCGTAGGGGGGAAAAGCAAAATCAGTGGTTATTGATTAAAAAGAAAGACGACTTTTCAACCGACCTGGATTATGATGCGGAAGTCTTCGCTGAAAAAGATACTTCTGAACCTGAGAAAAAACCGGGAAAAATTAAAAATATTGATCCTGATGATTTCCTGAAGCCTATGCTGGCCACCACAACTGATAAAATTTTCAACAACCCCGATTGGATTTATGAAATAAAATGGGATGGGTATCGCGTTGTAGCCAATATTCAGGAGGGGGAGGTGAATTTATATTCCCGCAACGGGCTTTCGTTTAATAAAAAGTTTCCGAAGCTAAGGAAGGAACTTGAACAGATTCCCCACGACACTATCCTGGATGGGGAGGTAGTTATCCTGGACGAGGATGGCGTACCCGATTTTCAGGCTTTGCAGAATTATAACCAAAATACCCCATGGGAGCTAAGGTATTATGTGTTTGATATGCTTTATCTCAATGATCATTCTATGCTGGAGTTGCCATTGCTGGAGCGAAAGAGCCTGCTTCCTGAGGTCCTTGAAGACCTGGAAACTGTGGTTTACTGCGATCATATCCAGGGAATGGGCAGTGCATTTTATAAAAAAGCAATCGACGCAGGGCTGGAGGGGGTAATTGCCAAAAAGGCCGATTCAACATACTCGCCGGGTTATCGCAGCGAAAGCTGGTTAAAGATAAAAGCGGTGCAAACCCGTGAAGCTATTATATGTGGCTATACAGATTCAGATGGATCTGTATTTGGTTCCCTCATCCTGGGAACTTTTAAGAACGGGGAACTAAGTTATATAGGAAATTGCGGAACGGGCTTTAGTAATGAGGAACAGAAAAACCTGCTGAAGAAGTTTAAAAAACACGAAATAAAGAAAAGCCCTTTTCCGAAGAAAATAAACCTTAAAGGTCGTAAGCCAACCTGGATGCAACCCGAACTTATCTGTGAAGTGAAATATTCAGAAATAACTAAAAACGGCTTTCTGCGACATCCTGTTTTTAAAGGGCTTAGAAAGGATAAAGAGCCTGAGGAGATCACCCGCGAAAAGCAAACCAAAGCCCCAAAGAAGAAAGGAAAATCCGGCAAAGCCGGGGCTTCGCTGGACGTGGGCGGAATTTCGGTAGATTTTACCAACCTTGAGAAAGTGTACTGGCCCGATTCAGGTTTTAGAAAATATGAGCTTATAGATTATTATATTAAGGTTTCAGAATACATTCTACCATATTTAAAGGATAGGCCGCAAAATTTACACAGGCATCCCAACGGGATTACCAAACCGGGATTTTTTCAAAAAGACACCGAAGGGCAAATGCCCGATTGGATTGAACGAATAAATATTTATTCAGAATCGGCCGAAAAAGAAATTGAATATATGTTGTGTCAAAATAGAGCCAGCCTGCTTTATATGGCGAATCTGGGATGTATAGAGATTAATCCCTGGAACTCCAGGAAAGATGATCTTGAGCATCCCGATTATACGGTTATCGATATAGACCCCTCTGATAAAAATACTTTTGAAGAGGTAATTGAAGTTGCTCAGGCTGCAAAAGAGGTGTTGGATCTCGCTAAAATTGATGGCTACTGTAAAACTTCGGGCTCCAGCGGTTTGCATATCTATATTCCCTTAGGCGCAAAATATACTTATGATGAAGCCCGGGATTTCACCAAGTTGCT
Organism: Salegentibacter sediminis; assembly: GCF_002078605.1. Taxonomy (GTDB): domain Bacteria; phylum Bacteroidota; class Bacteroidia; order Flavobacteriales; family Flavobacteriaceae; genus Salegentibacter; species Salegentibacter sediminis. The sequence goes on along the minus strand of NZ_MSJR01000008.1, from coordinate 99,853 downwards.
GTGTTATTTCATTCAGGAAAAGTTGCCTGAACTCACCAGCATGGAGCGGGCGGTAAAAAGCCGAAAAGGAAAGATCTACCTGGATTACCTTCAGAATAGGAGAGGGCAAACCCTGGCGGCTCCTTATTGTGTGAGGCCTAAACCGGGAGCACCGGTCTCGGCTCCGATGGAATGGAAAGAAGTGAAATCGGGCCTGGAGATTCAGGATTTCACGATTGAAACTATGCCCATTCGCCTCAAAGAGAAAAAAGATTATTTTAAAAAAGTTCTGGGCAGGGGGATTTCTATAGAAAAGGCAATCCAGCGCCTTGAGAACTCCTAAAATTTAATTAAAGCCTGTTTTTTGCTACTTTAGAATTTATATCTTGGTTTAAACCCATAGAATTAATGAAGAAACGAATAAGGAAACTTGCCGGCAGATATAAAATATTAGACCAGATCCTTATTACGCTATACCGCAGTTATGGAACCCATTCTCACCTGTATATCCCCGGAAGGGTTTTAGACAATGAACCATTACAAATCGCCAAAGACCCTTCTTTTTTTAAAACGATAAGAAACACCTGGAAACAGTTTGATACTTTTGAGGTTCCTGATGCGGAGGTAGAGTTGGTATTACCCGGCAAAATTATGGCAACTACCAAATCGGGCCCGGAAGGTTACTTTTTATTTGACGATGTGTTGGATCAAAATCTTGCTGAACATGCCGATGAAGAAGGCTGGGTAGATTTTGAGGTTTATTATCGCGGTCCCCTGGGGAAAAAAACTAAAGTCCTGGAGAAACCCTTTACCGGCAGTTTTCTTATTCCCGATCCAGAGGCCGAATTTGGCGTGATTAGCGATATAGACGACACTATTTTGCACACGGGAGTTACTTCCTTTTTAAAATGGCGTTTATTAAAAAATTCTTTGCTGACTAATGCTTACCAGAGAATCCCATTAAAAGGTGCCCCCGATTTTTACAAAAAACTGCATTTGGGAGTTTCGGGGAAGGATAAGAATCCAATGTTTTATTTGAGTAACAGTCCCTGGAATCTTTATGAATATCTTAAACTTTTTTTAGACTATAACCAGTTTCCCAGGGGGCCAATACTGCTTCGAAATTTCAGAACTCCTTTTGATCGCAGCCTGAAACCCGAAAAACCTCATAAACAAAAAGAGATCGCAAATATCCTGAAAACCTATCCCGGTCTTAATTTTATTCTTATCGGTGATAGCGGAGAGCATGATGCCTCCATTTATACCGAAATTGCGGCCCAATATCCTAATAGAATTCTGTCAATTTATCTGAGAAGTGTGAAGCATAAGCGACAGATGCAACGGGTACAGAGTATTATAGATAATTTTGAAACTACTCCGGTTTTAATGGTAGAATCCTCGGGACAGGCGGTGGAGCATGCACGAGCAAATGGTTTTATTAAATAAAAAATCCCGCAAAAAGTCGGGATTAGTTTTTTAGTCATCTATACTGGCACCCACAGCTGTTCGTTGTGATTTGCCGGTTTTTCTTGGCATCGTGCCGAAGATATGATCCCAGAGTGGGGAGGACACTCCAAAAGCTCTGTCTGGTTCCCGGTAGTGATGAATACTGTGATGGTGCCACAAGGTTTTAATAAAGCTCTTAGGAACCTTAAAAGCGTGTACAGAATAATGCACAGCTAGATAGCCTGCATAACCGATTAAAAATCCGGCAAGGAATCCAAAAACATAATCCCCAAGCACTGCCCGGTAAATAATAAAAAGCACCGTAGCTATTATTAAACTCAGAACTGGCGGCATAGCCAGGCGGGATTTATCCTTAGGGTAGTCATGATGCACGCCATGCATAGTATAAGAGATTTTCTTTTTTCGGGGAGTGGTTGCAGGAATATGGTATAAATATCTATGCATTAAATATTCTACCAGGGTAAAGAATACTAAGCCGGCCACAAATAATAGTATCATCATGGGAGCTTCAAAGCCTTTTTCTACAATCCCGTAGTAAATTAAAACAGCAGCGATCACTCCAAAGATTATCAGGGGGAGTGAAATATGCGTATGGGTTAATTTCTCCAATATTGGATTATCAAATAATTTTGGAGAGCCCTTATGTTTTGGTCTTTTGAATTTAGTAGATTCCATTTTTTCAGTTTTTAAAATAAACCATGCAATTCTCCGTCAATGCGGTTAATAATATTTCCGAGATCTTCGGGATTATCTACAAAGTTGATGTTATCTACATCGATAATAAGTAGATTTCCTTTCTCGTAATTGTGTACCCAGGCCTCGTAACGTTCATTCAGCCTGCTTAAGTAATCAATTGAAATTGAATTTTCATAATCCCGCCCACGTTTGTGAATCTGGTTAACAAGGTTAGGAATGCTGCTGCGCAAATAAATTAAAAGATCGGGCCCTTGTACCACACTTTCCATTAAATCAAATAAAGACTTATAATTCTCGAAGTCACGGTTAGTCATAAGTCCCATCGCATGCAGGTTGGGAGCAAAAATATGGGCATCTTCATAAATGGTTCGGTCCTGGATGATTTTTTCTCCGCTTTCCCTAATCTGAAGAATTTGCCTGAACCTGCTGTTTAAAAAGTAAATCTGCAGGTTAAAAGACCATCGTTCCATTTTGTTGTAGAAATCTTCCAGGTAGGGGTTTTCCAGAACTTCCTCAAACTGTGCTTCCCAATTATAATGTTTTGCCAGAAGTTTTGTGAGGGTGGTTTTTCCGGCCCCAATATTTCCTGCAATAGCTACATGCATAAGTCTAAATTTTATTCGCTCGTTAGATTTGGTAATTGTTGGTGTAAAGATAAAAGATTTGAACAATACCCAATTTTTCGGTTTGTCAATTTATTTATAAAATTTAAAATAGGCTTTGCCATACTTCCCTATTTTCCTGTAATTGATTAACTTAAAAGGGGATTTCTTCATGAAATTTAAAAGATGAGAATACTGTTATTTTTTGTTGTTTTTAACGTTCTATTCCTGGGGCAGGGAAAAGCTCAGGAAGAGCAATGGGCTGCGGTGATGCAAGCCGAAAGTCGTTATGATTTTAAGGAAACCTATACCCGTCTTACAAAGCGACTTGCAGAAAATTCGGAGTTAAAGATATTTGCCGAGATTGATCATTCCCAAAATGGCCGGGAAGTAGGGCTGGAATTAGCACCTGCCAGGCTTATTATCTTCGGCAATGCCAAAGCAGGAACCCCGCTAATGCAAAACAGGCAGGTAGCAGGCCTTGATCTTCCCTTAAAAATCCTTCTTGGGGAAGATGAAAAAGGAAAAGTATTTCTGGCTTACAGCGATGTGGACCATCTAAGAACCCGTCATGCACTGAAATCCCGCAAGATTTTAAACAATATAAAAAAGAGCCTGAAAGATATAGCTAAAGATGTTACAGGCCGAAACCCTAATAAGACGGGCAGATATAAAATTCGGTATAAAGAGGGAATTGAAAGCTATAACAGCAGCCATAGTTTTAATGAAACCCTCACCCGACTAATTAATGAAATCACTGTTATGGACGGAATGAGGCTTTTTGCTAAAATAGATCACACCAAAAATGCCGAAAAGCTGGGAATGGGGCTTAGACCTGCTACGCTTCTGGTTTTTGGAAATCCCGTAGTAGGGACAGAGCTTATGCAGGAAGCCAGGCTTTCTGCCCTGGAGTTACCGGTTAAAATGCTGGTGTGGAGGGACGAGGCCGGGGCGGTAAAGATTTCATATAATTCTTCTGAATTTTTATCCACGCGCTTCAGGATAAATAAAAACCTGGAAGCTCTCCGCAAGATAGAGAAGGTTCAGGCAGAGCTGGTGCAAAAGGCAGCCGGGCATCCTTCAGAATAAATTCAGAAAATGTCTTTCCATTTATATATTTCAGAGGCGGTAAAGCATGCTTCACATTTAGAGAACATCCAAAGACAGTCTATGAAATCGGTGATCATATGAAAAAAAAGGCCAATAAATATTAATCTGATGTTTTTATGTTTCACAAAAATACTTCCGAAGAAATAAACTCCAATTGCCCAAAAGCTATGCAGGGGATGGTAGCCAATTCCGCAGCGCATAGGGTCAAAAAGAGGCGTCGCAAAAACGTGGTCGAGATCTACGGCCATGGTAGCCAGAAGGATGAGCCAGTTTCTTCGCCAGTTCTTTTTATCATAAAACCAGGCAATAGCGCCTATGGCTATAAAGTGAAGAAAGTAATGGGTGAAAGTTTGCACTTACAGATATCTTGTATTGAAGTCTTGGAGTAAACTTTTTATTATTTCACAGGTTTTTAAATGAATTCTCAAAACCGTGACCTTCGGCTAAGCTATAAATTATTCCTGGGAATCGTCCTGCTCCTCAGCTGATGACTCTACCTTTCCCTTCAGCAAATCCTTCATCTTATTCTTCAGAACTATAAACCTCCAGATGCCCACGGTGAGAAAAAGCACTGAAAATACCAGTGCAAGGTATCCAATGTAGTGCATCTCTTCGTATTCCTTTAATTGAATTAACGCGAGACCACCCAGGAGAAAATAAAGTGCCGCCTGAGTGTAGGACAAAAGAGTACGCTCATTGGCGAGTTTCGTTCGTTCCAGCGCCAGGTGTTCGCGGATGATGTTCTCATCTATTTTTCTGCCGGTAAAAAGTCTTCCGAATTTAACTTTCCTCATAAATATTAATCCTTATCAGGTTTAAAGATAAGTCTTTAGGGATCAAAAATTAAAAGTAGATTTTAATACTTTGCTAATCCTCATTATCCAGGTAGACCGCTGAGCACTAAACGCAAAATTCCAAAAATAACCGCAAGGATTATTCTTCGTTATTTCTCTTAACCAACAAAATTCCAGGACGAGGTATCTTTTTTCTAAAAATAACATTTATTACTGGCAGATGCAACCCGGGGCCGTAAAGCTTTGTGTATTCTCGTGCCAGGGAAAAGCTGCATTAAATTTATTGTTTTCCCAATAGAAATCACCGCGTTCTTTTGGCTCGTTACCAATTTCATTCATCGTTTTAGCATCATATAATCTTCCGTTCACCATTGTGTAAACAACAGTTTCAGAATTGCGAATATCTTCAAGCGGATTTTCCTCCAGCACGATCAAATCGGCCAGTTTTCCTTTTTGGAGAGAACCTATTTCGCTACCCATTCCGATGTATTCTGCCCCGTTTATAGTGGCTGCCTGTAGGGCTTCCATATTGGTCATTCCACCCATTTGAAGCAACCAAAGTTCCCAGTGTGCTCCAAGGCCCTGTAATTGACCATGAGCACCAAGGTTTACTTTTACACCAATATCGGTGAGTTCTTTTGCGCTTTCAGAAACCAGAATAGGACCATTTTCATATTCCTCTTCGGGTAATGTTGTGCGATGACGGGACCGGGAATCAACTATGTATCGCGGTGTAAAATTAAGCAAACGCTCGTTTTCCCATACATTATCCTTTTCGTAGAAATAATATTCCCCGTTAATTCCACCGTAATTTACAATAAGGGTAGGAGTGTAGCCGGCCTTGCTATTACCCCAAAGGGTTTTTATGTCTTTGTAAACCGGCGCCACAGGAATATTATGTTCTATTCCGGTATGGCCGTCTACGATCATATTCATATTATGGAGAAAGGTACTTCCGCCTTCCGGCACCACATTCATCTCTAATTCCTTTGCAGCCTGCATAATTTGCTGGCGCTGCTCCCGGCGGGGCTGATTGTAACTCTTTACTGAAGTCGCACCAAAAGCCTTTGTTCTTCTCAAGGCAGAGCGGGCATCTTCCAGGTTGTTAATCACCGCCTTGAAGTCCCCATCGGCACCGTAAAGAATCACTCCTGTCGAATAAATTCTGGGACCAATCATTTCCCCGGCTTTCACCATTTCAGCCATACTGAAGATGGTCTCACTTAAAGCGGAAGGATCGTGTACCGTAGTTACCCCAAAAGCAAGATTTGCATACAGAGGCCAGTGTTTTTCCGGAGTAAGTCCATAACGGAAAGCGCCAATATGGGCGTGAGCATCTACTATTCCAGGCATAATTGTTTTACCTTCCAGGTCATAAACCTTAGCACGGCCAGGAATATTCACTTCGGAAGCTTCGCCCACCGCAATAATTTTATTGCTTTCAATTAAGATACTTCCGTTCTCAATTACTTTGTCGCCGTTCATGGTAATGATGCGCGCATTGGTAAGGGCTATTTGCCCCGAAGGAACATCGGTTTCCAGCTTTAATCCTATTTTGGTGCCTTTTTCAGTAATTGGAGGGATGGAATCGGGCGAATTCTGTAAAAAGGTAAATCTTTCTGAAACTTTGTTGGTGAAATATTCGTCTCCCAGGGTCCAGTGAAGATTTTTACTGTCATTAGACCAATGCAGATTAAGTCCCGCATCTTTTGCGATCTGGCTTACCGGTACTGTTTTGGTTTTATTGTCCAGGTCTACCGGGCGACCGGTCAGGGGTAACGGAGCCACATAAGCCTTGTGCAAATGTGAGAAAACCACCCATTTATTGTCCGGACTCGGAACGAGACGGTTCGCGTATTTAGACTTGATGTGCGTCCGCTCCTCATGGCCGCTAAGGTCGATACTCTTTAGATTTTTCTCAATACTGCCCATCAGACTACCTCCGGTTTGGAAAAATATTCGTTTACCATCGGCGCTGTATTGGGGGAAATCTCCTGAGTCATGGATCTTTTTCAAATTATCTCCGGAAGTGCTTATCGTGTAGATCCCCGGGTTCTTGCTAAAAGTCTGTCCCTGATCTGAATTTCCTTTTTCTTTTACGAATACGATGCTTTTTCCATCGGGTGAGAAAGACGGATTTCGGAAGATCCCTTTTTCTGAAGTTAATTTCTGCGAATTTCTACCATTAAGGCTTACTTTCCTTAAAGCACCCATTCCCTCGTCTGTCCAGGTAACATAGGCGATCTCTTTTCCGTCGGGGGAAAAGGCCGGTTCAAATTCAAATTCCTCACTTTTTGTTATTCGCTGAGGTTTGCCGTTTGGCAGGTCTTTTTTCCAGAGATGACCCACAGCACTGAATACTAAGGTCTGACCATTGGGGGACGTTACCGCATGACGTATCACTTTAGCCTCAAATTCTTCTGAAAATACCTGATGTTCGCTGCGGTGGCTTTCGGCAATTTCAATGGTATTTTCAACCTCAAAAGGAATTACCTGGCTTTCGAAGGTCTCAATATTTACTTTGTTAATCTTGCCTTCGGCCCAAAAAACGATTTCCTTATTGTTGGGCATCCAGGAATAGCCGGGATAAACGCCAAAAATAGCCCAGGCTTCCTGCTGGTCTTTGCTAAGCTTATCATAAACCGGCCATTCTTCGCCGGTTTCCAGGTCGTGGATGTATAAAACAGATTTTGTCCTGATACGCTTTACAAAAGCCAGTTTCTTACCGTCGGGAGAAACCTGAGGTCTTGCAGCCCCGCCTGGACCACCCGTTATAGTAGTGTTCTCACCGGTTTCGAAATCGTAACGCTTGATCACGTAGATCTGTTTATTCGGGTCTTTATTATATTGAAAAGCACCACCGGGATACATATCCTCGCTGTAATAAAGGTATTTGCCATCGGGAGAAACGCTGGGTTCGTTTACATCCTGCTGGTCGTTTTTTCGCTCGGTTAGCTGAAGCCCCGCTTCTCCGCCAATATGATATTGCCACATTTCACCGGCACCAAGGGAACGGCCAGAGGTAAAATGTTTTCTGGCAATGATGGAATTTCCATCGGCAGTCCACACCCCGTTATTTAAAAGTCTGAAATCTTCTTTTGTAAGTTGTTTAGCGTTTTCGCCATTGCGCTCCATTATCCAGATATTATCGCCTCCGGCGGCATCGCTGGTAAAAGATATTTTGGAACCATCGGGGCTAAACCGGGGTTGCACCTCATAGGCCATCCCGCTGCGCAAGGCGGTAGCTTTTCCTCCGGAAATAGGCATAGAATAGATGTCGCCCAAAAGATCAAAAACGATGATTTTTCCATCGGGACTTACGTCCAGGTTCATCCAGGTTCCTTCATCGGTTTGGAGTTGGACCTTTTTTATATTCCAATCCTCAGAATAAGGATCGTTAACATCCCATTTATTTTTTTCTTTGTCTTCCTGTGCGATCAGGCTGGGGGCGACCAGAAGTAAAAATATGGCCGGAAGGAATTTTTTGAGCATTTTATAGATTTTAAGGCCCTAAATATACAGCTTCTTTTTTTTGAAAAAAGAGAAACAGAAAATCAGGTTAAAAAGGTAAATGGTCTAAATCCACATTTCCCCCCGAAATGATAATCCCTGTTTTCTTTCCCCTGAATTTTTCTTTTTCCCGAAGCACTGCCGCAAGAGCTACCGCACTTGAAGGTTCTACAATAATCTTCATCCGTTCCCAAATTAAGCGCATCGCTGAAATAATCTCGGCTTCCTCCACCCTGATGATCTCAGAGACATATTGCTGAATAATTGGGAAATTTTGGTCTCCAAGTTGGGTTTTAAGCCCATCGGCAATAGTGTTTGTTGATTTGTTAGTTTCTATTTTCCCGCTTTTAAGGGATCTGTAGGCGTCATCTACTTCAAAGGGTTCGGCGCCAATGCATGTGCAGTTTTTTCCGAAGTAATTCACTGCAAAAGCAGTTCCGGCCAGGAGTCCGCCACCACCCACGGGAGTGATAATTACCTCCAGATCGGGAAGTTCTTCCAGCAGTTCCATGGCCGAGGTTCCCTGCCCGTAAATTACATCCAGTTGGTTGGAAGGATGTAAAAAAGTAGCCCCGGTTTCATTTACGATTTTTTCGGCAGCAGCTTCCCGGTCTTCCAGGCTTGGAGGACAAATAGTGATTTGCCCGCCGTAACTTTTAACCGCAGCTTTTTTTACTTCTGGAGCTGAAGAAGGCATGACGATATAGGCCGGGATCCCCAGACTTTTTGCAGCCAATGAAACTGCCTGGGCAAAATTTCCCGACGAATGGGTAACTACTCCCTTTTTCCGGGCTTCTGCATCCAGGTTTAAAATGGCGGCCGTAGCGCCCCTTATCTTAAAGGCGCCACCCCGCTGCAAGTTCTCGCATTTAAAAAATATCTCCGTCCCGGCTATTTCGTTAAGCAGATGCGAACTCAATACCGGGGTGTGGTGAATATGAGGTTTTATATTTTCGTGAAGCTTTAGAAATTCTCTTTTGCTGATCATCTTATGAAATAGGGGAAATACCCAGGTTAAGGATTAAAAATTGTAATCCCTAAAGTTAAGGTTTCTAAGAAAAATCAAAAACTTTTCAAATATGGATTCTTACTTCTCTTCCTCAATGGGAATGGCCAAAAAAGGCACTTCGGCCTTCTTGAGTAATTCCAAAGAGACATTTTCTGAAAGGATATTGAAGAGAAATCCATGCTTGTGTGTGCCAACGATCAAAAGGTCGGCATTAAGTTTTTTTACTTCTTCGATAATAGTTTGTACCGTAGATCCCTGAATGAGCAAGGCCTCAGCTTCGATGTTTTGATCTAAAAAGAGTTTGCTCATTGCCTGCAGCTGTCGGTGCTCTTCCCGAAACTCTTCGGCTTTTAGATCCCGGATATATTGAGGGCCAACCTCGTATCCGGTAAAATCGGGGCTTGGTTCAGCCACATGAACTACCCATACTTTTGATCCGAATTTTTCGGCAATGCTTTCCGCATAACCCATAAGATCTCCAATAGTATCATTGAAATCTACGGCAACCAGAATGTTCTTAAATGCTTCCATTTTTTCATATTTTAATAACCTATATCACGTTTTACGAGATTTTTTAGAGGTTCATCCTCCATCATATGTTCATAATTTTCCACGATTTGTGGCACCACAGCTTCGGGGTGGGTGACACTGGCGATATGAGGGGTAATAAAAACCTGAGGATGCTCCCAAAACGGATGATCCTCGGGCAGAGGTTCCTGCCAGAATACATCTATAGCTGCTCCCGAGAGGTGATCCTGGTCTAACATTTCTATCAGGTCCAGTTCCACCAGGTGTTCTCCCCGGGCAACATTTATCACATAAGCCCCTTCGGGAAGTTTTTCAAATAATTCCTTATTAAGGATCTTCTCGGTTTTTGGAGTTAAGGGCAGTAAATTCACCAGGATATCAGACTGTCTCAAAAACTCTTCAAATTGATCTTCTCCTGAAAAACTTTCTACCCCATCGATTTCTTTAGAATTTCGGGAAAATCCGTGTACATCGAAATTATTATTTACCAGGATTTCGGCTGCTTTCTTACCCAGGGTTCCCAGGCCAAGAATTCCCACTCTTACGTCCTTGTTTCGTCTATAAGTTTTGGGTTGCCATTGCTTTTTGGCTTGCTGCCGGCTATAATCCAGTAAATTTCTCTGGTGCTGAAGAATTAGACTCAGAATAAAATTCCCCATATCGGCCGAGAGCATATCATCAACTACTTTGGTGACTTTAATATTTTCAGGCAATTCCTCGTCGCTGGTAATATGATCTACCCCGGCGCCCATTGAGGCAATTACTTTTAGATTCGGATAATTTTTGAAAAGTCCGCGCGGATGTTTCCATGAAAGCACAAATTCAACTTCTTCTTTATCGTGTTCTTCTGGATAGACATAAATATTTAAACCAGGGTGTTGGTTTTGTAAAGCTTCTACCCAGGGTTTCGGGTCTTTTCCCGGACTAACAATTAAAAATGACATTCGTTCTGTTTTAAAATGGTTTATATTTTAACTAACAAAGGCACTGTAACCAGTAATGGCACGGCCTACAATTAATGAATTTATTTCTTTGGTGCCTTCATAGCTGTAAATAGCTTCGGCATCGGCCACAAAACGGGCCACATCATATTCGAGTAAAATTCCGTTTCCTCCCAGTACTTCCCGGGCACGGCTCACCACATCCCGGGTGCGCATACTACAGAAGACTTTGGCTAAGGAGGCGTGTTCATCTGAAAGCATCCCGGCATCCTGCATTTCCGAAAGTCTAAATACCAGGGTTTGCATAGCCGTAAGGTTGGAAAGCATTTCTACCAGATGATTTTGAATAAGCTGATAAGAAGCTATTGGCCTTCCAAATTGTTCTCTTTTTCGGGTGTACTTAAGGGCGCTTTCATAGGCGCCACGGGCACAGCCTACAGCCTGCCATGCAACTCCGGCACGAGTCATCCTCAGTACCTTAGCCGTATCCTTAAAGCTGTTGGCATTTTGTAGCCTGTCGCTTTCAGGCACTCTGCAATTATCAAGGGTGATAAGGGCATTCTGTACAATTCGCAGTGCCATCTTATCTTCCATCTTTTCGGCCTTAAAACCGGGATTTTCCTTTTTTACCAGGAAACCTTTCACCTGATTGGAATCTTCATCTCTTGCCCAGATTACGATCACATCGGCAAAGGTGGCGTTACCAATCCATTTCTTCTGTCCGTTTAAAATCCAGTTTTCCCCATCAAATTTACAGCTTGTTTCCAGCCCTCCTGCCACTCCAGAACCTACATTTGGTTCGGTAAGCCCAAAGGCACCAATTTTTTCCAGTTTCTGCATTTTGGGCAGCCATTCCTGCTTTTGTTCCTCACTCCCGCAGAGGTAGATGGAACCCATTGCCAGCCCACTGTGTACCCCGAAAAATGTAGAGATAGAAACATCCACCCGGGCGATCTCCTGGGCAATGACACCTTCCATTAAAAAGGGGAGATTGGGACAGCCGTATCCTTTATATGGGACTCCTGTTATATTGAGTTTTTTGAATTTTTCAATGATCTCCATAGGAAATTTGGCGCGATTCCAATGGTCGTTAACCAGGGGGCGGATCTCATCTTCCATAAAATTTCGGACTTCCATTTGCAAATTGCGCTGTTCCCCGGTTAATTTGAGGTCCAGGTTATAGAAATCCCCATCGATGGGGGGGAGGTCACTCTGGCCTTTTTTCCGCTTCGTTTTTAACATTTTCATCAAACCTTTGAGTTGGCGTTCATCCAGCGCACCCAAAGTTTTCATAGCTTCTGAAAGGTCTATTTGCTGGTTTATTTTTGCCAGTTGATCCATGTCAACCGACTTCAGTAGCCTGAAGGTGTTACGAACTCTTTTGAAAACGGACATCTATTGTGGGATTGGTTGGATTTTAAAATTAGGAATAATTAGCCCTGCCCGCTGTTAAAGCTTTCCGAAGAAAACGTCAAAAAAAAGGCCGTGAGATAATCACGGCCTAAAAAATGGTTTTAATTAAAGATTTCTTATAAGCCGAAGGCTTCTTTTACCTTATCTACATAGTCTAACTTTTCCCAGGTAAAGAGTTCTACCTCTTTAGAGATCCTGCCATTATATGGACTTTCAAATACCTTGGTTAGGGTTTTTGGTTCCTTGCCCATATGGCCGTAAGCAGCTGTTTCGCGGTAAATAGGATTTCTTAGCTTCAGGCGGTCTTCTATAGCCGCCGGGCGCATATCAAAAATTTCGGCTACTTTTTTGGCGATTTCTCCATTTTTAAGATCCACTTTGGAAGTTCCATAGGTGTCAACAAAGATGGAGGTGGGTTCTACCACGCCAATAGCGTAGGATACCTGTACCAGGATTTCATCGGCCACCCCGGCTGCGACTAAATTCTTGGCAATATGTCGGGCAGCATAGGCCGCCGATCTGTCTACCTTGCTGGGGTCTTTTCCAGAAAATGCACCCCCGCCGTGAGCGCCTTTCCCGCCGTAGGTGTCAACGATGATCTTTCGGCCGGTTAATCCCGCATCCCCATGGGGCCCGCCAATCACGAATTTTCCGGTGGGGTTAATATGATAGATTATATCTTCATTAAAGAGTTTCTGTACATATTCAGGCAGTTGTTTTTTAACCCTTGGAATAAGAATCTCCCTAATATCTTTTTCAATTTGTTTTTGCATTGCTGCATCTTCATCAAACTCATCGTGCTGGGTAGAAACTACAATAGAAACTATTTTCTGCGGAATATTCTCATCGTTGTATTCTATGGTTACCTGGCTTTTGGAATCGGGACGCAGGTAAGTTATTTCCTTTTCCTCCCGTCTTATTTTTGCCAGTTCGATTAGAATCTTGTGGGAGATATCTAAAGCCAGAGGCATATAGTTGTGAGTTTCATTGGTAGCATAACCAAACATCATTCCCTGGTCACCAGCGCCTTGTTCTTCTTTGTTTCCGCGGTCCACTCCCTGATTGATCTCCTGGGACTGCTCGTGAATAAGCGAGATAACTCCACAGGAATCCCCGCTGAATTTATAGGCACCTTTGGTGTACCCAATATCGTTAATTACATCCCGTGCTATGGTTTGTACATCCAGGTAAGTATCGCTGCGAACTTCACCGGCAAGAACAACCTGTCCAGTTGTTACCAGGGTTTCGCATGCAACCTTTGAGTTTTCGTCAAAAGCAAGAAAATTGTCGAGTAGGGTATCGCTTATCTGGTCGGCGATCTTGTCGGGGTGTCCTTCAGAAACGCTTTCAGAAGTAAATAAATAAGCCATATTTCTTTAAAGTATTTATAGAATTATGGGCGGATTTTGACGTGCGAGGCTAACAGGAGTAGTATTACTGCTTTAGCATTTTTCAATACACTTTAGTGTATATAGGGTTGCAATCAGTCAAATCCTTCCCTTTAAATTATTCGATTACAAATGTATAAAAATAAGTGGGATCCAAAATTTCTTTTTTTAAGTTTAATTCTTAAATCCTTTCTGCCGGGAGTTTAATTGTTATTTCTGAAAGAATTTCAGGAAAGCTGTTTTTATTTTTTGTAAAAAAAAGTTTTTTTCGCTTAAAATAAATATTTCGTAAAAGTTAGGCCTGGGTTTGGATATTAAAAAAATGCGCCCTTATCTTTGTACCCAACAAAACAACGAAATGTACAAGTTTATTTGCAATATGATGCGTAAGATGATGTGGAAAGCCTCCGCAGCGCGTATTATTGCATAAAACTGAAAAGATATTTGCAAAAGCCGCTGCCACCGCAGCGGCTTTTTTTTTGTTTAAAAAGTGTCATTTCCTGGAAGACGGAAATCTATTAAAGGAATAAAATATAAAATTAGTTTCCCGCTCCCGATAGCTATCGGGACGGGAAAGACAAAAGAATTAATTATGAGTAATAATCTGTCAAAAGCAAAAAATATGATGATGAACATTATGATGATGTGTATGTCTATGCGCATGAAATGCTATTGCCAGAATCGAATGTAACTTAGTTTGTTTAGAGTTCAATTCAAGTCCCCCTGGTAATAGCGAATCCAGGGGGACTTTTTTTATGCCTCGCATAAATTCCCGCGAAGGCGGAAATCTTAAATCAAGAATCAAAACTTTAAAAAACTAATATTATGAGTACTCAAAAATTTTCAACCAACGCTCTTCATGCCGGGCACGATGTAACAGCCAACGGCGGAACCAGGGCAGTGCCACTATATCAATCTACTTCTTACGTATTTAAGGATTCCCAGCACGCTGCCGATCTTTTTTCTCTGGCAGAGCCTGGATTTATTTACACCCGAATTAACAATCCCACCAACGATATTCTGGAACAACGTCTTGCTGCCCTGGAAGGGGGCATCGCGGCGGTGGTTACCGCCTCGGGTACCGCGGCGATAAATACCACCTTGCTAACGCTGCTTAAGGCCGGAGATCATATTGTGGCTTCCAATAGTTTGTATGGTGGCACCTATAACTTGCTAAATGTAACCCTTCCCCGTCTTGGAATTACCACCACTTTTGTGGAACCTGGGAATCCTGAAAACTTTGCCAAAGCGGCCAGGGAGAATACCCGGGTCTTCTTTGTAGAATCCCTGGGTAATCCGAAGCTGGATGTGCTTGATCTTGAAGGTATCTCTGCGGAAGCCAAAGAATTTAAAGTGCCTTTAATTGTGGATAATACCGTAGCAACTCCATCCCTGTTGAAACCCATAGAGCACGGCGCTGATATTGTAATCGAATCTCTTACGAAATATATCAATGGAAATGGAACTGCTTTGGGCGGGGCGATAATCGATGCCGGGAAATTCGACTGGGCCAACGGAAAGTTCCCTGAATTTACCGAGCCTTCTCCCGGCTATCATGGCCTGGTTTATCACGAAGCTTTAAAGGAAGCTGCTTTTATCGCCAAGGTGCGAATTGAAGGATTGAGAGATCACGGGGCGGCCTTGAGTCCGTTTAATGCTTTTCAGATCATCCAGGGTCTGGAAACTTTGGAGATACGTATCAAACAGCATAGTGAAAATGCCCTGGAACTTGCTAAATGGCTTCAGGAACAACCGGAAGTAAAATGGGTGAACTACCCGGGATTGGAAAGCAGTAAATATTATAAGCTTGCCCAGAAATATCTTCCGAAGGGGCAAAGTGGAGTAGTAACCTTTGGGGTTGAAGGCGGCTTCGAATCGGCCAGAGTGGTGGCCGATGAGACCAAACTTTTCTCCCTCCTGGCCAATATTGGTGATACGAAATCTCTTATCATCCATCCGGCCAGTACCACTCATCAACAACTTAGCGAAGAACAACAGGCGACCACGGGGGTTACTCAAGACCTCATAAGGCTTTCAGTTGGATTGGAAGATGTGGAAGACCTGAAAAACGATCTAAAAGAAGCATTTTCCGCAATCGGAAAAAAAGCATTGGTATAATCATTTGTTGGTTGGAAGGCGCGGGGAAAAGCATCCAGGTTAAGACTTTTCCCTCACCGCCTTTCGAAAAAAAAGAAAATATGCTTCAGGAGATTTGTATAGAGAACTTTAAAAATTCTTCCGGTGGGATCCAGGATATTCATCTTAGTTTTCAGCATTTCGGGCAGCCTGTTGAATTGGCCCCGATAGTGCTGGTGAATCACGCCCTAACCGGAAATTCCCAGATCACCGGGGAAAATGGCTGGTGGAGTGGGATCGTAGGTGCGGGAAAAACTATAGATACCAATCAGTATGCAGTGTTGGCTTTCAATACCCCGGGAAATGGTTTCAACGGGAAAAAAGAGGACTTAATAGAGAATTATAAAGATTTCAGCTTAAAAGATATAGCCCGCATACAGGCTCTCGCCCTGAAAAAGCTGGAAATCAATAAACTTTTTGCCATAATAGGCGGGTCTATTGGAGGAGCACTTGCATGGGAGTTGGCGGCTTTACTACCGGAGCTTGCCGAAAACATCATTCCAATAGCAACCGATTATAAAGCGACCGACTGGGTGCTGGCAAACTGCAAGGTACAGGCTCAGATCTTAAACAATTCGGCCAGCCCTGTAAAAGATGCCCGCATGCACGCGATGACCTTTTACCGAACCCCGCAATCGCTCGCCAGAAAATTTAACCGCTCGCGGGAAGAAGTGCAAGCCTGCTACAAGGTGGAAGGCTGGTTGCAATATCACGGCGATAAGCTGGAGGAACGCTTTCAGTTGGCTTCCTACAAATTGATGAATCACCTGCTTACTACCATAGATATTAGCAACGGTAGCGGAAATTACCTGGCTGCTGCCAAAAAAATTAAGGGCCATATTCACATTATAACCGTGAATTCAGACTGGTTTTTCCTGGCCGATGAAAACTGGGAAACCTATGTAGACCTTTCGCTGGCCAAACCCAACGTGAGTATTAACGAGATTAAATCTATTCATGGACATGACGCTTTCCTTATTGAAGCCTCTCAGCTCGTCCGATTTTTAAAACCTGTTTTTAAAACCAACAAAATTGAAAATGAAAGAAGTGAACATCATCTTATTTGGAGTAGGTAATGTAGGTAATAGGCTTATAGACCAATTTTTAAAAATAAGGTCCCGCTGGGTAGAGGAATTTGAAATTAGCCTTAAGATCCCGGTGATTGCCAATTCGGAAAAAGCCATTTTTAAGCCTGAAGGGATCGGCGAGAACTGGGAGAAGGATTTTCAGTATAGTGCTGTATCCTATCAATTGGAATCTATATTGGAGTTTAACCGGGAACATCAACTTGAAAATCCTGTGGTTATTGATGCCACAGCCAGCAAGGAGCTGGTGTTGCACTACCCGGAACTGGTGAAGAAGGGTTTTCATTTAGTGGCAGCGAACAAGATAGCCAATACACTTTCCGGTGAATTTTATTATGGATTGAGAAGAGAACTCCAAAAACACAAAAAACATTTCTATTACGAGACTAATGTTGGTGCGGGCCTGCCTATTGTCCAAACCCTACAGGAGTTGCACCGGGCCGGGGAAAAAGTGACCCGCATTCGCGGGGTTTTTTCGGGCTCACTGAGCTTTATCTTCAATACTTTTTCTGAAAGTGATGCCGAATTTTCTGAGGTTCTGCAGCAAGCCGGTAAGCTTGGTTATACTGAACCCGATGCCCGCGAAGATCTTTCGGGAAATGATGTGGGGCGAAAATTACTGATCCTGGCGCGTGAACTTCAGCTGAAGAAGGAGTTTAAAGAAGTGAAGATCCAGTCGCTTATTCCTGAAAAATTAAACGGAAAAACTTCCACAGAAGATTTTCAGAAAAGGATTTCAGAACTGGATGAAATCTTTGAAAAGCACAAAAAAGAACAGCAGACCGATCACGTTTTACGCTATGTAGGAGAAATAAAGGTAGGAAAAGCAAGCCTGGAAGCCCGGCTGATTTCAGAACCAAGACAAACCGCGCTCGGCCAGATCAAGGGTGCCGATAATATTTTCGAAATCTATACTGAATCCTACGCCGAACAACCCATGGTGATTCAGGGAGCCGGTGCCGGTGCTGCGGTGACTGCTCGCGGTGTGGTGAGTGATGTGTTGAAATTGTCTAATAGACTCAATTGAAAATTATAAAAATATAGAATATGCATTTTGAAACCGAAGCCATAAGAACCCAAACCGAGAGAACACAGTTTCAGGAACATTCTACGCCGCTATACCTCACATCGAGTTATGTTTTTGAAGACGCTGAAGATATGCGGGCTTCTTTTGCTGAGGAAAAAGAACGCAATATTTACAGTCGTTTTACCAATCCCAATACTTCAGAATTTGTTGAGAAAATCACCAGGATGGAAGGGGCAGAAGCGGGATTTGCCTTTGCTACAGGAATGAGTGCAGTTTTTTCAAGCCTGGCAGCCTTGTTGAACAGTGGAAATCACATAATTTCGTCCAGGGCGGTTTTTGGTTCAACGCATAGTTTGTTTACCAAATTTTTTCCGAAGTGGAATATCTCGCACAGCTATTTTAAGGTGAACGAAGTCGAAAAGCTTGAAAGCCTTATCCGGCCCGAGACGAAGATTATTTTTGCGGAAAGCCCCACTAATCCCGGGGTAGATATCCTGGACCTGGAATTGTTAGGGCAAATTGCTAAAAAACACGATCTTATTCTAATAATCGATAATTGTTTCGCAACTCCATATTTACAAAATCCTATAAAATTCGGGGCGCATCTCGTTATTCATTCAGCTACCAAACTCATCGACGGGCAGGGGCGTGTTTTGGGAGGAGTTACAGTAGGAAATGCCGATTTGGTAAGGGATATCTATCTGTTTTCAAGAAATACCGGGCCGGCTTTGTCCCCGTTTAATGCCTGGGTATTGTCTAAAAGTTTAGAGACGCTGCCCGTACGTTTGGACAGGCACTGTAAAAACGCCCTAAAGCTTGCAGAATTTTTAGAAAAGCAAGCCAATGCTGAAAAGGTGAAATACCCCTTTTTAAAATCCCATCCCCAGTATCAAATCGCAAAAAAGCAGATGAAAGCCGGTGGAAATATTATTTCTTTCGAAATAAAAGGCGGTCTGGAGGCAGGACGAAAATTTATCAATGCCATTAAACTTTGTTCGAGGTCGGCCAATTTAGGAGATACCCGCAGTATCGTGACCCATCCGGCTTCCACTACCCATAGTAAACTAAGTGAGGAAGAGAGGCTGGAAGCAGGGATTTCGGTTGGGCTGGTGCGAATTTCGGTTGGATTGGAACATCCAAATGATGTGATTGCCGATTTAAAACAGGCTTTAAATAGTATTGAATGAAAAAGGCAAAATTCCAGAAAGCCAGATTGCAGCATGCAGCCTAATTTTTTTATTTAAGTATCTTCGTGGCATGCTTTCCAAAAAAACAAAATACGGGATCAAGGCTTTGGCCTTTATCGCCTCACGCGAGGATAAAAAACCTGTGCAAACCTCAGAGATCGCTAAAAGTGAGAATATCTCTTTGAAGTTTTTGGAAAGCATTTTATTAAGTCTACGGAAATCAGGCTTTCTGGGCTCTAAAAAAGGAAAGGGAGGCGGTTATTATCTCATTCAGGAACCGGAAAATATCAAAATGACCTCTGTAGTTCGGGTGCTCGAAGGCCCAATAGCTATGGTGCCATGCGTAAGCCTGAATTATTATGAAAAATGCAGCGATTGCCCAGATGAAGCAACCTGCTCGGTTCATGC
Organism: Salegentibacter sediminis; assembly: GCF_002078605.1. Taxonomy (GTDB): domain Bacteria; phylum Bacteroidota; class Bacteroidia; order Flavobacteriales; family Flavobacteriaceae; genus Salegentibacter; species Salegentibacter sediminis. The sequence continues at coordinate 80,573 of NZ_MSJR01000008.1, read as the reverse complement.
CCTGATGATACAGGTTAGGGATAGCACCCTGAATGTCCTGGGCGGGAATACCCTATACGATTTAGCCAGGGTGAAGAAAAAAGCCTGATCTGATTAAATTTATTATGAATTAATTGGCATAACCGCAGCTTTAAGTTTATTTTTGCTTTTATAACCTACTAAACCGATAGGGTTTTAAAAAATGATTCCCGGATCGATAAAAGGCCTCGCCGAAAGAGTATTATCAATTCCTGGAATATTATAATATTTAAAGGGACGATATGAAGAAATTTACCCAAATTCAGATAGATGAACTTAATGAAAAGTTCCAGGCATTTAGTCCTGTGGAAATCATACAATGGATAATTACCAAAGCGGAAAAACCTGTAGTTACTACGAATTTCCGGCCGTATGAAGCAGCAATATTACATGCGGTAACCCGGGTGGACCCCAATCTTAAAGTAATTTGGTGTGACACAGGTTATAATACACCTCAAACCTATAAGCATGCTTCACAGGTAACTGAGCAGTTGAATTTGAATATAAAACTTTACATACCAAAACAAACAGCAGCATATAGAGATGCATATTTTGGTGGTATTCCTGAAATAAATTCTTCTCAACACGATGAATTTACCCGACAGGTTAAACTGGAACCCTTCCAGCGGGCGATGCATGAACAAGAACCTGATCTTTGGTTTACGAATTTGCGAAAAGGACAAACTTCATTTCGCGATAGTATTGGTATTCTAAGTTACAGCAAAGACGGAATTTTAAAAGTGAGTCCGTTCTATCATTGGAGTGATGAGCAACTTGATGAATATTTAAAGGAACACGATTTGCCAAATGAATTAAAATACTTTGACCCGACCAAGGTTTTGTCTAATCGGGAATGTGGTTTACATGCATAACAGCAAAGGGGATTTTAAAATTCCTTTAGGGATATAAAAATCCTAAGTAGATAATTTACTTGATTTCTATAGTAATTTCAAAAATTAAAAGCTCCTGATTTCGGGAGCTTTTTCTACATTTGCTGCTAAATTATTTGCTATGAAAATTCATCTGAAACGTATAAACAAGGATTACCGTTTTGAAACCACCAACGAGCGAGGAGATGTGGTTTATCTCGATAATAAATCTGTAGAAAACCCACAGGGAGCAAGCCCTATGGACCTTTTATTGCGTGGTCTTGCCGGTTGCAGCAGTATAGATGTGGTAATGATCCTTAAAAAACAAAAGCTGGAATTAGATGACCTTGAAGTTGAGGTTGAAGGTTTTAGAGAAGGTGGTGTACCAAATGTTTTTAAGGGTATGCAATTGCATTTTATACTTCAGGGAGATGTCCCGGCTGCCAAAGCGATTAGGGCGGTAGAACTCTCTATGGATAAATATTGTTCAGTTTCAAAAATGCTGGAAAAAGCAGCAGAAATCACCTATTCCATCAGCCTGAATGGGGAAAAATTAAAATAAACATAAAAAGATTTCAATTCTTTGGAATTGGATTAAGTATGACCGATATTTGGCGGTCCAAGTTCATTAATTTACATCGTTATCAAGAAAGGTTGAGGGAATAGACCCGATGAAACCTTAGCAACCCTCCTGTAATGGGAGAAGGTGCTACCTTCTACTTTGCATAAGCACAGATAGATAACAAAAGACTCTTTTCCCGCTTCTTTTTTTGATAGTGATTTATTACAAAATTATGTCAAAATTAGAAGAACAACTCAAACATAAAATATTAATCCTGGATGGTGCTATGGGCACTATGCTTCAGGAATATAAATTCACGGAGGAAGATTTCCGTGGAAAACGTTTTTCCCAATGGCCAGTGTCGTTGCAGGGTAATAATGATCTTTTGTCCTTAACACAGCCGGAGGCGATCGCCTCCATACACCGTAAATATTTTGAAGCGGGTGCCGATATCATAGAAACCAATACTTTTTCCGGAACTACTATAGCTATGGCCGATTACCAAATGGAAGATCTGGTCTATGAGATGAATTATGAATCGGCCAGAATAGCCAAAAAAGTAGCGGAAGAAATGACTGCGAAACAACCGGGGCAACCACGATTTGTAGCCGGTGCCATGGGACCCACCAATAAGACCGCCAGTATGAGTCCCGATGTGAACGATCCCGGCTTCAGAGCTATTTCTTTTGATGAACTTAGGCTCGCATATAAACAACAGGCGCGAGCTTTAATTGAAGGAGGGGTGGATATTTTGCTAATCGAAACGGTTTTTGACACCTTAAATGCCAAGGCAGCGCTTTTTGCTATAGATGAACTAAAAGAGGAGCTTGCTTTAGATATTCCGGTAATGGTGAGTGGTACGATTACCGATGCTTCGGGGAGAACCCTTTCCGGCCAAACGGCAGAAGCCTTTCTGATCTCCGTTTCACACATTCCTCTATTAAGTATAGGCTTTAATTGTGCTTTGGGGGCAAAGCAACTTACCCCGCACCTTGAAGTTTTAAACCGTTATGCTGAAACCGGCGTTTCTGCTTATCCAAATGCGGGTCTTCCCAATGCCTTTGGGGAATATGATCAGGATGCAGAAGAAATGGCAGATCAAATAAGAGAATATTTAGAAAAAGGACTTGTAAATATCCTGGGAGGGTGCTGTGGTACCACGCCAGATCATATCAGGGCAATCTCTGAAATCGCCAAAGATTTTAAACCCAGGCCAAGAGATAAATTCGAAAATCCGGAAAGCGTATAAATTATGGTAGAAGAAAGAATACTTCGTTTATCTGGGTTGGAAGCTTTGGTCATCACTCCTGAAAGCAATTTTGTAAATGTTGGGGAACGAACCAATGTGGCCGGATCGAAAAAATTTTTAAGGTTAATCAAAGAAGAGAAATTTGAGGAGGCCCTTGTAATAGCACGGGAACAGGTTGAAAATGGTGCTCAAATTATCGATGTAAATATGGACGATGGCCTCATTGAAGGGAAAGAGGCTATGGTGAAATTCCTTAATCTAATTGTCGCTGAACCCGATATTGCCCGCGTGCCCATTATGATAGATAGTTCTAAATGGGAGATCATTGAAGCCGGCTTGCAGGTAGTACAGGGGAAATGCGTAGTGAATTCCATCAGTTTAAAAGAAGGAGAAGCCGAATTTATTGAGCACGCCAAAAAAATTAAACGATACGGGGCTGCGGTAATCGTAATGGCCTTTGATGAGATTGGCCAGGCCGATAATTATGAACGCCGCATTGAAATTGCAAAACGTTCTTATGAGATATTGGTTGACAAAGTGAAATTTCCTCCCGAAGACATCATTTTCGATCTCAATATTTTTCCGGTAGGAACCGGGATGGAGGAACATAAAAGAAATGCGATAGATTATATTGAAGCCACTCGTTGGGTAAAGGCGAATCTGCCACACGTGAGTTTGAGTGGGGGAGTTAGCAATGTTTCGTTTTCCTTCCGCGGGAATAATCCGGTGCGGGAGGCGATGCATTCGGTGTTTCTATATCATGCGATTAGGGCCGGGATGAATTTGGGAATTGTGAATCCTTCACTTTTGGAGGTTTACGATGAAATCCCAAAAGACCTGCTGGAGCACGTGGAAGATGTTATCCTGGATCGGCGTGAAGATGCGACCGAACGTTTGCTCAATTTTGCTCAAAAGGTGGTAGGTTCAAAAAAGGAGAACAGAATTGATCATTCCTGGAGAAAAAACCCGCTGCAGGAACGAATTACCCACGCCCTGGTGAAAGGAATAGATACCTATATCCTTGAAGATATTGAAGAAGCCAGACAACAGGCCAATAAACCCATTGAAGTTATCGAAGGCCCCTTGATGATTGGGATGAACGTGGTAGGCGATCTTTTTGGTAGCGGGAAAATGTTTCTTCCGCAGGTGGTGAAATCGGCCAGAGTTATGAAAAAAGCCGTAGCATATCTTTTACCTTTTATAGAAGCAGATACCTCGGCTAAGCGACAGTCTGCCGGAAAAATTCTTATGGCTACCGTAAAAGGCGATGTGCACGATATTGGTAAAAATATCGTAAGCGTAGTGCTGGGATGCAATAATTATGAAATTATTGACCTGGGGGTGATGGTGCCACCTGAGAAGATCATCGAAACTGCAAAAGCAGAGAAGGTTGATGTGATAGGCCTTAGCGGACTTATAACCCCATCTCTTGATGAAATGGTTTTTCTGGCAAAAGAAATGCAACGGCAGAATTTTGAGGTACCGTTACTCATTGGGGGCGCAACAACATCAAAGGCGCATACGGCCGTAAAAATCGATCCGCAGTATGGGAATGCCGTGGCTCACGTTAACGATGCTTCCCGTGCGGTAACCATTGTGGGTGATCTACTTAAGGATAGTACCCGTTCAAAATATATGAGGGATCTTAAGGAGGAATACGATAAATTCAGAAAGAATTTTAAGAAACGCAGTAAGGTGAAATCTTTTTTGAGTATAGAAGAAGCCAGACAGAATAAGTTTAAAATAGACTGGGAATCCTCTGAAATTGTTGCGCCAAAAGAGCCAGGTATTCTGGTTATTGAAGATTTTGACCTCAAAAAACTAGAGTCTTTTATAGATTGGAGTCCTTTTTTCAGAAGCTGGGACCTACACGGGAAATATCCGGCTATTCTGGATGATGCAAAAGTAGGGGAGCAGGCCAAATCTTTGTTTTCTGATGCCCGACATTTATTGGAGCAAATCTTCGAGGAAAAGTTGTTGAAAGCTAAAGCGGTCTTTGGTTTGTTTCCTGCAAATACCGTGAAGGATGATGATATAGAAATTCGGTATGAAGAGCAATCCGAAGAAAAAACTTTCCTTTTCAGGACCCTCCGTCAGCAATTAAAAAAGCATGGGGAACAGCCCAATTTCGCCCTGGCCGATTTCATCGCCCCAAAAGAATCGGGAGTGGAGGATTATATGGGCTGCTTTTGCGTTACTACCGGTTTCGGGACTCAGGAAATGGCAAATAAATTTGAAAAAGATCATGACGATTATAATTCGATAATGATTAAAGCTCTTGCCGATAGATTGGCAGAGGCTTTTGCTGAATATCTTCATAAACAGGTAAGAATTAGGCATTGGGGTTACGCCCCTGAAGAAGATCTGGACAATGAACAGCTTATTAATGAAAGCTACAAAGGGATTCGCCCTGCTCCGGGTTATCCAGCCTGTCCTGATCATTTGGAAAAACTGAGTATTTGGAAGCTTTTAAAAGTAGAAGAAAGAATTGGGGTGAAACTCACCGAAAGCCTCGCGATGTGGCCGGCAGCAAGCGTTAGCGGATATTATTTCGCTAATCCGGAAGCCAGGTATTTTGGTCTTGGAAAGATTAGGGAAGACCAGGTGAAAGATTATGCAAAGCGGAAAGGGATTTCTATAGAAAAAGCAGAAAAATGGCTAAACCCAAACATTGCCGATTAAATTTATTGAACATTCCTTTCCCCAGAATTTACCTTTAATAGAATTAATGAAGTTTTAGAGAATTTATGAAAATAACCGAACATATAAACGCCGCTAAAGACAGAAGCTTATTTTCCTTTGAAATCTTACCGCCTTTAAAAGGCCAGAATATCCAGTCTATATATAATGGGATTGATCCTTTAATGGAGTTCAAACCTCCATTTATAGATGTCACTTATCACCGCGAGGAATATGTTTTTTCTGACCAGGGCAACGGGCTTTTGCAGAAGAAAATAGTGCGGAAAAGACCGGGGACAGTAGGTATGTGTGCTGCGATTCAGAGTAAATACGCAGTGGATGCGGTACCACATATTCTTTGTGGTGGTTTTAACAAAGAAGATACTGAGAATTTTTTAATCGATCTGGATTTTCTTGGAATTCAGAATGTGATGGCTCTAAGAGGGGATGCAGTAAAAAGCGAGACTTACTTCACTCCCGAAAAAGAGGGAAACCATTTTGCTAAAGACCTTGTAGAACAGATTGGAGATATGAACCGGGGAAAATACCTCGATGACGTAATGGAAAAAGGACATAATACCGATTTTTGTGTTGGCGTAGCAGGATATCCTGAAAAACATATGGAAGCCCCAAGCCTGGATAAGGATATTAAACGTCTTAAAGAAAAAGTGGAAGCCGGTGCTGAATATGTGGTCACCCAAATGTTCTTCGATAACCAGAAATATTTCGAATTTGTAGAGAAATGCCGGTTCCATGGGATTACTGTTCCCATTATTCCGGGATTAAAACCTATAGCAACCAAGCGCCAGCTTAGTGTAATCCCTCATCGCTTTCATGTAGATATGCCTGAAGAATTAATTCATGAGGTGGAAAAATGTAAGGATAACAAAGAGGTGAGGGAAGTTGGAGTAGAGTGGGGAATTTATCAAAGCAAGGAGCTTATTGCTGCCGGGGTACCAGTCCTGCATTATTATTCTATGGGAAAAAGCACCAATATTCAGAAAATAGCTCAGGCAGTTTTCTAAAATATTGGCATACATTTGCGTTTAATGAAGAAATTTACTGCCCTTATCTTTCTTTTTGCAGGTCTGAGCCTAATTGCGCAGGATTCCGGGGGAAATCATTATTCTGTTGATGCAAGTTATTTTTACGGAACTATCGTCGAGCATAATACTGATATCGCTCATTTAATTACAGGTCATCCCAGGGCTTTTATTCTCGGATTCAATAAAAAAAGCTTCGGATTTAAAGATTGGGAGAAGCGGTATAATTATCCCGATGTAGGCGTTTCCTTTACTTATCAGGATATGAAAGAACCTGCTTTAGGTAAGAATTACGGACTTTACGTTCATATGAATTTTTATCTGTTAAAACGCAGTCTGATGTTCAGGATAGGGCAGGGGTTGGCGTATGCAGGAAACCCTTATCATCCAGATGATAATTTCAGAAATAATGCCTATGGTTCGCGACTGCTCAGCACCACTTATTTGATGGCTAATCTCAAGAAGGAAAATATTATTAAAGGTTTTGGGCTTCAGGCAGGGCTCTCAGTAATCCATTACTCAAATGCCGATTTTAAATCGCCCAATACCAGTACCAATACGGTTGGATTGAATCTGGGATTAAATTATGTCCTGGATCACGATAATCTGCCGTCTTATTCTCCGAAAATAAAAGGAGAAAAATATACTGAGCCTGTTCATTTAAATCTTGTGCTTCGTGGGGGTGTTAATACGATGGGGGTTATTGGTTCTAAGCAATACCCGTTCCTTACTTTTTCGGCTTTTGCCGATAAGGTAATTAATCATAAAAGTACCCTACAAGCTGGGACTGAATTATTTCTCTCCAAAGCAATGGCAGAGCGAATCAGGTATCAATCTATCGCCTTTCCGCAGGGAGACACCAGTGGAGATGAAGATTCTAAACGGGTTGGGCTTTTTGCAGGTCATCAACTGGTTTTCGATAAATTATCGGTAATTACCCAATTAGGCTATTATGTGTATTTTCCTTACGAAAATTATGTGGGGCAGGTTTATAACAGGATAGGCCTTCAGCGAAAAATTACAGAAGATTTATGGGCTTCAATTACCGTACGCTCCCATTGGGCCAATGCAGAAGCCGTGGAACTTTCAATTGGATACAGGTTATGAAAAAATTTCCTTTTATCATATGGCTGATTTTTAGTTTTTTCAGTTGTGATTCTGAAGACGCTCCGGCTTGTATCCAGACCGCCGGGGAGATCGTTTCCGAAGAGATAGAGGTTGCAGCATTTGAGGAGATCAATGTCTTTGACGATGTAAAACTTTTTATTCAACAGGGATCTGAACATAAAGTAGTTGTAGAAACCGGCAAAAATATTTTAAGTGGCGTTTCAGTTGAGGTTTTGGACAACCGTCTTCATATTAGAAATGAAAAGTCCTGTAATTACCTTCGGGATTACGGACTTACAAAAGTAACCGTCACCACCCCAACTTTAAGCTGGTTGCAAAATAGCAGTCATCAACCCATTGAAAGTATGGGAGTGCTAAATTTTCCTGAGATCTGGCTAAGATCCCTTAATCAGGAAAGAGACCCTAATGTTTATACCAACGGAGATTTTATTCTGAAACTGGAAGTTAACTCACTGCGAATTACCAATGATAATGTATCTAATTATTTTCTATCCGGAAAAGCAGACAGGATGGATCTTTTCTTTGCCGCGGGTGATGGCAGGTTGGAGGCGGGCGACCTGGTAACCGGGCATATCGATTTGATGCATCGTGGTACCAACAAATTAATTGTCAATCCGCAGGAATCGATAAAGGGAGATATTTTTGGTTTCGGGGATGTGATCGCTAAAAACCGTCCGTCCGAGGTAAGGGTGAAGGAGCATTATACCGGCCGACTTATTTTTGAGTAAGTTCAGCAAACAAACTTTCCAGATTTTTTGTTTTTTGGTTTAGCTGAAGGGTTTTCAGGCCATTATCGTGAGCGAAATCGAAAACTACAGGGCGCATATCTTTTTTTGTGTCGAAAGTAAGCTCCCAGGCAAATCCGCCAATATTTTTTGACGAAACCAGATGTGGGATTTTTTGAATAGCCACCGGTTCTACCAGGTAATCAAATTCAACATGAATTGCCTGTTCTTTTTCTGCCCGTAAATCCTTGAGGTTCTTATCGGCGACAATTTTACCATTGTTTATAATAATTACCCGGTCGCAAACAGCTTCTACTTCCTGCATAATATGGGTTGATAGGAAAACGGTTTTGTCTTTACCAATATTTCTAATAAGGCTACGTATTTCAACCAGTTGATTGGGATCCAGGCCCGTTGTGGGTTCATCAAGAATCAAAACTTCGGGATCGTGAAGCAGGGCTGTAGCCAGGCCAACGCGTTGGCGATAACCTTTAGAGAGCTGTCCAATTTTTTTATTAGCTTCGGGCTTAAGACCGGTGAGTGCTATCACCTCTTCAATCCGGGATTTATCGGTTTTATAGATCTTCGCATTAAATTCTAAATATTCCCGAACGTACATTTCGGTATAAAGCGGATTGTGCTCGGGTAAATAACCAATGTTCTTCTGAATCTGGTGGAGGTTATTTTCCAGGGAAATGCCATTAACCGAGGCTTCACCTTCTGAAGGGGGAAGGTAACCGGTAAGGATTTTCATCAGGGTAGATTTTCCCGCTCCGTTTGGGCCTAAAAAACCTACAATCTCTCCTCGTGTGACCGAAAAGGAAACGCTGTCCAGGGCTTTTTGTTCCCCGTAAAATTTTGAGATTCCTTCTACCGAAATAGACATAGTTGTTCTTTTTTCAAAAATAGGTAATTATAAACAAAATCCACCTTTGTAAAAGTATAGGGGTGATTGCATAATTCGGAATTTAAAAGTGCAGGAATAACACGGTTTTTATGATTTAAGAACAAATCCGGCAAAATAAAAGCAACCCCATAAAAAGCATAAAAATTTTATGGAAAATGTTTTTCATTCTGAATTTATATTCTACTTTAGCCCCATAAGGAAGAAACAATGATCAACTTAATTCGCTGGAACACATTCTTTTATTTTTATTTCTATTTCAGAGATAGGAACGGGAGTGTTATGTAATTAAGTGAAGAAATTATATAGAAAAGTCCCGATAGAAATCGGGACTTTTTTTTATGCAAAATTTGAATGGAAAGAAAAATAGCAATACAGGGTATTCAGGGGTCATTTCACCATTTGGTGGCACAGCAATATTACCGGGAAGATGTGCCGGTGCTGGAATGTATGTCTTTTGCCGAATTATCAAAAAGCCTGGTAAATGGCGATGCTTCAGAAGGAGTGATGGCCATAGAAAACAGTATCGCGGGCTCTATACTCCCAAATTACGCACTTATTGATGAAAATAAATTACAGGTGGTGGGAGAGCATTATATTCCTATAGATATGAATTTAATGGTGCTGCCCGGGCAAAAGCTTGAGGATATCAAAAAAGTGTATTCACACCCTATGGCTTTATTGCAATGTAAAGAATTCTTCAAGCAATACCCGCATATAAAACTTATTGAAGATGCAGATACTGCTGAGGTTGCCAGAAGAATTAAAGAAAAGGAATCACACAAAATTGCAGCTGTGGCCAGCAAAGCAGCTGCGCAGATTTTTGGACTGGAAATTCTCGCAGAAAGTATTCATACCAAAAAAAGCAATGCCACCCGGTTTTTAATCCTCAGTACAAAAAAGAAAGAACCCAATGGTGATAAAATAGATAAGGCTTCGCTAAAATTTGAACTGGAAAGTAAACGCGGAAGTCTGGTTTCGGTATTAAATATTTTGAGGGATTTTAACCTGGATATGAGTAAGATACAAAGTATGCCGATTATTGAAAGCCCGTGGAAATATTCATTTTTTATCGATGTAACTTTTGAAAACTATGATGAATTTTTAAAAGCCGTTGGTATTCTTGAAGTGATGACCGAACAACTAACAATATTAGGAACCTATAAAAACAGCTTGATATGATAGCACAAGCCAACAGGTTAAACCAGGTAAAAGAGTACTACTTCTCTTCTAAGCTAAAGGAGGTACGTGCTATGCAGGAATCGGGAAAAGATATTATAAACCTGGGGATTGGCAGTCCTGACCTGCCTCCACCGCCACAGGTTATCACGGCTCTAAACGGAGCTTTGGTGAATTCAGCAGCGCACCAATATCAACCCTACAAAGGTACGGCCGATTTTAGAAAGGCAATTGCCGAATTTTATCAGAACCATTATGACGTTTCCCTCGATGCCGAAACGGAGATCTTGCCCTTAATGGGTAGTAAAGAGGGTATCACCCATATTACGATGGCTTTTTTGAATGAGGGTGACGAAGTGTTGATTCCCAATCCGGGTTACCCAACCTATGCTGCGGTTACTGAACTTGTTGGCGCAAAAGCGGTCTTTTACGATTTAAATGCTGAAGGAAACTGGTTGCCCAATCTGGCCCAGCTGGCAAAAAAGGATTTAAGCAAGGTGAAATTAATGTGGGTGAATTACCCACATATGCCCACCGGGGCTTCGGCTACAGATCAGGTATTCAGGGATCTCGTGGAATTTGGGAAAACCCATAATATCTTAATTGTAAATGATAATCCCTATAGTTTTATTCTGAATAATGAGCCGAAAAGCATTTTACAAACTGAAGACGCCAAAGAAGTGGTCCTGGAGCTTAACTCCCTAAGCAAATCTTTTAATATGGCGGGGTGGCGAATAGGGATGGTTTGTGGAAGCGAGAAAAACCTGAATACTATCTTAAAAGTAAAGACCAATATGGATAGTGGGATGTTTTATCCGCTCCAGGCTGGAGCAGCGGTGGCTTTGCGAATGAATGGGAATTGGTTTTCTGCTCTCAATGAAACTTATCAAAGTCGGAAAGAAAAAGTGCTGGAACTTGCAAAAGTATTGCAATGTGAACCGGAAAAAGACCAAAGCGGAATGTTTATTTGGGCTAAAGTTCCAAAGGGTTCTACTTCTGAAGCTTTTGTTGAAGGCCTGCTTCAAAAGCATAATATTTTTACCGCCCCGGGATTCATCTTTGGAACTATGGGCGAAGGCTACGTAAGGTTTTCGTTATGTGCTTCTGAAGAAAATATTAAAAGAGCTATTAAACGGGTAATGTAATGAAAGTACAAATTATTGGAGTAGGGCTCATAGGCGGGTCATTTGCGCTGGATATAAAATCGGCTTTTGCTGAGGCTCAAATTTATGGTTGTGATGCTAATAATGAGCATTTAACCAGAGCCAAAGATCTTGGGATTATAGATCACCAGGTAGACCTGGAAAATGTTCAGCAAGTAGATGTAGTCATCCTTGCGGTACCGGTAGATGTAGCGCCCGGCGTATTAAAACAGGTCCTGGATCTAGTAAATGAAAACACTCTTGTTTTTGATGCTGGTTCTACTAAAGAAGGGATTTGTAAAACCGTGGCAAATCACCCTGGAAGAAGAAATTATCTCGCAGCACATCCTATTGCGGGAACCGAATTTTCTGGTCCCGAGGCAGCGATTTCTAATTTGTACAGGAATAAAACCAATATTATTTGCGAAGTGGAAAAAACAGCTTTCAAACTGCAGGAAAGAGCGCTGGAAATCTTTCAAAGGCTTGGGATGCGTATAAGGTATATGGATCCAAAATCCCACGATAAACATATTGCTTATGTTTCCCATTTATCGCACATAAGCTCTTTTATGCTTGGCAAGACCGTCCTGGAAAAAGAAAAGAACGAACGGGATATTTTTGACCTCGCGGGAAGTGGTTTTGCTTCTACGGTGAGATTAGCTAAGAGTTCACCCGAAATGTGGACGCCTATTTTTCAGCAAAACAAAGAAAATGTACTGGAGACCCTAAATGAATATATCACTAATCTTAATCGCTTCAAAGATCTCATAGAAGAAGATGATTTTCAGGGGGTTTATAGTGAAATGCAACGTGCAAATCATATAAAATCGATTTTAAACGGAATAAACTAATACTCAAAGATTAATTTTACAATTATGGAAAACAAGAAGGAAATGAGAAAATGGCTGGACGATTTCGGGTTAGATCATCCCCTGGTAATCGCCGGGCCTTGCAGCGCTGAAACCGAAGAACAGGTTTTGAAGATCGCGCATCAATTAAAAGATACCGATGCTACCGTGCTTCGTGCGGGAATCTGGAAACCGCGAACCCGACCTGGAAACTTTGAGGGAGTTGGTTCTCTTGGATTAAAATGGATGAAGAAAGCCAAGGAAGAAACCGGGATGCTTACTACCACAGAGGTTGCTAACCCTGCTCACGTAGACCTGGCCCTTGAGTATGATGTAGATATTCTTTGGATTGGAGCCCGTACCACCGTATCTCCTTTTATTGTACAGGAGATCGCCGATGCCTTAAAGGGCACCGATAAAACAGTTTTGGTGAAAAACCCGGTTAATCCCGACCTTTCTCTTTGGCTGGGAGCGGTAGAAAGATTGCACACTGCTGATATTAAAAACCTGGGAGTGATTCATCGTGGATTTTCAGCCTATGAAAAGACGAAATACAGAAACAACCCGGAATGGCAAATCGCTATCGAGCTTCAGAATAAATTCCCAGACTTACCATTAATTCTTGATCCATCGCATATTGCAGGAAGAAGGGATATTATCTTTGATCTTTGCCAGACCGCTCTAGATCTGAACTATGACGGTCTGATGGTGGAAACTCATCATACACCCGATGATGCCTGGAGTGATGCGGCACAACAAATAACACCTGCAACCCTGGTGCAGATAATGAAAGATCTTAAGATTAGAAAAGAAGTTTCAGAAAGTGAGGAATTTCAGAATAAACTCAGCAACCTGAGAGCTCAAATCGACGTAGCCGATAACCAATTGATTGAGTTGCTCTCAAGAAGGATGAAAATTTCAGACGAAATTGGAAAGGTGAAAAAGGCACAGAATGTATCGGTGCTTCAAACTAAAAGATGGAATGAAATACTTGGGAATATGGTACTTGAAGGGGAGCAGTACGGTTTAAGTGAGGAGTTTATACTTAGGTTGTTCAAAGCGGTTCACCAGGAATCTATCAATCACCAGGAGAAGATCATGAAAGCTTAAAAACACCTGCTTGTTTTCCAAAAATAACTTTTACAGGATTCAGACCCGGAATCCTGTAAAAGTTTGATTTTTATTTGGTATAAGCCAGGCGCCGTGAGGCTTTCCTCATTAATTTATTGATCAAGGCATCGGTGGTGCTGCCCAGGCTACCAGCCACCCGCTTATTGTAATTCCATAAGAGTTCGCCATCTCCGGAATTATTTACACTCATATTCACTGTGGCCGAGTTGGTAGATCCCCAGAAGCCCACTAATAATCCAAGAGCTATAGAAGCTCCGTCAGACATAGGTTTGTCGGTTTCAAAGCTTCCTGAAATAACCGCATCTACCCCTAAAATTTCAGCGAGTTCTTCGGGGGTGTGTCTTGCAGGATCTGTAATATTGTTGTCCTGAAGAATAACCCTGGTACGTTTAGGGTCTTGTACATCCAAACTAAGTTTACCACGCTGCTGGCGGGTTAAGAACCAGGTGTACATGGAGTTTTGAATTGCCAGACTCTCACTTTGGGCCATTTCTTTAAGTTGAGCTGCAGTGATTTCCTTCATTTGCTTTGGTCTTAATTGTACACTGGTTTCAAAGGGAAGAATTGCCAAACTTTTATGATTTTTTGCAATCTCATCGAACTGCGGGTGTTCATATAACCGGGTTTGTGCACTAAGGGAAAAAGCAAAAAAGCATATCATGCCCGTAATAAATAATTTAAAAGTAAATTTGTTCATAATTAGATAGTTTTGATTTCTGAGTATCAAATATATGTTAAAATTTAACATATAATTAAAATTTTATTAAGAATTATTGGCAGATAAATGAAGGGAACTGTGTATAAATCTACCGGGAGCTGGTATTTGGTAAAAGGGGAAGATGGCAAAAATTACGATTGTCGCATCAAAGGGAAGTTCCGAATAAAAGGAATTAAAAGCACTAATCCCGTGGCTGTAGGGGACAGGGTGGGATTTGATGTTGAAGAAAAAGCCGAAGAGGTAATCGGGGTTATCAAGAAGATAGAAGAGCGGGAGAATTACATCATCAGGAAGTCGGTCAACCTATCGAAACAAACTCATATTATTGCTTCAAACATCGATCAGGTATTTTTGCTTATCACCCTAAACAACCCTCCTACCTTCACGACTTTTATCGATCGTTTCCTGGTTACTGCCGAAGCTTATGGCATTAAAGCGGTACTGCTTTTCAATAAGATTGATACCTATAATGAAGATGAATTGGTCGAAATAAAGTACCTGGCAGCCCTTTATCGCGAAGTAGGTTATGAATGCCTTGGCATTTCGGCAAAAACAGGAAAGAATGTAGAAAAAGTAAAGGAGATGATGCTCGGGAAAACCAGTATGTTCTCCGGCCATAGCGGTACCGGGAAGTCTACTTTGATAAATGCCCTGGAACCAGGTCTTAATTTAAAAACTTCAGAAATTTCCGACCAGCATAAACAAGGACAACATACCACTACTTTTGCTGAAATGTTTGACCTGAGTTTTGATGCCAGAATTATTGATACCCCGGGGATAAAAGGTTTTGGAGTGGTAGATATTGAGCGGGAAGAACTGGGTAATTATTTCCCTGAGTTTTTCAGAATAAAACAAAATTGTAAGTTTAATAACTGTATGCATCTCGAGGAACCACAATGCGCCGTAAAGGATGCTCTGGAAAAAGGGGAGATAGCCTGGAGCCGGTATAAAAGTTATTTGCAAATCCTGGAAGGCGAAGAGGATAATTACAGAACCGATATTTATAAAAAGGAATGAGAGTAGTACTTCAGCGGGTTACAAAAGCCTCGGTAAGAATAAACCACGAAATTAATGCAGTAATCAATGATGGGCTATTAATCCTTCTCGGGATTGAGAATGAAGATACGGGGGAAGACATTAAGTGGCTTTGTAATAAGATTGTGAAGCTGCGTATTTTTAATGATAGTGAGGGTGTTATGAATGATTCGCTCCTCGATATAGATGGAGACGCAATTGTTGTGAGCCAGTTTACTTTGCACGCGAGCACCAAAAAAGGCAATAGGCCGAGTTACATTCAGGCTGCAAAACCTGAGGTGGCTATTCCACTTTACGAAAAATTCATAAAAACTCTCGAAGAAAACTTAGGAAAGCCGGTTGGAACAGGAAAATTTGGCGCCGATATGAAAATAGAACTGATTAATGACGGACCGGTTACAATCTTAATGGATTCTAAAAACAAAAGTTAAAATAAGTTAAAATTTTATTATCTTGCTGTTTCTAAGTAATCCTTTTATTAGAAATGCGCAAGATTTTAGTAGCCTTGCAGCTAATTTTTGTTAGCCTGGCAACCCCGCTCCACGCACAGGACCTCCCTGTAAATACTTTTAAGCCTGAACTTTTGGCAAATGCTAACGCTATTTTGCGGGAAGAAATCACTGAGATCAATATTCTCTCGATAGATAAAATGCTGGTAAAGAACCGGCGAATGGTTACAGTGTTAAATGAAAAGGGGGATCAACACGTCCAGGCATACACTTTCCACAAAGACAATATTAAAATCCTGGACCAGCAGGCTCGTGTTTATAACTCCTCGGGAGAAGAGATCCAAAAATTTAAAAAGCGCCATTTTGAGGATAGAAGCTATCTAAGCAGTAGTGAGATGTATGGGGATTCCCGCATAAGCTATTTGAATTATACCCCTGTTGGCTATCCATATACCGTAGTTTTTGAGGAAGAATATGAAACCAATTCCACAGTTTTTCGAACCTCCTGGATTCCTTTAGATACTTATAATTTAAGTATAGAAAAGGCCAGGTATATTTTTAAAAACCCCCAGGCTATACCTTTTAGATTTGAGGAAAGGAACATGTATGGACTTGAGGTTGAACGGGAGGCTACTGCTACCGGGTTAAATTATGCAATTAGTAATGTTCCTGCCTTCACTTCGGAAAAGCAAAGTCCCAATTTAAGCCAGATTCAGCCACGATTACTGGTGGCGCTTGACGAGTTTTCACTGGTGGGGGTTCCAGGCTCTGGAAGTAACTGGAAGGATTTCGGGAAATGGCAGTATGAGCAATTGCTGGAACACGACGCCCAACTTCCGCAGGAAACAATAGAGAAGATCGAAAAACTTACTGCCAATGCTGAAAGTGACCGGGAAAAAGCGAAGATTATTTATCAGTATGTGCAGGATAATACCCGCTACATTAGCGTTCAACTAGGCATTGGAGGTTGGGTCCCTATGCCTGCAGCAAGTGTTGATGAGTTGGGGTATGGCGATTGCAAGGCACTTACCAATTACACCAGGGTTTTACTGGAATCCCAGAATATTCCTTCTTATTATACCATTGTATATGGGGGAGACCGGAAACATTTGGACCCAGAATTCCCATCTATGCAGGGAAATCACGTTATACTAAACATCCCGCAGGAAGACCAGGATATCTGGTTGGAATGCACCAGCCAGAGTATTCCGTTCGATTTTCTGGGTAGATTTACAGACGATCGTTATGTGCTGAAACTTACACCCGAAGGTGGGGAACTGGTAAAGACCCCAGCCTATGACGCCAACCAAAATCTAACCCGTACTGAGGCAGAGATCCGTTTGAATGAAAAGAATTTTACCGCTGATATCACTCGTAAAAAAAGCGGGATTGCCTATGATAAAATTTACGGGATAGCAAGTATTAAAGAAAAGGATCAAAAGGAATATTATAAAGAGCAATGGGGGTATTTGGGAGATTTTCAGATTCAAAAGCTTTCTTTCATTAATGATCGGGATTCAGTGAAATTCCAGGAAAAGCTTGAGATCGAGGGGAAAAGCTTTTCCCGAAAGGCAGGAAACCGATTGCTATTGCCGGTAAATTTTTTACGTCCAACGGTGTATAATCTTCCGCGGGACGAGGCTCGTACAACACCCATTGAAATTGCCAGGGGTGAAAGCTATTTTGATACTTACAGATATTATTTTCCGCAGGGTTTTGAAATTGAATCTATTCCCGAAAAGGTCGAACTTAAAAATGAATTTGGGAGTTTATTCATTCAAACCAGTCTGATCGAAGCCGAAGACGGCCCTGCCCTGGAAGTAGAAAGAAAACTAATTATAAACCAGGGGCTTTGGGAACCTGAAAATTATAAAGCCTATTATAATTTCTTAAATAGGATTAACTCCTATAATAACCAGAAAGCCGTGATACTCAAGACAACTAAAACCTAACCTATGAAAAATTCAGTTTTATTTATTCTAATCCTTTTGCTGGGCTTTCCCATAAATGCTCAGAATTATAAATTCGGAAAGGTTTCTGAAGAAGAGGTGGCTCAAACGGAGCACCCTACGCATAAAGAGGCCAATGCAGCAGTGCTATACAGAAAACAGGAGGTGTTTTATGAATTACATAAACAAACCGGTTTAACATTAATAACCCAGATACACGAACGTATAAAAATATATAACAAAGAGGGTTTTGATTGGGCTAATAAAGAAATAAAGGTTTATAAAAACTCATCAACCGAAGAAAAAGTAAGCTCCATTAAGGCCTATACCTATAACCTGGTTGATGGAAAATTACAGGAAGAGAAACTAAACAGGAGAGACATTTTTGAAGAGGAAACTTCCAGGTATCGTAAAACTACCAAATTTACTATGCCGGCGGTTACTGAGGGAAGTGTTATAGAATTAGAATATACTATCCGATCGCCTTTTATCACCTCAATAGATGCGGTGCCGCTTCAGGATATGATACCAATTGATAAGTTGGAAGTAAGTTTGAAAATTCCGGAATTTTTTGGGTTTAAGGTTCATTATAATCCCAGGTCTCCGCTTATCTTCCCAATAGAGCAAAGCCAGGGTAGTTTCAATTATAATTATACGCAAGCAAATAGACCCCGGTCATTAACAGGGAGTACCAAATTTGAAAGAAAAAAAATACAATATTTACTTAATGAATACAGTATTGAGCAGGAGGCTATTCCTCCTTTAAAAGACGAGAATTATGTAGATTACCTAAAAAATTATGCTGCTTACTTAAGGCTGGAGCTGCAATATACCAAATACCCCGACTCCCCGATCGAAAATTACTCTCAATCCTGGGAAGGGGTAGCTAAAAGCATCTTCGATGATTCTGATCTAAAAAAGGAAATAGGAATCACCAATTATTATGAAGAGGATCTTGATGCACTTCTGGAGGGGAAAAAAAAGGAAGACAAAGTTGATCTTATCTACAATTTTGTGCGGGATAAAATTAAGTGGAATGATTATGTAGGATTTCAGGCCGAAACGGGAACACGTAAAGCTTACAAGGAAGGACTGGGCAACACCGGGGATATCAACCTTATGTTGATTAGTATGCTTAGATATGCCGGTTTTAAAGCCAATCCGGTTTTGGTGAGTACCCGTTCTCATGGTATTCCTCTATATCCTACTCGCGAAGGTTTTAACTATGTGGTCGCAGGACTGGAATTACCCAATGGGGTGGTATTACTGGATGCAACCGATCAAAATGCAGGGTTAGGAGAATTGCCCAAGAGAGCAAGGAACTGGCAGGGTAGATTAATAAGGGAGGATGGCAGTTCGGGCTGGTTAGCTCTTTTACCACAGGTCAAATCTGTTAATGCCAATCGTTTGGATTTCCAGGTCCAGGATGATTTTAGTATTCACGGCCGCGTTTTGAATTCTTATTATGGTTTACATGCTAAAGCTTTCAGAGATAAACATGGGAAGACCAGTAAGGATAATTATGTGGAAATTCTGGAAAAAGATAAAGGTAATATTGTAATTTCGAACCTGGAGATTCATAATCGTGAAGATAAAGGTGAAAATCTGCGGCAGACCTATGAATTTAATCTTGAAAATGGGATAGAGGTTATAAATGGTAATATTTATTTAAAACCTTTAATGTTCGCAGGACTGGCTGAAAATCCCTTCAAGGAAAATGAGAGAAATTACCCGGTGATCTTTGATTTTCCCAGTGTGGAAAAAAATACTGTAAATCTTATGATTCCAAAGGGTTATGAAGTAAGCTCAATTCCAGAAGATTTTGAGAGTATTTTAGGCGAGGGTGCAGGACAATTTATCTTTAAAACCAGCCTTGCGGGTAATTTTTTAAGGATAGAAACCATAATGGATCTGAATAATATTGTGTATACTTCGGCCGAATATGAAATGTTGAAGGAATTTTTTGCACAAATGGTGGAGAAACAGACCGAAGCCATTGTGCTCACTAAAGTTTAAGGAATGAATATAGAAAACGCTCAAGAAGCGGTAGACGATTGGATAAAGGAACATGGGGTTCGTTATTTTAATGAGCTTACCAATATGGCTCAACTCACTGAAGAGGTAGGAGAAGTAGCCCGAATAATTGCTCGTCGTTATGGGGAACAAAGCGAAAAGGAAAGTGACAAAGCAAAAGACCTGGGAGAGGAGTTGGCAGACGTGATGTTCGTGGTGCTGTGTCTTGCTAATCAAACCGGGATTAATTTGCAGGAGGCTTTCGATAAAAAGCTGGACATTAAAACAAAAAGAGATAAAGACCGGCATAAGAATAATAAAAAACTTCAATAATGTCTTTTAAGAGTATAGTATCTCAGAAAAGTTTCTGGAAATCGGTAATATTGCTGGGAGTTTCCTTTCTTGTAATTTATAATTTTGTGAGTATGTTGTTTGAATATGGAGGAATTGAAATAGCCGCCTTTTTCAATGAACGTACCGAAGACGGGAAACTATTTAGGTTTATCCTCGGGCAATTTGTCGCGGCTCTTGCTTACGGGTTTATCATCGCTTTCGGACAGTTTAAGATGAAAGAAAAGGAAAATACCAGGAATAAGTAATATTAGGAGGAGATGAAAATCAAACTTTTTAACGACAAGAAGCAACTCTCGGGAGACCTTAAAATTACCGGTTCAAAAAGTGAATCGAACCGTCTTCTTATTCTTCAGGCTCTATATCCCGCCCTAAAGGTTGAGAATTTATCTAATAGTGATGACACCCAGTATCTCAAGAAAGCTTTGGCTTCTGACGAAGGGCTTATAGATATTCATCATGCGGGTACCGCAATGCGGTTCCTGGCAGCTTATTTTGCTACCCGAGAGGGCAGAGAAGTGGTTTTAACGGGAAGCCAGCGCATGCAGGAACGCCCCGTGAAATTATTGGTAGAAGCCCTAACAACTCTGGGTGCCGATATTAGTTATGAAAAGAAAGAAGGTTATCCTCCCTTACGGATTAAAGGGAAACGCCTTGACGTAAATGAAGTAAAAGTCCAGGCTAATATAAGCAGCCAGTACATCTCGGCTTTAATGCTTATCGCACCTTCTTTACCTAACGGACTGCAAATAAGTCTAATTGGCCAGGTGACTTCAGCGCCATACATCAAAATGACCCTCGGGATGATGAAAAATGCGGGGATAGAGGGAGAGTTTACAGGGAGAAAGATAATAATTGAACCTGCTAAAAACCTGGAGAGTAAAACCATCGCTGTAGAATCAGATTGGAGTTCAGCTTCTTATTTCTACAGCCTTGCGGCAATTAGTGAAACTGCAAATATAAGATTGGGAATCTATCGGGAAAAAAGTCTGCAGGGCGACTGCTGCATTTCTGAAATTTACCGCCAGTTTGGGGTAGAAACGCATTACGAAAAGGATACGATAATACTTAAAAAAACCTCCCAAAAGAAGCCACGCCATCTTTCAGAAAACCTTATAGACTCGCCCGATATTGCGCAAACAATAGCAGTGACCTGTCTTGCCCTTAATGTGCCCTGTACCTTAAAAGGTTTACATACCCTTAAAATAAAAGAAACCGATAGGCTCGCCGCATTAAAAACTGAAATCGAGAAATTTGGAAGTAGTGTAAAGATTTCAGATGATAGCCTGGAGTTGATTCCGCAGAAAGATTTCAGGAAACAAGTCTCGGTAGCTACCTACAACGATCATCGTATGGCCATGGCTTTCGCCCCGCTGGGTCTTAAAGTGCCCTTTGAAATTGAAGATGCTATGGTGGTTTCCAAGTCATATCCCGATTTCTGGAAGGATATGGAAAAGCTGGGCTTTAACGTAGACAGGGGCTGAACAAGGCCTTTGGCAAATAAACTGCTATTTACTTGACAACGCCTGTTTTGAGATTGTATATTTGCAGCTTTTAAAAGCACACTTATGGGAATGAAACTTTCACACTTCAATTTTGATCTTCCACCGGAACTATTGGCTGAGTACCCTGCCGAGAACAGGGACGAAGCGAGACTAATGGTTCTTAACAGGAAAGAACAAACTATTGAGCATAAACAATTTAAAGACATCCTCGATTATTTTGAACCCGAAGATGTTATGGTACTCAATAACACTAAGGTTTTTCCGGCCCGTCTCTACGGGAATAAGGAAAAAACCGGTGCAAGAATTGAAGTTTTTTTGCTCAGGGAACTAAATCCTGAAACTAAACTTTGGGATGTGTTGGTAGATCCTGCAAGAAAAATAAGAATCGGGAATAAACTTTACTTCGGCGAAGATGAGAGTCTGGTAGCTGAAGTTATTGATAATACAACCTCTCGTGGGAGAACCCTTAGATTTTTATATGATGGTTCTTACGAAGATTTCAGAAAGAAACTTCAGGAACTTGGGGAAACTCCACTTCCAAAATATATTAAGAGAGATGTGCAGCCAGAAGACTCGGAGCGTTATCAAACGATTTATGCTAAAGAAGAAGGCGCTGTTGCTGCTCCCACTGCGGGATTGCATTTTTCCAAACATTTGTTGAAACGATTGGAAATAAAAGGGATAGACTTTGCCGAAGTTACCCTTCACGTTGGTTTGGGAACTTTTAGTCCTGTTGAGGTAGAAGACCTTAGCAAACATAAAATGGATAGTGAAGAAGCTTTTATTACAAAAAAAGCCACCGAGACTATCAATAAGGCCAAGCTGGAAAACCGTAAGGTTTGTGCGGTAGGCACCACGGTTATGCGTGTTCTGGAAAGTGCGGTTTCTTCAAACCAAACTTTAAATGAATTCGGGGGCTGGACTAATAAATTTATCTTTCCTCCTTACGATTTTAGTATTGCCAATTGTATGGTGACCAATTTTCATACGCCAAAATCAACCTTGCTAATGATGGTATCAGCATTTGCGGGACACGATTTCATGAAAAGAGCCTATGAAGAAGCCGTAAAAGAGAAGTACCGTTTCTATACTTATGGAGATGCTATGTTGATAATCTAAGATTGTGAAATATAGAGTTAAAGCCACAAATTTAAAGTTTGTGGCTTTTTTTGTTTTTAGAAGGCTAAACACTTAAGCATCAAATAGTAATAAAATCCTTTAATTCTTCATACTTTTGCAGCGTGAAAAATAAGAAGAAAGACATAAGGGCGCTTACCAAGAAGCAATTGCAGGACTTTTTTGTTGCTGAAGGCGATAAGTCCTTCCGCGGAAGTCAGGTTTATGAATGGCTTTGGAATAAAGGGGCACACAGTTTCGAGGCCATGACCAACATTTCCAAGGAAACCCGTAAAATGCTGAATGAAAATTTTGTAATCAATCATATTCGGGTTGATCGAATGCAGCGCAGCAGCGATGGAACGATCAAAAATGCGGTAAAACTGCACGATCAGTTAACCGTAGAATCGGTATTGATTCCCACGGCTTCAAGAACTACAGCCTGTGTTTCCTCGCAGGTGGGATGTAGCCTGGATTGCCAGTTTTGCGCTACTGCGAAATTAAAAAGAATGCGGAACCTGAATCCGGACGAGATTTATGACCAGGTTGTTGCAATCGATAACGAAAGCAGACTATATTTTGACCGCCCTCTGAGTAATATCGTTTTTATGGGGATGGGGGAGCCGCTAATGAATTATAATAATGTGATGAAGGCGGTTGAGAAAATAACCTCCCCGGAAGGTTTGGGCATGTCTCCTAAACGCATTACAATTTCTACTTCTGGTGTGCCTAAAATGATCAGGAAGCTGGCCGATGATGAAGCGAAGATTAAACTTGCAGTTTCGCTGCATTCGGCCATAGATGAAGTGCGCACGAAAATAATGCCGTTTAATGAAACCTTTCCTTTGAATGATTTAAGAGCAGCCCTGGAATACTGGTATTCAAAAACCAAAAGCCGTATTACTTACGAATATATAGTGTGGAAGGATATTAATGATACTCTTAGAGATGCTGAAGCCTTGGTTCGATTCTGTAAATATGTTCCCTGCAAGGTCAATTTGATAGAATATAATCCTATAGACGATGGGAATTTCCAGCAGGCCTCATCTCAGGCTACAGATATGTATCAGCAAATGCTGGAAAGGAATAATATTACCGTAACGGTGCGCCGTTCCCGAGGAAAAGATATCGATGCTGCTTGCGGTCAATTGGCGAATAAATCGGCTTAATAGGAAATACAAAGTCACTACTGAAAATTCTCTTTAAATATTTATCTTTGGTGGCTTAATGAAAGTGATTTCCCAAATAAAACTTCCTGTAGAGAAGGAGATGGAACTTTTTGAGAAGAAGTTCTTCGAGTCTATGTCTTCTCAAGTTGCACTGCTTAATCGCATTACCCATTATATTGTAAACCGAAAAGGTAAGCAGATGCGGCCAATGTTTGTGTTCCTGGTGGCTAAAATGGTTTCAGATGGTAGTGTAAACGAGCGGACTTACAGGGGGGCTTCGGTTATTGAATTGATCCATACCGCAACCCTGGTGCATGATGATGTGGTGGATGACTCTAACCGCCGTCGCGGTTTTTTTAGCATTAATGCCTTGTGGAAAAATAAGATCGCCGTTTTGGTTGGGGATTATCTGCTTTCTAAAGGTTTGCTTTTATCTATTGATAATAATGATTTTGATCTTCTCAAGATAATTTCCGTTGCTGTTAGGGAGATGAGCGAAGGAGAGCTGCTGCAAATAGAAAAAGCACGTCGTCTTGATATCACCGAAGCGGTTTATTATGATATTATTCGTCAAAAAACTGCTACTTTAATCGCTGCGTGTTGTAGCCTGGGAGCGGCCTCGGTAAAACCCGAATCCAACGAAATTGCTAAAATGAGGAGATTTGGAGAACTTATAGGGATGGCTTTTCAGATAAAAGATGATCTTTTCGACTATGGTGATGATAAAATTGGTAAACCTACCGGAATAGATATCAAAGAACAGAAAATGACACTTCCGCTAATCTATGCCCTGAATAATTCAGCGAAAAAAGAAAAATCCTGGCTAATAAATTCGGTTAAGAATCACAATAAGGATAAAAAGCGGGTCAAAGAGGTGATTGACTTCGTGAAAATGAAAGGAGGGCTTGATTATGCTGAGAACAAAATGATGGAATTCCAACGGGAGGCTCTTCTTATTCTGGAAGATTACCCCGAGTCGACTTATAAAAATTCGCTGGAATTAATGGTGAATTATGTTATTGAACGAAAAAAATAAACAACAATCCGCGCGATTTCTGGATTGACGCGGATTGTTTGTTATTTTAGAAATCTTGCAAGCTTAAAATTCGTCGTTTATCTCTTCATCATTTATATCATCGGTTTCGTGAATTTCTTCATCGATTTCCTCTTTAACCTTGTCTGCACCTTCTTCAATTTTTTCTCCGGCCTTTTTAGTATTGTCTTCAATATCTTCCCCAATGGCTTCAATAGCTTCCTCGGTTTTTTCTTCGGTAGTTTCTCTACAGGAATTTAATGATAGGGCCAGGATGGCTGCTAAAAATAAAATTAATTTCTTCATATCTTTAAGTTTAGGTTTAATTAAAAAAAGCCACTTTCTGGGAAGAAAGCGGCTTTCGAAATTTCTTTGAAAAGAACGATTACATATTATCGTCTTCGTTCATTTCTTCTTCCATTTCTTCTTCAGCATTTTCTGCTTCAGCTTCAATTTCGTTTCCGGCTTCTTCCATTTCGTTTCCGGCTTCCTCAGCTGCGTTTTCCATGTCTTCACCAGCAGACTCTAAAGCGTCTTCTGTTTTTTCTTCGGTAGTCTCTCTACAAGAGTAGATAGAAAGAGACATTGTTGCAACAGCAAATAATAAGAATAATTTTTTCATTTTTAGATAATGTTTAATTAGTTGAAGACACAAATTTAAACTAATTTTTAATTTATCAATGGATTCTTTTCATTCAAATATTTCAATTTACTGACGGCACCGTGCTTCAGGTTTAATTATACAGGTTCTTAGGCTGTCACCAATAATCTTCTCATTAGTGCTCTTACTGGAGTTTAATATTTTTTCCTGTAGTATTAGTTACGTTAAAAGGAACCACCGCCTTAAGGTCTTGTTCCCTTAATATTTATTTTTCGATTTTGGTAGATTTTTTATCCGGATAGGTATCAGGGTCCTCCCCGGCTAACCTGGCAAAATTTCGGTAGGCCTGTTTTACCCGCTTCTGTGGAGTTTGTTCAAATTCTGCTTCTGTTACCTCATATTCTTCCTGAAGGCTATCGAGTTTAGCATGCATTTGCTCCCGAATATCAACATAATCAGGATGCTTGTAAATATTATTTTCCTCCAGCGGGTCTTCCTTTAAATCGTACATCTCCCAAAAATCTATATCATCATAGAAATGTATGAGCTTATAGCGATGGGTTCTTACTCCATAATGTCTTTTTACCATATGAAATGCGGGGAAATCGTAGTAGTGATAGTAAATAGCATTTCTAAAATCCTGATCGCTGGTGGTTTGATTTACCAGCGGCTTTAGGGATCTTCCCTGCATGTCCTGAGGGATTTCGGCTCCGGCAAAATCCAGGAAGGTAGGAGCGAAGTCGAGGTTTTGAGTGAGTGCATTGATTTCGGTGCCTGATTTAATTTCTTTCGGAAATTGCATAAGCATGGGCATAGCAAGAGATTCTTCGTACATAAACCTTTTATCGAAAAAACCTTTTTCACCTAAATAGAATCCCTGATCTGTAGTGTAAATTACTATTGTGTTTTCATCAAGCCCGGTTTCCTCCAGGTAATCCAGTATTTGCCCAACACCTTCGTCTACGGAAGCTACCGTAGCCAGGTAATCCCGCAAATACCGCTGGCCTTTCCATTCTGCCAATTCTTTGCCACTTAGGTTAGCTTCGTGAAAGGCATCATTTTTTGGCCGGTAAGCCTCGTTCCAGGTATTTCGTTGCGCAGTGGTCATTCTTTCAAAATCGGTAGTCCAGGGATTATGGGCCAGAGAGTCACTACCTTTGGCCACAGTTAATTTGAGGTCATGGCCTTTATACATATCTTCATAAATGGTTTGAAGTTGCTGTTGAGCTGCTAACTGGTTCTCATGATCAGAAAAATAGGTTTCGGGTAAAGGGAATTTTATGCTGTCGTATAAATTAAGGTGTCTCGGAGCTGGCATCCAGTTTCTATGCGGAGCCTTATGTTGAACCATAAGCATAAAAGGTTTTTCCGAATCGGCATTTTGCTTTAACCAGTCCAGCCCCATATCGGTTATAATATCGGTCGCATAACCTTCAATTCTTGTGGTATCTTTTCCTTTTATAAAATCGGGGTTGTAATAATTTCCCTGATCGACCAGGATGTTCCAATGGTCAAAACCTTCGGGTAAACCGTGAAGGTGCCATTTTCCTACCAGGGCGGTTTGGTAGCCAACTTCTTTTAAATATTTAGGTAAGGTGGCTTGGGAGCCATCGAATACCTCCCCGTTCATTCTAAAACCATTCATGTGACTATGTTTTCCAGTGAGGATTACCGCCCTGCTGGGGCCACAAATTGAATTTGTGCAAAAATTATTATTGAATTTAACTCCGTTTTGTGCTATTCGGTCAATATTGGGAGTAGGGGCCAGTTTACTGATTGGGTGTCCATATGCACTTATGGCCTGGGCAGCATGATCATCAGTCATAATAAAGACTATGTTAGGTCTTTGAGTTTTTTCCTTCTCTGGCTGTGCTTCCTTTTGCTTGCAAGAAGAGAATAAGCTTATAAAAATAAAGGCTCCCAGAAATTTCAAAAATGAATGTTGTTTGAGCATTAGACGAAGTTTAATTGATTATTTTCTTTTCAAATTTCATCAAAAATACAAAAAGCTTGTATTTTTGATGAAATTAATACTACAACAAAAACTGCACAAAAAGTTTTAAATCGATGAAAATGAAGATAGTAAATAGTCTGGTAATCACGGTTTTGATCACTGTATCGGCATTTCCCCAAAAACTTACTCCACCTATACAAAACTATTCTTCTCGAGATTATGAAGCTGCCAGCCAGAACTGGGATATAGATATAGATCACCAGGGAATTATTTATGTGGCCAATAATCAGGGCTTGTTAAGCTATGACGGGCAACGCTGGAAACTTCATAGCCTTAAGACAGGTTCGATAATTCGATCGGTGTATACTCATAATGACAGGATCTATACCGGCTCCTATAAGGAGTTTGGGTATTGGTCCCGGGATAACACGGGGAGTTTAAGGTATAATTCTTTAATGTCTCTCATGGATGAAGAGGAGCTACATAGCGATGAGTTTTGGGAAATACTCTCTTATAAAAATGCTATTTACTTCAGATCTTTTGGTGCTATTTATAAATATGAAAATGATAAAATCACCCTGGTTACCAATGAAGTCACCAATAAAATGACGGTTTTTAAGAACCGCCTGCTAATCGCTGTTGTTAATTCCGGACTTTATTATCTGGACGAGAATGGAGATATGGAAGCTTTGCCTAATCAGGATGTGCTTGAAGGTGAAACTATCATTGATATTGAGGTGAAGGGCGAGAAACTGCTAATAGGTACAAGAGATGCTTTGTACGAATTCAAAGATGGGAAGTGCAGCCTGTTTAATGATGATTTTTTGAATGCTGATTTACGACGTTTCGAACTAAATCACATTCTGGCGTTAAATGAGAATGAGATTGTACTGGGGACTGTGAAAAATGGGATAATTCATTACAATATAACTGAAGCTAACTATAGTATTTACAATAGGCATAATGGCTTGCAAAACAATACGATTTTGCGGATGGTGGAAAATAACGGTAATATCTGGTTGAGTCTCGATAACGGCGTGGATATGATTAATCTAAATTCCCCAATAGAATATTTTACAGATGAGACCGGCGAATTGGGAGCAGTATACGATCTGACTTTTTTCAATGAACACTTATACCTTGGCAGTAATACTGGTGTTTATCGTTTTGTTGGGGATGAACAAGAGCTAATAGACGGTTCCGAGGGGCATACCTGGAATCTTGAAGTTCTTAATAATGAACTTTATGCCAATCATAATACAGGAACCTATAAAATAGAAAAGAACACCTTTGAACCTGTAGAGGAACGTACCGGGAGTTTTCAAATTCTGAATGTGCCCAATGCACAGAACAGTAAATTAATTGCAACATATACAGGATTAACACAGGTAAATGAAAATGGACTGGCTCAAACCGTAGAAGGAATTAATTTTCCTATACGCGAACTTTTATATCAAAACCCGTCATTTTTTTTGGCTTCCCATCCCTACGAAGGAATTTACAAAATTGTATTGAATGATGATTTAACCAGTGCACTTTCGGTTGATAAACTTAAGGATGTTGACGGGAAAGGTCATTACAATGCCGATATTTCTCGCATTAATGATCAGCTTGCGGTCTATAATGGAGGAAAATGGTTTAGGTATAATAGTTTTTCGGATAGCCTTGAGGTTTTTAAAGAGCTGGCTTCTTTTAATAATCATAAGTTGCTTTATTATGATAGTATGGGGTACTGGTTTACCGATACCCAGAAAAACTCTTTGGTCTTCACCGATTTAAAAGATGATCAGGTTAGAGTGGCTTTTCCTAAAATTAGGGAGAGGCTTGTGAAGAAATATGAAAAACTAATTAAGACGAATGACTCGATTTATTATGTGGCTTTAAATGATGGTTTTGCAAGGATCAATCTTCAGGAATTGATAAGGAGCAGACAAAACGAAAGACTTAGTGAACCTATTATTCGCGGCTTCTCTGACATAGAAAAACGATATGATCTCTCTCAAATGCCCGTTGTACCCTACAATAAAGCCAGAGATATCCTGGTGCAAACCGCTTTGCCTGTAAGTGATGCTGCCGGGATGAATTATGAACTAATAGGAGAAGATACCCTACGGGGAAAGGTGCAAAACGGTCATTTAAACTTTCAGAATTTAAGGCATGGAGATTATGAATTAAATCTTTTTGCAGTTAGTCAGCAAAAAGGCACTCCGGCTAGAAGTTCGTTCGCCTTTCGGGTTAATCCACCCTGGTATCTCTCGGGCCTAATGAAATTTGTTTATATGCTTCTGTTTCTTGCCTTTATAGGTCTCATTTATTGGTTTAATCAACTTAAACTTAAAAAACAACATCTTTTACTTGAACAAAAATTTGAGAAAGAACATAAAGAACGGCTAAATCAGCTTGAGAAGGAGCGTCTAATGAATGAGATTACCTTAAAAAGAAAAGAGCTGGCAAATACTACAATGGTGGCCGCTAAAAAGAATGAGGTGTTGATGGAGATCCAGGGGGAGCTGAATAAAGATAAAAGTAAATTTTCCAACCAATTCAGGTTGAAGCATATTATGAATAAAATTAATAGGGCCATTAAGAACAAGGATGAATGGCAGGTTTTTGAAACTAATTTTAACGAGGTTCACGAAGATTTTTTCAAAGATCTTTTGGAAACATACCCGCAACTCACCAATAAAGATCTCAAGCTCTGTTCTTATTTGAAAATGAATTTAACTTCAAAAGAAATAGCTCCTTTAATGGGGATCTCGGTGCGGGGAGTAGAGGTACATCGATACAGATTACGAAAAAAAATGGGACTGGATAAGAAAGAAAATTTAACAAATTTCCTTATTAAAAATTTCTAATATTCTCGGAAAAGTACGATAAATCAACTACATCATTACTACATCATCTACTTAAAATTTCTTTAATTTTTTACTTCATAACGCATTTAAAAAGCTTAAAATCAGTATTTTAGCTGTAAAAATTTTATGATGTAGTGGTAATGTACTATATCGTTTGCGTGAAGATAACCTAAGAACGTATCTTTCTGTAAAATTCAGTTAAAAACCGAGCGTATGAAATTTAAATTATTTTCTCTTTTAGTCTCCTTTTTTACCCTTGCAGGGTATGCCCAGGATACTAAAACAATTAGTGGGGTCATTGTCGACCCTAGTGAAATGCCCCTACCGGGGGCCGAGGTTAAGGTAATCGGCAAGAATATTTTTTCTATAACCGATTTTGATGGAAATTTCACATTGGAGGATGTGGAAGAAGGTGATGTTTTCAGGGTTACCTTTTTAGGGTTTAAACCTCAGGAAATAACGATTTCTTCTCAAGACCAATATAATGTTACTCTGGAGGAAGATGCCGGGCAGTTGGAAGAGGTCCTTATAGTGGGTTATGGTAGCCAGAAAAAGCGAGATCTCACCGGCTCAATTGCTAATATTGATGCGGAGGAAATTGAAAAAACGCCCACTGCTAATGTGATGCAGTCGTTACAGGGGAAAGTTTCAGGGGTGCAAATTGTAAACTCCGGTTCACCTGGCGAATCTCCTACTGTTAGGATTAGGGGGGTTGGGACCTTTGGAGACGCAACCAACGTTTTATATGTAGTAGATGGGGCTTTGTATGATAATATAGATTTTTTGAATACAAAGGACATCAAATCTGTTAACATATTAAAGGATGCTTCTTCCTCTGCAATTTATGGAGTAAGAGCTGCCAATGGAGTAGTGATTATTGAAACTAAATCAGGGAGAAAAAACCAGAAAGTTCAATTTGAATATGATGGCTATACCGGGATACAACGGGCACAGAATGTGGTAAAACTAGCCAATACCGAACAATTTTATACCATGGCTTTGGAATCGGGTTCTCAAGCCGATGTTAATTTTATTGAGAATGCGATTCAGCGATATGGACGAAGCCGGATAAATCCTAATGTGCCAGCCGTTAATACCGACTGGTATAAGGAAATTCTTAGGGAAGGCCTCATTCAAAACCATAGTATCTCTGCTTCCGGCGGGGGCGAAAAAGTGGCTTATGCCGTTGGGGCCAACTATACAGGTCAGGAAGGTATCCTGGATATGAAAAACGATTACGAACGATTTAATATACGGTCTAAAGTAGATGTCGATATCAGCGATCGCTTTAAAGCCGGGGTTAATACTATATTTAGTAATGCCACGAAATACGCTCCTGAAAACGGAGCCTGGTTCAGGGCTTATTTCGCCGTACCAGTTATGCCTGTGATCGATGAACTCAACACAGAGGCCGGGCCAATTCAATATTCAAATGCACAAAATCTTGGGTACAGAGGAACCCAAAACCCTTTTCAGGATCTTGCCTATAATCAAAACAGGCTTAAGATAAGAAAGTTGCTCACTACTATGTTTCTACAGTATGAGCTAATAGAAGATAAACTGGATTTTAAAACAACTTACAGTCACGATTATTCCAGTTTAGAAAACAGGGAAGTGAACTTACCCTATACCTTAGGAAATAATTTTGAAAGAAGATCCAGTATTAAAAGAGAAAATAATAACTTTTCCAATCAGTATTGGGATAATGTGCTTACCTATAATGACAACTTTGGAGATCACGACCTCACGGTAATGTTGGGTACCTCCTTTAGAGATGAAGCCAGTAATAGATTCGAAGCTACAGGTTATGATATCGCGGGCATTGGTCTTGAAACAAGCTGGTACCTTGATTTTGCAGATCAGGATTCCTTCAGCAATAATGTAGAAGAATTAGGTACCAGGTTTTATGGAGTATCCTACTTTGGGCGGGTAGCCTATGATTACAAAGATAAGTACCTATTATACGCAACCCTTAGGGCCGATGGTTCTTCAAAATTCACCTTAGATCCCTGGGGATACTTCCCTTCTGTAGGTCTTGGCTGGGTTGCTTCTGATGAAGATTTTCTTGCCGATAATGAGGTGTTTGATTTTCTTAAATTCAGAGCCAGTTGGGGGAAGTTAGGAAATGATAATGTAGATGCCAGTGCAGGATCGAATACCATTGAAGTGATTACCACTCCTATTGGAGACCAGCCGCGAACAGGGCTTACTTCTACGAGTGTATTCTCCAATAATACCTGGGAGGTGATCGAAGAAAAGAACTTTGGTTTAAACCTGCAAACTTTTGACAGCAGGTTATCCATAGATGCCGATTATTACATTCGTGATACTCAGGATGCCATTTTACCGGTTTATATTCCTATTGTAAACCGAAGTGTAGATCGAAACTCAGGAGTTATTCGAAATGAAGGCCTGGAATTAAGTGCTAACTGGAGCCAACAGGTTTCTGATGATTTTAGTTTCAGAATTGGAGCCAACTTCACAAGCCTTAAAAATGAAGCGATAGAAATTGAAGATGAAAGAGGATATATAGATTCCGGTTCGGCTGAATTCAGACAGCGAACTGAGCTTGGTGGCCCTCTTTTAGGTTTTTACGGATATGAAAGAATTGGAGTTTACCAAAATCAGCAACAAATAGATTCAGATCCAATTGCAGTTGAAAACGGCCTTGTTCCCGGAGATTTAATTTACCGTGACCAGAACGGGGATGGAGTAATAGATGATGCCGACCGTGTAATCCTGGGGTCATTTCTTCCAAAGTATACCTTTGGAGGTAGTATTGGTGTTAACTATAAGGCCTTCGAATTCTCTATGGATGTCTACGCGCAAACCGGAAACAAGATTCTTAACCGAAAAAGGGGAGAAATTATTTTCACCCAGGATACCAATATGGATGCTGATCTCGCTATTAACAGATGGCACGGAGAAGGGACCAGTAATAGTTATCCATCATCGGCAGGCCTTCGCAAGGCTTGGAATCAGCGATTAAGCGATTTCTGGGTGGAGGATGGAGACTTCTTCCGTATTCAGAATGTGCAGGTAGCATATAATATAGAAGCCGAAGGTTTACCGCAAACCAGAATTTATTTTACTGCGGAAAAACCACTTTCGGTATTTGACTATAACGGATTTAATCCTGAAGTTCCTAACGGAGTCGATAGACAAACTTATCCGGTTCCGGCAATTTATACGTTGGGAGTTAATTTAAAATTCTAAAAAGATTATTATGAAGATATATAGTTCAACAAAAATTTTGATCCTGTTCCTTGTTATGGGAGTGGGTCTAAGCTCGTGTCACGATAAGCTGGATGTGCGGGAAGGGCAATTAAATACCGGCGATCTTGATTATACCGATGCCAGTAATATGATTCAACCCTTAATTGGTGCCTACCATGAGTTGGCTACCCGTGGTTGGGAAGAACCGCTCTTACTGGGAGTTAGGGGAGACGATGTGAATGCCGGCGGCTTAGGCGACCAGCAACCCTTTGCTGATACTGATATGTACATATATAGCAAGGATTACTGGATGTATAATTCCCTGTGGAATGTGCATTACAATGATATTATCAATATGAATACCGCCATTTTACAGCTTGAAAACTTCAGGGAATTTGCCAATGAAGAAGATGCAGCCAGAGCCGACCAATATATCGCGGAAATTATGGTGATGAGAGCCTGGCTTCATTTTAATCTGGCCAGGGTATGGGAAGATGTATTCATTATTACTTCCAACCAGCCTGAGGAAGAATTGCAACAAGGGGTTTCATCAAAAGCCAATGTAATGCAATTTATTTCAGATCAGATGGATATGGCTATCCAGGAACTGCCAGATGCCAGGCCTAATGAACGAACCGATATACAAGGTGGGGTAACCAAATATACTGCTTATGCATTGAAAGCTCTCGCTCATCAGGAACTGGGAAATCATCAGGAAGTGGCAGATGCTGCCGGAGCGATAATCAGCTCCGGAAAATTTGAGCTTTATCCGGATTTTTACCAGCTTTTCAAAAAGCCTGGTGAGTTAAGCAATGAAAGCTTATTGGAATTGCAATATTCAGATTATGGAACGCCATCAGGAGATGCCCTCTATCATTTATATGCACCATTTGGACCACAAAACTGGACTCCGAAAAGGGAAAATGCCCAAAGTGGTTGGGGCTTCTATGAGCCTAGTCTTAAGTTTATTGAATTTATGTTGGATCGGGACGAAGAGGTGAGATTGCAAACCAGTGTCTTGTTCACCGATCGTGGTATTGCTGAACTGGAAGCCGATGGGTATACCGATCTTCCTGATTTTGTAAACAATACTACTCCTTCAGGTGATGTGATCAACGATTTTGAAAGAGCCCTTTTTTCCAGCGGGAAGCATTATTTACCGTCTGAACAATTAACCGATGGTAGAAATGATTATAGTGCTGGAAAAAATTTGATCGTAATTCGCTATTCTGAAATTCTTCTTATGTATGCTGAAGCATTAACTCTGGGAGCTAATGGAAACAGCATTTCAGCCGATCAGGCCGTAAATTTAGTTAGAGATCGCGCAGGTTTAGGCGATCTAAGCGGGGTAACCCATGAACAGGTTTTAGAGGAGAAATTTGCTGAATTTGCTATGGAATGGGGGATTAGATATTTTGATATGATTCGCAATGATAAGTACGAAGAACTAAGTTATGGCGGAAGAAACTTTTCGGCCGATAAGGAATATTTGCCTTATCCTCAGGCGCAGGTAGATGCATTGCCTCTTGAAGCAAATGCCATGATGAATTCAATATTAAACCAGCAAAACAAATAGGTATGAAAAATTATATAAAATCTTCAATAGGACTTTTGCTCCTCGTTATTGGTTTTGCTTCCTGTGATTATGATAATATAGATCCACTTACACAGGTAGATCCGGGACCTGATGCGGGAGCACCAGAAATTAATATTCAGTATCCCAATGAAGGAACTACCATTCAGGTTCCTGAACCGGTAGCTGCAATTGATATCCGTTTCGAAGTAAAAGACGATATTGAAGTAGATAATATTGAAGTATTGGTGAACGGAAATCAGATCGCAAGTTTCAACGATTTCCTTGATTACAGAATCGTAAAGCAACAGGTTGCCTTTGAGCAGGTAACCAATGGCGAACACACTTTAACAATTAAGGCTACAGATATTGCCGGAAACACCACCAGCAAAACTGTAAACTTTAGTAAAGAGCCGCCTTATACCCCGAGATATGCCGGGGAGTTCTTCTATATGCCATTTGATGCCGATTTTACTGAGTTGGTGAATATTTACATGGGAGAAGAAACTGGAAATCCGGGAATTACCTCCAATGCTTATTTAGGTACAGGTGCCTATAGTGGTGCCAATGATTCTTATGTTTCAGTACCTC
This sequence comes from Salegentibacter sediminis, assembly GCF_002078605.1. Classification (GTDB taxonomy): domain Bacteria; phylum Bacteroidota; class Bacteroidia; order Flavobacteriales; family Flavobacteriaceae; genus Salegentibacter; species Salegentibacter sediminis. The sequence goes on along the minus strand of NZ_MSJR01000008.1, from coordinate 44,968 downwards.
TTAAGCAAGAAGAATTGGGTAATGAATTTACAGCTGCATTTTGGTATAAGCTGGATTCAAGTAATGATAAAGCGGGTATCTTAACCGCCACCGATGATGATGACCGTAACCAGGGGTTTAGGTTGTTTAGAGAGACAGATAATCAGGATCCGGAATATCAACGATTTAAGCTGAACATTGGAACCGGTGACGGTGAAGTTTGGAATGACGGAGGCTTGATTCATAAGGACAATAGCGAATGGGTGCATATAGCCCTGAGTTTTTCTCCAGCGGGGACCGTTATATATTTTGATGGTGTTGCTGTAGGATCTACTGAACTAACCAATGCTCAATTCGATTGGACCGGAGTTGAAGATTTAGTAGTTGGATCTGGATTAAACTTTTCTGGATGGGGACACAATTCAGATACCAGTTTAATTGATGAATTAAGATTATTCAATAGAGCTTTATCTGCTGAAGAAATTGCCGCCATGGTAGATGATGCCGCTGTTACTTTATATATGCCATTTGAGGGAGATTATAAAGACCAGGTATCCAACAGGGAAGTAGTTGTAGAAGGTGAACCGGGCTTAACTGAAGAGGCGGCGGCCGGCACGAATGCTTATGCCGGGGCCGAAAACGCCTATTTAACATTGCCTACTGAAGGACTTCAAAACGAAGAATTTAGCGCCACTTTCTGGTATAAATTCGATGGTAGCACTGAAAATGCAGGTTTAATTGCCATTAGCCCCGAAGATACTGAGAACCCAGATGCTCAAAACCTAAGGACTTCAGGTCTCCGATTTTTCAGGGAACTTAGAGATGGAGTGCCTGTACTTAAGTTGAATGTGGGAACAGGGGCTGGAGAAAGTTGGAACGATGGGGGAGCGATAGGGCCTTACGAAGGAGAATGGGTACATGTCGCTTTTACCATTTCAAGTGCTCAAAATGAGACCATAGTCTACATCGATGGAAAACCGGTGAATAATAATAATCTCGGAGGTAATTCTATCTCCTGGACCGGAGCAGATCTTCTTTCTGTAATGTCCGGTGCTCCAAGATTTACAGGTTGGGGACACCTTTCAGATAAGAGTTCTATGGATGAGCTGCGTTTTTACAACAAAGCGCTTACTCAGGAAGAGATTCAGGCCGAAATCGGCCAGTAATTTTAAATGAATCCCGGCATCCTTTTCCGGTGCCGGGATTTTTTTAATGACTTGCTCCAGAATTATTCTGGCGAAAAGACCTATTCTTAGATTTTAAAACACCTTTTTTATTAGCTTTTTAACCTGAAATTTTTTGGGTAGTTCAATAATTCTTAAAGATCAAATTATGCTTCGGACTATGTATGTATTAGGATTGTTTTTGATTTTTACGGCTTGTTCTAACGACACTGGCCCAGGCTATCAGGAACCTTATAATCCAGATGCAGGGAAGGATGAAGACGGGGAGGAGAGTCTTAGCGATGATGAAGTACTGGAAAAAGTACAGGAAACTACTTTTAAATATTTTTGGGATTTTGCCGGGGAAAATTCGGGCTTAGCGCGTGAACGCTCCCAGGATGATGCTTATGGAGGTGAAGGAAGAAATATTGTTACCATTGGAGGCTCCGGTTTTGGCCTCGCGGCTTTTCCGGTAGCTGTAGAGCGTGGTTGGATAAGCAGAGCTGAAGCAGTTGAAAGGCTGGAAAAAATTCTTGACTTTTTGGAAGAAATTCCTACCTATCACGGCGCTTTTTCCCATTGGTATTTAGACGATATAGCCCAAACACGTCCCTTCGGAGATATGGATGATGGTGGCGATCTTGTAGAAACTGCTTTCCTGATGCAGGGTTTGCTTATAAACCGACAGTATTTTTCTGAAGCAACAAATATTTCAGAACGAATTACAGAACTGTGGAAAGCTGTAGAATGGGATTGGTACACCCAGGGAGAAAATGTGCTTTACTGGCACTGGTCCCCAACCTATAATTTTCAAAAAGATTTGAAAATTCAGGGGTGGAATGAATCTCTAATGGTTTATGTACTAGCAGCATCATCACCCACTCATTCCATTGAACCTGAAGTTTATCATCAGGGTTGGGCATCAAATGGCGCTATGGTCAATAATCGTCAACATTACGGACTTGAGTTACCACTTGGGCCATCTTACGGCGGTCCCTTATTCTTTGCCCATTATTCTTTTATAGGCCTTGATCCTCGAAACCTGAGCGATCAATACGCAAATTACTGGCAGCAAAACACCGCCCATAGCCTAATTCATTATAATTACGCGATAGATAATCCGCGGAATTATGAAGGTTATGGAGAAAACAGTTGGGGTTTTACCGCCAGCGATAATTATGAAGGTTATTCCGCGCATAGTCCGGCAAACGATTTGGGAGTGATAACGCCAACAGCAGCTTTGTCGTCTTTCCCATATACTCCGGAAGAATCTATGAAGGCCCTACGCTATTTTTATGAAGAAATGGGAGATCAACTATGGGGGCCTTATGGATTTTATGATGCTTTTTCTGAAGAAGAAAACTGGGTGGCCGATGGTTACCTGGCTATAGACCAGGGACCCATAATAACTATGATAGAAAACTACCGAACAGGTTTACTTTGGGATCTTTTTATGCAAGATGAAGAAATACAAACCGGTTTAGACAAACTGGAGTTTAATTATTAATTCCGAAAATTAAAAATTATACAATAATGACTAACTATAAATCAATTCTAAGCTTTCTCCTTATTGGTGTCGTGCTTTTTAGCTGTAAGAACGAATCAAATAAGGAGGAGCAGGAATTAGAAAAAACTGAAACCTCGTCTCTTTCCAGGGAAGCGTTATTAGATACGGTTCAAAAGCAAACCCTTAAATATTTCTGGGATTATGCCGAGCCAAATTCGGGAATGGCACGAGAACGCTATCATCCAGATGGCGAATATCCAAAAAATGATTCCCACGTGGTAACCACAGGAGGATCGGGATTCGGGCTTATGGCTATAGTTTCCGGAATGGAACGGAAATGGATTGAGCGTGATTCGGCTGTTGCCCGCTTAGATAAGATCGCTGATTTTTTAGATAATGCTCCAAGATTTCACGGGGTATGGCCCCATTGGCTAAATGGAGAAACCGGTGAAGTTCAGGCTTTCAGCGATAAAGATAATGGAGGAGATCTTGTGGAAACTTCATTTTTAGCCCAGGGCTTTATTGTAGTTCGTGAATATTTGAAAAATGGAAACGAAGAAGAACAAGCAGTAGCTGCTAAATACGATGAGCTTTGGAAAGGCATAGAATGGCAATGGTATACCAATAATAAAAACGGACTTTACTGGCACTGGTCGCCAGATTATCAGTGGGAAATGGATTTTATGATAGAAGGTTACAACGAATGTTTGATCACTTACGTTATGGCTGCTTCTTCTCCAGACCACGCTATCGATGCTAAAGCTTATCACGATGGTTGGGCTCGTAGCGGCGATATTGTAAGCGATAAAGAAGCATACGGAATTCCGTTAATTCTAAAACATAACACCCGGGGTGATAAAGCCGGGCCGCTTTTTTGGGCACATTATTCTTATTTAGGATTAAACCCAAAAGGACTTGAAGATAAGTATGCGAATTACTGGGATTTGAATGTAAATCATACCCGAATTAACTATGAGTATACCCAGGAAAATCCAAATGATTTTGAAACTTATAATGAAAATTCATGGGGACTAACAGCTAGTTATACCCGAAATGAAAACGACGGTATAGGCTACACAGCTCATTCTCCAGATACCGATCGGGGAGTTGTTTCCCCAACTGCGGCGATTAGTTCTATCCCTTACACGCCGGAACTTTCATTGAATGCAATGCGTTATTTCTTCGAAGATCAAAATGAATTGCTTTGGGGACCTGCCGGTTTTTACGATGCTTTTAGCCTTGAAGGTGAAGATTGGGTAGCTCCAAAATACCTGGCTATAGACCAGGGACCACAAGTGGTGATGATAGAAAATTACAGATCTGGGTTAATTTGGGATCTATTTATGGGCGCTCCCGAAGTACAAAACGGTCTCGAAAAATTAGGGTTTAATACTGCTGATTAATTTATATGAATTACGAGCTAACATATTTTAAAGGTATTCGGAGTTTTATTTTGATACTTGTCGCAGTAATGATTACAGGTTCTTCATTGTCTCAACAAAAGTCTTTTGAATTTGTAGTGCTGCCCGATACCCAAACTTATGTTGAAGAATATCCAGAAATCTACCTACACCAAATGCGTTGGTTAGCAAATAATAAAGATAGATTTTCTTTCGCGTTGCATGTTGGTGATATTACCCAGAATAACAACGGGAAAGAATGGGATATTGCTAAAAAAGGCTTTCATATAATTAAGGGGAAGTTACCTTATTCTTTTGCTTTGGGAAATCACGATATGGGAAGTGAAAGCGGGAAATTTGCTGACACCAGGAATACTTCTTTAGCTAACGCCTACTTTACTGCTAGTGATTTTGCTAATCTTAAAACCACGTTTCCGGAAGGGAAAATAGATAATTTATTAAGTGAATTTACTATTGGCAAACAAAAATGGATGGTGCTTTCATTAGAATTTGGCCCACGTAATAAAACAATAGCCTGGGCAGATAAAATGATCGCAAAATATCCGGAGCATAATTTCATCATTGTCACTCACGCTTATGTTTATGAAGATAGCACACTGCACGATGGTGAGGATTGGTGGCTGCCTGAGAATTATGGAATAGGTAAAGATACCGGTGAAGAAACTCCAAATAACGGCGCTCAACTTTGGGAAAAACTAATTAAAAAACACGAAAATATTTCAATGGTGTTTTCAGGGCATATTCTTAAATCTGGCGTTGGAACTTTAATAAGCGAAGGTAAAAATGGGAATAAGGTTTACCAGATGCTTGCCAATTATCAAAAAGGGGTGGAAGGCTCGGAAAATGGTGGAAATGGTTTTTTAAGAATTATTAAAGTCAATCCCGAAAATCAAAGAATTGAAGTGAAAACCTACTCGCCCTGGCTTGACGAGTTTAAAAAGGAGAAAGCAAATGATTTCACTTTTAAAAATGTATTGTTTAAATAACACCAAACCTCATAGATTTCAAAAGCCTGTGAGGTTTATAAAAATGAATAAAATATGAAAAAGCGATTTTTAAACGTCTTAGCGGTTTTACTGTTTATTTTACTCATTGTGCCACTTTCAGTAGAAGCACAGGAGAATGAAGCCTTTAAAAAAGAACATTTTATTAAAAATTCTGATACCCTAAATTACCGTATTCTTTTTCCGAAGAATTTTTCTGAAGAAAAGGAATATCCTGTGGTTTTGTTTCTGCACGGTGCCGGAGAAAGAGGTAACAATAACCAGTCACAATTAACCCACGGTAGTGATTTGTTTTTGAAAAATCAGGAAGAATTTCCAGCCATAGTTATTTTTCCGCAGGCACCAAAAGAGGACTATTGGGCAAAGGTGGAGGTAAAGCGTGATACGGTTCCTTTTCAATTCGACTTTATGAATGAAAAACCTGCTACCAAATCGCTACAATTAGTCATGGGGCTTATGGATGAAATGACTTCAAAGAGCTACGTCAATAAAGATCGAGTCTATGTTGGCGGACTATCAATGGGAGGAATGGGAACCTTCGAGATCATCTATAAAAAGCCTGAAATGTTTGCAGCAGCCTTCGCTATTTGCGGCGGTGCAAATCCTGAAATAGCTAAAGAATATCCTGAAGGTTTCAATATTTGGCTTTTCCACGGAAAAAAAGATGACGTAGTACTTCCAAAATATTCTGAGGCTATGGCCCGGTCTATTAATCACTACGGTGGGAATGCCAAGCTTTCTTTATATCCGGAAGACAATCATAATAGTTGGGATTCAGCCTTTGCAGAACCTAATTTATTGCCGTGGTTATTCTCTCATAAAAAAGAAGAATAAGGAAGTAGTATAAAAAAGAAATGATGAAAAATTTCAAGAAGTTATTTACAATTACCGCCATACTTTTTGGTGCAATTTTAAATGCACAGGAAGTAGTGCCCGAAACCTATATCAATCCCCTGGATATTGATTATACCTATATGGTTTATAATTCCAGTAAGAATATTTCCTATCGTTCGGGTGCCGATCCTGCCGTAATTGAATTTCAGGGCGAATATTATATGTTTGTTACCCGTTCTTTTGGGTATTGGCATTCTAAAGATTTGATCAATTGGGAATTTATAAAACCAAAACAATGGTTTTTTGAAGGTTCCAACGCACCAACCGCTTTTAATTATAAGGATTCACTAGTTTATTTTGCCGGTGACCCCGCAGGTTACGGAAGCATTCTTTACAGCGATGATCCTAAAAGTGGTGAATGGACTCCAACAGCTTCAATTTCTAATAATATTCAGGATTCCGAATTATTCATTGATGATGACGGGAAAACCTATTTGTATTGGGGTTCCTCCAATGTACACCCACTTAAGGTTAAAATGCTCGACAAAGACGATCGTTTTCTTGAAACGGGAGTTGAAAAGGAACTTATTAATCTGGTAGAAGAAGAACACGGCTGGGAACGTTTTGGGGAGAATAATTACCATCCCACCTTAAAGGAAGGATATATGGAAGGTGCTTCAATGACAAAGCACGATGGAAAATACTATTTACAATATGCAGCACCCGGAACACAATTTAATGTTTATGCCGATGCCGCTTACGTAGGTGAAACGCCACTTGGTCCTTTTAAATACATGAAAAACAATCCCATGAGTTTCAAGCCGGGCGGATTCACCAATGGTGCCGGCCACGGAATTACTATGCAACAAACCAACGGACAATACTGGCATTTTGCCACCATGGCCCTGGCTTCTAATTCTCATTGGGAACGCAGGCTGGCTATGTTTCCCACTTATTTTGATGACGAAGGACTAATGTATACCATTACAAGTTATGGCGATTATCCTTTGTACGGTCCAGATCATCCTACAAAAGCAGGGCTGCACAATGGCTGGATGTTGCTTTCCTATAAAGGAAAAACAACGGTTTCCTCTTCAAAAATGCAGGTAAGAAAAAGCACTGCCACAGATGGTGATTTTGATATTACCGAAATGCCATTGGAAAAGAATAGTGAAGGTGAAATTATCTCAAAACTATTAACCGATGAAAGTCCAAAATCTTTTTGGGTTGCTCAAGCCAACGATGATAAACAGTGGGTTGAGATCGAGATGCTTTCTCCAGGAAAGATTTATGCTTTTCAACTGAATTTTCACGATGAGGAATCTGGTATTTATACCCGTACCGAAGGTTTACGACACCGGTATACCTTAGAAGTTTCAGAAGATGGTGAAAACTGGAAAACCATTGTAGATAGAAGTAAGAGCTTTGAAGATACGCCGAATGCCTATTTAACCCTTAACCAGCCTGTAAAGGCACAATACGTGCGCTATAATAATATTGAAGTTCCGGGGAATAACCTGGCTTTATCTGAAATTAGGGTTTTTGGGAAAGGTTTTGGCAAGAAACCTGCAAGGGTAAAAAGCCTCGAAGTTTCTCGCGAGGAAGACCGAAGAGATGCATCTTTCAGCTGGAAAGCAGTAAAGGGAGCCCAGGGCTATAATATTCGCTGGGGTATTGCTCCTGATAAATTATACCACGCCTGGTTAATTTATGATAAAAATGAACATTTTATGCGAAACCTGGATCGGGATACTGAATATTACTTTCAGATTGAAGCTTTTAATGAAAATGGGATTTCAGAGCGATCTGAAGTTATATATGTAGAATAAAAAATTTGTGAATTAATTAAACCAATAGAAATGAGAAAGATTTATTTGTCGATTAGCCTATTCCTTCTCGCAGGAACCTTGGTGCTGCAGGCACAAAGCCAAATTCCGGAAGTAGAAGAAATTCTGGAAAAAATGACGCTGGAAGAAAAGATTGGCCAGCTTAACCTACTTACTCCCGGTGGCGGCGTGGCTACAGGATCTGTAGTAAGTGAAGGCGTAGAAACCAAAATTAAAGAAGGAAGTGTTGGGGGTATATTTGGTGTTTCCAGCCCCGAAAAAGTAAGACAGGCGCAAAAACTTGCAGTAGAGAATTCCCGACTTGGAATTCCGTTGTTAATTGGCTCTGATGTTATTCATGGATATAAAACTACATTTCCAATTCCGTTGGGACTTTCTTCCAGCTGGGATATGGATTTGATAAAAGAAACTGCCCAAATTGCAGCAAAAGAAGCCACAGCTGATGGGATTAACTGGAATTTCTCACCAATGGTAGATATAGCTCGTGATCCTCGTTGGGGTCGTATTGCTGAAGGTGCCGGGGAAGATCCTTACCTGGGTTCACAGGTTGCAAAAGCGATGGTAGAAGGTTACCAGGGAGATGATTTTACTGCGCCCAATACAATGATCGCTACCGTAAAGCATTTAGCGCTTTATGGAGCATCTGAGGCCGGCCGGGATTACAATTCGGTAGATATGAGTAAATTGAAAATGTTTAATGAATATTTGCCACCTTATAAAGCAGCAGTAGACGCAGGTGTTGCCAGCGCAATGACTTCTTTTAACGATATTCACGGGGTTCCTGCTTCAGGGAATAAATGGTTAATTACCGATTTGCTTCGCGAGCGTTGGGGGTTTGAAGGTTTTGTTGTTTCAGATTATACTTCGGTAAATGAAATGATCGCCCACGGAATGGGAGACCTGCAGGATGTTTCGGCTTTGGCCATAAACGCGGGCCTTGATATGGATATGGTTGGAGAAGGATTTTTAACCACCCTTAAAAAATCTGTAGAAGAAGGTAAAGTTTCCGAAGAACAGATCACTAAAGCGGCTCGTAGAATTCTTGAAGCAAAACATAAACTGGGGCTTTTAGACGATCCATATTTATATTCAGATGAAAGCAGGCCAGAAAAAGATATTCTTTCCGAAGAAAATAGGGCAGTAGCGAGGAAGGCAGCAAAACGTTCTTTTGTGCTTTTGAAAAAGCATGAAAATACACTGCCTTTAGCTAAAGATGCAAAAATCGCATTGGTTGGCCCATTGGCAAATAATAAAAACAATATGCTTGGAACATGGGCGCCAACCGGGAATCCTCAGCTTTCAGTTCCGGTGATGGAAGGAATAAAAAATGTAGCTCCAAATGCTGAAATCTCCTACGCGAAGGGAGCCAATATTAGTAACGATACTACCTTTGCTAAAAATGTAAATGTTTTTGGTCCGCGTATCGAGATTTCTGAAGAAACTCCTGAAGCCATGATGGAAGAAGCTTTACAGGTTTCTAAAGATGCAGATGTAATTGTTGCTGTGGTTGGAGAAGCAACCGAAATGAGCGGGGAAGCTGCCAGCCGTACCAATTTAAATATTCCTGAGAGTCAGAAGAAATTGATTAGGGAACTCGTAAAAACCGGGAAACCTGTGGTTTTAGTATTGATGAGTGGCCGTCCGTTGGTGATTTCAGAAGAAATGGAATTGCCAGTGAGTATCTTGCAGGTTTGGCATCCGGGTGTAGAAGCCGGAAATGCGATAGCCGATGTTCTTTTTGGAGATTATAATCCTTCAGGAAAGTTAACTGCTACCTGGCCAAGAAATGTTGGGCAAATTCCAATTTACTACCGAATGAAAACCACCGGTAGACCAGCGGCATCACCATCTGAATTCCAGAAATTCAAGTCTAATTATTTAGATGTGGAAAATACTCCACAATTGCCATTTGGTTACGGACTTTCGTACACCGATTTTGAATACGGTGAGACAAAAGCAAGTAGTGATAAATTAAGCAAAAATGGCAGTATTACCATTACCACTACGCTTACCAATACCGGTGATTTTGATGGGGAAGAAGTAGTGCAGTTGTATATTCACGATAAGGTGAGAAGTATTACGCCGCCAATGAAGGAGTTGAAGGCGTTTAAAAAGATAAGATTAAAGAAAGGTGAAACCAAAGAAGTGAGTTTTGAGCTTACCGTTGAAGACCTGAAATTTTATAATGCAGATTTAGAATTTGTTGTAGAACCCGGCGAATTCGAGTTTTTCGTTGCCGGAAGTTCAGATCACGAATTTACAGGAACTTTTACTGTAGAGGAGTAGTTTTTATTGATGTACAACCCGGGGACACCCTACTGTCCTGGGGCTTACTAATCCCGCTTCGGCGGGATTTTTTATTTTAAAGCGCTTTAAAAATACTTATTACAATTTCTCTAATTTAATTCCCGATAACAATGCTTTTCCCGAATTCTCTTCGAATTCAATCTCAATCCCTGCACCGGTTTTTATTTCATATGAAATCTCCACAGCTTGAAGTCTGCCATAATCCCGGGCCAGGTTAAGGTCTCTGGAAAGTGTTTTTCCATTAATTTCTATATCGAAACTTCTTAAATTTGTTATCTTCTTTTTCTCAACTTCACTCAGGTTATAAATATTTTCTTCGGAAGCATTGTATTCAGGTTCAGTAAAAAGAAGAGTGATGCGGTATTTCCCTTTTTCTACATCGAATTTGTAAGCCACGATGCCTTCCCGCATAGTTTGAAATAACGGATCGTTTTCGGTGCCTTGAATATCTGAGGCAGTTCCCTGGAATTTACTGAAGTTTTTCTGGTAAACATTGCCACCACCATACCCAAAGCCTCCTTCTTTATATTCCTGATCGCTAACCCAGGTTTCGCCGGTTGTTTCATCGATGAAATTCACGTGAGTGCCTACATTTACCAGTATCGCATTTTGATTAATTTTCGCAACAAGATTTTTTCTGAATTTTACTTTAATTTCCCGGGAATGTGAAACTGTGCCATCTGTTGCAATTAACTCATGGTTTCCTTCCGGAAGCGAAAGTTTGAAAATTGCGATGCCATCTTTAACCTGCGAAGTGAATTCAGAATCACCTACTTTCAATTTTACTTCTTCAGCATTTGAAAATACATTGATTCTTAAGCTATCATTTTCATCTTTGGGATATCGCTTTTCATAATTTTTTCCGGCGATATGGATAATAGGCTCTTCCAGTAACCTCGCCTGGTAATAATGATAGATATCTTTTTTACTACGGTCCATATTCACCAAACCTTTCTGGTTGATATAAGGCCGGGAATCCTGCCGGAAAGATGAACCGAAATCGGCGAAATTCCAGGCGGTCATTCCAAATACATAATCGCGTTCCTGCACCTGGTTTATATAACTGCGGTGCAATTTCAGCTGGTAAGCTTCAGAATAATCCCAGGGTTTCGGCTCATCAGTCTGGATCCTGGAATCGGCACCGGGACCGTATTCCGAAATAAATAAAGGCCGATTTGGGTATCGTTTGTGTTGTTCATCTAAAAATTCTCCAAAACTTTCAAGGCCTGGAGAATACCAGCCAAAATAAAGATTCCAGCCAATTACATCGGGGATATCGGCAATGCCAGATTCGTTGTATAATTCGTTTTCGTGCAAAGCCAGTACACTTAAACGATCTGGGTCGAGTTTTTTGGTTTCTTTCTCCAGCTTTTTAGCCAGTTCTACCGTAGTTTTTATTTTGGCTTCTTTTTCCTCTTCAGTCATTTGGTTATTAAAAACCAGCCTGATAAATATCTCATTCATTAGTCCCCACATTACTATGGAAGGATGATTATAAAACTGAAGGATCTGCTCGCGCTGCATTTTAAGCGAAACCTCGTGGTAAGCATCGCTATCGGTGACATCGTTGATAACCGGTACTTCGGTCCATACCAATAACCCAAGTTCGTCGCAAATTTTATAAACCTCAGGATCCTGCGGATAATGAGCGGTACGAATCACGTTGGCGCCCATTTCCTTAATGGTTTTATAATCTGATTTATGGATTTTGTTTGGCAATGCATTGCCTAAACTTTTAAAATCCTGATGGCGGTTAGCACCAATAAGTTTTATAGGTTTCCCGTTTAAAACGAAGCCTTTTTCGGTGCTCACTTCAAACCACCGCAGTCCGAATTTGGAATCTATTTCATCTAAAATTTCTTCGGAATTCTCTTCAGAAATCTTTGCTACCGCTTCATATAATTTTGGAGAATCTGGCGACCATAATTCAGGATTAGTAATTTCTTTGCTGAAATTAACCGATCTAGTTTCAGCCGGTGAGAGCTGAACCTGTTTGGTTAAAGTTTCGATTTTCTGTTTTCCGGGATTAAAAATATCTACACTTACCTGGAGATTTTTAGAAGCTTTAGAATGATTTACGATTTTGGTTTCAAAACTAAGCTTTGCATTTTCAGCAGAAACATCAGGGGTTTTAATAAGCATATTCCCGGTGGCTTCATTTTCGAGTTCAAAGTGGATTTGGTTAGCGAGAATAAGTTGTAGATCGCGATAAATTCCGCCGTAGAAATTGAAATCGGCATCCAGCGGGGGGATATCGGTATTGTGCGCATTATCAACCTCAATTCGTAGCTGGTTTGCTTCTCCATAATTTAATGCTTCAGAAATATCGAAAACAAAACCCGTATAGCCGCCGCGATGTTCGCCTACTTTTTCCTCATTAATATACACAGTGGTGATTTGATTGCTACCTTCAAATTTTAAAAAGGCCTGTTTTTGTTGCCATTCCTGTGGAACAAAAAGTGATTTTTTGTAAGTTCCCTTTCCGCGGAAATATTCCTTGCCATCGCGAAAAGCATCTTCGGCATTCCAGGTATGCGGAATATTTACCATCTCGGTTTTTTCATTTTTTTCTGAAGAAAACTCCCAGGCAGAATTTATGGTTTGGATATTTCGTTGCGCAGCAAGGTTAAAGCTCCACAGGAAAATTAGAATAAAAAAATAGTAAGCAGATTTCATAGGAATAATTTTGAACGAGGTTTCTTATTTCCAGACTTCGAGTTGCCGGTTTTCACCATTCAAAAACACCGAGTTGAAAAACTCAAAAACTTCCGGTAAATAGTCAAAAGGCATTCCTGAATGTTCGTGTTTTCCGCCTTCGAAACTATAAAGCATATAAGCGGTATTCAAATTTGCCAGCTTTTGGGTAATTGTTTTGGACCCGTCTAGCATAATATATCCCGGCTGGTCTGGATCACACCAGTGATGAGGTGCGGTTTCATAAGGCACTAAATTATCTTCGGTTCCGTGGAAAAATATTCCGGGAACGGCGTTTTCTTCAGTAATATATCGCGCATCTACAATTGCGCCGGCAAGAGAGAAAACCCCGGCAAGATCTATGTTTTTGTATTTAGTAGTATCCTGAAACATTAACCTTTGGTTATAGACGGCGTTTAAAACCGCTTCGGCCCCGGCGCTGCTTCCACCAACAATTATTTTGGAAGTATCTATGCCGTATTCGTCCTTATTTTTCACCATAAAACTAACGGCATCCATAAAGTCCTCGGCAGCCAGTTTAAAGGTTTCCATTTTTCCTGCGGCTTCATAATCGCAACCAAAAGATTGTCCTTTTCGGGTTAACCGGTAAGATATCTGTACGGCTACATAACCTTTTTTGGCGGCGTTTTCTGCAAATTTAACTTCGGCGGGATTGGTTCGTGTACCGCCCGCAAATCCGCCACCGTGCATAAATATAATCACAGGCCTTTGCTGCATGGTATCATTTTTAGGTTGATAGATATCCAACTTTAAAGCTTCGCCATTTTTGGTTGCGTAAGTTTTGGTTTCTGTTTTTTTGAGTTTAAAAGAATCCTCTATAAATCGCTCTTGCGCTGAAATTGAAAAGCTTAGAAAAAGAAGGGTGTAAATAAAAAGGTTTTTCATAATAAAAGCTATGTTTGAAGCCTCAAGATACTTAATTTTGAAGGGAGAATAAGTGGGGAATTTAATTTTAATATTTTATCTTCGCTGCTGAAATTAGATTTCTGCCTGCGCAGAAATGACACTTAAAAGCTATGAGTTTACAGGATAAAGTAATGGCAGAGATGAAGGCTGCTATGAAGGCTAAAGACAGCGAAAAGCTGGAAGCTTTACGATCGGTAAAAGGAGCCATTTTATTGGCAAATACCGAAAGTTCTGGAAAAGATGGTCTTACCGAAGATGAGGAGCTGAAGCTTTTGCAAAAACTGGTAAAGCAACGCAAAGAGAGCGCTGCAATTTACCGGGAGCAAAACAGACCAGATTTGGCAGAGCCTGAAGAAAAGCAAGCCGCTGTGATCGAGTCTTTTTTGCCTGAGCAATTAAGCGAGGCTGAAATTGAAGCCAAAGTAGACGAAGTTATCGCTAAAACCGGTGCCAGCGGAATGCAGGATATGGGAAAAGTGATGGGAATGGCAAGTGCTGAGCTTGCCGGTAGAGCCGATGGTAAAACCATTTCTACCATTGTTAAGAAGAAATTGAGTAAGTAATTTTCAAAATAAATTTGAAAAGAATTTTTTTTAGTTTAGCAAACTGAATAACGGCCCCGTGGCGCAACTGAATAGCGCATCAGATTTCGGCTCTGAGGGTTGCAGGTTTGAATCCTGCCGGGGTCACTTAAAGCAGAAAGTCTACACGAGAGTGTAGACTTTTTTATTTCTCAGAAAAAGCTGAGATTGCTCAAAGCTTTTTTGGGAAATAAAAAAAGCACTGGCCGCAAGGCAGAACAACTTTCTATTTTCATGCGCGAGCCCTTAGGAAAAACAAAGTTAATCCTGCGGGGGTCACACTGGATAGCTTCCATAAGGCTGAAACCCCTTGAGAAATCATGGGGGTTTGTTTTTTAAGCTTAGAAAATTTTAAAAAGTTAGTCCATATATAGCTGTGCGGGGAGGACAGAATATAATTAACTCAATTTCTTCCTGATTAAAAGCAGTTTTTTTTGGCACTATGAAACTTTAGTCGTCTGAGACGGAAATTAAAACAAAAAAAGCCCCAGAGTCTGCGGCTTTTTTTAATTTCACCGTATGACAATTTTACGCTTTTCTTCATTGCTGATTGGTCTGATCGTTTTTGTTATGTGTTCCTGCAATCGAGTTGAAGATCAGAGAAATAAGAATCTCATTCTTTCAGATAGCAGCTACATCTATTTTCAAAAAGCTCAGGAGGCAGAAAAGGTTCAGGATAAAATCAAAAATCTCAATAAGGCGCTTGCGTTTGTGAAAAACAGGCACGATAGTTTATATCCTAAAGTTCTTGATTTCAAGGTTTACTATCACAACAGACTAAAGCAATACGACAGCTCGCTTTTTTATGCAAACAGACTGGTTGACATAGCCAAAGCACAGAATGATACGGCCTACCTGGCTACCGGTTATTATAGAAAAGCAGTGGTTTACAGGTATACCAACCAACCCGAGAAAACCTATGAAAATTCTTTAAAATCTAGAAAATATTATCGGCTACTTGGGGATAGTACCAGCTATGCTAGACGCACTTCAGAAATTGCCGCAGCCCAACACCTGATCACAGATTATTCGGGTGCTCAAAAAACGGCTACCGAGGCTTTAAGGCATTTTAAACAGGAAGATTCAACTTACATATCGAGCACTTTTAATACCATTGCAAGCTCCTACAGAAATCAAGGACTGTACGAGGATGCCCTTGCTGAATATAAAAATGCACTGAAATATGCCGTTGATACCGATGACAGCCTTAGTGCAATGAATAATATTGCTCTTTCTTTAAGAGACCTTCAGCGGAATAAGGAGGCCCTTCATATTTTTGAGCAAATCCTGGATAGAAATAAATTCAAGTTTGAAAAGTCTAAAGCTCGTTTTATAGATAACCATGCCTATACGAAATGGTTAACTGATTCGGCAGATGTAGAAGAAGAACTCCTGGATGCGCTGGCTATTCGTAAAAGTATAAATGATCTTAACGGACTTGTGGCCAGTTACGATCATCTTTCCGAATATTACAAAGGAAGGAACCGGGAAGTGGCAAAAGCTTTTGCCGACAGTCTTTTTCAAACAGCTGGAGACCTTGGAAGCAAGTCGGCTAAGTTAACCGCTCTTGAAAAGCTAATAGCACTTTCTTCCCAAAAAGAAGCTAAAAGTCTTTCGTCACAATATATAAGGATTAATGATAGCCTCAAGGCTGAAAACCTGAGAGCTAAAAATCTTTTTGCCAAAATCAGCTATGACGAAGAGGAAAAACTAAAGCAGATAGATGCACTGGAGAAAAGAACATTGGCTCAGAGTTTAAAAACTTCAGATCTTGAAAAACAACTAATTACCATTTCTTTTGGGGCTTCGATTATATTAATTCTGGTAGGTTTTGGCATTTATCACCTGAATCAAAGACACCAAAAAGAAAAATTAAAAGAAATTTATAATACCGAATCCAGAATTTCTAAAAAGATTCATGATGAATTAGCTAATGACATTTATAACATCATGAGCAAAATGGAAAGTACAGCTTCTGAAGAAGAACTGGCAGGGCTCGAGAGTATTTATTCCAGGACAAGAAATATTTCCAGGGAAAACAGGTCTATAGATACAGGAGAAAATTATCTCCACAACCTTACGGCCATGCTTACTTCCAATACTTCAGTAAATACAAGAATCATACTTCGGGGACAGGAGGATATTCACTGGAATAAATTAGCGACGGAAAAGAAAATTATTCTTTACAGGATTCTCCAGGAATTAATGATTAATATGAAAAAATACAGTGGAGCAAGCCTGGTAGCCATTAGCTTTCAGAAGACCAGTAAGTGCCTGACAATAAACTATTCTGACAATGGAAAAGGCTGTTCGAAAGAGGACCTGAGAAATGGGAACGGGATCCAAAATACGGAAAACCGTATTTTTTCTATTGGAGGAGGTATTATTTTTGAAGCACAGAAAGGAAAAGGGCTTAAAAGCAGTATTAAAATTCCGATTTAAAGCATGTTCAAAAAAGTACTTATTGCCGAAGATATGGATAGCATCAACCACGCTGTTGCTGCCAGCCTTTCAGAAATGAACATTGAAAATATCTTCCATGCTCAATACTGTGATCAAGCCTGGTTATTGGCTAAAAAAGCTTTGCAAGAAGAAAATCCTTTCGACTTGCTAATCTGTGATCTATCTTTTAAGAAAGACCACCGCAATGAGAAAATTACCTCCGGAAATGAACTGATTGGTATATTAAAATCGGAAGACCCCAATCTTAAAATCATTGTCAATTCAATTGAAGATCATCCTCAAACGGTAAGGGAGTTATGGGATTCAGGTAATATAGAAGCCTACGTTTGCAAAGGCCGCAATGGATTAAAAGAATTAAAAGAAGCAATTAATGCCCTTTGGGCAGGAAAAAATTACAATTCTCCCGAGATAGAGAAATCTCTGAAGCAGAATAATATACTTGTCCTCAATGAATTTGAAATTAAAATTGTACAATACCTTGCTAGTGGCTTTACCCAGGATCAAATAGAAGAAAAATTAAAATCAGAGAGAATAAAGCCAAATAGCAAAAGTGCTATTGAAAAGCGCCTGAAAGAATTAAAAGAAGAGTTTCAGGCAAATAATTCTATTCACCTGGTAAGTATAATGAAAGATTTAAAATTGATTTAGAAATAAAAAAGCCAGTTCTATAAAACATGCAAATTGAGTAGGGTCGATTTTTCCGTTTTTTGAACTGGCTATTTTTTATAGGAACCGTTAGGATGGGTTCTTCATGGAGCAGAGTTTAGCCTCATCCATAAATATAGACTAAATGAGTTAAGAAAAAAATCTAATAATCAATTGGATAACTCTTATACTAAATAGATGAGGTCATCTAACCTATTTCATGGAATCACTAACTATGAAAATTGGATAATTAAAGGTCTTTCAGGAATAATAAAGTGTTTGCGGGTTTTTCTATGTTCTTTATTGCCAAATGTGCAGTTTCAATTTAATGGTATTGACCAGGTAAATTGAAAGTCCCTATTTCTTTTCCAATATATGCAGATACTCCGTGGTTTTATTAGCTTTATGAATTCTGTTTTCGGTTTTGTCTGCCTTAAAACGTTGATAATCTGTAGAAGCTAATTGATAAGAACCATATTTAGACATTGACTTTTCAATCTGTTCTAAAGACATTAATCCTTCATTATTATAACTTAGAAAAATATATTGGAAGTCGGCATTTTCAATTAAATTTTCGAATGCCTGGAGGGCATAATTTCTACTACAATATTCAGATTTGTTATAGGTTCTTAAACCCGTTTTACCTTTAGGAATGAATTCATCATATATAGCAATAGTATTTAATAAATGATAATTTGCTCCGTACTGTCTGGCATTATAGGGCGGATCTAAATATAAAATATCTCCTTTTATTTCCTTAATTAATTTATTGCTATCAGTATTATATACCTCGTGGGAGTTCCCATTAAATTCAAAATAGGCACCTTCCAGGCTTAAAGGTTTTTGTGCCGATTTTTTGAGGTTTTTTAAGTAGGCACCATATACCGATGCCGTATTGGCGACCTTATCGGCACTCTCCAGAAGACTGGCTAAAAGAAAATAATAACTACTCTTATCAATTTTGCCTTTGTCCTTCCAGGTTTCTATGCTTATGCGAATTCCATCTATTTTCCGCGCATTTTCATCACTAAAATACTGTCTTGCTCCCTGGCCGGCTTTACTATAATTTTTATAAATGAATCCAGAGAAAGCTGGGGCTTCCTGCAGTTCTTTTATAAGCTCTTTACCAGCTTCGATTGGCTTATGGTTTTCAATATAATTTTTATTTAGAACATAACTATAGTATTCTAAATCATTGCTTATAACTTTTTTAACCTTAGTCTTGAAATTACGGCCCACAATACCAGTTCCGGCAAAAAGATCACAGAAAATTTTATCGGATAAGTCCTCACCTACAATAGATTCTACGTTGTCCTTTATGAACGGATTCAATTTGTTTTTGGAACCTATATAATTCATCAGAAAATTTGGTTTTTGCAAAATTAAACAATACCCACCACTTAGAGTTGTTTAGATTTTATATTCTTTTGGTTTATTCATTTCAGTATCCAGATTATGTCTGCCTGAATCTCATTTTTATCAATCACTATTTCAAGGAGGTTTTTAGAGGAAAAATTTTTGAGGTAGAAATCTATAGCAGCTTTAATCAATTGTATTTCCGATTTCAACTTCCAATGTCTTCCGGAGGGATCATGTAGAACTATGAATAACCTGTTTTTGAGGTGTTTTCTTCCTTGCTGACTTTGGTTAAGATATAACCATTCAATCAATTCTTGCTTGTGCTCCAAGGCATAATGTACTGAATGAGGAAATCCTCCAGGAAAAACTGTGGTTTTATGATCAAAAGGAATATCCTCAATTGTAAAATCTACTAATTTGTCATAGATATTTTTATTGGGACTGACTTGAGGGTGAGTAGAAAAAATATATTCGGCTCCCATAGCAGACCAGTAATTATACCAGCGATTTAATGCATAATCACGGATGTTCGCATCAAGACTCCTGGTTTTTTTCAACAGTTCCTGAAAACTATTGGTGACGTAGATAAAATTCGTTTCTCTATCCCAGGAATCAGATTGCTTTCGCCCCCAACGGTATGGGTAAATTAATCTTTTTTTTAGTTCAATTTCAAGCCGATGTAAGTCCATGGGTTAAAAGAGGTTAGTTTATTTAATCAAAATATCTCTGTAATATGTTTCGAAAAAATTGAATTTTTTTTTCTGTAATTCAATTTTGCCACTGATCCTTTTTCCTGGGTTTTTTCACCTAATTCTTACTGTAGCTTAGAAGTCTCACTTTATATTGAATTATTAATAGGGAGAGGCCGGCTTAATATTACGTTAAGGCCTAAATATGAAAACTACTCGTTTACGGCTGTTAAAGACATAAAGTTCAGAAATTAAGATTATTTATTCATTAAAATTTAAGGCAATTTATTTGCAAATTTTTAGAAAGGTGCGTTAAACTCAGCATAAATTGTTTTTAGCTTAGTATTGAACCCATAATTTTACCCTGAATCTAACACCTAAACTAATAGAATTATGGCTTCTTATTTGAATGAAAACGAAATAAAATCTTCTTTGAGGCAACTCGTAAAACAATATATTGAGGAGTGTGAAGATTGCGGTAGCCTTCCCGAGGAGTTTATTAGCCTTATAAAACATAACTTCCTGGCCAAGTATGTTTATTATAATAAAGAGAAAAAACACATTGAAATTGGGATCGATGAATCCTACTCCCCGGAAACTTATCCTGAAATAAAAGTTTATAAATTTCCGGTTAAGAAGGCCTCAGATTGGCTTGATAAATCATTTAGAAACACAAGGGGCGATATGGAATTTTATGGAAAACTTTTGAATCGAAATGAGATTTTAAGCTCATCGGAGCTTATCCTGATGAGTAGATAGAAACTTTTTTGCCCCAACTAAAAGCGATTTTGAACCCTACTTTGAAATCGCTTTTTTATTTTTATAAGATGAATATAGAAATAGCAAGAATTTACGAAAATAAAGAAGCTTCAGAAGCTGTTAGGATTTTGGTAGACAGACTTTGGCCCAGGGGTATTTCAAAAGAAAATGCAAACCTGGATTTCTGGTTTAAAGAATGGGCCCCCAGTAACGAATTGCGTAAAGAATTCCATCAGGAGCAAATTGATTGGAGTGAATTCCGTAAAAAATATCAGAAGGAATTAACTGATATCAAAGAGAAAATTCTTCAAGATCTAGAGGAGGTGGATAAACGTAAAACATTAGTACTCCTCTACGGTGCTAAAAATAAAGAAGAAAATCATGCCATCATCCTAAAAGATTTTCTTGAAAATGCTTAGGCTAATCATCATTCTTTAGCCAGGTCTTCCATTATCATTTTTGCGTGGATCCTTGAATTTTCTATAAACCATTTATGGGTCTCTACTCCGCCACAAATTACGCCGGCCAGGTAAATGCCCTTAACATTGGTCTCCATGGTTTGCTCGTTGTAATGAGGGATTTTTCTTCCATCATCAGAAAGTTTAATCCCCATATCCTTCAAAAATTCAAAATTGGGCCTGTATCCTGTTAAAAGTAAAACGAAGTCATTTTCAAGGATAATCTCACCATCTGGAGTACTAATCACCACCTCATTTTCTCTAATTTCTTTAAGGCGTGAGCTATAAAAGGCTTTGATGCTTCCTTCCTTAATTCGGTTAATGATATCGGGGCGAACCCAGTATTTTACCCGTTCGCCTATATCTTCTTTTCGAATTATCATACTAACCTCCCCACCTTTGCGATAAATTTCTAAAGCAGCATCAACAGCCGAGTTACTGGCGCCAACTACAATTGTTTTTTGAGTAGCATAATAATGAGGATCATCGTAATAATGGGCCACCTTTGGGAGATCCTCCCCCGGGATGTTAAGATAATTGGGGATGTCGTAAAAACCGGTTGCTACTACTACATTTTTAGTATTGTAAGTGGTTTTTTCGGTTTTTACTTCATGTAGATTTTTATTCTCACTCCCTACTGAAGTAACCTTTTCGAATAATTTAATGTTGAGTTTATTGGAAGTGGCAATTCGACGGTAATATTCCAGGGCTTCAGCTTTTACCGGCTTCGGATTGTTACTTATAAAAGGAATGTTATCCAATTCCAATTTTTCAGAAGTCGAAAAAAATGTCATTTTGGTAGGGTAGTGGTATAACGAATTTACCAGGCATCCCTTTTCCAAAATAAGATAAGAAAGCTGTTTTTTCTTTGCTTCAAGTCCGCAGGCAATTCCTATGGGACCACCGCCAATAATAATAACATCAAATATATCCTCAGGAGTTTGCAAGTAGTTTTAAGTTTTTTATTGTTTCAATTTGATCTTCAGCTTTAAAAACGAAGCTTCCGGCAACCAAAACATCGGCCCCGGCTTCAATTAATCGCGCAGCATTTTTATCGGTTACGCCTCCATCAATTTCGATAAGCGTGGTGGCGTTGTGCGTTATGATTATTTCTTTCAGGCGCTGTACCTTCTTATAAGTGTTTTCAATAAAACTTTGTCCTCCAAACCCGGGATTAACACTCATTAAACATACCAGGTCTATGTCTTGAATGACATCCTGTAATAAGTCTACACTGGTATGTGGATTTATAGCTACACCTGCTTTCATTCCTTCGGCTTTAATTGCCTGGAGCGTGCGATGCAGGTGGGTGCAGGCCTCATAATGTACCGTTAGGTTGTCTGCTCCCAGTTTAGCGAACTCACTAATGTATCTGTCTGGATCTACGATCATTAGATGAACGTCTATAGTCTTCTGGGCGTGTTTATTGATCGCTTTTAATACCGGCATCCCATAGGAGATATTCGGAACAAAAACACCGT
This sequence comes from Salegentibacter sediminis, assembly GCF_002078605.1. GTDB lineage: Bacteria > Bacteroidota > Bacteroidia > Flavobacteriales > Flavobacteriaceae > Salegentibacter > Salegentibacter sediminis. The sequence goes on along the minus strand of NZ_MSJR01000008.1, from coordinate 22,850 downwards.
CCATGATATCTATGTGAAACCAATCGGCATCACTTTGATTTACCATTTCAATATCACGCTGGAGATTTCCGAAATCAGCAGCAAGAATAGATGGGGCAATAAGTTTTGTTCTCATAAATGTTGTGCTGTGAGTGTGCCACAAAAATAATAAGATTATACTTAATTGATGCCTTCTGTAAATTTATTTAAGCGGGGTTTAATTTAATTCTGATTGGGGAAAGTTAATAGGTTAATTTACCGGGTGCAAGTGGCAGAATTCCCGGTGGTAATCGAGATTTATTCTGGTTGTTATACATAAAAAAACCCCGGTTCATCAGGCCGGGGTCATTCATCAATCAAAAAACGAACAGTTATATGTTATCCGGTAATCAGCCGGAATTAACTGTTGTCATCTTAAATATCTTATCCTAAATAGGTTTTCAGGATCTTACTTCTTGAGGTATGTTTCAGCCTTCTAATCGCCTTTTCTTTAATTTGTCTAACTCTTTCGCGTGTAAGATCAAAAGTCTCGCCAATTTCTTCCAGCGTCATTGGGTGCTGGTCTCCTAAACCGAAATACAAACGAATAACATCGGCTTCACGCGGAGTTAAGGTTTCTAAAGCACGCTCGATTTCTGTTCTTAAAGATTCGTGAAGAAGCTCTTTATCAGGATTTGGAGATTCTCCCGAACGCAATACATCGTAAAGGTTAGAATCTTCACCTTCTACCAAAGGAGCATCCATAGAGACGTGACGGCCAGAATTCTTCATAGATTCCTTCACATCATTTATCGTCATGTCCAGCTCTTTCGCGATTTCTTCAGCACTTGGTGGGCGCTCATGTGATTGCTCTAAGAAAGCAAAAGTTTTGTTGATCTTATTAATAGATCCAATTTTATTCAATGGCAAACGTACAATACGTGATTGCTCGGCCAGTGCCTGAAGAATGGACTGACGAATCCACCAAACAGCGTAAGAAATAAATTTAAAACCACGGGTTTCGTCAAAACGTTTCGCAGCCTTAATTAAACCTAAATTTCCTTCGTTAATAAGGTCGGGTAGGGTTAAGCCCTGATTTTGATATTGTTTTGCCACAGATACCACAAAACGAAGATTCGCTTTTGTTAGTTTCTCCAAGGCACGGTCATCACCCGCTTTAATTCGTTGTGCTAATTCTACCTCTTCATCGGCAGTAATCAAATCAACTTTACCAATTTCTTGCAAATACTTATCCAGCGAAGCAGTTTCACGGTTTGTTACCTGCTTCGTAATCTTAAGTTGTCTCATCTATCGTCTCCTTGGATTTTAATTGTGAATAGCTCTTGTATTAGTTTATACGCAGAGAGTAGTCGAAATGTTACAAAGAACCTTAATAAATTTTATTTGGGCGTTCCCCTGTGGGTCGGGCTTTCCGTTCAAGTCCGCGCTCCCTCCGGTCGCTGTGGGCTTTCCACTGCAATCCCTAACGCAGGTTTAATAGTTATTTTATTTAAAAAAAAGGATAAAAAAATGCCCTGAAAATTATTTCAGGGCATTTTAGGATATAAATTTAGACTTAATTAATCGTTATTTCTACGATCTCTGTTGTCTCTACCTCTGCGGTCATCACGGCCTCGGTTGTCCCGGGACCCGCGATTATCGCGATTATTATCTCTTGTCGGACGAGCCTGGTAACCTTCAGGTTTTTCAAGCAAAGCTTTTCTTGAAACTTTTTCCTTGCGGGTTTTAGGATCTACACCAAAGTATTTCACTTCAATTACGTCACCCAGATTTACAATATCTTTTACGTTGTCGGTGCGTTCCCAGGCCAGTTCAGAAATGTGAAGTAATACCTCGTTACCTGGGGCATCAAGATATTCTACCACAGCTCCAAAATCAAGGACTTTAATCACTTTTACTTTATAAGTAGCTCCTTTTTCAGGCTTAAAAGTAACCGAATCAATTTTGGCAAGCACCTTATCGATACCATCCTGATCAGTTCCCAGAATTTCAACAATTCCTTCTTCGGTTTCAGGATCTTCATTGATTACGATCTCGGTTCCCGTAGTTTTCTGAAGTTCCTGGATAACTTTTCCTCCAGGTCCAATTAAGGCACCAATAAATTCATTCGGAATTCTTCTGGTGATAATTTTTGGAGCGTAGGCTTTAACATTTTCACTAGGAGCAGCAATAGTATCTGTAAGTTTCTCAAGAATATGCAATCTTCCTGCACGGGCTTGTTTTAGCGCTTTTACTAAAATCTCGTAAGGAAGTCCTTTTACTTTAATGTCCATTTGGCAGGCGGTTATCCCGTCAGCCGTTCCGGTTACTTTAAAGTCCATATCTCCAAGATGATCTTCATCTCCAAGAATATCTGAAAGTACAGCGTGGCGTTCCCCGTCAGAGATTAATCCCATTGCGATACCCGACACCGGTTTCTTCATTTGGATACCTGCGTCCATCAATGCCATTGTTCCTGCACAAACAGTAGCCATAGAAGAGGAACCATTAGATTCCAAAACTTCTGAAACAATTCTTACTGTATATGGATTGTTTTCAGGAATCATTCCTTTTAATGCACGTTGTGCAAGGTTTCCGTGTCCAATCTCACGTCTTGAAGTACCTCTAATTGGATAAGCTTCACCTGTACAGAAAGGAGGGAAGTTATAATGCAGGTAGAATTTTTCTTCTCCCTGGTGAGTTGGCATATCTATAGTATTCGCTTCTCTGGAAGTTCCCAAAGTTACGGTTGCCAATGCCTGAGTTTCCCCACGGGTGAAGATAGCCGAACCGTGTACCGATGGTAAATAATCGATTTCACACCAAATAGGTCTGATCTCGTCGGTTTTTCTTCCGTCCAATCTCACCCCTTCAGCAAGGGTAAGTTCTCTTACCGCTTCCTTTTCGGTTTTGCTATAATATTTTTTGATTAGCTTTTCATTTTCCTCCAATTCTTCTTCAGAAAATAAAGCTAAAACTTCTTCTTTTACTGCTGAAAAAGCTTCGCTGCGTTCCTTTTTACCGTGACCGCCTTTAGCAATCTCGTAAATTTTATCGTAAGCCGCATCGCGAACTTTTTTCTCGATATCTTCTTTTTCTTCAGCAGTTGGATATTCCCTAACTGGTTTTTTACCAAAAGCTTCTGCAAGACGTAATTGAGCGTCTATTTGTTTTTTAATGTGTTCGTGAGCGAATTGAATGGCTTCAGCCATCTCTTCTTCTGAAATTTCTTTCATCTCGCCTTCTACCATCATCACAGAATCGGCAGATGCACCAATAATCATATCGATGTCTGAATCCTGTAATTGGCTGCGGCTTGGATTTATCACGAATTCACCATCAATTCTGGCCACACGGGCTTCAGAAATAGCGGTTTCAAAAGGAATGTCTGAAAGTTGAATTGCTGCAGAAGCGGCCAATCCTGCCAAAGCATCTGGCATAACTTCTTCGTCGTGAGACATCAACTGGATCATCACCTGAGTCTCAGTTCTATAATCTGATGGGAATAATGGACGTAGCACCCGGTCTACAATTCTCATTGTTAAAACTTCACCATCACTTGGTCTTGCTTCTCTTTTGAAAAAACCTCCAGGGTAACGCCCGGCAGCAGCAAATTTCTCACGGTAATCTACGGTTAAAGGGAAGAAATCCATAGTGCTTTCTTTGTAAGAAGAAACAACGGTACACAGCAGCATGGCTTTGCCCATTTGCACAACAACCGACCCGTGGGCTTGTTTTGCTAATTTTCCGGTTTCGATCGAGATCTCTCTTCCATCTCCAAGATCGATAACCTCTTTAAATGTTTGTGGAATCATAATAAAAATTTCAAATCAGGCCGTAGTCTTAGGGCCTGTGTTAAACAATGGTCTCCGTCTTTCAGGACGGTCTGGTTGTGTTGTTGTGTGTAGTTGTTGCAGACCAATGAAAAACTACCTTTCGCTCCGGACAATTTTGGAGCTACAGGGTGACAATTTAAGGCAATTTACAAATTGCTTCTATATAAAAAAAGGGGGCGTAAAGCCCCCTCGAAATTTATTTTCTTAATCCTAATTCCTTAACGATAGCACGATATCTCATAATATCCTTCTTCATCAGGTAATCAAGCAAACTTCTTCTTTTACCAACCAGCCTTACAAGAGAACGTTCGGTGTTGTAATCCTGACGGTTCTTTTTAAGGTGTTCTGAAAGGTGAGAAATTCTGTAAGTAAACAATGCGATTTGACCTTCAGTAGAACCGGTGTCATTCTTACCTTTTCCGTGCTTTTCAAAGATCTCCTGCTTTTTTTCTTTTGCTAAATACATTCCAATATTTATTTAAATGATTTTTATGTACTGACAGTTTTTCTGTCAAGCGGCAAATATACTATTTTCTTAAGATAAAGTTCTTTAAAACTCTTATTTATTTTCTTACTGGTTGATTTTGAATGAGATCCAGGTATAAATTCACTTTATTCTTAAGCTCTGAACGTTTTACAATGAAATCCAGGAAACCATGTTCTTTAACGAATTCAGCAGTTTGAAAGTCATCGGGAAGATCTTTTCCAGTAGTGTCTTTTACTACCCGGGGCCCCGCAAAACCTATAAGTGCACCGGGCTCCGAGATATTAATATCGCCAAGCATTGCAAAGGAAGCAGTTGTTCCTCCCGTAGTTGGATCGGTGCATAATGAGATGTATGGGATTTTTGCCTCGGCAAGTTGCGCAAGTTTTACTGAAGTTTTTGCCAATTGCATTAAGGATAATGCTGCCTCCATCATTCGGGCGCCTCCCGATTTTGAAATAATCATAAAAGGAATCTTGTTCTTCAGCGCGTAATCGGCTCCCCGGGCAATTTTTTCTCCTACCACAGAGCCCATTGATCCCCCAATAAAACTAAAGTCCATACAGGCTATTACCAGATCTTTTCCTTTAGATTTTCCTACCGCCGTACGAACGGCGTCTTTCAAGCCGGTTTTATCTTCGGCAGCTTTTAATCTGTCGGTATATTTCTTGGTGTCCTTAAATTCCAGTGGATCTTTAGAGGTCATGTTTTTATCGAGTTCCTTGAACTCATTATCATCAAAAAGGATCTTGAAATATTCCTTACTTCCTATCCTTACGTGGTAACCATCTTCAGGACTAACATAGAAATTGCTTTCCAATTGTTCGGCATCTACGATCTTTCCTGTTGGAGATTTATACCATAAACCTTTTGGAACATCTTTTTTGTGTTCGGTAGGGGTTTGAATTCCTTTTTGTGTTCTTTTAAACCAAGCCATTTGTTTCAGGTTTCAGGGATTGAACTCTTCCGGAACTACTCCGGAGACTGAGGGTTTATTTTAAATAAAAACAGCTGAAATAATAAAATTCCAGCTGTTTTTGCATTTTAATCTATAGGGTATTTACGTTATTCAGGTCTTCAAATGCCTTTTTTAGACGAGCTTTGAAAGTGAGCTCACCTTCACGAACCCATTTTCTGGGGTCGTAATATTTTTTGTTCGGAACATCATCTCCTTCAGGATTACCTATTTGAGTAGCAAGATAGTCTTTGTTGGTACCCATATAATCACGTATTCCTTCCAGGTACGCATATTGAAGGTCGGTGTCGATATTCATTTTGATAACTCCGTAACCAATTGCTTCTCTAATTTCTTCTACGGTAGAACCACTACCACCATGGAATACAAAATCGATGTGATTTTCTCCCACGGAGTATTTTTTGGTGATATATTCCTGTGAGTTTTTAAGGATTTTAGGAGTAAGTTTTACATTTCCTGGTTTATAAACTCCGTGTACATTTCCGAATGCAGCAGCAATAGTAAACTGATCGCTAACCTTGCTTAGCTCTTCATAAGCATAGGCTACTTCTTCAGGCTGGGTATATAATTTTGATGAATCCACATCGGTGTTGTCAACTCCGTCTTCCTCACCACCGGTAATTCCAAGCTCTATCTCCAGGGTCATTCCCATTTTGCTCATTCTTTCAAGGTATTTCTTGCTTATTTCCATATTTTCTTCCAGAGATTCTTCTGAAAGATCTATCATATGTGAGCTATATAAAGGTTTCCCGAATTGTTCGTAGTGTTTTTCACTGGCATCAAGAAGCCCATCTATCCAGGGAAGTAATTTTTTGGCACAGTGGTCGGTGTGCATTATAACCGGAACTCCATATAATTCTGCGAGTTCGTGAACGTGCTTGGCACCTGCCACACCCCCTGCGATGGCGGCCTTTTCATTTTCGTTAGATAATCCTTTTCCTGCATTGAATTGAGCTCCTCCATTTGAAAACTGAATGATAACGGGGGAGTTTAATTCTGCAGCGGTTTCCAAGACAGCATTGATACTGCTGGAACCTATAACATTTACCGCGGGAAGGGCAAAACCTTTTTCCTTGGCAAGTTTAAATATTTCCTGAACTTCTTTTCCTGTGGCTACGCCGGGTTTAATATTGTGACTCATAATTTATTTGAATTTGGCTTACAAAAATAAGAAAATTAAATGGCTTAGAAAGGATAATTGATACCCACATTATAAACCGCATGGTTGAAGTTATAATCTTTAAACCAGCGATTTCCTTCTTCGCGGGCGGGGTCGTAGGTTTTAAAACCTATATCGAATCTTAAAACAAAAAAGTTAAAGTCATACCTCAATCCAAAACCGGAGCCAACAGCTATATTTTTAAGATCGGAAAATGAGGTAAATGTGGCCTCTTCATTTTCAACAATATCCAGTACATTCCAAATATTCCCAACATCAATAAAAACGGCCGAATGTAAAGAGCCAAAAAGATTATACCGGTATTCCAGGTTTAAGGCAAGTTTCATGTTTGCCTCGTTAAATTCGTTGCGTCCGCCCGTGCTGCCCGGGCCAAGGTCATAGGCCTGCCAGGCGCGGTTATCGTTAGGACCTCCTGCAAAAAAGCTGCGGGCGAAGGGGATGCTGTTCGCATTTCCATAAGGAATTGCAATGCCGCCAAATGCCCGCACTGCAAAAATTTTTTCCTGACCAAAATCCCAGTGTTTAATAAAATCTATTTCGGTCTTGGCATATTGGGAAAAATTTACACCCAGAATTTTGTAATTGCCATTGGCATTTTTCTCCAGTCCCGCCAAACTGGAAACGGCCGATAAAAAATTGCCCGCAGTCTCTAATTTAAACCTGAACCTGGTAAACTCCTGGTCGTACAGATTTTCTTTGGTATTCCATAAATAAGTAAAGTTAGTTGCGAAAATCAAGTTGTTTTCAGTTAAGCGGTTTTTTCTCTCCTTTACATAATTAGCTATCTGGCGCTGCTCTGAATTTAATCCTGTGGTAGGTCCTTCCTCGGCATCAATATCTTCAAGGAAATTTTCTGCGCCCTGGGGTATAGTTAAGAGACCTTCATCATCCAAATAATCAGGGCTGGTAACCACATTAGGGGATTGAACGATCTCATTTAACTCGCTATAAGAATTTCTGTATACATTAAAATAATTGTCAGTATTCAAATTTCTTACATATTGAATATTGAGAAGGTCCAGCCTATTGGATAATTGGCGCGAAGGCGTCCAGCGATACTCCATTGCACCAGAAAGATTTCGTTTGTCCAACCCTATATTGGATTGGGTACTCACTCCCAAACTCAGGGTGGTGAAGGGAGACATGTACTTCGGGATAATACGTTCGGTGTTAACGGGAAGAAATATTCTGGGGAAGCTGAGTTTGAGATCGGCTCCAATTTCAGAAATATCAAAAAACCGGTCTTTATCACTGCTAGCCGCCGCATCGGTTGAGGAGCCAATGCTACCCCTTCCTGAAATCTCCAGGTTTTCAGCGCCTCGAAACACATTTCTTATTAAAAGGGAGCCCCCAAAGCCAATCCCAAATTCCTGAATGTTGCTTTGTGAGATTTCAAAATCGAAGCCCAGTGAATATTTTTGCTGTGGGGTAAGAAAAATATTTGCTACCAGGTCGGTGCGGGTACTGTCTTCAGGATCTGGTGTGTATCTAATGGTAGGATATTTGAAATTTCTGAGCGAATTAATTCTGTTGTAAGTACGCGTGCGTGCAATATCGCTGTAGGTATTTCCCGGTCTTATAAAAATAGCATCGGTAATAGCTTCGGGTTTATAACGTTGATCTCCAAAACTATAAATATTGTATCCTTCGTGCTGAATGCTGTCTGTAACGGGTTTTGATCTATTAGCATACGTGTAATCGGTAAAGACATTCACTTTGGTTACATCATGAATTTTAAATGGGACCCTTGAAGTAGTGTCGTCTTCGCTCGCAGGCCTATTCTTTATAATTACCGTCGTATTAACTTTGTAATTGGTACCTACGGTGTCAGCCTCAAAACTTATAAACTCCTGATCAAAGTTGTAAACTCCATTATTTCTAAAAAGCCGGGTAAGTCTGTCTCTTTCATCATTGTAATCAAGAGTTTTGTATTGTATATCTTCCTTTATGTGGGAATCCTGGGCGTTAGCATCGTAAAGGGAATCTATTACTTCAGAAGCTATTCTTTTGCTTATGGAATCTACAATATAAGGAGTGTGGGTCTTTACATAATATTCTACACTTGCCCGTTTCTTTTTTTCTTCCGATGGGATTATCTTATAATCTGTCTCCACATTAAACCACCCGTGATTCCAATACCAGGAGTTTAAGCGTCTAACCGATTTTTCGGTTTCTTCCTTGCTTACTATAACCGGAGCTTCTCCGGTCTTCTTTATCCATTCGTTAAAATTCTTCCTGGTATACAGGAATTTTTCAAATTGTTTGTAGGAAAGAATATCTACTAAAAACTTTTTCTTTTTGGGGTTGTCCAGATATTTTCGGGTAAGGATTGAATCTATATCCGGTCGTGCAAGATTATAAAAATGCAGTCGTATTGGGACTCCCAGCAATTTGGTGTTAGGCTCCTGGTAAAGCTGATTGTAGATTTGGTTATCATTAATTTTTTTTCCATCGAGGAACACGGCGTTTTCTGTTAACAATGCCTGGTCATTCTCTACGCGTTTAACAGCGTTACAGGAAATTAATAAGGACAGGAATAAGAAAAATAATGATATTTTTGCGAGAAACCGGTTCAAACAGTCGTTTTTAAGAAATCAAAAATACATTTTTTGTATGGTTAGTAAAAGCCAAATTAAGTTAATAAGAAGTCTTACTCAAAAAAAGTATCGTCTTAAAAATGCGATGTTTATAGTGGAAGGAAAAAAAAGTATTCAGGAATTTCTTTCGTCCCGGTTTCCTTTGGAAAAACTTTACACAACCGAAGACTGGTTTATTGCTCCAACTTCACAAACCGAAATTATTTCAGAGGCCGATCTTAAGAAAATAAGCCAACTAAAAACCCCTCAAACCGCGCTGGCAATTTTTAGAATTCCAAAACAGGAAGCATTTCTTCCCAAGGGTCTGGTAGTTGCCTTGGATGGGGTGAGAGATCCCGGTAATTTGGGAACAATAATTCGATTATGTGATTGGTTCGGAATTCAAGACCTGATTTGTTCTCCGGATACTGCCGACTCTTTTAATCCGAAAGTAGTGCAGGCAAGCATGGGATCCCTAACCAGAGTAGAAGTGGTCTATAGAGATCTTGCTGAATTTATTGGGAAGTATGAAAATCTCCCCGTTTTTGGTGCATTTATGGATGGTGAAAATATTTACGAGAAAACGCTTCCTGCTGAAGGGGTATTGGTCATGGGAAATGAAGCTAACGGTATTTCAGAAAAGATAGAGAGGCTAATCACCCAGCGGGTAGGAATTCCCCGGTTTGGCGACACCCCTCAAACAGAAAGTCTTAATGTGGCTACCGCAACCGCAATTCTTTTAAGTGAGTTTAAGCGCAGGTAATCTACTGAAAAGTAAAATTTAGAAAAACGGCCCGGGTTGACATTTTTTCAATATTACCAGTGTACAGGCTGTTGGCGGTATTATCTCTTATTAGCTCGTCGTTAATGGCAAACACCCCTCTAATGGAGGGTGAAAACTTAAAATAATACAAGTACAGGTCTATCCCAAACCCAATTTCGTAATAATAGGAATTTGTAGTCATCCTGAATTGCCCGGCATAATTATCATCAGGGTTGTTTTCGTTGCTCGAGAGGTTAATAGAAGTGGAGAGTCCGCCCACCACAAAGGGTTTAAAGTTGTTAAGCCTATCGGTAGAAAATTTAAGTAAAAGGGGGATATGAACGTAAGTGGCATTTATTTCCCGGTAGGTGTCGGGATCTGCGTGGGTAACCTGGAAGCCTCTGGTATTGAAACTAACCCCCGGTTCAAGCCGGAGATCGAGGTTGTTGGATAGTCTAAGATTCCCTACCAGACCAACGTTAAAGCCCATGTTGGTTTCAACGAGGCGGTCTTTTCCGCTAGTGGGGCTGGGGTCGTATTCTTCATATTTAAATTTGAAATCGTAAGAATTAAGGCCCAGAAAATATCCCCAGGACCAGCGCTGCCGATCAAAATTTTCTTTGTTCATAATCTTTTCCCCGGAAAATAGCTGGGCGTGGGAAAGGGAAAAAGACAGCAGGAAAAAGGCTAGCAGAAAAAATCTTCTCATAGTTTTATTTTGAACCCTTATAAATGGTTGCCACCCCAAAAGTTTGAGGTTGGTGTTCTACATTAGTAAACCCTATTTTCTTCAAAATATTGTTGAAGTTTTCGCCATAAGGGAAAGAGGCGGCGCTTTCACTTAAATAGGAATAGGCATCTTTGTCTTTAGAAAAAGCTTTTCCTATTAATGGAAGCACGTAACCCGAATAAAATTTATAGCCCTGTTTAAAAGGAAATTTCGTAGGAACAGAGGTTTCAAGAACTATAAATAGGCCTCCCGGTTTTAGGACTCTGTAAATTTCAGCCAACCCCTTCTCAAGGGTTTCAAAATTTCTTACTCCAAAAGCGACGGTAATGGCATCAAAAGTGTTGTCATCAAAGGGTAGCGCTTCAGAGTCACCCTGGATCATCTCTATCCTGTTGTCAAGATTTTTAGCGGTGATTTTTCTTCGGCCTACCTTCAGCATACCTTCAGAAAGATCTAAACCTACTATTCTTTCAGCTTTAATAGAAGCCATTTGGATAGCCAGATCTCCGGTGCCGGTTGCAATATCCAGAATGCTATCAGGATTTTGAGCGGCTACCAGTGCTATTACTTTTTTCCTCCATTTAACATCTGTCCCAAAAGAAATCACACGATTAAGTCCGTCGTAATTTCCCGAGATATTATCGAACATCTGTTCAACTTGTTTCTTTTTATTAAGTTTTGAATCGCGGTATGGGGTAACCTTTTTGCTCATGCAATAAATTTTTGCCAAAGATAAGTCTTATCGGGAAACTGTGTCTTACAGATTCTCAATTTGTTGAAGCTGCTTAGATTTTTGGATTGTGGAAAATAACGTACATTTGCTTTTCCTTACAATTTCAAGCAGTTATATGAAGATAATTATCGCCGGAGCGGGAGAAGTAGGCTTTCATTTGGCAAAATTACTTTCCTTTGAATCCCAGGATATTACCCTGATAGACACTAACCGGGATAATTTAATTTATGCTGATACGCATCTGGATATTCGAACCATTAAAGGGGATGCGACTTCTATTGGTATTTTAAAAGAAGCTCATGTGAAGCATGTTGATATGCTGATAGGGGTTACTTCCAGCGAAGCAACAAATATAACGGCCTGTGTTTTAGCTAAACAACTGGGGGCTAAAAGAACTATAGCCAGAATTTCCAATACCGAATTTCTTCATAATAAAGAGGAGATAGGCTTTGCTAAATTAGGAATAGATGAACTTATTTCTCCTGAAGCCATTGCAGCACGGGAAATAGAGTTGCTTTTAAATCAATCGGCTTTTAATGATAGTTATGAATTTGAAGGTGGTTTGCTTACTATGATTGGTCTTAGCTTGTCCCGCCAGGCACTTTTTGTAGGTAAAACTGTTAAAGAAGCAGCTGCAATTTTCCCAGAGCTAAATTTTGTGCCTATAGCTATTCAGCGCTTAGGTACTCAATACACCTTGATTCCCCGGGGAGATACTGAATTTCGGGAAGGCGATCAGGTGAATTTTGTTACCCTTAAAAAAGGGGTAGAAAACCTGTATAAATTGGCAGGAAAGGTAAAGCAGGATATCAAAAATGTGATGATCTTAGGAGGCAGTAAAATAGGAAAAAAAACTGCCCGTGACCTCTGCAGTCAAAACTTTAATGTTAAGCTAATTGAACAAAATAAAACCAAAGCTTATGACCTGGCCGACGAACTCCCAAAGGCGCTGGTTATCTATGGTGATGGTCGTAATGTAGAATTACTGGAAGAAGAGAATATCTACGACATGGATGCTTTTATTGCCGTAACCGGAAATTCTGAAACCAATATCATGTCCTGTCTGGTAGCGAAATCTAAAATGGTGAAAAAAACAATTTCCCTGGTAGAAAATATGGATTATTACCAGTTAAGTCACTCTATAGGAATCGACACCCTTATCAATAAAAAACTCCTGGCCGCCAATAATATTTTCCGTTATATAAGAAAAGGGGAAGTAGTGGCCATGACTAAAATCAACAATATGAACGCCGAGTTACTCGAGTTCATTGTTAAACCCAATTCCCAGGTTTGTGATAAAAGAATTAAAAACCTTGACTTTCCACGTTCAGCGATTATTGGAGGAATAATTAGAAATGGCGAAGGGATTATCGCTTTAGGTGATTTCATGATCAAGGCCGGAGACCGCATTGTAGTATGCTGTCTCCCACGATCTATTAAAAAAGTTGAAAAACTCTTTTTATAATGCCAAGGCTTAATTATCAGATCATTTTTCATGTGATGGGACTGTTGCTTTTATGTAACGGAGCCTTTATGTTATTGGCTGTTTTAATAAGTTGGTTTTACCAGGATGGAGTTACCCTTGAAATTTCTACGGCTGCTTTAATTACTTTATTTATAGGTATATTCCTTATGTTTAGTACAAAAGGGCATCGCAAGGAAGTCAAAAAACGTGAAGGTTATATAATTGTAACCTTCGGGTGGATTTTTATGGCCCTTAGCGGAACCCTGCCTTATTTAATAAGTGAAGCAATTCCTCAGTTTCATAATGCTTTTTTCGAAACCATGTCTGGTTATACCACAACCGGAGCCTCCATTTTAAATGATATTGAATCTATCCCCGACGGAATTTTATTTTGGCGGAGTTTAACGCATTGGATAGGCGGGATGGGAATTATTGTTCTGGCTATCGCAATTCTACCTCTTTTAGGGATAGGGGGTATGCAGCTTTTTGCCGCTGAAGCTCCCGGCCCAAATGCCGATAAGCTTAAACCCCGAATTACCGATACCGCCAAACGGCTTTGGTTGATCTACGTATCCTACACCGTGGCTGAAACAATCCTGCTTAGGCTTGCCGGGATGAGTTTCTTTGATGCTGTTAATCATTCTTTAAGTACGCTGTCTACCGGGGGGTTTTCAACCAAGAATATTAGTGTGGCCTATTGGAATGATCAGCCGCTAATTCAGTATATTATAATTTTATTCATGATCCTGGCGGGTAGTAATTTTGTGCTCAGTTATTTTAGTTTTAAAGGTCGGATTCAGAAGGTGCTCCATGATGACGAATTTAAATGGTATATTCTCTTTATTGCATTATTTACCATACTGGCCTCTGTTTTAATATATTTTGAAGCGGACATAAGTCTTTCTCAAATAGACCACCCCATGGTTTGGGGAGAAGCCGAAAGTGCTTTTAGACATGCCCTGTTTCAGGTAATCGCTATTATTACAACAACAGGTTTCGTTACGGCCGATTATACGATGTGGACGCCGTTTTTAACGGTTGTCTTCTTCGGTTTGTTCTTTCTCGGAGGATCAGCGGGATCTACTGCGGGAGGGGTAAAAGTGATGCGCCATATCATTATGATTAGAAATGGGATGACCGAATTTAAACGCAGCCTGCATCCCAATGCTATTTTACCGGTACGCTTCAACGGAAAATCTGTTAGCCATGATATCGTTTTTAATATCCTTGGTTTTTTTATTCTCTATATGCTGGCGTTTATTATTGGGTCGGTAGTTTTCGGTGGGATGGGCCTGGATTTTGAGACTGCCATAGGAGGGGCCGCTTCTTCTCTTGGAAATATTGGGCCTGCCTTGGGAGCCCTGGGCCCTGTTAATAATTATGATATCCTACCTGTCTTTGGAAAATTCTGGAGTGCCTTCTTAATGTTGATTGGACGTCTGGAACTCTTTACCGTCCTGATTATTTTAACCCCGTACTTTTGGCGTAACCACTAATAAAAAAACCGATCTGAATGTTCAAACCGGTTTAAATTTATTCCGAAAGTAAACTTAAAAATTAAGCTTCCGCTAAGACCTTTTTGATGCGTTTTAGGGCTTCTTCGATCTGGGGTTCGCTGGCAGCATAAGAAATCCTAATACAATCTGGATTTCCGAAGGCATCACCGGTGACCGTAGCTACCAGAGCTTCTTCCAGTAGGAACATAGAAAAATCGGTAGCATTTTCTATCTTATGACCTTTAATGGTTTTTCCGAAGAAATGAGAGACATTCGGGAAAACATAAAATGCACCTTCCGGCTCAGTGGTTTTAAAACCTTCAATCTCGTTGAGCAAATCGATGATAAGTTTTCTTCTCTTTTTAAAGGTGTCTACCATATAGCTTATCTTGCTCACAGGAGCTTCTAAAGCTGTAATCACGGCACGTTGTGCAATACAATTTGCACCGCTGGTAATCTGGCCCTGCATCTTGTTACAGGCACGCGCGATCCAGGCCGGAGCGCCAATGTAACCAATTCTCCAACCCGTCATGGCGAAGGCTTTGGAAACCCCATTAACGGTGATCACCCGATCATACATATCTTCAAATTGAGCCATAGAGGCGTGATCCCCTACGAAATTGATGTGCTCGTAGATTTCGTCACTAACAACAATTATGTTAGGGTGTTTCACCAGAACCTCGGCAAGAGCTCTTAATTCTTCTTTGCTATATACCATCCCACTTGGGTTACAGGGGGAGCTGTACCAGATCATCTTTGTTTTTGGAGTAATAGCGGCCTCCAATTGTTCCGGGGTCATTTTGAAATCGGTATCTACGGTGGTTGGAACTTCTACCGGCACGCCTTCAGCCAGTTTAACGATTTCAGCATAGCTCACCCAATAAGGACAGGGTAGGATAACCTCGTCGCCAGGATTAAGGATGACCATTGCTGCATTTGCCAGGGACTGTTTAGCACCTGTTGAAACCACGATCTGAGACCTGTCATAAGTAAGGTCGTTATCCCTTTTGAATTTATTGATAATGGCGTCTTTCAACTCTACATAACCGTCTACCGGGGTGTAGCTATTGTAATTATCCTTAATTGCCTGAATGGCAGCTTCCTTAATGAAGTCGGGGGTATTGAAATCCGGTTCCCCCAGGCTTAGTCCAATAATATCTTTACCTTCAGCTTTAAGTTCACGCGCTTTTGCAGCCATAGCCAAAGTTTGAGAGGTTGCCAGGTTATTAATCCTGTCGGAAAGTTGTTCTTGCATTTTTTTAAGACTTAAAATTAGTTATAATGAAATTGCAGGTTTTGTTCCCATTTCTTTTAGATGTTTAAAATGGGCAATTATAGCTGCGCGTGTGGTTTTGTATTCGTTGTAAGGAAGGTTACACTCCTTAGCGGTTTCTTTTACTATTTTAGAAAGTTTTGAATAGTGAATATGACTTATATTCGGAAAAATGTGGTGTTCTACCTGATGGTTCAGGCCGCCTGTAAACCAGTTCACTATTTTGTTTCTAGTAGAGAAATTTACCGTAGTAAAAAGCTGGTGAATCGCCCAGGTATTTTTCATAGTTCCGGTTTTATCCGGCAGGGGCATCTGGGTCTCTTTTACCACGTGGGCCAATTGAAATACTATGCTTAAGATTAAACCGGCGGTGTAATGCATCACGAAAAATCCGATTAGGATCTTCCACCAGGAAATCGAAAGAATGAGCATAGGAATGACAATCCAGATAGTAACGTAGATTAATTTTGTAATCGCAATAATGCTCCATTGGGTAACCGGATTAGGCATTTTTCCGTAAGAAAGTTTACGTTTCAGGTAGTTTTTGGTTTGCTTGAAATCGGTGGTTAAAGCCCAATTGAAGGTTAATAACCCATAGAGAAAAATGGAATAATAATGTTGAAATTTGTGAAACCATCGCCATTCAGCATGTTCAGAAAAACGAATAATTCTTCCCGCATCCAGGTCTTCATCGTGCCCGTGGATATTGGTGTAGGTATGGTGGAGTACATTATGTTGTACCTGCCAGTTATAAACATTCCCGGCAAGCACGTAAATTGTACCACCCATGAATTTATTCACCCATTTTTTAGTGGAATATGAACCGTGATTACCGTCGTGCATAATATTCATGCCCACTCCGGCCATTCCGGCTCCCATTACTACGGTAAGTAAAAGCATCCACCACTGGGAAATATCCAGAGTGAGAATTAAAAAGTAAGGAGTTAAGAATAAGGAGAACATGACGATAGCTTTCAGGTGAAGCTTCCAGTTTCCTGTTTTTCTTAGGTTATTTTCTTTAAAATAATTATTCACCCTTTTGTTTAGAATCCTGAAGAATTTTGCAGAATCTACCCGGGAGAATTTTATTTGATTTTGAATGTTTTCCATTAATTATTATAAATAAGTTCCAAAGTTAAAATATTCTCGTGGTTAGGTCTGTTAATTAGGTTAATTTTTCCATTTCAAATTATGTATTTTTGCCTTAAAATATGAAATTTTGGAATTGATCAAGAAATACTTCCCGCATTTAACTGAAGACCAGATTTTAAAATTCACCAAATTAGAAGAATTATATAAGGATTGGAACCTGAAAATAAATGTGGTTTCCCGAAAGGATATAGACGAGCTTTACCTGCGACACGTGCTACATTCCCTGGGTATTGCGAAAGTACAAAGCTTTAAACCCGGCTCCAAAATTCTGGATGTGGGAACAGGCGGTGGCTTTCCCGGGATTCCTTTGGCGATACTATTTCCTGAAACCCAGTTCCACCTGGTAGATTCTATCGGAAAAAAAATAAAGGTTGTTGAAGAAGTAGTTGCCGGGCTGGAGCTAGAGAACGTTAAGGTAACCAACGCCAGGGTAGAGGAGATTTCAGGTGAATATGATTTTATTGTTAGTAGAGCTGTTGCAGCGATGCCCACTTTTGTGCATTGGGTAAAAGGTAAGATAGCAAAAAAGAGCAATCACGAATTAAAGAACGGAATTCTCTATTTAAAAGGTGGAGATTTGACGGTTGAACTTCGTGATTTTCCGAAAGCAACAATCTACGAACTCCCAAATTATTTTGAGGAAGAATTTTTCCTGACCAAAAAGGTGGTTCATCTTCCTTTGAAATATAAGAAATAAGTTACTGCTTTATAATTACCTGGGTGGCTATAATTCCTTTGTTCGTATAGGCTCTTACTACATAAACAGCAGAGCTTAGCGGTTTGTCCAGTTCGAGGCTTATTAATTTTGAAGTTGGAACTTCGAGAAAACTGTGTACTTCCTGGCCAGAAATACTGTAAATAACCAATTTATGTATTTCAAGCATTTCCGGATTTTTGATGTGTAACTCCCGGCTATTGTAGGAGTATCCCATGGTTAATGCTGATTCTTCCTCATGTTCAACTTCTTCCTCGGGCTCTTCACCATTATTAAATACAATCTCATACCTTTCATTATGAATTTCCGGGGGAAGGCTGGCTTTAAAATCAGCTTGAGTTAGGTTGAAATAGGAATCATCAATTTTATCTTTTAGATAGATATTCATGCCTTTTGGTATATTTTCCAATTCCTTTATTTTAATACTGAATTCACTTTCTTCAGCAATCTTTAATCCTAAAGGAAGGACTTGGTCCATATTAAAATGCGGTACCGCCTGGATTATAAATTCATCTTCATTTATCATCCAATACATGTCTTCTTCTGAATTATCCAAAAGCAGGGCATCATAGCCAAGGTCATACCCGTTGGTTGATTTCCTGTCGGCGGTAACAAGGAGCTCACGAATATACCCTGTTGGGGAATTAAACTGAAGCCGTATTTTGTACCTGTTGTCTTTTTGCATTTTATTTGCTGAGATCGCCTTTTGTTTTGAAAGACTTTCCGGACTTAAAAATTGACTTTGGGATTTGTTTGCTTCCGAAGCAAAGACCCGGTATTCATTTTTAAATTTTACCGTCCCGCCGGTAATATTGGTGTTGGTTTGAGCATCTGAATCCCCGGAAGCGGTATTGATGAAAAAACCTTGTCCTACAGGAATATATGGTCCCGGGGTTTTTGTTCCTTCTTCATCAGATTCAAAATTGATCCTGTTATCGTTGGAGAGAGCTCTAAGCCCACCCGAAAGGTTGAAGGCAGCATAACCACCTACATATTTTTCGAGATAATGGGTTTGTCCTGAATAGTGATCCCAGTAATAAATGGTTCCGTTGAAAACATTTCCACCAATAGAGGGATTAGTGTTTTTAAGGTGACCTTCGATAAACTTGACAGCATTTACTGCAGACGGGTATGGGTTCCCAATTAGATAATTCTGATCAGCACTTATTCCGGTTAATTCGATATCCCCGTTATTAGGGAAACCTTTAAAGGTGTAGTTCTGTAGCTTATTCTGTTTAACCGAAACCCAGTACGTACCTTTCATGGTATAGCCTTCCCCGGGTTTCAGGAAATATGCTGCATCTGTAGGATTACTGCCAATTCTTTCCCATTGGCTGTATTCATTAGCCTGCCTTTTTCTGAAGGCATTGATCCAGTAATTACTGATCTTAATAGGGGAGCTTAATGGCCCGTCGGCATGGGCATAGCGGTCACCAAAATTGATGTTTTTGAAATTATTTGTTCCTAAATCAGTTCCGTCGAACATAACTCCGGCAACCGTGTATGTTGAAGAATTGGAAGGTAAAACCGGAGAACTCCAGTAGTTATAATTAAAACTGCTGGCAGTTCCCTGTTGGTCGCGTTCAATATGCCCCGATCCTAAAACCTCACTACCCTCAGACTGGATAAGCTGAGATTCTCCGTTAAGGTCCAGTATTCCGTCTAACTTGAAATAATGGGTAATGGTAAGCCCGTTTCCGGAAGTGTTATTTGCTCCCTGCATATCCAATGTGCCTCCTTCATCCAGAAGGGCAAGCAGGTCTATGCTTTTAGAATTATTCGTGCTGGCAGGATTATGAACCAGTTTATTGTTTAGCCTTACGATATTCCAAGCTATGGTATCTCCGGTTATTCCAGGACTACTTGGAGGATCCCAAACCAGGGGTTCCTTCCAGGTATTTGTGTCCCACCAGTTCCCAGCTTGTGCTGCTATGTAGGGAAGGGGAGCAGTTCTTTCCTGAGGAGAAGTAATATTTTTAAGTTTTCCGTGGACACCAATTCCTTGATGAGAATTCATATTGCCACATCCTATATCATCCATTCTATAATATCCAATCAAATCATCCCATTTGAGATTATCCACAAGAATTGGAATTTCCTCACCTTCAACCTCATTGGTATTAGCTTTTTTAATACGTTGATTCATCATTAGATGGATCTGATCTTGTGTGAGTGCGGCATTCCAAATTCTTAGCTCTTCCATCCACCCATTGAAATAATTTGAAGAGTCGCCGGGTTCATTGCCGTCCATTGCACCCAGGATGGCGTTATAATCGTTATCTCCAGGTGAACCACCTCCATCTACTTTAACTTCAACTCCATCGATGTAAAGTTTGTATTCTCCGGCTGCGGAATGGGTGACCGCTATATGGTACCAACGGTTTGTATTAATTTCTTCTGGTGAAGCAATGGTTCCCGATTTATCCCAATTAAAAGATACTATGCCATCTTCAATTCTTAAATCATAACCTTTTGCTGGATCTGAGAAATTTCCATCCCTTTTTGAAAAAATTGTTTGAAGACCATTTTTAGATTCTGGTTTTACCCAAACCTCCAGACTAAAGTCTCCACTTAAGTTATAATTATCATTAAAGTCTACATGGTCATCAACTCCATCGAAATCAACCTGGTCACAATCATTAATGGTAACGATCATATCACTGGAACATCCATCAACGGTCCAGGTTAGAGTATATGTTCCCGGACCAGCGGTAAAAGTTGCATTAGGATCATTAATATCTGAAAAAGATACGTCTTTGCAAGTTGGTGTTGCACCAGCCCAGGACCACGTGCCTATCTCTCCAGTTCCAGGATTATCACAGGTTTTACAGTCTTCAGGTATGGAGGGATACGCGTCCTTTGCTGCGTTTTCATTTGCTGAAATAGTATTGTCATAAGCATTTAACTGTACCGTATTCCGTCCGCATTCTGCTTCTGTAAATTTAATATCTTCCCCGGCATATGCATAAGATACATAAATGTCAATAAGATCTGTACCCTCTTCGCCATAGGTTCTACAGCCATTAATTAAGGCAGTTCCTCCATATTGATGAATTCCCGGAGATTGAGGGGTAAAAGTTATATCAACATTTGTTTCCCCGGTTTCTATAGGTTCTTCCTCGGGATTACCTATACCAATAGTCCATTCCAACTCAGTGTCTACAGGTACTTCTTTATTCACAAAAATATTATCCATCGCCCACACACTTTTATCGCTGGTTCCTGTAAAAGACCATCTTATTCTTACGTTGCTTTCGCCAATATAATCTTCTAGAGAAATGGAGGTGTTATCTGTTTTGAAATTATATTCGGTAGTTGTTGAACCACTTACCGATGCAGCAGTTCCAGCTGTAAACCACTTTTTAACCCCGGTACCTGCAGCATGCATTTCCCTAAGTAGAGAATAAGTTTCTCCACCATCAATGGATACTTCAATTAGTGCGATGTCCCCATCTGCAAAGTAAAAAGCCTGATCAAAATCTAAACTTGCCGACCCCGCATTCGATAAATCCAATATTGGACTCTCTAAGGTTGTTGGTACATCTCCATCATAAAGTGGATCTCCGTTATTCTTGGTTTCATAGAAATTTCCCTGAGCTATAGCAAATTTACCATCACCTCCATCGTAAGTGATATCACCAAATTCATGATCGTTTGTACCAGACCAGTTTCTTGCCTTTTTGGAGTCTCCGCCGGCAGTAAAACCGCCTGGATCACCATCAACTAACCATGAATCCGGATCCTGGGTGTTTAATTGTCCCTGGTTAAAATCTCCGGGGGCTTTGTCTGATGGTATTGCTGGTTGAGTGGCTGAATAATTACTTGTGGCTCGAAGGCTTACCTCATCATCCAAACAATATTTATCGCTATCATCTAAATTGGTAACTGTTGGGGCATCCCCTGCGGGTAATGCTCTTACATAAAAACTTTCAGAATATGCTGAGCAGCTTCCAACTTCCACCAAAGCTCGGTAATAAGTAGATTCCAAACCGCCTTCTTCAAAACTGGCTGTATGAGAATTGCTTGTATTGTTTATTATTTCCCAGATACCTCTATTTACGGCAAATTTTTCCCAATGAACAATTGTTCCAATTTGCCCAGATAATTCCAGATCAATAGAAATTTCATCCCCGCAGGCAGAAATGTCAATTTGGTCCTGGAATGTTGAAGAAAGAAAGGTGCCCTCTATGGTGCCGCCATCTATTGTTTCAGGTACAAGCTCAATTTTCTGCTCTTGTGTTGATATGTTGCCCTGACTATCAATATATTCCCAGGTAATACTGTTTGTTCCAAAGAAAGAATATGGAAATTGAAAATCTTCGCTTAATGTTCCAGAAATAGTGCCTTCGCACGCATCTGTAGCTGTGGGAATTGTTAATTCTGAAATACCTGAAATTTGGCAACCGCTTATGGTTTCTTTAGGTAATGTAGTTATATCCGGTACAGGTGCAACAGTATTATCAATAATTACTTCCTGCTCAATAGGCCCAATCTTATTGCCTGAAGCATCTGTAAAATACCAATAAATTGTCTCTGATGCATCAAAGGTGAGTTCGGTAAGACCCGTTGTTCCAGTGATTGCCCCGTCACAATTATCAGTCGTTGTAGGCGGGGTAACTGTTAAGGGGCATTCGGAAGTTAAGTCTGGTAATTCAGGTATCGTTGGTGGCTGTGTATCTTTAACGGTTATTTTTTGAGTTAGCTCAATAGAGTTTCCAGCCTCATCGGTTAGGCTATAAGTTCTGGTGATTATTTCCGGATTAAAATTGCCGTCGCTTGAATCAGAAACAAAAGCTACGATTGGGTTGGAAGTACAATTATCTGCTGCATCGGTGACTGCTGAAGGATCAGGATCAGGAACATCGGCTGCACACTGGACGTTTATTGGGGTTGGATTGCTGGCAGTTGGATCTATGGTGTCATCAACAGTTATTTCCTGGGTTACCTCGATTGAGTTTCCAGCTTCATCTGTTACGCTGTAAGTTCTTATAATTATTTCAGGATTATTGTTGCCGTCACTTGAATCAGAAACAAAAGCTAACGTAGGATTGGTAGTGCAATTGTCTGCTTCATCGGTGACTACTGAAGGATCAGGATCAGGAACATCAGCTGCACACTGGACGTTTATTGGGGCTGGATTGCTGGCAGTTGGTTTTTCGTTATCTTCAACTGTGATTATTTGAGCTGCAGTATTGGTATTTCCTGCATTATCGGTAACCGTCCAGGTTACTGTAGTTTCCCCTAAAGGAAAAGTAGCCGGAGCATCATTTTCTACAGAAGCAACTCCGCAATTATCACTTGTAGTAGAGTTTCCAAGGCTTACATCGGTAGCATCACAGCTTCCAGGATCTGAATCTATAACTAAATCAGCCGGAGCTGTAATTGTTGGTGCCTCATTATCTTCAACTGTAATTTTTTGAGTGGCAGTAGCAGTATTTCCTGTATCATCGGTGACCGTCCAGGTTACTGTAGTTTCCCCTAATGGAAAAGTAGCCGGAGCATCATTTTCTACC
>NZ_MSJR01000007.1 GCF_002078605.1 Salegentibacter sediminis | reverse complement strand
TTTGAATGCTTGACCTCCAGGTTTATCTATATTCTTTGTTTCTTAAATATGTCAACTCATTAGGAGTTGGATAAGACGTTTGAAGACGTTTTATGCCAAGCTCAACGACTTAAGGTGGTTATGGCAACGGGGCTCACCTCTTCCCATTCCGAACAGAGAAGTTAAGCCCGTTAGCGCAGATGGTACTGCTATTTGTGGGAGAGTATGTCACCGCCTTTCTTTTAAGACCCTTACATTAATTTGTAAGGGTCTTTTTTTTGAAATTAATTGAGATCCCGCTGGAAAGCGGGATTAATACCCATAGCTTTTTATACTGCTTGCAGGCACGGGTATGCGAAGGTGGTCATTCAATAGGTCACTACCCCGCCCGCACCGAAGGCTACGTTCGGGTGGGCTTTCTTTTAAGACCCTTCATCATGTATTTGGTTAAGGGTTTTTTTATGGGGTAAAGTGAAATGGTTAAAATGGCTATTAAATAATCCTGACAAGAATAAACTTGCAAGCCTGGTGGCCAGAGCGAACGAAATTTTGGGTTGAAATAGGTAGCTAAGCTACTAACTGATTGCATAGGCCTTTAAATATCGTTCCGGGATTATTGAAGACCCTTCTAAATTCCTTTAAAACAGCTCAATTTGTATTCCTACCATTAGAATAAATATGGAGAGAGCTCCAATAAAATTGGCAACCTCTTGCATTTTAGCTTTTTAGTTCTCTGTTAAAGAGAATAAAAGCATTTTTTAAAAAAATTGTACCTTCATAAGTATATGACTTAAGTCATAAAAAATAAGGCTAATACCCGGTAATTTTACAATTAATTAAATATCTAATAATTATGAAAAGTTTGCTAAAAACAACTGGAATTTTTGCAGCAATGTTGCTAATGTTTTCTTGTGGTAATTCAGAGAAAAAAGAAAAAGATGAAATTCGTTTAGACGACTACAAGGAAGCCCCTGCTCCCGAAGAAAAGTCTAGCACCTCCCAGGAATCTGAGGCCGATAGCGGAGACGATCTATCCAATAAAGGAATTGGGCCTATAAAAAATGTTGAGTTGGGAGATGGTATTGATGCCGATATGGCTTCCAACGGAGGAGATATCTTTAAAAATATGTGCTCTGCCTGCCATAAGATGGATAAGAAATTTGTTGGTCCTCAATTGGCCGGAGTATCCGAAAGACGTTCTCCTGAGTGGATTATGAACATGATTCTTAATCCTGAACAAATGATCAAGGAAGATCCAATTGCAAAAAAATTGCTTATTGAATCAAATATGGCAGTGATGGCTAATCAAGGACTCGTTGAAGATGAAGCCCGGGCGATACTTGAATACTTTAGACAATATGATGAGCAAAACTGATGATTCTCATATTTTTATAAGTATTAGCCTTATAAATTCGCAACGAATTAGCTTTTTGATTGAATAAACCTAACCAAACCAACAAATGATGAAATCAATTCCCTTTTTAATGATGACTTTCCTGCTGATAAGTTCTTCAGTGCTTATAGGATGTAAGGATAACACCAATGATGAGAGTGAGACTCCTGCCGAAGTTAATGAAGTAAGTAATGATGCCGGCTCAAATAAAGGTCAGGCCTTTATCGACGATGACAGTGAAAATCCAAACGCCTTACGCTTAGCTATGGATTCTGAAGATCATACCACTTTGGTGACTGCAGTTAAAGCTGCTGGGGTAGAAAATTCCCTGGTAAATGTGGGACCGCTTACGGTTTTTGCTCCAACCAATGCAGCTTTTGATAAACTTCCTGATGGCACCGTTGAAGATCTTTTAAAACCTGAAAATAAGGCTAAACTGGCTTATATCCTTAAAAATCATGTGGCGCCCAGCAATTATCCTATCGATATGCTTGAAAAAAATATCGAAAAAGGACGCACCCTTTATATGGCGTCAGGAGAAAATGTAGAAGTTAGTAGTGACGGAGAAGACATTATTGTGGGGGGAGCTAAAATTATAGCGACCGTAAAAGTAAGTAATGGATGGGTCCATGTAGTTGAAGACGTCATTTTACCAAAAGAATAATCAATCCAATTTCAAACAATAAATTAAAACCCAATCTAATGAAAAATATTTTTAGAATCGCGGTCCTGGGTGTCCTGGGGCTTATTATCCAATCATGTGGCAATGGTGGATCTTCTGATGAGAAATCCGGAGCTCTTACCTCTAACGCGGCAGACCGTGTTTACGTGGCACCGGGAGAGCATGATGAATATTATGCATTCCTTTCAGGAGGATATAGTGGGAACCTAACCGTTTACGGCTTGCCTTCAGGTAGAATGCTAAAAGAGATCCCTGTTTTTTCTCAGTTTCCGACCAATGGTTATGGATATTCTGAGGAAACTGTTCCGATGTTAAATACTTCTTTTGGCTTCGTGCCATGGGGAGATTCCCACCACCCCGATATTTCTCAAACAAACGGAGAACTTGACGGACGTTGGATATTCATCAACGAAAATAACACTCCAAGGATAGCACGTATTAGCCTTGAAACCTTTGAAACCGAAGAGATCATCGAGATCCCTCACAGTGCAGGGAATCACTCTTCTTCTTTCATTACTGAAAATACCGAATATGTGGTAGCGGGAACGCGTTTCTCTGTACCTTATCCTCAAGAGGATATGGCTATCGATCAAATGAAAGGAAACTTTAAAGGCCCTCTTACCTTTATCGCTATTGGCGATGACGGAAAAATGAGTATCGATTTCCAGCTGAAAATGCCTGGATTTAACTACGACCTTTCTCACCCCGGACGTGGAGATTCCCACGGATGGTTCTTCTTTACTACTTATAATACCGAAGAAGCACATACAATGCAGGAAGTTAACGCTTCTCAGAATGATAAGGATTTCATTGCTGCTGTAAACTGGAAGAAAATCCAGGAATATGTTCAAAATGGAGGTGGTGAAGAAATTGATGCTGAATATGCACACAACTATTTTGATCACAGCACCCAGTCGGCTACAACTACTATGGAAAGTAAAGTGCTTACCGTAGATCCAAGAGAAGTAGAAGGAGCAGTATACTTTATGCCAACTCCAAAATCTCCTCACGGTTGTGATGTAGACCCAACTGGAGAGTACATTGTAGGTAATGGTAAATTATCTACCGACCTTACTGTTCACTCTTTTTCAAAGATGCTTAAAGCTATTGAAAATGAAGACTTTGAAGGTGATGCTTATGGTATTCCTATTCTAAATTTTGATTCTACCCTTGCAGGAACCGTAAAAGAAGGAGGATTAGGACCACTACATACCGAATTTGATGGTAAAGGAAACGCTTATACAACTTTCTTTATTTCTTCTGAAGTTGTTAAATGGAAATTAGGAACCTGGGAAGTACTTGACAGACAGCCAAGTTACTATTCAGTTGGTCACCTTATGATTCCTGGAGGTAACTCAAGAGAACCTTATGGGAAATATATGATCTCTATGAACAAAATCACCAAAGATCGTTACCTGCCAACAGGACCTGAGTTAGAGCACTCTGCACAGTTATATGATATTTCCGGAGAAAAAATGGAACTTTTATTAGATTTCCCAACTCACGGAGAGCCTCACTATGCTGCCGGTATTCCTGCAGACAAAATTAAATCAAAATCTCAGAAAATCTACAGGTTGGATGAGAACGAGCACGAATATGCCGCTACCAGTGAGTCTGAGACAAAAATGGTTCGCGATGGGAATGAAGTTCACGTATATATGACTACCGTGAGAAGTCACTTCTCTCCAGACAACCTTGAAGGGATTAAAGTAGGAGATAAAGTATTCTTCCACGTTACTAACCTTGAGCAGGATTTTGATGTACCCCACGGCTTCGCTATGATTGGTGCAAACACTTCTGAACTCCTGATTATGCCCGGGCAAACAAAAACGATTACCTGGGAACCTAAAAAAGAAGGAGTATGGCCATTTTACTGTACCGACTTCTGTTCAGCTCTTCACCAGGAAATGCAGGGATACGTAAGAGTATCTGGCCAGAATTCAAATGTGCCATTGAAATGGACTTTGGATGATGAAGAGATTAATTAGTTTATTTAGTTGAAAACTGGTTGTTTTTTAGATTGAGAAAGGCGGGTGGATGGAAAATTTACCCGCCTTCTTTTAAAAATCCCCTTAACAAATGAAAAAATCAGGAATTTTAATGGTAATAGGTTCGGTGCTACTGCTCGGCCTCTTTATCTATCCACTCTGGAATATACAACTGGAAGCGCCACAGTATCCAGATCCTCTGGGGATGAATATTTATATTAGTGGAATACAGGGCGAAGAAGAATTTGATATACAGAATATTGACGGTATTAACCACTATATTGGGATGAAAAAGATCCCTACTCCTGCAGAAATGTGGGAATTCAATACTTTCCCGCTAGTAATTGGCGGAATGGCTGCCC
Organism: Salegentibacter sediminis; assembly: GCF_002078605.1. GTDB lineage: Bacteria > Bacteroidota > Bacteroidia > Flavobacteriales > Flavobacteriaceae > Salegentibacter > Salegentibacter sediminis. The sequence continues at coordinate 191,498 of NZ_MSJR01000007.1, read as the reverse complement.
TTGGTGTCCTGCTGGGAATTCTGGGCTTCTTTAAAGTTATTGGTCCAAACTGGTTCTTAGGTTGGCTCATTCTCATGACCATTCTAGGTATCTTAGGAATGGTAGATTTCAATAACTGGCTAACAGACTACGGTACTGACCTTGATCCTAAAGCCATTATGAAGTTAACCGACTCTGAAGGTAATCCATTAAGCTACAAACCACCCTTGCTGGGATCTCAGAAAATTCTGAATTTTACAGCGCATTCCTATCCTAGAGCAGGTGCCTATTTGATGTTTGCAGGAATGTTACTAACTTTAGTCGCCTGGTGGGTTGGAAAAAAAGCCACTAAAGGCCGAAGCTAAAGAAAAATTAAAGCTATGAAAAAGATAATTTACCTCTTTGTGTTGGGGCTGTTCACTGCATGCAGCAATGAACCCCAACCAATAGACTACGGCAATGATAATTGTGATTTTTGCGAAATGACCATTGTAAATAAAGCCTATTCAGCGCAGGCCGTAAGCCAAAAAGGAAAGCAGTATAAATATGATGCTATAGAATGCATGGTTAACGACCAGCTTCAGCATAATTATGATATGGCTATAAACCTGGTTGCCAATTTTGAGCAGCCTGGAACAATGATAGACGTAAAGAATGCCGGTTTTGTTATAAACGATAGTATTAACTCCCCTATGGGTGGCAATCTTGCTGCTTTTAAGAAGGAAAGTCCTGTTGTTAATAATGGATCTGAAGGAACATTTAACTGGGAAGAATTAAAGACCCATTTCCTTGAAAAGGATTCATTAACAACAAGTCGCCAATAACATGGGTAGATTATTTATTCTTTTTTTATTTTTCGGGTTAACAACAGCAATATCTCAGGCTCAGGAGATCGAAGTCTGTAAGACTTGTGAGGTGAAGACTATTCAGGCTGCTGTAGACATGGCCGAAAATGGTGATGTTATCCGCATTAAAAGCGGCATTTATAAAGAACACGATATCTCCATTATCGATAAATCCCTTAACATTATAGGAGAAGGCTTTCCGGTGATTGACGCCGAAATGGAAGGCACCGCAATAAGCATAAGAGCTGAAAATTTTTCTATAGAAGGCCTAAAGATTATCAATGTTGGGAGAAGTCATGTAAATGACTTCGCCGGAATCCTGGTTTCAAACTCTAAGAATTTTGAGGTGAAGAATAACAGGCTGGATCAGGTGTTTTTTGGTATTCTTTTAGAAAGGTCTTCCGAGGGGATTGTCTCCGGTAATAATATTACCAGTAATGCAAAAGACCAGTCTACTTCGGGTAACGGTGTTCATATATGGAAGTCGGAAAAAATAAGCGTAAAAAATAATGAAGTAGTTGGCCTAAGGGATGGCATCTACCTGGAATTTGTGAATAATTCTGAGATCATTGATAATATATGTAAGGATAACTTACGTTATGGTCTGCATTTTATGTTTTCAGATCACGATTTGTATAAGGGCAATGTTTTTGAGAATAATGGTGCGGGAGTAGCAGTGATGTATTCCAAATTTATAGATATGCAGGATAACCAATTCAGAAAGAACTGGGGGAGTGCTTCCTACGGTCTTCTTCTGAAGGAGATAAACGATTCAGAGTTAAAAAATAATATTTTTGAAGATAACACTATTGCCATTAGTGCCGATAATACCAACCGAATAAATTATATCGAAAACGATTTTAAGAACAATGGCTACGCCGTAAGGATACGTGGAGCTGTTTATGACAATAACTTTACACAGAACAATTTTTTATATAATTCCTTTGATGTCGCCTATACCGGGAAACTCAATGACAATAAATTCAGCAATAATTACTGGAGCGGCTATACTGGCTACGATCTTAATAAAGATGGGATAGGGGATGTGCCTTTCAGGCCTGTGACCCTCTTCTCTTTCCTGGTGAATAAAACTCCCGAAGCGATCGTGCTTTTAAGAAGTATGTTTATAGATATGCTGGATTTTTCAGAGAAAGTTTCTCCTATTTTTACTCCGGCCGATCTCATCGATGAACAACCCCAAATGAAAAGAATTCAATGGTAAGTATAACAAATCTGCATAAAAAATTCGGTTCCCTGGTGGTACTGAATGGGCTTAACCTTCAAACTCCCGAAAACGGAATTATAGCGGTGTTAGGTCCCAATGGCTCAGGGAAGACCACGCTTATAAAAAGTATCCTCGGGATGGTAATACCCCAAAAAGGAGAAATTGAAGTTAATGGGGAAAGGGTGAAAAAACACTGGAATTATCGAAAGAATATAGATTACCTGCCGCAAATAGCCAATTTCCCCGGCAACTTAAGGGTGTTGGAACTTATCGATATGATCAAAGATCTGCGTGGTAAAGAAGCGCGGGATGAGGAACTTATTGACCTATTTAAGCTGGAACCCTTTCTGGACAAAAAACTCAGTAACCTTTCGGGAGGGAGTAAACAGAAGGTAAACCTGGTCTTGTGTTTTATGTTTGATAGCCCGTTAATAATTCTGGATGAGCCAACCTCAGGCCTGGATCCAGTTTCGCTTATCCGCCTGCGAAAGCTTATTCAGCAGGAAAAAGCAAAAGGAAAGACCATTCTGATTACCTCGCACATTATGAGTTTTGTGGAAGAAATATCAGACAGGATTGTATTTTTACTGGAAGGACAAATCTATTTTAACGGGACCGTGGAGGAACTAAAAACCTCTACAGGGGAGAAGGATTTCGAACACGCCATTGCCAACATCTTAACCGAAAACCATGCTTAAAATATTAAAATATAGTTTTTACGACCTTTCCCGTAGCCTCTGGAGCTATGTGTATTTCTTTTTCTACCTGCTTTTAGGGGTAGTGTTGTTGTTTTTGAACAACGATCTCTCCAATGCCGTGATTACTCTTATGAATGTCATAATTATCCTGGTGCCGCTTATCGGGACCATCTTTGGAGTGATGTATTTTTATAATTCACGGGAATTCACAGAACTTCTTTTGGCCCAGCCGGTAAGAAGAAGCTCTATATTTTTGGGACAATATCTGGGCGTGGCTATTTCGCTATCTGCCAGTCTTATCCTGGGATTGGGTTTACCATTTATTATTTACGGCTTGTTCCAATCGGGAGCGATCTGGGATTTTGCCTCTCTTTTGATTTCTGGAGTTTTTCTCACCTTTATCTTTACCGCTATAGCTTTTAATATTGCTTTGTCTTATGAGAATAAGATAAAAGGTTTTGGTCTGGCAATCCTGGTTTGGCTTTTCCTGGCGGTGGTTTATGACGGCCTCTTTTTATTGTCGCTCGTGTACTTTCAGGATTATCCCCTGGATAAGTTCTCCCTGGTGGCAAGTATGCTTAATCCTATAGATCTTTCCAGGATACTTATCCTGCTGAAACTGGATATTTCTGCTTTGCTGGGTTATACCGGTGCTGTATTCAAGCAGTTCTTTGGCACCGGCTTGGGAGCATTTACGTCAATTGCAGTATTAATTTTATGGGTGATAATTCCTGTTTGGAGAATTAAATATATTTCAGCGAAAAAAGATTTTTAGAAAACTTTCCTTTTATGACTGCGCTCATATAATTTCCTGCCTTAAGATATGATATTTACACCGTGATTAAGACAAGAAATATGAATAGCATAAAAGATAAAACAGTAGCTGAGTTAGTTACTGACAACATAAAAAATGCTCATGTCTTTAAGAAATACGGAATTGATTTCTGTTGTGGAGGAGGAGAAAAACTTGAAACCGCCTGTAAGAGGAGAAAAGTAAACCTTAAAGATATTGAAAGAGATTTGCTTAATGCCTATAACCATGGCAGCAGGGAATATAAATATAATAGCTGGGAACTTGATTTCCTATCCGATCATATAGTGAATGTTCACCATCAATATGTAGAAGAAAGTATTCCGATGCTGCTTAATTATTGCGAAAGGGTAGTGCGTTCTCACGCTAATGAACAACCCGAGCTTAGGGAAATAGAGAATTTGTTTCATCAATTAGCCGGAGAATTAAAAACCCATCTAAAGAAGGAAGAATTAATACTCTTTCCCTTTATCAATAAGATGGTAAAAGCTGAAAAAGAAGGCACAAAGCTGGAGCGTCCGCCTTTTGGGAATGCCAGTAGCCCGGTGAAGATGATGGAGGAAGAACATGAAAGTGCCGGAGACCTTATTAGGAAAATAGCAGAGTTGAGTGATGGTTTCACTCCCCCGCAGGGCGCCTGTAACACTTTTAAGGCCTTTTATTCAAAATTAGACGAATTTGAAAAGGATCTGTATTTACATATCCATCTTGAAAATAATATACTTTTCCCCAAGGCACTAGCTTTGGAAAAAAAAGTGATGATTTAGTTTAGTGATTGCAAGCCGGCTGTTTCAAAGTGAAACATTTTGCTTTGAAGCAGCCATTTTTGAGGAATCACCCATTATGCTTCCGGTATTGCAGGAAGAAATGGAAACTTATTTAAGATTAGTTTAGTGATTGCAAGCCGGCTGTTTCGTGGCTCGCAGGTAAAAAAAATTGATAAAACTTTACTGCCCCAATAGTATCGATCAATAAACCTGTCGCCCTGGAGCAGCCTTTTTGTTTCGTTTAAATCCTCACTTTCATGGTAATTCATTAAGCCTATGAGAGGCTGAGCTACCTATCTTGATGCTACTGAGAGATTCATCTTTACGATGCTAATTTTCCTATCTTGCAAACCAAATGATCGTCATAAGAAAGCATATCAGCCTGGCTTTGGGATATTTTTTCCTGGTTGCCCTTCTGGGTGTGGTTTTAAGGTTGTTTTCCTTCGCCGATGTCCCTGCGACCTTTAGGTTTCTGGTGCATACGCATTCTCACGTCGCATTGCTGGGCTGGGTTTATGTGGGGCTCACCAGTATTATTTATATGCTTTTTCTTAAAAATGCCGGGATAGATAAAGTCTACCGGAGGATTTTCTGGTTTACCCAGCTCACAATCCTGGGGATGTTGGTGAGCTTTCCTTTCCAGGGTTACGCCTTATTTTCCATTATTTTCTCTACGCTTTTTCTTATTGCCAGCTACTTCTTTGCCTGGATGGTTTTTACGAAGACCCCGGTCGAATTCAGAACACGTTTCTCCTACAAATGCATACGCACATCGCTTATTTACATGATTATCTCCAGCGTTGGCCCCTGGGCCCTAGGTGCCATTATGAGTACCCTGGGGAGCACCTCTATCTGGTATAAGCTGGCCATATATTTCTATCTACATTTCCAGTATAATGGATGGTTTATACTCGCTTTATGTGGGATGCTTTTCTTTATTGTTGAAAATAATAAGCTGGAAATCCCCCGCAGGGATTTTAAATTGTTTTTTATCTATATCAATGTAGCCATCCTGCTCACATTTTTTCTATCGGTGTTATGGACACAGCCCAATACAATATTCTATAACCTGGCTGGTATAGGGGCGGTAGTGCAAGTGTTCGCATTTCTGAAATTTCACCGCATCCTGAAATTTTCCGGTTTGGGGGATTATATCGGGTCCTTTTCCAGGCAACTGCTTATAATTACCGCCTGGGTACTGGTGGTTAAGCTTCTTGCGCAGCTGTTCTCTGCCTTACCATATTTTGCCGATTTGGCCTATAGAACCCCCGATTTCGTGATTGCTTACCTTCACTGGACTTTCCTGGGCTTAATAAGCCCCGTTTTATTTGCTTTATTACAATATTTTAAAATGATAAGACTTCCAAGAATCGGGTTCTGGATATTTTTTGCCGGTTTTTTGGTTACGGAATGTATTTTGGTTTACCGTGGAATGGCAATGTGGCAACGCTGGCAAATGCCAGAAGATATTGCAGTCTACCTTTTCGCGGGGAGTTGTCTCTTCCCAATCGGGATAGGTTGGATTCTGCTCACCAACTTAAAAAGGAGCGCTTAGCGATATACCTTTCTTGATTTTATCTTTAGTTCACCTTTTTTTTCCAAAGATTTCGTAGCCCTTATTACCGTTTCTACCCTAAGCCCTGTTAGGTCGGCTATTTGCTGGCGGGTGAGGTCTACTTTATAAGAAAAAGGCTCCTGGAGTTTGTGCACGTGTTTCTTTAGGTAATCCAGTAAGCGTAAAATGCGGTGTTCGGGTTCCTGGGTAGAGAGTTCAGAAGCGATTATGGCTTTGTAATAGAGTCGGCTGGCCAGGGTTTTGGTGAGGCCCAGGTGAATTTCAGGATGGGAGGAAAGCAGGTCCAGAAATTTTAGTTTATGAAGTTTCAGTAGAACGGAATCGGTTATCGCTTCGGCATTAGCAGGGTATTTCACATTGGCTAGCAAGGGCGGCTCCCCAAAGCTCTGTCCGCTAAAGAACATTCCCTGAACAAATTCCTTTCCATCGTAATTGAAATTGTTCATTTTTACTTCCCCTGAAATCACCTGATAGTAATTATTGGCATTTTCGCCTTCAGAAAAAATAACTTCCCCTTTAGGGTATTCAACTCGTTTGGCTCCAAATTCTTCCAATACCTCTACAGGAATCATAATTATTTAGTTTAGGATGCCCACAAAAATATGAGAAAATTAAGAATTTAAGAGGTATTAAAAAATGAATTTCAGAATAGAACTAATGAAAGCTAAGATTTTAATATTTCTATTTGGGTTTTGATATGAGCAAAGTTAAAAACGCGGCCTAATATCTTGTTTTGCTGATATGGGTCATATCTTTGAGAAAAATTAAGGGATAATTTTGCCTGAATTATCTCATAAAAACCTTTAAATAGCCCCTGAAAAAATAAGATATGAAGAAATTAATATTATTCTCCTGTTTCTGGCTTGCTGCAGTAGGAATCACACTTGGTCAAGATATTAAATCCCCGGATGGGAACCTGGAAATGAATTTTAATCTGCAGGAAGATGGCACCCCCGTGTACAGCTTAAACTACAAGGGACAGGAAGTGATAAAAACCAGTAAGTTAGGATTAGAGTTAAAGAATGACGAACATTCTCTTTTGGCTGGTTTTAGTATTGAGGATACCGCTACCTCCCATTTTGATGAGACCTGGGAGCCTGTTTGGGGAGAGGAAAAAGAAATTAGAAATCATTATAATGAGCTTGAAGTAAATCTGAAACAAGCCGAAACCAACAGAAAAATGGTTTTGCGTTTTCGGTTGTTCGATACCGGGCTTGGTTTTCGCTACGAATTTCCGCAGCAAAACGAGCTGGGACATTTCGTGATCAAAGAAGAGAGAACCCAGTTTGCTATGGCGGGAGATCATACGGCTTTCTGGATCCCCGGAGATTACGATACCCAGGAATATGATTATATTGAGTCAAAACTTTCGGAGATACGGGGACAAATGGAAAAGGCCATTACTTCCAATCTCTCGCAAACCTCCTTCTCAGATACCGGGGTGCAAACCTCTTTAATGATGAAATCTGATGATGGTCTGTACATTAATTTGCACGAGGCCGCACTTATCGATTATGCTGCCATGCATCTTAACCTGGACGACGAAAAGATGATCTTTGAATCCTGGTTAACTCCAGATGTGAATGGAGATAAAGGCTACCTGGTTTCTCCTACTCAATCCCCCTGGCGTACTGTGATGGTGAGTGATGATGCCAGGGATATCCTAAAATCCAGAATCACCTATAACCTTAACGAGCCAATTGCTATAGAAGATCCTTCCTGGATTAAACCGATGAAATATATTGGGGTTTGGTGGGAGATGATCACGGGGAAGAGTTCCTGGAACTATACCGATGAATTTACCGCGGTAAAACTTGGAGTAACCGATTTTGAAGCAGCCAAACCAAACGGCCGTCACGCTGCAAATAATGAAAATGTTAAAAAACATATCGATTTCGCTGCTGAACATGGCTTTGATGGAGTGCTTGTAGAAGGTTGGAATGTGGGCTGGGAAGACTGGTTTGGACATTCAAAGGATTATGTTTTTGACTTTGTAACTCCTTATCCTGATTTTGATGTGGAGATGATCGAAGAGTACGCTAAGAGCAAGGGTGTAGAGATGATCATGCACCATGAAACATCATCTTCAGTTAGAAATTATGAACGCCACCTGGATACGGCCTATGCATTTATGAAGAAACACGGCTACAATGCTGTTAAAAGCGGTTATGTGGGAGATATTCTGCCACGGGGTGAGAACCACTATTCCCAGTGGATTGTGAATCATTACCAATATGCCCTGGAGAAAGCTGCCGATTATAAAGTGATGGTCAATGCTCATGAGGCGGTGCGTCCCACCGGAATTGCAAGGACTTACCCAAACCTTATCGCCAATGAATCGGCGCGGGGGACCGAGTACCAGGCTTTTGGAGGTTCTAAACCCAATCACGTGACCGTTCTCCCCTTTACGCGTTTAATAGGAGGTCCTATGGATTATACTCCTGGAATTTTTGAAATGGATATAAGCAAACTGAATCCCGATAATGATTCCCATGTGAATAGTACCATTGCCAATCAACTTGCCTTGTATGTAACCATGTACTCGCCGCTTCAAATGGCCGCCGACCTGCCGGAGCATTACGAGCAATTTCCCGATGCTTTTCAGTTTATCAAAGATGTGGCTATAGACTGGGATGAAAGTATCTACCTGGAAGCTGAACCTGGTTACTACCTTACAATTGCCCGAAAAGAAAAAGGAGAGGACAACTGGTTCGTGGGAAATGTAAACGGAAACGAAGAACGAATTTCCAAAATCTCATTTGATTTTCTCGACAAGAACAAAGATTATATCGCCACTATATATTCAGATGGTAAAAATGCGCATTACAAGGACAATCCTCAATCTTACGAGATCAGGAAAGTTCGGGTAAACCATAGATCCAAGCTTTCACAGTTATCTGTGCCGGGTGGAGGTTATGCCATCAGCATTAAGGAAGTGAGTAAAGATGAAGCAAAGCAGCTGAAAAAGTTGTAGGTTTTATCTGAAATAACATCTTGACCTAAACCCTCACTTTAACCGGTGGGGGTTTTTATTTTGACCATAAGTTTTTAAGCTTTAAGTTGCATTTCTATAATTTCTCTTAGAAATTTTATAGTTTTATAGGGTGTTAATCAAAGGACCCGCCCAAAGCCCTACCTTCGGCGGGATTTTTTATACCGTATTATGACCAATCCCAAATATCTTTTTCTTTTATTCTTTTTCCTCGGAAGTTTTTTCGCAGAGGCGCAAAATGAAGAGAGAATCAAAGTTTTAAATTTTGCTACTTCTCATTTAACCAATACTTCAGATGCCTATTCATCTTACGTAGACGTTAATAAACCTGAGGTAAAGGCAGATATAGGCAGGATCGTGGCCCAATTGGTTGAATTCAGGCCTACTGTAATATGTGTAGAGATCGTTCCGGAGGAAGATGAGGCTACTAACAAGACCTATCAAGCCTATCTCAAAGACCAGACTAATCGGGTGAATTATTCCGAAGAGATAAATGTTATCGCTTTTGAAGTTGGGAGACTGGCCGGCGTGGAAATGGTCTACGGAATAGATGCGCGTATTGGCTTCAACTACCCAAAACTTATAGAAATGGCCAAAAGACAGGATACATCCAGAGAGTTTTTAGAAGAAAGTATCAAGACTGTGGAATGGATTAATGCCCAGCCACTTTTGAGGCAATTTGAAGTTTATAATTCTGAAGAATTCAAATCAGAAACCTTTAATTTCTATAATTTCCTGGCTACTATGCAGTCGCCCGGCAATAATGAAGGCGCAGAGATCATTTCAGATTTTTACAAAAGGAACCTGAGTATGTATGCCAACTTTTCTGCTATTCCCTTAGAAAAAGACGATCGCGTGCTAATAATCCTTGGAGGCACTCATACTGCCTATTTCGACATTTTTCTGAAACACAATCCGAAATATAAACTTATTGACGCCACTGAATACACCGATTTTTAAAATCATATTTTCACCTATTTTCAGTTTAGATGTAAGGAAAGCCGGCATGCTGATTAAAAATTCACTAATTTGAGACTTCATAAAGAAGCCTTAACCAATGCAAAAACTACTTCAGGTAAAAGTTGCCCTGCAGATACAGAAATCGGCTGCCGAGGTGTTTGAAGCCATCGTCAATCCGGAGAAAATGAAGAATTATTTTATTTCAGAGAGTACGGGGCCAATGGAAGAAGGAAAGGTATTGGTTTGGAGGTTTCCGGAGTTTGAAGAGGAAGCCCCGGTGCGTATTGATAAAATTGAACAGGATAGATACATCTCTTTTTACTGGGATATAGATGAAGAAGAATTGCTCACCGAGATCGAACTGCGTCCTGCCGGAAATTATTCTACCGTGGTACATATCACCGAGAAAAGTAGGGAAAATGATGAAATGGGCATACAATGGTTACAGAATAACACCGAAGGCTGGGCAAATTTTCTAGCCTGTCTTAAAGCCTACCTCGAATACGGCATTAATCTTAGAGAAGGAGCATTCGATTTTCTGCGGGAATAATTTCAATTAGACTTAAACTTCCAAAATAATTACCTTAGCAGGTAAACCAAGCAAATAGAATGTCTGCCTCCCATTTCGTAGAAAAAGTATTTAAAAAACTCATTCCGGCACCATTTACCCTGGCCGTATTATTAAGCCTGCTTACTTTAATAATTGCTTTTTTGTTTACAGGTGACCACAATGGGGAATCGGCCGTGCAGATCCTGGAATTTTGGCAAGCAGGCATGTGGGACCCGGCGCTGCTAGTTTTTATGGTGCAGATGATGCTTATTCTTGTTCTGGGTCACGTCCTGGTATTAAGCAAACCGATGGCCTGGCTAACGAGTCAGCTTACCAAAACCGTTACCAACAACGCCAGCGCCGTAGTTATTGTTGCAATCTCTACTATGCTGGTGGCTTTTTTTAACTGGGGCCTGGGTTTGATCTTTGGGGCTATTATGGCCAGGAAGGTAGCCGAAGCATCACAGCAACGTGGTTTTAAGATCAATTACCCTCTCGTAGGGGCTTCGGGTTATGTGGGATTAATGGTGTGGCACGGAGGAATTAGTGGTAGTGCCCCTTTAAAAGCTGCCGAAAGCGGGCATCTGGCAAGCCTGTTCCCGGGTGGAGATCCGGCCTTACTCGCGCGGTTACCCGATAGTATTCCTACCGATACAACTATCTTCGCCAGTTGGAATCTCATCATCTTTGGGGTTTTGCTCTTGCTTATTCCGCTGGTGCTGTACTGGCTCTCCCGCACAGCCGGAACCTCCTCTGTAAAACTTAAAAGCCGGGAGAAAGTAAATCTAAATCAAGTAATTTCAGGAGCCGAAAGACTGGATCATTCCAAATGGCTAAGACTGATTTTTGGTTTATTGTTACTAAGCGCTTTTTTTGCCAGTTATACTGAAGAGCTATTAGCAGGAAACCTAACTCCAAATATGCTCAACTTCCTGATGCTTTGTTTATGTATTCTTATGCACGATTCCTTCGCTTCTTTTCTGAGAGCTCTGGAAAAGGCCATAGGTGGAGCGGCGGCTATTCTAATACAATTTCCCTTGTATTTTGGGATTATGGGGATTATGCGGGAAACCGGATTGGTTGCCGATATCGCTAACTTTTTTGCGAGCTTCGCTACAGAGGTAAGTCTGCCGGTTTACAGTTTCTTTAGCGCGGGACTGGTAAATATCTTCGTGCCCAGTGGAGGCGGGCAGTGGGCTGTGCAGGGGCCGGTAGTTTTAGAGAGTGCTTTAAAACTTGGGGTGCCACTCAACAAGGCGGTGATGGCGCTTGCCTACGGAGACCAGATCACTAATATGCTCCAGCCGTTTTGGGCATTACCGCTTTTGGCGATTACTAACCTGAAAGCCAGGGAGATTTTACCTTATACCCTAATTCTAATGTTGGTGGGAATTCTGGTATATGTTGGAGGCTTGTTGCTGATATGATCAATGCTGAGGCCTTAAAACCTTACCGGATAGGCTAAAGTCAAAAAATAATATAATCCTTATCTTAGAGCTGTATTAAATTTCTCAAAATGGCTGACGCACCTAAAAACAAACCTATTAAAAGACATAAAGCGATCCAACCTCTAAGCCGGGAACACCACCAGGGCCTCTTGCTTTGCTGGAAAATAGGTAAAGGTTTTGAAAAGGACATTGAGCCGCAGCGAATAAAAACTTATTTGGAGTGGTTTTGGGATAACCACCTCAAACTTCACTTTGAAATTGAAGAAAAATATGTTTTCCCGGTGCTTGGCCCGGATCATAAGTTGGTGAAGCAAGCTTTAGAAGAACACGAACACCTCAAGCATTTATTTCAGGCGAAAGAAAATCTTACCGAAAACCTTAAATCTATTAGGAGAGACCTGGAAGCACATATTAGATTCGAGGAGCGGATTCTATTTAATGAAATTCAGAAGCATGCTTCCGAAGAAGACTTCCAAAAACTTCAGGAGCATCACGACCGGGAAATTTCCTGCGAAATCTGGCAGGACGAATTCTGGATATAAGCGCCAATGTGCATAAATGTCCCTGTAACAAATGTTACCTCCCGGGGCTGTAAGGTTTTTCTATTTCTTTAGAAAAGTCGGGAAAAAACATTCGATTTTCACTTTGATACTCTTTGAATGGCTTGTTTTCAAAGGGTTTTGCTTCATGTGGTCCATTTCCTTTTTAGACGTTTATAGTGAAATTCTTCTAAATGTTGCTTGTTTGCTTAGGTAACAAGGGTTACAGGCTTAGCCTATACTGCGGGTTATTTTTGCCAACAAATTAAGTAACCCATGAAACAATATACATTCATTTTCCTATTAACAATACTGGCGGGAAGTTTTCTCTTTGCCCAGGAAACAACACCGCTCTCTAAGGAGGAGGTTTTGACCAGGGTTCTGGAGAATAACCGAAGCTTAAAGATATCTGAACAGGAGTTTTTCCAGGCCAGGGCAGATTACCGGCAAACAAATGCAGTTTTTTTGCCAAATATAAAGGCTTCCCATACGGGCTTTACGACAACTAATCCTTTGATGGCTTTTGGCTCTAAACTCAATCAGGAAATACTTACCCAAAGTGATTTTAACCCAATGTTGCTCAATGACCCGGACCGGGTTAACAACTTTGCTACTAAAATCGAGGTACAACAACCACTTATTAATGTAGATGGTTTTCTGCAACGCCAGGCTGCTAAATCGAAGATGCAAGCCACCGAATTAGAGGGAGATCGAACCCGGGATTACGTGTTACTGGAAGTAGAAAAGGCTTATATGGAACTTCAGTTGGCTCATAAGGCAGTTGCGGTTTTGGAGAAAGCCCAGGAAGCTGCTTTGGAGAATAAAAAACTGGCCGATAACAGTTTTGAGCAAGGCTACCTGCAACGTGCCGATGTGCTTGCTGTGGAAGTTCGCGTTAGTGAAGTGAACAACCAATTGCAAATGGCACGGAGTAACGTGCAAAATGCATCAGATTATCTTTCCTTTCTGATGAATGAAGAAAGCGGAAAAACCTGGATGCCTTCAGACCAACTGGAAGCTGAAACTCTTTATTCCGCAGAAAACCTGAGGCTTTCTGATGATCGTGCCGATATCCAGGCTATGGAATTCGCCACCGATGCTTATGAGAAAATGAATAAGGCTGATAAAATGGCGTTTCTGCCCCGACTTAATGCCTTCGGGAGCTATGAACTTTATGACGAGGATATTTTTCAGGGTGCAGCCAGTGGATATATGGTGGGCGCTGAGTTAAGTTGGGATCTTTTCCAGGGAAGCAAACGCTTCGGGAAAGCTCAGAAAAGTAAAGCTGAATTAGAACAATCCAAACTGGAGCTCGATCAATATAAGGCAAAGAGTCAAATGGAAATCAACAGGGCAAAACGCAATGTGGAAGATCTATATGATAAGATGAAACGCAGTGAACTTGCCGTAGAGCAATCAGAAGAAGCTTTTCGTATAAGAACCAACAGATTTGAACAGGGGCTTGAGAAAACTACAGATCTCCTGCAATCCGAGACCCAGTTTCAGCAAAAACAACTGGAATACTTCCAGACGATTTTCGAGTATAATTTCGCGAAGTCTTATCTGGAATTTTTAACAAAAGCAGAATAATCAACAATTAAATATAATTTCTCAAAAGGAGAAGAAATCACTATAAAAAATGAAAACAAGAATTTTACTCACTTTAGGCCTGGCAGCAACATTATTTATTAGCTGTGGCGATAATGAGAAAGAAAATATAAAAGAAGTTGCCGCAATTCAGGTAACAACAAGTACCCCTGTTTCGGCTTCAGGAGGAAAACTTAGTGTTAGCGGTACTGTGGAAGCAGAGAATAATGCTACCCTAAGTACCCGAATGATGGGCTATATCAATAAAGTACACGTAAATATTGGGGATAAGGTTAAAAAAGGTCAGGTTTTGGTATCTATAAACAATGCCGATCTTCAGGCAAAGAGAGCCCAGGTAAACGCTGGAATAAATGAAGCTACTGTAGCTTTTCAGAATGCTAAGAAAGACTATGAACGTTTTCAGGCTTTATTTGCTGAAAATAGTGCTTCCCAGAAGGAAGTAGACGATATCACAGCTAATTATGAAATGGCTAAAGCCAGATTGGAATCGGCTAAAGCGATGAAGAATGAAATCGATGCTCAGTTTGCTTATGCAAATATAAGAGCCCCTTTCAGCGGAGTTGTAACGAACAAATTCGTTGAAAATGGAGATATGGCCAACCCCGGAATGCCTTTAATCGCTATTGAGGCTCCAGGGGATTTTGAAATTCGTGCCAGTGTGCCAGAGGCTTCAATTGGAGCAGTAAAAACCGGGGAAGAGGTTGAGGTTCTTATCAAATCTCTTGACCAGGCTTTAAAAGGTAAAGTAGTGGAGGTAAGCAGTTCTTCCAGTAAGACCGGGGGACAATTCCCGGTAAAAATCGCCTTGGAAAAAACCGATCTTCCTGTAAGATCAGGGATGTATGCCACGGTTCAATTTCCTATTGAAACCGATGAAAAAACACAAGGGCCGGTAACTGTGTCTAAAGAAGCCATAATCACACAGGGAGACCTGCACGGGGTTTATACGGTAAGTCAACAGAATACCGCCATGCTTCGCTGGTTGCGATTGGGGCGTAGTTATGGCGACCGGGTAGAGGTGCTTTCGGGTCTTTCAGCAGACGAAGCCTATATTATTTCTGCTGAAGGTAAATTGTACAATGGTGCAAAGGTGAAAATGTAATTCAACCTGAAGTAATTAATCTGATATTATAAAGAATGTTCTTCCTTTTATAGGGGGACTGAAAAAATATAAAAATGAAAGAAGGTTTAGCAGGAAAAATATCCAGAGGTTTTTTAGACTCTAAACTCACCATCCTATTAATGATCGTATTTATGGTGATTGGGGTTTACAGTTCGTTTTTAATACCAAGGGAAGAAGAGCCCCAAATAGACGTGCCAATGGCCGATATTTTTGTAGGCTATCCCGGGGCAAGCCCGACCGAAATGGAATCGAGGGTAATAAAACCTTTAGAGAAAATCGTTTCCAACATAAAAGGGGTAGAGTATGTTTATTCTACTTCTATGCAGGAACAAGGGATGGTGATTGTACAATTTTATGTAGGAGAAGATATTGAAAGGTCTTACGTGAAACTCTACAATGAGATCATGAAGCATATAGACCAGATGCCTGAAGGGGTTACGCCACCTATGGTGAAAACGAGGTCTATAGACGATGTGCCCATGCTGGGATTAACGCTTTGGAGTGAAAACTACGATGATTACCAGCTGAGGCAAATTGCCAATGAAGTAAACCACGAAATAAGCAAAGTGACAGATGTTGCCGCAACCCATAAAATGGGGGGAAGGAACAGGGAGATTCGCGTGGTGATGGATAAAAATAAAATGGCTTCGGCAGGAGTTGATCTGTTAGGGATTAGCGAAAAGATAAAAGCCAATAATACCCAGATGAGCTCTGGGAGTTTTAATCGAAATGATACTGAATTCCTTGTAAACACCGGGAGTTTTTTACAAACCACAGATGATGTTGAAAATCTCATTGTAGGAATCAATCAAAATCAACCTGTTTATTTAAAGCAGGTGGCTCAGGTGCTGGATGGGCCCGAATTGCCTTCGGAATACGTTAATTTCGGGTTTGGACAGGCCGTTACTGCAATAGCTTCAGATTATCCTTCGGAATATCCGGCGGTAACCATTTCGGTTGCCAAAAGAAAAGGCGCCGATGCGATGAAGATTGCCGATTTGGTGCTGGAAAAAGTGGAACACCTAAAGACAACTATAATACCTTCAGATGTACACGTCGAGGTAACCCGTAATTACGGTGAGACCGCTTCGCATAAGGTTTCCGAATTATTACTGCACCTTATTGGAGCAATAATTGCAGTAACCATCGTGGTTATGTTGGCGATGGGCTGGCGCGGTGGTTTGGTAGTATTCCTTTCGGTGCCGGTAACTTTTGCCCTTACCTTGCTTAGTTACTACCTTTTGGATTATACCCTGAACCGTATTACTCTTTTTGCTTTGGTTTTCGTGACCGGGATTGTGGTTGATGACTCCATCATTATTGCTGAAAATATGCACCGGCATTTCAAGATGCGAAGGCTTCCCTTTAAACAGGCTGCTTTGTATGCGATCAACGAGGTAGGAAACCCAACCATTCTGGCGACCTTTACGGTGATTGCTTCGGTATTACCGATGGCTTTTGTAAGCGGACTGATGGGGCCTTACATGAGCCCGATGCCTATTGGGGCTTCTATCGCTATGATACTTTCTCTTTTTGTGGCGCTAACCATTACGCCATATCTGGGATATTTATTCCTTAGGGAAAAGGGAGATAAAAAAGGTGAAGCACCTACCGAAGGTAAACGGCTTGAGGATTCCAGTATTTATAAAATTTACAAAAGGCTGGAACAACCGCTTTTGGATAGTCCGGCGAAACGTTGGTCTGCCCTTGGTATTACTTCTGTTTTGCTTGTAGGTTCGGTATTGATGTTCTTTACGGAGACTGTATTAGTGAAAATGTTGCCCTTCGATAATAAGAACGAGTTTCAGGTGGTGATAGATATGCCTGAGGGAACCACCTTAGAACGAACCGCTGTAGTGACTAAAGAGATAGGTCAATATCTTTCTGGACGTCCTGAAGTAGTAAATTATCAGTCTTACGTGGGGACTTCGGCGCCTATAACCTTCAACGGATTGGTTCGTCATTATGATATGCGGGGAGCTTCTAATACCGCCGATATTCAGGTAAACATCACAGACCGAAGTGAGCGTAGTGCCCAAAGTCATGATATCGCAAAATTAGTGCGCCCGGATATTCAGAAGATCGCTTCAAAATATGATGCGAATGTTAAGATCGTGGAGGTTCCCCCAGGACCACCCGTACTTTCTACTATTGTTGCTGAAATCTATGGGCCGGATTATGAAAAGCAGATCGAGGTGGCTGGAGAAGTTCAGGATATATTGAACAACACCACCGATGTTGTAGATGTAGACTGGATGGTTGAAGCCGATCAAACAGAATTCGTTTACGAGATAGATCGTGAGAAGGCTATGCGATACGGAGTAGCTCCGCAGCAAATTGTTTTTACCTTGAACTCAGCCTTAGGTGATAATGCGGTAACACATCTGTACGATGAAGACGCTACTGAAAGAGTTGCGATTCAACTAGCCCTTGATGAACAGGAAAAAGCAAGTCCGGAGGCAATAGCCCAACTGGAGATAGTTTCTGCCCAGGGGAATATGGTGTCGGTTGGCGATCTGGTGAACATTAAAGAGAGCACCCTGGATAAAAGTATTTATCGCAAGAACCAGAAGCGTGTAGTTTATGTACTCGGAGATATGGCGGGAACCCTGGAAAGTCCTGTTTACGCTATTCTTGGTATGGAAGAAAAATTAAAAGAGATTCCATTGCCTGCAGGTTACACTATGAATGAACTGTATATAGAACAACCTGAAAAGGAGGATGATTATACGGTGAAATGGGATGGAGAATGGCAAATTACCCTGGAAGTTTTCCGGGACCTTGGAATTGCCTTTCTGGGAGTTATCATCATCATTTATATGCTGATCGTTGGCTGGTTCCAGGATTTTAAAACCCCAATTGTAATGATGGTGGCTATACCGCTCTCCATGGTAGGAATTGTGTTAGGGCACTGGATCATGGGAGCTTTCTTTACCGCAACCTCCTTTATCGGGATGATTGCCCTGGCGGGAATCATGGTGCGGAACTCCGTCCTGCTCATAGACTTTGTTAATTTAAGGTTAGAAGATGGAATTCCTCTTAAGCAGGCCATCATTGAAGCCGGTGCAGTGAGGACTACGCCAATCCTGTTAACTGCCGGGACGGTAGTAATTGGTGCCTTTGTGATTCTTTTCGACCCAATTTTCCAGGGTCTGGCAATTTCTCTAATGGGAGGAACCATTGGTTCTACTTTCCTTACTTTGCTGGTAGTTCCTGTTGTGTACTATTTGCTGGTAAGAAAGAAATATCCTGAAGATAAACAAACGGCCAGAAGAGCTAAGATCGAGGAAGATGAAACAAAGGAAATTGAAGGCTAATTGTCGTAAATTTAATTGGAAGATTAACCACAGTGTTTTTAAATACTGAAATAAACATAAACCGATGAAATTATTAATGGTAACTACAGTAGCCGAATATCAGAAAGGGGTGCTTAAACTCTTTAAAGAAGCAGGGATAGAAGCCTTCAGTACCTCTGAGATAGATGGCTATAAAAGTAACGATTCCCTAATCGCCACCCAAAGCTGGTTTCCCAGTGAAAAAGGAGGAAGTGAATCGCTATTGTATTTCTCTTTTACTAAAAATAAAAAGATAGACGAGTTTTTTAAGCTGGTTGAAGAATATAATAAACACCTGGAAACCGATAACCCTATACGGGTTGTTGTGTTGCCAGTAGAAAGAGCAATTTAGGAGGGATCCTGAATTTTGCAGGGAGGAGAATATGAAAGGAGTTAACATTAACTCCCAAATAATTTTTTCTCATATTAATTAGGTTTTTTAGGTTAGAGACCGCTCCCAGAAATGGGGGCGGTCTCGTTTTTTAAATCACTTTTTCAGCAATGGCAATTAAATTTTAACATTTTTATAGCCAGTTCTTTAAGTTTTCAATTTATCTTTGTTAACCAAATGGTTAAACCTTATAGTTAAAGAATGAAAGCTAAACACGAAAATACCGAGGCAGAGATCCTGGAGGCCGCGAAAAGTATCTTTCAACAGAAAGGAATGGCTGGAAGCAGGATGCAGGAGATTGCGGATAAAGCGGGAATTAACAAAGCGATGTTGCATTATTATTTCCGTAGCAAGCAGATGCTTTTTGAAGCCGTATTTAAAAATGCCTTTAAGCTTCTGGCTCCCCAGTTAAAGAAGATTTTGGATGAGGATACCGATCTTTTTGATAAGATAAGAGGTTTTTCAAACAGCTATATCTCCTTCGTGATAAAACATCCTTATCTCCCCAATTTTATAATACAGGAACTAAATAAAAACCCTGATTTTATTGATCGACTTAGAGCGGGTAAGGATTTTCCCAATATCAGGAAATTCAAACTACAGGTTGAAAACAATGTAGCCCGGGGCGTAATTAAACCTATTAGTGGAGAACAACTATTTATAAATATTATGTCTCTGAATATTCTTCCTTTTATCGCGAGTCCTTTGTTTAAAGGATTTCTCGATGCCAGCGATAAGGAATACCAGGCTCTCATGAAGCAACGGAAGACTGAAGTAGCCGAATTTATCATCAACTCCATAAGACTGTAGAAAATGAGATTTTTAAGTGTAATAATAATTTTTCTGCTCACTTTTTCTGTTGAAGCACAGCATATTCTTAGCCTAGAAGATAGTTATGAGTTAGCAGAAAAAAACTATCCCCTGGCCAGAAAAGTAGAGTTGTTAGGTGATAAAACCACAGCTGAAGTCGCAGAAATTCAAAAAGATAAGCTACCCAGGATAGACCTTAATGCCCAGGCGCATTACCAATCTGAGGTTATCTCTTTTCCGCTCCAGCTTCCTAACACCACCATGGAGGCACCAAATAAAGATCAATATAGAGCTAGTCTTGATGTTAACCAGTTAATTTATAAGGGCGGGAGTATAGATGCTAGGTTGGCATTAAAAGAAGCTGAATTAAAAGCCAGTCAGCAGGAGGTTGCTGTAGATTTATATCAGTTAAAAGGTCGGATAAATCAGTTATATTTTTCTGTGCTGCTATTACAGGAGCAGGAAATTCTTTTGTTATCTAAGCAGAAACAACTGCAGTCGCAAATTCAGGAGGTAGAAACCGGAGTGAAGTATGGCGCTTTGCTGGCATCTTCAGCAGATATCCTGAAGGCAGAGCTACTGAAGATCGATCAGCAGCTTGTCCAGGTGCGTGCCGATAAAAAGAAACTGCGTGAAAACCTGGCAACTTTGCTTTATACCGAAATAGATGAGAATGTCATTCTTGAAAAACCAGCCATTGGGGAGATAGAGTTCACCGGTAATAACCGGCCAGAATTGGAGCTGTTTGATCTGAAGAAACAGCAATTGGAAGCTTCAAAAGAAGTGATCTCAAAATCTACGGTTCCGAGTCTTTCGGGATTTGCCCAGGCAGGTTATGGAAATCCCGGATTAAATATGTTGGATAATTCTTTCCAGGATTTTTATATGGTGGGCTTAAGGGCTAGTTGGAATGTTTTTGATTGGGGGAAAAACAAAGAGGCTAAAAAGGCACTGGATATTTCCCAGGATATCATTGAAACCGAAAAAGAAAGCTTTGTGATTAACAACAATATAGAATTACAGGAAGCTGAAAATGAAATTTTAAAAATGAAGCAAACAATCGCTACAGATAATGAGATCCTGGCTATAAGAGAAAAAGTGATTAAAGCATCGGCATCACAATTGAAAAATGGAGTGATCACTTCTTCAGAATATCTCACCGAGTTTAATAAACTTTTTGAATCGAAAATTGATCAGAAAGTACACGAAATTCAGCTTGCTCTTGCCCGGGCGAATTTCAGGCTAGCAAAAGGCAATTAATAACTCAATTCAGAATCTATAAATAATGAAAAGAATAAGTATCATAATTACTCAGGTCTTGCTTTTTGGGGGGCTTGTTTCCTGCAGCGATGAGGAGAAAGCCGATGGTTACGGGAATTTTGAAGCCACCGAGATCACAGTCTCGGCCGAGGCAAACGGAAAGATAAAATACCTCAATCTGGAAGAAGGTATTCTCCTTGAAAAAGGAGAGTTAGTAGGGGTTATAGACACCTTGCAACTGCATTACAGTAAGAAACAACTTAGAGCTTCAAAAAGAGCTGTTTCTTCTAAATCGCGGAATGTTCTTTCCCAAATTGGAGTTTTGGAAGAGCAGCTCAAAACAGCTAAAAATGAGAAGGAGAGAATAAACAGGATGTATGAGGAAGAGGCAGCTACTAAGAGACAGTTGGATGAGGTTGAAGGAAGGGTTAATGTTTTGGAACAACAAATAAGAAGTGTGGAAACCCAGAATGCTCCTATTCTAAATGAACTGGAAACCCTGGATGTGCAAATTGCTAAAATCGAGGACCAGATAGAAAAAAGTAAAATTATAAATCCGGTGAAAGGAACGGTGCTTTCGAAATATGCTGAGCCTGGCGAGATTACCGCTTTTGGAAAGCCCATTTATAAAATCGCTGATCTGGACGAAATGACTTTACGGGTTTTTATAAGTGAGACTCAGCTTTCTGAAGTGAAAATAGGAGAGGAAGTGAATGTGAAGATAGATGCTGCTGAAGGTATGAAAACCTTCCAGGGAAAGGTGAGTTGGATATCCTCTTCGGCCGAATTTACTCCAAAAATCATTCAGACAAAAGAAGAACGGGTTAACCTGGTCTATGCGGTTAAAATTAAAGTGAAAAATGACGGTAGCCTAAAAATAGGGATGCCTGCCGAAATGTGGTTGGAATAAGGATCTACAATGAGTATCAGCATTAAAAATATCAGCAAATCCTATAAAAAGCTCAAAGCTCTTGACGATGTTTCCCTGGAGATAGAGCAAGGAGAACTTTTTGGTCTCATTGGTCCCGATGGGGCCGGGAAAACAACGCTTTTCAGGATTCTCACCACTTTGCTGTTTGCAGATGAGGGGACAGCGAGTGTGGCAGGATACGATGTAGTGAAGGAGTATAAAAGCATCCGCCGCTCGGTGGGTTATATGCCTGGGAAATTTTCTTTATATCAGGATTTAAGTGTAGAAGAAAATCTTAATTTTTTTGCAACCATTTTCGGGACGACTATAGAGGAGAATTATGACCTGATAAAGGATATATACTTACAAATAGAACCCTTTAAAGATAGAAGGGCAGGAAAGCTTTCAGGAGGAATGAAGCAGAAACTGGCCTTGAGCTGTGCTTTGATCCATAAACCGAAAGTGCTTTTTCTTGATGAACCTACGACAGGAGTAGATCCCGTTTCCCGAAAAGAATTTTGGGAAATGCTAAAGCGGCTACGGGAGAAAGGCATTAGCATTTTGGTTTCCACTCCTTATATGGATGAAGCTGCGCTTTGCGACAGGATTGCGTTAATCCAGGGAGGAAAAATATTAAGGGTGGATACTCCCGAAAATATTATTGAAAAACACCCAAAACAAATCTATAATGTTCGTTCCAGAGAGACTTACAGGTTAATTCAGGACCTTAAAGATTACCCGGGTAGTGAGAACGTCTTTGCTTTTGGGGAATTTATACATTTTACATCTTCAGAAGAAACATTTGAACCGCAGGAACTTCAGGAATATTTACTTGAAAAGAAACACGAAGAACTGGAGATCTACCCGGCTAATGCCAGTGTAGAAGACGTGTTTATGGATCTGGCTTCCTCTTCAGAAACTTAAGCAATGGAAAAGGAAAAAGTTGTAGAAGTAAACGAGCTCACAAAGAAATTTGGTGACTTCACTGCTGTGGATCATATATCTTTTGATGTTTATAAAGGAGAGATCTTTGGCTTTCTCGGCGCTAATGGAGCAGGCAAGACCACGGCTATGAAAATGCTTATTGGAATCTCTAATCCTACGTCGGGGGAGGCTAGAGTGAGCCATTTTGATGTACACCATCAGGCCGAGGAGGTTAAGAAAAATATCGGTTATATGAGTCAGAAATTCTCTATGTATGATGATCTAACGATCAGGGAGAATATTAAATTCTTTGGTGGGATTTATGGCTTAAGCAGGAAGCATATAAAAGAAAAGACAGCTAATTTGATTGAGGAATTGCAATTGCAGGAAGTAGCTGATTCTTTAGTGGGCTCCTTGCCTCTGGGCTGGAAGCAGAAACTTGCTTTTATGGTTTCCCTGTTGCACGAACCCAGAATAGTTTTTCTGGATGAGCCTACTGGCGGAGTAGATCCCATAACCCGCAGGCAGTTTTGGGAGCTAATTTATGCTGAAGCCAATAAAGGCACTACCATTTTTGTAACCACTCATTATATGGACGAAGCTGAATACTGTGACAGGGTATCCATTATGGTAGAAGGAAAAATAGAGGCCCTGGATACGCCTAAAAAACTTAAGCAAAGTTTTAAAACCGATTCTATGAACGGGGTCTTTCTCAAGCTGGCAAGAAACGTTGAATGAACCTAATTCGAACTTATAATGTTTAAAAGATTTAAGGGTTTTGTGAATAAAGAGTTCTATCACATTTTTCGTGATAAACGTTCTATGATCATACTTTTTGGAATGCCCATAGTGCAGATCCTGCTTTTTGGGTTCGCAATCACCAACGAAATAAATAATGTAGAAGTAGCGATTCTTGATAAGTCGGCTGATTCTGAAACTGAGGTTATCATCAACAAGATTAATGCTTCCCCTTATTTTAATATAGAAAGTGAAGTGCAAAGTGAAAAGGAGATCGGGGAGGTTTTCCGGAAGGGGAAAGTCAAGGCCGTGTTGGTTTTTGAAAAAGATTTTGCAAACAATCTTCAGGTTTTAAATCAGGCAAATGTACAGGTGATCACAGATGCTACCGATCCCAACACCGCCAACACTATAAGTAATTATGTTCAATCTATTCTTCAGCATCACAGTGAAGAAATTAATCTCCAAAATGAAGTTCCTTATAAGGTAGAAGTAAGATCACAGATGTTTTATAACCCTGAATTAAAGAGTGTATTCAACTTCGTTCCCGGGGTGATGACTGTGATCTTAATGCTGGTTTCAGCAATGATGACTTCAATTTCTATCACCCGGGAGAAGGAGCAGGGAACCATGGAAATTCTTCTGGTGTCACCTCTTAAACCAATTCAGGTAGTAGTTGGGAAGGTCTTCCCTTATATTTTTCTATCGGTTATCAATGCAGTAATTATTTTATTGCTTGGGTTCGTAGTATTCCAGGTGCCTGTGGAAGGCAGTCTTGTGCTCTTAGCTTTAGAAAGTGTTTTGTTTATCATTACAGCGCTAAGCCTTGGGGTTCTTATCTCCACCATTGCGGCAACTCAGCAAGCCGCTCTCATGATATCTCTGATGGGTTTAATGCTTCCGGTGATTCTATTATCAGGATTTATTTTTCCTATTTCGAGTATGCCTGTGCCGCTGCAGGTACTTAGTAATATTATTCCTGCGAAGTGGTTTATTATAATATTAAAGGGAATTATGCTCAAAGGGGTGGGAATTGCATTCTTGTGGAAAGAGACCCTTGTGCTTATCGCTATGGCCCTGGTTTTTATCGGAATAAGTGTGAAAAAGTATAAGATTAGACTGGAATAAAAAAGTCGAAGAGAGAAAATGAAAACCATAAAATACATAGTTCAGAAGGAGATTAAGCAGATCATGCGGAACAGGGGCATGTTACCTATTATTTTCGTAATGCCTCTATTGCAGCTAATTATCCTTTCAAATGCAGCTACCTTTGAAGTTAATAATATCCGAATTTCATATATAGACAATGACCAGACCTCGATCTCCCGGGAACTGATCAGTAAATTTGAAGCTTCTGAGTATTTTTCGGTCTCGGAGATGTACCGGTCTAAAAAAGACGCTGATGATGCTCTGAAAAAAGGAGAAATTGATGTAGTTCTTGATATTCCCCGATATTTTGAACGAGACCTTGTTAGGAATAAACATAATTCGTTGGCGGTGTATCTTAATGCTATTGATGGGGCCAAGGCTGGGGTGGAAAACGTATATCTTAACCAGGTCGTGAGGGATTTTAATAGAAAGATTTCCCTGGAAATAATTCAACCGGAGGATAAAATGCTAAAGCAAATGAATATTCTTAGCATTCCTTCTTTTTGGTACAATGAAACCCTCAATTACAAGACCTTTATGGTGCCAGGGATCCTGGTTTTATTGGTGACTATGCTTAGCCTTTTTCTTTCAGGGATGAATATCGTTAGGGAAAAGGAGATTGGTACTCTCGAGCAAATAAATGTGACGCCTATTAAAAAACACCAGTTTATCATTGGTAAATTATTTCCTTTCTGGGTGCTGGGAATGATAATTCTAACCGTGGGGCTTATAATCGCCAGGCTAATCTTTAATGTGCCTATTGTAGGTAATATTGGATTGATCTATTTGTTTACGGCGGTATATCTTCTTGTAATTCTTGGAATGGGGCTTTTTATCTCTAATTATACAGATACCCAGCAACAAGCAATGTTTATCGCATGGTTTTTTATGGTGGTGTTTATCCTGATGAGTGGTTTATTTACCCCTATTGAAAGTATGCCTGATTGGGCCCAGAAGATCACCCTGCTTAACCCCATACGATATTTTGTAGAAGTGATAAGGATGGTGATGCTTAAGGGATCGGGATTAGGGGATATTTTATGGCAATTTGGGGTGATGAGCTTTTTTGCTGTCGTTTTAAATGCCCTGGCGGTATGGAGTTACAGGAAAACAAACTAGATCCAGGAATTAGCTCTGAAAATTAATTAAGGACATTATGAAAAGAGTATTTTATTATATCACCCTGGGATTTTTTCTTGTCTTCGCCTTAATAAGCTTATACCTAAGTAGTAGTATAATCTTCGATTGGTTTGAAATGAGGGAAGCTCAGAGGGATTATGTGCTCTTTGTGGTATGGGTAAATTTTATCGCCTCTTTTCTTTATCTGGGTGCTCTTTACGGATTTTTCAGATATAAAAAGTGGACCTGGAAGATTCTTGGAGTGTCTGCACTCATGATTTTTGTAGCCTTTCTAGGTTTGCTTATTCATATAGATTCGGGTGGCGAATTTAAACTGGAAACTATTCGGGCGCTGGTATTGAGATTTTTTATTACTACTGTATTCGCAGTCTTTGCTTATTTTAAACTTGTAAAATGGAGAAAAACAATAAACTGATTTTGAAGTTAATTTTCGGCTTTTTCCTTTTGTTTTCGACTAGGGCAATTAGCCAGGAAACTCATTCTCTTAGTATAAAAGTTAGAAATCTTAGAAATTCTGACGGGAAAGTATTGTTTGCGCTTTATAATAAGGATGGGACGGTGCCGGATCAAAAACTGGAAAAGTATTTTAAAAAGATGGTGGGGGTAATTAATTCAGAATCGGCGGAGGTGACCTTTCATGACCTCCCCAAAGCCAGATATGCGGTATTTATCCTTCATGATGAAAATGAAAACGGCGAAATTGATAAAAGATTTCTTTTGCCGACAGAAGGAGTGGGGTATTCCAATTATAAGAGTCTGGGTTTAAGGAATCGTCCCAATTTTAAAGATGCCAGTTTTTTTCTGAAAGATGACTTTTCGACCGAAGTGAAAGTTATTTATAAATAAAACTGGAAGATAAAAGGTCTTTGATTTCTAAAGGCGGCGGGATTTTGAATGTAAATGTTTCTGAAATTTTTGAATTTTCTGGGATATTAATTGAGGGAATTTAGGTTAAGATTTTAATCGGAATAAAAACACTTCTTCTTAAAATTAAAAAAGCCCGAAAACACTGCGTGTATCGGGCTTTTAAGGTGGTGCCTCCAGGAATCGAACCAGGGACACAAGGATTTTCAGTCCTTTGCTCTACCAACTGAGCTAAGGCACCAGTTGCTTGTTTTAAGCGGTTGCAAATATAATTTCATTTTTATTAACCCACAAAGGATTTTTTAAAAAAATGCTTTTGTAATTTAGCGAATTCAAAAGAATACCAGTGAATTTAGTTGTAGATATAGGGAATACTTTGGTGAAAATGGCTGTGTTTCAAAATGCTAGCCTCCAGTATAAAATTGCCATTCCGGGAAAAGATTTTTTTCAAAAAACCGAAGAAATTTTTAAATCCTTTCCTCATATAAAGTATTCTATCCTCTCTTCGGTAATCAAAAACACCGAAAGGGAAGAGAATTTCCTCGAGGAACGCAGCGAACTTGTGATTTTGACGATGGATATTAAGCAGCCTTTCACCAATCATTACGCCACACCAACCACATTAGGAAAAGACAGGATCGCATTAATCGCTGCTGCGGTTAAGAATTATCCTGGTGAGAATGTGCTTGTAATCGATGCCGGAAGTTGCATTACTTACGATTTTAAAAACAAGAACGATGAGTATTTGGGTGGGGCTATCTCTCCCGGGCTCGCGATGAGGTTCAGGGCTATGCATGAATTTACCGGTAATTTGCCATTGGTTAAGGCCGTGGCAAACCCCGCAGCCACAGGGAATTCTACACAAAGCGCTATGAATTCAGGAGCGGTGAATGGAGTGCTTTTTGAAATCGATGGATTTATTAATTTGTATAAATCTGAAAATAAAGATTTAACAATTATTTTAACAGGTGGGGATATGCTATTTTTGTCAAAGCAATTAAAAAATAGCATATTTGCCAACTCTAATTTTCTATTTGAGGGTTTAAACTACATTTTAGAATTTAACAAGACTCAATGATTAAACGATTTATAGTAATCGTAGCTATATTAACTACGGCACTCGCCGCGGCACAGGAAAATATCTCTTCTCCTTATTCATATTACGGAATTGGTTTAACTAAGTTTAAAGGGACCATCGAAAACCGATCCATGGGCGGGTTGAGTGTGTTTTCAGATAGTATTCACCTCAATCTTAGCAATCCTGCCGGGTATGGGCGTTTAAGACGCACTACTTATTCTATAGCAGGAAGTCACGAACAGAGTAACCTGACGTCTGATATGGGAAGTGATAATGCCAAGATCACATCTCTGGATTATCTCGCTTTAGGTATTCCGGTTGGGAAATTTGGTTTTGGTTTCGGTCTCATTCCTCAAACTTCAGTTGGGTATCGTATTCTGGATTTTCAGGAGGAAGTAGCCAGCAGGCTTCAGGGGCGTGGAGGCCTTAATCGTGTCTACCTTTCTGGAGGATATGAAATAAATAAAAATTTCAGCATTGGAATGGATGCCCGCTATAACTTCGGAAATTTCCAGAATAGAAGAACCCTGATTAGGGAGGGAATACAATTGGGTAGCCGGGACATAAGCCGGTCAGATCTTAAAGGTTTGAGTTTTAATTTTGGTGCTGATTTCCAGACCAGGATGGCAAACGGACTCAAAATGCACGCATCAGCTACGTATTCTCCGGAAACCAGTCTAACTTCAGAAAATGAAAGAGAAGTTGCGACAATCGCCTTTACACAAAACGGAGAAATACCGGTAGAAGTTAGGGATCTGGAGGTGCCTGATTCAGAATATAATCTCGCAGAACAATTCACAATAGGTGCGGGCCTTGGTCGTCCCAATAAATGGTTCTTTGGTGGGGAATATGTTAAAACGGGACGTAATGCTTATCTTGACCGAACCAACACCCTAAATGAAGCCGCGGTGTATAATGATGCTGCACAATACAGGTTGGGTGGGTACTATATTCCTCAATACAACTCCTTAACCAGTTATTTTAAAAGAGTGGTGATAAGAGGAGGTTTTAGATATGAAGAAACCGGACTGAGCCTCAATAATGAGGACATTGATGAGTTTGGCATCACTTTTGGATTAGGATTGCCTATAGGACCAGGATTCTCTAATATCAACCTTGGATTCGAGTATGGACAGCGCGGTACGACAGATTCGGGATTGGTGCAAGAGGATATTTTTAAGGTTTCAGTGGGTTTTTCCCTCACAGAAGCAAGAAAATGGTTTGAAAGAAGAAAATTTGATTAACCACTATAACTCAAGAAAATGAAAGCGAAGTTAATAGCATTAGTATTTGGAGCCGTATTCGGTTCAAGTGTAGTAAACGCACAGTCCAATGATTGTGCGACTATGGCGGCATTGGCCTACGACGATGCAAAAGCAAAAAATTATGATAAAGCCTACGAACCTTTAATGAAGGTGAGAAAGGAATGTCCAAAATATAGCCTGGCCACTTTCCAGTATGGAGAGAGAGCCCTTAAGTATAAAATTGATAATGCTGAAGGTGAAGAAAAAGAGGATTATATTGAAGAACTTATCGGTCTTTGGGAAGAACGATTAGAGCTTTTTCCTCAAAAAACTTCAAAGGGTAAAGTTTACGGCGATATCGCTCAGCTTAGATTCGATTATAAAATAGGCGATAAAGAAGATCAATATGAAGCTTTTGATAAGGCTTTTACCGAAGATCCTGAAAACTTTACCAGTCCTAAAGGAATCTACGCCTACTTCTCACTTCTTGTAGATATGCAGGATGAGGGAGAACGTTCTCTTGAAGATGTATTCGCAAAGTATGATGATGTTATTGCTAAAGTAGAATCTGAAGAAAATGCATTGGCAGAAAGACTGGCTCCGCTTTTAGAGAAGCAGGAACAAGCCGAAACCCTTTCTGCTAAAGAGAAAACTCTCGTGAAAAATTCAGAGATTAATCTTAAAGCATACAACCAGGTAAAGAATGCTATTAATGGTAAATTAGGACAAAGAGCAGATTGTGATAACCTGATCCCTCTTTATACTAAAGATTTTGATAGTAAGAAAACAGATGTTGATTGGTTAAGGAATGCCAACGCACGACTTTCGGCTAAAGATTGTACCGAAGACCCGTTGTTTATGAAGGTTTCTGAGGCGCTTCACCAACTTGATCCTTCTGCAAATTCAGCATTCTCTTTAGGACAATTAGCTGAAGCTGAAGGAGACAGATCTAAAGCTCTTCAGTATTATAATGAAGCAGCCGAACTTGAAACAGACAACTCAGCGAAAGCAAGAATATATTACAGAATCGCTGGAAACTATAAAGACAGGGGGAGTTTTTCTCAGGCCAGAAATTTCTATAGAAAAGCCGTTAGTGCCAGGCCATCTTTAGGTAGCGCTTACTTGCAGATTGCCAGTATGTATGCACAGAGTGCCAACAGTTGTGGAAACACTACTTTTGAAAAAAGAGCTGTTTACTGGGCTGCTGCAGACTATGCAAGAAGAGCTGCTAGTGTAGATCCTTCTATTGCAAGCAATGCAAGACAGGCTGCCAGCAGCTATATGGGAAGAGCACCACAAAAATCTGATATCTTCCAGGAAGGTAGAAATGCCGGAGAGGCAATTCAGATAGGTTGCTGGATAGGCGAGACAGTTCGCATCCCTAATTTGTAAAATGAAAATCACATATAACCAAATACTTTCTGGCATTGTCACGCTATTGGGCGTGACAATGCTTTTTTCATGTCAGGGCAACCTAAGTGAGATCAGGGCCCTGGATCTTGAAGGCGATGCGCCTCAGGCCGAAGCCCTGGACCTAAATCTTAAATACACCGATTCCGGCCGGCTGGTAGCTACCCTAAAGAGTGAGCGCATGCTTGATTTTACCAATAAAAATTTCCCTTACCGGGAATTTCCCGATGGCCTTGAGGTGGAATTCTTCGATCCAGAGAATAAAAGCAGTACTGTTAGCGCAAATTACGGGGTGGTCTATGAGAAAACCGGTCTTATAGATTTACAGGGAGATGTAGTGATTTATACCAGTGATAGTACACGTTTAGAAGCTGAACAACTATATTGGGATCAAAATCAGGGATGGGTTTTTACAGATAGACCTAATAAAATACGCTTCCCTAATGGAGCGCTAAACGAAGGACAGGGTTTTGATTCTAATCAAAATTTCGGTAATTTTCGTTCCCGAACCAACGTAGGGGTTCAAATTATAGAAGACAAAGAAGATGAGTAAATATTATAAGTTTTTTGAGTATGCTTACCTTGTAATCGGGGCATTTTTCCTTTTTGAAAGTATCAGAATTTGGGATGCCGAACGGGGCAGGGCCTACCTTTTTATCTTTTTTGTAGTGATATCTATATTTATGTTCTTCTTTAAGAGGCGTTTTAGGCGTAAGTTTGAAGAGCGCAACAAATAACTCCGATGCAAAGCGAGATATTGATAATTATTCTTTCCCTGATCTTTTCAGCATTTTTTTCTGGGATGGAGATTGCTTACGTTTCTTCCAACAAGATCTACATTGAGATTGAAAAACGCCAGAATGACCTTCTCGCCAATGTGTTAGGAAGACTCACTAAGAAGCCCTCCAAGTTTATTGCCACCATGTTGGTGGGTAATAACATTGCCCTTGTGGTTTACGGGTTCTTTATGGGCGATCTCATTATGAGCTGGCTAAACGGGCTTCAACCTATAGAAAGCGGGTTTATTGAATACCTGATAACTGACCTTAGCCTGCTCACCCAAACAGTTATTTCAACTTTGGTGATTCTCTTTACCGCCGAATTCCTTCCCAAAGTTTTTTTTCAGATCTATGCGAATTCGATGCTGAAATTTTTCGCCATACCCGCATATTTTTTCTACATCCTCTTCACATTTATTTCTGATTTTGTTATCTGGATCTCAGATTTTGTGCTGAAGAAATTTTTTAAAACCGAAGGCGACGAAGTACAGCTGGCCTTCAGTAAAATTGACCTGGGAAACTTCATCAATGAGCAGATGGAAACTGTGGAAAACGATGAAGATGTAGATACCGAAATACAAATTTTTCAGAATGCGCTTGAATTTTCAGATATAAAGGCCCGGGAGGTTATGATTCCAAGAACCGAAATAATTGCTGTAGATAAAACGAAGGCCCCCAAAGATCTTATTGAAACCTTTACCGAAACGGGATTGTCTAAAATTCTCGTGTATAACGAAACTATAGATGATATTATAGGTTATATTCATAGTTTTGAATTATTCAAAAGGCCAAAATCATTAAAGTCTATATTGCTGCCGGTAGTTTTTGTGCCCGAAACCATGTGGGTGAAGGATGTGCTGAATATCCTGATAAAAAAACGTAAAAGCATCGCGGTGGTGATTGATGAGTACGGCGGTACCAGCGGAATGATAACCGTAGAAGACATTGTTGAAGAACTCTTTGGTGAAATAGAAGACGAACATGATTCGCCGGTACTCATTGAAGAGCGCTTAGATGAAAATCATTATTTATTCTCTGCACGGCTGGAGGTAGATTATCTTAATGAAACCTATAAAATCAATATTCCTGAAGGTGAAAACTATGAAACCCTGGGTGGTTTTATCGTGAACCATACCGAAGAAATCCCCCAGCAGGGCGAGCTGGTTTCTATAGAAGACTTCGAATTTGAAATCAAAGAAGTTTCCAATACTAAAATAGAATTGGTGGAACTAAAAATAAAACCCGCAGATTAAATCCGGGATCGTTAATATTTTGCTAATTATAAGTTTCATAATTAGCTTAAAAACGCTATTTTCGCCCACTATATTCCGATAAATAATAACTACAAATGGCAGTATTAAATAAAATCAGACAGCGTTCTGTTTTCTTGATCATTATCATTGCTTTGGCTCTTTTTTCTTTCGTGTTAGCCGATGTAATCCGTAACGGAGGTTTTTCTTCCGCTAAATCTCAAAATGTTATCGCAACCGTAAATGGGGAAGAAATAGATAGGGAAGAATTTGCCCGAAATGTTGAAAACTTCCAGCGCAATATGGGGGCAAATGCGAGTACAACACAGGCCGTTAACCAGATTTGGGAAACCAAATTGCGGGAGATTATCATTGATGAAGAACTTGAAGAATTAGGGGTGAGAGCCGAGCAGGCACAAATCAAGGAAATGATGCAGGCCCAAATGGGGAATAATCCAAATTTCACCAATGAAGCGGGAATGTTTGATGAAAACAGAGTTCGGGAATATGTGGCTACTATGAAGGCGACTTCACCGGAAGCCTATCGCCAGTGGCTGGATTTTGAAAACAGCCTTGGAAGTTCTGCCCGTGAAAATATATATTTCTCTATGGTAGCAGCCGGGGTTGGTGCAACCTTAACTGAGGGAGAGCAGGCCTACCGATTTGAGAATGATAATATAGATATGAAATTCGTTCAGATCCCTTATACTTCAGTTTCAGATGATGAAGTGGAAGTAAGTAAAGAGGAAATCAGAGATTATATCAAGAAGAATCCGGCCAAATTTGAAACTGAAGCCTCCAGAAACATTCAGTATGTGTTTTTTGAAGAAGTTGCTTCAGAAGAAGATCGTAAGGAGGCAAAAGAATCTCTTACCGCCTTAATGCAAACCAGGGTGGAATATAATTCTGCTGCTCAGGCCAATGATACCTTACCAGGTTTCAACGATACTACAGATTATGAGGAATTTGTTAATTCAAACTCTGATCTTCCTTACCAGGATAGATATATGTTCAAAAATGATCTTCCATCCGATCTTCGGGATGAGCTTTTTAACCTTGAAGTTGGAGAAAGCTTCGGGCCATACGAGCACGACGGATATTTTAAGATCAGTAAGATGGTAGATGCCAAACAAATTGCAGATTCTGCAAAAGCCAGCCATATTTTGGTGTCGTACCAGGGGCTTCAGTTTGCACCTAACGTGACCAGAAGTAAAGAGGAGGCTAAACAATTGGCCGATAGTATTGCAAATGTAGTGCGTGCAGACAAGTCTCAATTTGCCGCTTTAGCTGCCCAGTACTCCTCAGACGAATCCAACAAAGCCGACGGGGGAGACCTTGGGTATTTTGGTCCTGGTGATATGGTGCCAGAATTTGATTCTTATATTTTTTATAATAATGCCGGTGATATAGGGGTTATAGAAACCGATTTTGGTTATCACGTTATTCATATTGAAGAGCAAAGCGACAGAGAAAGAGCGGTGAAAATTGCTACCATAGCTCGTGAAATTGAACCTTCTGAACGTTCAAGGAACAACCTTTTTAATGAAGTAACTAAATTTGAAATTGCTGCACGTGAGGGTGATTTTTCTGAACAGGTAAAATCAGAAAATCTTGAGCTTAGAACGGTGAGAGATGTTAAAGCGCTTGAGGAAAACATCCCTGGTTTAGGCAACCAAAGAAGGATTGTGCAGTGGGCTTTTGAAGACGAGGCAAAAGTTGGTGATGTAAAAAGATTTGATACTTCTCAGGGGTACGTTGTAGCTCAGCTTACCGCTAAAAGGGATGCCGGACTTATGAGCGCTGAAAATGCATCATCTGAAGTAATCCCAATTCTTACCAAGCAAAAGAAAGCGGAGATTATCAAAAACAAAATAAGTGGGAATAGCCTTGAAGAGATCGCAGCTGCTCAAAACAGCAGTGTTCAGTCTGCCAACGCTATCAACCTGAATAGTCCAACTCTGCCGGGTGCCGGAAGCGAGCCTTCAGTGGTAGGTTCGGTTTTTGCTATGGAACCTGGACAGGTAAGCAAGCCCATTACAGGAGAAAAAGGAGTGTATGTAGTGGAATTGCTTAGCAGAAATGAAGCTCCAGCTATGGAGTCTTATAAGAGTTTTGCAGATCAGGAAACCGCGAAACGACGTCAGGCTGCAGCTCAGCGTGCTTTTGAAGCGCTAAAGGAAAAGGCTGAAATCGAAGATAACAGAGCCAGGTTCTATTAGGTTATTGAGCTGAAAAAATAAAAAGTATTAAAACGCCTCCTTGCCGGGAGGCGTTTTTTATAATACCATATTGCTAAAAGGGATAATGGTTTGGTAGTTTTTATCCCTGAAATATTGTTGGTCTTCCTTAGAGCCTGTGGCAAGAATAAAATCGCCGCCCCAGGCCCCAAGGCTTTTTATGCTTCCGGAGAAATCGGGGAATAGCCTGGTTTTAATTTTTGGCTGGTTGATCGCTTTTGAGATCAGGGTTTCGTGAAGATCCATTAAAAGTCGGAATTTAGACAGGCTTTCACATTGAAGAAATTGTTCTGTAAGTCCGGATATTTTCTCTGTAAGAACACCGATATTCTCTTGGGGTTGACTGCGATAATGAGCAATAGCTTCCCGGCTATTCTGTTTTTGATTGAGGTAAACGAAAAAAAGTTGTTCCCGGAATTGCGGGTCAAATTGGCTTTTTAAAACCGAGGCCTGGCCTTGTATTAATTGATAGGTAAATGCAGAATCCTGTTGTGCTGCGGCGATATCATAACCGCTTCCTCCAAATGTTTTTTCAAGTAGTTTATAGGCATCAATATCCAGCCAGCTTGCGATATTATTTATTAAAGTAGAGGAGCTGCCTAAACCCCAATTTCGATTAAACTCGAGTTTTGTTGTGATTTGGAAACCCTTGTATTCAGAAAAGAATTCAGGATTAAGATCTCTGGCCGCATTTAGGATTTCGAGCAAACGGGTATTAGTATGATCTGGCTTGGTATTTCCTTCCTTAAGTAAAAATTGATCTTTTTTAAAAATAAAATCACCTTCAAACCATTTTTCTCCATTTTCATCAAGGCTTGTCCAGGAAATTCCGGGTTTGTCTGTGTTGTTCACCTGCATTTCCTGGCCGTATTTGGTAGGTAAAGCCAAGGCTTTAGCTCCATCCAAAACGGCATATTCGCCCGTGATCAACAATTTTCCGTGGCTGTAAAATGTTTTCATTGCCGGCGTATTTTTTCAAGTTGTTCAATAACACTGCTATGGGTTACCGTGTGGTGTTTAAAGTAATCGGTTAAGCTAAGTTTCTCTTCCCGCGTGGCGTTTTGTTGGTTTAGAATGTTCATTAGGTGCATTTTCATATGTCCCTGCTGAATTCCGGTGGTGATGAGGGAACGAACTGCAGCAAAATTCTGCGCCAGTCCGGTAACAGCTACAATTTTCATGAGTTTCTTTGCTGAAGGTTGCTGCAGGATGTCCAGTGCTAATTTTACTAATGGATGCAGGCTTGTTAGTCCGCCAACGGTTCCCAGGGCCAGGGGGATTTCCATCCAGAAGGTGAATTGTCCGTTTTCTACTTTAGCATGGGAGAGGCTCGTGTAGTTTCCGCTTTTAGAAGCGAAAGCGTGTATACCGGCTTCCACCGCCCTAAAATCATTTCCTGTGGCCAACACTACTGCGTCAATGCCATTCATAATGCCTTTATTATGTGTCACCGCCCTGTAAGGTTCTACTTCTGCAATTTTTATGGCCTGAATAAATTTTTCGGCAAATTCCTGGCCACTCATTTTGTCGTCTTCAGAAAGCTCTTCTACAGGACAGGTAACTTCGGCTCTCACTATACAATGGGGCACATAATTGGAAAGAATGCTCATTATGATCTGAATTTCTTTTTCTTCTTCAGAAAAAGATTCAAACGCTTTGGCCTCCTCCTGGAAAACATCGGCAAACTTTTCAAGACAGGAATTAATGAAATTCGCACCCATCGAATCCTGGGTGTCAAAAGTGCAATGCAACTGAAAATAGTTGTTTAAGCTTTCGGTTTTATCTTTAAGTTCAATATTTAATACACCGCCCCCACGCTTTTCCATATTTTTGGTAATGGGCTTAACTGCTTCTATCATTTTCGGTTTTACTTCTTCGAAAAAACCGCTAAGTTTCTGTGGGTCACCTGTGTAGTGGAAATGCACCTGTCCGATTTTTTGGGTGTCGATCACTTCAGCCTTAAAACCACCACGTGACCTCCAGAATTTCGCTGCTTTACTCGCGGCAGCGATTACCGAACTTTCTTCAATAGCCATGGGCAGGGCCAAAAGTTCGTTGTTAATAAGGAAATTTGGAGCCAGGCCAAACGGGAGATAGAAGTTCGACAGGGTATTTTCGGTAAATTCGTCGTGGAGTTGTTGCAGCCGGGAATCTTCATTCCAGTATTGCCTAAGTATGCGTACATCTTCAGGTTGATCCTTGAGATAAGTTTCAGCAAGCCAGTCTATTTTTTCCTTTTTCGTTAATTTGGAAAAACCACTAATGGGTGAGATCATAATTCATTTTATTTTCGAATTGCAAAGATACAAAGCTTAGGTTTAGATAGCCGAAAATTGAAAATAGAGGATGATTTTTTTAAAAACTCTGATTATATTTTTCTTTAACAAATCCTTAGTATTTAACACTCTTCATTAACATATTTTGCTGAAATTTTAGTAAACTTGGGCAATGAGATTTATATCCGAAAAATATGAAATTTAAAAATATTGTACTGGGGTTGATAATTGGTGCATCCTCAGTTGTTTATGCACAAGATAAACAGATTACCCAGGAGGAGATCTGGGATGGAACCTTTAGACAGGAACGTTTACAATCTCTCCAATCTCTCGATAATGGTAAGGAATATGTGGTTTTAAATCGCGGAAATGGGACTGCCAGCATAGATGTCTATGCTTATAAAAGCGGCGAAAAAACCCATAGCCTTGTTTCCACGAATAATCTAGATGAGATTGATTCTTTCCAGGGTTTTGAATTAAGCGATGATGAAAGTAAAATATTGCTTTCTACTGAGGTGGAACAAATCTATAGAAGGTCTTCGCGCGGAGTTTACTATATCTACGACACTGCCGATGGCAGTCTCATAAAACTTTCTGATAAAAAAGTTCAGGAGCCCACCTTCTCCCCCGATGCTTCGAAGGTAGCTTACGTTTTTGAGAACGACATTTATATTTTCGACATCAGATCAGGAGAAGAAACCAGAGTTACTTCTGATGGGGAAAAGAACAAGATTATTAACGGAGTTACTGATTGGGTTTACGAAGAGGAATTTGCTTTTGTAAGAGCCTTTGAATGGAATAAAAACGGAAAAAGGATCGCCTTTTTAAGGTTCGATGAAGAAGATGTACCTGAGTTCTCCATGGATATGTTTGGAGAAAATCTTTACCCAAGACAGGAGGTATTTAAATATCCAAAAGCAGGGGAAGCAAATTCTGAAGTGAGCTTGCATTTGTATGAGCTGGCTACCGAAAAAACAGAAGATGTTGAATTAGGGGAGTATCAGGATTTTTATATTCCGCGAATAAAATGGACCCAGGATTCTGAAATTTTAAGCGTGCAGGTGTTGAACAGGCACCAGAATGAACTTGACCTGATTTTTGTTGATGCTGAAGATAATGAAGCAGAAGTGATTATGACTGAAACTGATGAAGCCTATATCGACATCACTGATAACCTAACCTTCCTGGAAGATAACGACTTTATCTGGACCAGTGAGAACGACGGCTGGAACCATATTTACCTTTATGATGAAGATGGCGAACTTGAAAATCAAGTGACCTCAGGAAACTGGGAAGTCACCAACTATTATGGCTATGATAAAAAGTCTAATAGAATTTTCTACCAGAGCACCGAAAACGGAAGTGTTAATCGAGATGTTTACTCTATTAAGCCTAATGGAAAAGGCAAAACCCGTTTAACCGACAAAACCGGGATGAATAGTGCCGATTTCAGTGCCGATTTCACCTATTTCATCAATTCCTTTACCAATACGGAAACTCCGTATGAGTTCACGCTACACAATGCTAAAAACGGGAAGCTGGTAAGGAAGATCAAGGATAATTCGGCCTTACGGGAAAAAGAAGAAGCTTATAATTTTTCCCCAAAAGAATTGAGTACTATAGAGGTTAACGGCAACGAACTCAATATGTGGATGATCAAACCATCAGATTTTGATGCTGATAAGGAATATCCATTATTAATGTTCCAATATTCAGGGCCGGGCTCACAATCGGTTTCAAATTCTTACTTCGGGACTAATGATTACTGGTATCAGCTACTTGCAGATAAGGGCTATATCATAGCGACCGTAGATGGAAGAGGAACTGGTCTTAAAGGAGCTGCCTTCAAAAAAGTAACTCAAAATGAACTGGGTAAATACGAAGTAGAAGACCAGATAGAAGCGGCCAGAGTTTTAGGCGACAGAGAATACATCGATGAAGATCGAATAGGGATCTGGGGCTGGAGCTACGGTGGTTTTATGTCTTCAAACGCTATTTTGAAGGGTAATGATGTGTTTTCACTGGCTATCGCGGTTGCTCCGGTTACAAGC
This sequence comes from Salegentibacter sediminis, assembly GCF_002078605.1. Taxonomy (GTDB): domain Bacteria; phylum Bacteroidota; class Bacteroidia; order Flavobacteriales; family Flavobacteriaceae; genus Salegentibacter; species Salegentibacter sediminis. The sequence goes on along the minus strand of NZ_MSJR01000007.1, from coordinate 152,531 downwards.
TGGAGGTTTTACGATACAATTTACACTGAAAGATATATGACTACCCCACAGGAGAATCCATCTGGATATGATGAGAACTCTCCAATTAATCATGTGGAAAAACTTAAAGGTGATTATTTATTGATCCATGGGGGAGGAGATGACAATGTGCATCTACAAAATACCATGCGTATGGTAGAAGCTCTTATTCAGGCAAACAAACAATTTGAATGGGCCATCTATCCCGATAAAAACCACGGAATATATGGCGGAAATACAAGACGTCACCTTTACACTAAAATGACCAATTTTATCACTGAAAATCTTTAAACCAAATCTAAGTTAATGGCAACGACAACAACACCAGCGCCCCAAAAGGAACTTTTTGGGCATCCAATGGGACTTTATATTTTGTTTTTTACTGAAATGTGGGAGCGTTTTTCCTATTATGGAATGCGAGCTATCCTGGTTTTATACCTGGTAAGTGCAACTACCGATGGAAATGCAGGCCTCGGCTGGACCCAGGGAGAGGCACTTGCTCTTTACGGGTGGTATACTATGCTTGTTTATATCGTATCTATCCCCGGTGGTATAATTGCCGATAAACTCCTCGGACAGAAAAAAACCGTCCTCTGGGGTGGAATAATCCTGGTGGCAGGGCACACCATCCTTGCCGTGGAAGAAATGTGGGCGTTTTATACTGGTTTAGGGCTAATTATTGCCGGTGTAGGTATGTTGAAACCAAATATTTCTACTATGGTAGGAGGACTCTACAAACCTGGTGATATAAGGAGAGATAAAGGATTTACCATTTTTTATATCGGAATTAACCTGGGAGCATTTCTTTCGAGTTTAATCGTGGGGTATGTTGGAGAGCAGGTTGGCTGGCATTGGGGCTTCGGTCTTGCCGGAATCGCGATGGCTTTTGGTTTAATAGTTTATCTTTGGGGTCAGAAATACCTGGTTAACGTAGGTAACCTTTTATCACAAGCTGAAAGAGATGAAGGAGCTTCCCTTACCGGACTTTTTTCAGATCTTGCCAAGTCGCCACTTCAGTTGGTTATTACCGCCATACTAATGATCGTTTCCTTATATGTCCTGATCTTCGAATCCTGGGCTTATGGTTTGCTTTTTATCTTCCTAACTCTGGTTACTGCGATGATGCTTATGGTATATAAAGATCTTACCACGCAGGTTATGAAAGATCGCTACGTAGTAATGCTCTTATCGTTTATTTTGGTAATTGTATTCTGGGGTGCCTTTGAACAGGCCGGGGGTCTTATGAATATATATGCTTTAGAAAAAACCAATAGAGCTCTTCCATTTACCCTTCCCGGTATTGGGAATGAAGTTCCGGCATCCTGGTTCCAGTCATTAAATGCTTTATTTATAATCACTTTTGGAGTGTTGGTGGCTAATTTCTGGGCGAAACGAAAAATAAAGAATAAAGAAGCCTCTTCAATCTTTAAAATGGCAATAGGGGTTATTATAATGGGCTTAGGATTTGTTTTTATGGCTGCGGCTTCTGTGCAGTTTGAAGCGAATGGGTCTTCCGCAATGTACTGGTTAGTGCTTGCATATCTTTTCCATACAATTGGAGAGCTTAGTAGCTCCCCTGTTGCATTATCTTTCATTACCAAACTGGCACCTATGAAATATGCTTCCTTAATGATGGGGGTTTATTTTGCCGCAACTGGCCTCGGAAATAAAGTGGCAGGTATTCTGGGAGAATTTGCTGCTGAAGCAGGGGATTTGGCAATCTTTTCAGGGATTACCATATTTACGGTAAGCTTTGCGGTAATTGTGCTAATTATGCTTAAACCGCTAAAACGTCTAACTCATGGAGTTGAAGATGAAGAGCACGAGATGCTTGAGCATGAGAATTATGAAATTGCCGACTCCGAGAAGAAGTATTAAGTTAAATGACTTTATTTTAAGAAAAGCGTTCCTTAAATTTGAGGAACGTTTTTTGTTAGGATAGCGTTATAATTCGACTAAGGCCTAAAATATTTTATTTATGCATAAGATTTCAACGCTAATTTTATTGTTTTTTGCCACAGGCTTCCTTCAGGCCCAGGAGATTAACTGGATGACTATGAATGAAGCCCTGGAAGCTCAGAAAAAGGAACCTAAAAAGATATTTATGGATGCTTACACCACCTGGTGTGGCCCCTGTAAGATGCTTGATAGAAATACTTTTTCCAATAAAGATGTGGTTGCATATGTAAATGAGAACTTTTATGCGGTAAAGTTTAACGCCGAAGGGAATGAAGTAGTCAATTTCCCTGATAAGAAATTTACCAATCCTAATTTTGACCCCAATAAAAAAGGTCGAAATACAACTCATCAATTCACCGCAGCCCTTGGAGTAAGAGGTTATCCAACACTGGTGTTCTTTGATGAAGATGCGAATTTAATAGCGCCAATAACCGGTTATCGAACTCCGCAACAATTGGAGATTTATTTGAAATTATTCGGTACCGATGATTATAAAAAAATGACAACAAAAAAAGCTTTTGCTGAGTATCAGGAAAGCTTTGAAGGCACTTTTTAATTAAAGTTTAAGTGTTAGTTGATATAGAGCCTTTGGTTCTGTAGAAATGCGGAAAGCTCCCTTTTCACCCGTGTGGTGGAAAGGGACTTTTTGTTTTCGGCAGGTTTCTTTCCAACGCGCTACAAAACTATTGTAATTACTGCCATCTGCAATTACCTGAGCGGGCTTGATTAAATTTAAAACACGCTCCAGATTAATCTTTGGAGACTGGGTAATTAAAAGGAGTTCGGGTTTTAAACCCGGGATGTCATAGATCGCGCTGCTATCTATTATCAGAAGGTTTTTGTCTCTAAACCTCAGGACATTTTTAATGGTATCGCTTTCTATTTTAGTGATATTTTTTCCGGTTCTATAATCGCTTATAATTCTTTGTGTAGAAGCCAGACTATCCGGATTATGATAGACTTGCAAATTTCTGTTTTGATAAAGGCCTATTAAATTATTCCTGCTTTTATGAAAAATCACAGCTTCTTCAGAAAATTGGTTTTGCTTTTCATAAATATTGCTTAGCTGAAAACTGATTACTGCCAGAAGTAGGAAAACCGTCGTTTTGTAGGTTTTTTGAATCAGCAGAAAAAACAAGCCTAGAATTATTAAATATGCCGTAATACTTTGAAGCATAGAAAAAGAGATTTCTTTAAAGAGAAAATCTTCCTGCCCGGCCACCCAACCTACAAACTGATTCATATAACTTATCAGTTGACCATAGCTTTCGGCTAATTGCTCAGGTAAGGCATTTAGCAGGCTCAACAGGATCACTAAAATTCCTAAGCCCAGGATAATCCCCAGGGCCGGAAGAATTATCAGGTTGGATAAAAAAAATAGGGTAGGAAATTGATGAAAATAGAAAAGGCTAAGGGGTAGAACGCCGAGTTGTGCTGCTGCACTTACAGTCAGTAATCCCCACATATATCGCAAAACCCTGAATTTTGGTCTTACCAACCCATAGAAATATGGTTGAAAAGCCACAATACTGAAAACGGCGAGATAGCTTAGCTGAAAGCCCACCTGAAAAATGAAATAAGGCTTAAGGAGTAGCAACACAAAAAGCGAAACAAACAGGCTGTTCATCACACTGGTTTTTCGTTTTAATTGCATCCCTATGGCTACAAAGGAAAACATGCTTACAGCTCTAACTACCGATGGTGATAGCCCCGCAAGAAGCGCGAATCCCCACATTAATAGAAGTAACAGGATGGTTTTTATTAGCCTTCCCTGCGTTAAGTTTTCCAATGGTTTAAGCATGAGATTGAGAAAGAGAAGAATGATCCCCACGTGTAAACCTGAAACAGCAAGTATATGTAGGGCTCCGGCTGCAGCGTATTGATCGTAGATCTTCCTTGAAATATCTCTGCGTTGCCCCAGGAGCAAAGCCTGGATAATGCTCAATTCTTCTTCAGAGAAACTGGCAGCCTGAAGCTTTGTTATTATCCGTTCTCTTAAATTTTCAGCGAAACTTATGGGGGATGAGGTCTGTCCAATTTTCAGGATTTCTTTGGGATTAATTCGGAGCTGTTTCAGCACCGCCTGTTTCTCCATATAATTTTTATAATCAAACTGGTATGGATTAAGTGGAGAATTGATTTCAACTGGACGGTAGGGGAGCAGGAGTATATCTCCTATCTGGAATTCTGTTGAGTCCTTTTCTGTGCTGAGCAGAAGCTTCCCTTCTGTTATTCTTGTTCCCTGGTTTTCGTTCTTTAAGGTTTCAGCTTCGATTATGTAACGCTGATTATAGGAGGCTGGTTTTAATTTTTCTATGATCCGGGCCTGAAGCAAGGTCTTTTCTGAATTTTCCGGAGCATTAATGTAATGAAGCGAACGATTTTTGGGGTTGTGGAGACTGGTCGTTAAAAACCCCAGGAAAAAAATAAATAGGAACACCAGAATTCCGAAGAAAGCATCTGGGAAGATTTGCTTTCTGGCACGATAAAAAGCCAAAATAAAAACCGGAACAAGCAGGCTCACTATCCCAAAAAGGACCTGTAGCGAAATATCCAGGTAAAACCCAGCTATTATTCCCGGGACAAAGCTTAGGCTTAGTTTTATAAATGTGAAATTCAGAAATCGCATCGCTTAATTTAAATAGCGATTTGGGGAATAGACTAAGGAAGATATGAAAAATTTATAAAATCCGGCGTGCCATCACAAAATTGGTCTTCCAGTAATTGTTCTCCAGAGACGAAATAATCACTCCCCGGGAGGTAGAAGAATGAATAAACAGGATCTCATCTGCAACTTCTACCACCAGACCAACATGGTTAATGACCTTTCTTTTTTTGTTGGTTTCAAAGAATAGCAAGTCCCCCGGTGAGACCTCTTTAAGATATAGTCTCTGGCCTTTAAGGGAAAGATCGCGTGAGGTTCGGGGCAGCGGGATATCTTCTTTGAGAAATGAAGTGTAGATCAATCCGGAACAATCCATGCCTTTTTTGGTGGTTCCGCCGTATTTGTACCGGGTACCTTCAAACTCTAAGGCGTGGGAGATAATATTTTGTACCTGTTTGTTTGCAGGTTCTATGCGGGTGGCACTTTCGGTTTTTGTAGTTATCACTTTGGAGCGGGAAGCACCACAGGAGGTAAGTAGTACTCCAGAAAAAATAATTAGCAAAAAATTTAACCGAAACTGCATATCAGCTTTATTTAATCGTATCAAAAATTAGTTGAGCGGTCTTTTTGCTGGCGCCTTTGCCACCTAATTTTTGTTCCAGCAGGTAATAGTCTTCGAACATCTTTTTTCTATGTTCATCCTCCAGAATTTTAGTGAGTTCTCTCTTCAAGGAGGCCTTGTTGAAATTTCGCTGAATCAGTTCGGTTACTACTTCGCGTTTCATAATTAAGTTCACCAGAGAAATAAATTCCAAATTTACGATCTGTTTAGCGATATGGTAAGAGATAAAACTTCCTTTGTAACATACGACTTCGGGAACCTTAAAAAGTGCTGTTTCCAAGGTTGCTGTACCAGATGTTACTAACGCAGCATGAGATAGACTTAGTATCTCATAGGTTTTATTCATTACCAGGGTAACCTGGTTTTTCTTTAAAAATGGCCGGTAAAAATCTTCCTCCTGGCTTGGTGCCCCGGCGATAATAAACTGATAATCCGGAAAATCATTTGTGATGCTCAACATGATTTCCAGCATTTTGGTTATCTCTTGTTTTCGGCTTCCGGGAAGAATTGCGATAATTGGTTTACTACTTAAATTATGCTGTTTTCTGAAATTAGAGGCATCTACAAGTTTTTGGCTGGAAATTGCATCAATTAATGGGTGCCCTACAAAGTGAACCGGAAAATTATGTTTTTCTTCATAAAATTCTTTTTCGAAGGGAAGAATAACATACATCTTGTCGATATCCCTTTTTATTGCCTTAATGCGATTTTCTTTCCAAGCCCATATCTGCGGTGAGATATAATAGTGGGTTTTAAAACCCTGGGCCTTCGCCCATTTTGCAATGCGCATATTAAAGCCCGGATAATCTACAAAGATGATCACATCTGGCCGGTATTTACTAATGTCGTCTTTGCAGAAACTTATATTGCGAAGTATTGTTCTTAGATTTCCAATGACTTCAGCAAAACCCATGAATGCCAGCTCCCGGTAATGCATCACCAATTCTCCTCCTTGCTGCTGCATAAGATCGCCGCCCCAGAATCGGAATTCGGCATTGGGATCTGTTTCCTTCAGAGCTTTCATTAGGTTTGAGGCGTGGAGGTCGCCTGAAGCTTCGCCGGCAATGAGATAATATTTCATTTAAAATATTTTTGAGAATGCAATGGCCACGGCCGCTACAATAGTGGCGAGTAAAACACCCCTGGCGTGATAATGCTGTTTCTTTTTTAGGAAAACAAAAAATGGCAGGAAATTGAGTATGGCTCCCAAGGCGATGATTTTACCAATATAATCGTTGATTATAGCATCTTCTATAGTTTGGTCTATTCCATAAGCTGAAAAAATAAGAATATAAAGAAGAATACCTCCAATATTGAAAGCCAGTCCCACAAGAAAGCCTATAAAAATATCCTGCTTAATCATTGAGTTCCCAGTTATTAAGATCGTCCATGACATGGTGTGCAGTAAGGTCGAATTGAACCGGGACTACCGAAACAAATCCATTGGCAAGAGCCCACTCATCAGTGTCTTCGCCTTTATCCTTATTAACAAATTTTCCGGTTAGCCAGTAATAGTCGCGTCCCTGTGGATTAGTTCTTTTATCAAATTCTTCCTCCCAATGAGCATTGGCCTGGCGACACACTTTGATGCCTTTAATTTCGGAAGATTGGAGCTTAGGTAAATTCACATTCAGGACAACGCCTTTTGGTAGCCCGTGTTTTAGAACTTTGCGTGTAATGGCTTTGACAAACTTTTTTGAAGGCTCGAAATCGGCGGTTAGTGAATAATCCAATAAGGAAAAACCTATTGCCGGAATTCCTTCAATCCCCGCTTCTACCGCAGCGCTCATGGTTCCTGAATAAATAACATTTATCGAGGAGTTTGACCCATGGTTTATCCCACTAACACAAAGATCGGGTTTGCGGTGCAGAATTTCCTGAGTTGCAATTTTGACACAGTCGGCAGGAGTTCCTGAACAACTAAATTCTTTATGTTTATAGTTTTCCTTAATGGTAACGGGTTCACAGAATAAGGTGTCGCTAATGGTTATGGCGTGACCCATTCCGCTTTGGGGACTATCCGGAGCAACAACAATAACTTCTCCGAGTTCTTTCATAACCTCGATTAAGGCCCGGATTCCTGGAGCAGTAATTCCGTCGTCATTGGTCACCAGAATCAATGGTTTTTCTTTATCCATGCATTTTAAAATTATTACGGCTAAAATAGTAATTTCCTAAGGAAAGCCTATCTTAGTAGTTTAACAAATTATTAGTGTTGAGGCCGTGTCTTGGCACAATTTTTAATGTATTTTGGTAAGCCATTATGATGAAATTTATGCGATTTATGAAAAGGAACCCTAAAATTCTTGTAGTACTGCTTTTAATGGCAGTAGCTTCCTGTAGTTTTACTACCAAAAGTTTTGATGATCCCAATAAAGATAAAGTACTAATAGACCTGATAACCTATGTGCTTAATCAGGGACATTATGACGCTAAAGATGTTAACGACGAATTCTCAAAAGGAGTTTATAAAGACTACCTTAGGAACCTGGATGGTTCTAAGCGCTTTTTCTATGCAAGCGATATTGAAGAATTCGGCGAATATGAAGAATTAATCGATGACCATATCAAGGCCAAGGATATCAGCTTTTTTGACCTTACCTACCAGCGCTTGATGCAGCGTTCAGATGAGTCGCGCGAAATTTATAAGGAAATTCTGTCTTCTCCTTTTGATTTCGAAAAGGATGAAGAACTCAATACAAGTTTTGAAGATCTGGAATATGTTGATTCCAAAAAGGAAATGATAGAAAGATGGAGAAAACAACTTAAGTTTTCTACGCTTATCACTTTTCACGATAAAAAAGAAGAAGAAAAGCAGAAAAAGGAAGAAGATCCAGATTACACTATAAAATCTGATGAAGAACTAGAAAAAGAAGCGCGGGAAGTGACCCTTACTTCGCTAGAGGAGTACTTCGATTTTACCGACGACCTTGAACGTAAAGATTATTTTTCAGTATATATCAATGCGATCGTAGAGGAGTTTGATCCTCATACATTTTATTTTGCCCCGCAGGATAAGGATAGATTCGATATGGCAATGTCGGGTAAACTGGAAGGAATTGGGGCAAGACTTCAGAAAAAAAGTGACAATATTACCATTATGGAAGTGATCTCTGGTGGGCCAGCCTGGAGAAGTGACGAATTGAGCGAAGGCGACGTAATCCTGAAAGTAAAGCAGGAAGATGAAGATGAAGCGGTGAGCATTGTGGGAATGCGCCTGGATGATGCTGTTAAACTTATAAAAGGCCCAAAAGATTCTAAAGTTACTTTAACCGTTAGAAAAAAATTAATGGGAACCATAGAGAATATAACCCTAACCCGGGATGTAGTAGAGATTGAAGAAACATACGCCAAAACCTCTATGGTTGAAAAAGATGGGAAGAATTTTGGGGTGATAAATCTTCCGAAATTCTATTTCGATATGGAAAATTATGCCGAAAGGAATGCTGCTTCAGATATTGAAAAGGATATTGTTCGCCTTAAAAAAGAAGGTATGGACGGCCTTGTGCTGGATTTGAGAAATAACGGCGGAGGTTCCCTTAAAACCGTGGTAGATATTGCCGGATTGTTTATTGAAAAGGGGCCAATTGTTCAGGTTAAATCAAGTGGACAGAAAAAGGAAATTTTAAAGGATAAAGATCCGTCTGTTTTATGGGATGGCCCTCTTGTGATTCTTGTGAACGAACTTTCGGCTTCGGCCTCAGAGATATTAGCTGCAGCTATGCAGGATTATAAGAGAGCAGTTATCATAGGTAGTAAACAAACTTACGGGAAAGGTACCGTACAAAACGTGATAGACCTGAACCGTTGGTTAAGAAACAATGAGTACGGTGATTTAGGAGCTCTTAAATTGACTACTCAAAAATTCTATAGAGTTGATGGAGGTTCCACTCAGTTGGAAGGAGTAAAAAGTGATGTCGTGGTTCCAGATCGTTACAGCTTTGTAGATATTGGGGAAAAGGATATGGAAAACCCATTACCCTGGGATAAGATTGATGCCGCCGATTATGAGATTTGGGATGGTTATGTAAATTTTGAGGAAACCATTGAAGGAAGCAAACAAAGAATGAATGAGAACCAACAGTTAAAACTCATCGAGGAGAATGCCAGGTGGATAAAAACTCAAAGCGATAATAATGTTCATTCTCTTAATTTTACGGAATACAGCAAAAATGCCGAGGAGAACAAGCGAGTAGCCAAACGTTTCGATTCATTAAAAGAATATGCGACAGATCTTACGTATACCTCGCTGCCTTATGAAAAAGAACTTTTTGTAAGTGACACTATCTTAAAAGAGAAAAGAGACAGATGGCATACCAACCTAAGCAAAGACATCTATATTGAGGAGGCTCTGAATGTGCTTTCTGAGCTTAAGGTTAATAATATTAAAGTGGCCAGAATTAATAATTAATGGCGATAAAAAAATAAATGCCCCGGGAATTCCCGGGGCATTTTTGATTTTTAAGTATGATAAAACGTAAATATATCTATCCGGTTATAATTCTGTTGGTTGCGGCATTGTTGCTTCTGGCAGAACGTTGTAATTAAATATATGAAATTCTTTCGGCATCCAGTTTGATGAAAATAAACAGTAAAATGGTAAATGCCCAGAGGCCGGAGCCACCATAACTAAAAAAGGGTAGGGGTATTCCTACGGTTGGGAATATACCTATGACCATTCCTATGTTAACCAAGAAGTGCATAAAGATAATGCCTATAACGCTGTAGCCATATACCCTGCTAAATTGGGAGCGTTGCCTCTCGGCCAGATAGAGTAACCTAACCAAAAGCAATACGAATAGAAATATTACAAAACTGCTCCCCAGGAACCCCCATTCTTCTCCTACGGTGCTAAAGATATAATCGGTATGTTGTTCTGGTACAAAATGACCTTTGGTTTGAGTGCCTTCTGTCCAGCCTTTTCCAAACCAGCCTCCACTACCTATCGCAATCTCACTTTGGTTGGTGTTGTAACCTATTCCGCGGGAATCAACCTCCTTTCCCAACACAATATTGAAACGATCCCGGTGATGCTGTTTAAATACATTTTCAAACACATAATTAACCGAAAGGGAAAAGCCTATGGCAACCGTCATCAGGAATAAATATTTGAGAATATTAGGTCTCCTTTTGCGATTTCTTAAAAACATGAGTCCCCCAATGGCCAGGATCCCGCCTATAACCCAGGGGATGCCGAAGGCCAGGGTGGCCACAAAAAGAATGGCAGCGAAAAAGCCCAGTAGTAAGTAAGCAAAATGTAAGCCCTCCCGATAAAGAGGAAAGATGAATGCAAAATAAACCATCGCACTTCCTGCATCGGGTTGCATCATAACCAGTAACACCGGTAGACTTATAATGACAAAAACTTTCAGCTGATGTTCAAATTCCTTTAAATTAACCTGAATGCCACTTACGTATTTAGCTACCGCCAGAGCTGTGGCTGCTTTAGCAAATTCGGCGGGTTGAAGGCTAACGGGGCCCATGACGTACCAGGCGGTTTGGCCTGCAATGGTTTTTCCAAATACAAATAAGCCGGCAAGACTTAAGAGACTAATTATATAAATTACACTGGAAAAACGCTGATAGAATTTGGGTTCAATAGAAAGTACGATAATCAGAATAAAGAAACTAAGTACAATCCATAAGCCCTGCCTACCGTAAACCTGGTTAAGGTCTAGAAGATTACCGGTATTAACACCCAGGGAAGCAGAATATATGTTGGCCCAGCCAAAACCAACCAGGAGTAAAAAAATCAAAATTGTAGTCCAGTCGTAACCTGTTATACTTTTGGCCATTTATTGGTTAATTGTAAAGGGTTCGCCACTTAAGGGTTTGGCATATTCATCTTCAAGACTGTTTTCAAGGATCCACTTTTCCATATCGGTGCGGGTAATCTCTCCTTTAATATATTTCTCTACCATTAAACTGGCAATACGTCCAGCGTAACGACTCCCCCAATAGCCGTTTTCTACAAAAACAGCGAGAGCTATTTTGGGATTATCTACCGGAGCAAAAGCTACAAAAATTGAATGGTCGGTGAGCTGTACTCTTTTTCCATCTATTTTTGTGAAATTTTCTGCAGTCCCGGTCTTCCCGGCAATTTCAATCCCAGGAACCTGAAGGCTTCTTGCAGTTCCGTTTATATAAACCTGATGCATCCCTTCTACAACCGGTTCAAAATGCCGCGGCTCTATGGTTGTATGATTTTTCACCGTAAATTTATCCTCTTTTATAGGCTCGCCTTCAATTTCTTTTAAAATATGCGGAGTATAATACCAGCCACGGTTAGCAATGGTAGCAGTCATATTCGCTAATTGAATAGGCGTCATAAGTACTTCCCCCTGGCCAATAGCATTAGATAAGGTAGCTGTAGAATACCATTTATAGGTAGGGTAGTTGTATATCTTGTTGTAATAATCAGAATCGGGGACTTTGCCTGGCCGACCGGTACTCAGGTCATTACCCATAAATTGTCCAAGGCCAAAACTGCTTAAATGATTTTTCCAGGCGTCAATTCCTTCCTGAGGGCTCGGGTACTTTTCTATTATCCTGCGGTAAACATTAGCGAAATAAGAATTACAGGAGGTCGAAATGCCCGGAATCATATCCACAGGACTGCTGTGGGCGTGACAACCCATTCTCCGACCTCTTCCGTAGGAATAGCCATTATTGCAATAAAATTCATCTTCAGTGCTAACTACATCTTCCTGCAAGGCAATTAAGGCATTGAGGGTTTTAAAGGGAGAGCCGGGTGGATATTCAGCTAAAAGCCCTCGATCGTATAAGGGCCGGGCTATGGAATCGTAATAAAGCCTGGTATAATTTGGAGATCTTTTTCTACCCACCAGCAGGGAAGGATCGTAACTTGGAGCTGTTACCAGGGCAAGTATTTCTCCGGTAGCGGGTTCGAGAGCGACTATTCCGCCTCGCTTGTTTTGCATTAGTTTTTCGCCATATTCCTGTAATTTGGAATCGATAGTGATATTTATATCCTTACCTTTTTCAGGCAGGGTATCGAAAATCCCATCCTTATAAGGGCCGATATCTCTGTTAAACCGATCTTTTTGAATGTATTTTACTCCTTTTACACCTCGTAGTAATTCCTCATATACGCTTTCCACCCCGCTACGCCCAATGAGGTCACCAGATATATAATAAGGATTATCCTTTATGATCTGTTTGTTAACCTGGGCGATATAGCCCAGTACATTCGCACTATGATCTACCTGGTAATCTCGCAAAGAACGCTTCTGAATATAGAACCCTTCATATTTGCGCATTTTTTCCTGCAAAAAGGCATATTCACTTTTTGTGAGTTGAGGGATTATAACTGAAGGTAGGAGCGGAGAATAGATCTTGGCCTTATCCAGTTTTTTTCCGAGTTCATCCGGAGTGATATTCAGTATTTTTGAGAATTCGAGAGTGTCGAAAGGTTTCAGGTTTCGTGGAATCACCATGACATCATAGGAGGGCTGGTTTGACACCATAAGCTCTCCGTTTCGGTCATAAATGTAACCGCGTTGCGGGTAATCATAATTTATTTCTATAGCATTATCCTGAGACCTAAGTGCAAGGGAGGTGTCAATTACCTGTAGATAGAACACCCGGGCCAGAAAAATCAGGCCGGTTGTTAGAATTATTATGTAGAGAAGTAACTTTCTCATCTATATTTTTTGCTGAAAAGGCTTAGGCTTAAGATCACCAGAATCACGGTGAATATACTTGAAAATAACGTTTTTTTCAAGACCAGTATTATATGACTTAGGCTAAACATTTCCAAAGAAAATAAGATGAAATGGTGAATAAGAACTATTAATAAAATATAACTCAATCTCGCCCCAAAAGGAGTAGCCGAAAGTTTGATATTCTGGTGGTCATAACTCACCCCAAATGAAAATCTTAATAGGTTTGGACGCACAAAAGCCGCGATTAAACAGGCGGCAGCATGTATGCCACCGCTATCTTCGAAAATATCAATACTAAGTCCAAGTAGAAATGCGAGAATTAGAAAGAAACTCTGGTTAGCGTTAAAAGGATACAAGAGAATAAAAAGCACATACAAATATGGATTAATATATCCCAAAAAATTAATATTATTCAGGATCAGGACCTGCAATAAGATCAAACCGATGAACCGGGCGGTATTTGAAAGTATACTATTATTCATCTTGGGTTTCTAATGATAATATTAAATCCCGGTCTACATTTTCAATTACGTACACAAAGCCAATATTGGTCATATCGTTAAACAAGCGCACATTGATTTCATAATAGCTTCCACTTTCATCCATTTCATAATCCTCAATACTGCCAATGGGTAGGCCTTCGGGGAAGATAAGCGATCGTCCCCCGGTGGTTATAGTATCTCCCTGCTTTACCGGAGCCTGTCTGGGTACATCGATAAGCTGAACGAGATTAGGATCCCGGCCATTCCAAACCAGGCTTCCAAAATGATTGGTTTTACTGAGTTGTGCATTAATTCTGGATTCGGTATGCAAAATAGAAATCACTCTGGAAAACCTACTGTTAACCCGATCTACAATGCCTATAACCCCTTTGCTGGTCACCACCCCAAATTCAGGTTTAATTCCGTTTTCTTCGCCCTGGTTGATGGTGAGATAATTATCTGCCTTGGCGTAATTATTATTGATAACCCGGGCAGCTCTAAAATAATAAGTACCGTCAAATGAGGTGCTGTCACGGTAATTTTCGATTGAAATAGTATCGTTAAGATTGGTGAGGATATTTCGCAACTCCTTATTCTCCTGGAGTAAACGTTCATTATATTCTTCCAGATAAAGATAATCCTTGATATCACTGGTCCAGGAATAGACTCCGCCGGTTACCGCATTGGCTGAACTTATAAACCTGCTTTTATGAAAAGAATGAGTTTGGATCGTAAAAAACACAGATAATGCCAGCAGGAATAAGAACAAAATATTATTCTTATTGCGGATAAGAAAATTAAAAATTTGCTGCATAAGCTATCTTCTCCTACTTAATCAAAATTCCCTTATATCGGTTCAAAGTTTTTAGGGTTATTCCGGTTCCTCTTACTACGGCTCTAAGTGGGTCTTCGGCAATGTAAACAGGTAGATCTGTTTTTTGAGATAAACGTTTGTCCAGTCCTCTTAACATCGAGCCACCACCTGCGAGATAAATACCGGTGTTGTAAATGTCGGCGGCAAGTTCAGGCGGAGTTTGGGATAGAGTTTCCATTACCGCATCCTCGATACGAAGAATAGATTTATCCAAAGCCTTGGCAATTTCCCGGTAGGAAATATTAACCTGCTTTGGTTTTCCAGTAAGCAGGTCACGTCCCTGAACACTCATTTCTTCCGGCGGAACTTCCAGATCTTCAGTGGCAGCACCTATCTGGATTTTGATCTTTTCAGCAGTTCTTTCACCTACATACAGGTTATGCTGGGTTCGCATATAATAAACAATATCGTTGGTGAAAACATCTCCCGCTATCTTGATTGACTTATCACAAACAATTCCGCCAAGGGCGATAACCGCGATCTCGGTGGTACCTCCACCTATGTCAACGATCATATTTCCTTTTGGCTGCATAATATCTACGCCAATCCCAATGGCTGCTGCCATAGGTTCGTGAATAAGATAAACCTCTTTCCCATTTACACGTTCGGCGCTTTCTTTTACCGCCCTCATCTCAACTTCGGTAATTCCTGAAGGAATACAGATCACCATCCTTAAAGCCGGAGTGAACATTTTTTTCTTCAATGCCGGAATCTCTTTGATGAACATCGTGAGCATTTTCTCACTGGCATCAAAATCGGCGATTACCCCATCTTTTAAGGGACGAATGGTTTTTATGTTTTCGTGGGTTTTTCCCTGCATCATGGCAGCTTCTTTCCCTACCGCGGTTATTTTTCCTGAAGTCCGGTCGCGGGCTACTATTGAAGGACTATCTACAACAACTTTGTCGTTGTGAATAATCAAAGTATTTGCGGTTCCTAAGTCTATCGCTATTTCTTCAATGAGAAAGTCAAAAAATCCCATAGTATGTTAAGTGTTGAGGTTTGGTAAATGTAATAAAATTAATGTTTAAAATGGCGTGTTCCCGTAATCATCATAGCAATATCATTTTCGTTACAATAGTCGATGCTTAGCTGATCTTTTATAGATCCTCCCGGCTGAATTACCGCTGTAATTCCGGCATTTCCGGCAATTTCAACACAGTCTGGAAATGGGAAAAATGCATCGCTGGCCATCACAGCTCCATTTAGATCAAAGTTAAAAGAACGGGCCTTGTCAATACTCTGATTCAGGGCATCTACACGCGAAGTTTGGCCGGTTCCGCTGGCGCAAAGTTGTTTGTTTTTTGCCAATACAATGGTATTCGATTTGGTATGCTTGCAAATTTTGGAAGCAAATAACAAATCAGATAACTCAGCATCGGTGGGTTTATTGTTGGTGGCCTGCTTTAAATCTTCAAGAGCATCGGTTTTTGAGTCTTTATCCTGAACCAAAACTCCATTTAGACAGGTTCTAACCTGTTTTTTAGGAAGTTCTATGTCTTTTTGAACCAGAAGAATTCTGTTTTTCTTTCCTTTCAGAATTCCTTCAGCTTCCGCAGAAAAAGAAGGAGCGATCACAACTTCACAGAAAAGTTTATGAATCTCTTCCGCAGTAGCCTTATCGATCTCTTTATTGCTGATTAAAATTCCGCCGAAAGCAGAAACAGGATCTCCCGCCAGCGCATCGGTATAAGCCTGAAGCAAAGTATCTCTTTGGGCAAGGCCACAAGCATTATTGTGTTTTAAAATAGCAAAAGTTGGTGCTTCTCCTTTGAATTCGTTCATAAGATTTACCGCGGCATCAACGTCCAGCAGATTGTTGTAGGATAATTCTTTCCCGTGTATCTTATTGAAGATCGCATCAAAATCTCCATAGAAAAATCCTTGCTGGTGTGGGTTCTCCCCATAGCGAAGTTCCTGGCCGTTTTGGATACTTTCTTTGTATACTTTAATTTCATTTTCAGCATTAAAATAATTGAAAATGGCAGTGTCATAATGCGAAGAAATATTGAAAGCCTTAGCAGCGAAATTTTTGCGATCTGCAAGACTGGTTTCCCCGTTCTTTTCAAGGAGTAAATTTTCAAAACCCTTATAATCCTCCACGGAAGAAACACAAAGCACGTCTTTAAAATTTTTAGCCGCGGCACGAATTAGCGAAATCCCGCCAATATCGATCTTTTCAATAATATCTTCTTCTGAAGCGCCGGATGCAACTGTTTTTTCAAAAGGGTAAAGATCTACAACCACAATGTCTATCTGCGGAATTTCATATTCAGCAAGTTCCTTCACATCACTCTCGGTATCCTGACGGTTAAGGATTCCTCCAAAAACCTTTGGGTGCAGGGTTTTAACCCGTCCACCAAGGATAGAAGGGTAGGAAGTGACATCTTCTACAGGAATAACTTCTATTCCCAGGTCTTTGATGAATTTCTCCGTACCACCGGTAGAATAAATAGTGATACCCAGTTCATTGAGTTTTTTGGCGATAGGAGCCAGGCCATCTTTACTGAATACAGAAATTAAAGCAGATTTTGCTTGTTTTAAGTCGCTCATTGTGTTGTGTTTGATGAAGTGGCAAAAGTAAGTATTTAAGTAGCAAACATAAAAGCGAATGAATTTATTTATCACTAAAAATGTAACGAATTTTCAACACCGGCGTCTTATCTTGTGATTCCTTTAAATACGGCAGTTAACTGTATGTTTATATATCTTAGACTTTTAAAAGAGAGCTTCACATTTGCGGTAAACGCACTTCGAAACAATAAGCTGCGTACCTTTCTTTCTTTATTGGGGGTTACCATTGGTATTTTCTCTATAATCGCCGTGCTTGCTGCTGTAGATTCTTTGGAAAAAGAAATTAAAGGCAGTTTGAGCGCCCTGGATAACAGCACCATTATTTTAATGCGCTTTTCATTTGGTCCCACCGATATTCCGCAATGGAAGCGACAACAATTCCCTGATGTTTCTTACGATGAATATCAACATTTAAAAAGAAATTTAGCCGATCTCGAAGCCATAAGTTACGTGATTGGTGTACCATCAGAACCTATTAAGTTCCAGGATGTAACCAGCGAAAATGTTGATGTAGGTGCGGTAACCAGTGAATATTACGATATCGAGGCTTTTGAGTTAGACCTGGGACGGTTTTTTAACGAATCGGAGTCGGTAAGTGGCTCCCCTGTCATTGTTCTGGGCCATGAAATTGCAAATAATCTCTTCGGAAATTCAAATCCGCTGGGAAAGGAGGTAAGGCTTTATGGCCGAAAACTTCAAGTGATTGGAGTTTTAGAAAAACAGGGCGCCTCTCTCTTCGGAAATTCCCGGGACGGACAGGCCTTTGTGCCCGTTAATATGGTGCGCAGAATTTTTGGGGATAACAATAAAGGGGTTTTCCCGCAAATAATTCTAAAACCTGAAGATGGGGTAGATAACGCTGAATTTGTAGCGATGGTAGAACAACAACTCAGAAATTATCGCGCGATCAAGCCCGGGGAAACCAATACTTTTTTTATTAATCAATTACAGGGTTTTGCCGATTTTATAGATAATATAACCGGGCAGATGAATATCATTGGCCTAATCATTAGTGGTTTTTCGCTCCTGGTAGGTGGATTTGGGATCGCCAATATTATGTTTGTAAGTGTTAAGGAGCGAACCAACCTTATCGGAATTCAGAAATCCCTGGGTGCTAAAAATAAATTCATCCTCTTCCAATTCCTGTTCGAAGCGGTTATTTTATCAGTAATCGGGGGATTGATAGGGCTGTTCCTGGTGTGGGTGGTTTCAATAATCGCCTCTCAATTTACCGGCGATTTTGAATTCGTGTTATCACTCTGGAACTTAATGCTGGGTACTATAGTTGCTGCTGTAATTGGGCTGATTTCAGGAATTATTCCGGCGATCTCTGCTTCTAAATTAGATCCTGTTGAAGCGATTAGAACGGGAATGTAATTTGTAAATAAAAGCTTAGAAGTAAGAGCTCCGGCCTTTACTTCTAACTTCATTTTCTAACTTAAAACCTCGGCTACTTTCTCATTAACCCATTCCAAAAATCTTTCATCTTCAATATTGAAAGGATCTTCAGTGTTCGAATCGATATCGATCTGGCCTATATTTTCCCCATTTAAGAAAAGAGGAACTACGATCTCTGCTCTCACATTAATACTACAAGCGATGTAATTGGTTTGGGTTTTAACGTCGGGCACAACGAAATTCTCATTGGAAACAGCTACCTGTCCGCAAATGCCTTTTCCGAAAGGGATAATAGTATGGTCGGTGGGCTCCCCTGCAAAAGCCCGTAGCTTTAATTCTTCTTTGTCGCCGTTTTTGAAATAAAAACCTACCCAGTCGTAATAAGGGATATTTTCTTTTAACAAGTCACATACCTGCTCCAAACGATGATCTACAGAAAGTTCTTCGTTAGATAAAATATTTTCTACTGCGGGTTTTAGTTTCTGAAATGGCATAACATTGTATTTTAGTGCAAAAGTATTTAAAAATTTGCGCAGGCTGGCTGGCTTATTTGTATAAATTTGTTAAAAAGCCTCTTATCAGTCTTGCTTAAACTATTAGTAAAATACAAATCGGTAATTCGGTTTATACTCATTTTTCTGGGGAGCTATTTTGTTTTAAGCCTTTTCTACAACTGGTACCTGGATCTTTTTAGATCGGAAGTTTATTACCCCGACTATGTTACACATATGGTAGCCCGGCAAACCGAAATGCTTATAAACAGTTTTGGGTATGCCGCCCAGATAGAACCGCACCAGTATCACCTTTCTATGAAGTTGATGATCAACGACCAATACCTCGCTCAAATCGTAGAAGGATGTAACGCGATGAGTATCATGGTGCTTTTTGTGGCCTTTATCCTGGCTTTCTTCGGAAGACTCAAAACTACCCTGGCCTTTCTCCTTGCTGGTTTGGTTATAATTTATGCGATGAATATCATTCGAATCGCCATCCTATCTATCGGAATCTATGAATATCCTCAACATACAGAGTTTCTGCATAGCATTATTTTTCCGCTCATCATATACGGAACAGTTTTCTTACTTTGGATCCTTTGGGTCTATATTTATTCTAAAAATCAAGCCCGATGAGACCAATTTACCGCATACTCATAATTGGAGTGTTGGTTGTACTTCTGGCGCTGGTACGGGTTTTTGAAGAACATCTTTTTTACGATCCTATAAATGAGTTTTATCGCAGTGGATTATATATGCTCGATCAGTTACCTCAATATAAATTACCGGAATTGCTGCTTAATCTCAGCTTTAGGTTTTGGTTGAATTCTATAATTTCACTACTAATACTCTTTACAGCTTTCCTGGATAAGAATATTGTGAAATTTGCAGCAATTTTATTCCTCGCTTTTTTCGTGGTGGGTGTTGCAGCTTACGCGTATTTACTGCTGAACCTGGACCGCGGGCACGTCATGAGTCTGTTTTATGTGAGACGATTTCTTATTCATCCGGTTTTCATCCTAATTCTGCTCCCTGCTTTTTTCTATCATCAGCTTCAGAAAAGAACAAAACCATAATTTTAAAATTATTTTCGATAATCCTGAAATTCCTTAGATTTAAAGGTGCATATCTTTGAAAATGCCTTTATATCAAAAAAATAACTATTTTTGTGGTTGATGAAAAAAGCTTTTCAAAATAGCGGTTCTGTTTTATTAGCCCTGTTGGTGATGTTTTCTACATTCTCCTTCACGGTAGATAAGCATTTTTGTGGAAGCTTTTTAGTAGATAAAGCTATCTTTTCCGAAGCTGAAACCTGTGGAATGGAAATGGAGAATTCTGTAGATAACTGCTGCACCAACGAGAAAGTGGTGGTAGACGGGCAGGATGAACTCAAACATACCTTTGAATCCCTTGATTTTGAACAGCAGCTTTTTATTGCAAGCTTTAGCTTTTCTTATTTAAACCTTTTTGAAACCCTACCCAGGGAAGTTGTTCCATTTAAAGATTATTCCCCTCCCTTGATTGTCAGCGATATTCAGCTGGAAGATCAGGTATTCCTTATTTGATTATTGAATTTTAGATACTTACCGGTTCATCTTTGAATCCGGCAATAGCCTCGTTTATATCTGGCTTTTTAATTTATTCTAAAATTTGATAATTGAAATATTATGCTGAACAAAGGCATTAAATTCTTAATAGAAAATAAACTCGTAGCGGTTATTTTACTCGTCCTTTTTGTGGGGTGGGGTGTCGTAAATGCGCCATTTAACTGGGACACCGGCTTTTTGCCTTCAGATCCCGTGGCTGTAGATGCGATTCCCGATATTGGTGAAAACCAGCAAATTGTATTTACAAAATGGCCGGGGCGATCGCCTCAGGATATTGAAGATCAGATCACTTACCCCTTAACTACTTCCCTGCTAGGAATTCCCGGGGTGAAAACCATTCGGAGTTCTTCTATGTTCGGTTTTTCCAGTATCTATATCATATTTGAAGAGGATGTAGAATTTTACTGGAGCCGAAGTAGAATTCTGGAAAAGCTCAATTCACTTCCCTCTAATTTGTTGCCAGATGGCGTTAGCCCTGCGCTGGGGCCAGATGCCACCGGCCTGGGTCAGATCTTCTGGTATACGCTGGAAGGCCGCGATAAAGATGGAAACGTTACCGGTGGATGGGATTTACACGAGCTAAGAAGTATACAGGATTACTACGTGAAATATGCTCTTTCTGGAGCGAGTGGGGTTTCTGAAGTAGCTTCAATTGGCGGCTATGTTCAGGAATATCAAATAGATGTTAATCCAGAGCTCATGCGCCAGTACGGGATTGGACTTCAGGAAGTGGTTGTAGCTGTAAAAGAAAGTAATCGCGATATAGGCGCACAAACCCTGGAGATCAATAATGCCGAATACCTTGTTCGTGGTTTAGGTTACGTGAAATCTGTGGAAGATATTGAAAATGCGGTGGTTACTTCTGAAGATTATACTTCAGTAAGCATAAAAGATATTGCGAAGGTTTCCTTAGGTCCAGCCCAAAGAAGAGGTATTCTCGATAAGGAAGGGGCTGAGGTTGTCGGCGGAGTTGTGGTAGCCCGTTATGGCGCGAATCCGCTGGAAGTGATCAACAATGTTAAGGAGCAAATAGATGAGATTAGTCGTGGTTTACCTTCTAAAACGCTTAAGGATGGAACCGTTTCCCAGGTTACCATCGTGCCTTTTTATGATCGTACTGAACTGATAAAGGAAACCCTGGACACCTTAAACGAGGCCTTAACTATGGAAATCCTTATCACGATCTTAGTGATTATTGTAATGGTGTTCAATTTACGGGCTTCGGTACTTATTTCGGGCTTGTTGCCGGTCGCGGTTTTAATGGTTTTCATCTCGATGAAACTATTTAATGTGCCGGCTAATATTGTGGCTTTATCTGGTATCGCTATTGCTATTGGGACTATGGTCGATGTTGGCGTTATTTTATCTGAAAATATTCTCCGGCATCTTGATGAACGCAGTACCGATGAACATGGAAATAAGCTTTCTATTAATAATGTTGTTTATAATGCCACTTCAGAAGTTTCCGGAGCGATTTTAACTGCAGTGCTTACCACTATTATTAGTTTTATCCCTGTCTTTACTATGATAGGAGCCGAAGGGAAATTATTTAGACCTCTTGCTTTTACCAAAACCATGGCGCTGGTGGCTTCTTTAATTGTGGCTTTATTTATAATTCCGCCTTTTGCTGCAACTTTCTTTAAGAAAAGAACCGCAAAAGCCAGCGTTGGATATGTAATTAATGCGATTCTAGTCATAGCGGGACTCACTGCGATGGTCTTTGGTTATTTTACCGGGATCATTTTAGTAGCTTTTGGCGTAACGGGCATTTTGATACTTCAGAAAAAGATCACACCGAAAAGGGCAAATCTTATCAATATTGTAATCTCAGCTTTCGCCATTGTCTTTCTGTTGGCCGAATACTGGAGACCGCTTGGTTTTGACCGTAGCATTTTTATGAACCTTATTTTTGTTGGTCTTATCGCTTTTGGTTTGCTAGGCATTTTTACCGTTTTCAGAAGAAACTATACCCGAATTTTGACCTGGGCGCTAGCCAATAAAATCCTTTTTCTATCGATTCCCACGGTAATAGTGATTTTCGGTTTCTTAATCATGAAAAATACGGGCAAGGAATTTATGCCTTCTCTAAATGAAGGCTCCTTTCTATTGATGCCAACTTCTATGCCGCATGCCGGCGTGGAAGAAAATAAGCGAGTTCTGCAACAATTGGATATGGCTGTAGCCAGTATTCCTGAAATTGAAACCGTGGTAGGAAAAGCTGGTAGAACAGAATCTGCACTGGATCCGGCGCCACTTTCTATGTATGAAAATATTATTCAGTATAAATCGGAATATATGCGGAATGCGGATGGAGAGCGCCAAAGATATAAGGTAAATGAAGATGGTTTATTTGTGTTGAAAAATGGCAAGCTGGCACTAAATCCCAATTCTGATATTGACGAAGATGTCAATTATAAAGAAGCTAAACTGGTCACTGATCCTCTTAGTCTGAAACACGAGCAATTGCTGCCCGATGATGATGGGGAATATTTCCGAAACTGGCGCCCCGGAATAGAATCACCCGATGATATCTGGAACGAAATCGTACAGGTTACCAAATTACCCGGAGTTACTTCGGCGCCAAAACTTCAACCTATAGAAACCCGCCTGGTTATGCTCCAAACCGGGATGCGCGCACCAATGGGAATAAAAGTGAAAGGGGATAACCTGCAACAAATTGAGGCTTTCGGTATGAAACTGGAGGAAATCCTTAAAGAAGCTGAAGGCGTAAAAGATGAAGCTGTTTTCGCCGATAGAATCGTGGGGAAACCTTATTTATTGATCGATATTAAACGCGATCGCCTTGCCAGATACGGCGTGTCTATTGAAGATGTTCAGGAAATTCTGGAAGTTGCGGTGGGCGGAATGCAAATAACAC
Organism: Salegentibacter sediminis; assembly: GCF_002078605.1. Taxonomy (GTDB): domain Bacteria; phylum Bacteroidota; class Bacteroidia; order Flavobacteriales; family Flavobacteriaceae; genus Salegentibacter; species Salegentibacter sediminis. The sequence continues at coordinate 129,335 of NZ_MSJR01000007.1, read as the reverse complement.
AGACTGTAGAAGGCCGAGAGCGATACGGAGTTAGAGTACGTTATCCACGAGAATTAAGAGCTAACCCCGAAGATATTAAAGGTATTTATGTTCCTGTAGAAGCAGGAAGTCCTATACCATTAAGCGAATTGGTAAATATAAGATATGAAAAGGGGCCACAAGTAATTAAAAGTGAGGACACCTTTTTAATTGGATACGTGTTGTTCGATAAGCTAGATGGTTATGCAGAAGTAGATGTGGTAGAAATTGCCCAGGCAACTATTCAGGAGAAGATAGATTCGGGGGAATTGGTAGTTCCACAGGGTATCAACTACCGTTTTACTGGAACTTATGAAAATCAGCTAAGGGCAGAAAAAACCCTTTCTGTTGTAGTGCCTTTATCCTTGATTATCATTTTTCTGATCCTCTATTTTCAGTTTAAATCTGTTTCGACTTCCTTAATGGTGTTTACGGGAATTGCAGTTGCTTTTGCCGGCGGTTTCCTCATGATCTGGTTTTATGGCCAGGATTGGTTTATGAATTTTAACTTTTTTGGAGAGAACCTTCGTGACTTGTTCCAAATGCATACCATAAATCTGAGTGTAGCGGTTTGGGTAGGTTTTATTGCCCTTTTTGGAATTGCGACCGATGATGGAGTGGTGATGGCCACTTATCTTACCCAAACTTTCGATAAATATCTACCTGAAACTAAAGACCAGGTAAGAGCATCTGTAATAGAAGCTGGTGAAAAACGGATAAGACCTTGTTTAATGACCACGGCTACAACGATCCTTGCTTTACTACCAATTTTAACTTCAACCGGGCGGGGTAGCGATATTATGATCCCAATGGCTATCCCGAGTTTTGGTGGAATGCTTATCGCATTGATCACGCTTTTCGTGGTGCCGGTACTGTTTAGTTGGAGGAAGGAAAGTCAGTTAAAAGTGAAAAACTAAAAGTGAAAAACTAAAAATTTACAATTATGGCTAAAAGTATTTTAAGAGATAAAAGCTATTCGTTTGCTCTTTTGGTTATTCAGAGATATAAAATAATTATTAATGAGAAGAAGGAGTTTGTGATAAGTAAACAAATTCTAAGAAGTGGAACAGCAATCGGTGCGCTTATTCGTGAAGCAGAATTTGCAGAAAGTAAAAAAGACTTTATTCATAAAATGAGCATTGCTTTAAAAGAGGCAAACGAGACTATTTACTGGTTGGACTTATTGAAAGATTCAGAGTTTATTGAGCATTCAGTTCATAAGGACCTTCATGTTAACTGCAAGGAATTGGTAGCTATGCTAGTGAGTTCGATCAAAACTGCCAAATCTAAAATTTAGTAAGATGAGAAATTTTCAAATAAAATTTATTGGGCATATCGAAGGACGAAAGTTAAGCTTTAAAAGCCTTCTCGTACTTTTTACTCTTCACTTTTCGTTTTTAACCTATAACTCCAATGCCCAGCAATTAGAGTCTTATATTCAGGTGGCTGAAGAGAATAATCCGCAGATCCAGTCTTTTAATTTGAAATATGAGATTGCAGAGGAAAAGATAAACGAGGTAAACGCTTACCCTGATACCGAGTTTGGAATAGGGTATTTTGTGAGTGAACCAGAAACCAGAACCGGTCCGCAAAAATTAAGGCTTTCCGTTAGGCAGATGCTTCCCTGGTTCGGAACTATTACCGCAAGGGAAAATTATGCGGGTTCTATGGCAGATGCAGAATATGTGGAGATAGCTGTCGCCAAACGCCAACTGGCCCTTGCTGTAGCTCAGGCTTACTACCGATTATTTGCGAACGAGGCTAAACAAAAAATCTTAAAGGAAAATATAGAATTACTGGAGACCTTTCACGAACTGGCGCTTAATTCCCTTGAAGTGGGCAGTGCTTCAGCGGTAGACGTGTTAAGGCTTCAAATGCGCCAAAATGATCTGGCTCAGCAAAAAGAAAGCCTGGAACAGGAGTTTAATGCGGAAGAAGTACTCTTCAATAATCTGCTGAACCGGGAAGAAGATCTTTCAGTAGAAGTGGTTGATTCCCTTTTTATTCCGATTCGAACTGATGAGAAGGAAAGAGTAGCTGAGGTGCACCCGGAATTATTGAAATTCGACAAACTCTATGAATCAGTAGTAGAAGCAGAAAAATTAAATCTAAAAGATGCGGCGCCAAAATTGGGATTTGGGCTGGATTATGTTAGCGTCGCTGAACGTACAGATATGACTTTAGCCGATAACGGAAAAGATATCCTAATGCCTATGGTATCGGTTTCTATTCCCATATTCAACAGTAAATATAAGTCGGTTACAAAGCAAAATGAACTTAGGCAAAAGGAGTTAAAGGCACAAAAAGATCAGCGCTTAAATCTTTTACAAACCAGGTTAGAAGAAGCGGTGAGCATTAGAAACTCGGCAAGGATGACTGCGAATACTTTTATTGAAAATTTAGAACAGGCGAAAGATGCAGAAGATATCCTGGTAAGAAGCTATGAAACCGGCACTATCGATTTTAATGATGTGTTGGAAATACAGGAATTACAACTAAAATTTCAAACCGGACTTATCGAAGCCGTGAAGAACTATTATATGCAAGCTGCAGTAATCAATTACCTAAGCAATTAGATAGAGAATAATTTTTGTCAAGATCAGGACTAGGTTCAGCTAGACAAAAATATTAGAATTAACAGAACAAGTAATATTTAAAAAATGAAAAAATATATCGTTTATATCCTAATCCTTATCAGTGGCCTGGTGCTGGGATATCTTTTCTTTGGAACGGGAGACGTAAAAAACGGAAAGCAAGAAACCGAAGTCGCAGACGGGCATGATCATGAAGGAGAAACTACTCAAATGTGGACCTGCTCTATGCATCCACAGATTATGCAACCCGAACCCGGTGACTGCCCTATTTGCGGGATGGAACTTATTCCTGCCGATGCCAATGCCGATGGCCTTGGGGCAGATGAGTTTAAAATGACCGATAATGCAATGGCTTTAGCCAATATCCAAACCATTACTGTTGGTGGAGGGGGAGAAGTTGAAAATACTCTTAATCTGTCAGGTAAGATACAGGTAAATGAGGAAGCCAATGCGGTGCAGGTAGCCTATTTCACGGGAAGAATAGAAAACCTTAATGTTAATTTTACCGGTGAAAGTGTAAACAGAGGGCAGCTTTTGGCAACTATTTATTCCCCAGAACTTGTTGCCGCACAACAGGAATTGCTTACAGCCGCAAAAATGAAGGAAAGTCAACCCGCGCTTTATAATGCTGTACGAAACAAACTGAAATTATGGAAGCTTTCAGACGCTCAAATAAATGCTATTGAAGATGCGGGCCAGATAAAGCAGAATTTTCCGGTTTTCGCAACAGTATCGGGAACGGTTACTGAAAAATTGGTGCAGGAGGGAGATTATGTTGAACAGGGACAGCCTTTGTTTAAGCTGGCAAATTTGAATTCGGTTTGGGCGGTTTTTGATGCCTATGAGAATCAGATTTCTGGTTTAGAGGAAGGTCAAAAGATCATGGTAACCACCAATGCCTATCCCGATAAGGAACTGGAAGCTACCATTTCTTTTATAGATCCGGTTTTGAATACGGCTAGTAGAACGCTGCGGCTAAGGGCTGTTTTGGATAATAAAAATGAAAATTTAAAACCCGGAATGTTCGTTAGGGCAAAACTTCAGAGGAATACTGGCCAGGAGCCGCAGTCTACTTTAAGCATTCCAAAAACAGCGGTTTTATGGACTGGGGAGCGTTCCCTGGTTTATGTAAAAACCAGCCGTGATGAACCTGTTTTTGAAATGCGGGAAATAGAATTAGGCGCTACTTTAGGCGAAACCTACGAAGTATTATCTGGTCTTGAAGGTGGCGAGGAAATTGTAACCAACGGTACATTTACCGTAGATGCCGCGGCGCAATTGCAAGGAAAAAAGTCTATGATGAACCAGGGTAAAGAGAAAGAGGATGCTGCCGAAATGAAAATGAATTTGCCAGATACTTTTCAGAAGGATTTTACCGGTGTGCTATCAGCTTATTTTGATTTAAAAGATGCCTTTGTAAACACCAATTCTGAAGATGTTAAAGCTGTTGCTTCCAAAATGCTTCAGAGAACTGAAAATCTTAAAGTCGCCAATCTTGGAGCCATGGAAACCCAACACCTTACAAAGATTAAAAGTATGCTCGAAGCTATTTTAGAAAATGACGATATCGAAAACCAGCGGGATCACTTTATAGTGCTTTCAGAAAACATAATTGCTTTTGCCTCCAATATGGAAACCCTGGAAAACCCGGTTTATATTCAACATTGTCCTATGGTGAATAACAATAAAGGAGCTAATTGGTTAAGCCTTTCTGAAGAGATTAGAAATCCTTATTACGGAGAGGTGATGATGAATTGTGGAGATACACAAAGAGAGTTATAATTGTTTTTAAACTAATGTTAAAATTAATCATATTTATAGAGGTTTCACAAAACATTTACAGCCTAGGGATTGAGAGGTTGTAACTTAGAAGTTAACCTAAAACTAATCAAAAATGAAAAATAGAATTTTAAATTTTGGAGCAATTTTTTTAATGACTATTGCTCTAATGTCCTGTGTGGATAACAAGGGAAAACAATCGGTTGAGATAGACACTCCTGAAGAGGTTAAAAAAACGGAAAAAGAAACCGCAGATATCGCCGATCAGGATTTTATAGATGGAATGACGGGAAAGGTCTGGCATAACTACCTGGAGATAAAAATAGCATTAACCAATGCTGATGCAGGCCAGGTCCAGGATGTGGCTCAAAGTATGATCGCATCATTTTCAGAAGAACGAGCAGAGCTAAAAGCTATTGCCCAGGAATTATCTGAAACCGAAGAACTGGAAAAGCAAAGGAAATTATTCGCGGCATTTACAGAAAAAGCGGGACCTATGTTTGAAGATGCACTTTCCGGGGGAACTATTTATAAAAAGTTCTGCCCTATGGCTTTCGACAATAAAGGAGCCTACTGGTATGCCGATATCGAAGAAATAAACAACCCATATTTCGGTGATAAGATGCCCGATTGTGGTTCTGTGAAAAAGACGATTAAAAAGTAAAAAAAACTAATCAACTATAAAACCAAAACAATAATGAATTCAGAAGAAAAAAAACAGCACAAAAAGAGTGGTGGTAATTACGGCAGATTTTTCCTAATGCTCGGACTCTCTTTTTTAGCCATGTACATTACCATGTATTTTAATACTTATGAGTTTGATCATGTATATTTTAGCCTAACACGATTTTATATGACTTGCCTGGGAATTTCGGCAATGGCGGTAATTATGCTTTCTTTTATGCTCAAAATGTATAAAAACAAGAAAAAGAATATTGCCATTTATTTGGGGAGTCTTATCCTGTTCGTTTCGGCCTTGGGATTAGTAAGAGCACAGCGCCCAATCATTGGAGATGTACTATATATGAAAGCGATGATCCCTCACCACTCTATCGCGATTTTAACCAGTAAGCGTGCAGATATAAAAGACCCTGAAACCAAAAAATTGGCTGAAGAGATTATTGAAGCTCAGAAAAGGGAGATCGCGCAAATGAAAAAGATAATATACCGCCTGGAGAATGAGGATAAGTAGATCGAAGAAGCCAGAAATCCCAAAGCTTTTTAAAAACTAAAGGTTTTAAGTGGGGGAGGTTGAAGGTAGGAGCCATTAGGTTTTGCGTCCGCTTATTTTTATTTTAAAAGTTTAGATTATTCTATTTTTGCATTGAAAAAAACCCCATAGTATCAATTGCCTACAATACAATAAATGATAGTTAAACGAAAAACAGCCTTTAAACTAAGGCAGGCCCATCGTTACCTGGGACTTTTTATAGGAATTCAGTTCATTATGTGGACTATTAGTGGGATGTACTTTAGCTGGACCGATCTTGATGAGATTCATGGAGATCATTTTAGAAAAGAAGTGGTAAAGCCTGCCACATTTTCAAACCTGTCTGGTCCGGGACAAATACTATCGGGCACTCCGGTTAATTCCCTCGAGCTAAAGGATATTGGAGGAAGGGCTTTTTACTTAGTAAATGGCGAAAACCTGATCGACCCTAAAACCGGAAAGGAAAGGCCGGATATCACCCCGGAAGAAGCCTTGAGAATTGCGGGACAACATATGCGGGAAGATCTCGAGGTAAGCGGAATAGAATTGATCGAGGAAACCGGGAAACACCACGAATACCGAAGTGGCGCTTTACCGGCATACGTGATCTCCTACAAAGAGCCATCAGACCTTAAAGCATATGTGTCTGTGCAGGACGCTGCATTCAACTCGGTGCGACATAGAGATTGGCGTTGGTTTGACTTTCTCTGGATGACCCACACCATGGATTATGAAGGCCGGGATGATTTTAATAACCTGGTACTTCGAATATTTTCCCTTATGGGCTTAATTACGGTCTTAAGCGGTTTTGTGCTTTGGTACATTTCGTCTCCCTCGATGAGAAAACTTCAGAAACGATTTAAATAAGTATAATTTTAAACCCAAATAAGAATAAAAACAGAAACGATGAAAAAGAATTTAAAAAATCTAATGATACTTAGTCTGGTGGCAGGAGCAATAACTATGACCTCTTGCCGAAATACCGAAGAGAATAAAGATGAACCCGCAGAACCTATGCAAAACGAAATGCACCAGGAGGCTGAAATGGATGGAAGGGATCATAGCAGCAAGGAAACTAATAAATATCAGGGCGAGGCTATAAACGCTGAATTCAAAGATGAAAATACAGCCAGAGCCTATGAGTTTTATGTGGAAATTAAAGATGCATTGGTGAATACAGATGCGGAAACCGCAAAAACCAGGGCTCAGGAATTAAGTGAAATCGAAGCAAAAGAAGAGATTACTGCTGCTGCACAAGAAATCGCTTCCAGTGATGATGTGAGCAAACAAAGAAAAGCATTTTCTGATCTTACTGTGGCTATGGAAAATCAACTTGAAGGCGCTCTTGCTTCGGGAGAGATCTACAAACAGTATTGTCCAATGGCTTTTGAAGGAAAAGGGGATTACTGGCTTTCCAATTCAAAAGATATCTATAACCCGTACTATGGCGAAAAAATGTTGAAATGTGGTAGGGTAGATGCTACCATTAAATAAATAGCTTAACCTTCAGGGTGAAAAAAAGCCCTGAAGGTTTTCTTTAAATCTCCGGAAATTTGGATACTAAAATCCTGCATATTAAAAATATGGTATGTGACCGCTGCTTGATGAGTGTGAAAAACCTTCTTGCAGCACAAGGTTTGTCTTATAAGAGTGTGAACCTTGGCAGGATTGAGCTGGAGGAAGAGATTTCAGAAGAGCAGTTGAGTGTGCTGGAAAAAGAATTGAACAAGACTGGCTTTGAACTGGTTTTGGAACGTAGCGACAAGATCGTAAATGCTATTAAGGCGACGATAATTGAAATGGTTTATCATCGCAGTGATTTTGGAAACAAAAAGCTTTCGCAAATTTTAAGTGACAGACTTAATTACGATTACAGTCACCTAACCGGAATTTTTTCAAAAGCAGAGAATCAGAGTATTCAGAGTTTCCAGAATAAGATAAAAATTGAGCGTATCAAGGAACTTCTTGAATACGACCAACTTAGTATTGCCGAAATTGCCGATGAAATGGGTTACGGCAGTGCGGCTTACCTTTCCACCTTCTTTAAAAAAGAGACCGGCCTAAAACCATCGGAATATAAACAGCAATACACTTCCCGGAATTCGCTGGATAGTATCTAAAGCTTTGGGCTATTCCATTCCATTAATAAGGCCGATTTTCGATTTTCTTATAACTTCTTACCATAATTTTAAAAGCTTTTTCATAAGTGAGTGGTTACCTTTGGGGTAAACCAATAAAAAATAAAAGTTATGAGAAATGAGAAGTTGATTCATGCATTGGGAAATTGTATAAACCACTGTAATTATTGTGCCGATGCCTGTCTGGAGGAAGATGATGTGAAAAAAATGGCAACCTGTATCAGGACCGATAAGGTTTGTGCTGAGGTTTGTTCGACTCTAAACCAGGTGCTGGCAACCAATTACAAGAATGTAGACGGCCTGGTGAAATATTGTATCGAAGTTTGTAATGATTGTGCCGATGAATGCAGTAAGCACGAACACGATCACTGCCAGGAATGTGCAAAAGCTTGCAGGCATTGTGTAGATGCTTGCCGTACCTATTTGGCGTAAACATAGAATTTGAATAAAAACCCTGTCGAAACAGGGTTTTTTTAAGCATAATAATAAGATGAAACACAGCTATAACATAACAGGAATGACCTGTCTTGGTTGCAGGTCTCAGGTGGAATCGGCTCTTAGAAACGTAGAAGGCGTCAAAGATGCATGGGTAGATCTAGAAGAACAGAGAGCAGAAATTGAGATGGAGGAGCATATCCAAATTGAGAAATTTCAGCAAGCCCTCAATAAAATTCCGGGAAACTATGGGATTAAGGCACCGGGTCCTATGATTCATACCTATTCGGTAAGCGGGATGACCTGTAATGGCTGTCGTTCTCACGTGGAAGAAGCGCTTAATAAGGTAGAAGGCGTTGAGGAAGCAAAAGTAGACCTCGAAAAAGCCGAAGCCGAGATTAGGATGAAGAAACACATTCCCCTAAAGAAATTTCAAAAAGCCCTGGAAGAAGATGGTGGAAAATATGGGATTCACCCTCCCGGTCCTGTAACCAGGAAATTTTCGGTTAGTGGAATGACCTGTAATGGCTGTCGTTCTCACGTGGAAGAAGCGCTTAATAAGGTAGAAGGTGTTGAGGAGGCAAAAGTCAACCTTGGGAAAGCCGAAGCCGAGATTAGGATGAAGAAACACATTCCGCTTAAAAAATTTCAGAAAGCACTGGAAGAAGATGGCGGGAACTATCAGATTCACCAGCATGGAGAAGAGTTTAAAAGCGAAAAGAAAAAACCTAAGGCTGGTGGTACCGGGGTTTATTACTGTCCTATGCATTGCGAAGGTGATAAAACTTACGACCAACCGGGAGACTGTCCCGTGTGTGGGATGGATCTTGTGGAAGAAGCCAGGCTCACTCCAGCGGCCACGCAATATACCTGCCCTATGCATCCCGAAGTGGTTGAAGATGAACCGGGAGATTGTCCTAAATGTGGGATGGAATTGGTCCCCATGGAACCTGAGTCTTCGGAAAGTAAATCCTATAAAAAATTGCTGAAAAAGTTTAAGATCGCGGTGGCCTTTACTCTCCCCATCTTTTTAATCGCGATGTCTGAAATGATCCCGAATAATCCGCTTTACGATTTGTTGGAGATGAAATACTGGAACTGGGTTCAGTTTGTACTTTCCATCCCGGTTGTGTTTTATGCCACCTGGATGTTTTTTGAACGTGCATGGCGATCTGTAAAGACCTGGAATCTCAATATGTTTACTCTTATCGGAATAGGAGCGGGAATAGCCTGGATCTTCAGCGTTTTTGGACTCGTGTTTCCCGGGTTTTTCCCTGAACAGTTTAAGACTGAAATGGGTACCGTGCATGTGTATTTTGAGGCTGCAACGGTGATCCTAACCCTGGTTTTACTTGGGCAAGTACTCGAAGCACGTGCTCACAGCAAGACGAATACTGCCATTAAAGAATTACTGAAACTGGCTCCTAATAAGGCCATAAAAGTGGTTAATGGCGAAGAAAAGGAAGTCTCTATTAATGAGATCCATTCGGGAGATATTTTAAGAGTAAAGCCTGGCGATAAGATCCCGGTGGACGGAGTTATGGAAAAAGGAAATTCCAGTATTGATGAATCGATGATCACCGGGGAGCCCATACCTGTTGATAAAGTAAAAGGTGATAAAGTAAGTGCAGGTACCATAAACGGCAACCGAAGCTTTACAATGAAAGCTGAAAAAGTGGGTGAGGAAACACTTCTTTCCCAGATCATTAAAATGGTGAATGATGCCAGCCGCTCCCAGGCGCCTATTCAAAAACTGGCCGACAGGATTTCCGGCTATTTTGTACCGGTGGTTGTAATGATTTCCGTAATTACTTTTATCGTGTGGGCAGTTTTTGGGCCTGAACCGTCCTATGTATATGCTCTGGTAAACGCCATCGCTGTGCTAATCATAGCCTGTCCCTGTGCCCTTGGTCTGGCTACCCCAATGTCGGTAATGGTGGGTGTTGGGAAAGGTGCCCAAAATGGAGTTTTGATCAAAAATGCCCGTGCCCTCGAACAAATGGATGATATCGATATCCTAATAATCGATAAAACCGGCACCATAACCGAGGGGAAACCCAAAGTGGAAAAGGTGGAGCTTACTTCCGAAGGGAATAAAGAGGAGATTATTAAATTAATTGCCTCTGTAAATTCCCAGAGTGAACATCCTTTGGCAAAAGCCAGTGTGGATTTTGCCAGAGAAAAGGGGTTGAATTTCGATGAAACTTCAGATTTTAATGCTTTAACCGGAAAGGGAGTAACTGGTATGGTTTCAGGCAAAAAAGTCGGTATAGGAAACGATAAATTAATGCAGGCAGAAGGGGTGCAGATCGCTTCAGAAATAAAGGAAAAGGTTTTTGCTGAACAGGAAATGGGCAAAACCGTTTCTTATGTTGCTGTGGATGGCAAAATTGCAGGATATTTAACCATTACCGATCCGATAAAGAAAACCAGTCGGGAAGCGCTGAAAGCTTTGATGGACGATGGTGTTGAAATTTTAATGTTTACCGGCGATAATGAAAAAACCGCAAAATCTGTTGCCGAAGAACTTGGCTTAAGCGGGTTTAAAGCCGGAATGTTACCGGAGGATAAACAAAATGAAGTTAAAAAACTTCAGCAGCAAGGTAAGAAGGTGGCAATGGCAGGTGATGGGATAAACGATGCGCCAGCCCTTGCCCAGGCCAATATTGGGATCGCAATGGGAACGGGAACCGATGTTGCTATAGAAAGTGCAGAGATCACTTTGGTAAAAGGGGATTTAAAATCGGTGAAGAAAGCCAAGAGCCTAAGTAAAAAGGTGATGCGCAATATTAAAGAAAACCTGTTTTTTGCCCTCATCTATAATTCGCTTGGGGTGCCTATTGCAGCCGGGGTTTTATTTCCGGTTTTCGGACTTTTATTGTCCCCCATGATAGCTGCTTTGGCCATGAGCTTTAGCTCGGTTTCAGTGATTGCGAATGCCCTGAGGTTAAAAAACACAAGTTTGGACTAATTATAAAGCAGACAAAAATTTAAGATAATCCGGGATTTTCCTGGCAAAGGGGGCTGGACCAGCGGCGAACCCCCTAAAAGCCAGTTATTGGAGCCAAACTTAAAATATATTGTGTTTTGTTATCCATTATTTGCTGGCGGGCTTGTTACTAAGTTTTTCTGTAATAAAATACCTTATAACACAGTTACTAGATCTTCAAGGGCCAGGGCACGGGAACCTTTAATGAAAAAATTGCAATTCCTGAATTCGGTCATGCTGAAATGCTTTTTTAGATTCTCCGTGTTTTCGAATTTTATGACTGTAGGAGTAGTTGTTTTGGTTTTTTTGAAGTTTCTCCCTACAAGATAAACTTCATCGAACTTGCGGGATTCTGCCAGATCTACAATATCCTGATGTTCCCTTTCAGAGGTTGGGCCTAATTCCAGCATATCCCCCAATACGGCAATTTTCTGTCCTTTAAGCTTCATTTCCCCGAAGTTCTCTATTGAAGCACGCATACTTGTGGGGTTGGCATTGTAGGCATCTAAGAAAAGGGTATTGCTATTTTTTTTCAGAATCTGAGAACGATTGTTTTCGGGAGTATATTCTTCTATAGCCTCTTTTATCTCATTTAATGGAACTTTAAAGTAAAGACCGATGCAAAGAGCGGCGGCCATATTATAGGCATTGTATGTCCCTGTTAACTTACTCTTAAAGTCGGTTTGATTAAAATGAAGTCTGGCGGTTTGATCCCCGGAGATATACTTTACCTGAACCTTGGAGGTTCGTCCAGTCCCAAAGCCAAAATAATGTTTGTAGGGAAGCTGGGCTCTCTGGTTTTCATCATCCAGGTTTAAAAAGAGAAGTTTTTTATCTTTCTTCAAATAATTATATAACTCACTTTTAGCCTGAATAACTCCTTCCAGGCTGCCAAAACCTTCCAGGTGTGCTTTTCCAAAGTTGGTGATGTAACCATAATCTGGCTTAGTGATGCTGCAAAGAAATTCTATCTCTCCAGGATGGTTGGCACCCATTTCTATAATGCCTATCTGGGTACTTTCATCCATCTCCAGGAGGGTGAGCGGAACCCCAATATGATTATTAAGGTTTCCTTTTGTGGCTGCAGTCCTGTATTTTTTAGAGAGAACCGCATGCATAAGTTCTTTGGTAGTTGTTTTCCCATTGCTACCGGTTATAGCTATAATGGGAATGGAGAGGAATTTACGGTGAAAGGTAGCCAGATGTTGTAAAGCTTCTAAGGTATCCTTGACCAGGATATATTTTTCTGATGGGACTGCAAATTCCTTTTGGTCTACCACTACACAGGCTGCTCCTTTTTCAAGAGCTTCCGCGGCATATTGGTTACCATTAAAATTTTGGCCTTTCAGGGCAAAAAAGATACTTCCGGGAAGGATTTTTCGTGTATCGGTGCTAACACCGCTACAAACCAGAAAACGTTGATGGAGTTTGGCTATATTCATAAAATTAAAGCTAAAAAAAAGCCCTAAATAAATAGGGCTTTTTTAGAATATTTTAAAAATTAAGCTTTAATTCCGTGCTTTTTTATTTTTTTCCTTGGATTTTGATCCAACTCTGGACATTGCATTTCTAAATCCAATATAGTCGGTAGCCATATCCTGTGGGAAAAATCTACGTTGTGCCGGATCTAACCAGTAAGCGCGATCTCTCCAGGACCCTCCTTTATAAACTCTCACCTCGTCACTAATAAGTGTGGTGCGCTGTGCTGAATCGTAGCCTCTATCTACAGCACCCGTACTATCCTCATAGGTGATATTGTCGTAAGTTGGAGAGTTGTACATTCTTTTGGATGGATCATCTATTTCCTGGAAAGGTTGAAAATATCTCGAAGAACTCTTATCTCCATCACGGAAATCTCTTTGGTCACTATTGGTATAATTAGTGCGCATATAGGTGTCTTCCTCGGTAACAGGTGTTTGCAGGATCTCTCCAGGAAGATTTCTAGCCACAATCTGCCCGTTGCTTAAAGTATCAAAACGTACATCATCTGGAGTTACAATTTTCACACTTCCATCTTCATTGATCTCGTGTTTGGTGTAAACGTTACCTCTATAGTAGTTAAAATCATTGAATTCGTCGTCTACTATTGGTCGGTACACATCGGCAACCCATTCCGCTACGTTTCCTGCCATATCATACAGTCCAAAATCGTTTGGCTCGTAAGTTTTTACTTCAGCGGTAATATCGGCACCGTCATCACTCCACCCGGCAATACCTCCGTAGTCTCCATCTCCTTGTTTGAAGTTTGCTAATTGGTCACCTTGTCTTTTTATGTCTCCCGAACGCGTGTATTGCCCATCCCATGGATATTTTTTTCTTCCGCGGTAAACGTTGTAATCTCTTATGCCTACAAGGCCTAATGCTGCATACTCCCATTCGGCTTCAGTAGGTAGGCGATATTCAGGCAGGATTACCCCGTCTTTACGCTGAACAAAAGTTTGTCCGCCGATAGTATTGCCTTCAGCATCAGTATTGTCGGCGTTCCGTTCAATCATCTTTTCTGATTCCTTACCTCCCTGGCTAATTTCTGTATTGCCGCCGTAAACCTGGCTTGGAGCGTTAAGATAAGTTTCTGTATTAAAGGTAGAACCGGCGTTCACATCGGTATATCTTGCGCCCTCTTTTATATAGCCTTCCTCTTCCAGCATCAATTCGTTTACCCTGTCGGTTCTCCATTTACTGAATTCAACTGCCTGAATCCAACTAACTCCCACCACCGGGTAATTCGCATAGGCCGGATGGCGCAGGTAATTATTTACCATAGTCTCGTTAAAACCAAGTCGGTTTCTCCAAACCAGGGTATCTGGTAAGGCTCCTTTATAAATGTTTCTGTAGTTTTCTTCACTTGGAGGGAAAACGTTCTTTAACCAATCGAGATATTCCATATACATCATATTGGTTACCTCAGTCTCATCCATATAAAAAGACTGGACGTGCTGCTGGGTAGGGGTGTTGTTCCAATCATGCATCACATCATCCTGAACCCGTCCCATAGTATATGTTCCACCTTCAACAAAGACGAGGCCGGGACCTGTTTCCTGCTCCTTATAGTCGGTTTTGTATTGGAAACCACCATCTTTAGAGTTGATATCCCAACCGGTAGCCCGCGAATTATTCTTATAGTCCCGCGAATTGTTACAGCCTACAAAACTACCCGCTAAAGCGACAGCTATTAAGGCTTTTAAAGCAACATTAATTCTCATATTAATCATCTCTTTTTGGTAGAAATTTAGGCTTTGCAATATAGTAATTAACGATAAATGTACAAGATTATTTTATTTTAATCAGAATACCTTAAAATCTTATAAGTCCCTGATGTTGTTGAGTCTTTGCTGTTTTTTATAAACAAGCCCGCAAGCTAATTATAACGGCGGCTGTGTGCTTCAGATTCGGCAAAATTAAGAGTTTTTTGCCAAAGCTTCTTAGAAAGACGTAAAATATCTTTAGTATCCTTGCTGAGAATACAATAATTATCTGTAATTTAAGTTATTATTACTTACCAGTGCCCGATGATCTCCCCAAGGCTACCTAGATTTGATATAAGCTTATGATGTATATTTTAGCGCTAAGGCACTTTCTTAACGAGAATAATAATATATATTTGTTAATCATTAATTAATGTGATGAGAAAAATTACAATCTTACTGCTTGGGGTCTTTCTTGCAAATAACTTTTCTGCGATCGCGCAGAATGAGGAAAGAGATAGGGTGATAACCACTGCAGTTCCATTCCTAATGGTGGCTGCCGACGCAAGAGCCGCCGGGATGGGCGACCAGGGTGTCGCTACTTCTCCTGATGTTTTTTCCCAGCAATGGAACCCGGCCAAGTATGCTTTTGCTACTTCTGAACATGGAGTTGGTGTTTCCTATACTCCTTACCTAAGCGATATCGTTAATGATATATTCCTTGGGAATATAAATTACTTTAACCGTATTAATGAAAGAAGTGCTTTTGGTGCAAGCCTGCGCTATTTCAGTCTCGGTTCTATTGAGACACGTGGTACCAGGGAGCAAGAACCTCTTTTGGTTAATCCTAATGAGCTTACCCTAGACCTTTCTTATGCCTTAAGGCTAAGTGACCATTTTTCCATGGCGGTTGCCGGAAGGTACCTGCATTCGGACCTCGGATTGCAGGATGAAGCCGATCTCGGTGCAGCGAATAGCTTTGGTGTGGATATCGCGGCATATTTCCAGAGTAATCAGGTGACCTATACCGCTTTTGATGGCCGATGGAAAGCGGGCGCAAATATCTCCAATATTGGACCTAAAATGAAATATGATGATGCCGGTCAGGAAAATTTTATCCCAACCAATTTTAAGGTAGGAGGAGGTTTCGATTTTATCTTTGATATGGAGAATAGGTTAGGTACTTATGTAGAGTTCAATAAATTGTTGGTTCCTACTCCTCAGGATTTTAACGGTGACGGGACCATAAACGCTGAGGACGATGCCGAATATAATGATATTGGAGCTATATCAGGAATTTTTAAATCTTT
This sequence comes from Salegentibacter sediminis, assembly GCF_002078605.1. Lineage (GTDB taxonomy): Bacteria > Bacteroidota > Bacteroidia > Flavobacteriales > Flavobacteriaceae > Salegentibacter > Salegentibacter sediminis. Next base: position 113,677 of record NZ_MSJR01000007.1, on the reverse strand, counting down.
TGGAGATGCTCCCGGAGGGTTTGGAGAGGAAATGAGAGAGGTGACCTGGGCATTGGGTGCAGAATATCTTTTCCGTGAGGCATTTGCTTTTAGGGCCGGATATTTTAATGAAAGTGAAACCAAGGGATCCCGACAGTTTCTTTCTTTTGGTGCCGGTTTCGCCTATGAGATGATAGATGTAGATATTTCATATCTATTCTCGACATCCAAAGTGCAGAGTCCTTTAGAAGGGACTTTAAGGTTTGGCCTTACATTTAATTTTGGGGATCAATATTCCTATTAAAAAGATTCCGACGGAAAAATTTCTAAAAAGTATCATATTTGTCTTTGATACTTTTTTTGGTTTAAATCCCTACTTTTAAAGACAAAGCGGGTTCTGTATTCTAAAGCTTCAAATAAAATTAAATGAAATCCTTTAATATATCTGCTGAATTTGAAATCTTCGATTCCTTTGATGAACTGCCTGATAAGATAGTAGCATTGATGAAAAAAACCTTTGAGGCGAGGGAAAAGGCTTATGCGCCGTATTCCAGGTTTCAGGTTGGCGCTGCTTTGTTGCTGGATAATGGAGAGATCATCACCGGGAGCAATCAGGAAAATGCTTCTTATCCTTCAGGCCTATGTGCAGAGCGTACCGCCGTTTATTATGCGGGAGCTAAATTTCCAGAGGCCAAAATTAAATGCATAGCAATTTCGGCTACTTCCCTGAAGAGACCGGTAACTTCACCGGTACCTCCCTGTGGAGCTTGCCGTCAGGCTCTGGTAGAATATGAGGTGAAGCAAAAAACAGATATGGAAGTTTATTTTATGGGGGAGACGGGAGCGATCGTGAAAGCTAAATCGGTAAAAGATTTGCTGCCGCTCATTTTTGATAATTCCTACTTATAACGTTTTCGTGATTTTTGGGTTAAAACTGTTTTCCATTCTTATTGAAAATAGTATTTTTGTTACCCGCTTGGCAAACCCTATCTGTCTGGCCTAAAATTAATAGAGTTAAATGAAGAAAATAACAAAAGCCACATATTTAAAGTGGTACGAGGATATGCTGTTTTGGCGCAAATTTGAAGACAAACTTGCGCAGGTTTATATTCAGCAAAAAGTGAGAGGTTTTTTACATCTTTATAATGGGCAGGAAGCTATTTTGGCTGGAGCTTTACATGTAATGGACCTGGAGAAGGATAAGATGATCACCGCCTATCGTAACCATGTGCAGCCCATAGGAATGGGTGTAGACCCAAAAAGGGTTATGGCTGAACTTTACGGAAAAGGAACCGGTACCTCCCAGGGACTAGGTGGCTCCATGCATATTTTCTCCAAGGAACATGGGTTCTATGGAGGTCACGGGATTGTAGGAGGGCAAATACCGCTTGGTGCAGGGCTGGCTTTTGCCGATAAATATTTTAAACGCAATGCTGTCACCCTTACTTTCCTTGGTGATGGAGCTGCACGTCAGGGGTCTCTTCATGAAACGCTTAACATGGCGGTGAAATGGAACCTTCCGGTAGTTTTCTGTGTGGAGAATAATGGATACGCCATGGGAACTTCGGTTGCCAGAACTTCCAAGAGTCTTGATATCTGGAAGATCGGTAATGCTTATGAGATGCCGTGTGGTCCTGTAGATGCTATGAACCCGATTAAGGTTGCAGAAGCACTTGATGAAGCGATAAAAAGAGCCCGAAAAGGAGATGGACCAACCTTCCTTGAGCTAAAAACCTACCGGTACCGTGGGCATTCGATGAGTGATGCTCAGAAATACCGTACCAAGGATGAGGTGGCAGAATACCAGAAAATAGACCCCATCACCCAGGTGCTGGATGTGATCAAGGAAAAGAAATATGCTTCAGAAGACGAAATAAAGGCTATCAATAAGCGCGTAAAAGACAAGGTCTCAGAATGCGAGAAATTCGCTGAAGAGTCTGATTGGCCTGAGAAAAACGTTATGTATGATGTAGTATACGAGCAGAAAGACTATCCGTTTTTAGCACATAAACCTGAATAAATTATGGCAGAAGTAATTAACATGCCGCGTTTGAGCGATACCATGGAAGAAGGCGTGGTAGCAAAGTGGTTGAAGAAAAAAGGAGATAAAGTAGAAGAGGGAGATATCCTTGCAGAAATCGAAACCGATAAGGCAACGATGGAATTTGAATCCTTTCACGAAGGTACGCTTTTGCATATTGGAATTGAAGAAGGAGAAACCGCTCCTGTAGATACGCTTTTAGCAATTATTGGAGAAGAAGGGGAAGATATTTCTGGTCTTCTTGAAGGTGGAAGTTCAGAAACTGATAAAGCTGAAGAGAAGGAGGAAAAATCTTCAGAAGAAAAAGAAGAAAGCGAAAACGAAAGTGAGGATAATGAAATCCCGGAAGGGGTGGAAGTGATTACTATGCCCCGTCTTAGTGATACTATGGAGGAAGGTACCGTTGCTTCCTGGATCAAGAAAGAAGGAGATAAGGTAGAAGAGGGCGATATTCTTGCCGAGATCGAAACCGATAAGGCTACCATGGAATTTGAATCTTTCTATTCGGGAACTCTACTTAAAATCGGAATTCAGGAAGGCGAAACCGCCAAAGTAGATAGTTTACTTGCCATTATTGGACCTGAAGGAACCGATGTTTCTGGAATTTCTACGGGAGGCAATGAGAAAAAGGCTTCTGCTGAGAAAAAAGAAAAATCAGAAGAGAAGAAAGAAGATAAATCTACAGAAAAGACTTCTGAAAAATCTGGGGATAAAAAATCTTCAGGAAGGATATTTGTTTCTCCCCTTGCCAAAAAAATGGCTGAGGATAAAGGTATAGATCTTTCTGAGGTAGAAGGAAGCGGTGAAAATGGTCGTATTGTAAAACGCGATATTGAAGACTTCAAACCTTCAGAAAAACCTGCGAAAGCGGAGGCTCCGGCTCAGGATAAGCCTGCGGCCGCGCAAGCTTATGTGCCTGCAGGAGAAGAAAGCTTTGAGGAAGTTAAGAACTCACAAATGCGTAAGACTATCGCCAAACGCCTTGGCGAGTCTAAATTTACCGCACCTCATTATTATTTGACTATCGAAGTAGATATGGCTAACGCTATGGCTTCGCGTAAGCAGATTAATAATATGCCGGATATTAAAGTAAGCTTTAATGATATGGTAATAAAAGCCAGTGCTATGGCCTTGCGCAAACATCCTCGGGTAAATAGCCAATGGACCGGGGAGACTACTAAAATCGCTAAACATATCCATATGGGCGTGGCCGTAGCTGTTGAGGAAGGTCTTGTGGTGCCTGTTCTTAAATTTGCCGACCAGATGTCAATGACACAAATTGGAGGAAATGTTAAGAGCCTTGCAGGAAAAGCCCGTGATAAAAAACTACAGCCTAACGAGATGGAGGGAAGTACTTTCACAGTTTCTAATCTTGGAATGTTTGGGATCGTAGAATTTACCAGTATCATCAATCAACCTAATTCTGCAATTCTTTCGGTTGGGACTATCGTGGAAAAACCGGTGGTTAGAGATGGGCAGATCGTTGTTGGAAATACTATGAAACTGACCCTGGCCTGTGACCACCGTACAGTAGATGGTGCTACCGGGGCTGCATTCCTGGAAACTCTTAAGGTTTATTTGGAAAATCCGGTGACGATGCTGGCCTAAAAGCCTTAATCATCGTATTCTATAACTTAAAAATCCCGCTTAATTGCGGGATTTTTTTATCTTTAACGATATGAGAAATTTTTTACTTTTATGGGGGATAATGATCGGTTTAAGCCTTTTTGGATGCCAGGGAATATCCCAAACGGCCACTGCAGAAAAACAACCTGAAACCGAAAATATAACGGAAGATTCTGTAGAATCTTTGTTGCATTATCTTGCTTCTGATGAATTGAAAGGTCGTGAAACCGGTACTGAAGGTATTGATCTTGCCGCCAGCAGGATAGCAACTATCTTTCAGGATAATGGTGTAGAAACCTACTATGAATCTTACCGGGATACTTTTCAGGTGGAAGATAAATATGCTTATAATGTAGTTGGTTTCGTAGAAGGTAAAGATCCTGAATTAAAGGATGAAATCATCATTTTAGGTGCGCATTACGATCATATTGGAGAGGGAAAAAAGGTAAATGGCGATATAATCGCTAATGGTGCGAACGACAATGCAGCCGGAACTGTTGCAGTTGTTGAGCTCGCCAGGCATTTTGCTGAAATAAAGGATAATAAAAGAAGCCTGATGTTTATTTTGTTTTCTGCGGAAGAAATGGGGCTTCGGGGATCTAACCATGCTGCTGAAAAATTAAAGGATGAGGGAGTTCATCTCTATGCAGTGCTAAACTTTGAAATGCTGGGAGTGCCTATGGAAGGGAAAGAGTACCTTGCCTATATAACCGGCTTTGAAATGTCTAATCTTGCCGAAAAATTCAATGAGTATTCTTCCGAAGAAGTTTTAGGATATCTTCCCCAGGCAGAGAAATATAAATTATTCCAACGTAGCGATAATTATCCATTTTACCAGGAATTTAAAATTCCAGCACAGACTATCTCAACCTTTGATTTTACGAATTACGAATATTATCATCATGTTTCTGATGAAGCAGGAAATATGGATTTTGAACACCTGAAAGATCTTATCGATGCTGTTAAGCCAGGAATTCAAAAAATGGCCAATAAGGAAGAAAAGGAGATAAAATTAAACGAAGAATGAAACAAATTGTTATAACAGGAACAAGTCGGGGAATTGGGTTTGAACTGGTAAAACTTTTTGCAGATGCCGGGCACAATGTTTTGGCCTTATCCCGAAATGAAAAGCCGGTGCGGGATCTTAAGCTTGAAAATGTTCACACTTTTTCCTGCGATATCTCAGAACCTTCAGGTTTGCAAGAAGCCGCAGATTATTTAAAGAGCAAGACCAAGAAGGTGGATATTCTTATAAATAATGCGGGTGCTTTGGTCAACAAAGCCTTTGAGGATATTAGTCTTGAAGAATTTGAGAAGATTTATAAAACGAATGTAATGGGCGTAGTTGGACTAACTCAAAAGCTGCTGCCATTCTTTCATAAGAACTCTCATGTGGTAAACATTAGCACTATGGGAGGAGTACAGGGGAGCGTGAAATTCCCGGGACTTTCTGCCTATAGTTCGAGTAAGGCTGCAGTAATTACTTTAACCGAATTACTCGCAGAAGAATTCAAAGAAACCGGTCCGTCCTTTAATGTGCTTGCACTGGGAGCGGTGCAAACCGAAATGCTGGCAGAGGCTTTCCCTGGATACAAGGCTCCGCTTTCAGCAAAAGAAATGGCGCAATATATTATGGATTTCAGTTTAACCGGGAATAAATATTACAACGGAAAATTACTGCAGGTATCTAATAGCACTCCATAATATTTAATGAAGCACATCCTTGAGAAATATTTACCTGTGCAGGCCATACCTGCTGTTTTTAACCTTATCAGGGAAAATAATGTTCATTTAAAAATTGTAAATGAACGCAAGACACGGCACGGCGATTACAGACGTATGCCTAATGGTTCGCAACAAATTACCGTGAATGCTAATTTGAACAAATACCGGTTCCTGATTACACTGGTGCATGAAATTTCACATTTGTTGGCTTTTGAAAAATATGGGAGAACTATTAAACCACACGGGTTAGAATGGAAATCTATTTTCAGGGAATTGATGCTGCCTTTTATAAGGCCAGAGGTGTTTCCTCAACGCCTTTTACCGGTTATAGCAAATCATTTTAGGAATCCTCGTGCCAGCAGTGATACCGATGCCAGACTTTCGGTGGCATTAAAAAGTTTTGATCCCGAAAATGATAAAAATTATATTTTTGAAATTCCTACCGGTGGGATTTTTAGAATTTATAACGGGAAGACCTTTAAAAAAGGCCCCAGGCGGATTAAAAGGTACGAATGCCTGGAAATAAATACAGGTAGGATCTATTTGTTTCAGCCCAATGCTGAAGTAGAATTATTAAAAGCCTGATGTATGAAGAATAAAAATTATTATGCGATTTTAATGGCCGGGGGTGTGGGTTCCCGTTTCTGGCCTGCGAGTACTCAGGCCAATCCAAAACAGTTTCAGGATATCCTGGGTGCCGGGAAAAGTCTTATCCAGGCTACCTTCGAACGGCTATCAAAAATAATTCCCCAGGAAAATATCTATATTCTTACCAATAAGGATTATACCCAGCTGGTTAAGGAACATTTACCACAGGTTAAAGACGAGCAGATAGTTCCCGAGCCTGCTTTGCGCAATACCGGCCCAAGTATCTTACTGGGGGCTCTTAAAATCAGGAAAAAAAATAAAGACGCATTAATTGTAGTAGCACCCAGCGACCACTGGATTGATGATGAGGTGGATTTTTGTGAAAACGTAGAGGCCGGGTTTAACGCAGTTGCTGAAGATGATAAACTTATCACTTTGGGTATAAGCCCTAATTTTCCTAACACCGGTTACGGTTACATCAAGTATAATTCTGAAGAGTCTACGAAGCTCTCCAGGGTTGAGGACTTTACCGAAAAGCCTAATTTCAAAAAAGCAGAGGAGTTTCTAAAAAGTGGTAAGTATCTATGGAATGCAGGTATATTTATTTGGAGTGCAAGCTTCATTATCGATTCTTTTAAAAAGCACCTTCCCGAGATGTACCGGCTTTTTGAAAAAGGGAGTGAATTTTGGAATACGGCTGAAGAGGAGGAATTTCTTAGAAAGAACTACGGTCTCGCCGATAATATTTCCATAGATTATGGTATCCTGGAAAAGTCAGACAAAGTTTTTGTAATTCCGGTAGATTTTAAATGGAACGACCTGGGTACCTGGGGCAGCCTCGAGAGAGAGCTCCCGCAGGATGATTTTAAAAATACCGTTGTGAATTCCAGGTTGTTGCCTTTGGATTCTTCGGGCAATATAATTAGTACCGAAAGCGGAAAGGTGGTGGTTCTCGATGGAATCAATGATTATATAATTGTGGAAACTGCTGAGGTTTTACTGCTGCTTCCCAAGGATAAAGAACAATCAATAAAAGAGCTCAGGGAGAAAGTTCAGGAGCGTTTTGGAAATAATTTAGCCTGATTACATGGATAACAATCAACCCGGGCAAAGCTCTTCAGATAAGGATAAGCCTCACGTAACCGAATTACGAAAGAACGCCCATGGTTTCTTCGAGAATCTGAAAATATTCATCAAAGACCTGCTTGAGATACGGGATGATACCGATAGAGAGTCTACCGTAGAAGCCGTTAAGAAGGATATCTCCTTTAAAGGGCACAATGCCTGGATCCTTATCTTTTCTATTTTCGTGGCTTCGGTGGGCTTAAATGTAAGCAGTACCGCGGTGGTGATAGGAGCGATGTTAATCTCTCCGCTAATGGGGCCAATTGTTGGGGTAGGCATGTCTGTTGCTATCAATGATGTTATAACCTTAAGAAAGTCTTTCATTAATCTTGGTTTAATGGTTGGACTTAGCGTTTTAACGGCTTACATCTATTTTCTCATTTCTCCCGTAAAAGAAGAAACTCCTGAACTGATTGCCCGTACTTATCCTACTATTCTCGATGTATTGGTTGCTATTTTTGGTGGGTTGGCTCTAATAATTGCCAAAACCAAAAAAGGAACTATTGCCAGTGTAATCCTTGGAGTTGCTATTGCTACTGCTCTTATGCCGCCTTTATGTACCGTAGGATATGGGCTGGCCATTGCCAATTGGTCTTATGCAGGAGGAGCATTATATTTATTCTCAATAAACGCCGTCTTTATTGCTCTGTCAACTTTTGTGGTAACCAAGCTATTAGGCTTCCCCCTGGTGAAATATGCCAATAGCCGGAAGCGACGGCGAACAGCTCAAATTGCTTCAACCATCGCGATAATTGTAATGATCCCTAGTGTAATTCTTTTCGCAAATTTGCTCCAGAAGCAACTTTTTGAATCTAAATCCAGGGAGTTTATCCACGAGGTGGTGCGCTACAGTGGTACTGAGACTATTAAGTTTACACAGGATTATCAGGAAAAGACTATTGATGTTTACCTTATAGGGCAAAGGGTGCCTCAGGGAACCATTGATACCTGGAAAGAGCAAATGGGCAGAGTAGAAGCTTTAAAGGAATCTGAGCTTATCATTCACCAGGGAGAGAGAGGGGGCGATATTAACGAATTAAGTACCCAGGTTCGAAGTGGAATACTTGAAGATCTGTATGTACGAAATCAGGAAATCATCGAGGATAAGGATGCCCGCATCGTGCTTTTGGAAAATGAACTCAGTAAATTTCGGGGAGATAATTTTTCATTTCCCGATTTAAGCAGAGAAATTAAAATCAATTACAGCGAAATTCAGGAGCTTGGTTATTCAAATCTCATCTCTACAAATTTCGATAAAACAGATACCATTCCCACTTTTACCGTAACCTGGGATCCGGCGATTTCGGCTGCGAAAAGAAAGCAGGAGAAAGAAAGGTTTGAAGCCTGGCTAAAAGTTAGGCTTAAACTCGATACCCTTGCCGTAAAAACGGTGAATTAATAGCCTTTCAACTGGGCAGTTCTAACCTTTTTAAAAAGTTTTGAGGAATAAATAAAATCGGTTACGGATTCATCTTCAGTTTTAAATACCATGTCTTTATTACCTTTCCAGGCTAAGACGCCGTCTTTCAGAAAAGCTATATTTTCACCTATTTCGAGCACCGAATTCATGTCGTGGGTAATAATGATCGTAGTAATGTCATATTCCCGGGTGATTTCCTGAATAAGATTATCTATTACCGTGGCTGTTTTTGGATCCAGTCCTGAGTTGGGTTCATCACAAAATAGGTATTTTGGACGGTTTACAATCGCCCGGGCAATGGAAACACGCTTTTGCATTCCCCCACTAATTTCTGATGGATATTTCTTTTCACTTCCTTCCAGGTTGACACGTTTTAGTACCTCCTGAACTCGTTTCATCAGCTTATTTCTGCTTTGTTTGGTAAACATGCGTAAGGGGAAAAGCACATTTTCTTCAACAGTCATCGAATCGAAAAGCGCTCCGCCCTGAAAAACCATCCCTATTTGCTTGCTAAGGTCTTTTTTTTCATCTTCACTGAATTCCGAAAAAGGTTTGCCATCATATTCAATGGATCCCTGATCAGGAACAAAGAGGCCCAACATGCATTTTAATAAAACACTTTTTCCTGAGCCAGACTGGCCGATGATGAGATTGGTTTTTCCGCGTTCAAAGACAAAATCTATCCCCTTTAAAACTTCCTCTCCTTCAAATGCTTTATGTAAATTTTTAACTTCTATCATCGCCTAGCTTAATAATAATTGGGTTACAATATAATTTGTTACGATTATCACTACACTCGTCCATACAAAGGAGGTGGTACTCGCCTGGCCTACTTCTAAGGCTCCACCCTTCATATAATAGCCGTGATATGCAGGAACAGTGGCGAGGATGAAAGCAAATAAAAAGGTTTTTACAAAAGCATAAGTGAGATGAAAGGGATCAAAATCATTTTGAAGTCCTTCTATAAAGGCATCGGGCCCAACAAATCCTCCCAGAACCGCTGCAGTATATGCACCAACAATCCCCAGAAACATGGAGATAGCGATCACGAACGGATAAGTGAGCATGGCAATTACTTTTGGGAAAATGAGGTAGTTTAAAGAATTGATCCCCATTACTTCCAGGGCATCAATTTGTTCGGTGACATTCATAGAACCGATACTGGAGGTGATATAAGACCCCACTTTTCCAGCCATAATTATCGAGATGAAGGTTGGGGCAAACTCCAGAATAACCGATTGCCTTGCGGCATAAGCTACCAGTGTTTTCGGGATTAATGGGTTGGTGAGATTGAGAGCGGTTTGAATTGCGACTACCCCTCCGATGAAAAAGGAAAGAAAGGCTACGATTCCGATAGAACTTATAATGAGATCGTCTATTTCCTTAAAAATAAGGTCTTTTAAAACCGATCTTTTAGTCATTCTGCCAAAGACCCCTTTTAACATTAAAAAATATTCTCCAATGGAGTGCAAATAGTTCATTCACCAATTTTTGTAAAGCTAAAATACTAAAAAATCAGTCCAAAGTATTTAACGTAGAATTAAACTTTAGCCTTAGAAGTTTAGTATTTTTGGGAGACTCCAAAATTTAATAAAAATGAAATATATTTTAATTCTTGCATTTAGCTTTTTGTTTTCTTTCCAGCTATCTGCCCAAAACAAAACCGAAAAAAAACCAAAACTGGTGGTTGGGATAGTGGTAGACCAAATGAGATATGATTATCTCACCAGATTTTGGGAACGTTATGGGGACGATGGCTTTAAAAGATTGATTAAGAATGGTTATAATTTTAAAAATCATCATTTTAACTATGTGCCTACTTATACCGGGCCGGGCCATGCTTCAGTGTGGACAGGAACAAGTCCTATGAATCACGGAATAATAGGGAACAGCTGGTTTAATAAATTTGAAGATCGGTTTGTTTATTGTGCCGGGGATGAAAGTGTGAAATCCGTAGGTACCAGCGATGATGCCGGGAAAATGTCTCCCCACAGGATGAAAACCACCAGTGTGGCAGATCAAAATAGGCTTTTTACCCAAATGAAGGGAAAAACAATAGGGGTAGCTTTAAAAGACCGGGGCTCAATCCTTCCGGCAGGACATACGGCCAATGCCGCGTACTGGTTCCACGGAAGAAATGAGGGGAAATGGATTACCAGTTCATTTTATATGGAAGAACTCCCACAGTGGGTGAAAGAATTTAATGCTTCAGATAAAGCAGAATCCTATTTTAAAACCTGGAATACCCTTTATGATATAGAAACATATGTTGAAAGCGGCGATGATATCAATGACTTTGAAGGTGGATTTAAAGGAAAATCTACGGCTTCTTTCCCTTATGATCTGGATAAACTAAAAAAAGAAAACGGGAATTACGAGATTATTAAAATTAGTCCCTTCGGAAGCGATCTTACCACCGATTTTGCCAAGGCTGCCATTGAAGGAGAAGAGCTTGGCCAGGATGAATATACCGATTTCCTTACCTTAAGCTATTCCAGTACCGATTACCTGGGACATAATTTCGGTGTGAATTCAAAAGAAGTTCAGGATGCCTATTTAAGATTAGATCATAATATCGCCGATATACTTGAGTATCTGGACGAAAAAGTAGGTCAGGGAAATTACACCATTTTCCTTACCGCCGATCATGGCGCGGTAGATGTGCCAGCCTACCTGCAATCGGTGAAGATCCCTGGGGGATATTTTAATGATGTAGATTTCACTGAAAAACTTCAGGATTTTGTTGCGGAAGAATTTGATGAAGAAGGGTTAATTATGAATGTTTCCAATGGGCAGGTATTTTTTAATTACCAAATACTGGAAGAAGCCGGAATTGAAGCAGAAAATCTGGAAAAAACCATCGCGGCCTATATTCTCAAACAGGAACAAATGGATAAAGTAATTACCAGAAGTCAACTTACATCGGGGAGCTACACCACGGGCATCCGGTCTTTATTGCAAAACGGCTTTAACCAGCGAAGGAGTGGCGATGTGATTTTTGTGCTGAATCCGGCTACTATAACTTATTCGAGAACAGGTTCCACCCACGGAAGCGGGTTAACTTACGATACCCATGCTCCTTTAATCTTTTATGGTGCAGGGGTGAAGCAAGGAAGTACTACTCAACGCTCAGAAATCCCTGATATCGCACCTACTGTTTCGGCTTTGCTGGGGATTGCTTTCCCTAATGGAGCTACCGGAAAACCACTCTTTATGATGCTTGATGAATAATTTAAAATAATTTACTGCGCATCTTTTTCCAGCGCAGCTTTCTTATAAAACGGCCTTCTTCTTCATTGGTAAGATAAGGCCGTTTTTCTTTCTTTGCTTTGAAAAAACCTTGCATATAATCACTGAAAAAGGATATTTTCCCTTTCCTTAAAGCAAGTTTGGCTGAAGCTATTAGGCTAATAATAAATCCATAACGCAGCCTGTAAAAGGCCTCGCCCTGGTTGTATTTTGAAGATTTGTTATAGTTTTTTCCGGTGGGTTTGAGGTGTTTCACCAGAAGCCTGTCGTTGGTTTTAATTTTCCAGCCATAATATTGTGCCAGAAGTTCGTCTAAAGTGTCCCATCCCATTGCAGGCTTTAAGCCGTCTATATCTTTAAAACAGGCTTTTCTGTAAGTTTTTAATGCTCCGCGAATATGATCTTTTCCGGTGAGGTTTTCCAGAACCCATTCACCGTTCTTCTCAATAACACAGAATCCACCGGCCATTCCTGTTTTTGGATCTTTGTGAAAATGCTCCGTGATGACCTCCAGGTAATTTTTCGGAAAAATTAAATCGGCATCAAATTTACAGATAAGTTCATAATCTTCATCAAGGCTTTCCAAGCCTTTATTAAAAGCGTTTATCACTTTACTTCCGGGTAGATGTTCTTCGCTTTCAGCACCTTTTTTTAGCAGGGATATTTCGGGATATTTTGAAGCGAATTCTGCTACAATTTCCGGAGTATTATCGGTAGACCCATCATCTACCACCACAATTCTATTTGCTTTAAAGCTTTGGTCAATTAGAGACTGGAGGGTTTTGCCAATGAAATTAGCTTCGTTATAGGCGGGAATAATTATATAGATCTTCAAATGCTGAACCTTAAAACTTACTGTCATTAAACTCTAAAAGAAAAACCTGGCTCAGGTTCTTTCAGCATAAATCGCATAGTATCTGGGGGTGAAATATCTTAAAACAGGCCTTAGCCCCAATTTATTGACCGGATTCGTCCATTTTTTCCTGCTTTTAATGGTCCATCCGGCCTTTTCCAAAAGCCAGTCAAATTGCCAATCCTCAAATTCATGAAAATGCCTGTCGCGCATATCGGTTTTGCTGCGGTAAGCACTCGAAAACCATAGTTTAAGAGGGACAGTTGCTACCAATTTTTTTGCTTTGATGTTGGCTAAAACGTTGTAAGGCGCCACCAAATGTTCAAAAATTTCAAAGGCAGTAACCACATTATATGTTGAGGTTTGCACGGCCTCGGTATGGAGATCGAGATCTTCTCCAGAGGTATTATCCACGTTAAAATTGTGGTTCCGCATGATTACACTAAATGGGTTTTCTACCCCTAGATCTAATATTTTTTCAGAAGGATCAATGTGGGCTTCCAAAAATTCCATCGTTTTTTTATAACGTTTATTAGGGAAGCTGTTTTCGTACATTTTAATATTGGTATACTATGGCATTGATATTCATTCCGGCACCTACACTGGCAAACATAATCACATCGCCCTTATTTAGCTCTTGATCGTCGATTTTACCCTTGCGAACCAAATCATAGAGCGTAGGCACTGTAGCCACACTGCTATTCCCCAATTCCTGAATAGTCATAGGCATTATATGATCGGGGACCGGTTCTTTGTGCATTCTGTAGAAACGCTTAATGATGGCATCATCCATTTTTTCGTTAGCCTGATGAATAAAAATCTTCTTGAGGTCTTTTATGTTTTTTCCGCTTTTTTCAAGACAGGATTTCATGGCTGCAGGAACGTGATTTAATGCAAATTCATAGATCTTGCGACCATTCATTTTAATATACCTTGTATCATCAGTTGCGCCCGTATTGTTTGATTTTCCGAAGAAAATATAATTGGCTTCACTAAAACTATGTGTAGCCGTTTCATGTGATAGGATGCCGCCCTCCTCTTCGGTGGCCTCCAGAACCGTTGCTCCGGCTCCATCTGAAAAGATCATAGAGTCTCTGTCGTGATGATCTACTACCCGGGATAAAGCCTCGGCGCCAATAACCAGACATTTTTTAGCCATCCCGGCCCTGATAAAAGCCTGTGCCTGTATCAATCCTTCGATCCAGCCCGGACATCCGAATAGAACGTCATAACAAACACACTTAGGGTTTTTAATACGTAAATGATATTTAACTCTGGTCGCAAGGCTGGGTACTGTATCGCTTTGGATATTATTTGCCTTAACATCACCATAGTTATGGGCAACGATTATATAGTCTAAAGTTTCCGGATCTGTTTTGGCATCTTCCAATGCCTTTTGTGCCGCAAGTGTCGCAATATCTGAGGTGGTTAGATTATCTTCGATATACCGTCTTTCTTCAATTCCGGTTATTGCTTTGAATTTCGCAATCGTGGTTTCATTATCATGCGGGAAACCAGAACCATCAGTATTTAAAAACTCATGCTCCTGAAAATCGGCATTTTTGGTAATAATGTTAGGGATATAACTTCCTGTGCCGCTTATTTTTATATTCATATGTCCGGGGCTTATCGGTTTAAGAACTAAATTAATAAAATGATCTGTAAAAGATATCTAATACCAATTTAATTTACATTATAAGACGAAAAATAAAGGCGAAACTTTCGTTTCGCCTTTATTTTTTATGCTTCGGCGTATTCTTCGGTGGGAGGGCAGGAGCACATTAGATTCCTGTCTCCAAAGGCTTCATCTACCCGTCTTACACTTGGCCAGAATTTATTGTCGGCGATGTAATCCAGCGGGAAAGCCGCTTTTTGTCTTGAATATGAGAATTTCCATTCATCAGAAGTAAGCATCGCTGCGGTATGTGGTGCATTTTTCAACACGTTATTGGTATCCTCTGCTGAGGTTTCTTTAATTTCCTTTCCAATAGAAATTAAAGCATCGCAAAACCGGTCCAACTCAGCCTTGCTTTCGCTTTCCGTAGGTTCTATCATTAAGGTTCCGGCTACAGGAAAAGAAACTGTAGGAGAGTGGAAGCCGTAATCTATTAGTCGTTTTGCGATATCGGTTACTTCAATTCCGTGGGCTTTAAAAGGCCGGCAATCCAGGATCATCTCGTGAGCTGCTCTTCCTCTTTCACCTGAATATAGGGTTTTGAAATATTCGTTCAGCCTTTCTTTTACATAATTGGCATTCAAAATAGCATATTCGGTAGCTTTCTGAAGACCTTTGCTTCCCAGCATTTTAATGTAACCATAAGAGATCAAACAAACCAGGGAAGAACCCCAGGGTGCAGAGGAGATCGCGCCAATGGCTTGCTCTCCGCCGGTTTTTATCACCGGGTTCCCCGGTAAGAATGGTTTTAGCTGTTCGGCTACACAAATTGGTCCCACTCCGGGACCGCCACCGCCGTGAGGAATAGCAAAAGTTTTATGTAAATTCAGGTGGCAAACATCAGCGCCAATAACACCGGGATTGGTTAGTCCTACCTGCGCATTCATATTGGCTCCGTCCATATAAACCTGCCCGCCATTCTCGTGAATAATAGTTGTGATCTCTCGAATAGCCGATTCAAAAACCCCATGGGTGGAAGGGTAAGTTACCATCAGTGCTGCTAGGTTGTCCTTATGCTTAATAGCTTTTTCCCTTAGATCGTCAACATCGATATTGCCATTTTCAGAGGCTTTGGTGACAACCACTTTCATTCCGGCCATCACTGCGGAAGCTGGATTGGTCCCGTGAGCCGAAGAGGGAATAAGACATATATTTCGGTGTCCTTCTCCACGCGATTCGTGGTAAGCTCTAATTACCATCAATCCGGCATATTCTCCTTGTGCCCCCGAATTGGGTTGTAAAGAGGTTGCCGAGAATCCCGTGATCTCATTTAATTGTTTCTCCAGTTCATGAAGCACAAAATGGTAACCTTGTGCCTGGTCCACCGGGGCAAAAGGGTGAATATTCCCCCACTGCGGATTGCTGAGCGGTAGCATTTCTGAAGCTGCATTTAGTTTCATTGTGCAGGATCCCAGCGAGATCATTGAATGGTTGAGAGAAAGATCTTTGCGCTCCAGTTTCTTGATGTAACGCATCAATTCGGTTTCAGAATGATAAGCGTTGAAAACCTCGTGGGTGAGAAAATCGGTTTTCCGTTTTAATTCAGCAGGTATTTTTTCCTCTTCTGAAAGTTCTTCAAGAGGAGATATATCCTTTGCTGCAAGTTGTGCGAAAACAGCCACAATATTATTGAGGTCCTCCAGATTGGTGGTTTCGTTCAGGGAGATAAGAACGGTTTCGGCATCAGGATAAAAGAAGTTTATCTCTTTTTTCTCTGCGATATCTTTTACATTGTTTGCATTAGCTTTTATCTGAAGCGTATCGAAGTAGGCAGAGTTTACTTGTTCAAATCCTAATTTCTTAAGTTCTTTCTCCAGGCTTACAGCTGAAGAATGAACTGTATCTGCAATATATTTTAATCCTTTGGGGCCGTGGTAAACGGCATACATACCTGCCATTACCGCCAGCAGAACCTGGGCGGTACAGATATTTGAAGTGGCCTTATCGCGTTTGATGTGTTGCTCACGGGTTTGCAGGGCCATTCGCAGGGCCTGATTGCCATCCATATCTTTGGTTACCCCAATGATCCTGCCGGGAATATTTCTCTTATATTCTTCTTTGGTAGCGAAAAAAGCCGCGTGAGGCCCACCATATCCAAGAGGGATTCCAAAACGCTGGCTAGTACCAACTACCACATCTACTCCCAATTCTCCTGGAGCCTGTAATTTAACCAGGCTGAGAATATCGGCCGCAACTGCGGTTTTTATTCCGGCATCCTGACATTTCGCAATAAAATCGGCGTAGTTGAATACCTGTCCTGATTTTCCGGGATATTGAACAAGAGCCCCGAAATATTCTTCTGAAAAATCAAACTCCTCATGATTGCCCACCACGATCTCTATTCCAAGAGGAATTGCACGGGTTTCAATTAAGGAAATACTCTGCGGTAAAACTTCTTCAGAAACAAAGAACTTGTTTATGTTTTCCTTCTTCTGCTTGCGATCTCTTAAAGCATGTAAAAGTGAAATAGCTTCTGCAGCTGCTGTAGATTCATCAAGTAGGGAAGCATTGGCGATCTCCATTCCTGTAAGGTCGCTTACCATTGTCTGGAAGTTCAAAAGAGCTTCGAGTCTTCCCTGGGCGATCTCTGCCTGGTATGGGGTGTACGCCGTATACCAACCGGGGTTTTCTAAAATGTTCCGTTGGATCACCGCCGGCATTATAGACTGGTGGTAGCCAAGGCCTATATAACTCTTGAAAACTTTATTCTTTGCAGCAAGTTTCCCAATGTGCTCGGCATATTGGTGTTCACTTAAAGCAGGAGGAAGGTTTAAAGGAGATTTTAAGCGGATATCATCCGGAATTGTTTCGTATATTAATTGCTCGAGGGAGTCTACGCCTATGGTTTGAAGCATGTCCTGTAGATTGCTTTCTTTAGGGCCTATGTGGCGTAGTGCAAAAGAATCTGTTCTCATTAAAATAAAGTTGTGTTTTGTGATGCAAAATTACGGATTTTAAACTTAATTTTTTAAAATTTAGAGTCTAGACTTGTTAAGATTTTACAGCTCTTAACCCACTGAATTCAGATTGTTTATTTTAGCCCGGTGAAGCCTTTTAAGAATATTTTTGATTTGTATGTAAACAGTAGTGTCCATGTGGCTTTGGCGGTGGTCGCCTTAAGTTTATTGAGCTATCTGGAATATGGGCTCAACGCCGATTTTCTCCTGCTTATTTTTATCTTCCTCGGAAGCATTACCGGCTACAATTTTGTCAAATATGCAGGCCTTGCAAAACTTCATCATAGAAGCCTTGCCCGAAACCTCCGTTTTATCCAGGTGTTTTCCTTTTTGGTTTTCCTTGGTTTGATTTATATCGCTTTTCTTCAAAGCCGGGGAGTCTTGTTGATGAGTGCTCTGCTGGGGCTTTTCACGCTTTTATATGCAGCTCCTGTGTTAACGCAAAACAGAAGTCTACGAGATCTGGCTGGGATTAAAATTTTTATTATTGCGGTGGTCTGGGCCGGGGTGAGCGTGATTCTTCCCTTGCTTGACCATCCTGAAGTTAGTATAATAGATAAGGTCCTTATGCTACTTCAAAGAGCTCTCTTTATAATAGTGATCACCTTACCCTTCGAAATAAGAGATCTGGAATTCGATGCAGCACATTTGGTTACTATTCCGCAGAAAATTGGTGTGAAAAAAACCCGCCTGTTGGGCTGGTTATTGTTATTTGTGGTTCTTGGGCTGGAATTATTAAAACGACAATTTCAAATAGTGAATTTTGGTGCTCTTGCAGGGGCGGCCTTCTTAAGTGCTTATGCCCTGGGGCTGGCTAATAAGAAACAAACTCAATATTTCGCTGCATTCGGGGTAGAAGCTCTGCCTATTGCCTGGGTACTACTATGGTTCAGCTTGAAGATGAGCCTTGTTTGGATATTTCCTGTTTTAGCTTCTCTTTAATATCTCGTTTCTCTTCACTAGTGCAGGCTTTAATCCTTGCTTTTTTGATTAATTGAGTGAGTTTGGAGTTTTTTGCAGAATAATCTCTGCATTTTTTGCAAAACAGATTATGAATAATAATGCTGGTTTTTTCCCTTATACTGGCCTCATTGTACTCTTTTTTGTCACAACAGTTGGCGGCATCGGAGCAATTGAGAATGAAAAATTTAGGTTTCTGCATAATTAAAGCCATTTTTTTTCTAAACAGGTGGCGAGAGCCGTTCGGGCTCTGTGAATTATTACCCAAAGATTAGACGGGGTGATTTTGAATTCATTACACACCGCTTCAGTATCGGCACCATCTATTGTTTTCATTTTAAATATTGCAGCATGTTTCGGGTTGATTTCGTCCAGGCACTCCAAAATGGCTAACCTCAGTTCTTCGTTTTCCATTTCATCTTCCGCACTGCGGTCAAAATCGTCAGCTACTTGCTCCTCGAGCCATTCCCCGTTGTTTTCGTCATCAGAATAATTTATGCGTACTTCGGCCTTTCCTTTTTGCGAATTAATCCTACGGTAATAATCAATAACCTTTCGTTTAAGGATAGAAATAAGCCAGGTGCGCTCAGAAGCTTTGCCCAAAAAGTTGTCTTTGGAATTAAGGCCGGCAAGAAAAGTTTCAGAAACCAGGTCGTTAGCAATCTCGCGATCGTTCACCCGAACAATTGCGTAATTAAAAAGGTAGTCGGCGTATTTGTCTACCCATTTATTGGGATCTAACTTATGTTTAGGCATGGTTTCTTGAATGTCCTTCCAAAATTAACAACTTTCCACCGATTTATAGTTATAAAAAATATAAGTTTAAATAGGGGGAAACCGGGTAATTGGTTGAAATCACTCAAAAACCCGGCCCTGTATTTCTATTTCTTCAGCAAGCCTGCTCTTTTTAATAAAGCATCCGGACTGGGCTCTTTCCCACGGAAACGTTTGTAAAGTGTCATAGGATGCTCGGTACCACCACGAGAAAGGATTACCGACTTAAATTTATTGGCAACCTCTCTGCTAAAAATCCCGTGCTCCTGGAAAAATTCAAAAGTATCGGCGTCGAGAACTTCGGCCCACTTATAGGAGTAGTACCCTGCTGAATAACCACCCTGAAAGATGTGTGAAAAAGCGGTGCTCATACAGTTTTCGGGAACATCCGGATATAATTTTGTGGGTTCAAAAGCTTTGTCTTCATGAGCTTTTACATCAGTAATATCGGTTGGGTCTATGCCGTGCCAGCTGAGATCCAGTAATCCAAAACTGAGTTGGCGTAGGGTTGCCATGCCTTCGTGGAAATTAGCCGATTCTTTTATCTTTTGAACCAGTTCCATAGGAATAATTTCTCCGGTTTCGTAGTGTTTAGCAAAGAGCTCAAGTGCCTCTTTTTCATAACACCAGTTTTCCAACACCTGGCTGGGAAGCTCTACAAAATCCCAGTAAACATTTGCTCCAGAAAGGCTTGGATAGATTGTGTCTGCCAGCATCCCGTGCAAGGCATGCCCAAATTCGTGGAAAAGGGTAGTGACTTCGTTGAAAGTTAACAGCGAAGGTCGGGTTTTTGAAGGTTTGGTGAAATTGCAAACTATTGATATATGTGGCCTTTCCTGTTTTCCGTCCTTTATATATTGTGATTTGTAACCGGTCATCCAGGCACCATCGCGTTTCCCGGGTCTGGGATGAAAATCGGCATAAAAAAGTGCAATTGGCTTGCCTTCTTCATCACTTACCTGGTATGTTTTTACATCTGGGTGATAAATGTCAATATCGGTTACCTCATCGAATTTAAGTCCGTACAATCTTCCGGCGATTTCAAAAACTCCATCAATCACATTTTCCAGCTTAAAATAGGGTTTTAGTTTTTCGTCGTCGAGATTAAAACGCTTTTGCTTAAGTTTTTCAGAATAAAAAGCGGCATCCCATTTTTCAAGCCGATCTATATTATCTAATTCTTTGGCAAAATTTTCCAGCTCGTTGAATTCCTCCTGGGCAGCCGGTTTTGCTTTTTCCAATAACTCTTCCAAAAAGTCGTTCACCTTTTCGGGCGTTTCTGCCATTCTTTCTTCAAGCACAAAATGGGCGTGAGTCTTGAAGCCAAGCAGCTGTGCCCTTTTATATCTAAGCCGTACAATTTGCAGAACATTTTCCCGGTTATCAAGTTCATCCCCGTGAAAAGCTTTAGAGCCGAAAGCCAGAGCCATTTTCTTGCGCAGCTCACGATTTTCTACATATTTCATAAAGGGTAGGAAACTTGGGTATTCTAAAGTGAAGATCCATCCTTCTTTTCCCCTGCTTTGAGCTACAGAACTTGCTTCCTCCATGAAACTCTCGGGGAGACCCTTCAAATCTTCTTCGCGGGTGATTTGAAGTTCAAATTTGTTAGTCTCAGCAAGAACATTCTCCCCAAATTTTAGGCTAAGGGAAGATAGTTGCTTATCGATTTTTCTTAGCTCCTCCTGTTTTTCTACAGGCAGGTTAGCTCCGTTTCTTGCAAAAGCCTTATATTTTTTGTCAAGGAGCGTTTGTTGCTCTGCACTTAACTCCAGCTTATCTTTTTGATTATAAACGGCTTTTACACGTTCAAAAAGGGCTTTGTTCAGAATGATATCATTTCTAAATTCCGACAATAAGGGGGACACTTCCTGAGCGATCTCCTGGATCTCCTTATTGGTTTCAGCCGAATTTAAATTGAAGAAAATACTGGTAACCCTATCGAGTTGTTTTCCTGAAAACTCAAGGGCTTCAATAGTGTTTTTAAAATCGGGTTTGTCTTCTGTTTTTGTTATTGCCTCGATTTCCCTGCGAGCCATTTCAATGGCTTCTGTAATGGCCGGTTTAAAATGCTCATTTTTAATAGCGGAAAAGGGGGCATATTCGAAGTCCTGTAATAGAGGATTTGAGTTATTCATAGATTGAAATTGACGTTTTTATAAAAATTATTAACGCAAAAGAGTGGTTTTTAACAAAATTATGTATATTCGAAGCTGAATTAAGAAAGTATTGGCAGTGCGATCTTCTTTTAAAGTTTTTCTGGATTAATATTTTAGAATGGTTAATAAATTATTTTACAGATTTTAGAACTAACACTGCTATAGGCCACGTCGAAAGACGTGGCTTTTTTTATTTCTCTTTCTTAAGTTTTTCAGCTCCATCGATCACTTTCTGCTTGAGACCTTCCTTATAAAAAATCACCTTATCTAAGGTGCATTTATCTGCAGTCCCTATGATTTGCGCAGCCAGGATGCCTGCATTTTTTGCCCCGTTTAGGGCTACCGTGGCCACAGGCACGCCGCCAGGCATTTGCAGGATGGAAAGCACAGAATCCCAGCCATCTATGGAGTTGCTGGATTTTACTGGTACTCCTATAACCGGAAGGGGAGATAAAGAAGCGATCATACCCGGTAAATGTGCAGCTCCACCGGCACCGGCAATAATTACTTTAATCCCTCGCTCGTGTGCTTTTTTTCCGTATTCGAATAATTTTTCGGGAGTTCGGTGGGCTGAAACGATGTCAACTTCAACTTCAATGTCAAAACCCTTTAATATGTCGATGGCGTCCTGCATCACCGGCATATCGCTGGTGCTTCCCATAATTACTGCTACTTTACTCATATTACTTGCTTATTACTTTTATTGAGTTTTTAACTTTCTCGGCGACCTTTCTGGCTTCAGCCAAATCCTTATTCACTATAGTCACGTGGCCCATTTTTCTAAAAGGACGGGTTATCTTTTTCCCATAGATATGGGGGGTAACCCCTTCCATTTCCAGGATCTTTTCGATATTTTTATAAACCACCTCACCTTCGTGATCTTTATCCCCAACTAAATTTACCATAATTCCACCAACTTTGCTTTCAGTATTTCCCAGGGGCAGGTCCAAAATGGCTCTAATTTGCTGTTCAAACTGGTTGGTATAGGAAGCTTCAATACTGTAGTGACCGCTGTTGTGTGGTCGTGGTGCAACTTCATTGACCAGGATTTCATCATCTTCGGTCTGGAACATTTCTACGGCCAGAAGTCCAACGTGATTAAAGGCTTTGGAAACTTTTTCTGCAAGTTTCCTTGCTTTTTCTGCCATCTTTTCGTCGATCCTGGCAGGGCAGATAACATATTCCACCTGGTTGGCCGTAGGATGAAATTCCATTTCTACCACTGGGTAGGTCTTGATCTCTCCGGAAGGATTTCTGGCCACAATTACGGCCAGTTCGTTTTTAAACGGAATAAGGCTTTCGGCAATACATTGACCGTTTGTAATTTGCTCAAGATCTTCTTTAGTTTTTATAACAGCAACCCCTTTCCCGTCATAACCGCCGGTAGCACTTTTCCAAACAAATGGCAGGGCTAGATTTTCTTTTTCAACAGCCGCGAGTAAGTCTTCCTTAGTGTTGAAAACCTCAAAAGCTGCGGTTGGAATATCTTTCTCTTTATAAAATTTCTTCTGAACCGCTTTATTCTGGATTTTATCTAAGGTATCTGCCGAAGGCCAGGTCTTTACCCCTTCTTTTTCGAGTTGTCTAAGCGCGTCTATGTTTACGCCTTCAATTTCAAAGCTAAGCACATCTACCTTCCTTCCGAAGTTTAAAACCGTTTCATAATCCATAAGATCACCCTGTTCAAAATAATTGCAGGAAATCCTGCAGGGAGCTTCCGGGCTGGGGTCCAAAACATGGGTGTGAATATCGAACTTACGGGTTTCGTAAAGCATCATTTTCCCCAGCTGTCCTCCGCCGAGGATACCGAGTTTAAAATCTGAAGAAAAATAATTTCGCATAAAAATTTCCTGTTTACGCAAAAATAAATTTTTAAGGCGTATTGCCCTACTTAATCTTACATAATTCGGCTAAGCTAGTAATAGAGAATCCTTATCTTTGCGTTTTTAAAAAATTTCAGTTTTGATAAAATTACACGATCTCAGTTTCGAACCATATATTTCAGAAGAAGAAATCGATGCAGCCATCACCCGGGTTGCCGCTCGTTTAAATGAAGATTACAAGGGAGAAAATCCTATTTTTTTAGGGGTGTTGAACGGTGCTTTTATGTTCGCTTCTGAAGTGATTAAGAGATTTAAAGGTGACTGCGAGGTGAGTTTTGTGAAGCTGGGATCCTACCAGGGAACCGAATCAACCGGGGATGTACAAACCCTGCTAGGCTTAAATCACTCTTTGAAAGGTAGAAAAGTGATCCTTCTTGAAGATATTGTAGACACCGGAAATACCTTGAATACTATTAATGGGATTCTGGAAGAAGAAGGTGTGGCAGGATATGAAGTGGCAACTTTGTTCTACAAACCCGAGGCTTATAAACGAGAATTCAATATTAAATATGTGGGACTTGAAATTCCCAATAAATTTATTGTAGGTTACGGATTAGATTATGATGGTCTTGGCCGAAATCTGCGGCAGGTATATAAACGCAAAGAAAACAAAATGACAAATTTGGTATTGTTCGGACCTCCCGGGGCCGGAAAAGGAACTCAGGCAACAATTTTAAAAGAAAAATACAAGCTGGTGCATATCTCTACCGGCGATGTGTTTAGATATAATATTAAAAACCAAACTGAGCTTGGGCTTAGTGCAAAGGCTTTTATCGATCGTGGCGAACTTGTGCCCGATGAGGTTACCATCAATATGCTTAATGCTGAAGTGGTTAAAAATGAAGGTTGCAATGGTTTTATTTTTGATGGTTTTCCCCGTACCGAGGCTCAGGCAGATGCCCTTGAAGCTCTCCTACAGGAAAAAGACACCGAAGTTAGTGCAATGATCGCCCTGGAAGTGGAAGATCACGTGCTTGTTGAGCGCCTTCTGGAGCGCGGAAAAACTTCAGGTAGGCCTGATGATGCCGATGAAACCGTGATAAGAAACCGAATCAAGGTTTATTATGATGAAACCGCAATTCTAAAGGAATACTATAAGAAACAAGACAAATACTATGGTGTCGATGGGGTAGGTTCTATTGATGAGATCACTGCACGACTTAGTGCCGTGGTAGACGAATTGATGAAGAAATAATATCGCGAATTTAAAGGCGAAAATAAGATTGAAATATGACTGAAGGGAATTTTGTTGATTATGTGAAGATTCACGTGGCCTCCGGAAAAGGAGGGAAAGGTTCTGCACATTTACACCGCGAAAAATATATCACCAAAGGTGGCCCCGATGGGGGAGATGGTGGTCGTGGTGGTCATGTGATTATAAAAGGCAACAAGAATCTCTGGACGCTTTTTCACTTAAAATTCAAAAGACACGTAAAAGCTGAACACGG
Organism: Salegentibacter sediminis; assembly: GCF_002078605.1. GTDB lineage: Bacteria > Bacteroidota > Bacteroidia > Flavobacteriales > Flavobacteriaceae > Salegentibacter > Salegentibacter sediminis. The sequence continues at coordinate 89,215 of NZ_MSJR01000007.1, read as the reverse complement.
CGGGAATGGGTCTAAGCAGCGCAGTTCCGGGGCCGATGGCTCTGATGAATATATAGAAGTGCCCCTGGGTACCGTTATCCGGGATACCGATACTCAAAAAATCCTCCATGAGATTACTGAAGATGGCCAGGAAATTATCGTCGCCGAAGGCGGAAAAGGTGGACTTGGTAACTGGCACTTTAGAAGTTCTACCAATCAAACTCCCCGTTATGCCCAACCTGGGATTGATGGTGAATTGGTAGATATAACCCTGGAGCTCAAAATTCTTGCAGATGTTGGCCTGGTTGGCTTCCCAAATGCAGGGAAATCTACTTTACTTTCGGTAATTACCGCGGCAAAGCCTAAAATTGCCGATTACGAATTTACCACCCTTAAACCCAATCTTGGAATCGTGGAATATCGCGATTTCAAAACCTTTGTAGTAGCGGATATTCCAGGGATTATCGAAGGTGCTGCTGAAGGAAAAGGGATAGGCCATCGATTTTTGAGGCATATTGAGCGCAATTCCACTTTACTCTTTCTTATTCCGGCTGATGCTCCCGATATCATAGAACAATACGAGGTCCTTTTAGACGAATTGAGACGTTATAACCCCGAAATGTTGGTAAAAGACCGATTGGTGGCCATTTCAAAAAGCGATATGCTTGATGCCGAACTCAAAGCCGAGATTAAAGCTGAATTGGATGAAAGATTAAACGCCTCCTGGTTGTTTATCTCCTCTGTTGCCCAACAAGGACTTCAGGAATTAAAGGACAGGTTGTGGGAAATGCTTAACAAGGAGCCTGTTTAATTCTTGTTAATACCTGAGGTTTGCCCCTCATTTTTCTGTAATTTTAAGCTGATACATTAAAAATACAGACCTCATGAGGGCTCTACCAATACTTCTTGTTTTTTTATTTCTTATGTCCTGTAATGCTCCACAAGCGGTGTATGATTACGACCAGGAAATAAATTTTTCTAATTATTCAACTTACGCACTTTTTCCCGATTTTCAGTCGGGCTTAAGTCAATTGGATGAAAAACGTCTCCTGACAAGCCTTGAAAATCAACTTCGGCAAAAAGGTTTCTCTGTTTCTTCGGAAGCAGATATGTATGTGAATGTCTATACCGATGAATTCCAGGAGCTAAGCCGCAATAGTCTTGGAGTTGGAGTAGGCGGCGGAGGCCGTAATGTGGGGGTTGGAGTTTCAGGAGGAATTCCCCTGGGTGGCCCTGAAACCTACCTGCAAATCACCTTCGATTTTATTGATGTAAAAGCCGATTCCCTTATTTGGCAGGCGGTGGTAGAAAGCAAATTTAATCCGGATGCTTCTCCCCAGCAGCGACAGGCCCAGTTTGAAAAGATAGTTCAGAAAGCCCTGGAAGGCTATCCACCCAAAAAGTAGTAAAAACCTGTTGGAATTGAGATTACCTTAATCTGTCCTGATAGCTGTCGGCTTTTATTCAGAGTCCTACCAAAGTGAAGTAAAAGGAATTCATCATTACACGATAAAAAGTTCGACTTATTAATATGAGCATGATGAGATGCCGGATCAAGTCCGGCATGACGATTGTTTCATTGTTGTAGTCGTCACCCTGAAGTTGATTCAGGGTCTCATAAACTTGCTTTAAATTAAGGCATGAATATTCCCTCTAAAGGCTCCTTACGCTGCCGGGAGATCCCCCGGCCCTTTTGTGGGTAATTTAGATTTTCCCATTAGGAATTTATCTACGTGAAAAGCTGCTTCCCTACCCTCGGAAATCGCCCAGACAATTAGGGACTGTCCTCTGCGCATATCGCCGGCTGCAAAAATGTTGGGGACATTGGTCTGGTAATTTCTTTCGGCTTTAATATTGGTTCGGGTGTCTTCTTCTAAACCTAATTGTTCAGCGAGGCTTTTTTCTGGACCTGTAAAACCCAGGGCCAGGAGAGCAAGATCACAGGGCCATTCTTTTTCAGAATCTGGTACCTCTTGTAATTGAGGTCTCCCATTTTCTCCCTTTACCCATTCGATATTTACTGTTTTCAAAGCCTTTAAATTTCCCTCTTTATCTTTGATAAATTCTTTGGTAGAAATACTCCAGTTTCGGTTTACGCCTTCCTCATGAGAAGAAGTTGTCTTTAAGGTGAAGGGCCAGTAAGGCCAGGGATTCTCTTTGCTTCGTTGTTGCGGTGGCATAGGCATGATCTCAAAATTAGTAACCGATTTTGCACCGTGGCGGTTGGAAGTGCCAACGCAATCTGAGCCGGTATCACCCCCCCCGATAACGATAACATCTTTTCCTTTAGCAGATAAGTCTTCGGTCATTTCGGCCAGGCCATCTACCACTTGGTTGTTCCGCTTTAAAAAGTCCATAGCCTGTACCACCCCTTTGGTATCTGCACCTGGGATAGGTAATTTTCTACGTTGGGTTGCGCCTCCACATAGCACAATTGCATCAAAATCCTTTAATTTTTCGATATCATAGTTCTTTCCCACTTCGGCCCCGGTTTCAAATTTTATACCTTCTTCCTCCATTATTTTCAACCTGCGGTCAATAATATGCTTTTCCATCTTAAAATCGGGAATCCCATAGCGTAGTAAACCTCCTGCTTTTTGATCTCTTTCTAATACAGTTACCGAGTGTCCGGCGCGGTTAAGCTGCTGTGCTGCGGCAAGGCCCGCCGGACCTGAGCCAACTACTGCTACTTTTTTTCCTGTGCGGTGTTTCGGGATTTGTGGAGTGATCCATCCTTCCTTAAATCCACGTTCCACGATGTATTTCTCAATAAGTTCGATAGACACCGGGGGTTCGATAATTCCCAGCACACAGGAAGATTCGCAGGGAGCCGGGCATAATCTTCCTGTAAATTCAGGGAAATTATTTGTGGAGTGTAAAATTTTCAGGGCTTTTTTCCAGTCGTTCCGGTAAACCGCATGATTGAAATCAGGGATGAGGTTGCCCAAAGGACATCCGCTGTGACAAAAAGGGATGCCGCAGTCCATACAACGGGCTCCCTGATCCTGGAGCTCCTCTTTACTCAGATCTTTGGTGAATTCCTGGTAATTTTTAACTCGTTTGGAGACTTCAATAGTATCTTCCGTTCGTCGTTCGTATTCTAAAAATCCTCTTAGTTTTCCCATTCTTATGCTGTTTTCAGTTCTGCTTCGGCATTTCTCAATTTCTCTTCCTCCAGTAGTTTCAATGCTTTTTTATATTCGGTAGGCATTACTTTTATGAATTTACCCGCGTTTTCTTCCCAGTTATCGAGAATTTCTGTTGCGAGTTCACTATCTGTATAGGCTTTGTGTTTTTCAATAAGTTCTTTTATTTCTGCTTTATTTTCTGCGGAAGCTTCTTCCAGTTCGATCATTTCCATATTAAAATTATTATGATCGAGTTTATCTTCAGGATTAAAAATATATGCGATTCCTCCGCTCATCCCTGCTGCAAAATTTCTTCCTATTTTACCCAGGATCACCGCTATTCCTCCGGTCATGTATTCACAGCCGTGGTCTCCAATTCCTTCGATCACTGCTTTAGCTCCTGAATTTCTTACACAGAAACGTTCACCACCGATCCCGTTGATGAAAGCTTCCCCGTTAATAGCACCATAAAGGGCGACATTCCCAATAATCACATTTTCATGAGATTTAAAACTTGCTGTTTTTGGTTTTTTAACGCTAAGGGTGGCCCCGGAAAGTCCTTTTCCGAAGTAATCGTTGGTATTGCCAATAACATGGAGGCTCACACCTTTTGTGGTAAATGCTCCAAAACTCTGGCCTGCCGATCCTGTGAAATTTAGGTTTAAGGTATTTTCAGGGAGACCTTTCTCTCCGTGTATTTTAGATATCTCATTGCTTAAAATGGCGCCGGTAGTCCTGTTTATATTACTGATTTCAAAATCAAGGCTCATTTTTTCTTTCCGGTAAATAGAGGGGTGTGCCTGCTTTAGAATCTCAAAATCAAGCACATTTTCGAGATTATGTTGCTGTTTTTGAGTATTGTAAAGTGGCATATCTTCATCAATCTTCGGTTTATACAGAATATTGGATAGGTCGATACCCTGGGCTTTGTAATGTTCTATGGCGCGATTCATATCGAGTTTTTGGTTTTGCCCCACCATTTCGTTTATACTTCTGAAACCGAGACTTGCCATGATCTCTCTTAATTCCTGGGCGATGAAATACATGAAGTTGATCACATCTTCCGGGGTACCCTTGAATTTCTTTCTAAGTTCGGGGTCTTGCGTGGCAATACCTACCGGGCAGGTGTTGAGGTGGCAGGCGCGCATCATTATGCAACCTGAAGCTACCAGTGGCGCTGTAGAAAATCCAAATTCCTCTGCGCCCAGTAAACAGGCGATAGCTACATCCCGTCCCGTTTTTAACTGCCCGTCACATTCAACCACGATCCGGTTTCGTAAATTATTTAAGAGCAGGGTTTGTTGGGCTTCCGCGATTCCCAGCTCCCAGGGCAAACCTGCGTGTCTTAAAGAGGTAAGGGGAGAGGCCCCGGTACCTCCGTCAAAACCGGAGATCAAAACCACATCGGCTTTTGCTTTCGCAACCCCTGCTGCGATTGTGCCTACACCAACTTTTGAAACCAGTTTAACGTTAATGCGTGCTTCGCGATTAGCATTTTTAAGATCAAAAATGAGCTGTGCGAGATCTTCTATAGAATAAATATCATGGTGTGGTGGTGGGGAGATCAAGCCTACATACGGAGTGGAATTTCGGGTTTTGGCGATGTCTGGATTAACCTTTTGTCCCGGCAGCTGGCCGCCTTCACCGGGTTTAGCCCCCTGGGCCATCTTTATTTGAATCTCACTGGCGCTGCTTAGATAATTAATAGAAACACCAAATCGGCCTGAAGCTACCTGTTTTATTGCTGAATTTCTCCAATTACCGTCAAGGTCTTTATTGAATCGCTGGGGGTCTTCACCGCCTTCTCCCGAATTGCTTTTTCCTTTCATCCTGTTCATCGCAATGGCCAGGTTTTCGTGTGCCTCCTTGCTGATGGAACCGAAAGACATCGCCCCGGTTTTAAATCGTTTTACAATTTCTGTCCAGGGTTCAACTTCGTCTATTGGAATTGGATTGAGATCTTTGAACTTAAACATACCGCGCAAGGTCATTAAGGCCTCGTTCTGGTCGTTAATGAGTTTTGAATATTCCTGGTAACTCTTAGGGTTATTTTGTTTTACAGCTTGCTGGAGTTTTGCGACACTGGCAGGGTTAAACATATGCCGTTCCCCGTTTCTTCGCCAACGGTAATCGCCACCTATATCAAGATCCAGCCCTGTGTCGGTTTCGGGGGGTTGAAAGGCTGCCTCAAAGCGCTTCTGGATTTCCTTTTCGATTTCGTATAATCCAATCCCTTCGATACGGGTTGGGGTATTACTAAAATATTTGTCGACAAATTTTTGATTAAGACCAAGGATCTCAAAAATCTGTGCACCACGGTACGAATGCAGGGTGGAGATCCCTATTTTGTTCATGATCTTCACAATCCCTTTTCCTATGGCTTTGTTGAAATTCTGAACTGCTTCTTCAGCGTCTTCCATATCAATTTCATTGTCTTCCACCAGCTGATGAATAATTTCATTCACCATATATGGGTTTATCGCACTGGCACCATAACCAAATAGAAGAGCAAAATGATGAGGTTCCCTTGGCTCGGCCGATTCGATCACAATTCCGAAGGAAGATCTCCTGTTATATTTTTTCACCCGGTGATGAACAAAAGAGCAGGCCAGGAGTGAAGGAATTGGAGCCAGTTTGGGATTCACATTTCTGTCGCTAAGAATGATCACATTACAGCCACGATCTACCGCATTATTGATCTCATATATTATTTCATCCAGGCGGGTCTCCAGACCGTTAAGCCCTTTTTCAGCTTCATATAAAATAGAAATCGATTCGGTTTTAAAATCGGGCTGATCAATGTATTTGATCTTATCGAGATCCTCGTTGGAAATCACAGGATTTTGTATGCGGAGTTTCTTCGCTTGCTCCGGAATAATATCGAAGATATTACGATCTTCTCCAATGGCCAGGCTAATGTCTGTTACGATTTCTTCCCTGATCCCATCCAGAGGTGGGTTGGTAACCTGGGCAAATAACTGTTTGAAATAATTGAAGAGGAGTTGCGGTTTATCTGAAAGTACTGCCAGGGGGATATCTGCTCCCATAGAGCCTATAGCTTCCTTGCCAAGAGTTGCCATGGGGGTGATAATGGTGCTGATATCTTCCAGGGTATAACCGAAAAGTTTCTGCCTGGTGTTAAAGTCAATTTTTTCCCGGGGGGTTTTATTTCCTGTATAGGGTACCTCTGCCAGGGGCAGCAGGTTGTTGTTTAACCATTTCCGGTAGGGCCTTTCTGAAACGATCTTGCTTTTCACTTCTTCGTCCCTGACTATCCTGCCTTCGTTCATATCTACCAGAAACATCCTACCGGGCTCGAGACGGCCGTGAAGTTCAACATTTTCTGGTTTGATATCCATTACTCCCGTTTCAGAAGACATAATTACATAACCGTCTTTAGTGAGCGTATAACGGGAGGGCCTAAGTCCATTTCTGTCCAGTAAGGCTCCAATGTAATTTCCGTCGGTAAACGGAATGGAAGCAGGGCCATCCCAGGGTTCCATAATACATGCATTGTATTCATAAAAAGCTTTCTTCTCCTCGCTCATAGAGGGATTCTTCTCCCAGGCTTCGGGCACCATCATCATAATGGCTTCCGGCAGCGAGCGACCGGTTTGAAGCAATAATTCCAATACGGTATCCATAGAAGCAGAATCTGATTTACCATCGGCGGTTATAGGGACGATCTTTTTTAGATCTTCGCCAAAGACTTCGCTTTCAAAAAGTTCTTCTCTGGCTTTCATCCTGCTAAGGTTTCCTCTAAGTGTGTTTATTTCTCCATTATGACACATATACCTGAAGGGCTGTGCCAGATCCCAGGTAGGGAAGGTGTTAGTCGAAAAACGTTGATGAACCAGGGCTAGTTTGGTTACTACCCCGGGTTCATTTAAATCTTTATAATAGACATTAATGTCCTGGGGCATCAAAAGACCTTTATAGATTATGGTATTGGTAGAGAGACTTGGTAGGTAGAAAGTATCAGCTTCAGAGAGTTCTGATTTCTCAATGCGGTGTTCGGCAATCTTCCGGGCTGCAAAAAGCCTGGCATTAAAGGTAGCTGCTGAAATTTCTTCGTCTTTGCCAATAAATACCTGCTGCATATTTGGCTCAGAAAGGGAGGCGATACTACCCAGGCAGGCTCTGTTAACCGGCACCTCACGCCAACCGATGATATTAAGCCCCTGGCCGGTAATTTCTTCTTCAAAGATTTCTTTACAGATATTTCGTTGATTGACCGCCCTGGGTAGAAAAACCATGCCTACCGCATACTCCTTGAAATCAGGAAGCTTGAATTCACAGTTTTCCTTAAAAAAATCATGAGGAATCTCTATGAGAATCCCGGCGCCATCCCCGGTTTTCCCATCGGCACTTACCGCACCCCGATGTTCTAACCTGATGAGGATATCAATAGCCTTATGAATTATATCATTAGTGCGTTTTCCTTTAAGATTGCAAATAAATCCTGCTCCACAATTATCATGCTCAAATTCGGGAGAATAGAGCCCCTGCTTTTTTAATTTCATGTCCTTATCGTCCTTAAGTAATTTTCGCTAAATTACCCAAAACCATAAAGAAAAAGAGGTGTATTAATGTTAAATCAGAAATAAATTCATTAAAAACAATTAAATCGATATAAAATGATAATCACTTAATTTGAGAAGGGATGCATTAAAAATCTTTTAAAATAGATCGATGGTATTAGGAGCGAAAAAAGCCCGGAACCAAAAAATGGGCCGGGCTTTTCTATCTAAATTAAGAATAATTAGTCCTTGAGAATAGAACGCGAAATTACTATTTTCTGAATTTCAGAAGTGCCTTCATAGATCTGAGTGATCTTGGCATCTCTCATTAAACGCTCTACGTGATATTCTTTAACATAACCATTTCCACCGTGGATCTGTACAGCTTCTATAGCCACATCCATTGCTGTTTTTGAGGCATGGAGCTTTGCCATAGCTCCTGAAAGGTCATAATTCTGATGTTGATCTTTGTCCCAGGCAGCTTTCATCACCAAATGTTGTGCTGCTTCGATTTGGGTGTGCATATCTGCCAGTTTGAAGGCGATAGCCTGGTGATTACAGATTTCGGTTCCAAAGGCTTTTCTTTCTTTGGAGTATTTTTTGGCTAACTCATAGGCGCCCGATGCAATTCCAAGAGCCTGTGCCGCGATTCCAATTCTTCCTCCCGAAAGGGTTTTCATTGCAAATTTAAATCCGAAACCATCTTCGCCTATTCTGTTTTCTTTGGGAACTTTAACATCGTTGAAATTAAGAGAATGTGTATCGCTACCCCTAATTCCCAATTTTTGTTCTTTTGGTCCTATTTCAAAACCTTCCCAACCTTTTTCAACGATAAAAGCGTTGATACCCTTATGTTTTTTCTCCCGATCGGTTTGGGCAATCACCAGATAATAATCGGCGGTTCCTCCGTTAGTGATCCAGTTTTTTGTCCCGTTTAAAAGATAGTGGTCGCCTTTGTCTATTGCCGTTGTTTTTTGAGAAGTAGCGTCACTTCCTGCTTCGGGTTCTGATAGACAAAAGGCGCCTAATTTTTCTCCGGTTGCAAGTTTTGTGAGATATTTCTCTTTTTGTTCAGGGCTGGCGTAGGTGTCAAGGCCCCAGCAAACGAGCGAATTGTTTACCGACATGACAACCGATGCTGAAGCGTCGATCTTGGAAATTTCTTCCATTGCCAGTACGTAGGAAACAGTGTCCATTCCTCCGCCGCCATATTCCGGGGAGGCCATCATTCCCAGAAACCCAAGTTCACCCATCATCTTCACCTGTTTTGCGGGAAACTCTTGTTTTTCATCACGTTCGATAACGCCGGGCAGGAGTTCGTTTTTGGCGAAATCACGTGCCGCATCGCGTATCATTATATGTTCTTCTGTTAGTTTGAAATCCATATTAATTTTGTTTAAGGAATACCTAAATTTGGTTCCCAAAGATAACTTTTTGATGTGTAATATTCAATTTACTTTCATTAATTTTACGAATATGAAAAAAGCGAATTATAAAATTTTAGGAGTAATGTCGGGAACATCCCTGGATGGTATCGACCTGGTGTATGTGAATTTTGATTATAAAAATGAATGGTCTTATAAGATCCTGAAGGCCGAAACCAGCCCCTATCCTCTTAATTGGCAGGAAACTTTGGCTGCGGCCATAAATTTTTCAGAAGAAAGACTTGAGGATCTCAACCTTAAATATACCCAGTATCTTGCAGAGGTGATTTCTCTATTCATTGAAAAACATCATATCACCGATCTCGATGCCATTTGCAGTCACGGACATACTATTAAACATGAGCCCGAAAACCAGTACACCCTCCAAATCGGTAATTTGGAAAAGCTGGCTTATCTAACCGGACAAAAGGTGGTTTGTGACTTTCGGGTACAGGATGTAAAACTAGGCGGCCAGGGAGCTCCCCTGGTTCCAATAGGAGATCGACTCTTATTCTCAGAATATAAATATTGCCTTAATCTGGGTGGATTCGCCAATATTTCTACGGAAGAGAAGGGAGACCGAATCGCTTACGATATTTGCGCAGTAAACACTGTGTTGAATCATTACGCCAAAAAGCTTGGGAAGGAATTTGACGAAGGCGGAAAATTAGCCTCCGCCGGGGAATTAAATGAAAAACTTTTAAAAGAACTGAATCAACTTCCTTTTTACGCGCAAAAACCACCAAAATCTCTCGGAATGGAATGGGTTTCAGAAGAACTATTCCCCGTTCTGGAGAAATATGAGGAGGATATCCCAGCCATTATACATACCTATTCTGTGCATATAGCTCAACAAATTGCAAGGGTTTTGGATAGGGATGAAAACTCGAATGTGTTGGTTACCGGGGGAGGTGCTTTCAATAGTTTTATTATAAAGGAATTAAAGGATAATTCTCCCTGCCATTTTACCATACCATCAAAAGAAATTATCGATTATAAAGAGGCCTTGATTTTTGGTTTGCTGGGAGTACTTAAAATCAGGGGTGAAATTAACACGCTCAAGTCTGTAACTGGTGCGGAAAAAGACCATTCGGCAGGAGTGATTTTTGAACTATAAATTTTATTGAAAAACCAATAATATGTAACTTAGTTTATATATTTGCTAAAAACTACACCAAAAATGAAGGAATTATTAAAAGTATATGAAAATAAGGAGCCGGAAATTGTATTTCACTGGCGGGATTCTGAAACCGATGCCGAAGGCTGGACGGTCATAAATTCATTACGTGGAGGTGCCGCCGGTGGCGGTACCCGTATGCGACCGGGCCTTGATGAAAATGAGGTGCTATCCCTTGCGAAAACCATGGAAGTGAAATTTACTGTTTCAGGGCCCGCAATTGGGGGAGCAAAGTCTGGGATAAATTTTGATCCTAACGATCCACGAAAAAAGGGCGTCCTGGAACGCTGGTATAATGCGGTTTCCCCACTTCTGAAAAGCTATTATGGCACCGGGGGCGATCTTAATGTAGATGAAATTAACGAAGTGATTCCAATTACCGAAAACTGTGGGGTTTGGCATCCGCAGGAAGGGGTTTTTAATGGACATTTTAAACCAAGTGAGGCCGATAAAATTAACAGGATCGGCCAGTTACGCCAGGGTGTGATTAAGGTTCTTGAAAATACGAATTACTCCCCCGATACGAGTCGTAAATATACCGTGGCAGATATGATTACCGGCTATGGAGTTGCAGAAGCAGTAAAGCATTACTATGGTATTTATGGTGGAGAAGTAAAAGGTAAACGAGCCATAGTCCAGGGCTTTGGCAATGTAGGCTCTGCTGCTGCTTATTATCTCGCGCAAATGGGTGTTAAGATTGTCGGCATTATTGACCGTGAAGGCGGTTTGATCAACCAGGAAGGTTTTTCTTTTGAAGAGATAAAAGAATTGTTTCTCAATAAAGAAGGGAATACCCTTAAGCACCCTAATCTCATCCCTTTTCAGGAGATAAACGAAAAAATATGGCAACTGGATGCAGAAGTATTTGCTCCCTGTGCGGCTTCACGATTAATCAATAAAGAACAAATTACCAGTTTAATCGAGCGAAAACTGGAGGTGGTATCTTCGGGCGCAAATGTACCTTTTGCCGATGAAGAGATCTTTTTTGGGCCGATTATGGAATATACTGATGAAAAAGTTAGCCTTATTCCCGATTTCATCGCCAACTGTGGAATGGCTCGGGTATTTGCTTATTTTATGGAGGGAAGGGTACAAATGACCGATGAATCTATCTTTAATGACACCTCCATGACCATAAAAAATGCTATTCAGAATACCTTCAATAGCAATAGCAGTAAAACGGATGTAAGCAAAACAGCCTTTGAGATTGCCCTGAAACAATTGGTGTAAATATTACTCGATGATTTCTTTTATAATAATCTTGTTTTTTCTGGGGTACCTGCTTATCACCCTGGAGCACCCCTTAAGGCTGGACAAAGCGGTATCGGCATTACTGATGGCAACCATTATGTGGGCTCTGATGGCTTACGGTTTTAATCAGGGTTGGTTCTCCATTATCAATTCTCATGGGGAGGTATTCAACATTCTTCAGGGTGACCCCACTTTGCAAAGGGACGGGTTTAATAATAACCTGATGCATCATTTTAGCAAGATCAGTGAGATACTTTTCTTTCTTATAGGGGCAATGACCATTGTGGAAATCATAGATCTTCACCGTGGTTTTGCCCTTATTAAAAAAAGAATTACAACCACTAATAAAAAGAAGCTGCTTTGGATAATTGGTGGTCTGGCTTTTGTTTTATCGGCTATAATCGATAATCTTACTACTACTATAATTCTGGTTACCCTATTAAGGAAACTTGTTCCCAAACGGGACTACCGGGTTTGGTTTGCGGCAATGATAGTAATTGCCGCTAATGCCGGTGGTGCCTGGTCGCCTATCGGAGATGTTACCACCACCATGCTCTGGATTAATAATAAAGTGACTACTCCCGGTTTAATTGAATATGTAATCATTCCTTCATTAATAAGCTTCGTTCTTCCGTTTGTTATAGGAAGCAGGCTCAAAGCCTTTAAAGGACAGACGGTGCTTAAAAAGGCTGTGGCAGATCCAGAATCTGAACGTCTTCTCAGTAGTAAGACCATGCTAAATGTGGGATTGGGCGCATTTGTATTTGTTCCATTATTCAAAGCCATCACCGGCTTACCGCCTTACATAGGAATACTTTTTAGTTTAGGAATGGTTTGGCTGGTTTCGGAATATGTTAAACCGATAAAGAATATTACCAAGGTCCAAAAATATCAGTATTCTACCAGTAAAGCCTTATCTAAAATAGAGTTCTCCAGTATCTTGTTTTTTCTTGGGATTCTTTTGGCCGTGGCTGGTTTGGAGAGCCTGGTATTTGGTTCAATAAATGGAGAAATGGCTGGGACTTTGCTTTACGCTTCAAACTCTCTTTCAAATGCTATTCCCAGTATGGATGTGGTGATAATATTGTTAGGAGTCCTTTCCTCGGTGATAGATAATGTGCCTTTGGTTGCAGCTTCGATTGCCATGTATGATTTCCCTCTCGATAGTTCGATATGGCATTTTATAGCTTATTCATCCGGAACCGGAGGTAGCATGTTGGTTATTGGATCGGCAGCAGGGGTAGCAGCAATGGGGATGGAGAAGATAGACTTTATGTGGTATCTTAAAAATATCGCTCCACTTGCGCTTATAGGATTTCTTTCTGGAGCAATTAGTTTCATCCTTATCGAGTATTTGTTTCTTTAGTCGCCGATTAATAATATTTTTATTCTGGTCAATGTAGTTGTGAGAATGCAATGGCTCAATTATATTTACAATTAAATTCAGATTCTCACGTTACAATAAAAAACCTAAATCGAACACATGCTATATTTTTTGCAGCAAGATGGTCTTGCCCAGGCAGCTCAGGATGCTGAACCTGTTGTAGAGGAAAAAACCCTTTCGTTATTTGATCTAATGTTAAGCGGTGGCCTTGGAGGTCAGATTATTATCATTATTCTTTTTGTGCTTCTATTTGCTGGAGTCTATATTTACTTTGAAAGGCTTTTTGCCATAAAAGCAGCCAGCCAGGTAGATAAGAATTTTATGCTGCAAATCAAGGATAGCGTTTTAAATGGAAATATTGAATCGGCTAAAATGCGCTGTGCCCAAAGTGATTCCCCTGTCGCCAGGCTTACAGAAAAAGGGATTTCCCGAATCGGGAGTCCGCTGGAAGATATAAATACCGCCATTGAAAATGCAGGGAGACTGGAGGTCTATAAACTTGAAAAGAACGTAAGTATTCTTGCAACCATCGCCGGAGCCGCGCCAATGATTGGTTTTCTGGGTACCGTTATTGGTATGGTACTTGCTTTTCATGAATTGGCAACAAGTAGTGGCCAGGCACAAATGGGAGCCCTCGCCGAAGGTATATATACAGCGATGACAACCACTGTTGCCGGACTTATAGTTGGTATTATCGCCTATATTGGTTACAACCACCTCGTAGTGAAAACCGATAAAGTGGTTCACCAAATGGAAGCGACCGCAGTAGATTTCTTAGACTTATTAAACGAACCTGCTTAATATGAACTTAAGAAGCAGAAATAAAGTTAGTGCAGATTTTAGCATGAGTTCAATGACAGATATTGTATTTCTGTTGTTGATCTTTTTTATGCTTACTTCTCCTGTAATTACACCTGAAGCCCTGGATCTGATTCTTCCTAAGGCCAAAGGTAAAACCACTACTCAGCAAAATATTGCGGTAAGTATTACCAAAGATCTTCAGTTTTATGTGAATGAAGAAAGGGTGAGTGCCAGCGCTTTGGAAAAAACACTTAAAAGCAAACTTGTTGGAGAAGAGAACCCAACAATAATTTTAAGGGCCGAAGAAGGAGTGCCTATAGAAAAGGCCGTAAATGTTATGGATATCGCCAACCGCAACAGTTATAAAATCGTACTGGCCGTAAAACCTGAATAAAATGGCAATGCTTGAAACAAAACACGAGAAAAAATCCTTTACCATCACGGTGGTACTTCACGTGCTTTTGATCATTTTGATGTTGTTTTTAGGTTTTAAATATTTAGATCCGCCCCCGGAAAATGGAATTGCGATAAACTTCGGTACTTCTGAAGTTGGTGCAGGCGATAATCAGCCCACCGAGCCGGTTAAATCTGCTCCACAGCAAACTACTGCTCCCGAACCCGTTTCCCAACCCGAACCGGTGATTGAAGAGGAAGTAGTAACCCAGCAAACTGAGGAAGCTCCAGTTATTGAAAAGAAAAAGGAGCCGCAACCGGTAAAAAAGGAAACTCCTGAAAAGCCTAAAGAACAACCCCCTGCAGAAAAACCCGAACCCAAACCCGATAAATCTACCACCGATGCGATGAGCAGTATTCTTAATGGGCCAGAGCGCAGTGGTTCAGAAACTGGCGGAGAGGGTGATGATAATGTAGCGGGAGATAAAGGTTCGCCAGATGGTGATCCCAATGCAAGTTCTTACTATGGAAACGGTGCCGGTCTCGATGGGGATGGTAATTACCGCCTTGGTGGCAGGAGAGCGCTGAATAAAGAGAAATTTGTTCAGGATTGTAATGAATCGGGAATTGTGGTGGTGCGTATTGAAGTGAACCGCTCAGGACAGGTTATCAACGCAACCCCGGGTGTAAAAGGGACTACTAACTCTGCTTCCTGTCTTACCGAACCTGCCAAACGTGCCGCTATGGCTACTCGTTTCAATAGCGATAACGATGCTCCCTCCAGACAGGTAGGGACGATTATTTATAATTTTAAACTCTCAGAATAGGTGAATACTTACAAAGATACTGTTGAGTGGATGTTTCAGCAGTTGCCTATGTACCAGAGGGTGGGGGATCAGGCCTTTAAAAAAGATCTTACCAAAACCCTTCAGCTTGCAGCACATCTGGAAGAACCTCATAAAAAGTTTAAATCTATACACGTGGCCGGCACCAATGGGAAGGGATCAACCAGCCATATGTTGGCTTCAGTTTTACAGGAAGCGGGTTATAAGGTGGGACTTTATACTTCGCCGCATCTTAAGGATTTCAGGGAACGTATTAAAATAAACGGCCGCCTAATCGATAAAAAATCGGTGGTAAGCTTTGTGAAAACTCATAAAGAGTTTCTTAAAGAAGCTAAACTTTCTTTTTTCGAAATGACCGTGGGTATGGCTTTCGAACACTTTGCCAAAGAGGAAGTTGATATTGCGGTAATTGAAGTGGGAATGGGAGGGCGTCTGGATTCCACAAACATTATTACTCCGGAAGTCTCTGTGATAACAAATATAGGTTTGGACCATACCGCTCACTTAGGGAGTAGCCTCCCTGAAATAGCCCGGGAGAAAGCCGGAATTATTAAAAAAGGTATCCCGGTGATAATCGGGGAAAAGCATAAAGAAACCACCCCGGTTTTTAAGGAAATCGCCGAAAAGCTAAATGCAAAATTAGTTTTTGCCCAGGATCTCCGCTTTTCTCAATATAGCACCGATCTTAAAGGAGATTATCAGAATAAGAATATAAAAAGTGTCCTGGGGGCGGTGAAGTTGCTCAGGGAAAAAGGATGGAATATTCCCGAAGAGTGCTTGAAGAACGGTTTAAATAGTGTAAAACTCCATACCTCCCTTCAGGGGCGATGGGATATATTGCAGGAAAAACCAAAGGTTATCTGCGATACAGCCCATAATAAGGAAGGGCTTAAGCTTGTTTTTAAACAACTTAAAGGAGAAGAATTTCAGCATTTGCATATAGTTTTAGGAGTGGTAAACGATAAAGATCTGGAATCTATTTTACCTCTGTTTCCTACCGGGGCTCAATATTATTTTTGTAAACCGGATATTCCAAGGGGGCTTGATTCAGAAGTTTTAGCTGAAAAAGCAGCGCGATTTAACCTGGTGGGGAGGGTATTCGATTCGGTTTCAAAAGCTTATGAAGTAGCTGTAGATAGTGCCCTGGATGAGGATCTTGTGTTTGTGGGAGGCAGTACTTTTACCGTTGCTGAAATAATTTGATTTTTTTTCTTTTTTCTTGGTGCAATAGAAAAACTAATCTATATTTGCATCCGCATTAAAGAATGGGCGCGTAGCTCAGTTGGTTCAGAGCACTTGGTTTACACCCAAGGGGTCAGGGGTTCGAATCCCTTCGCGCCCACTCCCATTCACAAGGCTTCTAAAGAAGCCTTTTTTAATGAAAGCTTAGGGCGCGTAGCTCAGTTGGTTCAGAGCATCCCGATTTTGCATCGGGAGGGTCAGGTTTGGAAAAAGGAAAACTTGATAATTCTAGATTGATTGCCCAGTTTTTGAGCGGCTTCCTTCAGAGGGAGATTTTATTGATATTTTAAGGGCGCGTAGCTCAGTTGGTTCAGAGCACTTGGTTTACACCCAAGGGGTCAGGGGTTCGAATCCCTTCGCGCCCACTTTTATTCCCAAATCCCAAAGTTTACCTGCTTTAGGGATTTTTTTATGCCGAAGTTTTACGTTTATATATTATTTTCTGAAGAGCTGAATAAATATTATATAGGTTCTACTCAGGATATTGCTATACGGTTGGACAAACATTTGCAAAGCAAGAAAGGTTTTACCTCAAAAGTGAAAGATTGGATTCTTGTGCGCTCTGAAGAGTTCAAGACAAGGACAGAAGCATTAAACAGAGAGCGCCAAATTAAAAAGTGGAAAAGCCGGATAATGATTAAGAAATTAATTGAAAAGTAGGGCAGTTGGTTCAGAGTATCCCGATTTCATATCGGGAGGGTCAGGGGTTTCCCGAAGTGAATTCGGGACAGGCAGAATCCCTTCGCGCCCACACTTAACGAAAGAAGGCTTCCTGTTTTTGGAAGCCTTTTCTGGTTTTATACTGTTGTTTCTTTAATTTTGATGAGCTCAGTGGGCTCAGAGCAATCCGAATATACCTCGGGAGAGTCATCGAAACTGAATCCGTTGGGTACGCCTGTCTTCCCAAATTTCCAATTCTGCTACTTCAGGAATTTTGTATGGATATATCGTAGCTCTATACCGACCACCTAAAAGCTGTTTAGATCGATCTTTAATTAGCCTTTTATTCCCTCCAAAAATTTAACTTTCATATTTCTTTTAACCTGAAAACGTTGTAGTTAATAACTATTGTCACCTGTTTTTCCTTACCTGACCATCCTCATATTTTCACCTCTTTTTCTGCTATTAATTTGTTTACAGATTGAGGTTCATTAACCGACATCAGAATAAACAAATCTTAAATAAAATATCATGGGAAAAGAAAAAAACCGTTGGTTAATCGCTGCCTCTGCTGTAGGAATTCACATCTCTATCGGCTCAGTTTATGCCTGGAGTGTTTACACTAAACCTTTGATCGAGCAGTTTGGCTGGGAGCTTAGGGATACTCAGTTCACCTTTAGTCTCGCCATATTTTTCCTGGGTATTTCTGCTGCCTTTTTGGGCCATTATCTCGAAAAGAAGGGACCTAAAAAATCTGGAATACTTGCAGCTATCTTTTTCGGAATAGGGATTGCAGGTTCGGGACTCGCCATATATCTGGAATCTCTTTACCTGCTGTATCTCTTTTATGGCATCTTTGGGGGAATTGGCTTAGGCCTGGGGTATATAACCCCGGTATCCACCCTTATAAAATGGTTTCCTGATCGGCGCGGATTAGCCACTGGACTAGCCATTATGGGCTTCGGATTCGCAGCACTCGTTAGCAGTCCAATAATTGTTTATCTGATCGCTGCTGTAGGCATTGCTAATACCTTTTTCATTATGGGGTCTGCCTATTTCACCATTATATTCGTTTCCTCTCTTTATCTTGCTCCACCACCAAAAGACTGGATGCCTGCAGGTTTCAAGGCTACAGTTGCAGCTGGAAAGAAGAAGGTTACCGAGGATCTTTCACAACTTACGGCTAACCAGGCTGTTAAAACAAGAAGATTCTGGTATTTATGGTTAATGCTTTTCATAAATATCTCATGTGGGATCGCGATTATTTCCGTAGCCTCCCCGATGGCTCAGGAATATGCTGGCCTTACGGTAATTTCAGCTGCTACTATGGTTGGGATCATGGGATTGTTCAACGGAGCCGGTCGAATTGGCTGGGCTACTTTTTCTGATAAAATAGGTCGTCCTGCAATGTATACGCTCTTTTTTGCTATCCAGATCATCGCCTTTTTTACCCTTCCCGGCATTACCAATGCATTGCTTTTCCAGGCGGTTATCTTCCTTATTATGTCCTGTTACGGAGGAGGTTTTGCTACCATTCCGGCTTATATAGGAGATGTCTTTGGCACTAAACAGCTTGGAGCCATTCACGGCTATATGCTTACAGCCTGGGCTGCTGCAGGAATGGCCGGACCTCTTTTCGCTGCCTGGTCACGTAGTGTTACAGAAAGCTATAATGGAACGCTTTACTTTTTCGCCGGACTCCTGGTAGTCGCATTTGGTCTGTCTTTGCTGACCCAAAAGGAAATTAAAAAACTAAAAAAGGAATCTGCAAATAGAAAAGAAAAACCTGTCGTAGAGCAGGAACCTGAATATGTATAGTCTAAAAATGTAATCCCATAAAGTATAAATAACTACTAAATATAAAACTATGATTGACGTGTCTAACAAGGTGCTTTCCCCACAGGATGAGGAGGTTTGGAACCAAAAAATTGATGTAAGGGATTTTGTTGTAAGAAATATCACTCCATACTATGGAGATGCTACCTTTCTTAAAGGAGCTACCGAAAGAACAAAGGAATTATGGCAGCTTTGCCTTGACGCTATGAAAGAAGAGCGGGTAAACGGCGGATGCAGATCCATAGACACCGAAACCATTTCTAGCATTACCAGCCATGGCCCCGGTTATATTAAGAAAGATCTCGAAGTAGTGGTGGGATTACAAACAGATGAACTTCTAAAAAGAGCCATGAAGCCTTTCGGAGGGATCCGGGTGGTGGAAGGTGCTGTTTCAGAAAAAGGTCTGAAAGTAGCCGATTGGGTGACAGAATTATTTAACTATACTAAAGACCACAACAACGCGGTGTTTTCGGCTTATGACTCCGAAATAAGAAGTTATAGGTCTCACGGTGTTCTCACAGGATTACCAGATAATTATGCCCGCGGAAGGATCATCGGAGACTATCGTCGTCTGGCTCTTTATGGAGCCGATCGTCTAATTGAGGTGAAACTGGCTGATAAAAAAACTATTGACGGGGAGATGGATGACCATAAGATCCGACTTCGCGAGGAAATAAACGATCAGATAGTGGCTCTAAAGGATATTATAAAATTAGGTGCTTTATATGGGCTTGATCTTGGTCGTCCTGCTAATAATGCCCGGGAAGCCATTCAATGGGTGTATATGGCCTATCTGGCTGCCGTAAAGGAGCAGGATGGTGCTGCTATGTCCCTTGGAAATGTTTCTTCTTTCCTTGATATTTATTTTGAAAGAGATCTCGCCAACGGATTTATTTCTGAAGAGGAAGCCCAGGAACTGGTAGATCAGTTTGTAATGAAATTGCGAATGGTGCGCCATCTTAGGCCGGGTGCCTATGATGAGATCTTTGGGGGTGATCCTACCTGGGTTACCGAAACCATAGGAGGACAGTTTGAAGATGGAAGGACTAAAGTTACCAAGAACTCTTTCCGCTTTCTGCAAACGCTGTATAATCTTGGGCCTTCACCAGAACCAAACTTAACAGTGCTTTGGGCAGATAATCTCCCCGAAGGATTTAAAAAATTCTGTACTAAAGTTTCTATTGATACCTCTTCCATTCAGTATATGAATGATGATATGATGAGAGAGTACCGCGGATCGGATGATTACGGGATAGCCTGTTGTGTTTCTCATCAGGACCTTGGAAAAAGAATCCAATTCTTTGGTGCACGCGTGAATTTACCAAAAGTCCTTTTAATGGCCCTGAATGAAGGTCGTGAAGAAATTTCAGGAAAAAAGATACTGAAAGACATTTCACCGATTGAAGGGGAATACCTGAATTATGATGAGGTAATGGAAAAGTTCAGGCCTGCAATGGCAGAAGTGGCCAGGGTATATTCAAAAACTATGAATATTATTCACTATATGCACGACAGGTATTACTATGAAAAAGCCCAGATGGCATTAATAGATTCCGATCCTGGTATCGATATGGCTTATGGTGCTGCTGGAATCTCGATTATTGCCGATTCTTTATCGGCCATAAAATATGCCCGGGTTAAGCCAATTCGGAATGAGGATGGACTTACAGTAGATTTTAAAATAGAGGGAGATTTTCCTAAGTTCGGAAATGACGATGACTGGGTAGATACCATCGCAAAAGATATTTCTCATTCTTTCTTTACCGAACTTGCTAAGCACAAATGCTATAAGAATGCACAGCCATCCATGTCTTTGCTTACCATAACATCTAATGTTATGTATGGTAAAAAGACGGGAGCCACTCCAGACGGAAGAAAAGCCGGCGAAGCCTTCGCTCCCGGCGCGAATCCTGTGCACGGGCGG
This sequence comes from Salegentibacter sediminis, assembly GCF_002078605.1. GTDB lineage: Bacteria > Bacteroidota > Bacteroidia > Flavobacteriales > Flavobacteriaceae > Salegentibacter > Salegentibacter sediminis. The sequence continues at coordinate 68,651 of NZ_MSJR01000007.1, read as the reverse complement.
GACACCCATGGTGCCATAGCTTCGCTAAATTCGGTTGCTAAACTTGATTACCGCGATGCGATGGATGGGATTTCAAATACCTTCTCTATAGTACCAAAGTCTTTGGGTAGCGCCCCTGAAGATCAGGTAGAGAACCTAATTACCTTGCTTGATGGCTATTTTTCTAATAAGGGACACCATCTTAATGTTAATGTTCTCAATCGGGAAACTTTGATGGACGCCTATGAGCATCCTGAGAACTATCCCCAGTTGACGATAAGGGTCTCAGGTTATGCGGTTAATTTTATCCGCCTGTCTAAAGCACATCAGTTGGAGGTGATCACAAGAACCTTCCACGAAAGAATGTAAGATTAAAGTGTAGCGCTTTGGGTTTGTACCGGTTTGATTTTTCCCTTTGAAGAATCATTCCGGTGCTGTTGCCCAACTCTCAATAACTTCTGAAAAGCTAAAAAAATGATCAAAAACGGAATGCTTGTTCCCCAGGATGCGACCCAACTCAATGAGGGAAGCTCAGATCAACTCAGAATCCATTCCATTGAGAGTTTTGGGACTCATGACGGCCCGGGAATCAGGATGGTGGTATTCGTGCAGGGTTGCCAATTTCGTTGCCTTTATTGCGCTAATCCCGATACTATGGATGTTAAGGGAGGTAGTTTTATAGAGATTGAAGAAATTGTGCAACGGGCGATCAGGCAGAAACGCTATTTCGGAAAAACCGGGGGAGTCACTGTTTCGGGCGGGGAGCCCTTGCTACAGCGGAAACCTCTGAAACAGCTGTTCAGGAGATTGCACGAGGAAGGGATTAATACAGCTCTTGATACCAACGGCAGGCTTATAGATACACAAACTAAAGAACTGCTGGAGGAAACAGACCTGTTGATGCTGGACGTGAAACATTTTAATGAAGAATGGCACCGGAAACTTACCGGGCTTTCAAATAAAAACACCTTCAAGGTAGCAGCCCATAGGGAAGAAACAGGAAAGCCGATGTGGCTTCGGTATGTGCTTGTTCCCGGCTGGTCTGATCAGGAAGAGTATTTGCACGAACTGGGAAAATTCTTTCAGGAATATAAACATATAGAACGAATTGATGTGCTGCCATACCATATGCTGGGAGTGCATAAATGGGAGGCCATGGGAATGGAGTATAAGCTTAAAGGAATTGAACCTCCTACTCAACAGAAGCTTAAGAATATTTCAGAAATATTAAAGAATTATTTCAGAGAGGTAAGGGTAAATTAAGTAAGCGGAGCATCGGTGATTAGGAGAAATAATGCTTAAGTCTTGCTGGATTTCCCTATTTTTATTCACCTAAAGTCAGGGTCTAATGGAAAAAAAGCTTGGCATCATCTATTCCAGTGTTGATGGGCAGACTAAAAAGATAGCTGAAGCCTTATTACAGGACTTGCGTGAGCAGAAAGTGGCAGCCAAATTGTACTCCATTGAGGATTTTGAAGAGCAGGTGACTGACTTTGATCTCCTGATTATAGGTGCAGGGGTACGATACGGGAAGCATAATATCAGGGTTCGGAAATTTGTTTTAAATAATAAAGAAAGCCTTAGCCGGATTACCACTGCCTTCTTTTCTGTTAATCTGGTGGCCAGAAAAAGCGACAGGAATTCCCCCGGGACCAATCCCTACCTGATCAAATTCTTAAAGGAGGTTAATTGGAAACCTGATTTTATGGCTGTGTTCGCAGGTAAACTCGATTACCGGGCCTATTCTATGCTAGACAGGATTATGATAAAACTTATAATGAAATTTACCCACGGTCCAACAAAATCAGATACTTGTATAGAGTACACGAACTGGGAAAGCGTGAGAGAGTTTGGGGAACTAAGCCTAAAGCAACTTAAGGGAGCCTCCAGCCGGTACTAATCCCGCCTGCTATTAAAGAATTTGAAAATTTTAGCATAAAAAATATTTTCAAAAGAGCCATCGCAAAAAAATGCTGTAAAAAGATTTTAAATCTTATTTTTGCTGATATCTAAAAGGGTGATTAGCTCAGTTGGTTCAGAGCACTACCTTGACAGGGTAGGGGTCACTGGTTCGAATCCAGTATCACTCACATTAAATCTTCGCAGCGCCCTACAGACATTGAGTTTGTGGGGCTTTTTCATAAATAAAAGGGATGAAACATGCTTAGGGAATAGTAATACCTAAATCCTCCTTTAGAAAAACCATGATTTCTTTCTCCACGCTTTTAGTATCCTTGGATTTGATATCGCTCCCAATAAAGTGCGTCTCAGGGGTGCTAAGCGCAACAAGTTTTTTTAAAGAATCTACTGTAGAAAAGGCTTCGTGAACTTCAGGATAAGAGCTTACTTCTACGTGATTATCTTTCTGAAAGTAATTCTCTTTGTAATAAAGCGTTAAGACCGGGCAGTTTAGTCTGGAAAAAGTTTCCGGCTTCATCGTAGACCCCACCAATATTTGTAGGTCTACCAATGCCTTGGATGGGTAAATCGTATCCCAATACTTCTCTGCGATTTTTTGTTCATGCTCAATTATTTTATGCTCCCCAAAGGAAACCAGGCCGGCAATTTCGTAACCCCAGGGAGAATTTAACACAAAGGAGCCGGTTTGGTCATCTTTAGTATTGGGTGCCAGGTTGATAAGCGCATAAACCATGTCGGGGTATGCTGCGGCCAACTTTATAGCCAGGGTGCCTCCTGTAGAAGTACTCATAATAATTACCTTCTTCCCAATCCTGTTCCCTATTACTAAAGCTTCTTTAGCAGAATTCCAGGCGGTCTCAGGCGTAAAATCTTTGAGGGCTACCTCAGGCTTCATCCCATGGCCTGCCCAACGTGCAAGATAAATATTTGCATTTAGGCTATCTGCAATATTCACATTCACGGGATAAGCATCCCGATAACTACCTGCAAATCCGTGCAGGTATACGATACTGTATTCTGTAACCTGCGGTGGTTCCTCCTGCCACTTAATTCTGGCCTGATTATCTTCCCTAAGAGCATGTTTAGCTTCCGTCTTTTTAAGGTAGTCTTCCAGAAGCTTCAAATTGGAAGAGGGAATTTCTGGTAGTTCCAATGTGTAATTTGGATTGATGGGTTTCGGACCGGAAAAGTAGGTTACAACCAATACCAGGAGAAGAATTAAAATAATCCAGTATCTTTTTTTCATTTGTAGAAAATAAAGCTAAACATTTGAGGCCTCTAAATTACACTTTTGAAAACAGGAAATTTTCCTGGCCTGATTATTTAAACATAGTTTTAGCTAATACCAATAACCTAAAATCTAAAATCACTCCCCAATCAACCCAAACCTATAAAAGGTTTTTAAACGGGCTATCCGATTCTTCGAAATATACTCAAAGAATTTATTTTGGGCATTTATATAGCTCATCTGCCTGGAATTCACCATAAAAAGTGAGCTTTCCCCTGCTCTGAACATACGCCTTTCGCCTTCCAGTAATCGTCTGGTATTTTCTACGTTCTGCCGGTAGATTTCCAATTGTTGGTTACTGGTTTTCCATTCGTTGAGGGCAGCCCTGGCTTTGTATTTCAGATTGGCGCGATAATTATCCAGGTCCAGCCGGGCATCGGCGATCTTGAGATTGGCCAGTTTAACTTTTCCCCGTTCTTTCCTTAAAAAAAGCGGCATTTCAAATTCAAGCCCAAAATTATAGTTGTTTAAGGAATATTCAGCGCTGGGAATCTTGTCTATGCTTTCGGTTAAAACATTGTACTTTAAGTTGAGCTCAGGTTTTAATTGTTCCCTGCTCCAGCGACGGTCTATTTCCAACTGATCTACCTTTAATCCACTGCGTCTAAGCTCGGGATGTTGCTCGATGAGCTCCTCGATATCTCCTAAAAATTGTTCATCGATAGGGATGCCTGTAGCCTCCTGAAAGGCCGGAATAGTGCCTTCGGCTATTTCAAGAGGAGTAACGCCTTCAAGCCAGAGATAAACCGAAATCAGCTCCGAAGCATTTTCAAACTCCAGCCGGGCTTCATTATAGCCTATGCGGTTGTTTTGTACCTGTATTCGAGCTTCGGTGGTGTCTATGGCTGCCACCTCTCCGGCGAGACTGCTTTGGCGAACCCCTTGATAACGTTCTTCGGCAATTTCTATAGCTTCCTTATAGGTTTGCATCACCGAATAACTTTCAAACCATTTCCAGTATGCTTTGCCTGCCTCATAGATAAGTTCGTTAAGCATTAGCTCCCGTTCCATTTGAGTCATTTTTTGAAATAGCTGTGCTTTTCTAAGTTCGGCTCGTCTTTCATCGATAAAAAGTCCTTCCCCCAGGGAAACCGAGATTCCGCCATACCAGAGCCCGTTTGCGGGAGTGAGGTTTTGCGGGTTGAGGTAAGCCCCCTCATTAAGATCGTAACCCCCGTGCAGCTCTATTCCAAACCAGGTTGGTATTTTTAATCCGCTTTCAATAATGCTATAATATTCGGTGCCTTTAAAATTCTTCTGTTTTGTGTTGTTAAAGATTTTAGGATCAAAAACGCCCCTGGCTTGCTGGATGTCGGCCTCTCCAATTTGTAATCGATTCTCGGCCTGTCGGGCTACCGGGTGATTTGCCTTTACGAGTTCGATATATTCCTCAAAAGTCAGGATGTTTTCTGCCTCAAATTCCTGTGCCCAGCCTGGGGAAATCTGGAAAATAGTTAGTAGTAGCAGAAGTATCTTTTTTAGAATGCTCATTTTAGTTTGTTGATTAGCAGAAAGGTTTTTTACTTTTTGTCTGTATTGTTTTCTTTGGCAGGAGCATAAAAATCGGGAGGGAAGCCATTAATATTTCTCCACAGCTCGTACCAGACGGGTACATTTTTAAGCAATACCATATTTGAAGTTCCTGCGCCTAATCGTAAGGCTTCAGGCCATTGTGCTTCTTCGGGATCGGGAGCGACTAAAACCCTATACCGCCCGTTTTTAGTGATGAACCTGTCTATGGCAAAGATCTCTCCGCCATATGTGCCGTAACTTTGCTCCGGCCAGCCCGAAAAAACAATCGCCGGCCATCCATCAAATTGAATACGCACGTCCTGGCCTTTTTGCAAAAGAGGCAGGTCCAGCGGTCGTACATACATTTCTACGGCCAACTGGTAATCGGCCGGCATAATGCTTACAATTTGATCGCCTTCCTTCAAGGTTTCACCAATCCCAGACTGGATGGCCTGGGTGATATAACCATTGGTAGGTGCCGTGATATAATACATTCCCTGTCTCACCGAGTAATTGGTGTATTGGTTCTCCAGCTTGGTGATCTCTGCTTCCGATTCATATAGGCCTGTAAGCGTAGTATATTTATCTGATTCAGCTTTTGCAACGGCATCACGATATTGTGCCTGGATAGAGCTCAATTCTACTTCAGCATTGATCACCTCGTTCTGGCTGGTGAGCAATTTATTTTGGGCAGAAATCATTTCGGCTTCTTCCTTTCGCATGCTAAGTCGGCGGTTTTCAAGATCGGTAAGGGATTTTAGTCCTTCTTCATACAAGCCGAGAATTCGCGCGTATTGTTCTTCAGCAATTTCATAATTAATGATAGCTGCCTGATAATCCATACTATCGCTTTCCACCTTCAACTTTGCCTGCTGTGCTTTATTTCGTGCCTGCTGCAATTTTAGCTGATTGGTTTCCAAGAGAGCTGCGATCCTGTTGTCCAGGGCTTTTACTTTCTCCCTGTAGGATCCAACGGCCTGCTCTTTAGCATTTAGTTGTGCCCGGGTTCGGTCTAAAAGATCAGGGTCAAAATATTCGTCCTTTATTTCTGAAACGAACATTATGGTATCTCCTTTTTTAACGTAATCGCCTTCCATTACAAACCATTTCTCTATTCTTCCTGCAATTATAGATTGAATGCTTTGCGGCCGATGTTCCGGCTTAAGTGCGGTTACCTCACCTTTGCTTCTTATATTCTGAGTCCATGGAAGAAACATACTTATTAAAATGAGCAGGAAAAATATGGTGATGAGGCGTTTAACCCATTTTCCAGATTTCCGGCTTTCAACCTTTTCAAGGCTACTGTAGGAAGTTTGGTTTACCTTGTCGGATATTTTATTTGATGATATATTAAGCATCTTCCTCGTTTTTAAATTCTTCTGAAAATTTCAATTCCTCATAGGTGCCGGTTTTAGTGATTTTTCCATTTGAAACAATGGCAATTCGATCACAGCGTTTAGCGAAATGTGCCTCAGATGAAACGGCTATCAGGGTCCAGTCCTGTTCTTCAGAAGTAAGGAAATCCATAATTTTAAGTCGTTCCAGGCGATCCAGATTGTCAAGAATATCCTCGATGAGCAATAGATTTGGTTTGCTTACAATACTTCTGGCAATTAGGAGCTTTGTAATAATACTGCGGGAAAATTTATAACCCTGGGGTTCTACGAAAGTATCGTAGCCTTTTGGAAGATTCCTGATAAAACTTTTTAGCTTTAGATGATTAACCGCCCATTTTACATTTTCGAAAGGAATATTTTTTCTTCCCATCGTGATATTTTCCAGCACCGTGCCTTCAAACAGGGTTCCCTGGGCAAAACATTCACCTATCACCCTTCTCATATCGGTAATATTTAAATTGGTGAGGGAGATCCCGTTGTAAGAAACTACTCCCTCTTTTACTTCATATAAACCTGCAATAAGTTTAAGTAAAGTTGCTTTTCCTGAATTGTTTTTACCAGCGATGAGAAATTTTTCCTTGTTTTTTACCGTCAGGGAAATACCCTCCAGAATTTTGGTTTCACTCCCGGGATAACTGAAGCTAAGATTTTCGGCTTGTACTTTCAGTCCCGGGGAAGTCAACTCTTCTTTTAGGTTTATTCCTTCAGACCTTTCCAGTTCAAGATCGGTTACCTCCCCGATTTTCTCCAGGCCTGTGAGCACGTCATAAATGGTTTCGAGGCTCACAATAAGCTTTTCTACAGCTTCCATTACCAAAAGAATAATGATCTCGGCCGCAACGAACTGCCCTATATTAATGGTTTGTTCCATAACCAGGAATCCACCCAGGATTAACAAACTTGCCGCCACTATCACTTTAAAAACCACCATAAAAGAATATTGGCGCATCAGGAGCTTAAAATGGCTTTCCCTGGATTTTAAATAAGAATCTACGTTTGTATTGGCCCTTTCCAAAGGCAGCTCTGTATCTCCCGCCAGTTTAAAGGAAGTGTTATTGCGACCTACTTCTTCAAGCCAGTGCGCAACTTTATATTTGTATTTAGATTCCTCTAGACTGGTAGAAAGGCCTTTTTTTACTGTAAAATGAAAAATTATGTAAATCAAAAACACCAGCAGGACACTGAAAACGATAAACAATGGGTGATAAAGCGATAAAAGAATTAAACCAAATATCACCTGCAATACAGCTACGGAAAAGTCAATAAGCAATTTAGGTAGTCCTTTTTGAACCGTCATTACATCAAAAAAACGGTTCATTAATTCAGGGACATAATGCCTATAAAGGGCTTCCATTTTTATCCTCGGGAGGCGATAGGAGAATTCGAAGGCTGCTTTTGTAAAAATTTTTTGCTGAAGGTTTTCAGTAATTCTAAATTGAAATATCCTTAAAATTCCTGTAGCTGCAACCCCCAGCACAACAAAAATAATGAGCAAAATCCATGAGGTAGTCATCTCCCCACCAATGATAAGGTTAACAATTGCTTGTATTCCCAGGGGTACAGATAAATAAACAAGTCCGTTGAAAATAGAGTAGATGTAAATGTTTATAATTTCTGACTGGTCTGGTTTTAATAATCTGAAGAGCCTCTTTAAGGGGCTCGGTTTTTCAGTATTTGTCATTCTGTCCTTGCTCATTTGTTAATCTTTAATAGCGTGAAAAACCATTGCCTTATAAAATTCGGTGACGGCATCCTCTCCCTTTACGATATCGGTTAATCCCGGCAAATGGTCTGCAAAAAAGCGCTGGTTGTGAGCCCCTTCAATAATGGTTGATACCAGCATATGGGGGTACTTGTAATTAGGATTTATTTCCAAAATTATATCGCTCACCCGGCCAACCAGCATTTTATAACCGGTATAAACGCCTGCTTTGTTTTCCTGGTCTACCTCTTTGGTTAGAAAAACTTTTGGGGATTCTGAAATTATTATATTCTGAAGCTTTACCTCATTAATGTGGGCGAAACTGTGGTCCTCATCAATAGGTTTGGTAAGCAGAATTATGGCTCTTTTAAGTTTTTCCTCAGGCGAATCTATATTGGCTGTTTTAAAAATAAAATGATACTCCAACCAACCCCAATACCATATGGTTAAGTATTGCAACAGCTTATGTTTACTCTCAAAATACCTGTAAACCGATGCTTCTGTAGATTTAATGGTTTTTGCCAGCTTTTGAAAAGTGAAATTTTCAAAGCCAATCTCCTCGATCAATTCTATACTCCCGGCTATAATGCGCTTTCCAAGAGGGCTGGATTCGGGGTCCTTCAAATAACTATGAGGGTTAACCTGAATGGAAATATTAGATAGAAATTTTTTCATAATATTAATTTCTACAAAAATAATAGTAAAACTATCATATATGCAAGTTGAACCATTGTTAATGTGTTGATAAATTTTAAAGCTTCAGGCTTAGGATAAAAAAATCCCTGTGCAGTAACTGCGACAGGGATTTTTAAGCTATTAAACATGGTTTTATAAGCTTATTAATTTTTGTGGTGGAATAGGTGCTGGAACAGAATTTTGCACCGGTTCTGTACTCATAAAATATTCATACATAGCCCGTAAATCTTCTTCTTTCAGGTTTTTGAAATTCTCCCAGGGCATAGGAGGCAATAAGGTACGACCATTTGGTTCGCCTCTTAATTTTCCTTCGGTTAGGGAGCGATTAAATTGTTCAAAACTCCAGGTCCCAATCCCCGTATCGTCGGAGGTGAGGTTGGCCGCAAAAGAAACACCCCATGGCCCAACTGCCGCAGTAAGATCGGGGTTCATTAACATCCAGCCTTTTTCCAGGGCGTCCTGGCTTATTGGGGGTAATTCATTTTTGGCCTGGTAGCCTGAAAAAGCGAGTTCTTTAATATATTCCGGGCCGCGCTCTCCCATGCGTTTTGGACTATGGCAGTCCTGACATCCTATAGTGTTAACCAGGTATTCTCCTCTTTTTACGAGCTGTTCCTGGCTTAGAGCAACCTTTTTTGTCTCCCTGCCCGCAGGTTGATATTCTTTTTTAGCTTCTGCATCTTTGCAGCTGCCTAACATACCTAATAGCAGCAAACAAATTGAAAAAGTGAGGACGGTGGTGAAAATTGGCTTCATAATAATGATTTTTGGTTAAAGGAGCTTAAAAAATAAAACAGGAAGCCTGGTACTTTGGGAAACAGGAAGCTTCAATAAAATACCTTAAAATAAAAATAAGTAAAAACCTTTATTTTTTAACCAAAATCATTTTTTCTGATTAATGCTCAGTACGGGCAGTTCGAAGTGGTTAATTATGTTCTCAGTAACCCCGGGCCGGAATATTTTTTCCAGGCCGGTATGCTGCCCTGTGATAGTAGCGAGCATGTCGGGTTTCTCTGTAGCGATATACATCCCAATCCCGCGCTCTTCACTTTTTGCATTATAGACGAATCGTTTTTCCTTGACATCGGTTTGCTCGGCCAGGAAGTAATCCATTGCTTTTTCAATTTGGTTGCTTTCCATAAAAGTGTAAGGCGTATTGATATATATTACCTCTATTTCCATTCCGAACTTTTTCGCCAGTTCCAGGATTTTGTTAAAGCTGTCCCGGGTTTCCTCCTGGAAGTCGGAGGCGATCCCTATCTTTTTTAAAGGTGCAGATTTATCGGTTTGTTTTACCGAGAGCACAGGTACTGGCGATTGCTTTAGAACATTCTGGGTGTTACTGCCCATTAGTTTTTGCATTCCTTTCTCGCCGTGGGTTCCCATAACCACGAGACTATACTTCTCCTTGCTGATGTAATTTTGAATTTCTTCAATTCCCTGGTTGAATAAGAGCAAAGAATTAGCTTCTACGCCAATTTTCTCGGCCCGGCGTTCCAGCTTTAATAATTCATCTTTGGCATGGCCTATAGCAGCCTTGGTTTCAGGATATAGATTTTCCTTTTCGAGGGAAAGTTTGCTCCAATCTACAGGGGTGTTGATGAGATGCAAAAAACTCACTTCAGAATTCATCTTTTTTGCGAGTTCCATTCCAATATTGGCAGCGTGGTTCGCGCAATCGGAAAAGTCGGTGGGTATAAGTACGCGTTTCATAAAACCTTGAATTTAAATTAAACCAAATCTCTCAACTTATGTAAAGTTAAAGCCTGAAAGCTCAATTTTAAATGATTTAAATCAGTTTTAAATTCTGGATTATCCGTGGGAATTCCATTTTTTATGATGTTTTAAAAACAGTATTTTTGATTTCTTATGGAGACAGATAACCTGAAACAGGGATTTTTTGGAATTGGAATTCAGAATGGGAAGACCCCCGAGAACCTCGGGGTGCTTTGGCGGTCTGCCCAAAATATGGGAGCAAGTTTTATTTTTACTATCGGAAACCGGTACCAGAAACAGGCCTGCGATACCCATAAGGCAGTAGGGGCCATGCCTTATTTTCATTATGAAAGTTTCGAAGATTTTTATGCGCATTTGCCCAAAGGCGCTATGTTAGTAGGGGTAGAATTAACCAAAAATGCCGTGCCGCTGGAGAGTTTTAAGCATCCAAGACGTTGTGTCTATTTGTTAGGTGCCGAAGACCACGGCCTTTCCAACCAGGCCATTGAAAAAGCTCATCATTTAGTGAAATTCAAATCTAAACTCAGCCTTAATGTTTCTGTGGCCGGTAGCATTGTGATGTATGACCGCGGAATGAAAACCGGGTTTTCGACCTGAGTCTCACAATGTCTTTTTCAGACTTAAAATTGGATATTTTAGGGCTTTCATTAAATTAGCAGGGATTAAAAACTAAACTAAAAATAATGAAGATCTTTTCAAGACTGATGTTGTCCTTTGCTGTAGCCGGAATTTTCGGTATTACTGCAACGGCCCAGGAAGTTGTGGTAAACAACCAGGCCGATTTTGATGAATTTATGGATCGCAGCGGTAACCGTTACAGAACGGCTACCGGGAAACCGGGGCCCGATTACTGGCAGAACGAAGCCGATTATGATATCGAGGCTAGCCTTAACGACCAGGAACATACCATTACCGGTAAAATTACGCTTACCTATACCAATAACAGCCCCGAGCCTCTGGATTTTATTTGGATGCACCTGGAGCAAAACCGTTTCACCGAAGATTCCCGTGGAACTTTAACCACCCCTATCCAGGGGAACCGTTATAATGGTGATATTGATGGGGGCTACACCATTTCCAACCTGGAAGCAAAAGTGAGAAGAAGTAGCTCCAATAAATATTTAATTAACGATACCAGAATGCAGGTTTTCTTTGATGAACCAATCCCGGCAAAAGGAGGGAAGGCTACTGTTTCTATGAACTTTAAATACAAAATTCCTGTTGAAGGAATGGACCGTATGGGTCGTCTTGATGTTGAAGACGGAACGATTTATGCCCTGGCCCAGTGGTTTCCACGGGCTGCCGTATTAGATGATGTGGAAGGCTGGAATATTGAGCCATACCTGGGTGCCGGAGAGTTTTATCTCGATTATGGAGACTACGATTATAAGATCACCGCACCAGCCAGTCATATAGTAGTGGGCTCTGGTACTTTGCAAAACCCGCGGCAGGTACTTTCCAAAACAGTGAAGGAGAGATGGGATCGAGCCGCGAAAAGCGATTCTACCGTTTACCTGATAAAACCAGAAGAAGTTAACGATATGTCCCTGAGAGCAAAACAGGAAGGAACCCTTACCTGGCATTATAAGATTGAAAATGCCAGGGATGTAGCCTTCGGATCATCTAAAGCTTTTATCTGGGATGCGGCGAGAATCAATTTGCCTGGCGGAAAGAAAGCCCTTGCACAATCGGCATATCCAAAAGAAAGCGACGGAGAAGGAGCCTGGTCTCGTTCAACCGAATATTCAAAGGCCTCAGTAGAGCATTATGCAGAAAAATGGTTTAATTATCCTTACGGTGGCGCAGTAAATGTGGCCGCACATATTGGGGGGATGGAGTATCCAGGACTAAATTTCTGTAGCTGGAAAAGCCAAGGTGCTTCTCTATGGGGAGTAACCGATCACGAATTCGGGCATAACTGGTTCCCAATGATCGTGGGTTCCAACGAAAGACGCTACGCCTGGATGGATGAAGGTTTTAATACCTTTATAAATCATTACAGCACTTTGGAATTCAACAACGGGGAATACCCTTCCACATTAAATCAAACCAGAAATATGATCGGGTGGTTTACCAGTGAACAAAGAGAGGGAATTGATACCTACCCCGATGTGACCAACTTAAGAAATCTTGCGATGACGGCTTACTACAAGCCGGCAATAGGTTTATTGTTGATGCGGGAATATATTCTTGGTGAAAAGCGTTTTGATAATGCTTTTAAGTCCTACATAGAGACCTGGGCCTACAAACATCCACAACCTGGAGACTTTTTTAACCATATGGAAAATGTAGCCGGGGAGAACTTGTCATGGTTCTTTAAGGGCTGGTTCTACGGCACCGGAAATATAGATATCGCTCTTACCGGAGTTCAGGAGTATCAGGGGAATTATGTGGTTAGCCTGGCCAATAGGGGTGAAATCCCAATGCCGGTGTTGATGCAAATAACTTACGAAGATGGTTCTTCAGAAGAAATTAAGCTTCCGGTGGAAATATGGCAGCGCGGGGATACCTGGAATTACCTTCACAGAACCGATAAAAATGTGGATAGCATTGAACTTGATCCCAAAAAACTGTTGCCGGACGTCAATTTTTCGAATGATGCCTGGCCACAATCCATATATGGAAATTAAAGAATAAATAATCGATATATACCAGGCTGTCTGTATTTTAGGCAGCCTTTTTTTATGCTTTTGCGATACCTTTCTGAAGCTAGCGCAATGGAAAAAGTCTTCCTTGAAAGAAAATATAGGATCTATTCCTTATGGTTTCTGAAAAGATTTTTCTCTTTGATCATTTTGGCAGTTTTCTCCGGAATCATCTTCTCCCATCCTTCTTTGCCTTCTACGATCATTTGGTGTACCTGTCGGGAATGGATATCCAATACCTTCGGCTCATAGTCGGTGATGTCTACCACCCGGTTATTATCCAGGAAGAACTTATAAAGTTCCTTGATACGGGGATGTACTTTTAAGTTTTTGCTGGTAACGATCTCCCCGGTTTCCGGATTTTTGAGTGGATAAAGATAGATCTTCAGGTTTTTAAAGAACAACTTCCCAAAAGCCTCCAGAATCCCTCCGCTTAAATGCCGGTAATACTTCTCGTCGAAAATATCAATCAGGGTGTTAACGCCCATAGAAAGTCCCATCTGTTCCTTGGTGTGTTGGGAGAAATATTCTACTACTTTATAATATTCCTGAAAATTGGAGATCATCACATTGTGACCAAGACTACAGAGCAGATCGGCCCGGTCCAGAAAATCTTTTTCGTCTATTTCTCCTTCAGACTTTAAGTTGGAAAGCGTTATTTCGAAAATCACTACAGTCTTTTCGGGATCTACCCTTTTTTCTTTTCTGAACAATTCCAGCGATTTCTCGTACATGTTCATATTCACATTGGTCACCGGGCGGAAACTTCCGCGCAGGGTTAGGATATTCTTCTTGTACAAGACATTGGCCGGAAGGACATTATTTCCTTCAGGGTTGAACATTACGGCTTCGGTGATACCGTCTTTAACCAGTTGAAGGCTCATCAGGCGGTTGTCCACCTCTTTAAAAACAGGTCCTGTAAAATTGACGGCGTCAATCTCGATCTTATCATTAGAAAGGTGATCAAAAAGATGCTTCAGCAATGCCTTAGGGTCATCATATTGATAAAACGCCCCATAGATGAGGTTGACCCCCAGGATGCCCAGGCTTATTTGCTGGTGAACCGCACTGTTTTCATGAAACTGCACGTGCAGAATTATACTGCTGTATTCCTCCCTGGGTTTTGTTTGAAAATTTATTCCAAGCCATCCGTGACCCTTATATTTTTTTGCCCAGTCAATAGTAGCAACTGTATTGGCGTAACTGAAGAATAATTTGTCTGGATGTTTTTCCCGGGAGATACGCTCTTCTATGAGTTTGCTTTCATAATTAAGCATACTCTTTAACCGGGCCTCCGTTACATATCTTCCTGTAGATTCCAAACCATATATCGCGTCGCTAAAATCCTTGTCATATGCGCTTATAGTTTTGGCAATGGTCCCAGAGGGGCTCCCAGCCCTGAAAAAGTTTCTCACCGTTTCCTGGCCGGCACCAATTTCTGCAAAGGTGCCATAGATATTCTTGTTGAGATTTATTCTTAAGGTCTTATTCTCTATTGAGATAATGTTCTCAAATTCAAGGTCTCCCTCATCAATTACAGACATATCCTTAGATTTATAGTTGCCCTATAAATTTACTAAACTTAAATCTTATCTGCTACTACTTTATAGGTTGGATCCTCAAGAATGTTAACTTCAATAATGGCATCAGCTTTATTTAAGAGTGCCCTGCAGTCGCTGCTTAAGTGCCTTAGATGAAGTTTTTTGCCTTGTTTGTGATAACGCTCGGTGAGCTTGTTAACGGCTTCTATTCCGCTCATATCTACAATTCGACTTTCAGAAAAGTCAATTACCACATGTTCCGGGTCATTTAAAATATCAAATTTATCGTTAAACGCCTGCACCGATCCGAAGAAAAGAGGGCCGTAAATCTCATAATGTTTAACTCCTTCTTTATCTATTCTTTTTCTGGCTCTAATTCGTTTGGCATTATCCCAGGCAAAAACAAGTGCTGAAATAATTACCCCAATCAATACCGCTAATGCCAGATTGTGGAGCACCACAGTTACTCCGGTTACCAGTACCATAACTATAATATCTGATTTGGGCATTCTTCTGAAAGTTTTTAAACTGGCCCATTCAAAAGTGCCAACAGCTACCATGATCATTAGCCCGGTAAGCGCTGCCATAGGTAGAAGCTCAATTACACTGGAGCCAAACATAATAAAGATGAGCAAACTCACTGCTGCTACGATTCCCGATAATCGGGCTCGTGCCCCTGAGGAAACGTTAATAAGGCTCTGACCCAGCATCGCGCAACCTCCCATTCCTGAGAAGAAACCTGATAAAATATTGGCGCCCCCCTGAGCTACACATTCCTTGTTCCCGTTTCCACGGGTTTCAGTAATCTCGTCTAAAATATTAAGCGTTAGTAAACTTTCTATTAAACCTACTCCAGCCATAATCGCCGCATAAGGTAAAATTAACATGAAACTATCTAAAGTAAATGGAACCATTGGGATATGAAAGGGTGGAAATCCGCCTTTTATAGAAGCCATATCTCCAACTGTTTTTGTGTCTATACCCATGGCTGCAACAATACCAAATACCACGAGGATAGCTACCAGGTTGGCCGGTACTACTTTGGTTAATTTTGGAAGGAGCCAGATGATTAGAATTGCGGTTATTACCAGTGTCAGGAAAGTATAAAGCGGGGTGCCGGTCATCCATTCCAGTTCTCCCGCTGCATTGGGCACTTTAAACTGGTCGAGTTGAGACATAAAAATAATGATCGCCAGGCCATTCACAAATCCGAAGATAACCGAATGTGGCACCAGCCTTATGAGTTTCCCGAGGCGCAGCACTCCAGCTAAAACCTGGATTAATCCTGCCAGAACTACGGTAGCAAAAACATATTCGGGGCCGTGAGATACAGAAATAGCCACAATTACGACAGCTACCGCCCCGGTTGCTCCAGAGATCATTCCCGGGCGACCTCCAAAAATAGCAGTTATTAGTCCCATTACAAATGCTGCGTATAAACCCGTAAGTGGGGATAGTCCTGCGATAAAGGCAAAGGCTACCGCTTCAGGAATTAAAGCCAGGGCAACGGTTAAACCCGCCAGAACTTCTGTTTTGTAGTCTACTTTTTGTGAAAAATCAAAAAGGTTGAAAATCTTTTTCATCTGGATAAAAATTTAAAATATTATGATTGGCGAAAGTTTTTTTCGCAGAATGATTGCAAACCGGGGAAGCTAAGCCCTCTTTAGGGCGGGGTAAGTGGCGACGATAGTATGTGTCTTCCGTGTTTCATAAGAGGCGGCAAAATTAGATAATTATTTGTAACCGGAAAGCTCCAATCTGATTATCTTTTAACTTTTGATACACTCTTAATTTATAGGAGATTAAATTATGAAAATCGGCAAAATTTTAATTTAAATTCTCATTGCTATAAACCTTCTGGAAAGAGGAAAATGAATCCGGGCGCACAGACTGATATATTTCTGTTGAATGAGGATGTGTGAGCACCAACTGCCATAAATTTAGTTTTTTAGCCCTGAAAGCTGCAGCACTCGAATTAAGGTAAAATTCCCACATCCTGTAAAAGATATCGCTATATTCTGATTTAATCTCTGGCCATGCTCGTTTAAAATTATCCATCCAGGCCATTAGGGTTTGGTCGTAATATAACCCGAAATTATGCCAGTCTTCCAGGATGAGAGTGCGTTCCATGGCTTGGCCTATTTGTCTTACTGAGGGGATCAAACCCTGCGGAAAAATATATTTGTTTATCCATGGATCGGTGTGGTACCTGGTGGAATTACCGCCTATAAAATGCAGTAGGCTAATGCCGTCTACTTTTAAAGCCCTTTTTATCACCTGCATAAAAGCTTCAAAATTTTTATGCCCTACATGTTCCATCATTCCAATGGAAACAATGCGATCGTATTTTTGAACCACATCCCGGTAATCCTGAAATCTGATTTCTACCGGCAAACCCTGGCACCGCTCGCTGGCTAGTTTTTGCTGTTCTTTAGATATCGTGATCCCGGTAACTTTTACGCCGTATTTTTCAGCGGAATATTTGGCAAAACCGCCCCAGCCACATCCTATATCCAGTACTGTTTGTCCTTTTTTTAATTTCAGTTTTTGACAAATGAGCTCCAATTTATGGCGCTGGGCTTCAGCCAGGTCTTTGGCATCATTCCAGTAACCACAGGAATAAATCATAAGCGGATCCAACATTTTCTTATAAAGATCATTGCCAATATTATAGTGGCTTCCTATAGACTTTAAAGATTTGCTTCTACTTTGTTGGTTGAAAAGTTTTGATTTTATCCAGAGTAATTTCATCCGGAAATTCGATTTGATTTTTTCCTCCAAATCAGCCCTGAAGAGGCGGTAAAACATCTTGTCTAAGGCCCGGCATTCCCACCAACCTTCCATGTAGGATTCTCCAAAACCCAGGGAGCCACGGCTTAAAACACACTGATAGAAATTTTCATTTTTTACCAGAATGTCCCAGGACCGGTTGCCGTTAATTGTTATTCCTGCCTCCTGTAATAAATTTTGTACGGCGGTTTTGTAGTCTGTTTTTGCCATATAAAATTGATTTTAAGGTTTAAAACCCTTAAACACTGAGTTTCACTAACTTAAATTTAATTGATTTTCGGGATATTTTAAAATTAAAACTCGTTTATAGCAATGTGGTTGCTGTTTATCTTGTTATTTTTGCCAAAAGAAATTTTAGCAAAATGGCACATAAGGCAGGATTTGTAAATATTATAGGAAATCCCAATGTGGGAAAATCAACACTGATGAATGCTTTTGTGGGCGAGAAACTCTCTATCATCACCTCCAAGGCTCAAACTACCCGGCACCGCATTCTTGGTATCGTAAATGGGGAGGATTTCCAGATGATTCTTAGCGATACCCCGGGAATTATAAAACCGGCATATCAGCTTCAGGAATCGATGATGAGTTTTGTGAAATCTGCCTTCGAAGATGCCGATGTGCTGGTCTATATGGTCGAAATCGGGGAAAAGGAGCTTAAAGATGAGGCTTTTTTCAATAAAATTATCCAGGCCGAGATCCCTGTTTTATTACTTCTGAATAAAATCGATAAATCCAATCAATCTGAACTGGAAACCCAGGTGGAACTATGGAAAGATAAGGTGCCTAATGCTGAAATATTTCCGGTTTCAGCCCTGGAAGGTTTTAATGTTGCCGAGGTCTTTAATCGCATCGTAGAACTTCTTCCAGAAGCACCGCCATTTTATCCCAAGGATACCCTTACCGATAAACCCGAACGTTTTTTCGTAAATGAGATAATACGTGAAAAAATTTTGATGCATTATAAAAAGGAAATCCCCTATTCGGTAGAGATCGATACCCAGGAGTTCTATGAGGAAGAGGATATCATCAGGATGCGAAGCGTAATTATGGTAGAGCGCGATACCCAGAAGGGAATCATTATTGGTCATAAAGGCTCGGCTTTGAAAAGGGTAGGAGTGGAAGCCCGGAAGGATCTTGAGAAATTTTTCGGAAAACAGGTGCATCTTGAGCTGTACGTGAAAGTGAATAAAAACTGGCGCAGCGACCAGAGACAGCTCAAACGTTTCGGGTATAACGATTAAATCAGATCGGGTGTATTCTAAAGCCCGTTTTTCAGACTAAAAAATATGCGGATTAGACTTTTCAGCTAAACCCGATTTTTTACACTAATTTTGCATTTTAATAAAAGAATAAGCTATGGGCAATATTGTTGCTATCGTGGGAAGGCCAAATGTAGGAAAATCAACCTTTTTCAACCGACTCATTCAACGCCGGGAGGCGATCGTTGATTCGGTAAGCGGGGTAACCCGCGATCGTCATTACGGAAAATCTGACTGGAATGGGAGGAATTTTTCTCTCATCGACACCGGGGGATATGTTAAAGGCAGCGACGATATTTTTGAGGCCGAGATCGATAAGCAGGTGGAACTCGCCATTGATGAAGCCGATGCTATTATTTTTATGGTAGACGTGGAAAGCGGAGTGACCCCTATGGATGAGGAAGTCGCCAAATTGCTCAGAAAAGTTGATAAACCCATATTTCTTGCCGTAAACAAGGTAGATAATAATAAACGTCTGGAGAACGCTGTAGAATTTTATTCTCTCGGGCTTGGCGAATATTTTCCAATTGCCAGTACCAATGGTAGTGGTACCGGAGATTTGCTGGATGCTTTAATCGAAGCCCTTCCGGAACAGGAAGCCGAGGAGGAGTCCGAACTTCCGCGCTTTGCAGTGGTTGGTCGTCCCAATGCCGGGAAATCTTCTTTTATCAATGCACTTATTGGGGAAGAACGCTACATAGTAACCGATATCGCCGGGACTACCCGCGATTCTATGGATACTAAATACAATCGTTTTGGTTTTGAATTTAATCTGGTAGATACGGCTGGAATTCGGCGAAAATCCAAGGTTAAAGAAAACCTTGAGTTTTATTCGGTGATGCGCTCGGTGCGCGCTATAGAAAATTGTGATGTTTGTTTGATCGTGCTGGATGCCACCCGCGGATTTGACGGGCAGGTACAGAATATTTTCTGGCTGGCAGAAAGAAACCGCAAAGGAATAGTAATCCTGGTGAATAAATGGGACCTGGTAGAAGATAAGGAAACCAATACCATGAAGGAATTTGAGGCCAGGATCAGAAGAGAAATTGAACCTTTTACCGATGTGCCGATCGTATTTATGTCGGTGCTTACCAAGCAACGTATCTATAAAGCTATAGAAACCGCCGTCAAGGTTTTTGAAAACCGAAGTAAAAAGATTAAAACCCGCGAACTTAACGATGTGATGCTGCCAATCCTGGAGCACACTCCGCCACCTGCGTATAAAGGCAAATATGTAAAGATTAAATTCTGTACCCAATTGCCCACCCCGCAGCCTCAGTTCGCTTTTTTCTGTAACCTTCCACAGTATGTACGCGATCCCTATAAAAGGTTTGTAGAAAATAAACTGCGGGAGAACTTTGATTTTAATGGGGTTCCGGTAGCTGTTTATTTTAGGAAAAAATAAAAGTCAATAAATTTTACACATAAAGAAGCCCGGCAGTAATAATGCCGGGCTATTTTTTTTGCTGAATATGGAGTTGAAAGAAAAAAACAGGCACGGGCAACTGAATCCTGGAGACCGTCTTCTGCCGGCTGAAGCTACCAGCTTCCTCCGGCACCGCCGCCACCAAAGCCGCCGCCGCCAAAACCTCCACCGAAGCCACCGCCGCCTCCAAAGCCACCACCAGAGGAGCTTCCTCCTCCAAAAGTACCGCGGCCAAGAGAGCTTAAGATAATAGCATCCAGTAATGTGCCTCCAGTGCTTCTGCGTCCGCCGTTGCGTCCGCCTTTGTTTTTATTGGCTAAGGATACGATAATAACTAAAAAGATGATTCCCAGAACCAGCAATTGTACAGGGATTCCTTCAGAATTACCTCTTCCTTGCGGTGTACCCTGAAAAGTTCCTTCCAATACCTGGAAAATAGCTGTGGTTCCCTTGTCGAGGCCTCCGTAATAATTATTCTGCCTGAATTCCGGCAGAATTATTTGTTCTATGATTTGTTTGGTTCTGGCATCGGTAAGGTATTCCTCCAGTCCGTAACCGGTAGTGATCCAGATCTTCCGGTCGTTTTCTGCCAGTAGAATCAGAAGTCCGTTGTCTTCTTTCGATTGTCCGATGCCCCATTCCTGGGCCCAGTGGGCCGCATAGGTGCCTTCATATTCTCCCTGCAAAGATTTAATGGTGACCACCACAATCTGGGTAGAAGTTGTATCGGCGTAGGAGATAAGCTTTTGCTCAAGCCGTTGTTCTTCCCCCGTGCTTAAAACATCTGCCTCATCATAAACACTGGTCTCTTTAGAGGGCTTTGGAGGAATGTCACGCTGGCTGTACCCCGAAAATACCAGGGCCAGTGAAAAAAGAATAGTGAATATGGACTTGAAGTGGGCTTGTAACATTTATTCTTTTGAAATAGTGTTGGAAAGTTCATTAGTGTTATCGGGGGACCAGGGGAAGTGCTCTTCCAGTTGTTTTCCGGCTTTAAGTACCCCGTCTACCAGACCTTGCTTGAACTTTCCTTTTTTAAATTGATTTACGATGGCATCTTTAGTGCTTTCCCAAAAATCGGGAGGAACTACCTCGTTAATACCACGGTCTCCATAGATTACAAATTTATGATCCTCTACGGCTACATAGATAAGCACTCCGTTTTCTTCTTTGGTGTTATCCATCTTAAGTTGGTGAAAGACCTCCATGGCCCGGTCGAATATATCCTTCTCCCCACAGGATTTTTCCAGGTGAACCCTGATTTCACCGGAAGTGTGCCCCTCGGCGATCCGAATAGCTTCTACTATCTCTTCTTCGTCCTTTTTGCTTAAAAAATCCTCTACCTTACTCATTTTCTAAAAATCAAATTCTACTTCTGGTGCGTTTTCTGCCCCTGCATCAGCCTGGAAACGCTCCATTTTTTCAAAACCGAACATCCCTGCAAAAATATTATTCGGGAACACCCTGATATAGGTGTTGTAATCGGCCACTGCCTCGTTATACCTGTCGCGGGCCACATTAATCCTGTTCTCTGTACCCTCAAGCTGTGATTGTAACTGCAGGAAATTCTGGTTGGCTTTGATGTCGGGATAGCGTTCCACACTCACCAATAAACGTGATAAAGCTGAACTTACTCCGCTTTGTGCCTCCTGGAATTGCTGGATCTGTGCTGCACTTAGGTTATCGGCATCAACATTCACAGAGGTAGCCCGGGAGCGGGCTTCTATAACATCGGTAAGTGTCCCTCTTTCAAAATCGGCAGCTCCTTCTACGGTTTGCACCAGGTTCCCGATAAGGTCATTCCGGCGTTGGTATGAGCTCTCCACATTGGCCCAGGCCATTTTGGCGTTTTCTTCTTTTTCTACGGCGGTATTGTTAACACCGGCGGTAAAACTATAAATTACAAAAACTACAATGGCAATAATAATTGCCGGGATAAGCCACTTTTTCATATTTACATTTGGTTTTTAAGGTCGGTTAATCTTGCTTTTATTCCTTCCAACTTACGAATTATTTCAAAATTGTTGAGCGTTTTATGTCCTTCTTCCTTCAGGTGGATTTTGGCTCCCTCCAGGGTGAATCCTCTTTCTTTGACAAGATGATAAATAAGTTCCAGATTCCTGATGTCTTCAGGAGTAAACTTTCGGTTCCCCTTGGCATTTTTCTTTGGTTTAATAACATCAAATTCCTTTTCCCAAAAGCGAATTAGCGAAGTGTTAACCTTAAAGGCGGTGGCTACTTCACCAATACTGTAATATCTTTTGTCGGGTAGGTTAAGATGCATTTAATCCAGAGATTGGTTTTCCTGTTGTGCTTTTTTCAAGACCTCATCAAATTCTTCAGGAGACAGATGTCCATAATAGAAATTAATAGGGTTTATACGTCTTTCGTCTTTAAAGATCTCATAATGCAGGTGTGGGGCCTGGGATCTACCTGTGCTACCCACATAGCCAATTACATCCCCTCGCAAAACGCGTTGCCCTACTCTCACATTGTATTTATGAAGATGGGCATACAAACTGGTGTACCCATAACCATGATCAATTCTTATATGATTTCCATAACCGGTAGAACGATTGTCTGCGCGCTTAACTCTACCATTTCCTGTGGCGTAAATAGGCGTGCCTCTTGGTGCGGTAAAATCCATTCCATAATGGAATTTCCTAACCTTGGTAAAAGGGTCGGTTCTCCATCCGTAGCCCGAAGCAATTCTGCTAAGATCCTCGTTTTTTACTGGCTGGATTGCGGGAACAGCAGAAAGAAGTTCCTCTTTTTCCCTTGCAAGCTCTGCGATCTCGTCCAGAGATTTAGATTGCACCACAATTTGCTTGGTGAGGATGTCCATTCGTTTATTGGTTTCAATTATGAGCTTGGAATTGTCGAAACCTTCCAGGTTGCGATACCGGTTAATACCACCAAAACCTGCCCGTCGCTGTTCCTCGGGAATAGGGTTGGCCTCAAAGTACATTCTATAAATATTGTTGTCGCGGTCTTCCACATTGGCCAGAACTTCCTGGATCTGGTCCATTTTTTTGTTGAGTAGCCCATATTGCAACTGCATATTTTGAAGCTCTCGTTTTAAGGCCTTTTCTTTTGGTGTTTCAATCTGCGGGATATTGAGATATAACACCAAAAGCAGAAAACCGGCGAGGAAAGACCCTAAAATACTTAGAAATATAATCCCTATGCGCCTGCCTTTTCGGCCTTCGATTTTTTTATAGGAAAGCGTCTCGCTATCGTAATAATATTTAACCTTCGACATGAGTCAAATTTATGCTATTTTTGCCTCCATTATGAGCAATTACCGTGCAAACTGTAAAGGCCTAACGAGCAAATATAAAAATTGTTTCAACGCCGTCACAATTTAATAAATTTTAGATTAGAACGTTTTGATGAAATCACAGGAAATACGTAACCAATTCTTAGAATTTTTTAAGTCGAAATCTCACCAAATAGTGCCCTCGGCACCTATGGTGATAAAAGACGATCCCACGCTTATGTTTACCAATGCAGGGATGAACCAGTTTAAAGAATACTTTCTCGGCAATACGCTGCCAAAATATACCCGGGTTACCGATACCCAAAAATGCCTTCGCGTAAGCGGAAAACACAACGATCTGGAAGAGGTGGGGATGGATACCTACCACCATACCATGTTTGAAATGCTTGGTAACTGGAGTTTTGGAGATTATTTTAAGGAGGAAGCTATTAACTGGGCCTGGGAACTGCTTACAGAAGTTTTTAAAATCAAGAAGGAAAACTTATATATTTCAGTTTTTGAAGGTAGCGAAGAAGATGGCCTGGGGCTTGATACTGAAGCCCTGGAAATATGGAAGAAAATAGTGCCTGAAGACCGTATTATCTACGGAGATAAAAAAGATAATTTCTGGGAAATGGGAGACCAGGGGCCTTGCGGACCTTGTTCTGAAATTCATATCGATATCCGTTCAGAAGCCGATAAGACAAAACAACCCGGTCGCGAACTGGTGAATGAAGATCATCCCCAGGTTGTGGAGATCTGGAACCTGGTTTTTATGCAATACAACCGCAAAGCCGATGGTTCCCTGGAAGAACTTCCGGCAAAACATATAGACACCGGAATGGGTTTTGAGCGTCTCTCCATGGTGTTGCAGGGCAAACAATCTAATTACGACACCGATGTCTTTACCCCGCTCATTAGCGAGTTAGAAAAGATTACTAATACCACTTACGGCCAGACTGAAAAAGCCGATATTGCTATTAGAGTGATTGCCGACCACGTTCGGGCAGTTGCTTTTTCCATTGCCGATGGCCAGTTGCCATCGAACACCGGCGCTGGTTACGTAATACGCCGAATCTTGAGAAGAGCAATTCGTTACGGATTCACCTTTCTCGATACCAAAGAACCATTTATTTATAAACTGGTTTCTACTTTAAGCAGCCAAATGGGAGAGGCATTTCCTGAGCTTGTTTCTCAAAAGAAACTTATCGAAAATGTGATAAGAGAAGAAGAGCAGTCTTTTCTTCGTACTCTTGATCAGGGGTTGGTTCGCCTGGAAAATATCATTGCTGAAACCAAAGGCAAAAAAGTTTCGGGAAAGAAGGCCTTTGAATTATACGATACCTTTGGTTTTCCTATAGATCTTACCGCACTTATTTTAAGGGAACGCGGTTTTGACCTGGATGAAAATAAATTTGAAGCTGAACTCAGGAAGCAAAAAGACCGCTCCCGTGCAGCAACGCAAATTACCGCAGGCGACTGGCAGGAGATTAATCCTGTAGCCGACGAGGCTTTTATCGGTTATGATGCGCTTGAAGCAGATGTGAAAATTGCCAGATACCGCAAGGTAGAAACAAAGAAACAGGGCGAGGTCTATCAGCTGGTGCTAACACAAACGCCATTCTACCCCGAAGGTGGGGGGCAGGTAGGAGATAAAGGCTTTCTGGAAGAAGCAGACGGAAATAGGATTCCCATCTTCGACACCAAAAAAGAAAACAACCTTATTGTTCATTTTACTAAAAAGCTGCCTGATAATCCGGAAGGAGATTTAATGGCGGTGGTGAATAAAACCCAGCGGGAGGCAACTGCTGCCAATCATTCGGCTACTCATCTCCTGCACCAGGCGCTTCGTAATGTATTGGGTGCTCACGTGGAGCAGAAAGGATCGCTGGTGAAAAGTGATTATTTGCGTTTTGATTTTTCCCATTTCAGTAAATTAAGTAAGGAAGAACTGGAGCAGGTAGAAGAATTTGTAAATAAAAGAATTGCCGAAAGGATCGCATTGAATGAGCAACGCAATATTGCTTTCCAGGAAGCGCTGGATCAGGGGGCTATTGCCCTTTTTGGGGAAAAATACGGTGAATCTGTAAGGGCTATCCACTTTGGGGAATCGGTGGAACTTTGCGGGGGAACTCACGTGAAAAATACCGGTGATATCTGGTATTTCAAGATCACTTCTGAAGCTGCCGTGGCCAGTGGGATAAGAAGAATAGAAGCGATAACAGGTGATGCTGTACGCGAATATTTTGCTGAACAAACCCAGGTGCTGGAAGAAATTAAGGATGAATTGAAAAATGCAAAAGATCCGGTGAAGGCGGTAAGTAATTTGCAGGAAGAGAATTCGGCCTTGAAGAAACAGGTGGAAGCCTTGCTGAAAGATAAAGCCAAAAACCTTAAAACCGAATTAAAAGCTGAAATAGAAGAAATCAATGGAATTAATTTCCTTGCCAAAATGGTAGATCTTGATGCTGGTGGTCTCAAAGACCTGGCTTTTCAGCTTGGGGACGAGAAGGATAATCTATTCCTGTTATTTGGTACAGAGCAGAATGGGAAAGCTCTTTTAAGCTGTTATATTTCGAAAGATCTGGTAAATGAAAAAGGTCTTAATGCAGGGCAGATCGTGAGAGAACTTGGTAAATATATCCAGGGCGGAGGAGGTGGCCAGCCGTTTTTTGCCACCGCAGGAGGTAAAAATCCCGCCGGACTTAATGAAGCACTTCAGCAGTCGAAATCTTATATAAAATAAGCTCCTCCCCGGCTTATTTTATAATCCGGAAAGTTGTTTAAATTTAAAAAATATGGAATTCAGGACCCGAATCCCGATTAAGGAAGAACAGCCAAAGATCGATTACGATTCCAGGCTCTTGCTTTTGGGTTCCTGTTTTGTTGAAAATATAGGAGCCAGGCTGGAGTATTTCAAAATTCGGAAACTACAAAATCCTTTTGGGATCTTGTTTCATCCACAGGCTATCGAAACTTTCCTTGAGCGCGTGGTCCTGGGTTATCATTATTCCGAAGAAGACGTTTTCTTTTATAACGAGCGCTGGCACTGTTTCGAGGCACATTCCAGCCTGAGCCACCCTGATAGGGAAGGAATCCTTGATACTTTAAATCAAAAGCTTGAGCAAACCCGGGATTTTGTGAAGCAAATGAGTCACGTGGTGATCACCCTGGGAACTGCCTGGAATTATACGAATCTTGATACCGGGCTTTCGGTGGCCAATTGTCATAAGCTTCCCCAAAAGAACTTTGAGAAGAAATTATCTTCTATAGCAAGTCTTAATCAAAACCTGGAAAAGATTTCAAAGCATATTGGACAGCTGAATTCTGAAGCAGAGCTAATCTTTACTATCTCTCCCATCAGGCACCTCAGGGATGGTTTTGTGGAGAACCAGTTAAGTAAATCTAACCTTATTAGTGCCCTGCATTCTGCAGAAAAAGGAACTTATTTTCCATCCTACGAGATTATGATGGATGAGCTTAGGGATTACCGCTTTTATGCTGAAGATATGTTGCACCCATCTCCGGTTGCAATAGATTATATCTGGAAAAGGTTTACTGAAACCTGGTTTTCTGAGGAGGCTATGATTACACTAGCTGAGGTGGACAATATACAAAAAGGTCTTGCCCATCGGCCTTTCAATCCGGAATCTGAAGCCCACAGAAATTTTCTAAAAAAACTGAGGCTTCTCAAAGAAAACCTCCTGAAAAAACATCCTTACTTAAAATTTTAATATTTTCTTTACTTTATACAAGCTTTAAATTCATCTTAAAATATTCTGTGTATAATTTTATTTTGTATTTTTATATAGAATTTTAGCTTTCAGAGTTTTAAGCTGGTTTCCGGTTTAAGTTTTGATAATTAAATTTCGTTTTCTAAAATTTGTTGGGGTAGATTTTAGAAGTTTTAACTTATGGACGGGTGGGGCCGTCCATAAGTATTTTATATAGTCGCCTAAACTTTCAATTTTGTGCAATCCTGCGAAAACAACCCCTTTTCTTCTAATTAAGGCTTTATGAGAAATTTTCTTATCGGTGCTGTGGTAGTACTTCTTATCGTATTTGGAATTAGATATTTTGAAAATCGTGATAATGAGCGGGACCGGCTCGAAGCCGATACCAGCCTGCTTCAGGAACAAATAAAGAACGTTGGGAAATTGGTGGTGACCGAAGGGACTTTCTCCCAGGTTTATTCTTATAAAGATTCCCGTAAATTCTATCTCGATATCTTTTCAGCCCAAAAAAAGGCTTTGATTGTGGTTAATGCCAAAGCTACGGTTGCCTACGATCTAAGCAAACTTGATGTTGAAATTGATGAAGAAAATAAAGTTGTTCGGATTTTGCATATTCCTGAGGAGGAGGTCACGATAAACCCGGAGATAAAATATTATGATGTTACCCAGGATTACCTGAACCAGTTTAGAGCCGAAGACCATAATAAGATTAGAAGCCGTATTGAAGCCTCCATAAGGAAAAAAGTAGATAGGTCAAGCTTAAAATCTAATGCGCAAAATCGACTGATCAGTGAGCTTCAAAAGATATATATTCTTACCAGCACGATGGGCTGGACCCTGGAATACAGGGACCAGCGCTTTTCAAAATCTGAAGATCTGGAGGAATTAAAATTCTAAACTATCCTGCAGTAATTTTATCGTCGATAAGTTCTAAACCTCCATCGATAAGATGACTTATATCCGGCCGTCTAATTTTAACCTTTTCCAGGTTCTGTAAGGCTTCTTTGGCTAGATCTTCATCTTTACCCGCAGTGAGCTCATATATTTCTAAACTAAGCAGCCAGTCGTTTGGATGGTGTTTAACCAAAAGATCGAGCACGGCCTGTAAAGAGAATTTTGCGTTTTTTCCTTCTCTTATGTTTCTAACAGAAGCATAGAGTTCTTCCAGTTCCTGGCGTTCAGGGGTTTTTTTGCTTTTAATGGTAGTGCTCGAGGGTTTGTGAGTAATGAGATCAAAGGACTTCGCATCGGCCGGGCCGGCAAAGGCCGAGATCACTTCTTTTCCCACCGCCATATCGTATTTTCCCCATTCGGGCTTAAAGAGGACTTCCTCACCATAAGTCACACTGCATTTTTTAAAGCTTATCAGGATTATTTTTCCTTGCAGATTCCGGGTGCCGGTAATGATTTCTCCCGAAACTTTTATTCCGCCTTCAAATTCAAGTTCTATTTTCTCTCCTTCGTAAATATCATAGGCCCGAAGATCTCTTGGGCTCATATCCTCGATAGCCAGGTTGATGCCTTTGAGGCTTCCTATCGGGGAGCCAAAACCATCGGGGTGAGTGCTCGTCCCGTGGCCAACCAATTCTTTCTCCCGGTGAGAGAGCGCGGTTTTTCCAGAGGTTTGTATATAAACAGGTCTACCTTCAAATTCAATAACCCGTGAAAAATCCCCGGAAATTTGAAGTCCCGTACTGAACTCGACAGTACCTAAGTTTTTCGATTCAATCAATTTCTGTATTCCTGAGAGGCCACCACGTCTAAGTGCCATTTTATTGGCAAACTCTTCCAGCACCGAGCTTAAATGTGCAAAATCAGGAGTGACGTAGAGCTGTGGCTGTGGTTTGGTGATATCGAAGTCCTGTTTACTGGCTTCGATAGTATATGGAATCTTTTTTACCTTATCGGTCATACACCAGGTGCTTTCGCCTATGGAAGATAGCAAGCCAGCCCCGTAGATCCTGGGGTTTTCAGGGCTGCCTATCAGGCCATACTCCACGGTCCACCAATGTAGGTTTCTTATCTGGGCCATTTCACTGGGTTTGCCCATGTTATTCTGAAGCTCATCCACTTTCTTCTCAGCTGCCTCAATTTCTTCCTGGGGGGTATCTTCGGCTTCTTTTATGATAGAAAGATGTCTTATTGCCTCATACATCTCATAATCTTTTGCGCTGGAAATAGCCTTGCAACCAATCTCTCCAAAGCGTCTTAAATACTCTGCGTATTCAGGGTTGGCAATAATAGGGGCGTGACCGGCACCTTCGTGAATAATATCGGGGGCGGGAGTGTATTCTATATGCTCCAGCTGGCGGATATCACTGGCGATTACCAATACATTATACGCCTGAAATTCCATAAATGCCGCTGGCGGAATAAAACCGTCTACCGCTACAGCCGCCCAGCCTATTTCCTGTAAAATGCGGTTCATCCCATACATATTGGGAATGCTGTCTATTGAAATTCCCGTTTGCCGAAGGCCCTGCAGGTAAGATTCGTGGGCCACCTTGCTCAGGTAGTCTACATTTTTTCGCATCACATAGCGCCATACAGCCTGATTTATTGGGGTGTAATCCTCGTAATTTTGTGGTTTTATGTACTGCTGAAGATGGGCAGGAAGCCTGTCCAGTATTTCATTGGATTCAATTTGATCTAACATAATCGCAAGGCTTTATTTTGATCTAAATATAAAGAATTATGCCTGAAATTAAGAATAAGTCAATGAAAACCCCTGTAAATTAAAAATGCCCCTTTAGTTGGGGCATTTATGACAATTTTTCTAGGGCTATTGGTCTGAGCCGGGAGGATATTTCTCCAGGATCTCCTGAACTATTTCATTGATCCTTTCCTGTTTTTTATTTACTTCACGGGCAAGGGCGGCGGTGCCCATTCCCTGCCAAACCAGTTCTTTCTCTTCAGCATCAATAAAGTCGATGTATAGGGTACCTTCGCTGGTGCGGTTCACAGTATTATAACCCGAACCCCAGTACCAGGGATGCCATCCCCAGCCATATCCCCAGCCCATCATATTGTTCTGGTAAATATTGATGTTCTCGTTGGTTTTGGTGAAGATGCTTACCAGCATATCGGGATTATCAGACTTGGTAAATCCTTTTGCCTGCATTTCCGATTCAATAGCTCTTAGAATTCGCTTTTTGTCCAGGTCTGAAATTTCAGCTTTATCAATTCCGGGCTTGAAAAATGCGTAGGTTTGGTAAGAATTGAAATCGGCTTCACGATCGTAATCTGAAGCAACCCTTACGCTGCTACAGGAGGTAAGAAAAACTGTAAGGAGCAGGATAACCGGAGTAATTTTTAAGAATCTCATAGGTGTAGTTTTTAAGTTTAGTCTAATAAGCGGGGATCTACCATATTCGGGATGCTGAGTTGTAAACGGGGCTCCATTTCCATAGCGCGTTTTGCCGTAAAAACCGCGCCCTCATTTCTGGCCCAGCTTCGTCGTGCAATTCCGTTATTTACATCCCAGAAAAGCATAGATTTTAAGCGCTCTTCGGACTCATTATTACCCTCAAGAATCATACCAAATCCACCGTTTATAACCTCGCCCCAGCCAACACCACCACCGTTATGGATGCTTACCCAGGTGGCTCCTCTAAAGCTGTCTCCAATAACATTTTGAATAGCCATATCGGCTGTGAATTGGGAGCCGTCATAGATATTAGAGGTTTCCCGGTAGGGGGAATCGGTTCCTGAAACATCGTGATGATCCCGTCCTAATATCACTGGTCCTATCTCTCCCCGGCTTATGGCATCGTTAAAGGCTTTGGCGATTTTTATTCTTCCTTCAGCATCAGCATAGAGAATCCTGGCCTGGGAACCCACTACCAGTTTATTTTCCCTTGCTCCTTTAATCCATTTAATATTGTCGGCCATTTGTTGCTGAATTTCTGCCGGGGAATTCTCTTTCAGTTCCTCCAGCACTTTTGCGGCTATGGCATCGGTTTTTCTCAAATCCTCATCCTTGCCGCTGGCACACACCCAACGAAAAGGACCAAATCCAAAATCGAAACACATTGGCCCCATGATATCCTGTACATAACTGGGATATTTAAAATCTCTACCGTTTTCTGCAAAAATATCGGCCCCTGCACGACCTGCTTCCAACAAAAATGCGTTTCCGTAGTCGAAAAAGTAGGTGCCTTTTGCAGTGTGGGAGTTGATGGCCTTCACCTGCCTGCGCAGACTATCCTGGACCTTCTTCTTGAACTCCTCCGGCTTTTCCGCCATCATTTTATTGGATTCTTCCAGGCTAAGACCCACAGGATAATAACCTCCAGCCCAGGGGTTGTGTAAAGAAGTTTGATCGCTGCCTAAATCAATATAAATTTTTTCCCTGTCGAAATGCTCCCATACCTCCACGATATTCCCCTGGTAGGCGATAGAAACCACCTCATTATCTTCTTTTGCCTGCTTTACCCTTCTACTCAGTTCCTGGAGATCATCGATAACTTCATCTACCCATCCCTGACTGTGGCGGGTTTGTGTAGCTTTAGGGTTTATTTCTGCACAAACGGTTATACATCCGGCTATGTTTCCGGCTTTAGGTTGTGCTCCACTCATCCCTCCAAGTCCGGAGGTAACGAATAGTTTCCCTTCCAGACCTTCTCCTGATTTAGCTATTTTTCTTCCGGCATTCAAGACCGTTATGGTGGTACCGTGCACTATTCCCTGCGGCCCGATATACATATAGCTTCCCGCAGTCATTTGTCCGTATTGGGTTACGCCCAGGGCGTTAAATTTCTCCCAGTCATCAGGTTTGGAATAGTTGGGAATCATCATACCATTGGTAACTACCACCCTTGGCGCTTTTTTATGCGAAGGGAATAAGCCCATGGGATGCCCGCTATACATCACCAGGGTTTGCTCATCATCCATTTGAGCCAGGTACTGCATAGTAAGCAGGTATTGGGCCCAATTCTGGAAAACAGCCCCGTTTCCGCCGTAGGTAATCAGTTCGTCGGGATGCTGCGCTACTTTTGGATCCAGGTTGTTTTGAATCATTAGCATGATTCCCCGGGCCTGAGGGGTTTTACCAGGATATTCCTGTATAGAACGGGCGTAAATTTTATATTCTGGCTTAAACCGATACATATAAATGCGCCCGTATTTTTCTAACTCCTCCTTGAATTCAGCTAATAGTTCTTTATGATGCCTGGGTTCAAAATACCGGAGGGCATTTTTTAAGGCCAGTTTTTTTTCTTCCTCTGAAAGTATCTCCTTACGATTTGGCGCATGGTTCACTTTGTCATTATAGGGCTTTTTCGCCGGTAAGTTTTCTGGTATTCCTTGTAATATTTGCTCTTTGAAACTCAGTTTTGTCATTTTTGGGAATTGGTTTTTTTATTGTATCCGTAAGGACAGTGACGACAACCACTTTCACAACAATAACCTCTTTTTAAGTGATATTGCTCGGTAAAGCAGCGGTAACCTTCGGGGGTGAGATAGTAGTCCCCTTCCTCTAATGGGATTCTTTTCTTTAAAAAACTCATAGCACAAAAATACAATTTCTTATCTTGAATGCGTGATATTGATCGTCAACAAATATTTGCTTGGCAAACAGTTTAAAGGTGTGAGCATCTGGCCTTTTGTGATCCTTAAAAACAGGGAGCTCAAAGATGATTACTATTTTATAAATCACGAAAAGATCCACCTTAGACAACAAATCGAGCTTTTTATACTGCCATTTTATATCTGGTATTTTATGGAATATCTTTTCAGACTTGTTCAGTACAGGGATACTTTTTTGTCCTATAAAAATATAAGTTTTGAGCGGGAAGCTTATACACAGGAGATGAAAGAGGACTATCTTTCTGAACGTAAATTCTGGGCTTTTTTACAGTTTTTATAGTCCTTCTGATAATGATTTTGAGATATTTGCAAAATGCCGGCAGCCTTAAATTTTGAGATAGATATTTCTTCTGAAAATCAGTTTATCACTGATTTCCCCAATAATATTTCCCTTTTTATAAAAAGGGAAGACCAGCTGCATCCTGAAGTTTCAGGGAATAAGTTCAGAAAGATAAAATATAATCTGCAGGAGGCACTTCGGCAAAGGAAAGAGACAATTCTCACCTTTGGGGGAGCTTATTCCAATCATATTACGGCCACAGCGGCGGTTGGAAAAATTTCCGGAATAAAAACCATTGGGGTGATTCGGGGTGAGGAACTGGGGGAAGATTTACCTAAAACTCTGGAAGGAAACCCCAGCCTAAAATTTGCTTATTCCTGCGGAATGCAGCTTCATTTCATTTCCCGTCAACAATACCGTGAAAAAACTACCGATGCTTTTCAACAGAAATTAAGGGATAAATTTGGTGACTTTTATATGCTGCCGGAAGGAGGTACCAATGAGCTTGCCGTAAAAGGTTGTAAGGAAATTCTTGGTCCCGGCGACGAAGAATTCGACTATATCTGCTGCGCGGTTGGAACCGGAGGAACAATTTCCGGAATAATCAAAGCCTCGGGTAAAGATCAGCGTATTTTGGGATTTCCGGCATTAAAAGGTGATTTCCTTTCTGAAGAAATACGTAAGTACACCTACAAAAACAACTGGGAACTAATACTAAATTATCATTTTGGCGGTTATGCTAAGGTGAATTCGGAATTGATAAATTTTATTAATAAATTCAAAAAAAAATATCAAATTCCACTTGATCCCATATATACGGGAAAATTAGTTTTTGGTATTTTTGACCAGATAAAAAAAGGGGAATTCCCTGCCGGGTCTAAGATCCTGGCCATACATACGGGCGGACTCCAGGGAATAGCCGGTGTTAGTAAAGCCTTAAGTAAAAAGAATCTGCCCTTAATCAACTAAGAAGATGAGGATAAAGTACATACTTTTATTGATTTTTGCCGCAGTTTTTGTGGTGTCCTGCGGGAGTAAGAAGAAGGTGGTTACCAAAAAGAAAAATGATTCGGGACCACATATAGAACTGCCGGAAACCCGCGACAATACTCACCGGGAATTAAGCAATCAGAAAATTGAAATTCTGGAACCTTCGGCCCGGCGCTATAGCGTAGAAGATTATATCAAAGATTTCTCTGGTATCGCCCAGGAAGAAATGCGTTTATATAATATTCCTGCCAGTATTACTCTTGCCCAGGGGATTCTGGAATCTGGAGCGGGCCAGGGCGATCTCTCCCGCCGTGCCAATAATCATTTTGGAATAAAATGTCACGACTGGGATGGCCCCAGGGTCTATCACGACGATGATGCCCGCGGGGAATGTTTTAGAAAATATAAGGATGCCAGGTATTCCTATCGGGATCACTCGCTGTTCCTCACCGAAAGAGCTCGTTATGCCAGCCTTTTTGATTTAAGTACCGATGATTATAAAGCCTGGGCCCGGGGGCTTAGAAAAGCCGGATATGCTACCGACAGAAAATATCCTGAAAAACTTATTGGTATTATTGAGCGCTACGAGCTTTACCGTTACGATGCCGATGTTCTAAAAAGACCTTCCCCCAGCTATACACATAACCCCGAACCTTCAGAATTAACCTACCGTGTTGAAAAGGGGGACACCCTTTACGGGATCGCAAAACGATACAATATTTCAGTAGAAGATCTGCAGCGCTATAACGACCTTAAAGATGCGAACTTAGCCGTAGGCCAGATCTTATATATTATTTCACCATCAGAATATTAAGAATATGATTTATAAAAGAAGCAGCGAACTCTTTGCCGCCGCCCAAAAAGTAATTCCCGGTGGGGTTAACTCTCCTGTACGCGCTTTTAAAGCGGTTGGGGGGGACCCAATTTTCGTCAAGAAAGCCGAAGGGGCTTATCTCTATGATGAAGACGGGAATAAACTTATAGATTACATCAATTCCTGGGGGCCACTTATTTTGGGTCATGCCCATAAGCCGGTGGTTGATGCCGTGGTTGAGAAAGCGAAAAGCGGAACCTCTTTTGGTACGCCAACAGAAATTGAAACTAAAATTGCTGAACTGGCGGTGAAGATGGTTCCCAATATCGATAAGATAAGGTTTGTGAATTCGGGTACCGAAGCTACGATGAGTGCAGTGCGTCTTGCCCGTGGCTTCACAGGCAAGGAAAAGATTATCAAATTTGCCGGGTGCTACCATGGCCACAGCGATTCCTTTCTTATCCAGGCGGGAAGTGGTGCAGTTACCTTCGGAACTCCAAATAGCCCCGGAGTAACCCAGGGTACAGCGAAAGACACCCTACTTGCCAGATATAATGACCTGGAAAACGTAAAGGAAGTGATCGAAGCAAATAAAGATGAAATTTCCTGCCTTATCATTGAGCCCGTTCCCGGAAATATGGGATGTATTCCACCCAGAGAGGGCTTCCTCGAAGGATTGAGGGAATTATGTGATGCCAATGATATCTTGTTAATTTTCGATGAAGTGATGAGCGGTTTCAGACTTGCACCCGGTGGGGTGCAGGAACGGCTTCGGGTTAAAGCCGATATCCTCTGCTTTGGAAAAGTGATTGGCGGGGGCTTGCCAGTTGGCGCCTTCGCAGCCCGGAATGAAATTATGGATTACCTGGCTCCAGTGGGCCCTGTATACCAGGCAGGAACTCTAAGCGGAAATCCACTTGCTATGGCTGCGGGCCTTGCAATGCTTACCGAGCTCGACCAAAACAGGGAGATTTTTCAAAGTATTGATGAGAAAACACAATACCTTCATCAAGGTATTGAAAAGGTGCTGAAGGCCAACGATGTGCCTCATACGATTAACCGGGTGGGTTCTATGATCTCGGTACATTTTGGAGATGAGCCTGTCTTCGATTTTGAATCGGCGGCTAAAGCGGCCTCCAACGGAATCTTTAATAAATTCTTCCACGGCCTTTTGGAAAACGGGATATATATTGCCCCCAGTGCTTTTGAAACCTGGTTTATAAGTGAAGCTTTGTCTTATGAAGATCTTGATAGAACCATTGAGGCGGTGAATAAAGTTTCGGGAAACTTATGGTAAAAAAGAGAGGTTTTTGACCTATTCATAAAAATGCCCCCAAGAAGTGCTTAACTATTTGGGGGAATTCTGTTTCCGGTCTTTATTTATTTATCTGTTCATCTCTAATAATTCTTCTACGTAATCCCTGGAATTCGAAAGTCTGGGGATTTTATGCTGTCCACCCAGTTTATCGTTTTTCTTAAGCCAGTCGTAAAAAAGTTTTTCACGGGCCTGGTGGATTTTTGGCATATTCAGGGTCATATTGTTGTAACGCTTGGCCTCATAATCACTGTTTACACTTTGCAGGGCCTTATCCAATTCAGTCTTAAATCGCTCGAAATCCCGGGGCTCATTTTTAAACTCAATTATCCATTCGTGAGCACCTTTCTCCCTGCCTTCCATAAAGATAGGGGCCACGGTATAATCTACGATCTCGCAATTGGTGACTAAGGAAACTTTTTTTAAGGCTTCTTCAGCATTTTCGATAATGAGTTCTTCCCCAAAGACATTGATGTGATGTTTAGTTCTCCCTGAAACCTTTATCCTGTATGGATTGGTTGAAGTAAAACGTACGGTATCTCCAATCTTATAACGCCAGAGCCCGGCATTGGTAGTGATTACCACGGCATAATTTTTCCCTGTCTCTACTTCAGAAAGGGGGATTACTTTTTCACTCTTGCTTCCGTAAGTGTCCATCGTAATAAATTCGTAGAAAATCCCGTAATCCAGCATTAAGAGGAGCTCTTTAGAATCATTTCTATCCTGGCAGGCAAAAAATCCTTCCGAAGCATTATAGATCTCATAGTATCTAAAATCTTCCCTGGGCAGAATCTTGTTGTATTGCGGTCCATAAGGTTCAAAACTAACCCCTCCATGGAAATATACCTCCAGGTTAGGCCACACCTCAAAAAGGTTCTCCTTCCCGGTTGCCTCCAGCACATTGTTGAGTAAGACCAGCATCCAGCTGGGTACGCCGGCAAGGCTGGTGACTTTTTCTTTTTTAGTTTCGTTCACTATGGCAGGCATCTTAACCTCCCAATCGTGCAAGAGGGAGACATCATTACTGGGGGTGCTGCTGTATTCTGCCCAAAAGGGCATATTGTCAATTAATATCGCTGAAAGATCGCCGTAGGAGGTGCCGTTACTTTTGTAGATTTTCTTGCTGCCTCCCAACCGCAGACTTTTTCCCGTGAATAGCTGAGACTGCGGATTATTATTGAGGTAGATGCAAAGCAGGTCCTTCCCCGCATTATAATGGCAGAGCTCCAGAGAATCTTCACTTACCGGAATGAACTTGCTTTTGGCATTAGTGGTACCGCTGGACTTGGCAAACCATTTAATAGGGGTAGGCCAGAAGATATTATTTTCTCCCTGGCGGCTGCGCTCTATGCAATCCTGGTAATCTTCATATTGCTGAATAGGCAGCCTGCTTGCAAAATCGGCGTAGCTTTTTATGCTGCTGAAATCATATTTCTTACCAAATTCGGTGTTTTTTGCCTTGTTAATCAGGTTTTTAAGGAGTTCCTCCTGTACCTCGTTAGGATATTTTATGAATAACTCCATCTGATGGATGCGCTTCTTTAGAAACCAGGAAGCAACGGAGTTTACTAATGGGATTGGCATTATTCTTTATATCTTTATACGCTGAACAAAGCATCAGCGGGGGTTGGCCGGTTAAAATTAGTCTAAACTGAGAAGCTTGCAAATCAACTTCGGTTAAAAATACAGAAAAATATATGAGATACGAAGGTGTGCTTACAAAAATGAGAACCGAAATTACCGATAAGGTACAGTATTACCTTATTTTTGAAGATGATTTCATCAATATGAATCAGCTTTTGGGGAAGCGCTTAAGTATTAATTTTCTTAGGTACCAGTGCCTTAACTGTGGCTTGCAGAAGAAGATCTTCCGACAGGGCTATTGTTACGATTGTTTTAATTCTATTCCCCAGGCAGGCGACTGGGTAATTAGTCCCGAGCTTAGTAAAGCTCATCTCGATGAAGAAGACCGCGATCTGGAATTCGAAAAGCGAGCGCAATTACAGCCCCACGTGGTTTATCTGGCAAATTCCAGCGATGTAAAAGTAGGGGTAACCCGTAGGTCTCAAATCCCTACACGGTGGATAGACCAGGGTGCTCACGAAGCTATTGAAATAGTGGAAGTTCCCAACCGCTACCTCGCCGGGATCACAGAGGTTGCTTTAAAAAGCCACGTTTCCGATAAAACCAACTGGCGTAAAATGCTTACTAATGATGTATTAGACCTGGACCTGGCGGAGATTCGTGAAAACCTGAAACAATATATCCCCGAAGAAGCCCGGGAATATTACCTGGCCAATAATAAAGAAACCGAGATAGAATTTCCGGTACTGGAATTTCCCAGAAAGGTAAAAACTCTTAACCTGGGGAAGACTCCATTCTATGAAGGCGTGCTAAAAGGCATCAAAGGCCAGTACCTGCTTTTTGAAGATGGCACCGTTTTTAACGTACGAGGTCATGAAGGCTTTGTGGTGGAGCTACAGGTGAAATAGCTTTTAAATAAAGAATAAAAACAAGCAGGCCGACATTGAAATGCCGGCCTGTCTTTATAACAAAATATTCAATACTAATTACTGCTCATTAGTAGTATCCTTTTTGGTCGTTCTTTTCCTTAGAATTCCTCCCAGAATGTCTCTTGCGGCTTCCTTCATTTGTTGTTCCTGGGTGGCTGTGGTGTCTCGGGTTTTTGGGGTTTGAGTCGGCCTTGCCGTGGTATCACTGGTGGCAGTGGTGTCGGTTTTTTGTTGCTGTCCGGTTCTGCCGCTTATTACATCTCTTATTGCCTGTTCGCCACGTTGTCTTAGATTCTCCTTTTGCTTCTCTACTATACGTTGGGTCAACTGACTAACAGCCTGTTCCATATTGATATTGATTTGAGGATTCTGGAATGTACCCTTTAGGCCGATTGGCAGAGCAACCACCATCTCACTAAGTTCCTCGCCGCTTAAACTGCTTAGACTTCGGCTTATTTGATTGCCAAGTAGGCGGGCAGGAATATCCAGATTGAGATTGTAATTCATGCTCATATCAAAGCCATGGCTTCCATCAACCCTAACATTTATCCCTTTAATATCAAAATCGAAAGGCTGTATCTCTACCATTCCATCCTTAAAGGTAAGATAGGTTTTTAATTTGCTCAGGTCGATATTGTCCAAATCTATGAATTCCAGTTGCTGGTCCAGTCTGGAAAGCAGCGGTAATTTCGCAGGGTCAACATCGGCGGTTAGTATTTCAGCCAGGGCATTTCCGGCAATTGTTTGTAATTGCGGAGTAAGATCGTCATAAAGACTACCTTTCAGTTTCAAATTGGTTTGCAACTTGCCTTCCAAAGCCTGGGCTACCGGAGCCAGGGCCTGTAAGGTTTCAAGGCTGGCAAAGGATTCAGCAATATTCAAGGCGTTTAGGTCCAGATCCATCTCAAAGGTTGAGGTCGTGCCTTTAGTGGAGACATTCCCATTTAGCCCAATGCTTCCGTCGAAAATTTCCGTGGAAATATTCTGTAGAGTAGCCGTTTCATTTCTTAAAATGATATTTCCCTTAGCATTTTTCAGCTCTAGATCGTCATAGATAAGGGTACCTATGTTAAAGGCAAGTTCGGTATCCAGAAAAGATGGAATCTTCACCGCTTCCCGGCCAGTCTGGACCTTTTGGGTCTTTTTCGCTGAGGTTTCAGGATCTTCGGTTTGCACCTCCTGGGTTTCCGCAACTACAAAATCGTTTATCGCAAAAGTATTTGAGTTTACCCTGAAATTACCTTTCAGGTTCTGCTCGGTAAAGAGAAAGCCCATTAAATTCTGGATTTCCCCCGAGGCCGTGAGGTCGGTGCGGCCAGTGGTGAGTTTAAGTTCAGGAACATTTACATTACCCTGGTTAAAGCTCATATTGGCATTGGCTATCTTCACTTCGTTGGGAATTTCAGGGGATTTATAACTGAAGTTTTTGATGCTGGCCGTACCCTGGCTATTCACATTCTGATATTGTTCTTTTTCAATGGAATTCATATCGAATTGCGTGGTCAGGTCGGCGGTGAGAATTCCGTTAAGGTCCTGTTCCAGCTCGAGCGGATAAGCCTGCTCCAGGCTGGCAAGATTAATCGTTCCTTTCAGCGCCATATCTACCAGCATATTGCCCATCAGGTTTTTTATGCTTCCATTCGTGCTGAACCTGTCCTGGTCAATTCTAAAAGTTACATCATCAAAAGTTAGGTAGGTGTCATTTACAAGCCCTGACTCATTTAAAATCTTCAGGTCAATATTGATATCGTCTACGCTTTTCGGAAGATCAGGGTATTTAAATCTCGCGTTGCTGGATTGGGCCCTGATGTCTATTTTCGGAATATAGGTCTCATCTACAATCCCGTGTATCCTTCCGTTTACCACGAAATCTCCTGAAGTTTCTACATCTTCAATATTCTTTGCATAGGTTTCAGGAATTACCGCCAGGAAGTTTTTAAAGTCTGAAGAAGGCGTCTGGAAACTAATATCCATTTCGTTGTTGTCTTCGTTTACCTGCACCCAGCCTTCAAAGTTAAGTGGTAGCTGATTCACGGTTGCTTGATTTTCCAGGAAGGTATAACGCATATTTTCCAGATCCATTTGTATCACCGCATCCAGGGCAAGCTTGTTTCTGTTTAAATAATTCACCCCGTCATAATCCAGTGAAACAAGAGCATCAGATTTTGTGTCCAGTTCGCTTTCCGCAAGAGAAAAATCTCCCGTGCCTTCGTGATTCAGGTCTTCTATGTCCAACAGCAGGTTTTGTCCCTCATCCCAATATTTAATTCTGCTGTCGTTAAGCTCGTAGTGTTTCAGATCAAAACTGAAACCGGCAGTTGAATCTGCAGTACTGGTGGTATCTTCAATGGCGATATCATAGTTGTTATTGCCCAGAGAATCTACCAGGATATTGATATAAGCCTTATTAAGCTTGAGCTGGTCGAGGCGTTTGGCTTCTTCACTGCCTTTAAATAACTCGTTAATAGACATTTCCAAAAGCAATTCCTCCCCAAGGGCCAGGGTGTCGCCTTCAAAAGGTTCGTTGTTGATTACGCTAATATCTTTGATCACTACGGTAGCCTGTGGAAAACTTCGTAGCAAGCTAAGATTGATGTCGGTGAATTCCACGCGGGCATCCACGTTTTGGTTGATGGTCTTTTTTACGTAATCTTTGATCTGCGCCTCAAATATAAAAGGGGCTGCAATAAGAATTACGAGGATTACCAAAATGACTATCCCGATTATTTTGAATACTTTTTTCATATTAGATGAATATTTATCAAAACTAAAATTCCAATTCTTTAAATTCTTCTCCCCACTTCATCCCAAAGCGTCTTCTCAGTAAATAAACCGATGCATAGAGCAACGGGGTGTCCAGCAGGGCTACAATCACCTTAAAAAGAAAACCGCTAAGGAGCAGGGCGCCAAAGAGTTCCCATTCGATCTTTCCAAAGCTGCTAAGCAAAAACAAGACCGAAAACGTATCTACAAACTGAGACAGAAAGGTCGAAAAGTTATTCCGTAGCCATAAATGCCGGCCTTTGGTTAGTCGCTTCCAGAAATGAAAGATACTAATGTCTATATACTGTGCCAGCAGGTAGGCGATCATAGACGCAAGAACAGCAATAGCGGTAGCTCCAAAAACCCTGGTGAAAAGAGCGTCGCCAATAGGTGACCACTCGGTGGCTGGTACTGCATCTGCCACATAGATTAATAGTAAGGAAAAGAACGAAGCGAAAATTCCGGTGGTCACCACCTGGTTAGCCCTTTTCTTACCGTACACCTCACTAATGATATCGGTGATGAGGAAGGTAAGGGGATAAGGCAGAATTCCCACAGATATCTCAAAGGTGTACAACCCGAAAAAATCCCAGGAAAAAAATTTCTGGAAGATCAGGTTGGAAACCACCAGGGATGAGATAAACAAGCCCGCCAAAATCAAATAAATACGCTGTGCCGCAAGCCTGTCTTTCGGGTAAAGTTCTGTCAAATTTTTTTGTTAAGTCTTCTAACAAATTTAAGGGTATGTGGTTTTGTTTTGCTTAATTTGCTGTGAAATTTACTGCTAAACCCTTATTAAAATTTTCTTAATTCAGTTTGAAACCCCCTAAGTTAGTATATATAGCGCTGGGAAGCAATCTTGGCGACCGTTTTGGCCTGCTTCAACAGGCCGTCAACAGCATCTACGAAGAGATTGGTGATATACACCAAATCTCTAAAATTTACCGCACTCCTGCCTGGGGTTTTAAAGGAGACGACTTTCTTAATGCCTGTATCGCTGTATCCACGCGTTTTTCGGCAAAAAAAGTGCTTAAGAAGCTGTTGAAGATTGAAACCCAGGCAGGCAGATTGCGTAGCGATTCCAAAGACTACCAGAATCGCAGTTTAGACCTGGATATCCTGATGATGGAAGAGGAGATTATCAATACTGAAGATCTTATCCTGCCGCATCCGCATATGCATAAGCGGTGTTTTGTTTTGCAGCCTCTGGCCGATATCGCCAGCAAGGAGATCCATCCCGTGCTGAATATTTCTATTGAAAAAATGCTGAAGCAGCTTAATGATGCTGATGAAGTTACGCCTATCGAGGAGAAACTGATGATTCCGAACAGGAAATTCCGATTTACCGACTGTAACTATATCGCTGTTGAAGGAAATATCGGGGCGGGAAAGACCAGTTTTTCCACGATGGTTTCCCAGGATTTTAATGCCAAGCTCATCCTGGAACGCTTTAAGGACAATCCTTTCCTGCCAAAATTCTACGAGAATAAAGAGCGTTATGCTTTTCCTCTGGAGATGTCTTTTCTGGCCGATCGCTATCAGCAACTGGCCGATGACCTTGCTCAATATGATCTTTTCAAGGATTTTGTGATTTCAGATTATGACGTTTTCAAGTCGCTGATCTTCGCTAAGATCACCTTGCACGAAGATGAATACTCTCTCTACCACAAGTTGTTTCACCTTATGTACAAAGAATTGGTGAAACCCGATCTTTACATTTACCTCTACCAGAATACTGATCGCCTCCTGGAAAATATCAAAAATCGAGGTAGGGACTACGAGCAGAATATCCAACCCGATTACCTGGTGGAGATCAACAAATCTTATTTGAGTTTTATAAAATCACAAACCAAGCTAAAAGTTCAGATCATCGATATCTCAGAGAAAGATTTTGTGAATAAGCGCAAAGATTATCTAGATCTTCTGAGTGAGATAGAAGTAGGAACTTAAGAAAAACCTTCTTATTTTACGGCTTTAATTTTGGAGAATAGATCCCAAAGCACCACACCTACGCTAACGGCTATATTTAAGGAATGCTTACTGCCCAGCTGCGGAATTTCAATAATCCCATCGCTTGCCGAAACTACTTTTTGTTGCACCCCTTTTACCTCATTGCCGAAGACCACTGCCAGTTTTTTTCCTTTTTCCGGTTTAAAATCATCCAGCATCACTGCGCCCTCAGCCTGTTCTATGGCGAATACTTTTACGCCTTCCTGCTGAAGTTGGGTCACGATATCCAAAACATCTTCAGCATATTGCCAGCTTACAGTATCGGTGGCGCCCAATGCTGTCTTCTGAATGTCTTTATGAGGAGGCTGGGCCGTGATTCCGCAGAGGTAGATCTTTTCGATCAGGAAGGCATCTGAAGTTCTAAAAACCGACCCCACATTGTTTAAGCTCCTGATGTTGTCCAGGATCACGATTATAGGAGTCTTGCTGGCTTCTTTGAATTCCTCTAGCGTTTTACGGTCCAGTTCGCTGTTCTTTAATTTCCGGTTTTGCATAGGGTCAAAATTAGGGATTTTAGAAGCAACGAGGAAAGCCTTTTATACAAGCCCGGATAATTTTAAGAGCTTTAGGAAAAATGTCTTATTTTAGAAAACTACTAACTTACTAAAATTCACTTTTCTAATGAGTAAACAAAGAGATCGCAAGGTATTATCCTTCCTGGGAGGCATAATTATACTATTTCTAATCTTCGCTTTTGTAAATCGTGACGAAATTAAAAAAGGTTATGAAGCAGGTAAGGATAGATACTGCG
The DNA here is from genome assembly GCF_002078605.1 of Salegentibacter sediminis. Classification (GTDB taxonomy): domain Bacteria; phylum Bacteroidota; class Bacteroidia; order Flavobacteriales; family Flavobacteriaceae; genus Salegentibacter; species Salegentibacter sediminis. The sequence goes on along the minus strand of NZ_MSJR01000007.1, from coordinate 24,741 downwards.
AAAACAGGTGTGATTAAACTCCTCGGACTAATTTTTCTATCATAGCCTCTACTTTTTAACGCTGACTTGAGCGGCTTACTACCTGTGGATAAATTTTCCACAAGAATTTTCATTTTTTTTAAAGTCGCAGCCAGAATGTTTATTTTAGCAGCTATCTAAACCTCAAAGTTGTGTCAGCAAAAAAATCGCCTAAAGTAACCCCTTTAATGAAGCAGTACAACGCTATTAAGGCGAAGTATCCCGATGCTTTGTTGCTTTTTAGGGTAGGCGATTTTTATGAGACTTTTGGGGAAGATGCGGTGAAAACCGCCCGAATTCTAAATATTGTATGTACCAATCGTAACAACGGCAGTGAACGTACCGAACTGGCCGGGTTTCCGCATCATTCCCTGAATACTTATTTGCCAAAACTGGTGAAGGCCGGGGAACGGGTAGCGATCTGCGATCAGTTGGAAGACCCGAAAATGACCAAGACCATTGTAAAACGCGGCGTTACAGAACTTGTTACGCCCGGGGTTGCCATGAGCGATGAGGTATTGCAAAGTAAATCGAATAATTTTCTTTGTGCGGTACACTTCGGAAAAAAGATCCTCGGGGTTTCCTTCCTCGATGTTTCTACCGGCGAATTCCTGACCGCTCAGGGCAATCCTGAATATATAGACAAGTTATTACAGAATTTCAGCCCCAGTGAGGTTTTGATTCAGAAGAAATTCAAGAAGGATTTTGCAGCTTCCTTTGGGCATGATTTTCACTGTTTTTATCTCGATGACTGGGTTTTTAAATCTGATTTTGCTTACGAAACCTTAAACGGGCATTTTAACACCAAGTCTCTTAAAGGCTTTGGGGTAGAGCACCTGGAAGAAGGAATTATTGCCTCTGGTGCCGTACTGCATTACCTGGACGAGACCCGCCACGATAAACTTCAGCATATAAATTCGGTTAACCGAATAGCTGAGGAGGAATATGTGTGGATGGACCGTTTTACCATAAGAAATCTCGAGCTTTATCACTCTACCGCAGCCAATGCCGTGACCTTGCTGGATGTGATCGATAAGACTATTTCCCCGATGGGAGGGAGGCTGCTGAAGCGCTGGCTGGCTCTTCCTCTGAAGAATACCGAGAAGATCAAACAACGACATCAGGTGGTGGAGTTTCTTCTGGAAAATCCGGAAGTTCTGGAGAAAATTCAACAGCATATAAAACAAATAAGTGACCTGGAGCGCCTTATCTCCAAGGTCGCAACCACCAAAGTAAGTCCGCGGGAAGTAAATCAGCTTAAACATTCATTAGATGCTGTGGTGCCTATAAAAGCCCTGGCTTTGGAATCGGAGAATGAAGCGATTAAGATTATCGGGGACCAGCTTCACGATTGTAATTTACTTCGGGAGAAAATAGGGCAGAGCCTTAATGAGGAGGCGCCCGTGAATATTCTAAAAGGAAATTGCATTAAAGAAGGTTTTTCAGAAGAACTGGATGAATTGCGGAAGATCGCTTTTTCGGGTAAGGATTACCTCGATAATATGGTGGAGCGGGAAACCCGCGCTACTGGAATTTCCTCTTTGAAAATCGGAAACAATAATGTGTATGGCTACTATATCGAGGTGCGCAATACGCATAAAGATAAGGTGCCCGAAGAGTGGATTCGAAAACAGACCCTGGTAAATGCGGAGCGTTATATCACGGAAGAGCTGAAGGAATATGAGGCTAAGATCCTTGGTGCTGAAGAAAAGATCCTGCATCTGGAACAAAAGCTTTTTGCACATTTGGTACAGTGGATGGGCGATTATATTCAGCCCGTGCAACAAAATGCGCAGCTTATCGCCCGATTGGACTGCCTGGCTTCTTTTGCGCTCCAGGCAGGGACCGAAAAATACTGTAAACCTGAGATTTTGGATGGTTATGAGCTGGAGATCAGCGAGGGCAGGCATCCCGTAATCGAAAAGCAACTTCCAATTGGCGAAAATTATGTAACCAACAACCTTCACCTGGATAGGGAAAACCAGCAGGTGATTATGATTACCGGGCCCAATATGAGTGGTAAGTCTGCTATTTTAAGGCAAACCGCCTTGATCGTACTTATGGCTCAAATGGGAAGTTTTGTACCGGCGAAAGCGGCTGAAATAGGATTGGTAGACAAGATCTTCACGCGGGTGGGGGCCAGTGATAATATCTCTATGGGCGAATCGACCTTTATGGTAGAGATGAACGAAACGGCCAGTATTCTTAATAATATTTCAGAGCGTAGCCTGGTGCTACTCGATGAGATTGGTAGAGGAACCAGTACCTATGATGGAATATCGATTGCCTGGGCCATTAGTGAATATCTTCATGAGCATCCTGCCAGGCCAAAAACCCTGTTTGCAACCCATTACCACGAGCTAAACGAGATGTGCGATACCTTTGAGCGCATCAAGAACTTCAATGTTTCGGTAAAAGAGTTGAAAGACAATGTGCTTTTTCTTCGGAAGTTGGTGCCGGGAGGCAGTGAACATAGCTTTGGGATACACGTGGCCAGGATGGCCGGGATGCCGCAGCAGGTGTTGCATCGGGCGAACAAGATCCTGGAAAAGCTGGAGAAATCCCATTCTATGGAAGACTCGGGTGAGATTCTGAAGAAATCGGCTGAAGACGAGCTGCAGCTGAGTTTCTTTAATCTTGACGATCCGCTGTTGGAGGAACTCAAGGAGGAACTGCTTCAAATAGATATAGATACGCTTACTCCTGTAGAGGCGCTGATGAAGCTAAATGAAATTAAACGAATGCTGGCCGGGAAGGCTAAAAAGGCCAGAACTTAAGTGCGGATGCATTGAAGCTTAAGCGCTTAGTTTTTTTGATTCAAAAACTCGATTCTTTTTTATTGAAAAGACTTTGACATTATAAGATTTATATTAAATTTGCATCCGCAATAGCAGTTGCGATCACGATTGAAATCGTGGTAGTTCTTTTAAAACGCGAAAATAGCTCAGTTGGTAGAGCGCCACCTTGCCAAGGTGGAGGTCGCGGGTTCGAATCCCGTTTTTCGCTCAGAAATATTGAAAATGAACCCCGGTTTATCGGGGTTTTGTTTTTCGCTCGGATGGTGGAATTGGTAGACACGTTGGACTTAAAATCCAATGACCAGCAACGGTCGTGCGGGTTCAAGTCCCGCTCCGAGTACTTAAAAAAAACCTGTAATTGCGTTGTTAATCAATGCGTTACGGGTTTTTTTATTTCTGGTTGCCAAACCATATTTTGATTTTATACAATTTCATTCGATAGATTTCCAGGCAGATTGGTTTTTATATAACTTAAAGGGAATATTCCGGGGCTTTTCTGCCAAAAGAACCTCCTTTCATTTTTGAAAAGACGGTTTAAAACCAAACATCACTATAGATCCCCGTCTTTACCAAAATGAATTTGGCATGGGCTGCGGTGGTGGTAGGAGAGTGTACTTTTGAAGAGATTCATTCCTTCGATGCCTGGAACCTAGATATGAAAATATAAGGATCAGAAAAATGTTAGCCTTTAATGGGAAAAGATATGGGTAATTTCAATTTTATACATTTGCTCTAATTAATTTCTATTCCAGCTTAACTTTTCTCTTATACTCTAATCCGAAAAACTCCGAAATAATGAAGCGAAATAAAAAAATATCAATGAAGGATATTTCGAAGGAATTGGGGATCTCCATTACTACGATTTCCTTCATTATTAATAAAAAAGCAGAAAATAGGATTAGTAAAGAGGTAATAAAAAAGGTTGAAGATTATATTGAGAAGGTTGGTTACAAACCTAATTCATCGGCTCAATCATTAAGAACTGGTAGATCCAAATCTATTGTATTCATGGTGGAGGATATCTCAGACCCTTTTTTCTCCGCCATTGCAAAAGAAATGGAAGAGATCGCTTTCAAAAATGGCTACAATATTATTTACTGCAGCACCGAAAACGATCGAGATAGAACTTTAGAACTTATTTCTCTTTTTAAAGACAGGCAAGTAGATGCATTTATAATAACCCCTCCTGAGAATTTTGAGAAAGACCTTAAAAATCTGATCTATGAAGAGCATCAAAATGTGATGGTTTTTGACAGATATTTTAAAAATTTCAAGCATAATTATGTAATCCTTGAGAATTTTGAGGGAGCTCAAAAAGCAGTGGCCGGATTTTATGAATCGGGAAGAAGAAATATTGCATTTGTGGGAATAGATTCACAATTATCCCCGTTGGTTGAAAGGCATGAAGGATATTTAGAAGCGATCAAAAATTTTGATTTACCTACGTATGAATTATTTTTAAAATTTAACGAGGTAAAAACCCCAGGGGGGATGAACGCCATTAGAAATTTTCTGAATGAAAATCCCAAGATAGATTCAATCCTTTTTGCCACTAATAATCTTGCAATTAATGGTTTACGGGTAATTCGTGAAAAACAAATTAAAATCCCTGAGGACCTGGCTATAATATCTTTTGACGAAAGAGATGTGTTTGAGCTTTATTCTCCACCTATAAGTGTAATCGCTCAACCAATTTCTGATTTAGCCAAAGAACTTATAAATGGAACTCTTGAAATTCTTGCTTCAAAAAAAGAAAGGAGGCATTTCTTTACAAAAGCTTTACCAGGAGAATTAATCGTAAGGGAATCCTTACATCAATTAAATAAAGAAAGCTCCAATCCTTAAGATTAGATAATTCTAATTTTTCAAACTTGTTAAATAATTTGGTAGATATAGCTTAGCTTTTTATATTAGCTGCTTAGTAAAACGTTTTACTAAACCGTTTTCGACTAGTTTAATTATTGTTTATGCGATTAGAATCACTACTCTTAGGTTTTTGTTTGTTAATTTTTTCCAGTATTGGTTATTCCCAGAATTTGGATTTCGAAATTAAGGGAGATAGAGAAACCGGTTATTTTGTTCAAATTTTGGATGGGACGGATGAGTTAATAGGAAATCAAGGAGAATTCAATCTGCAACTCTCTAATTTAGATAGAAGTGTAAGTTTTAAGATTGAAAACTGGAAGGCTGCTTCCTATGAAAATACGGTAAAAGGATTTATTTTAAAGAAAGCCCAATATCTAAAGGATTTTGATTCTAATTTGTATTCCGAAGTAGAATATGAAAAAGTAAGTCCATCCCTGATCAAAAAAACTTTAAGAATTAGTCAGAACTCCATTCCTAATTTCTACTATTCTGTAGATTTCACTAATATACCTGCCTTTACGCCTCAGAAATATGTGAGTTTTGAATATGGGAATTTTGAAGGAGGAATGGTTCATGAATTATATCCTTCAGCGGGTTTTATTACTAATGAGGATGAGGTAGTTGGTTTTCTAACAAACCCGGGGTACCAAAACAATTTTACCAGAACCACAAGGAGACGTTTTTCAGGTCGGGGCGGAGGAATGGTAGGAATGCGCATATTACCAGATGCAAATTTACTTTCGACAGCAACCCCAAAAGAGCAGGATAATGGGAAACATTATATCAAATACACATATGGAGAAGCTCTAAATTTAGACCATGGTGAAAGCTCAGAATTGCCAATTCCGGATTTGTTTTCTAAAACCGGAAATTTAAAGCTAAAGCAAAAGGATTCCCTTATTGAAATGACTTTTCCTAAAGGGGAAAAGGCTGGAATAGAATTTCTGTCTGGGATGAAACCTCAAAAAATTTACAGCATTTCATTTTCTGCAAAAGGGGACATGCCTCTGGCTCTGAAACTATATAATTATAAAAATGGAGTTGAAGGATCTGAACTGGAACACGGCATAAAATATATCGACGGGTTTCCTTTAGAGAAAGATAGTTGGCAGGAATTTAAGGCGAGTGTTATGGTGCCTTATACAGAAGCGGAAGATGTTAAAATGTTTATAGGAAGGACCAATGGCTTAAGTGGATCTCTTAACATTAAAAATCTAAAAATACAGGAACATGAACCTTACCGATTCGATTATAATAGGCTGCCAATGGGAGATACTATTGAAAAAGTTACCTATGTTTTTATGAGGCCCTGGAAGGATCAGAAGGATTTCAAGGTTTCTTCTCAGGTTAAGCTGGCTGAAGGGATGGGGTTCGAAGGGACAGAAGTAGAAAAAATGCTGTATGCTAATTTTCAAATGATGACCTGGATAACTTCAATTGATGATGAAAAACCTTTTAATGTGCCCAATCTGAATTATTCTCCGGATATGTACAACAGGGATTCTTTTTGGTCTGTAATCTCTACATACAATAAAGAACTGAATGTTTCAATCTGGAATCAATGGGCGGCCACACAAACTCCGGAGGGTGCAATAGGAACTATAATCACTCCTTATATGGGATCTGTTGAAGCCAAAGATAATGAAGCAACTATAGAATGGTTGGTTTGGGGGTTGTTGAATAAAAGAAGATTTGGCGTTGAATTACCACAAGAGAAAATTCAACTTGCGGCAGATTATATATTAAATGAGTTTGATGAAAACCGGGATGGGAAATGTGCTTCGCATTTTTCAATGAGTCAGGTAGACGTTATGGAATACCATCCAAAGACAGAACGAATGGCTGCAAATCAGGGAATGTTTGCGGTTGCACTTAAGGCCATTCAAGCTCTGGGTCTGGAAATAGAAGAAGACTATGTAAAAAAGGCGGAAGAGGAGTATCGAAATTTTTATGATAAGGATAGGAAGCATTTACTCTTTGATTCTAATTACCCAGATCTTATAAGTGTTACCGACCTGGTTCCTGAATTCCTGTCACTTTGGGTTTTTGAAAAGCCTATGCTTACTAATGAAATGGTTCAAAATCATTTAGATCAGATTCCAGCATTAAATAAGGTTGAAAATTCTGTGCATCCTGAGATAGGAACAACGGCCCCAATTATTGTTAGGTTAACTAATGACGAAAAGGGATATACATATATGGATGAAAATTATCAGCCTTTTGGGGAGTTTGGGTCTAATAATTACGGAGATAACAGTAGGGACGGGTTTTATTATAATGGGGGTAGTTGGCTAAGAGCAGAATATACGGCATATGCGGTAGGATATTGGCACGGTTGGAAGCCCGCGAAGAAACGAATGGAGAATCGATTATGGGCAGAAAAAAATCTTAATCCGAATTGGCCTTACAGCAAGGAATTTATTCCAACCAAATGGGAATCCTATGATGAATGGTGGCCGTCTACCAAAGGTCTTAGCTGGAATGTTTTTATTCTAATGGCTAATGAATTCGTAGGGAATAGAAAGCCTGAAATGGACCCTGATTTTAGAAAAGAAAATAAATACTAACATACTGGATTACTAACTTAAATTGAAAAATTATGAAAAAAAATAGTTTAATTTTTAGCCTGGTGCTAATACTGGCAAGTGTTAGCTGGGGGGCTACTTTTGCCCAAACTGTGAGTGGTGTTGTAACCGCCGCAGATATTCCCATTCCGGGGGTTTCAGTGGTTGAAAAGGGTACCAACAACGGGGTAGTAACCGATTTTGATGGCAATTACAGTATTGATCTTGATGATGCTAATGCCGTTTTAGTTTTTTCCTATGTTGGTTTTCAGACTCAGGAGATAAGCGTAGATGGCAGACAGCAAATAGATGTATTTCTTGAAGATGAAGTATCACAATTAGATGAACTAATTGTTGTGGGGTATAAATCCCAAAAAGGAAGAACTATTTCGGGAGCACTATCTTCCGTTAATGTGGATAATCTCGAATCCAGAAGGGTGCCTGAGGTTACTCAAGCGTTGCAAGGTCAGGTTGCAGGTGTTAATATAACTCAGAGTACCGGTGCTCCTGGAGATGAAGTTGAAGTAAGGATTCGTGGTAATGGTACCATTGGAAATAATAATCCGCTGTATGTAATTGATGGAATTCCTTCCAGAGAAATCTCTTTTCTTAATCCGTCTGATATTAAGTCGATGACTGTATTAAAGGATGCTTCTGCAGCTTCTATTTATGGTTCCAGAGCAGCAGGGGGTGTAATTGTTATTGAAACCAAGAGCGGAAGTGACCGTAAGGGTATCCAGGCAAATTATTTCACTGGTTTTCAAAAAGTGACCAATCTTCCGAATATGCTCAATGCTGAGCAATATATGCAAACCGTTGAGCGTGCTTGGAATAATGCCGGTTATGAAGGAGAAAATCCTTATACAGCAGATTTAAACAGATCTGATTTTGCTGATGTAGATTATCTTGATGAGCTTTTTGAATTAGGTCGAACACATTCCGCACAAGTAACTGCTTCAGGGGGGAATGAGAATACAGGTTATTTCTTATCTGGAGGATATTTTGGTCAGGATGGGCCAGTGGTTTACGATAATGATCAATATAAAAGAATTAATTTTCGCTCAAATGTCCAGTCTAATGTAACTGATAGATTTAGAGTGGGTGCCAATTTGCAAGCTTCATATGAATATAAAGATAGAATCTCATCCAGTGGTGACGCTCCTGGAATTATAAGACACGCATTTTTACGTCCTCCTATTATTCCTGTTAAAAAAGACCCTTCTGATCCAACTTATTCTGAAGAAGATCCTTTTACAGATTTACCATTTTATCAAGGGCCTGATAGTTTCGAAAGCAGTAAATATGAATATTCCCAAAATCCTATAGCCCTGGCTTATTTTACAGATGATGCCGCAAGAACATTTAAAACTTTTGGTAATCTCTTTGCGGAATATAGTCTCCTGGAGGATAAATCATTAACATTCAGAACAAACTTCGGAGCAGATATTAACTTTATTCATAATAAAGCCTTTGGTGTTAACTTCGGGGATGACGATGGAGGGGGAGCAGCCCGGGATAGAGGTCTAGGACGACAAAACAGACCTAATAGTCTCGGTGAAACCAGAGGGGAAGATATCACTCTAACCTGGAATAATAGCTTAAGTTATTCCAAAGAATTTGATGAGCACTCTATTGATGCTTTAGTAGGATCTGAATTCATTACTTCCAGATTATCCAATTTAAATGCATCCCGTACTCGATTCGATTTTACTCAACCGAATTTCCGTTATATCGATTTTGGTGATACAGAACAGGATTTATGGAATGGAGGTCTTGCAGAGGAATGGTCATTATTTTCATTCTTTGGAACTGCCACTTATTCTTTCCAGGATAAATATATGGTTACTGCGAATCTAAGAGCAGATGCTTCATCAAGATTTGCCGAGGAAAATCAGTGGGGATATTTCCCATCATTCTCTACAGGTTGGATGATTTCAGAGGAAGAGTTTACTGAAGACCTGACCTGGTTATCAGAATTGAAATTAAGAGCGAGTTGGGGACAATTAGGAAACCAGGAAATCCCGAATTTTGCTTATTTAACATTATATAGGAGAGATGCCGACCGTTATTTGATAAGCCGTTATGGTAACCCTGATCTAAAATGGGAAACCACGACCCAAACTAATGTTGGGTTAGATTTCGGAATAATCGATAATAGGATATACGGTAGTGTAGATTACTTTAAAAAGGAAACTACTGATATCTTATTGCCTATTTCCCTGCCAAACTTTGTGGGGGATGTTTCTCCAACTTTCCTAAATGCAGGTGAGGTAAGTAATAGTGGACTTGAATTTGCCTTGTCATATAGAAATTACGATAATGAATTTAAATATTCAGTAAGTGGTAATATAGCTACTTTGAAAAATGAGGTGAATTCTTTACATCCAAACCTACCTTACATAAATGGAAGGGTTACCCGTACCCAACCAGGGGAAGCCTTGAACTCATATTACGGATTTATCCAGGAAGGAATTTATCAAAATGAGCAGGAAATTGCAGATCATTTAAGTGGTACATCCAATCCGGCACAACAACCTGGAGACATTAAATTCAAAGATTTAAATGGCGACGGAAGAATTAATGATAATGACCGGGATTTTATTGGGAATCCAAATCCAGAATTAAGTTTTGGTTTGAATGCAGGCTTTGATTACAAAGGTTTTGATTTCAGTTTGCTTTTTCAAGGCGTGAGTGGTGTTGATCGATATAATGATTTGAAAAAGATAATCGATTATGATACCCGTCCATTTAATTTCACAGATAGGGTACTTGAAAGTTGGGATGGAGAAGGTTCAACAAATACTATCCCTCGGGTAAGCTTTACTGATAACGGCAGTAGCCGGATTTCAGATATTTTTGTTGAAGACGCTTCTTATCTTAGGTTAAAAAATATTGAATTGGGTTATAGCCTAAGTCTACAGGAAGAAATAGGTGTAGAAAGCCTTAGGGTTTATACTTCCGGCCAAAACCTCTTTACTATAACCGATTATTCTGGGCTTGACCCCGAATCAACAGATTTGATTGATTTTGGAACTTACCCCCAATCATTGACAATTTTATTTGGGGTAAATATTACCTTATAGAAAGGCTTGAAATTAAAAATTCATAAAATGAAAAATATAACGAAAACAGTAATTATAGCCCTTAGTGTAGTACTTTGGGGCTGTGAATTAGACGAAGAACCTATAGGTTTAATAACCAAAGATCAGATAAGTGCTGAGCCTACGGCGAGCACGATTACCTCGAGTGTAAATTCTACTTATCAACTTCTTTCCAGTACTTTAAATATTGTTGGGGAATGGGCCTGGGATGATGGACAGGTAACAAAGAATGATTTTATACTTCAGGATATTGCTGCAGGAGATATGAATAAAAAATGGAATCCAGATGGAGACCAGGCTTGGATGGACGAAATTGCAGCCTTTAATTTCACTTCTATGAATGGAGCATTTAATGGAGCCTGGAGTTATGATTATGAAGGAATATCCAGAGCAAACCAGGCCATTGCTACCTTAGAGAATACTGAAGTTGTTGCTACCACCAGTTTATCTGATGCAGAAAGAGAAAGGTTGTTGGGAGAAGCCTATTTTTTAAGAGCATTCTATTATTTCGATCTTGTTAATCTTTTCGGCGATGTTCCCTTATTAACTGAACCATTAGAGGATTTCGGTGCAGCTTACGAGGTGTCTGAAAGAGCACCAAAAGAGGAAGTTTTAACTTTGGTAAGTAATGATCTGCAAGCCGCAGTAAATCTTTTACCAATGGGGAAATATTCAAGTCCCTCAGAACCCTGGAGGGTTTCTATAGGTGCAGCTAAAGCAATGCAGGCTAAACTTGCTTTATATGCTGAAGAATGGAATTCTGTGATAAGTCTTGTTGAAGAATTACAATCCTGGGGTTATTATTCCTTAAATCCTCATTATTATGATTCCTTTGATGTTTCCAAGGAATTTCAGGAAGATGAAGTGATTTTTGCTTATGATCATCAGGAACAGCAGAATCCCGGAAAGGGGAACGGACTTGCTGCCTTAATGGGATGGGGTTTTGTAGCTCCTACTGATGATTTTGTAGAGGCATTTGAGGAAGGAGATCCAAGGTTGAAATATACCGTGGATAGTGAAGCACAATCTGTAAATAAACTATTAGGTTCAACAGATGGACAGTATAAAGGGAATGATGATTCACCGGGTAACAGAGTATATATAAGATATGCCGATGTATTGCTTTGGAAAGCAGAAGCACTAATCGAAATAGGGGAAGTAGAAGCCGGTCTGGAAATTATTGATCAAATAAGGGAAAGAGCGGAGAATACTCCGGCTTTAGATGGAGCCTCAACCAGTCTCGCTGAAGTATCAGGACAGGGTTATTCCCAGGAAGAGGCTATAGAAATTTTAAGACACGAACGAAGACTTGAACTTGGATTTGAATCACATCGGTTCAATGATTTAAGACGATGGGGTATTGCTGAGGAAGTTCTTACGGAAATGGGGAAAAATTTCCAGGAATATAATTATCTGTATCCAATTCCGCAGGGTGAGATAGATAAGAGTGGAGGTCAAATAGAACAGAATCCCGGTTATTAATTAATAAAATGAATTTATAATGAATAAAAGTTATATAGTAATATTTGGATTCCTGATTAGTTTAATAGGCTACAGTCAGGAAACCTTAGAAAAAGGCACATTAGAGAAAGAATGGATGATGGGCCCCTTTGAAAGATTTGAAGATCCAAAACCTATCATTAAAAAGGATAGTACAACAACATTTATGGATCCCATGACTGATAAAGAAATCAGATGGGAATCTATGGCCACCTTTAACCCTGCCGCTATAGTCAAAGATGAAAAAATCCATGTTTTGTATAGAGCAGAGGAAAAATTAGGTGAAAAAGAGATAGGAGGACATACTTCCAGAATTGGACTGGCAATTTCCAGCGATGGGGAAGAATATAAAAGAATGAAGGAACCTATTTTTTATCCGAACGATGATCATCAGAAAGAATTTGAATGGACGGGAGGTACAGAAGATCCAAGGATTGTAGAAACCGAAGATGGGCTGTATGTTCTAACCTACACTCAATGGAATAGAGAATATCCAAGATTAGCGGTCTCTACATCAAAAGACTTAAAAACCTGGAATAAACAGGGCCCTATATTTGAAGAATGGAAGGATGGCAAATATCATAATACGGAGACTAAGTCAGGAGCTATAGTTACAGAGCTGAAGGATGGAAAGCTTGTAGCTGCAAAGATCAATGGCAAATACTGGATGTATTACGGAGTACCTCATATTTGGTTAGCTAGTTCCGATGATTTAATCAATTGGGAACCTGTTGAGGATTATGCGGGGAATTTAGCTCCTGTATTAAGTCCCAGACCCGGATATTTTGATTCCTGGTTAGTAGAAGCAGGACCACCACCGGTTTTAACCGAAGATGGAATTGTAGTAATGTACAATGCAGGGAACTCCCAAAATATTGGGGTTAAAGATTTAGGAAATAGAATTTACACAGGGGGACAAGCTTTGTATGATGCAGATGAACCATGGAAACTTCTTGATAGATCCAATGAGCCTTTTATTCAGCCTGAATTACCTTTTGAAAAATCAGGACAATATGAAGATGGAACAACGTTTATAGAAGGTTTAGTGTACTTTGAAGATGAGTGGTATTTATATTATGGTACGGCAGATAGTATGGTAGGCGTGGTAAAAACAAATAACGACTAGAGAAATTCTAATATGGGTTTAACTAAAAAACTCCTAACCGGAGCAATTGTTTCTAGCTTAGGAGGATTGTTATTCGGTTTTGATACTGCAGTAATTTCGGGTGCGGAGCAAGGTCTAAAAGTATTTTTTGACCTTGATCCCGTCGCCCATGGATTTACAAATTCAATTGCTTTAATAGGAACTATTATTGGGGCTATTTTTGCTTTCTGGCCTGCGCAAAAATTAGGTAGAAAAAAATCACTCTTATTTATTGGATTTCTATTTGGGTTGTCTGCGATTGGGTGTGCCTTAACCAGTAACTGGGAGCTATTCCTATTATATAGATTTTTAGGAGGGCTAGGGGTAGGAGCATCCTCAGTTATAGCTCCGATGTACATCTCCGAAATTTCTCCTGCCACCCATAGGGGACGTTTAGTCGGGTTGTTTCAATTCAGTATTGTATTTGGAATTTTATTAGCTTTTATATCTAACTATTTTATAAAGATCCAGATAGAGGATGAAGCCTGGAGATGGATGTTAGGTGTTGAAGCCATTCCTGCAATAATATTTTTTATGCTCACATTCTTTATTCCAAGAAGTCCACGATGGATGATAATAAAAGGCAAGGATGAGGAAGGTCTTCATATTTTGAGACAGTTGGGTGATCTAAAGGCAAAGGAAACCTTTAACAGTATCAAAAACTCCTTACACCAGAATGTAAAAAAGGATAGTCTATTTCAGAGTAAATATTTCAAACCTTTACTTCTAGTTTTCCTAATGGCCACTTTTAACCAGTTTTCCGGTATTAATGCAATAATGTATTATGCACCAAGGATTTTTGAGATGTCTGGAATCGCCCAGGATAGTGCTTTTCTTCAAGCAGCAACTGTAGGATTTGTAAACATGGTTTTTACTATAATAGCGATGACTCTTATTGATAAGATTGGAAGAAAAAAGCTTATGGTCTGGGGAACCTTAGGTATGATTATTAGTTTGATTTTTAGTGCCTTTTATCTAAATGAATCTGAAATTGGATCAGGTTTATTAATTATACCCATTTTAATTTTTATAGCAAGTTTTGCTTTTTCTCAAGGAGCAGTTATTTGGGTTTTCATATCTGAAATATTTCCTAATCGAGTAAGAGCATCCGGACAATCCTTTGGTACTTTCATTCACTGGTTTTGGGCTGCTATATTAACATGGTTGTTTCCGGTGGTAGCTGATTTGCCAAATGGAGGTACTTATGCTTTTGGTTTTTTTGCGGTAGCCATGATATTTCAGTTATTATTTGTTTTTAAATTGTTTCCGGAAACTAAAGGAAAGACTTTGGAAGAAAATGTTTAGTTTGAACAAGCTGATTAGGAAAAGCCTGATGATATCATTGGAGAGAAGACTATAATGGTTTTAGGCCACATAGTTCATTCGAAGATATGTCCCCCAATTAATACATCGAAAAGAAAATAATAGCTCAGATTTTCTACTTTTAGCCAATTCGAAAATTGGAAGAGCTCATTCCATTCTTACCCAACGTCCTGCCTAAGGATTAGAGTGTAGGAGAATAGAAATAAATAGGATTTTTTCCACTCCTTTGGATTTTTTCCTATTTTTACCCTTATGGAAGAACAGTTATTTGCAGTGATTGATGTTGAAACCACGGGAGGGGGAATAAATGGAAATCGGCTTACCGAAATCTGTATCGTGTTGCTACGCGGTTCTAAGGTGATCGATAAATTTACCAGTCTTATCAATCCTGAGAAGGAGATTCCGGGACATATTACGGCGCTTACCGGCATCGATAATGATCTGGTGGCTGAAGCCCCTAAGTTTTATGAGCTTGCCAAAAAGGTAGAAGAATTTACCCGGGACGCGATCTTTGTGGCGCACAATGTGAATTTCGATTATAATGTGCTGCGCAATGAATTTAAAGAATTAGGCTTCGAGTATACCCGAAAGAAACTTTGTACCGTCCGTTTATCCCGAAAACTCATTCCCGGATTATTCTCCTACAGTCTCGGTAAATTGTGTGATTCCATAAACATACCTCTTTCTAATCGCCACAGGGCCGAAGGAGATACCGATGCTACAGTAATCCTTTTTCAGCGTTTGTTGTCACTGGATGATGAATACCGCGTGATCAATTCTTTCCTGCACGCCAGATCGCGCCAGGCTACCCTGCCGCCGCATATTGACTCAGACCAGATCCATAGTCTGCCTGAAAGTTCAGGGATCTATTTATTCAAAGACAAACAACATAAGGTGATTTATGCAGGGAAAGCCAGGGATATTAAAAAACGTGTGGTCTCGCATTTCTATGACCGGATGAGCAAGGAATATCACCTGGGGCAGGAAACTTACCATATTGATTATGAAACTACCGGCAACGAATTGGTGGCCCTGCTCCTGGAGGCCGAATGCATCAGGAAGTATTATCCCAAATTCAACAAAGCACAAAAAAAGCCAGGACCGGTTTACCAGATCGTGAGTTATATTAATCAGCGGGGTGTCCTGCAGCTGGCCCTGGAAAAGACCAACAAAAGGCGAGAATCCATAGGGATTTTTTACAGCCGTGCTTTGGCACTAGAAAAGCTGGAATTCCTTTGTCGGGAATTTAAACTCTGCCCTAAATACTGCAGTCTGCAAAGCAACGTGAGAGAGTGTTCCCATTACAGCATCGTGAGTTGTGAAGGAATTTGTTCCGGGAAGGAAGAGGTGGAAGCATACAACGAGAAAGTAACGGCAGCCATCACTTCTATTACAGAGGAATCCTCAACTTTTGTGATTAGGGAGAAGGGCAGGCATTTTGAAGAAGAGGCTTTTATTCTTGTAAAAGAAGGCACCTACCAGGGCTTCGGATTTATTGATACTGAAACCCAGGTGAACCAACCGGAAGACTATGAGGCATTTTTAAAACGGCAGTCGGCAACCTATTATACGCACAAGATTCTGAGTAATTATTTGCGTAAGCAGGGAGCACCAAAGCTGATCTTTTTTGAAAACCAATCGGACTCTAATTCGATACAACCGGTGTCTAAGTTAAATAACAATTCCCTGATCAAATCAAAGCACGGCAGCCTGGCCCTGGAATTTTAGCGAGGCATGCTCATTGGGCTTAACCTAATAGTTCCTTAATTCTTTTAGGTAAGTCTTAGATGTAATAAAAATGCCCATTTACAATATTGGGGTATCGAAGAAAAGGGCAGGGATTTGGGGTGGCGAAGCAAGGGAAAACTACACAGATTTTTATGGGGGTTTTCCTGTAATTTTAACCAAAAAAGCTATGGAACGAATACCTTTAAGGGAATCGGCACGCTATGATTATTTTGACAACAGAGAGCTTGCTGATGATATGTTGGAATTTACGTTTGGGTATTTCTATAATGGTTCAAGGCAAGGCATCCATAGCAATATTATTGAATTATCGGTGGTGACCTGGATTATGGATCATTCGGAGAATTTGTTCATCCGGTATTGCAGGTATGGAGGATCAAAATATACCTGGAAAGAAAAGATCACAGATCAGCTGAAGATTTTAATGCGGGATATTGATATTAGCGAAGGATTAATTAATGGGCAACTGAGGTTTTTTGAGGTAGATCAGGAACAGTATTTTAAACGGGATGCATTTGAAAAGAAATTTTTGGAGTTGCGGTCCCGGATGAAGTCGGTTAGATGAAATTTAAGCTAAGAGCATTTTCAGGGAATTTGAGTTGTTTTGGTTTAAGAAATAGTGATTGAAGCCTGGCCCTAAATAATTGAACAGTGATATGCTGGAAATTTGGATTGTATTTAAAAAAAAACCGCCTTTTCATTTGTGAAAAGGCGGTTACCAACCATGTTTGGTAAGATAGACCGGGGATTGAGATCCCATCCAGCCCTCTAAAATCAAACAGTAAAGCCTCTTTTAACCGGGATTTATTTCAATATATTTATATATCAGGTATTTCAATTCCCTAAACACTTTAAAGTGTTTGGTAAGGGTTTTCTTAAAGATCAAATGATCTTTAAGGTAGAAATTTTCACACTGAACATCATCACATTCTTTCAAGCCTTCTTGTTTTATATTGTATTCCTGAAAGGTCTTTAGATGTATCTCATTTATCTTCCTTACTCCTATTAGCTGATCTTTTAGATATTGTAAATCTTCAAGATTGATCTTTAGCTTTAGTTCATCAGTAAAACCAGAACTGAATAATTCAAGAAAAAAATCAATTTCGGTATTTATAATTTTTAAACGTTCTTTCCATTCCGAAGATTCAGTTTGGATACTTAATAACTGCACCTCATGATCGTCATAATGGTCCTGAAATTTATCTATCATCATTTTTTTGTTTCTAATTTTACTTCCTGCTGTCTTACATCCTCAATGCTAATAATATTTTCCCCTGTAGGAAAATTCCATTTCAACGTGTCCCCCCTGGCGTAACCAAAAAGTGCCAGCCCCATTGGGGCAAGAATTGAAATTTTGTTTTGCCTGATGTCGCTTTTCTCCGGGGTAACTATCTGGTATTCCCTTGAAACGTTGAAAGGGGTGGTAATGCTTACAAATGAGTTAAAACGCACCACGTCATCGGGCATCTCTTTATTGCTTAAAACACGGGCATATTTCAATTCTTCGTTTAATTTATGAATGGAGTCCTTATAATTTACATCCTTGTAATATTGGGCCATTGAGATTATACGGTTCAAGTATTCCTTTTCTTTCTTTTCAATTATTATCACACCGTACTTCATCTGTTCTATTTTTAAAATATTATTTACTGTCTAAGGAAAAATTCCTCTTTGGTTATAGGCGGTTTCTATTCTGGAAATCGCAATTACATAGGCAGCGGTTCTCCAATCTGTTTGAGAATCATTCACTTCGGTTTGAACTTTTTTAAATACCTGCAATATCTTTTTTTCCAGTTTGTTCATGACCTCGTCGAGTTCCCATAGCTCCCCGTTACGATTTTGTAACCATTCAAAATAGCTTCCTATCACTCCTCCAGAATTACATAGAATATCAGGAATTATTGTGACTCCTTTTTCAAGTAGAATTTTTTCTCCTTCAGAAGTTGTAGGCCCATTAGCACCTTCGGCTACTATTGGAGCCTGTATCATATAAGCATTGTCATCGGTGATTTGATTTCCCAGCGCTGCGGGGATAAGAATATCACACTCCAGACCGAAAAAGCTCTCGGGATCAATTTCATTAGCACTAGAAAATCCTTTTATAGATCCTTTTCGTGGGCTGGAGTGCTGTGATAATTCTTCAACTGCAATTCCGTTTTCATTATATAAGGTTGCGTGAGCATCCTGTACGGCGATTAGTTTTGCACCGTCTTCGGTTAAAAATTTGGAGGCCCAGTAACCAACATTACCAAATCCCTGAACGATAAAAGTTTTCCCTTTCAGGTTTTCACCTTTAGATTTTATTAATTCTTTAATCGTAAGATACACCCCAAATCCGGTAGCCCGATCGCGGCCTTCGAGACCGCCAGAGCCAACAGGTTTTCCTGTGACCACATGTTGATTTTGAGATCTTTCGGAAGAGGAAATCGTAGACATATAGGTGTCTGCGATCCAGGCCATAGTTTGGGCATTGGTATTCACATCGGGAGCGGGAATATCGTGTTCAGGACCAATATTCTCTCCCAGGGCATAGGTGAATCTTCTTGTAATCCTTTCCAGCTCGGCATCAGAATAGTTACGGGGATCAATTTGGATTCCTCCTTTTGCACCTCCGTAAGGAAGGCCTGCAAGCGAAGTTTTCCAGGTCATCCACATCGCCAGGGCTTTTGCAGCATCCACATCTACGGTAGGATGATAACGCAGGCCTCCTTTGTAAGGACCTAAGGCATTATTGTGTTGAACTCTGTACCCGGTAAAAACCTCTACCTTTCCATCATCCATTTTTACAGGAAAATGGACAATTATTTCATTATTGGTGATACCAAGTATTTTTCTAATATTAGAATGCAGGTTAATGATGTCGGCGGTTTTATTGAATTGTTTTAAAACCGTTTCGTACATGCTTTGCTTATTTACTGTTTGAGAAGTTGTCATATTTTATTTTATTCAAAGTGTTCACAATATAATTTCCTGGTTTCTTTCCAGGTGCATTGATGTCTCAAATCGCAGTTGAAACACAAACTCTTAAGAAGATCATTTCCCGGTCTTGGTAAATTATCGGGCAGTTCCTCCAATACTTTCGTGACCGGCATTTCAGGCATATTCATAAATATTCATTTTAAGTTCCTTCCACTTAAGTCAAAGCCTGTGCCCGACAGAAAATCCATGAGGGATGTGCGTCATAAAACACTGATTTTCAGTATAATGAAAATTTAAAGGCATTTAAATTTTTAAAATGGACTGGAGAGAAGTCACCCGGGCGGAGAGAAATTACCCGGAAATTATTTGAGCTTTTCGCGAAGGGTTTTGCGATCTATTCCTAATATTTCAGCAGCTTTGGTTTTATTCTGTTCGGTCATCGCAAGAACCTTCAGAATATGTTGTTTCTCTATTTCCTTCAGACTTATTAAGCCGGGATCTATTTCGGGCATTTGATGCTTCACCCAGGAGGGTAATTGGGCCACGTCTATAATATCCTCACTCATTATTATAGAGCGTTGAATTACATTTTCCAGTTCCCTGATATTCCCGGGCCAGTTATATTTTTTCAGGATTTCAATAGCCTTCGGACTAATTTTAAGTTCCTTTTTGCCGTATTCGCTCTGGTATTTCTTTAAAAATGTGTGGGCTAAAGATGGGATATCCTCTTTGCGGTCTCTTAAGGGCGGGACCTGGATATCTACAACATTAAGCCTATAAAAGAGATCTTCTCTAAAACTGCCATTTCGCATCATTTCCTGGAGATCGTTATTGGTGGCAGCGATGACCCTTAGGTTTATTTTATCGGTATTTCTGGCCCCCAACATTCTCACTTCTTTTTCCTGGAGCACCCGCAGCAAACTTACCTGTACTGCCTGTGATGCTGTCCCAATTTCATCCAGAAAGATTGTGCCGCCGTTTGCAGCCTGAAAGTAACCCGGCCTGGTTTCGTTTGCTCCGGTAAAAGCCCCCTTCACATAGCCGAAAAGCTCAGACTCCAACAGGTTTTCAGGAATAGCTCCACAGTTTACGGCGATGAATGGATTCGCGGCATAGGAGCCTTTATAATGTATGGCCCTGGCCACCAGCTCTTTTCCCGTTCCGCTTTCTCCCTGAATGAGAATAGTGGCACGGTTGTTTTTAACGCGATCAATAAGGTCTACAATCTTATGAAAAGCCGGGGATTGTCCTACCATTCCCGCATAGACTTTTGTTTCTGTCTGAGTAGGGCTTTCTTTTTTAGGACTGAATGTAGCTTTGGCAAGGGATTTTTTTACTGATTTAAGGAGTTCCTTTCGGGTAAATGGTTTAGATAAATAATCCAGGGCTCCTGCCTGTATAGCCTCAACAGCACCATCGACTGAGGGAAATCCGGTAATTACCAGTTTTGGGAGATCCGGAAAATTATCAGAGGCATATTTAATAAGCTCCATTCCATTTAAACCCGGCATCTGTAAATCGGTTATTAATAATTCAATCTTGCTGTTCTTAAGTATATCCAGGGCCTCCAGTACCGATGAGGCTTTGTAAACGTGATAATTTTCTGCTTTGAGATTGCGTTGAAGGACCTCCAACATATCAAAGTCATCATCTACAATCAGAATATTTTCCTTATAAACCTGCATAACTATATTTTTATAGGCAAACGGACTTTAAAAATAGTGCCTTTGGGAGTATTATCCAGAGCTTCTATTTCACCCCGGTGGCTTTTAATTATTCCGTGCACAACACTAAGCCCAAGGCCCGATCCCTCCCCAATGGGTTTGGTGGTAAAAAACGGCTCGAAGATGCGGCTTTTATTTTCAGGCTTTATACCACTTCCTTGATCAGCAATTTCCAAAAATAAATTGGGATCATCCCTGTAGATATTTATTTTAATAAGAGAGCCCTTGGGTGAATGATAAATAGCATTAATCAGAAGGTTAAAGATCACCTGCGTTAACTGTATAGGATCTATTTGCATTTTTAATTCAGGATCCTCATAGTTCAATTCATAGCTAATCCCGGCTTTTTTGAAATTTGGTTCCATTAAAGCCAGGGCCTGGGTTACCACGGGTTTTATGCTGGTAAGTTGAATATTCTGTGGCATTTCACAGGAAAAAAAGATGAGTTTCTTAACCACTTCACGAGAATGCACTGCGGCCTTAATAATCTTTTGAGCATCTTTCTTTATTTGTTTATCTGTGGTTTTGGACTCAATAAATTCAGCAAACCCAAGGATGTTTCCCAGAGGAGTATTAAGCTCGTGGGCGATTCCTGCGGTTATTTCTCCAAGAATACTCAGGCGGTCGTTTCTTTGGGCTGTTTGTTTAATGCGCTCCTCTTGATTCTTCACATGTAGGCGTTCCAGGAATAATGTGATCTCATAAGCTACTTTATCCAATAGGCGCTGTTCTTCTATTAAAAAATGTGCAAGTGAGAGATCTTTAGATGGGTAATGAACCCTGATAAACCCGATATTCTTTTTAAAGAGTTTTATACTGCTTTCCTGGAAGTGAGATTTATCAGGAACAGGCCCCGTACTTTTTTTCTGATCCTCAATTTTTATCTCTACAGTAGCCTGGGAAGGAAATCTCCAGGCGTTTTTTAGAATGTGAATAATAGCCTCAATAGTATCAGCAACCGATTCGTTGTGCTCTCTTATGGCAGAGGAGACTTTATACAAACAAGAGAGTTCTTTGATGCGTTCCTGAAGTTTTTCCTCAAGGGAGATATTGAAGGGCATAGGCTAAAAGATGTTTAAGAGCTCTCCAACAAAGGTAAAACATTTTTAAGCCAAAAGTAGTGGTTGAAATAAAGCAGCCTTTTTCAAGCCTTAAATAAAGGAAAAAACTGCCCCAGGTTTGATTTTGGCTTTAATGTCAATAGATGTAGTATCGTTTTTCTAGTCCTTAAATAATTGATGATATAAATCTTTAAAAGTGGGGTCATTAGGATCTTTATAATTGGGATCTGGAAGTTCAAAGGTTAAGGTGTCTTCATATTTTACAACCTGTAAATCGAATGTATTTGCATTTTTAATGATAAGGAAAGGCTCGTTTAAATCTGTAAATGACGGATTTCTATGGGACTGACTCCCAATAATAGGCTGGTTTTTGATTTTAAACCAATCTGGTTTATCAGAAACTAATTTAGTGCCCACCGGAATTATGAGCTTATTATTTAAAAAAGCGGTACCATGGTCAATCCTCTTTTTTCTTACCTCCAGGTGAATTTTTGATGATTTTTCTAAAGTATAATAATTATCATATGCTGTGGAGCTATTGTAAAGCATTACTGCACCGAATAAGATTAATACGAAAACTGATATTATTACAATTGGTGAAATAGCGAATTTTTCTTTTCTCAAAGAAGTTGATCTTTTTGAAGGAAGTTTTTCTGTGTTTAATTTTTTATCTCTTAACAGACCCTTATTTTGAATGCTTTGAATGATTTTCTTTGGATCATTATAACTCCAAAAAATTATATTTTTGTCGTACCCGGAGATCTTATGTTTAATTTTTATTCCTTGCGCTATCCATGGGAAATAATAGACTTCTTCGATATTTACCAGATCTTGAGGATAGAATATTAAGTTTTGAAATCCTGTATTGTTGAGTTCAAGTTTTTCCTCACTAATAATTAATGAAGCAAACGGAATAGTTAAATTCCTTGACCCTATTCTAGATCCTCCTATATATTTGATGTTATCTTTTTCCTTCAAATTAAACTCACGGTATTTCTAAAAAAATGTAGGGGAACGGATTTTGTTAAGGCAAGTAGGGGCATGGGAACTAGGTGATTTCTTTTCACTTTTTTAATTTTATATTCCTTATTTAGTTCTTGGAATTATAAACCCATTATTAACTTTCTTAAACCCAATTTTTGGATAGTATTCCATAGCCATAGGTGCAGAAAGTAAAATTAATGCAGTTTCTTCCCCAATTTCTTTTTCTGTTAGTTTTATTAATTGCTTACCAATTCCTGCTTTTTGGTATTCACTTTTCACCGCCAAATCCGATAAGTAGCAGGCATAGCAAAAATCGGTTATTGAACGTGAAATTCCAATCAGTTCGTTATTTAGCCAAGCGGCGGTTATTATCAGGTTAGAATTTTCATACATTTTTGCTATTCGATCGCTATCTTTTGTAGGTCTTTTGATTCCTGAATTATCATAAACTTCGATTATTTCAGATATTTTTGGAAGCATTCCAACTTTATATTTTATGTCATTCATTTGATCGCCACGGGCTTTTTTTATACTCCAAATTGTCTTAAATGATGATCAGTATGCTTGTAAGCTAAGATTCCTATTTGTTCTTTTGTCATTTTGCCAAAGAAGTCGTGGACAAAATTCGGATTGTTATAGTTTTCATATTCACATAACAATGAAATCCATTTTGATTTTTCAGCTTCCAAATCTCCATTCAATTCCTTTGCTTTGAACTGGGCAGATGTAGGAATATTTTTGTCAAAAGGCTTTTCGTCTTTTATCATTTTTTTCAATGCCATCTTCCCAAATATTTTTCCCATAAAGGTTTGTTTATAGGTGTGGTTTCCTTTTCCAAGAATCCACCCATTCCAATACGTATTATGTTTTAGCATTTGGTAAACGTTCATTTTTCCCCATTCGGCTTTTTTATTTTGATTGATTCGTCCAATTCTGCCAATGAGTTCATCCCTATTATTTTTGTCGAAAATTGTTTTCATCATTAATTTGTTTACCGCTATTTTTTTCAAGCTTGTTGCCAACGTCTCCGGTTAACGCAAGTAGCGGACCCGGGGAACTTGAATTTTTCGGTTATGTTATCTTTTTAAAGGTAGTCAAAACTGTAATTTTTTGATGGTCTGCCGCTATTTGCTCGTTAACCGATATTGCCAACAGTATTTTATTTAGGCTTCGTTTTTTGGTAATTGCTTAAAAACTTTTAGTGCTTTTTTTAGTATTTGAAAATAAGGTAATCTACGCTCAGCGAAGTGATTCATATCCATTAAACCAACAGTAGAATTTGCATCTCCAATTTTGGTAGCATTACCTTTTATGCCATAATCATGAGATTCAATTTGATAAATAACTTTTATATCAAACTCTTCATCTGAATATTCTAATTCTTTATTTGAAGGTCTTAGGGTTGAATTTTTATAGTCTAAAAGCATTATTAAGTTTCCTAGTCTTAAATTCCAATAGGAATTGTAAGTCGACATTTCTATTAATGGAAATTTTCCTATCGTATTATCAATAGCATTCAATAAGTTATCAATACCTCCATATAGTTTTGATAAAATATCAAAGATTAAGAAAATAGGAGTTGAACTCGTGTAAATATTAAATCCTTTACCTGCTTTTATTGTTTGGTCTGATGGAATATATGGATTTTTTAAAAACGCAATTAGATTACGCATGCTTAAGGAATTTGAGTTTATAAAATACTCTAAAATAAAAGCTAATTCCTTTGAATAATAACTATCAAAATTTGCTTGAATATGAGCTTGAACGATATTATTATTTGAATTGATACTACTGAAGAATTTTTTAAAACTAGCAATAATTACTTTGGAGAATTTATATTCGAAAATTTCTATGGAGTAAAACTTATCTATATAGCCGGTAAAATCAATATCTGTCCCATAACGATTGTGAAAAATCCCCCTGATGTTATCTATATCGCAAATCAGAATTACTTTATCAAAACCAAACTTGTTTTCTCCATCTAGATCGTAAT
>NZ_MSJR01000006.1 GCF_002078605.1 Salegentibacter sediminis | reverse complement strand
TTTTTAAACACCGAGAAACAAAACAGCCGAAGCAGCTGGGATAACCAAAGACGTTATTTAAGTTAATTATTAAACCATTTTAATTTTAGATTATGAAAACCCTGGAGAATATGATTATGGAAATTGGAGAGCGCAAAACAGGGTTCTTAAAACGACGGAAACATTTCCGTGTAATAAAAAATAACCATTTTGCATCAGCCTGGAAGCATCACAAAAGTTTTGCAATAGAACCATAAAAACCAAAGCTTATGAACTTTGCCTTGATTTAGCCGGCACAAATTAATTTGTGTCCGGCTTTTTTTTATATTCTCCCGTAAACCTTAAAGTTGGCATAAATAGTGAACTATTTTTTGCAAGTCTTCGTTAATTTGTAGCAGTTAATTTAACCTATGTCATTGTTATTAAAGATTAAAAATTCCCCCAAACTAAAATGGGGATTAATTATTGTCGGGAGTTTATTTGCACTTGGAATACTTTTTTTTGCAAGTATATATTTTGGTGCCTGGGGCAAACTTCCCTCCTCCAAAGAATTGAGCGAACTTCAGCAAAGCCGGGCCACCCAGGTTCTTTCTTCTGAAGGGGAGTTGATAGGAAAATTTTTTATTCACGACAGGCAGCCGGTAAAATTTGAAGAATTCCCCCAGCATTTAATAGATGCTCTTATCGCTACTGAAGACGTTCGCTTTTATAATCATAGTGGGATTGACACCCGAAGTTTAATGCGGGTGTTTTTTAAATCTATCTTATTGCAAGACGATTCTGCAGGAGGTGGGAGCACTATCACGCTTCAGCTTGCCAAGAATATCTACGGAAGAAAAGATTATGGAGTTCTGGGA
The DNA here is from genome assembly GCF_002078605.1 of Salegentibacter sediminis. Taxonomy (GTDB): domain Bacteria; phylum Bacteroidota; class Bacteroidia; order Flavobacteriales; family Flavobacteriaceae; genus Salegentibacter; species Salegentibacter sediminis. The sequence continues at coordinate 213,217 of NZ_MSJR01000006.1, read as the reverse complement.
ATTGTAGTGAATAAATTCCAGGAAGTTGTGATCGCTAAAAGGCTGGAAAATACTTATGATAAGGAAGATATCATTAGGCTGTACTTCAATACCGTTCCCTTTAGTGATAATACTTTTGGTATTGAGAGTGCTTCGATGAAGTTCTTCGGAAAACATACTTCGGAATTAAACATAGAAGAATCAGCAGTGTTGGTGGGAATGCTCAAAGCTTCGCATTATTATAATCCGCGTATCTTTCCAGAGCGAAGCAAATTAAGGCGAAATGTGGTGCTTTCACAAATGGAAAAATATGGTTTCATTTCAGAAGAGAAAGAAAAGGCTACCCAGGATTCAGAATTGGTATTGAATTATAAAAATTACGGGCATGACAAAGGTCTGGCCCCATATTTTAGAGAGCAGGTTCGCAAAGACGTAAGCAAGATCCTGGATACTCTAAAAAATAAAGATGGAAAGAAATATAATATCTACCGAGATGGACTCATTGTACATACTACATTAAATTATAGAATGCAGGAGTTAGCAGAGGAATCGATGAAGGAACATATGGGCGCTTTACAGGACCAACACGAAAAATCTTACGGCGAGGCAACACCCTGGAAACGAAACCCTAAAATCCTTGAAGATGCTATTAAAAACTCCAAACCCTATAAAAATCTTGAAAGGGAAGGCTTATCGGAAGATGAAATAATGCTTGAGCTTGATAAAACCAGGCCGATGGAATTATTTGATTATGATGGAACGGTAACTAAAACAGCCAGTATAAAAGACAGTATTGAGCATTATCTTAAGTTTCTAAATTCCGGGATGCTGGCGGTGGAACCGAGTACCGGGGCTGTTCAGGCGTGGGTTGGCGGCATTGATTACCGTTATTTTCAGTACGATCACGTATCTCAAAGCAAGCGCCAGGTAGGTTCAACTTTTAAGCCTATCGTATACTCGGCAGCACTGGAACAAGGTATTGAGCCCTGCACCTACTTCTCTGCCCGGGAAGTAACCTATAAAAAAGGATGGACCCCATCTAATTCGGGAAGTGATGATAACGATCCTCATATGAATTATAATATGAAGGAGGCCCTGAGCAAGTCTATGAACACCATCGCGGTTAAGGTTCTCATGGAAGCCGGGATTGGTAATGTCATCAATCAGGCCAGGAGAATGGGAGTCGAGTCAAAAATTCCGGCGGTACCATCAATTGCCCTTGGTACGGCTTCGTTAAATCTGGCGGAACTTACTACTGCCTTCACCCCTTTTGTTAATGACGGGAGATATAGTGAGCCTTTCTATATTACCAAAATTGAGGATGGCAATGGAAACCTTTTAGCCGAATTTAAACCCAAGAACGGTACTTCCCCTGCCCTTTCTGAAACCAACAGGCAGGTAATGGTAGAAATGATGAAAGCTACTGTTAATGAAGGTACAGCATACCGCCTAAGAAGTACTTACGGACTAAGAAATGACATAGCCGGAAAAACCGGAACCACTCAAAATAATAAAGACGGATGGTTTGTGGGGATGACCCCCAACCTGGTTACCGTAACCTGGGTGGGAAGCGATGATCACCGCATTGGATTTAAAAATACCTATATTGGCCAGGGCGCAAATTCTGCCTTACCGATCTTCGGAAAACTGATGCAAAAAATGAATGCCGAGCCTCAATTTAAAGAAATTACCCAGTCGCGCTTCCCGGTTTCGGCTGATGTGATCGCGATGCTGGACTGTGAACCAGAAAAACGAGATGGTTTCTTTAAACGTTTGTTTGGAAAAAAAGATGATGACAAAAAGGTGAATAACCAAGCTGAAAAACAGGAGGAAAAAGAAGAGAAAAAAGGTTTCTTTAAAAGACTGTTTGGTGGAAAGAAAAACAATTAATATAAAATTGATTTTAAAATCATCCTAAAACACATCCATCTTTCAGATATTTAATTTACTGAAATTCAATTACTTTGTTAATAAAATCCTATAATTTATTCTAAATTTTTCCAGATCAGGATTTTATTTTCAACTTGTTATTCAACTAAAGTGATATAATGCAGGTAGATAAAACTCAGAAATTAGGAAAGATAGATTACAAGGTAACCCGATGGATGTATAAATACGGTAAACCTTTGCTTAGGATCTCCATCGCTGTTGTTTTTATTTGGTTTGGAGCCCTAAAGGTTGTTTTTGACAGCCCTGCCCAGGAACTAATTGCCGCCACGGTTTTCTGGTTCGATCCTGAGATATTCATTCCCATTCTTGGTGTATGGGAAGTGCTGATAGGTTTGTTAATGCTTTCCCGAAAAACAATAAGAATCGCCGTTATCTTATTGTTTCTTCAAATGCCCGGTACCTTTCTGCCTCTAATCATTTTGCCCGAAGTTTGTTTTGAAGATTTTCCATTTGTTCTTACTACTGAAGGGCAATACATTATTAAAAACCTGGTAATAATCGCTGCGGCCATAGTTGCCGGTGGATCGGTGCGGGAGAGAGAATTTGTAGAGCAAGACTTGAAATCGGCTGATGCCGAAAATGAATAAATAAAAAGCCGGAAAGATGATCCATCCTTCCGGCTCTGTCTTTAACCTTTTTAACGCTAGAACTCCTTATTGATAGCCAATCTTAGTTTTCGGGAATAATCTTCTTCCAGCCAGTCCCTGTAATTTTGAGTGCTCTTGCTTATGCAGTAAGAATACTGCTTAATCCTTGACGATATATCATCCTTCAATTCCTTTATTAGTAGCCTGGCATCGAATACATCTTCGCTGTTTTCCACACACATTTTTACATGTTGTTCCATTGACCACTCCAGGACTGCTTTAGATCTTAGTCCCTGTTTAATCACTTTGTCATAGGCCGCTTCCACATCAAAATCAACATCCTCGGTATTGGCGAATTTCTCTCTTATTTCCGGAGGCATTTCATATTTGAATTCTCTTTCAATCTCCTCATCACTAAGCAGGTTTTCAAAATAGAAATCGGGAGCTCTGAATATTTGTCGCCAATCTACCGGGGCACTCCATTCCCCAAACCGCGAAAGGTTGTTCCCCAGGTCTAAAACCGAAAATTCAGATTTCCCCGGAAGTATTCTTGAGCCTCTACCAATCATTTGAAAATAAAGAGTAAGTGATTTTGTAGCCCTGTTTAAAATAATTGTTTCGACGGTAGGTTCATCAAATCCCGTGGTTAATATACTTACCGAAGTAACTATAGCACCGGGAGTATGTTTAAACCATTTTAGAATTTCTTTTCGGTCCTGTTTCCCGGTCGTATTATCAAGGTGCCGGATAGGCAAGCCGGCATTTTTAAAAGTCTCGTAAACTTCAATAGAAGTATTGATCCCGTTATTGAAAATAAGGGTTTTCTTACCTTTTGATTTATCGTAGTAAGCATTAAGGAGTTTCTCCTGCATGCTGTAATTTGTGTAGAGCTCTTCTGAAGATTTAACCGTGTAATCCCCGTTCATTCCCACCTTAAGGCTTGTTAACCCTACATTATAGCTGTAGGTATTTGCTTTTGCAAGGAAGCCTTTTTCAATAAGGGAGGCAATGGAATCCCCAACGATGAGTTCCCGGTAATTATCCTTCATAGGTAATTTAATATTAGAACTTAACGGGGTCGCCGTAACTCCAAGAATGAAGCATTTTTCAAAAAATTTGAATAGTTTTCTGAAGGAATTGTAATGGGCTTCATCGATAATAACCATCCCGATATCTTCCATCTCGAGCTTTTCGTCATTAAGACGGTTATTGAGAGTTTCTACCATCGCCACAAAGCACATATAATCTTCCTGATCGGGTAGCTCCTTAACCTTACTGTTAATTATCTTATTACGCACTCCAAAGTCGGTAAGCATTGTTGAGGTTTGCTTACACAATTCAATACGGTGAGTAAGAATTAACACCTTCTTTTGGGTACGCTGAATGTATTCCCGCACCATTTGGGAGAAAATCACGGTCTTTCCCCCGCCGGTAGGCAACTGATAAAGCAAATTATAATGTTCAGGGTGTTCATCGATTACCTTGAAGATCTTTTTAATATCTTCCTGCTGATAATCATATAATTGCTTATCTACTTTTTTGTCTTCAATTCCGAATGTTTCAACCTCCATAATATCTTTTAAGAACTCCAATTTTGCAAAAATAGCTGATTTCTTAAGTTTGGGAAAATATTTATGTAGGAAATAAAGAATTGAATTTTGTCTTTTTCCTATTTTTAGAGAAATATCTTCTTTCACCTCTAATTGAAAGTTCCTCACTCCCCTCGTTGTTTTCTGAAATTGAAATAACATACACCAGATTTTATGATAGGGAAAAATTATATATCGTTATTAAGGGAAAATATACTATTTAAGGATTTGGAGGAGGAAAAGCTGGCTGGTTTTTTAACGGCATTTCAGGAAGAGATCTGGCCAAAAAATACCTGTAACATCACTAAAACTCCAACTCTCTTTAAATTCTATATTATCGCTGAGGGCAGAGTGAAAATTTACCGGGTAGACCCCGAAAGCGCCAGGGAATTTACTTTGTTTCTGCTCAAAAAGAATGATATTTTTGATGTATTGTGTCTGCTCGAAAACTGTGAGCACAAAGTTTTTTATGAAACTTTGGATGAAGCTACCCTCTTATCTGTTCCCATTAAAATTATGCGGGAGTGGATCGTGAAATATCCGCAGATAAATAAATCGCTTTTGCCCTATATGGGCAAACAGATTCGTATTCTCGAAGAGTACACTTCAAACGTTGTTCTGTCTGATATCTCCAGTCGTTTGGCTAAATTAATATTGACAAATATCAATAAGAAGTCAAAGAAACTCGAATTAATAAATGATCTCTCCAATGACGAACTGGCCAATCTTATTGGTTCTACCCGTGCAGTGGTTAACAGGCATCTTCAGCAATTTAAAAAAGATGGTATTTTAAAAATTAGCAGGAAAAAAGTAGAAATCACTAACCTGGAATTACTTTTAAAACAAGCCGAAAAAAATCACTTTTCAGGTTAAATGAAACAAGCGTTAAATATTATACAATATTGATCCAATGCTACTTACGTAGTATTTGTTTGGCTCTAGCTGATATATCTTTACTTAAATCTAAAAAATATACTGTCATGAAAAAGTTAATTTTCAGCATAGTATTGATGGGGATCGTATTCTCCAGCTATGCACAAAAGGTCATCCGATTGGATGAAGTAACAATGGAGCTAAGCTCTGAAGCACTCAAATTGAATCCTGACTCACAAACTTTAATTGTGAATCTTCCCGAGAAATACACCGGGCACTTTAATGAAAGCCCTTTAAGGTTTGTACGCGAGAATTTTGATATCCAAAAGTTTATCATTGCTAACCGGGATGCAGATTATGAACATTATGATGTCTACTTTAAAACCAATAAAGGAGATCTAAAAGTTAGGTTTAATAACAAAGGTGATCTTTTAACCAGTTACCAGGTTTTTAAAGATGTAAAAATGCCTTATGCAACTGCTGTAAGTATTTTAAAACAAAACCCAAATTACTCTATAGTAGGGAATAAGCATATCGCATCCTCAAGGAATAGCTGGACCCTGGATAAGGAGTTCTTTAAGGTTAAACTCAGAAACGGATCTAAAAGCAAGAATATTAGAGTGGACCTGGATAAATCGGGTATGGGTAAACTTGCCGCCATGTAGTTTTTAAAAAAGAACACGGCCCTTAAAAGGGCCGTGTTTTTATGCGTCAAAAAGATCAGATGATAAATAGCGGTCTCCGCGATCGCAAATTATGCTTACCACTAAACCGCTTTCCAGTTCTTCACATAATCTAATTGCAGCAGCAGCAGCCCCACCACTACTCATTCCGGCAAAAATACCTTCCTGACGAGCAAGTTTAATTGTCGTTAATTTTGCCTCTTCTTTACTAACTTCCAGAATACGATCTACCTTCTCTTTTTTAAATATTTTAGGGAGATATTCTTCTTTCCATTTTCGAATTCCAGGAATCCTAGAATCATCGGTAGGTTGCACTCCAACTATTTCAATTTCTTTATTTTTTTCTTTTAAATAAGTGGATGTGCCCATAATGGTACCTGTAGTCCCCATTGATGAAACAAAATGAGTTATCTTATAATGGGTGTCATTCCAAATTTCAGGACCCGTACTGTTATAATGTGCTTTCCAATTATCGTCGTTGGCGAATTGGTTGAACATAAAATGATCTCCATCCTTTAACTTAGCTTCAGCGTAATCACGAGCCCCTTCAATGCCTCCTTCTGCATCTGTTAAGGTTACAGTAGCTCCATAGGCCCTCATCGTTTGGACTCGTTCTATGGTTGAATTCTCGGGCATAACCAACTCTAAATTAAGATGAAATATTCCAGCGATCATTGCCAGGGCAATACCGGTATTCCCGCTAGTAGCTTCAATTAAACGGGTTTCTTTGTTAATATCCCCTCTTTCCAGTGCACTTTTTATCATATTGTAAGCAGCTCTGTCTTTCACACTTCCTCCGGGATTCTGGCCTTCCAGCTTAAAATAAAGCTGCACATTGGGGTTTTTTACCAATCTCTGAGCTTTCACCAGTGGAGTATTTCCAATTAGATCTAAAATAGAATCGTTCATTATTTCGTGCTGTTTTTAATATTAATCTGCGGATTATGAGTCACTATAGAATTTTCAGGAACCGATTTTGTTAACCATACATTCCCTCCAATCATACTATTGGCACCAACCACGGTCTCTCCTCCAAGAATGGTAGCATTCGCGTAAATTGTTACATTATCTTCTATAGTAGGATGTCGTTTGGTATCCCTTAAATTCCTGTCTACGTAAAGAGCTCCAAGGGTAACCCCCTGATAGATCTTTACATTATTTTTTATTACGGCGGTCTCCCCTATTACAACGCCTGTTGCATGGTCTATAAAAAAGGGAACTCCAATTTCTGCTCCGGGGTTAATGTCGGTCCCGGTTAAGGTGTGTGCACATTCGGTCATTAATCTTGGCACCAACGGGAACCCAATCTTGTAAAATTCATGGCTTAACCTATAAATAGCAATGGCAAAGAACCCCGGGTAAGATAGATATACCTCTTCAACAGAATTCGCAGCAGGATCATTTAAGGCTATAGCATTGGCGTCCTCATTCAATTTTGTTAAGATTTCAGGAAGAATTCTCAGGTAACCACACCAGATCTCATGACAGGATTTATCCGGTTGCCAGCATACAAGTTCAGCCAGTTCAGAAAAATCCTTTTCCAGTTGCTCAATATTATCTTCCACCTTGGTATCGGCATCAAAAAGGGTGTAAAAAATCTTATCGACAAAAGCCTCGGTTTTTTCCTTTATACTTAACCTTAAATTTGGAAGCTGCTTTTGCTTTTGAATATCAGCAATTACCTTTTTTTCTATCATCTACCTATTATTGATTATTGGTACTATTTCAAAAGTAATCAATAGAAAAACAAATTTTCCTGATTTTTCCTTAAATACTTAAACCAATAGAAAATCAGGCAAAATACATTGTTCTCATCCAATATAAAATACTGGTTTACAGTATAGTTAATGTTGTGTGAATTAGCATTTTAAGAGTTTGGTTTATTAGTATTTTTAAGTGTATAATTCTCTAAAAACAAAATTATGGCACAGAGTAAAAAACATGAAGAGGAGCAAAAAGGGCACAAGAAGCAAGCTGCTCCAAAGAAACAACCACCAAAACAAGCTAAACCCAAAAAATAGGCTCTGTTTTAAAACATTTAGAATATTCTCAGGCCACCTCACAAGGGTGGTTTTTTATTTTAGAATTATAGAAGTTATTAATAAATTTTAAATTCAAGACTTTAACTTTGATGACCTAACCTAAATTAAATACTGGATTTGAAGGAGTTTTACTATTTTGCAAAAGAACATTTTAAAAAAGTAAGTTTTGGTTGGTTGCTAACTTTCCTTTCAAGTTTTGGACAAACCTTTCTAATATCCCTCTACGTTCCCGAGATTATTAAGGATTTCAGTTTAACCGAAGGTTCCTTTGGGGCTATCTATGCCGGATGTACCGTGGCCGCTTCTATAATTATGCTTACCGTAGGTCATACAGTAGATCATAAACCTGCCAAAAAAGTTACCGCATATACAGTTCTGGGGCTTGGTCTTTCGGCAATACTTTTAGGTTTTTCTTTCAACATCTTTTTACTCTTTATAGCATTAATGGGGTTAAGGCTAATGGGACAAGGATTGCTTAGCCATATTAGTATGACCATAATTTCGAAGTACTTCGATAAAAATCGTGGTAAGGCTTTAAGCATTTCTTCTCTGGGCTATTCTATTGGGGAAGCTGTCTTTCCGGTTATCATCGCCTTGTTGATTTCCTGGTTCGACTGGCGTGTAGCTGCCATTGCCAGTGGAATAGCCCTGTTGCTTTATCTCCTTCGATTACATTCTACCGATCTAAGCGAATTTGACAAACAACTTTCTACGCAAAGAAAACCTTCAACCTGGGTCCTGCTCAAGGATTATAAGAGTGTTGTTTTTGAAAAACGATTTGGCATTATGATGCCCGCCAGTTTTATTTTGAGTTTTTCTATTACCGCGATTTTTTTCTACCAGTATGTTTTTGTTGAGGATAAAGGCTGGTCGGTTCAACTTTATGCCAGCTTCTTTACGGTTTACGCGATCACGAGATTGCTGTTTTCCATATTCGGCGGAATGTGGGTTGATAAATTCACCGCCAGGAAAATGTTTCGCTGGTTTTTAATTCCTATAATTATTGGCCTCGTGCCCTTCGCGTTTATGGAAAGTATAATTGGGGCTTTTATTTTCCTTGTCCTTGCGGGAATTACAGTGGGTATGTCGGGTACTGTGCAAACTTCTCTTATTGCTGAAATGTATGGAACAGAGAGAATGGGAGCTATCAGAAGTGTCTTTACCATGTTTATGGTAATTAGCACCGCCCTGGGGCCCCTTCTGGTAGGTTTCCTTTTAGATCTTAATATAGATTTTAGCTATATTATGCTAATGATTATCGGAATTATGACTTTAGTGGCGCTAAATAATCAGCGGATTAAAACTATTGGCGGATAAGGCTGAAATGCCCCTTTTGCCCCGGAAAATTTTCGATCTTTATTTCATACCAGTAATCGGTTGAGGGCAGTTCCCGGCCACCCCGTTTTCCCCCCCAGCTAAAGTTCTTCCCATCACCCGATTTTAGTAGTTTTCCATATTGATTATAAATACTTATCCTTGACTTGTTGAAAAACTCAAGCCCTTTTACCCTAAAAACATCATTGTAACCATCGCCATTAGGAGTGATAAACTTCGGAAAAACCAGGTGGGGAAAGTCCTGCGAAATTGTTTTACAGCCTGCTTTATCTCTCATATAAATTGTATAAACTCCCCCTGAAACATTAAATTCATTAGAATCCTGGAAATTGTTCCCGTTAATAGAATATTCAAAAACACCATCTACCAGCGGCTTAATAATCAGCTTTTTTTCTTCTGAAATTATATTTTCAATACCTACTATATCAACGGGAGCAACCTCTATATTTTTAATAGTTGAACAGCCATGCGAATTGATTAGTTCCACCTTAAAAATTCCGGGAGAATTAATGCTAATCTTTCTGGTGGTTTCCCCGGTACTCCACAAATAGGCCGAAACATCAACACCAGCATCGAGTTCTAATTCTCCCTCCTCACAGATCTGAAGTTTTTCATCCTTTGCCACCGGCAATTCATAAATTTTCAATTCTACCGCAGTTCGCTCGCTGGCAGCACACTCAAAACCGGTTTTAACGGCCTCGGCATAATAAACTCCCGGTGTTTCCGGAATGAAATATTCCGAATTTTTAAGCAATAGATCTGCACCGGTTTCTGATGCATACCAATTCACAGTTTCATCTTCCTCCTTTTCCACGCTAAGGGAGGGAATTTCTTCGCCTTCACATATTGACTTATCTCCGTTGCTAACCGGAGCTTTAGGGGTTTTAATAATATTTACTGAAAAAGCTTCAGAGACTGTACTGCATAAATTATTTGCGAGATTCACCGGATCTTCGGCTACTTTTACCCGGTAATATCGGGAACTACTAAGGGATGGGGTCGTGTATTCATCGGTAGTCTCGCCGGGAATATCATTCCAGTCTTCCTTATCGATGCTTTCCTGCCACTGAAAATAATGCTCGTCATAAGATGAGAAATCGGGTGTTGCAGTCAGCTCCAGACTAATGGGGGCATTTTCTTCGCATAAGTTCAATTCTGAAGCATCTATGCTGGGTGTAGAGATTTCAGTTAAATCACCACAAGATCTAAAGATAATGTCATCTATGGCCAAATCATTTCCGCAGCCACCGTCTGAATTATTATACATTCTTAAGATAACCGAAGCTTGTCCCGGTTCACTCCTAAAGGTAAGAGCATATTCTTCCCATTGTGGGGTATTCTTAGTATGAATATCTCCGGTACTCCCTTCTGCCAGTAATTCGGTGTTGGTTTCATCCCAAATCTGGAACTTTACATTTATAGGAATAGGAGATGTATCTTCTGGACAGGAACTGGTCGGGCTTAATTTAAAAGAAAAGCCGAAAACTCATAACTGGTATTCTCACAAAGACCGGAAACACTATATTCATAAAACTGTCCGGCAGTATAATCGGCATTCACAATAAGGGCATTCCCATCTGAAATTGTACCATTTGGAAGATAAGAAAACCAACCCCCTATATCATTCCCAATTTCATCAGATACGGTATACTCTCCATCGTGGGGATCCTGGCCGGCTACAAAAGTATAACTGGTGGTTCCTGGTAGCAGGGGTCCTCCCCCATCGAAATCTTCATGAAAAATAGGATGACCTTTACTACCTGCACAGAATCCTAATTGGGAATAGGTCTGAGAAGTAGTTATAAAAAAGACAAAAAGGAGTAATTTTTTCATTCGTTGCAAAGTTATAATACTCCTCATGGCCAAAAAACAATACTTAGTAAAGTCGTGTTTTCGCAATATTCTTTTGCAGTTTTTCTGAAAGATCTAAAAGCCAATTTAGCTGATTAATGACCAAATGTGCTTCCCGAACCTGCGCCTGGAGATTTTCACCCGTTTGAGAATTTTCATCTTTTATTGCTTCGCTTCTCTGAAGTAAATCTTTGAAATTCCGGTTAAGTGCTTTCTCTGCTCTAAGAGTATTTTCCTGATTGGGAAGTTTTTCAATTTTCTGTTCGGAAAGGATATTTTCGGTATTTCTTAGATTTTGAAGTGTGTGTTGTACCAAAATTTCAAAATGCTTAGAAGCACTGGTGGTTTTATGGTTTCTAATATAGGTTCCCAGGGAAGCCAGAGCTCCCAAAAAAGTTTGATTAAGCCCTACTATTTCGTAAACCCCACTTATTTCCTTCCGTTTCGACCTGGGCTCCTGGGTCATGCGTTGGAAGGCTGTATTAAGATTTCCGGTTTCAAGAAAAGCATTCTTTCTGGCCAGCTTATAAGAAATCGGCAAATTTCCCTTTTCCTTATAAAATAGCGCTATCTCTTCCAGATAAACCTTATTTGCCTCTATACTTTTAAGCATTACATTCTTAATCCCTTTAACTTCCCAGGCCGGCCATAAGACCAGGTTACCAAAGGCGGCAAGTCCCGCTCCTACCAGGGTATCAATTATTCTGTATTGAATTACATTGTAAACATCGGGTTGTAATAAGGAATAAATAAAGACAATACTTAGAGTAATAAATACCGCAGCGGTTTTATAATTTCTTTGCACCAGCGAAAAAGCAAGGGTTAGAGAAAACAGCCCTAAAATCGCATAAAGGATTTGGCTTTTAAAGAAAAAAACGATCCCTATGGCAATTACACCCCCTATAAGCGTGCCGATAATCCTTTGTTTTGAACGTTCCTTGGTAAGACCATAATTAGGTCTCATGATCACAATAATAGTTAACAAAATCCAATAAGCATTATCCAGTGAAAAAAAAGCTCCAATAGAAAAACCTACCAAAACCACTACCGCCAGTCGCAAGGAATGTCTAAAAATTGTGGAATCAAAATTTAGGTTTTCAAGCAATATTTTGGGGTCGTAATCCTGAGGGGTAATAAATTTCAGAACCTCTTTTTTCTTCGGAAAAACCCGTTTTCTGTCTTCAAGATTATACAGGATTCTAATGATTGTATTTATCTTTTGAGATTGTCGCTCCAGGTAATCGAAAAGATTCTGAAGCAAAAACATATGCTCTTTTTTATCATCTGAATCAAGGTTTGTTCTAAAACTACTAAATGCAGTTTGGATTTTCTCCAGATTCTCCCGCACTTCCTTTTGATTGTAATTAGAGGTTTTTTGAAGGGAAATAGCGATATCGTCTAATTCATGGGCAAGACTTTCTACAAGAGAACTTAACCTTTGAGGCATTATCGATTTACTACCAAAAACCTCATCCATTTTATCGTAATCTACAGGATTGGCTATCGCCAGTTCCAGAATATCTACTAATTCAATGAAAATGAGCAGCCTTTTTCGAGCATAATTAGAATTTCCAAAATTTAACCTTGACCTTATAAGAATATCCCTTAAACTTTCGTGTTTTTCATTTAGTTCCCCCTGTATTCTAAAAAGTTCTTTTTGCAGGCTTACCCTTTCCTCGGTTTCAGTTAATAATTGTGCGCGGGTTTTTAAATACAAGGCAGTAAGTTCCATCGCCTGAGCCAGGAGTTGTTCGGTAGCTCTTTTTGGATTTAAATAATGCCAGAGTACACTTAATGATAAATACCATAAACCACCTAAAACAATTAACAGCGCGCGTTCCCAAACTTCCAGAACAGTAGAAATATTGGCAAAACTCAATACAATAGCAAACAGTCCTGAAAAAGCAACCAGGGAAGCCCTGAAGCCAAAGACCGCCAAATAGGCGATTCCAAAAACCAAAAGAGCCAAAACCGGCAACAATATCCAGATTTTCACTGAGGCATAGCCAAAAATTAGAGAAACAATGCCAGCCAGAATTGCGGCCAGAAAAACACCAATGATTTTATGGCTAAAACTCCCCTGGATATCACTTGGAGAACTCAGGAGGCATCCAATGGCCAGAGCAGCCCCAATCTCATAATTTCCCATATAACTAAAAATCACAATAGGTAAACTAATTGCAATACTAAGTATCACCGCCTTGGAAAAGTCCGGACTGCGGAAAAATTTAAGAAGATCCTCAAAATAGTTGTTTATTCTATCCAAGTTGGTGCTGATTAGCATACAAAAGTACAAGCAATTTAAAACTTAAGCGGCATGATTTTGCAGGATTTCCTCAAGCAATTTTTTAAGTTTAAATTAGCAGATAAAGCTTGCTTACATTTCTTAGAGGTAGTAAATTAAGGCTTCACCGATTAACTGATAGTACCTATGAACCGAGTTATACTTTTAAATTCCAGACCAAAAGGCACTCCCAGCCTTGAAAATTTTCAGATTACAGAAGAGCAAAAGCCCGAACCGGGACCGGGGGAATTATTGCTTAAATCAAAATATATCTCTGTAGACCCCTATTTACGAGGAAGAATGCGCGATGAAGAATCGTATATTCCTCCTTTTGAGGTTGGCAAGCCACTGGAGTCAATGATAGTTGCCGAAGTTATAAAATCCAATAATGCTAATTTCCAGCAAGGAGACTTTGTAAGCGGAATGCTTCAATGGAAGGAGTTTCAAAATAGCCCGGGAAAGGGACTTAATAAAATAAATAAGGAGAAAGCACCGCTTTCAGCATATTTGGGGATTCTTGGCCTAACAGGTCTTACAGCATATATTGCATTGGATAAAATTGCCGACTTAAAGGCCGGAGAAACAATGGTTGTTTCCGGGGCTGCGGGTGCTGTAGGAAGTGTGGTTGGACAGATAGGAAAAATCAAAGGCTGTAAAGTGGTAGGAATAGCCGGGAGCGATGAAAAAATCAGACAAATTACAGATAAGTTTGGTTTTGATGCAGGAATAAATTATAAAACCACTTCAAATATGAACGAGGCCCTGGCCGAAAATTGTCCTGAGGGCATTGATGTTTACTATGATAATGTGGGAGGAGAAATACTTGACGCTGTAATGCAAAATATAAATGACTTTGCCCGTATTATTAATTGTGGAGCAATTTCACTCTACAATAAAGAAGAAATGCCCACCGGCCCGCGTGTGGAAGGTATTCTTATAAAGAAAAGTGCATTAATGCAGGGATTTCTGGTAAGAAACCATGTAAAGGATTTTGGCCCTGCCATAAATCAACTCGCAACCTGGCTGGGAGAAGGAAAATTAAAATACGAGGAAACGGTAATAAAGGGATTCGAAAAGACTCCCCAGGCTTTCCTGGATCTTTTTGAAGGAAAGAACAAGGGTAAAATGGTCGTAGAAGTTTAATTCCAGATAGAATTCCCTTTCATCTTTCTCCATTCTGTCTTGTCGTCAGATTTAATAAGAAGAGTGTTATTTTTCACCAGGAAGATTATTTCTCCCGATGGGACTTCAAAATTGGGTTCCATAGAAATGATGATCTTCTTATTAATCACTTTATATGTACCCCTCCAAATGATATCAGAAAGCATAATCTCTACTTCGTTATCTTTTAAAAAATCAATTTGTTGATGACAATTGATGAAAAAGTCTGGAGGTTGGGCAGCCATACATTCTTCTTCTGAATTAAAAAATAACCTTACATAGGATTTACCCTCAAATTGCTTATCCTTTCCCGGTGCCGACAGCTTATTGCAAGAAATAAGGGGAAACAAAAATATAAATACGATAAAAGTAATTTTCTTCTTCATAACCCCTGCATTTAATAGTATAAGTTAGTGAAATTGAAGTAAATATGTTATTTTATAATTATAATTTATTGTAAAATTATTTGGTACTCAATAATGTAAATATTCAATAAAATTTAAGAAAAAAGCAGCCCGAATCACGAACTGCTTTAGATACTTTTCTCTTTGAATGTTTCCTTATTTCTTCGGAGGTTGGGAAGGTCGCACCTCAATTTTACTTGGCAGCGTTCTTGGGTTTATTTTTAATAGATCTACTACCAATTCTCCAATATCCTGGGGTTGTATCTTCCAGGCATCTTCTTCAGTAGGTGTATGGTCATTAAAATAAGTTGCTACAGAACCCGGCATTATAGTACTCACTTTTATGCCTTTATCTCTAAGATCCAGCATCACGGCCTGGGTAAATCCTGTGACTCCAAATTTACTCGCATTATAAGCTGCCCCGCCAGAGAAGAAATTAGTTCCTGCAAGGCTGGATATGGTAATCACATAACCTTGAGACTTTTTCAAAGCTTCCAGAGAAGATTTTATGCTATAAAACACCCCACTCAAATTGGTATCAAGAGTTTCCTGCCATTGTTTGACTGAAAGTTCATCGATATTCCCAAAATGGCCAATACCTGCATTGGCAATGAGCACATCCATCTGCCCCCATTCTTTCATCAATGAATCTACCGCTTTTTGTTGACTTTCATAATCACGTACATCGGCTTCCAGGGCCATTACTTTGTCTTTGCTACCTAACTTATCTGCGGCATTTTTAGCATTTTCAAGAGATCGACTTGTGATGGCCACCCTCATCCCTAAATCCAGGAGCGATTTAGCCACGCCAAAACCTATTCCTTTACTTCCCCCGGTTATAAATGCTACTTTGTTTTCTAATGATTTCATTTTCAATTTTTTATTAAAATTTTAATCTAAAGCTACTAAAGATCGCAGTTTCATTAAAATTTAGGAGACTAAGATATTGTTAATTTTAAAGCTAAAAAGCGACAATAATTCTGTGTTAAAATGTTTCAGAAAAGACTGAAAGAAGTAACTTTGCAAAAAATAATAGCCGTAGAAGGGTATTAAAAGTCTAATCAGAATAAAATCTTTCTTTTGAAAAATATAAAGGCACAGCAGTTACTCAATAAAATTCAACGCGATCTTATGCGCAATGGCATTATCATCAATACCCTGGTAAACGATCTCAAAGAACTAAGAAGCATTATTGTTGACGAAGAGGGAAACCCGCTGCTTGCAAAAGCATTAAGGTTAACCTATGAACATATTGAGAATTTTGAAGGCTTTGAAATTGCTATTCCCGATGACGAACCGGTGGAAGAAGGTGAGGAAATGCCTGAAAACCCCGCTGAAACCGGACAGGAAAGCCTTGATTACCTTTTATCTTTAATGGCAGACCCTGAGAATAAAGTCAATAAAATAGAATTAAGAGAGTATGTAAATGCTCTAAATATTTATGCAGAAGAAAATTAATTCTGTTAAGATTCTCTTTGGGTCCGGAATTTGATATTGCTGCGCTTTTATTGGTGCCCTTACCACCAAAAATGCTAAAACACTTTTTCTAAATGAAAAAAGAAGCGAAATCTAAAAAAAAGAAGTCGCGCATACGTTTATTGCACCAGTATTATAGCTATACAGGTTTCTATCAATTTGTATGGCGCAGCGTAAAAAAAGCGATAATACCAATAGTATTATTCCTTGCTGCTATATTTGCATTAGACCGATATGTTCTGGATATCGACCAGATGTTGATTACCGTTACAGAAACCTATTCCCCTCTGGGGATTTTAGGGGTATTTTTCCTTTCTGAATCTCTATTGGGATTAATTCCCCCCGAACTGTTTATCGCCTGGTCTGGAAAATCTTCCAGCCCCATTCTTTATCTCTCTTTACTCGCTCTTGCTTCTTACCTTGGAGGTGTAATCTCTTATCATATAGGTAGGGCTATCACAAAAATTCCTGCGGTACACGAGGATATTGAAGTAAAAATGGCCGATCATATTAAAAACACCCGAAAATGGGGTGGTTTTTTAATTATTGTAGGAGCCTTACTCCCTATTCCTTTTGCAATGACGAGTATCGCAGCAGGAATAATTAAATTCCCCTTCCCTAGCTTTTTGATGTTTGGACTATTGCGGTTTGTGCGTTTTTATCTTTATGCCCTGGTCATTTTTGAGATGGTTTAATCCCTTTCTTGGCATATTCCTAAATTCTAAATTTTTCCTAACGGTCCTTCCGCTTTCATAGAATTGAATTAGTTTTAATAAAAACCAACCAAAAACTCAATTTTATGAATTCTAAATTAAAGAAGGTGGCGCGCACTGGTTACGCCGCTAAAGCAGTGGTATACGGATTAATTGGAATCCTAACTTTATTGGCTGCTTTTAATATGGGAGGCCAAACAGCGGGTAAGCTTAAAGTAATCGACTTTCTGGAAAAACAAACTTTTGGTAATGTTTTATTGGCTTTAATTGCCCTTGGCTTACTTTGTTATTCTGGATGGCGGTTTTTTCAAGCTATAAAGGACCCGGAAAATATTGGAAAGGATATGAAAGCTAAGGCCAAAAGATTTGGCTTTTTCATAAGTGGCCTACTTTACCTAAGTATCGCGGGTTATGCTGTAATGAAACTTCTAAACGCCGGATCAACTTCTCAGTCGGGTTCTGGTCAAAATGGAATGATAAACTCATTTTTAACAGGTGATAGTGGAGTTTATGTTTTTACAGCAATAGGAATAGGCCTTGTAGCGACCAGTTTCTTTCAGTTTAAAAAGGCCTTTTATAAAGATTTTCTGAAGAAATTTGATTACAAATCAATTTCAGAAGAAAAGCGTAGAAGGACTATAAAAAATACGGGATATCTAGGTTTAATCGCCCGTGGAATTATCTTCGCTATCCTTGCTTATTTCTTTGTTCGAGCGGCGGTAGCCCATAATACTACAGACATAAAGAGCACTACAGATGCGTTCGCTTTTTTACGTGAATCTCCCATGGGTTCCTGGTTGATGGGAACTGTAGCAGCAGGAATGATTTGCTATTCCATCTATGTCTTTATGATGGTTAAATACAGAAAATTCAGAACTTAAGTCGCTGTTAAACTATCTGAAATCCATCTTAAAGGAGAATTTTAATCCTAAGAGATTATTTATCTTCCATATTACTAATCAATTAAAACTTCAATTATGTCTTTATTAACTGTAATATTGAATATTCTTTTACCACCCCTCGCTGTTTTTTTAAAACACGGCTTAAGTGGAACATTTGTTATAAGCTTGATACTTACAGCCCTGGGATGGATTCCAGGTGTAATTCATGCTTTTCTGGTAAATGGAACAAGATAAAAGTAAAACTCTCAGAAAATAAAACGCCCCGGTCTTAAAAGACCGGGGCGCTTTTTGGGATAAATGATAAATTATTAATTTTCGGTTTCAGTTCTTCTTTTAACCTCCTTTTGCCATTTCCAGGCACTATCTAAAGCTTCGTCTAAACTGAGATTTGCTTTCCAGTTGAGTTCATCATTTGCTTTGGTCGTATCGGCATAGGCCGCGGTGATATCACCTTCTCTTCTATCGGTAATCTTATATGGCAACTTCACGCCGCTAACTTTTTCAAAGCTCTTAATCACTTCTAAAACGGAATTCCCTTTCCCCGTACCGAGGTTAAAGACTTCGTAATTGGTCTCCTCCTTGTTCTCCATAAGTCGTTCTAAAGCCACCACATGGGCCCGGGCAAGATCCATTACGTGAATATAATCCCTAATACAGGTCCCATCTGGAGTTGGGTAATCATCGCCAAAAACCGATAATTCTTCCCGCTCCCCAATGGCCGTTTGTGTGATAAAGGGAATAAGATTCTGCGGAGTCCCTATTGGAAGCTCACCAATCTCTGCACTTGGATGGGCTCCAATAGGATTGAAATAGCGAAGTGAAATTGCCCTAAACCCAGGGTTGGCCTTACAGGTATCTGCAATTATCTCCTCCCCAATCTGTTTGGTATTCCCATAAGGCGATTCAGCTTTCTTCACTGGCGCATCCTCTGTAATAGGTAAGTCTTTGGCCTGCCCATAAACGGTACAGGAAGAACTAAAAATAAAACCTGGATTTTCTTTCTTATTGAGTTCTTTAAGCAAATAGATTAGGCTGGCCAGGTTATTTTCGTAATATAAAAGTGGATTTATCACACTTTCCCCTACCGCTTTGGAAGCTGCAAAATGTATCACCCCATCAATGTCGGGATGCTTTTCAAAAAACTCCTTTACTTTAGCCTTATCTCTTAGATCAAAGTTTTCAAAAACCGGGGTTTTCTGACTTATTTTGGTAATCCCGCCCAATACATCGATACTGGTATTAGACAAATTATCTATAATTACTACTTCAAAACCTTTTTCCTGCAGGGCCACCACGGTATGCGACCCGATAAAACCGAGGCCACCGGTGACCAATATTTTAGAATTCATTTAATATTTTTTGTTGATTGTGCAAATTAAGAAAAATGTTAAACAAGCGCTCGTTAACGAAACGCTAATTTGATTTAATCTATCCTCCGGGCTTCTTAAAAATAGCGCTCTACTCTCTGCATAAATCTCGTATAAAAACTATCTTTGCGCTGTTTAAATTAAATATTGTGGAAAAGAAGAAGAAAATTTTTAAATGGGTGAGTATTTTAGAAGGTTTGTCCTTTTTACTATTGTTGTTTATAGCAATGCCTCTAAAATATATGTTTGATAAACCTGCAATGGTTGAAAATATTGGTATGGCTCACGGGCTACTTTTTATAGCATATGTTTTAGGTGCTATTTATCTTTTTAGACCAATGAATTGGAACTTCAAAGAACTATCTCTAATTCTCGCATGTTCGCTGGTTCCTTTCGGCCCCTTTTATGTTGAAAGAAAATATTTATAGCTATGGAATTTGATGGGTGGTTAAAAAATCTTGTATGTCTTGTTGAAGACCTGCTTATAGAGAATGGTTTGGATCCCATAGCGGCCCAGTATATCAATTTAACGATTAATATCCTGGTCCTGATCCTCCTTGTTCTGGGGATTAATCACCTTATCAAAACTTTTGTTATTGAGGGTTTTAAAGCCTTCACTAATAAAACTAAAACCACCTTTGATGATTTTCTTATCAAAACTAAATTTCCGAAATATATTGGCCGGGTAGTGCCTCTTTTTATCCTTTACTATTTATTCCCCTTTATATTTAATGACTTCCCATTAGTAATTAAAGTATTTGAATTCGTTTTCAATATTTATGTTATTTTCCTGGTAGTTTGGATTTTTCGCAGTTTCATGCGAACCCTGAAAGCTTTTCTCAAAACCCAGGAATCTTTTAAAGACAAACCTGTTGAAAGTTATATTCAGGTGGTTATGATCGTGGTATGGATCATCGCCCTGCTTTTTATTTTTGCAGAAATCACCGGAGAATCAGTAGTGAAATTTATAATCTCTCTGGGGGCGGCTTCCGCCATCTTGTTATTGGTCTTTAAAGATACCATTTTAGGTTTTGTGGCTTCTATTCAGGTAACTGTAAATGATATTGTAAGGATTGGTGACTGGATCACTTTCAGCAAATATGGTGCTGATGGAACTGTTACCGAGATCAACCTTTCAACCGTAAGGGTGCAGAATTTTGACAATACTTTTACCACAATTCCAACTTACAGCCTAATTTCCGATTCTTTTCAAAACTGGCGGGGAATGCAGGAATCTCCGGGCAGAAGGATTAAAAGGGCGATTTTTATTAAGCAGAATTCGGTTAAATTCATGACCGATGCCAACCTGGAAGAACTCAAAAAGATCCAACTTATTGAACCCTACCTGGAAAACCGTCAAAATGAAATTAATTCCTATAATGAGGCTCAAAACATTGACCGCTCCTTACCCATCAATGGACGAAACCAAACTAACCTCGGCATTTTTCGAAAATATGTAGACACCTATCTTCAAAATCATTCTGCGGTGCATAAAGAACTTTATATTATTGTGAGACATCTTGCACCTACTTCCCAGGGAATTCCGGTAGAAATTCTTTGTTTTAGCAGGGACAAACGCTGGGAAAATTTTGAATATATTTCTGCCGATATCTTCGACCACATAATTGCGGCGGTTCCTTACTTCGGGCTCCAGCTATTTGAAGCTCCCTCGGGGGACGATATCACTAAATATTTACGGCAGGCTTCTGAGTCCAAAGATTAATTCTGCTATATTTAGCAAATAAATTCAACCAATGAAATTAAAAAGCTTTCTACAAATCTTTGGTGCAATTGCCGTTGTCTTGACTTTAATTCCCCTAATCGCAGCCGATTTTTGGTGGATTCGGATTTTTGATTTTCCGCATATCCAGTTAACTCTTTTAACCCTCACGGCCATTGCCGCCTATTTTATACGCTTCGATATTAAATGGGTCCAGGACTATATTTTTATGGGTGTTCTTCTGGCATGTTTTGCCTTTCAGTTTGGTAAGATTTATCCATACACCCCTTTTTCAACATATGAAATTGGAGAGAGCACAAACCCAGAAGCTCCTCAAATAAAGCTCCTAACGGCTAATGTGCTTCAGAAGAATGAAAAATACGAGAAATTAATAGGCGAAGTGGCTCGTATAGATCCCGATGTTATGGTCTTCACTGAAACCAATACAATTTGGAAAAATGAAATTTCTAAAAACCTGGATCCCTCCTACCGTTATAAAGTTGAAGTCCCTTTAGATAACACCTACGGAATGCTGCTTTATTCAAAATTTGAACTGAATAATCCTCAGGTGCGCTATCTTGTAGATGACAGCATTCCATCCATTCACACCCGAATAAAACTTCCTGGGGGAGATTTGGTGCAGCTTCATGCCATCCATCCCACTCCTCCTATGCCACAACATAACCCCAGTTCTTCAGACCGGGATGCTGAAATGATGAAAGTTGCAAAAATGAGCCTGGAACGGGAACTGCCGGTAATTGTAATTGGAGATTTTAACGATGTGGCCTGGTCTGAAACTACCTCCCTTTTTCAGAGTGTAGGCAAGCTTTTGGATGTAAGGGTTGGCCGGGGGTTCTACAACACTTTTAATGCTGAAAACCTGCTTCTAAGATGGCCGCTGGACCATATTTTTACTTCGGAAGAATTTAGAGTAAAAGATGTGAAAACCGGTGAGAAAACCGGGTCTGATCATTTTCCTTTCTATGCCATACTTAGTCTGGAACCAGGAATAGCAAGTGAACAGACCGCAGAAGAACCCAATGAAAATCAGTTAAAAAGAGCTAACGAGCAAATAAAGGAAGAGGAAAAAGAAAATCAGGAAAAAGCAAAAGAAGCTGAAGAAGAAGATTAATCGTTTTGATTAAGCCTGTCTCTTACATATTCTATTTTTGTTTTTCCGTGCGGTGTCGGTTTGCCGTCTTTATCAAGAGTGACCATAATTATTTTTTCAATGGTAATTATGACGGCCCGGGTCATTTTATTTCTTACCTCGCAGCGCAAATTCAAAGAAGTATTTCCAAATTTCAGAACATCAATGCCTATTTCTACAATATCGCCTTGATGTGCAGAATTCTGAAAATTGATTTCGCTTATATATTTGGTCACCGTTCGTGGATTTTCCAATTGAATGATACTATAAAGAGCACATTCTTCATCAATCCACTCCAGAAGTCTACCTCCAAACAGAGTTCCGTTGGGGTTTAAATCCTGAGGTTTTACCCATTTTCTCGTATGAAATCTCATTTTTTATTTTAAAAGTAATAAACTAAACCCTGGCTGAAAAAACCTGCCTTCATTTTTACGAAAATCGGTCTTTCTCCAGGGTCAAAATCAAAAAAATAAATTTTTATCGCAGATTTACTCTTGGATTCGCATTACAAATAATTTTCAGCTGCTTTAATTATTTCGGCGTGGTCAAAGGCCAATTCCGGAAGCTCATCAAGTTTAAACCATTTGGCTTCTGCGGCATCATCAGCTGCTACCGGATTTTCTTCGCAGTCTATCCAGGCTAAAAAACCTATGGAAACTATGCGTCCCCGCGGGTCTCGTCCTGGAGTTCCAAAGGCTCTTACCTGCTCAAGGGTTTTGGCTTTTACCCCGGTTTCTTCGGCCAGCTCCCGTTTGGCGGCATCTTCAAGGTCTTCATTTTCATCAACAAAACCGCCGGGAATTGCCCATTGCCCTTTAAATGGCTCATTTTTTCGTTTGATTAATAATACATTTATTCTGCTATTTGCATTGCAAAAAGCAACTATATCTACTGTTACAGCTATCTCCTGTTTCATAATTTTTATTTAAAATATACTGTTTTACGATTAACAAATTCTCTAATTCCGTGTTCTGACAATTCCCTTCCATAACCTGAACTTTTAGTACCTCCAAAAGGTAACCGGGGATCACTTTTTACCAGGTCATTAATAAAAACTGCCCCATCATTAAACTTAGGGATTATTTTTTTGGCGAAATCCAGGTCTTCGGTAAATACCGAGACGCCCAAGCCGAATTTAGAATGGTTAGCAAGTTCTATAGCTTCCTTTTCATCTTTGAAAATGGTTACTCCTATTACCGGCCCAAATGTTTCTTCATCAAATACCGGCATACCGGGTTTTACATTTATTAAAATACTTGGCTCATAATAGGCCGAATCCCGATTTCCGCCTAAAATAATTTCTGCTCCCATTTTCAATGATTTCTGAACCTGTTCCTCAATGTCCTTTGCCAAATCTTCCCGTGCAAGTACTCCTATAAAGGTTTCTTCATCCATAGGATTTCCACTTTTAAGTTCCCGAACCTGTTTTGTGAATTCTTCCAGAAATTCCTCAGCAATGTTTTTATGTAACAAAAGACGTTTCCCGGCAATGCAGCTTTGTCCCGTATTCTGAAATCTTGCCATCACACAGGTTTTTACCGTCTCGGGAAGCTTAGCATCCTCAAAAACAACGAGCGCATTACTACCTCCCAATTCCAGAACTGTTTTCTTTATTTCTTCTCCGGCAACAGAAGCAACAGCACTTCCGGCAGGATTACTACCGGTAAGCGTAACTGCTTTTACTCTTGGATCTCTGATTATAACCTCTACTTTATCACTTCCTATGGCCAGGCTTTGAAAACACTCTTTTGGAAATCCGGCTCTTTCAAAAGCTTTTTGGATGCTCGCAGCAGATTTCATTACATTGCTGGCATGTTTGAGTACCGCTATATTCCCTGCCATTAATGCCGGAGCTGCAAACCTGAATACCTGCCAGAAAGGATAATTCCAGGGCATAACGGCGAGAATTACGCCGAGAGGTTCAAAACTTACGTAGGATTCGGCCGCATCTGTTTTTATTTTCTCGTTAGCAAGTTGTTTTTCACCATTTTCGGCATAATACTCACAAACCCAGGCACATTTTTCAATTTCGGCAATACTCTGGGAAATAGGTTTCCCCATCTCCAGGCTAATATCTGTAGCATACTCTTTGGAATTTTCTTTAAGTTCCTTAGCCAGATTTAGCAATAATTCTGCCCGCTTATCAAAACTTGTGGATTTCCAGGAATGAAATCTTTTTTCGGCATTAGCCAGGGCATTTTCGATATCGTTTTTGGTGAATTCCTTTATTCTGGAAATTTCTTCTCCAGTGTAAGGATTTTTGGAAATTATCATTTTAAATAGTTCGTATTATAGAATGGATTCAATTAAAGATAAAAAGAAGTTAGCGGCCCACTGGGGCGATTAAGAGGATTTTAACGGAAATGCTGTTGTTTATAAGTGGTTTACAAGTCTTTGAAGGCTCATCAAAAATCTGGCTGTTAATTCCTTAAATTTAAGAAACTCTATTAGTTATGAACCTACGAGATCTACAAGTGATTGAAATGCGACCCGATATTCCTTCGGCGAAAGTTTCAGAAAAAATGAGTTCAGATGAGTATTTTCAAAATCAAACTCTGCGGCCCATTACTAAACTCCAGGAAGATCTTATCCTGGAAGTTTTTAGAAATTACATCGAAAAACATAAAAATTCGTTTTATGAACTAAACCTGGAAAAGAGATTCGAATATATCGAAAATGCTATTCACAAAGACATCAAGTTTCGCAACAGTTTAAAGGGGATCATCATAGGCCAGTTTAGCCTTGAAGAATACAGAAAATATATTCTAAATTCTTCTGCGCTGAATAAACGGATGATGAATATTGTAAAACAAAACCTCCAGGGAAGAATTCAGTTATTAGAGCGCGAACTGGCGTATTAGCAAACCTATTACAATCGTAATCGCGAAACTCATCAACGTACCAATAAGCACGTATTCGGTTTGTTTACGGGCCCCTGTTTCACTTTTATCGCTAAAGCGGAGAATTGATTTGGCAGCGATTAAAAACCCTATAGCCGAAAAATTATCGGTAAGAATAAAGGTGAGCACAAGAATTCTTTCAAAAACACCTATGTACCGCCCGGCCGCTTCAAGGCTATTCTTTTTATGAGCTACTTCTACTTCCTCCTGCCAGCGCTGAGTGGCTTTACCGATAAGAAATCCCGCTGGGAAAATTATAAGGAGATACCCGATAAAGATGGCAAGAAAATAGGTGTTTATGAGCAGGTTTTGCAAGGTCGGAAGAATTTCAACAAAACCATTTACAATATATAACCAAGCCAGGAATATGACCACTAAATGAAGAAACTGATCGAAGAGGAAGATCCTTAAATTATCCTTCCTCTGCTGAAGTTTCCATAGATCAATAAAAAAATGGGTGACTCCAATAAAAACTGCAACCAACCAAAACCCGGGATCCTGAAGAAATAATAAACTTAGAAGGCCTGCTATTAGTGAATGTACATACAGAAACCAGGACCTTTGTTTCCAACGGCGTTTATGTTTAATAAACCTGGTGGGTTGCAGTACAAAATCTGTCAATACGTGGGCCAGTAAGAGCTGAAGTAAAATAATTATTGCTTCTTTCATTCAATAAAAGTTTTGGAAATTATATTATTGTAACGTACCAAAAGTGCATTTACTGCTTCCCAACCGGCTGCTTTTTTGCGTTGATTCACTGCGGACTGGCTGATGCCTAATTCCAGAGCAATTTCCTTCTCTTTAGCTCCTTTCAGAAGAAAATATATTACTTCTGCCGAGGCGGTACTCCATCTATCGGTAATTTCATCAAGAAGAAAAAGGCTCGCATCAAACTCGCCGTTTATAGTTTCATTTGGAGTTTTTAATCGGGTTTTACGGCCTTCAGCTTTCATTTCATCCAGAGATCGGCCTGAAAACTGAAAAGCCTGCCCATTAGATTCTTCAACGCTATTGCCCTGGTAATCCAGGCTACCAACACCAATAGCTATTCTAAGGTCGGCCTCCCTTAATTTTCCTTTTTTTGTTGTAGAAATGCTTAAGATGGCTGTTTTGATTTGTAACATTACAAGCAGGGCCTCTGCAGGATTTTTTAGAATGCCCTGAAAACTATCGCCTCGATAGATATTAAACTCTGAAGAAGGATATTTCTTTTCTATATCGGCAAACTCCTCCTTTAATACAGCCATAACCTGGCTCATAAGGCTTTCCGAATAATTTGTAGAATCTATAAGATCTGCTGTTAAGACTGCTATCATAATTCAAATATACAAAATATTAGCATATAACCTTATAATTTATATTTATAAGTCTATTAACTTATAATACTTTGTTTTAAGGAATTATACTTATGTGCCAGGAGTTTTGAAAGATTTTCTGATATTAAATTTTTGCTAAATGTTCTTTTAAGGAATTTCCGATACTTAATTTTAAAAAAACACCAAAAAAGTAAAAAATGGCAATTAATAAAAAAGAAATTTACTACAAGAGCCTTGAAGCTGTAAACCGGCGAATTGAAAAGTATGAAAAGGAAATGGATATGATCAAAGAATCCATGGAGGCCAATGATGTAAAAACCGATTACGACGAAGATAATAAGGGGCAGTTACTGGGAGATTTCGAAAAGTATGCCGAATACCTTAATCAGGCCCAGGAAATGAAAGAAAAACTGGCAGCCATAGATCTGGATCATTATAGTGAAACCGTTAATTTTGGCAGTGTGGTAGAAACCGATAAGGATCTATATTTTGTAGCTGTTCCCATAGGAGAGATAGAACTTGAGGATGGCAGCAAAGTTTTTTCCATTTCAACAGAAGCTCCAATTTATGAATTGATGAAAGACAAAAAAGCCGGAGACAGGTTCAGTTTTAAAGAAAAAGAAAGAGAAATTAAAAAGGTGCATTAAATGCACCTTTTTTTATTCGGGGTACTCTACCCTTAAATGATATATATTTTTAAGCTTTCGTTTAAGAATCTTCTTGATAAGTTGAATTTCTTTAAAGGTAATATTAGCATTGAGGAACTGCCCTTCTTCCATTTGTTTATTCACGATCTTCTCTACGAAATTATCTATAAGCCCAGCGGTAGGCTCTCTAAGACTTTTACTTGCGGCTTCCACCCCGTCACACATCATTAAAATTGCTGTTTCCTTACTAAATGGGATCGGCCCGGGATAACGGAAAGCATCTGCCGGCACATTTTCGTCTTTCTCCTTTGCTTTTTTATAGAAAAAATAAACGGTACTGGTACCGTGATGCGTTCTTATAAAGTCAATCACCCGGTCTGGTAAATTATTCTTTTTACCTATTTCAATTCCTTTGATCACGTGTTCAATTATGATTTGAGCACTCTCCTGGGGATCAAGATCATCGTGGGTATTCACATTACTGGTTTGATTTTCAGAAAAATAGGTGGGATTATGCATTTTCCCAATATCGTGATAAAGAGCACCTACCCGCACGAGCATGGCATTAGCATTAATCTCATTGGCAGCAGCTTCAGCGAGATTGGCAACATTAAGCGAATGATGAAAAGTTCCCGGGGCTTTTTCTGCCATCTCTTTGAGCAATTTGGAATTGGTGTCTGAAAGTTCCAGTAAGGACATATCGGAAACCAATCCGAAGATTTTTTCGTAAATATAGATTAGCGGTTGTACAAAGAGCGTAGCCAGCCCACCCAATAAAAATGTGAGAAAAACTTCGGCTTCTATCTCAGCAATACTTCCTTCCTGAATTATCGTAAAGGCGAAGTAACTTATAATATAAACCAGGGTGATCTCTCCTACTGAGATAAACAGGTTTGCCCGTTTATACAATTCCGAAACTGTGAGGATTGTAACAATTCCTGCAATAATTTGAAGGAACATGTATTCATAACTGTTCGGCACGATGAAGCCCAGAAGAAGTACCGTTACCACATGAGTAAAGAGTCCCAGCCGTGAATCAAAAAAGGCCTTTAAGGTAAGTGGTAAAACCGCCAGAGGAACAACATACACGTAATCGATATTAAACCTTACCACCAAAGTGGTGAGCATCACCATAAACAGGATATTGAAGAAAATAAAAGTGACTTTCACATTGTTTTCAAAGATATCATACCGATATTTTCTTATAAAAAGTAGCAACATGAGCAAGGCCAGAGCTACCAGAGTGCTATATCCTACAATAATCCAGACGTAATTACTACCACTCCATACCTGTGATTCATATTCGGTTTTAAGAGATCTTAGAATATGATATTTATTGCCTTCAACCACTTCTCCTTTAGCGATAACCCTACTCCCCTGTTCGACATTTCCACGGGTGTAGGAAATATTGTTCAGTTTACTTTCCAGCTCCCGCTGTGTGAGTTCATTATCAAATTCAACATTAGGCTCAACCGAGTTAAAGAAAACCTCCAATAGGCCATCTTTGAGGGAATTGAGATTTGAATTTTCAATTTTTATGGCGAGGGCATCTCTAACCTGGTTTAATTTGAGAATCCTTTTATATGGAATTTCAAAGGCTTCATTTCCTCGTCGTAGATACACCAGTTGATCGGGATCCAGGCGATTACTTTCTTGTAGGATTCCATTCTCATATAAATCATCGAGACTGGAATCTACAAAATCTTCAATCTGATTTTGATAAATATTCAAAATACTATCAGTGAAGATTAGCTCGATTTCTGACTGGGCCTGTGCTTTTATTTCAGGTAATTTGGATTCATCCAACTGAAAATAGGGCGTATGATTTCGGGTGATTTCCTGGCGTTCAGCCTGAATCTCCTCTTCGGTCTTCAGAATAGCAAAATCGAAGGGAGCATAGAGATTTTCATATTGCCATGGCTTACCTTTGGGAATCTCATATTTAAATTTACCTCCTTTGGGTAAGAGGTACACAATTAAAATTGCGGTAAGCGCAAATAAAAATACTTTGTAAAATAAAGCCTGATTTTTATAAAGGCCATTTACGAATTTAGTCATACAAAAAGTACTATAGTCCAAATGTACTAAAAAATAGGCGTGAATGGTGAGTGGTTGGTCAAGTTCCTATTAAAATCACTAAATTCGCATAGAAGGAAAAACTAAAACAAAACATAATATGAAAGAAGTTGTTATTGTAAGTGCCGCACGTACGCCTATAGGTAGTTTTCTGGGCAGCCTATCTACGATTCCGGCCACCAAATTAGGATCTATTGCCATTAAAGGTGCAATGGATAAAATTAACCTTAAACCAGAACTGGTGGAAGAGGTTTTAATGGGAAATGTTGTACAGGCTAATGTTGGGCAGGCTCCAGCCAGACAGGCCGCACTTGGCGCCGGAATTCCCGACACCGTACCCTGCACCACAGTGAATAAAGTTTGTGCCAGCGGAATGAAAGCCGTAATGCAGGCAGCACAGTCTATTATGCTTGGAGACAGCTCTATTATTGTGGCAGGGGGAATGGAAAATATGAGTTTAATTCCACATTATGTACCTATGCGTAAAGGGCAAAAATTCGGGCCTGTCACGATGGTAGACGGATTACAACGCGATGGATTGGTAGATGCCTACGATCAAAATGCGATGGGAGTTTGTGGTGACCTTTGTGCTAAGGAACATAATTTCTCCAGGGAAGACCAGGATGATTTTGCCAGACAATCTTACGAACGCTCTGCAAAAGCCTGGGCAGAAGGAAAATTTGATAATGAAGTAGTGCCTGTGGAAGTGCCACAACGCAAAGGAGATCCAATTATAGTAAAAGAAGATGAGGAGTTTAAGAATGTAAGAATGGATAAATTATCCTCTCTTAGACCCGCCTTTAGTAAAGATGGTACTGTAACTGCTGCTAATGCCTCTACCATTAATGATGGAGCCGGAGCGATGATTCTAATGAGCCGTGAAAAAGCTGAGGAGTTAGGATTAAAGGTATTAGCGACTATTAAATCTTTTGCTGATGCTGCACAGGAACCAAAATGGTTTACGACCGCGCCAGCTAAAGCTTTACCAATAGCCCTGGATAAAGCTGGAATTTCTAAAAATGATGTTGATTATTTTGAATTCAATGAAGCATTCGCCGTGGTAGGGCTTGCTAATATGAAAATTTTAGATATTAGTGCCGATAAAACCAATGTTAATGGTGGGGCGGTTTCACTGGGTCATCCATTAGGCTGCAGTGGTGTAAGAATTCTTATTACACTACTAAATGTTCTGGAGCAGAATAATGCCAAAATTGGTGCAGCAGCAATCTGTAACGGTGGCGGTGGTGCCTCTGCAATGGTTATCGAAAGAAACGCTTAAGATAAGATTTAGAAAAAAATATTGAATGCAATACGGAGTTTGCCACTTAAGCATAGTACCGCTTCGCAGTTCAGCTTCAGATGAAAGTGAAATGGTATCTCAGATTCTTTATGGAGAATATTTTAAAATTTTAGAAGAACGAAGCCAATGGAGCAGAATTCGTGTTGCATTCGATAATTATGAAGCCTGGATAAACAATAAGCAATTTCTTAAAATCCAGGAGGAACAGTATCTAGAACTAAAGAAAGCTAAACCCGAGCTTTCGGCCGATGTTATAAATTATATTACCGATGAGAAAGGACATTTAATGCCTATCCCATTGGGATCGGTTTTAAATTCTCTAACATTATTTCAACACGTCTACGAAGGACAAAGAGAAACCGGTGAAAAACCAAAAGCGCACCTTATCGAGACTGCACTTCTCTATCTAAACAGCCCGTATACCTGGGGCGGAAAATCCCCATTGGGAATAGATTCCAGTGGTTTTACCCAAATGGTCTACAGGTTAAATGGTTATAAACTTTTCCGTGATGCTGCTGAACAGGCTAAACAGGGGGAAGCATTAAGCTTTATAGAAGAAAGTGAAGTTGGAGACCTTGCCTTTTTTGATGACAAAGAAGGACTTATAAATCATGTGGGCATTATTATGACCGACAATTATATAATTCACGCCGATGGGAAGGTAAGAATAGATCGGCTGGACCACTCGGGAATTTTTAACTCAGAACTTCGGCGACATACCCACCAATTAAGAGTTATTAAAAAGATTATATAAAAAAGACCGCTGTTTTCCAGCGGTCTTTTTTATATTAATTTTACCCGAATAATTACTGTTGTAATTCTTCTAATTTCTTTCTCATTACCTGAGCTTTTTCCTCCTGGTCAAGAGCACTAAAAATATTCATTGCAGTCCTGATAATTTCAACATTCTCAGGATCATGCTCAATAGCATCTTCAAGGTAAGGAATTACTTCTTGATATACTTCTAAACGCTCTTCCTCAAGCTCCTCATAACGCTTATTGTCTTCTTTGCTCATTCCCAATTGATTCATTTGATCAATGATCTCTCTTTCTTGAGCAAGAATTGCTACAACAATATTCATTCTTGCTTCTGACATATCAGGGTCAAGTTCCAAAGCTTTCTCATAGTATTCAATAGCTCCTTCGGTATCTCCTAATTCGGCTGTAGTTACACCAAGATTGTAATAGATAGTAGGATCATCAGGGCTTTTCTCAAGAACCTGTTTCATTAACTCATTATACTTCTCTTTATCGCCCATTCGGTAATACATATCAGCCTCAGCTTGAATTAGCATCACATTATCAGGATTCTCGCGTTTGGCATCTTCCATGGCTTCAACAGCCTCATCCATTTTCTCCTGGTTGATATATATAAGAGCAATATTCTTAGCGATTTCACCTTTTTTAGAAGGAGATTTTCTGTCTTCAGGATCTGTATACTCATCGGTTTTTACCATAAGGTCACGTTGTTCCTTTGGCATAGCTTCCTGTTCTCCGGTCTCGACATTGGTAGCGAGGTATTCTATCTCAGCACCGTCAAAACCTAAATCTCTAAGTTCTTTATAATATTCCAGGGCTGTATCATAGTCCTGAGCATTCAGAGAATTTGCCGCAGCGTAATAAAGATAAAGGGTATCCTTTGGGTTTAACTTATAACTTGTAAGAAGTTTTTCTGAAGCGCTTTTATAATTCTCAGCATTTTGATCATCCACTGCACTTTGTACCAGGCTGTTTCTTACATTTAATAATCCATCCTGAGCTTCAGTACTTCCCATCTCAGCCGCTTTTTGGAAAGCTTCAGATGCGGTTAGCATATCCTCCACTGTCACATTTTCGCCACTTCCAAGATATGCCTGCCCCTTATAAAGGTAAAATCTTTCCTTCCATTTATCATTAGCATCGGCTAACATGGGCTCTGCTTTTTCTATTTCAGCTTTGGCTTCGGTGTAGTTACCATCTTCCACCGCGTCTCCGGCATTTCTAATTTCACTTTTTTGAGCAACTGCTGCCAGGGTGAAAAATGACAGAGCTACTGTTAAAATATTAATTTTCATTTTGATTTGGTTTTATATTTAATTTATTCTTCACTATCCTCAGCAATAGTTGTGCCATTGGCATCGGGCTTAGTAGGTTCAGGTGTTATGGCGTCTTCCATATGCTCTACATCATCTTCATCATGAAGCACCTTGGCTACCGCAGCAATAGAATCATTACCTTTTAAATTGATAAGCCTAACTCCCTGAGTTGCACGTCCCATGACCCTTAAATTAGCAACCTCCATTCTTATTACTATTCCGGATTTATTAATAATCATAACATCGTCTTCATCCGAAACATTTTTAATCGCGACTAAATTTCCGGTTTTTTCGGTAATAGAAATGGTCTTTACTCCTTTCCCTCCACGATTTGTAATTCTATAGTCATCAAGACTTGAACGTTTTCCGTAACCATTTTCGGAAACTACCAGGATATCAGAATTAAAGTCTTCTACCGAAACCATCCCTACAACTTCATCATCCTTATCGGCAAGTGTGATACCTCTTACCCCTGATGCGTTTCTTCCCATAGGACGGGTTTTGCTTTCTTCAAACCTTATGGCTTTTCCGCTTTTTATGGCAAGCATTACCTGACTTTCGCCATTGGTAAGTTTAGCCTCCAGCAATTCATCATCTTCTCTAATGGTAATGGCATTAATTCCATTAGTTCTTGGACGGGAATACTGCTCCAGGGAAGTTTTTTTCACCTGTCCCTTTTTGGTTGCCATAATCACATAATGGCTGTTTACATATTCCTCATCTTTGAGGTCCTGAGTATTGATAAAGGCTTTAACCCTATCATCTGGATCGATATTGATTAAATTTTGAATTGCTCTACCTTTTGAGGCCTTACTACCTTCCGGAATTTCATAAACCCGCATCCAGTAACATTTTCCTTTTTGAGTAAAGAAGAGCATATATTGGTGATTGGTTCCTGCAAAAAGATATTCCAGAAAATCCTCATTTCGGGTGGTAGAACCTTTCTGGCCTACTCCTCCTCTATTTTGGGTTTTATATTCATTAAGAGAAGTTCTTTTAATATAACCGGCGTGTGAAATGGTAATTACCACCTGCTCATCCGGAATCATATCTTCTATGCTTAAATCTCCTCCGGAATATTCTATAGTAGAACGACGTTCGTCACCATATTTCTCTTTTACTTCCAGAAGTTCATCCTTAATAACCTGCATTCTGCGTTCTTTACGTGCCAAAATGTCTTTAAGATCTTCTATGGTTTTAAGGATTTCTTCATATTCTGCACGTAATTTGTCTTGCTCGAGTCCGGTAAGTTGTCTTAATCGCATTTCTACGATAGCTCTGGCCTGAATTTCGGTTAATTCAAACTTATCCATTAATTTCTCCCTTGCTTCCTCGGCATTTCCGGAAGCCCTGATAAGTGCGATAACCTCATCAATATTATCTGAAGCTATAATAAGACCTTCAAGGATGTGAGCACGATCTTCAGCTTTTTTCAGCTCAAATTCAGTTCTTCTCACCACTACCACATGGCGGTGCTCCACAAAATGGTAAATAATGTCTTTTAAGTTAAGCAACTCAGGACGGCCATTTACCAGCGCAATATTATTTACGCTAAAGGAGGACTGAAGTGCAGTATGCTTATATAAGGTATTTAAAACAATATTTGGAATGGCATCTCTTTTTAATTGGTATACTATGCGCATTCCATTACGGTCTGATTCGTCTCTTATGAGCGAAATACCTTCTATTTTCTTTTCATTTACCAGGTCAGCGGTTTTCTTGATCATATCCGCCTTGTTTACCTGGTAAGGAATTTCGGTAACCACAATAAACTCTCTCCCGTTAATTTCTTCCAGCGAAGATTTAGCCCGGAGAACTACCCGTCCCTTTCCTGTTTTAAAAGCTTCTCTAACACCATCGTAACCATAAATGGTTCCTCCTGTTGGAAAATCAGGGGCTTTAATATGTTCTATTAGTTCATCTATTTCTATATCGTGGTTATCGATATAAGCTATGGTACCATCTATAACTTCAGATAAATTATGTGGAGCCATATTTGTCGCCATACCTACAGCAATTCCACTTGCTCCATTGACTAAAAGATTGGGAATTCTTGTAGGAAGAACTACTGGCTCGGAAAGAGAATCATCAAAATTCAGTTGGGTATCAACCGTATTTTTATCAATATCGATAAGCATATCTTCACTTATCTTCCGCATTCGGGCTTCGGTATAACGCATGGCGGCAGGGCTATCACCATCTACCGAACCAAAGTTACCCTGGCCATCTACTAACATATAGCGCATGCTCCAGTGCTGAGCCATCCTAACCATGGTATCATAAACTGAGGAGTCTCCGTGAGGGTGATATTTACCTAAAACTTCCCCTACAATCCTTGCAGATTTTTTATAAGCACGGTTTGAAAGTACACCAAGTTCGTGCATCCCGAATAAAACCCGGCGGTGTACCGGTTTTAAACCATCACGTACATCGGGAAGAGCACGTGACACAATGACCGACATTGAATAATCAATGTAAGCCGACTTCATTTCGTCTTCAATGTTGATAGGAATTAACTTTTCTCCTTCAGCCATATTCTAAGTTTATTTTAGTTCTAAAATCTAACGAGCCAATTTACATATTTTATCTCTGTTGAACGGCTCCTTCAGCCCGATATTACCCATATTTTATTAACAAATTTTTAGTGGAGTTTCGTTAATAAGTTCCTTACTTTCCATTTTGATAATTGGAAGTTATTTTGTCAATTAGCTTAAGACTCTCCAAAAGGTATGATTTTTGAAAGTTTTAGTTGAAATAACAGAGAGAAAGGAAGATAAAGATGGATGATAATTTTTCCCCAAGAGTAAAAGACGTAATTGCTTACAGCAAAGAGGAAGCTCTCAGGCTGGGGCATGATTTTATAGGAACCGAGCATCTTATGCTGGGATTACTTCGTGATGGCGACGGTAAGGCCATAGATATTTTAAATGCGATGGATATAGACCTTAGCCACCTGAGAAGAAAAGTCGAAATTCTTAGTCCGGCCAATCCTAACATAGGCAGTCTATCTAACGACAAGCGGAATCTGCATTTAACCCGACAGGCAGAAAGAGCCTTGAAGACAACTTTTCTGGAGGCAAAACTTTTCCAGAGTTCTTCAATTAATACAGCACACCTGCTACTTTGCATTTTAAGAAATGAAAACGACCCCACCACTAAGCTTTTAAATAAATTAAAGATTGATTATGATGGGGTGAAGGATCAGTTTAAATACATGATCGCCAGTGACGAAAATGATTTCACAGATAGCCCTTCAAGTGCTTTTTCTGATGAAGACAGCGGTGCCGATGATGCCACCAAAGACAATCCGTTTAGCGGGAGTGGCTCAGGTGGGCCGGGTAAAACCTCTAAGAAGTCAAAAACCCCGGTTCTTGATAACTTCGGAAGAGATTTAACTGCCCTTGCCGAAGCCGATAAATTAGATCCCGTTGTTGGACGCGAAAAGGAAATCGAAAGAGTTTCGCAAATTCTAAGCAGAAGAAAGAAAAATAACCCGCTGTTAATAGGGGAACCTGGAGTAGGTAAATCAGCCATTGCTGAAGGGCTTGCTTTGAGAATTATCCAAAGGAAAGTATCAAGAATATTATTCGACAAAAGGGTTGTAACTCTCGATCTTGCCAGCCTGGTGGCGGGCACAAAATACCGCGGTCAGTTTGAAGAACGTATGAAGGCGGTTATGAACGAGTTGGAAAAGAATGACGATATCATTCTATTTATAGATGAGATTCACACCATTGTTGGTGCTGGTGGAGCTACAGGTAGCCTAGATGCAAGCAATATGTTTAAACCTGCCTTAGCGCGTGGTGAAATACAATGTATTGGTGCAACCACTTTAGACGAGTACAGGCAATACATCGAAAAAGATGGGGCATTGGAGCGACGCTTTCAGAAAGTGATCGTAGAACCCACTTCTGTAGAAGAAACAATAGAAATCCTTAATAATATCAAAGATAAATATGAAGACCACCACAATGTGGTTTATACTCCAGAAGCTATTGATGCCTGTGTGAAATTAACCAACCGGTATATGACCGATAGGTTTCTTCCAGACAAGGCTATTGATGCTTTAGATGAAGCAGGCTCCCGGGTTCATATCACAAATATCGATGTACCAAAACAGATTCTTGACCTCGAGAGAAAGCTGGAAGAAGTTAGAGAGAAGAAAAATTCAGTAGTGAAAAAGCAAAAATATGAAGAAGCTGCCAAATTAAGAGATGATGAAAAAAATCTTGAAAAAGAACTTCAGCTAGCCCAGGAACGTTGGGAAGAAGAATCTAAAAAACACAAGGAGACAGTTAGTGAAGATGATGTTGCCGATGTGGTTTCTATGATTACTGGAGTTCCGGTTAATAGAATCGCTCAAACCGAAAGTAATAAACTGGTAGAATTACCTAAAAAGATAAAAGGAAAAGTAATTGGTCAGGACGAAGCTGTGGCCAAAGTTGTAAAAGCCATTCAGCGTAATCGAGCGGGTCTTAAGGATCCCAATAAACCCATTGGGTCATTTATATTTCTTGGGCAAACCGGGGTGGGGAAAACCCAGTTAGCAAAGGTCCTTGCCCGGGAGCTTTTTGATAACGACGATGCCCTTATCAGAATTGATATGAGCGAGTACATGGAAAAATTCGCTGTATCCCGATTGATAGGTGCACCTCCGGGATATGTTGGTTATGAAGAAGGTGGCCAGCTTACCGAGAAAGTAAGACGTAAACCTTATGCAGTAATATTACTCGATGAGGTAGAAAAAGCACATCCTGATGTTTTCAATATGCTATTGCAGGTACTTGATGATGGTTACCTCACCGACAGTTTAGGTCGGAAGATAGATTTCAGAAACACCATTATTATAATGACCTCTAATATTGGAGCAAGGAAATTGAAA
This sequence comes from Salegentibacter sediminis, assembly GCF_002078605.1. GTDB lineage: Bacteria > Bacteroidota > Bacteroidia > Flavobacteriales > Flavobacteriaceae > Salegentibacter > Salegentibacter sediminis. The sequence goes on along the minus strand of NZ_MSJR01000006.1, from coordinate 175,955 downwards.
GATTTCGGTCAGGGAGTTGGTTTCGGAACTGCTTCACAGCGTTCTCAGGCAGATGAAAATACGAAAAGTGTTATTGAGAATGCCCTTAAAAAAGCCTTCGCGCCAGAATTCCTTAACAGAATTGATGATGTGGTGATCTTCAATTCTCTTGAAAGAGAAGATATTCATAAAATCATCGAGATAGAGCTTGTGAAATTATATGACAGAATTGGAGGGTTAGGCTATAACCTTAAATTAAGTGATAAAGCGAAAGACTTTATTGCCGAAAAAGGCTTCGATAAACAATATGGGGCAAGACCACTTAACAGAGCAATTCAAAAGTATATTGAAGATGCCCTTGCCGAAGAGATAATCACTTCCAAAATAGCCGAAGGAGATATTATCTTTATGGACCTGGATGAAAAGAAAAATGAACTCACCATTAAGGTAGAAAAACCGGTTAAAGAAGCCGAATCTTAAAATACAAAAACAAGCTAAAAACAAAAAGCCGTTTGACTTCTCAAGCGGCTTTTTGTTTTTTATAACTCTAAGGTCTTATTCGAAAAGAACTTCAGGTAGAATTCTATAAGAATTCAAAAATTCCTTTGCTTTCTTAATATGTGGCGCCATAGTGACATCCTCTTTTACAATGGGCACTTCTTTTCTGAATTCTGAAATGAATTCCTGGAGAATTTCTGAAGTCAGCGCAGGTTCCCGGAAATGAAGTGCCTGTGAAGCATTAAAAAGTTCGATGGCGAGAACCGAATTTACATTTTCAATGATTCTAATCATTTTTGTCGCACTGTTTGCCCCCATACTAACGTGATCCTCCTGCCCGTTTGATGAAACAATTGAATCTACCGAAGCAGGAACTGCAAATTGTTTATTCTGGCTCACAATACTGGCTGCTGTATATTGAGGAATCATAAAACCGCTATTGAGACCCGGGTTCTCCACAAGAAATTGAGGTAGTCCACGTGACCCAGACACCAGCTGATATGTTCTTCTTTCAGAAATATTGGCTAACTCGGCCATGGCAATAGCTAAATAATCCAGGCCAAGTGCCAGAGGTTGTCCATGAAAATTACCACCAGAGATTATTTTATCCTCTTCAATAAAAATATTAGGATTATCGGTAACTGAATTAATCTCAGTTTTTACAATCTTCCGAACAAAACCCAGGGTATCCTTTGTAGCGCCATGTACCTGGGGCACACACCTGAAAGAATAAGGATCCTGAACATTGTCTTTTTCTTTTCGGGCAATTTCACTTCCTTCTAAAAAATATCTTATCCTTTCTGCGGTTTTAACCTGTCCTCTATGAGGCCTTACCAGATGAACCAGCTCATCAAAAGGCGACATATTACAGTTGAAACCGTCCATAGACACCGCACTAACCTTATCTGCCAGGTAAGACAATTTAAAAGCCTGAAGTAAGCCATATACGGCATGGGCGCTCATAAACTGGGTGCCGTTTAAAAGAGCAAGTCCTTCTTTGGACTGCAGTTTTAAAGGCTTCCACTCCATTTTCTGCAACATTTCTGCAGCAGTAATTTCCTGCCCCTTATAATAAACTTCACCCTCTCCTATTAGTGGCAAAGCGAGATGTGCCAGGGGTGCAAGGTCACCAGAGGCTCCCAAAGACCCTTGTTCGAAAATCACTGGCAGGATATCCTCATTATAAAAATCCAAAAGGCGCGTTACTGTTTCTAGTGCTACCCCTGAATGTCCGTAACTTAAAGACTGTATTTTGAGAAGTAACATTAGTTTAATAATTGGCTTCCCTACTCTCTCTCCTGTACCACAAGCATGAGATTTTACAAGGTTTTCCTGTAATTCAGTGAGTTTTTCAGAAGTGATCTTTACATTACATAAGGCTCCGAAGCCTGTATTAATACCGTAAACAGGAGTATTACTTTCCTGGATTTTTTTATCGAGATAGGCTCTGGACTTTTTGATATTTAGAACAGACTCATCGCTTAAGACCAGTTTTTTATTAGTTTCCAGTATATCCTGAATCGTGGCAAGGTCTAATACGGCGGAACTAATATAATGATGAGTTTGCATGAATTTTTAAATTTATAATTGAAAGCTCAAAAATCTAACATCTGTTAAAGTATTCCAAATAAACTTAGCTGAAATTTATCATTTAATTACCTGCTTCACGATTTAAGCATAAAGTTTCAATCAAAATGAAGGTCCTCTTCCTCTGTGAATAATTCAAAAAAAGCACCCCCCAAATTATTGATGATCTCCCGGGCAGTAATAGCCTCATATCCCATTTTTTCTGCAGCAAGATCGCCCGCTAAGCCATGAAGATAAACCCCAAGAACCACAGCAATAACAGGATCGTATTTTTGCGACATCAGACCGGAAATTACTCCCGACAGTACATCCCCAGCACCAGCCGTCGCCATTCCTGGATTTCCGGAGTTATTTATAAAAATCTCCTCCTTGCTGAAACAGAAGCTATGAGCTCCCTTTAAAACAAGAATTACATTATATTTTTTTATAAACTTTTGGACCTTTTTAATTTTATGAAGGTCATCATCCCACTTGCCGATAAGACGTTCTAATTCTTTAGGATGTGGGGTGAGCACAGATCTTTCTGGCACAAGGTCCAGAAGTTCTTTATTTTTTGCCAGCATATTTAAACCATCGGCATCAATTAGCATAGGCTTTTTGGTCTCTTTAAGTAATTTTTGAAACGCACTACTCGCTTCATCGCCAGTCCCCGCCCCCATTCCGAAGCAAAGAACATCAGGTTCAAAATCTATTTTTATTTCGCTTAGATGTTTTTTCTGTTTATCGGTAATCACCATAGCTTCTGGCAAAGCCGTTTGAATAATTTCATAACCACATTCAGGACTAAAAACACTGCATAAGCCGGCGCCGGTTTTAAGTGCTGCAGTTGCTGAAAGTACAATACTGCCTATTTTTCCATAGCTACCACCAATTATCAGGCTATGACCGTAATCTCCTTTATGGGAATTCTTTTTCCTGTTTTTATATAATAGCCGGGCTTCTTCCTTTCCTATTAACCTTGCACTGGTATTGGTTTTTGCAAGAAATTCCTTGTCTAAACCTATATCCAACACCTGGAAATCACCAACATTATCCATGGTTTGAGGAAGGAAAAAAGTGAATTTCGGACTCTGAAAAGTAAGGGTGAAATTAGCATTAATGATAGCAGACTTACTTTCGGGAATCTTTTCTGCATAGAGACCCGATGGCATATCTATGGCAAGTATAAATGCACCTGATTTATTTATATGGGCTACCAAAGCGCCTACCCATCCCTCAATAGGGCGGTTAAGGCCTATTCCAAACATCGCATCAATTACAAAATCACCCTCGTCAATTTTTGGAAAATCATTCTGGTTTTTAATAAGTACAGGCCAGTCTTTAGTGGTATTTTTAAATCTGTCGTAATTAATCAGAAAATCCTTTGAGCGTTTGTCGCTGTAGTTCACCACGAAGACTTTTACCTCATACCCGTGTTCTACCAACATTCGGGCTATCACCAAACCATCTCCTCCATTATTTCCTATTCCACAAAATATTTTTACCACAATATCACTAGCCTCAAGGCGCGAGTGAATTTGATTAAACACCATTCCGGCGGCACGTTCCATCAGCTCGGTACTGGTAATATTCTGGTTTTTAACACTTATGCTATCAGCTTTTTGTAATTGTTCGGCACTATAAATCTTCATTGAAGTAAAATTGCTTTATACTAAAATACACATATTCTAATGGAGAATATTAGGTACTTAATAAAAAAATATATTTCATCTTTATTTCAGGGAGAATTCAATAAATTTGCTCAAATTTTAAGAAAATGAAAGAAATCGCCCTTGATGCCATCCATAAATCTTTAAATGCTAAAATGGTTCCTTTTGCCGGTTATAATATGCCGATTTCCTACGAAGGAGTAAATATTGAACATCAAACAGTACGTGAAAAACTTGGTGTTTTTGATGTTTCCCATATGGGAGAATTTTTAATCTCTGGAGATAAAGCCTTAGAGCTTATACAAAAAGTTTGTTCTAATGACGCCTCCAAACTTACCGATGGAAAAGCACAGTACACTTGTATGCCTAACGAATCGGGAGGGATTGTAGACGATCTCATTGTATATCGTATCAATGAAGAAAAGTACCTGCTTGTGGTAAATGCTTCTAATATTGAAAAAGACTGGAACTGGATATCTCACCACAATACAATGGATGCGACGATGCGCGATATGAGTGATGAGCTTTCCTTACTTGCTATCCAGGGGCCAAAAGCCGCTGAAGCCATGCAAGCACTTACCGATATAGATCTTCAGAATATGAAATTTTACACTTTCGAGGTAGCCGAGTTTGCCGGTGTAGAAAAAGTGATTATTTCAGCTACAGGATATACTGGCAGTGGTGGTTTTGAGATTTACTTTAGAAATGAAGATGCTGCCGAAATCTGGGAAAAAGTGATGGCGGCAGGAAAAGATTATGGAATTAAACCCATAGGTCTTGCGGCGCGTGATACCTTACGTTTGGAAATGGGCTTCTGTCTTTACGGGAATGATATTGATGAGACAACCTCTCCTATTGAAGCCGGTCTTGGCTGGATCACCAAATTCACCAAAGACTTCGTTAATTCAGAAAATCTTAAAAAAGAAAAAGAAGAAGGTCCCAAACGTAAACTCATCGCTTTCGAACTGGATGAGCGTGGAATCCCAAGACAAGGTTACGATATTGTAGATGAAAATGGCAAGGTTATTGGCCAGGTAACTTCGGGTACAATGTCACCGTCGCTGGAAAAAGGAATTGGCTTAGGCTACGTCCCTACAGAGGTAGCAGGAGTTGGAAATAAAATTCAAATTCAAATAAGAAAAAAAGCCGTTCCCGCCACACAGGTGAAATCACCCTTTTTTAAAGGATAAATTTTTGGAGAAAATATTGATTTTAGGAGCTAGCGGCTTTATAGGCAATGCCTTATATAAAGAGCTATGCTCCTATTTTGATACCTATGGTACGTATTTTACAGATAATCCTGTCCTGGAAAAAAATCAGCATTTTTATCAATACGACCTTGAAACCGAAAATATTGAGATTCTGCTTGAAAATATTAAGCCCACAATTATTATTTCTGCGCTTCGCGGAAATTTTAATGCACAAATAGCAGCCCATTTCTCAATTATTAATTATCTGCAGCATCATAACTCCAGACTGATTTTTATTTCTTCAGCCAATGTTTTTGATGCCTTTACCAATTTTCCATCTTACGAATACGATAAAACCTTATCGCAAAGTATTTACGGAAGGTTCAAGATTAAAATTGAAAATGCCCTGCTAAGATTACCTAATGAGAAGTACAATATCCTTAGGCTTCCCATGGTTTTTGGGCTGGATTCCCCACGAATAAAGGAAGTAAAAAATATGCTCTATTTGGGTGAAGCCATAGAGGTGTTCCCCAATGTGGTTATTAATGTAACCGAAGCAGACCATTTTGCAAGGCAAGTCCATTACATAATAAACCGTAAGAAAAACGGGGTTTTTCACCTGGGAAGCAGCGATTTAATTCACCAAAAAGATTTTATTGAAGAGGTTTGTCAAACCTTAGGCTACCCGAATCCTCTTTTTAAAAACGTCTACGATTCTAATAATGACCGGTTTCTAGCCGTTCTGCCTAAAGATAATTTACTTCCGAAAAATTTGGAACTAAGCGTCCAACGGGTGGTAAATGCATCCATAAAGGTTTAACCACAAAAAATGCTGAAAACAACGGGTTTTTCCCGCCCGGTTGCTTAATTTTAGGCGACTAAGCTTTAATTATACCATTATGAAAAAATTAAGTGACGAAGAAATCAACAAAAAATTGAAAGAATTCGATGGATGGACTTATGCTGAAGATGCTATCCACACCTCTTTTCAGTTTGATAATTTTAAAGATGCATTTACTGTGATGACTCGCATTGCCTTTGAGGCCGAAGCCCTGCAGCACCACCCCAATTGGGGTAACGTTTACAATGAGTTAGAGATTTCACTCTCCACCCACGATGCCAATGGAGTCACCGAAAAGGATTTTAAACTCGCCAGAGCCATAGAAGACATTGTAGAATCGGCTTAAAGAAATATAAGCCTCACCAGGCAACTTGAAAAAAACCTTCCAGATTTTTATTGGAAGCTTTTTTATATTTTTGCAAGGATTTTTATTCAGAAAATAAATGGGAAGAGCATTCGAATTTAGAAAAGCACGAAAGATGAAGCGTTGGTCGGCAATGGCCAAAGCATTCACTCGTATAGGAAAGGATATTGTAATGGCTGTAAAAGAAGGCGGTCCAGATCCTGACACAAATGCAAAACTGCGGGCAGTGATCCAAAACGCGAAGAGCGTTAATATGCCCAAAGACAATATAGAACGTGCCATTAAAAGGGCCAGCGACAAAAACCAGGGCGACTATAAAGTTGTACTATTCGAGGGTTATGCCCCTCACGGAATTGCAGTATTGGTAGAAACAGCCACCGATAATAATAATCGTACAGTGGCCAATGTGCGCTCTCACTTCAATAAAAGCGATGGGAATCTCGGAACTTCAGGCTCGGTAGAATTTATGTTCGATCACACCTGTAATTTCCGGGTAGCTGCTGAAGGGCTGGATGTAGAGGAGATGGAACTTGAATTTATTGATTTTGGTGCCGAAGAGGTTTTCCAGGATGAAGACGGAATTCATATCTATGCGCCTTTTGGCCAGTTTGGGGCTATACAAAAAGAACTGGAAAAGCGTGAGATCGAGATCCTTTCTTCAGGCTTTGAGCGAATCCCGCAGGTTACCAAAGCACTAACTCCTGAAGAGGCTGAAGATGTAGAGAAACTTCTGGAGAAACTGGAGGAAGATGAAGACGTTCAAAATGTTTATCACACTATGGAGGAAAGCACGGACTAAAACGAATCCTCAAAAAAATAAAGGGCTGTTTTCTTTTCAAAACAGCCCTTTTTTATTTTAATCTTAAAAACTAAAATTCCTTACGATCGTGTTTTGTAGGTTCTCCTTTTCTTCTGCGTTTTTCTTCGCGCAATAAGGATAATTCCCTACCTGTTTGCCCTTTAACAGAGGTGTTTTCCTGAGCTCTACGCAAAAGGTAAGGTACCACATCCCGCACAGGTCCGAACGGCAATAATTTAGCAGCGTTATAACCTTTTCTTGCCAGGTTATAGCTTATATGGTCACTCATCCCATATAGCTGGCTAAACCAAATACGATCATCGTCTAAAGGAAGTTTTTTATCTTCCATAACCTGTAAGGCCAGGTAATTGCTTACCTCGTTGTGAGTACCAATAAAGAGCTCAATTTCGTCAAGATGAGCCAGGCAGTAGGACATTATACTATTGAAGTTTACATCGGTAGCCTCTTTATTTTCACAGATGGGACTAACATAGCCATGTTTTTTAGCTCTGGCATTCTCTTTTTCCATATATGCCCCGCGAACAATTTTAGCACCAACCTTAAAACCTTCGGCTTTCCCTTTTTCATGCAGGTCTTTAAGATATTCCATCCTATCCCACCGGTAGCATTGAAGGGTATTAAAAATAATAACCTTTTCTTTATTATACTTGCGCATCATCTCTTCCATAAGTTCATCGGCAGAGGTTTGCATCCAGCTTTCTTCAGCATCGGCATAAAGACGAACATTATGGTCATAAGCTGTTTGGCAAAGCGTATTTACACGCTCTTTAACACGCTCCCACTCTTGTTGTTCGGCTTCACTTAAATTTATTCGTTCACTGGTTTTTTCCCAGATCGCAAATCGGCCAATTCCTGTGGGCTTAAACAAAGCAAAAGGCAATTCATCACGCTCTGCAGCGTATTTAATAAGCTCCAATTTTTTGTTTAAAGCAGCATCAAATTGCTCATCGGTCTCTTTTCCTTCAACGGAATAATCGAGAATGCTATGCAGCTTCTTCTCGTACATTTTATTGGTTAAGGGTTTACAATCCTCTTCGGTAACCCCCCCACAAAATTGTTCAAAAATGGTTTTTTTTATCAAGCCTTCGATTGGTAAGTGTAGTTTTAACGAAAGGTTGGTAAGAAAAATCCCTGCGTTCACCAAAGGCTGCCGGTTCATCATACTAAAAAGGAAAACGGCGCGGTCCAGTTCTAAATCAGATTTTAATTTAAAAGCTGTTTTGGTATCATTAAATATTTTTCTTCTTATCATGTTGTTAGAATTCTTACAACAAAGATAAAACAGAGACTTTGATTTTTTTGAATATTTCTGCTTATTTTCGAGGCTTCTTTAAAGATATTTAAAACCTTATAAATTATGGCAAAAACGGCAATTGGTGCCCCTGTTTTTTACAGGGATAATGCCTACGAAAAACTCGCTACTTATCTGACCGAAAACAAGGCTTCAAAAATTTTCATTCTGGTTGATTCCAACACCCATAATTTTTGTCTTTCCGCCTTTCTTGCCAGGCTTGCAACAGAAACTCCTGTAGAGGTCATAGAGATGGAAGCAGGCGAAAGCCATAAGAATCTGGAAACCTGCAGCCAGATCTGGAATGTACTTTCTGAACTGGAAGCCGACCGAAAAAGCCTGGTATTGAACCTTGGCGGCGGCGTAGTGACAGATCTGGGTGGTTTTGTAGCTTCTTGTTTTAAAAGAGGTATTTCTTATATAAATATTCCTACAACGCTATTGGCTATGGTAGACGCTTCAGTAGGAGGAAAAACCGGGGTGGACCTGGGGAACCTTAAAAACCAAATAGGAGTGATCAATAACGCCAAAATGGTTTTAATCGACCCTGATTATTTAAAAAGCCTCCCTGCCAATGAAATGCGAAGTGGCCTGGCCGAAATTTTAAAGCACGGTCTTATTAAGGATGAGAAGTACTGGAATAAGCTTACTTCGTTAAAAGATTTAAGCTTAGAAGATCTGGACGATATTATTAAAGAATCTGTCGCCATTAAAGCCAAAATAGTATCCCGTGACCCTGATGAAAAAAATCTTAGGAAAACCCTTAATTATGGTCATACCCTTGGACATGCCATTGAATCTTACTTCCTTAATCACGCTTCTAAAACAAGACTACTACACGGAGAAGCCGTGGCGATTGGGATGATTTTAGCAACATTTATTTCTTCAGAATTAAAAGAGTTTCCTAAGAAAAAAATGGAACAAATTACCAGTAACATACTCGATATGTATGGAAAGGTAGAGTTTGAGGACCAGGATATTACAAAAATAATCGAGTTAATGAAGTATGATAAGAAGAATGAATATGGAAAAATTAATTTCGTACTGCTGGAAGACATTGGGAAACCTTTAATTGACTGTCTTGTATCAAATGCAGTTATTCAAAAAGCATTCGATTTTTATGGAAAAGCTTGATTTTTTAAAAATTAATAGTTTTATTTAAAAATCTAAATCAGATATTTTTTTTGTTATTATTGCAGAAACCATTCGCGCTATGAAAAGAATAATTGTTGATTACAAAAAGCTTACGCCAGAAATACTTAGCCTCCTGGTGGAGAAGTATCCCGATGGATATGATGACGACCAGGTGATCTCCTTTAAAAACGCTAAGAATGAGACGGTTGATGCGGTTGAAGTTAAGACCGAGGATACCGTGTACCTTGTTAAAGTGAGTACACGTCTTGAAAATACGATGGCCAATTTCGATGAAGAAGACTATGATGATTCAGATTTTAACGAACCAATAGTGGAAATTCCCGAAAAAACAAACGAAGTTGAAGAGGAAGATTCCGATGATGATGATCATTAATTCCGAGCTATAAATAAAGAGGCCGTCTAAAAAGTGATTTTTAAACGGCCTCTTTTCTTTTTCATAGCAATCTCAGTCCCTATGCATGTTGCATATCGTGCTTGCCTTCTTTAATTTCTTCAATAATCTTGGCATTAAAAGCTGGTAGATCATTGGGGTTTCGACTGGTGACAAAGCCTTCATCAACAACTACTTCTTTATCAACCCAATTGGCACCGGCATTTTTCAGGTCGGTTTTAATAGAATTGAAAGAAGTCATAGTTCGACCTTTCACCACTTCGGCCTCAATAAGGGTCCAGCCTGCATGGCAAATTGCTCCAACTGGTTTTTTCAGTTTAAAGAAATCCCGAACAAATGTCAGGACATCTTCATCTCTTCTCAAAATATCCGGATTCATAACTCCGCCAGGAAGTACCAGCCCGTTATAATCTTTTGCTTTCACCTCTTTAACAGTGCGGTCTACTTCTACTTCACCACTCCAGCCCCCATCGGCCCAGCCTTTTATCTTTCCTTTTTCAATGCTGATAATATCCACTTTAAAGCCTTCTTTCTCCATTGCTTCTTTTGGAGATTTCAATTCAGACTCTTCAAATCCATTTGTAGCTAAAATTGCAACTTTCTTTTCCATAATCTTATCTTTTTTCGGTTTTACTCAAAGATAAACATCACAGGAGCCAATGGGTATTAAGGCCTTTATAAAAAACCGAAGGTTTATCGTTAAACTTTATTAATAAAAGCAAAGGTCGTCATTTATTTTTCTGCTGAATCTTTCTTATCTCTATTCTGTTTTTCTTCCTCAAGGTCCAGGTTACTTTTAAGGGTATCTATAATCTTTTTTTCTTCCTGGAGTTGCACCCGTTTTTGCTCCAGCTTTTCCATCTCCTGGTAGATCGCAGGCTCCCCATATTTATTTGGGACCACCTTTTCATTTCTATGTAAAGCAAATTGAACTGTAAATTCGGCCCCAAAGAAAAGAATAAGACAGGTATAATAGACCCATAAAAGGAGTAATACTACAGAGGAGGCCCCGCCATACACAGAGGCTGGTTCACTGCTACCAAAATAGAAACCCAGTATTTTTTCTCCTATTAAGAATAAAATAGTGGTTAAAACTGCACCCAAATAGGTTATTCGCCACCTTATTTTTATATCGGGAAGCAATTTAAAAACCGCAGCGAAAAGGGTGGTAACAATTAAAAAGGAAATAAAAAAGTTAGTAACATCTACCATAAATCCGGTTACCCCGGGTGCAAATTGGTCTATATGATCGCTTAGAATAGCCAGTAGTGCAGAGATAACCATTGAAACCAGCAAAAGCAGGCCAATTACCAGCACCATTCCAAAAGAGATAACTCTGTCCAGAAGTAATTGCAAAAAATTAGATTTTTTCGCTGCTACATTCCAAATATTATTCATTGCCTTCTTTAGCTGAAAGAATACCCCGGTAGCACCAAAAAGCAACAGCGCAACACCCACGATAATAGCCCAGGTAGAATCTCCCGAGAGTGCCGCATTGGCGACTATGGCTTCAATGGCATTTGCAGAATCGGGACCGATAAACTCTCCTATTTCATCAGTGATTCGCCCCTGCACCGCTTGCCGCTTAAAAAAATAGCTCGCAATTGTTACAACTATGATTAATAAAGAAGGTAAAGAAAATAAGGTATAATATGCTATAGTTGCACTCCTTGCATAAGGATCATTGCGGTTCCAGCTGAAATAAGCCTTTTTCAGTAAACTAAAGAAGGTCTTGAAAAAATTCATATCAGGTACTTTTTCTTCAAAAGCTCCAGATGATGAAGGGTATGTCCTATGCTTATAAATCCTATGACCCCGACACTGGTTTTGTTATTATTCACCACTCCGGTACGTTGAAGCATTTCTTCAGAAAAACTTGCATAAAGATCAATACTCGAGATTCTTACATTTATAAATTCCTCTTTTAAGCCTTCAAGTTCCCGACGGTTTGCTTCTGAAGCCGGTACATAGGCATCATGATCAAATCCAGGAAGCGAAGTTTTATCATTCCTGGCTATGCACAGCGCCCTGTATTGAAAAATACGTTCCACATCAATCATATGTTGAAGTACTTCTGCCAGGCTCCATTTTCCCGGGGCATACCTAAAACTCAGCTTTTCCGGAGTAATTATGCTGAGCACTTCCTCAAGCTCTCTTTGATTTTCCATAAGCAAACTTCCCAGCGACTTATCGCCGGGAAGTTTATCTATATAAGTTTGATAAAACTCGTGGTAATCTCCTTTATTTAACTCTGAGACTATCATTATGCGGAGTTTCTACTTGCATTAATATTTCCATATAAAGAGCGGGTAACCATCTTTTCATAGATCTCAAGCAAATCTTCAGAAGCTTCACCCTGCTTCTGTAGTTCCTGAACTTTTCTTAAGGCATGTTGCTGAATGGTTAGTAAAGGTAACACGATACGTTCCCGGGCCTGAATTGAGGCCTTGCCTGCCGGTTGATTTTCCAGCAGCTCTTTGTAACCGGTAACCTTGAGCAACATTCTTTTTGTACGCTCATATTCCTCATAAATCAGTTGCCAGAACTCTCCGAATTCCTTGTCGTCCTTCATATAAGATGTTAAAGCAAAGAATGACTTGGTTAGACTCATCATGCTGTTTTCCAGCAGTGTCTTAAAAAACACTGAGTTCTCATAGAGATGGATCACTTTATCAAACTCCCCTTCTTTTTCGTAAAACTCCATAGCAGTTCCAACTCCAAAAAATCCGGGGACATTTTGTTTCAATTGACTCCAGCTTCCCACAAAAGGAATCGCTCTTAGGTCGCTTAAGTTTAACTTTTCAGATTTATTTCTTTTAGAAGGGCGACTACCAATATTGGTTTTCGCGTAATATTTCAGCGTACTCATTTGTTCCAGATAAGGAATAAACTTTGGATGCTGTTTGAAATCGGTATAAGTAGTATAACTCAATTCCGCCAATCTATCCATAGTCTCCCTGTCCTCTTCCGAAAGGACATTTTCTCCTTCACTCAAAATTTCGTTCGAAACTCCGGAACTTAGTAACTGTTCCAGATTATAGCGGCAACTGTCCTGAGTACCAAAATTTGAACTAATGGTTTGCCCCTGCACGGTTAGCTGGATCTCTTCATTTTCTATGCCTGGACCCAAAGAAGCGTAAAACTGGTGCGTTTTTCCTCCTCCTCGAGCAGGTGGCCCTCCCCGACCATCAAAGAAAACTACTTTTATATCATATTTCCTTGAAATCTCTGTAAGCTTTTCTTTGGCCTTATAAATACTCCAGTTAGCCATTAGGTAACCCCCATCCTTGGTTCCATCACTAAAGCCGAGCATAATTGTTTGCTTGTTTCCGCGTCGCTCAAGATGCTCTTTGTAAACCGAATTATTATACAGAACTTCCATCACCTCATGAGCCTTTCTTAGATCGGGTACGGTTTCAAAAAGCGGGATAATATCTACCGATGGTTTTTCCCAACCACATAATCTCATAAACGCAAAAGGCTGCAATACCCCCTGCACACTTCCGCAGTTACTTATAATATATCGGTTTGCACCATTCTCTCCATTGGTTTGCTGAATACTTTGCATTGCATATATCGAAGACAAGGTAGCTTTAGCCATCCCTTCTTCCAGATTCTCAGGGTCTATATTCCCCTGAACTTTGGTTAAAGCATCAATTTGCTCCTCCTCGGTTAAATCGGAATATTTTCCACCGAAGAGATCGGGCTTATATTGGTGAAGTTCTTCCAGCACCTCATTGTGTTTACTGGAATCCTGACGAATATCCAAAGTGCCAAAATGATACCCGAAGAGGTTAATTTTATTTAGAAGATCGTCTACTTCCTCTAAAAATAATGATTGATGTTTGTCACGAACTATATCCCTGATCTTAGTCAACTTAGACTTTAAGTCTTCAAGGCTTATTTTAATTTTTCCTGTTTTTGAAATAGCGCTGGCATACAGCTTAGGTTCGATTTCAGAAATGATCTCATCTACCTCACTAAAGGTTAGACGGCGCTTTAATTTTCTTAAGTCCCTGTAATAATTAAGCAGGATTGTAGACCGAAGTCTTTTAGCAACCTTCAGGGTGATTTCCGTGGTTACAAATGGGTTTCCGTCCCGGTCTCCTCCTGGCCAAAAACCAAGGTTGATCACCTGATTTCCGGGATCTTCTCCATTAAAAATATTTTGTTGCAAATAATTATATATCTGACTTACACTTTGATAGAATACATTCTCAAAGTACCAAATCAGGCTTACCGCTTCATCGAATGGCGAGGGTTTTTCTTTTTTGAAAAACGGGGTTTTACCAAGCTGGGCCAGGAGATTTTTTATGGTTGTTAAGTCGTTTTTCTGTACGGCTTTATCCAGGTCGGTGATGATCCCCAATACAGCACCCGGGTAAAATTGCGTGGGGTGCGCTGTAAGCGTAGGCCGCACTTTAAACCGTTTCAGGTAATCCCTGAGCTCAGAGGTTTTATTAACAGCTTCAGCTTCCTCTTTAATATTCCTAAGGGTTCCGTGCCCATCCATATTGTTAACTACAGGGAAAGAGGCATCTTCTATAGCATCAAACAATACTACCTGTCTTTCTATATACTGAATAAACCTAAAAAGCAAGTCTATCTTTTCACTTTCAGAAGGATCTTCCTGGTATTTATTAAAAAAGGTTTCAATTATTTCCGAAGGATTTTTGTTCTCAGCGAATCCGGCTTCACAAATTTCCTGAAACAAGGGCAATAAAGCCCCTGTTTTTTTTATATCATCAAAGGGTAAGGTTAGAAAAATGCTATTATAAACCTGGTATTTCGCGAGTACACTTTCATTAAATCTTTCCAGTTTTGGTTCTCTATGCATAATCTTAATTGGTGTTTATTTAAATTTATAAAAAAACCCTTTAAACAGAGTAGCCTAAAGGGTTTTTAGTAAAAGTTTAGGACGCTTTACAAATTCTGAAAAATAGAATGCATTAAGCGTTTTTTATCGTTCAGGCTCTCTTCCAGAGAAATCATTGTCTCTGTTCTATAAACTCCCTCAATATCATCTAATTGAAAGATAATCTCTTTTGCGTGTTGGGTATTTCGAGCTCTTATTTTACAAAAAACATTAAATTTCCCGGTAGTAACGTGGGCAACGGTTACAAAAGGAATTTCATTTATTCTCTCTAAAACGAATTTTGTTTGAGAAGTGTTTTTAAGGAATACGCCTACGTAAGCAATAAAGGCATAACCCAATTTTTTATAGTCCAATGTCAGGGAAGAACCAGTAATAATTCCTGCTTCTTCCATCTTTTTCACCCTTACGTGAACGGTTCCGGCCGATATTAATAGTTTCTTGGCAATATCGGTAAAAGGAGTCCGGGTATTCTCGATAAGCATATCAAGAATCTGGTGGTCTGTTTCGTCTAATTTAAACTTGGCCATTTTTCAAATCTCTTTTTTTAATGAAGTTCAAAATTAATACAAAATCGTTGAATAATTACTAAGTATTTTGAGAATTATTCACATTTAAGACCTATTATCTCCCCGTTTAAGATAATTTTATTAACTATAACGTTTTCGCGAACTTCAGGCACATCCGGAAATTCAATTTTTGCGCCTTTAGCATCGATTATCCTATGAGCAAAATTTGTAATCTCAGGGGCTATTTTTTCAATTATTGGTACCAATTCTATATTATCCCCCACTAATTCTTCTTTATATTGAATAGATACATCCATCCGCTGATTATTTAACAATACATATTTCAGAATTATATCGTTAAATAGCTTCTCGTTTTGAGGGATATCGGTATAAACTGAATAGTTGCTTTCGGTAAAGTTTCCCGAAGCGATAGCATACAAAGCTGAAACCATGGCGGCATAAACATACTCCCTTACTTTTTCCCGCTCATAATCCCCAGGAGCGTGACCGGCTTCAAATAAAATGGTAGGAACCTTAGCGGTCTGGAAAGTATCTCCGGTACAATTGATATTATATCCATCGTCATACCTCCCAATCCTTCCCGGCAAGACCAGTTTTAGGTCCTCATAGATTCTTGTAATAATCTGCATACTTTTCTTTCTTTCAGGGTGTACAGCCCTGTCCCGGTCCATAGAAGGGGTTAAGAAAGACAGGGTCGCCGGCCTTGCCGCCCTACCCGCACTAAAAATTGTACGCTGGTCGTGAAGATTTAAACAAAAATCAGGTTTAAAAGCATCAAATTCGTTGCGCAACACTCTACTTTCAGGCTCTTTGAGCTCCTGCGCATCACGATTTAAATCCACTTGATTAGCATTAAGCCTGGTGTAGACCTTTGCCCCATCGGGATTTAGCATAGGAATAATACGAACAGTACACCTGGAGAGAATAGCAGACAGCACAGAATTTGTGTTTAAAAGGCTAGCAGCATTTAAAAGATCAAAGACTGCCTTTGTGGTGGTAGATTCATTTCCATGCATCTGTGACCAGGCCAATACCTTTATTTTACCCTTGCCCATTTCAACACGATGAATAGGCTCATTCAAAACCGATCTGCCGATTACCTTTATTCTGAAATTTTTTGAATGCTTTTGAAGCAAGGGCTCAATATGTTCTAAATGAAGATATCGGCCCTGGATTGTTTTTTCCTTAACAGAAGAATAAGACTCCATTAAAGGCTGTAGTATTGTTGAATAATTCATGTTCACAAAAGTAAACATTCAATATTTTACAATTGTAAACAAGTTGTGCAGAGATGTGTGTTTACAAGTGTAACAAGTATATTCAGAAAGCTGAACACCCATTAGGAATCTATCCTATTAAGCATAAAAATTATTATATCATTCTATTTATGAGTTATTTAAAAACTATTATATAAATAAATAATTTAAACTAAAAACACTTGTTTACAATTGTAACTTTGTTCTTGTGAATCTTTTATTTACATTTGTAAATAGAATTTACATCATTTTAATTCACAATGGTAAACACCGAAAAATTTGCTGCAAGACTGGAAAAGATAATCGATTATTACGATTTATCGGCTGCAGCATTTGCCGATCAGATTGAAGTTGGTCGCTCCTCTATTTCACATATTCTATCGGGAAGAAATAAACCCAGCCTGGATTTTGTGATGAAAGTGATCTCACATTTTCCGGAGGTAGAACTCTACTGGCTTTTAAATGGAAAAGGGAAATTCCCAAAAGAAAGAGCTGTTTCTACCCCGCAACCCGAATTTCAGTCAAAACCAATTCCTCCTATTCCTGAAAAAGAAAACCCTTCCTCTGGAATTCCACAGCATAAAATTCCTATGGATTCTACCCAAAAGGAAAAACAAATAAAGAAAATTGTGATTTTTTATACAGACGGGACTTTTGAAGCTTTTGAAAATTGACTTTCAGGTTAAAATACGCTTATTTTGCAGTATGAGAAAAAGCCTTATCCTTCTGGCTATTATTTTTAGCCTCACCGGTTGCTTTCAACCAGAACGCAATTGTTCCGACTTCAAAACCGGTACATACGAATTTGAGACCTATCTAAGCGGGGAATTGGTTACCTCACGCTTCGTAAGAAACGATAGTATTGAAATTGATTATTTCCAGGGGAATACCGATACCTCTTCGGTGCGTTGGCTAAATGACTGCGAATATATTTTAAAAAACCTCAACCCGAAGAATATGGCTGAAGAAAAGCCAATTCATATGAAGATTCTTACCACCAGCAAAGATGGCTATACTTTTGAATATGGAGTAGTTGGAGATTCAAGAAAAGAACGAGGCTCGGTAAAACGTGTAACAGAATAGTTAATTCCTGTTTCCTTTTTTCAGCAATTTATTCTGTTCTTCCATCAGTTCGGTTAGTTTTGATAGTAACTCGATATCCTTTGGGGTTGTTTCCCGGGTATCTTTTGGATCTTCAGCTTTTCGGCGAAACCGGTTTATCACTTTAATTACCAGGAAAATTGTGAAGCCAATTATAATAAAATCGAGCAAGGTCTCGATCAAGGCACCATATCCAATCGCAACTTCCTGAACCGCCTCTACTCCCCCGGCTTCAGGTACAACTTCCTTTAAGACTATTTTTTTGTCAGAAAAACTTATGCCATTGGTCATTAAACTGAGTGGCGGCATTACCACTTCTTTAACCAAGGTATTTACCACCGCATTGAAAGCAGTACCAATAATGATACCTACGGCCATATCTATCATATTGCCTTTGATGGCAAACTCCTTAAATTCCTTGATCAACCCCATTACTCGTCAAATAATTTGGTTTGACTTTCAGAATTTTCTGAGGCTTTCCCATTGATGGGTTTTCCAGTATCTGCCCGGTTTTTATCCTCGGTAAGACTCTCTTCATCCACTACCTCTATTTCTTCCGCAGGGGTTTCCTCTTCCTCTTCATACGGCAATGGATCCAGTAAATTGATTTGTTTCACCTTTTCTGAAGTTAACTGGTTCCCCTGGGCCTTTATCCCTTTTACTGAAATAAAATCTTCCAGGTTTACCTCATCGTTTGGTGGTTGTTCTTTTCCTCTTGGCTTGTTATAGACCACCTCTGCCATCGGGTAGTAATCTGTTGAAACTATCTCGAGATAGGAATTTTCGTGATCACTGATGAACTTTTCTTCTTTATCTGGATTTTCAATCAGGAAACGTTTTACATAAAAGCGTTCTTTTTCAGGCTCCCAATAGATCGCTGAAACAGGTTTTTTAGGGTTCCATTTCTCCAAAACCAGCATTTCTTCATCAAAACGGGTAGTAAGTTCAGGTTTAATGGTTTTGGCGATTCCATCTGCAGTTACGATAAGAATACGGTCATCCCCTTTAAATTCTCCAAGCAATTCGCCCCGTTCATCGACATTCAAGCGTTTAACCGTTTCGTCGAACCAGATCCTGCGCGGTTTTAAAGTAGAAACACCTTCTTCTTTTAATTCTATTCGTTTTACAGCATATTTTGTAACTATATTTCCTTTTACGTTCCGACCTTTTATCAGGATATCGGCAAAATCTACATCAAATTTCAGCTTCTTAATGCTTCCCACCTGGCGTAATAATACCAAAACCACTTCGGCTTCGCCATTAGGGTTAGCTGAGAAATAATGTACCTTGGAGTCTTTTTTGCCCTGGGTAAGATCGTATTCCCTATCCCTGGTCACCGAAGTAACTGCAAATCGCTTTATATAAGAAGCTCCATTTTTACCATCGCGGTAAATCATATTATAAATAGTGCGCTTATCTTTTTTCTTGAAAATGGCGACGTGAATTATATCCTTCCCGATAAAGGTTTTGGTATCTACCTTGGTGACCATCATTTTTCCATCGGCGGTAAAGACAATCACATCATCGATATCTGAACAATCGGTTACGTATTCGTCTTTTTTGAGGGAGGTACCTACAAAACCTTCCTTGCGGTTTACATAAAGCTTGGTGTTTCTAATCACCACTTTGGTAGCTTCAATATCATCGAAAATACGAAGCTCAGTTTTTCGGTCCTGCTCCTGGCCGTAATCCTTTTTGAGCTTTTTAAAGTAATCTATGGCAAATTCTACCAGGTTATCGAGATAATGTTTTATCTGGGCGATTTCGCCTTCCAACGCCTCGATCTTTTGCTGGGCCTTGTCAATATCGAATTTTGAAATACGTTTAATGCGAATTTCGGTAAGTCGAACAATATCTTCCTCGGTAACTTCCCTTTTCAGGTGTTTTGTAAAAGGCTTTAAACCTTTATCGATGGCTTCAATTACGCCAGGCCAGGTTTCTTCTTCTTCAATATCACGATAGATCCTGTTTTCAATAAAAATTCGCTCTAGAGATGCAAAATGCCACTGTTCTTCGAATTCCTCAAGTTTAATTTGAAGTTCCCTTTTCAGCAGAAAAAGCGTATGATCTGTAGACCGGCGTAAAATCTCGGAAACTCCTAAAAATTCTGGTTTGTTATCGATAATTACACATCCCAGGGGTGCCAGTGAGTTTTCACATTGGGTGAAAGCATATAGGGCATCGATGGTTTTATCGGGTGAAATATTGTTGGGCAAATGAATGAGGATCTCCACTTCGGCAGCGGTATTATCCTCAATCCTTTTGATCTTTATTTTTCCTTTATCATTTGCCTTTAAAATTGAATCAATTAACGTAGAAGTGGTTGTTCCATAAGGAATCTCTGTGATGGCCAGGGTGTTTTTATCATGCTGGCTGATCTTTGCCCGAACCCGAACTCTTCCACCTCTCCTACCATCGTTATAATTTGAAATATCGGCAACTCCTCCGGTTGGAAAATCGGGGAACAGCGTGAATCTTTTTCCTTTTAAATGTTTTATAGAAGCATCGATGAGCTCATTAAAGTTGTGTGGAAGAATTCTTGTGCTAAGCCCTACCGCAATCCCTTCGGCACCCTGAGCCAGCAACATCGGAAATTTAACCGGCAAATTAACGGGTTCGCTTTTTCTTCCGTCGTAAGAAAGTTGCCATTCGGTTAATTTTGGGTTGAATAACACCTCCAGGGCGAATTTAGAAAGCCTGGCCTCAATATAACGCGGAGCGGCAGCCCGGTCACCTGTTAATACATTTCCCCAGTTCCCCTGGGTATCTATAAGCAATTCTTTTTGCCCCATCTGTACCATAGCATCCCCTATACTGGCGTCTCCGTGCGGATGGTATTGCATAGTGTGACCCACGATATTTGCTACTTTGTTATAGCGGCCATCGTCCAGGTCTTTCATAGAATGCATTATACGACGCTGCACAGGTTTGAAACCATCTTCAATAGCCGGCACAGCACGCTCCAGAATCACGTAAGAAGCATAATCCAGGAACCAGTCTTTATACATCCCGGTTACCTTGATCAATTCTTCCCTGGGTTGTTCAAATTCTTCCTGTGGGTTTCCTTCGTGGTTTTCTTCCATTAGGCGGTTGCTTTAGACTTCTCGAGAATTTTATCAAGGGAACTCAGCATTCCCTTTTTCTTTTTTCGGGTTAAAAAAGTAGTGTTAAATGTATATTTTTTATAGCCGCGTCTTCTGCGGGAACTTATATAAATGGTCAATGCTGAATAGAAAAAATAGTCGCTAAACCTGTATTTTCCCAGTTTGCGTTTAGGAAACTCGGCCTTTTTCACCCGGTATTCCATAAACTTTGAAAAAAACACGCCGTTATTCTTCAAATTAAGAGTCTCTCCATCACTATCAAAATCGAAGGCCTGCCCTACCCGGTGCACGTATATCGCCAGAATTACCACAACAATATTTGGCACATAATGGCTAAAATTCACCGGCTCATCTGAGCCCATCAATTCGATATTTACAAATATATTGGTGACAAAAATGGCTACCAATATGGTATAAATCGAAGGGATTACCTTTATTTCGTTTTTATTGGTAAACCTCATATCCCTAGTTCTTCTACCAAATCAAGTTCGACTTTGAGGTTATCAATAATAAATTCCTGCCTGTCTGGCGTGTTTTTACCCATATAAAAACCAAGCATTTCCTCTATAGACTTCTCTTTATCCAACATAACAGGATCCAGGCGAATATCTTCTCCAATAAAATATTTAAATTCATCTGGCGAAATCTCCCCTAACCCCTTAAACCTGGTGATCTCTACTTTGCCTTTTAGCTTTTCGATGGCCTGTTTCCTTTCTGTCTCACTGTAACAATAAATTGTTTCTTTTTTATTTCTAACTCTAAAAAGCGGAGTTTGAAGAATATAAAGATGATTTTCCTTAATTAATTCCGGGAAAAACTGAAGGAAGAATGTTATGAGCAATAACCTGATGTGCATTCCATCTACATCGGCATCAGTAGCGATCACGATATTGTTATACCGAAGATCTTCTAAAGATTCCTCAATATTTAAGGCCGCCTGCAAAAGGTTGAATTCTTCATTTTCGTATACTATTTTTTTGCTCAGACCATAGCTGTTCAGTGGCTTTCCTTTTAAACTAAAAACCGCCTGGGTTTCTACATTTCGGGATTTGGTTATAGAACCACTCGCCGAATCTCCCTCGGTAATAAACAAGGTGGTTTCCAGGTAACGTTCTTTTTTACTATCTCCTAAATGAATTCGGCAATCCCTTAATTTTTTATTGTGTAAACTGGCTTTCTTCGCCCTGTCTCGTGCTAATTTTCGTATTCCCGAAAGATCTTTTCTTTCTCTTTCAGCCTGAAGAATTTTACGCTGAAGTTTCTCGGCAGTTTCCTGATTCTTATGCAGGTAATTGTCCAGCTGGGTTTTAATGAAATCATTGATATAAGTACGAACGGTTGGCAATTTTCCGCCCATATCGGTAGAACCCAGTTTGGTTTTGGTTTGACTCTCAAAAACAGGTTCCATCACCTTGATACTTATTGCCGCAACTATAGATTTGCGAATATCGCTGGCTTCATAATTTTTTCCGTAGAATTCTCTAACGGTTTTCACTACCGCTTCCCTGAAGGCAGATAAATGTGTTCCTCCCTGGGAAGTGTTCTGGCCATTGACAAAAGAATGGTATTCTTCGCTGTATTGAGTTCGGCTATGTGTTATAGCTACTTCTATATCGTCACCCTTAAGATGAATAATGGGATATAAACGGTCTTCTTCACTGATACTATCACTTAGAAGATCCTTTAAACCATTTTCAGAATGGAATTTCTCCCCATTAAAAATTATGGTTAACCCCGGATTGAGGTAAACATAATTCTTAAGCATCTTTTCGATGTATTCATTTCGGTATTTAAAATGCTTAAAAATAACCTCATCTGGATTAAAGGTTACTTTGGTCCCGCGACGGCGCGAAGTTTCATCGAGTAATTCTTCATTTACCAGATTTCCCTGCTCAAATTCTGCCGATTTAGATTGGCCGTCTCGCGTAGATTCGACTCTAAAATATGAGGATAGTGCGTTAACGGCCTTCGTACCAACTCCATTAAGCCCTACAGATTTTTTAAAAGCACGGGTATCGTATTTTCCCCCGGTATTCATTTTAGAAACCACATCTACCACTTTGCCTAATGGAATTCCTCGCCCGTAATCGCGAACAATTACGCGTTGGTTTTGCACCGAGATCTCAATGGTTTTCCCGGCTCCCATCACAAATTCGTCAATGCAGTTGTCTATAACTTCTTTTAGAAGAATATAAATACCATCATCGGCACTGGAACCATCCCCCAGTTTCCCGATATACATCCCGGGACGCATCCTGATGTGTTCTTTCCAGTCTAACGACCGTATATTATCTTCGGTATATCTGGTTTCCGTACTCATAAGTAGAATTGGAGTTTGTGGCTAATATAAGATATACCTTAAAAAGTTGAAACCCTTGCAGCACAAAGTAATTAACAAAGATTTAGGAAAATTGTTAAAATAAGTTCTCCTGGGTATTTCAAAAGTTATTTCTTCGGAAAACAGTTGAGATTAACTTCCGGTTTATCCGGCAAAATCAGTAAACCAGTAAAAAATATATCTCCAGAATTATATTCCGTAGAAAAAAATTAAACATTAAATCGGAAATGCATCACATCGCCGTCTTTCACGATATAGTCTTTTCCTTCTACCCGCATTTTTCCGGCTTCTTTTACTTTAGCTTCACTTCCAAAGTGTACAAAATCATCATAGGCAATAACTTCTGCCCTGATAAATCCTTTTTCAAAATCGGTATGAATCACACCCGCGGCTTGAGGCGCAGTAGCTCCTTTTGGGAAAGTCCAGGCTCTAACTTCTTTTACACCAGCGGTAAAATAAGTTTCAAGGTCAAGCAATTGATAGGCTCCACGAATTAACTTAGCCGAACCGGGTTCTTCCAGGCCAATATCCTGAAGGAACATCTGGCGTTCCTCATAATCATCCAGTTCAGTAATATCAGCTTCTGTTCCCACGGCTAATACCAGCACCTCGGCATTTTCTTCTTTCACGGCTTCTCTAACCCTATCTACGTGGGCATTTCCTGAAACCGCTGATCCCTCATCCACATTACAAACATACATTACCGGTTTATCGGTAATAAACTGCAGGGGCTTGATAAATTCCTTTCGCTCATCCTCGGTTAGGCTTATTGCACGAACCGATTTTCCAGCTTCCAAACCTTCCTTGACCTTTAACAATGCGGCTTCTTCTTTCTGCGCCTCTTTATTTCCGGTTCTGGAAGCCCGCTTAACCTTTTCCAGTTTCTTTTCTACTGTTTCAAGATCCTTCAGCTGAAGTTCCATATCTATGGTTTCCTTATCCCGAATGGGGTCTATAGAACCATCAACATGAACAATATTATCATTTTCAAAACAACGCAAAACATGTAGGATAGCATCGGTTTCTCGAATATTTCCCAAAAACTGGTTTCCTAATCCCTCACCTTTACTGGCTCCTTTTACCAGGCCGGCGATATCCACTATCTCGACGGTTGCAGGTACAACCCTCTCCGGATTAACAAGGCTTTCCAGTTTCTCCAGTCTCGTATCGGGTACGTTTACCACCCCTATATTAGGTTCAATGGTACAAAACGGAAAGTTTGCACTTTGCGCCTTGGCATTTGATAAACAATTAAAAAGGGTAGATTTTCCTACGTTTGGTAATCCTACGATTCCGGCTTTCATAAATTATATTTTAAGCTGAGTTTTTGCGGCTGCAAATGTAAGGATTAAGAACGATATATTAATGATCCCGGGCTTATTCTAAGGAATTCTTTTAAAGCTTTATTTTTGGCAATTTTACAAGGTTGATCCAAAAATCTTCAATTTTGCTTATAGCCTTCATAAAATCATTTAATTCAATAGGCTTGGTGATATAGCAATTTGCATAATTTTTATAAGACTCATCAATATCCTTTTGTGAAGAAGAGGTGGTAAGCATTATCACCGGAATGCTCCTGAAAACCTGGTGAGTTTTTATATATTTTAAAACCTCGTGACCATTTTTTCTAGGTAAATTAATATCAAGAAGAATAAGATCCGGTAGTTCTGATGTTTGAAATACGCCTTTTTTATTTAAAAAATCCAGGGCCTCCTGGCCATCCCGGGCTACGCTTAACTTATTCATTATTTTCCCTTCTTCCAGGGCCTCTGTAGTAAGTAAAATATCTCCTTCATTATCTTCAACAAGTAAAATGTGAATAGAATTCATAGGGTTGATTCAGATTAAATGATAAAAACTCTTTGAAAATATAGTGAAAAAATCCGGTAAGTTTTAATGTTTAACGATACTGAAATAGAATATGGTTCCTTTTCCTTCCTTAGACTCTAACCAAATTTTACCTCCCAGATTTTCAATAATCTTTTTAGTGACAGCTAAGCCCATCCCGGTACCAGAATAAGTTTCTCTCTGATGTAAACGTTGGAAAATAATAAAAATCTTGTCAAAATATTCGGTGTTTATTCCAATTCCATTATCCTGCACCCTAAACACAAAAAAATTATTGGTTTCCTCCACCCCTATTTCAATCCTGGGAGCCACTGATTCCTTACGGTATTTAATGGCGTTGCTGATAAGGTTTTGAAAAACCTGTCTTAAAGGACTTTTTGGAGCCATTATCTCCGGGAGATTTTGTGTGATAATTGCAGTACCCGTATCCTCTATTTCTTTCCGGTACAGGGTTTTTACTTCAGAAATTATTTCGTTAACATCAATTATTTCCTGTTTGTCTTCAGTCCTTCCCACACGGGAAAACTCCAATAGATCAAGGATAATGCTTCGCATGCGTTTCGCTCCGTCTACCGCAAAATGAATATAGGTATGTGCCTTTTCATCCAGCTGCTCAGAATATTTCTTTTCTAGTTGAGTTAGAAAACTGGTAACCATTCTAAGCGGTTCCTGCAGGTCGTGTGATGCCACATAGGCAAACTGCTCCAACTCTGTATTCGAAATTTCAAGTTCTTTTGCATGTTTTTTTAAATCATCATTGAGGGATTTTAAGGAGCTTTCATATTCTTTAGACCTGGAAATATCCTGCATTGCACCAACTGCCCTTATCGCTTTCCCCGATTTATTCCTAACGATATAACCTTTATCTTTCACGTATTTATATTCCCCATTTCCGGTAGCAAAACGATACTCAGCCTCCCACTTTTTATCATCACCTGCGACAGCCCTTTCCAGACTACTCTTAACAACTTTCATATCTTCAGGATGAATATTATTGATCCACAGGTCAATATCTGTGGTAAGTTCGGAAATTTTGTAACCATAAAGTGTTTCAAAACCTTCCCCCCAATAAATCTCATCTTTTTCCAGGTCCCAATCCCAAATTGCATCAGAAGTTGCTTTCGTTACATATTTAAAACGTTCATCACTCATGAAAAGTTCTTTTTCATATTCATAAAGATCTGTTACATCCCTTAAAACGCCTATCATCCTATAAGCAACCCCATCGCTATCCCTTAAAATATAGCCATTTTCAACAACCAGAATATATTCTCCTGCCTTATTTTTAAACCGGTATTTTCTACTCCATTTTTTCTGTTTCTGATCTAAAAGATTGGCGTTCAAACTCCTTTGAGTTTCCTCCATATCTTCTGGATGCACGTTCTCACTCCATTTCTCTATGGGAAAAGTTTTGCTTTCTCTTTTAAAACCGAAAAGTTTTGTGAAGCCTTCCCCCCATTCAATATTATTATTGGTGATATCCCAATCGTAAATCGCATCTTTCGTGGCTTTGTTCACAAATTTATAGCGCTGATTGCTGAGCAATAAGGCTTTCTCTTTCTGCTTGAATTCAATAATTAACTGAAGTAAACCTAGAGTTCGGTTTATTGTTTTAACCAGTATTTGTTGCTCTATATTCCTTTTTTCACAATACACCGAAAAAACACCTAATAATTCCCCCGAGGAAGAGAGCACAGGAAATCTGGATACCGTAGAAATTTCAAATCTTTTCATTAAAAGAGATAACTTTGAATTTTCGGGCCACTGGTTTATTTCAACTGGTTTTTTTTCCGCTTTCATTTTGCTTATAAATTCCTCACTGAAAGCACTTCTATTTATTTCTTCAACCAATTCTTCCGGTAAACCGGGTAATATCCAGTTTAAAAGTTGATTCTTATCCAGTTTCCAGATAGCCACCCAAATTCTATCCTGCAAATGCTCCAGTTCCTGAAGATAATATTCCAGGATATCATCAAGAGAAAACTTCTTTTTAAAACTCATTTCCAACACCTTTTTTTCAAGGTGTTCGAGATCCTGTAAATATTTTTTTTCAGTAATATCTCTTGAATTAGCAACAATTCCCTGTACGGCCGGATCTTTCAGTAAATTTGTAGCTGTGGTTTCAAGCCATCTCCAACTTCCATTTTTATGCTTAAATCTAAAAGGAGAAATATTTAATCTTTTTTCATTTTCCAGTCTTTCATAACTCTCCTGAAGCCGCTCCAGGTCTTCAGGATGAATAAAATCCCAGGCGTTTTTAGCATGCAAATATTCCGAAGTATAGCCTAAAACATTTACCGAGTTTGGGCTGGTATAAAGGTAATTTGCATTTTGATCTAATATTGCAATGAGATCGCCCCCATCCTGAACCAATCTTTTAAACCGCTGTTCGCTTAGTTTTAATTGCTGTTCGGCTTCTTTTCTCTCCCTCCCATCCCGGGCAATAGCATACATTAATTCTTCATTATCATCCCAGCTCACCGACCAAATAAGCGGTATGATTTCCCCCGATTTCGCTATGTATCGGTTCTCAAAATTCGTCATGGGAGTTCCTGCCATGATTGCTTTTCTCGCGGCCTCGTTTTTTTCATAATCCTCAGGGTGAACCAAATTTCTCAAAGGCATACCCTCCAAGTCTTTGCTATTATAACCCCACAACCGGGAGCTGGCTTTACTGGTTTTTACAAAACAGCCATTTTTATCAATAATAGTAATAACATCCAGGGACTGGTCCATTATTCTATTGAGCCGGACGCGGTTTTCTTCAAGGGCTTTTTCGGCTTCAGCTTTGGATTGTTGTTCCTCCTTTTCCACCGTAATGTCCAGAATAACTGAATCCCAGATTATACTACCATCTCTTAACTTTTTTGGAGTCCCAATTCCCCTATTCCATCGGGTTGTACCATCTGGATGGTTTATGCGCCATTCGTGGCGCCATTCCTTTAAATGCTTTGCTGAATCCTGGATGCTTTCGAGATGAGATTTTAAGTCGTCTTTATGATAAAGCTTCCAAATAATTTTATTATCTAAAGAAGCTTTTTCTGCAGAAATTCCCCAAAGTTTTTCAGCACCTTTGCTAATATACATTAGCCTGTCACTCCCATCAGGATTTAATTTATACCTAAAAACCACCCCGGGAATATTATTATTAATGCTTTCCAGGCGTTGTTCTGTAATCTTTCTGGTGGTAATATCCTGAGTAGCTCCATAAACCCTGGTACATTCACCATCCTTAAACTCCGGTCTACCGGTGGCACGCACCCATTTTTCATTGCCTTTAGCGGTTAATATTTCCAACTCTACATCAAAAGATCGGGCCTCTTCTATAGCCTCATTTACTATTTTTGAAACAAGAGCTTTATCTTCCTTCGTTTTATAAAAGTCTATTGCCTTATCAAGCTCCGGAACATAATCTGGAGAAACCTCATGAATTTCCTTGACCATCTTATTCCAAACCAGGCGGTTATTCACAAGATCAAGATCCCAGCTACCAATTATAGCCACTTCCTGGGTTTCTCTTAAAAACTTCTGATTTTCCTTTAAGGTTTCTATAGCAACTTTTTCACGGTTTTTAGAAATCTTTTCTTCTGTTACATCACGAACGCAATGAAGAATATATTGTACACTACCATCATCTTCTGGTATTGGAATATTTTCGTTATCCCAGAATCGCTCTTCCCATTCCCCGGTATTTTCATTGAAGAGATCGTACCGGAGCCTGTCCATTTTATGATTTTCGCCGGTATTTATGACCTTTTTTAATGAGTTGAGAAGAAGCTCATGAAATTCATCATCTTTTTCATCATTTTCCTGAAATACTTCAAACAAACCTTCACCCACCAGTTTTATTCGAGGAATACCAGTTGTTTTAACATAAAGATCATTGACATCAAGTATTTTAAAAGAAGGATCCTGGGCGTCGATAGTAAGACAGGGAATAGGAAATACGCTAAATAATTTATTTGAGATTTTCGTAGGGATCATAGCTGGATTGGGTAATAAAGCTTTTTTCTCAAATATAGAAAAAATCAAATAAAATGTTAAAACAATTAAAACACTCTCAAATTCTCCCAAAAAAAATCCCGGTTCAAAAAGAACCGGGATTTTAATTTAAAAAGATAATCATTCTATTATGCATCTTTATGCATAAATTTTTGTTTTGCCAATAATTCTTCTTCCGATTCTACATGATCTTCATCGGGCACGCAACAGTCTACGGGACAAACAGCTGCACATTGGGGTTCTTCATGAAAACCCTGGCATTCTGTACATTTATCAGGTACGATATAATAGATCTCGTCACTAATAGGTTCCTGAGCTTCTTCAGCATTCACTTGTTTTCCATTTGGCAATACTACCTCGCCATCCAGGTCAGTCCCGTCAGCATAACGCCAGTCATCGGCGCCTTCATATATTGCGGTATTGGGGCATTCTGGTTCGCAGGCCCCGCAGTTTATACATTCGTCTGTGATTATAATTGCCATAGCTTCTTTTATTAGTAATTTTAAGGTCTGAATTAAAACTGAAACCGCTCCTTATTTTTTACGGAATCTTAGGAGTTTGCAGGTTGAAGTTTTAATTTCGCTGCTACAAATTTAAAACCAATAGCTCTCATAACCAAATATGGCAATGACTATCGACGACCGCAAAGCACACTTTATCAAACTTGGGGATTTCCTTGCAAATTTTGAAATAAATCCTCAAAAAAAGCCAGAAATTCAAAATGATTATCTGGAGATCTATAAAGAACTCAATGAGAAAATTGATGCTGCAATTCATTATAACGGGTGGTTCACGCGAGAAAATGTCGTGTTTTCTTTGCAACAATGGAGCGAAGCACTTACCAGAAAAAACTTAGACCAATGGTTAGATCGCTATGATTTTTCTGCAATCCAGCCCAGGACCGTAGGAATTGTAATGGCAGGAAATATCCCGCTGGTTGGTTTCCACGATTTTCTGTCGGTGCTACTTGCAGGACATAAAGTGGTGGCCAAACTTTCTGGAAATGATAAACAGCTTATGCCGGTTTTAGCCAGGTTCCTTATTCAACTCGATCCTGAATATAAAAACCGAATAAGTTTTACAGAAAACGGACTGGAAAATTTTGATGCGGTGATTGCCACCGGAAGCAATAACACGGCCCGGTATTTTGAATATTATTTTTCTAAAGTACCAAGTATAATTCGTAAAAACAGAAACTCGGTAGCTATTTTAACGGGAAATGAAACCCCCGAAGAACTGGAAGCTTTGGGCGAAGATATCTTTAGGTATTACGGCCTCGGTTGCCGAAATGTTTCTAAACTTTATGTTCCCAAAAATTATAATTTTGATGATTTTTTCAAAGCGATGTATAAATGGAATCCCATTATAAACCAGGCAAAATATGCTAATAATTACGATTATAACAAGGCGGTTTATCTAATGAGCAACTTTAAACTCCTGGAAAATGGGTTTCTCATTCTCAAGGAAGACTCCGGCTATAGCTCCCCTATCGCTACGGTGTTTTATGAAACTTATGTAAAATCAGAATTACTTCGGGAAAAATTAAAGGACGAAAGTGAAAAAATACAATGTATTGTAAAAAAAGATCCAGACGATAATGAGGTGAAGTTTGGCCACACTCAAAAACCACAACTCTGGGATTATGCCGATAATGTAGATACGATGGAATTTCTGCTGAAAATATAATTATCAGTAATTGTTATCTTAGTAAGATGAATTAAAAACTAATTGACACATTTTTTAGTAATGAAAAAACACAACTTCAGTGCAGGCCCCTGTATTTTGCCACAGGAAGTATTTCAGGAAGCTTCTCAGGCTATTTTAGATTTCAACAACTCAGGTTTATCTATTTTAGAGATTTCACACCGTAGTGCCGATTTCGTTTCGGTAATGGAAGAAGCCAGAAGCCTCTCCTTAAAACTTCTCAGACTTGAAAATAAAGGGTACAAGGCGCTTTTTCTTCAAGGAGGAGCCAGTATGCAATTTTTAATGACTGCATATAATTTGCTGGAAAAGAAAGCTGCATATCTAAACACAGGTACCTGGGCTACTAAAGCGATAAAGGAAGCCAAATTCTTTGGAGAAGTTGTTGAGGTAGCTTCCTCTAAAGACAAAAATTTCAATTATATACCAACACAATACCAGGTGCCTGCAGATGCCGATTATTTTCACTGTACCAGCAACAATACCATTTTTGGAACGCAGATGAAAGAGTTTCCATCAGTTGAAATTCCGTTGGTATGTGATATGAGCAGCGATATTTTTTCCCGGGATATAGATTTCTCTAAATTCGATATGATATATGCCGGGGCTCAGAAAAATATGGGACCAGCAGGAACTACTTTAGTGATAATTAAAGAAGATATTTTGGGTAAGGTTTCGCGCGAAATTCCTTCCATGCTCAATTATAAAACACATCTCGAAAAAGACAGTATGTTTAATACCCCAGCGGTATACGCCGTTTACGTATCTTTATTAACCATGCGTTGGTTGGACCAAAAAGGCGGGATTAAGGCTATAGAAGAACTCAACAACAAAAAAGCAGCTTTGCTTTATTCTGAGATTGACAGAAATGAACTCTTTAAAGGCTACGCCGAAAAAGAAGCCCGTTCAAATATGAATGCCACTTTTAATCTTACCGATGAAAGCTTGAAGGATCGTTTTGACAAGTTATGGAAAGCAGCGGGAATAAATGGATTAAACGGGCACCGAAGCGTTGGTGGTTACCGGGCATCGATGTATAATGCTCTTCCACTCCATAGTGTAACCACCCTGGTGGAGGCTATGCAGGAACTGGAGAGAAAAGCCTGATTCTCCATACCGCAACATTAAAAATCAATAAAATTCACAAAAAGAATCTATATGAAAATACTGGCCAATGATGGCATATCGCAAAGTGGAGCCCAAGCCCTTGAGAAAGCAGGATTTGACCTGATCTCAGTAAAGGTAGCTCAGGACCAATTAGAGAATTATATCAAGCAAAACAACATTGAGGGTATCCTGGTGCGCAGCAATACTAAAATCAAGAAACCCCTCATAGACGCCTGTCCTAATCTTAAATTCATTGGCCGCGGGGGGGTTGGAATGGATAATATAGACGTGGAATATGCCAGGTCCAAAGGTTTACATGTTTTTAATACACCCGCAGCCTCAGCATCATCGGTGGCAGAACTCACCTTCGCTCATTTATTTAGCGGAGTAAGACAGCTCTATAATGCTAACCGAAATATGCCTCTAGAAGGAGATACAATGTTTTCTGAACTTAAAAAATCTTATTCCGGGGGCTACGAATTAAGAGGAAGAACCCTGGGTATTATTGGTTTTGGAAGAATTGGCCGGGCAGTAGCTAAACTCGCCCTCGGAGTAGGCATGAAGGTTATTGCCAGCGACAAAGAGGTAGGGGAAGCAACTATAGAACTGGAATTTTATAACCACCAAAGCATAAAAATTCCAATTAAAACCGAACCCGTGGAAGAACTTATTAAACATTCAGATTTTATAAGCCTTCACGTACCGGCCCAGGAAAAACCCATAATTGGAAAAGCAGAACTGGAATCCATGAAAAATGGAGTTGGCATTATAAATACCGCACGTGGCGGGGTAATAGATGAAGAGGCCCTACTCGAAGCTATTGAAACCGGAAAAGTGGCTTTTGCGGGGCTGGACACCTTTAAGGATGAACCGAAACCCGCCATAAAGCTGCTTATGAATGAAAAAGTTTCCCTTAGTCCGCATATTGGTGCCGCTACGATTGAAGCCCAGGAAAGGATTGGAATGGAATTGGCAACCGAGATTATTAATAAGTATAAACCTTAGTGCTTTTGAATTTATAATAAAGCTTTAACGTAAATAGCGGAAAATTATCTTTAAGTTTAAAGTGCATTTAAAACTTTTTCCTGGGGCAGTTATGTTGATTTCTTTTAAATAACCATATAGGAGAAACTCTAATTTCTAAAACAGATGATTTACTCCTCAGAAAAAAGGTTAGAGAAAATAAAATCTTACCATGAAAAACTTTTTTTACATATTCATTTTAGGCTTAATGATCTACAGTTGCGGTAGCCAGGACCGCAACTTAAGATCAGATAGGATAGCAAACGCCGAAAATGATACCGTACGCATAGCTAATGATAGTCTGGAATATGAGATTATTATTATAGAACCCGGTTTTAATCTTTTTATTAATAGTATAGCTAAACCGGAAGGCTATTATTCCCAGACTTACCTGGAAAACAAAAACCGATTCCTGGTACAGGAATACAATCAGCGAGCAAGGAATCCGCAGCGGTATAACTCAAACCTTTATCTTCAGGAAATCAATTACGACAGTAATATTGATTATGGTTATGAAGTGAATTACCTCCTGTACAACTATTTCGTTTATTTTAGTAGGCAGTATAATCAACGCTTTTCAATACCCACCCGCATTTAATTTTTGTTGAGTTTAATAGTATTAAAGCTTTTAATATATTTGTCCCATGAATAAATTAAAAAAGCGTTGGGGAATTAATTCCAATTGGCAGATTCTAATCATCTTTATTGTCTTTGCCATTACAGGATCAAGCGCCACTAAACTGGCCGGTCCTGTCACCGATTTTATAGGTTTATCTTCAGAAACAACTCCCTGGGCTATTTATTGGGGGGTAAGAATATTACTTATATTCCCTATTTACCAAATCTTGCTGGTTGGTTTTGGTTGGCTCTTTGGCCAATTCGAATTTTTCTGGGCCTTTGAAAAGAAAATGCTTAGCCGTTTAGGCTTTGCGAAAATTTTTCATAATTAAATTGAACCTTTTAAAAAATATATTTCTTCTATTTACAGCTATCATTATTTTGATTCCTACCGCTGTGAACTTTGCCCATATCTTCAGTGGGCACGGGCATGAAATATGTGAACATTATGCTGAAGAACACTTTCATGTGGAAAATCTGGAATGTGAATTACACCAGTTCCAAAAGAATTCTGCATTAAGTATTACATTTTTTGAGTTTATCCCTGAAATACCCGTTCCTGAAAAACGGGAACTTCCCGATTACTACCAATTTTTAAGTGATTATATAAAGCTGCCTTTTGAGTTAAGAGGCCCTCCCCTCGCCTGATACACCTTAAGCACAATTAGTTATCAAAATCATTTTAAAAATTTCGTATGAAAACCAAAATTTTATTTTTGCTGTTTTTGGCAGTAAATTCGTTTATATATGCTCAAAATAATCTACAGGGTACTGTTAAAAATCTTGTTAATGGCGAACCTGTTATTGGCGCCACTGTTTACCTTCCCGGCCTTGAGAAGGGCGAATTAACCGATTTGGATGGCAAGTTTATGTTCAAAAACCTTCCCACCGGAAATCATAAAATTGTAATTTCCTCAATTGGTTTCAGCACTTTTTCAGGAGAAATTAGTATCCCTTCTTCCGCAGGCTTTGACTTAAGCCTGAAACCTTCAGCAATAGAGATGGAAGAGGTTATAATTTCTACGCCGTTTCATCAATTACAAAGCGATAATGTAATGCGGGTTGCCCGGGAGAATGTTTCCACCTTAACACGTAAAGGAGCTATTACGCTTACAGATGGAATTTCACAAATAGAAGGGGTTGAGAGTCTTACCACCGGTTTAGGTATAGGCAAACCCGTAATTCGGGGTTTAAGCTCAAACAGGGTTTTAGTATATACCCAGGGCGTTAGACTGGAAAACCAGCAATATGGCGACGAGCATGGCCTGGGGATTAGCTCAAAGGGAATTGAGAGTGTTGAAGTAATTAAAGGCCCTGCTTCCCTACTCTACGGTAGCGATGCAATTGGAGGAGTGCTATATCTTAATCCCGAGGCTTTTGCTTCTACCAATGCTTCAAAAGCCGAAATAGAAACAAATTATTTCAGTAATACACAAGGCTATCAAGGGAGTGCTATGGCAGCAACTTCAGGAGAAAAATTAAAATTTATTGCTCGAGGTAGTTATGCCGCACATAGCGACTATGAAACCGGGGACGGAGAAAGGGTTACAAATACGCGTTTCAACGAAAAGGATTTTAAAGCCGGTATCGGTTACCAGGATCAGAAATATAAAGGGGCCCTACGCTATAACTACAACCGTTCTAATATTGGGATTCCCGAAGAGATGGGTCTTCAAAATACAGATAAAGATCCATTGTTGCCCTACCAGGAGATCGATAATCATATCCTGAGCCTGGATAATAAGCTATACTTTAAAAACTCAAGTCTTGATTTTAAAGTGGGCTATCAGTTTAACAACAGGCGGGAATATGAAGATGAGCACGCTCATGAAGAAGAGGAAGAGATCCACGAGGAAGAGGAAGATAATGTAGGGGAACACCCCGCGCTAGAAATGCATTTGGAGACTCTCAATTATAACCTTAAATATAATTTTCCGCGATTTGGCAAGTTTGAAACAATTGCTGGTATTCAAGGAATGTACCAGACAAATACGAATTTAGGGGAAGAGATCTTAATTCCGGAAGCGACAACTACCGATATTGGAATTTTTGTAACCACCCACCTTCACCTTGAGAAATGGGATTTCCAGGGTGGATTGCGTTATGATTTCCGAAATCTTGACAGTGAAGAATTTGGACACCATGAACATGAAGAGGAGGAATTAGACCCCGGCCACGAGGAGGAATTTATCCCTGCCCTTAATCGCGATTTTAATAGTATAAATGGAGCCATAGGTGCTAAATATGATTTTTCTGAAAGCATTAATGCCAGGTTAAATCTAGCCAGTGGTTTTAGAGCTCCCAACCTGGCTGAACTCACTTCTAACGGTGCTCATCACGGAGCCAACAGGTATGAAATTGGTGATTCGAGCCTGGATAATGAGCAAAACTTCCAGATAGATCTTTCTGTGGAATATAGAAATGAGCATTTTGAAACTTATGTAAATTTGTTTCACAACACCATTAAAGATTATATCTATTTAAATCCTACAGGGGAAATGATTGATAATGACCTGGTATTTCAATACACGCAAAATAATGCCAGTATGTATGGAAGTGAAATTGGTGCTCATATCCATCCCCACCCCTTAGACTGGTTGCACTGGGAAACAGGTTTCGAAATGGTTCACGGAGAATTGGAAGATGGTCAAAACCTGCCTTTAATTCCTGCAAACTCCCTCACCAACACCTTTAGGATAGAATTGGAGGGAGAGATAGTGAAGAAAAAATATGCTTTTTTAAGATTAGAAAATGTCTTCGATCAAAACAGGGTGAGCCCCTTTGAAACCCGTACTGGCGGTTATAGTTTGCTGGGAGCCGGTTTTGGAGGCACCTTTGATCTTAATGGCTCAGACCTGCAATTCACCATTAACGGGAACAATCTTTTCAATAAAACCTATATCTCGCATTTATCCCGCTTAAAGCCCGATAATATTGCGAATATTGGCAGAAACATTTCTGTTGCGCTTAATTGGTTTCTTTAGATAATCCTCGGGGTATATAAAAAAAGCAGTCGGGAATTACCCGACTGTTTTTGTATAATTTAATTTGTTTAATCTAAGATCTCACTTTTATTGGACGTAACTCTCCCGGTTTATCCTTATTCCATACATAGGTATATAACCACATTAGCGTGAAAGTTGGAATAATATCTGTCCCCGGCAATATCTCCTCAATAAACAAAACAGCCGAAGCCAGCTTACCTTTCTTTCCGGGATACATTTTCTGAAGGGTTTTAGCCGCATATGGTGCCCATAAAATATCTAAAAACGGACCTATAACTGGAATAGCCATGGTAGTCATACCAACCACATCATATGCAAGGCCCTTTACAAGTAATTTATTTTTCAATTTATCCATTTATATCAGTTTTTATAATTAAGGCAATAAAAGTGCCACTTTTAGCCATAGCAGGTTTTAAGGCTTAATTTGAGGTTTTAAGCTTATCTGCAAAGGATTTACTCAATTTTTCAATCTTCGGATCTATTATATACTGGCAATATGGCTGCTGCCTGTGTAGGTTGTAATAATCTTTATGTTCCTCCTCAGCCTGGTAGAAATTGGTAGCAGAGGATATTTCGGTAACTATTTTATCCTGAAAGACTTTTTCATCCTCCAATTCCTTAATGACTTCAACAGCGGTCTTTTTCTGTTCTTCGGAATGATAAAAGACGGCACTTCTGTATTGAGTACCCACATCATTTTGTTGCCTGTTTAAGGTAGTAGGATCATGAGTGCCAAAGAAAATTAATAATAACTCCTTAAAACTTACCTTTTCAGGATCAAAACTTATCTGTATAGCTTCAGCATGACCTGTCCTACCCGTAATGATTTCCCTGTATGCAGGGTTTTTAATATTTCCGCCGGTAAAACCAGGTATTACACTTTCTACGCCTTTTATCCGCTGAAAAACTGCTTCTGTACACCAGAAGCAACCCCCGGCAAGGGTAGCGGTTTCTAAACTTTTTTGTACCATATTTTATAAATATATATAATGCCAGTACAATAAGCTTTATAAGCCAGGGAATTTAACCCGAATTAACGAGAATTTGGCTAATTTTGTAAAGCCTTACTTAAGACGTAAGAATACTTAAAGTCATTTATCTTCTAATAGTAACTATTGATGCCCATTCGTTTTTTCCTTCTGTTTTTTATCCTTTTTATTCCAGATTTTTACCCTCAATCGATAGAGCTTGATTTAAAAGACCGTAAAACTTATGAGATCACCCGAATAGGCAAGGCTCCTAAAATAGATGGAAATCTTGATGAGAAAATCTATCAATCTTTACCCGTAGCTTCAAATTTTCTAATGTTCGAACCCGGCGATGGCGATCCCATTCCTCAAGCCTACGCCACCGATGTGAAAGTTGCCTATAATGATGAAGCAATCTATATAGCTGCCTATATGCGCTCTGGAGACCCTGAAAAAACCGTAAAACAATTCACCCAAAGAGATAACGTTGGACTATCGGAGTTTTTCCTGGTAGATATAAACCCTTACGATGATGGCGAAAATCAAACGCGGTTTATCGTCACTACTTCCGGGGCAATAATAGATGGAAAAGCTAATGGAGATAATGAAGATTATACTTTTAATACCGTGTGGGAAGCGGAGGTTTTACACGATAATACGGGATGGTATGCCGAAATTAGGATCCCCTATTCCGCACTGAGGTTTCCCAAAAAGGAGGTACAGTCCTGGGCCATTCAATTCACCAGAAAAATCACTCATCGCAACGAAACCTATAGCTGGAATTATATCGATAAGTCGGTGGGAAAAATAAGTCAGTATACGGGATTATTAAAGGGAATTGAGAATATTGATCCTCCAATTAGGCTTAGCCTTTACCCCTATACTTCAGCCGAAGTCCATCGATATGACGATCGCACCAAAAATGCCTTTAGTGCCGGTTTAGACGTGAAATACGGAATAAATGATGCCTTCACCCTGGATGTCACCCTTGTCCCTGATTTCGGGCAGGCGGCCTTTGATGATGTGGAATTGAACCTTACTCCCTTTGAACAGCAGTTCGGCGAAAACCGCGCCTTCTTTACCGAGGGCACCGAACTTTTCACCAAAGGAGATTTATTCTATTCCAGAAGAGTGGGCGATGCCCCAACCGGGTATAGGTCAGCTTCAGCATATCTTAGACCAAATGAAGTAATAGATGAAAACCCCGAACGCTCAGATCTTTTAAATGCTTTTAAAATATCAGGCCGAACTGAAGATAACCTCGGCATCGGATTTTTTAACGCCATTACCAGTGAAATGAAAGCCATCTTCAGGGATACGGTTACCGGGGCCACGCGAACCAGAACCACCGAGCCATTTGCGAATTACAATATTCTGGTGCTCGACCAGCAGTTTAACCAAAATTCTTCTATTAGCTTAATAAACACCAACGTCACCCGCGAGGGAAATTACAGGGATGGTAATGTTACGGGATTATTATTTGATGTCTACAATAAAGCCAATTCATATAATTTTGCTGGTGAAGCAAAAATGAGCCAGGTAAATATTCCCAACAACACCCTGGCCGGTTTTGCTTCAGAGTTTTCGGTAAACCGAACAAAAGGTAATTTCCGTTATGGTATTAGTCACAGGTTTGCGAACCGAACCTATGATATTAATGATCTGGGGATAAACTTTATTAATAATTACAATAATTTTTTCTGGAGCACATCTTACCAAATCTTTGAACCCACCGAACGATTTAACCGTTACAGAATTGAGGTTTACGGAAATCACCAGCGCAGGTATCGTCCCGACATGGCGGTGAATACTGGGGTTGGCGGAGGCTTTTTTGCCATGACCAGGGAGCGTTTTGCTTTTGGTGGAAACCTGGATGTGAACTCTAAATTTCGTGATTTCTTCGAACCTCGCAAGGAAGGCATGTATGTGACCTACAATCGTAGTATTTTTAGCGAAGCCTGGGTATCCTCAGATTACAGAAAGACTTTTGCCTATGATATTCGTCTTCGTTATGGAAAATACTTTAATTCCCCTCAGGAGGAATATAGACTTCGCTTAAGTCCGCGGGTAAGATTTTCAGATAAGTTTGATGTAGTATATTCCTTTAATTATTCCATCGAGAAAAACAGGCAAAGTTTTGTAGATTTTTCAGACACAGATATCATATTTGGAAAAAGGGATATGGAAAGTATCGAAAACTCGCTTAAAGCCAGCTATAATTTTAATACCAGGCAAGCCTTGAATTTAAGTTTTAGAAATTTCTGGTCAACAGCCCATTTCATGGAAGAGGGCTATTCTGTACTCCAGGAGGATGGGGCTTTAAATCCGAATTCATATCAGATTCATCAAAACAACAACCCAAACCGAAATTTTAATATTTGGAATCTTGACCTGAGCTATAGCTGGCAATTTGCACCGGGAAGCCAGGCGATCCTACTTTATAGAAATTCCATATTTAACCAGGATAAATTAAGCCTTTTGAATTACCGTTACAGCCTTGAAAACTTATTCGATCAACCTATAAAACAGGTTTTGAGTCTGCGTGTGGTTTACTTTATTGATTACAACAATCTTTATAACATCTTTGAGAGCTAATCTTGGGGATTCTGTGTAATTTGGGTATTTTTCCATTTTTAATAGTCCAGATAAAATATGATACTTGCCAAAAACATTCATAAATATTACGGTGATCTCCACGTTTTAAAAGGGGTGAATTTGCACATTCAACGCAGCGAAATTGTTTCTATAGTGGGTGCATCAGGGGCTGGAAAGACCACCCTCCTTCAGATTTTAGGCACCCTGGATAAGCCTGAAAAAAACAAAGCTTCAGAGTTACGAATAAACGGGACCGATATCTACAGACTTTCTTCCAGAGAACTATCCAAATTCAGAAATAAACATATTGGATTTATCTTCCAGTTCCACCAATTGCTTCCCGAATTCACCGCGCTGGAAAATATATGCATTCCCGCTTTTATTCAAAATAAATCAAAAGCCGAAGCCGAAAAACGCGCCCACGAACTCCTTGGATTTTTAGGGCTCGAAAACCGGGCAAACCATAAACCCTCGGAATTAAGCGGCGGGGAACAACAACGCATCGCGGTGGCAAGGGCCCTTGTAAATAATCCAGCCATTATCTTTGCTGATGAACCTTCTGGAAATCTCGATAGTGAATCTGCAGAAAATCTACATAGATTGTTTTTCAGACTTAGGGATGAATTTCAGCAAACGTTTGTTATCGTAACCCATAATGAGGAACTGGCCGATATGGCAGACCGTAAACTCACTATGGTAGACGGAGAAATTAAATAAATAATATTTCTGAATTTTGAATAAACGCGAGTTAAAATCTTTTCTTGACTTTAAGGTTGAACAATATAATACCATTCATTTTATTGAAACCGATCCTATTCAGATTCCGCATCAGTTTAGCAAAAAAGAAGATATTGAAATTGCAGGTTTTCTCACGGCCACCATTGCCTGGGGAAACAGAAAAAGCATTCTCAAGAACGCCAACAGAATGATGGAATTGCTGGACTGGTCCCCCCATGATTTTGTAATAAACCACTCCCCCTCCGATATCGATAAACTGGAAAATTTCGTTCACCGAACCTTTCAGGGAATCGATCTTCAGTATTTTATTCAGGCCCTTAAAAATATTTATTTAAACCACGAAGGAATAGAAAAGATCTTCAATATCTACGCTGAAGAAAGGTCGCTCCAACCGGCGATCCATCATTTTAAGAATATTTTCTTTGAACTTCCCCACGCCTTCCGGACTGAAAAACATGTGAGCGACCCAAAAAAGAATTCAGCAGCAAAACGCATTAATATGTATTTAAGGTGGATGGTTAGAAAAGACCCTTCCGGCGTTGACTTCGGGATCTGGGATAGCCTGCGGCCTCAACAATTAAGTTGCCCACTGGATGTTCATTCCGGCAACGTAGCCCGTAAATTAAAACTCCTCACACGTACGGCTAACGATGCAAAAGCCCTCACCGAACTCGATAATTCCCTACGGAAAATGGACCCTCTCGACCCTGTGAAATATGATTTCGCATTATTTGGGATTGGAGCAAATGAAAAGCTTTAACAAATTTAGCATACCCA
Organism: Salegentibacter sediminis; assembly: GCF_002078605.1. GTDB lineage: Bacteria > Bacteroidota > Bacteroidia > Flavobacteriales > Flavobacteriaceae > Salegentibacter > Salegentibacter sediminis. The sequence continues at coordinate 134,603 of NZ_MSJR01000006.1, read as the reverse complement.
GATACGGCAGAAATAATTCCTTCCGGTCCAGCATACAAGTTTTATTTTGTAAAGTAATTTTTTTCTTCCTCTATCCCTATTTTTGCTAATCACTTTTAATAACCAGATTTTTAAGAGTATACAGAATTATTAAACCCCAGGTTTAAAAACTATCCTTAGAGTTGAAGCTTCCTTATCAACATTGACTTTAATTTTACTATTCTCTATCCAAAAAAACAGGCGAAAAATAATTTAATCTTATTTTAACAAATGTCAAAAATTTTTGTTAATTTAGGTTAATTATTATCCTTATGATAAAGGCAGGAACTAAACAGATGATTAAACCAGCGATACCGAGAAACGAGCTAGAAAGATTAGCTTCTCTGGAAGAAGCCGGAATTTTTAATACCCCTCCTGAAGCCGAATTCGATAACATCACCAAGCTCGCTAGTTTCATTTGTAAAACTCCCGTATCCCTAATATCATTGATTGGAGAGAAAGAACAATATTTTAAATCCAGGTATGGTACTGAAATATGTGGTTCAGATAGGGAAATTTCCTTTTGCGCCCACGCCATTCTTAAGCCAAAACAATTAATGGTTATTAATGACACCCGCCTGGATGAACGTTTTAAGGACAATCCTTTTACTCTTGATGAAAACAACCCGGTTCATTTTTATGCGGGTATGCCTCTGGTAGATCATCATGGTTTCGCGCTGGGAACCTTATGCGTAATTGATAATAAACCCAATAAACTTGATAAAGAGCAAAAGATCGCTCTAAAAGCACTGGCCAAACATGTGGAGGTTTTATTCGAACTAAGACGAAAAAACAAGCATCTTGAACAGATAAAGAAAGAGCTGAAGGAACATAATAATGCTTTAAAAGATTTTGCCGGCGTGGTCTCTCATGATATGAAAATGCCCTTAGCCAATATGATTATTACCGCCGACATTTTAAAGGCTAAATACGGGGACCAACTTGGAAATGAGGGCCTGAAATATCTTAAAAATTTAAAGAATGCAGGATTAAATTTAAGCGATTACATCAATAGCTTGTTAAACCATTATGAAAGCAATGATACCACAGATTTTAAAAACCAGAAATTTGATCTGCACCATATGCTGGAAGAAATCATTGATCTTTTTAATATTACCGATAATGTAGATATAAACCTCCCCAATGAGAATATCATCATCCAATCAAATCGTGCTGCTCTTGAACAGATTTTCCTGAATCTTATAAGCAATAGTTTGAAATATAATAAAAACGAGAAAATCGTTATAGACATCGATTTCAGACAAACTCCCAACTTTTATTATTTCAGTATATCTGATAATGGAATTGGAATCCCACAAGACAAACAGGAAGAAATATTTCAAATTTTCACAACTTTAGCCGTTACCGACAGGAAAGGTAATAAAGGGAATGGCATTGGTCTATCTACGGTAAAGAGACTGGTTAAAAAACTTGGAGGAAATATAAAAATAAACTCCGAACCTGGGCGGGGCACACAATTCAGTTTTTCGGCAAAACGCAACTTTTAAACAGCAGGAATTAAATTTATTTAGTTGCTTAAATTTTAATATATTATAGGAGTCACATTCCGGAGTATGGAACAAAAAAAAGTGTCAGTTAACGAAAAATTGCGCCGTACTGCTCTGGCTCAATATGCGATTTTCAAATCAGGACAAGACAGGGATTATGATCAATTAACCTATCTTGCTGCCGAAATTTGTAAAGTTCCAGTCGCCAAAATTAGCATTATCGGAAAGAAGGAAGTATGGAGTAAATCGGCCTATGGCACAGAACTCTCCTCTATTCCACGCCAAAATTCCTTTTGCGAACTCTGCATACAATCAGGAGAAAGAAATCTTATTCTAAACAAACCAGAACATCCTGAAGTCTTCGAAAAGGCTAAGGGTCTTTATGATCGGGAATATCAGTTTTTTGCCGGGGTACCCCTGGTAAATTCACAAGGGCACGCCATTGCTGTCTTTGGTGTTTTTGATGTAAAACCCAGAACCCTGAAACCAAATCAGCTTAAATCCCTGGAAGCTTTAGCCAACCAGAGCATGAATCTTTTCGAAGCCCGAAAGCAAACTTATAAATTGCATCACGTACAACGCTCTTTAAAACAAAAGTACCGGGAGCTTGAAAAATTTGCAAGCCTTGTTTCGCACGATATAAAATCGCCGCTTGCCAATATTATTTCCTTAACAGAACTCCTGAAAGAGGAAAATGAGGATAAACTGGATGATCAAACAAAAGATTACCTGAATTTTTTAGTAGACTCTTCCTATTCCCTTCGGAATTATGTTGATGGAATTCTAAATTTTTACCGCAGCGATCATATTCTGGAAAAAGATTACGAGGATGTGGACCTTCCGGAGCTATTAAAACCTGTAGTAGATCTTTATAATATTTCAGATGATATTGAAATCAATTATCCCAAAACGGGGAAACTTCAAAATATAAATAAAGCGGCGCTTACCCAGGTTTTTATGAACCTCTTAAGCAATTCCTTAAAATATAACGATAAAGAGCAACGAAAAGTGAATATTCGGTTTAGGGAAAATAATTCTTATTATTATTTTGAAGTTGAAGACAACGGAAATGGGATCCCCCCCGAAAAGGTTGATAAAGCTTTTGAACTTTTTGCCACTTTAGATGTAAACGATCGTTATGGCAATCCTGGTAGCGGAATTGGCCTGGCTACCGTTAAGAAACATATAGAAAATATGCACGGACAAATAGAGGTACATTCTACTCCCGGAGTGGGTAGTAATTTTAAATTCAGGATTAAGAGGCTTTAGGATTTCATTTCCTATATTTGAAAAACATTTAAGTCAGCATGCATTTTAAACAGCCGGAAGTCCTTTTCGCCCTTGTATTTCTGCTCATTCCGCTGCTTGTTCACCTTTTCCAACTTCGCAAATACCAAAAAGAGGATTTTACAAACGTAAAGTTTCTAAAAAAGATTTCCCGGGAAACCCGAAAAAGCTCCCGCCTTAAAAAATGGTTGGTACTGTTCACCAGGGTGATGAGCCTGGGATGTATTATCCTTGCCTTCGCTCAACCCTACCTCCCGGCCAGAGAGCAAAACAGAGCAAATTCAGAAAAAGTGATCTACCTGGATAATTCCTTTAGTATGCAGGCCATCGGTGAATCTGGCGAACTCCTGAACACCGCTATACAAGACCTTTTAAAAAATATTCCTGATGAAGGGAATTTTCATCTCCTCACCAATGATGAAGAATATAAAAACCTAAATGCTGAAGACTTAAAAACCAGGCTTGAACAAACCGGCTATTCTGCAAACTCCCTGGACTTTCAGGCTATAGAGTTAAAAACCTCTCAAGTTTCTGAAAAAAATATTCCTACGGAAGTAATTATACTTTCAGATTTTCAGCAAGAAATGAAATTCCCTGAAAACCTTGAAGAGAGTACCAGCTACCATCTGGTACCTTTGAAACCGGAAAATAAAATCAACTTCAATCTGGACAGCCTTTATATCGCAGAGCGCGACCCTGAGTTTTTACAGCTTAATTTCATCCTGGAAAGCAACAAAGAAAATTCTGAACAAATCACGCTGAGTGCTTTTAATGCTGAAGAATTACTGGCCAGAAAAACCTTTAATTTTGAGAAAGAGAAACGCCTGGAAGGCAGTTTAACACTGGAAAATAGTCAATTTTCCTCCGGCCGGTTGGAGATTGAGGATAGTGGATTACAATATGATAACAAATTATATTTTAGTATCAATCCTCCCCAAAAAATAACCGGAGTTGCCATTTCAAACGAAATAAGCCAGGCCGGGTTTTTGAACCGGATTTTCACGGAACCCGAATTTGAATTTTATAATTTCACTTCGGAAACTATTGATTACAATTTGCTCTCAAAAGCTTCTTTTATTATTCTGAATGAACTGGAGGAAATCCCAGCATCTTTAAGGATTTCCCTGGAGAAGATTTATAAGGAGGGTAAAACGATAGTCATAATTCCTTCAGAAGAAAATACAGCTATTAATTCTTTTCTTAAAGGCCTGGAGGCATCCGGCTATAATAATCTGGTATCACAGGAACAATTAATTACAAATATCGCTTTTGAACACCCGCTTTTAAATGGCGTCTTTGAGGAGGAAGTCGCAAATTTTGATTATCCCTATGTTCAGCGCTATTACAGCTTAGCGGGAGGAAATATGATCCTTGGCTTTCAGGATAATTCAGCTTTTTTAAGTGAAAAGGAAAATATTTACCTGTTTGCCGCTCCAATAAACAGTGAAAATTCTAATTTTAAAAACGCTCCGCTTATAGTACCGGTTTTCTATAACCTGGGTCGCACTGCGCTGGCCCTACCGCAAATATATTACCAGATAAAACGCGCTAACCAAATAGAAATACCTGTAGAAAACAGCGGCGACGAGGTGATAAGCCTCATCTCTGAAACAGAAAACTTTATTCCAGCTCAACATGCTTTGGCAGGAAAGATTCAGCTTAATACCGAAGAGCTTCCGGCAAGCGCCGGAAATTTCAGCATAATCTATAGAGACGAAGAAACGGGAAACATTAGTTATAACTATTCCCGCAAAGAAAGTGGCGCTCTTTCCAGCGATGACTTTAAAAATGCAGAAGTGTACAATTCGGTTTCAGAATATTTTAATAATGTACGAAGCGCAACTCAAAGCAAGGCGCTTTGGAAATGGTTTGTTATTTTAGCACTGATTTTTTTAACCGCAGAAATGCTCCTTTTAAAATACCTCAAATGAAACTACTCATTAAATCGGCCACCATCCTGGACCGTCAGTCCGAGTTCCATAAGAAAACCGTTGACATTTTAATAGAAAACGGAATTATAACGAAGATTGCCCCTGGTATTAAAACCAAAGCCAGGCAGAATATCTCTTTTAATGATTTGCATGTTTCCAGGGGCTGGTTCGATTCAAGTGTAAGTTTTGGCGAACCGGGATTTGAAGAACGGGAAACTATAGTCAACGGCCTCGATACCGCTGCCAAAAGCGGGTTTACCACTATAGCATTAAATCCCAATACTTCTCCGGTTTTAGATAATAATGGCTCGATTACTTCGGTTTTATCTAAAGCAAGGACACATCAGGTAAGCTTACATCCGGTTGGGGCTTTAACTGTAAAAAGCCAGGGCGTAGACCTTGCAGAGCTCTTTGATATGCAACAGGCAGGTGCTATTGCTTTCGGGGACTACAAAAAACCTGTAGGTAATCCAAATTTACTGAAGCTGGCGCTCCAATATGCCCAGAATTTTGATGCATTAATACAATCTTTTCCGCAGGAAAATCGAATTGCCGGAAATGGGATGGTAAATGAGCACTACCAAAGTACCATGCTGGGATTAAAAGGAATTCCAGGCCTGGCTGAAGAATTACAAATCGCCCGCGATCTGTATTTGTTGGAATATACCGGTGGGAAATTGCATATTCCAACTATCTCTACAGAAAAATCTGTAAAGCTAATAAAAGAGGCTAAAAAGAAAGGATTGGATGTAAGCTGCAGCGTTGCCATTCACAACCTTATATTAACAGACGAGCTTTTAAATGAATTTAATACCAACGCAAAACTATTACCACCGCTTCGCACTAAAAAAGACGTAAAAGCTCTTATAAAAGGCCTAAAAGACGGAACTATAGATATGGTTACAAGCGACCATACCCCAATAGATACCGAACATAAAAAAGTGGAGTTTGACAATGCACTCTATGGCAGTATTGGTTTGGAATCTGCCTTTGGAGCATTGAATACGATTTTTACACCTGAAGAAAGCGTGGAATTCCTTACCCGTGGAAAAGAAAGGTTTAAAATTAAGGATATTAGTATCACTGAAGGAAATCCCGCTAATCTAAGTCTTTTTGAGGTAAAAAAGGAATCTGTTTTCGGTGTGGATCATATCTTTTCAACCTCTAAAAACAGTATTTTCCTTGACCACAAATTGAAGGGAAGAGCTTTAGGAATCGTCACCAAAAATGGGAGTCTTAGCGTCTAAAGAAATTAAGATTTTATACCTTTGTAAAAATAAATAATCCCAAAGATGAAAACCATCGCTGAAGAAGGTAAAACCGCAGCTATTGTAGCTTATATAACCATTATAGGTACTATAATAGCCTATTTTATGAATTCTGACACTAAGAATACTTTTGCCGCTTTTCATATACGACAGGCCCTGGGAATTCATATTACCTTTTATGTCCTGGGCGTTCTCGTGGGCCTTTTCGACAGTTGGCTGGTTTCTTCAGCATTCTACATTTTTATTGCTGTTTTAGGTATCTACGGACTTGTAACTGCAATCCAGGAGGAACAAAAAGAAGTTCCTATTCTTGGGCATTATTATCAAAAATGGTTTAGTACTATAAATTAATGCAAACATCACTTTCTCTACATCACCTGGTTCGCAAACCTGCTACTGTTTCAAAAGATACTCCCTTACTTATTATGCTTCACGGATATGGAAGCGATGAAAAGGATCTTTTTTCTTTTGCTGAAGAATTGCCCGGGGAATTACTAATTCTTTCGGTACGGGCTCCCTACCCTATGCAAGCTTATGGAAATGCCTGGTATGCTATACATTGGGATAATACGGACGGGAAATTCAGCGACGATAAGCAGGCGATTGAATCGCGTGACAGGATCGCTAATTTTATAGATGAAGCAGTAGAGGAATATAAGGTAGATAAAAACAATGTGAGCTTACTGGGCTTTAGCCAGGGTACCATTCTCAGCTATGCGGTGGCCCTCTCCTACCCGGAAAAAGTTAAAAATATAATCGCACTTAGTGGTTATATCAATCAGGGGATATTGAAAACCGGTTATGAAAATAATGATTTTTCAAACCTGGATTTTTATTGTTCACACGGCTCGCAAGATCAGGTAATACCTGTACAGTGGGCACGACAAAACAAACCATTTTTAGATAAACTAGGAATAAAAAATCAGTATTCAGAATTTCCTGTTGGTCACGGGGTAGCTCCTCAAAATTTTTTCGAATTTAAATCCTGGCTTGAAAAAAGGATCTAATTTAAAGGATAGAGAAAAGATTTCTCCCGGTTAAAAGTGATCTGCCCATCTTTATCCACTTCGTAACTAAAGAAAACCTCTCCCCAATAAGTGCCATCGGTAAAATCGGCGATGATCCATTTATGGTTTAAAACATTTATTTTATTGATACGCATTTCCCCCTCCATGCCGTCATAGGGTACCAGCTCATTATCGGCATCGGCAAGGTTTCGGCTTATCAATTCATCCTCTATTTTTGCGATTACTTCATTTGGATTTATGCCCATATTCTCAAAATAAGTAATAGCATCCTCGTTTTCTTTCAGAGAAAAATACCGGAGTTTAGCATTTTCAGCCTTAAGCATTTCATTCTCTGTTTCCAATTCTTCTATGATAAGCTCCCGTTTTGCCTGATCTTCCTCAAGGGAGTCCAGAATTCTTTTATCGTTTACATAGATGAATATGGTAAAAAGTACACTGAATATAAACAGGTACAATAATATTTTATTCCGCATGTTAAATAGTGATTTTTAGATTGTCATAGGCCAGAAAAACATTCTCCGGCAATTGTTCCTGCACTTCATCGTGAAAACCAAGCAGATGGCTTATATGGGTGAGATAAGCTCTTTCGGGCTTTAATTTATCAATAAATTCCAGCGCTTCTTCAAGATTTAGATGAGAATGGTGTGGCTCAATCCTAAGCGCGTTTACTACCAGTACTTTTAAATCCCTAAGCTTATCCATTTCTTTTTCTTCAATCGATTTAAGATCGGTTAGATAAGCGAAATCCTTCATTCTAAATCCAAAAACCTGTAAACGGTTATGAAGAAAATCAACAGGAACTATTTCGAGTTCTTTAAAATAAAACGGCTTATTCTCAATTTCATTCTCAATAACACCAGGGGCACCGGGATATTTATTTTCGGTTTCAAAAATATAATCAAAACGCTTCCTCATACATTTTAGCACTCTTTTATGAGCAAATACCGGGATATCCCCCTGCCGAAAGAAAAAAGGACGAATATCATCCAAACCGGCGGTATGGTCGTTATGCTCGTGGGTATAGAGAATGGCATCAAGTCTTTGAACATTATTATTCAGCATTTGAGCTCTAAAATCGGGGCCGCAGTCGATAAGAATATTATATCCTTCCCACTTTACCAAAACCGATACCCGAAGGCGTTTATCCTTTGGATTCTTGCTTAAACAAACCGGATGACTGCTTCCAATTATTGGAATTCCCTGAGACGTACCTGTACCTAAAAATGTGACTTCCAAGAAAGATGATTTTGCTCACAAAAGTAAATATAATTTTTTTGTTTACTTTAACGATTTAGTACCTTTGATTTCACAAAAAAACAGGAAATTTAAAAGAAAAATTATGCCAATAACCATAATGGGTGACAAGGAATTTGAAAATGTTCCTTCTATAAAAAGCAAGGCCCTTCGCATTAATTTGAATGAAAATATCTACGGAACATTTTCTGAAATTGGTGCAGGACAGGAAACTGTAAGAAACTTTTTTCGTGCCGGCGGTGCTTCCGGAACCATTGCCAAGGCAATGAGCGCATACGATAAAGACTTTAGTGACTCCATTTATGGAATAGAAGAAGACAAGCGGTATGTGACTGAAGCCAGACTGAAAAAAATGTTGTCTCACGAGATCAACCTTATTGAAGACCGTATCTCCAGGGAAAAACACCCCAATAAACTTTTCTTTAGTTATGCTAATACCGTTGCCACTATAGATTTTGCGAAAAAATACAAAGGTCACGGTTGGATTGGTATTAAATATCAGGTAAAGCCCGATGAAGATTATAATGAAATTAGCCTTCATATAAGGTTTCATGAAAATGACGCCCGCCATCAGCAAAATACCCTGGGAATTCTTGGGGTGAACCTTATCTATGGGGCATATTATAAATATGATAATCCTAAAAAGTTACTGCGTTACCTCTACGATCATATCGATAAAGACCAAATCGAGATCGATACGATCAACTTTAGCGGTCCGCGTTTTAAAAATGTAGACAACCGCTTGATGAGTCTCCAGTTGGTTAAGAACGGGATGACCGAGGCCGTAATGTTTTCTCCCGATGGTAATAACGTGCTTCCAGCCGCCGTACTTTACAAAAAGAATATTTTGGCCCTGCGCGGAAGTTTTCGTCCGGTGACCAAGGTAAATATGGATATGTATGAGAAATCCCTGGAAATGTTTCTTAAGGAGAATAAAGTAGAAAAGGAAAATACTGAAGTGATCTTCGAAATTACGCTTTCTAACCTTCGGGCCGAAGGAGAGATAGATGAGGAAGACTTTATGGATAGGGCTAAACTGCTGTGCTCTTTGGGACAAACCGTAATGATCTCTAACTTCCAGGAATATTATCGCGTAGTCGAATATTTCTCGAGATATTCAAAACAACGCATGGGACTAACGATGGGAGTTAATAATCTGGTAGATGTATTCGATGAGAAATACTATCGCCATTTAAGCGGTGGGATCCTGGAGGCTTTTGGTAAGCTGTTCTTCAAAGATCTGAAGGTCTACCTTTATCCGTTTAAAGATGCCGAAACCGGTGAAATCACCACCAGTGATAATTTGAAAGTACACCCAAGAATGAAAGAACTTTATAAGTTCTTCAAATACAATGGCCGTGTAGAGGATATTAAAAATTATAACCCTGAAATTCTTGATATTTTTTCCAGAGAAGTATTACAAATGATCACTGAAGGAAAAGAAGGTTGGGAAGAAATGCTGCCTGAAAAAACTACCCAAATGATCAAAGAGCAAAATCTCTTTCATTATAAAGAAAGTAAGGAAAAGGCAGAAACTGAAGCTTAGACCAGAAAAATATAAGTAATGAAAAAGGCTGTTCTCAATAGAAAACAGCCTTTTTTATTTATTGAATTTTAAACTTAGGTTCGTGTGATCTTCGCTCCAATAGTTTTTAGACGTTCGTCAATATTTTCGTAGCCACGGTCTATTTGTTCAATATTATGAATGTGGGACACTCCCTTAGCCGAAAGGGCAGCAATCAACAGGGAAATTCCGGCCCTGATATCAGGTGAACTCATCGTGGTAGCTTTTAACTGCGATTTAAAATCATGGCCTATTACGGTTGCCCTGTGCGGATCACAAAGAATAATCTTTGCCCCCATATCAATAAGTTTATCGACAAAGAAAAGTCGGCTTTCAAACATCTTCTGATGAATGAGCACGCTTCCTCTTGCCTGGGTTGCCACCACCAGCAGGATACTTAATAAATCGGGCGTGAAGCCTGGCCAGGGAGCATCGCTGATGTTCATGATAGACCCATCAATAAAACTTTGTACTTCATACCCATTTGTATGAGCAGGAATATAGATGTCATCTCCTTTTTGTTCAATAGTGATTCCTAATTTTCTAAAGGTGGTTGGAATTAAGCCCAGCATATCCCATCTTACATTTTTAATGGTGATCTCGCTTTGGGTCATTGCAGCCATTCCAATCCAGGAGCCTATTTCAATCATATCAGGAAGGATGGTGTGTTCACAGCCTTTCAGACGCATCACACCCTCAATTTCAAGCAAATTAGAACCTACACCCTTAATATTTGCGCCCATTGAATTCAGCATTTTGCATAATTGCTGAAGGTAGGGTTCGCAAGCAGCATTATAAATAGTTGTTTTCCCTTTGGCTAAAACCGCGGCCATAACAATATTAGCAGTTCCTGTAACCGATGCCTCTTCCAGAAGCATAAAACTACCTTTAAGGCCGTTAGGAGCTTCAACTCCATAAAAACGTTCTTCTTTATTATATCTGAATTCTGCACCCAATTTTATAAAGCCCTCAAAATGGGTGTCCAGGCGGCGACGACCAATTTTATCGCCTCCGGGCTTAGGGATAAAGCCTTTACCAAAGCGCGCGAGTAGCGGGCCCACGATCATAATCGATCCTCGTAAGCCACTGCCGTCAATTTTAAATTGCTCACTCCTTAAATAATCCAGGTTTAGCTCATCACTTTTAAAAGTATAACTTCCTTTACTAATTTTATTGACCTTAACGCCAAGATTTCTAAGAAGTTGAATAAGTTTGTTTACATCAAGAATATCTGGAATATTGTGAATCGTCACCTCTTCTGAGGTTAACAATACAGCACAAAGAATTTGAAGAGCTTCGTTTTTTGCGCCTTGCGGCTGGATATCTCCTTTTAAACGATGTCCTCCTTCAATCTGGAAAGTTCCCATAAAAATTAAAAGATTTTAATAGCGTTTGCGGCCTTTACCACGGTTAGATTTCTTAGAAGGGCCTTTGCTGTGTTTTTTCTTATTGCGCAATAAATTAGAAGCCTCGCTAAGGTCTTCATCGGCGTTTTTGAGGTTAATCTCACCATTGCTAAGTTCCTTAAGATGATCAAAGATTACCTGGTCATCTACCGAGTCACGATTCCAGTTGAGAAAAGACTTTTTCATATGATTGGCAATAGTATAAACCAATGCCTCCTTTAAGGGTCCTTCTTCATATTTTTTTGCCTCATCGATCATTCGTTTAATATTGTTTCCGTAGAAACGATATTTGGGGAAGTTTTGAGGATATTTAAGCATTTCGGGACGCTCTGCCAACATTTCGCGGGTTGGCTTGGGAAAGGGAGATTCTACATCAAGTTTAAAATCACTAATAATAAATAACTGGTCCCAAAGTTTATGCTGAAAGTCGGATACATCTCTTAAATGAGGATTCATATTACCCATCACGGCAATAATAGATTTTGCTACTTTATTGCGTTCTTCATCATTCTGAATATTTACAGCGTAATCTACCATTTTTTGTAAATGCCTGCCGTATTCAGGAATAATGAGATGGCTCCTTTCAGAGTTATATTCTAATGCGTGTGTCAAAATTGAAATTTATAAGGTGATACTTTTCTGTAGAAGTTAATCGCTGCAAAATACTAAATATTATTCAGAAATATTCAGATATCAGAATTTTAAATAATTACAGGGAAATCACCCCCTCTACCTTCCGGGCAACTTCTTTATATTTTTCAATCACGGCATCAGGGTTTTTCATTTTTACATTTATAGAAACACTGGTGTATTTGCCGTTTTTGGACTTTCTGGTAGTGATTACCGCTCCCATATTATTGAAGATCCCGTCTATTTTCTCTATTTTTTCTGCATCGGTGGGAACAATAAATTTATAAAGATATGCTGTAGGCCAAAGTGAGGTATTTTGCAGCTGCACTTTAAGTTTAGCGTAAAATTCTTCAGGATTATTTTTTTCGCTCATAAGTTTTCTTTCTTCTCTTCATTTAAAATGCAAAGATACATAGATTGGTTACATTTTTATAATCGGATACAAATGACGAAATTTGCAGGGTGAAAACAAAAAGAATTGTGATAACCGGCGGCCCCGGCACCGGTAAATCATCCATCATCCGAATGTTAGAGGCCCAGGGCCACGAATGCCTCCACGAGATTTCCAGACAGGTTACCCTCGAAGCCCAAAAACAAGGTATAGACCAGCTTTTTCTAGATAAACCTTTACTTTTTAGTGAAAAATTGCTGGAAGGGCGTATTGTGCAACATAAAGAAGCCGATATGCTCCCGGCATCTACGGTATTTATAGATCGGGGAATTCCCGATGTTCTGGCTTATATGGAATATTTTAGAACCAGTTATCCATCAGAGTTTGTGGAGGCCTGTAAAAACCACCTTTACGATAAAATCTTTATCTTACCTCCCTGGCCAGAGATTTACATTAGTGATAACGAAAGGTATGAGTCTTTTAACGAGTCCCGGCGTATTTCAACTTACCTTGTAGAAACCTACAAAAGTTATGGCTACACTCCCGTTGAGGTACCAAAAGCTCCTGTAAGAGAGCGATCGGAATTTATTTTAAATTCAATTGATGAATAATCTAATTGCAGCAAGCCACACACATATTAGAAAAATACTGGGGGCATAAATCCTTCAGACCTATGCAGTGGCCAATCATTCAAGCTGCCTTGCAAAATAAAGATGTTATTGCTCTTCTGCCCACCGGCGGGGGAAAATCGGTGTGTTTCCAGGTGCCCGCGATTTATCGTGAAGGTATATGCATTGTGGTCTCGCCCTTAATCGCGCTAATGCAGGACCAGGTAAATGCATTGAAAAATAAAGGCATAAAAGCCATGGCTCTTACCGGTGGAATCTCTTTTCAGGATCTGGATGCCGCTTTAGACAATTGTATTTACGGCAACTATAAATTTCTTTACCTATCTCCCGAAAGACTTCAGCAGGAATTAGTTCAGGAAAGGATTAAACGAATGAATGTTAATCTTATCGCTGTAGATGAGGCACATTGTATTTCGCAATGGGGTCACGATTTCAGGCCGGCATATCGAAATGTAAATATTCTTAAAAGACTAAAACCCGGAGTGCCCTTAATGAGTCTTACTGCTACTGCAACTCAAAAAGTGGTAGAAGATATTCAAACCCAACTTGATTTAGAAGCCCCGGAGGTTTTTAAGCAATCCTTTTTCAGGGGAAATCTAGCCTACAATATTGTAAATGCTGAAGATAAAAACTACCGCCTATTACAACTCTTAACCAAACCTGAGGAGTCGGTGATTATTTATGTAAGAAGTCGCAAAGCAACGATTGAAGTCACTAATTTTCTGAAAAAAAATAATTATAAAGCAGAGACCTTTCATGGCGGGTTAAAACTTGAAGAGAAACAAAAAAAACTTCAGAACTGGCTGGATGATAAGATCAATATTATAGTGGCCACCACTGCTTTTGGGATGGGAATAGATAAGCCCGATGTTAGACAGGTAATCCACCTGAATCTCCCTGAATCTATAGAAAGTTATTTCCAGGAGGCAGGACGGGCAGGACGGGATGAGAAACCTGCAGTAGCAACTATTATCACTCATACCAGTGACATCCCGGTTTTAAAAAACCAATTTCTTGCAGGAATCCCGGATGTTACAGATGTTAAACTGGTCTACCGTAAATTAAATTCTTATTTCAGGATCGCCTACGGGGAGGGAGAAAATACGAACCACAATTTTAATTTTGGGCAGTTTTGTCAGCACTATCAGTTTAATACCATAAAAACATACCAGGCCCTTCAGGTTCTGGATCGCTGCGGAATTCTCAAACTCTCTGAACAATTTTATAAAAAAACAGAATTACAGTTTATTGTTTCGGGCAAACAATTACAGTATTTTCTCGAAGAGAATCCTAAATACAATTTGCTGGTACAGGCTATCTTAAGAACCTATGGCGGCATTCTGGAAAATCTAACCGGAATTAACCTGAGTACGATTTCAGATAAAACGGGGACTGATGAAAAGGAAGCCCTCCGGCTTTTGAACGAACTTCAGCAGCAGGGAATCGCAGATTTCTCTCATGCGAAGCATGATGCCAATATTACTTTCTGGATGCCTCGGGAAGACGATACCACGATAAATCCCTTTTCAGCCTATATTAAAGAACAGAAAAAAAGTAAAGAAGCTAATATCCAATCTATTCTGGACTACATAGCAAATGAGAAAGTTTGTCGCAGCCGGCAACTCCTGGAATATTTTGGTGAAAAAGAAGTGGAGGACTGCGGAATATGTTCGGTTTGTACCGCACACAAAAGGATTTTAACCCGTACCGAAATGAATAATATCTACCGCGAGATTATGCCGCTTTTAAAACAGCAAGAAAGGACTTCCCGCGAAATAACCCAAAATATAAATTATCCGGAAGATCACGTTTTGGAAGTTTTGCGCCTTCTAGCTGAAAAAGGTATAATTTATCGCACTAAAACAAACACCTACAAAATTAAAGATTGATGAAAGACCTGAAAATAGTTTTTATGGGCACCCCGCAATTCGCTGTGCATTGCCTGGAAGAGATTTTAAGACAAGGATTTAATGTGGTGGGAGTCGTTACCGCTCCCGATAAACCCGCAGGCCGTGGCCGGAAATTACAGGAAAGTGCGGTAAAACAATTCGCCGTAGAAAACAATTTAAAGCTGTTACAACCAATAAATCTTAAGTCGGAAGACTTTCTGGAAGATCTTAGAAAGCTTCACGCTGACGTACAGGTAGTCGTTGCTTTTAGGATGCTTCCAAAGGAGGTTTGGGCCATGCCCAAAAATGGCACTTTTAACCTACACGCTTCCCTTTTGCCTCAATATCGCGGTGCTGCCCCGATTAACTGGGCTCTAATGAACGGAGAAAAAACCACGGGGGTTTCTACTTTCTTTTTAGATGAAAAAATAGATACCGGGGCTATGATTCTGCAGGAAGAAGTGGAAATCACTCCGGAGGAAAACATGGGCCAACTCCACGATAAGCTGATGCATACCGGTGCAAAATTAATTACCAGAACCCTAAAACAAATTGAAGAAGGAGAAATAAAGTCTACCCCACAAGCGAAGAGCTCTGACTTAAAGGAAGCTCCTAAACTAAGCCGGGAAAATACCAGGATAGACTGGACTCAAAATTTGCAAAAGGTTTATAATCACATCCGCGGCCTTAATCCCTATCCGGCGGCCTGGAGCATTTTAAAAAATAATGGAGAGGAACTAAAAGTAAAGATCTTTGATTGCCATAAGGAACCTGCGATGCATAAGCTCCCTGCGGGTAAAATTAAAATAGAGGATAAAAACCTGAAGGTTGCCTTACAAGATGGTTTTTTAGTAATAGAGGAAATCCAGCTTCCGGGAAAAAGAAAAATGAAGATCAAAGATCTTTTAAACGGATTTAATTTCTCTGCAGAAGCAAAATTCCTGTAAACCCTTACCAGTACTGAAGAAGCTAAAAATCAATAAAACTTACATAACTTTATTAACAAAAGGTTAAAGTTATCAACAATAAGAGGCTTTTCCCTTGTTATTACTTGCACGGGAAAGAATTCCATATAAATTTGTAGAGCAATTTAACAGAATGTTTAACCAACAATTTATTTAAAATTCAAATTATGAACAAAACAGATTTAATCGATGCAATGGCTGAAAATGCTGGAATCTCTAAAGCAGCAGCAAAAAAAGCCTTAGAATCTTTTCTAGAAAATGTTGAGAAGTCACTTAAAAAAGGAGACCGCGTTTCTCTTGTAGGATTTGGCTCCTGGTCAGTTTCTAAAAGAGCTGCTCGTGAAGGAAGAAACCCACAAACCGGAAAAACTATTAAAATTGCTGCTAAAAACGTAGTTAAATTTAAAGCCGGAGCTGACCTGCAAAAAGCTGTAAACTAATTAATTGTATTAGTACGAAATTAGGAAGCCTTTCTCACGGAAGGCTTTTTTTATGCAAAAATTTTGTTTAAATGTTTGATTTTTTTCAAATAAATAGTAGCTTAGATAAAAAGAATCCTGTTATGATAGCTTTAAAACCAACCAAAGGCCATCTTTTAGTAGCAGAACCTTCCATAATTGGTGATGTGGCATTTAACCGCTCTGTAGTCTTACTTGCCGACCATTCTGAAAAAGGTTCCGTTGGTTTTATCCTGAATAAAATTCTCGATTTCAATCTAAAAGACCTTATCCCCGAATTAGATTCCAATTTCAAAATTTATAACGGAGGTCCAGTAGAACAGGATAACCTGTACTTTATCCATAAAGTGCCTGAGTTGATTCCCGAAAGTATTGAAATCGCCAACGGAATTTATTGGGGCGGGGATTTTGATGTGGTAATAGATCTCATCGCAAAAGGTAAGATTTCCGAAAAACAGATTAGGTTCTTCCTGGGTTATTCAGGTTGGGAAGCAGAGCAACTTAATGAAGAACTCAATTCACATTCCTGGATTATCACTACAAACGAACATGCTTCCGAAGTTATTGAAAGACCCTATATCTCCTTCTGGAAAGACAAGATGATGCAACTTGGCGGAGATTATCTTTTATGGTCTAACGCGCCAGAGAATCCTACTTATAATTAGCCTAAACGGGCTTTCACGTTTAGTTTTGAAAGCAAGTTCCTTGCTACCGTATTATCGAAATTTTTCTTGCGGTATTTGGTAATGGGCTGGATACCCACCACCACATTGGTTATAAATAACTCATCTGCCTTCTGAAGTTCAAATGGTGAAACAGAAACTTCTTCCAGCTCATACTCTGGTAAATCTTTAAGAACCTCCAGCAGTTTTTTACGGGTTATTCCGTTTAATGCCCCATCATTCAAGGGCGGGGTTTTTATCGTTTTCCCTTTCACAACAAAAAGGTTTCCGTTGAGAGCTTCCACTACATTTTTCTTTTCATTTAAAAGAAGGCAGTTTTTATAATCATTTTCAGAAGCATAGATACTTCCCAAAACATTTATGGCCCGGTTATTAGATTTTATGGTAGCCAGAAGTCCGCTGGTGATATAATGATCTTTAAATAATTCAATTTCATAATCTTCCTCATTCAGAAGATAGAAGGAATCTTTTAAAGGAGCTACGCTAATTACATAATCTATCTCCCTGGTCGTGGGGGTATAATACCCACCCCCTTTTCTAAAAACAGTAAGCCTAATTCTCGCAGGCGAATTTTTTAAATCATTAGCCTCTAACAACTCCCCAATTCTTTCTTCGAGATATTCGGGAGAAAAATTTGCGGGGATTTCCATTCTCATTATCCGCATGGAAGCCATTAACCTAAAATAGTGATCTTCCCAAAACATCACCTGTCCGTTTATCACCCTAATGGTTTCAAAAACCGAGTCTCCGTAGGCAAGTCCACGGTTAAATACTGAAAGTTTCGCATTCTGGTCTTCTACAAGCTTTCCGTTTAGATTTATCATAAAAACTTAAAATTATTCACAGGGGAGCATAAAAAAAGCCCCCGTTTATGGCGGGGGCAAAGGTAATGTTTATCCCTTAATTATTAAACCGATCCTAGTACCTGTTTTAAATCAGAAATCATATTCTCCCAAAGCATTTTTCCTTCATCAATTTCATCTTCTTCAGAAAAATCTGTAATCATTATTGAAACATCTTTGGTGATGTCATCTACCTGAATCCTGATCTCGAAAAAATATGGAGTATCCTCATCATCCAGCCACTTGAACTTAACGCGTTCATCGCTTTTTTTACTTACCAGCTTGGCTTTCTCTTCACTACCTTCCCAGATAAATGTGAAGATCTCACCTCGGGAATTAACATTATCGGCATACCATTCACTTAAGCCCGAAGGTGTGGAAATGTATTGATACAATAGAGAAGGAGAAGCCTGAATTGGAAATTCCATTTCGTACTTGATCTTTTCTTCCATTTTAAGAATTATTAGTTAGTTCGGGCAATATAGATATTAATTGGAAAGATAAAAAGAAAACAAAATAAATATTTTAGAAAATAATGTTTGCGGCAACCCAAATTGTTTTTATATTTGCACCCGCATTTACGGGCAGTCAATGCTCCGAAAAGGCACGCCAGCAGGCAGATCACAAAATTATGGCGAGGTAGCTCAGTTGGTTAGAGCGTCGGATTCATAACCCGGAGGTCCCGAGTTCAAATCTCGGTCTCGCTACTCTACAAATCCCTTCTTTATCAGAAGGGATTTTTTTATTTTATACTAGAATCTCTTCGGGTTTGGTTATAGCTGAATTTAACTTCCTGGCAATCACTGTCTACTATTTTTCCGGAAGATTTCTGGCCGCACAAAAAGCCGCTCCAAAAAGCGGACTTTCTTCATTTAGGATCACATTCACAGGAATCTTTTCCAAAAGTGGATTCATTCTGTTAGATTGAACAAAATGATGTAAAAAAACGTCCTTATCTACTAAATCGATGATCTTGGGCAAAATGCCACCTCCAATAAATATCCCTCCCAATGCCTTGAATTTTAAAGCCATTTGAGCAGCTTCGGTAGCCAAATATTCTATAAAAAGCTCCATTGTTTCCTTACAGATTTCAAAGGACTCCTCCTTTGCACATTGGCTAATCACCGCCGCAGGATCTCCTTCCTTAATTTTATCCTTCAGATTTTCCGGCTCGGAGATATTCTTATTTTTCAGCAAAAACTCATAAATATTTACAATTCCTGGACCCGAGATAATGCGCTCCCAACTCACATGGCCATATTTCTTATGCAAAAATCGCCAGAAATTAAAATCCAATTCTGAACGTTGACAAAAATCACTGTGGCCACCTTCTGAAGCGAAGGGATGATAATGAGACCCATCCCAATAAAGACCAACCTCTCCCAGGCCTGTGCCGGGTGAAATTATCGCAGCATTTCCCCTAATCCAATTTCCTTTTTTAAGTTCTGCGAAATTCTTTTTTGAAAGAACAGAGAGTCCATAGGCGTTGGCTTCCATATCATTTATAATAGAAACCCGCTTTACCTTTAACGCCCTGGCTATATCTTTTTCATCCAGTTCCCAGGCAAAGTTTGTCCCTACTACCTTTCCCCCTATCACTGGTCCCGCCACTCCAAGGCAAATAGTATCTATAGCCGGCAACTCATTTGAATGAAAAGATGACATAAGTTCCGGGAATGAAGTCCATTCATTGGTCTTAAAACTCTCCTGTTTTATGGGTTTCAAAGAATCCTTCTCAAATTGAAATAAAGCAAGGTTTGTTTTAGTACCTCCAACATCCCCAGCTAATATCACCCCTTCGGACTGTTCGAAGGTCTCCTTTCCCTGAAACGAAAGCGGAAAATAAAAGCCTTCAGATTCTTTGTTGAATGTTATTATTCGATCCATAATTAATGCTGTTGTGAGGAAGCCATTTATTACTGATTTTAATGGCAAGTATTTCTCAATTCAAGATAAGAATTTGATTTCCGGCATAATTAAGAGCCTTGTTAAATATTATAAAAATCGTATTTTAGATAACACCTAAAACCCTAAATCTATGCTGAGAAAACAACTTGGAAATACTAATATTCAGGCTCCTCCTATAATTTTTGGAGGCAATGTTTTTGGATGGACCTTAAGCGAAGATGAATCATTTAAAATGTTGGACGAACTGCTGGAAAAGGGTTACAATATGATAGACACCGCTGATGTTTACTCTCGCTGGGCAGAAAATGTTGAAGCAGGAACTTCAGAAAGAATAATCGGAAAATGGATGAAAGACCGTGGAGTACGTAATAAAATTATTATCGCTACAAAAGGAGGCTCCAGTATGCAACAAGGCGGCCCAAAAAACACTACAAAGGATTACCTGTTAAAAGCGGCAGAAGATTCTTTAAAACGACTCCAAACAGATTATATCGACCTGTACTTTACCCATTACGATGATGGTAACACCCCAGTTGAACAAACACTCGAAGCTTACCAGGAACTCATTAATACGGGCAAAATCGGGCATATAGGTGCCTCCAACTTTTCTCACTTAAGATTGCAGGAATCCCTGGATATGGCTAAAGAAAAAGAATTGCCTAAATATGAAGTTTATCAACCGGAATATAATCTTATGGCTCGCGAAAATTTTGAAAGCTGGGGTAGGCGATTCTGCAGGGAAAACAATTTAGGGGTAACTCCATATTTCGCGCTTGCCAGCGGATTCTTAACGGGAAAATACCGAAAAAACTCAGATTTTGAGGGTAAAGACCGAAAGATGTTTGCTGAAAAATATCTGAATGAGCGTGGCAGGAAAGTTTTGACAGCCCTTGATAAGATCTCAGAAAAACACGAAGTATCACAGGCTGCAGTTGCGCTTGGTTGGCTAATGCAAAGACCCGGAGTTACAGCACCAATTGCCAGCGCCACCAAATCTTCTCATCTTGATGCTTTTGAGGATGCCGTCAATTTAAATTTAAGCGGAGAAGAAATGGATCGACTTCTTAGGGCTTCAGAATATTAAAACAAAAAGCCGAAAGTACATTAGGAACTTTCGGCTTTTAATTTTCAATTCCTTAAGAGAACTACCGGATTTTCTCCAGTAATTCAGCGGTTGAAACGCGGTACTGTTCTCCCGTCTTCATATTTTTGAGGGTGAATTTCTCCTGTTGCATTTCTTCACCACCGGCTAAAACTACAAACGGAATTTCCCGCTTATTCGCATATTTCATTTGCTTGTTCATTTTAGCAGCATCGGGATAAAGTTCAGCAACGATATTTTTTCGTCTTAATTCTGATATCGCTTTAAGCGCGTAAAGTGCTTCCTCATCGCCAAAATTGATAAAAAGAGCTTTGGTATTTTCCGTTATCGTCTCAGGAAAAAGACCTAATTCCTCAAGAACCAAAAATATTCTGTCCAGGCCAAAAGAAATTCCCACCCCACTCATATCTTTCAAGCCAAAAATTCCGGTGAGATCATCATAACGGCCGCCACCACCAATAGAACCCATTTTTACGCCGTCAGGAGCTGAAACCTCAAAGATCGCCCCCGTGTAGTAATTAAGCCCACGAGCAAGGGTGACATCGAGCTCCAGACTAGCCGATTTCAATGGAATTTCAGCAACTGCTTTTTCTATAAATTCAAGTTCTGCAATTCCTGCTTTTCCTACTTCAGAAGTTACAAGGATGTCTTTTATTCCCTGTATTTTTTCTCCAAATCCTCCTTTGAGATTGAAAATAGGTTGAATCTTATCCAGGGCGCTTTCTGCAATTCCTTTCTCGCGCATTTCCTTTTTAACGCCTTCCTCCCCTATTTTATCGAGCTTATCCAGGGCGACGGTAAAATCTATAAGTTTATCCTGTTCCTCTATAACTTCAGCAAAACCGGATAGCACTTTTCGGTTATTTATTTTAATAGTTACTCCTTCCAATCCAAGCGAGTTGAAAACGGCATCATAAAGCTGAACGAACTCCACTTCCTGCCACAAAGATCTACTTCCAACTACATCGGCATCACATTGGAAAAATTCACGAAAACGACCTTTCTGGGGCCTGTCTGCACGCCAAACAGGTTGAATCTGGTAGCGTTTAAATGGAAAATCAATTTCATTTTGATGCTGCACAACGTAACGGGCGAAAGGAACGGTTAGGTCGTAGCGAAGCGCCTTTTCGCTAATAGACGGAGTAAGTTTGAGACTGTCTTTTTGCTGAAGTGTTTTTTCATCGGCTTTTTTTAAAAAATCTCCTGAATTAAGAATTTTAAAAATCAACCTGTCCCCTTCTTCTCCGTATTTTCCCATAAGGGTATCGGAGTTTTCAAAACTTGGGGTTTCAATAGGCTGAAACCCAAAATTTTTAAACTGAGATTTTATTTTTCCGAAGATATAATTTCTTTTAGCTACTTCTGCAGGAGAAAAGTCCCGGGTTCCTTTTGGAATAGACGGTTTTTGTGCCATAAATTTTTGCTGGTAAAGCCTTGAATTGATTTTGTACTGGCTGCAAATATCTTAATTTTTAAGCTAACCCAAATAAATTTCAATTTTAAAGTAACATTTGGACGATCATCGAGTCTAATCTTTTGCATAATAATTTCAAAATATGTTTGGCCTGCTAAAAGAAAACATAAGAATTGCCTTCAACTCTATTAAAAGTCAGCTGTTAAGAACCATTCTTACCGTACTTATAATCGCTATAGGAATTACTGCTCTCGTAGGAATTCTAAGCGCCGTGGCAGCCCTGGAAAATACTATTAGTAGTGATTTCGCTTCTATGGGTGCAAACACCTTTAATATTCAGCGATATGAATTTAACTCGCAACGCCGTGGTGGCGGGGAAACTGAAAAGATAAATCCTATAATAAGCTACAGAGAGGTTCGTCAATTTGAACAAAATTACGATTACCCTTACACACAAACCTCTGTATCTTTCACTGGAACCGGAACAGCTGAAGTAAAATATGAAAATGAAAAAACTGATCCTGAGGTTTCTGTTCTTGGGGTCAACGAAAACTTTTTAAGTAATAGCGGCCTTAATGCGGAAACCGGACGTGAGTTAAATGTTTTTGATATAAGAAACAATAGTAATGTCGCTATCCTGGGGGCCGACTTTGTAAAAGAAAAGGGATTGTTTAAAGGAGCAGATCCCATTGGGAGAACAATAAGTGTACGGGGAGCAAAATTCAGGGTTATTGGAGTTTTGGAATCAAAAGGTTCCACCTTCGGAAATAATCAGGATCTCAGGGTATTAATACCTATTCAAATGGCCAGGTCCCTCTTTACGCAACCTCGTATAAATTATAATTTAAGCGTTAAAGTAGAGAATAAAGAATTTCTGGAAACCGCTCAGGAAGAAGCTATTCTTACTTTTAGGAATATACGAAAACTGAATCCAGTGGAAGAAAATAATTTCGGGATTGAAAAGAGTGACGATTTAATAAACAGAATCTTTTCTATAACTGGTTACCTGAATATAGCTGCCTGGATCATTTCGATCATCACCATTTTTGGTTCTTCCATTGCCCTGATGAATATTATGCTTGTAAGCGTTACCGAAAGAACCCGGGAAATTGGAGTTCGAAAAGCTTTGGGCGCTAAAAGTAAAACTATTGCCACCCAATTTTTTATGGAAACCCTTATAATTGGGCAGATAGGCGGCATCCTAGGGATTTTATTGGGAATCCTGATCGGTTTTGGAGTTTCGGCCGCGGCAGGGTTTGATTTCACCACCCCCTGGGTCGCTATGCTTTGGGCAACGGCAATAACCATACTTGTGGCTATTCTTGCCGGGAGCTATCCAGCAGCAAAGGCTGCAAAACAGGATCCCATTGAATCACTTAGGTATGAGTAAAAAAGCTTGTTCAAATTATTTAACCACCTTTTCAAAATAGGTATATAACTCACCCTTTGTGATATTAGCTCCCTGATGAATAAGCGCAAAGATATCTTTATTGCGATCGTCGCTAATTGCCTTGGTAGAGGTGTAGATATTTACAGATTCATCCAGAAGATTTTCCTGCAACCAACTATAGCCTTCTTTGGTTCTAAGATCTATGAACTCATTTTCAATTTTAATAGCGATTAGGTTGATTGTTGCTGCAGTGATTTGAAAAAGAAAGATTTGATTGGGAGAAAAATGTTCCAGGTATTCTACTTTATTTAGTACTCCTTCCCAAACCAAATCACTGAATACATCCAATTCCTGCTCGGCTAATTCTGGCTTATTGGCTTTTATATCCTGCCATTCATCAGCAGTTATAGATTGGCTTGCCAGGAAATTGATGAATTCCTGGTGCATTTCTTCAAATTGTTCCTTCGTTAAGCGGGCGTACTTCATTTTCAATAAAGATTAAATAAATTGCGGTGTACTTAGGGATTAGTTCGACCGGCAAACTTGCTGCGTGATATAAACCCTGTCAAATTTGGGTTTCACTAAAATAGAAAAGCCCACTCAAAAAGAGCAGGCTTATCCTTATAAATAAAACAGATTAAGCTTCAGAGACTACATCAAAGCTAAAGTTTGAGATCACCTCACGGTGAAAACGCAAGGTAGCGTCATATTGTCCCAAACGCTTGATGTTTCCACCTGCGATGCTAATATATTTCTTTTCGATCTCCACACCTTCCTTGGCCAGTGCATCGGCAAGATCGGCATTGGTAATAGACCCAAACAATTTGTCACCAGCTCCTGCCTTGGCAGTGATTTTGATGTCTAAACCGTTAAGTTTTTCAGCCTGTTTTTTGGCTTCGTCTATGTGCTTTTGTTCTTTATAGGCACGTTGTTTCAGGGTCTCAGCCAATACTTTTTTGGCTGATGGGGTTGCAAGCTGTGCAAAGCCCTGAGGAATTAAAAAGTTACGCCCGTATCCGTTTTTCACGTCTACCACGTCATCTTTAAAGCCTAAATTATCTACGTCTTTCTTAAGTATCAATTCCATAAAACTGCCTTTTTTATTTTAATAAATCACCAACGTATGGCATTAGTGCCAAATGACGGGCGCGTTTAACGGCAACAGCCACTTTTCTTTGGTATTTCAATGAAGTTCCAGTTAAACGACGAGGCAATAATTTACCTTGCTCGTTTACGAAACTCATTAAGAAATCCGGATCTTTATAATCTATATATTTAATTCCAGATCTTTTAAACCGGCAATACTTCTTGGTTTTAGAAGTTTCTATGTTAAGTGGGGTAAGATATCTGATCTCCCCGTCTTTTTTTCCTTTTGCTTGTTGTTCAATAGAGGTAGCCATACTTACGCTTTTTCTTGTTTACGGTTTCTTCTTTTTTCAGCCCAGGCAATAGCGTGTTTGTCTAACTTAACGGTTAGATAACGCATCATGCGCTCATCTCTTCTGAAAGCAAGTTCTAAAGGCTCGATAGCCTCACCTGGTGCCTGAAATTCGAATAAGTGATAAAAACCACTCTTTTTGTGTTGGATTGGGTAAGCCAGTTTTCTTAGCCCCCAGTCTTCTTTTGATATCATCTTGGCACCTTTAGAAACAAGAAATTCTTCGTATTTCTGAACTGTCTCCTTTATCTGCTCATCAGATAAAACGGGATTCAAGATGAAAACAGTTTCATAATGATTCATATAAAATTACTTTAAATTAAATTGGCTGCAAAAGTAGAATTATTATTTCTATTTTCAAAGCCTTCCTGCGTAGATAAAGTGCATTTAATCCTAATGAATGTGCTTTTTAACTTGTAATTAATAAATTTAATCATTAATATTGTTATTACTTAACCTAACTGACCGTGGAAGAAATTTTACTCAAATGTGCTGTTGTCGATGATTCCAGTTTGCAGAGATTATCTCTTGTAAAGCTGATCAAGGACCACCCAAACCTAAAATTGGTGGCAGAGTATAATAACGCCATCGAAACCAAAAACGGGCTTCTGGACACCGAAACCGATTTGATTTTTCTGGATATAGAAATGCCTATACTTTCAGGTTTCGAATTGCTTGACGACCTTCCCAATAAACCCCAAATTATATTTGTAACCGGTAAGACCCAATACGCTTTTAAAGCCTTTGATTATGATGCGATAGATTACATTCATAAGCCAGTTACCAAAGAACGTTTTAATAATGCAGTTAGTAAGGCTATTAATCTTTATAAACTTAAACATCAGGTACCGGTTAATCCTGAGGATGAAGAATATATTTTCGTAAAAAGTAATTTGAAGAACCGAAAGGTTTTTCTGAATAAATTAAAATACATACAGGCCTTAGGCGACTACGTAAAGTTTGTAACCGAAAAAGAAAATTTTGTGGTACTGGCAACCATGAAATCTTTCGAAGAACAATTACCCAACGATAAGTTTTTACGAACTCATAAATCTTATATTGTGAACCTTGATAAGATTGAACGTTACAATAGTAAAAATATAGAAATTGATAAACAGCAGCTTCCACTTAGCCGGCATAAGAAAAGTGATTTGGTTGAAGCATTAAGCCAAATCCATTAAAGCTTTCCTCCTATAACTTTTGATATACCTTTAGTTATCCAAATTAAAGATTTCAATTTATACAGGATCTACATTTACCACTACTCTCACACTTCTAAAAGCTCCAATAGACTTAAAACTCAGCAGTATTTTACTGACTGCATCCTTGGTCTTTTCAAGACTTTGTTGTTGCGGAATTTTCAACAATATATTTTTATAATATTCATTACGAATACGTGCTACGGGAGGGAATTCCGGACCTAAAATATATTCTCCAAATACATTTGTGAGTGACTTCGCGAGCCAGTCGGAAGCAGTATTATTAGTGGAATAATCCCTGCTTTTCAAGGTAAAACGAATAATTCTGTAAAACGGTGGATATTTGTAATTGTAGCGTTCCTCAAGCTGCTCCCTGTACATTGCTTCGTAATCTCCTGTAGATACCTGCTGAATAATCTGGTGGTTCGGGTTATAACTCTGGATCAATACTTTTCCCCGCTTCCTGGTTCTTCCTGCTCTTCCTGCAACCTGTAGCATCAACTGAAAACTACGCTCATGAGCTCTAAAATCAGGAAAGTTTAACAGGTTATCTGCATTCATAACCCCTACCAGGTTAACGTGCCGGAAATCGAGACCTTTGGTAACCATCTGAGTTCCCACAAGGATATCGATTTCCTGTTGCTCGAAGCCGTTTATAATTTTTTCAAACGCATACTTACCCCTGGTGGTATCCTGATCCATTCTTGCTATCTTATGGTCGGGAAATAAAGCCTTGAGCTCTGTTTCGATCTGTTCTGTACCAAAACCTTTTGTTGAGATATCGGTACTGTGACAGGCCATACATTTTTGTTGCATCGCGATATGATAGCCGCAGTAGTGACAACGCAACTGGTGGTTATTAGAGTGGTAGGTTAAACTAACATCACAATTGGGGCATTGCGGAGAATGACCGCAAGTATTGCACTCCAAAATTGGTGAAAACCCTCGCCGGTTTTGAAACAGGATCACCTGCTCTTCTTCCTTTAAAGTTGCTTTGATCTCTTCAAGTAACCGATCTGAAAAATGACCGGTCATTTGTTTCTTTTTATGCTTAGTCTTAATGTCAACGATTTCAATTTCCGGTACCAGAACATCGCCGAATCTTCTATTGAGTTCCACAAGGCCGTATTTATGATGCTGGGCATTAAAATAAGATTCTATTGAGGGTGTAGCAGATCCTAATAGAATATTCGCTTTAAAGTATGAACCTAATACTACCGCTGCATCCCTCGCATGATACCTTGGCGCGGGGTCATATTGCTTGAACGAGCTTTCGTGTTCCTCGTCTACAACCACTAATCCCAAATTAGTGAATGGAAGAAAAACAGAGGAGCGGGCGCCAATTATCACCTGTCCGGAATCTCGATTGTTGAGAATCTTACGATAAACCTCCACCCGTTCATTAACCGAGTACTTACTGTGGTAAATCAGGACTTTATCACCAAAAAAATGCTGCAATCTGTAGATAAGCTGGGTGGTGAGCGCAATTTCAGGAAGCAGATATAAGGCTTGTTTCCCTGCCGCCAAAACCTCTTTAATAAGTTGAATATATATCTCTGTCTTTCCCGAGGATGTGATACCATGAAGCAGTCCTACCTTATTTTCAGCAAAATGTTCTTTAATTTCTGAAAAAGCTTTTTGCTGAAATTTGCTAAAAACAATCTCTTTCGAAGAAGTTTCTCCCGAAAAGTTAACTCTATCTGTCTCCTCATAGAATTCTTCCAGGATCCCTTTGTCAATAAGGGCTTTTAAAGTACCCGATGAAGCTTTGCTTTGTTTAAGAAGACTTTTTAATTTAAGTGGTTTACGACTCTTTGCGGTTAAGCTAAAATAGGTTAACATAATTTCCCGTTGCCCGGGTGCCCTGCTTAACGAATCGAGGAGTTTATGCATTGAAGCCTCTGAACGGTAACTTTCATTCAGTTTTACAAATCGGGTTTTCTTAGGTTTATACTGTTCGTAGATCTCCTGATTTAACACCAACAGCTTTTTTTCAATAAGCCTGTTTATGATGGGCAATACGGTCTTTTTATCCAGTAACTTCATTACCTCCTGAATTTTTAAGGAAGATTGGCGCTGCAGAGCTTCTACCAGAAGAAATTCATCGTCGTTTAAATCTATCTCCGGCAAAAAGTCCTTATTTTTTAATTGAATCACTCCTTCACTTTCAAGTAAAAGAGCACCAGGAAGCGCCGCACGTAGCACATCTCCTTCAGCGCACATATAATAGGAGGAAATCCATTTCCAGAATTTCAGTTGATTGGATGTGATTAAGGCTTTTTTATCCAGAATCTGATGAATAGGTTTAGCCTCATAAACCTCAGGTGGCCGTTGATGAAGCTTCGCCGCTATCCCTGTATAAATCTTTGATTTCCCGAACGGAACTGCAATGCGCATTCCAGGTTCAAGGAAATTAGCTTCATCTTCTGAAACCCCATAAGTAAAGCGTTTTTCCAAAGGCAGGGGAAGAATTACGTCAACAAAATAGGGCATTTACAATTGGGTTTGATAGATTTTAAGGATTCATAAAAGTAAAAAACCATCCTAAAATAGAATGGTTTTTTATCATTTTGTTATCTAAGGGCTATTTTGCGCGTTCCCAGGTTTTGGTCTTATAGAAAAAAGCTACGTAACCTCTTACATTTAGTTTATTGGGATCGTCTTCATCGAGCCAGATTTTTCCTTTATATTCTTTCCCCGATTTGGGATCAATTAAGGTTCCACCTGTATATTCCTCTCCGTCTTTTTCAAAACCGCTAATTACCTCCAGGCCTTCAATAGGTTGACCCTTAAGCTCTCCACTGCATTTATTGCAGGTTTGATCGCGGTCCTCTTCTTTCATTATCCGTACTACTTTTCCTGCAACCTCTCCACCATTCTCGTAAATTTCTATAATAGAGTTTACTTTTCCGGCATCATTGGTGACCTGCCATTTTCCGAAGATACTTTGTGCTTGTATCCCGAAGCAGGTAAAGATGGTGCAAAAGGAAACCAGTAACAGGTTCACATTAATTTTCATAGCAATTTTAATTTTATCAGGAATTTATTTTCCCAACATTCCCTTTTTCAGGTCTTCATCGGCTGGTTTATCTGATAACCATATTCCGAAAAGGGCACGTTTAAATTCAAGGCCCTTAATATTACCTGATTTCTTTCCATTCTTATAGACAGTTACTCCATCCTGAGGTAAATAAACGATATCAAAAACATCTTCTTTATTGATCTGCTCATCAAAGAAACTTTTGAATTTCGCTATTTCAGAAGAAATTGGAGCCGTATTTCCATTAGTAGCATTTTCAAATCCTTCATTCACCGCATCAATCATTCTTTTACTGGTAATCATTTTAGAGACCATGTGCAGTTTGATAGCCATGGGTTTATCGGCTTTGGTAATTTCAGCCGCATTAGACGATTTTGCACTTAGGTAAAGCCCACCTACATACATATCCATCCAGAATTTTTCACGAACCCCGGCACCATTCAGCATTAATTCTTCTGAACCGTACTCCAGTGTATTTGGTAGACTTACCCCACCGATTTCGGTTTGAGCCTGACCAAGAGAAATGCTTAAAACAGCGAACATTATAAAGATTACTTTTTTCATTTTATTTGGTTTATCGATTAAAGTTATTTAAAATTCTTTTTGAGTTTTATTAAAGAGGCGTTAAGTTCAAAACCTAACAACAATATATTTGAATTTATCCAAATATATACCATTAGAATTAAGAGGGCTCCAATAGAACCGTATAATTCGTTATAGGAGGAGAAGTTTTCAATATATAATCCAAATAAATATGTGGTTAATAAAATTAGAATTGTTGTGAAGAAAGCTCCTATTGAAAAGAACTTTGCCTTCCTGGCTTCCTTGGTCCCAAAATAATATAATGTAGCCACCCCAATATAAATTAATAATATAAAAGCGCTGTATTTTACCAAGGGTGCTCCCGCACCATCCTTAGGAACCACTCCTAATTCGTTAAGGTCATCTAAGGCATAAGTTAGATAAACCGCCAGTATTACTGTTATGAGCAACAACAATGCCATAATAAGGGAAACTCCTACAGCTATAATGTATTGCCTAATAATGGATCGGTTTGTATTGGTATGGTAAGAAAATTCAAAACCTGTAAAAATCGCATTTACCCCATTGGTCATTAAAAATATAGATAAAATAAATGCGAAAGACAGTAGCCCCCCACGAGGCGTATTAGCAATGTCCAGGAAAATATCATTGAAAAACACCGAGGTTTGCGGTGGTAACAACGAATCCATAAAGATTAGAAACTGAAGCTGGAAATCATCTATAAACTGAATATAGGGGATCAGGTTCAGCATAAAAAGTAAAAAAGGAAACAAGGCCATAAAAAAACTAAAGGCAATGGCACTGGCACGGGTCGAAAATGTACCCTTTATTATTCCTCCTGAATAAATTTCCCAGAGATCATAAAGCGATAAACCCTCTAAGCCCGGCAAAATGATGTTCCGGGTCTTATTTTCCCACCAATTTGAAAACTGTTCCAGTTTAGATTCAAATGCTTTACTAACAGCCATATTATATAGCCTTTAAACTAAAATCTTTATTGTAAACCGAATGTGTTAATGCACCGCTCGAGATATAATCTACACCACACTCAGCGTATGGCCTGGCAGTTTCCAGAGTTATCCCACCACTGGATTCGGTTTGACATTTTCCGTTTATTAACTCCACGGCCTTCCTGGTGTCTTCATAATTAAAATTATCTATTAATATACGATAAACTCCCTCTGACTGCAATATTTCCTTGATTTCATTAAGATCTCTTGCTTCAACAATAATCTTTAGGTCAAGATTATTGGTTCTAAGATATTCTTTAGTTTTCAGGATCGCCTGGGTAATTCCACCGGCAAAATCTATATGATTATCCTTCAGCATTATCATATCGTAAAGGCCAAATCTATGATTCTCCCCTCCTCCTATCTTTACTGCCCATTTTTCCAGGGCCCTGATACCAGGAGTAGTTTTCCGGGTATCGAGGATTTTTGTTTTCGTACCTTCCAATTTATCAGCAAACTGCCTGGTTTTGGTGGCAATCGCACTCATACGTTGCATCGCATTCAGCACAAGCCTTTCTGCTTTTAAAATTGATTGAGAACTCCCCTCCACATAAAATACAATATCCCTATGCTTAACCTGGCTTCCATCCTTTATAAGAACTTCTGTTTTTAAATTTGGATCTACCTTTTCAAAAACCCTAAGGGCGAAATCCACCCCCGCTAAAATTCCTGTATCTTTAACCAATAGTTTTGCTTTCCCTGTGGCGGTAGCGGGAATGCAGGCTAAAGAACTGTGATCTCCATCCCCGACGTCTTCCCTTAAAGCATTAGTGATAATTAAATTTATTTCTTTTTCGAATTGGTCTTTTGAGATCATTTGCAATACTTATTTTTGTAAAAGTAGGAAAGTCTGCGTTAAATAAAGGATATGACCATAAAATTAGTATGCATAGGCAAGACCGATAGTACCGAGTTAAAACAACTCATAGAGATGTATGAAAAGCGGCTTCAATTCTATATTAAATTTGAAATTGTGGTTATTCCCGACCTCAAAAAGGCTAAAAACCTGGATGAAAACCAGCAAAAGTCTAAAGAAGGAGAGCTTATTCTGTCAAAAGTCCAGGCTTCAGATTTTGTGATACTCCTGGACGAAAAAGGTAAGGAATTCAGCTCTATAGTCTTTTCCGAATATATTCAGAAGCGACTAAACAGCGGGATGAAACAATTGATCTTTGTAATTGGTGGTCCTTATGGATTTTCTGAAGACGTTTACAAAAGATCTGATTCAAAACTGGCCCTTTCTAAACTTACTTTTTCTCATCAAATGGTACGATTATTTTTTACAGAGCAATTATATCGTGCCTTTACCATCTTAAAAAATGAACCTTATCACCATCAATAATTAATTATGGATCTAGTATTTGCCACTCATAACAAGAATAAGATGAAGGAGATTAAAGCCCTCCTTCCGCATTATATCAATCTACTTTCCCTGGACGACATTGGCTGTAATGAGGAAATACCTGAAACCAGTGATACCATAGAAGGCAATGCTGTTTTAAAGGCTGAATATGTTAAACATCGTTATGGTTATGATGTTTTTGCCGATGATACCGGCTTAGAGGTGGAAGCTTTAGCTGGTGCCCCAGGAGTTTTTTCTGCACGTTATGCCGGAGAAGCCAAAAGCGACCAGGCCAATATGCAAAAACTTCTTCGGGAAATGAAAAATATAAATAATCGCAGCGCCAGATTTAAAACCGTGATCGCCCTAAATTTAAACGACCAGCAGAACCTCTTCGTGGGGACCTGTCAAGGGACAATTCTGGAAGAAGCCCGTGGTAATCAGGGTTTTGGATACGACCCTGTTTTTCAACCAGAAGGACACACCAAAACCTTTGCTGAAATGAGCCTTTCTGAAAAGTCAGAATTGAGTCATCGGGCTAAGGCTTTAAGAGGGCTAATCTCCTATCTTTCAAAATAAAAGACTTCCAAAAGGATTTATTGCGTACGAAGCCGTACCTTTGCCGCTTATTTTAATTTTTATATGAACAAATTTGAACAATTAGGTTTAAACCCTTCTATTCTTAAAGCAGTCGAAGAAATGGGTTTTGAAAGCCCAAGTGAAATTCAGGAAAAAGCTATTCCTGTTTTGTTAAATGAAGACACCGATATGGTGGCCCTGGCCCAAACCGGAACAGGAAAAACAGCTGCTTTTGGATTTCCGCTTATCCAGAAGATAAATTCTAACGCTAAACATACCCAGGCATTAATTCTCTCACCAACCCGTGAGCTTTGCCTACAAATCACCAACGAATTAAAGAACTACTCTAAATTCGAGAAAAATCTAAATGCAGTTGCCATTTATGGAGGGGCAAGCATTACCGAGCAGGCGCGCCAAATTGAGCGTGGAGCACAAATTATTGTAGCTACCCCCGGTCGTATGCAGGATATGATAAACCGTAAACTGGTTAATATTACCAAAATTGATTACTGTGTTTTAGATGAGGCCGATGAAATGTTGAATATGGGCTTCTATGAAGACATCACCTCTATTCTTGCAGATACGCCAAAAGAAAAGAACACCTGGCTTTTTTCTGCTACCATGCCTAAAGAGGTAGCAACAATCGCTAAAAAGTTTATGAAAACTCCCATAGAAATTACTGTGGGTACCAAAAACCAGGGAACCAGTAACGTATCACACGAATACTACCTGGTAAACTCCCGCCAGCGTTATGAAGCGCTTAAAAGACTGGCAGATGCCAATCCCGATATTTTTTCGGTTATTTTCTGCCGAACCAAGAGAGACACTCAAAAAGTAGCTGAAAAGCTTATTGAAGACGGTTATAGCGCCGCAGCACTTCACGGGGATCTTAGCCAGAACCAGCGTGATCTTGTGATGAAAAGTTTCAGGACAAAACAGATCCAGATGCTTGTTGCTACTGATGTTGCCGCTCGTGGTATTGATGTAGATGATATCACTCACGTAATCAACTACCAATTACCAGACGAAATTGAAACCTATACCCACCGAAGCGGTAGAACCGGTAGAGCTGGAAAGAGTGGAGTTTCTATGGTCATTGTTTCAAAAAGTGAAGTGCGTAAAATCAAAAGTATCGAACGCATTATAAAGCAGAATTTTGAGCAAAAAGATATTCCTGACGGCATGGAGATTTGCAGAGTTCAGTTATTTCACCTTGCAAATGATATCAAGGAAACTAAGATCAATCATGAGATAGACCCTTATTTACCGAGTATTAACGAGGTCTTGGAAGGTTTTAGTCGTGAAGAACTAATTAAGAAATTTTTCTCGGTAGAATTCACCCGTTTCTTTAATTATTATAAGAACTCACCAGACCTAAGTACAGGAGGAGGTTCTGATCGTGCTTCAGGAGGAGGAGAATCTACTAGGTTCTTTATCAATATTGGCGCAAAAGACGGTTTTGACTGGATGAGCCTTAAAGACTTTCTGAAAGCAACTCTTGATCTTGGTCGCGATGACGTCTATAAAGTCGATGCTAAATCAACATTCTCATTCTTTAATACCGATGCTTCACAAACCGATAAGGTTCTTGAGACGTTTAAAGACTTCAAACATAATGGACGCCATATTGATGTGGAAGTTACGACTGATTCTGGTCGTGGCGGAAGAAAAAAAGGAGGCGGCGGTAAAGAACGCTCTGGAAAACCATTTAAAGGTGGAAAATCCGGCGGGAGACGTTCCGAAGGATTTAACAAAAAAGGGCGCGGCGATAAAAAATCGGGCGGTCGTGGCAAGAATATAGAAAGCTCTCTAAAAAGGAGACGTTCTAAAAAATAAATAGATTATAGGCGCTTAAAATATAAAAACTGGCATTGTTTTTTATTGGTATTTTATATTTTAGGCGCCAATTATTATGAAGTATAGTTTATTCCTTTTTTTACTCTTTTTTTCTGGTATTTATGCCTCGGCACAAAATGTGGTTTCTGGCACAGTGATGAATGCCGCCAATGATAAACCTATTGAAAGGGTACATATTGTAAATCTTAATCAGGTTAAAGGCGCGGTGAGCGACGAAGATGGTAAGTTTGAACTTCCCGCTAAAGTGAACGACACCTTATATTTCACCTATCTCGGATTTAAATCCATAAAAGTTCGTGTTACCAACGACTGGATGAAATACGGGAATGTAAAAGTGAAGATGACTGAACTGGGAATTGCACTGGAAGAGGTGGTGGTGAGTTCGGTTACCTTAACCGGCTATCTCGAAATAGATGCCAAGAATATCCCAATTTACGAGAATAAACGCTACAGTATTTCGGGTTTAAATACCGGTTACGAAGCAGGCACTAATTCGCCCAGCGCGGTATCAAAAGTTTTAGGCTCCCTGCTTAACCCGGCAGACCTCGTTAATAATATCTTCGGAAAAAGACCGCAGCAAATGCGAAAGCTCAGGCAAATGAAGGATGATGTTGAGATTAGAAATTTGCTTCGGAATAAATTTGACCGGGAAACCCTTGTGGCCTTACTACAAATCAATAAGGTGGAAATTGACGAAATCTTAGGCCGCTGTAATTATTCAAAAGATTTTATGCGCACGGCTAACGATCTACAGATCCTTGATGCAATAAGCGGTTGTTATGAAGAATATAAAGTGCTTCAACGTGAAGATTAATCCCTTTTTTCTAAAATAGCTTTTAAATTTATTAATCCCTTTTCAAGATCATTCCCCAGCAATTTTTCTACGCTGTAGAAAATTGAAATAATAGTAAGCGGAAAAGGCAGAAACCCGCGAACACCCCATACTATTTTCGACTTTTCAGGCTCCATTTCTTTAATTCCGATATAAGTTAAAGAATTAAGCTTAATGGGCCGCACAAAAAGCAAGCGCGTCTCCACAATCGCCTTAGGTTTTAATTTTACAATTTTTTGAGTCCCCTCTCCTACTTTATTATTTCCTCTCCAATAAAATCCGGCTCCCTCTTTCCCGTCAATTCCTTTAAATTTAAGGATGGCATCGCGATCTCTCCTAAACCAGGGCACCCAATGGGGTTGCTTTTTTAACTGACTAACATAATTGAATACGTCATCTTTAGAAGCATTGATAACCATAGTACGACTTAGATCATACGATTTTTTAGCATAAGCATGTAAAAAAGCGAAAAAGGTAATAATCGCAATAACAAGGTAAAAAAAGAGGGTCATAAGTAGGGCTTGAGCTGCTAAAAATAACAAATTTATCGGGACGCTTTATAGTGCTCCACAAGTTGTTCTGAATTTTTTATACACTTTTTAACCCAGTTCAATTCGATTTCGAGTTTTTCTTCAGGTGTGAGTTGCCAAAACACCTCACTACGACGAAGTCGGCTGGTTAAGGATTGTAAAATAATTGCTGCCGAAACCGATATATTCAGGCTTTCGGTAAAGCCTTGCATGGGGATTTTCAATTTAACATCAGCTTCTTTAAGAACTTCTGCAGAGAGACCGTCTTTTTCGGTTCCGAAGAAAACAGCTGAAGGCTTTGAAATTTCAAATTCCTCGATATTTTGTGCATTTCCGTGCGGGGTGGTTGCAACAATTTGAAAATCTTTCTCCCTAAGCCTGGCAATACAATCTTTGGTAGAATTATATCGGTTTACATCTACCCATTTTTGTGCCCCCATGGCTATTTCTTTGTCGATCCTCCTGGGTTGACGTTCTTCAATAACATGGATATTCTGAATTCCGAAA
The DNA here is from genome assembly GCF_002078605.1 of Salegentibacter sediminis. Lineage (GTDB taxonomy): Bacteria > Bacteroidota > Bacteroidia > Flavobacteriales > Flavobacteriaceae > Salegentibacter > Salegentibacter sediminis. The sequence goes on along the minus strand of NZ_MSJR01000006.1, from coordinate 98,161 downwards.
ACATCACAACTACGTATTACCGCACTCGTATTATGTAACTGATGAACATCCTGTGTGACCACAGTAAAATGATTTGTACGTTGGGCTAAAACTTTCTCAAACAAAGCAATACGCCTTGGAGTAAGAAAAGTTTTCAAGTAAGCCAGAAGTTCTGTTTTTTGCATGAGTTAAAATTAAAAAAACAGACGGCAACCTTAATGTTTCCACAGGAATATTTAAGATTATTTTTATCGCATGGTCCTGGTTTTAATGATTCTGGTTTTAACAGAAATAGTTTTTAAAAGAGTTCAAATCATAAAAAACCCGGTTTCTTTGAAACCGGGTTTATACTGAAAAGATATAAAACTCTATGAGTTAGACCCTACATCTCCCTGTGCTACAAGAGTACCTAAATCATCGGCACTAAGGTGTACATTTATATAGCCATCATATTCCAAAAGACTATTATAATCTATCAGGTCTCCATCTTCACCATCAAGCTGGGAAACATTGGTCATGCTCATTCCGGTATCCCCATTTACTGCGTTTAAAGAGATTGCTATATCACCCGGAGCTTCGGCTACCGATCCTTCGTGAATATGAGCGGGGTGCATACCACCTGTCGGAGTTCCATCCAACATAATGGTTACAAGAGTTTCACCGTTTAACCGTTCTTCAAACAAAGCTGTACCCATAATTCCATCGACATCTACCGGGGCAAGATCAAAAGAAGCAGATTCACCGGTTAATTCATTTTGACCGATATCACCCTGAGCCACAATCACGCCAAGTTGATCTGCACTTAGGTGAACATTTACATACCCATCATAATTTAATACGTCTTCATACCCAAATTCCGTATCGTCATCCAGCATGGCTACGTGAGTCATACTCATACCGGTTGTTCCATTCACCGGGTTAAAGGTAAAGGCGATATCTCCCCCTTCAGCTGCAGTATTCATATGGATATGAGCTGGGTGCATTCCTCCATCTGGGGTACCCTCTAACATAATAGTTGCAAGTGCTTCTCCACTTAATCTTTCTTCGAAGATCACAGAACCACTAATTCCTTCAACATCCTTCTCACCTAATTCATAAGTTTTGCTTTCTCCGGTGAGTTCATTGGATCCAATATCACCCTGGGCTACTACCGTAGCAAGATCCTCTGCACTAAGATGAACATTTACGTAACCATCGTAGTTTAAAACTTCCTGGTATCCAAACCCGGTATCATCATCTAACATTTCTACCTGAGTCATACTCATTCCGGTATCGCCATTTACAGAATTAAAGGTAAATGCGATATCACCGGGACCTTCAGCGAAAGCTCCCATATGAATATGGGCTGGGTGCATTCCTCCATCTGGTGTTCCATCAAGCATAATAGTTGCCAATGCAGCACCACTCTTACGTTCTTCAAACATTACTGTTCCTCTGATTCCTGCTACCGCTCTTTCGTCAAGTTCGTAGGTTTTACTTTCTCCGGTAAGTTCGTTAGCTCCTATATCATTTTGAGCAACAATAGTTCCCAAATCATCGGCACTTAGGTGTACATTGACATAGCCATCATAATTTAAGACATCATCATACATAAATGCGGTACCATCGTCTAAGGCCGCCACATTGGTTTTGCTCATTCCGGTGGCACCGTTTACAGGATTAAAGCTAAAAGCAATATCCCCTGGAGCTTCAGCAACAGAACCCATATGGATATGTGCAGGGTGTTCACCGTCTTCAGGTGTACCATCAAGCATAATAGTTGCCAGGGCTTCACCATTTACTCTTTCCTGAAACATAACATTCCCGGAAATTCCTTCTACAGCTCTTTCTTCAAGCATATAGTTTTTAGATTCTCCAGTAAGTTCATTTTCTCCGATATCTCCCTGGGCTACCAAGGTACCAAGGTCATCGGCACTTAAATGCACATTGATATATCCGTCAAAATTAATAGCTTCCTCATAAGTAATACTAGTTCCGTCATCTAAGGCAGAAAAGGTAGTAGTACTCATTCCGGTAGTTCCATTAACAGATTCAAAAGATAATGCAATATCCCCACCCTCGGCAGCTGTGTTATAATGAATGTGTGCCGGGTGCATACCTCCATCCGGAGTTCCATCCAATTCAATTTCAACAGTAGTACTGTTATCTTCGTTTTCCATAAATGTTGCGGTACCTGAAATTGAGGGATCGGCGACAGAATAGAGTTCGAAAGATTTGGTTGCACCTTCGAAATCTCCATCCCCATCGGGATCAACTGCATCATCATCGCTGCTACAGCTCATAAACATAAATGGAAGTGCTATTAAAATAGCAAGTAAGAACTTTTTCATAATTTTAAAATTTTAGTGATTAGTAATTTTAGAGGTAGAAAGTTGCATCCCATAAATGCTAATTCCGACATCTAATCTATATTTAGATACGGGAGAACAACTTTTAACGGATGTTAAGCTTATTAAAAACACCTCACAAATTTTGTTAACAATGAAAAGAATTGTTGTCTTAACCGGTGCTGGAGTTAGTGCCGAAAGCGGGATTAGCACCTTTAGAGATGCCGATGGTCTTTGGGAAAAACACGATATTATGGAGATTGCTTCTCCTGGCGGCTGGGAAAGCAATCAAGCCCTGGTGCTTGATTTTTATAATAAACGTCGTCGCCAACTACTAGAAGTAGAACCCAACGCGGCACATCAAGCCCTGGCTAAATTGGAAAAATATTATGATGTAGAGATAATCACCCAAAACATAGATGACTTGCATGAAAGAGCCGGAAGCAAAAAAGTCACCCATTTGCACGGCGAACTTTTAAAAGCAAGAAGCACCTTTAATGAAGATCTGGTTATGGACTGGAAAAAAGATATCAAGATCGGTGACTTTTGTGAGCATAATTATCAACTACGGCCTCATGTGGTTTGGTTTGGAGAAGCCGTGCCTATGTTTGAAAAAGCCGCAGACATTACGGCTTTAGCAGATATTCTTATCATAATAGGCACTTCTATGCAGGTTTATCCTGCCGCGGCTTTAATGGAGTTTGCACCTCGTGATATCCCTGTATTTTTCATAGATCCCAAGCCCAATGTAGCACCAGCAAAACATTTGAAAATCATTTCGGAAAGAGCTTCCATAGGGGTTCCACAATTGGTTGATGAGCTTATAAAATCTTCAGCATAAAGCTTTAAAAAGAATTAAGACAGTAGTTTTAAAGATGGTTTGGAAGCAGTATATTTGGAGCTTTATAATTCAAACACCACAACACAATGACTCCGCTAACCGCCATCTCGCCAATAGACGGCAGATACCATGATAAAACCAAAAGTCTTTCAGCTTATTTTAGCGAAGAAGCCCTAATTAAATACCGCATAAAGGTTGAAGTAGAATATTTTATCGCACTCTGTGAGCTGCCTCTTCCTCAACTCAGTTCTTTTCCGAAGGAAAAATATTCCCATTTGCGCGAGATTTACGGTGATTTTACGACAATAGATGCTCAGGCAGTTAAGGAAATAGAAAAAACCACCAACCACGATGTAAAAGCCGTAGAGTATTTCCTGAAAGAAAAATTCGATGAACTTGAGCTTCAGGAATTTAAGGAGTTTATCCATTTTGGTTTGACATCTCAAGACATAAATAATACTGCTGTGCCCTTAAGCCTTAGAAAGGCTATAGAAGATGACTATCTTTCTGTACTGGATGAAATTCGAGCTAAATTGCGGGAGCTTTCTCAGGAATGGGCAGATGTACCTTTACTGGCAAGAACTCACGGCCAACCTGCTTCTCCAACCCGGCTTGGCAAGGAGATAGATGTATTTTCGGCAAGGCTGGAGGAACAACTTACTCAATTACACTACATTCCACACGCCGGTAAATTTGGTGGCGCAACCGGTAATTACAATGCACATAAGATTGCTTATCCGCATATTGACTGGAAGGAATTCGGAACCAACTTTGTAGAGGAAATTCTGGGGCTTCATCATTCCTTCCCTACAACACAGATAGAGCACTACGACCATATGGCAGCCCTATTTGATGTTCTAAAACGCATCAATAATATTCTTATAGATCTGGACCGGGATATCTGGACCTATGTTTCTATGGACTATTTTAAACAAAAAATCACTAAAGGAGAAATAGGATCTTCTGCTATGCCGCATAAAGTTAATCCTATAGATTTTGAGAACAGTGAAGGAAACCTGGGGATCGCGAATGCCATTTTCGAACATCTTTCAGCAAAATTACCGATAAGTCGCTTACAGCGTGATCTTACCGATAGCACAGTACTTCGTAATATTGGAGTCCCAATGGGCCATACCCTAATCGGATTTAAATCTACTTTAAAGGGTTTAGGTAAATTATTACTGAATAAGGAAAAACTCAATGCCGATCTTGAAGCAAATTGGGCTGTAGTGGCTGAAGCTATTCAAACCATTTTAAGACGGGAAGGTTTTAAAAATCCTTATGAAGCATTAAAAGGTCTTACCCGTACCAATGAGAAGATAAATAAAGAGAGTATTTCAAAGTTTATTGACAGTCTGGAGGTTTCCGATGAAATTAAAGATGAACTTAAAGCAATAACTCCCCAAAATTACACCGGGATATAAATAAAAAATACCGCCGGGAACAACTTAGCCCGGCGGGTTGTTTTATATAATTTAGTCCTTTCCTGATTTCTACCCAGCGCAAGGAGACTCCTTGGCTACGAATATCAATAAAAACCCAAAAGCTCCAGAGATTTTTATGTTATGATTTTTTATCCAGGTTGTTTAATTCATCGGCGCCGGGTACTTTTAAATCCTTGGTCAATCTTGAAAGCTGAGAAAGATCTATATCGCCGGTAATACTAAGAATAACCGAAATTGGTTCCCCATCCTCATGTCCTTCCAGGAACATAAAAAGTTCACTCACAATGTTTTCGTTTTTTCCCGGCTTAGAATAAAATTTAATATTCTTCCCGTTTTCGTTTACCCGCATTAGCTGTTCCAGGCTACCATTTTTCAGGTAGTTATCTACATCGCGGGCCATTTCAGAACGAACCTGGTTGTTGGAGGAGGTAAACATTCTTATCTCATCCAGGTTTTCTATCAATCTAATATATTGTTGTGCTTCCTCATCACTCTCGCTAAAGTCAACTTTAGCCAGCATTTTAAACATTTTACTGGTCATTATCATCGCATCCACTTCCTTCATATTTTCATATTTTTCGAAGGCCTGTGCATTGGTAAAAAATGGCAGTAAGGCAAGTATAAAGAGTATCGCTATTTTTTTCATCTCGTTAATTTAATCGTGTTTAATTATTCTTTCTCTAGTATTATTGAATTCCTTGAGATAAACAAGGTTTTCTCTTCTTTCATTCATTAATTCTGAAACCATTTGAAGGGTTTCCCGGGTTTTTTCAAAGGCTAATTCTTCATCCTGAATGGTTCCTAAATCAGCATTTTTAGTATTGCTTGAATTTTTCTGCTGAAGGAAAAAAATTCCAATTGCCAGAATAATTATCACCAATACCCCAGCCCAAACATAAAACTTTTTTCCTGAAGCTTTCGAATAGTGTTGCTTCTCATTTTTCTCTGTTTGTTGAAACTGGCTTTTTGATTCCATAATTAATTGTATTAGTCCGGCATTTATTTATTTTCTTACGCAATTAAAAATATTGGTATAAAGCTTGTAACCTTATATTAAATCGAAATTCAGAAATCACTAAATCTATTACGTTTAAGTGCCTAAAAAAATGTTATAATAAATTTTGAATTTACGATTTTGTGGCTAATTTTAGCCTTTTCACAAAAACTTAACATATATGAAGATTTACAAATTATTATTTCTTTTTCTTTTTTCTTCCAGCCTTCTAATATCCTGCTCTAAAAACGATGATGATGTAGTTGACGAGGAAGTGGGAAAAACTGGGCCGGATAGAAATCTGGAAGTAGAGGATTTTATGTATAAAGGAATGAACGAAATTTACCTCTATAAAAGTTACGTCCCTAAACTCGCCGATGGCTATTTTACCACCCAGGATGATTTAAATGATTTTCTTGATGATTTTGACACTCCAGAAGACCTGTTTTACGATGGACTTGTTTACGATTATGGGGAACAAGACAGATTCAGCTTCATGACCGATGATTACATCGCCCTTGAAAACCGATTTGCAGGAACGAGTACAACCACCGGAATGAATTATGGGTTTGCTTATCACCCTAATGATGAGAGTAAGGTTTTGCTTTACGTGCGATATGTACAACCAAATACTTCTGCTGCCGATACCGGGATTGAAAGAGGAATGATCTTTAACAAAGTAGACGGTGAGGTGATGACGCTCGCAAATTACGGGGATCTGGTAAGACCGGAAAACTTCACTCTTCATCAGGCCGAATTCGATGAGAATATGGATGTAGTAGGCCTTGATAAAACTTATGATCTATCTAAAGCCGAATATACTGCGAACCCGGTTTATATTACCAAAACCTTTAATGTTGATGGTAAAAAAGTGGGGTACCTGATGTACAACAGTTTTACCGCCGACTTTGATGCTGAATTAAATAATGCATTTAACAATTTTAAATCAGAAGGAATCACTGAGCTTATCCTGGATCTAAGATATAATGGTGGAGGAAGTGTAGAATCGGCCGTAGATCTTGCAAGTATGATCACGGGGCAATTTGAAGGTGAAATCTTTTCTCAACAACAATGGAATCCTTCATACCAATCCTACTTTAAAGAAAATAATCCGGATAGACTGGTAGACAGATTTAACGATAAAATACGCACTGGTGATCTTATAAATAGCCTTAACCTGGATAAAGTTTATGTTATAGCAGGTAAATCAAGTGCTTCTGCAAGTGAATTAACTATAAATGGACTCGATGCCTGGATAGATGTTGTACACGTAGGTCAAAACACGGTAGGAAAGTTTCAGGCTTCGGTTACATTGTATGATTCTCAGAATTTTGGTAGAGAAAATGCCAATCCTAATCACAAATATGCCATCCAACCTTTAGTTTATAAATCGGCTAATGCCCTTGGTAATTCAGATTATGTAGACGGTTTGGTTCCTGATATTGAGGTTAAAGAATATATAAATGAATACAAGCCTCTCGGCGATCCATCTGAACCTTTATTGGCTGCAGCATTGGATGATATCAAAGGAGTAAAAAAAGCTTCTTATTTTTCTAAATCCCCCGAGCTTGAAATCCTTGATGAGACAGGATCTGATGCTCCTGAATTTCAGAAAATGTTTACCGATGAAGTTCCACCGGTTATTCCCGGAGGGAACGAGTTTTAATACTCAGAACTTTATATAAAAAAAGCCCCGGAGAATGATTATTCTCCGGGGCTTTTAAATTTATTCTACTATATAAATCCCATTTGGATTTATTCCCATAGAAAATTCATTTAATAAATTTCCGGCTTTATCCAAAACCATAAGTTTACCGTCTCCGGTAAAATCGTAGTTAGCAAAAGATGCAAAGATCTCATTTTCTGTTATTGTGAAACCATATAACACACCTTCATCTACGAATTCGGTTATAGAGGAACCAGGAACTTTCTGGTTGGCTACACTAATTCTGTAAACCATATCCTCCAGCGTATAAAAAAGACTTTCTCCATCAAAATTCAGGTTTGCAGGATGCTCATTAACCTCAAAACTAAGCTCGTTAACCACCTGGTGATTAATCATATCTATTTGAGTGATCTTACCTGCTGTCTCGGTTTCCGCATAAGCAGGTAGCCCCGAAGAAAGCACCCATAAACTGTTGCCATCGCTCACCATGGAGTTAGGCACCTCTCCTACTTCAATTATTTTTTCTATAATATTGATGTTAGGATCTATTACAGAAATCTTATTATTAAAGCCAAATCCGCCTTTATGGGCTACGTATACCTTATTATTTACAGTGAATACTTTTTCTGGACCTTCTTCTACGGAAATTGTTTCCTCTAATTCAAAACTTGCGAGATTATAAACCGCGATAAAATCATCATCTGGATCCATACCATCTCCCCAGTTGCTTACAAAAGCTTTTCCTTCATATAAATCGATATACCTAGGGTTATCCAATCCGGTTTCTATCGTGGCCAAATGTTCGAAGCTGTGGCGATTCACCACTTCAATTTTTCCTGAAACATTCATCACTATAAAAGCTAAATCTTTATAAAAACCTATATTCTGACCGGTATCTCCAAGGTTTTTCCCTTCATTTTCTTCAATAAAAATACTATGTTTTATTTTCAGAAGATCAGGTTTCAGAAAAGACACCGAAGAGTTCCCAGAACCAAAATTCCCCTCATTCAGAATAAAAACCCCTTTGGTGTAATTTCCCAATTCCTCTTCAGGAATTTCATTAATCTCGTTATCGCTCTCACAAGAAGCGAATAAAACAGCGCTAAGCACTGCGGCCATAAAAAATCTGATCTTCATAAATTATAATTTAAAGGTGATTGAACTATTAAAATATCGTCCCGGCATTGGTCGCCCGGGCATACTCTTATATTTTTCATCAAAAAGGTTCCTGACCTGAAATCCGATCTTCACAATGTCATTTCGGCCAAAATTCCGGGCTATGCCCAAATTTGATATCGTATAATCGTCTAGCGTATACTTATTATCTGAAGAAGTAAAAATGCTCCCATTGTACAAAAACTGATAAAAAACAGAATAGCGATTATAGTTATAACCAAGCGAGGCAGTGGCCTTATGCTCGGGCACATAGATGAGTTGTTTTTTAGTTTCCTGATTCTGGCTCTGGGTCCAGGCGTAGGTAGCATTCATTTCAAGACTGTGGCTACCAATGGTTTTATTCCAGTCTACAGCTGCTTCTAAACCATAATTTCTGACTTCCCCGGTATTTTCAGGTCGCCATAATCCTCCACTGTTTGGAACCCAACGCAGTAAATTTTCAGAATTAATAAGGTAAACTGCCAGATCGTATTTCAAATTCTTAAAGCTGAATTTCTGTCCAAGTTCCACCTGTTTTGAAGTCTCCGGCTTTAAATCCAGATTTCCACCGGCATACCAGTAGAGATCATTGAAACTCGGGATCCTGAAGTTTTTCGAAACCCCAAGCCTTATTTCATACCATTCTGAAAACCTGTAAAGTCCGTTCGCAGCAAACAGCAATGGCGACTCATATTCTTCTGTGGCTTCTTTTCTGGCGCTTAATTGGTAACTGAAATCTCCCAGGCTATGTTTTAGTAACAAGGCCAGACTACCAATATTTCGTTGGTTTTCACCGGTATTTGTTCCTTTTCCTGAAATTTTCTGATAATCTACAATTCCGGTTACCTCCAGCTCGCTGCTGAATTGATAGCTAAGATCTACCTTGGCGATCCCGGTTCTGGCACGACCGTAGTTATATTCCTCGGTGTCCCTATTTTCAAAATACCGGTAAATTTCATCTAAATAAGCCAATTTTAACGAAGAGCTTAAGTCCCCATAAAAGCCATTCCACTCCAGGAGATTGCGACTATTCACATCTTCAAACTTGCTTCTGGAAGGGGCACTAAGGGTTCCGGAAAAACCTCTTTCGCCCTCATAAAATTTGCTATGAAATTTCAGGAGATGATTTTTACTCAACCGATGAGCCCCCGACAGGCCCAGGCCTGTATTCCTGATATCTCCATTTTCATTGAATTGATTCTCTCTGGGATATTCAAAATCATTGGCCGAAGAATTCCTGGCAAGATTCAGCTGAAAACTCGTCTTTTCTGAAGAAATAGAGGCTCCATAATTTCCTGAAAATGTTTCAAAACTTCCATAATCCAGTTTAAGTTGATTATGAAATTCTCCATCAAATTTAAAGCTGTTGTTAAGATGAACACTTCCCCCAATAGCCCCGCTTCCATAGAGAACACTACCCCCACCGGGCCGAATTGAAATATTATTGACAGTTCCTGTGAGAATTGTATTAAAATCGGTTTGTCCTGTAAATTGGGAATTGATGTTGATCCCGTTCCAGATTACCGCGGTTTGCTGGGCAGAAGTGCCACGAAAAGATGCTGAAGAAACCATCCCCGGCCCGTTTTCCCTAAAAAAAATAGGGCTATTGAATTTTAACAACGAGGTAAGCGATGGCTCATTTTCTTTCAAAATCGAATCATTGAGCAGCATAACCCGGCGCTCTTCCGAATCTCTTTTTAGAGAAATATCGCTTAATACTACCTCGTCCAGCCGTGTGACAGGTTCGGTTTGTGAAAATGCGGGTAAAGCTAAAAGCGATCCCAGAAATAAAAGGTAATAACGATTTAAGTTCATTATACACCGACTTTTATCCCGAAAGTCTAAGAGTTAAATTAGTAATGCTTCTGGCAGGTCTCCTGGCTCGCGTCCTTGTTGTTTACCTTCCCATCGCGCCAAGCGACAGTGGTATGAAGTGTGACAACAGGCATTCCGGTTACGGAACTTAGCTTACAGTTGCGGGAACAGCTCAGGAATTTTTGAAGATTCAAATCACCTGATTCCCTTTTAATCGACGACGGTACATTCCGGCGCCAAACCAAAATTTCTTTGTCAAAAATAAACATTTATGTTTGCGAAGCACTAAAATTTTTAAATAATATTACTTTTGAAGTCAAATCTGTAATCTTGAAATATTTCGTTTCCCTTTTATCATTGCTATTTTTATTTTCCTGCAAAAACGAGGAAAAGAACACTTCTACAACTCAAATTTCCGAAGGAAATCCGGTAGAAATAAAATATGCCAAAGGCTTCAGCATAGAGGAATTTAACGGCTATAGCATTGTTAAAGTCCATAACCCCTGGCCGAATTCGGATCTTGATCTCACCTATCTTTTAATTGAAGAAAACACTAAAATTCCTGAAGATTTGCAGTACGATCAAAAAATTCAGCTTCCTGTAAAAGAGGTGGTGGTTACTTCTACAACTCATATTCCTGCCCTGGAAGCTTTACAAGTGGAAAATAAATTAACAGGTTTTCCCGGGCTCGATTATATTTCTTCCAAAAAGACCAGAAAGCTAATTAATTCGGGGAAAATAAAAGAACTGGGAAAGAATGAAAATATCAATACCGAAGTTTTGATCGATCTTCAACCAGATGTGGTAATTGGTTTCGCTATAGATGGAAATAACAAAACCTTCGAAAATATTCAAAAAACCGGGATTCCCGTGGTATTCAATGCGGATTGGGTGGAAGAAGAACCTCTGGGCAAAGCCGAATGGATAAAGTTCATGGGGGCATTTTTCGGTAAGACAGCTGAGGCAACAAACATATTTGAACAAATTGAAAATGATTATCTGGTAGCAAAAGAACTGGCAAAAACTTCAGAAAAACAACCAACTGTAATTGGGGGTTCTATGTATAAAGACCAGTGGTATATGCCCTACGGCAATTCCTGGCAGGCCCGTTTTATAGGTGAGGCAAATGCTAATTACCTTTATAAAGAAACCGAAGGTAGCGGCAGCCTGGCACTATCTTTTGAAAATGTTCTTGAAAAAGCACAAAATGCAGATTTTTGGATTAGTACCGGACAATTCACCACTTATACGCAACTACTTAATGAATCCAGGCATTATGAGCAGTTTAAAGCCGTACAGGAGAAAAAAGTTTACAGTGTAAGTCTGGTTGAAGGCCAAACGGGAGGAGTTTTATATTTCGAATTAGGTCCACAACGGCCCGATCTGATTTTAAAGGATTTGATTTCTATTTTTCACCCCAACTTACTCCCGGATTATGAGCGAGTGTTCTTCAAAGCCCTAAAAAATTGATCTTTAGTCGAAAGTACATATTAACCTTTTCACTCTTAATACTGGCTTTAATAGGCCTGTTATTTCTAAACATAGGTTTAGGCTCTGTAAAAATTCCATTAAAAGATATTATTGCTTCCATTTTCAACCTGGAGGTATCCCGGGAATCCTGGAGGTATATAATTATAGAATATCGTCTTCCAAAAGCCATAACAGCCGTTATCACCGGCTCTGGCCTGGCCGTTAGCGGACTTTTAATGCAAACTCTTTTTAGAAATCCTTTGGCAGGGCCTTACGTTTTAGGTCTAAGCAGTGGCGCAAGTCTTGGGGTAGCTTTGGTTTTTATGGGGGCAGGACTGTTTGGGGGCGCCTTTGCCTCTTTTCTACTTTCTAATTGGAGTATTGTTATCGCTTCCAGTATAGGAAGCTTGCTAGTTTTACTGGCAGTAATGCTGGCCTCCCTACGATTACGAGATACTATGGCCATACTTATCATAGGATTGATGTTTGCTAGTTTAACAGCTGCAATAGTTAGTGTTCTTGCATATTTTAGTCCGGCTTCCCAGCTTCAACAATACGTTTTTTGGTCTTTTGGAAGTTTAGGAAATCTTTCCTGGGAGGAAGTTTCAGTACTGGGTTTATTTTGGGCTAGCGGAATTTTTCTTTCCATTGCAGGAATTAAGAACCTCAACAGCCTGTTACTTGGAGAACAATATGCAAAAAGTCTTGGAGTGAGTATTCAAAGAAATAGATTGCTGGTGATTCTGGCCACAAGTTTATTGGCGGGAAGTATAACTGCGTTTGCCGGACCCATAGCCTTTGTAGGACTTGCGGTCCCACATCTAATCAGGCAGGTTATCCCGGTGAATAATCACGGGATTTTAATTCCGGCAGTATTACTTGGAGGAGCTATTTTAATGCTTATTTGTGATATTGCGGCTCAAATGCCTGGCAACGAATTCACCTTACCTATTAACGCAATCACCTCTTTGATAGGTGCACCGGTGGTTATTTGGTTATTGGTTAGAAAACGCCGATTTTTATTTTGAAATGACTGAATTTACCCCAAATAGCATTCTTAAAACCGAAAAGCTTAGCATAGGCTATCGCAACCGGAATTCAGAAACCTATATTGCCCAGGATATCAACATCAATATTTCTCCAGGTCAACTTGTAGCGGTAATAGGAATAAATGGTATTGGAAAGTCAACCCTTTTACGAAGCCTTAGTGGCGTGCAGGAAAACCTTTCAGGAAATATCCTTATTGATGAAAAGGATTTAAAAAGTCTCCCTCCTTTAGAGCAAGCTTCTCTTATAAGTCTGGTCCTTACCGGGCAGCCCGTATCTAAAAACCTGAGTGTTTTTGAATTAGTTGCACTTGGGAGGCAACCCTATACAAATTGGATAGGTAGGCTTACTAAAAATGACCTGAGACACATAAAAAAATCACTTCGCCTGGTAGATATTGAAAGTCTGGAGAATAAAAAATGCTATGAACTTAGTGACGGCCAAATGCAAAAAGTTTTAATTGCCCGTGCCCTGGCCCAGGATACCCCCCTGGTAATTCTCGATGAGCCCACAACCCATTTAGATTTATATCATAAAGCCTACATACTGCAACTTCTAAAAAAACTAACCCGCAAAACCAATAAGGCTATAATTTTCGCTTCTCACGAAATAAATCTTGCCCTGCAGCTTTGTGATAAAATTTTGCTGATGCAAAAAAATGAGATTGTAATGGGCAGCCCACAGGAACTGATAAGATCGGGGAAATTGTCAAGTATCTTTCCTTCAGATCTTATTTTCTTTGATAAAAACAGTTCTTCTTTTAAGATAAAGTCTTGATATTATTTATGGTTTTAGTATTCCCCGTACTTTTTGGGTGATATTTTTTTCAAATAAGTATCTTTGGAAAAAGCATCCTCCGCCATGACCGATTCCTTATTACTCATTCTTCTTCCCGTCATCGCAATCCTGCTGGGCTTCATTTTGGGTAAACTATTTTCGGGGTTAAAATACAAGGGAAATATCAGTAAAATTGAAGAAAGAAATAATCAACTATCACTTCAAATAGAAGATCTTAAAAGTCAATTAACCAGAAATTTAAAAGAGCATAAAGAGGAATTATCAGAATTAAAAAATTCAGGAGCGATTCAATTGGAAAAAGTAGAGAAAGAGCGGGAAGAAATACGCCGGGAAAAGGATTTTTTAAGTACCGAACTCACCAGGAGGAATTCAGAATTTGATAATCTTCAGCTAAATAATAAAGAGCAAAAAGCCGAAGTGGAAAAACTTCAGGAGAAATTTAGCAAGGAATTTGAAAACCTGGCCAATAAGATACTGGAGCAAAAATCAGAGAAATTTACTTCCCTGAACAAGGAGAACATTCAAAATATATTAAAACCACTTCAGGAAAAGATCAGAACTTTTGAGGAAAAAGTGGATAAAAACAGCACCGATTTTATTGAACGTCACGCCCAGCTTGGCAAACAGCTTCAGTTTTTAAACGAGCAAAACCTCAAGATTAGTGAAGAGGCCACCAATCTCACCAAAGCCTTAAAAGGCAACACTAAAATGCAGGGTAATTGGGGCGAAATGGTATTGGAGAGGGTTTTGGAACGCAGCGGTCTGCAAAAAGATAGCGAATACTTTGTTCAGCAGAATTTCCACACAGAAAACGGTAAACGCGTAATGCCCGATGTAATTATCCATTTACCGGGAGAAAAGAAAATGATTATCGACTCCAAGGTTTCCCTCAATGCCTATGAACGCTACATTAATGAGGACGAAGAAATAAACCGCCAGGGGCATCTAAAGAATCATTTGATCTCCGTGAAAAAACGGGTTGAAGAATTAAGCGCGAAGAATTACCACGAGCTTTATCAAATGGAAAGCCCCGATTTCGTTTTGCTTTTCATCCCTATAGAAGCTGCTTTCGCCATTGCTTCAAACAAAAACCCAAACCTGTACGCTGAAGCCTTTGAAAAAAATATTATTATAGTTACTCCTACTACTCTCCTAGCGGTTTTGAAAACCATAGACAGTATGTGGCAAAATGAAAAACAAAAGCAAAATGCTATCGAAATCGCGACTAAGGCGGGTGCACTCTATGATAGTTTTGTAAATCTCACCCTGGAACTTGAAAAAGTAGGGAAACAGCTGGGGACGGTTCAGAATACTTATGAAGGCGCTATGAAAAAACTCACCGGAAAAGGAAACCTGATAGGTAGAGTAGAAAAGCTAAAAAAACTTGGGGCAAAAGCCAGTAAACAGCTTGATGGCAAACTTCTTACCCGTGCGGAAAACGAAGAAGATCAAATACAAAGTAAAAACTTAAACTAATGCTTAAAAAGTCTGATTTTTTTTCAATAATACTTCTAGGGCTGTTGTTTCAGCCGATCTTTGCTCAAACTAAATACTTTCCCGAAAAAGGAGAATGGCAGGAAAAACAGGATTCTGAATACAATTTAGACCTCACTCAGGTTGTGGAATTTGCTCAAAACAATGAATACAGCGGGGCAAAAGATCTTCGGCAGGCTATTTTAAAAGGCTTTGAGCACGAACCATATCACCAAATTCTCGGACCCACCAAAGGCCGTGGCGGTCCGGCAGGAATGATCATTAAAGATGGCTACTTAATCGCCAAATGGGGAGATACCAAACGCGTAGATATGACCTTTAGCGTAACAAAAAGCTTCCTTAGCACCACTGCACTTATCGCTTTAGATAAAGGCCTAATAAATTCACTGGATCAGCCGGTTAAAAATTTTGTTTGGGACAAGACCTTTGAGGGCACACATAACGCTAAGATTACCTGGAAACATCTTCTTCAGCAAACTTCAGACTGGAGCGGCAGCTTATGGGGTTCTTACGATTGGGCAGACAGACCCCCGAGAGAGGGAAGCATAGACGAATGGAAGGCCCGAAAGTTAAACGAGCCCGGAACTCATTTCAAGTATAATGATGTTAGGGTGAATGTTTTAGCTTACTCCCTGCTTCAGGTATTTCGGGAACCTTTACCAAAAGTTTTAAAGAAGGAAATTATGGACCCCATTGGCGCTTCCCCAACATGGAGGTGGTTTGGCTATGATAATTCCTGGGTTAGCATTGATGGGTTCAAAATGCAATCGGTTAGCGGCGGGGGACATTCCGGAGGAGGAATGTTTATCAATACTGAAGATATGGCCAGATTTGGGTATCTTTTTCTTAATGAAGGAACATGGAAAGACCAACAAATCCTGCCAGCAAACCTGGTAAACGAAATAACAGATTCTTCTGAAGCGAACAGGAATTACGGTTATATGTGGTGGCTTAACCGCGCAGAGGAACCACAATGGGAAAGCATTAACCGTGATATCTTTTATGCAGCCGGGTTTGGTGGAAATTTTATTATTGTAGATAGAACTAATGATATGGTGATAGTGACACGCTGGTTAGAACCCTCTAAGCTTGAAAAATTTGTACAACTAGTTAACAAAAGCCTCAATAATGCAAAATAAATATAAAACAGTAGAAGAATCCCAGGTACGAATCTCCGAACTAATGTTGCCCTCTCATTCTAATTTCAACGGAAAGATTCACGGGGGCTACATATTATCTCTACTGGACCAAATTGCTTTTGCCTGCGCCTCTAAACATTCGGGGGCTTATTGTGTGACGGCGAGTGTCGATACAGTAGACTTTCTGAAACCTATTGAAATTGGGGAGCTCGTTACTATGAAAGCCTCGGTTAATTATGTTGGTACCAGCTCTATGGTGATCGGGATACGGGTAGAAGCAGAAAATATCCAGACGGGAGCGATAAAACATTGTAATTCTTCCCATATTACTATGGTAGCTAAAGATGAAAAAGGGAATTCTGTACAGGTACCCGGTTTAATTCTTAAAACCGATAATGATATTAGAAGGTTTGCCCAAAGCATTAAAAGGAAAGAGATAAAGATAAAAGACAATGCAGAATTTCAGGCCACCGATTTTAATTCTGAAGAATACCTCCATATTGTAGAAAAATACAAAGTTAAAATCCAACACTAATTTTGAAGTTTAACGGATTCATAGCAGCCCTTTTCACTGCCATTATTATTGCTTATTTTCTTCCGCAGGGAATCGAAATTCTTCCTTTAAAGACTATCACCGATATTGGAATTGGTTTCATTTTCTTTTTCTACGGACTCAAACTTTCTCCCGCCGAATTCAAGATGGGTTTTCTAAATTACAAAGTCCATATTGTAATTCAATTAACCACTTTTGTGATATTTCCACTACTGGCCTTAATTTTATTGCCTTTTTTTGAAGCAGGCACCGGTTCAGATATTTGGATCTCGCTTTTCTTCCTGGGTACACTGCCATCTACGGTATCTTCTTCTATCGTAATGGTTTCTCTGGCAAAAGGTAATTTACCCACGGCAATTTTTAACGCCAGTCTTTCAGGATTAATAGGAATAGTCGCTACCCCACTCTGGTTGAGTTTTTTTATAAAAAAGTCGGAGGAATTCGATTTTGGTTCTATTATTCTAAAGCTTTTTCTTCAAATAATTTTGCCCTTAATCATAGGTTTACTCCTTCAGCGTTTCTGGGGAAAATTTGCCAGAAAACACAGTAAACAGCTGGGTTTGTTAGATAAAACCACTATTATTTTAATCGTTTATTCCAGTTTCAGCTTGTCCTTTTTATCTAATTTATTCGATAGAATAAGCATCCTTGAAATGACAAAGCTAGGGGCTATGGTAGTGGTTTTATTTTTTACGGTTTATTATGGCCTGGGCTTTTTAAGCATTAAACTTGGCTTCAACACACCCGACAAGATCACTACTCAATTCTGCGGAACCAAAAAATCTCTTGTTCACGGTTCGGTGATGGTAAAGGTTATCTTCGGAAGTTCAGCCAGCACAGGTCTGCTTTTACTGTCAATAATGCTTTATCACTCCCTGCAAATACTATTGGTTGCCTGGTACGCAGAAAAATATCGTAAACAGAGACTCGAAGAGATTGGAGTTGAAAAGCTATAGGTATGTTGCAATTTCAGCAATATTAACGGTAAAAAGAATCCAACCCAAAATTAAAAGCAGTCCTCCAAGAGGTGTAACAGGACCAAGAAAACGAGGTTTCCTTCCAAATGCCGAACCCAGGGTGAGGCCATAAATGCTAAAGGAGAAAAGAAATATTCCAATTATAAAAAACCAGGCTGTAAGTTGCTGAGAGATCCCGATAAACGGAAAACTTATCCCGCTAATAATCAAAATTAAGGCATGATACATTTGGTATTTCACCCCTGTTTCAAAACTTTTTAGTTGATCATCATTGAAGCGCTTCTTCAATGCGTGAGCACCAAAAGCACCAAAAACAACAGCTAAAGCACCATAGATACCACCAATAATAAGAACCAGTTCTTTCATATTGCAAATTAAAAAACCCATTGTGAAAGTAAGAAATCACAATGGGTTAATTTATAAAAACTCCAGATCTTATTTACTCAGATACATTTTTCTTCGTGAATAGAGATCGTAAAATTCATCATCCTTCAGGCTATCAATAAACAGAATACTTTCCCCGGTACTTTTCATTTCAGGCCCCAACTGCTTATTTACATTATGGAACTTGTTGAAAGAGAATACCGGTTGTTTTATGGCATATCCATCAAGTTTGGGGTTAAAATTGAAGTCTTTAATTTTCTTCTCTCCCAACATCACCTTAGTGGCGTAATTTACATAAGGTTCCCCATAGGCTTTTGCGATAAATGGAACCGTTCTGGAAGCTCTCGGGTTGGCTTCGATAATGTAAACCATATCATCTTTAATGGCGAACTGAATATTGATAAGTCCAACCGTATTTAAGGCTAAGGCGATTTTACGGGTATGATCTTTAATTTGCTGCATTACAAGATCTCCTAAATTGAAAGGAGGAAGCAGCGCATTTGAGTCACCCGAATGGATTCCACAAGGTTCGATATGTTCCATAATTCCTATAATATACACATCTTCCCCATCGCAGATCGCATCAGCTTCAGCTTCTATAGCGCCATCTAAATAGTGATCCAGCAATAATTTATTATTTGGTATTTTTCTAAGAAGGTCAACCACGTGAGTTTCAAGATCGTCTTTATTGATCACGATCTTCATTCCCTGTCCGCCAAGAACGTAAGAAGGTCTTACAAGGATAGGGAAATCAAGTTCGTCGGCAAGGGAAAGCGCTTCTTCGGCGGTTTCGGCTACCCCAAAATCGGGGAAAGGAATATCATTCTCTTTCAACAATTTAGAAAAACTACCCCGGTCTTCGGCAAGATCCAGTGCTTCAAAGCTGGTTCCCATAATTTTAATACCATAGCGATCCAGTTTTTCAGCTAGTTTCAAAGCGGTTTGTCCCCCTAACTGAACTATTACACCCTCAGGCTTTTCGTGCTGAATGATATCAAAAATATGCTCCCAGAAAACCGGTTCAAAATAAAGTTTATCAGCGATATCAAAATCGGTAGAAACAGTTTCCGGATTACAATTAATCATTATGGTTTCGTAACCACACTCTGCTGCCGCGAGCACACCGTGCACGCAGGAATAATCAAATTCTATTCCCTGTCCAATCCTGTTTGGACCTGAACCCAGAACCACAATCTTCTTTTTATCGGTTACTTTACTTTCGTTGGCAACATATCTTTTCCCATCAGGAGTTTCAATATCGGCTTCGAAAGTTGAATAATAATAAGGCGTTTCAGCTTTAAACTCGGCGGCACAGGTATCAACCAATTTGAAAACCCGGTTTATACCTAATTCTTTACGTTTTTTATGTACTTCACTTTCCCAGCAATCGAGCATATGAGCTATCTGGCGATCGGCAAAACCTTTTTGTTTAGCTTCCAGCAGAAGATCTTTTGGAAGCGAATTGATATCATATCCTGAAATTTCAACTTCCAGGGCATAAAGTTCTTCATATTGCCTTAGATACCACATATCGATCTTGGTGATCTCATGAATGCGGCTTAAAGGAATTCCCAGCTGGATAGCATCATAAATCACAAAAACCCGGTCCCAGCTTGGGTAGGTAAGTTTTTCTATAATCTGATTGTAATCTTTATAGCCCTTCCCATCGGCGCCTAAACCATTTCTCTTGATCTCAAGGGATTGGGTTGCCTTATGCAGAGCCTCCTGAAACGAACGCCCTATTCCCATTACTTCTCCAACCGATTTCATTTGAAGCCCCAGTGTCCTGTCTGAACCTTCGAATTTATCGAAGTTCCAGCGTGGTATTTTTACTATCACATAATCTAAAGTTGGCTCAAATAAAGCTGAAGTTGATTTTGTAATCTGGTTATCCAGCTCATCAAGGGTATATCCTAAGGCAAGTTTGGTTGCAACCTTCGCTATAGGATAACCTGTGGCTTTAGAAGCCAGGGCCGATGACCTGGAAACCCTTGGATTAATTTCAATGGCATAAACTTCTTCTTTTTCATCGGGGCTTACCGCAAACTGCACGTTACATCCTCCTGAAAAATCACCGATACTGCGCATCATCTTAATGGCCAGATCACGCATTCTTTGAAAGGCGGTATCGCTTAGGGTCATCGCGGGAGCCACGGTTATAGAGTCTCCGGTATGAATTCCCATAGGATCCATATTTTCAATAGAACAGATAATAACCACATTATCATTCTTATCTCTTAGGAGTTCAAGCTCATATTCTTTCCATCCCAAAAGCGCTTTATCAATTAGCACTTCATGAATGGGGGAGGCTTCAAGACCACGTGAGAGCAATTCATCAAAATCTTCTGCTTTGTGCACGAAAGCAGCACCACTTCCACCTAAGGTAAAAGAGGCACGAATTACCAGCGGAAAACCAAATTCCTGAGCTACTTCTTTTCCCTGAAGGAAAGAGGTTACAGTTTTTGCAGGGGCAACCGGCACATTAATTCTTCCCATTAACTGTTTGAACTTCTCACGATCCTCGGTAATATTAATAGCATCAATATCAACCCCGATTAGCTTTACTTCAAAATCTTCCCAAATTCCTTTTTCATCAGCCTCAATACAAAGGTTAAGGGCGGTTTGTCCTCCCATAGTGGGCAGAACAGCATCAATATTTGGATGCTTCTTAAGGATCTCAATTATGGATTTAGTGGTAAGCGGTTTGAGATAAACATGATCGGCCATAGAGGGATCAGTCATTATCGTAGCCGGATTGGAATTAATAAGAATAGTTTCAATTCCGTCTTCTCTTAAGGATCGCAGCGACTGTGTTCCGGCATAATCAAATTCGCAGGCCTGGCCAATTACAATAGGACCTGAACCTATGATCAAAATACTTTTAAGATTCTCGTTTTTGGGCATGTTATATAGTTGTGTTGATGATAAAAATAACGAAGTGACAGGATATAAAAAAAGGCGTTACTAAAAAAGTAACACCTTTATTTTTTTCAAAACCAATTTTCATTAGTGTTTATGTCTGTTTTCAGAAGATACAGATAATTTTTTTCTTCCCTTAGCCCTTCTTCTGGCCAGGACTTTTCTACCGTTAGCACTTGCCATACGCTCTCTAAAGCCGTGCTTGTTTTTTCTTTTTCTCTTAGATGGTTGAAAGGTTCTTTTCATTTTAAATATCTTTAAATCTTCTGATAATTCGTTTTCTTAGTCTCTTAAAAACTGCGTGCAAATATACAAAGCTTTTTAACTCCTCCAAACACTAATTTGAAATAATTTCTAATTGTTTTTATTACCTTTGCGCTCTGCAAAAATACAGCATTTATGTTCAATAAGAATATCAAGATCGTTTTAGCAGGGTTAATTCTTGCCCTGGCCACCTGGCAATTTATAGAAGGAAATATTGGAAATGGAATTATGTGGGTTCTTCTATCCCTCATTTTTGTTTTTCTCTACTTCAAAAACGAAATGATATTACTGGCTTTTCTTAGACTTAGAAAACAGGATTTTCCAGGAGCTAAAAAATGGTTAGATAAGATTAAGGATCCTGAGAAAGCTCTTACTCAAAAACAACAAGGTTATTACTGGTATCTTCACGGGCTAATGGTTTCTCAAACCAACATGACCCAGGCTGAAAAATTCTTTAAGAGAGCTATCAAACTTGGACTTTCAATGGATCAGGACCTGGCAATGGCAAAATTAAACCTTGCAGGAATCGCGATGACAAAACGTCGAAAAAGAGAAGCCACTAACCTGCTGGCCGAAGCCAAAAAACTCGATAAACACGGGATGCTAAAAGACCAGATAAAGATGATGAAACAACAAATGAAGAAAATTTAAATTTTAGACAATTTTCGTTAATTTCTGTAAGTCTTTAGAGAATCAATACTTTTAACCAGTATTTAGGCAGTTTACCGATAAATTTTCAATAAACCTTCTCCTTCCCATATCTTCGTATTCCCAAACCCTACCAAGTGGAATGCATGAAGAAAATACTATTTGTTTTCTTACTTATTTTTAGCATAAAAGGCTGGTCCCAGCAGGAAGAGAATTCCAAAATTTCTTTCTCTGAAGCGCTTGCCCTCCATTTGCCCTCCTATAAAGAAAAAGCCGAAAAAGCTTACCGATTAAGAAATTTTGAAAAAGCTAAAATACTATTTGATTCCCTGGTGAATTTTAAATTAGCCGGTAGTTTTATGGATGATTTCTCCTTCAAAAACCTGAAAGGTAAAGAAATTCCCTTATCCAGGTTTAAGAAACCTGTTTATCTGCTCACCTATGCTTCCTGGCACGTTCCCGGAAAAGGAGAACTTCCAGCCCTCAATGAACTCGCAGAAAAATATAGGGATAAAATAGATTTTGTTGTTGTCTTCTGGGATGAGAAACAAACCGTGAAAAAACTTTCAAAAAACTTCAATCAACAAATTTCAGTGCTGTATGTAGATGAAACAGAAAATGAAGGTGCCTTTGTGGTGAAACAATTAAAACACTCCCTGGGCCTGCCCACCTGTTTTCTCCTGAATGAAGAAAAACAAATAATGAAGATTAAGAGAAGTGTTTTTCATCCCTATGGAGTCTCGAAAAAAGAGTCTTTTGACTTAAATTATGTAGCCATTGAAAATGGCATTGCAAACCACTTACTCAGGCATAAACAGAAGATATCAAACCAACGCAATTTCGCTTTGAGTCCCGAATAACTACAACAAAGGCGCCCAGAGCCTGGAGAGTGCTTCTTTTATTTTTTCAGAATAGGGACGATTTCGCCAGGCTTCAAGATTCAATTCTTCGCATTCCAACAAATCATTATTGAAAATATCCAGCATTTCCCGGGCAATATATTTATCGTAAATAAAAGCGTTTATTTCAAAGTTAATATCAAAACTTCGGTTATCAAGGTTGCAAGTTCCAATAGTGCTTACCACCCCATCTACCACCATGGTTTTTGCGTGAACCATCCCTTTGCAATAATGAAAAACCTGCACCCCCGATTCAAGTAATTTTTCAATATAAGAATTCGTTGCGTGCCGGGCCACCACGGAGTCCCCAACTTCAGGAACTATAATCTTAATTTCGATACCAATCCTGCTGGCCGTACACAAGGCAGTTAATATTTGGTTATTGGGTATAAAATAAGGGGTGGTGATATACACATATTCTTCAGCGGTATTAATCGCGGTAAGAATTGCCTCCATGATATTCTGCCAATCGGTGTCTGGACCACTGGCAGCAATTTGAATAGCACCTTTTCCGGCAGGTTCCATAACCGGGAAGAAATCATCTTTAATCTCAATTCCCTTACTGGTTATAAAGTTGAAATTTAAGAGAAACTGTGCCTGTATAGATTTTACCCCGTGGCCTTCAATTCTTAGATGGGTATCTCTCCAGTACACCTTTTTATCTTCCTGTTCTTTATAGTTAACATACTCATCAGAAATATTAACCCCACCAATAAAGCCTATTCTCCCATCAATTATTACAATTTTTCTATGGTCTCTATAATTGAGTTTTCGGGTCAGATTAGGAAACCAAACCGGCATAAAAGGAAAAATCTCAATTCCGCAGGAATCCATTCGCTTAAGAGCTTTAGAACTAAGAGAACTTCCAACATAATCGTAACTAATTCTTACTTCTACTCCTTCTTGGGCTTTGTCACACAGTATATCTATTAGCCTCGTACCTATCCTGTCACTTTTAAAGATATAATATTCGAGGTGTATATGTTTTTTAGCTTTTTTTAGATCGGCAAAAAGGGTTTCAAACTTCTTTTCTCCATTTATCAGGATATCCACCTTATTTCCAAAAGTAAATGGCTTGGTTTGATTGTTTTGCAACAGTCTTACCAACTTAATCTTATCATCAACAAAAAAATTCTCCAGGTGTTGGAGGTCACGATCTTCGAGTATAAGCTGATCTTCCCATTTTTTGATCATCTCGTGATCGTAAACTTTTTTACGATTAAAGATCTTATCCTTTCGGTATTCCTGCGCAAAGAAATAATAGATAACAAGCCCAATAACAGGAAGCACAACCAAAGCAAACAGTAAAGAAATAGTTTTTACCGGCTCCCGGTTGTGCATAATTTCATATCCGGCGGTAATAAATACAAGCAGGTAATTAAAAACCAATAAAAACCACCAGATATTATCCTGAATGAAGTTCATCTATTCGGCAGCGGTATAAGCCTTCTCTTCGGGAATTTCTATGTAATAGGTTTTACGCGAGGCATTATTGAGATGAGCTTCACGCAACCACGGGTTGTGTATTTTCAAAATTTTGTAATTAATATCGAATTCCTTCGCAAAATCGGCAAAATCTGAAACTGCTGTATCTACCTTAACTTTACGAGTTGGAACGTAATTGTAAAGGTGTTTCTCTTCAAAATTGAACCCGTATTTCCCGGGGTCACTCATAATTTCCTTTAATGCCAGGATCCTGAAAACATAGCGCCCGGTTTCTTCCCCTAACAACAAATCATAGTAATCGTTTACTTTTTGTCTATCCAACTGCCTTTGTATTCCGCGATCCCCGGCATTAAAAGCGGCGGCTGCAAGGGTCCAGGTCCCGAACTTTTCTTTGGATTTTTTCAGATATTTACTGGCAACCCTGGTAGATTTTTCGATGTGATATCGTTCATCTACATTATCATTTATCTCCAGTTTATAATCTTTCCCCGTGCCTTCCATAATTTGCCAAAATCCCACAGCTCTAGCCGGAGAAATAGCCTGGGTAAGACCGCTTTCTATTACAGCAAGGTATTTAAAATCGTCTGGTACTCCCTCTTCTTCCAAAATAGGCTCGATTATAGGAAAATATTTATGGGCTCTTTTTAACAAAAGAAGGCCATTAGATTGCCAATAGGTATTTACCAATAATTCGCGGTCAATTCTTTCGTGAATATCCGGCAGGTGCAATGGCACTTCTTCTCCCGCAAAATCCATCTTTTCCGGCACCGGCAAGGCATAAACATTATAATCTTTTACCGCAGTATCATCCCGGTTAGCTTGTCTCTCACTTTGTTGTTCTTCCTGATTTTTTTTATAGGGAGTATCCTGCACAGCATTAATACTTATTGCTGCAATTCCAAGAATTCCGGCTCCCATCAAAAGGTTTCTAACTAACTTCATCTTCTCTCTTTTTTAATTTTTACTAATTTCATTTATATCTGAAGAAATACAGAAAATCATTTCTCAATTTCTTTATCAATTTTCTTATTCATTTTGCCGGTAAGAATAATTTCCGGCAGATGTTTATTAAACCAGCGATACCGGTTAATCACCATAACGTGGGTTCCACCTTTTACTTCTATAAAACCATTAATATACTTAGCCGGGAACACCTCATCTTTATCTCCATGGATATGTATCACGTCTTTCCTGGGTTTTTCACAATCCCATAACACCATATTTTTTATAGCCCAGTTTAAATAACGGTGATTCCTTACCGAAAGGTATTTTCTATATAATTTTGCACGTTTTTTAATAAAATCTCCTACGGCAATCTTCTCAAAATAGTCTACGTAATCCAGTAAACTTACAGGCAAAAGCTTAAACAAACCGGTTTCAGCCGCAATTCGCATTCTGCGGGGTAATTCGTCCCTACATTTTACACTGGAAATGATAATGAGCCTTTTTACCTCAATAAATTTACACATTTCCTGTACTATTACCCCCCCAAAAGAAACGCCAATTAAAACAGGGTTCTTATGTTTAATATATTTAAGCAGCCTTTTAGCATAACTGGTTAAGGCTTCATCCTCCAGTGGAATAATCCATTCCAGGAAGTGCATTTTAAATTTATCTTCAGGAAGTTCAATAAACTCAAAAATTGAAGAATTAGCTGCAAGACCGGGCATAAAATAAATATGGATCAACTCTTTATCGTCTTCCATTTTAACAAGTATATAACACTAAAGGCAGGTATAAAGCCGTAAATTTATCTATCAAAATTACTGCTATTTTATTGGCTTTCACAACCGAAAGAATAAAAATAATGAAGATTCTTCTGAAGACTGCATTCCCAATTCCGGGATCTTCTGAACTCCGGAGAAAACCTGCTTTATTTTTATTTTATTCTGAAGAAAAATCCACCAACCAAACTCAAAATTTTATGATAACCTGGAAACATCCCAAACTGTTTCCACTCCCCTCCTGCGCAGGCAAGACCGGACTAAAATCCTTAATGTGATGAATGCTGAAGATTTGAAAATTACTGATAATGAATTCCTGAGACAATTTGAAGTTAGCATAGACGACGAATTAGCCGCAATAGAATATGCTCAACAGGAAAGAAAAATTTTCTTAACCAAATTACAAATGTCTGAAGCGCTTAGAGAACAAGGCTATTTGGAGCCCTTTATAAAAGCTGTTTTAGAAGAAATAAAGGAGCGAAATACCAGGGTAATGCCCACTAGCCCCGAAATCGTAAAATATATGAGAAAACACAAAAGACGCTATAAAGACCTGCTCCCGGTTGGAATTAATATTTAAACCGGCTGTGGCTGCGGTTCAGAAATAAACTGCACACGAACCAAACCGTCTTCATCTATCCTTTCCAGCTTAACCTTGTGAAGGGTATTTACCAGTTGTGGGTCCCAGGGAGTTTTAATTTTCACGTAGTTCTGGGTAAAACCGTGGATATAGCCCTCTTTGTTTTCACCTTCAAACAGAACAGTAAATTCCTTCTCTATCTGGCTTTCATAAAAAGCTCTGCGTTTCTTGGCTGAAAGTCCGCGTAACATCTTGCTGCGTTTCTTTCTGACCTTTGTGGGAACCACATCCTGCATCTCAGCGGCAGGGGTATTATCCCTTTCAGAATAAGTAAAAACGTGCAGGTAAGAGATGTCCAGCTCATTTAAAAAGTTGTAGGTCTCCAGGAAATGTTCATCGGTTTCTCCGGGAAAACCAACAATCACATCTACGCCTATACAGGCATCGGGCATAGCAGATTTTATTCGAGCAACCCGATCTACATAAAGTTCCTTCTGGTAGCGACGACGCATTTGCTTAAGGATCTCATTGCTACCACTCTGCAACGGAATATGAAAATGAGGCACAAAGGTTTTGCTTTGCGCTACAAAATCTATGGTTTCATTTTTAAGCAAATTGGGTTCAATAGAAGAAATTCTCAAGCGCTCAATTCCTTCTACTTCATCTAAAGCCTTTACAAGATCAAGGAAAGTATGTTCATGTTTTTTATTTCCAAATTCACCCTTTCCGTAGTCTCCGATATTTACCCCGGTGAGAACGATCTCTTTTATTCCTTTTGCCGAAATTTCAGCTGCGTTTTTCAGAACATTTTCAAGCTTATCACTTCGGGAAATTCCGCGAGCCAGCGGAATAGTACAGTAAGTACACTTATAGTCACAACCATCCTGAACTTTCAAAAAAGCACGGGTGCGGTCTCCAAAGGAATAGGCTCCCACATAGAAATCGGCTTCATCGATCTCACAGGAATGCACTTTCCCGTGATCATTTTTGCTTAGATCGTTAAGATAATCCGTGATTTTGAATTTCTCGGTGGCCCCAAGAACAAGGTCAACCCCATCAACATCGGCAAGTTCTTCCGGTTTTAATTGGGCATAACATCCTACCCCTACAACAAAAGCTTCTTCATTTGCCTTTTGGGCTTGCTTAACAATAGTTTTGAAACGTTTATCAGCATTATCGGTTACCGAGCAGGTATTAATCACATAAATATCAGCTTTCTCATCAAATTCTACCCGCTGGAATCCTTCATCTTTAAAGGAGCGGGCAATTGTTGAAGTTTCAGAGAAATTGAGCTTGCAGCCCAGCGTATAAAATGCCACCTTCTTATTGTCCATACACCTGCCTGTTTCTGTTGTGGTTAATCGATTTTAAGGGCTGCAAATATACCAACTTTTATCCTTTTAAGAAAACTATTAAATAGAATGAAAATTCAGGAATTATTTAGCCTCTCCTCCACTTACTGGTTTCCTCAAACACGTTTTCCAGGATCTTTTTATCTACTTCTGAAAACTCTTCGTTTCTGCGTTGCATCACGATTTCTGCTACTTCAAAAGCTTTTTCGGTTTTGTAGGTGGTCATTCCACCGCTCCCACCCCAACTGAAACTGGGTACAAAATTTCGAGGGAAGCCGGCTCCAAAGATATTGGCGCTTACTCCAACTACAGTCCCGGTATTGAACATGGTGTTTATTCCGCATTTACTATGGTCACCCATAATAAGTCCGCAAAACTGCAAACCGGTTTTGGCAAAACCTTCGGTTTCATAATCCCAGATGCGAACTTCGGCATAATTATTTTTCAGGTTGGAATTATTGGTGTCGGCGCCAAGATTACACCATTCGCCCAGAACGGAATTTCCTAAATATCCATCATGCCCCTTATTAGAATTCGCAAAAAGAACGGCATTATTTATTTCGCCTCCACCCCGGCAATATGGTCCCAAAGTTGTAGGCCCATAAATCTTCGCACCCATTTTTACCAGGGCACCCTCGCAAACCGCCAGAGCACCTTTAATGAGACTGCCTTCCAGCACTTTCGCATTTTTACCTATATATATTGGGCCCGTGGATGCGTTAAGCGAACAATTCTCAACTTCGGCGCCTTCTTCCAGGAAAATTCTTTCGGGGTTTTTAACGTAATTAGATTCGTGAATGGGTTGCGATTTTCGCCCTTTGGTTAGAAGCTCAAAATCGGCTTCCAGAACTTCGCCATTTTTAGAGAAAATGTCCCAGGTGTTTTTTATTTGAACAACCCCTTCAGCCAGCTCAATTTGTTCATACTCATCAAGCGCTACTTCCTGATCTTCATAGGCATGAAAGGCCACAG
The DNA here is from genome assembly GCF_002078605.1 of Salegentibacter sediminis. Lineage (GTDB taxonomy): Bacteria > Bacteroidota > Bacteroidia > Flavobacteriales > Flavobacteriaceae > Salegentibacter > Salegentibacter sediminis. Next base: position 69,273 of record NZ_MSJR01000006.1, on the reverse strand, counting down.
TATCTTCTTCGTGAAAAATAGCCTGATTGGGTTTCAGGTTCTTTATTTGCTGCAAAAATTCAGGATTAGGCAAAAAAGAAGCATTGATCATTACATTTTCTTCCAGTTCTACCATGGGCCATTTTTCGGCTAAATAATCTTCGGTGATTGTAGAAGTGGTAGATTTTAAAAGCAATTCCCATTTCTCCCGAATAGTGAGAATTCCAACTCTTATATCGGCTACTGGCCTTGTAAAGGTAAAAGGGAGTAAACGGTTCCTGGCAGAACCATCAAATAATATATAATTCATCCGCACAAATTTAGGGCTCAAAGTTACGAGTAAAATTAAAACTGAAAAGTTTCTATTTTTAAAATGCCGTTAATTATTAGCGGTTTCAGAAAATAAATTGATAAAAAAAAGTCGCCTAATTGCTTAGGCGACTTTTGTATAGTAGATAACAAAAAACTTACTTCTTAAATTTCTTGTACTTGTTTTTAAACTTGTCAATTCTACCTGCACTATCAACCAGTTTGGTTTGCCCAGTGTAATATGGGTGTGAGGTTCTTGAAATTTCCAATTTCACCAAAGGATATTCAGTACCATCAACTTCAATGGTTTCTTTGGTATTGGCGGTAGATTTAGTAATAAAAACATCATCGTTTGACATGTCTTTAAAGGCCACTAATCTATAATTTTCCGGATGGATTCCCTGCTTCATCGCTTTGTTCTTTTTATTTTTGGAGGTGCAAATTTAAGCAATAGAATTATAAAAGCAATAGCATTGACAAAAATATTTTAATTTTCCCTGCTAATGTAACGTTTTCCTATATTTGCTTACTAACCGCTATCTAACCAATTTTTATCAATTATGGAAATTCAAAAAACAGATTCAAAAGGGATTATTATTAATTACGGGGTTCTCCTGGGAATCCTATCGGTGGTTTTGGGCGTTATAATGTATGTAACCAATGCATATCTAAACCCCAGTTTTTACTTTAGTATTGTTTCTTTCCTGATTATGGTAGTGGTGATTGTTCTTGGAATAAGAACATACAAAACAGCAAATCAAAGTTACCTTTCTTTAACTGAAGCTTTAAAACTAGGACTTGGAATCGCTCTTATTGGAGGAATTATTGGTGCCATCTGGCAGTTGCTTTTAATGACGGTTATCGAGCCCGATTATATGATGCAAATGGCAGATGTGCAACGCGAGGTAATGTTGGAACGCTTTCCTAATATGACCGACTCCCAAATTGATGACGCCATGGCCATGAATGAGAAATTTACTTCCCCATGGATTATGATGGCAACGGCAATTATCGGAAGTTTGTTCTTTGGTTTCATTATTTCTCTGGTAACAGGATTAATAATGAAAAATAAGAATCCATACCAAGCTTAAACTATGCAGCTATCTATCGTTATACCTTTATTAAACGAAGAACAATCTCTGGTAGAATTATATAATTGGATCGCAAAAGTAATGCGGTCCAATTCCTTTTCTCATGAGATCATCTTTATTGACGATGGTAGCACCGATAATTCCTGGAAGACCATTGAATCACTTGCTGAAAATGATTCTGCCGTTAAAGGCATAAAATTCAATAGAAACTACGGAAAATCTCAGGCCCTACATGCCGGCTTCCTAAGGGCCCAGGGGGATGTAGTGATCACTATGGATGCCGATCTTCAGGACAACCCCGAAGAGATTCCGGAACTATATAAAATGATTAAAGAGGGTAACTACGATCTGGTATCAGGTTGGAAAAAGAAACGCTACGATCACGTTCTTACTAAAAACCTTCCCTCGAAGCTATTTAATGCAGCGGCACGTAAAACATCAGGTCTTAAACTTCACGACTTTAATTGCGGATTAAAAGCTTATCGCCGCGAGGTTATAAAAAACATAGACGTTTACGGCGAAATGCATCGCTATATACCTGTTTTAGCTAAAAATTCGGGCTTCTCTCATATTACTGAGAAAGAAGTTAAACACCAGGCCAGGAAATACGGTACGACAAAATTTGGAGCCGAAAGATTTATAAACGGTTTTCTTGACCTTATAAGTATCTGGTTTCTTTCAAAATTCGGGAGAAGGCCAATGCACCTTTTTGGTGCATTGGGAGTCTTAATGTTTCTCTTTGGATTTATCGCCGCCGGTTGGATAGGGGTTTCTAAACTATGGAAGATGTACCATGACCAACCAAACATACTTGTTGCGCTTAACCCCTGGTTCTATATTGCTTTAACCGTGATGATCATAGGTTCACAACTTTTCCTTGCAGGTTTCCTGGGCGAACTAATCCTGCGTTCCAAAAGGGATAAAGACCGGTATCTAATTAATAAAACCACTGCTAATTTATAATCCTGTTAAAGCATTAATTCTTATTTTTGTTAAGCAAAAAAATTAATCATGTCTGAAATTAAACCCGAAATCCTGGCTAAAGCCAAAGCCTGGCTCACCGATATATTCGACGAGGACACAAAAACCAGGATCAACGATCTAATAGATAATAATCCCAGGGAGCTTGAAGAAAGTTTTTATAAAAATGCTGCCTTTGGGACAGGTGGAATGAGAGGTATCATGGGCGTTGGTACCAACCGAATCAATAAATATACGCTCGGAAAAAATACCCAGGGCCTTTCAAATTTATTGAAAAGTGAATTTAAGGGTGAAAAGCTTAAAGTTGCGATTGCCTATGATTGCCGCCAGAATTCTAAAGAACTGGCAAAAATGGTCGCTGAAGTATTTTCGGCCAACAATATTGAGGTCTATCTGTTTTCTGAACTTCGGCCAACGCCAGAACTTTCGTTCGCTGTAAAATATTTGAATTGCCATGCCGGAATTGTACTTACGGCTAGCCACAATCCACCCGAATATAATGGTTATAAAGTTTACTGGCAGGATGGAGGCCAATTGGTGCCGCCACAGGACGCCAAACTCATAGATATTATCAATAACCTGGAATATGACGAAGTAAACTTTAAGGCAAAGCCAGAATTAATACATAGCATAGGTAAGGAAGTTGATGAAGCCTTTCAAAAAGATTCAGTAAAAAACGGAAGCTTTGACACTTCGGCATCGGCAAAAGAGGCTTTAAAGATAGTTTTTACTTCCTTGCATGGAACGGCCTCCACTACCAATCCGCAGGTATTGGAAAAAGCCGGATATAATAATGTCTTTATAGTAGAAGAACAGGCAGAACCAGATGGACAGTTTCCAACGGTAAAGTCCCCAAATCCTGAAGAACCTGAAGCTTTGGAAATGGCGCTTAAACTCGCAGAAGAAAAAAATGCAGATATCGTAATTGGAACCGACCCAGATGGCGACCGTTTAGGCATTGCCGTTCGTGATTTACACGGTAAAATGATTCTCCTTAACGGAAATCAAACAATGCTGGTGATGACCTGGTTCCTGCTGGAACAGCATAAAAAACAGGGGAAATTATCCGATAATTCTTTTGTGGCTTCTACCATAGTTTCCACTCCAATGATAAAGATTGTCACAGAAGATTATGGAGCTCAATACTACGAGGTTTTAACCGGTTTTAAATGGATCGCAAAACTAATAAAAGATAATCCGTCACTCGATTTTATTGGTGGTGGGGAGGAAAGCTTCGGCTATATGGTTGGCGATTTTGTTCGTGATAAAGATGCAGCAACCGCTACTCTTCTGGCTTGTGAAATCGCAGCACAAATGAAGGCTAAAGGAAGTTCTTTTTACGAACAACTTCTAAGGCTTTATACCGATTATGGCCTATACCGCGAAGAATTGATCTCTTTGGTAAAAAAAGGAATTGAAGGGGAAGCCGAGATCAAACAAATGCTTATTGATTTACGCGAAAACCCATGGAAAGAAATTGACGGAGAAAAAGTTGTTCTAATTGAGGATTACCAGGCTTCCAGGGCTAAAAACCTTCAGGACCATACTCAGGAGGAAATCGAAATCCCTAAATCCAATGTGCTTATTTACTATACCGAGAATGGCACTAAGATAGCGGCCCGTCCCAGCGGTACAGAACCAAAAATTAAATTTTACATCAGTGTTAATTCAGAACTGGATTCAATAGAAAATTTTGATGCCCAGAACCAAGCTTTGGCTGAAAAAATACAAAGGATCAAGAAGGAATTACAATTAGGCTAATCGCCGATCTATATGAATTATTTTCGAAAAATTCTTCAGTTTGCCATTCCCTATAAGAGGTATGCTGTACTGAATATTATTTGCAATGTTTTTTATGCGATTTTTAGTACGCTCTCTTTTATCGCACTAATTCCTGTAATCCAGGTCTTATTCGATAAAACCAAAAGGGTGACCGAAAAACCGGTTTGGGATGGCCTGGGAGGTATTAAAGACTATTTAACCGGATATTTTAATTATCAAGTTACACAGAAGGTGGCCGAAGATGAAATCTCGGCCCTTCTTTTTATTTGTGGAATAGTTGTGCTTTTATTTCTGCTGAAAAATGTTTTCGGTTACCTCGCCGCTTTTTTCATCACTTTTTTAAGAAATGGTGTTTTAAGAGATGTTAGGGATGCGCTTTACAAAAAGATCCTGGCGCTGCCTGTGTCCTATTTTTCTGAAAAAAGAAAGGGCGATACCATTTCCCGCATCACCGCCGATGTGAACGAAGTACAAACTTCCTTCCTATCAATTTTAGAACTCATTGTAAGAGAACCTCTTACAATAATTTTCACCATCATCGCGATGTTGATGATGAGCGCGAAACTCACTATTTTTGTTTTTGTGTTTTTACCAATCTCTGGTTTTATAATTTCCCTGATAGGAAAAAAACTAAAGAAGCAATCGCATAAAGCTCAGGAGGAAAACGGCTATTTTCTATCTGTGGTAGAAGAAACCCTCAGCAGCCTTAAGATAATAAAAGGCTTTAATGCTGAAGAAAAAATGCAGAACAGGTTTCAGGACTCCACAAACCGCCTCAACCATATTCTGAATAAACTTATTAACCGTCAGAACCTTGCCTCTCCTGCAAGTGAGTTTCTGGGAATTTTCGTAATAGTCATCATTCTTTGGTTTGGAGGACAAATGGTTTTAGTTGAAGGCAGTCTCGATGCCGCTACTTTTATTGCATTTTTGGGCCTGGCCTATAATATTTTAACCCCGGCAAAACAGATATCTAAAGCTTCATATTCGGTTAAAAAAGGAAATGCCGCAGCCGAAAGGATTCTTCAGGTTTTAGAAACTCCATCTACGATAACAGATGCACCCAACGCAGTTAAAAAAGAAGAGTTTGAAGACAATATTAACATCGATAACATAAGCTTCCGGTATGAAGAGGAAAATGTTTTGCGGGACTTTAATTTAAAAGTAAATAAAGGTCAAACCGTTGCCCTGGTGGGGCAGTCCGGTAGCGGGAAATCGACAATTGCCAATCTCATTACCCGGTTTTATGATGTTAATGAGGGGAGTATAAGCATTGATGGGATCAATATAAAAGATATGACCAAAAAGTCATTACGAAATCTTATGGGGCTGGTCACCCAGGATTCTATTCTTTTTAATGATACGGTAAGAAATAATATAGCCCTGGGTAAGGATAACGCCTCGGATGAAGAAATTATTGATGCCCTTAAAATTGCCAATGCCTGGGAGTTCGTTAAGGACCTCCCCAAAGGCCTGGAAACCAATATTGGCGATGCCGGGAATAAATTAAGTGGAGGCCAAAAACAAAGACTATCTATCGCACGGGCGGTGCTCAAGAATCCACCAATTATGATTCTGGACGAGGCGACTTCAGCCCTGGATACCGAAAGCGAAAAACTGGTTCAGAAGGCGCTGGAAAATATGATGAAGAACCGGACTTCTATCGTTATTGCTCACCGTCTCTCTACTATTCAAAATGCTGATAAGATTGTGGTGATGCAAAAAGGTGAAATAGTTGAAGAAGGAAAACACCTGGAATTACTACAAAAGAAGGGAACCTACCAAAAACTTGTGGAGATGCAATCTTTCGATTAATAAAAGCTCTCCCTTCAAATGAATTTAAACCAAAAAAAAATGGATGAAAGTAGGTCTTCATCCATTTTTCAGAATTTATTTCCATCTTGGGGCAAATGAAAATAAAAGATTTAATTCGTTTCTTATTGGGGCAAAAAAGATTAAATCATTTTGTTATTGTAAAGATAACTCAAAAATGCAGAAAAGCAAATAAACTTTCACCATTTATCGATGTATTTTACCTTTTATCGATTTTCAAAAAAGCTCCCAGAACAATTTCCTACAAGCTATTTAGTTAATAGACTATTTTTCAAATTTAAAGTTTTATATACCTTTAGCCTTTTTAAATGGGAATCCAACTAAAATCCAAACCCATTGGAAGACTCCGAAAATCTGTTAATACATCGTTTGAAGCAAGAAGCTTCAGCCGAGACCGCCTTTAAAGAGCTGGTTAGCCTATATAAAGAAAGGCTTTACTGGCATATAAGGAATATGGTCAAGGACCATGACGACACCCATGACGTGCTTCAAAATACTTTTGTGAAGATCTACAAAAACATAAATCAGTTTAAAGGAGAAAGTCAGTTATACTCCTGGATGTATCGCATCGCCACTAATGAGGCAATTACTTTCCTGAATAAAAAGGCCAAACGCTTACAAATTAGTTCATCAGATTTACAGGAACATTTGATCTCTAACCTGGAAAGTGATGTTTATTTTGAGGGAAATGAGATACAGCTAAAACTACAGAAGGCCATCGCAAGCCTACCTCCCAAACAGCAACAGGTGTTTAATATGAAATATTTTGAGGAACTGAAATATCGAGAAATAGCAGAAATTCTGGAAACCAGCGAAGGTGCCTTGAAGGCCTCCTATCATATAGCGGTAAAAAAAATAGAAGAGTATCTAAAAATAAATTAAACCTTTTTTCAATTTTAGAGTCAAAGAACCAAATGAAAAAGAATAAATTACCATATCGCCAGGACCCGGGTTTTTCAGTCCCCTCAAATTATTTTGAGGAACTGGAGGGGGAATTATTGGATATGGTCCAACATTCTGATCCTGAGGCTAAAAAAACACTGCATAATATTGAAGGTTCCGGTTTAAAAGTTCCTGAAAGCTATTTTGAAAATTTAGAGATTGAATTTCCAGGAAATGTTTCGCAAGAGCCTAAAATTATTCCGCTGTTTAAAAAGGAATATTTGTTATATGCTGCAAGTATAGCAGCTATTATTATTGCGCTGGCAGGATCGCTTTATATTAATCCGGCTCCTGTAGACACCTGGGAAAACATAGAGGTGTCGGTTCTTGAGAATTATATAGACGACAATAATATAGACCTTACCACTTCAGAAATTTCAGGATTTCTTTTTAACGATGGTATTGTATTAGACGACTCCAATTTTAATGAAGTTAACTCAGAAGCGATGTTGGATTATTTGGAAGAAAATGTAGAAGACCCCACATTTATTCTTGAATAAAAAGATTATGAAAAAAATTATAGTATTATTTCTAATGTTTCCCGCGCTAATGCAATTGCAGGCGCAATCTGAAGATAGGGAAGCTCACCGGGAAAAAATTAAAGCCCTGAAAACCGCTTATATTACTCAGGAACTTAACTTCAGTACCAAAGTAGCCGAAAAATTCTGGCCTATTTATAATGAATATGAGGCCAAAAAGAAAGATTTACACATGAGGGAACATGTGAATATGGATTTAAGCAGTCCCGAATGTATAAGTGAAGATCAGGCAAACGGAATGCTTCAGGAATATCTTGATGTAGAAAAAGAAGAGTACTTAATAAAGAAGGAGCTCTTTCGGGAACTTAAGGAAATTATTTCGGCCCAGGATATCATTAAACTGCATAAGCTGGAGGATGAATTTCATAAGAAGTTAATTAAGGAATATCGCGCTAAAAAAGATCGTGATCAAACTCAGGAAGAATAAAAAATTAGTTTTTTGGTTAGTTAGTTAGTAGTTAGAGCCCCGGTGGAGAAATCTTCCGGGGTTCTTTTTTATTTGAAATCAAGCCTTGAAATTCTGCCTTTCCCTGCTGCATAAGCAGTAGAATCATTCACGAACCTCAGTGTAAAGAAGCTTTCTTCAGAGAGCTGTTCCCAGTGCTCTCCCCCATCAATAGAGTATGAAATTCCGGTAAATCCGGTAGCAAGAATATTTTCACCATGACTATTGGGCACATATCTCACACTGCTTTTATAGCCCGGCTCCTGCCCTTCTGCAATTAATTTCCAGGTTTTACCACCATCGCTGGTAATTGCCTTATTCCCTGAATTATCATCGGGTTTTGTGTAATCTCCACCTATGATTATACCTGTATTTTCATCATAAAAATCTATGCTATATCCACCTGTCGTTTCGCTTCCCTGAATTAGCGGTGTATCAAACACTTCCCAGGTTTTGCCTTTATCTGGAGAATAATAAACTCTTGATTTTTTCCCTCCGGACAGTATCCAGGTTTTATCGTCTACCACGGCTATATTAGAATTACTTGCTGCAAAGGCCGCTTCTCCTTCTGCTGCTTCAGAAAGCTCGCTGCAATCCAGTTTTTCCCAGGTTTGCCCACCATTTCTGGTGATGATTACGGACAAACAATTTCCAGTTGGATCTCCCATGGCAATACCTTCAAGATCATTCCAGAAGATCATCGAATCATAAAAAGCTTTTTCATGATCTTCGCGATAAACCAATTCCATCTGGCCAGAATCTCCTGTTTTATAAAGTAAAGCGGGGCTCCCCACACTTAGTACGAATACATCGGTACTTGTACTGGCCACGGCCCTAAATTCTGGCGTATAATCGCCATCCTTCAAAACTCCGGTTTTCATTTCACCAGTTTGACTATTATAAAGTCCGAAAATTCCTTTATTTGCGGCAAAAGCAAGGTCTTGTCCTATAACCTGTATCGCCCGAATACTAAGCGAATCATCTTCAAAAATATTTTCGATCTCCACTCGGCTATATTCTTTTGCTTCAACTACTGCGGCTTGAGGAGTTTTATTTTTTTCAGATTTATCCTCTTTACAGGAATAAGTCAGGATTAATGCCAGAAGAAGTATTTTTTTCATTTAAAAGGTATTTCGGTATGATCACCCAAGTCGGGATTTTGACCAAAGATAAATTTTTCTGAAGATAAACTGACATAGACCTGATGTGTGATCCATTCATAACCTAAAACTTAGAAGTATTTCTGAATTCTTTTGAAACTCGTTTATCAGCCAAAAAAACCTACCTTTGCAGCCTTAAAATTTGATTATGCGTTTACACAGGAATTTGGTTTTTGCGACCCTTGATGCCCTTTCAGAAATTTTCAACGAAGGAGCTTATGCCGATAAAGTGATAGAGAAAACCTTAAAACGCGATAAACGCTGGGGTGCGCGTGACCGCAGTTTTATTGCAGAAACCACTTACGATATTGTTAGATGGAAGAGACTTTATGCTGAAATCGCTGAAGTTAAAGAGCCATTTGACAGAGAAAACCTGTTTCGCATCTTCACCGTTTGGGCCACCCTTCGCGGAATAAAATTACCCGATTGGCCACAATTTGAAGGCACACCCACCAGAAGAATTAAAGGAAAGTTTGATAACCTGAGCAAAATAAGGAAAATGCGGGAGTCTATTCCAGATTGGTTGGATGAAACTGGAGTAGCCGAACTTGGCGAAGAAACCTGGGAAAAAGAAATAGGTGCATTGAACAAACAAGCCCCGGTACTTCTTAGGGTGAACACGCTTAAAACCACTCCTGAAAAACTTCAGCAAATACTGAAGGAAGAAGAAATTATTGCTCATAAAGTAAAAGGATACCCGGAAGCATTACAACTTGAAGAGCGAGCTAATGTCTTTAGAACCCAGGCTTTTAAAGATGGTTTTTTTGAAGTTCAGGACGCTTCTTCTCAAATGGTTGCTCATTTCCTTGAGGTAGAACCCGGAATGCGCGTGGTTGATACCTGCGCCGGCGCCGGCGGAAAAAGCCTTCACCTGGCTGCACTTATGGAAAACAAAGGCCAGATAATCGCTACAGATATCTACGGAAATAAACTTAAAGAATTAAAACGTAGGGCAAAACGCGCCGGCGCACATAATATAGAAACCAGGGCCATAGACACTACAAAAGTGGTGAAAAAACTCTATAACACAGCAGATAGGGTTTTAATCGACGCCCCTTGTAGCGGCCTGGGAGTACTTAGCCGAAATCCTGATGCAAAATGGAAGTTGGCACCTGAGTTTATTGATAATTTAAAAAAGACTCAGGCTGAAATTCTGGCTAAATACTCTAAAATTCTTAAGCCGGGAGGAAAAATGGTGTATGCCACCTGCTCTATTCTCCCTTCTGAAAATCAACAGCAGGTAGAGTTTTTCTTGGCAACAGACGAAGGGAAGGACTTTAACCTAATAAAGGATCAAAAGGTTCTTTCTTCAGAAACAGGCTTTGACGGGTTCTATATGGCCTTATTGGAAAAAAAGAAATAACCTTATTTTTTTCAAGCCTTTTTAATAACACTTCCAGGGGAAAAATCCCCGGGGGATTCTACCCGTTTTTTATAGGGAAACTCTTTTTCGTTCTGAAATCTTTAATTTCAGAATATGAAATCAGCATGCTGCCGGACCCAAAAATGACAACAACCAGGAAGATGATCATGAGCTTGTGTTTAATGGGCAAATTGGGTTAAAATTATAAACAAATGAAAAAATTACTTCTTCCATTTCTAGTATTATTATTCGCATGTTCAGAAGAAGATCCAGCCCTGGAATTTCCGTTGAAAGCTGAAGAAAAATTTTCATCTGAGATTTTCTTTTCTGAATATATTGAAGGTACTTCTTTCAATAAAGCTCTGGAAATCGTTAATCTTACTGGTATCACCATAGACCTCGAAGCCGAAGCTTACTCCCTTAAAAAACAACAAAACGGTAGCGGGGAATGGATGAGTGAACTTATGCTCACCGGAGAAATCGTTCATAATGATATATTTGTAATTTCAAACGAATCGGCTACTATTCCTGAAATAATAGAACAGGCCGACCAGTTAAAAACCGGTTCCCCACTGGATTTCAACGGCAATGATCCTATCGGGCTATTTAAGGATGGAGAACTAATAGATATTATTGGTACCTTCAACGATTCTGAGGAGTTTGCTAAAGACCAGACCTTAAGAAGAAAAAAAGCTATTACCGAACCTTCCAAAACCTATAATAGTCAAGACTGGGAAGTCCTGAAGCAGGATACTGTCAATGATTTAGGTAAATATTAGTTATCAGGAAATAAAGCTTCCTATTGGAAGCTAAAAATCACCAAAATTCACAGTATGTATTCTCCTGAAAAAAGCTAAATTTGTGCTTTCTCAAACAACACAAAACAACCTGGAATGATCCTTTTCTTCGGAACCCAATCGGCCAAGGTTTATGCGGTAGAAACGCATACCACCCTTTCGGCGCAAGACATCACTAAATTAAACTGGCTTTTCGGAAATACTCAAGAACTCAACAAATCTGCCCTGGCAGATTTTTTTGTTGGGCCCCGTGCTGCCATGATTACTCCCTGGAGTACCAATGCCGTAGAGATTACCCAGAATATGGGTATAAAAGGCATAATTCGCATTGAGGAGTTTATGAAAGTGGATAAGAATTTTCACGATTTTGATCCAATGCTTTCTCAGAAATATGAAAAACTGGATCAGGATATTTTTGATATTCATATTAACCCTACCCCTATCCTGGAGATCGAAGACATTGAAGCTTACAATAAACAGGAAGGCCTCGCCCTAAACCCTGAGGAGGTAACCTATCTTGAAAATCTCGCTAAAAAATTAGGAAGACACCTCACCGATTCTGAGGTTTTTGGCTTCTCGCAGGTAAATTCAGAACACTGCCGCCACAAGATCTTCAACGGAACATTTGTAATCGATGGTCAGGAAAAACCTGTTTCCCTTTTCAAAATGATCAGGCAAACCTCCGAGGAAAATCCTAACGATATTGTTTCTGCATATAAAGATAATGTTGCCTTTGTTAAAGGTCCCCGTGTACAGCAATTTGCACCAAAAAGACCTGATATTCCAGAATACTATGAGAACAAGGATTTTGATTCCGTAATATCAATAAAAGCTGAAACCCATAACTTCCCAACCACTGTTGAGCCTTTTAATGGAGCAGCAACCGGAAGTGGTGGGGAAATACGCGACAGGCTTGCCGGTGGGAAAGGTTCTTTACCTCTGGCAGGAACCGCGGTATATATGACTTCTTATTCCAGGATGGATAAAGATCGGCACTGGGAAAACGGAATGGCTGAACGGGAATGGCTTTACCAAACCCCAATGGATATTTTGATAAAGGCCTCCAATGGTGCATCCGATTTTGGAAACAAATTCGGCCAGCCGCTTATTGCAGGTTCCGTACTCACCTTCGAACATGCGGAGCATAACCGCAGCCTGGGCTACGATAAAGTTATTATGCTTGCCGGAGGTGTAGGTTACGGAAAAGCCGACCAGGCACAAAAGGACGTTCCGAAGAAAGGCGATAAAATTGTTGTGCTTGGTGGTGAAAATTATCGCATCGGGATGGGTGGTGCTGCTGTATCCTCTGCCGATACCGGCGAATTTGGTAGCGGAATTGAATTGAACGCGATCCAAAGAGCCAATCCTGAAATGCAGAAGCGTGCAGCCAATGCAGTGCGCGGAATGGTTGAAAGCAAAGAAAACCCTATCGTTTCCATTCACGATCACGGTGCCGGCGGGCATTTAAACTGTCTTAGCGAGTTAGTGGAAGAAACGGGTGGAAAAATAAACCTGGATGCTTTACCGGTTGGAGATCCTACCCTTTCAGCAAAAGAAATCATCGGAAACGAATCGCAGGAACGTATGGGACTGGTTATAGGAGAAAACAATCTTGAAATCCTTAAACGTGTCGCCGATCGTGAGCGTTCCCCAATGTATGAAGTTGGGGATGTAACCGAAGACCATAGATTCACCTTCGAAGGGAAAAAATCCGGGAAAAAGCCAATGGATCTTGAACTTGGCGATATGTTCGGTAGTTCTCCAAAAACGGTTATGACCGATAAAACCATCCAAAGAGATTACGATGCGGTACTATATGCCACCGATAAAATATATGAATATTTAGAACAGGTGCTCCAACTTGAAGCTGTAGCATGTAAAGACTGGCTTACCAACAAGGTAGACCGATGTGTATCGGGTCGTGTGGCTAAGCAACAAACTGCCGGGCCTTTGCAGCTTCCCCTTAATAATTGTGGAGTGATGGCCCTGGACTATAACGGAAAAGAAGGGGTTGCCACCTCTATTGGTCACTCCCCTGTTTCGGCTCTGGTAGATCCCGTTGCCGGTTCAAAAAACTCTATTGCCGAGGCACTTTCTAATATTGTTTGGGCACCCCTTGAAAAAGGTTTGAAATCAGTATCGCTTTCGGCAAACTGGATGTGGCCTTGTAATAATGAAGGAGAAGATGCCAGATTATATGAGGCGGTAAAAGGAGTTTCAGATTTTGCGATTTCCCTGGGTATTAATGTGCCTACGGGGAAAGATTCACTTTCTATGAAACAAAAGTATAAGGATGGGGAAGTGATTTCTCCCGGTACGGTAATTATTTCAGCGGCGGGGCATTGTGATGATATCAGCAAAACTGTAGAACCTGTTTTACAAAAAAACGGGGGAGATATCTATTATATTAATTTATCTCAGGACTCCTTTAAACTGGGTGGTTCTTCTTTTGCTCAGATCCTGAATAAAGTAGGAAGTGAAGTCCCAAGCATTCAAGATGATAAGAAATTTGTAGATGCTTTTAATGCAATTCAGCAGCTTGTAAAAGAGGAGAAAATCCTTGCCGGGCATGATGTGGCTTCAGGCGGATTGATAACCAGCTTATTGGAAATGTGCTTTGCCGATGTAAATCTTGCTGCGGAACTCGATCTTTCTACCCTGAATGAAAAAGATTCAGTGAAAATGCTATTCAGTGAAAACTGCGGAATTGTTTTTCAGGCAAAAGATGCTTCAGCCGAAGCTATTCTAAAAGAGAAGAACATCGAGGTTTTTAAAATAGGAAAGGTCACTGATGGTGATGTGCTTAGCATTAAAAATAATGAGGAAAGACTTAAATTTAATATTTCAGAATTAAGGGATGTATGGTATAAAACCTCGTTTCTTTTGGATAAAAAACAAAGCGGAATAGATAAAGCAACAGAGCGTTTCAATAATTATAAAAATCAGCCGCTGGAATTTAAATTTCCAAAGAATTTTAGTGGTCTTCCCGATGCTGCTATTAAGGATAAGAAAAAGATCAAGGCGGCGATCCTTAGAGAAAAAGGTTCGAATTCTGAACGTGAAATGGCACGGGCGATGCACCTGGCCGGATTTGATGTAAAAGACGTACATATGACCGATTTGATCTCTGGCCGGGAAAACCTGGAAGACATCAATTTTATTGCGGCTGTTGGAGGTTTCTCAAATTCTGATGTGCTGGGAAGCGCCAAAGGATGGGCGGGAGCTTTCCTTTATAACGAGAAGGCTAAAAATGCCCTGGAAAATTTCTTTAAAAGAAAAGATACCCTTTCCCTGGGGGTTTGCAATGGCTGCCAGCTCTTTATTGAACTTGGGCTTATAAATCCTGAAGACGACCAAAAGCCGAAAATGCTCCATAACGAATCCCATAAATTTGAATGTAATTTTACCTCCGTGGAAATTCAGAAAAACAATTCGATAATGCTCTCGAGCCTTGCAGGGAGTAAACTTGGGATCTGGGCGGCCCACGGGGAAGGAAAATTCAGCTTCCCTTATGAAGAAGAGCAATATGATATTCCCGCGAAATACGCTTATGAAGGTTATCCTGCAAATCCGAATGGTTCGCATTACAATGCAGCAATGCTAACCGACAAGACCGGCAGACACCTTGTGATGATGCCTCACCTGGAGCGTTCAACTTTTCCCTGGAACTGGGCCCATTACCCCAAAGGAAGAAAAGATGAAGTCTCTCCCTGGCTTGAAGCCTTTGTAAATGCCAGAAACTGGCTGGAGAAAAAATAAATTATTTTTTATTTATAAAACCCCATAGAAAGAAGCTCTATGGGGTTTGATGTTTTTATAAAAACTCAATGAGTTGATTTTAAATCCCTTAAAAAGCTTTACATAAATTGTTATAAAACCTGAAATTAAGAGGAGAAGTCTCCCTTCATTACTTTTTTTTCATACTTTCTAATATATCTATGTTTATTTTAAAAATTCAATTTGAAAAAGCTTGCAATTTTGCTATTTTGCAAGGGATTTATTAATACCACACAAATGAACCAACCCAGAAGACTTTTTGACTTACCATATTATCAGCTAGAAAACTTTCCTTTAGAAAAATCGCTGGTAACTAAATACGATGGCCAGTGGAAGTCACTTTCTACTAAAGAATACATAGACCAGGCAAATACCATTAGCCGTGGTTTGCTTAGGCTTGGAGTATTACCTAATGAAAAGATAGCAGTAATCTCCACAACTAACCGTAACGAGTGGAATGTGATGGATATAGGGATTCTGCAGCTAGGAGCCCAAAACGTGCCTATATACCCCACCATTCCGGAAGAAGATTATGAATATGTCCTAAACCATAGTGAGGCGACCTATTGTTTCGTTTCAGATACCGAAGTTCTCGAGAAAGTCAGGTCTATTCAGGCAAATACCGGGTTAAAGGAGGTTTATAGTTTTGATGAAATTTCAGGCTGTAAAAACTGGAAAGAGATCCTGGAACTGGGAAAAGATAAAAGCAACCAGGAAGAGGTAGAGAAATTAAAAGATGCTGTAAAGCCTGGTGATCTCGCTACCTTAATCTACACTTCGGGAACTACCGGAAAACCGAAGGGAGTAATGCTTTCTCATGATAATATTGTTAGCGATGTTCTGGGCAGTGCAACCCGTGTACCCTTTGAAGTTGGCACTTATGTTTCCCTGAGTTTCCTGCCGGTTTGCCATATTTTTGAAAGAATGATCCTGTATCTTTATCAGTATTATTCAGTTTCTATTCATTTTGCAGAATCTATCGAGAAGATTAGCGATAACCTTAAGGAGGTCCAACCTCACGTAATCTCTGCCGTTCCTCGAGTATTAGAAAAGGTTTATGATAAGATAATAGCAAAAGGCTCTACCCTTGGAGGAATCAAACAAAACCTTTTCTTCTGGGCTGTAGAACTGGGATTAGAATATGAACCATATGAGGCAAACGGTTGGTGGTATGAAACCCGTCTTAAACTGGCAAGAAAATTAATTTTCTCTAAATGGAAAGAAGGTTTAGGAGGTAATATAGAATTGGTAGTTTCAGGTTCGGCAGCTTTACAGCCAAGACTGGCGCGTGTATTTGCAGCTGCAGAAATCCCCGTAATGGAAGGTTATGGCCTAACCGAAACCTCTCCGGTAATTGCGGTTAACGATCAGCGCA
Source organism: Salegentibacter sediminis (assembly GCF_002078605.1). Lineage (GTDB taxonomy): Bacteria > Bacteroidota > Bacteroidia > Flavobacteriales > Flavobacteriaceae > Salegentibacter > Salegentibacter sediminis. The sequence goes on along the minus strand of NZ_MSJR01000006.1, from coordinate 52,900 downwards.
ATTATAACTTCAGGATTGGCACAGTTGGAAAGCCCCTGGAAAATGTAGAAGTGAAAATTGCCGAAGATGGAGAAATTCTTTGTAAAGGTCCAAATGTTATGCAAGGCTATTACAAAGATCCCGAAAAGACCAAAGAAGTAATTAACGATGATAATTTCTTTCATACCGGAGATATTGGGGAAATAGATAAAGATGGTTTCCTGAAAATCACCGATCGTAAAAAAGAAATGTTCAAAACCTCGGGCGGAAAATATGTTGCGCCGCAAATACTTGAAAATGTTATGAAGCAATCCCGCTTCATCGAACAGATTATGGTAATTGGGGACGGAGAAAAGATGCCCGCAGCCTTAATTCAACCTAATTTTGAATTCATTCAGGAATGGGCCAAACGGAAAAATATAGACCTGGGAGAGGGATCATATAGAGACATCGCAGAAAATGATCGTGTAAAAGAAAGAATTCAAGAAGAAGTAGACTTTTATAACGAAAAATTTGGTAAATGGGAAAGGGTCAAGGTCATAGAGCTCACGCCAGAGGTATGGGGAATCGAGGAAGGCCACCTCACTCCTACCATGAAACTAAAACGTAGAAATATTAAGCAAATCTATATCGACAAATATAACAAGATCTACGGTTATAATTAATCGATACAGCATTTACTAAATTCCAGTTAAAACTCTCCCTAAAAGGAGAGTTTTTTTATGTAATTCTCTTAAATTTAAGAATCCCTGTTTCTACCTTTCGATTTTCGATCATTTTATTATGCGTGCATAATATTTTTTCTTAACTTTGGGAATCAAGTTTCAAAAATGAAGGAAAAAACAATAGATTATGTTTTACGTGCCACCTGGATGGCAGTTTCAAAAATGTATAATGAAGAAGCCGGGAAGGCCGGTAGTACGATGGCCACCGGTTTTGCTCTTTTAAGTATAGATCCTGAAACCGGCACCCCTTCTACTTCACTCGGCCCCAAAATGGGAATGGAAGCTACCAGTCTTTCCAGGATTCTAAAGACCATGGAAGATAAAGGCCTTATTCTAAGGCGCAAGAACCCAAAAGACGGGCGGAGCGTTCTTATTCATCTAACCGATTTTGGTCGCGAAATGCGTGATTACTCCAAAAAGGTCGTGTTAAGGTTTGATGAAGCGGTAAAGGAATCGGTTTCGGAAGAAGACCTGAAAACCTTTATTGAAGTTGCAAATACCATAATGGACCTAATTTCAGAAAAAAAGATCTATAAAGAAGAAATTAAGCTGAAGCAGTGATTGAGAATGCACTGATTAAAATTAGCTGAAACAATAAATTAAGTAACGAAAACCTTATAGTAAAATTTGACTAACAACATGAAAAGAAGAATCAATAAAGTGGCCGTAATTGGCTCCGGAATTATGGGGAGCGGAATTGCCTGCCATTTTGCCAATATTGGCGTAGAAGTGCTCCTATTGGACATCGTGCCGCGGGAACTCAATGAAAAAGAAAAGAAAAAAGGGCTCACTCTTGAAGATAAGGAAGTTAGAAACCGTTTGGTTAACGAATCTTTGCAAAGTTCTCTAAAATCTAAACCCTCGCCCATTTATCACAAAAAATTTGCCAACCGAATCAAAACTGGGAATCTGGAAGATGATATTTCAAAGGTTTCCGAGGCAGATTGGATTATAGAGGTGGTAGTAGAGCGCCTGGAAATCAAGCAAAAGGTTTTTGAAAACCTTGAAAAGCACCGCAAACCAGGAACCCTAATTACTTCAAATACTTCAGGTATTCCTATTCAGCAAATGAATGAAGGCCGCAGCGATGATTTTAAAAAGCATTTTTGTGGGACCCATTTCTTTAACCCACCGCGTTACCTGAGATTATTCGAAATTATTCCGGGACCAGATACCTCAAAAGAGGTGCTTGAATTCCTTAATGAATTTGGAGAAAAATTCCTGGGAAAGAAATCGGTTGTAGCAAAAGATACCCCGGCGTTTATCGGAAACCGGGTTGGGATCTTCAGCATCATGAGTCTTTTCCACATGGTGAAAGAAATGGGGATGACCATTGAAGAAGTCGATAAACTTACAGGTCCCGTTATTGGCCGTCAGAAATCTGCCACCTTTAGAACCGTAGATGTAGTAGGATTAGACACCTTAGTTCATGTGGCCAATGGTTTGCACAAAGGCGTACCAGACGATGAGGCTCACGAGCTTTTTGCATTACCCGATTTTATCCAGACCATGGTAGACAATGAATGGTTTGGTAGCAAGAGCGGACAGGGCTTTTACAAGAAAATAAAAAATGAAGATGGTTCCAGTACAATTAAGTCTTTGGATTTAGACTCTTTGGAATACCGCGACCAGAAAAAGGCGTCGTTTGCCACGCTGGAACAAACCAAAACAATAGATAATGTGGAAGACCGTTTTGAGGTCTTGATCAACGGCAAAGACAAAGCCGGGGAGTTTTACCGAAAAAGCTTCGGAGCACTTTTTGCCTATGTCTCCCATCGAATTCCTGAAATAACCGATGAGCTATACAAAGTTGATGATGCGATGAAAGCCGGTTTTGGCTGGGAACACGGTCCCTTCCAAATCTGGGATGCCGTTGGCGTAAAAAAGGGAATCGAACTTATTGAAGCCGAAGGTAAAAAACCTGCCGCCTGGGTAAATGAAATGCTGGAAAGCGGCAAGGATTCATTCTACACCGTAAAAGAGGGTAACACCTATTTCTATGATATCCCAAAAAAGGAACATATAAAAGTACCTGGCCAGGACTCCTTTATCATTCTTGACAACATCCGGGAATCTAAAGAAGTATTCAAAAATAGCGGCGTCGTGGTCGAAGACCTTGGCGATGGCATTCTTAATGTGGAATTCAGAAGTAAAATGAACGCTATTGGTGGTGATGTTTTAGACGGAATCAATAAGGCTATAGATATTGCTGAAAAAGATTATCAGGGATTGGTTGTTGCAAACAACGGAAAGAACTTCTCTGTGGGAGCTAACATCGGAATGATCTTTATGTTGGCTGTAGAACAGGAATATGAAGAGCTGAATATGGCTATTAAATATTTCCAGGATACCATGATGCGGATGCGGTACTCCTCTATCCCAACCGTTGCCGCACCACACGCAATGACCCTTGGTGGCGGATGTGAACTTTCACTCCACGCCGATAAAGTTGTGGCCGCAGCCGAAACTTATATTGGCTTAGTTGAATTTGGTGTTGGAGTAATTCCCGGCGGTGGTGGTTCAAAAGAAATGACCGTTCGTGCTGCAGATACTTTCGAAAAAGATGATGTGGAATTAAACCGATTAAGAGAAAACTTCCTTACTATAGGAATGGCCAAGGTTTCTACATCGGCTTACGAGGCTTATGATACCAATATTTTACAAAAAGGTAAAGATATCGTGGTTGTGAACCCAGATAGGCAATTGGCCATAGCTAAGAAACACGCCCTGCTAATGGCCGAAAATGGTTATACCAAACCAATTCACCGCACCGATATCAAAGTACTCGGTAAACAGGCTTTAGGAGCTTTCTTAGTAGGAACCGACCAAATGAACGCCGGAAAATATATTAGCGATCACGATAAAAAAATCGCTAACAAACTGGCTTATGTCATGGCCGGTGGGGATCTTTCGGAACCGCAAATGGTAAGTGAGCAATATCTACTCGACCTGGAAAGAGAAGCATTCCTTTCCTTAACCGGAGAACGTAAAACCCTGGAAAGACTTCAGCATATGTTGAAGAAAGGGAAACCGCTTCGTAATTAATCGTAGTGTGTATAATGTAGATTGTATACTGAAATCTTAATTTGATATGAATTACTTCAGGGAATTAAAAGTTTGGCAAAAGGCAATTGAGTTGGTCACTGAAACCTACTTGAAAACCCAGGTTTTTCCCAAAGACGAACTTTACGGTTTAACTTCCCAAATTAGAAGATCTGCGGTTTCGATTTCTTCTAATATAGCCGAAGGTTGTGGAAGAAAAACCAATAAGTATTTTTCAAATTTTTTAGGAGTATCCCTTGGTTCAGCCTTTGAGCTTGAAACTCAGTTTATAATTGCTAAAAATCTGAATTATGTTAATTCAGATGATTTTAACTACCTGGAAAGTGAAATACAACATATCCAAAACATGATTATCAAATTACAGTCAACATTATAAATAGAAATAAAATGTATCGTGTAAAGGCATACTTGTATGATTCAAAACAAATCAGATTATATGGAAATCACACTATACAGATAATAACAATATACATTTTACAAAATACAATATACAATGAATAAAACAGCATACATAGTAAAAGCATATAGAACAGCCGTGGGGAAAGCTCCTCGTGGCGTTTTTAGATTTAAGCGGCCGGATGATCTGGCGGCTGAAACCATCGAATACATGATGAAAAAATTACCCGATTTCGATAAAACCAGGATCGATGATGTAATTGTTGGAAACGCAATGCCAGAAGCCGAGCAAGGATTAAATGTAGGTCGGCTAATCTCTTTGATGGGACTAAAAACTGAAAAGGTACCCGGCATGACGGTTAACCGTTATTGCGCATCCGGGCTGGAAACCATCGCAATCGCTTCGGCTAAAATCCAGAGTGGAATGGCCGATTGTATTATTGCCGGGGGTGCCGAAAGTATGAGTTACATCCCAATGGGAGGTTACAAACCTGTTCCGAATTACAAAACCGCCAAAGAAGGCCATGAAGATTATTATTGGGGAATGGGACTCACTGCGGAAGCCGTAGCCGAGAAATATAAAGTTTCCCGTGAAGATCAGGATGAATTTGCTTTTAACTCCCATCAAAAAGCTCTAAAAGCCCAGGAAGAAAACCGTTTCCAGGACCAGATAGTTCCTATTGATGTGGAAGAGACCTTTGTAGGTAAAGACGGTAAAAAACAAACCAAAACCTATACGGTAAATAAAGATGAAGGTCCACGTGCTGATACTTCTAAAGAAATTTTAGGAAAACTAAGACCCGTTTTTGCCGAAGGCGGAAGCGTAACTGCCGGAAACTCCTCACAAATGAGTGATGGTGCTGCCTTTGTAATGGTGATGAGTGAAGAAATGGTAAAAGAATTCAACTTGGAACCAATTGCCCGCCTGGTGAGCTATACCCCTGTTGGAGTTCCACCAAGAATTATGGGAATTGGACCGGTAGATGCTATTCCAAAAGCTCTCAAACAAGCCGGGTTAAAACAGGACGATATGCAACTCATTGAACTCAATGAAGCTTTTGCTTCCCAATCCCTGGCAGTAATAAGGGAATTAGGTTTAGATCCTAACAAAGTTAATCCAAACGGAGGTGCTATTTCTATGGGCCACCCGCTGGGTTGTACAGGAGCAAAACTTTCGGTTCAAATTTTTGATGAAATGCGCAAGCGCAACCTAAAAGACAAATACGCCATGGTTACAATGTGCGTTGGTACCGGACAGGGAGCCGCGGGAGTTTATGAATTCCTGAGTTAGAGACCTAAAAAATGCAGCGGCAAAACCATAACCCAATAGAAAACTAAAAAATAACAAAAGAAAAAAATGGAAACAACAGAAAATAAAAAAGAGCTTCTACGCGGTGGGCAATTCCTGGTAAAGGAAACCAAAGCTGAAGATGTATTTACTCCGGAAGATTTTACCGAGGAACAGCAAATGATGCGTGATTCAGTTAAAGAATTTATTGATCGCGAGGTCTGGCCGAAAAAAGAAGAATTTGAAAAGAAAAACTATGCCCTTACCGAAGAGGTAATGCAAAAGGCCGGAGAACTTGGTTTCCTTGGGGTAGCAGTACCGGAGGAATATGACGGTCTGGGAATGGGCTTCGTATCCACCATGTTGGTGTGTGATTATATCTCAGGGGCTACAGGTTCTATTGCCACTGCTTTTGGAGCACACACCGGGATAGGTACTTTGCCAATCCTACTTTATGGAACTGAAGAACAACGAAAGAAATATGTTCCTAAGTTATCTACCGGAGAATGGTTTGGAGCTTATTGCTTAACTGAACCCGGAGCTGGTAGTGATGCAAATTCAGGTAAAACAAAGGCCGAGCTTACCGAAGACGGAAAACACTATAAGATCAACGGCCAGAAGATGTGGATCTCCAACGCGGGCTTCGCCGATATTTTTATTGTTTTTGCCAGAATTGAAGACGATAAATATATCACTGGTTTTATCGTAGAGTACGACAAAGAGAATCCGAACGGAATCACCTTTGGAGAAGAAGAGAAGAAACTGGGGATCCACTCCTCCTCTACCCGTCAGGTGTTTTTCAACGACACTAAAGTTCCCGTTGAAAATATGCTTTCAGAAAGAGGTAATGGTTTCAAGATCGCGATGAATGCACTGAATGTTGGACGGATTAAATTAGCTTCAGCTACCATTGATGCTCAAAGAAGAGTCACCGATGTAGCTGTAAAGTATGCTAATGACCGGGTTCAGTTTAAAACACCAATCGCGAAATTTGGAGCTATAAAATCAAAATTAGCTGAAATGGCAACTTCAGCCTGGGTTGGAGAAGCGGCAAATTACCGGGCCGCGAAAATGATTGAAGACAGGATTAATCTTCGTATGGAGAACGGAGAATCGCATGCCGATGCCGAATTAAAAACCTTTGAAGAGTATGCTATAGAGTGTTCTATCCTGAAGGTGGCCTGTTCAGAAGACATTCAGAATTGCAGTGACGAAGGGATTCAGATCTTTGGAGGGATGGGCTTCTCGGCCGATACACCAATGGAATCTGCCTGGAGAGATGCAAGGATCGCAAGGATCTACGAAGGAACCAACGAGATAAACCGAATGTTGGCCGTGGGAATGTTAATTAAAAAAGCGATGAAAGGTCACGTAGACCTGCTTGGACCAGCTCAGGCTGTAGCCGATGAACTTACCGGAATCCCTTCTATGGATAAGCCAGATTATTCTGAATTATTTGCAGAAGAAAAGGAAATGATCAAAAAGTTGAAAAAGGTATTCCTTATGGTTGCCGGAAGTGCGGTTCAGAAATTTGGACAGGATCTGGAAGAACATCAGCAATTGCTTTTAGCTGCTTCAGATATTCTGATAGAAACCTATATGGCCGAATCTGGAATTTTGAGAGCAGAGAAAAATGCAAAACGTTTTGGAGAAGATCAGCAAAAGGAACAAATCCAAATGGCAAAACTTTATCTCTACCACGCCGTAGATACTGTAAACCAAAAAGCCAAAGAAGGTATCGCCTCCTTTGCTGAAGGAGATGAACAGCGAATGATGCTAATGGGACTTAAGCGTTTCACCAAATATGAAAATATGCCAAATGTAGTTGCTCTTAGAAATAGTATCGCAGAAAAACTGACTTCAGAAAACAAGTACGTTTTCTAATTTTTATTTAAATCTGTTTTAAAAAGGCCGTCAAATTTCAGACGGTCTTTTTTTATTCCTTATTTTTAACATTATTGTGATGAAAATTCCAGGAATATTCCAAATTAGCTATGAGGAAATTTATAAAATATATATGCCTTGTTCTGTTAAGTTTATTGCTTCAGGAGACTTCTGCATCTGCTTTTCAGCAACAAGACTCTACTGCTACTCAAAAAGAACTTCCGCCGGAAGAAAAAATAGATGAACCGGACGCTTCCAGTTATCTCCCTAATAGTCTTGAAGATTATAACGAAGCCTATTATGTTTTAACACGCCTGAATAATCCGCTGGGATTACCTCCCAATAAAATTAATCTGCAAAGCCCTCAGTCAACGCTGGAACATTTTGTAATTAGCTGTCGTAATAAAAACTTTAAGGAGGCCGTCTATGCACTAAACCTTAATTTGATGCCCAATAGTATTGGTTCTAAAGAGGCCGAAGATTTGGCTCAAAAGCTTTATTATGTGCTGGACCAGCGAGTTGATATTAACTGGGATGCTTTGCCCGACAGGCCCGACGGCCAGATAGATATAAGAACCACAACAAACCAGGCTGTTGCTGGGAAACCACGCAGAAGTATTGTTTTTGGTGAAACCGAGATTGAGAACCGGGATATTATATTTAGACTGCAAAGAGTGAAATTTGAAGATTACGGTGCTTTTTGGTTAATTTCTGCCAATACCGTAGAAAATACCGAAGAGCTTTACCAGGTCTACGGCCCCACATTTTTAGACAGAAATATGCCAAAATGGTCTCAGGCTAAAATTGGCGACGTTCCCCTATGGAAGCCTGTCCTCACATTTTTATTAATTCTTATTTCCTATTTGCTTGGGCGGGTAGTTATCATATTAATTCGAAAAATCGCAAAATCCTTTGATAAGCCTCTAATTCTTGCTCTTTCCAAAAGACTGGGAGTACCAGCAGCAATGGCTGCCGGAGTTTTCTTTTTCTATATTACCCTAAACAACCTTATTTCCTATTCGGGAATGTTTTCGAGTACGATTTATGCACTATTACTGGCTATCGTAATTGCTTCAGGCACCTGGTTTTTCATGCGTATTATTGACTTTTTTATGCGTTACGTAGCCGAAAATAAAATAGGAGATGTAACTTCTGAAGACAGTCACGAAGCCAGGCAACTATTCACCTATTTTTCTGTAGCAAGAAGGATTTTAACTTTTACGGTAGTAATAATTGGCACTGCCATAATTCTCTCTCAATTCAGATCTATGGAAAAGCTTGGGGTTTCGATGTTGGCTTCTGCAGGTCTGGCAACGATAATTCTAGGTATTGCTGCGCAGAGTACCCTGGGTAATATAATAGCCGGAATACAAATTGCCATTACGAAACCCGCAAGAATTGGGGATACTGTTATTATCGAAGACCGGTGGGGTTATGTTGAAGATATCAGGTTTACTTATATGGTAGTGCGCACCTGGGATCTTAAAAGACTTATCGTACCCTTAAAAACAGTAATTTCTGAAACATTTGAAAATCTCTCTATCACCAGTCCACACCAATTAAATGAAATTGAGCTTTTTGTAGATTATAGAGTGGATGTGGAGAAACTCAGGAAAAAATTTACAGAGCTTCTCGAAAATTCTGAAGATTGGGATGAGGAACACCCACCCCTGCTTCAGGTGCTTGGAATGACTGAAAAGTCTTTACGATTAAGGGCTGTATGCAGTGCAAAAAATGCAGTAGTAGCCTGGGATCTTCATTGCAGACTCAGGGAACAAATGGTGGCCTATATCAATGAATTGGAGGAAGGTATTTATTTTACCCGTTCCCGCGTAGAATTAAAAGAACCTCATTTTAAAGCTAAAACCGATAATCCAGATACAAAAAAATAAACCCGGAACTTATCAAGTCCGGGTTCTTTCCAAATTGGCTTAGATGCCAGTATCTAAAAATCGCTCAACCAGCTTTCTTCAGCGCTAATTCCTTTGCTAAAATTGGCAGCGGTTTCAATAAGTGCCAAATGGGAATAAGCTTGTGGAAAATTACCGAGTAATCGCTTGGTTTTAAAATCTATATCCTCACTAAAAAGTCCTAAATGATTACTATAGCCAAGCAGTTGGTCAAATAATTTTTTCGATTTTTCTCTCTGGCCGATTTTAAACAAACTATCTATCAACCAAAAAGTACAAATGGTAAAGGAAGACGAGGGTTCTCCAAAATCATCTTTATTTTTGTAACGATACATTAGGCCGTCTTTACAGAGTTCCTTTTCGGTAGCTTCCACTGTTTTTATAAAGCGTGGATCTTTCGCGTCAATAAATCCATAGGATTCCATCAGTAAAGTAGAGGCGTCAAGGTCTGTAGAGCCATAGGATTGTGTATAAGCCTGAATTTCTTCATTCCAACCATTGTTATAAATATCGGTATAAATCTCTGCCCTCAGACTTTTCCATTTGGTATCGTTGATGCCCATTCGCAGCACCTCTCCTATTTTTATCGCCCGGTCTACTGCCACCCAGCAAAGCAATTTTGAGAACACAAAATGTCGGTCTTCGGTACGCAATTCCCAGATACCTTTATCCGGTTGTTGCCAGTGCTCTTCCACAATGTTCACGATGCCACGTACTATCGTCCAGAGTTCTTCAGAATTTTCCAGTGAGGTCTCAAACTGAAGAAATTGTTGATAGATCACCTCCATCAAAATTCCGTAAATGTCATTTTGTTTCTGAATATAGGCCGCATTTCCGGTACGAACCGGCTGAGAATTCTTATATCCTTTTAAATGGTCTAGGATATGTTCGGTGAGTTCTTTTTCCCCATTAATGCCATACATTATCTGGATCTTCTCATCCTTATTGGGAATAATATCAATAATAAACTGAAGGAATTCCTGCGCCGACTCCATGTGACCCAAACCAGCCATTACTTTAATCACCATTGAGGAATCCCGTATCCAACAAAAACGATAATCCCAGTTTCGCTCCTCTCCTATTGTCTCGGGAAGGGAAGTGGTAGCTGCCGCCAGTACAGCTCCAGATTTTTTATATGTTAATGCCTTTAAAACCAGGGCACTTCTCATAATTTGTTCCGAATAATGAGTATACCTTGTGGTTTTAGAACTCCAGTTCATCCAATAGGTTTTGGTTCGCTGAAATTTAAGATAGGTCCTATCCAGATTTTGCGGAATAAGTTTTTCGTGATAACCAACCAGACAATAGGCGTTCCCGGTTAAACTGAGCTTGTTTTGTTCCTTAATATCTTTCAGGTCAAAACTAGAATAGAAAAACAGGGAATCATATTTCCCTTCTTTGGTAAAACTCTTTAAATAAGTTCCTTTATTCTCGGTATAGGTTTTTTCGCGGGCAAAGTCCAGTTTAGGATCATATTTTATGCTAAATTCGGGTTTACCTTTTAACAGGCGAAAGAACCTGATAATATCGGGCGGGGTATAATACGAGCCATCTTCCCGGGCATACCTGGGCATAAAATCTATTAATTGAAAGGCATCGGTGCCATTGTCAAATACAGTACTGATAATGTTTGTTTCCCAAAGGTAATCCTGCTCAATTTTATAATCTTCAGAAACAAGAATTTCAAAACTACCTCCCTTCTCTTCATCCAAAAGTTTGGCGAACACTCCGGCAGAGTCAAAATTGGGGAGGCAACACCAGTCCAGAGATCCCGTTTTGGAAACCAGAGCTGCACTTTTACAATTTCCTATAATTCCATAATCTAAATTATCCATATAATCTTAAAGTTCTTTTAAAAGGATGGTTGTGTGCTTTGATTTTCGGAAATTTAATAAAAAACAATTCCGCAGCAACAGCATTCACATATAATTATGAGTAAAACAATCATCATCTCCAACCGATTACCTTTACAAATTAGCATCGAAGATTATAATTTAGAAGTAAGCCCAAGTGTAGGAGGACTGGCCACCGGCCTAAAATCCTTTCACCGTGACGGCGATAGCTTATGGATAGGCTGGACCGGGCTTACCGAAGAAGAAATTCCGGAAACACTTGCTAAGGATGTTAAGAAAAAGGCCCGGGAGGAAGCCTGTGTTTCTGTAAATCTTACTGCTGAAGAAATAGAAGGCTTTTATTATGGTTTCAGCAACAGAACTATCTGGCCACTTTTTCATTATTTTATGGAATATACTGAGGCCGAACAAAGCTACTGGGAAATTTATAAACAGGTTAACCAGAAGTATGCCGACGAAGTCCTTAGACATTACGAGGAGGGTGATATTATATGGGTGCACGATTATCAACTTTTACTGGTACCCAATATGATTAGGGAAAAAGCTCCTGAAGCAATTATCGGTTTTTTTAATCATATCCCGTTTCCTTCCTACGAAGTTTTTAGAACACTCCCCTGGCGCGAAGAAGTTCTGGAGGGTGTGCTTGGTGCAGATCTTATTGGATTCCATACCTACGATTATGAACGCCATTTTTTAAGTTCGGTAAGTCGGATCTTAAGATTACAGGTAGATTTTAATGAAGTAAGCCTGCCCGATAGAATTGTAAAGGTAGATTCATTTCCTATGGGCATAGATTACGAAAAATTTGAACAGGCAGCTCTAAATCATTTTAAAAATACTTCGGAAGAACAATCAGATCTACAAAACAGGCTGGATCATCATCTTAAAACCACTCCCGATGCTAAATTGATCTTAAGCATAGACAGGCTCGATTATACCAAAGGTATTGCCAACAGGATAAGAGCTTTTGAATATTTTCTGGATAGAAATCCAGAATATGTAGAGAAGGTCCGTTTAGTGATGCTGGCGGTTCCTTCCCGCTCCAATGTTCCTCAATATCAACGTTTAAAACGTGAGATAGATGAGCTAGTAGGCCGCATCAATGGGAAGTTCTCTACGGTAAACTGGACTCCTATCTGGTACTTCTATCGCTCTATGCCTTTTGAAAACCTTATAGACCTTTACACCTCCTGCGACGTAGCTTTACTCACTCCAATTCGGGATGGTATGAACCTGGTGGCCAAAGAATTTATCGCTACCCGCACCGATCATACAGGGGTACTAATTTTAAGTGAAATGGCCGGTGCATCCCATGAGATGAATGAGGCATTATTAATCAATCCTAATAATTTTGAGCAAATCTCTTTTGCATTGAAACAAGCCTTGCAAATGTCGAAAGAAGAACAGATACAGCGCAATAAAATGCTTCAGAAGAGACTCAAGCGATACAGTGTAGAAAAATGGGCCAATGATTTTATGAAAGCTCTCAAAAACACCGAAAGTAACAGAGACTCCTCTCAATCTATAAGAATTTCTACACAGGTATCTTCAGAAATACTGGACACTTATAAAAATGCAAAACGCCGCATTCTCTTCCTGGATTATGATGGGACACTGGTAGATTTCACCGATAAACCTGAAAAAGCTAAACCAGATAAGGAGTTGATCGAGTTAATTTCAAAATTGAATAAAGGAAACAAAACCGATGTGGTACTTATTAGCGGAAGAGACAAACACACACTTGGCAATTGGTGGTCCGAAACTAATGTAGAACTTATTTCTGAGCATGGCGTTTGGATGAGAAAACAGAACAGCGAATGGGAACTTTCAGAGAATGTAAAAAACGACTGGATGGAAGCCGTGCGGCCGGTAATAGAAAACTTTGTAGACCGTACCCCGGGAACTTTTATTGAAGATAAGAATTATTCCCTGGCCTGGCATTACCGTAAAGCCGATCCCGAACTTGGGGAAATGAGAGCAAATGAACTCTCCAGTGTATTAAAGGAACTTATTTCCAACCATGGCTTAAGCGTTCTTGAAGGAAACAAAGTTCTCGAAATTAAAAGTAGTGATGTAAATAAGGGAAAAGCTGCCGGTAAAAAACTCGTAGGAAATGAATATGATTTCATATTTGCTATTGGGGATGACTGGACCGATGAATACTTATTCAGAGAGCTTCCTGAAGATGCCTATACCGTTAAAGTAGGAATCAAAAATACCAGTGCCCAGTATTATGTGGAAGACACCAAAAAAGTAAGAGCGATCCTCAGGTTATTTGCTGAACATACTTAATCTGGCAAGTGTTAAAATCCTTGACATTTTTGAATAAAGTTTATATCAAGCTTAACTCGTAAAGCATGGCCATAGCTTTAATTTGAAGTAATTTTATAATACGAAAAATTATAAACCAAAAAATTAAAACTTAGACCCATGAAATCAGGAAAAATGTTATTAGGATTGTTATCAGGTGCAGCTGCAGGTGCGGCTATAGGATTGCTTTTTGCCCCTAAAAAAGGGACAGACACCCGTAAAGCAATCACAAAAACCGGAGACGACTATCTGGAAGGTGCAAGAAAGAATTTCAATGAATTTTCCGATTCCCTAAGCCACAAGGTAGATGCACTAAAATCCAGAACTAAAGCTGGTCTTTCCAGCTCAAAGAGTAATAAAAAAGTTAATGAAGCTAAGGCTGAAATTCACGAGATGAAAGCCAGCTAGTTAGGTTTTTGAATTAAATAAATCAAGCCCCGGTCCTCCGGGGCTTTTTTGTTTTTTAAATAGCCTAAACTTTCTGTATTTTAGGAGTCTAAAATTATATATTCTATGACTTCCAAAACAACTCTGGGCATTACCGCCCTATTTACTCTATTCTTTACACTACAAAACCTTTCGGCCCAGCAAACCGATGAACGCATATACCAAATCATCGAGGAGGTTTCGGCTGAACGTATAGAAAGCGATATCAGGACCCTTGCAGGCTTCGGGACAAGAAATACTTTTAGCGATACTGTTTCAGAAACCCGTGGGATTGGGGCAGCCCGAAGGTGGGTTAAATCTGAATTTGATAATATCTCTTCTCAATGCGATAATTGTCTGGATGTTTTTTATCAGAAAGATTTTGTGACTACCGAAGATAGCGATCGTGTCCCGCACGATGCCTGGGTGGTAAATGTAGTTGCCATTCAGAAGGGTTCTAAATATCCCAACCGCTACATTATTATGAGCGGAGATATAGATTCGCGTAATTCTAATGGAAGTGATTTTGAAGGGGATGCCCCCGGCGCCAACGACAATGCCAGCGGAATGGCCGGAGCTATTGAAGCTGCCAGGGTTCTCTCAAATTACGAATTCGAAAGCAGCATCGTTTACGTTGGACTTTCGGGAGAAGAACAGGGCTTATTTGGTGGCCAGGGTCTCGCACAATATGCAAAAGATAATAACTGGAACATCATAGGAGTTTTAAATAACGATATGATAGGAAATATTGAAGGTGTAGATGGTGTGATAGATAATCGCAGTTTCAGAATCTTTTCTGAACCCGTACCTCCAACAGAAACTGAAAGGGAAAGAAAGATGCGTAGGTTCTATGGTGGGGAAGTCGATGGAATTTCAAGACAACTTGCCCGATATGTTCATAAAACAACAGAAACCTATATGCCGGAAATGAACCCTATGATGATCTATCGTTTAGACCGGTTTGGGCGTGGAGGTCACCACAGGCCTTTTAATGATCTTGGTTTTGCAGGAATACGAATTATGGAAGCTCATGAAAACTATAATCGTCAGCATCAGGATCTAAGAACTGAAGATGGCATTGAATACGGCGATGTGGTTGCAGGCGTTAATTTTGATTATGCAAAAAAACTTACTGCAGTAAATGCAATCAATATGGCTTCCCTTGCCTGGGCACCCCCTGCTCCAAAGAATGTGGAAATCGGAGGTATTGTAGCTCCTTCAGCAAAATTGCGATGGGAGAAAGTTGAGGGTGATATTGCCGGTTATAAAATTTACTGGAGGGACACCACCGCTCCGCAATGGCAACACTCCAGGTTTGTAGGGGATGTAAATGAATTTACTCTGGAAGGAATTGTTATTGACAATTTCTTTTTCGGAGTTGCTACAGTTGGGAAGGATGGACACGAAAGTGTAGTGGTTTTCCCCTCAGGAACTTTTAGATAATATTGAGAGAAACTCAAGTATTTAAGGATGCCTTTACGGGCATCCTTTTTTTTTTCATTAATAGCTAATTAACAATTCTTTGGGCAAATCTTAGTATCGTATAGCTGGTCATTTCCTTAAATTTAAGCTAGCTAACCATAAATCGCTGTAAAATGGCAGAAATTAAAATTGAAAAGAAACGACCGGTATGGCCCTGGATTATCCTGATAATAATTATTCTGGGAATCCTGGCCTATGTTTTCCTGTATTCAGACAATTCAAATGAAGATATTAATAATACCGACGATATAGAAGAACTCAATGATAACCGCACTATGCATAATAGTCGGGACATGGAAATAAATTTTTCCGCAGCGAAAAGCCAGATTTCATAACCTTGAAAAAACAGAATTATGAGCAAGAATAATCCCAAAGAAAAACATTTATATTACCTCACCGAATTAAAGGATTATAAGGTAGCCGGCGGTTATCCAGACATTCGGGGTTGGGAAGTAAGAGATGCCGATAAACGTGTTATTGGCAAAGTGGATAACCTGCTAGTGAATAGAAATCTAGATCGTGTGGTCTATCTCGATGTAGATGTAGACCAAACCATTATAGATGCCAGGCACGACCCCTATGGAACCCCGGCAGATCCTGAAATAAAAGAGTTTGTAAATGAAGATGGACAAAACCATTTGATTATTCCTGTGGGATTGGTTGAACTCAAAGAAGACGAAAAATTTGTTTTCACCACTCACATCACGCATCAAACCTTCGCTGAAACTAAACGCATAGAAAAAGGAGCACACTTAAACCGGGATTATGAGAAAGCCGTTTTAAGCTCCTATAATAGGGATAAGGAACCACTGGAAGATTCCCCGCATGTTCAGCATAGAAAAGAAGAAGAATATGCCGATAATTCTATATCTAACCGCTGGGATGATGAGCACGTTGTAGAAGATGAAAATTATGACCGGGAAATAAGTAAAAGAAGACCGGACGACCTATTTTATGATCGCGAAGAATTTGATGGAGCTAATTACCGTAAAAATAGTTGATCCCTATAATTGGATTAAATTAATCTGAAAAGAGGAAGCCTGTTAAGCTTCTTCTTTTCATGCTTATTAGTCAATAAGTGAAAGCTGGATTCGCTTTTTTTCTTTATCCACATCCAATATTGTTACTTCCAGGTGTTGATTTAGTTTCACTATGGCATTTACATCACCTACAAATTCATTGGCTAGTTTAGAAATATGAATAAGGCCACTCTCCTTGATCCCTATATCTACAAAACACCCAAAATTGGTGATATTATTTACGATTCCCGGTAATTTCATACCTGGAGAAAGATCATCAATGCTTTTAATGCTTGGGTCAAATTCAAATTTACTCAGTCCTTTTCGGGGATCTCTGCCGGGTTTTTCCAGTTCTGCAAGTATATCCTTTAAGGTTGGTAACCCAAGATCGCTGGTGATATACTGTTCAGGTTTTATTTTATGGAGAATTGAATGGTTTCCAATAAGTTTTTCTGGTTCAACACCGTTATTACTTGCCATTTTTTCCACTATAAAATAGCTTTCAGGATGCACCGCAGAATCATCCAGAGGATTTATTCCATCCTTAATTCTTATAAATCCAGCCGCCTGTTCGTAGGCTTTATCTCCGAGCCTTTGCACCTCAAGTAGTTCTGTTCTGCTTTTAAATGCCCCAATTTTATTTCTTTGTTCAATAATATTCTTAGCCAGGGAAGGCCCAATCCCCGAGACATAAGAAAGCAATTCTTTACTGGCGGTATTTACGTTCACTCCAACTTTATTTACGCAACTTATCACCACCGCGTCCAGTTTCTCTTTCAGCATTTTATCATCCACCTCGTGTTGATATTGCCCCACGCCAATAGAACGCGGCTCTATTTTCACAAGTTCTGCTAAAGGATCCATAAGTCGCCTGCCTATAGAAACTGCACCCCTCACAGTTATATCGTAACCGGGAAATTCTTCCCTGGCAAGCCTTGAAGCTGAATAAACTGAAGCTCCGGCCTCATTTACCATAAAAACAGAAACTTCACGGCTTAACCCGGCTTTCTTTACAAACAATTCGGTTTCCCTTGCGGCTGTACCGTTTCCTATGGCAATGGCCTCAATTTTATAGGCATTTACCAATGATCTGATTTTTGCTGAAGCCTGACTAATTTGTTTTTGGGGCGCATGCGGATAAATATTTTCATTATGCAATAAGCTACCCTGTTCATCCAGGCAAACAAGCTTGCACCCCGATTTAAACCCGGGATCAATAGCCAAAACACGTTTAGCGCCGAGAGGTGGAGCCATTAATAACTGCGCAAGATTGGAGGCAAAAACCTCAATTGCAGCTCGGTCTGCTTTTTCTTTTCCAAGCTTGAGGAATTCAGTAGAAAATGAAGGTTTTAGGAGTCTCTTATAAGCATCTTCGGCAGCAAGCTCAATTTGCTGAATCGAGAAAGCTGAAGCCTTCTCTTTTAGAATGATCTTTGTGATTAATTGGATGGCCTGTTCTTTATTTACCTCAACCTTCAACTTTAACAATCCTAGCTTTTCGGCTCGGTATACGGCCAGAAACCTATGAGATGGAATCCGATTTAGAGGTTCATCTATATTTTTTAGTTTGGAGTATTTACTATTCTCTAAATTTTCAATTTCCTTTTTCACCGGTTTTGCAATTATTCTCGCATTTCGGGAAAACATTTGCCGGAGTCGGCGGCGGAGGTAAGTGTTTTCATTAATCCATTCGGCTATTATATCTCTTGCCCCGGAAAAGACTTCTTCTTCACTTTTAAAATCTTCAGATAAAAACCTGGTGGCAAGCTGGGAGGTATTATCGGTACTTTGGGCCATTATTATCTTTGCCAATCCCTCGAGACCTGCTTTTCTGGCTAAATCTGCGCGGGTTTGTCTTTTCTTTTTAAACGGCAGGTACAGGTCTTCAACTTCAGCATTTGTACGGGCATTTTTTATTTTCTCTTCCAGTTCTGATGATAGTGTGCCCTGCTCTTTTATAGTCTTGAGTACACTTTGCTTTTTAGCATCTAAATCCTTGAAGCTTTTAAACAGATTGGCAATCTGTTCTATGGCAACCTCATCCAGGTTTCCGGTAGCCTCTTTTCGGTAACGTGCTATAAAAGGAATACTGGCATCCTCTTTTAATAAAGCAACAGTATTTACTATACTTTTTTCCGGCAGACTTAACTGGGATCTTAAAAATTCTTGTAATTGCAAAAAAGGAAAGTTTTAAATGTTGGCAAATATAAAAATTAATTGATGCCTAAAGCCTTGGAATGACTTATAGCCCGTTCACTGTCTCTGAAATAACAGGTAGAAACGTGTAAGCTTTCCAAATTCTTCAGAAGCTCGACCACACTATTCTTTTTTCGGGACGTAGTTTGGCGAATATAAACCGCTTTAACATTTTCAGGGAATATCTTGCAGATCCTTTCATAGATATCCGGATCTTTTTGAGAATCGTCTCCCAGCAATACATATTTCAAATTAGGATAAAATGAAATAATATCTTTAATCTTTTCAAACTTGTGATCATGTGAGCCACGCCCGGTTAACAGGAAATCTGAAATACCGGTTTTAATTTTTTTCAGTTTTATAACCGCTTTGGGCAATTGGTGCATAACCGCAAACTCGTGGATAAATCCGTACAGGTTCCATTCACTGCTGGATACATAGAAAAACGAGTTTGAAGTTTCTCCATCCTCCTGGCCCGCAAGACTTAAATACTGGTAATGTTCAACCACATCATCAAAGATCTTTCGCTTATTGATATTTCTAAGCAGCAGAACATACAGCTTTTTAAAAAAATTATTAGAATGGGAAATTAAGAAGGTATCATCAATATCGGTAATTATAGCCAGTTTACTTTCATAAGGTTTTAAGATCTCCCCGGTTTCAACTATACCGTAACCACTAAATTCAGCGCTAACTTCATAGGTATGCCAACCGCTTTCAAGTTTTTCATTAAATGGGAGGTTAAACCTGAAATATCCATCATCCAGGGTTTTAGTGACGACCTCTTTGCTTCTGAATTTTAACCTGATCTCAATGTTTTTCAGCGGCTTTATACGAAACATCTGGAAGACCGAAACAGCATGGCGTATACCCCGCCGATCCATCCGGTATCTGTCGGGAGCCAGGGACTTAAACAAATGCCCGAAAACCACGAGTTCCTGCTCATTAACATAACCGCGATAGAGTTTAAGATCAAGTTTCAAAATTTTAGACTTTTATAAAATTTGGTTCCATCCAAATTAGTTAATTTTAAATTTATTAATCAGAGATATGGAAGAAAATAAGCCGATCTTATTTATTGTAAATCCTATTGCCGGGAATCTCAATAAAGATCAACTTATAGCTGAAGTTAAAAAAAACATCGCAAAGAAAGGCGCTCTGTGTGAATTATATACTACCTCTGGAATTGAAGATGCTGCTAAAATCCGGGATCTACTATCCAAAACCTCTCCTTCCCGGGTGATTGTGGCCGGTGGGGACGGCACTATTAAAATGGCTGCTGAAATTATTACTGAGCTTGACCTGCCCCTGGGAATAATTCCCGCAGGCTCTGCTAATGGCCTGGCATTTAATTTGGGCCTGACCGCCTTACCCCTCTCCCGACAGATCGAAATTGCCCTTGGTGATAATCTAAAACATATCGATATTCTGGTTATCAACGGGGAATACTGCCTACATATGAGTGACTTCGGAGTGAATGCGGAACTGATCAAGAATTACCATTACTCCAATATACGCGGCAAATTCGGATACTTATTACAATCCATCCCTACCTTATTAAAAAGTAAATATCCTTTTGAGTTTGAAATCACCACTGAAAAGGATAATTTCAAGAAAAAAGGAATCTTGCTCGCCTTCGCTAACTTCAGCAAATATGGCACTGGTGCTAATATTAATCCAGAGGGAAAACCTGACGATGGTATTTTTGAAATCATTGTATTCAAGGAGTTCGATATTCTGGAGATTTTTAAAACACTAAGAAATGAAGAGCACCTGGATCCCGAGTTTGCCCAGATTATCCCGGCTACCCAAGCCAAGGTGAGATGTAATAGCCCGGTGGCTTTTCAGATTGATGGAGAGTACATGGGAGAAAAAGATGAAATTGAGGTAAATATCCTACCCAACAAGTTAAAAATTGCCACGCTCCATAATTAAAATCTACCTGTTTATAAACCTAACCCTCAATTAGGTTGAAACCCCTGAACCGGGAAGCAAAGATCTATATGCCCATAAAAAAAGGAACCTGAGTTCAGGTTCCTTGTAATTAAATTCTCCGAGCGTCTTTTATAAGGACATTGCCTTTCCACCGCCCAACTCTTCTACTGGACCACATGGAATGTATTCTCCGGGGATTGGATCATACCACATCACATTTTCGCCAATTTCTTCACTGGTTTTATAGGCCCAAATTCCCATATCCCGAACATTCTGTAAATAGGCAAAAGCACCGGCATCATTATCAAGTTCGATATTAGGGTCTTTATCCTGAGGATCCTGGGTTTCAGTATTTCGCTTTGCATAACGCTCCCGATCTTCCGGGCTTGCCCGCAGATATTTTGCGACAACTTCCTCGTATTGTTCCGGTGTTCCTTTATCCTGATCCTTATCAAATTCTGCTTTGAAAGCTTTGGAAAAAGCCTCGGCCGAACGCCTAAAATCTTCGCCTCGCTCCTCAGATGCCACCTCATGCATATAAGAATCGATAAACTGAGCGATATTTAGGTCGTTGGCTCCTGGTGTCTCCGTTTTTGGTATAATCACTTCCAGGATCTGTTTTAGTGCAAATCCATTGGATGCGCTTAAAAATACCGGCTCCCAGTCGTAGGTGGGTTCATTCTTACAACTTTGTAATAAACTTAAGGTCGTAGGACCAACTACCATTACGCCGGCACCTAATCCAATGTTCTTTAATGCTTCTCTTCTGTTCATAATAAGGAATTAAGCTTTAGATGATTTTTCAAAATTTTTCGAGGCGTGATCTGCCGCACGGGCAGTCATAGCCATATAGGTTAAGGATGGGTTCTGGCAACCTGCAGAGGTCATAAAGGAGCCATCGGTCACGTAAACATTAGGCACATCATGCACCTGATTATTCCCGTTTAAAACAGAGGTCTTGCGGTCTCTACCCATCCTGGCCGTCCCCATTTCGTGGATACCAAGGCCAGGGGCGCCAATATTATCATAACCATTTACCTCTTTTAAACCGGCTTTTTCAAGCATTTCTATTGCCTGGGCAACCATATCCTCACGCATTTTGAGCTCGTTTTCTTTAAAGTCAGCATCAAAGGTAATGGTAGGCAGCCCCCATTCATCCTTTTTGTCATAATTCAGAGTCATTTTGTTTTCGTGGTAAGGCAGGGTTTCTCCAAACCCCATTAGCCCCATTGTCCAGCCACCTGGTTTTACAATGGCCTCTTTCAGGTCTTTTCCATATCCAGCCTCGGCTATTGCTTCAGCCCAGTTTCCTCTACTCGCGCCTCCCTGATATCCATAACCACGGATAAATCCGAGATTCTCGTCACCTTTTAGGTTTCTGAATCGCGGCAGATAAATACCGTTGGGTTTTCTTCCTTTATAATACTTATCCTCAAAGCCATCATATTTTCCTGAGGCCCCTGCTCTAAAATGATGGTCCATAACGTTATGGCCAAGTTCTCCGCTATCGTTGCCCATGCCATCAGGAAAACGATCAGATTTAGACTGCATCAAAATACTGGCGGAAGCAATGGCCGAAGCACAAAGGAAAATTACATTGGCTTTGTATTCTATTTCTTCCTTGGTCTCAGTATCGATGATTTTGACTCCGCTGGCCAGTTTAGTTTCCGGATCATAAATTACCTGGTGCACTACAGAATTTGGCCTAAGTGTCATGTTTCCTGTACGTTCTGCAGCTGGTAAAGTGGATGAATTACTGCTGAAATAGGCACCATAGGGACATCCCCTTATGCACCGGTTTCTATATTGGCATTTTGAGCGTCCTTCGAATCCTGAGTCACTGGTAATATGAGCAACACGTCCTGGAGTAAGATGCCTGCCTTCGAAATTTTCCAGTAAACTTTTTTTAACATGATCCTCAAGACAATTGAGTTCCATCGCCGGCTGGAATTTACCATCAGGTAACTGACTCAGTCCAAGGTTTTCTCCACTCACCCCAATATAGGATTCCACATAATCATACCAGGGAGCAATATCTTTATATCTGATGGGCCAGTCTACGGTTATACCATCCCTTTTATTAGCTTCAAAATCAAGATCGCTTAAGCGGTAACTGTGGCGTCCCCACATGATCGATCTTCCCCCCACATGGTAACCACGCATCCAGTCAAAACGCTTGGTCTCATTATAAGGATGTTTCAAATCATTTACAAACCAGTGAGCACTAGCCTTATTAGTAGTGTAACCGGTTCGACTTTGCTTTTCCTGTTGTTTCTTTTCTTCCCTGGTTAATTGTCCTTTATATTTATAATCCCAGGGATCATCATTCATCGTGGGATAATCCTCCACGTGTTTGACCATACGTCCTCTTTCCAGTACCAAAGTTTTAAAACCCTTTTCACACAGTTCCTTGGCCGCCCAGCCACCACTAATCCCAGTACCTACCACAATAGCATCGTAGGTATCATTTTCATAAAATTTACTCACAAATCTATAGTTAATTAATAATTTAGTTAATCGGATCCTGTCAAATATATAAATTTATGCTTATAATTTTACTTCTTTAAAAAAAAGTATACATTTAGGATTCTAAATTCAACCAAGTCTAAAACTTCAAAACAATTTTAACAATTAAATTATGAAAATCTATCCAACCAGGTTTACCAACTTCTTTATTGCCCTATTTTTAACTGCTGGAATTATTTCCTGTAAAGACAATCAGAAGGACCAAGAGCAGGAGGTTACAGAAACTTCCCAAACCGAAAATAATGACCCGTTTTTTAAACTTTCCCTGGCCCAGTGGTCTTTGAACAAAAAGATTTTCGCCGGAGATCTAGACCCTATGGAATTTGCTCGCGTGGCAAATGAAATGGAATTCGAAGGAATTGAATATGTGAGCGGATTTTATGCTGAAGGCATTAAAAAGGCCGATGATCCTCAAAAAGCCATGCAACAGGTACTGGATACACTTAAAGCAAAAAGCGAGAAATATAATGTAGAAAATGTTCTAATAATGGTTGACGGCGAAGGTGAATTAGCCAGCCCCGATGAAAGTACACGTAATGCTGCTGTAGAAAACCACAAGAAATGGGTGGACGCCGCTGAATTCTTAGGTTGCCACTCTATTCGGGTTAATCTATTTGGCACTAACGACAAGGAAGAATGGAAAAGTGCAGCTGTAGACGGCCTCACAAAACTTTCAGAATATGCATCACAAAAGAATGTGAACATCTTGGTAGAAAATCACGGTTACCTTTCTTCTAATGCCGCTTTACTTACCGAAGTTATGGAAAATGTAAATATGGAAAACTGTGGTACCCTACCCGATTTTGGGAATTTCTGCCTGAAAAGAAAAGATGGAGAACAATGGGAAGCCGAGTGTGTAGAAGAATATCCTATCTATAAAGGTATCGAGGAAATGATGCCATATGCCAAAGCTGTAAGTGCCAAATCCTACGATTTCGATGAGGAAGGCAATGAAACCAAGTTAGATTATACCAGAATCCTGAAAATTGTAAAAGATGCCGGCTATACCGGCTTTATAGGCGTTGAATATGAAGGAGAGAGACTCTCTGAAGAGGAAGGCATAATTGCCACAAGAGACCTACTTATTAGAGAAGGAAGCAAACTAAACAACAATCAGTAAAACCTACAATACCTTAGAATGAAAAACTTAGTCCGCTTTCAATTATCTACCATGATGTTCCTGGAATTTTTTATCTGGGGGGGATGGTTCGTAACTCTTGGAACCTTTCTGGGGAACAATTTACAGGCCACCGGTGCACAAACGGGAATGGCATTTTCAACACAATCCTGGGGGGCTATCATAGCCCCTTTTATAATAGGTTTGATAGCCGACCGGTTTTTTAATGCCGAACGAATTCTGGGAGTTTTACACCTACTTGGTGCAGGTTTGTTATACCTGATGTTTAACGCAGAAGATTTCTCTACCTTTTATCCTCTGGTTTTAGGGTATATGATTATTTATATGCCAACCCTGGCGCTGGTTAATTCTATTTCCTTTAACCAAATGACCGATCCTTCAAAACAGTTTTCAGGCATCCGTGTATTCGGAACCCTGGGATGGATTATTGCCGGAATGGTTATAAGTTTTGTTTTTGCCTGGGATTCCGCCGAAGGCAGGGCTGAAGGGCTACTTAGAAATACTTTTCTCATGGTTTCTATCGCTTCAGCTGTGCTGGGAATTTTCAGCTTTACCCTGCCAAAAACCCCACCTACCAGTAAAGGAGAAAAAGTGACGCTTTCTGAAATTTTAGGTTTGGAAGCCCTCGCATTATTAAAAGGGAAAAACTTCCTGATGTTCTTTATAGCCTCTGTTTTGATCTGTATTCCCCTGGCCTTTTATTACCAGAATGCAAATCCGTTTTTAGCTGAAGTTGGTATGGAAGATCCTACCGCAATGATGACCATCGGGCAAATCTCTGAGGTACTATTCCTCTTACTCCTACCCTTCTTTTTTAAGAAATTCGGTTTTAAAATCACCTTGCTGGCAGGTATGCTGGCCTGGACTTTAAGATATTTACTTTTCGCTTACGGTGATGCCGGGGAACTGGTTTATATGTTAATCATCGGGATTGCCCTGCACGGGATATGTTACGATTTTTTCTTCGTGGCGGGTCAGATTTATACCGATTCTAAAGCGGGGCCAAAGATTAAAAGTGCCGCGCAAGGGCTAATCACCCTGGCAACCTACGGGGTTGGGATGTTGATAGGTTTTTGGGTAGCAGGTCAAATAAGCGATATGTATCTTAATACCGATGGCAGCCATGACTGGGAACAGATCTGGATCGTGCCGGCAGGATTCGCCTTGGTGGTAATGATTTTATTTGCTATTTTCTTCAAAGACGAGAAAATCGCAAAAAAAGATATTGAAATATAACTTAGCAAAAACTATGAGTAAAAAGATAAAACTAGGCATTCTTGGTGGTGGGGGTGATTCCCTAATTGGAATCCTTCACCGGGTAGCTTCTTCAATGTATGATAAATATGAATTGGTAGGTGGAGTTTTTAATCCTGAAAAATCTGAAAGCATCAAATTTGCTCAAGAGATAGGAATAGGCACCACCCGTATTTATAAAGATTTGGATGAATTGATTTCCGAAGAAAATAAACTCCCGGAAACCGAACGCATGCAGGTAGTTTCCATTTTAACCCCAAACTTCCTCCATTTTCCCATGGCCAAGCAGCTGCTGGAAAACGGTTTTAATGTGATCTGTGAGAAACCCATGACCACTACCTATAAGGAAGCTAAGATCCTGGAAGAAACCCAAAAGGAATCAGGAGCCATTTTTGCCGTAACCTACACCTACACCGGGTATCCTATGATCAGGCAAATGAAGGAAATGATAGCTTCGGGAAGAATTGGAAAAATTCAGAAAATCGATGTGCAATATTATCAGGGTTGGATAAACCCTATAATACACGATGAAGAACAAAGGGCAAATACCTGGAGACTGGATCCGGAAAAATCTGGAATAAGCTGTTGCGTAGGGGATATTGGAACCCACGCCTTCGATATGATAGAGTATGTTAGCGGCCTGGAGGTACAAAAAGTACTGGCAGATCTTAATTATCTCTACCAGGACAATAAAATGGATATAGACGGGACCATCATGTTGCGGTTTTCTGAATACGTGAAGGGAATCATTAGATCCAGCCAGATCGCCACCGGTGAAGAGAACAACTTTAGCGTAAGTATTTACGGAGAAAAAGCAGGTTTGAAATGGGAACAGGAGAACCCTAATTACCTGTACCTGCTGGAAGATGGGGAACCAATGAAGGTTTTAAAACCCGGTCACCCCTATAATTCTGATCTATCTTTAGACGGCACAAAACTTCCTCCCGGTCATCCCGAAGGTATCTTTGATTCGATGGGAAATATCTATAAGGGAGTGGCCAGAGCCATTAATAAAGAGGATTATCACCCCGGAGAATTCCCAACGATAAAAGACGGCATTCGGGGAATGAATTTCATAGAAAAGGCCGTAGAATCCCATACTAAAGGGAATGTATGGGTAGAAATTGATGATTAAATTATAGCCTCGAAAGGGGTTTTTCAACTTAAATATTTTACAAGATGAAAATGAAAACCATAAAAGGACCGGCTGTATTTCTTGCTCAGTTCATGGATTCCAAAGCCCCGTTCAATAGCCTGGATGGCTTATGTAAATGGGCTTCAGATCTAGGTTATAAAGGAATACAGATTCCTACCTGGGAAACTGCACTTATCGACCTGAAAAAAGCAGCCGAAAGCAAAGATTATTGTGATGAATTAAAAGGAAAGATAGCTTCCTATGGGCTGGAGATCACCGAGCTTTCAACCCATCTGCAAGGTCAGCTTGTAGCTGTTCATCCTGCTTATGATACAATGTTTGATAATTTCGCACCCGATGATTATAAAAATAACCCAAAGAAACGAACAGAATGGGCCGTTCAGCAGCTTAAATATGCTGCAAAAGCCAGCAGAAATCTTGGTTTAGAGGTTCATGGAACCTTTAGTGGGTCTTTGCTGTGGCATACCGCTCATCCATGGCCGCAACGCCCACAAGGTCTGGTGGAAATGGGTTTTAAAGAACTCGCTAATCGTTGGATGCCTATTCTAAATGAATTTGACGAATACGGAGTGGATGTATGTTACGAGGTGCACCCCGGCGAAGACCTGCACGATGGAGTGACTTTTGAAAGATTTCTTGATGCCACCAACAATCATAATCGGGTCAACCTCTTGTATGACCCGAGCCATTTTGTACTTCAGCAACTGGATTATATCGAGTATATAGATTACTATCACGAATACATAAAAATGTTTCACGTTAAGGATGCCGAATTTAATCCCACCGGAAAAAAGGGCACCTTTGGCGGCTATGAAGACTGGAAGGACCGGGCGGGGAGATATCGTAGTCCCGGAGACGGCCAGGTAGACTTTAAAACCATTTTCTCAAAACTTACTGAATATGGCTGTGATGTTTGGGCAGTGATGGAATGGGAATGCTGCATCAAGTCTCCCGAACAGGGAGCACGGGAGGGAGCACCATTCATAAAAAATCATATCATAGAAGCCACCCAAAAGAAATTTGATGATTTTGCAGGAACCGAAATCGATGAAGATAAATTAAAGCGAATCTTAGGAATCAACTAAAAACAAACCAGATGAAAAAAATACTTTTACTTCTAATTACTGGTACCTTCCTGTCGGTAGGCTGTAAAGACAAACCCAAAACCAAAGAGAATAATGCTGTGGAATCAGAAATAACTATGAATAAAGACCAGGAAAAGGAATGGGAAGATCTTTCTAACGGAAATGATCTGGAGGGCTGGAAAGCCTTTAACAGCGATTCTATCTCCGATCAATGGAAAGCTGAAGAAAGCACTATTGCATTTACTCCTGCTGAAGGGGAACGGGAGGGAACAGAAAACCTAATCACAGAAAAGCAGTACGAAAATTTCGAACTTTCCCTGGAATGGAAAATTTCAGAAGGCGGAAACAGCGGAATTATGTGGGGCGTGCAGGAAGGAGAAAACTTTAGTGAACCCTATCTTACTGGCCCAGAAATTCAGGTTTTGGATAACCAGGGACATCCTGATGCCGAAAATGGTCCGATCAGGCAGGCGGGAGCTCTTTATGATATGGTTCCCCCTTCTAAAGATGTGACCAAACCTGCGGGAGAATGGAATGATATGCTAATAAGAATAGATTATGAAGAGAATAAAGGTAGCGTGAAGATGAACGGTACTCTGGTTACCGAATTCCCATTGCATGGTGATAAATGGCAAGAAATGGTAAACAATTCTAAGTTTAGGGATTGGGAAAATTTCGGAAAAACCCGTAAGGGGCATATCGCTTTACAGGATCACGGAGACAAGGTTTGGTACCGTAATATTAAGATTAAGAAACTGGACTAAAACCCATAATTCTTAGTTAAAAAACTGCAATCGGTTCAGGCTGGTTGCAGTTTTTTGATTTCAGTTAAAACCAAATTCATAAATTTAAAGTAAAATCCAACCTATGAAAACGAAAAAAGTAAAGTTTAAAAATAAAAATGGTGAAGAATTAATGGGTTACCTGGAGTTACCCCATAATCAGGATCCACATAACTTTGTGTTATTTGCCCATTGTTTTACCTGTAATAAGAATTTCTTCGCGGCTAAAAATATAAGCCGTTCCCTGGCTTCTGCCGGTTATGGGGTTCTAAGGTTCGATTTCACCGGACTGGGAGAAAGCGAGGGGGATTTTGCAGATACCAATTTTTCAGGTAACATCCAGGACCTGGTAGCTGCAGCCGAATTCCTAAGGGAAAAACATCAGGCTCCTGGTTTGTTGGTGGGGCATTCCCTTGGTGGCGCGGCTGTATTGTATGCTGCAAAACAAATAGCTTCTGTAAAAGCAGTAGCTACCGTTGCTGCCCCTTCAACCATACAACACGTAGAAGCTTTGCTTCGGAGCAATATTGACGAGATCGAAAAAAGCGGAAAAGCCAGCGTAAATATCGGTGGACGGTCGTTTGAAGTTAAAAAGCAATTCCTTGATGATATTCGGGAACACGATCTTAGTGCCTATTTAAGCGATCTAGAGAGAGCCCTCCTCATCCTGCATTCTCCACAAGACAGGATTGTAGGAATAAAAAATGCCGAAGAACTCTATGTAGCGGCCAGGCATCCCAAAAGTTTCATTTCCCTTGATGGTGCAGGTCATCTCATGGAAGTTGAAGAAGATGCAGTTTATGCAGGAAATACCATCGCGACCTGGGCCCGGAAATATCTGAAAATTGAGGAAAAAATCCTCCCTGAATCCAAAAGTGATGTGGTGGCAAACCTGGGCAGCACTGGTTATACTACTCAAATGAAAGCCGGAAGGCATCATTTTACTGCTGATGAACCGGTAAAAGCCGGCGGTAATGATTACGGCCCTACCCCCTATCAGTTAGTTTCGGCAGGACTGGCTGCCTGTACCTCGATGACACTTCAAATGTATGCAAGAAGGAAGAAGTGGCCGCTGGAAAATGTGGAAACCCACGTTACTTATTCGCGGGAGCATGCCAGTGACTGCAATAGTTGTGAAGATAAGACTTCCAAAATAGATACCTTTAAAAGGGAAATACAAATAAAAGGTGATCTTGATGAGAAACAGAAAAAAAGGCTAATGGAAATAGCAGATAAATGCCCTGTCCATAAAAGTTTAACCAGTGAAAATCACATCCCTACCAATCTAAAAAATTAAATTTAATAATATGCAAAACCGCCATAGGCCTATCTTTTCCAATGTTAAGCTCTCCTTAAATCTTTGGTGAACAACAGGAATAGGGCTAATTTAGTTGTGTTAAATCTGAAAAACAATCAATAGATTATGAAACGTATTAGTTTATCATTAGTAATTTTTGCTTCAATAGCAATTATCGGATGTAAAAACGATAAAAAAGAAGAAGACAAAACTACTCAGGATTCTGAAATGAATTCCACCATGGAAGAAATGGAAAGTGAAAGTGAAAGTGAAAGCGAAATGAAAAAAGTTACTGTGACTATGAGTCCCAATAACAACAGCAATCTCGCAGGAGAAGTTGTTTTCACCCAGGAAGATGGGGAAGTTAGTATGACGGCTCTTATTACCGGACTTCCGGAAGGAGAGCATGCAATTCACATTCATGAAAATGGAGATTGCTCTGAGGATGGTTCTGCCGCAGGTGGTCACTGGAACCCAACCGATGAAAAACACGGAAAATGGGGTGATGCTGAAGGTTATCACAAAGGTGATATTGGTAATTTCACTACTGATTCCAATGGAAATGGCACCATAACCATGAGTACTGACGAATGGTGTATTGGCTGTGGTGATGAAGAAAAAGATATTCTGGGAAAATCTGTAATCGTACACGATGGGGTTGATGATTTCACCTCACAGCCTTCAGGAAATGCAGGTACACGTGTAGGATGTGGAGTTATTGAAGAATAGGACACCATCCAAAAGATCAAATAAAAAGCGGCTAAGGCCGCTTTTTATTATTTTTTCAATAATATCGCCTTCCCTTTCGGTATAAGTTAAAATATATGCAACCAGACTCCTTAATTATAGAACTTCAAAATGGTAACGAACGTGCCTTTGAACGCATTTATCAACTCTATTCCGAAAGTATTTACGGAATTATTTACAGCATTATCAAGGACAAAAAGATAGCAGAAGAAGTACTTCAGGATGTATTTTTAAAAATTTGGGAGAAAGCACCTGATTACAGTTCAGAAAAAGGCCGTTTTTTCACCTGGATACTGAATATCGCCAGGAATACTTCCATAGATATAATCAGGTCCAAAAGTTATAAAAACGAACAATTAAACCTTAAGTCAGATAATTTCGTAGATATATTGGAAGCCAAATCGAATTTCTCTGAAACTGTAGATGGTATTGGACTAAAAAAATATATTGACGCCTTAAAACCGGTTTGTAAAAAATTAATAGATTATCTCTTTTTTAAGGGATATTCCCAGAAGGAAACTTCAGAAGAATTGGATATGCCCCTGGGCACAGTGAAATCCCGTAACCGGGTTTGTATAGATAAATTAAGGGCAATGGCAATTAAGTAATGGATATTCAGAACTACATATCATCCGGTATTCTTGAACTTTACGTTTATGGAGCACTTTCTGAAAAAGAAAGTCGGGAAGTAAGTGCCGTTTTAAAACAATACCCTGAAGTGAGAGCTGAAGTTGAGGAAATTGAAAAAGCTTTGATGGCACTCTCTTCCGCAACAGCTCCAAATAATGCAGAACACCTACTTGCCTCTCTAAAAGAAAAATTAACCAAAACACCACACAAGGAAATTCCGCCATCCGGGTCTGTTCGAAAGATAAATTGGATTACCTATTCCGGTTGGGCTGCCAGTTTATTATTACTAATCGGGCTTTTCTTTTATTTCAACCGCAACAATGAGTTAAGAGAAAAATTAAGTGCACTACAGGCCAAAAATGCCCAAATGGAAACGCAAATTGCTAATGCCCGGGAAGATGCCGAAAAGACCAAAGAATTGCTTGCGGTATTAAGAGATAAGAATGTAAAACGCATTCCCTTAGAGGGTCAGGAAATAGCTCCGGAGGCTTATGTTTCAGTTTACTGGAACGAGCAGGAAAATACTGCTTATATTGACGCTAAGGAGCTACCCGAACCTCCCCGCGGAAAAGTTTACCAGGTTTGGTCCCTTAGCATGCAACCCCTTACCCCAACCAGTATTGGTCTGTTAGAAGATTTTGAGGCTGATGAAAATAAGGTTTTTAGTTTGGAAAATCCTAACCAGTCTGAAGCTTTTGGAATTACGCTAGAGCCTGAAGGTGGTAGCGAAACCCCAACAATGGATCAATTATATGTTTTAGGTACGGTGGCCGCACCATAATTTTTTTAAAAATAGTTCAAAATTGACTGGAGACATAAAATCACAGTCTTTCTCAAGAAATCAATATTAACCAAAAAACTTAAATAATGAATATTTTTGAAGCCTTACGCCAGGAACACGAAATTCAACGTGAATTAGTAGATAAGTTAGTGAAGACTCATGGAGATACTGAAGAAAGAAAAAAGATCTTCGAACAGCTCAAGCATGAATTAAAGATCCACGCCGATGCTGAGGAACGTCATTTTTATGTACCCCTTATGAAGAAAGATCTTACCCAGGAAAAAGCAAGACACAGCGTTGCCGAGCATCATGAAATGGATGAACTTATCGAACAGCTTGAAGACACAGAGATGGATGCTTCTAACTGGCTAAAACTTGCGAAGGAACTGGAGCATATTGTGATTCATCATCTCGATGAAGAGGAGCATGAAGTTTTTCAAATGGCAGGAAAAGCCTTAACCGATAACCAGAAAATCTCCCTTGCTGAAGATTACAATAAAGAAATTAGAAAAACACGCTAAAGCAACTTTTTCAAAATAAAAGCCGGTCTTAATAAGACCGGCTTTTTTGCTTAAATTTCTTCTTTATCAATTTTCATCTTTCTTTCATATCCCTTAAATGGCCGGATTATTAGTCTTGCAGCTTTATCATAATTAATATAATTATAAACCCAGTTAAAAAAAGTTACCAGGCGGTTTCGAAAACCAATTAAAAACCAGAGGTGAACAAACATCCATACAAACCAGGCCGAAAAACCCGAGAATTTCATTTTCCCCATATCTACTACTGCCCTATTGCGTCCGACGGTAGCCATGGTTCCCTTATCGTAATATTCAAAGGCTTTGAGTTGTTCTCCTTTTATAAGTCTTTTTAAATTTTTTGCCAAATGTTTCCCCTGCTGAATTGCGGGTTGAGCTACCATCGGGTGTCCCTTGGGATATTCTTTAGTTTGCATTAAAGCAATATCTCCAATAGCAAAAACATTTTCATAACCTTTTACCTGGTTAAAGGCGTTTACTTCGTACCTGTTAGCTTTCTCTACCATCGCAGAAGCATTTAAGCCCTTAACAGGCGCACCGGTAACTCCTGCCGACCAGATAAATGTTTCGGTTTTTAATTTAAGATCCGTATTGGTGGTAACCAGATGGCCGTCATAACTTTCAACCATAGTATTTAAATGAATATGGACTCCTAATTCTTTTAAAAACTGATGGGCTTTCTTTGATGCATTTTCACTCATTGGAGGCAAAACCCTATCCAGTCCCTCAAGAAGATGGATATTCATCTCGTTGGGATCTATATCTGGGTAATCTTTAGGTACAATATGATTACGTAATTCGGCAATGGCTCCGCTCAATTCCACTCCCGTAGGGCCTGCTCCTACCAGCACAAAATTGAGAAGCGCTTTTCGCTTTTCTGGATCATCAGTAATAACAGCCTGCTCAAGATTCTCCAGGATCAGACTACGGATATTCAGGGCCTGGGGAACGGTTTTCATCCACATCCCGTGCTCTTCGATACTCTTATTTCCGAAGAAATTGGTTTTTGATCCGGTGGCAATTACCAGGTAATCGTATGCCAAGTCTCCAATGCTGGTAGAGATTGTTTCCTCTTCAGGGTTGATAGAATTAACCTCCGCCAGCCGGAAAATGGCCTTTCTACTATTACGGGTTATTTTTCTAAGAGGATAAGCTATAGAATCTGGTTCCAGGCCCGAAGTAGAAACCTGGTATAGCAGGGGTTGAAAAGTGTGATAATTATGCCGGTCTAAGATCACCACCTGGAGATTTTCCTTAAGCAGAATTCTTGCCAGGGACATTCCTGCAAATCCACCGCCAATTATTACCACCCGGGGCAACTCAGTTCTGGGTATATTCATAGATACTGGTTTTAATCAAATTTACTTTTTCTATTAGTTTATTTGAAAAATAAACCTACTGTTAACGATACTTTATAGTTTTTTGTAACATTGTACCTAAAATAGCTACCTATATGCGCTAAGCATTTCCTGTGGATAAAGAATTAGAACATCAGTTTATAACCAATCTTGAAAAGCATCAGAATATTGCGCACAAAATCTGTCGTATTTATACAAATGATCAGGATTCCCATAATGACTTATTTCAGGAAATAACCATTCAGCTGTGGAAAGCTTATCCTAAATTTCGAGGGGAAGCTAAATTTAGTACCTGGATGTATAGAGTGGCTCTCAATACGGCTATCACCTTGTACAGAAAGAAAAAGAGAGGCATAAAGACCCAGGATTTCGATACGGTACATTTCAAGATTAAAAGTGAGGAATATAACGGGGAAGTAGAAGAAAATTTGAAAATGATGTATGCCGCAATTAGTGAACTCAATGATATTGAAAAAGCTCTTGTTTTTCTTTATTTAGAGGAAAAAAATTACAGGGAAATATCTGAGACGCTGGGTATCACCGAGGTTAATGCCAGGGTGAAGATGAACCGGGTGAAAACAAAATTAAAAAGCATAATAAATCCGTAACGGAATATGGATGAACTTGATTTATTAAAAAAAGACTGGAAACAGCAGGAAGCATCGCTTCCCAGGCTTTCCTATAATGAGATCTATAAGATGCTGTGGAAGAAATCGTCTTCTATTGTGAAATGGATTTTCATTATTAGCATTCTGGAACTTCTTTTCTGGGGGGTGCTTAATATTATTCTTTCTGACGGAGAATTCTGGAAGCGAATGGAGCTAATTCATTTAAAGGAATTTACCGTTTTTGTATATATCCTTAGCTACGCCGTTACCTTTTACTTTATTTACAGGTTTTACCGGAACTACAGAAAAATTTCGAGTACCGATGATGCCGCCACCCTAATGAAAAATATTCTAACGACACGCAAAACGGTTAAATACTACATAGGCTTTATCATTATCTCTACTGCCCTAACATCTTTGGTTTATTCGTATTTCACGATTTTTCATCACGCTGCTACCACTGAAGTAACAGACCCAGCAAAATATAGTTTCAGCATTAGCCAGTGGCTTATTCTAACTGCAGTTTTAATATTTGGAATCGCTGTGTTTTTGGGAATAATTTGGCTTTTCTATCGGCTTATATATGGTATTCTATTAAACCGCCTCAATAAAAACTATAAGGAATTAAAGAATTTAGAGGAATAAGAAAAGCGCCAAATGGCGCTTTTCTTATTTAAAGATTTATTGCCTAATCTACGGCGCCCCATTCTTTTAGGGAGTCTTTGTTCATTTTTACATAATCCTGGTTTCCGGCTTTTTCTGCCGCTTCCAGTGATTTCTTCGCTGTTGCAATGGCCTCTTCTTTTTTACCTAAATCGGCTTCAATAAGAGATTTTCGTCTTAACACCCAGTAGGCGTCATTCCCCATTTCTACAGATTTATTGATCCATTCATAAGCCTGCTCCAAATCTTTGTTAATCTCATGATAATAACTCGCGGCAGCAAAATAATCGCCTGCACCCGGGCCATTCAAAACTTTTTCAATACTGGCCATGGCCTTATCCTGGGTAGGCACGTTAAAAGTTAAGCTTGCCAATGTAGTATCCCACAAAAAATTAAGCGAGGCTGAATTATACTGAAGATCATCAATTAAAATAGTAAAAGTTTCCATTTCAAAAGGAAGTTCCATTACTTCAGCCGTGGCTTTAAGCGCTACTTTTTCTTCATCCCATTCTGCCGGATTCCCCCAATTAGAAGCATCAGAATAGAACATTACTTGCCACTGTTCTTCCTGCGGAACTGTGTATATAGCATAAGTCCCAGCTTTAAGTTCTTTTCCCTGAATAGTGACATCATCACTAAAAGTTATTTTAGTATTCTCGTTGGCCCCGGTACGCCAAACTTCACCGAAAGGCACGAGGTCTCCAAAAATGTCACGATCTCTCATCCCGGGACGGGAATATTCTAAAGTAACATCGGTAAGCCCAACTTTTTGTTCGATTTTGGTGAAGGGGCTCGGTTGTGGAGCCTGTACCTGGGCTTGAGTTGCACTCATAATACCGGCGGTACATAGAAATAAAAGTAATTTTTTCATGTCTTTTAGTTAATTAGTTTACTCAAATATAGGCAGAAAAGGCTTAGCATCCATAATTTCCATATTTGTATTTTGTTTAACTTTAAATATTTTATTTTAAACAGATTGACCTTTAAATTTGTTATCAAATATTAGGTAATGAAAATCTACACTTTAAAGTCGGTACAAAAACTACCCATCAATCTGGAAGAGGCCTGGGAATTTCTCTCGAGTCCTGGAAATTTAAAAACCATTACTCCAGATTATATGGGATTTAATATTCTTTCGGGTGCAGATCGGCCAATGTTTCCTGGACAAATTATTCAATATATAGTTACTCCGGTTGCAGGAATAAAAACAAAATGGGTAACCGAGATCACGCACGTTAAAGACAAAGAATATTTTGTAGACGAGCAGCGTTTTGGCCCTTATGCTCTTTGGCATCACAAACATTTTTTAAAGGAAATTCCAGGCGGTGTAGAAATGGAAGACATTGTAGATTATAAACTTCCCTTCGGAATTTTAGGTCAAATGGTGCACCCTATCCTTGTTGCTCCAAAGTTAAAAGAGATCTTTCATTACCGGCAGAAGAAACTCGTGGAGCTCTTTGGTGAATTTGAAGAGAACAGCACCCAGGATATAATGCGCAAACAAGACATTTTTGCTTAAACCAAAGAAATTATGAAAAGGAATATTTTACTCATTGGCGGTTCTACAGGCATCGGGCTTGAAATTGCCACACAGTTGGTAAAAGAAAATAAGGTAATGGTCGCTTCAAGAAATAGAGGAGCATTAAGCGATGATATTGAGCATTTTAAATTTGATGTTTTACAAGATACTATTGAAAATTTAGATTTGCCTGAAGCAATTCACGGGTTGGTTTATTGCCCCGGAAGCATTAACCTGAAACCCTTTAAAATGCTAAAATCCAAAGATTTTGAGGAAGAACTCAACCTTAATTTTTTAAGTTTGATAAAAGTAGTTCAAGGCATTATGCCGAAATTAAAAAATGCTGAAAACCCAAGTCTGGTGTTTTTTAGCACCGTGGCCGTTAAGGTTGGAATGCCTTTTCATACCAGTGTTGCTGCAGCAAAAGGTGCAATTGAAGGTTTTGCGAAATCACTGGCAGCTGAGTATGCTCCTAAAATACGCGTGAATGTTATTGCCCCTTCCTTAACGGATACGCCGCTTGCGGAGAAGTTACTATCCAATGAAGCCAAAAAGGAGAAAATGGGTGAAAGACACCCTCTAAAAAGAGTAGGGAATACAAAAGACATCGCCAATGCTGCTATTTTTTTATTAAGTGAAGAAAACAGTTGGATTACCGGACAAATTATAGGCGTTGATGGT
The DNA here is from genome assembly GCF_002078605.1 of Salegentibacter sediminis. Lineage (GTDB taxonomy): Bacteria > Bacteroidota > Bacteroidia > Flavobacteriales > Flavobacteriaceae > Salegentibacter > Salegentibacter sediminis. The sequence goes on along the minus strand of NZ_MSJR01000006.1, from coordinate 15,670 downwards.
GGGCTTTCTACATTAAATATTTCTTAGGTGAGAAAAAAAGTAACTATTTTTTGGTTTAGACGTGACCTTAGGTTAGATGATAATGTTGGTTTTCTCGAAGCCCTGAAATCTCAAAATCCGGTTTTGCCTATTTTTATTTTTGATACTGAGATCCTTGATAAATTGCCTAAGGATGATGCCCGGGTCACTTTTATTCACAGACAGCTTCAGCAAATGCGTCAAGAGCTACAGGCGGACTATAACAGCTCTATCGCATTGTATCATGGGAAACCAAAAGAGATTCTTCAGAAATTAATAAAGGAATATAAAATTGCTGAAGTCTTCACCAATCACGATTATGAACCCTACGCCATTAAAAGGGATAAAGAAATAGCCGAAATACTTTCTAAAAATAATATCGGGTTTCACACCTTTAAGGACCAGGTTATTTTTGAAAAAGATGAAGTGGTAAAAAAAGATGGTGACCCATACGTGGTGTACACACCCTATATGAAAATTTGGAAAGATCATTTTAACTCCCTGGATCTAAAAATTCATTATACCAGCCAGTACCTGCACAATCTTATTCAAAATTCCAGGTTGCCTAATTTAAGTTTAAAGGAACTAGGCTTTAAAACTTCAGCAATAAAAGTGCCCGATTATGATGTGACCCCTACTCTGATTCAGCAATATGAAAAATCCCGGAATATTCCCGGAAAAGATGGCACTTCCAGACTTGGTCCTCATCTGCGCTTCGGAACAGTTAGCGTTCGTAAAATGGTGAAAAAGGCCAATACCGAAAGTAATAAAACTTTTCTTGAAGAACTGATTTGGAGGGAGTTTTTTATGCAGGTGTTATATCATTACCCTAATACGCTTACCACGTCTTTTAAAAAGAAGTACGACCGCATTGAATGGCGAAATAATGAGGAGGAATTTGAAAAATGGAAAACCGGAAAAACGGGTTACCCATTAGTCGATGCGGGAATGCGACAATTAAACAAAACTGGATTTATGCATAATCGGGTGCGAATGCTGGTGGGGAGTTTTCTTTGTAAACACTTACTCATTGACTGGCGTTGGGGTGAAGCTTATTTTGCCGAAAAACTACTGGATTATGAGATGGCTTCTAATGTAGGAAACTGGCAATGGGTTGCCGGCAGCGGCGTTGATGCAGCACCTTATTTTAGAATATTTAATCCTACCACCCAAATCGAGAAATTTGACAGGGATAAAAGGTATATCAGGAAATGGGTTACGGCATACGGCACAGAAAAATATCCCGAGCCTATGGTAGACCATAAAGAAGCCCGGGAACGTGCACTTAAAATTTATAAAAAAGCTGTAGGAAACTAACTTTTAAATAATTTTCTGGCCTTCTCCAGATCTTCCGGGGTATCGATCCCAATGGTTTGATGTGAAGTTTCAATCATTTTAATATTTTTAGCGTATTCCAGGTAACGTATAGCTTCAATTTTTTCAGCAGCTTCCAGGGGTAACATCGGGAAATTATAAAAATCTATAAGTGCTTCTTTTCGAAAAGCATAGATACCTATGTGCTTAAAGTAGGTAACTCTAGCGTCCGTATTTCGCGGATACGGTATAGGAAATCTGGAAAAATAAAGCGCAAAATCATTTTTGTTGGTGATCACCTTAACATTGTTGGGATTGGTGATTTCATCACTTTCTGTCATTGCTGTTTTTAAAGATGCCAGGTCAATAATACCGGCATCATCTTCTCTAAAAACATTTAGCAGCTTAACCAGACTTTCTCTATCAATAAAAGGCTCATCACCCTGCACATTTACAACGATATCTAGGTTCATATCCATGACCGCTTCTGCGATACGGTCGCTGCCACATTCGTGTTCCTTTTTACTTTTTATGGCTTTGCCTCCAAAAGATTTTATTTCGGCAAAGATCTCATCACTATCGGTTACTACATAAACCTCCTCGAATAAGTTGGTATTTAAGGCGGCCTCATAAGTTCTTCTTATTACGGTTTTACCCGCAAGATCCTGCATTAACTTGCCGGGAAACCGGGAAGCCTCAAAACGGGCAGGGATCATCGCTATTATTTTAAGTGGATTGTTCAAGTTCTTGGAATTTTAATTTTCAGTAAAAAAATCATCTTTAAAGCCAATAAGATACAACTTATCGGTTGCGCGGGTTACTGCGGTATAGAGCCAGCGCAAATATTCTTTCCCAACGCCTTCCGGCAAATAGGGTTGCTCTATAAATATGGTATGCCATTGCCCACCCTGGGATTTATGACAGGTCATCGCATAAGAAAATTTGATCTGCAAAGCGTTAAAGAACTTATTGTTCTTCACTTTCATAAACTTCTTGTATTTAGAAGTTTCATCGGCGTAATCCTTCATCACCTCCTGGTAAAGCTGGTTGGATTCTTCGTAAGTAAGGGAGGGCGAATTGCTGGTTAAGGTATCGAGCATCACCACGGTCTCAAAAGGGCGCATTTTAGGATAGTCAACCATTTGCACCTGTACTTCAGCAAACCGGAAGCCATAAAGTTCTTTTATGCCGAAGATCTCCAGTACTTTTACGATATCCCCATTAGCAATGAAGCCCGCTTCTGAACTGGGTTTAATCCAGAAATAGTTATTCTTCACTACCATAAGATAATCTCCTGCCGAGATCTCTTCTTCCTGAAAGAGTATTCGCGACCGGATTTGTTCATTATAAAGGTTAGCCCTTTTATTGGAACGAACAATTATGCTGGTTTCCTCGTGGCCAAGATTAGAGTATGACTCTTCTATGGCATCCATGATCTCATATCCATCCTGCAGCCGTACCACATCGGCTTTTGGACCGAGTTGAAACTTAAAACTCTCGTAAAAGCCATCCTGGAGGCATTCTCTAATTCGGGTCGCGTTAAGCAGAATATCGCTTTCCTCTGCCTGGCGAACTACTTCATCAAGTTCAATATGGTTCACCTCCTTGTTATAAGCAAACTGAAGTTTTTCGGCTTCCAGGGCAGGGCTTATTTCCATTTTTACAGGAGGCAATTGTGCGGTGTCCCCGATGAGGATCAACTGGCAGTTATGGCCGGAATAAACATACTGAATGAGATCATCCAGAAGACTTCCATTTTCCATTAATTTAGATTCGCCGGGAGTATCAGAAATCATCGAGGCCTCATCTACAATAAAAATGCTGTTCTTATGTTTATTAGGCTGAAGAACAAATTGCACCCCCGAACCTCTTGCCTTTTTAGGGAAATAAATCTTTTTGTGAATAGTAAAGGCCTCTTTTTTAGAATAATTGGCGATCACCTTAGCCGCTCTTCCCGTTGGCGCCATCAAAATCCCTGATTTTTTGATCTTCCATAGATTTTTTACCAGGGTGCTGATTATTGTAGTTTTACCGGTTCCGGCGAATCCTTTCAGCATAAAAATAGACTCCTGGGAATTAGCGTTCACAAAATCTGCAAGCTGTTGCAAAGCGATATCCTGCCTGGCTTTAGCGGGAAAACCCAGATCGTCTAAAAGAAGCTTATAAAAACCAGCCGAAGTGAGTTCTTTCATAGGAAATTGTCAAAATTCAAATATAGGAATGGATTTTTAGGGAAGAAACTTTTACGAATAAAAAAAAATTGTAGATTTGTCGTGAAACACTAATATTATCTTAAAAAATACGAAAGCATGAGACTTGCAATTCAATTACTTCTTTGGGTGGTGATCATTGGTCTGGCCTACCTTACTTTTGATGCGGTTTACCAACCAATTCAGTTCAACAAGGTTAAACAAAAACGCTACGCCAAAGTAATTGAAAACCTAAAGGATATCCGGGAGGCAGAACTTGCCTACAAGGAGGTTACTGGAGAATTTCAGGGAGATTTTGATAAATTGGTGCAATTTCTTGACACCGCCGAATTCGCAATTACCCAAAGAAGGGACACCACCGTCTTAGACGAAGAATACAAAAAGACTTATGGAGTAGATCAATATCTCGAGAAAGTATTGATTGATACCCTGGGCTTCGTTTCTGTAAAAGACTCTTTATTTAAAGGAGACCGCGAGCGCTATACCGAAATGATCAATGTGCCTGTGGAAGGTGTGGATGCGGAATTTGAACTTGAAGCAGGGACCATGAAAAAAGGTGACAGAGACATTCCCGTCTTTGAGGCCAAGGTTGCTAAAAGTGTAATTCTTGCCGACCAGGATAAAGATCTTGTACTTCAGGAAAATGAAATTCAATCGGTAGACGATGTAAACGGCCGTTACATAAGGGTGGGCTCTATGGAAGAGATCAAAACCACTGGAAACTGGCCAAAAATATATGGTGACGAATAATCAAACTCAAACAAAATTAAAACTGTCCATTCAGGTTAGCCTGGATGGACTTTCTTTTTGTATACTGGATACAAATCAGGAGGAATATATTTTCTTTAAAAAACTAAGTTTTGAACGACAACTGGATCCGGTAAAGATTCTTCAAAAGATAGACCGGGAGTACAAAAATGAAAAAGAGCTTCAGCAAAACATAGGCGAAATAAGTTTGATCTTTGATAATTCCCTATATACCCTGGTTCCTTCAAAATTATTTCTTGAAGACCAGGCATCAAATTATCTTAAATTCAATACCAGGATACTTAAAACAGATTTTATAGCTCACGATGAAATAAACCCCGCCGGGGCTGTATGTGTTTATATTCCCTATGCCAATATCATAAATTATTTCTTCGACAAATACGGGGAATTTGAATACAAACACAGCATTTCTGTTTTACTGGATTATTTACTGAAAAAGGAAAAAAGCAATTCCCCAGCCGTATATCTTTATAATAAATCGGGTAGCTATGATCTTGTAGTAATTGAAGATGGCAAACTTGTCTTTTGTAACAGCTTCCAGTATGAAACCCCGGAAGACTTCCTGTATTATCTTCTTTTTACGGCAGAACAGCTTAACCTGGATCCCGAAAAATTTAATCTTCGGCTTTTCGGAAATATTTCTGAAGAATCTGATCTGTATCAACTTGCTTACACCTATATAAAAAATATCAGTTTTTCAGAGTTCAACACAAAAAACACTTTCAGAAAACCTGAAGAAAAGCAGCGGGCTGAAGGTGAATTTGTTCTTTTAAATTCATTCTAATGCGAATCATTTCAGGAAAAAACAAGGGGAAAAGATTAATCGCTCCCAAAAAATTACCCGTGCGGCCCACAACAGATATGGCCAAGGAGGCTTTATTCAATATTCTGAATAATCGCTTTAATATGAATGGGCTACAGATCCTGGACCTGTTTTCCGGGACAGGAAATATTGCCTATGAGTTTGCCTCCCGTGGCGCTTCGGCCATCACCGCTGTAGACGAGAATTTTGATTGTGTAAAGTTCATAAAAAAGACTTCTACCGAACTCGATATGAATATTCAGGTGGTAAAAAGTGATGTTTATAAATATCTCGAAAAAGCTCCGATAAAGGCAGATATTATTTTTGCCGACCCTCCCTACGATTTTGAACCGGAAGCTTTTAAGAAAATCGCTTCTCTTATTTTCGAAAAAGGGCTACTCCAGGAAGGCGGATTTCTCATATTAGAACACTCAAAGCATACAGATCTCTCGGATTTGGAACATTTTAAAGAATCCAGAAAATACGGAAGTTCGGTCTTTAGCTTCTTTGAGTAAATACCTATTCGTATAAAAAACTATAGAACTTAAGGACACCAGCCCAGAGTTTTATGGCTGTTGGGTAATAAAAAGGAAGATGTAATCTTTGAAAAGGCCATCGCCTGGTCAAAAAATTAAAAAAATAAAGCAGACCTGTAAGCCGGATTCTGTTAAACCTGGAAAAACCAGGATTCCCTTATCATTTATCTGAAGTTTTTGTTACCAAAAACCTTGAGCTGCCTACCCTCCGGCAACAGACGGGCCGTCTGCAAGCACCGGTTTACATGGCATTGCACCGCATAGAGTTTACCTGATTTCACTACAGCATTACCTGTACATCCTTTCTGCTGCACTTGTCCTAATCCCGATAGTTATCGAGACCGGTGGGCGTTACCCACTATGCTGCCCTATGGTGTCCGGACTTTCCTCCATCCCTAACGGGACAGCGATAAGGCGGTCTGCTTTAAGCTGCAAAGATACTTTAAATTCCTTGCTTTTATAATTCCATAGGTTATTTCATTTTTTATGCCAGAATATTAAAAATATAGGCTATTGTTTTTAGGACTTAAGCCGGCTATTTTTATATTTGTTGTTCAAATAATTTCGATGGAACATTTTATAGTATCGGCAAGAAAATACAGGCCACAAAGCTTTAGAGATGTGGTGGGCCAGCAAGCTATTACCAATACTTTAAAAAACGCCATTGAAAACAACCATCTTGCGCAGGCCTTACTTTTTACAGGGCCACGTGGTGTGGGTAAAACCACTTGTGCCCGCATCCTTTCCAAGATGATTAATCAGGATGGCACCCAAAATCCCGATGAAGACTTCGCATTCAATATTTTCGAGCTGGATGCCGCTTCCAATAACTCTGTAGACGATATTAGGAACCTTATTGACCAGGTTCGTATTCCTCCACAGGTTGGGAAATACAAGGTGTATATTATAGATGAGGTGCATATGCTCTCCCAATCGGCCTTCAATGCTTTTTTGAAGACCCTGGAAGAGCCACCTAAACACGCCATCTTTATTCTTGCCACCACCGAAAAGCATAAAATAATACCAACCATACTTTCCCGCTGCCAGATCTTTGATTTTAAACGCATCACCGTAACCGATGCTAAAAATTATCTGGCTTATATCGCGGAACAAGAAGGGGTAATTGCCGAAGAAGATGCACTGCATATTATCGCACAAAAAGCCGATGGTGCCATGCGGGATGCACTTTCTATCTATGATCGCGTAGTAAGTTTTAGCGGAAAAGATCTTACCCGAAAGGCCGTAACCGAGAACCTAAACGTTTTGGATTACGACACCTACATGCAGGTGACCGATCTTATCCTGAAAAATGATATTCCGGGTCTTTTAGTTACCTATAACGAGATCTTGTCCAGTGGCTTTGACGGGCATCATTTTATTATGGGCCTGGCCTCCCACTTCCGAAATCTATTGGTTTGCAAAGATCAGAAAACAATACAACTCCTGGAAGTTGGAGAACAAACCAAAACCCGTTATTTCGAACAGGCTAATAAAACCAGTCACCCCTTCCTTATCCAGGCTATTGATCTTGCAAATGATTGCGATTTAAAATTCAAGAATAGTCAAAATCAGCGTTTGCTGGTGGAACTTTGCCTTATGCAGCTCGCCTCTATCACCTTTGATGGAGAAAAAAAAAAGTTTGAACAGCCAATAATTCCGGCGACTTATTATGAAGAAGCTCCGGTGAAGCTTTCTTCGGAAGAAAAAGAGCTGGTAAGAGAAAATGAACACCAGGAGGAAGCTCCCGCTCCACCGCAGGAGGCTCAGTTACCCTCCAATCTGGCAGACACCGATGGAATCGACGGACATTGCGTGAGCGATAACAATAAAAAGTATTATTCTGAGAAGATTCCTTTAGCAGGCGTTTATGAGGAGAAAGAGGAATTAAGTAATTCTTCGGAAGCTTCCCCCAGGGCAAATAACAATCTGGAGGCCAATACGCGGGAAGAACCTTCTGCCAAACCAAAACCAGGCCAGGATAAGGATGGGTTAAAAAAAACAAAGGTTTCCGGACTTTCTCTCAAAAGTATTCGTAAGAAGAAAGAACTGGAAGCCAAACACCAGGAGAATGCTCCTAAAGAACCCGAAAAACTAACCAAGGAATTCAATGAGACCCAGCTTCACGCGGCCTGGGATGAATACGTTCATCGTTTAAAGCAACGTGGAGAAAAGATTATCGCCTCAATTCTGGAGACCGATTTGCCCAGTCTGGAAGGGAAGAAAATTGTATTGGAAATGCCCAATGAAGGGATGAAAATCGATTTGGAAAAAGAGCGAAATAAGTTGATGGGATTTTTGAAAAAGAAACTTCAGAACACCCAAATAGATTTGGTTGTTAAGGTTAACGAAACCAAAGCAAAAAAGTTCGCATTCACTCCAATCGAAAAATATAACAAGCTAAAGGAAAAAAACCCGCTGCTTGATAAATTGAGAAGCACCTTTGATTTAGACGTATAGTTATGTTAGGATTAAAACTACCCACAGACCCTCGATGGGCCAATATCGCCGAAAAAAATATAGAAGAGATCCTTGTAGACCACGCCTATTGCGAACAGAAAGCGGCTTCTACAGCGATTTCTCTTATCGTAACTTTTCCCGAACACCCGGAATTGGTGAATGAAATGACCGCGTTGGCCCGTGAAGAAATGGGACATTTTAAAATGGTTCACGATAAACTTCAGCAACGCGGCCTCAAACTTGGCTGGGAACGCAAAGATGAATACGTAATTAAATTGCGTGGTTTTTTCCCAAAAGGAGGTAGCCGAAGCACTCAACTGGTACACCGGCTACTCATCGCGGGACTTATTGAAGCTCGTAGTTGTGAGCGTTTCAGGTTACTTTCAGAAAAATTAGAGGATAAAGAACTCGCTGAATTTTACCGGAATTTAATGGTAAGTGAAGCCAATCATTATACGATGTTTCTCAAATTCGCACGGCAATACGGAGAAGATAGAAAAGAAGTAGATAGAAAGTGGCAGGAATTACTGGATTATGAAGCTCAGATAATGAAAGACCTGGGCAAAGACGAGACTATACACGGCTAATTACGCTTATTTTCCCTGTATAAAGATTTTATAATTCCATCGGCCAAACCTATTTTTGGCACATATATTTGGTTTGCACGGGCCCACTTCATAGCACTTAAATATATCCTGGCTGCAGGAATAATAACATCGGCCCTGTCATTTTTTAAGTCTAATTCGGTGATACGTTCTTCGTAAGTATAGGAATTAAGCAATTCATTATATTTCTTTAAATAAGAAAGACTTAAGGGTTTACCTTCTTTTTTTCCGCTGGTCTTAAAGATATTGTTTATGTTTCCCCCAGAACCAATTAGGTCTATATCATCAAAACCGGAAGTAACTTCCTTCACCCAGTTTTCCATTTCATTCCAGGTTTGATGTTCTACCAGATCTTTGAGCAATCGAACCGTACCTACCTTAAAGGACTTTGAGGCGATGCTTTTTCCGTTACTATATAAAGTATATTCTGTACTCCCCCCACCCACGTCTACATAGAGGTAATTTTGGTTGTTTTGAATAAGGTTATGAAGATCGGTTGCTGCAATTATGGCCGCTTCGTGATTTCCATCAATGATCTCTATATCCAGGCCAGATCTTTCTTTAATCTTTTCTACCACTTCATCCCCATTTTCGGCTTCTCTCATTGCCGAAGTTGCAAAGGCTTTATACTTCTCCACGCCGTGAGATTTCATCAATAGCTTAAATGCCTGCATAGTATCTTCCATCCTGCTGATATTGGAGTCAGAAATCTTTCGGCTAACAAATACATCTCCCCCAAGACGTATAGGTACCCTCACCAGAGAAGTTTTCCTAAAATTGGTCTCTTTTCCTTCTTTTTCAGTGATTGTAGAAACCAATAACCTCACAGCGTTAGAGCCAATATCAATGGCGGCATAATTTTTTTGAATTATCATGATTCTGGGTTTTGTGTTTTTTTTAAATAATAATCGTATAAAGCAAATTGAGATCTCAGGCGCTGTTTATCGCTTTTGCGATAGGCGTTATCCTGATTTTCGGAATGTACCCGGGCCTTTACATTATCCTGCCAGCTAATATCAAAAGTCTCCATAATTTCTTTTTTGATATCCTCATTATAAACCGGACAGGAAATCTCAACCCGGTTATCAAGGTTTCGCGTCATAAGATCGGCGGAAGAAAGGTAAACTCTTGGGGCTCCATCATTTTCAAAAATAAAAACCCGTGGATGTTCCAGGAATTTATCTACAATGCTAATCGCTTCAATATTCTCACTCATACCTTTAACTCCAGGGATAAGACAACAGATCCCCCTCACTATTAATTTAATCTTTACTCCTGCCTGGCTGGCTTCATAGAGCTTGTTTATCATAGGGTAATCTGAAAGACTGTTTAGCTTCAATTTTATCTCTGCCTTTTTTCCGTTTTGAGCATTTTCAATTTCTGTATGAATTAATTTTACAAGTGCAGTTCGGGTATAATGTGGCGATATAATTAGATGTCTATATTTACTTACCTTATAGTTGATTTCGAAGAAATCAAAAACCTTGTTGACTTCCTTAAGAATTTCGGGGTGAGCAGTAAATAAAGTGTAATCGGTATAAAGCCTGGATGTAGATTCGTTGAAATTCCCGGTACTTATAAATCCGTATCTTTTCAGCTTCCCTTCTTCTTCCCGTTCTATTACGCAGGTTTTACAATGTACTTTAAGCCCTGGAACACCAAAAATCAAATTCACACCTTCCTGCTGCATTTGCTCGGCATAACGAATGTTTGCCGCTTCATCAAATCTCGCCCTTAATTCAATTTGAACCGTAACCTTTTTCCCATTTTTTACTGCGTTTATAAGAGAACTGGCAATATGTGAGATCTTGGCCAACCGGTAAATAGTGATCTTAATGGTTTTAACCTTTGGATCCAGCGCCGCCTCTCTAAGAAATTTTACCGTATATGCAAAGCTTTGGTAGGGTGTATAAAGCAGAAAATCTTTTTTAGCAATTCCACTTAAGAGACTTGTTTGCAGAAAAAGCCCTGAAATAGGTAAAGGTTCGATTGTTTCATATAAAAGGTCATTTCTTCCAAGGCTGGGGAAATTCATATAATCCCGCCGGTTGTGATACCTGCCACCGGGAATTATACTATCTGAAGAGTCAATACCCATCTTATTAAGAAGATAGGTGAGCGTATCTTCAGCAATATTCATATCATACACAAAGCGAACGGGTTCTCCTTTGATGCGATCTTTAACGCTATTTGAAATCTTTTCTATAAAACTTTTACTTAGATCGCTGTCAATATCCAGCTCAGCATCGCGGGTAATCTTGATCATATGAGCCGAAATACTTTCATATTCAAAAATATTGAATATAGTATTCAAATTAAACCTTATGAGGTCATCTAGGAGAATGATATACTGTTTACCATTTTCTTCCGGAAGCACAACGAATCGTTCTATACTCCTGGGGATTTCAAGAAGTACATATTTTTTCTCCTTAACCGGTTGATCCAGTAACTGTGATATTTTCTGGTTGGGTTTCTCTTCCTTCATCACCATTTTAACGGCAAGGTAGGCGGCACTATCTTTTAGACTCGGAATTTCAGGAAGGTCATTTAAAATAATAGTAACCAGGGCCGGACTTACTTTGGAAAGAAAAAAATCTCTGAGAAATTTTTGCTGAGACTGAGAAACCTGTTTCTCGTTGATAATATAAATATTATGAGCTTTCAACTGATGCTGAATATCGGCAAGAATCTCCAGGCTTTCGGCCTGTTGCTTAATAACAATTTGTGTGATTTTCTCCAGAAGCTTACTAGCCTTAATACCACCTAAAACACTTTTTCCCGCTTTCCCCGCAAGATCAATTCTCTTTACAGTGGCATATCTAACCTTAAAGAATTCATCCAGATTATTAGAAAATATCCCGAGGAAGCGCAAGCGCTCAATTAAGGGAACTGTTTCATCTTCAGCCTCCTGGAGGACTCTGGCATTAAACTGAAGCCAACTTAATTCCCGGTTAATATATTTATATTGTGGCATAAATTAGCGTAGTTCCTTTGGAATTAAAGTTATTAAGGTTTTACCTTTTTTAATGTCTTTCCAGGAATCAACTTCAAAATCTATAACGCATAAGCCGGTAGTAGGCAAATTGTCCAGACCTTTATCGCCTAGTCGGTTTACAAGACCAGTCATTGCAGGGTTGTGACCAAAGACTACTAAATTCTCAATACTGTCCTCACAGGATTTAATAATCCTGAGCAAATCTTCTTCATCAAAGGTATATAGGGATTCCTTTATTTTGAAATATTCATCAGGCACCTCAAGTTGTTCCTTAAACATCTTTGCGGTTTCCAATGCTCTTACTGCCGGACTGCTCCAAAACATCGCCTGGGGAGTATAGAATTCTTTATAAGTTTTACTCACCATATCCCCATCACGATATGCGCGCTTTTTTAAAGGTCTCTTATCATCTGGTAGATCATGTTTCCAGGATGATTTTCCATGTCGAACTAAACTTAGTCTTTTCATAATTATGGTGCTACACGTTTAATTTTCCAATCTCCATTTCCCGTTTTCTCATACTGGACCCGATCATGTAGGCGATTTCTTCGTCCCTGCCAAAATTCAAAATGAAGTGGTTCCACCAGGTACCCCCCCCAATGTCCGGGCCTGGGGATTTCACCAGCCTCAAATTTTTCTTCCAGTTTTTTTATTTCATCAATTAGATATTGATGAGAGGGGATTTCCTGGCTCTGCTGAGAAGCCCATGCACCTAACTGGCTGCCTCGGGGACGAACCTTAAAATATTCATCAGAATCTTCAGCAGAAGTTTTGGTCGCGGTACCCCGAATAATCACCTGCCGCTCTAATGCCGGCCAAAAAAAGCTAAGACATAATTTTGGATTTGCGGCCAGGTCTTTTCCCTTATCAGAATTGTAATTCGTATAAAACGTAAAACCTTCCGGACTAAAGGATTTTAGAAGAACTACACGGGATGTGGGGAACATATCTTCCCCTACTGTGGCCAGGCTCATCGCATTGGGTTCGGCTATTTCTGGGTGATCTTCTGCATCTTTAAACCAGGCCGAAAACAAGGCCAAAGGTTGAGATGGTAAATTGTCATGAGCCAGTTCATTCTTTTCATAAGACTGGCGATAATGCTTAAGGTCCTTTTGCATAATTAAAGCTTTGCTGCAATTTACAAGTTTTAGCAAGAAGCCGGTAAAATAATATCGCTGATCTTATGTTAATCTGATAAATATCATCCACCTATTTTGACAAAACCCAACTTCTGAAATTTACATTATCCATAAAATGCGCATTATTTCGACAAAAAACACTAATTACAAGAATCTATTGCATTTTATCTAATAAATAATCGTTACATCTAAAAATATTGATTTTTATTCAATGAAAGGGAACTAACACATATTTTTGTGCAAAATTATAAAAAACACGAACCAACAAAAATATTCTTAAAACCCCTACGAAAATGAACTTTCTTACAATTGTAACCTCAATTCAAAGAACTTTTCTTACAAACTTTATACTTCTTGTAATCCTATTAAGTTTAGGTAGCTGTTCTGTGCCCGCCCTTACCAATGCAGATAATTATGGTCGGTCTCATGAGGTATTTGCTGTAGATTTTAATCCTGATGATCTTAGCCAGTTAAGTATTGCAAAAATGGACGAAGGCAACTGGGTAGAGGTTGGGAGTTTTAAAAACAGTCCAAGTGCCAGGTATAATGTAGAAATAAAAGGAGATTACCTTATCGTAACCACTAATAAGAATCCGATGGATGTGCCAACCTACCAGACCTGGATGGACTATGCACGGGAGCATTTAGGTTATGATCAAAATGATAGTTATGATATTTTTGAAACTGTAGAAGAAGGTTGGATCTACGAGATAAACCTCAAAAAACATCCGCTGGTAAATGCCGAAGACCACAGGTTATTGATGTATGAACGAAAATAACTAGTGCAGAGGAACCTATTTATAAGCCATCTCTTAGATGGCTTTTTTTGTTTTATCATAATACAATATTTATCCTAAATTTAGGGGTTTAATTCCTGCTTTTTATAACCCGAATTAATTCTTTCCTGTTTATGGGGATTTTACGGGTTTTTAGTTATTGTATTTTTCAAAATCAATAAAATTCGCATTAAATCTCTCAAAAAAAATACCTGTTTTCCTGTATATTTTGGATTCAAAATAAGTTGTTTACCGACTAAATTCTGTCTTACATCTAAAAAAATCGAATTTCCTTTTTTTAAGGAGATTTTACCATAATTTTACCAAAGAATTGATAAACAAAAAGATTAACCCCAATTAATCAATAGGTAAAATCCCCTAATTTTATCGTTTATCTTTTCTGAATAAATCCCCAAAGATTTAAATATTGTTTTCCCCAAAGAAAACCTGAATGATTATCCCCTACAAATCATTTTAGACCTACAACCTACTAAAATTGAGTTTGTTCTGTAAAAGGAACATTACAACTGATTGATTAAACTTAATTCTAAACATGTCTAATATGATTTGGAAAACTACTCTTGCATTCTGGGTTTCATTTTTTTGGGTTGGCATTGCCCTGGCGCAATTCACCCCAGAGCAACCCGATCTTAGGGATTGTACCGGTTGGAATTGTACCTCCAATAACTTTACCCTCGACCAGGTTTATATAACCCTGGAAGATGGTGACGGGAATCCGCTAACGAACCAGGCCTGTACAATTGGTGATCAGGAAGGAGTATATGTTATGCTTAACTATACTTCCAATGCCAATAATACAGTTAACAATACCCGGATATTCGCCGATTTAAGTGTTGATGGAAATTTAATTCCATTGAACATCTATATTGGTGAAATTAGTGGTGGTGCCTCTGGTCAACAGCAAATTTACGGACCTTTTACCTGGACTTGTGGACAGGAACTCATCCTTGAAGATATTCTGGCCGTCTGGATAACAGGAGGTAGCTCTACAGAACTAACAGAATATGATTGCGGTGATTATAATAAAGCACAATGTGAATTCGCTGCCGATACTATTATCGGAGCCCCCCTTGCGGTAGAATTTGATTACACCGCCTGTACTTATAACGGGGTGACCACAGTAAACTATAACTCCACTACAACCGGAGGGATCCCACCCTATACATACCAATGGGATTTTGAGAATGATGGAATAATAGATTCTACTGAAGAAAGCCCTTCCCACGATTTTACTACTACCGGAAACACTACAAAACTTATAATTACCGATAGCCAGAACCTGGTTAGTCAATATGAGCTTCTTATTGAAAACCCGGAAGAAATAATAGCAAATGCATCGATTACACCAATAAGTTGTGATGAAAATAATGCAGGTAGTGGAGCTGCCATAAGCCTTACTGTTTCAGGAGGCACAGGCAGTTATAACTATTCCTGGACCGGTCCTGCAGGGTATACTTCAGATCAACAAAACATTGAAAACCTTGCCGGGGGGACTTATAATGTTGAAATAACCGACAGTGTTGGATGTATAAAGAATTATGAATTCGAAATTAATGATCCAATTCAACCTGTCGCTCAAATCACAGGAAACCAGGAACTATCCTGTGAGGTGACTTCCATAACTTTAGATGCTTCCTCTTCTACTGTTCAAGGGAGTCCTTCTTATGAATGGAGTACAGGAGAAACTACTGCAACTATTGAGGTAACTGATGCCGGACCTTATTCGGTGATCGTTACCGACAGCGATAATGGATGTTTCGATAAATTAGAAGTAACTGTAATTTACACACCTGATACTGAAAATCCAATTATCACATTCTGCCCTTCTGATCTTACAGTAAGCGCAGATGAAGCCCTATGTTCTGCTTCGGAAGTTGACCTGGGAATGCCAGTAGCAACTGACAATTGTGATGCCGAATTAAGTATAAGCAACGATGCTCCTGAAGTTTTCGAACTGGGAGACACCATCGTAACCTGGAAGGTAACCGATGCTACGGGTAATGAAACGACCTGTTTGCAAACCATTACC
>NZ_MSJR01000005.1 GCF_002078605.1 Salegentibacter sediminis | reverse complement strand
ACTTAGAGAGAAAATAATTAAATTTACCAACAAACTAAAATTAAGCCAACCGAGCCGCATGTCCTCTACTACTCCAACCGGGGATAACCAAGACAGTTTTAGCTAATTATTAATAGGTGCCGAAATACTATGGAAAGGAAAACCAGGACTGTAATACTTAGAATACTATTGTTCGCCGCAACAATTGTTTCCCTATACTTTGTGCCCTGGCCTATAGTAAAAGCCTGGATAGCTCCGTTACCTGATTCCATTCAGAAACAAGTAAATAAAGCGGAGGATTACGGATTTGATGGTATAATTGTTTGTATCAACAAAAAAGGGAATCAATCAGAATTTTATACTTCGGGCTATAAAAACAGGGAAAATAAAACCCCCGCCGACCCAAATTCATTATTTAAAATTGCTAGTGTAGGTAAGTTGTATAATGCCTTAGCTGTTGCGAAGCTGGTGAATGATGGAAAGTTATCATTGGAGAAAACACTCTCAGATTATTTACCAGAATTAAAAGGGAGAATAGAATATGCTGATAAAATCACTTTACGAATGTTGGTACAGCATAGAAGTGGTATTCCCAACTTTACCGATACCTATATGTATTGGGCTGTTCCTAAAGAAACTGCAGATGAACAACTTGCCTTGGTTTTGGATAAACCTGCCAACTTTAAACCCAATGAAGATTATGAATATTCCAATACCAATTACCTACTGCTTGGAAGAATAATGAACCGGGTTCTTGGATATGATAAATTCGAATATATTCAAAAAGAGATTATAGATCCTTTGAACCTAAAACATACCTTTAGATCAATTCAGGATGTAAACATAAATAATGTGATGAGCGGTTACTATGTGGGCTATGATAAGGATTTAAAAACGGATAATGTAGGCTCAATGCTTGCGACCGCAGAAGATCTAAGCAAATTTATTCGAGCCTTAAATGATGGTTCCGCTTTTAGAAATAAGAAGGAACAAGAGATATATTCTTCCATTTATAAGTATGAGCATACTGGCTTAATACCAGGATATCAAACTATTGCTAAATATCATAAGGATATTGATGCTGTAATTATACAATTTACAAACACGGTTAACTTCGAGGGTTACAACTGGAACTTATCCGAAATAATGTATAATCGAATCCTAAAAATAGTTAGTAAAAAAGAATAGTCGAAAATTTAAAAAAATATATTAATTTTATTGGCAAACAACTACAATACAGTAGCTTAACGCCCCATTTCCCGTTGCTATACCTAATGAATCACTAAAAATTAACATGTTTAAATGCAACCAAGAACCTTATCAATAATTACGGGCGTAAGTTATTGGATAATATTTTTTGCTGCCATATTTGCTAATTTTTTTGTTCTTGAAGCTCTACGCGAATCGCCTATGGCAACCCTTCAGAATAATGCTTTATTAGTCAGATTTGGCATCCTGGCATTTCTGATTACTGTGGTGTTTGATGTGGTGGTGGCCTGGGGACTTTATAAGTTATATCAAGAAAATCCCTGGACCGGTTTAAGCATATCTTTCAGGATGATGCACGCGGCCATTATGGGTGTAGCCATATTTGCGCTCCCATTTGCAATAAAATCAACCACAGAAGCGGAAATTCTTGGACAGGTTGATATTTTCAACACAATCTGGCTAATTGGTTTATTCTTTTTTGGGATACACCTGATCCTTTTAGGCATAATTATCAGGAAACCTTTAGTTATTGCACTTTTCCTTATGATTGCGGGAATTATGTATATCCTTGATACTTCTGCACATTTTTTAATTTCAAATTATAGTGATTATCAATCGATATTTTTGATACTTGTAGCTATTCCAAGCATTTTAGGCGAAATGTCATTTGCTATATGGCTTATTTTAAAAGGAGGTAAGAGTACCGCCGAAATTTAGACAGATGATAAAGATTTTCAGAAAGATCAGGCTAAGTTTACTAACAGAGAAAAGGTTTACCAAATACTTATTCTATGCGCTGGGAGAGATCATCCTGGTGGTTATTGGGATTTTAATTGCCCTGGCGATCAACAATGCTAATCAAAATCGAATAAACAATAATTATGAACAAACATATTTACTTGGCCTGGAACAAGAATTTGAAACCAGTAGATCGAAGTTAAAAGAATTGATTGCAGTAAATAAAAGCAATTCTAATAACTCTAAAAAAATATTAGAATTTATTACCTACAAGAATGAAACTCCAACTGAAACAGCCTTTTCAAGTCTTCTTTATAATACCTTTTCTAGTGATATCGCATTTAATCCAAATAATTCACTCTTGAATGAAATGATTAATTCCGGTAATCTCAAAAACCTCTCCAATACCGAACTAAGAAAACAATTGACTAACTGGCTGTCTACCATGGAAGATGTTTCAAGACAGGAGAAGGAATTAAGCGTTCAACGAGAAAAGGTACTGGACATGTTTAGAACAGATAAAAGCAGTCTTAGAACAATTTTAGGACAAACAAGAGTATATAGTCAGATTGGTTTACCAAAAAGTAAAAATGAGGTTAGCAACTTACATTTATTAAATTCCACAGAATTTGAAAACAATATTCTGATGTTTATTTTCACTAGTTATGCGACAGAACACGCACATTATAATCCCATAATGGATGATCTGGACACTATTTTGCATTTGATTAGAAAAGAAATAGAATAATAAAAAACGTCGCACCCCAACGGCTCATCGCATCTAAGGCTTATCACTTAAAAAGTGTAATTTTAGAAATCAGGCAAGAAAATAACCCAGTCCACAAATCTGCATCCATAAAACCCGCCACTTGCATTATCCGGGAACCATGTAGACAATGCTCCAGATAATTTTATTAGCTTTAAATCAAATTCCAAATAATTTATGATTTCAAAAAAATTAATTCTACTAAGCTTAATAAGCTTTAATGTTGTTTTGGCTCAGAAGAACGACTTTTCATTATCAGGAAAAACCTCTGGTATTAAAGATGGAACTTACCTTTATTTAAGAGATCTTGTTAACGGAGGGAATATAGATTCAGCACTGGTTAAAGACAATGAATTTTTATTAAATACAAATTTACCGGAACCTGTTTTATATGTAATGATCTTCACAAAAGATCGCAAGAACTTCAAAGATTTATGGCTTGAAAAGAACCCTATGACTTTTAATGCCACAAAGAATACGTTTATAAATGCGAAAGTCACCGGTTCAGAAACTCAAAATTTGTCTACAAAGATGCAGCAAACAGTTTATGCTAATGTAAAATCTACTCCTAAGGACTCTTTGAAGCTAAGAGAAAAGAAGTTTATTAATCTAAATCCCAATTCTGTACTTAGCGCTTATATCCTGGATGGCAACCAACGATGGAGCCAGAATGAAATCGGAGAATATTTTTCAAAACTTTCAAGAGATGTTCAAGTATCCTCTATTGGACAGAAGATCAAAAATGATTTAGATAAAGATATTCCCGATCTTGGAGAAAAATATAATGATTTTAGTGCACCAAACCCTATGGGTATCGAAAAAAAAATTTCCGAACTTAAAGGACAATTAACTCTACTTCAATTTTGGTCTTCATCTTGTAGCCACAGTAGAGGTATGAATAAAAAATTGACTCAGGTATATTCAAAATATCATCCTAAAGGATTCGAAATAATTAGCGTTTCAAATGATGTTAAGAAATCTAATTGGATAGAAGCAATTAAAGAAGATAATTTAACCTGGCCTCAACTAAGTAATTTGGACAACTGGAATGGAAAGATCTTTAGTGGCTATGGAATTCATTCCACTCCAACTAACTTTTTAATCGATAAAAATGGAGAGATAGTTGCGAGGAACCTTAGAGGAGATGACTTAGAGAAGGAAATCAAAGAACATCTTAAATAATTTTCACTTTCACAGTTCACACAGCACATAATGCGAATAGGCGGCATCCCTAGAAAGAAAATAATTAACCTGTTCAACAAACCAGGGCTTAAGCCGGCATCCGTATTAAGTAGTTTCCACAACATCGGCCAAAGGCCGCCTGTAGGAATAGGGCATCTTTTTAGAGTATCCAAAACGTATCAATAGCAAGGGATGCCCTGTGAGCTCAAATTGTTTTGCCATTTTATTTCGAACCTGTATTTCTTCACAAGGCATATTTACGTGGGCATGGCTAATATTTAATTGGGTGGCTGTTAAGCCAAAACGCTGAAAAGCTCTTCCCAGCAAAACCCAATGAGCCAAATCATTTTTTTCGACTGTAAATAAAGCAAAACCTGCAGAAGCCTCTATTTGTTTTTTCCATCGCTTTGCCTCACTGCTTGCGGAAACAAAATTTTTCATAATGATATTGCCCAATGTTCTCCCAACTTCCGGCATTCCCATACTCGCCTGCCATATCCCGTCTCTTTTTTGTGCTACCTCCTTTTTGGAAAAACGAATCCAGGAGACAAGTTCCTTAACAAAATCCTTATTTTGAAACTGCCTGTTACTCCCTTCAATAATAAATGCTTCTAATTTTTCAATTTCTTCAGCAGTGGTAAACATTAAAATTTCAATGCCTTTAAAATTGAAGGATTCCTTTAGGGCTGCTATATGTGAGGAAGAAACTTTATCATTCGTATATAAATTCCGGGTGGATTGTCTGATGTGAATATAGTCGAACAAATTATCCTTCTCTATAGATCCTCTTTTTCTCAAGGATAGTTTAATGAATATGTCTTTATCGTCTGTTACAAGATTAATTGTACAATCATACCCAAAATGTTTTGCTGCTAAAAGCATATTTTCTGCAGCGCATCCCAGGCTAATGTATAAAGCGTGATTATCTGGATCTACAATGGGTAATTCTCTGTCAAAATCAGGGTATATATGGATCTCATTTTCCTTAACTAAAAACTTCCAGGGCTGAGTATTATGGCCGGAAGGTGCTTTGGTTCCGTATTCGATGATTTCATTTATGTGCTCCGGAGTTTTCATAATTTCAAATTTAAAGGAGTTATTTAATTCTTACTTTTTGGTAGAAACAAGGCTCTGATTTAAGTCCGCCACTGGTTTTATTTGCTTTGTTTCATTCTTTGTTGGTTTCCAAAATGTTTTATTTTTTGTTTCCTGAAACGTAGCGCCAGTAAAAGCATCATTAATGGAGCGGTAATTATCCAGGGGATGCCAAGTAGTAATATTTTTTCAGAAAAATTTGGGTAGAAATACACAAACGCGATGAGTGGTGTGACCAGTACATTTGCCAAAAATGCAGCCCGAACCCACTTGTCGAATCTTTGCTTTTTAAAGAGAGGAAGCACGAAAAAAGAAGCTATCCCCATAGCGATGTAACCTATAGCATCAAAATTCCAAAACAGGGAATGTGGATACTGTACGAGCACTTCAATTTGGTCGGCCCGGCCCTGTAAGGTAAAAGGAATAACCGTGGCGAGCTGCACCACGTAATTTGCAGTAACAAAAATCGCGTAGATCACCGTGAAGATAAGCGCAGCGTGGCTCCAGAATTTTTTCTGCTTAGGTGTAACATAATGAAGCGCTAAGATCTCTAATAAAAACGGAATCACGATACAGAGAGAAAATCCGTAGATTGAAATTTCATCATAAGGATAGCTAAGCAAACCCAAAAGTTGCAGGATTTGAGCAATTATAAAAAATACGTTTGCCGTAAATGCAAGCATCCCGGCTATAAAACCTATGTTGTAGATTTTCTTCATCGTGGTGTATTATTAAAAAACATAGAACTCCCATAACCGCAGACTCAGGATAGGGACAGATGCCCCATTTTGAAATGATTTAGTTTGTAACAAATTTTTTATTAAAAATATGATGCATCAACTATTTTAAAAATGATATATCTCAGCATAAAAATCTATTAAGCAGGTATTTAGCTGGATTTTAGTTAATCTTTTAATCAGAAGTAGAATCGGGGACCAGGGAGTAATCTTTAGGCTTTACTGCTTAAAAAATCACATAGGGAATTTGCTGATACAGATTTAAAACCAGGAAAAAGCCCGGCCTTAAACAAGTGTCAAATATTTTATTATTTAACAAAATTTTCCGCAACTCCCCTATTTATTTGTATTTTGAAGGCTATGAAGTTAAAAAGAAGCGCTCTTTTCATAGTTGTTTTTATAATTTTTGCAGCTTGTTCTCAAGGAGATAATGGCTCCGGGGATGGCCTGGCTGGAACCCAACAAGTCCCTAAACCTTATAAAATTTCCAGAGATCTGGAGGCTATAAAGAAAGATGGGGTGCTACATGCGATAAGCATATACAATTCCACGAGTTATTTCCTGTATAAAGGAATGCCCATGGGCTTTGAATATGAGTTGTTATCGCGCCTGGCCAAAAACTTAGGCTTAGAGCTTAAAATCACAATCGCTGAAGATATCGATGACCTATTTGAGATGCTGAACAAGGGTGAAGGCGATTTAATTGCTTATGGTTTAACCATCACTGAGCCCAGAAAAAAATTGGTGAGTTTTACAGAAAACCACTACGTAACCCACCAGGCTTTGGTACAGCGAATGCCTGACAATTGGCGCTCCCTCCCCGGCTACAAGATCGATAAACAGCTGATTTCAAACACGCTTGAATTAAGCAACGATACCGTGTGGGTTAGAGAAAATTCATCTTATGCTGAAAGAATTAAAAACTTAGAGAATGAGATTGGTGCTGACATTCCGATAGCACATATTAACGGAAATGTTACTACAGATGAAATAATTAAAATGGTAGTGGATGGTGAAATTGAAAGAACCGTTGCAGATCACAATATTGCGGCTATCAATAAAACCTACTACCCTATTCTAAATATCGACACCAGGGTTTCCTTCTCACAACGCATAGCCTGGGCGGTAAGACAGAATTCTCCCCAGCTGCTCAAGGCGATAAACAAATGGATTGAAAAAGAGAAAAAGTCAGACGATTACTATGTGATTTACAATAAGTACTTTAAAAACACCAGATCTAATAGAAGTAGGATTAAAAGCGATTTCTACAGTAAAAACAGCAATAAGATTAGTAAGTACGACGATATTATTAAAGCAAATGCTTCTGAAATAGGATGGGATTGGCGTTTTCTTTCTTCCCAGATTTACCAGGAATCCAGGTTTGACCCTAAAGCAGAATCCTGGGCAGGAGCAACCGGACTAATACAACTAATGCCGGCTACGGCCAAAGAAGTTGGCGTGAGCAACAATCACAACCCGGAACAAAATGTAGCAGGAGGCGTAAAATACTTAGACAGGATGCGTGATAATTTTGAAGTTGTAAAAGACTCAATCCAAAAAATAAAGTTCACTTTAGCCGCCTTCAACTGTGGGGCAGGTCATGTATATGATGCTATGCGCCTGGCAGAAAAAAATGGCAGGAACCCGCATGTATGGGATGAAAATGTAGAAGAATATATACTGAAATTAAAGGATAAGAAATACTACCTGGATGATGTGGTTAGACACGGTTTTGTGAGAGGAAGAGAGCCATACAATTATGTAAGGGATATATTTTTACGCTACGAGCACTATAAAAAATTTATTGAAGAATAAATCCCATTTTAAAGCTGGTCGTGACTCATTCTACCTATTTTCACAAAGAACAAAGGCCTGGCAAGTCTTTTAAAAGCCTAGCTTCTGGTGCGTTCTATAAAAACCTGTTGTAATTTTTTGGTAATGCTGTCTTTGCTGGCGCTATAAACCTTTTTGTTATTGTGGGTAATGGAACTTACGGGTATAATTTGCGTGGTGGTGCCGGTAACAAAAATTTCTTCTACTTCCACCAGTTCGTCAATATGAACGGCTTTTTCCCGCACTTTGATTCCTAAGTCGTTGCAGATTTTAATCACTTCGGCCCGGGTAATGCCCGAGAGGATCTCGGGACCTTCGGGATGGGTATGCACCACTCCGTATTTTATAAAAAAGAGGCTGGAGTGGGAACCTTCGGTAAAATATCCTTTGCGTACCAGCAGGTTTTCAGCGAAACCGGCAGCGATGGCTTCTTCGTTGGCCATTACATTGGCCAAAAGGGCGGTAGATTTAATATCACAACGATGCCAGCGCTTATCTTCCGTAGCCATCACGTCCCAGGTCTTTTTTTCAAAGCCTTCTAAAGTAACGGGGAAGGCATACAGCAAAATTGTAGCTTCAATCTTTTCGGGGACGAAGTGGCTTCTGGGAGCCGTTCCCCTGCTTACCTGCATATACACCGCGCAATCTTCATCAGAAAGTTTTGCGCGTTCTATAGCTTCATAAATGATCTCTTCTAAAGAGAAAGCATCAAAATCAAGGCCTATCTCATCCAGGCAATACTGAAGCCGCTGCAGGTGTTCCTGAAGCTTAAAAGCCTTCCCCTTATAAAACGGACTCACCTCATAGATCCCATCGCCCAACATAAAGCCACGGTCAAATACAGAAACCTGAGCCTTTTCCGGCTTAAGCCAGCTGCCATTCAGGTAAACTTCCTGGGGGTAGGATTTTTTAGTTTTCACAAGAGTAGGTTTTTGTTGAAGTAAAAATCGGAAAATACCCGGAAAATCAGCTTAAAAAGAAAATGTTTTTTCGCGATAAGCAGGTTAATCCGTCTCCAATGATTGAGCCTGGAAGATCTGGATGGGAAACCTAATGAAGTCTCGAGTCACCCTAAACTTGATTCAGGGTCTCATTCGAGTGAGTCGGAAACATCTCAAAAACAAAATCAATCAGGATGAGATTCCGGGTCACGCCCGGAATGACGATTGCTTCTTTGGTCTGGCGTCACCCTGAACTTGATTCAGGGTCTCATTCGAGTAAGTCGGAAACATCTCAAAAACAAAATCAAGCAGATGAGATTCCGGGTCACGCCCGGAATGACGATTGCTTCTTTGGTCTGGCGTCCCCCTGAACTTGATTCAGGGTCTCACCTGAGTGAGCAACCGAGAACTTCAGAATCCAAAACGGAGAACCGGCAGGATGGGATTCCGGGTCACACCCGGAATGACGTTTGAAATACCTACCGTCACCCTGAACTCGATTCAGGGTCTCATTCGAGTAAGTCGGAAACATCTCAAAAACAAAATCAATCAGGATGAGATTCCAGGTCACGCCCGGAATGACGATTGCTTCTTTGGTCTGGCGTCCCCCTGAACTTGATTCAGGGTCTCATTCGAGTGAGTCGGAAACATCTCAAAAACAAAATCAAGCAGGATGGGATTCCGGGTCACACCCGGAATGACGTTTGAAATACCTACCGTCACCTTGAACTCGATTCAGGGTCTCATTCGAGTAAGTCGGAAACATCTCAAAAACAAAATCAATCAGGATGAGATTCCAGGTCACGCCCGGAATGACGATTGCTTCTTTGGTCTGGCGTCCCCCTGAACTTGATTCAGGGTCTCATTCGAGTGATTCAAAAACATCCAAAAATAAAACCAGGCAGGAGGAGATTCCGGGTCATCCCTAAAGCTATCGGAACGGAATAAAGTACCTATTTAACCTCCGGCTCTTAACCTCCGAAATAATTTTCAATGGCAATCATCCAATCCTGTTCAAAATACCGCACCAGACTGATGAGAATCGCTCCTGCGATCACGTAGGCCCAGTTGTAGCTATTCTTTTTGACCATCACCCAGCCAATTACGCCAAAAACAAGATAAGGCAAAGCCAGGATTAAATTGGCATAGGAAGCATTTCCACCCAGGGCGGCGATAAGTTTCATCACCACATAAAAAATGCTGTAAAAGAAAATAATCTTCGAGATGAGCGAGAGATAATTACTTCGCATTAGTCGGTGTAATTTTCGGGGGCTTTACGTCTCTTAGATTGCTTTTCGTAAGCCGCAGCCCAGTTTAGCAGGTCCTGCTCCCCGTGGGGGGCAGTGATTATCGTTAGCCCTTTTGGCGCGCCGTCTTCAGCAAAACCCATAGGCACGGTAATCGCAGGGTATTTGGCTACCGCGGCGAAGCCTGCATGATAATTATTTATGGAAAGCACGGCATCAAGATCGTGCTCCTTCATAGGCACATCAAAAAACTGTTTCCCATTGCGGCTTAGGGTATCTTTTATAGCGGCAAAATCTTCTTTGGAAGCCGAATCCTGGAGGATACCTTCAAATAAAGCCTGGCCATAGGGCATTCTTAAAGTTGAATCTTCGATATTAAATTTTACGAGATCTTCTACGGAAGAAAAACCGGTGTTTCCTCCGTATTTGTCAAAATATTCGGGGAGATCGGTCTTCATATCCAGGTTCAGGAGTCTAACAAAATTAGGGAGCTGAACTTCTTCGGCTTCATATTCCACCACTTCGGCCCCTGCTTTCCTAAGATCTTCTACGGCCTGAACATACAGCGAGTCGTCCATCAATCCTTTAATCGCGCCAAAGCGTTTTCCCTTTAGGCTTGCATTTTCCAGAGCGCTGTAGTAATCCTGCACAGGAGCTGCGAATCCTTCAGAAGCAGGATCGGTTTCATCTTTCCCCGCCATAGCCGATAACAGAATCGCGTTGTCTATCACCGATTTGGTGATCGGTCCCGGCGTATCAAGCGTTCCAGAAATAGGAACGATCCCACCGCGGCTTAGCAGCCCAATAGTAGGTTTTAGTCCTACCAGGGAATTTTGGCTGGATGGCGACAGGATAGAACCTGAAGTTTCAGAGCCTACAGCCACGGGTGCTAAATTAGCAGCCACGGCAACGGCACTTCCGGAGCTGGAACCGCCGGTATCAAATATCTTTCGCCCGTAAGGATTAAGGGTTTGCCCCCCAATAGCCGAATATCCACTTGGGCATTCGCCACAAAAGAAATACGCCCATTCACTTAGGTTTGCTTTTCCTAAAATAAGGGCACCATTCTTCTGCAACTGCTCTACGATGTAAGCATCCTGGGTTTTATTATTTTGCAATGCCACAGCACCTGCGGTAGTCGAAGCAATTTCAGCATTAATATTATCTTTCAACAGAACCGGAATTCCAAAGATCGGATGACGGTCGCCGCCGTCTTTCAAAGCCTCATCTTTTGCCCGGGCTTCTTTCAGAATATCTTTGTTCAGGGAAATAACCGAGTTCAGGGAAAGTTCGTTTTCCCGGTCGTATTTTTTGATACGATGCAGATAGAATAAAACCAGCTCTTCGTAGGAAAGCTCTCCATTTTTGATCTGCTCCTGAATGGCGGGAATATCGGCTTCCAGAAGCTTTCCTTTTAATTCAGAATACCTGCTTCCGGCAAACTCCCTGAGCTCCTGCTCGAATGGCGCCCAAAGGGAATCCAATAGAATAAATTCTGAGTCCAGGACCTTATACTCCATCTCTTCCGGTTGCGTAAGCGTGTCATTGACATTCTCTGAAGTTTCATTTTCGGTTTCTTTATCGCCACAGGCAATAAACAACGGGAGGCTAAGCAGGAGTATAAGTTTTTTCATAAGAGGGCTTTTATTGTTTAAAGAAGGAATCGACGAATTCGTATTTATTGAAAACCTGGAGGTCTTCCAAGCCTTCGCCCACACCAATATATTTTACCGGGATTTTAAACTGGTCGCTAATACCGATGACCACACCACCTTTGGCGGTACCGTCAAGCTTGGTTACAGCCAGAGAAGTCACCTCGGTAGCCGCTGTAAATTGTTTAGCCTGCTCAAAGGCATTCTGGCCGGTAGAGCCGTCTAAAACCAGGAGCACTTCGTGTGGAGCATTGGGGATCACCTTTTGCATCACCCGTTTCACCTTGCTAAGCTCGTTCATGAGATTCACCTTGTTGTGCAGGCGCCCGGCGGTATCGATAAGTACCACATCGGCATCCATTTTAACGGCGCTTTGCACGGTATCAAAAGCTACAGAAGCAGGATCACTTCCCATTTTTTGTTTTATAATAGGAACATCGGTGCGATCAGCCCAGATCTGTAACTGGTCTATAGCTGCAGCCCGAAAAGTATCGGCAGCTCCAAGCACCACTTTTTTTCCGGCGCTTTTAAACTGATGCGCCAGTTTTCCTATGGTAGTGGTTTTACCAACGCCATTTACACCTACCACCATGATCACATAGGGTTTCACATCAGGCAACTGGATATTCGCAGCTTCTCCGGCTTCGGTTTCAGCCATAAGGGCAGCGATCTCTTCCCGCAGGATCTTGTTAAGCTCATCAGTGCCCAGATATTTATCCCGGGCTACTCTTTCTTCTATGCGATTAATGATTTTAATTGTAGTTGCAACTCCAACGTCGCTACTTACCAGCACATCTTCCAGGTCATCTAAAACTTCATCATCTACTTTAGATTTTCCGGCAACAGCCTTACTCATTTTATCAAAGAAGCTGGATTTGGTTTTTTCGAGGCCTTTATCCAGGTTTTCTTTCTTATCCTTGGAAAATATTTTTTTGAATAAGCTCATTTTTTGGTTTGGTTTAAAAAAAGGAATTTCCGGCAAGAGAAATTCAGCAATAATAAGTGTAAATATACATAAATGGGTTCTCATACCCCAGCCTGCCGATACAGAAAATGGGAACCTGAATTTCCGGTATAAAAATGTTTTAAATAAAGAAAGCCGCCCGGAGCTAATCCAGACGGCTTTTTATAATGTCTTTGTACTAAAGTACTAAATTACTTTTTCTTTAAAAAGTCGTTCACGTCTTCCGGAGCCATAATTGCTTCTACAAAGGTGTAGGCACCGGTTTTTGGAGATTTAACCATTTTTATCGCTTTGGTCAATCTTTTAGACCCTGTTTGTATAGATGCTACTGATTTCTTTGCCATGACTCAAATTATTTTATCTCTTTGTGAACCGTCATTTTTTTAAGAATAGGGTTGAATTTCTTCAGCTCCATTCTATCCGGTGTATTCTTTTTATTCTTGGTAGTGATGTATCTTGAAGTTCCTGGTTGCCCAGACTCCTTATGCTCTGTACACTCTAAAATTACCTGTACTCTGTTGCCTTTCTTTGCCATTGTTCTATGTTTTTATGCCCGGGATTATTTCTTGAAAAAGCCTTTCTCCCTTGCCTCTTTCATTACAGCAGAGATGCCTTTTTTATTAATATCTTTAAGTGCAGAAGTAGAAACCTTTAAAGTTACCCATCTGTCTTCTTCAGGAATAAAAAAACGTTTTTTAACCAGATTGGCGTTAAATTTACGCTTGGTTTTATTCATCGCGTGAGAAACATTGTTTCCTACCATCGCCTTTTTTCCCGTAAGTTCACAAACTCTTGACATTGTTCTATTCTTTATCTTGTTATTTCAAAACAGGCTGCAAATTAACGATTTTTTTACCTAATCGCCAACTCATTTTTTAAAAATATTTCGTGGACTTTATTTTTTTCTTCTTCTGAATTTCGGCTCCTTCCATCCCTCTGTTTTTAAGGCTTCATTCAAAAAGCTACCCCCTTAATTCACAGGTGTTAAGCAAAATATTTGCTTTCAGGTGCCTCATCCTTGCCTAAAAAACGGCAGAATGCATCTGGAAGCCTGAAAAAATTATGTTTTTGCAAATTTAAGAATTTCACTTAAAATAAGCTCTAAACTTTTATGTACGGTTTTCCCGATCACTTTCTCACGGTGATTTCCAAAGATGAATTTTTTGGAATATACGGCTTCAGGGGTGGCAATGCCAATAAAAACAGTGCCGATCTCTGCATCGCTATCTCCTTTTGAGGGACCTGCATTTCCGGTAGTGGAAACAGCAAAATCGGTCTTAAGAAGTGAGCGTGCATTCTTTGCCATGGCTTCGGCTACCTCTGCACTAACCACGCTATATTTTTCTATTAATTCTGCAGGAATCTTGAGTATTTCTTTTTTTATTTCGGTAGCATAACTCACCACACTGCCTTTATAATATACCGAGGCTCCAGGTGGAGAAGCCAGCAAATTAGCGACACGGCCGGCGGTACAGCTCTCGGCGGTAGCGATGGTTTGCCTGGCCGATGAAAGCAATCTGCCTATTTGTATCTCTACCGGTTCATCGTCTTCATAGCCCACAATAATATCCCCAATCAACTGATGCAGGTCGGTGAGCAGACCATCAATAGAGTTTTGGAGGTGCTGCTCATTATCTCCAATGGCGGTAAGCCTTATCCTTACCTTTCCAAAATTTGGCAGGTAAGCACATTTAATATTTTCAGGAAGCTCATCCTCCCAATCTGATATTTTCTCGGCAATGGCACTCTCACCAAGGCCATAAGTAATCGCGGTTTTATGAAGAATCACCGGACGCTTGAATTCCTGTTGTAACCTGGGCAGCACCTCATTCTTAACCAGCTCCTTCATTTCAAAGGGAACACCCGGCAGCGAGATATACATCACCCCATCTTTGCGAAATAACATCCCCGGCGCGGTACCGTATTTATTGAAAAGCACCTCGGCCTTACCAGGCACCAGGGCCTGCCTTCGGTTTAGATCAGAAATTGGAGTTTCAATATATTTTTCAAAGAGCTGTTCTATATGCTGCAGCACCACTTTATTTTCGGTAAGCTCATCTTCAAAATAGTTACAGAGGCTGGATTTGGTAACATCATCCCTGGTGGGACCTAACCCCCCGGTTATGAGCACAATTTCGGCCCTTTGAGAAGCCTCCTGCAAGGCGGTAAGAATATGGGAGCTTTTATCTTCTATACTCGAGATCTGGTGTACGGCAATCCCAATCTTATTTAACTCTGCCGCGAGAAAAGCCGAATTGGTATCTATAATCTGGCCTATTAATATCTCGTCGCCAATGGTTATTATCTCTGCCTTCATTCGAGTTCAAAATCTCTTTTTAGGGCGATACCCGCCACCTTCACTTTTTTGGTGATCTTCGCTGCCGCTTGTGGAACTTCATCCTTCTTCCTCCCTGTTTTCGCCCAGCTTTCTATCACTTTCACCTCATTCATAAGCTCGAGACCGAACAATTGCAGGTTAGGTTTCATCTTATGGGCATACTGGTATGCCAGGGTAGAATTACCGTTAGAAATAGCTTCATTCATCGCCTCTACATCCGGCGGAATTTCTTCTAAAAAAGTCTGTACCACCACTTTCATGAATTCCTTGTCACCCCCAGCCATCTCTTCTACGCCCTCTAAATTGTAACTGCTCATATCGCTATTTAATATTGATTGAAAACATTTTTTCCTTTTCTAAAAATCCAGTCAACCTATTGTTGACTTCAACTTTCCCTACTCCCGCAGGAGTTCCTGTAAAAATAACGTCCCCTATCTTGAGGGTGAAAAACTCTGAGACATAAGCAATCAACTCATCGATTTTCCACAACATATGAGAGGTATTGCCTTGCTGCACCTTCTTCTGGTCTTTCAAAAGACTAAAGTTAATATTATTTATATCGGGAAACGATTTTTTGGATATCCATTTTTCTCCAATTACGGCTGCCCCGTCAAAGGACTTTGCTTTTTCCCAGGGCAAGCCTTTCTCTTTCAATTTCTTCTGAAGATCCCGGGCAGTAAAATCTATTCCCAAACCGATCTCATCATAATATTTATGAGCGAATTTAGACTGAATATGTTTTCCCACTTTTTTGATCTTCACTAAAACCTCAACCTCATAATGTACCTCTTGAGAAAAATCAGGAATAAAAAAGGGCTGTTTTTTAAGCAGAATGGCCGTATCTGGTTTCAGAAAGATAACCGGATCTTCGGGTTTTTCATTTTCAAGTTCGGCAATGTGTTCGGTATAATTTCTACCTATACAAATAATCTTCATAGCAGGAGACTTCTACTTAATTTTGGTGTTGAGTTTTCTTAGTTTAATCGCCGTTAGCACTCTTTTGGTGTACAGCGGAAAATCGGCATTCTGGATCCAGCCATAATAACCCGGTTCTTTTTCCAAAACCTCTGCTACATTCTTTCCTTTAAACTTTCCAAAACCAAATACTTCCTCCCCTTTTTTATCGTATACCACAAAGCCTGCAAAATCGGCAAAGCGTTTTCTTGCTGAATAATCCGCGAGGTACTTTATGTCGTTTTCAAGATCTTCATACCGCTCCAACTGAGATTTCAGCACTTCATAGGTTGCATTGGTATCGGCTTCAGCGGTATGAGCATCTTCAAGATTTTTTCCGCAGTAAAACTGGTAGGCTGCAGACAGGGTTCGTTGTTCTTTTTTATGAAAAATTGTTTGTACATCTACCGCAACAACATTCTTCATATCAAAGTCTATCCCTGCCCGTAATAGCTCTTCCACCAGGAGGGGAATATCAAAACGGTTAGAATTATAGCCGGCAAGGTCGCAGCCTCTTATCATTTCGTAAATTCTGAAAGACAACTCCTTAAACGTTGGCTCATCGGCCACCTTTTCATTGGAAATTCCATGAATGGCGATAACTTCCTCCGGAATTTTAATCTCAGGATTTACCAGCCAGGTTTTACTTTCTTTATTGCCATTGGGAAATATCTTTAAAATGGCGATTTCAACAATACGATCTTTTGCCAGATTTGTTCCGGTGGCTTCAAGATCAAAAAAACATATAGGTTTGGTTAAGTTTAATTCCATAGGAAAGCTTCTTTTGAGCAAATATACCATAATTTAGCCGGTTGCATTAGCCGGAAACACAGAGAAGAACTCCTTATTCTCCGGAAATGATTTTCAAAAAGGGATTTTATATCTTTGAATAGTTCTGAAACTTTTTAACAGTGTTAAAATATCTCTCTTACGTTAGTAAGCAATCTCATTCTTTAACCGAAGCTGCCCTGGAAAAAATGCTATTCCAGGCCAGATCAAGCAATGAGGCGGCCGGTATTACCGGCATGCTGATTTGTTATGAAGGTTTGTTCATTCAATATCTGGAAGGAGAAGAAGGGGCTATCACCCGCTTATTCGAAAAAATATCAAAAGACAAAAGGCACCAGGAAATCCTGATCCTGGATTATGGACATTCTGAAACCAGAAGCTTCGCAGACTGGTCGATGGCTTTTGAAAGACTTAAGCCTGAAGAAGCCAGGGAAATAACCGGGTATAAAAACCTGAACCGGCAGGTTCTTTTTTCAGAAGCAATAGATAAAAATCACCCGGCCTTGCAGTTGCTCAAGTCCTTTATTAAAAATCTATAAAAAAAAGCCGCAAAATCAATTGCAGCTTTTTTTTTTGAGTACTATAATTTCTAAATAGCCCTGTCGCTATCAAAGCTTTCCAGGTATTGAGCTACGCGTTGTACGAACTGTCCACCCAGGGCTCCATTTACCACGCGGTGATCGTAGCTGTGCGATAAGAACATTTTATACCTTATCCCTATAAAGTCTCCTTCGGGAGTCTCAATTACAGCAGGCATTTTTCTAATTGCACCAAGTGCAAGGATTCCAACCTGTGGCTGGTTGATAATTGGAGTTCCCATTACACTGCCAAAAGTCCCTACATTGGTAACAGTATAAGTACCTCCCTGAATCTCATCCGGTTTCAATTTGTTTTGACGGGCACGCCCTGCAAGATCGTTCACCGCCTTGGCCATTCCTACAAGGTTAAGCCTGTCGGCATTTTTGATAACCGGTACAATAAGATTCCCATCGGGAAGGGCAGCTGCCATCCCTAGGTTAATATTTTTCTTTTTGATGATCTTATCCCCATCCACAGAGATATTGATCATCGGGAAATCGCGTATTGCTTTAGCTACGGCTTCCATAAAGATTGGGGTGAAGGTTAATTTTTCACCTTCTCTTTTAGCGAACTCAGCTTTATGTTTATTTCTCCAGTTCCAGATTTTGGTTACATCAACTTCTATAAAAGATTGAACGTGCGCCGAGGTTTGGTTACTTTGAACCATGTGGTGAGCAATCATCTTACCCATTCGGCTCATTTCAATAATTTCATCTTCGCCGGAAGGCATAGGGGTTTCCTCCCCTGTCATCGCACCTTCAAGTTTACCGGTATCTATTGGTTTTGCTTTAGGCTGAGCCTGTTTTGGCTGAGCAGGCTGTTCTTTCCTGGCCTTCACATAAGCTAAGATATCATCTTTGGTTACGCGACCATCTTTGCCTGTTCCTTCGAGATTTTCCAGTTCGTCGAAGCTAATTCCTTCTTCCCTGGCGATATTTTTTACCAGCGGAGAATAAAAACGATCAGAATCTGAAAAATCTTCACTCCCTGCAGTTGCCTTTGCTGACTCCACGCTGGCTTCCACCTCTTCGGTGAGCGCATCTTCAGAGTCTTCTCCATCGAGGTCCATTTCAAGCTCATCATCACCTGCTGAGATTTCAGCATCTGTTTCAATAATAGCTATAGTCTGCCCCACCTGCACCACATCATCAATATCGAAGAGTTTTTCTATTAATTTCCCTTCCACTTCACTTGGGACTTCACTATCAACTTTGTCGGTTGCTATTTCCAGCACAGGTTCATCGGCATCAATGGTGTCTCCCACCTCTTTTAACCAACTTGTAATGGTTGCCTCGGCAACACTTTCCCCCATCTTGGGTAGCTTAAGTTCGAATTTTGCCATATCTATATTAGAACGCTAATTTTTTGATTTGTATTTGCGAATTTACCAAAATTACTCCATTTAAATATTAAAAAATCAATAAAACTTGATTTTAGCGATGATTTTTTGAAGTTAATGGTACATCGAGATTCGGGTAAATTTACAATTTCAAAGGCTGAAACTAAATTTTTACCCGAAAAAAAACGAAGCAGGCACTTTTATTAGCCTTTAAGAGAGCTTTCAAAGGGTACCCGATTGGCGATGCTTCTGCCCAAAGTCACCTCATCGGCATACTCCAGCTCATCTCCTACCGAAATTCCGCGGGCAATGGTAGAGGTTTTAATATTAGTACCTTCCAGCTGCTTGAAAATATAAAAGTTTGTGGTATCTCCTTCCAGGGTACTGCTAAGTGCAAAAATAATCTCCTCAACTTTCCCTGCCTTCACTTTTTCTATGAGTGGATGAATATTAAGTTGCGAGGGCCCCACCCCATCCATAGGGCTTATTTTCCCTCCCAGGACGTGATAATGCCCCCGATATTGCCCGGTGTTCTCAATGGCCATCACATCGCGTATGTCTTCTACCACACAAACGAGCTCCTCATTCCTGGCAGGATTGGCACAGATATCACAAAGTTCGGTGTCACTGATATTAAAACAATTTTTACAGAGTTTAATCTCGCCGCGTAGTTTTGTTAAGGCAGAAGCCAGGTTTTGGGTTTGTGTTTCCGGTTGCTTCAGGAGATGCAAAACCAGCCTAAGGGCGGTACGTTTCCCAATACCCGGTAATTGAGACATTTCGTCTACAGCCTGCTCCAGCAATTTTGATGAAAAATCCATAGCGCGAAGTTAAGATTTTTACCGGACGAATTTTAGCCGAAAACTCCCAAGTTTAACCTGAATTTGTAAATTCGCCTTTTCAGAAAAAAATTTTATGCAGCCTTACCAAATCTTGCTCCTGATTGCCGCCTATTTCGGTGTCTTGTTTTTAATTTCTTTTTTTTCCAGTCGCGCCGGCAGTAATGCTGAATTCTTCAGGGCAAACCGGCAATCGCCCTGGTATATCGTAGCCTTTGGGATGATTGGAGCCTCCCTGAGCGGAGTGACCTTTATTTCTCTTCCCGGAACCGTTACTACTGATAGTTTTAGTTATTTTCAGGTGGTGTTGGGATATACTGTGGGTTATGCCGTGATAGGCTTGGTGTTGCTGCCTCTATATTACCGCCTCAACCTCACCTCTATCTATACCTACCTGGACTCCCGCTTCGGAAAATATTCGTATAAAACCGGGGCTTCATTCTTTTTGCTTTCCAGGATTGTAGGGTCGAGTTTCCGGCTTTTTCTGGTAGCTAATGTTTTGCAGCTTATACTATTTGACGGACTGGGAATTCCGTACTATGCAACGGTCACGGTGACCATATTTCTTATCTGGCTATACACTTTCAGAAGCGGAATTAAAACAGTGGTATGGACAGATACGCTACAAACCTTGTTTATGCTCCTGGCCCTGGGAATTACCCTGGTGGTGCTTTCAGAAGAACTAGGAGTCTCAGGGGCTGGAATGATCAATTATCTTTCGGATACCGGGTTGACCCAAATTTTCTTTTTTGAGGATTGGAAAAGCAGTCATCATTTTATTAAGCAATTTGTTAGCGGAGCTTTTATAGCCATAGTAATGACCGGGCTCGACCAGGATATGATGCAGAAAAACCTCACCTGCAGGAACTTGAAAGATGCGCAAAAAAACATGTTCTCCTTTACCATTGTACTCACTATAGTAAATATGCTCTTTTTAATTCTCGGGGTGCTTCTCACCCAATACGCCGATCTTAACGGGATAGACGCCATAAAAGATGACCTTTTTCCTGCAATTGCTACCAGTGGAGAACTTGGGATGGGCGTTGCCATACTCTTTGTGCTGGGATTGATCGCTGCAGCCTATTCCAGTGCCGATGGTACTCTAACCGCGCTCACCACGTCATTTAGTATAGATATACTGGAAATCGAAAAGTATTACAACGAGAAGAAACAAATAAGAATTAGAAAACAGATACACATTGTGATCTCTATCCTGATGATCCTTGTAATGCTGATCTTTAAATATGCCATCGCCGACAAAAGCGTGATCAATAAACTCTTTGAATTTGCCGGTTACACTTATGGCCCCTTACTGGGTCTCTATAGTTTGGGCCTCTTTACGAATTGGAAAATAAAAGATAAACTTGTGCCTGTAGTAGCGATCATGGCCCCGATCCTATCGTATTTAATAAGCCTTAACAGCCTTAACTGGTTCGGATTCGAATTCGGGTTTTTTATCCTGATATTAAATGGAGCCTTAAGCTTCCTGGGCTTAGTATTGATTCGTAGAAAGCATCACTAAAGTACAGGCCGGCTCTACTTCAATATGGTTTTTCTTCAGAATCTCATAGAATTCCGGATTCTCTGTGCCGGGGTTAAAGATTACTCTTTCCGGATTTAAGGAGAGAATATAATCATAATATTCAGGTTGGCGTGGAGGACTTAAGTATAAAGTCACCGTATCTATATCTTCAAACGGAGGTTTATCTTTCTCTATTCTTACACCTTCTACCTCTCCTTCGCGCAAACCAATTGCAACTGTAGGCTGATCGTGATGGACCAGGCGCTTTATGGCAATATTAGAATAACGGGAGGCTTTTAAGGAAGCGCCTATAACTAAAGTTTTCTTTTTCATATAACAAAAGTAAATTTTCTGCTTAAGTGTAACAAGAAAATTATGGTATTGTCTTTTAAACAGGAGACCTCCCCGATATCCCGGTATAATGTGATGGTTAGTGTTGGGACCAGGGGATTTTTCCTTAACCCATACCAAATTACCGGTATGGGTTTATTTTTTAAAAAAAAAGTGTAACATTCCAGAATTTCCTGCGTCTTTTATAGTGAAGGCTTTTAATAAATTGCGAAATTTTATGGTCTTTTATTATGTATTGCAAAGTACATTGTTATACATAAACCTATAAGAATTAGAGAGACAATCCCTTTTGAATAGTTAGCATAAGGAGACTAATTCAGGGAAACAAATTTATAATTAATATGCATAACAAGGTATCATCTAATAAATACTAATCATCAAAATCAATCAAAAAATGAAACAGTTATTTTTAATCATCGCCCTTTTTTCATCCGCCATTTCCCTGGCAAACAACGAAGTCTTCGGAAATATTACCGGGGAGGTCATAGACGAGGAATTAAAGGAACCCATTCCTTATGCCACGGTAGTAATAAATGATATGGAAGGGAATCTTATCTCGGGAAACACCTCGGACGGAGATGGCAGTTTTGTCATAGAAAAACTTCCAGCAGGAAAATATATGCTCCAGGTGCAATTTATGGGGTATAAAACCTTCAACCGGGAAATAGACATCAACAGTAGAAATTCCAACATTAACATAGGGAAGATCTATCTGAAGCCTGATGTTGCTATGCTGGACGGGGTCACCGTGGTTGCTGAAAGAACCACCATTGAACAACGCGTAGACCGAAAGGTGATCAATGTTGGGAAAGACCTAACCACCACGGGTGCCAGCGCATCTGATATTATGAATAATATCCCTTCAGTAAGTGTAGACCAAAACGGAAATATCGCACTCAGGGGAAATTCCAATGTGAAGATTTTAATTGACGGGCGTCCTACCAATATGGATGCGGCGCAGCTGCTAAGGCAGATCCCTTCTACCTCCATCAAAAGCATTGAACTCATCACCAATCCTTCAGCAAAACATAATCCTGAAGGCATGAGCGGGATCATCAATATCGTTTTGCATAAGAATGCCAAAGACGGCTTCAACGGAAATCTGGACGCTGGGGTGACCATTGGAGAGAATACCCGCTATAATAGTTCTCTTGACTTAAATTACCGTAAAGGCAAATTCAATTTTTTCGGAAATTTTGGCGCACAATGGGGAGAACGTTTTAATTTTGGCCGCATTTACCTCACCGAAGATAATTACCGCCAGAACTTTGATCTGGATTTCAAGAGACGTTCCCTGCTCTTTAAAGTGGGTGTCGATTTTTATCTAAACGACAGGAACACCTTCTCCTTTTATACTAATCAAAACCCTTTTGAGGGTGGGCCGAAAGGGGCACTTCAGCTCCTCTATCCCAATAACCCGGAAAACAATCTTACCCAAAACCTGGATCTGTATTTCGAAAATCAGAATTCTACCTATAATTTCGTTTTCGACCATAAGTTCAATGATGAGGGACACAAGATTCTTTTGGAGAGCAATTACAACTACTTTGATGAAGATGAAAATTCCAGTTTCACCTTTGACGGAAACACCGGAAACCTGGCAGCATATCGGGATCATGTAAAGAATAAAAGGGAGAACCTCACGCTAAACCTGGATTATGAGAATCCTTTAAATGAACACAGCAAGCTGGAAATGGGGGCTGAAGCAAGAATCCTCGATACCGATAATGCCTTTACCACAACAAATGTGGAGATGAACAATGCCACCTATCAGTTTAAAAGAGACATTTACAGTTTTTACACCACCTATGGCCAGAATTTTGAAAAATGGTCCTATCAACTTGGAGCCAGGCTGGAGAATTTTAAGGTAAATGCTATTTATAATGGAGAAGAAGTTTTTACCGATGATTATTTAAACCTGTATCCTTCAGGATCTATCACTTATACTCCCGGAGAAAAGAACACCTATCAGCTAAGTTATAGCCGCAGGGTAGACCGGCCAGGCTTCTCCCAGGTAAACCCCATACGGGAAGTAAGCAGCCCGAGATTAACAGTATCTGGTAACCCCGATCTACAACCTCAATTCACCAATTCCCTGGAATTTAATTACACCAGGAAATTTGAAACAAAGGGTAGTATAAGCGCAGGAATATTCTTCAGAAATATCAACGACGAAATAAGTCAGGTTTTTGTGGAAGATCCTAACGACCCGGGATCCCTGCTGCTTTCTTTTGCAAACCTTGAAGATAACAATTCTTATGGGCTGGAATTATCTACCAATTACAAATTCACCAAATGGTGGAGCACTAATTCCAGTTTCGAAGTTTACAGTCAACAACTAAAAGGATTAGTAGGCACCGACTACCTTGAAATGGATAACACGGCATTTACCGCAAGAAGTAGCCATAATTTCAAAGCTTCGGAGCACTTAAGTTTTCAACTTTTCGGATTTTACCGTGGAAAAAGCAAGAACCTGCAAATGGATATGGAACCCATGTATTTCATGAATGCGGGAGGTCGCTATTCCTTTTGGGAGGATAAAGCCAGCCTGAGCCTGAATTTCAATGACATCTTTAACACCCAGGAATTCAGTTTCATTAACGGCAGGCCTATGCCACAGGAAGGCAGGTTTAAAGGAGAATCACAAACTGTGTATTTAGGTTTCTCCTATCGCTTTGGGGGCGGAAAAAATAAAGCTTT
Source organism: Salegentibacter sediminis (assembly GCF_002078605.1). Classification (GTDB taxonomy): domain Bacteria; phylum Bacteroidota; class Bacteroidia; order Flavobacteriales; family Flavobacteriaceae; genus Salegentibacter; species Salegentibacter sediminis. The sequence goes on along the minus strand of NZ_MSJR01000005.1, from coordinate 199,388 downwards.
GCAAAGAAAACAGAGAGATGACAACCAGGCCAAGGGCGGCGGGGTTTTCTAAAAATTTCATTTTTTAGTTAAGTTGGTTAGTTTGAAAAGGCCCCGGGGAAATAGCCGGGCCTTTTTTTATTTATAGGCCAATATTTTTCCATTTGTGATTAAGGTCACATTTTCTAAGCCTATAATAAGCTTATCTTTGCGCGTAAATGGAAAAAAGAAGTACACTTATTGTTCTGCTTTTTGTAGTAGTTATGCTGTTTAACAGCATAAAAAGTGGCTTCATGATAAGTTTTTACCTGGTAGATAATTCGAGTTTTACAGAGTTATTTTGTGTAAACCAGGACAAACCTGAAATGGAATGTAACGGAAAGTGTGAGCTTTCTAAATTAAATAAAGATTCCACCACTAAGGGAAAACCTTCGCAGCTTGATTTTTTGCAGGAACAGGTAGTTCTCTTTTTTAATCCTGTGCTACACCTGCAAGTCTTTCAATTTTCGGAAGAGCAGGCACCTGCAATGGCCTATTTAAATAATTACAAATACCAACACTTACCAAGGATAACTCATCCCCCATCTCTTTAAGCTTGATTTTTTCAGAATTATTATAAAATCTATCGGTATAAACCGGTGGATATACTCTACTTATATCAATTTTTAATCAAAATTAAATGAGAATTTTAAGCATATTAATTTTCCTATCCTCAACGCTATTACTGCAAGCCCAATCGAAAGTAAGCCTTCTCGACGAGCTAAGTATGGAACCCATAGAAAATGCAACTATCCAAATTAAAGGCACTAACAAAGCTGCCGTTAGCAATGAAAATGGAGAGGTTTTTATAGAATTTTCTGAAGACGACACCCTTCAGATAAGTCATTTAAAATACAGAAAACAAAGTCTTACCAACATTCAACCCGGAGCGCTAATCTATCTTGAAAGGTTAACTTTTAGAATCAGTGAGATTCTTTTATACGGAAACCCCCAAATAGATCCTGCACAAAGCCTGGTGAAAACAAATTTCAGGGAGAAAGTGGTGCAGCCTAAAAATGTTGGGGAACTTTTTGGGGACATCAATGGATTTGCCTTAATTAAACGAGGCAGCTATGCTATGGATCCCAGTATGCGGGCCAGCCAGTACGAACAATTAAATATTCAGTTTGACGGTGGCGTTAAGGCCATGCACGCCTGCCCAAGCCGTATGGACCCTATCACCACCCTGGTGAATCCAGAAGAGGTTAGTAGAATTGAAATTATAAAAGGTCCCTTCAGTGTTCGCTACGGAAATACCTCTGGTGGGATTATTAACATGGTGACCGATAATGCAGTGCAAACCACCGATAATTTTTCGGGAAGCGTTTCTTCAGGTTACGAGAGCAACGGAAATTCTATGGTAAATATGGTTCAGCTTCAGGGAAATCTGAATAAACTGAACCTGTCGGGTAATTTTAGTCACAGAGACTATGGCGATTATGAAGACGGCGAGGGCCGAAGTATCCCTTCCTCTTTCCGAAGCCTGGGTTATAACCTGGAAGCAGGCTATACCTTTAACGAAAATAACAGGCTAAAAGCCGGTTTCAGACAATCTTTTGGGCGTGATGTAAAACACGCGGGATTAATGATGGATACCGATGAGGACAACAGTAGTATCTTTAGCCTGGACTATAATTACAGGTCGGACGAGGGTAAGTTCAGAGGTTTTACCGCTAAGACTTACTATTCTTTTGTAGACCATATTATGAACAATTATACTCGTCCCTCATTTAATCGCACGGCGGCTATTTCCAGGGTAGACGCAACCACCTATGGCGGAAAACTGGAAACCGAATGGAGACTAAACAACAAATGGCGACTCTTTACCGGTGTAGATGTGACAAATTTGTCCCGTGACGGGCAAAGAGAGCGCCTGGTTAAAATGAATATGGCCGGGGAACCTCTGGCAATGCCCATGGAATTTCAGGATAAGGTATGGCAGGATAGCTACGTGAACGATTACGGGCTTTTTGCCGAGGCCAAATTTAGCTTAAGCGAAAAGGATATCTTCAACTTTGGAGCCCGTCTGGACCATATTGTTGCTGAAAGCAAAGATCCGGATGCGGGCTTTGCTGAACTATACCCCGAAACCGGCAAAATCGACGAGCAGCTTTTTAGTGGTACCGTGGCGTACAAACGCATCTTGAAAGACAATTATTCCCTGGAGTTTTCCTACGGAAGAGGTGCCAGGCCTGCAAATATGGAAGAACGCTATATCGCGTTTTTCAATATTGGACGAGATCCTTATGAGTATGTAGGGAATCCAAACCTGAAAGCAGAGGTAAATAACCAATTTGAAATCGGGTTTAAGGGAAAAGAGGAATATTCCGGGAACCTGAAGCATTTTAGCTTTTCAGCAAGTGCGTTCTATTCTATTTATGAAAATTATATCGTTGGTCTGGTGGATGAAACTTTAACAAGAAGAAATATGCCGAACCAACCTCCGGTTCATCCTAAAGTTTTCAGAAATCTAGATGATGCCTACAAAACCGGTTTTGAACTTTCGGGAGAACTGGCTATTTCCTCCGGTTTTAAACTGGGAACGGATCTGGCTTACACCTATACCCAAAATGAAGATCTTGGAGAATCTTTGCCACTATCTCCACCCCTGGTAAGCCGCTCACGGGTTGAATATGAAAATGATAAATTCTGGGGAGGCGTTTATTACAACATCACCGCCGACCAGGAAAATATTGCTCCGTCTTTTGGCGAAACCAGAACCCCGGGGTATAGCTTAATGGATTTAAAGGCAGGTACCACAGCTATTAAAAACCTGAATATAGGTGTTGGAGTGTTAAATGTCTTCGATAAATATTATCACAGTCATCTGAATTTCGCGTTTAACAATCAAGCCAACTTCGGCCGGCAACCCATTACAGAACCGGGAAGGAATTTCACGCTATTTGTGAACTACAATTTCTGATTCTGCGCGAAACCTGAAACAAAAAATCCCGCAAATAGCGGGATTTTTTGCTTCAATAATAATTTTTCTCTTTCAGTTATACCTGTACTGCATACATTTTCTCGCGTTGTTCTTTAATCTTAGGATCGCTCATATATTCCTCGAAAGTAGTGTAACGGTCTATGGCTCCTCCGGGCGTTAACTCGATTACGCGGTTTGCCACGGTTTGGGCAAATTCGTGATCGTGGGTGGTAAACATCACCGTACCTTTAAAATTCTTAAGGGAATTATTGAAAGCTGTGATCGATTCGAGGTCGAGGTGGTTGGTTGGCTCATCGAGCATCAACACATTGGCCCTCATCATCATCATTCGGCTTAACATACAGCGCACTTTTTCACCTCCCGAAAGTACCCGGGAAGTTTTCAAGGCTTCTTCGCCGCTAAAAAGCATTTTCCCCAGGAATCCACGAATGTATACCTCTTCTCTTTCTTCTTCGGTTTTAGCATACTGGCGCAACCAGTCTACCAGGGTGAGGTCGTTGTCAAAATATTCAGCATTATCAAGCGGAAGATAGGACTGTGAAGTCGTTACTCCCCAGGAATATTTCCCCGAAACGGCGTCTTGCTTGCCGTTTATTATTTCATAAAATGCAGTGGTTGCTCTGGAATCTTTAGAGTACACCACCACCTTATCACCCTTAGCCAGGTTGATATCTACATTTTTAAAAAGCGTTTCCCCTTCCTGGCTGGCTTCCAGTTTTTCAATATTTAAAATCTGGTCCCCGGCTTCCCTGTCGCGATCAAAGATAATGGCAGGATATCTTCGGCTTGAAGGTCTAATCTCTTCAATATTAAGCCTGTCTATCATCTTCTTACGGGAAGTAGCCTGTTTAGATTTGGCTACGTTGGCACTGAAACGTTGGATAAACTCCTGAAGTTCTTTCTTTTTGTCTTCAGCCTTTTTATTCTGCTGTGCACGCTGGCGGGCAGCAAGCTGGGAAGACTCATACCAGAAGGTATAGTTCCCGCTAAAGTGATTTATTTTTCCGAAGTCAATATCAGAAATATGGGTACAAACCGCATCCAGGAAGTGACGGTCGTGAGAAACTACGATTACCGTATTATCATAATTCGCCAGAAAGTTCTCCAGCCAGGAAATAGTTTCATAATCCAGATCGTTGGTAGGCTCATCCATAATAAGCACATCGGGATTGCCGAAAAGGGCCTGTGCTAACAGTACCCGTACCTTTTGCTTCCCATCGAGGTCCTTCATAAGGGTATAATGGTTCTCGGCTTTGATCCCCAAATTTGATAAAAGGGAAGCAGCATCGCTTTCGGCATTCCAGCCGTTCATTTCTTCAAATTCCACCTGTAGTACGCCTACTCTTTCTCCATCGGCATCGCTAAAATCTTCCTTGGCATAGATCTCATCCATTTCCTTTTTGATAGCGAAAAGAGGCTTATTCCCTTTCATTACCGTTTCAAGGACCGGATATTCGTCATATAGCGAATGATCCTGTTCTAATACCGACATCCTTTTACCCGGCTCTAAATGAACGTGACCTGAGGTAGGTTCAGATTTTCCCGAAAGGATCTTTAAAAATGTAGATTTACCGGCACCATTGGCGCCAATAATTCCATAGCAGTTCCCCTGGGTAAAGGTGGTATTCACCTCGTCAAACAAAACGCGTTTGCCAAATTGAACCGAAAGATTTGATACTGAAAGCATAAAATATTTTTTGTCTGAATTTTTTGCAAAAGTAGCCATTTAAGCCCAAATATTTAAAGATTAACGATTTAAATATTCTTTTAACGACCAATTAACATTCATCGCTTTTTGCACCTACTATATTTGCGGTTAACTACTATTAAAGCTACAAATCCGCCTAACTATTGAGAGCCCTACATGAAGTTTAAATTGCTTTTGATTTCCTTAATAAGCCTTGGTCTTCTCGGATGTAAATCTGAAGAAGAAGCCCAATCTACCTTTATTGGCGGGGAAATCGTTAATCCAAAATCAGAATATTTCATTCTGTCTAAAAACAACACCACAATAGACACCCTGTATCTGAATCAGAATAACCAATTCGGAAAATATTTTGAAGACATGGAGGAAGGGATTTACCGGTTTAACCATCCACCCGAAAATCAGGTTTTATACTTACAGCCGGGGGATAGTATTCTAATTTGGCTCAACACTTTGGCATTTGATGAGTCCATAAATTTTAGCGGGCAGGGAGCTAAAAAGAGTGATTTTTTACTGGATCTTTATCTGGCTAACCAGGATGAGAGTGAAATGATTCTTTCCTATTATAAATATCATCCTGATGAATTTTCTGAAAAAATAGATTCAATTTTCCAGGCAAAGACCAAACAACTCAATAAATTAATTGAAAAAAAGGATTTTTCAGACAAGTTTATCGAGATCGCAAGAGCGGGGATAGACTACCAGTACTATCACTTTAAAGAACGTTATGCTTTTTTAACCCGAAAATACTTTAAGGAATTAGCCCAGGAAATTCCGGAAGACTTCCACGATTACAGAGAAAAGATAAATTTTGAAAGTGAAAACCTAAATACCTATTACGTTTACACCAATTTTATCGATGATTATTTCAGGACCAAAGCTATTGAACGTTGCGACCCTAAACTCCCTCCCAGCGCTGATTGTTTCGACCTGAATTCTATAGGCAATATTAGCTATAAAATTATCCTGGCAGACTCTCTCATTGAAAGTCAGGAAATAAAGAATAGCTACTACGACCGTTTGGGCTCACAAGGGGTTACTTTTTCCCGGAAAGCTGAATCGATTGACTCGGTCATCAATTTACTGGAGAAAACAGATTATGATAAAGAGAACCTCAATAAACTAAAGCAGATGGCTGCGGTTCAAAAGAGTCTTTTACCCGGAAATAATATCGGAAGCCTTGCATTAAGGAATGTTAAGGGCGATACCATAAGATTGAAAGAAATTTCCAACAGGCCTATGATTACCTACCACTGGTCAATGTCTTCGAAGAACCATTTTCGCTGGCAACAAAACATTATCGATAATTTAAGAAAGAAATACCCCGAAATAGATTTTGTAGGAATAAATATCGACAATAACACCCATGCCGACTGGGCAGAGATCGTGAAAACCCAAACTACAAATCCTGAAATGGAGTTTCATCTAAGCTTTACCCGTATAGATAAGGATTTACTCAAAGCATATTTAAATAAGACATTTTTTTTAGATACCGGAGGTGAGATCGCCAGGGGAAGTTCACAATTAAATTCCAAGTCTTTTGAAAGAGAAGTCCTTGAGTTTTTGAACAGGTATAATTAAAAGATTTTAAAATTTATCAATAAAAAAACCGCTACCTGAGCGGTTTTTTTATTTTATGTTATCCAGCTAATTAACTATTCCCTTTTTTATAATCAGCAAGAAATTTTTCCAGTCCTATATCGGTAAGCGGATGCTTCAGTAAACCTTCAATAGATGAAAGTGGTCCGGTCATCACATCGGCACCTAATTTCGCACATTCAAGCACGTGCATAGTGTGACGTACAGATGCGGCAAGAATTTCAGTCTCAAAGCCGTAGTTATCATAGATCAATCTAATTTCAGCGATAAGATTCAAACCATCGGTGGAGATATCATCCAGGCGTCCGATAAAGGGAGAAACATAAGTAGCTCCGGCTTTAGCGGCTAAAAGAGCCTGTCCTGCAGAAAATACCAGGGTACAGTTGGTCCTTATTCCGTTATCGCTAAAGTATTTGATAGCCTTAACTCCTTCTTTTATCATAGGAACCTTCACTACAATCTGTTCGTGCAGTTCTGCAAGCTCTTCGCCTTCTTTTATCATACCCTCAAAATCGGTTGCGATAACCTCGGCGCTCACATCTCCGTCTATCAGATCACAGATCGCTTTATAGTGTTTTAGAATATTGTCTTTTCCGGTAATTCCCTCTTTAGCCATAAGGGAAGGATTGGTGGTCACTCCATCCAAAACCCCAAGATCTCTGGCCTCTTTAATCTGATCCAGGTTAGCGGTATCAATAAAAAATTTCATAGTTGTGTGTTTAAAAGTTTAGTATTTCCGGGCTACCGGATTCTGGTTTGCAAAATTACAATTTATAATGTTTTAGCAACATTCTCTCGTAAACTTTATCGGGCAGGATGCGTTTAAGGGCAATAGAAAATTTTTGCAGTAACTCCCCTACCTTATAATGCCCCTTTGGTTTTGGAGTATTAATAATCTCATAGACTGCCCTGGCCATCATATTAGGATCTTTTCCCGAATCTACATGCTCATTCATAAGTTTCAGGGTATTCCCATAGGCTTTTTTATAAGGCGAATCCTCCAGCACCGGGGCGTGATAGCGTCCCGCAGCAATATTGGTAGCGAAATCTCCTGGAGCCACATTGGTCATTTCGATATTGAAATCTTTAAGTTCCATTCTAAAAGCTTCCGTGGTAAGTTCCAGGGCACCTTTGGAAGCCGAATAAATTGCCCGGTAAGGCAAGCCCATATAACCTGCAATTGAGGTGATATTTATAATTAGGCCCGAACCTTGTTCCCGCATAATTGGTAATACAGCCTTGATCACTTTAATAGGTCCAAAATAATTGGTTTCAAAGGCTTTTCTTATTTCTTCATCGGGGGTTTCCTCAATGGGGCCCGTGATACCCACCCCTGCATTATTCACCAGCACATCCAGCCTACCTTCTTTTTCAATCAATTCATTTACTGCTAAAGAAATAGTTTCGGTTTTGGTAACATCAAGAGCGAGCAATGGAAATTTGCTCCCGGTAACTTTTTTTGGGTTTCTGCTGGTTCCATACACTTTAAAACCTTTATCCTGAAGAAAGTCGCCTATAGATTTTCCGATTCCGGAAGAAGCTCCGGTTATCAATACTATTTTTTGGGGAGGATTATCTGTTTTCATACCTCGCAAAGATGCGATAAAATTAGGAGAATTCCAGATACAAAAAATGGCAAGCTACCCACATCACACCGCTACGACCGCCTACCCTTGCTGCGTTCCCGCCCTGGGGGATTCAGCAGGAGCTGGTTGTGTGGGACTTGCCGGTGCAAATATACAATCTTTCCTACTTCTGGCAAGTAAATTTTAATACGAAATGGTTAATTTAGCCAGAGAAAATACAGCTAGAAATGATAAGCAAATTTAAGTCCCTGTTACTGTTATTATTAAGTATTTCCATTTTTTCCTGCGGAAGCAATTCGGCGAAAAAATCTTCTGATTTCTCCCTGAAAATCGAGGAAAATAAAAACGAATTTCAGCTGGGAGAGACCCTGAAGCTTAATCTTGAAAACAAAAAAGAGCGGGAAATAGATTCTGTCCTTTACTATTTTCAGCAGAAGAAAATAAAACCAAATACCGAAACAGGTTTGTCCTTCAAATTTGAAAAAGTAAAACTTGGGAAACATATTTTCGAAGCGGTGGTATTCTACGAAGGTAAAACCGACACTATCACTTCAAGTGTTAAGATCTATAACAATGCGGCGCCGGTTTCTTATACCTATGAAATTATAAACGAATTTCCGCACGATCAGGATGCCTATACCCAGGGATTGGAGTTCTATAACGACACCCTGTATGAAAGCACTGGCCAGTATGGTTCTTCCAGCCTGAGAAAAACCTATCATAAAACAGGAGAAGTGCTTCAGAAAAAAGCGCTTTCAGATAATTATTTCGGAGAAGGCCTTTCCATTCTCAACGGGAAGATCTACCAACTCACCTGGAATGCTGAGGAAGGCCTCATTTATAATCTTGAGAATTTCGAACAAACAGGGAGTTTTGGTTATAATCAAAGTAAAGAAGGCTGGGGCCTTTGTAACGATGGAGAGAAATTCTATAAGAGTGACGGAACCGAAAAAATATGGATCCTTGATGCCGAAACCCTTTCTGAAAAAGACTTCATCCAGGTTGTCACACATAAAAGCATCGTCTCCCGCATGAATGAACTGGAATGGGTAGATGGGAAGATCTATGCCAACACCTACCAAAAAGACGGGGTGGCCATCATCAATCCTGAAAACGGTGCAATTGAAGGCCTGATAGATTTTCGCGGTCTAAGAGATAAAGTTACCCAGCACGATAAGCTGGATGTTCTAAACGGAATTGCCTGGAACCCCAATTCCCGGAAACTTTATGTAACAGGAAAGAACTGGGATAAGCTTTTTGAGGTTGAAATAAAAGAGAAATAATGGCTGCAAACCCTGAAATATTTGAGCAAAAACTTAAGGTAGAGCAATCGCATCTCGATGAGCAAAACCACGTGAACAACGTACAATACGTGCAATGGGTACAGGACGTGGCTAAAGCGCACTGGGAAAGCCGTGCGCCACGGGAATTTCAGGAGAAATACTTTTGGGTGGTAGTTCGCCACGAGATCGATTACAAAAAACAGGCTTTTTTAAACGAAGAGATTCTGTTACAGACTTATGTATCAGAAACTACCCACGTAAAATCTATTCGCCACGTGATCATCAAAAATGCAAAAACCGGGAAAGTTTTAGTTGAGGCAAAAACAACCTGGGCTTTAATCGATAAACAAATTCAAAAGCCTGCCAAAATAGCGGAAGATCTTAAAAAGATCTTTGAACAGTAAAGCTTCAAAATAAGTGAAAATAAAAAAAGCTTTTTGAAAAATCGAACCGCCTGAGCTCACGAAATTCCAAAAAGCTTTTATACAAGTTAATTAATCTTACTCCCACTTAAAAAGCGGGCGACCTTTCATAAGTTCAAAAACTTCGTTTTTGACTTTCTCAATAGCAGCATCGTCATTAATATTAGAAATCACCCGGTCCATAAGATCTACAATTTTAGGCATATCTTCTTCTGTGAGCCCACGTGTGGTCACTGCAGCAGTACCAACTCTTATCCCTGAAGTTACAAAAGGAGATTTATCGTCAAAGGGGACCATGTTTTTATTTACGGTGATCTCAGCTTTACCAAGCGCCTCTTCGGCTTCTTTTCCACTAACATCTTTATTTCTCATATCGATAAGCATCATATGGTTATCGGTTCCATCAGAAATTACCTTGTAACCTTTTTCAACAAAGGCAGCGGCCATTTTAGCGGCGTTCTTTTTTACCTGTACCATATAGTGCAGGAACTCATCGCTAAGAGCTTCTCCAAATGCCACCGCTTTTGCTGCGATAATATGCTCGAGCGGCCCACCCTGATTTCCAGGAAAAATGGCAGAATTTAAGATTGAAGACATCTTCTTGGGTTTTCCGTTTTTAAGGGTTTCACCAAATGGGTTATCGAAATCTTTCCCCATCAGGATTATTCCTCCCCGAGGCCCACGCAGGGTTTTGTGCGTTGTAGAAGTAACCACATGACAATGAGGAAGCGGGTCGCTTAATAGTCCTTTAGCAATCAAACCCGCCGGATGCGCTATATCGGCAAAAAGAATAGCTCCTACGCTATCAGCGATTTCACGAAATCTTTTATAATCTATTTCTCTTGAATATGCCGAGGCACCGGCAATAATCATTTTAGGCTTCTCCTTTTTAGCGATCTCCTCTACCTGATCGTAATCTATTTTACCGGTTTCCTTATCTACTCCATAAAAAACGGGCTGATATAATTTTCCGGAGAAATTCACGGGAGAGCCATGGGTAAGGTGCCCTCCGTGAGAGAGGTCAAAACCAAGGAATTTGTCTCCCGGCTTGAGACAGGAATGATAAACTGCGGTATTGGCCTGAGAGCCTGAATGAGGTTGCACGTTGGCATATTCTGCCCCAAAAAGTTCCTTCACACGGTCTATGGCCAGTTGTTCTACTTTATCTACTACCTCACAACCACCGTAATAGCGTTTTCCAGGATAACCTTCAGCATATTTATTGGTAAGCACAGAGCCGGCAGCTTCCATCACCTGTTCACTCACAAAATTCTCACTGGCAATTAATTCCAACCCATTTAACTGACGCTCTTTTTCTTCTGTTATTAAATCAAAAAGTTCTGTGTCTACTTGCATTACAATTGTTTACGTTAAATATTCCTCAAAAGTAAGAAATCCATTCGGTTAATAACAGGAAAATAATATATTTGGATGCATTAGATTTTAACAAAAAAACAAGAAATATATGTCTATTACTGCTAACGATCCTAAAAGAAAAACCTGGCTGGATACTCCCGCAGACACCGATTTCCCGATCCAAAATATTCCTTTTGGAGTCTTTTTAACCCGGGATGATGTAATTACAATTGGCACCCGTATTGGGGATTACGCCATAGATTTGGGAGCTCTGCACCAACTTGGTTATTTCGAAGGAATTCCGTTAACCGATGATATATTCCTGCAAGATACTTTAAACGATTTTATTTCAGACGGAAAGAAGACCTGGCGCCTGGTTCGAAACCGCATCGCAGATATCTTTGATGCTGAGAACCCAAAATTAAGAGACCATAAAGAGCACCGCCAAACCGTGCTTTTCACCCTTGATGAGATTGAAATGCAAATGCCGGTACAGGTTGGTGATTACACCGATTTCTATTCCAGCAAAGAGCACGCGACCAATGTAGGAACCATGTTTCGTGATCCTGAAAATGCATTACTACCAAACTGGCTGCATATTCCTGTAGGATACCACGGCAGAAGCTCATCGATTATTCCCAGCGGAATTCCGGTACACCGCCCACAAGGACAAACCAAACCAAAGGATTCAGACAAACCCGTTTTCGGGCCTTCCCAGCGTGTGGATTTCGAGTTGGAAATGGCTTTTATCACCACCGATGCCAACGTACTTGGGGAACCAATCCCTATTGAAGAAGCAGAAGACTATATTTTTGGAATGGTGATGTTTAACGACTGGAGTGCCAGAGATATGCAAACCTGGGAATACGTCCCACTTGGGCCGTTCCTTGCAAAGAATTTTGCCTCTTCTATTTCTCCCTGGATAGTCACTTTAGATGCCCTGGATCCTTTCAGGACTGAGAGCCCTAAACCGGAAATAGAACCCCTACCCTATTTAAAAAGTAGCGGAAAGAAAAGTTTTGATATCCACCTGGAGGTTTCCCTTCAGCCTGAAAATGGCGAGGAAAATCTCCTGGCTAAATCAAATTTTAAATATATGTACTGGAATATGAGTCAGCAACTGGCTCACCACACGGTGAACGGTTGCCCGGTGAATTCTGGAGACATGATGGCTTCAGGAACTATTTCAGGTCCCACCCCCGATTCCTATGGTTCTATGCTTGAACTAAGCTGGAAAGGTGAAAAACCCATCAAATTAAAAGATGGAAGTGAACGAAAATTCATCGAAGATAACGACACGGTAATTATGCGAGGGTATTGTAATGGCAGCGACCGTCGCATTGGTTTTGGCGAAGTTAGGACTAAACTCCTCCCTGTCTTTCAACCAAAAAAGAAATAATTTTAAAGCCCGGGAGACCGGGCTTTTTTATTTTTCAGACTTTTACTTTTTGTCTTTATTCTTTTTCTGCTGCTTCAGGTCCATAAATTCCTCTTTCTGGCGGTCCTGGTCGGCGGCTATTTCATCGGCAGATTTCCCGCTCTCAGCCTTTTCCTTCTTATTCTTTTTCTTTTGAGAACCGTCCTGGAATTCATCTTTCTCCCTTTCTTTCTCTTCCTCTCTTAACTGTTTCCAGTTTTCTTCCAATTTCCTGATATCTTCTTTTTTAGCCATTTTTTTTCAGATTTAAATTAAAAGATACAAAGGCATTCGGAAACCCCTGAAGAATTATATCATTTTTAACAGCAAAAAGCCAATTAGGTATATTCCGATAATTCCTTGGCATTTATTTCCTGATGGGAACTATGATGCAGAACTTTTCCGTCCTTAAGAACAATTAGCTGCGGACTTTCGTGACGTACTCCAAATTTATCGGCTATCTCGTTCGATAAAGACCTGTATTTTACGAGATCCATAAAATAGAAGGCAAAATCAGGTTCCGCTGGCAAATCTTTTTCGAATTGGCGCAATGTTATACGGTTAATTCCGCAACGGGTAGAATATTTAAAGATAATCACCGGTTTTTCGAAAGAGCGTTTTTCCAATTCCTCTATATCCCCATCTTCGGTAATATATATCCACGGGATTTTCTCCAACTCTTCTTTGGCAAGTTCCCTTTCACTTTTAAACATTTTATCAAATAATCCCATAGTTTTTCTTTTTTCTAATCCTATTTATTAATAACTTTAATATCCCGCCAAATCTCAAAAATTTTTCCATAAAATTAAATTAAAATGACTTTTTGTCTGTAGATTCTTAGAGATATCGGTCATTTTGTCTTTATTTTTCAGTGGTATAGGTATTGCTTTAATCCAGAAAAACATCTAGACTATGAATTTCAACAATTTTACCATAAAATCGCAGGAGGCTATTCAGCAGGCTCAGCAGCTGGCTCAGGAATTAGGACATCAGCAAATTGAGAACGAACATATTTTTAAAGCCATAACCATGGTTGACGAAAATATAACGCCTTTTTTGCTTAAGAAATTAAATATAAATGTAAATCTCTTTAACGATATCCTGGAAAAAACTCTGGAGAGTTTTCCCAAAGTTAGCGGCGGAGATATAGTGCTATCCCGCGAAGCAGGAAAAACGCTAAATGAGGCGCCAATCATCGCTAAAAAGATGAATGACGAATATGTTTCCATCGAGCATTTAATCCTGGCAATCTTTAAATCTTCCAGTAAAGTGGCTCAGATTCTTAAGGACCAGGGCGCCACAGAAAAAGCCTTAAAAGCAGCAATTGAAGAATTGAGAAAAGGAGATAGAGTAACCTCCCAAAGTGCAGAAGACACCTATAACGCCCTTAATAAATACGCCAAGAACCTCAACCAAATGGCAGAAGAGGGGAAATTGGATCCGGTAATTGGACGAGACGAAGAGATTCGCCGAATACTCCAAATCCTGTCCCGCCGTACCAAAAACAACCCAATGTTGGTTGGAGAGCCGGGTACAGGTAAAACCGCTATTGCAGAAGGACTGGCCCACCGAATAATTGCAGGAGATATTCCCGATAACCTTAAGGACAAGGTGATTTACAACCTGGATATGGGGGCACTTATCGCCGGCGCAAAATATAAAGGAGAATTTGAGGAAAGACTAAAAGCGGTGATAAAAGAGGTTACTTCAAGCGAAGGTAACATCGTGCTGTTCATAGATGAGATACACACGCTCGTTGGGGCCGGGGGAGGCCAGGGAGCTATGGATGCCGCCAACATATTAAAACCTGCCCTTGCCCGCGGGGAATTAAGAGCTATTGGTGCTACAACGCTGGACGAGTATCAAAAATATTTTGAAAAGGATAAAGCCCTGGAACGTCGTTTCCAGAAGGTAACGGTAGATGAGCCAGATACCGAAAGTGCAATTTCTATTCTACGCGGAATTAAAGAAAAATATGAAACTCATCACAAGGTGAGGATTATGGATGAAGCGATTATTGCAGCTGTGGAATTATCGCAGCGCTATATCACCAACCGCTTCTTACCAGATAAGGCTATTGACCTTATGGATGAAGCTGCCTCAAAACTTCGGATGGAGATCAACTCCAAGCCCGAAGAACTTGATGTCCTTGATCGCAGAATTATGCAGTTGGAAATCGAAATTGAAGCCATTAAACGCGAAAAGGACGAAAATAAACTCAAAATTCTTCGTTCTGAACTCGCTGAATTAAAAGAGCAGCGTAACGAATTAAATGCTCGCTGGCAAAATGAAAAAACGGTAGTAGATAATATTCAGAATCTAAAATCAGATATTGAAAATTTCAAGCTGGAAGCAGAAAAAGCCGAGCGCGATGGTGATTATGGAAAAGTAGCCGAAATACGTTATGGCAAGATCAAAGAAGCCCAGGAAAACCTGGAGAAGCTTCAGCAGGAAGTCGCCGAAAAACAGGAAGGCAAATCCCTGATCCAGGAGGAAGTAACCCAGGAAGATATCGCGGAAGTGGTAGCGAAATGGACCGGCATCCCGGTAACAAAAATGTTACAGAGTGATCGTGAAAAACTACTTAAACTGGAAGATCACCTTCACAAGAGAGTGGTTGGACAGGAAGAAGCCATTATTGCGGTAAGTGACGCGGTGCGAAGAAGTCGCGCAGGGCTCCAGGACCAGAAAAGACCAATAGGGTCATTCCTTTTTCTGGGAACCACCGGGGTTGGTAAAACCGAACTTGCAAAGGCGCTGGCAGAATACCTTTTCGATGATGAAGCAGCGATGACTCGAATAGATATGAGTGAATATCAGGAAAGGCATTCGGTAAGCCGATTGGTAGGTGCTCCTCCGGGATACGTGGGATACGATGAAGGCGGACAACTAACTGAGGCCGTACGTCGTAAGCCTTACTCTGTGGTTCTTCTGGATGAGATCGAAAAAGCACACCCGGATACCTTTAATATTCTTTTACAGGTTCTTGATGAAGGTAGATTAACCGATAACAAAGGACGGCTTGCCGATTTTAAAAATACCATTATCATAATGACGTCAAATATGGGTAGCCATATTATCCAGGAGAAGTTTGATACTATCAAGGATATGGACACAGCGATGGAGATGTCTAAAAACGAAGTCCTGGCGCTTTTAAAGCAAAGCATTAGACCGGAGTTCATAAACCGGATAGACGATATTGTGATGTTTAGCCCGCTAACCCAGGAAGACATCAATAAAATTGTGGAGCTTCAGTTAAACGGGGTGAAGAAAATGCTGTCTCAACAGAACATTACTTTAGACGCCACTCCTGAAGCCATTAGTTTCCTTGCGAATCGTGGTTTCGATCCGCAGTATGGTGCCAGACCTGTGAAACGGGTGATACAACGGGAAGTACTAAACAAACTTTCAAAGGAAATACTCGCCGGGAAAATTCATACCGACAGTATTATCTTACTCGATGAATTTAATGACGAGATGGTTTTTAGAAACCAGGAAAACCTGGCAGAACACAATTAATAAAAAAAAGGGCCGCACAATGTGCGGCCCTTATTCTCTAAATAATCAAACTTTTAAACAAAAAATCACCACTTATCAATCTCTCTTTTGAGTTCTTCTTTATTCTTACCGGTTTTTTCCTGCATCCTTCCCAGCATTTCATCAAATTTACCTTCAGAATATGTGGTATCGTCATCGGTAAGATTACCATATTTTTGTTTGAATTCTCCACGAATTTGTTTCCATTTTCCTTCTAACTGATCATCATTCATAATATCTTGGTTTTTAATTATTAATACATCGATAAAATTAAAAAATTACATTCCTTAAGTCTCTAAAGAAACTCCTATTCTTATCTTAAGGGTTTGTTATTTTTGCCCTCTCAAGTAAACTTTATATGAAGAAACTCTACCTTTTAATCATAAGCATTGCGCTGTTCTCCGGCTGTGGTACCACCCGAAAATTAAATAACAGGAATATTAAGATCACTTACCTTGACGATTTCGTACTTGAGCAAGGTCTGGAGGTAAACGGCACCAGAGTAGGCGGACTCTCCGGAATAGATTTTCACAACAACACTTATTTTTTAGTGGCAGATCAAGCCTCTAGTCCCAGAATTTATAAGGCTGAAATTCCTTTCTTAAATCGGAGCATAGATACTGTAATTATTTCAGAAGTAATCAGCCTCAACAAAGAGGAAGCCTTTTTCAGGGAAAGCACCCCCGATCTGGAAGCCATTCGTTTTAGTGATGAAACCGGAACACTGGTAGTAAGCTCGGAAGGTTCTATCCAAAACGGTAAAGACCCTTCCCTTTTTCATATCTCAACTGAAGGAGAATATTTATTTCATTATGAAATTTCGGAATACTTTAAGGCTGGTGGAATACAAAAACCAAGAAACAACGGTGTTTTTGAAGGTTTGGCCGAAAGCGTGGACAAAACCGGTTTTTGGGTAGCCATGGAACTTCCCTTAGAAAAAGACGGTCCCAAACCTAAGATATATCCAACAGAATCGCCTGTGAGAATAACCAAATTCAATAAGGAATCCCGGAAAGCCGAAAGGCAATTTACATATATGTTGGAGAGGATTTCCAAATTTCCTATCAACTGGTTTGCAGTTAACGGGGTGACCGAGCTTTTAGAATATACCGACAATAAATTCCTAATTCTGGAACGGGCATATTCTGCAGGTTATGGCTCCCATGGAAATACCGTTAAGATCTTTGAGGTGGATGCCTCCAAAGCGACAAATACCTTGCAGGTAGAAAACCTAAGAAAAAGTGATTTTATACCGGCAGAAAAAAGACTCGTTTTCGATTTTAAATCGGTTAAGAATTTCCTGGAGGAAGAAATAATCGATAATATTGAAGGTATGAGCTTTGGCCCCGTTTTACCAAACGGCAAACAATCCCTGCTAGTAGTATCAGATGATAACTTCAGTAGTTTTGGACATCAGATTACTCAGATTATACTTTTAGAAATCGAATTTAAAAAATAATAACTTTCCACCCAGGCGCTATTTTCATACATCTTCATCACTCCAATTTCGGGAAGGTACCTCAGGATTCTCCATTAACCCAATAATCCCATGAGTCCATCCGGGCAGGGCCGTTTTTTTGGTATTTCGCCTGCAATGCAAAACAGATCAATTTTAAAAGCCCTTAATTTTAGCCACCATTCCCGTGGTCATTTCCACTAAGTTCTGGTTTAAAAATGCCCAAAACGCCGAATAATGGAAGAGAAAAACCTAAGAATGAAAGTATTACGAATCCGCCATCCATAGATAATCTATTTTTTTTATATTGGTCTTCTTATTTTGAATAATCTTTTAAAAGTTACAAAACATCAGAAATAATTTTCTTTATGCCTTGCCATATTTATCGTATAGCATTTAAATATTTACCATCTTTTATTTTCCTCATCCTTGTGGTGTCACCAGCAAGTCTTTTGGGGCAAAAAGTAAATAGCGCTTATCGCCTACACATAAAAAAAACTACCTCAAAGGTAAAAATTGACGGAATAATGGATGATAAGGCCTGGTCAAAGGCAGATGTCGCTAAAGATTTTTATATGATTCTCCCCACTGATACCAGTTATGCCGAGGTCCTCACTGATGTAGGAATGACTTATGATGAGGAAAACCTTTATCTATTTGTGACCAATCATCACGGGGTCCCGGGTCCTTATATGGTAGAATCATTAAGAAGAGATTTCTCCTTTACCAAAAACGACAACTTTCTCTTATTTATGGATCCTTTCGATGATCAAACCAATGGTTTTTCTTTTGGAGCAAATGCAGCAGGAGCTCAATGGGATGGGCTGATGTATGACGGTGGCTCTGTAGACCTAAGCTGGGACAATAAATGGACCTCGGCTGTGAAAAATTATGAGGATAAATGGACATTTGAAGCAGCCATACCCTTTAAAAGTATACGCTATAAAAAAGGAATTAAAGAATGGGGCATTAATTTTGGCAGAAATGATCTAAAGACTACCGAAAAATCCAGCTGGGCTCCTGTGCCCCGCCAGTTTCCCTCAGCATCCCTGGCCTATACGGGCACCCTGGTCTGGGATGAAACCCCGCCCTCCACAGGATCTAATATTTCTTTAATCCCTTATGTTCTGGCAGGAGGAAGCAAAGATTTTAAGGGCCAGGACGGGATAAATAAACGAAGTGAAGCTGGCCTGGATGCCAAAATTGGCTTAGGCTCTTCCTTAAACCTGGATCTAACGATAAACCCCGATTTTTCCCAGGTAGAGGTCGATCGGCAGGTGACGAATCTGGATCGGTTTGAATTATTCTTTCCCGAACGCCGCCAATTCTTCCTGGAAAATGCAGATATAGTGGCCGGTTTTGGTTATGAAAATATCAGACCCTTCTTCTCCCGACGCATAGGCCTTAACGCCCCTATTGATTTTGGTGCCCGCCTTAGCGGGAACATTGGGGAGGACTGGAGGATTAATGCCATGAGTATGCAAACCGGGAAAGTAAATGATATCGGGCTTCCGGCCCAAAACTTCAGCGTGATAGGGATACAGAAACGAGTCTTCTCCCGCTCCAACATCAGGGCAATTTTCGTAAATAAAGAATTGCTGAACTACTCCCCCAACCCCTCATCAGACCACCAGCCTTACAACCAATTCAACAGAAACCTGGGATTGGAATATAATCTTGCTTCTGCCAATAATGTCTGGACCGGCAAAGCAATGGTTTTAAAATCTTTTAGCCCCAACGAATCTGAAGAAAATTTAATTCACGCCGCCAATTTGCAATATACCAGCGGAAATCTGAATTTTAACTGGAGGCATGAATATATTTCGGAAAATTACCAGGCTGAAGTTGGTTATATTCCCCGCACCGGTTATTACAAAATCAATCCGAGTATTGGCTACCTGTTTTTTGAAAAGAACAAATATATACTAAACCATGGCCCCCAGTTAAGCACTTCAATATTCTTCAATAAGCACTGGGAGAAAACCGAAAATCAGACTTTGCTGGAATATATTCTGCGGTTTCATAGCCAAAGCGTCCTAAGCCTCTGGGCAGGGCATGATTATGTGGAACTGCAGCAACCCTTTGACCCTACTAATTTTAGTGGTATCGAACTGGCGGCAGGCACCCAACATAATTGGTATCGTTGGGGCGCTAAATTTAATTCTAAACCACAGAGCCTTTTCACTTATGCCTTATCCTATAGTTCAGGAGGCTATTATGCAGAAGGAGCGATGGCAAATTATGCTGCAGAAATGGGGTATAGGTTTCAGCCTTATGTGGGAATCACTCTTAACGCAACCTATAACGATCTGGAACTGCCTGAGCGGTGGGGAGACACCAAATTCTGGTTGGTAGGTCCCCGCCTGGATGTGACCCTAACCAATAAGGTATTCTTTACGGCTTTTGCCCAGTATAATGAACAAATGGACAACCTTAATTTAAATGGTCGTTTCCAGTGGCGCTTTAGTCCTGCTTCAGATTTATTCCTGGTTTATACCGATAATTATATTCCTTACCCGGTTCAGGTGAAAAACAGAGCAGTCTTACTTAAACTCACCTATTGGTGGAATTTATAAGAATGTACTGCCATTGGTGAGTCAAAATTTTTTAAGAAGAATTTCCTGTTAGAAGAAATAATCGATAATATTGAAGGGGGGATCTAGCCCTGTTTACTTAACGAGAAGCAGTTTCTATTATCGGTGTCAGTTGACAACTTTAGTAGCTTCAGATTCCCAGTTTATACTTTTAGAAATCAACTTTAAAAAACAATTAAATGAAATACCTACTCCTTTTTTCATTGATATTAATCGCGGGTTGCAATTTTCAGAAGGAGAAGCCTTCAGAAGAAATGAAAGATCCAAAAGTAACCACCTATTATTTTATTCGTCACGCTGAAAAAGACACGCTGAACCCGGAAAATAAAGATCCTGAATTAACAGAAGAGGGGGTGGAACGCGCCCAAAAATGGGCAGAGGTTTTCAGGGATGTTGAATTTGATCTCATCTTCAGCTCAAATTACAAACGCACGCTAAATACCGCCAAACCAATAGCCGATTCACAAGCCAAGGAAATCGATTTTTACAATACTGAAAAGCTTAACGATGAGGACTTTCAGCAAAAAACAAAAGGAAAGACCGTGCTGGTAGTTGGGCACAGCAATTTGAATCCTGAATTTGTTAATTACATTATTGAGCAGGAGAAATATGAGGATCTCGATGAGAAGGAGTACGGCAGCCTATTCATCGCGGTAATACATCCCGACGGAACCCGCACTTCAGAAGTGCTCTATTTCAATTAAAGCTTAACTTCTATATTTTCATTCTCTATTACAGAAAGCAATTCCAGCTCCCGGGCTTCATATTTTTCATCCAGCTCTTCCAGAGGAATATCCAGGTCGTCGGCCTTGTAATTCTCGTAATCTACAAACCTTATTCCTCCAACAGTATGAGGGTTATAGGCTTTACGAAAACGAACACCACCATCGTTAATCTTAAAACTATAGGCCATATAATCTATAGTGAAATTTTCGGTATCGACCCAGTATAGGTACACATCTTCGTGATCGGTCACCTCTTCTGTATCTTCAAAGGTCACCTGTACCTCATAATATTCTCTATCTCTGATACTGTCTTTCCCGAGAAGTTTCTTATTCACTGCGGCATCGTTAAGGCCATAGGGAAGCTGCACAAAATAATGCACAGAGTTAACCGAATTGCTGTAAACGGTCTTCATAGAATCGTTTAAAGTCACCACGGAATCTTGATGATACCTGGTAAATCCTTCGTTATTGAGCACGTCGTGAAACTCGGCACCCGTGGAATCGGTTATAAAACGCTCAAGCTGAAATTCGCCTCCCTTCCGGGTACTCTTGTATTCAGC
Organism: Salegentibacter sediminis; assembly: GCF_002078605.1. Lineage (GTDB taxonomy): Bacteria > Bacteroidota > Bacteroidia > Flavobacteriales > Flavobacteriaceae > Salegentibacter > Salegentibacter sediminis. Next base: position 178,186 of record NZ_MSJR01000005.1, on the reverse strand, counting down.
ATCCCTGAATTTAAAGCTGATCTCAGCATTATTATATTTATCGCCTCCAGCCTTTTCTATGGCCTTATCAATAATTTCCTGAGCAGTTAGTTCTTTATTCTGATCACAGGAAAAAAACAGGGCACTTACCGCCATTAAAAAGATGATTTTTTTCATTGTATTTGGTATCTGAATTTCAAAGGTAATTAATGTATGCTGAATTTTAATACTAAAATATATTTCGGAAGACCGGCTTCGTATAATTTACAATTCCCTTATACCGAAATCTAAAATAAGCTTCCTATTTTTGCTTAAGTATGAAAAAGAAGACCAACACGATCAATATAAAGAACCGAAAAGCGAAATTTGAATATGAATTTCTCGATAAGTACGTGGCCGGAATTAAACTGGCCGGTACCGAGATAAAAGCAATTCGCCAGGGGAAAGCATCTATAGCCGAAAGTTTTTGTGAATTTCAGAATCACGAACTTTTTGTAATCAATATGCACGTAGAAGAATATTCTCACGCCACCTATTTTAACCATAACCCCAAGAGCGAACGCAAGCTTTTAATGCAACGTAGAGAGCTTCGCAAACTGGAAAAGGAAGTGAAAAACACAGGTTTGACCATTATTCCGCTAAGGCTTTTCATCAATGATCGCGGCCTGGCTAAAATGGAGATTGCCCTGGCTAAAGGAAAAAAACTCTATGATAAACGGGAAACCATAAAAGACCGGGAGAGCAAACGCAAACTCGACAGAATCAAAAAAGAATACTCTTAAAACTAAAAAAGGCTGAAATTTAATTTTCAGCCTTTTTTGGTTTATGAAGGGAAGTTCTATTCTTCTTCACTTTTATCGTTTGATTCATCCGAATCGGCGAATTCTGTAAATCCATTTTTGATAAGCAGGTTATACCACTGAAAGATTTTCTTCATATCACTGGCATAAACACGATCTACATCATAATCGGGAAGAATTTCGGCGAAATATTTTTCCATTTCGGCTTTAGAGGATTTAGGGCTTATCGCCTCTCCTCCATCTTCTTTTTCTTTGATTTTCTCAAAAATTTCGGCTAGCGGCACCTCTTCAGTGTAAGTATAGATCGCAATTTCGCTTAACAGGCTAACGTTATGACGAATATTTACCGCCATTTTTTTTCCTTCAGGAATAGATTGTACGATAAAACCACCCCGACTTTGGGCAGTAAGTTCATATAATCCTGGTTTTCCTGAAATCGCTAATATTTTCTCTAATCCCATAGTATATTTTCAATTTTGGCTGGCAAATATCACCTGCCTGAACAAATTATCAAAGTCTTTATCTCCCTTTTTTCATTTCGGGGAAACGCATCTTATAATCAATTTTTATTTTTCCTTTAGAAATATTGGCAAGTTTGCCTTTTATAAGTCTCTTTTTAAGGCTGGATAGCTTATCGGTAAAGAGAATACCTTCAATATGATCATATTCATGTTGGATAACCCGGGCAGCCAGGCCAGAATAGGTGTCGCGATGGCTCTTAAAATCTTCATCCTGATATTCTATTGTGATCACCGGTTTTCTAAACACATCTTCCCTAATCTCGGGAATGCTAAGGCATCCTTCGCTAAAAGCCCATTCATCACCTTCTTCCTCAACAATTTTTGGATTGATAAAAACCTTTTTTAGGTTATTGAGCTGTTCCCGCTCCTGCTCCTCCAATTCCTGATCTTCAGCAAAGGGACTCGGATCTATCATAAATAGTCGAACAGGCACACCTACTTGCGGAGCCGCAAGACCAACTCCGTAAGCATTATACATGGTTTCCCACATATTCTCTATCAATTTCTCCAACTTAGGATAATCTTCAGGTATTTCGCTGCATTTTTTCCTTAAAACCGGATCTCCGTAGGCTACTATTGGTAAAATCATTCTTTTAATTAAGTATTTTAATTTTTAAATAAGGATAGACTTCTGGAACCAAAAGATTATTGATACAAATAGGTTTGTAAAATTATCGTTGCACTGATCTCATCGATCAGGGCCTTATCTCTGCGCTTCTTTTTTTTAAGTCCACTATCTATCATTGTTTGAAAGGCCATTTTTGAGGTAAAAGCCTCATCTACCCTTTTTACAGGCATTGAGGGGAATTTTTCAGAAAATTTCTTTAAAAATTCCTGAATATGAACTTCGCTCTGAGAGGCCGAACCATCTTTTTGTTTTGGTTCTCCCACCAGGACCAACTCTACGCTTTCTTCCCTGAAATACTTTTCAAGAAAAGTTAAAAGCTCCAGGCTATTCACGGTAGTAAGCCCCGATGCAATAATCTGAAGCTCATCGGTTACCGCGATCCCGGTGCGTTTGGTTCCATAATCAATAGCCAAAATACGTGCCATTCTACAATTTTGCGCAAAGGTAATGTTTATAATCCATTGCTGCCAAAATTTAGCCTGAAGCCCTTATATTTGTCTAAAATTTCGGAACATGGAACAATTAGAAGCGAAGATAAATGCGGCCTGGGAAAACCGGGAGCTACTTAAAGATAAAGACACCAAAGATGCCATTAGAGAAGTGATAAATCTTTTGGACCAAGGTAAGCTAAGAACAGCGGAACCTACAGCTAACGGCTGGCAGGTAAACGAATGGGTCAAAAAAGGTGTGGTGCTTTATTTCCCAATCCAGAAAATGGAAACCCTTGAAGCCGGTATTTTTGAATATCACGACAAAATGCCGCTTAAAAGAGGCTATAAAGAAAAAGGAATTCGCGTAGTACCGAACGCTGTTGCCCGACACGGAGCCTATATCTCCCGTGGGGTGATTATGATGCCCAGCTATGTAAATATTGGTGCCTATGTAGACGAAGGGACTATGGTAGACACCTGGGCCACCGTTGGTAGTTGTGCCCAAATCGGGAAAAATGTTCACCTAAGTGGTGGAGTCGGAATTGGCGGCGTTCTTGAGCCACTTCAGGCTTCTCCTGTAATCATAGAAGACAACGCATTCCTGGGCTCTCGAAGTATTGTCGTTGAAGGTGTAAAAGTAGAAAAAGAAGCAGTGCTGGGTGCAAATGTCGTGCTTACCGCTTCCACCAAGATCATAGATGTAACCGGAGACGAGCCTGTGGAAATGAAAGGAATTGTTCCGGCTAGATCTGTGGTTATACCTGGGAGTTACACCAAGAAATTCCCTGCAGGAGAATATAATGTGCCTTGCGCTCTTATTATCGGAAAAAGAAAAGAATCCACAAACAAAAAAACTTCTCTGAACGATGCGCTTAGAGAATATGATGTAGCGGTATAAGCTTTACCCCCACCGCGAAAGCAGGAATTTCAGTCTTTATTGAATGGAAAAATGGGAAAGTTTTAAACAATAAAAATCAAGATAACTCTTCCCACTCGGGGAGGCCGGGCGTGACCTATGAAAATACTCATAATACAGCAAAAGATGATTGGGGATGTGCTTACATCCTCAATCTTATTTAAGGCGCTTCGGGAAAAATATCCTAAGGCCGAGCTGCATTATCTAATTTATCCACACACACTTCCGGTTATTGAAAATAACCCGTATATAGACCGGATTATCACGTATAAACCGGAAGAAGATGGGAAACCATTAAAGTTTTTAAATTTTCTGAAGCTTATCAGAAATGAAAATTATGAGATAGTGATCGATGTATACTCCAAGATTGCTACCGGAATTATAAGTAAAGCATCGGGAGCTCCAGTGCGTATCTCATACCACAAATGGTACACGTCTTATTTATATACCAAAACGGTAAAACAGCGCCATAAACCAACTACAAATGCCGGATTAGCCATCGAGAACAGGATGTTGCTGTTAAAGGCTTTGGAGAAAGCTTTCCCCGTAGAATTAAAGCCAGAAATCTATCTTACTGAAAAGGAAAAGGCTAAAGCCAAAAATCAACTTCTCAAAGCGGGAATTGATCCTAAAAACTCTTTGTTTATGATAGGAGTTTTGGGAAGCTCAAAAGAAAAGACTTACCCCCCGGAATTCATGGCCGTTCTCCTGGATGAAATAGCAAAAAATCCCCAGGCCGATTTTCTATTTAATTATATTCCGAAGCAAAAAAAGGAAGTAGAAGTTATTTATAATTTATGCACACCTGAGACCCGGGAAAGAATTCACCTAAATATATACGGAAAGAATCTCCGGGAATTCCTGGCACTTACCGCTCACTGTAATGCTTTAATAGGTAACGAAGGCGGCGCCATTAATATGGCGAAGGCTCTTAAAATTCCGACTTTTGCTATCTTCTCTCCCCAAATTAACAAAGATGCCTGGGCGATCTATGAAGACAGGCAGAATCAAAGTGTTCATCTCAAAGATTTTAAACCCGAGCTTTTTAAAGAAAAGAAAGCGAATCCTAATCTTTATCAAAGTTTTTCTCCAATCCTTATAATTCCTAAACTCCAAAGATTTTTAGCAGAGCTCAATTCCCTAAAGACCAGTTAAGATCAAAGCCTATTTACAATACCGTGTGGAGTAAAGGTCTTTTTTTCTTCCCGGGTCTCTCTTCTAATCTGCTTATTAAAAGCCATAGCTTCAGGGGTTTTGTAGCCCCGGGGATGTTCCAAATGTACACAAACTGCCGAGTAGCGAATTTGCTTAGATTTAATCCCGTAATTAAAAAGTCGCTCGCCCAGTTCACGATCTTCCCCACCATACTGCATTCGTTCATCAAAACCGTTTACTGCAATAATATCCTTTTTCCATCCACTGGCATTATGCCCATTCCAGGTGGCGCCGGTGGGAGTTAAATTATTAAGAAGAAACGCCCTTTTCTGGCCTGCTGTAAGCTTCAGATTTTTAATAGAAGATTTTAAGCCGTATTTTTTAAGACAGGCCTTTTCGAAACATTTTTGAGCGATAATATCCTCTTCTACAATCTTTTTTGAAATATCCATGGGGAGTTTAAAGTAGCCCCCGGAGAGAAAATATCCTTCTTCCCTATACTTTAAATGAGTACTTACAAAATCCTTGCGGGGAATGCAATCCCCATCACTCATTAGAATATAGTTAGCATTACAGGCCAGGATCGCCTTATTAAGAATTTTCGTCTTTTGAAAACCATCGTCTTCCTGCCATACGTGAATTACCGGTACCGGACTTTCTTTCTTAAATGCTTCAAGGAAAAGCCTGGTTTCTTCTGAAGAGCCATCGTCGGCAATCACGAGTTCAAAATCGGTAGTGTCCTGAATTTTATAGCCGGTTAAAGTTTTCCTTAGCCATTCTACGGCATTATAGGTGCTAATTATTACAGAAATCTCAGGTTTCTTCATTGGGGAATTAAATTATAGCTATAAGCCGAATTTCTTTTTTAGCGCTTTTTTTCTTCGGAATTTTTCCTGAAACTGATTGGTAAAGAACCACATCTTTTCAAAAACTTCATTTTCAGATTTCTCGATCAGGGAGGCATATTCATTAGCCATGATCCTTATCATGTTTTCATTCGGCGTAAGACGGGAGAAGTTCATCATCCGCTGGGTAAAATTCAATTTCCCAAAATTCATTCGGTTTAGATCTACCAGAAAGAATTCATAATTACCGCCATTTAACTTAATTAAGGTATTTCCCGGCGAATGATCCAGAAATTCCACTTCCTGCTCATGAAGATGAAAAGTAAACCTGGTAAACGCGCGAAGTATAGCCTCATGACCTTCCCTTTCAAGATTAATTTCCCTAAAGGTAAGGTCTGCTTTTAGCTGTTGACTTACATAGTAACTCTTTAAAAACTGAGTAGCAGTGGTCTCCTCGGCATAGGCAATTGGCGTTGGAGTGCCAATACCCTTCTCGCCTAAAATTTGGGCATAATTAAAAGACCTTTCAGCCTTGGATTTTCTGAAAAACCGATAGGCAATTTTATTTACCATATTGGGGACTTTAAAGGATTTAATATTTATCCGCTCCCCATTTAGATCAAACAGCTTTATGGTATTCCTATCCCCATTTCCAAGGAGATCACCTTCATTGCTGAAGTTTTCAATAAAATGGAAAATCTGGTCTTTCCGGTCCCTGTATTGAGGAGAAACGATTACTTTCATTCTATCGGTTTGTTCATTGAGTTTTGAGCCAGGTATTTAGCTACACCATTCTGGCACCACTGCTTGTTTTCTTTAATTGTGCGTTGCTGAATTTCAGAATTTGCCTTTACAAATTCTTTAGATTTTTCAGGATGATAAATGTGGTAAACAATCCCACCATAACGCAATCGTTTCCCTTTTATATTTTTATTGAGCAACCTAATCACAAACTCAGAGTCTTCTCTGCCCCAACCTTCCATAGCTTCGTCGTATCCATTTACGGACAAAAAATCTTCTCTCCAGTAAGAAAGATTACACCCACGCGTCTTTTCTGAAAAATCTGATTTGGGCTTATAAAACTCCTGAAAAGCCGGAATTCTTATATTTCGGGTTTTATTTTTTATGCTTGAGGAAAAAGGTGTGAATTGAACTTTGTCCAGGTTCAAAATCTTTTTTACTACTTCAGGTTTAATGTTTACCCGGGACCCAAACAAGAATACTCCCGATTCTGCCCGGGCAAGATGATCCCGAATAAAATCTTTATGCATAATGCAATCGCCATCTATTTGAATAATATAATCGGCTGAACTTTGGGCCAAAGCTTTATTGAGGATTGCAGACTTTCGAAAACCTTTGTCCTTTTGCCATATATGCTTTACAGGAATTGCAAGTTTCTTTCGAAATTGGGAGATCACTTCGCGAGTCGACTTCCCCGACCCGTCATCTGCTATTATAACTTCAGAAGGCAATACAGTTTGAGCAGCAAGGCTTTTTAAAACCGAATTTAAAGCCTCGGGCCAGTTGTAGGTAGAAAGAAGTAAAGCAGTTTTCATATTTTATGCCTGTTCCGGCAAAGGTACAGGTTTTCTTTAATCTATAATATCGAGTCCAAAGCCCCTGGAATTGCCCCGGTTAATTCGGTCTTATCAATTAAAGCTGTAATTTAGCCCTCCAAATTCAAGGCATGAAAATTTGTATTGTAGACAGAGGCCATAAGATCCCGGTAGTGAATTACGGCGGGACAGAAAGGGTGATCTGGGGCCTGGGTAAGGAATTACACGCTCTTGGCCATGAGGTTACTTTTTTGGTTCCCGAAGGCTCGTCTTCAGATTTTGCCCATGTCCTTTTTCTCGATCGCCAGCGGAACCTCAATGAACAAATCCCTGAGGATATAGATGTGGTACACTTTAATTTCACCCCGGAAGATAAAATTGAAAAACCATATCTGGTGACCATGCATGGTAATCCAGAACCTGATGAGGTACTGGACATTAATACTGTATTTATATCCAGGAATCATGCAGCCCGGCATAATTCCGAAACCTTTGTTTACAATGGGTTGTTATGGGAAGACTACCCTGTCCCAAATCTTAAACTACCCCGCAAGGGATATCACTTTCTGGGCAAAGCGAGATGGAGTGTTAAAAATGCTATCGGTGCAATGAAAATCGCCAGAAGGATTAATGAGTGCCTGAACGTTATAGGCGGTAAAAAATGGACTTCGCGGAATTTAAAGGATGGATTTTCACTACTATTTGATAGCAGGATCAAATTTCACGGCTTTCTTGGCAATCTTGAAAAGAGCAGAATCCTGGAACGCTCAAAAGGCCTGGTCTTTCCTGTGCTCTGGCATGAACCCTTTGGCCTGGCCATTATCGAAAGCCTTTATTTTGGCTGTGCGGTTTTTGGAACTAGCAACGGGTCCCTCCCCGAACTTCTAACCCCCGAAACCGGCCATACCGCAAATTCAGAAAAGGAAATTGCAGAGGCCATGAGCTCTTTTAAATATGATCCGCAAAAATGCCATGAGTATGCTTTAAAAGAATTTAATTCCAGGCTTATGACAGAAAAATATTTAAATCTATATGAGAAGGTATATAAAGGAGAACCGGTGAATGAAAAAGTGCCCAAATATAATCCGCAGTTGAACCGTATTGCTGAATTTAGATAAATTTTGAAGATCCTCCATCTTTCTGCAGCTAAAAAATGGGGTGGCGGTGAAAACCACCTGGAAAATCTTTGTTTTGAACTGGATAAAAAAGGCCTGGCTGAAAATCACGTATTATGTGTTAAAAAAGGCATTCTTCACCAAAGGTTGGAAAAAACAGGAATACTCTTACATGCGGCGCCCCTGGATAATAAACTGGACCCCCGATTTTTGTACAGGCTTATCCGATTAGTGAAGAAACAAAAATTCGATCTACTGCACATTCACGACAGTACGGCACTCACCCTGGCCGTCGTGGCAGATCACCTGGCAGACCTCCCCCCTTTTGTATTAAGTAAAAAAACGAGTTTCCCCATTAAACCAAGAAAACAAAGCCTTTATAAATATAATTACCCAAAGATTAAAAAGATTTTATGTGTATCAGAAGAAACCAGAAAAGTAACTTCCAAAAGCATTATTGATCAAAAAAAACTAATCAGGCTTTATCATGGGGTAGCCATACAGCAGCAATCAGGTTCAAAAGCAGAATTGAACTTGCGAAAACATCTTAAGCTTTCTTCAGATAAAAAGATTATAGGAAATATTGCCAATCATATAAGACCAAAAGATCTTCCCACTCTTGTTAAGACCGCTAACCAGCTTATTAATCTTAAAACCAGAAGCGACTTTCATTTTGTTCAAATTGGAAACTTTACAAAGCAACGCACCGAATCACTAAAATTAATGGTGAAACAATATGGTTTAGAAGAACATTTTAGCTTCCTGGGGTTCCGTGAAAATGCTTCAGCGCTTATTCCTCAATTTGATATCTCAATTATGACTTCTCAAAGCGAAGGCCTACCCCAGTTTATCTATGAATCCTTTTTTCATAAGGTTCCGGTAATCAGCACCTCCGTGGGCGGAATCCCCGAAATTATAAGTCATAAAATTAACGGTTTACTGGCAGAGGCCCACGATGAAAAAAAATTATGCGAAAACATCCTGTTTTTGAGTAATAATGAAGAATTGATCCCGAAATTTGTCGAAATTTCTTATCATAAATTATTACAGGATTTCACTTCTGATATTATGGCAGAAAAAACTTTAACCGAATATAAAAATATACTCAATGAGCGATTATAAAACCGAAATGCAAAATTGCCTGGAAACCCTTAAACGCGGCGGGCTCATTCTTTACCCTACCGATACTGTTTGGGGAATAGGCTGCGATGCTACCAATGCGGATGCGGTAGACAGGATTTATGCTTTAAAAAAACGTAAGGAAAGTCAGGCGTTAATTTGTCTTGTTTCAGATTATAAAATGCTTAACCAGTTTGTAGAAAACGTGCCGGAAGTGGCTTACGACATTTTGAAATACGCCCACAAACCCACCACTATAATCTATGACGATCCCATAAGAGTTGCCGAGAACCTGATCGCCGATGACAATTCGCTGGCAATTAGGGTTTCTAAAGATAAATTCAGCAATGAATTGGTTAAAAGATTCAGAAAACCAATCGTTTCGACCTCCGCCAACATAAGTGGTGAAAAAACTCCGCAATCCTTTGCTCAAATTAGCCCGGAGATTTTAAAAGGTGTTGACTATGTAGTAAATTTGCAGCGGTCAAAACAGTCTGGCAAACCATCGGCTATCATTAAGTTAACAAACGATGGGAAGGTTACAGTAATTAGGAAATAGGTTAAAAATTTTAAAGGTAATTATTGCATTCTAAGCCTGAAAAGGCTTTAAATTGAAAAAAGCTGAAGTTAGTTTAGCCCTAAGTGCAAGGATACCCAAAATACCCAAAAGGTGGAGAACTACAAGAACGCCCTAACTCATAATATTTTCAAGGTAATTTCTGATGCTTCTGAAGAGCTTCAACTGGAAAGCTACGTAATTGGTGGCTTTGTTCGCGATTATATTCTAAAGCGCGGCGAACCAAAAGATATAGATATTGTGGCAGTAGGAAGTGGAATTGAACTGGCAAAGAGAGTGGCTGAAAAGCTTCCGCATAAGCCCAAAGTCCAGATTTTTAAAACCTATGGTACGGCTATGCTTCGTGCCTTCGATATGGAAATTGAATTCGTTGGGGCCCGCAGAGAAAGCTATCAAAAAGATAGCCGTAAACCACGGGTAGAAGACGGAAGCCTTGCAGACGACCAAAACCGCAGGGATTTCACCATAAATGCGCTGGCCCTTGGATTAAACGATAAAAATTATGGTGATCTCCTGGACCCATTTAATGGTCTGGAAGACCTGAATGCAAAAACAATTAGAACCCCACTGGATCCCGACATCACCTATTCAGATGATCCTCTGCGAATGCTACGGGCCATTAGGTTTGCTACCCAATTGAATTTCAAAATCGAAAAGGAGTCTCTCGAAGCAATTTCCCGCAATAAAAACAGGATAAAAATCATTTCAAAAGAAAGGATTACCGATGAGCTTCACAAAATAATGCTCACCGATAAACCTTCAAAAGGATTCTCCCTTCTACATAAAACAGGACTTTTAGCATTCATCCTGCCAGAATTAACCGCTCTTGAAGGCATAGATGAAATTGAAGGACAACGGCATAAAGATAATTTCTGGCATACCCTGGAAGTGGTGGATAATATTTCCAAAAACACCAATGATCTCTGGTTACGCTGGGCGGCTCTCTTACACGATATTGGAAAAGCGCCAACTAAAAAATTTCATAAAAAGATTGGATGGACCTTCCATGGGCATGAATTCGTAGGCGCAAAGATGGTCTATAGGTTATTTAAACGTCTTCGCCTGCCACTGAACGAAAAAATGAAATTTGTTCAGAAATTAGTCCTGATGAGCTCCCGCCCCATCGCTATAGTTGATAATGATGTGACTGATTCTGCCGTGCGACGACTTATTTTTGATGCCGGCGAGGATATAGAAGACCTTATGACGCTTTGCGAAGCCGATATTACCACGAAAAATCCTAAGCGCTTTAAAAAGTATCATAACAACTTTAAACTGGTGCGTTCTAAGATGAAGGAGGTAGAAGAGCGGGATCACGTTCGCAATTTCCAACCTCCGGTGAGTGGAGAAGAAATTATGGAAACCTTCAACATTAAACCTTCAAGAGAGATTGGGATCATAAAAGAAACCATTAAGGAAGCAATCCTGGAAGGAGAAATCCCTAACGAACATGAGCCTGCCAGGGAATTAATGCTTAAAAAAGGAAAGGAACTTGGTTTAACGGCTAACTGAGGTTCTTTTGAAAAAATTATTTTATGAGCCTATTATATTCAAGAGATGAAAGATAATAAAAAAGTAATTTACTGGCTGTTTACGGGTTGTATTCTAATTTTTATAATGGTAGTTGTGGGCGGCATTACGCGTCTTACGCATTCTGGCTTATCGATCTCAGATTATAAACTCGTAAGGGGTACTATTCCACCACTGAATGAGCAGGAATGGACAGAGGCCTTTGATTATTACAAGCAGTTTCCCGAATACCAAAAGAAAAATTATCATTTTACCCTGGAGGAATTTAAAGATATTTATTTTTGGGAGTGGCTTCACCGTGTTTTGGGTAGGCTAATTGGCATCGTTTTTATCATTCCCTTTTTGTATTTCCTCATCACCAAACAACTCAGCAAGCCTACCATCAGGAAATCGATTATATTACTGTTTCTTGGCGGATTCCAGGGGTTCCTGGGCTGGTACATGGTAAAAAGCGGCCTGGTAGATATGCCCGATGTTAGTCATTACAGGCTCGCGGCCCACCTAACAACTGCCTTTTTAACTTTCGGATATACCTTCTGGGTTGCCCTCGATCTTATTTATCCAAACCGAAGCAGTATTAACAAAGGTTTCAGAAACCTGCTAAGATTTGGGATGATCATCCTTATCCTCCAAATCATTTGGGGAGCTTTTGTAGCCGGTCTCGATGCCGGATTTATTCATAATAGCTGGCCGCTTATGGCTGAAGGGAAATTGATACACGAGACGGTATGGATTGAACAGGAACCGCTTTTGATGAATTTTATTGAAGGAAAAAGTGGAGTTCAGTTTATACATAGATATCTTGCCTATATCGTGGTGGCGGTTATCCTTTACATCTGGTACAGATCCAGGAAATTAGCCCCTGAACACCGGCATCCAACAGCTATAAATACCTTGCTGATCCTGCTGGGACTTCAATTTTTGCTTGGCGTGTTCACCTTAATTCTCTATGTGCCGGTTTGGCTTGGGGTCGCACATCAGGTAGGCGCATTTTTCCTCCTGGCAGCTATGACCTACACCCTGCACAGATTTACCAAATAGCTTTCATTCTCATCTAAAAAACGTAACTTTGAAGCCTTAAAATTTTATTATGGTTTACAGATTTAGAGTAATTCTCGATGCAGAAGAAGATGTGTTCAGGGATATAGAGATACTTCAGGAAAGTACTTTGGAGGACCTTCATAATACTATCATTCAATCCTTTGGGTTTGACGGTACAGAAATGGCTTCATTTTATCTTAGTGACGAAGACTGGAACCAGGGCGAAGAAATTTCACAGTTCGATATGGGGGGAGAGGTTCGCCTTATGAACGAAACCAGCCTGGAAAGTATTTTAGACGAGAAAAACAGGAAAATTATCTACGTATACGACTTTTTAAATATGTGGACATTCCTCATTGAACTCGGCGAAATCGCTGAAATTGAAGAAGGACGTGACTACCCTAATCTCATGTTCGTACATGGGCAATTGCCGGATTCAGCGCCCGATAAAGAATTTGTGGCGGAAGACGAGAATATCCCGGGGGAATTTGATGATGATCTGGATATAGACGACTACGATAATTTGTCTTTCGACGAAAACTGGAATTGATTGCGAAGCAATCAACCCAAACTTGCTTCGGGATAATTTTCCAGACATTTTTCCGCTTTAAAGTTTTGAGGTGAACCATTTCAGAAAGGAAAAATTCACTACTATTACACCTGAATCTAAAAACTGGTGCGCCGTGTTTCATTTCGCTGAAACCCAGGGACCCGGAATTTTGCAATAACTAAACAGATTTCCGCCGGAGGTTATTCCGATGTTGGGATGGGCGGAAATGACCTAAATTTTATACTGAATGATCAACCTTTTTAATGCTCAAATTGAATCGCTTTCTATTCACAGGGTAGGGAATAAAAGCAGGAACGAGAACATTTTTCTATCGGCAGCGCCATATCAATTAAACGATGAGATAATGCCGCTTATCAAGGAATATTTCCTTAAAGCCTTCAGAGAAAAAGAAGAAAATTACTTTCATTTTTCGCACGAGGCAGATTTAGAGTTCAACGAGTTATATAATTTGGCCGGGACCATCTTTGATGATCCTGCGGGTATTCATGAGGTTTCCAAGAAAATCACCACCTTGCTTTATGAACAATCCTCGCACCCGCATATAAAAAGCGGGGAGGTATATGTCGTTTATTTTGAAAACATGCAGTTGGATAATGAAAAAGTTCCAGCTATCGGCATATTCAAATCGGAGCTTAAACACGATTTCCTTCAGTTTGAGGAAAAAGGCAGTATTCTGGATATGATCGTTCAGCAGGGTATAAACCTCAACAAACTGGACAAAGGCGCCTTAATTTTCAATAAAAACCGGGCTGAAGGCTACAAAATCCTTTCGGTAGATTCCAATAAATACGACACTAAATACTGGCTGGAAAACTTCCTGGGCGTAGATGTGATGCGGGATGAAAATTACAACACCAAAAGCTACCTGAATTTTTGTAAGAATTTCGCCAAAGACGTTGTTCTGCCTGCAGAAGATAAAAAAGAAGAGGTGATGTTTATGAACCGAAGTATGGATTATTTTGCTAAAAACGATGACTTCCAGGAAAGCAATTTTTTAAGTTCTGTGGTTGACAATCCAGACCTTTTACCTGAGTTTCAACATTACAAAACCGAGAAAGGCCCAAAATACAAGATAGAAGATCTCACCGAATTCCCTATTGCCAATAAGGCGGTTACCGATGCCCGGAAAAAGATTAAAAACATCATTAATCTCGATACCAACATACAGATCAAGATGGACTTTGTTAATGCTGAATCTGCAGATAAATTTGTAGAAAAAGGCTGGGATGAAGAAAAACAGATGTACTATTATCTGGTATATTTCAACAAAGAAGAAAAAAGCTAAAATTGAAAAAGGGACCTTGCAGTCCCTTTTTTTTAATCTTGTAACAGACGTTTCATATTAACATCTTCATAATTTCGCATTACAAAATCCAGGGCCGTACGTAGAATTTGCCCCATAGTATTAGCCCGTTTAAACTTCATATCATTGGTATATTTGTAAAGATCCTTGCGCAGGCTTTTCACGTTATGCTGGGTTGAAACATGGTCATTTATCATGCATCTTATCAGCTCTTTATAACGCTGGCGTGTATTGATCATTCTTTTAGCCAATAAGGATCGCTCTTCCTTACGGTATTGCTCGATAGAAGATTCCTGTAATTTATCCTGAACAAGTTTTACCATGGTATAGTTCTCTTTAAAGAACTGCGGCCGGTAAACTTTCAAATTCCCTTCAAAGCACTGTTGATCGAAATCTATCGCTCTTATCTGATATTCTACGTGGTCAAAGTCGTGGGTTGGGATTACCACGTAATTGTAAGACCTCATATCTCCCAGCAATCTAACTGTACAACGCTCATTGAACTTCACGAACTGTTTTGCGATTTGGGTTTGCGCACGGTTATCGCAGGCCGGCAAATGTTCCTCGATAAAAACATCGCCCGGGATTCCGGCTATATGTTCTTCAATTAAGGTGTCCTTATACACCAGAAAGTTAATACGGTGCGGCGACAGCAAGTGTTCAAATTCAAGTCCGTAGATCCGGGAAGCATCAGCTTTTTTCACATAGAAATATGTGAAACTATCATTTAGAATATTTCGCACTCTTACCCTGAAAGGTTTTGAATTTCCGAAAGTACAGTAATCTATGGCATCGATATTGAGAAACTCCAGCGAATCGTCACTCCCATCAGAATGCAGGATGGTATAGACCTGTTTCAGGCTTTCATCAATTTCGGTTCGCTCGTGATCTTCATAATAACAGCGCACCCAAAAAGTATCCTGTTCATGCTGATCGTAAACCACAATGGAACCAGCAAACCTTAAAAGGTCATCATAAAAAACGGGGATTTTTGTGTTGCGGTTATGTTTGGCCAGGTACCGATTAAATCTCTCATTAACAGGAAATGAGGGTTTTTTCCTGGACATTAATTTTTCTTCCATGCTTGGCGCGATTTTTTTCAAAAATAAGCTATCTGTGCTGAACTCTGTAACAAAAGCTTACCTTAGTAGTCATATTACAAATATTTCTTCAATTTTGGAAACAATTCTAAAAATAAGCCGGCTCACTAAGAAATTCGGTTCCCTTACCGCGGTAGACCAACTTTCCTTTAGTATTCAAAAAGGAAATGTATACGGAATTCTAGGCCCAAACGGGAGCGGGAAATCCACTACCCTGGGAATGATTCTAAATGTGGTAAATAAAACCTCCGGAGATTTTTCCTGGTTTGAAGGCTTTGAATCTACTCACGAGGCGCTTAAAAAAGTAGGAGCCATAATCGAACACCCAAATTTTTATCCTTATATGACCGCTGTCCAGAACCTGGAACTGGTCTGTAAGATAAAAGGGGTTAAAAAGGAGAGAATCGAAGAAAAATTAAAGATTGTAAACCTGCTGGACCGTAAAGACAGCAAATTCAGAACTTTTTCTTTGGGAATGAAACAACGCCTGGCGATTGCCTCAGCCCTGTTGAATGATCCTGAAATTCTCATTCTGGATGAACCCACCAACGGGCTAGATCCCGAAGGGATTCACCAGATAAGGGAGATCATAAGAAAGATCGCTGCTGGCGGAACTACAATTTTGCTGGCCTCTCACCTGCTGGACGAAGTTGAGAAAGTTTGCACCCATGTGGTGATTATAGGAAAAGGGAAAAAATTATACAGCGGCCCGGTAGATGGCATTAATGCCAGCCATGGCTTCTTTGAACTGAAAGCCAAAAACACCGATCTATTAATCCAGATTCTTGAAGGGCATCCACATATCGCCAAGGTTTCAGAAAAAGATGGCCTGGTTACCGCAATTCTTGCCGATCCTATGGAGCCAGAGACCATCAATGAATATATTTTTGAAAAAGGTCTTTCTCTTTCTTATTTAGTAAAACGCCGTGAGAGCCTGGAAGAACAGTTCCTGGAATTAACTAAACAAACCCATTCAGCCTGATTATGTTACGATTACTAGACATAGAATTTCATAAGTTAAGATATAGCCGGTCTGCAAAAATACTGGTGTTTTCCTATTTTATCCTCCTTAGTTTTATCGCCTTGATCGCTTCAATAGAATTCAACATAGGTAGCCTGGAGTTTAGGGTTGCAGATCAGGGTATATTTAATTTTCCGTTTATCTGGCATTTTAACGCCTATATCGCTTCCTTTTTAAAATTATTTCTGGCTATAGTTATTGTCTCAATGATCTCTAATGAATATAGCAATCGCACGTTAAAACAAAATTTGATAGATGGCCTTAGTAAAAAGGAATTTATAAGTTCAAAGTTTCTTACCGTGCTGGTACTTTCAGTAGCCTCCACTCTTTTTCTTTTTATCCTATCTCTTATTCTGGGGCTTTCCTTTTCAGATGATACGGAAGTTGCTGTCATCTTTTCCGATATGGAATATATTTTCGCCTATTTTTTAAACCTCACTGGCTTCTTTGCTTTCTGTATGTTCGCTGGGATGCTAATAAAACGATCGGCTTTTGCCCTTGGGTTTATCTTTATCTGGTGGGTTCTGGAAAATATCGCTTACGGGATCTTAAAATGGCGCTTGTTTCGCGAGACTGAAATCGCCGATAAAATAGCCGGTTTTTTCCCTTTGGAAGCTATGAGCAAGCTTTTGGTAGAGCCCTTTAGCCGACTTGGAGCGGTACAAATGGCTGCCACTCAAATAGGATCTGCAATTGAAAAAGATTACAGTGTACATCTTACCGACATTCTAATCGTGCTTGGTTGGACGGTTATTTTTGTCTTTCTGTCGTATAAATTATTAAAGAAGCGGGATTTGTAATACATTGGAGAACACATTACTACAATGAAACTCTTCTTATCCTTAGTCTTTATTATTTTTCTGGCACTTTTCCAGCCGCTAATGGCTCAGCGGGAGGCAGCAAACTGGTATTTTGGGGATAGGGCCGGGCTTGATTTCAACACAGGCGTGCCCATACCTCAAAATGGCAATCTTCAAACGGTAGAGGGATGTGCAACGATATCAGACCGATTGGGGAACCTGCTTTTTTACACCGATGGTATCCAGGTATATGATCGCCAGCATAATAGAATGCCTAATGGTTATGGTTTGAAGGGAAATGTCTCCAGCACACAATCGGCTATTATTATTCCTAAACCGGCAAATCCAGGTAAATATTACATTTTCACGGTAGATAAGCCCGATTATTATCAAATTGAAGATGATCCTATTGAAGGCGTAAACTACACCGAAATTGATATGTCGCTGAATAACGGGTATGGAGATGTAGTGCCGGGCAAAAAAAATATTCACCTTATTACCTATAACCCGAATGATCCCATAGAAAATGAATTTAAGAATTCAGAAAAAATTTCAGCGGTTAATCACGCCGATGGTAGCTCTTTTTGGGTGGTAACCCAATTTATAGATCGTTTTCTTTCCTTTAAAGTGAGCGCTCAGGGTGTAGATACAAATCCGGTAGTTTCTACCACGCCAAATTCGGTTCCTCCCAGGCTGGACCAATATAATATAAATGTTACAGCAATTGGTTATCTGAAGATTTCTCCGGATGCCACTATGATAGCTTCTGCAAATAGCTCTACCAACCTGGGCAGCCCAAGAACCGGAACTAAAAGATCTGGAAAAGTATTTTTATACGATTTTGATAATTTAACCGGAAAGGTGAGTAATGAACGGGTAATATTATCAGCCACCTATCCCTATGGTGTAGAGTTCTCACCAAAGTCTACCAAACTTTATGTAACTGCAAATGTATATAATGAGGAAGATGTTCTATTAAATAGCGATCTCTATCAATTCGATCTCGAGAGTAGTAATGTTATAAGTTCTCGAAAAACCGTATCCAGCAGCAATAATGTGGCGGGAGCCTTACAGCTGGCAATAGACGGTAGGATTTACCGGGCCGGGTATCCTATATTTGAAGAAAGACATCCATATATATCGGTGATTAAAAACCCTGAAGCCGCTGTAAATGCAGTAAATTACTCTCATAATTCTCTTAATCTAAGCCCCGGATTGGTAAAACTCGGGCTTCCTCCATTTATACAGTCCCTGTTTCTAACCAATTTCGATTTCAAAAACCTTTGCCTCGGGGATCAAACTGAATTTTTCATAACCAGTGATGAACCTTTCGATTCGGTTAAATGGGATTTTGGAGACGGCAACTCTTCCTCTGCAGAAGCCCCTACGCATACCTACTCCTCTTCCGGAAGTTACGTAGTTAGCTTAACAAAATACATAGACGGGGAGGCCCTGGATCCCATCCGAAAAGAAATTTTCATCGCTGAAATCCCTGAGATAATGGATAAATACGAACTGGTACAATGTGATACGGGGGAGGATACTAACGATGGAATTGCCATGTTCAATCTTCAGCTGGCTAAAGATCCTTTAACTTACAATAACCCCAATACCCAGGCCTATTTTTATGAAGATTATCAAACCGCGGTGAACGACACTTTAAACCAACTCGCCGTTAATGATTTCTATACAAACCAAAAGCCGGGACAAGTAGTCTACGCAAAGATCTATCAGTTCAACTCGGAATGTTTTGATATTGCTGAAGTCAAATTAAAAACAAAACCAACGATAGATCTTTCCCCTGCCCCCGCCCAGGGTTGTGACCTGGGGGATGGCACAGCTGAATTCAACCTGGAAAGAATACGCCAGAAAATTATTGCTGACCTAAATTTACCTGCCGGAATCGACATAAGCTTCCATCAGGATGAAGACGAAGCGGCAATAGGCCAGAATCCCCTGCCTAATTTACATATTTCTGAAGCGGGAACTTTATACCTTCGTGCCGATCATCAAAATATCTGTTATGGTTTTGGTAGTATGGCAATGGAAGTCAATCCTTTTCCCCAGGTTCAGGCTTTAACTGAAGTAAAGGTTTGCCCTTCTGCTTTTCCTTTGGAAATTTCACCGAACATCAGCCTCTCTAATAATGCTAATTTCAGCTTTCATTGGGACAACGGCAACATCGGCCGGGATTTAACTGTAACTCAGCCGGGAAATTATTCCGTAGAAATTATTGATAACAATATTGGCTGCGGAAGAACCGTCTCTTTTGAAGTTACTGCACTCTCCAGCCCTTCGATCCAGGATATAGAAATTGAAAGCCAGGGAAACAGCAGTACTCTTAGGGTAATCTACGCCTCAAATACACCGGTTTCTTTTTCCCTGGATGATATAAATGGTCCATTTCAGGCCAGTCCAGTATTTCGTGATGTACCCGGGGGTCCACACGTTGTCTATGCAAAAAACACCGATAATTGTGAGATCGTGGAAAAAGAGATTTTGGTGTTTGGTTTTCCCTCGTTTTTCACACCTAACGCCGATGGTTATAATGATAACTGGCTGCCCTACCAGATTCAGGATCCTGAATATCGCATTAAAAGCATTCGTATTTTTGACCGCTACGGAAAACTGATAAAGGAACTGGATCCCAGCGGAATTGGATGGGACGGGACTTTTAATGGCAGCCCCATGCCCTCTGATGATTACTGGTTTAAGATCAGCCTTGAAAACGGCCGGGAATTCAAAGATCACTTTAGCCTGAAGCGGGAGCGAAATTAGCATCCAGTGATTTGAAAAGGTATGATAATTGCTTAGTTTGGAAAGGCTAAGAAAAGACTCATGAAACATCCTTCCCGGAAAACCCGATAGGAATTAAAATTTTATAAGGATGTTACATATGTCTACTGAACAACAATAGACAGGCTCATATGAAATTCAAAATACAATCAGATTATAAACCAACCGGAGACCAACCCGAAGCGATTCGCCAACTGGTAGAAGGAATTAATAAAAATGACCAATACCAAACCCTACTTGGGGTTACCGGTTCGGGGAAGACCTTTAGTATGGCCAATGTGGTGCAGGAAGTGCAAAAACCCACCCTGGTACTCGCACACAATAAAACCCTGGCCGCCCAGCTTTATTCAGAATTCAAGCAGTTTTTTCCCGATAATGCGGTAGAATATTTTGTTAGTTACTATGATTATTACCAGCCTGAAGCCTTTATTCCTTCTTCGGGCACCTATATTGAAAAAGATCTTTCCATAAACGAAGAGATCGAGAAACTCCGACTTAGTACCACTTCTTCTCTGTTAAGCGGAAGAAGAGATGTGCTTGTGGTGGCTTCGGTCTCCTGTTTGTATGGTATTGGTAACCCGGTGGAGTTTCGTAAAAATGTGGTTTCTATTGAAAGGGATATGAATATTTCCCGCACAAAATTATTGCATCAACTTGTCCAGAGTCTCTATTCCAGAACTGAAGCAGAATTCTCTCATGGGAATTTCAGAATTAAAGGAGATACGGTAGATGTGTATCCAAGTTATGCTGACAACGCCTTCAGAATACATTTTTTTGGAGATGAAATCGAAGAGATTGAAGCCTTCGACCCGGGCACCAATGACGTGATCGAGAAATATGAGCGTCTGAATATTTATCCTGCCAATATGTTTGTGACTTCGCCTGATGTGCTACAGGGTGCGATTCATCAGATTCAGGATGACCTGGTTAAACAGGTCGATTATTTCAGGGATATTGGGAAACACCTGGAAGCCAAACGCCTCGATGAAAGAACTAACTTCGACCTGGAGATGATTAGGGAGCTGGGATACTGTTCCGGGATTGAAAATTATTCAAGGTACCTGGACGGAAGGAAACCCGGCACACGCCCTTTCTGTCTTTTGGATTATTTCCCCGATGACTATTTAATGGTAGTAGACGAGAGTCACGTAACTATTCCCCAGGTACACGCGATGTATGGTGGAGACCGTTCCCGAAAGGAAACCCTGGTGGATTATGGATTTAGACTACCTGCTGCGATGGATAACAGACCGTTGAAATTTGAAGAATTTGAGGCCTTACAGAATCAGGTGGTGTATGTTAGCGCCACGCCAGCCGATTACGAACTTCAGAAATCTGAAGGGGTTTATGTGGAACAGGTAATACGTCCAACGGGATTGCTTGACCCGGTAATTGAAGTGCGGCCGAGTTTAAACCAAATCGATGATCTTGTTGAGGAAATTCATGTTCGGGTAGAAAAAGATGAGCGCATCCTGGTAACCACGCTCACCAAACGAATGGCAGAGGAACTGACTAAATATTTAACCCGAATCGATATCCGCTGTCGTTATATACACTCTGATGTGGATACTTTAGAAAGGGTAGAAATTATGCAGGATCTGAGAAAAGGTCTCTTTGATGTCCTTATTGGAGTTAACCTTCTTCGGGAAGGTCTGGACCTTCCCGAGGTTTCCCTTGTAGCCATAATTGATGCTGATAAGGAAGGTTTTCTTCGTAGTAACCGCTCTCTCACCCAAACCGTTGGCCGCGCTGCCCGGCACGTAGAAGGAAAGGCAATTCTATATGCTGATAAGATAACTGACAGTATGCAAAAGACTATAGACCAAACCAATTACCGCAGGGAAAAGCAAATTGCATACAACAAAGAACATAATATCACCCCTACTCCACTGGTTAAAAAGATAGATAGTGCTTTGGTAAAGCAGAAACTGGATGTATACGATTATGAGAAACCAATAACCACAAAGGCTGCCGAGGAAGAAATGGCCTACCTTACCAAACCTCAACTCGACAAAAAAATAAAGGAAAAACGCAAGGCTATGGAGACCGCTGCTAAAGACCTGGATTTTATGGAAGCTGCCAGGCTAAGGGATGAAATTAAAACCTTGCAGGAAAAAGCTAAGGAAAAGGCCTGATTCTATTAGGGTTTTCACGTAAATTTTATTTTTTAAAAGACCGTTTTAAAATTTAGGCTATTTTTAAATTCTCCATAACATTTTAGCGAACTTTCATTAAATTCTTAAGAAAATGAAGAGTACGCTACTGTTTTTTCTGTTTTTATCGTCACTATCTGTTTTTTCCCAGGTGGGCGTGGGTACCACCACTCCTGGCGCCCAATTGGATATCGTAGCCTCAAATCCTTCTAATCCGGAGAATATTGACGGACTTTTAATTCCCCGGATCAACAATTTTCCGGCTGTGAACCCAGGCGCCGCCCAACACGGGATGTTAATCTATCTCAATAATAATCTCCCGAAATTTCCGGTAGGTTTTTATTACTGGCATAATCAGGATACCGAATGGAAATCCATTGTATCAGATGCTAAGGCTGCTAATTTTTATAAAGAAAATACATTGGAGAGTCCGGGAAACGTGGACGATCCAATTTTTAGAAAGGGAAATATTGGAATAGGAACCGAACAAATTGTGAGCAAACTTCAAATCGCGATAAATCCCGGGGTGGACCTGGATATCAAAAAAGGAATTGAAGTGGTTAACAGCAATTCGGAAGATACCCGAAACACCTATGGCATAGAAGTGAAAAACAGCAGTAAAACCAATGATATTAAATATGGGATAAAAAACCATGTTACAGGTGATGGAGGCGGAATACGATATGGTATTTATAATACAACCTCTCAAGGCCTCAATACCACAGATATTTATGGAATCTATAATTCTGTAGGAAGAACAGACGGAGCCAGTAGTCATAATTATGGAATTTATACCGAAATAGGAGAAGCATCCGGGAGAGGTAATATCTATGGAATTTATGCAAAAGCCCTGGGGAATAGCAGTTCTGAGGTTTTTGCAGGTTATTTTGAAGGCCGGGTTGGCATTGGGAGTAACCCGGCTAATGATTATGTTCTACCTGATCTCCGGGGTACTGAAGGCCAGGTATTAATGGCTGAAAATAACGGAGAGGTTAAATGGAAAAATAGTGGGCACAAAGTTTACTCTTCCACTACAAGCTCAACAGGAAACTATGATATACCCGATGAAACTTATACCTTAAGGATTAATAATAACGTCTCAGGCATCAATATTCCAGATGCTTCCACAAATAAGGGCAGGATAATTATATTAATTAACTGGCCCGGCAACGCGACTAAAAATTTAAATTTTAAATCAGGCGATAATCTTTTGGATTTAAAATCTAATACCCAGATAAATCAAATTAATTCCAATGAGGTGTTCACTATTCAAAGTGCTGGTAACCGATGGCTTCTCTTATATAAGTGAGTGAAAAATCTATTTTTCTAAACGAATTCTTACATCCACGGCAGTCACATCATTTTCATTAGCCATAAGAGGATTAAGGTCTAATTCTGCAATTTCCGGAACCATAATCAGCAAATTGGAAATGTTGACAATAGTCTCGGCAAAAAATTCAATATTTATCCCACTTTGACCTCTAACGCCTTTTAATATTGGATATGCTTTTAGATCATTAACCATTTTTAGAGCATCTTCATGTGAAACAGGAATCATTGCAGCACTCACATCTTTTAACACCTCTACAAAAATACCACCCAGGCCGCATAAAATAACGTGAGGATAATTAGCTTCCTTTTTTGCCCCAATAAATAGCTCCATTCCCTTCAGCATAGGCTGGATTATAACTGAATTTGCACCCTCAATTTGCATCAGCTTATGAAAGCTGTTTTTTAATTCGGTGTCACTTGCAATATTTAAAATAACCCCACCTACATCAGATTTATGCAAAGGTCCTTCAACTTTAAGAACTAAAGGGTATTTAACGGTTTGTAAAACATTCTCTAATTCCTCTCTATTCTTAACATAATATGGCGTTGCAAATTTTACTCCTGCATACTCCAACAAGGTAACGGCCGATTCTGTTGGCATATATCCGTTTGGAAGCGCATCGATCAGTTGTCTCGTTTTTTGCAAAGATTTAAATTCAGCGTTTTTAGTCCCATCACTAATTGAGGTATGATTATATACCTTAGCCAGGGCACTTCCGAATAAAACTTCATCATCAAATGCTATATTGGCTTTTTTTATAAACTCCTGAATTTCATTTTTCACATTCACCACTGAAGGTAGAATGGCATAGATCGGCTTTTTAGAGGTCTTTATTTTTTTATCCAGCACTTCATACACATCATCCACCCCAATCAGGCCCGGACTCCCAAAAATAACAGCCATCGCATCAATTTCAGGACATTTGTTTTCACAGTGTTCAAGTATGGCTTCTAACTGCTCAGCATTGCCTGTTGCCAGGAAATCAATAGGATTAGACACAGAAGATCCATCAAACAACTGGTCTAACAAAACATCGTGATCTTTTCCTTCCAGAGGTGGGACCTTTAAACCATTCTTTGACAACACATCTGTTAACATTACAGCAGGACCTCCGGCATGAGTAATGATGGCTATGTTCTTTCCTTTAGATTCTTTCTGCAAGAGAATACCGGCAACATTAATAAGTTCATTTCTGCCATAGCAACGAATTATACCGGCTTTTTTGAACAGGGTATCTATAAAAACATCTGAATTAGCTATAGCGCCTGTATGTGAGGAAGCCGCCCTGTTTCCTGCTTCTGAACTACCCGCCTTAATGGCCGCTATTTTACAGCCTTTACGTATTAACGAAGTAGTGTGTTTTAAAAACTTAAGTGGGTTCTTAATACTTTCAATATAAAGCAGTTTTACTTTTGAACTTATATCTTTTTTAAAAGATTGGTCTAAATATTCCAAAATTTCCTCCACGCCTATTTGGGCACTGTTTCCAACGGTATAAATACTGGAGAACCTAAGCCCCATTCTTTGTGCCGCTTCAATTATAAAAACAGCTGTTGCCCCAGAACCTGATACAAAATCAACTCCGCTTTCATCTAGTTTAGGCACCGGTGTTGTAAAAACTCCCGTATAATGTTTATTTATTAATCCGATGTTATTGGGACCTAATAAATTTCCGCCTGCCTCATCGATTAATCCAACAATTTCCTCTTCTAACTTAGCGCCGTACTCATCTTTTTCACTAAAACCGGCAGAGAAAATTATAAAGCCTTTAGTATTCTTTTGTTGTGCAAGAACCATAACGGCTTCAACAACATATTTTGCTGAGATCGCAATTATGGCTAAATCTACTTCGGGAATATCATTGATATTATTATAAGATATAACCCCCTGAACAACATCCTGCCTGGGATTAACCACGAATAATCGTCCTTTAAATTTATGATCGATTAAATTTTTTAAAACTCTGCCACCAGGACTATGAATATTATCAGACCCTCCAACAACAACAATACTTTTGGGATGAATTAATTTTGAATGAAGCATAAAGACAAGGGATTTAATAATTGTAAAATAAACCATTTAAAAAAGGACTTTAGCTGATCATTATCACAATTTGTTTAATTAAAAAATTGTTCTTTTGAGAAGACAGTTAAAACTTTTAAGGATATGTATGCATTTTCGAACGCAGTTAACTCCATGCATTCAGAAGACATTAAACAATTAATGAAACAGGCTTCCGGAAAAAGCCTGATCTCATTTGCCGGGGGTATGCCAAACAATGATCTGTTTCCCGTAAAACAAATTGATGACATTTATAATTCCCTGCCTGAAGACATAAAAAAATTATGTTTTCAATATGGTCCAACCTCTGGTTATCCCCCTCTAATCAAATCCCTGGAAAGCTATTTGAAAAATAAGGGATTGGCAGTTGAAGACAATAGAATTTTAATCACTACCGGTTCGCTTCAAGCCATTTCCATTATCACTCAGGAATTTGTTAATGAAGGGGATATTATATTAACCGAAAACCCTAGCTTTTTAGGAGCACTGTCTGTGTTTGAAACTGCCAGAGCTGAGATACATAGCATCCCAATTGATAAAGATGGTATTGATATAGAAGCCCTGAAAAGTAAAATTGAATCTTTAGACCGAAAGCCTAAATTTCTATATGTCACGCCTAATTATCACAATCCGGCGGGAATTATTTACACTCCTGAAAGGAAAAAAGAACTTTTGGAAGTTTTAGCTGGTACAGGAATAATATTACTGGAAGATGATGCTTACAGTGACTTATATTTTAATGAAGAGGAACAACACCTCACCAAATCAATGAAATCCTATGGTGCCAAGGATGTAGAAATTATTTATACAGGCTCATTTTCAAAAATATTGGGACCTGGTTTCAGATTAGGCTTTATGCTTTCTTCGGAAGAAATTTTCGAAAAAGCGGAAACGGTCAAACAAGCAATGGACGCCTGCACCTCTAATTTCATGCAAATATTGGCAAATGAATTTTTAGCACAGCATAAACTCGAGCCTTATCTGAAGTTTTTGAGAAATGAATATTTAGAGCGCAAGAATTTGCTTCAAAAACATCTAAAAACCTATATGCCGAAAGAGATCACCTGGAATGAACCAAAAGGCGGTTTTTACATCTGGCTTAAATTACCGTCTCATATCAAATCAACAGAAATCTTCAACGAAAGTGTTACTAAAGGGGTTGTATTTGTAACCGGCAGAACCTTTGATCCTGCCAGTAAAAAGGATGACAGATTGCGACTTTCTTTTTCAAATATGCCAAAGGATAGTATAGAAAAAGGCGTCATTATTTTATCTGAAGCCATAAAAAAAGTACTTGAGAACTCTAAAATAGAATCTTTATAGTTTCCTGATCTACAGTTTTTTATATCAAATAAAGATTTATTTAAGGATTTATAAAAAATTCTATCGAGAATAAGAATTTAATTCCCGGCATGAATATTATTTATCTTTATAATTCTCCAAAATCCCTTAATAATTTATGTATGTGTGGCTAGATCTGTGATTCCTTCAGCTACTTTTTTACCTTCAGCAAAAGCTTCCAAATTCAGCTTAATGATTCTTTCACTTTTACGCTGAAACAATTTTTTGATGGCTTCGATCAGGCTCTCTTCCGATAAAGGAATTATCGCTGATGCCGCTCCCAATAATACCATATTAGCCGCTTTTGAATTCCCGATCTTTTTAGCGATTTCGGTGGCATCTACAATTACATGATTCGGGTGTTTTTTTATCTGGTCAAACAGATCATTTTTTTCAGGATAATTAGCAATATTTACAAAAGATTCTGAATCTGTGACCAGCCAGCCATCCTTCTTCAGAAAAGGCATATACCTTAATAATTCCATTGGTTCTACCGATAAAATTAAATCAGCTTTTCCCTCCGGAATGAGATCAGAAAATATTTCTTGGTCAGATATTCTTACGTGTGACTGAACGGCACCGCCGCGTTGGCTCATCCCGTGAACCTCTGATTGTTTAATGAACAAATCATCGCTTAAAGCAGCTGTATCCAAAACCGCAGCAATAGTTAAAATTCCCTGACCGCCTACACCTGATAATATTATATTTGTTTTCATCTGTTTAATTTTTTCTAAGTCAAATACTCTAGTTTAATGAAGCGATCCTTGCTTTAATTTCTGCTTTTTGATCTCTGGATAGTCTCACGCAGGGTCTTTCAGAAATAATGACTGACACACCTTTGTATTTTAATTCATTCCGCAATACTTCTACATTTTCATCGTGGTTCTTTTTTAGAGGCACTATAGTTTTCAGGTGATCGGGATGGACTCCTATACCTAAACAAATCTTATGTAATCTTCCTACGGCAGTTGATTCCTGAGCTCCTGTCATAGCAATTGCAGAGTTGTCTGAAATAATAACCGTAATAGGTGAATTTTCATAGACCGCATCCAAAAGCCCTGTCATACCCGAATGGGTGAAAGTTGAATCGCCAATAACCCCAATAGCAGGTTCCAGCCCCGCATCTGCAGCTCCTTTTGCCATTGTTATGGATGCTCCCATATCTATTAACGCATTTATGGTATTCAAAGGTGGCAAAGCCCCCAGGGCATAACAACCAATATCTCCGAAGACATTTTTGTTCCCAATTTCAGGAATCACCTCATTTATAGTATTAAAAAGATCTGTATGACCACAACCTTCACAGAGTTGTGGTGGCCTGGGAGTAACTATTGAAGGAATAGGTTTATCACTACCTTTAATAAGGCCTAAGGAACGGCCAACTATATTGGGATTCAGTTCTCCGGTTCGAGGAAGATCACCCGATAACTTTCCTTTTATTTTATCATTTTCATCAAAATAGTTATGCAATAATTCTTCTACTATTGGATAGCCTTCTTCTATAACGAAAATTTCATCGCAGTGCCCGTATAAGGTCTTTATTTTTTCTTTGGGTAATGGATATTGGGAGATCTTTAAAATAGAATAAGAGCTTTCATCTTCTCCTATATTTTCCATCACATAATTATAGGCCAACCCACAGGCTATGATCCCTATGCTACTGTTGTTACTTAACTTAAGGCTGTTTAGACTGGAATTTTCAGAATGCTCGATTAAAATATCCTGTTTATTAACCAGTAAATCAAACTGCTTTTTAGCATTCATTGGTAGTAAAGCAAATCGTGAGGTATCTGAGGGTAAATTTACTTCGTTTGGCTTCCGTCTTTCTTTTATTTCTATACCTGCCCGCGAATGCGATAAACGGGTAACCAGTCTTAACAATACAGGTAGTTTTAGTTCTTCCGAAAGATCAAAGGCATAAGACATAACGTCATAAGCTTCCTGCTGATTTGATGGTTCAAGAATTGGGATCATCGCAAATTTTCCATAAAAACGAGAATCCTGTTCATTCTGCGAGGAGTGCATGGAAGGATCATCGGCTACTACAACTACGAGTCCACCATTTACTCCGGAAACCGCCATATTCATAAAAACATCTGAAGCCACATTTAATCCTACGTGCTTCATTACCACCATAGCTCTCTTCCCAACATAGGACATGCCCAAAGCTGCTTCCATGGCCGTTTTTTCATTAACCGACCAGGTGGTATGTATCTTTAATTCCTTAGCTAGTTTTGACTTTTGAATATATTCAGTTATTTCAGTTGAAGGTGTGCCGGGGTAAGCATAAACACCAGATAAACCTGCATCAATACTACCTTGAGCAAGTGCTTCATTACCTAATAGTAAACTTTTCATCTGTATTTTTTTTATGGGTCGGATGGAATGCCATGCTAATCACACCGGTCAATCGGAAAATGATTAATAAGCACTTCATGAAATACTTCCAGTTTTGCGAACTAATTTAAAAGTATCATGATTAAAAGAGTATGATCAATATCATACCTGGATGATATTAAAAACTACTAAAATGTTATATGCAGATTTGGTGTAGCTTTGGATTATAACATAAAAAAGCGCCCGCATAACGGGCGCCTTAATAACTAACCAAATTAAAATGTCCTTTTTAAGCGATCTCTATCATTCGTTTGGCCTGTACCTTGGCTTCTTCGCGCTTAGGAAGCCCGATAAATAAAACCCCATCCTTGTAGGAAGCAGATATTTTTTCAGTATCTACAGAATCAGGCAAACTGAAGGCACGCTTAAAATTGTTGTAGCTAAATTCTCTTCGTGTGTATCTTCCATTTTTATCTGAAGATTCCTTTTCTTTCTTTTCTTCAGAAGAAATTGTCAATACATCATTATCAAGCTCGATATTGAAATCGGCTTTGGTCTTCCCGGGGGCAGCAACTTCCACGGTGAAGGCCTCGTCATCCTCCTGGATATTAACCGCAGGAATACTGGTTCCGATACTGTTTACATTAGTAGTACCTCCTAACCAATCGGTTTTAAACATATCATCAAAAACCGATGGCAACCAATTAGTCTCATCTCTCTTAATTAAACTCATAGCTTATATATTTTATAGTGGAACATTATTTTTTCTTAAAACTTATTAGCAATTTAAATTCCAAATAAATATTAATGACTATTTGTCTTATTTGCAGAGGTTTATCCTGTATTTTTGACATCGATCCTGAAATTAATGAACCTGTTATTTTGGGAAATTCCTACCTTAGTTCAAATTAAAACTTAAATGAAGCAAATTTGGTCAAACCTCAGTAGTGTTTTCCACTCCATCCAGAGCAAAATCGCATTCTATCCTTCGCTCTTTGCTATCTTCGGATTTTTACTCGCTTTTGTAATGATCTACGCCGAAAACCGAGGTATTTCAGCGTATCTTATGGATAATATTCCTACACTGGTTGTTAATAATGGTGACACGGCTTTAACCATACTCAGCGCCTGTATTACAGGTCTTATTTCAATGATGGTTTTCAGTTTTTCTATGGTAATGGTTTTACTAAACCAGGCCTCAACAAATTATTCTCCAAGGCTTTTACCCGGTTTGATCTCTGATAAAAAACATCAGGTGATTCTTGGGGTATACCTTGCGACGATTCTCTACTGTATTTTTATTGCAATTTCCATTCAGCCTCATGGTGAAGATTACCAGGTTCCGGGCTTTTCAGTTTTACTGGGTATCGTTTTTACAGTGATTTGTATATGGGCCTTTATTTATTTCATACATACCATCTCTCAAAGCATTCAAATCAATAATATACTGGATGGTATTTATCAAAGTGCCAAAAAGCGCCTTAACTATTTAATCGAAGATCCTGCAGATACTACCGGGAATTTTCCTGACACACAAGAATGGCCCGAATATTATGCCGAAAAGAGCGGATATTTTCAATACCTGAACCTGGAAAATTTAAAAGCCATCTGTGACCAGGAAGAAATAGATCTCCAAATATTACCGGTGAAGGGGGTTTTTGTTTTAAAAGGGATCCCTCTTTTTAAAACTTCTAAGAAACTTGAAAAGGAAACCATAAAGAAAATCCAGGAAGCTATAGTTTTTTCTCGTGCAGAATTGGTATCCCTAAATTACGCCCTGGCTTTTAAACAAATCACCGAGATTATCGTAAAAGCTATGTCACCGGGAATAAATGATCCGGGAACCGCAATGAATGGGATAGATTACCTCACCGAACTTTTTGCCATGAGGATGCAAAAAAATGACTCCAGTGTACATATCACCAACAATGAGCATAGAATTAAATTCAATGTTGTGACATTTAGTGAACTAATGTATAATGTAATGGCTTCCCTACGCACCTATTGCAAACAGGATATAATTATAATTCAGAAATTAAGTCTAATGTTTCAATACCTGGAAAACCAACAGAGTATTGACCAGGCTTATCATAAAGTGATAACCAAAGAGGCCAAAGCTTTGATGCAGGATGCCTTTCAGGAAATTTCCAATCAGGGAGATCAAAAGCTTCTCAGGGAACTTTCAGAAAAATTACATTTGAAAGTTAACCGCTGAAATAAGAAAAGTTTATTTTTGCTCTATGGGATTAACAAACAACGATATTTTTAAAAAATTAAGAGTGGCTCACAAATTACGCGATGACGATATCGTTAAAATTTGTGCCCTGGTAGATTTTAAGGTAACTAAGAGTGAAATAGGAGCAATTTTCCGAAGTGAAGATCACCCTAAATATATGGAGTGTGGAGACCAATTCCTGCGGAATTTCCTCAACGGTCTTATAATCCATCTTCGAGGGCCAATGCCTGAAAAAAAACCGAAAAAGAAACAGGATTAAAAAAGAAAAACCTCCTTCAGAAATGAAAGAGGTTTTTTAATTAATAAACATTGACGGGAGCTTAGCGCACCAGTTTTTTATATTTAATTCGCTTAGGCATTAGATCACCTCCCAAACGCTTCTTCTTATTTTCCTCGTAATCAGAGAAGCTACCTTCAAAGAAATAAACCTGAGAATCACCTTCAAAAGCCAGAATGTGGGTACACACCCTATCCAGGAACCATCTGTCGTGAGAGATTACCACAGCACAACCTGCAAAATTTTCCAAACCTTCTTCCAAAGCCCGTAGGGTATTCACATCTAAATCGTTGGTAGGCTCATCGAGCAAGAGCACGTTACCTTCTTCCTTAAGGGTCATAGCCAAATGAAGCCGGTTACGTTCCCCGCCAGATAACATACTAACCTTTTTATTCTGTTCGCTTCCGCTAAAATTGAATCTGCTCAAATAAGCTCTGGAATTCACCTGCCGGCCACCCATCATAATGAGTTCCTGTTCATCGCTAAAGTTTTGCCAAATAGTTTTTTCCGGAGCGATGTTCGAATGGGCTTGATCTACATAAGCGATTTTTGCAGTTTCTCCAACTTCAAAAGTCCCTTTATCTGGTTTTTCCTCCCCCATGATCATCCTAAAAATAGTGGTTTTACCTGCTCCATTAGGACCAATAATACCAACAATTCCCGCCTGGGGTAATTTGAAATTCAAATCTTCATAAAGCAATTTATCGCCAAAAGCTTTGCTAACGCCCTTCGCCTCGATAACATTTGTACCAAGACGTGGCCCGTTAGGAATATAAATTTCCAGCTTTTCATCTACCTGCTTTTGGTCCTGGCTAAGAAGTTTGTCGTAGTTATTAAGTCGGGCTTTTTGCTTGGCCTGTCGACCTTTGGGGTTCATCTTTGCCCATTCCAATTCTCGTTCCAGGGTTTTTTGACGTTTGCTAGCCTGTTTTTGCTCCTGTGCCAATCGTTTTGATTTCTGATCCAGCCAGGAAGAATAATTTCCTTTCCACGGAATTCCTTCTCCCCTGTCCAGCTCCAGGATCCAACCTGCAACATTATCAAGGAAATACCTGTCGTGGGTTACTGCGATCACAGTACCTTTGTACTGCGCCAGGTGATGTTCCAACCAATGCACCGATTCGGCATCAAGGTGGTTGGTAGGCTCATCCAGCAACAAAATATCAGGCTCCTGAAGCAAAAGTCTGCATAAAGCCACTCTTCTTCTTTCTCCTCCCGAAAGTACGCTTATGAATTTATCGGGTTCCGGGGTACGAAGCGCATCCATCGCGATCTCCAATTTAGTATCCAGTTCCCATGCATTGCTGGCATCAATCCTGTCCTGAAGTACGGCCTGTTTATCCATAAGTTTCTGCATCTTATTGGCATCTTCATATACCTCTGGCAGACCAAACATATCGTTGATTTTGTTATACTCATCGAGAATTTCTACGGTCTCAGCAACTCCCTCCTTAACTACCTCCAGTACTGTTTTATCTTCATCGAGTTTAGGTTCCTGTTCCAGGTATCCTACAGAATATCCCGGGGAAAATACCACATCGCCCTGGTAATTTTTGTCTTCTCCGGCAATAATGCGC
This sequence comes from Salegentibacter sediminis, assembly GCF_002078605.1. Lineage (GTDB taxonomy): Bacteria > Bacteroidota > Bacteroidia > Flavobacteriales > Flavobacteriaceae > Salegentibacter > Salegentibacter sediminis. The sequence goes on along the minus strand of NZ_MSJR01000005.1, from coordinate 145,067 downwards.
AGCAAAGTAGATTTACCCGAGCCATTAAGACCAAGAATTCCGATTTTGGCACCATAAAAGAAACTCAGATATATATTCTTCAAAACCGGAGTGTTTGCGTTTTTAAACGTTTTAGTCACTCCAGACATTGAAAAGATCACTTTTTTATCGTCTGACATATTAATTGATTTTTAATGGTTTGGACTTCAGAAGTTTAATTTCTGAAGTGATGCAAATATCATAAAATTAACTCAGAAATTTAAGAGTTCCTGGCTGAATAAACTCCCAATAGCCTTGAAATAAGCAGAAGTTGCCCTGTATGATAAGCAGTGTGCTGTACCACCAGCATAAGCTCTCTTAGCAAAGTTTTATCTTTACCGTTTTTCACCGGTCTTAAGAGGTCATTGTTTTCATTTAAAATAAACGAAGCAAATTCTTCGCGCTCCTTAAAATAATCTGATTTCAATTTTTCCCAGGCAGTTGCATTTTTAGGAGCTAACGAACCGGGCCAGTAATCATCCGGCCAATTCGGGGTTTTATAAGTTCCGGAGACACAAAAATCCAGGATATCCTTCTGGGCATATCTTATGTGATAGAAAAGTTCGTAAAAGGAATAAGGCAAGCCTTCCGGCCGCTTGCCCAGCATTTTAAAATCCATTTGGTCAATAAAGTCATCAATAGCCATAAAAGCTTCGCCTCCCCGAAGATGCTTGACCAATTGTTTCCGAGCTGTAGAAGAATCCATTTAAACCCTGCCTTTTAACGCATTAAAGGCCCAGGAAATTGCGAAGAAACCTATTCCAGTAACCGAAAACCCGATCGCATACTCCCGGTATTTAAGCACGCCCAATAAAATAATGGCAGCACCAATTATAAATAGCGCAAAAGAAGCCCAGGCGAAGATGGTATTTTTATTCATTCCCATAATCTATTCTTTATTGTAAATATCAGATTTTTTTGAGTATAATTTAGAGTTTAAAAATACCACCTATTTTGTATTTTAGCCAAAATCGAGCCGACATTTAAATTAAAATCTGAAATTTTAATAAGGAATAATCAGTTTACTTCAGAAAAAAGATAATATGAATATGACCTTTAATAAGAATGAAGACCATAATAAACTTCTGGTATCTTCATTAAAGCATAAACTTAAACGAGTTAAACTTGGTGGTGGCGAAAAACGTATAGAAAAGCACCACGCCAAAGGTAAAATGACCGCCCGCGAACGGATCGATTTTTTGCTGGACGATAAATCTAAATCTATAGAAATAGGAGCCTTTGCCGGCGAGGGGATGTACGAGGAACACGGCGGATGCCCTTCAGGAGGTGTTGTGGTGAAGATTGGATATGTCTCGGGAAAACAATGTATAATTGTAGCTAATGATGCCACTGTAAAGGCAGGAGCCTGGTTTCCCATTACCGGTAAAAAGAACCTCCGCGCCCAGGAAATCGCTATTGAAAATCGTCTGCCCATAATCTATCTTGTAGACAGCGCAGGAGTTTACCTGCCTATGCAGGATGAGATCTTCCCCGATAAGGAACACTTCGGAAGGATCTTTAGGAATAATGCGGTGATGAGCTCCATGGGAATTACCCAAATTGCTGCAGTGATGGGAAGTTGTGTAGCAGGGGGAGCCTATCTGCCAATTATGAGCGATGAAGCGCTTATTGTTGAAAAAACCGGAAGTATTTTCCTGGCCGGAAGTTACCTGGTAAAAGCTGCCATTGGGGAAAGTGTGGATAACGAAACCCTTGGCGGAGCTACCACACATTCTGAAATTAGTGGGGTGACAGACTATAAGGCCAAAGATGATAAAGACGCACTTACCCGGATTAAAAATATAATGGATAAGATGGGTGATTTCGACAAAGCCGGTTTCAGCCATAAAAAAGCGATAAAACCAAAAGAAAAACAGGAAGAAATCTACGGAATTTTACCTAAAAAACGCAGCGACCAATACGATGTAAGGGAAATTATTTCCCGCCTGGTAGATGGCTCAGACTTTGAAGAATATAAAGAAGGCTACGGGCAAACCATTATCACCGGCTACGCAAGGATTGATGGCTGGGCCGTGGGTATAGTTGCTAATCAGCGAAAAGTTGTAAAGACCAAAAAAGGGGAAATGCAATTTGGCGGTGTAATCTATTCTGACTCGGCCGATAAGGCCACCCGGTTTATTGCTAATTGTAATCAGAAAAAAATCCCATTGGTATTCCTCCAGGATGTTACCGGATTTATGGTAGGAAGTAAAAGCGAACACGGCGGAATTATAAAAGACGGTGCGAAAATGGTTAATGCGGTAAGTAATTCTGTAGTGCCAAAATTCACCATTATTATGGGGAATTCCTACGGGGCTGGAAATTATGCCATGTGCGGAAAAGCCTATGACCCCCGTTTAATTGCAGCCTGGCCCAGTGCCGAACTCGCCGTAATGGGTGGAACCCAGGCAGCAAAAGTTCTTGCTCAAATCGAAACCGCCGCATTGGAGAAAAAAGGAGAAAAAGTTGATGAAGAAAAGGAAAAAGAGGTTTTTAATAAAATAAAATCCAGGTACGACGAGCAAACTTCGCCGTATTATGCAGCAGCTCGTTTATGGACAGATGCAGTTATAGATCCATTAGACACCAGGAAATGGATTTCTATGGGAATTGAGGCTGCCAACCACGCTCCTATTGAGAAAGACTTTAATATGGGCGTAATCCAGACTTAAGGGCACTACGCCTAAAAGGGAAAAACTGTTTCAGGAAATCATTATAATTGACTAAGAATGAAAATAAGCCTATTTACTTTTATACTCTTAACGTTTACCTTCAACCTAAACGCTCAGATTTTAAACCATAAGGAAGGGAAATATTCCGAAGCCGATACTCTAAGGGGCACACTTCGGCCTGAAAGGGCTTATGACGTTCAGAAATATCATTTGAAGCTTACAATTGAACCGGATAAAAAATATATCTCGGGATCTAACACCATAAGTTTCAGGCCTGAGAAAGAGCTATCCACAATTCAGATAGATCTCTTCGAAAACATGAAGGTTGATTCCATAGTTCATCAGGGAGAAAAACTTCAATATAACCGAAAACACAATGCTGTTTTTGTTGAATTTAAAGAGCCGCTTCCCAAAAGCTCTTTGGATTCTTTAGTATTCCATTATTCGGGACATCCCATTATCGCTAAAAATGCACCCTGGGATGGCGGTTTTGTATGGGATAAAGACCAAAACGGGGATCATTGGATTGGCGTGGCCGTTCAGGGAACAGGCGCCAGCCTCTGGTATCCCAACAAAGATCATCAGAGCGATGAACCGGAAGAAGTTCAGTTGGATATCGCGGTGCCTAACGGACTTATGAATGTATCCAACGGGCAGTTTTTAGGAGAAAAAGATCTCGGCAATGGTTTTACTCAATGGAGTTGGAAGACGGTTAATCCCATCAATAATTACAACGTAATGATAAATATTGCGAATTATGAGCATTTCTCAGATTCATATAAAGATCTGCAACTCGATTATTACGTTTTGCCATATAACCTTGAAAAAGCGAAAAAACAGTTTAAAGAGGTAAAACCCATGATGGATTGCTTTTATGATAAATTTGGGGAATATCCATTTGTAGAAGATGGGTTTAAATTGGTAGAAACTCCATATTTAGGAATGGAACACCAAAGCGCCGTGGCCTATGGAAATGAATATAAGATGGGGTACCTGGGCAACGACCTATCGGGAACCGGAATTGGTTTGAAATGGGATTTCATCATCATTCACGAATCGGGACACGAATGGTATGGCAACAGTATCACCGCAAACGACATCGCCGACATGTGGATCCACGAGGGTTTCACTTCCTATTCTGAAGCGGTCTATATCGAGTGTCGCTGGGGAAAAGAGCAAGCTCTGGAATACCTTAAAGGCACAAGACGGGGAATTGGAAATTCTAAACCTATTATCGGGGATTATGGTGTGAATAGTGAAGGTTCTGGAGATATGTACCCTAAAGGAGCTAATTTATTAAATACCATCAGAAGTATTTATAACGATGATGCGCTATGGTGGAAAACCCTAAAAGATTACACCGAAACCTATAAACATCAAACTATAAATACCAACCAAACTGAAGCATTTTTTAATACAGCAACCGAGATAGACCTGCAGCCTGTTTTTGATCAATATCTACGATATACTAACCTACCTGTACTCCAGTTCAAAGAAGAACATGGGCGAATCGCCTATCGCTGGCAAACGGATGTAGACCAGTTTGCCATGCCAGTAGATATTTTTATAGATGAAACCGAAAAGAGAATTTTCCCCAGCGAAAACTGGCAGTTCTTTGATTCAGAAGTCGAAGATATGGACGATATAAAAGTGAACGATCTCGGGTTCTATATAGAGGTCTCTTTTATGAAATAAGAAAAACATCATTATTAAGATTCACCTGCAGGATTAAAAAACTGCAGGTTTTTTTTGTTTTATTTTGAAAACAACACCACAATTTTCTGCAGAAAATCATTACTCCCTGTGGCGTTAAATTTATTCTAATCCTCTAATATTCAAGGTTAATTAAGGAAATTATTGGTAAATTAATCATGTATGGGCTATGAAATATTGTTAGCATAATCATCAATCAATAAAATTCTAAAATTACTCCAGTGGCAGTTCTGCGAATCCTGAAAATGGTCTTCCCTAAAAAGAGGTCAAATAAAGAAAAAAGGAATATCGCAACAAATGACTAACAGGAAATAAAACCTAACAAAAATTAATATATAGAAGATATCAATAATCACTTATGAAAATTGTAAGCTTAACATTAAATCCGGCCCTGGATAAAAGCACATCTATAGACAGGTTGCAGGCCCAAAAGAAATTACGATGTAAAGAACCTGTCTATCATCCCGGAGGGGGTGGTATTAATGTTTCCAGGGCCATAAAGATCCTGGGAGGTGATTCCATGGCAATTTATGCAGGTGGAGGCCCCGTTGGTGATAAAATTGAAGAACTCCTGAAATTAGAAGGTATACATCAGCAGCGTATAAACATACCACATAACACCCGGGAAAACCTGATGGTTCTGGAAAGTTCGACCGGAAATCAATACAGGTTCGGGATGCCCGGAGCAAAAGTAGGCGAGAAAGTCCTGCAACAATGCCTGAATATAATAAAGGGTCTTCCCGATGATGTGGAATACCTGGTTGCCAGCGGCAGCCTGCCCCCTGATGCCCCCGATGATTTCTACGGCAGGATTGCTAAAATTGCCAAAAGTAAAAATATTAAATGCCTGGTAGATACCTCAGGCGAGGCTTTAGTGAAAGCTTCGGAAATGGGAGTTTATATCATGAAGCCCAATTTAGGTGAATTGAGTACGTTGGCAAAAAAAGAAGAAATTTCGGGGATAGAACAGGAAGAGATCGCAAAAAAGATAATAAACCAGGGCAAGGCAAACATCCTTATCGTTTCACTGGGCGCCCGGGGAGCAATGCTAGTTACAAAGGAGACTGTTGATTATGTGATACCTCCTACAGTGAAACAGGACAGTACAGTTGGCGCCGGGGATTCGATGGTGGCAGGGATTATATTATCCCTCTCCCGGGGAGATGCCTTACTCGATGCGGTAAAATGGGGAGTGGCCTCGGGTACAGCCGCAACAATAACCCCAGGGACCGAATTATGTCGTAAAAAGGATGTGGAAATTATTTTTAAATGGCTTAAGGAAAAGAAATAATATTCTGAACCCTAATTTTTAGAGCCTCCTTACTCTGTTTTCCTCCACCCCTGTTCTTAAGTCTATTTTAATTTCTTTAGAGATATTTATTTTTTATTAAAAAATAAAATTTTCATAATTAAATGAAAATCAGTAATTTAATATAAAAATAAAGATATGTTAAGTATTAGATCAATGAATAAGTGGGCCAACGCGCACACTTATTATCCGTTAGATATACTTCGCATCGCTCTGGGAGTATTTATTTTCATCAAAGGGATAAGTTTTGTTGCCCAAAGTCAGATCTTGATTGATCTGTTTGAGCCCTTACAAGGCTATGGAGGGGCAATGCTTGCGATACATTATGTGGCTCCGGCCCATTTAGTGGGAGGCTTGCTAATAGCTTTTGGTTTGTTGACCCGCTGGGCGATCGTGGCACAACTCCCCATCCTATTGGGTGCAATCCTTATTAATTTTATGGGAGATTTCAACGGAGCAAGACTTTTTGAAGCTGCCATTGTCCTTTTGATCAGCCTGTTTTTCCTATTCTACGGCTCCGGAAAACATTCGGCAGATTATATGATGAAAATGAGGCAGTAGCCCAAAGTTTAGTTCGAAGCTTTCTCAACCGGAATCAAAAGGAGTTCCGTTTGGCAGAGCTTAGTCCACCTTGCTTTTTACAGTATTCTCCCGGTGAATTTTACCATTTGGGGTTTCTTCGAACTTTTCAATGAGATAGATCTTTTTCGGAACTTCATATTTATCCAGGCTTTTAAGCTTGCTTATACGCTCCTGTAAATCGGATAGTATTTCTTCTGAAAAATCGCTTTCTACAAAAAGCACCAGTTTTTCTCCCAGGGCATCATCGGGCATTGAAGTTACAAAGAGACGTTGATCGATTATCTTTTCGAGTTTTCGTTCTATTTCTTCAGGAAAAAGCTTTATCCCCCCCGAATTGATCATATTATCTATGCGCCCTTTCCAAATAAATTTTTTATAAGTAAGAATTTCTACTATATCATTAGTAATGATAGGTTCATCGGCTAGTTTTGGAGCCTTGATTACCAGGCAACCTCTTTCATCCTGGGAAATATTGATGTTAGGTAACACCTTAAAAGGTCGGGGTTGCTTTTTCTTTTTCTTTGGGTTTATCCTTTTGGCAGCAATATGCGTAACGGTTTCAGTCATACCATAGGTTTCGAAAACCTTGGTTTCCAACCCCCGAACCATTTTCTGTAGACGTGGTGAAACCGCTCCTCCCCCAACAATAAGTTTCTGAATAAGATGCAGCCTACCTATGGAATTATCCAGTTGAAAAGGGGTCATTGCACAAAAATCGTAACGTTTAAAAACCTGATCTAATGGATTGGAAGATGGCGGTACAAGATCAAGATGCCATCCCAAAACCATAGCCCGCACCAACATCATCTTTCCTGCAATGAAATCGGCGGGCAGACACATAAGTGCAGTGGTTTTCTCCGGGAGATCAAAGAATTTGGAAGTAGCAAGTGCCGAATTGATCATATACTCCTTCTTGATCCTGATTTTTTTAGGGGTCCCGGTTGAGCCAGAGGTTTGGACTTCTATAGTGGATCCAGGCTTGATCCAGTCCAGAATAAAACTACCAATTCTTTCTTCAAAAGGCTCCCCTTCTTTTATAAAACTATAGGCAACCTGATAAAGTTCAGCATTGGAAAAATAGCGCTTGTTAAGCTTGAAATCCGGATGCGTTTCCGGGACTTTATATTTATCTGCCATTTGTTGAACCAAAGTTGGAGATTTACTGATTACCTAAAGTTACCAAATAGTTGTGAAAATTTTAAGCTTCTTCAGAAAGTTTTAAGGTTTGCGGCGCCTCTACTTTACCAAAAAGTTTGTGTTTCCAGTCCGTCCAGCCATATTTTCTCGCCATAATATATAATAGCGCAGGGTAAATTATAAATACAGGGATAAGCACATCCCACCCTGCAGTTGGTTCAGAAACATCCTTTAAAATAGAATGACTTTGGAAAGCAGTCCATTCGGCGGTGACCAGGAGAACGGCCACCAGGTTATTAGCTGCGTGGAAACCAAGAGCGAGCTCCAGACCTTCATCCATTAAAGTCATGATGCCCAGCATAAAACCGGTACCTATGTAATAAGTCATAATAATATTGCCCATCTGGGTTACCTCCGGATTAAAAAAATGAAGCCCACCAAATACAACCGAGGTAATTATAAGCGGAAGCCATCTGTTTCCCGCAAAAACACCTATACCCTGCATTAGATAAGCCCGGAAAAAATATTCTTCAAAGCTTGTTTGTAGGGGTATCATCACTATCGCAATCAAAGTGAGAATTAAAAAAGGAACCGGTTTAAAATTCACCACAAAATCCTCGGGGTTAGCATAATAGTCTGCCAGACTTAACAGCACTGTTAGAACAGCCACAAGTCCAAAAGCAAAGAAAACCCTACTCCAGTCTATTTTTTTTCTACTTGTGGTAAGAGATTTCAGGCTTTGCCCGTGAAGGAATTTAACCGCCAGAAAAACCGCCACCAGGCCAACAGCAAAAGTTAGCAGCATTAGAAATAGATTGAGGTTTGGTTCGAGAATCTGCATAATCTGGGATTCATCCATCCCCATGACTTCCATGCCTCCGGAAAGAAAGATTACCACAGCTAGAGGAATTTGGCCAATAACTACGCCGGCTATTACTAAAAGAGTTCCCAGAATATATCGCCAGAATTCGTGGTGATATTTAAAAGCTTCAGCTATATACATGTGTTAAAATTAAAATCCCATTTTTGCCCGGGATTATAGTGAATTTGACCGTGTTTTACTTCCAGCGGACTTTCAAAATTATTGGTATAAAGGCTTCCTGTGCCTAGTCCCTGTGGCATTCTTGTGTTTTGGGTATAAGTCCATTGTGTTATGGCATTCAAGCCTATATTACTTTCAAGGGCACTGGTTACCCACCAACCGATTTTCTGTTTTTCTGCAAGATCGATCCATTCCTGGGTACCTTTAAATCCACCTATTAAACTGGGTTTCAATATAAGATACTGGGGATTTATGACCTCCAACATTTCTGCTTTTCCCTTCGGGTCAAAAATCCCGATAAGCTCTTCGTCCAAAGCTATTGGAAGAGGAGTTTTCGCACATAAGCTTGCCATTACCTCCCATTGTCCCTGCTTAATAGGCTGTTCTATACTGTGTAACTGAAATTCACTAAGCTGTTTCAGCTTTTCTAAAGCCTCTTCCGCAGAAAAAGCTCCGTTGGCATCTACCCTTAATTCAATTTCTTCGGAAGAAAATTCTCTCCGGATATATTTCAGAAGTTCGAGTTCTGTTTCAAAATCGATAGCGCCTATCTTCATCTTGATACAATCAAAGCCCGCTTCTATCTTTTCGGAAATCTGCTGCTTCATAAAAGATTTATCACCCATCCAAATCAAACCATTGATAGAAATGGAAGCTTCCCCCCGGGTGAAATCTGAAGGAAAAAGTTCAAATTTATTTTCAGAATATAAGGACCTAAAAGCCATTTCTACCCCAAACTGAATACTCGGAAATTCCTTTAATTCTTCCCACAAAAATTCAGGACCGGTATTAATATTGGCACAGACCCATTTTAGCTTTTCCTCATAATCGGGGCGATCGTCTACACTCAAACTTCTAAGGATCCCGCATTCTCCAATTCCCGTATTCTTCCCATCGCTAATTTGCAGCAACCAGGTTTCTTTGGTAGTAAGAACGCCCCGGGAAGTTCCGCTGGGGCGTTTAAAATTTAAAATATATTTCTTGTATTTTGCCTGCATTTACAGGATTGTTTTTATTTATAATTCTATGCTTTCTCCAATTTCAAGAAGCATCAGATCTTTTCCTTTTTCGTAAAATTTACGCTTAGCTTCTTCGTGATCAATTTCGATATAGCCAAAGGTATCATAATGGCACCCTAACACCTTATCGCACTCCACAAAATCACTGGCAATAATTGCATCATCAATTCCCATCGTGAAATTATCCCCAATTGGCAAAATGGCCAAATCCAGGCTGGTTTGCATCGGGATGAGTTTCATATCCATCGTTAAGGCCGTATCCCCGGCAATATAAATATTTTTATGTTCCCCTTCTATTACAAAACCTCCAGGTTGTCCACCATAAGAACCATCAGGAAAAGAGCTGGTATGGATGGCGTTCACATACTTCACGGTTCCAAAATCGAAATCCCAGCTTCCGCCATGATTCATTGGGTGTACCTCAATACCTTTTGCTTCGTAATGATTGGCAATTTCAAAATTGCTTACAATTACGGCCCCTGTTCTTTTGGCAATAGCTTCGGCATCCAGGGTATGATCCTGATGCGCGTGAGTAAGCAATATATAGTCTGCTTTAAGCTCTTCTATATCTATTTTATCTTTTGCAAGTTGGTTTCCTGTGATAAAAGGATCTACCAGAACGTACGTCTCTCCTATCTTCAATCCCAGGCAACTTTGTCCGTAAAAACTGATTTTCATCTTAATAAATTTTTGTTTGAATAATAACACTAAAAACAGCTATACCAGCCTTATCTGTAAATTTAAGCATTAGGCATTTTCTGTATGGCCCCGGTTTTATATAATTTTGTTAAAAACTCAGATAATCTGCCCAATCCCAAAGAGGATTGCTATAGCAAATGTGGTAAGTGCCAGGATCTTTAATTCGGGATCCAGCAGCACTGGATTTTCATTTTCAACGACCCTCTTTAGGTGAAGCACCAGTGGCACCAGCGCAGGCAAATAAAGAAAATCACTTAAGCCATCTAAACTAAGGACCGTATAAACCACCAGGCAAAAAATCGCGGTTAGAATCAGAAAATAATGATAATTCTTCGCTTTTCTATCGCCAAGAATTACAGCAAGTGTATTTTTTCCTGCTTTCTCATCAGAATTCCGGTCGCGCATATTATTGAGGTTCAGGACTCCCATGCTTAACATACCTATTGTACAGGCAGGAAGTAAAACCTCCCATTTAAACTCATGTGAATACAGAAAATATGAGCCATAAACCGCCACTAATCCAAAGAAAAGAAATACGAACACATCTCCCAAACCGCGATAACCATAAGCCGATTCTCCTACGGTGTATTTTATGGCTGCAGCAATAGCGGCAATACCCAGGAAAAAAAACATTAATGCGAAAAGTAAATTTTCTCTTCCAAAGGCAGCGTAGATAAGTAAGATAGCCAACAACAAGGTGCCTATTGCGGTAATGATAATCCCCTGTTTCATCTCTACCCTTGTAATCAAGCCACTTTGTAGGGCACGTTGTGGCCCTACCCGGTTTTCGTTATCGGTTCCTTTTACTCCATCCCCATAATCATTGGCAAAATTGGAGAGCACCTGCAGGCCTAAAGTTGTTCCCAGGGCCAGACTAAAAATAGCTATATTAAAATATCCGTTTTGCACGGCGATAGTAGTTCCAACTATAATTCCAGAAACCGATAACGGAAGGGTTCTTAAGCGGGCAGCGTTTATCCAGGAGTTTAATTTCTTCATCAATTCATTATTTTAACCAGTAGTTCTTTTAACAGGTCACCCTGGGAAACATTGGCTGCCCCAACCCCCTTGCTCTTTGCATCGGTTTGATGTAAAAGGTCAATCGCCCGGCTCACTTTTTTCATAGGATAATTTCTTGCTGCTATCACATAATCTCCCACAAAATATGGGTTAACCTTTAATTGTTTTGCCACATTTGCCTTGGATTTATCCGGCAAGCCATGATATTGTAGCACCTGTGAAAAATAGGCAAACAACAAAGAGATAGTCATCACCAAAGGATTGTCTTTGGGGTTTTGAGCAAAATAATTGATAATACGATGCGCTTTCACAACATCCCGCTCTCCTATGGCATTACGCAGTTCGAAGTTATTAAAATCCTTACTAATACCTATGTTCTCTTCAATAAGCTCTGGAGTTATTTGGGTGTTCGTTGGGGTGATAAGCTGAAGCTTCTCCAGTTCGTTGTCGATCTTGCCAAGATCGGTTCCCAGAAATTCCACCAGCATCTGGGCAGCTTTAGGGGATATACTGTAGCCTCTCGATTTTAAGGTTTTTTGAATCCAGGGCCCCACCTGATTATCATACAGGCGTTTACTTTCAAAAATTACCCCGGTTTGCTTTACCGATTTATATAATTTCTTCCTCTTATCTATCTTCCTGTATTTGTAACACATCACCAATACCGTAGTAGGTTGCGGATTATCGGCGTAAGCGGTCAAACTCTCAATGCTTCGGGAAAGGTCCTGAGCTTCTTTTACAATTATCACCTGGCGTTCTGCCATCATCGGGTAACGGCGGGCATTGCTGGCAATTTCATCAATAGTGCTATCCCGGCCATACATCACGATCTGGTTAAAGCCCCTTTCTTCCTCGGCGAGGATATTTTCTGCAATAAAATCGGAGATCTTATCTATATAATATGGCTCTTCCCCCATCAGAAAGTAAATGGGACTGATGTTCCCCTGCCTGATGCTGTTCACAATTTGCTTTGCTTCTTCCATGTAAAGATTTAGTTCCGCTGGTAGTTTTGGAATTTAATTGATAATCTGGTACAAAATAATCTTCTGACTTTGCTATTTTTGGGCCTATGCTTGACCTCAATTTTCCCCGGTACCGGTTTCGGTTCAAAAATAATGAAAATAAAATAGCCGTTTTTGATGAACTGCGGAAAAAATTCGTAGTCTTAACTCCCGAAGAATGGGTGAGGCAGCATTGCATTCGGTTTTTAATCGAAGATAAAAAATATCCAAAAAGTCTTATCAATGCCGAAAAGCAGTTAAAACTGGGAAAACTTATAAAAAGATATGACCTTATAGTGTATAATCCTGATGGTAGTATTTTTCTTATTGTTGAATGCAAGGCTCCCGGCGTGAAGATAAGCCAGGATACCTTTGACCAGATTGCCCGGTATAATCTAAGTCTAAAGGCCGAGTATTTAATGCTTAGCAATGGGCTTGAACACTATTACTGCCAGATGGATTACGAAAAGGAAAGCTACAATTTTCTAAAGAAACTTCCCGATTGGAGAACAAAAAACGAAGCCGATGAAAACTGAAGCTGGTAAAAACAAAAGCCTCAGCATTGCTGTAGTTATCCTAAACTGGAATGGAAGAGACCTGCTCCGGGAATTCCTGCCTTCTGTGATAGCGCATTCTCAAACAGCAAATATTTATGTGGCAGACAATGCTTCCACCGACGATTCGGTTTCCATAATAAGGGAAGAATTCCCTATGGTAAAGCTTATTCAGAATAAAGAAAATGGAGGTTACGCCAAAGGCTACAACGATGCCCTGAAACATCTCAAGGAAGATGTTTTTATCCTGCTGAACTCTGATGTGGAAGTTACTGAAAACTGGCTTGAACCGATCCTCAACATATTTTACACCGAACCGGATACCGCGGTGGTACAACCAAAATTACTGGATTACAAAAACAAAAATTATTTTGAATATGCCGGGGCGGCCGGTGGTTTTATAGATATGCTGGGCTATCCTTATTGCCGGGGCCGTATTTTTGAAAGTCTGGAAGAAGATCACGGCCAGTATAATGACGATACTTATATTTTTTGGGCAAGTGGCGCCTGCCTGGCCATTAGAAACCTGGCTTTTTATGAGGCCGGAGGACTTGATGAAACCTATTTTGCGCATCAGGAGGAAATCGACCTCTGCTGGAGACTGCATAACCTGGGTTATAAAATTAAATACACAGGAGGATCCAGGGTTTATCACCTGGGTGGAGCCACCCTTAACGCTATGAATCCTCGAAAGACTTTTTTTAATTTTAGAAATAGTTTATACTCCCTACTTAAAAATACGCCGGGCACCCTAAGCTTTTTCATTATCTTTTTACGGATGAGTCTTGATGCCCTTGCAGCCCTAAAATTTATTGCAGCTGGTAAATTCGCTCATTTCTACGCTATTTTCCAGGCTCATCTCAGCTTTTACAGAAACATCAGGATACTTTTGGAAAAACGTAATAATTTACCGAAAACCAAAGATTATTTTAGTCAAAAATCTATTGTTATCTCTTATTTCATAGGCGGTAAGAGGAAATTTTCTGATTTATAGCAAAACATTTACAAACTAATGTTAAAGCTTCTTTTCCCCTTTATATTTTTTTGATACTTTTGGGACATCTAACATTAATAATAATTACAAGTTATGAAACGAATCATGCTTTTATCGGCTACTGTTGCTGTATTACTTTCTTCTTGTGTTTCCCAGAAGAAATATTCAGAGTTGGAAGCCAAGCAAAAAGAAACCCAGGACCAGTTAAACACGGCCACCATTAAATTAAATTCTTGTTTAGAGGAGAAAGAAGGCCTGAACAGGCAAATCAAAACGCTAAACAACACCAATGCCGCCCTATTAAACAACGTTGGGGATTTGGCAACCCTTTCTAAAAAAGAAGCTGAAAACCTTGAGCGTTCTTTGGAAAGCATTAAAGAAAAAGATTTAGCCATCAGCAGAATGCGTGATGCTATCAACAAAAAAGATTCTGTAACCCTTGCTCTTGTTACAAGCCTAAAAGGAGCTCTTGGAAATATGAGCGACGAAGACATCGAAATCAATGTTGAAAAAGGTGTGGTTTACGTATCTATTTCCGATAAATTGCTATTCGACAGCGGACGTTACAATGTGACTTCACGTGCTAAAGAAGTACTTGGAAAAGTTGCAACTGTTGTAAAGAACCGTCCGGAAATAGAATTTATGGTTGAAGGTCATACCGACGACAAGCCAATTAAAACTTCTATGTTTGAAGACAACTGGGATCTTTCTGTAAAACGTGCAACTTCTGTAGTTCGTATCCTTCAGGATGAATTTGGTGTAGAGCCAGCAAGAATGACTGCAGCAGGTAGAAGTTACTACATCCCTGTAGCTACCAATGAAACTGCTGAAGGTCGTGCGAAAAACCGCAGAACCCGTATCGTAGTACTTCCAAAACTTGACCAATTCTACGGAATGATCGAAGAAGGAATGAAAGCAGCCGAATAATTTGAAACCATATATGATTTCAAAAAAAACCCTCGCCAAGGCGAGGGTTTTTTATTTTATAAAAATTCTGCTTACATAATCTCAATGCTTCCCTTTCCTTCCCTTATAACTTCAGGTTCTGCTGTGGTTAAGTCTATTACCGTAGAAGGAATGTTATCTCCATAACCCCCATCAATAACAATATCTACCAGGTTATCCCACTTCTCTTTGATAAGCTCTGGATCTGTGGTGTATTCCAGGACTTCATCATCATCTCTTATTGATGTTGACACTATAGGATTTCCCAAAGCCGAGACCAGGGCTCTACAAATATTGTTATCAGGCACCCTAATACCTACTGTTTCCTTCTTTTTAAAAACGTTAGGGAGGTTGTTATTCCCCGGCAGAATAAAGGTATAAGGCCCCGGAAGCGTCCTTTTAAGAATTTTAAAAGTTGCCGTATCTATTTGTTTCACATAGTCTGAAAGGTTACTAAGATCTTCACAAATAAAAGAAAAGTTTGCTTTTTCTAATTTAACCCCTTTGATTTGAGCGATCTTTTCCAGGGCCGAAGTATTGGTGATATCACAGCCCAACCCGTAAACTGTATCCGTAGGGTAAATTACAAGCCCCCCATCTCTAAGGACTTCAACCACCTTATTAATTAATTTTGGACTTGGGTTCTCTTCGTAAATTCTTATTAGTTCCGCCATAATTACATATTTAAAATACCCTAAAATTTACAAAATTCTAGGTGTTTTCAGATTATTATTTAAGCTTAATTCGTTTTGATTCCTTCTTCCTGTGGCCGGCAAATTTTTAAACTCAGGAAAAACTATATAGAATAATTTAGCTTGAAGGTAAAAATAAAGCCGCTTTTCGCGGCTTTAAATAACAGAAGTTTAACGGCTTAGCTAAGCAGTTTTAATTTTGCAAATCTCAAGAGAAGTTTCTTTATTCCACCATTCTCAAAATCGATCTCAGCTTTTTTATCCTGTCCTACTCCGCTTATACTTAATACTTTCCCTTTCCCAAAACGCATATGCTCCACCTCGTTGCCGGCTTCCAGTTTTATAGAATTTTTTGCCTTTTCAGGTTCAGGGGCAGCGGGTTTAAGTTTTCGCAGTTTTCTTAATTGTGATTCCGTGGGTTTATGTGCCGGTGGCGGAGTACCGTTTTTAGGCTTAGATTGCCTAAGCTTTGATTTATCTACCTCTCCAAAAATATCGGTATCTATAAGCGGTTTATATTTATAATCATCTTGTGGAATCATATAATCCATAAACTCATTATCGATCTCCTCGATAAACCTACTGGGCTCAGCATCCACCAATTTACCCCATCGGTATCGCGATTGGGTGTAGGTCAAATAAGCTTGTTTTTCAGCCCTTGTCAAGGCTACGTAAAAAAGCCGGCGCTCTTCCTCCAATTCGCTCCTGGTATTCATACTCATTGCTGAAGGAAACAGATCTTCCTCCAATCCTACAATATATACATACGGAAACTCCAGGCCTTTCGCCAGGTGAATAGTCATCAGGGCAACCCTGTCATCATCGGTGGAGTCTTTGTCCATATCGGTAGCCAGGGCAACATCTTCCAGAAATTCAGCCAGAGAACCATTAGCATCGGCCAGTTCTTTTTGTTCCTCCACGAAGTCCCTGATCCCATTCAGCAATTCCTCGATATTTTCTATACGGGCAATTCCTTCGGGAGTACCATCTTTTTTGAACTCCTGGACCAAACCAGACTTTTTTGTTACCGTATCAGCAACCGTAAAAGCATCGGCATTTTCAGCAAGAATCGTGAAACTCTTAATCATATTCACGAAGTTCTTGAGCTTAGTGCGGGTACCACTGTTTATACCTAAATTAAGTTGATCGATATTTTCAATAACCTCAAAGATCGAACGTCCGTATTGATTCGCAGCAATGGTTAATTTATCCATAGTGGTCTGGCCAATTCCCCGTGCAGGATAATTGATCACCCGTTTTATAGCTTCCTCGTCCTTCGGGTTGATCAACAAACGTAAATATGCCAGCACATCTTTGATCTCCTTGCGCTGATAAAATGAGAGTCCACCATAAATTCGGTACGGAATCTCTTTTTTTCTCAGGGCATCTTCCATTGCCCTACTCTGAGCATTGGTGCGGTATAAAATCGCAAAATCACTGTTTTTAAGCTGATGCTGCATTCTGTTTTCAAAGATGGATCCTGCTACAAAACGCCCTTCCTCCCCATCGGTAAGTAAGCGGTTTACCACAATTTTTGGCCCATCTTCATTTTCGGTCCAAACCACTTTTTCAAGTTTGGTTTTATTTTTCTCGATTATAGAATTCGCCGCATTCACAATATTTTTGGTAGAGCGGTAATTCTGTTCCAACCTGTACATCTGTACATCGGGATAATCTTTCTGAAAGTTTAAAATATTATTGATGTTGGCTCCCCTGAAAGCATAAATACTTTGAGCATCATCCCCAACCACACATATATTCTGAAATTTATCTGAAAGCGCTTTCACGATAAGGTACTGGGAGTGGTTGGTATCCTGGTACTCATCCACCAAAATGTACCTGAAGCGATTCTGATATTTCTGAAGCACCTCGGGAAACCGGTTTAAGAGTTCGTTGGTCTTTAACAGCAAGTCATCAAAATCCATAGCGCCGGCCTTAAAACAACGCTCTACATATTCTTTATAAATATCACCTAAACGAGGTTTTTTAGACATCGCATCGGCCTCCTTAAGTTCAGGATTCTGAAAATAGGCTTTAACCGTGATAAGGCTGTTTTTGTAAGAGGAGATTCTGTTATAAACCTGCTTGTATTTATAAACATCCTTATCCAGGCGCATATCTTTTATAATTGCCCTTATCACGCTTTGGGAATCCTGAGTATCATAAATCGTGAAATTGGAAGGATACCCAAGTTTATCGGCTTCAAAGCGCAGGATCTTAGCAAAGATGGAGTGAAAAGTCCCCATCCACAGATTTTTTGCTTCAGAGTTTCCCACGATTTTAGCGATACGGCTTTTCATTTCCCGGGCCGCCTTATTGGTAAAAGTGAGTGACAAAATATTAAAGGGATCTACCCCCTGGCTCATCAGGTAGGCGATCCTGTAGGTAAGCACCCGGGTTTTTCCCGATCCTGCCCCTGCAATTACAATCATAGCACCGTCCTTCTGCAGGACCGGAGCTCGCTGAGCCTCATTTAATTCGGCTAAATAATTTTCCAAATTTCCTTCAGTTTTTTAAAGGGGTGAATTTAACCAAAATGCCCTGAAAATTAAACCCACAGGACTATTCTTTTTAAACAAATCCCTAAGATGCAATGGCAAAAACCTATAATTTAAATATATTTAAAGCTCAATGCTCACTAAACTATTATGAAAAAAATTAGCCTTGCCTTCTTTGCCCTTTTCGGCTTAGGCATTACCGCCCAGGAAATCGATCCTGAAATCAATACCGCTGCTGAAAATCTTGAAGAACAGGTAATCTCCTGGCGAAGGGATTTTCATCAAAACCCCGAACTTTCCAATAGAGAATTTAAAACCGCGGAAAAAATTGCGGCACATCTCGAGAAACTGGGAATTGAAACTCAAACCGGAGTAGCGAAAACAGGAGTGGTTGGAGTTTTAAAGGGAGATCATCCGGGAAAAACCGTTGCCTTGCGCGCCGATATGGATGCTTTGCCTGTTACCGAGCGCAACGACCTTCCCTTCAAATCTAAAGTTACCACAGAATTCTTAGGCTCTCAAACCGGAGTTATGCATGCCTGCGGTCACGATACGCACGTGGCAATTTTAATGGGTGTTGCCGAAGTACTTTCTCAAAATAAAGACAAGATCAATGGAACGGTAAAATTTATCTTTCAACCCGCCGAAGAAGGTCCGCCTCCCGGGGAAGATGGTGGCGCCGGGCTTATGATAAAAGAAGGAGTGCTAAAAAACCCCGATGTTGATGCTATTTTCGGACTTCATATTAATTCTGAAACTCCGGTAGGAACAATTCGCTACAAACCCGAAGGAACTATGGCAGCCGTAGAGCGTTTTGTAATAAACGTAAAAGGAAAACAAACCCACGGTTCGGCACCCTGGAGCGGTATCGACCCAATTCTTATTTCGGCCAAAATCATTGACGGCTTGCAAACTATTATCAGTCGCAATGCCAAACTGGTAGATGGAGCCGCAGTTATAACTATAGGAAAGATCACCAGTGGCGTAAGGTTCAATATCATTCCTGAATCTGCTGAAATGATAGGCACGGTGCGTACCCTTGATCCCAAAATGAAAGAAGTGATCCTGGGAAGGATGCGCGAAATGATTCCAGCCCTTGCAGAAGCTTATGGTGGAGAAGCTACTATTGACATCCAGAATAATACCGCCATTACTTATAATGACCCGGAGCTTACCCGCCAAATGCTTCCAACGTTGGAAAAAGTTGCCGGGAAGGATAAAGTAGAATTGGTGAAAGCCACAACCGGGGGAGAAGATTTTTCTTTCTTTCAGGAAGAAATACCCGGGTTCTATTTTTTTCTTGGAGGAAAACCCCTGGACGCTTCTGAGACTGCGCCGCACCACACCCCCGATTTCTTTATCGATGAAAGTGGCCTTTTGTTAGGAGTAAAAACCATGTCTCAAATAGCCATAGACTATTTAAAGCATTAATTATGAATGAAGTTTTGAATTTCCTCTCAGCTATAAGCTGGTGGGGATGGATCCTTATTTTTCTCGTCCTTGTAGCCCTAAAAGATATTTTCATCAGCCGGGAACACACTATAAAACACAATTTCCCCATTGTGGGTCATTTCAGGTATTTGCTGGAAAGCATTGGTCCTGAACTTAGGCAGTACATCGTGGCCAGCAATCGGGAGGAACTACCTTTTAACAGAACAGAACGAGGCTGGATCTACGCTTCGGCAAAAAACGAGAATAACTATGAAGGCTTCGGAACCGACCAGGATATTTATTCCAATCATTATATATTTGTCAATAATGCGATGTTACCTTTTAAGGTAGGTGAAAATCATCCCCACAGGGAAGACCCCGGTTTTATTGCCTGCGCAAAGGTAATGGGGGAATTCAACAAGAGAAAGCGTCCTTTCCGGCCGGCATCGGTTATCAATGTATCGGCGATGAGTTTTGGTTCACTTTCGGCCAGGGCGACAGAAGCCCTGAACAAGGGATGCAAAGAAGCCGCTGCCTATCACAATACGGGTGAAGGTGGACTATCTCAATACCACCGAAAAGGGGCTGATGTGGTATTTCATTTCGGGACCGGTTACTTCGGAGTCAGGGATGAAAACGGAAATTTTTCAATGGAAAAAATGGTGAAACTGGTGGAGGAAAATCCCCAGATAAGAGCTATAGAAGTAAAATTATCTCAGGGAGCTAAACCGGGGAAAGGCGGGGTTTTACCAGCTTCAAAAATCACTCAGGAAATCTCTGAAATCCGACACGTACCCCTGGGAAAAGATGTGCTTTCCCCTCCTAATCATTCGGCCTTCAGCACGATTCCTGAAATGATAGATTTCATTGAAGATATTGCAGAAGCTACCGGGTTGCCTGTAGGAATTAAATCAGCGGTGGGTAAATTAGGTCAATGGGAAGAACTGGCTTCTATTATGGCAAAAACACAACGAGGCCCCGATTTTATAACTATAGATGGCGGCGAAGGCGGAACAGGAGCAGCACCACCGAGTTTTGCCGATCACGTTTCCCTGCCCTGGATCTATGCTTTTTCTGAAGTTTATAAAATTTTTCTAAATGAAGGGATCACCAACCGGATCGTTTTTATAGCCAGTGGGAAACTGGGATTCCCAGCCAAAGCCACAATGGCTTTCGCCCTGGGTGCCGATTGTATAAATGTGGCCAGAGAGGCTATGATGAGCATTGGTTGCATCCAGGCGCAATCCTGCCATAACAACACCTGCCCCACAGGGATAGCTACCCAGAATAAATGGCTGCAATCTGGTTTGAATGTAAAAGATAAGGCAAGACGGGTTAATTATTACTTCACAAAATTCAGAAAAGAACTTCTGGAAATTACCCACGCCTGCGGTTATGAACACCCCTGCCAATTTACGATGTATGATGTGGAAATTAACCTTAGTGACAAGAACCTGGCAGAAAATTTGGCTTCAACTTTTACGTATCACAAAGAAAAAGTACCTTTCGGCAGTATAAAAGAACACCTGGAGTGTCCTCATTTAGGTGGAAAATACAAAGAAAAAGAAGTTAAAACCAAAGAAGCAGAGACCGAAGATACTTCGGTTTACGATAAAAAAGAATGAATCAGATAGAACTTTCACAACTACTCTTAGCACTTTTACCAGCACTTATTGTTGGTGTTTTGGCTTATTATTTTTTCAGAACATTTATCAAAAGCGAGGAAGGCCGACGGCGGTTCCTCCTGGTAAAAGACAACCAGAAGACGGCATTACCAATACGGCTGCAAGCCTACGAAAGAATGACGCTCTTCCTGGAGAGAATCTCCCCAGGCAAAATTTTATTCAGGGTAAAACCGAATTCAGATGATCCGGCTCTCTATGAAGGATTGCTTATAAAAACCATAGAACAGGAATTTGAACATAACCTGGCCCAACAAATTTACCTTAGCGGAGATTGCTGGGATTACATCAAAACAGCAAAGAATGCCACCATCGGGCTCATTAGAAAAGCAAAAGATCTAGACGAAGTAACTACAGCCGACGCTTTGCGGGAAACCATATTAAAAAACCTGATGGAAAAACCGGCGCCTACAGATGCGGCAATCGCTTTTATTAAAAAAGAAGTAAAATCCTTTATTTAAAAGAATCCGAAGAAGTTTTTCTTACGTTGTTCCAGGTATTGCATATGCCTTTCCCGGGCGTGATCAAAACCCTGTTGCCACCACTCAGCCATTAAGTGTTTATTGAAAACCAATGAATTTTCGGTGAGTTTGGTGGGGGTGTAGTAAGTATTGAGCTTCACCTTTTTATTCAGGGCAGCGAGCTTACCTTCCACGATGTCATGATATTCTACCTGGTCTTGTAAAAATCCAAACAGATTAATCATCAACGAAAATGGATTTTTCCCCAGCACTTTATTGTATTCCATATTTTCGGCCTCAAGAATAATGGCATCCACTTCTTTTGCACCGCGTTTTATAGCTTCCCTAATTGGGATAACGCAACCCAGGCCACCATCGGCATACTCAAAACCGTCTTTTTGGGCAAGGCTCATAAACGGAATGTAATTACAGCTTATCCAAATCCAGTCACAAAAATCTTCATAAGAAAAATCATGAATAGACTTATACTCTACCCGGTTTCTGGAAAGGTTAGAAACAGTAACCACTACATCTTTTACCGAAGTCTGCAACAATTCAAATTCTTCGGGTGAAAAATTACGTTTTATGTGCTTTCTTAAATTCTGGCTTTCCCCAAAGGTTCTTTTCTTGCGAATAAATTGCCAGAAAGTATTCAGGTAATTAATGGTTACATACTCACGGCCTTCTTTTTTCTTGACAATAAAGGGATTAACACTGAAGATTTTGTGCTGGTTTACATTGGTATAAATATCATATACCTTTTCAATATTTCCCGCAGCAAGATGCGGGATAAGCAAACTCCCAGTAGAAGTTCCCAGGAACATATCATATTTTCTTCCTTCTTCCTGAATTAAATATTGGGCCACCCCTCCGGCAAAAGCACCTTTACTCCCACCTCCAGATATTACCAATGCTCGCATTACCTGTTTTCTTTTTATATTCTGGCATCAATTATATCTTACCAAAATAAGTGATTGATTTAAAACGAAGATATAAGTTCAGCCTTTAACTCTCTAATTTTTTTTCCAAATAAAGCCTCTCCCGTTCCGGTAGATTCTCTTTAAGCATTTGGAACTGCAGGCGATAATCAGGATTTTTCATTAATTCTGAAAGCAATTCCCGGCTAAATTTCCTGAACTGGCTGTTAGGGTGTTGTGTTGCTTCCAACAAATTTTTAAGATTTTTATCGCTAAAAGCGTTTATCTGGTAGAGATAACCAAAGGCATTTTTCCTAACTCCAAATGGCCTGTGCGGGGCTGTGTGACCGGAAAGCTCTTTGTAATATTTCTGCTGCTTTTCGGGCTCATAAGCGGGTGTCGCCAGGTTAAGGGTTAACCAAAGAATCCTTATATTTTTATCAGTAAAGCCTACCAAACCCTTTGTTTCCTGGAGGTATCTAGTATTTTCCTCCGGAAATTGCATCCAAAGATTGGTAAGCGCAGCTTCTATGGTCAACCAGGATTCGTCCTGTAACAGTGACTCATATTCAGGTTTTAATTGCGGCGGAATTTCATCCATACTCAAGGCAATAGCCTGCCGCACAAAAATGTTTTCACTTTGAAAGGCCAGTTTATAAAGCTGAAAGGCTTCAGTGGAAGTTTCTCCCGCAAGCTGAAAGACCACTTCCTGTCCTATATAATCATTTACAGGCTTCTGAAGCGCACTTCTTAAAAAAGGGGCCTTCTGCTCCAATGTACTTTCCCTTAAAGCAGCTATATCGAGATAATTCCGTATAAATTCAGATTTTTTCAGGGAATTTAGCGCTTCTGTACCCTGGAAGGCTGTTTGCTTAAGCCAATTGGCTATAAACTCAGAAAGATCCTGCCCGGAGGCCCTTTCCACCTCAGCTATAAAATTATCGGTGTTCACATTTTGGTAGGCATAGAGTTCCAGGTAATTTTTAACCGCTGTTTTGAAAGCCTCATCTCCCACTTTTTCCCTCAGGATATGCAAGGCCCAGGCTCCTTTCTGGTAATAAGTTAGGGAGCTGCCACCCTTTCTCATCAATACTTCTCCCCTACCCGAGTCGCTTAATTCTTTTAACCTCTCTGCCGATTCATACAATTTCCAGTAATAATAATCATCTCCAAAAATTTCCTTTTCGGCAAGCAGCGCATAATAAGTCCCAAAACCTTCATGCAGCCAATGATGTTTTTCTTCCTCCTGGGTTACAAGGTTCCCAAACCACTGGTGGGCCAGTTCATGGGCATTCACATTTACATAATTGCGGTCCTTAAAACCCACCTCATCGGTAAGCAAAGCCCTGGAAAAAATGGTAATCCCTGTGTTTTCCATTCCCGCATAGAGAAAATCCTGCACAGGCACCTGTTTGTAATTCTGCCAGGGATATTTTACTCCTATTTCTTCTTCCAGGAAATCAAATATCTCCTGGCTGTACCTATAACTTGGTTCCCGTAGAGAATCCTCGTCTTCTTCCAGGTATAACTCCATGCTGACTCCGGAGGCCGATTTCAACTCTTCTTTTTCAAATTTCCCTGCCGCCACGGCCAGTAAATAGCTGCTCATCGGTTTCTGCATTTTAAAATCCCATCGGGAAACCGAATCATTTAAGACTGCTACCGAAGTTAATTCTCCGTTAGAAATCACCTCATAGCCTTTCTTGAAATCAAAACTGAGCTCGTAAACCGCCTTTTCATTTAAATTATCAATTACCGGGATCCAGTGGGAAGAATTCTTTCCCTGACCTTGTGTCCACACCTGCCTTGAAGCTGTGATTTCCTGTGGGACATCCCAGTTTATAAAATACATCGCTTGTTGGGGTTTAGCCGAATATTTTAACCTGATCTCGTTTTCCTCAGAAGGTTCAAGTTTAGTTTTTAACCAAAGAACATTCCCGGTATTATTAGTTGGGATGCTTTCTCCATTAATTACCACTTCTGAAAATTTCATATTTTGAGCATCAAGATAGATGGAATCCACCTGGTTTAAAACATCAAAACGGTAAACCACCTTTCCCTTAAGCTTTCCGGAATCGGGAGTAATTGCAATACTGGCGTCAATATTTGCAAAATTGATATTCTTGAGCTGGGAAGAAATATAATCCTGGGAAAAGACCCCGCTGAAATTGAGCAGTAAAATGCTTAGAAAAAGATATTTCATACAGAAGTTATATGGCTTGCAAATTACGAAAAACCTACCCCTTGAACAACGGGATATTTTTTTAAGAAAATCGAAGCCAAAAAACCTGATTTTAATATCTTCGTTTCCATGAATGCCAATTTGCTTCAAACTCCCATAGATTATCTCAAAGGTGTTGGCCCAAACCGGGCGAAAGTCCTGAAAACGGAATTGGGCATTCAAACCTATGGCGATCTGCTCAACTTTTTCCCGAACCGCTATTTAGATAAAACCCGTTTTTATAAAATAAATGAATTGCAGCGTAATTCTGCAGACGTGCAGGTTGTTGGTAAGATCACCCATATAAAAAGCGTGGAACAAAAACGTGGAAAACGCCTTGTCGCCGATTTTATAGACAGTACTGGAAAGATGGAATTGGTGTGGTTTCGAGGCCAAAAATGGATAAAGGAAAACCTTAAACTCAACACCCCCTATGTGATCTTCGGAAAAACCAATTGGTTCAACGGGACTTTTAGCATGCCTCACCCGGAAATGGAACTGGTTGAAGATTATAAAAAGCAGTTGCGTACCGCGATGCAGCCCATTTATCCCTCAACCGAAAAACTTGCAAAAGCCGGTATTTCTAACAGGGTAATCAATAAAATAATGCAGCAACTTTTTCTGGAAGCTAAAGGAAGATTCTTTGAAAGTCTTTCAGAAGAAATTTTGCAGGAATTTAAAATGATTTCCAAGTCTGAAGCGCTTTTCAATATCCATTTTCCCAAAAGTCAGGAACTGCTTGCAAAGGCACAATTCCGTTTAAAGTTTGAAGAACTTTTTTACATACAGCTTCAACTCATCAGGAAAAACCTTCTTCATAAAAAGAAAATTAAGGGATATGTTTTCGAAAAAGTTGGAGATAATTTCACCAACTTCTATAATGAACATTTACCCTTCGATTTAACCGGGGCACAAAAGAGAGTAATTAAAGAAATAAGAAATGATTTAGGCAGTGGCGCACAAATGAATCGGCTTTTGCAAGGGGATGTGGGCTCAGGAAAGACCATTGTTGCTCTAATGTCAATGTTTATAGCACTTGACAACGGTTTCCAGGCTTGTCTTATGGCTCCTACTGAAATTTTGTCAGTACAACACTACAACGGCTTGGTTGATTTATGTAAGAACTTAAATACCAGTATAGAACTGCTCACTGGCTCAACCAAAACTTCAAAAAGAAGAGAGATTCACGAAAAACTGAAAAATGGTGAAATAGACATCCTAATTGGTACTCACGCTTTACTGGAAGACAAGGTGCAATTTAAGAATTTAGGGCTGGCAGTTATTGATGAACAACATCGGTTTGGGGTGGCCCAAAGGGCGAGATTATGGAAGAAAAACGACCTCCCTCCTCACATCCTTGTGATGACTGCTACCCCAATTCCACGAACTTTAGCGATGAGTCTTTATGGCGACCTGGATATCTCGGTTATCGATGAACTACCTCCGGGAAGGAAATCGATAAAAACCGTGCATCGGTATGATGCCAATCGACTAAAAGTATTTGCTTTTATAAGGGAAGAAATCAAAAAAGGCAGACAGGTATACATCGTCTATCCGTTAATACAGGAATCAGAAACTATGGATTACAAAGACCTGATGGACGGCTACGAAAGTATTGCCAGGGAGTTTCCTGAATTTCAAATTTCCATAGTTCATGGCCAAATGAAAGCAGAGGCAAAGGATTATGAGATGGATCGTTTTGTTCGAGGAGAAACCCAAATTATGGTAGCCACCACCGTAATTGAGGTTGGCGTTAACGTTCCCAATGCCAGTTTAATGATTATTGAAAGCGCCGAACGATTTGGCCTATCCCAGCTACACCAGCTTCGGGGCAGGGTGGGTCGTGGGGCCGAACAGAGCTTTTGCATTCTTATGACCGGCCACAAACTATCGGAAGACAGCAAAACACGCTTGCAAACCATGACGGGCACTAACGACGGTTTCGAGATCGCAGAGGTGGATCTAAAACTCCGTGGTCCCGGAGACCTCATGGGAACTCAACAAAGCGGAGTGCTAAATCTACAAATTGCCGATATCGTAAAAGACAACGATATCTTAAAAGCAGCCAGACATCTCGCAACTAAAATCTTAAAAGAAGACCCCAATCTTCAATTAGAAAAAAACAGGATCCTGCACCACACTTTCGCTCAAATTTCAAAAAAGAAAACAATCTGGAATTATATCAGTTAGGCTATTCTATCCACGGTTTCCTTTTTCAAAATAAAAAACTATGACAGGAAAGAAAGACCATACTCTACCAAACTTTCAAAAGTCCTAAAAGTACCTACGGGCTTTCCTGTATTTTTAACCTAAATTATCCCCTCTTTATTACTTCCAAAAATTTAAGTCAATTTCTTCCAAAACCCTTTAAATAAAGATTCCGCAAACTAATCAGCAGTGTATAATTCGAGGGTTTTCATCCCGGTAAACATTATTCGGAGCCTCATACCCAGGTGCTAAAAGCTGAGATAATTCGTAAATTTATGAGGTTAACTATTAAATCTATGAGTTATGAAGACAAGATTATTGATGTTAACCGGGATCTTTTTTATGAGTCTGGTTACTAGTGCAATCGCGCAGGAAGAAAAGGAGAAAAACTCTATTGGAGAAACTGTCTATGAACAGTATAAAGAAAATGGCATAGACGCTGCTCTGACCCATTATGAAAAGCTAAAAAAAGAGAAAAAGGAGAAATACAATTGGGATGAATGGGAATTGAATGCCATAGGCTATAAACTTATGGAAGAAAATGATATGGCGGCTGCAGAAAAAGTTTTTAAATACAATATGAAAGAGTATCCTGAGGCAGCAAACCCCAACGACTCCTACGCCGATTACCTCATCGAAAAAGGAGAACCTGAAATGGCTAAAGAGTACTTGAAAAAATCTATCGAGATAGCTCAAAACAGTTCCAACGAAGACGAAAAAACCCGAATTCTTGCCGGCTCCAAGGCTAAACTCTCAAAACTGGAAAACAAACACCGTAAACTCGATTTCCTAGCCGGGGAATGGATTATGGAACAAACCGGTTATCGCGAAGGGAATGCTATAGATGTTCCGAGCAGCACCCAGAGCATCACCTATCTGCCAGGTGACGCTGTTTTGCGAGTCAAGCACACCAACGCACAAAACAATCCCTGCTGCGAGCGATTAATCGCCTACGATGCCTTAGAAGAAAGGTACGAGATGGCTTATATTAACGCCAGCAATCCCTCCGGAATAGAAATCTCCAATTTGGATATTAAAGATCTTGGAGAAAACCGATTCGAAATGATGGAGGAATATCACCAGGACAATGAAAAAAAATTGGCAAGGCACGAAATAACCCGTAATGGAAATGATAACATTGAATGGAATGTATATCTTCAAAATGAAACTGATAATGAATGGGAGCTAGTGAACCAAATGAGATTTAAAAGAAAAACCTAATCCAGGTATTTTAACCCGATTCCAAAAAGAGAAGCTTTCCGCTTCTCTTTTTAATTTGTAATTAGATGAAAATTAAAATTTCAAATTATGCCAAAACCGTTCGTAATACTATCTTTGCTGCCTGAAAAAACAATTCGATGAAGATTTCATATAACTGGTTAAAGCAATTTATCAAACTCCCGGAAAAGCCTGAGGAGACAGGCGAATTACTTACCGACCTTGGCCTGGAGGTAGAAGGCATTCAGGAATTTCAAAGCGTAAAAGGAGGATTACAGGGAATCGTTGTGGGACACGTTCTTAGTTGTGAAGACCACCCCAACGCAGATAAATTAAAGCTTACCAACGTTGCTCTTGGCAATGGAGAGCAGGTACAGATAGTTTGTGGCGCTCCAAATATTGCCACCGGACAGAAGGTGCCGGTTGCCACGATAGGGACTACCCTCTATGATGAAAAAGGGGAAGCCTGGCCAATAAAAAAAGGAAAAATACGTGGGGAAGCCAGTTTTGGAATGATATGTTCTGAAAAAGAGCTTGGATTAAGTGAGGATCACCAGGGGATCATGGTAATGAAAGATGATCTGGAACCGGGAAAACCCGTAGCTGAAATTTTTGAGGTTGAAAATGATCAGGTTTTTGAAATAGGTTTAACCCCCAACCGAGCCGATGCGATGAGTCACTGGGGAGTAGCCCGCGACCTGAAAGCCGGCTATCAACAACAAGGTAAAACCCTGGAACTTATCACCCCATCGGTCAGCAGTTTTCACGTAGACAGTCGCAGCCTGAAGATCCCAATTAAAGTGGAAGATTCCAACCTGGCACCAAGGTATTGCGGGGTGACCATTTCAGATATTAAGGTTGAAAGCTCTCCCAAATGGCTTCAGAACAGGCTTAAGGCCATTGGGATTACCCCAAAAAATAACGTGGTAGATGCTACCAATTACGTCATGCATGAACTCGGCCAGCCTTTACATGCTTTTGACGCGGGAAAAATTGCCGGAAACCAGATCCAGGTTAAAACCTTAAAGTCGGGTACCAAATTCATCACTTTAGATGAAGTGGAACGGGAATTACACGAAGAGGATCTTATGATTTGTGACGCCGAAAAACCACTATGTATTGCAGGAGTTTTTGGCGGTATCACCAGCGGCGTAACAGAAAACACCACCGCAATATTCCTGGAAAGTGCTTATTTCAATCCTGTTAGCGTTAGAAAAACAGCAAAAAGACATGGTTTAAACACCGATGCTTCTTTTAGGTTTGAACGTGGAATTGATATTAATTCCGTAGAATATGCGCTAAAAAGAGCTGCACTTCTCATAAAAGAAATTGCGGGCGGAGAGGTCACCAGTGATATAGACGACCTTTATTTCAAAAAAATAGAAGACTTTCAGGTCTTCCTTACTTTCGACAAGGTAAATAAACTCATTGGTGAAAACCTGGAAGAAGAAACCATAAAATCTATTCTGGCAAGTCTTGAAATCAGAGTGAATAATGTAACCGAAACCGGAATGGGCCTAACCATTCCCTCCTATCGGGTAGACGTAATGCGCGAGGCCGATGTAATTGAAGAGATACTGAGAGTTTATGGGTATAACAATATAAAATTTAGCGATAAGCTAAATGCCTCTGTAGCTATTTCTTCTAAATTTGAAGACTACAAATTACAGAACCTCATCTCCAACCAATTGGTAGGACAGGGTTTTTACGAAAGTATGGCCAATTCACTAACCACGCCGGCATATACTAAACTAAGTGAACAGATTAAGGAAGAGTATAATGTAGAAATGCTCAACCCGCTTAGCCAGGACCTTTCGGTTATGCGTCAATCCATGTTATTTTCAGCACTTGAGGCCGCCAGCTATAATATTAACCGAAAGCGAAACAGCTTGAAACTGTTCGAATTCGGGAAGACTTATCACAGTTTTGTAAGCGGTAGAAACGAGACAAAACACCTCTCCCTTACTGTAACCGGAAAGAGGCAGGCAGAGAACTGGAATATTACACCTATTAACGGTAATTTCTTCTATCTAAAAGGCATCATTATAGCCATCCTGGATCGGCTTGGGGTTAAGAGCAGCAAAACCTCGGCTACAAAAAGCGATTTGTTTTCTGAAGGTCTCACTATGAGCTCTAAGAAAGCGAAACTTGTGGAATTTGGTGTCGTAAAGAAATCTATTTTGAAGCATTTCGATATTCAACAGGAAGTGCTCTTTGCTGATTTTAACTGGGAAGCTATAGTTGAGGAGGCTACGGCACAAAGAAAGAAATTTGATCCTATCCCAAAATACCCTGCTGTAAGACGTGATTTCGCGCTTCTGTTAGACGAATCGGTTTCTTACGAAGAGATTGAGAATATCGCGCTACAAACCGGTAAAAAAATGCTTAAAGAAGTTAACCTCTTTGATGTTTACCAGGGCAGCAACCTACCGGAAGGTAAAAAGAGTTATGCGGTAAGCTTTTTGTTCCAGGACGAGCACAAAACCTTAACCGACAAACAGGTAGACAAGATGATGAGTAAACTCCAGCAAAGATTTGAAAGCGATCTTAAGGCTGAATTGAGATAAGATATTCCATAATTTTATGACATAAAAAAATCCGTGGTTTTAATAAAAGCCACGGATTTTTTTATTTTTCTTAAGCTTAAGAATCAGGGAAAGTTTTTGAAAATTTCATCTACATAATTTCTTATATCCCTATCCATACGGCGTGTTCCTATTTCAGCATCAGAAGTAGCCCGCCAAATGATCTCCTTACTTCTTCGGTTTATAAAATCTATCACGATACTTCGCTCCCGGTATGGCAATTGCTTTATACTATTTCCGCTTAAACGTTGAATGGTATAATAATCCTGATATACATAATCTTCAACATAAGGCCCAATATAAAGGCCCGGACGGTAATAGCTGTAATTGGTATACACGGGATTAGCATTCACATCGGCCTTTTCATCAAACATTGTATGCACATAGATTAGCACATCAGGTTGACGCGTATCAAGAATATAAGCCTCATCCTTCATGTTCGCATTAATAGTAGAAACTATGGCCTCATTTACCCTTTTATTATCATAAGCCCGGCTCATAATAGTATCATTATTAGGCAAAAAGGCATAGGAATTATAATTTCTTAAAGCTTTTGCTTCATCTGTGAGTTTACGCCCCGCACCACAAGCGGCCAGCATTAGGACGGAGACTAAACCAAGCATAGTGATCTGTAATTTTTTCATAGAATTTTTCTTTTTTATATAAATTCAATATAGCCTGAAAGCCTTAATCCCAAAAGGATTTCCAGCTCTTTTAATATAATTTAACAGGGCGATTTCTGCTTTAACTTTTAATTATCGATTGTTTTCTACAAATTATTTATTTTTAGATTTATTCTAAAGAGGAAGAGAAGATGTTGAAATTACCACGTACAAATATTGAAAATCAGCTGCAAAAAGTAAGAAACCGAAGAACTGCAGAGAAAAATATTCTGGATCAGGTTAAGGAGATTTTCGAAGAGGAACTACGCAAAGACCAACAAATTGAAGAGACCCTTAGCCACGGGAGCGGGGATCATATCAATACTTTTAATTTCGACCTTCTGGAAAGTGGAAGAATATATCATCTTTCTGATATTGAAAAGATCTGCATAGACTATCGCCTCAGGTTTTTAGACTCCAGCTTTTTTAAAGCTGAAATTCCCATAGAGGCGATTTCAGAAATAAAGAACCTTGAAAAACAGCATCGCACCAGCCTGAAAGGATTTAAAATTATTGCTCCATCAAAACTATTAAAGCTCGACAATGCCGACGATCCTTTGCTTTTCGCTCCTATGGGGAATAATTATTTCTACCTAATCCATAAATGGGGCACCGACCTTCACCCCTTGCGAAAACTCCTTATGTGGCCATTTAAGTGTATGGAAAATTTTGTTTTAAGCCTATTGGTCTGTAGTTTTCTCCTCGCTCTAATGGTACCAGATGGATTGTTCTCCCCTAAGCAAACCACCACCCAGTTTTTTATAATTTTCTTTTTTGTCTTTAAATGGATCGCAGGGCTCTCTATTTTCTACGGAGTCAAATTCGGTAAAAATTTTAATTCGGCTATCTGGCAAAGCCGGTATTACAATGCTTAGAACGTTAAACTCTGTATAAAACCTATGCCGTAAGCAGGGGAATTCGTATTTTGGTTAGTAACAAAAACCAATCAATCATGAGTACTGAAGACAGTTACGAACGGGTCTATACAGGATCTGAAACCAATGTCCAATATCTACAGGAAATCTTCGACAAGTCCGGTATTTCTTCGCGGGTTAGAAACGATTTTGACTCGGGCCTAAGAGCAGGCTTCGGGGGAGGGCTCCCGGGGCAGGTACAGCTTTTTGTTATCAAAAGCCATTATGACGAAGCCCTGAAAATCGCAAAAACAACCTTCCCGAAAGATTATACCGATGACGAATAATGAACACCAACCTACTCAACGAAATATCTGGAACCTAATTCTGGGAATTGCTTTTACTGGTTATGGTTCCTATAGACTATATTATCATTTAAATAGCGTCGAAACAGACACCTTTGGCCTCATCCTGGCCATAGCATTTGTAGGATTGGGGATTTACGATTTGTATAAATATTTTACTGGAAAATAAAAGAAGCCGGAAATTCCGGCTTCTCTTATTTATATATCAATTGTGCCTTACCAGCTAATAATTGCGCTGGCCCAGGTGAAACCACTACCGAAAGCAGCAAGCACCACCACATCTTCATCTTTGATCTTACCTTTTTCCCAGGCTTCGGTTAAAGCAATTGGAATAGAGGCTGCCGTGGTATTTCCATATTTCTGAATATTATTATATACCTGCTCATCACTCAGTTTAAATTTATGTTGAATAAATTGGGAGATGCGCAAATTCGCCTGATGTGGAATAAGCATATCGATATCCTTTACCTCAAGCCCGTTTGCATCCAGGCCTTCCATAATAACTTCAGAAAAACGCTGAACCGCATGTTTAAAAACAAATTGTCCATTCATATATGGATAATACGGGATATGGTCTCCTTGCGGATTTTCAGCAATAATCTCAGGGACCCAGTGCATAGTACTTGGGCCTTCGAGCGAAAGTTCCTTTGCGTGTTTCCCTTCAGAATGCAGATGGGTAGAAAGGATCCCTTCTCCGTTATGATCGCTTCGGGTAAGGACAGCAGCTCCGGCGCCATCTCCAAAAATTACCGAAACCGAACGTCCACGAGTGGTAAAATCTAAGCCCCCGCTGTGATTCTCACTTCCAATAACAAGTACATTTTTATACATTCCGGTTTTGATAAACTGGTCTGCAACAGATAGCGCATACACAAAACCACTACACTGGTTCCTAACGTCTAAGGCAGGACAGGTATTTATATCCAACATTTCCTGCACCTGCACCCCACAGCCAGGGAAATAATAATCGGGACTTAGGGTGGCAAAAACGATAAGATCTATATCGTCCTTGGAGATATCGGCTCTTTCCAATGCGATCTTTGCCGCTTTCACCCCCATTGTGGCAGTAGTATTGCCATCTCCTTTTTTAATGTGATGGCGTTCCTTAATACCGGTTCGCTCCTGAATCCATTCATCGCTGGTATCCATAAGTTTTGCCAGATCATCGTTGGTAACCACATTTTCTGGCACATAACTACCTAGCCCGGCTATTTTAGATTGAAACATAATTTAAACTTTAGTATATTTAGAAAATATCATTATTAAAATTAAGCATTTCATAAAATATGAGCCAGCAATATAGCAAAGATTAATAATCTCTATTCAATGGCTGCTTAATTATTTTATTCATCAATAAAAGTATACTTAATGAAAAAACTTAGCCTAAGTATTTTTAGTTTTTTTCTTGTACTGGGAAGTCTTCAGGCACAGGAAAACCTCACCTATCAAAAACCACCGCAGGAAATCCTGGAGCTTGTAGATGTGCCTTTGGCACCAAGTACTATTATAGATAGTAAAGGAGAAATGATGGTCTTCCTATACCGAGACCAGTATAAGTCTATCGCTGAACTGAGTGAAGAAGAACTACGTTTGGGGGGATTAAGAATAAACCCTGTTACCAATATCAACAGCCGCGCCACCTACTTTAACAATCTTGAAGTAAAAACCATCGATGAAGATGAGCCCAAACAAATTACAGGTTTGCCTGAGGAGCCACGACTTACCAATTTTTCATGGTCTCCTGATGAATCAAAAATAGCTTTTACTCACACCACCGATTCTGGCGTAGAACTTTGGGTTGCCAATATTAAAACAGCTTCAGCAAAGAAACTTACCGAGGCCCGGCTTAATGCCAACATGCGCGATGTCATTAATTGGTTTAAGGATAATTCAGCAATTTTGGTAAAAATGTTGCCCGAAGACCGCAAAGAACTTATAAACACCAAAACAGCTGTTCCCACCGGGCCAACTGTTTCTGTAAGTGATGGAAAAGAAGCCCAAAATCGTACTTATCAGGATCTTTTAAAGAATCCTAACGATGAATATAATTTTGAACAACTGGCTCGTGCCGAACTGGTAAAAGTTAATCTTGATGGTAGCAGCCAGAAATGGATGGATGCTAAAATGTTTAATAGCATAAGCTTTTCTCCAAACGGA
The DNA here is from genome assembly GCF_002078605.1 of Salegentibacter sediminis. Taxonomy (GTDB): domain Bacteria; phylum Bacteroidota; class Bacteroidia; order Flavobacteriales; family Flavobacteriaceae; genus Salegentibacter; species Salegentibacter sediminis. Next base: position 110,411 of record NZ_MSJR01000005.1, on the reverse strand, counting down.
GAGTACGTAATGGTTTCCCACATCAAAAAACCTTTTTCTTATCTGGTGCCTTATTATAGATTCCCTTCGGAAACCAATATTTATGATGCAAATGGGAATCTGGTAAACAAAGTAAATGACGAACCCTTACTGGAAGACCTTCCGAAGGGATTTATGGCAACCCAAACGGGAAGAAGAAACTTGCAGTGGCGCAGTGATAAAGCTTCGACTCTAATGTACGTTGAAGCGCTGGATGAAGGGGATCCGGAAAATGAAGTAGAATTTCGTGATGAAGTTTTCGTATTAAAAGCTTCATTTAATGGTGAAGGAAAGTCCATTCTAAAAACCAAAGATCGTTTTAGTGGAGTTATCTGGGGTACAGATGAAATAGCTATTGCCAATGATTATTGGTGGAATAACAGGAATACCCGCACTTATGTTTTCAATCCTTCCGAGCCTTCCAGAGAACCGGATGCGATCTTCGACCGAAATTACCAGGATCGATATAGCGATCCGGGAAGATTTGTTACCACTAAAAATGAGTGGGGTCAGGATGTATTAAAGTTGGATGATGAACACGCATTCTTACTTGGTGCAGGATTTACAGAAGAGGGTCAGTTCCCTTTTGCTGATAAGATCGACCTGGAGAACGGAGAAACCGAGCGCCTTTATCAGTCTGGATATAACGATAAAAAAGAAAGCCTGGTAGAAGCCCTGGACATTGAAGAGGGTAAAATTCTGGTAAGAATTGAATCTTCAGCAGAATATCCCAATTATTATATTAGAGATCTGAATTCAGGAGAACTTAATCAGATCACCTCTTTTAAGAATCCTTTTGAAAGCCTGGAAAATGTTAGCAAAGAGGTAATCACCTATGAAAGAGAAGACGGACTGGAGCTTAATGGCACCCTTTACCTTCCTGCCGGTTATGACAAGGAAAACCCCGAGAAATTACCAATGATTATTTGGGCTTATCCAAGGGAGTTTAAGGATAAAAACTCTGCATCTCAAAATACTTCTAACGCTAACGATTTCACCTATCCGTATTATGGCTCCCCAATTTACTGGGTAAACCGTGGATATGTGGTACTGGATGATGCCAGCTTTCCAATTATTGGGGAAGGCGAAGAAGAACCCAACGATACTTTTAGAGATCAATTGGTAGCCAATGGCAAAGCGGCTATCGATGCAGTTGACGAGCTAGGCTATATAGATAGAGAACGCGTTGCCGTTGGAGGACATAGCTATGGTGCCTTCATGACTGCCAACTTACTGTCGCATTCTAACCTCTTTGCTGCCGGGATCGCCCGTAGTGGAGCCTATAACAGAACCCTTACGCCATTCGGCTTTCAGAGTGAAGAAAGAAACTATTGGGAAGCACCCGAAGTTTATTACAATATGTCACCATTTATGCACGCCGATAAAATGAAGACACCCCTCCTTCTTATTCACGGAGAGGCCGATAATAATTCGGGGACCTACCCAATGCAGAGCGAGCGTTACTTCAATGCGTTAAAAGGTCTTGGCGCTACCGCAAGATTGGTAATGCTTCCTAAGGAAAGTCACGGCTATAGCGCCAAAGAATCTGTTTTGCACGTTTTATGGGAACAGGATAGATGGCTGGAAAAATATGTAAAAGATAAAGACAAGAATACCGTAGAAAATAAATCGGAGATGCTAAAAGACTAATTCCGGGATATTAGAGATTTTTCTTAAGCTGTAAATTTCGCTGATTTAGGATCGGTGGAATTTGCAGCTTTTTTAATTCGATAAGGAAATATCAATTGTTGCGAAAAAAGAAAGCCTGATCGCAATTAAGGCGTTCAGGCTTTCTACAACCTAACCAATAAATAAAACCTACAATTATGACAGATAATCGTGGAACTTATTAATCTTCACTTTTGCTTTCAAATCGTGAAGCAAATTGTATAGTCCAAAAAACGTACGGTTTATATACAGGAAATGCTTACTTCCCCGGTTCCCGTTCATTTTCCTTAATTCGGTATCTTTACTGTATTTTTCGCTTAAATCGGTAATAGAGTTCCAAAAGGATTCATCGGCAAAATCGAAAGTTTCGGAATGAAACGGGCTGGTGAATAAATTTAGCATCTGGTAGAACAGCTCTGAGAAATATTCCACTTCTCTTGGAGAGTCGTCTTTTCTTAAAATTTCCAATTCAAATAGTTTTGAATTGAAGAAGTCCGGATCATTGATATTTTCTTTTTTGGCAAGCTCAAAATAAGGCTTATAGAAATCCTCAGGTACTTTTTTGATACAACCAAAATCTATGGCGATAAGGTTAGCTTCTTCATCGATAAGGAAATTACCGGGGTGCGGATCGGCATGTACGGCTTTTAAACCATGCATCTGGTACATATAAAAATCCCAAAGCGCCTGTCCAATTTTATTAGCTTTCTCCTGATCTCTATTTGCCTTAGCCCATTCACTAAGGTGAACTCCGGTCATCCAGTCCATCGTGATGATGCGCTCACTGGATAATTTCTCGTAATATTTTGGGAATTTAAGATTTGGAATATGTGCGCAGGCTTCAGATATTTCCTTGCTTTGCTGTACTTCCAGCAAATAATCGGTTTCTTCGAGTAGCTTGCCTTCAACTTCCTTAAAATATTTATCCGAATCTTTTCCCTGAAGGTTGAACATCCTGGTCGCGATGGGTTTAACCATCGCGAGATCTGAACTTATACTATCTGCCACGCCCGGATATTGGATTTTCACAGCAAGTTTTTTCCCATCTTTTTCGGCGCGATGCACCTGACCAATACTGGCGGCGTTCACGCTCTGGCTGGTAAAAGTATCATAGAGTTCTTCAGGATATTTTCCGTTGTATTTTTTAAATGTCTTTCTCACCAAAGGTGCCGAAAGGGGTGGCACACTAAATTGGGCAAGGCTAAATTTCTCGACATAAGCGCCCGGCAATAAACTCTTTTCCATAGAAAGCATCTGGGCCACTTTTAGGGCACTCCCTTTAAGACTTTTCAAACCATCATATATGTCATCGGCATTACTTTGATCTAATTCTTCCCGGGTAAGTTCAGAATTGAAAGCCTTTTTACCGTAGTACTTCAGGTAGTTACCCCCAACCTTCACCCCGGTTGTGACCATTTTCGAAGTTCGCCCCAGTTTGCCTGTGGGTATTTTATCTATTGTCTTCATTTAAGCCATCTTTTCTTTCCACAGGAATTTTCCAAAATCTATTATCCGCTCCAGAGGAGTATTGTCGAAAACATCAAAAACGGTGTTTACAGACTTCTCTATGGCCACATCGGTACTTTCAAATTTTGCCGAATTATCATCCATCCAGAAGTTTATCAAAAACAACAACTGAATCCATGCGGCTTCAGAAAAAATAGCTTCAGATTGTTTCAGCGCTTTCAGGGTTTTACTTTCATTTTCTTCTTTGATCAATCCCTGTGCAAAATGCTTCACCTGTTTCCTCAAGCCTTTTAGCTGCTCGAGATTTTTCAATTTGTTTTCATGTTTTCTCAGGCTAAATAAGACGAAACTACGATTGGCAGTAAGCATTTCGAAAAAGGTGTAATAAAAGGTTAACATTTTTTCACGGTTGGTGAAATCATGATATTCAGGGCTTGTTTCCAGCACATTTAAGGTATGCTCAAAAAACCGCTTCCAGATTCCTTTCTCCAAGCTTTCAAAACTTCCGAAGAAATTATAAAACTGCTCCTCTTTTATCTTATTCTCTTTACAAAATTTGTAAACGCTTTTTGGAGTTCTTTCATTCTCCAGAACATAATCCATATAAAGCGAAATCAGCTTATCGCTGGTAAGAGTTTTTTTAGTGGGGGTATTTTTTTTAGTGGTACTCATAGCAAATTTTCTTTTTCAAAGATAAGTTTTGTTTAAACTTATATGTTTAAATTTAAACAAAATGTTTGTTAAATATTATGTAGAAAGTTTAGCAACCAATTTGTTAGACGGAAGAGACTTCTTTGTATTACAGATTCGCTGTCAGTTTGTCAGCGCGTGGGGAATGGTATTTTTTTTGACCTCTGAAGACCAAACGAGATTAATTTAAACTTTAAATATATATGGCAACCGGAAACATTAATGTATCTGTTGAGAATATTTTTCCGCTGATAAAGAAATTCCTTTATAGCGACCACGAGATCTTTTTACGGGAACTAATCTCCAATGCGACTGACGCAACCCTGAAATTAAAACACCTCACCGATATTGGGGAAGCCGGGGGAGTTGAATACGGAAATCCAAGGATTGAAGTAAAGATCAATAAAGAAAACAACACCCTTCACGTAATAGATCAGGGTGTGGGTATGACCAAGGAGGAAGTTGAGAAATACATCAACGAAGTAGCTTTCTCCGGAGCCGAGGAATTCCTGGAAAAATATAAAGATTCTGCTAAAGACAGCGGAATTATAGGTCACTTTGGTCTTGGTTTTTATTCTGCTTTTATGGTGGCCAACAAAGTGGAGATCATCACCAAATCTTTTAAAGATGAGCCTGCAGCCCACTGGGTATGTGAAGGTACTACCGAATTCACCCTTGAAGGCGCCGATAAAAAAGAGCACGGAACAGAAATTATTCTTCATATCAATGAAGATGATAAAGAGTTTTTGGAAGAAGCCCGCATCCGGGAGTTGCTAACCAAGTATAACAAATTTATGCCAATCCCGATCAAATTCGGGACAAGAGAAGAATCTTTACCACTTCCTGAAGATGCTCCGGAAGATGCCAAGCCGGAAACCAAAACCGTTGATGACATCATCAACAACCCGAACCCGGCCTGGACAAAGCAGCCTAACGAGTTAGAGGATAAAGATTACAAGGAATTCTACCGCGAGTTGTACCCTATGCAATTCGAAGAACCATTATTCCATATCCACCTGAATGTAGATTATCCATTTAACCTAACTGGGATTCTTTATTTCCCGAAATTAACAGGGAATATGGATATTCAGCGGGATAAAATTCAGTTGTATCAAAACCAGGTTTTCGTAACCGATAATGTAGAAGGGATCGTTCCTGAGTTCTTAACGATGCTTCGCGGAGTTATCGATTCACCGGATATTCCTCTTAATGTTTCGCGTTCATACCTCCAGGCAGATAGCAACGTGAAAAAGATCGCAAGTTACATTTCAAGAAAAGTAGCCGATAAGCTGAAGTCACTTTTCAACAATAACCGTGAGGATTTTGAAAAGAAATGGGACGATATCAAGATCGTAATTGAATACGGAATGCTTTCCGAAGATAAATTCTTTAAGAAAGCCGATGATTTTGCTTTATACCCAACGGTAGATAAAAAGTATTACACTTACACTGAACTGGAAGAGAAGATTAAAGATAACCAAACCGATAAAGACGGGAATATGGTGATTTTATATGCTTCTAATGAAGATTCTCAGCACAGTTACATTGAGGCTGCAAAGGCCAAAGGTTATGAAGTTTTAATGCTGGATTCTCCAATTGTTTCTCACCTACTTCAAAAACTGGAAAGCGAAAAAGAAAAGATCTCTTTTGTTCGGGTAGATGCCGACCACGTAGATAACCTCATTAAAAAAGACGAGGAAAAGATTTCAAAACTTTCTGATGAGGAAAAGGAAAAACTCAAAACCGATTTTGAAAACGTAATTCCGAAGGAGAAATATACAGTACAGTTAGAAGCAATGGACAGCGATGCGGCTCCTCTTCTTATTACTCAACCCGAGTTTATGAGAAGAATGAAGGAAATGCAGCAAACCGGAGGTGGCGGCATGTTTGGAATGGGCAATATGCCGGAGATGTACAACCTGGTAGTGAATACCAATCACCCGCTTATCTCAGATATCCTAAACACCAAAACAGCCAAGAAACAAGAGCGATTGATCAAACAGTCTCTTGATTTGGCAAGACTATCTCAAAACCTGTTAAAAGGAGAAGAGCTAACTGCCTTCATCAAACGCAGTTTTGATATGGTGAAATAGTAAATCAGGAATATAATAATTCAAAACAGGCTGTCTTGCAGACAGCCTGTTTTTTTATTTCTGTACTGATTAGGGGTGCAATTCTTTTATTGTTTCTAGCCTAAGATTTCGGTAAACGATCTGGTAGAATTGCTGCACATCGTAGGGCTTAACAATAATATCATTCATCCCGGCCTCAAAGATTTTATTTCTTATCTCTTCGATTTCCACTGCGGTAAGAGCTACTACAGGTACATTTTTATCAAATTCCCGAATTTTTCTCGTCGCTTCCAGCCCACTAATTCCGGGCATATTCACATCCATAAGCACCAGGTTATAAGCGTGCTCCCTGATTTTTTTTATTGCTTCCTCCCCACTGGCAGCCACCTCACAGGTGAAGTTTTTCTTTTCAAGAATACGTTGGGTTACCACCTGGTTTATTCGGTTATCATCCACGATAAGCACTTTTTTATGGCCGGTATAATCTTTTGGAAGTGCTTCTGTCTTTGTGATTTCAGAATAATTAGTAGAAACTATTTCAAAAAGAATCCTGAAACTAAAGGCAGCGCCCTCACCTTCTTCGCTATCAAGGTGAATTTCAGACCCGAACAGTTTAAGCAATTTTTTCACTATGGGCAGGCCGAGCCCGGTGCCCTGGTAATTGTAATTTGTGCTTTTTAATTGGGCAAATTCTTCAAAAATAAGCTTCTGCTTGCCCGGCGGAATCCCAATCCCATTATCTTCAACCTCAAAACAGATCTCTGCCTTAGTATCTTTCAACTCTTCCAGCCGGGCTGAAATATAAATATCTCCCCTTTCGGTAAACTTCATCGCATTTCCTACAAGGTTCATAAGGATTTGAGATAACCTTACCGGATCACCTTTTAAGGTTTTTGGGATCTCCTCATCAATCTCGCAATGTATTTTATTATGATTTTGAAGTCGGGTGAACTCAAAACTTTTTACGATGCTTAACATCAACTCTTCAAGATTAAAATTAATATGCTCCAGAGAAACAAGGTTGGATTCCATTTTGTTCATCTGCAGCACATCATTAATAAGGGCCAGGAGATAATCGGCTGAAAATTTTAACGATTTAAGGTCATTATGATGTTTTTTGAGTCCTTTCTCTTCCAGTAACAAGGAGGTAATTCCCACTACCCCGTAAAGCGGAGTTCTTAACTCGTGGCTTACCGTTGAAAAAAACTGGGTTTTAAGCCTGGTTAATCTTTCGGCATTTTCTTTGGCCTCCTGTAACTGTCGGTTTTTTGACCGCAGTTGATAAATAAGTTGTTTCCTGTCCTGGTTGATCTTGTTCAGTATTAAAAGAATAATCATTAACACAAATGAAGAGATCACCATCACCATGACTTTCTCGTTAGACTTGCTGATAATCTGCTCCTGGAATACCTGTTCCTTTTTGGCAATCTCTAGATTTTTCTGGTATTCGCTTACGTCAAACCTGGCGTTTGCTGCCTCAACCTGTTCCAGCTTTTCCTTTTCAAAAATCTTTGATTTATACTCTTCATACCTGGAAAGATTAATATAGGCCTCGCGGTAACGCTCTTCTTCAAAAAGCAAAGCTGCGTATTCCTTTGCTATTTCTGAGGCCGGAAGTATTAGCGAATCTTTTTCTGCGAGTTTAAAGGCTTCAGCTAAATAAACCTCTGCAGAGTCTGGTCTCGAAATTGCCCTGTTATATCTACCCAATAACATATACAATTGCGAACGCACATAATTATCTTCTTTATCCTTCAACATATTCACCGATTCCTTTAAATAAGGAATAGCCTTGTGAGGTTTCTTCAGGTCAAGATAAGTCCAGGCTATATTTATTTTTGGAGCCAGTCCTTCCTGGGGCATAGCGGTCTCTTCCGAAAGCAGAATTACTTTCTCGTACATTTCTATCCCCTTATTAACAGTTTGAGGATTTTCTGAATATATATTTCCCAGATTATTGTAGGCCCAGAGAATTAGGGTATCATTTTTAGTTTTTTCAGCAAACTCCAGAGCATATTCATAATTTTTCTTTGCTCTAATGGTATCATCCAGTTCAGTGTAAGCAAGGCCCAGGAAATTATGCGCGTGAAAATGATAATAATCACTTCCAACAACTTTTGAGGCTTCCAAAAGCTTTAAAGCCTCATCAATTCCTTCATGATAGCTATATTTATTAAGAAAACCCGCGGTTTGATCAAGTAGTTTTTCCAGACTATCCTGCCTTACTACTTTTTTTTCCTGTGCGAAGGAAAAGACCAGGCCGGCACAGAAAAGTACAAGCGAAAGAAAAATTTTTCTCAAAATAGCAGGTTTGATAAATCTTTTTAAGGCAGCTGAAATTTAAGTTTTTTATCCCTAATATCCAATACAGTTGTTAAAACTAACTTAAATTTTATTGATTTCCGGTTCAGCCCGTTAGTTTTATAAATAATCAATTTCTACCTATGAACTATCCCTGGCATTTGTACGCAATGGCCTTAATGTATATTCTCGCGGGTGTTTTACATTTTCTAAAGCCAAAAATGTATATGCGCATAATGCCACGATATCTCCCAAAGCATAAATCGCTAGTGTACTTAAGCGGGTTTGCCGAAATAATCCTTGGCCTCGGGCTCTTTTTCCCTGCAACAAAAGATATCGCCATTTATGGTTTAATTTTAATGTTGATACTATTTTTCAGCGTTCATTTTTATATGCTTAGCTCAACCAAAGCAGGGGCTGGAATCCCGAAATGGGCTTTATGGCTAAGAATTCCTCTACAGTTTTTCCTAATTTGGTGGGCCTGGTTTTACCTTAAAATTTAAGAATGAAAACAGAAATTTTTGATTTAAAGGATGCCCGGCTTCGATATATTCCCGAATTCTTTAATTCTGAAGAAGCCAGGTTTTATTTTGAAAAACTACAGCAGGAAATTCCCTGGAAACAGGATAAGATCAGGCTTTTTGGCAAAGAACATCTTCAACCCCGATTAAGTGCATTCTTTGCTGAAAAGGATTTGAACTATACATATTCAGGCCTCAAACTGAAGCCTCAGGATTTTTCAAAAGAAATTGTTCAGATCAAAAAGAGGGTTGAAGCCTACTCCAGACTCACTTTTAATTCCTGCCTTGCCAATCTTTACCGTGACGGCCAGGATAGCATGGGCTGGCATTCTGACGATGAAAAAGAACTAGGCAAAAATCCCGTAATCGCTTCGGTTAGCTTTGGCGCCGAAAGGATCTTCCATCTCAAACACAAAACCGATAAAGTTTCGAAAGAAAAAATTCAGCTAAAGCACGGCAGCCTTCTAATAATGGAAGGACCCACCCAACACCACTGGAAACATCAATTACCCAGGACAAAAAAAGGATTGGGCCGCGGCTAAACCTTACCTTTAGAAAAATATATTAAAAAAGGCCGTCAACCGGCAGCCTTTCCTATTGCTTATATTTTCTTAGCCGTAGATCTCGTTTAAAACCTTTGCCAAACGCACTCCGCCCTTATGCAACTGCTCCCTCACTTTCGGAAACCATTTGTACATGTACTCATAGCCCAATTTTTCACCAATTTGCACAGAATCGTAAAGCACATCGGCCATTTCCCGCGATTCATAAACCCAATCGTGTAGCCTGCCAGCTTCAATCTCCTTTAACTCCTTCCGGGTCAATTCCTTGCGGTTTTCGGTTAATTCGGTATAGCTCATTTGGTAAGAATCGATCATCTGGCTGTCCCAAACCCTATGAATGTTAGAGCCTTCATTAAACCATCTCACCTGTATATCGTTCCCGCCTTTATCGGCGCTACGCCCTACATGAAACGGCTGATGCAAATCTCCCATAAAATGAACCAGCATTTTGAGGTAAAATTGTTTGTCTTCCCGGGAAGCATTTTTATCCTTCAAAACCTCCACACTTTTTTCGATTGCCTGGATAAGATCGCCCCCTTTATTAGCCTTTTCACGATCATATTTCTCGTCTTCCGGATCGATATTCACGTAATGCCAGGGACCATATTTACGATAATCGGGATCGCTCTTTATGTCATCGGCATAATTAGAGACAAAAGCGAGGCTTTGGCCATCCAGAAGTTTATCTATTGCCTTTTGGGCTTTTTTGCTCAAATGTTTTTCGGCGATTTCCCCGGTGGTCCGATGCCCGGTTTTACCCCAGTCACTATCGGCAAAGCTAAGATTAGTAAGAAGTAACGCAAATAAAATAAAAATTGATTTCCTCATGAAGTATTTAATTTTAGACAAAGGTAAACAAGACTGAATTATTTAAATGTTAATTCTTATTCATTATTGAATTTAATATTATATTTTTATGATATCAAAATAATATCAACTAATCCATTAATATTATGAATCTGGAAAGAGATCTTAAACCCTTCAACGGCTATGTTATGCTGTTTGTTTTTTTTATTTTATTCATAGGGAGTATTGCAGTTTTTGCAATTCTTGAAAATGCCTGGTTTCTGGCAATTGCATTTTCTCTCTTTTTATACTCCCCGGGCTCATCCTGGTAAATCCCAATGGCTCCAGAGTGCTCCTTTTATTTGGCGATTACAAAGGCACAGTGAAAAAAAACGGACTTTTTTGGGTGAATCCTTTTTACACCAAAAAGAAAGTTTCTCTACGGGCAAGGAACTTCGACAGTGAAAGATTAAAGGTGAACGACAAGCTGGGCAATCCGGTAATGATTAGTACCATTCTGGTGTGGCGGGTACGTGATACTTACAAAGCCTCCTTTGATGTAGATAATTATGAGAATTTTGTGGTTGTACAAACCGATGCCGCTGTGAGAAAACTCGCCAGCCTCTACCCCTATGACAATTTTGCCGATGAAGGTTTAGATGAAGATATTACTCTGCGTTCCAGTGTAAACGAAGTAAGCGAAGCTCTGGAAAATGAGCTGGAAGAACGCCTGGAGATCGCGGGGATAGAAGTTTTAGAATCCAGAATAGGATATCTTGCCTATGCCAACGAGATCGCCAGCGCAATGCTTAAGCGCCAGCAGGCAACAGCAATTGTTGCAGCCAGGCATAAGATTGTGGAAGGTGCAGTAAGTATGGTAGAGATGGCTTTACACCAATTAAGTGAAAAAGAACTTGTTGATCTTGATGCTGAACGTAGAGCGGCTATGGTAAGCAATTTGATGGTTGTACTGTGTAGTGATAAAGATGCTACTCCTGTGGTAAATGCAGGAACCTTAAATCACTAATCCTGAAAGCGATTTCATTTAAATACGACCATAGAATTATGAAAGAGAAACTCCTCCTGCTAATAATCCTGTTGAGCACTAATTTTGCTCTGGCACAAACTGAATCATTTAGAGAGACAGAGATAAGCATCAATAAATTTATTGATGGTACTTTAACCCAACCCGCTGTCAACCAAAATGAAGCATTGGTGATTTTCATCCAGGGATCGGGACCTACCGACCGGAATGGAAATCAATCCATGATGAAAAGTGATTTTGCTAAAAAGATTACACATCAGCTTGCAGAACAAGGAATTGCCAGCTTCAGGTTCGACAAGCGGATCTTTAAAATGAACAAGTTAAAAATCAAGGAAGAAGATTTGCGTTTTGAAGATTTTGTAGAAGATGTTCAATCCATCACCGCCTATTTCAAGGAAAGAGGAGAATTCAGCAAGATCATTCTCGCAGGCCATAGTGAAGGCTCCCTGATAGGGATTCTCGCGGCAAACGAAAATACAGATGCTCTTATTTCTCTTGCCGGAGCCGGCCGCAGCATCGATGAGATCGTGGTAGACCAGATCGGGAAACAGGCCCCCGGGCTTAAGCAGAATACAAGAGAATCTTTTGATGAATTGATTGAAAAAGGAAGTACCAACAGCTACGAACCGGTTCTGGGATCAATTTTCAGGCCGAGCGTCCAACCTTATATGCTCTCGTGGATACAGTATAATCCGGCTGAAGAAATTGCAAAACTTGAAATTCCAGTAATCATAATTCAGGGGACCGCCGATATACAGGTAGATACTTCAGAAGCAAAAATATTACACGAGGCCGCTCCTAATTCAAATTTAGTGCTGCTCCAGGATATGAACCACGTTTTCAGGGAAATTAGGGATAATGATGCCCTGGTAAACACTAAATCGTATAACGAGCCTAAGCGCCCTTTACACCCAAATCTGATTCCGACTCTGGTTGAGTTCGTTAAAAATCTTGATAATTAATAGTATGGGCAACAAAAAAGCATTCGCATTAAGGGTAGATGAAGAGATGTTGAAAGCCATCGAAAAATGGGCCGCTGATGAATTCAGAAGTACTAACGGCCAGATAGAATGGATGCTTAATAAAACCCTGAAAGAAGCCAAAAGACATCCCAAAAACAAAAAATAGATTTATATCTTGCGCGCCAGGATTACAACATAGATTTCTAATGCAATACAAAATTATCTTTTCTGATATAGATGGCACCTTACTCAACAGGGACCGTGTGCTTTCTCCATCGACTATCGAAACCTTAAAACAGGTAAAGGAAAAACTTCCGGTAGTGCTTATTTCTGCAAGAATGCCCGCTGCCATGCGACACCTTCAACGGGATTTGGAAATTGAAGATCAGCCTATAATAAGTTATAATGGCGGACTTATCCTGGTTAATGGACAACCAGTGAGTTCTACCGAAATTCCATTTGCCACTCTGGCAGGCCTTTCCGAATTCAATAAGAAAATTAACTGCCATCTAAGTCTTTATCATAATGACGAATGGTATGTACCCCAGCAGGACCGTTGGGCGGCAAGGGAAGAACACAATACCCAGGTTTCCCCAAAAATAAAATCCAACGCTGAGGTCCTTGAAAAATGGAAATCAGAAAGCAAAAGTGCGCATAAAATAATGGCGATGGGTACCGAGGCTGAAATTGATGCCATCAGGGATTTTTTGAAGGAAGAATATCCAGATCAATTACACCTCTACCGCTCTAAACCCACTTACCTGGAAATCGCCAATAAGAATATCTCAAAATTTACGGCCATTCAGTATTTGCTGGACAATCACTTTAACCTAACTCCCCAGGACTGCATCGCATTTGGCGATAATTATAACGATGTGGAGATGATAAATGGCGTAGGAATGGGGGTAGCCGTTTCCAATGCGCGCAGGGAAGTTTTGGAAGTCGCCAATATGGTTACCGATGCAGGAACAGAGGATGGAGTTGCTACTTCCCTAAAAAAGCTTTTCAAGCTTTAAAATACCTTTCTAAGCGCAAGGGAGAGTTCCAGGAATTTCTTAAAAAATGCTGGTTCTGCTTTTAAGAATAGTTTAATAAAAATTGTATTTTGGCGGCCCTATATCAATTATTCTTATGGAAAATGCCCTTTTTACCAATGATGCGATAGTCTTCGGACTTTTAATGATAGCCCTTGGATTTGTTTTTTACACTTCCTCCCAAAAAGAAGGTTTCTGGAAAAAATTCTATTCGGTAGTACCAGCACTTTTAATGTGCTATCTACTTCCGGCTATTTTCAATTCCCTGGGACTAATAGATGAACAATCTTCGCAACTTTATTTTGTAGCCAGTCGCTACCTTTTACCAGCTGCCCTGGTCCTTATGACCCTCAGTATCGACCTTAAGGCAATTTTTAATTTGGGACCAAAAGCATTAATTATGTTTTTTGCCGGAACCATAGGAATAGTAATTGGTGGACCCTTGGCTATTTTGATTATTTCCACATTTTCTCCTGAAACCGTGGGAGGAGTTGGCCCTGATGCCATCTGGAGAGGACTCTCTACCATTGCAGGAAGCTGGATTGGTGGTGGAGCAAACCAGGCTGCTATGTTAGAAATCTACGAATATAATCCTGATCTCTATGGAGGAATGGTACTGGTAGATATCGTTGTTGCCAACCTTTTAATGGCCGGCTTATTAATGGGAATAGGTAAAACCGACAAAATAGACCGCTGGTTAAAAGCCGATAATTCGGCAATAGAAGATCTTAAGAACAAAGTTTCCAACTATGCGGCCAGCGTAACGAGAAACCCGGCCTTGCCAGATTACATGATCATGTTGGCTTTGGCTTTTGGTGCTGTGGGTATTGCGCACTTTGGTGCCGATGAGATTTCAGCATATTTATCATCCAATTTCGAAGTATTTACCGATAAGAAAAGTGCTCTTTCTTCCTTTTCTTCCGATTTCTTCTGGATGATCACTATCGCCACTGCCATTGGTATTGGCTTCTCTTTCACACGACTTAAAAGTTATGAAGGTACCGGAGCAAGTAAACTGGGCAGTATTTTTATTTATATACTGGTAGCAACAATAGGGATGAAAATGGACCTTACCATGGTTTTTGACAACCCCGGCTTAATTGGGATTGGTCTGGTATGGATGTCTATTCACGTGGTCGTACTTTTCTTAACGGCCAAGATCATAAAGGCTCCTTACTTTTTCCTGGCCGTAGGAAGCCAGGCGAATGTAGGCGGTGCAGCATCGGCGCCGGTGGTAGCCGCGGCTTTTCACCCATCACTCGCAACAGTAGGTGTATTGCTTGCCGTTTTCGGTTATGTGGTGGGAACCTATGGCGCTATTCTTACTACTATTTTAATGCAAATCGCAGCCGGGAGTTAGTTTAAAACCGAAAATTATAAGATATTTGCGCCCCCTAAATCCTAAACTAAAAATGAAAAAATTAAGCCTTCTTTTATTGATCCTAATTGGGGTTTCGGCCTGTTCAACCAAGGAAAGTAACCTGGTGGTGAAGACCAATATTAAAGGTCTGAAAAAAGGTACGGTATATCTTCAAAAGATAGAAGACACCCTTTTGGTAAATTTAGATTCAGTAGTGATCAATGGAAATTCTGAGTTCCAGCTGGAAACATATATCGAAAGTCCGCAAATGATGTATCTTTCTCTGGACAAAGTAGATAATTCTGAATTCAATGATCGCCTGGATTTCTTCGCAGATAAAGGCGAAGTGATCATCACTACAAGCCTCGAAAAATTTGAAGAAGACGCCAAGATTATAGGCTCCCGCAACCAGGAAAAACTTATTGAATACCGCAAGATTCAGAAAAGATTTAATGACAGAAACCTCGATCTTATCAAGGAAAGTTTTGAAGCTGAAAAAGATGGGGATGAAGAGCGATTAATGGAGATCGATAAGAAATATGAGAACCTGCTAAAACGCCGATATCTTTATACCGTAAATTATGCGATTAACAATAAGGACCTGGAGATCGCCCCTTATCTAGCGCTTTCTGAAGTATTCGATGCTAATATCAAGTACTTGGATACCATTTACACTTCCTTAGACAAGAAGGTGCAAAAGTCTTTATACGGAAAGGAATTAGAACGTTTTTTAAAAGAAAGGCGTGAGGAAGAAAAAGTTCAAAGGGAACTTCAGGAAGAAAACACTAAGGCTCAGGAGGACATCAGTTAATAATTCTCCTTTTCTATTACATAATCCTGCCTAAATATGGCAGGATTTTTTTTATTCAGCAAAAGCGGTTTTTACTAATATTTCTTGTTTTTTTATTAAAAAACTATCTTCCTTCTAAACAATTCCCTGATCATTATCAGAATTCTTAGCAAAAACTTAGTCTATGAAAACTTCTTCAACCAAAAACCGTTGGCTTATTGCCCTCTCGGCTATTGGAATTCACCTATCCATTGGTGCTGCTTACGCTTACAGTGTTTATATCATTCCACTAACCGAAACCTTGGGTTGGTCGGTTTCTTCCGTAACCATGGCATTCACAATAATGATGGTGTTGGGAGGTGGATCGGCTGCGTTATTTGGAAGGTTTGTTGAAAGAAGTGGACCACGAAAATCTGCGATTTTGGCGGCTATTTTATTTGGTCTGGGACAGGCCGGCTCTGGTCTGGCGGTTGCCTTAGAGTCTCTTCCGCTATTTCTTATTACTTACGGAATACTGAGTGGATTTGGACTGGGTATCGGATATATCTCGCCCGTTTCTACCCTGGTAAAATGGTTTCCCGATCGTCGCGGTCTGGCAACCGGAATGGCAGTTCTGGGCTTTGGTACAGGGGCGCTTATCACCGCTCCCCTTGCAGCTACTTTAATGGAAGCCTTTAGCATCCCAACCACTTTTTACATTCTTGGAATTTGTTATTTCATATTCATGTTGCTGGCTGCCTTATATATTGCACCACCCATAAAAGGTTGGTTACCTGCTGGTATGAAAGAAGCGGTTAAAGCCGGTACAAAAGAGATTAAACTGGATCTCAGCCAATCTACCGGTAAAGAAGCGGTGAACACAAAACATTTTTGGATGTTATGGACAATGATGCTCATAAACACAAGTGCTGGTATAATGATGATCTCGGTAGCCTCCCCAATGGCTCAACAGGTAGTAGGGCTATCGGCTGGAGCAGCAGCCACAATGGTAGGACTTATGGGTATATTTAACGGTGGCGGCAGAATTGGTTGGGCAGCTGCTTCAGATTATATTTCCAGACCGGCAGTTTTTATTAGCTTTTTCATAATTCAGCTGGTTACATTTTTAAGCTTACCCATTATTACCAGTGTGATCATCTTTCAGATTTTAATATTTTTGGTGGTAAGTTGTTATGGAGGCGGCTTTTCAAACCTCCCTGCCTTTATTGCCGATCTCTTCGGAACAAAAGAACTAGGCGCTATCCACGGCTATCTTTTAACCACCTGGTCTCTGGGCGGGTTGATCGGCCCGACTTTAGTTTCACAAATTTACACCCGAACAGGAAGTTATATTCCAGTTTTCTACGTTTTCGCCGGTTTGATCGCAATAGCGCTGGTTATTTCGATCTTGCTATTTTTAGATATCAGGCGGGTGAAGAAGAAAAATAAAAAAAAGACCTCGCTTGCAACCGAGTGAAAAATAAGTAATGAAACTGAAACGGGATTTTACAGAACAGGCTTCTCGTCCCAAAATCAACCAACAAAAAAACCTTTCAGAAAAATGAGAGGTTTTTAATTAAGAGCCGATGGAGGGACTCCCTTCGACTGCGCCTGAAAAAGGCTCCGCTCAGGACAGGCTTCTCGTACCAAAATCAACCAACCAAAAAAACCTCTCAGAAAAATGAGAGGTTTTTAATTAAGAGCCGATGGAGGGACTCCCTTCGACTGCGCCTGAAAAAGGCTCCGCTCAGGACAGGCTTCTCGTACCAAAATCAACCAACCAAAAAAACCTCTCAGAAAAATGAGAGGTTTTTAATTAAGAGCCGATGGAGGGACTCGAACCCACGACCTGCTGATTACAAATCAGCTGCTCTAGCCAGCTGAGCTACATCGGCAAAAAACGCTATTAAAGTGCGTTTATCTTTGCTACCAGGCCTTGAGCCCTAGTTTCCAGTTCTTTTTCTATAGCCTTAAAGTGTTGCTTTTTATTCTCAACATCTTTCTGGTTTATCTTCACGATAAGCTCGTCGAAAGTGGTAATGGCTTCATCAACGATCTCTTCGGTTTGCTTAGGGTCTTGTTTTGGGTTTGCTAATTGATTAATATAAGCGGCTTCAATAATATCGCCTAACACATAATTCACATCCCTTTTTAATAGTCTTTTACTTGCCATAATGCTTAAATTTCGGCTGCGAATTTAGTCTATTTTTCGATACCAATGATTGAAACCAAAATAATTTTCTATAATTATATAATTATTGCTGAAGATGTTCTCGCAGAGCGTTCAAAGCCTCTACTATATGCCCGGTAGAATTCAGACTATTAAATCTAAATATAAGCTTACCTTCTTTATTAAAGACAAAGGTTTCTCTTCCCGGAAGGAGACCCAGCAAATTTGATTTCACCCCAAAAGCTTTACGAGCAGTTTTATCGGAGTCAGAAAGGAGAAGAAATGGCAGCTGATGTTTGGTTCTAAACCTGGAATGCGATTTTTGTGAATCTGCGCTAACGCCAACCACCTCAGCTCCAAGATCTCTAAAGTCTTCGTAACTATCCCTAAAGCTACAGGCTTCTTTGGTGCAACCAGGCGTAAAATCTTTAGGATAGAAATAAACCACTAAGGCTTTATCGGTATCACGAAAGCTAAATTCTTCACCCTTCTCATTCTTCAGGCTTAAATCGGGCACCTGATCTCCAATTTTTAGTCCCATTTAATCTCCATTGTAGGTTACAAAATTCCTTGGAGTTTCATAAAGAGTTACCTCAAGCTTCAAGGCAGGTTTTAATTTACTTCGAAGTTTATTCCAGATCACCACCGCAATATTCTCGGCCGTGGGATTAAGCTCTTTGAATTCAGGGACTTCTTCATTGAGATTTTTATGATCAAAAGGGACCTCTACCTCTTCGTAGATCAATTCTTTCAATAATTTAAGATCCATCACAAAACCGGTTTCCTCATCAACCTCACCGTTTACAGAAACTACCAGTTCATAATTGTGACCGTGGTAATGCGGGTTACTGCATTTGCCAAAAACTGCTTCATTTTTAGCCTGGTCCCAATCCTTTCGGTAGAGCCTATGCGCAGCGTTGAAATGGGCTTTTCTGTGAACGGTTAATCTCATTGCTGAATGTGTTTGTAGTATTTATCGAAAATTATTTTAAACCATTCGGTATAATCATCAGGTTGCTTCTCCATATCCCTTTTAATATCTTCCAGAGACATCCATTTCCAGTCAGCAACCTCGTGGCGATTAGGTTTTGGATCTTCCTCATAGTGCCCAACCAATATATGATCATATTCGTGCTCGGTAAGGCCGTTATCAAAAGGAGCACGATAAATAAAACTGATGGTTTCCTTCAAGTCGGTAGTAAAGCCCATTTCCTCCATCAGTCGGCGTTTTCCCGCCTCTATATTGCTCTCACCCTCTCTTTGATGGCTACAGCAGGTATTGGTCCACAAGCCCGGCGAATGGTATTTCTCCAGGGCTCGTTGCTGGATCATCAGTTCATTCTTATCATTAAAGACAAACACAGAAAATGCTCTGTGTAACAAAGCTTTTTCATGGGCTTCAATCTTTTCCATCAAGCCTATTTGCTCATCTTTATCGTTAACCAGTATTACTTTTTCTTTTTCCATTTTTTTCTTTGTTTGCCAAAAATACAAATCGACTTAGGATTAACAAGGCGTTTTACTATAATCGCAGGTCTTCTTCCCGGTTATAGATGCTACAGTCTATAGACAGAATAAATTCAGACCTGCGATTGGCTTCGTGTTGTTGCTCGTTGCAAGGCACCCCATTCCTGCAATTATTAACCAGTTCAGTTTCGCCATACCCCCTGCCAGATATTCGATGCTCTTCAATGCCTTTCTCTATGAGAAAATTACGAGTAGCTTCTACTCTATCATCAGAAAGTTGTTGATTGTAAGCATCGTCTGCCCGGCTATCGGTATGGGAACGAATATCCAGCAGGATCGCCGGATTTTTCAGCATAAATTCTGCAATTTCTGTCAATTGAAGTTTCACTTTTTCCCTAATCACATATTCATCCAGGTCAAAATGAATGGGATCAAGGTTTAGGATATCGGTAAGATCATCCCCTATCTTTGCTCCCACCGTTCTGTGGTTTGAATCCCGACTTTTAAAACTAATGAGGCTCTCATTTCTTTTAACTTCTGTAGCATAAAAACTCCAATTAAAAAATGCTCTTAAAGCGGCTATGTGGGCCGGAGTATCCCCATATATACTATGACCTGCCTGGTACATCACCAACCCATTCTCAGGATTATCAAAACCATGCCCATAAATAGTGATTGCTGCATCAGCATTCGTTATTTCACCTTTATCTGGAGCGTCGGGATCGGAAACAAGGATCCTGGCTCCCGGGCGCCACTTATTGATACGTTTGGGGAAGAATATTCTTTCAGAACCATTCAGGTGAGCTTTATCAGGGCTGCCAAGATATTGCGCAACCGGATCTGCCGGATATGCATTGTCATAGGGTGGGGTGCCGTGCCGGTGATCCCGGAAAGGCACCAGTCCAGCGCTTCGGGCACCGGGAAATCCGGCCGATAAAAAATTAAGCTGAATTAGTTCTTCAGAATCTTCTCCTGGTCCCGAAAGATTTTCCAGAATACTGGCAGCGTGACATCCTGCCCAAATCGCGCCTTTATATTTTTGGTTCCAGGAATAGAGATTTTTATGGGTTTCAAATTTGGGATCGGCATGTGGCAGTACAAAAATATCATCACAAACCCCAAGTTCTGCAGGGGTTTTCCAGTTTGAGACCCGGGCTCCACCATATGCTGAGGAGGGGATGCCTGCCGCCTTAAAAAAAGGAACAGCAATATATCCGTTTTCTTTATCCAGGGTCCACCTGGGTGGAATTGTTAGACTCGTAAACACCGGAAGGCGCAAGGCCTCCTCCGTTCTTTGAATTTTCACACCTTTTTCCTGCCAGAGGTTCAAGGTGTTTTCTACCTCGGGAGTAACATAAGAAACCGGAATCAAAAATGCACCAGAACGGTATTCTTTCTCCCTGCAGGAAAAGTCTATACCATCTTTCTCTTTATCGGGCTTGATGATCCATTTTATCACGACTTCGTGATCTTGCAAAAGCTGGTATAACAAGCCATAAGGTTTTAAGGCATTTTGATGACTTTGTGGCCGCTCGCCCATATTAATTATATATGAACCAGCTGCAAAATTTTGTTGCAGACTCTGTGCTTTCAGCGGCAGTAAAATCACTGAAAACAGCAGAAAAAGTAAAAAAAACAGATAGCGCCCCATAATTGGTAAAAATACGCATTGTTTGGTGGTAAAATTCCTTTTTCATCTAATTTTTAACGCTAATTTCTGAAGTAACTTTAAACCAATTAAGCATTTTGCCTTTCAGGTAAATTCCCGAAAAAACTGTACTTTTGCAGCCTTAAAAATTCAGAATGAAGAGCTTTCAAAAAGAGATTAGCAGGCGAAGAACCTTTGGTATAATTTCTCACCCCGATGCCGGTAAAACCACACTTACAGAAAAATTACTTCTTTTTGGAGGAGCCATACAGGAGGCCGGTGCAGTTAAATCAAACAAGATAAAGAAAGGCGCTACCAGTGACTTTATGGAAATTGAACGCCAGCGAGGGATTTCGGTTGCTACTTCAGTACTTGGTTTTGAATATAAAGACATAAAAATTAATATTCTGGATACCCCGGGTCACAAGGATTTTGCTGAAGACACTTTTAGAACACTAACAGCGGTAGACAGTGTAATTGTGGTTATTGATGTTGCCAAAGGGGTGGAGGAGCAAACCGAAAAACTGGTTGAAGTTTGCCGGATGCGCAATATCCCCATGATAGTTTTCATCAACAAACTGGATCGTGAAGGAAAAGATGCCTTTGAATTACTGGACGAAATTGAGCAGAAACTCAATCTCACCGTGACGCCCTTGAGCTTTCCTATTGGGATGGGTTACGATTTTAAAGGAATCTATAACATCTGGGAGAAAAATGTAAACCTTTTCACAGGAGACCCGCGTAAAGATATTGAAGAAACCGTGGAGATCTCCGATCTGAATTCTGAAGAACTGGATCATTTAATTGGAGATACTGCTGCCGACACCCTCAGGGAAGAGTTGGAACTCACCCAGGGAGTGTATCCCGAATTTGATAAGGAAGCCTACCTTCAGGGAAATTTACAACCTGTATTTTTTGGTTCGGCATTAAATAATTTTGGAGTACGCGAATTACTGGACTGTTTTATTGAAATTGCGCCAAAACCACGACCTAAAGATAGTGACGTGCGTACCGTAAAACCAGACGAAAACCAGTTCACGGGCTTTGTATTTAAGATCCATGCTAATATGGATCCCAAACACCGCGACCGTCTTGCTTTCATTAAGATTGTATCTGGAAAATTTGAAAGGAATAAGCCTTATCTTCATGTAAGACAGGGAAAAAAACTAAAATTCTCCAGTCCAAATGCATTTTTTGCTGAAAAGAAAGAAATCGTAGATGTTTCTTATCCCGGGGATATAGTAGGACTTCATGATACCGGAAATTTCAAGATTGGGGATACCTTAACTGAAGGTGAGAATCTTAATTACCGTGGTGTGCCAAGCTTTTCACCAGAGCATTTCAGGTACATCAACAATGCTGATCCGATGAAATCCAAGCAGCTGGAAAAAGGTATCGACCAGTTGATGGATGAAGGGGTGGCCCAGCTCTTTACTCTTGAAATGAATGGCCGAAAAGTGATAGGCACAGTAGGAGCCCTTCAGTTTGAAGTAATTCAATACAGACTTGAACACGAATATGGAGCGAAATGTACTTACGAAAATCTAAACGTCTACAAGGCTACCTGGGTAGAAGCCGAGGACGAAAAAAGTGAAGAATTTAAAGATTTTAAAAGGGTGAAAGCTAAATTTCTTGCTAAAGACAAACGGGGTCAGCTCGTGTTTTTTGCAGATTCCCAGTTTTCATTACAAATGACACAGCAGAAGTACCCATCTTTAAAATTTCATTTTACTTCTGAATTTTAACCAATCAAAGCCTTTGATTCTTAGAACTTAAGCACCACTAAATAAATAAACCAAGGTAGGCTTCCACCTAAATAGAAGTTAATTTCATATATTTTCACCGCAAACCTGATTTTATGAGTGAAATAGATGAAATTGTTGCCCAGTTTGCTTCTGCGGTCTGGGGTATTCCCTTAGTGATTTTATTAATTGGAGGAGGAATTTACCTGCTAATACTTTCCAGGTTTTTACCCTTTCGTTACCTGGGTCATGCCTTGGAGGTCCTTCGTGGAAAATATAATAATCCTAACGATCCCGGGGAGATAAATCACTTTCAATCTCTTTCTACCGCGCTCTCTTCTACCGTAGGAATGGGGAATATTGCAGGAGTGGCGGTTGCAATAGCTATTGGAGGGCCGGGTGCCATCTTTTGGTTATGGATTAGTGCAGTAGTTGGTATGGCTACAAAATTCTTCACCAACAGCCTTTCAGTGATGTACCGGGGCAGGGATACCCAGGGAAATATCCAGGGTGGAGTGATGTATTATATCGTGGAAGGACTTGGTAAAAAATGGAAATTCATGGCTATTTTCTTCAGTGTAGCTGGCCTTATTGGTGCCTTACCGGTTTTTAACGTTAACCAACTCACACAGGCGATCAACTTTATACTTCTTGAACCTAACAATGTACCCACTGGCTTTTTAACTAATCTAATTATTGGAATCATTCTCGTTATTATAACTTCCATAGTTATTCTTGGAGGCCTGAGCAGGATAGGTTATACCGTTTCCAAACTTGTCCCGGCTATGGTAGGGCTTTACTTTTTTTCAGTATTAATTATTCTTTTTGTTAATTATGACCAGGTGCCCTATTATTTTTCCCTCATCTTCACCGATGCTTTTGCCGCTGATAATTACAAAGGAGAACCGCTCCTTGGAGGGGTAGTAGGTGGAATAATCTTACTGGGCATAAGAAGGGGTGCTTTCTCTAATGAGGCCGGTATTGGAACAGCCACTATGGCTCATGGGGCAAGTAAGACTTCTGAACCTATCAGGGAAGGCCTTGTGGCCATGATGGGACCGGCAATAGATACTTTAGTGGTTTGCACCTTAACCGCGCTTACAATTCTTGTAACGGGGGTGTGGCAGAGTACAGACGTAAATGGAGTAAGCCTCACCGCCGCGGCTTTTGATGCTTCTATTCCTTATGTAGGAAGCTATTTGTTGTTATTGTGTATTGCCGCATTCAGTATTTCCTCGCTTTTTTCCTTTTCTTACTACGGAACAAAATGTCTTTCTTTCCTGATAGGTGCAGAAAGAAAGCATTATTATAACTACTTCTATATTATTAGTATTATCCTGGGTGCGACAACTTCCCTAAGTATGATGATTAACCTTATAGACGGTTTCTTTGCCCTTATGGCTATTCCAACTATGATAAGTACGCTTATTCTGGCGCCAAAAGTAATGAAGGAGGCTCGGGTCTATTTTAAGAGATACAAATAGCAACAAAAAACCTCACTTTTTCAGGTGAGGTTTTAATTAATTCTATGCCTGGCCTGTTGGACCAAAATTCAGGGGAATAGGTGATTTTTCAAAATCCTGAATTTCTCCATGAGCTTTTTCAAAACGTTGTACATTATCTCCAAGGGCTTTGAGCAGGCGTTTTGCGTGTTGTGGCGTTAGGATAATCCTGGATTTCACCTTGCTCTTCGGTTTTCCCGGCATGATATTCACAAAGTCGATCACGAATTCTGAAACAGAATGATTTATAATAGCAAGATTGGAATAAGTTCCTTCGGCTACGCTATCGTCCAGTTCTATATTTATTTGTCCTTTTTTTGGCTGCTTTTTTTCTTCACTCATAATACTAATTGGTATTTAATTTCTCTGATGTTTAATATTAATTAAAGGCCAGATTCAATCTTAATAAATTCAGGCTATCACTAAAATACAAAAAATCCCGTCCTGATGACTATCAGGACGGGATTAAAAAAAAACAGGGTCGCTATCGCGACCCTGATTATATCTGAAATTAATTGTAATTAACTTCCTGCTTACGCTCAAGCATTTCGTCAAATTCTTCTTTAGAACCAACAATAATACTGTCGTACTCGCGCATTCCCGTACCTGCAGGTATTCTATGCCCTACAATTACGTTCTCTTTCAATCCTTCAAGTTCATCGATCTTACCGCTAACTGCAGCCTCATTAAGAACCTTAGTGGTTTCCTGGAAGGATGCCGCTGAAATAAACGACTTGGTTTGAAGCGATGCTCTGGTAATACCCTGTAATACAGGTTTCGCAGTTGCAGAGGTCACATCTCTTGCCGTAGCCAGGTTCTTATCCTCACGTCTAAGCAGAGAATTCTCATCTCTTAAGTCACGTGGGGAAATAATCTGGCCTGGTTTAAGGTTCTCTGAATCCCCGGCATCTTCAACTACTTTCATTCCGAAGATCTTATCGTTCTCCTCGATGAAATCAGATTTATGAACAAGCTGGTTTTCAAGGAAAATCGTATCTCCCGGATCCTGGATTCTTACCTTACGCATCATTTGTCTTACAACAACCTCAAAGTGCTTGTCGTTGATCTTAACCCCTTGTAATCGATAAACTTCCTGTACTTCATTTACCAGATACTGCTGAACAGCATTTGGTCCTTTGATATTCAGGATATCTTCCGGAGTTACAGAGCCGTCAGAAAGTGGCATTCCGGCACGAACATAATCGTTCTCCTGAACAAGGATCTGGTTAGAAAGTTTCACTAAATACTTCTTAACCTCACCAAGTTTAGATTCTACGATAATCTCACGGTTACCACGCTTGATCTTTCCGAAGGAAACTACACCATCAATCTCACTAACAACTGCAGGGTTAGATGGGTTACGGGCTTCGAACAATTCAGTTACCCTTGGAAGACCACCTGTAATATCCCCTGCTTTAGAAGATTTACGCGGTATCTTAACAAGAATCTTACCTACCTTGATCTTATCTCCGTTATCTACCATAAGGTGAGCACCTAACGGAAGGTTGTAAGAACGGATCACCTCATCCTTTTTACCTAGGATATGAAGCGTTGGTATAAGTTTTTTGTTTCTAGATTCTGAAATTACTTTTTCCTGGAATCCGGTTTGCTCATCTATTTCAACCTGGTAGGTTACCCCCTGCTCCACGTTTTCATATTTGATTTTTCCGGCAAATTCAGAAATAATTACTCCGTTATATGGATCCCACTGGCAAACTACATCGCCTTTTTTAAGCTCCGCACCATCATTGATAAAGATTTGAGAACCATAAGGTATGTTACTGGTACTTAGCACCACTCCGGTTTTCTTGTCTTTTATCTTAAGTTCAGCTGTACGCGAGATCACGATCTCGGCGTTGCTACCATCGGGAGCTTCGCCTTTAACCACTTTGAGGTCTTCGATTTCGGCAACACCGTCAAGTTTAGCCTCAAGTTTGTTATCTTCTGAAATGTTTCCTGCAATACCACCCACGTGGAAGGTACGAAGGGTAAGCTGGGTTCCCGGCTCCCCAATTGACTGGGCAGCAACAACTCCTACAGCTTCACCTTTTTGAACCATCTTGTTGGTGGAAAGGTTTCTTCCGTAACATTTTGTACAGATACCTTTTTTAGCCTCACAGGTAAGTGGAGATCTAACTTCAACACTTTCTATTGGTGCAGTATCTATTTTCTCTACAACCTCATCGGTTATTTCTTCTCCGGCTGCCACAAGTAGGTCCCCGGTTGAAGGATGAGTTACATCATATAAAGAAATTCGTCCAAGAATTCTTTCTCCTAGAGATTCAACAACTTCTTCATTTTTCTTAAGCGGCTTTACTTCTACTCCTCTTAAGGTTCCACAATCTTCCTCGTTTACGATAACATCCTGCGAAACATCTACAAGTCTACGAGTTAGGTACCCGGCATCGGCAGTTTTAAGAGCCGTATCGGCAAGACCTTTACGTGCACCGTGAGTAGAGATAAAGTATTCAAGAATTGAAAGTCCCTCCTTAAAGTTAGAAAGAATTGGGTTTTCAATAATTTCACCACCACCAGAACTGGATTTCTTAGGCTTAGCCATAAGTCCACGCATACCGGTTAACTGGCGAATCTGCTCCTTAGAACCACGCGCCCCGGAGTCAAGCATCATAAACACCGAGTTGAAGCCTTGCTTATCTTCTCGAATTCGCTTCATCGCTAATTCGGTAAGACCTGCGTTGGTAGAGGTCCAGATATCAATAACCTGGTTATAACGCTCGTTGTTGGTAATAAGACCCATATTATAGTTTCCTATAATACCTTCAACCTGCTCGTTGGCTTCATCGATCATTGTCTGCTTTTCTTCAGGAATAATAATATCCCCTAAGCTGAATGAAAGTCCACCACGGAAAGCAAATCCATATCCCATTTCCTTAATAGCGTCAAGGAAATCGGCAGTTTCTGGTACACTGGTCACCTTTAGAATCTTTCCAATAATGTCTCTTAGTGATTTCTTGGTAAGTACTTCGTTAATATAACCGGCCTTTTCTGGCACAGCCTGGTTAAAGAGTACTCTACCAACTGTAGTTTCAATAACCTGGAGAGCAAGTTCTCCGGCTTCATTGAAATCTTTGGTCTTTATCTTAATTACCGCATTAAGATCTACCTGTTTCTGGTTATAAGCTATTACAAGTTCTTCGGCAGAATAAAAAGTAAGCCCTTCTCCTTTAACTTTTACTTCATCGGTAGAAACTCTTGATTTGGTCATGTAATAAAGACCCAATACCATATCCTGAGACGGTACCGTAATAGGAGATCCGTTTGCAGGGTTAAGTATATTGTGAGATGCCAGCATTAATAACTGTGCTTCCAGGATAGCTTCCGGCCCTAAAGGAAGGTGAACCGCCATTTGATCCCCGTCAAAGTCGGCGTTAAATGCCGTACATGCAAGCGGGTGCAGCTGAATAGCCTTTCCTTCAATTAATTTAGGCTGGAAGGCCTGGATTCCCAAACGGTGAAGTGTGGGGGCACGGTTAAGCAATACAGGATGTCCTTTAAGAACGTTCTCAAGGATATCCCATACTACCGGCTCTTTTTTATCTATAATTTTCTTAGCAGATTTAACTGTTTTTACAATCCCTCTTTCGATTAATTTTCTAATCACAAAAGGCTTGTAAAGCTCTGCAGCCATATCCTTCGGAAGACCACACTCGTACATCTTCAATTCTGGTCCCACAACAATTACCGAACGTGCTGAGTAATCTACACGCTTACCAAGTAAGTTTTGACGGAAACGTCCCTGCTTACCTTTAAGCGAGTCTGAAAGTGATTTCAGTGGGCGGTTAGAATCGGTTTTAACTGCTGAAGATTTTCTGGTATTGTCAAATAATGAATCTACCGATTCCTGAAGCATACGTTTTTCATTACGTAAAATCACTTCAGGAGCTTTGATCTCCATTAATCTTTTCAAACGGTTGTTACGAATAATCACCCTTCTGTAAAGATCATTTAAATCTGAAGTCGCGAAACGACCACCATCAAGTGGTACAAGCGGGCGCAATTCCGGCGGAATTACAGGCACCACTTTCATGATCATCCATTCAGGAAGATTCTCGCGGTTATTATTGGCATCACGGAAAGCTTCTACAACCTGAAGACGCTTAAGCGCTTCAGTTTTACGTTGTTTTGAAGTTTCGTTATTTGCCTTGTGCCTTAACTCATAAGAAAGTTCGTTAAGGTCAATTCTTCTTAATATTTCGATAAGACACTCCGCCCCCATCTTAGCGATGAATTTGTTTGGATCGTTATCATCTAAATAAAGATTTTCCTGCGGAAGGCTATCCAGAATATTCAGATACTCTTCTTCGGTAAGGAAATCCATTTTCTTCAATGGTTCTCCTTCTTCGTTTTTGGCTATACCCGGCTGAATTACCACGTAGCGTTCGTAGTAAATGATCATGTCCAGTTTTTTGGACGGCAGGCCAAGTAGATAACCTATTTTGTTTGGTAAAGAACGGAAATACCAGATATGTGCTACAGGAACTACCAAATTGATGTGCCCCACACGATCTCTACGTACTTTCTTCTCGGTTACTTCTACCCCACAACGGTCACAAACAATTCCCTTGTAGCGTATTCTTTTATATTTACCGCAGGCACATTCATAATCCTTTACAGGACCAAAAATACGCTCACAAAACAAACCGTCACGCTCTGGTTTGTGTGTACGATAATTGATAGTTTCCGGTTTTAGAACTTCACCGCGGGATTCTGCGAGGATAGATTCCGGGGAAGCCAAACCGATAGAGATCTTATTGAATCTCTGTACTGTATTCTTATCATTATTTCTAGCCATAATAACTGCTGCTATAATTATTGTGAAAATCCTGTTTTAAGGGGACACCAAGGCATCCCCTGTTCTAAAACAGTGTATTATTCTTCTAACTTAATATCCAATCCAAGACCTTTCAATTCGTGCATAAGTACGTTGAAAGATTCTGGTAATCCCGGCTCCGGCATAGGCTCGCCTTTTACGATCGCTTCGTAGGTTTTTGCCCTTCCTATCACATCATCAGATTTTACGGTCAAGATCTCACGCAGGGTGCTTGATGCTCCATAAGCCTCAAGTGCCCAAACCTCCATCTCACCAAAACGCTGACCACCAAATTGTGCTTTACCTCCAAGAGGCTGCTGGGTAATAAGTGAGTACGGACCGATAGAACGTGCGTGCATCTTATCTTCGATCATATGTCCTAATTTCAGCATATAGATCACTCCTACAGTTGCAGGCTGGTCAAAACGGTCTCCGGTTCCACCATCATAAAGATAAGTGTGACCAAAACGTGGAATTCCGGCTTCATCTGTAAGTTCATTGATCTGCTCTATGGTCGCTCCATCGAAAATTGGAGTGGCATATTTCTTACCAAGCTTTTGTCCGGCCCATCCAAGAACTGTTTCATAGATCTGCCCGATGTTCATACGCGATGGTACCCCAAGAGGGTTCAACACGATATCAACCGGTGTTCCATCATCAAGGAACGGCATATCTTCCTGGCGAACGATTCTTGCAACAATACCCTTGTTACCGTGACGTCCCGCCATCTTATCACCAACTTTTAGTTTACGCTTCTTAGCGATGTAAACCTTAGCCAGCTTAAGGATTCCTGAAGGAAGTTCATCCCCTACAGAGATGGTGAACTTCTCTCTTCTCAGGTTACCCTGAAGATCGTTCTCCTTGATCTTGTAGTTGTGGATAAGATCGGCCACCAAAGCATTAAGGTGATCGTCTGTAGTCCAGGTGCCGTGAGTAAGGTGAGTATAATCATCTACAGAGTTAAGCATCTTAAGGGTGTATTTCTTCCCTTTTGGCAATACTTCTTCTCCAAGATCATTTTGAACACCCTGGGCAGTTTTTCCACCAATAATAGCAAAAAGTTTATCTACTAATTCTGCTTTTAAATTAGCAAATTTAGCATCGTACTTTTTCTCAAGAGCAGCAACATCTTCTTTATCCTGAGCACGTTTGCGCTTATCTTTAATTGCACGGGCAAAAAGTTTCTTCTCTATTACCACCCCGTTAAGTGACGGAGAAGCTTTTAAAGAAGCATCTTTTACATCTCCGGCTTTATCACCAAAGATTGCACGAAGCAGTTTCTCTTCAGGAGTTGGGTCGCTTTCTCCTTTAGGAGTGATTTTTCCGATAAGAATATCACCAGGTTTAACCTCGGCACCAATTCTAATCATTCCATTCTCGTCAAGATCCTTGGTTGCTTCTTCTGAAACGTTAGGAATATCGTTGGTCAACTCTTCGTTACCTAATTTGGTATCCCGAACTTCCAGCGAATATTCATCGATGTGGATAGAAGTAAATATATCTTCCCTAACCACTTTTTCAGAAATCACGATCGCATCCTCAAAGTTATATCCTTTCCAGGGCATAAAGGCCACCTTCATGTTTCTACCAAGCGCAAGTTCCCCGGCTTCAGTAGCATATCCCTGACATAAAACCTGTCCTTTGGTTACCCTGTCTCCAACCCTAACAATAGGTTTCAGGTTGATGGAAGACCCCTGATTGGTTTTACGGAATTTAATAAGATCGTAAGATTTTGAATCACTATCAAAGCTTACCATTCGTTCCTCATCGGTCCTATCGTACTTGATAATGATTTTCTTCGCATCTACATATTCTACTTCTCCCGCTCCTTCAGCATTAATCAATACACGGGAATCTGTAGCTACCTGGCGTTCAAGTCCGGTTCCTACAATTGGGGAATCAGCTCTTAACAATGGTAATGCCTGGCGCATCATGTTAGATCCCATCAAGGCACGGTTCGCATCATCATGTTCCAGGAACGGAATTAACGAAGCCGAAATTGAGGAAATCTGGTTTGGCGCAACATCGGTATAATGAATCTCTTTGGGATCTACCACCGGGAAGTCACCTTCCATACGGGCAATAACTCTGTCTGAATCAATTGTTCCATCTTTTGTAAGAGGAATATTGGCCTGAGCGATTTTTTTATCTTCCTCCTCTTCAGCGCTTAAATAAATAGGCTCTTCAGAAAGGTTTAATTTTCCTTCTGAAACCTTTCGGTATGGAGTTTCAATGAATCCCATACCATTCACTTTGGCATAAACCGAAAGCGAGGAGATAAGTCCAATGTTTGGACCCTCAGGTGTTTCAATAGGACAAAGTCTTCCGTAGTGCGTATAGTGAACATCACGTACCTCAAAACCTGCTCTCTCTCTTGAAAGACCACCTGGCCCTAATGCTGAAAGTCTACGCTTATGCGTAATCTCGGCAAGCGGGTTCGTTTGGTCCATAAACTGAGACAACTGGTTGGTACCAAAGAAAGAATTGATTACAGAAGAAAGTGTCTTCGCGTTAATCAAATCTATAGGGGTAAACACCTCATTGTCACGAACGTTCATTCTTTCACGAATGGTACGTGCCATACGGGCAAGACCCACTCCAAACTGTTGAGACAATTGCTCCCCTACGGTTCTAACACGACGGTTAGAAAGGTGGTCGATATCATCAATCTCCGCCTTCGAGTTTATTAACTCGATAAGATATTTTACAATGGTAATGATGTCTTCTTTGGTAAGCACCTGCTTATCCATAGACACATCAAGACCAAGCTTTTTGTTCATTCGGTAACGTCCTACTTCTCCAAGGCTGTAACGCTGATCTGAGAAGAATAATTTGTCGATAATGCCCCGCGCAGTCTCTTCATCTGGCGGTTCAGCATTACGCAACTGACGGTAAATATGTTCTACCGCTTCTTTTTCAGAGTTAGTTGGATCCTTTTGAAGGGTATTATGAATAATAGCATAATCTCCGGTAGAATTATCTTCTTTATGAAGAAGGATAGTCTTGGTACCGGTTTCGAGGATTTCCTCGATATGCTCTTTTTCAAGTTCGGTATCACGATCAAGTACGATCTCGTTACGCTCAATTGAAACCACCTCTCCTGTATCTTCATCTACGAAATCTTCATACCAGGTGTTCAATACACGGGCGGCCAGTTTTCGGCCTAATACTTTTTTAAGTCCTGTCTTAGAAACTTTAACCTCTTCAGCAAGGTCAAAGATCTCAAGGATATCTTTATCACGCTCAAATCCGATGGCGCGGAAAAGCGTGGTAACAGGTAATTTTTTCTTTCTATCGATATAAGCGTACATCACGCTGTTGATATCGGTAGCGAATTCTATCCAGCTTCCTTTAAAAGGAATTACACGGGCAGAATAAAGTTTGGTTCCATTTGCATGGAAAGACTGTCCAAAGAAAACCCCGGGAGAACGGTGCAATTGAGATACCACAACACGCTCTGCGCCGTTGATGCAAAAAGTACCGCTAGGGGTCATATAAGGGATAGTTCCCAAATAAACGTCCTGTACGATGGTTTCGAAATCTTCGTGTTCAGGGTCGGTACAATAAAGCTTTAATCTTGCTTTAAGCGGTACACTGTAAGTGAGGCCACGTTCAATACATTCCTGGATGGAATATCTTGGCGGGTCCACAAAATAATCTAAAAATTCTAGTACAAATTGATTACGGGTATCCGTAATAGGGAAGTTTTCAAGGAAGGTGTTATAAAGCCCTTCGTTTCCCCGCTCTTCTGATTTGGTTTCTAATTGAAAGAAATCCTGAAATGATTTGATCTGGATATCCAGAAAGTCAGGATAATCAGGCCTGTTCTTTACAGAAGAGAAACTCACTCTTTCAGTTTGCTTTGCTAACATCAATGGACGGATTATAAATTATATAAAAAAACGGCGCGTTATAAAGCTTTGGCTCTATATACGCAAAAGGGTTTAGACCTTCAGGAGCGAATCCTGAGGCCTAAACCTAAATAATATTGCTTCGGCAAGCTTATTTAAGCTCAACCTCGGCTCCTGCTTCTTCTAACTGTGCTTTAAGTGCTTCAGCTTCGTCTTTTGCTACTCCTTCTTTTACTGGAGCTGGTGCGCCATCTACTAATGCTTTAGCGTCTTTAAGACCAAGACCGGTAAGTTCTTTTACCAATTTAACTACTGCAAGTTTAGATCCACCTGGAGCTTTAAGAATTACGTCGAATTCTGTTTGCTCTTCAGCTTCTTCACCACCTCCGGCAGCAGCACCACCAGCAACAGCTACAGCAGCAGCTGCAGGCTCTATACCATATTCTTCTTTTAAAATATCAGCTAACTCGTTTACTTCTTTAACGGTTAAGTTAACCAATTGTTCTGCGAAATCTTTTAAATCTGCCATTTTCTATCGTTTTAAAATGTTCTTTAAATATATAATTGTTAAAAAGTGCGTACTATGCTATCCTTCCTTTTCGGAAAGTGTTTTAAGAATTCCGGCTAGCTTACCACCACCAGACTGAAGTGCTGAAACAACATTCTTAGCAGGTGATTGTAACAATCCGATGATATCTCCAATAACTTCTTCTTTAGATTTGATGTTAACCAAGGTATCAAGATACTCATCGCCAACATAAATAGCTTCTTCTACAAAAGCTCCTTTAAGAAGGGGTTTATCAGATTTTTTTCTGAATTCTTTGATCACTTTGGCCGGAGCGTTACCGGTTTCAGAGATCATTATTGAGGTATTGCCTTTCAAAACTCCAGGAAGATCACCGAAATCTTTATCAGATCCTTCCATGGCTTTGGCAAGCAAGGTATTTTTAACTACCGCAAGTTGTACATTAGCTTTAAAGCAAGCTCTACGTAAATTAGAGGTCGCTCCGGCGTTAAGACCGGAAATATCAGCTAAATATATGATTGAATTATCAGTTAACTGGGCAGTTAAATCTTCAATTACTATTGATTTTTCTTCTCTTGTCATAACTATCTAATTATTGCTCAGTGAACCTTTTAGTATCAATCTCCACGCTTGGGCTCATAGTAGTAGAGATGTGTATACTTTTAATGTATACTCCCTTTGCTGCCTGAGGCTTCAATTTTACCAAAGTAGTTAATAATTCTCTCGCGTTTCCGGCTAATTTTTCAGCCTCAAAAGATGCTTTTCCTATACCAGCGTGTACAATTCCGGTTTTATCAACTTTAAAGTCGATCTTACCAGCCTTAACATCAGATACTGCTTTTGCAACATCCATAGTTACTGTACCGGTCTTAGGGT
Source organism: Salegentibacter sediminis (assembly GCF_002078605.1). Classification (GTDB taxonomy): domain Bacteria; phylum Bacteroidota; class Bacteroidia; order Flavobacteriales; family Flavobacteriaceae; genus Salegentibacter; species Salegentibacter sediminis. The sequence continues at coordinate 76,542 of NZ_MSJR01000005.1, read as the reverse complement.
TAGGCATTAATCCACGTGGTCCTAAAACTCGACCAAGAGGTCCTAATTTACCCATTACACTAGGCATAGTGATAATTACATCAACATCGGTCCAGCCTCCTTTTATCTTGTCAAGATACTCATCCAATCCAACATAATCAGCGCCAGCTTGTTTTGCTTCTTCTTCCTTATCTGGAGTTACCAAAGCCAATACTTTAACGTCTTTACCTGTACCGTGTGGAAGGGTTACAACACCTCTTACCATTTGGTTGGCTTTTCTGGGGTCTACGTTCAAACGAACCGCTAAATCCACAGAAGCGTCAAAGTTCTCATTGGAAACATCCTTTATTAAAGCTGAAGCTTCTGCTACCGAATACGTCTTACCGCTTTCGATTTTAGATTGGGCTTCTTTTTGCTTTTTAGTCAATTTTGCCATTTCTTAATTTCTTTTTGGATTAAAACGGTGCGTTACCTTTTACAGTTATTCCCATAGAACGAGCTGTTCCGGCAACCATCTTCATAGCAGATTCTATCGTGAAGGCATTTAAATCCTGCATTTTGTCTTCTGCAATAGCTTTAACCTGATCCCAAGAAACACTTGCTACTTTTTTTCGGTTAGGTTCTCCTGAACCCTTTTTTGTTTTAGATGCTTCCAATAACTGTACTGCAGCTGGAGGTGTTTTAATCACAAAGTCGAAAGACTTATCTGTGTAAACATTAATCGCAACTGGCAATACCTTACCTTGTTTATCCTGGGTTCTACCATTGAATTGCTTACAGAATTCCATGATGTTTACCCCGGCAGCACCTAAAGCAGGTCCAACTGGTGGTGATGGGTTAGCAGCACCCCCACGAACTTGTAGTTTTACAACTTTACTTACTTCTTTTGCCATTTTTTCAATTTTTAGGTGATAGTTTGTTATAGTGGAAGCTTAAAAAAACTATCGAAAAAACTATGTAACAATAAAATCTTTATACTTTTTCAACTTGCATATAACTCAATTCTAATGGTGTCTTTCTTCCGAAGATCTTTACCATTACTTCAAGTTTACGCTTCTCTTCATTAATCTTTTCTACCGTACCGTTAAACCCGTTAAAAGGACCATCAATAACTTTAATGGTTTCTCCTATGGTAAAAGGTATGGCCACATTATCGGTCTTAACCGAAAGCTCATCTACCTTACCTAGCATTCTGTTTACTTCAGATTTTCTTAAAGGCACCGGATCACCGCCCTTGGTTTCACCCAAAAAGCCGATTACTCCATTAATAGATTTAATAATATGAGGAATTTCTCCGCCAAGATTGGCTTGCACCATTACATACCCAGGAAAATAAACTCTTTCTTTATTAACTTTCTTCCCGTTTCTTATCTGGATCACCTTTTCGGTAGGAACCAAAACCTGATCGATATAGTCTTCAAGATTATTATGGGCGATTTCCCGCTCAATATATTCCTTCACTTTATTTTCCTGCCCACTAACAGCCCGTACTACATACCAGTTTTTCTCCTTAACATCTGCCATTGCCTACTTATTTTAAGATTTAATCCACTTAAAGTATTCCTCAATAACCCCACTAAATACAGTGTCTATACCCCATATTGCTAGTGAAAAAATTATAGAAAATACCGCTACAAGTACGGTAAGCCTTTGAGCTTCTGACCAGCTTGTCCAGGTAACATGGTTCTTTAATTCGTTGTAAGATTCAGATATGTAATTAACAATTCCTGCCATTTCTTTCAAAGTATTTGAACGGATTGAGAGACTTCCTTCAGTTTCCCTAAGGACAGGCTTCTCGTTTCTTTTTTTCTGCACGGGTTGAGAGGCTCGAACTCCCGACACCTGGTTTTGGAGACCAGTGCTCTACCAACTGAGCTAAACCCGTAAATATAAGTGAAGGTATCCCGGCTGTAGACCAGGATACCTTTTTATATGAAAATTCTAATTAGTCTAGAACTTCTGTAACCTGACCAGCACCTACTGTTCTACCACCTTCACGAATAGCGAAACGTAGTCCAACATTCATTGCAATTGGCTGAATAAGATCTACAGTAATAGTAAGGTTATCACCAGGCATTACCATCTCAACACCATCAGGAAGGTTAATTGTTCCTGTTACGTCAGTTGTACGTACGTAGAACTGAGGACGGTAGTTGTTGTGGAATGGAGTGTGACGTCCACCTTCTTCTTTTTTAAGGATATAAACCTCAGCTTTAAACTTAGAGTGAGGAGTTACAGATCCAGGTTTGGTAATTACCATACCTCTTGAGATTTGAGTTTTCTCAATACCTCTAAGTAAGATACCTACGTTATCACCAGCTTCACCTCTATCAAGGATCTTACGGAACATCTCAACACCAGTAATAGTAGAAGTAAGTTTACCTGCACCCATACCAATAATTTCTACAGGATCTCCGGTGTTAGCAACACCAGTCTCAATACGACCAGTTGCAACAGTACCACGTCCAGTAATAGAGAATACATCCTCGATTGGCATTAGGAACGGCTTATCTACATCACGCTCTGGAAGTTCGATCCAGTTATCTACAGCTTCCATAAGCTCAAGAACGGTTTTAGACCATTTCTCATCACCTTCCAGGGCTCCAAGAGCAGATCCAGAGATTACAGGAGAGTTATCTCCATCATACTCGTAGAAAGAAAGAAGATCTCTTACTTCCATTTCAACTAATTCAAGTAGTTCCTCATCATCAACAAGGTCAACTTTATTCAAGAAGACAACAATTCTTGGAATACCAACCTGACGTCCAAGAAGGATGTGCTCACGAGTTTGTGGCATAGGACCATCGGTCGCAGCTACAACAAGAATAGCACCGTCCATTTGAGCAGCACCAGTTACCATGTTCTTTACATAGTCGGCGTGACCAGGACAGTCAACGTGAGCATAGTGACGGTTAGCCGTTGCATACTCAACGTGAGAAGAGTTAATAGTAATACCTCTTTCTTTTTCTTCAGGAGCATTATCGATTTGATCAAAAGCACTTGCTTCTGAATAACCAGCTTCAGCTAATACCTTAGTAATAGCTGCAGTTAAAGTCGTTTTTCCGTGATCTACGTGTCCAATAGTACCTATATTAAGGTGCGGCTTGGACCGATCGTAAGTTTCCTTTGCCATAATTAATACTTATTTAATCTTAGTTATATATTAGTGTTCAATTTTATACAAAATCTAGAGCCAACGACGAGAATTGAACTCGTGACCTCTTCCTTACCAAGGAAACGCTCTACCCCTGAGCTACGTCGGCTTTTAAGGAAGCTTCCCCCCTATTTTTTCAGAAAAACAAAAAACACCATAAGCCTGCTTCAGGCTTACGGGTTTTAAAATCGTTTGTTCCTAATCCGACTTAGACGTCAACTATTCGTCTATCGGAAAATCAGAGCGGGAGACCGGGTTCGAACCGGCGACATTCAGCTTGGAAGGCTGACGCTCTACCAACTGAGCTACTCCCGCGTTCAATTCAATATTCCAAATCCTTAATTCAAGGCCAACCTCGAATCTTTAATTTTTCAATTTTGAATTAATTAAGTGGGGAGAGCAGGATTCGAACCTGCGAAGTTAAAAACAGCAGATTTACAGTCTGCCCTCGTTGGCCGCTTGAGTATCTCCCCAAAACAAATTTTCCACTATTTCATAGAACCATAACCGCTCCCGGTTAAGCTTTATGATGTCTTTTAAAACGGCTGCAAATAAAAAGAAATTTACAGCAGCATCCAAAGCATTTTTTTAAAAATTTTAAGAACAATTTTTAGTCGCCTCAACTCCAGAATCTTAAACCCTGAATATTTTATTTCCAGAGGGACAATTGTGTGTTTCAAAATTTCAAGAGCCGATGGAGGGACTCGAACCCACGACCTGCTGATTACAAATCAGCTGCTCTAGCCAGCTGAGCTACATCGGCCTCTAAGCCACTTTTTTCACATAAAAAAGCCCGCTATTTCTAACGGACTGCAAATGTAAATAAATTATTCCTTTCACAAAACAATTCTGCGAAAAAAAATTACCTAAACGTGAGCGTTCATTTTTTCTTTGCGTTTAATCAATTGCCTTTGAAGAGATCCAACACATTCATCTACACATTCCTCGAATTTTTTGCAGGTCTTTTTCACTATTAACTCCCCGCCGGGAATACTGAGTAAAATTTCTGTGGTCTTGTTAGTTTTATCACTGGAGTTCTCTGTTTTCAGAAATACATCAGCATAAATTATCTTATCAAAATAGTTATCTAGTTTATCTAATTTCCTTTGAATAAAATCAATGAGTTTTTGATCAGCATTGAAATTTACAGACTGCACGTTTACTTTCATCTTGTCGAAGAGTTTAATTAAACAATAATTGAATTAGTCTTTCTTGTTCCGGGGATGCGCCATTTTATGAACTTTACTAAGTTCGGCAATGCTGTTGTGCGTATATACTTGTGTTGAAGCCAAACTTGAATGGCCCAGCAATTCTTTTACAGCATTAAGGTTCGCTCCCTGGTTTAATAAATGTGTGGCGAAGCTATGCCTTAATATATGCGGACTGGTTTTTAGCTTCCCCGATACCTTACTAAAGTAATTATTAATAATCCTATAAACAAAACTTTCAGATAATTTAACGCCGGTTTCAGTTATAAAAAATTCCTTATTTCCAGCCCCTCCTATTAAAGCCATTCTGGCGCTCCGATATGCCTTAACCGATTCGCAAACCGAACCCAGTAATGGGATATACCTTTCCTTGTTTCGTTTCCCTAATACCTTCATCACCTTATTTCCTTCATCGATATCCCCAGCCTTAATATTGATGAGTTCAATTCGCCGGAGGCCCGTGGTATAAAACAATTCCACAATAAGTTTATCTCTTATTCCCTCGAAGGTATCGGTTTCAAAAGAATCCAGTACCTGCTTCACTTCTTTTTCAGAAAAAGGCACCTGGACTTTCACAGGGGTTTTAAGAGCTTTATGCTTAGCGAGGGGAGAAATTTCCAGTTGGCCGGTTTTTTGAAGAAACCGATAGTAGGCTTTCAAAGAGGAAACTTTCCGGTTAACACTTCGGTTAGAGATCCCGGTCTCCACCAGGCTCACGATCCATGTCCTTATTTGAGGATAGCTCACCTTAGCGAGATCTTCAGTATCGAACCCTTCTTTTAAAAAATTCAGAAACGCGTTAAGATCGGCCTTATAGGCGGTAATAGTATGGGCAGAGTAATTCTTCTCTAAATGAAGGTAGTCCAGAAACTGAGAAAAGGGCATAAAAAAACTGTTGGTAAACAAAGTTATGAAACTTTATTTTACCAACAGTTATATTGAAATACCAAGAAGCAAGGCTATCCTGGATTTAATTTAAATCTCTGTAAGAGAATTATCAACTTAAAAGAAAAAAGCTCTAGATGTCTTCCTGATCTCTTAAATGCTGAATGTATTCTGCTTTTTGGATTTGAGCCCTACGTTCTACTGACGGCTTTGTGAAATGTTGACGACTTCTCAATTGACGCATCGTTCCCGTTTTATCGAATTTTCTCTTAAAACGCTTCAGCGCTCTATCAATATTTTCTCCGTCTTTTACTGGTATTATTAACATAGTGTCACCTCCTTTCTTTAAAAATTATAGGCTGCAAATATACTTCAATTATACAAACCCACAATTATTATTTAAATTATTTCCTGCAGCGCTAAAAATTTATTTGGCAGCAGGTTTGTATTCCTTCTTATCGATGACCATTTTGGCGATTATCTCGCGTAATATCTCAGAAGTTCCACCTCCAATTGGCCCTAAACGACTATCGCGTAACATTCTTGCTAGCGGGTAATCTTCCATATAACCATAACCTCCCAGCATCTGTAAACAATCATAGATCACCTGGTCGGCTATTTTGGTGGAAAGCAACTTAGACATACTGGCTTCTTTTACCACGTATTCCCCGGCCTCCATTCTTTTGGTAACCGAATAATTAAACTCACGGCACATCTCTACTTCACTGGCCATATCGGCAACCTTGTGTCTCAATGCCTGAAATTTATTTATAGTTTTCCCGAAAGCTTCTCGCTCGGCCATATATTCCAGGGTGTAATCCAGGGCATATTCGGCACGAGCGTGCGCATTTATTCCCATTATTAAGCGCTCCATGGCAAAATGCTGCATAATATATGAAAAACCTTTATTCTCCTCTCCCATCAAATGATTTGCAGGAATCTCTACATTGTCAAAAGCTATTTCGGCAGTATCTGAAGCACGCCACCCAAGCTTATCGAGTTTAGAACTGAATATCCCAGGCGTATCACGATCTACCATAAAGATGCTCATTCCCTTACTCCCTTTCCCGGGGTCGGTTTTTGCAGCAACTACCAGATAATCTGAATATACCCCGTTAGTGATAAAGGTCTTCGATCCATTCAGAATATATTTATCTCCTTTCTTCACCGCGGTACTTCGCATCCCGGCAACATCGGAGCCCCCAAAAGGTTCAGTGATACATAGACAGCCTATCTTCTCTCCGTCTATACTGGAAGTGAGATATTCCTTCTTGATCTCTTCGCTTCCTTCTGTCTTTACGTGAGTCATCGCCAGGTAGGCATGGGCCCACATAGCAGCAGCAAAACCGCCGGAGTTAATCTTTTGCAATTCTTCAAGAAAGATAACGGTGTAAAAAAGGTCCAACCCCATTCCGCCGTATTCTTCAGGTTGATTAAGGCCAAAATACCCCATTTCCCCAAATTTCTTCCAGATGAAACGCTCAATCTCTCCCGTTTTTTCCCATTTATCTATATGAGGTACCACCTCTTTTTGAAGGAAATCCTTAAAACTTTTTCTGAATAGTTCGTGTTCTTCTGTAAAATACATACTGTTCATGCGCTAATAATAGGTTTTAGGGCTAGCTGAAGTTTAGCCTTTAAATTCTAACTCGTTAAAAATAAACTGATTTTTCAAGATTCCGAAATAAAAATTCCAGGTTAATCCTGATAAGAAAGATAATTTAGAAATCTTAATCAATGCTCAAATATAATTGAATCCTATCAATTTTATCCCCCGGAAACCGCTCTAATTTTGACAATTCTTCAAAGCTGTCAATTTTCTCGTGCAACAATCTGTAATCAATAATTTCCCGGGCCAGCTCATATCCAATATATGGCACTTCACTTAACTCCAGGAGACCGACTTCATTAATATTCAAGAGCTCTATTGAGGGTTTACTTTTTACGGTGAATTGCGCCTTGAGTTTTTCACGGGTTTCGTAATCCAAACCGTAAATATCTTTTAACTGAATGTCGTTCACAAAGCCCCCAATCTTATTGCGATAAGTAATGATTCTTCTGGAAAGCACTTCCCCAATTCCATTGATTTCCCGAAGTTCTTCTGCTGAAGCTGTATTCAAATCGGCTTTTTCTGAAAAACTTCGGTGAACCAATGCTGTTTTTGGAGATAAGGATGGTCTGGGCTTGGTCACCCATTCGGGAAATTTAAAATAAGGGGAAATAATTTTCAGCAAAGAATCAGAAACCCCTGTGACTTTCTGAAACTCTTCTGCCGAATTCACCCACTTATCCCCTGCCCGGTATTTATGAAGCCGGTCTATTTCTTTTAGGCTCATCCCAAGGGTGTAGCCCCGGTAATCTGTTATATAATTGGGATTAAAAGGGTAAATCTTCAGGGTATCGGCTTCTGCCCTGGCGCTTCTTATGGAATCTATTTGCTGCTGAAATCTTTTTATTTCCTCATCTTCCACAGAAATACTTTTCCCTGTATTGAAATCTATAAAGTAAAATACTCCCTGCAGCACTATAGCAATCAACACCAAAAGAAAGATCCCATTTTGTTGATTTCTTGAAAAAACAAAATGGGATCTTATACCTTTCATTGTAAATTAAATTAGCTAGCCTTGGCCTCCTTCTGTTTTTTAAAGAGTTCGCCAGCCTTTAATTTACGGAAATATTCTCTAAGATCTTCCCGCACTTCCCCAGACATTATATAAAGCCCGATAATATTAGGGAAAGACATAGCAAGTATCATCATATCTGAGAAGTCAAGTACAGCACCTAAACTAATGGATGCTCCCACCACTACAAATACAAGGAATAATATTTTATACACCAATTCGGTTTTTTTGCTTTTACCAAAAAGGTAAGTCCAGGAACGCATTCCGTAGTATGACCAGGAGATCATAGTTGAAAAAGCAAAAAGGAATACCGCCAATGCAAGTACGTAAGGGAACCAGGAAATAACACTGGCGAAAGCATCGGAGGTTAACTGAACTCCACCTACACCTTCTATCTCATGCATTCCGGTAAAAATAAGCACCAAAGCAGTTAAAGTGCATACCACCACCGTATCAATAAAAGGCTCAAGTAAAGCTACAAAACCTTCAGACGGCGGATTATTTGTTTTAGCAGCGGAGTGAGCAATAGCCGCAGATCCGACACCTGCTTCGTTAGAGAAAGCAGCTCTCTGGAATCCTACTACAAGTACTCCAATAACCCCACCTTTTAATGCCGTTGGGCTAAAAGCTCCGTCATAAATTGCTGCAAAAGCAGGCCCTATATTTTCGAAGTTAATACCTATAACGGTAAGGGCACCAAGTATATAAACGGCTGCCATAAATGGTACAACTTTCCCGGTTACTTTGGCTATACTCTGTATACCTCCAATAATCACAATTCCTACAAGAACAGCGATCACAACTCCAAACCAGAATCCATTTCCAACAAGCATTGGGAATTGTCCGGAAAGAATTTCAAAAGACTGGTTTGCCTGGAACATATTTCCTCCACCAAATGAGGCGCCAATACCGAGAATAGCGAAGAATGCAGCCAGGAATTTCCCAAGACCTCGCATATTTCTTTTCTCAAGACCGTAACGTAGATAATTCATTGGGCCTCCGAAGATGCGCCCTTCAGAATTAATAAATCTGTATTTCACTCCTAAGGTACATTCTACAAATTTTGAAGACATTCCCAGAAGTCCGGCTATAATCATCCAAAATGTTGCTCCGGCGCCACCAAGGGAAACCGCTACGGCAACCCCGGCAATATTTCCTAAACCAACTGTCGCAGAAACGGCAGTGGTTAAAGCCTGGAAGTGTGTAATACTACCAGGTGCATTGGGATCGTCATATTTTCCTTTTGCAAGGTCTAAAGAATGTTTAAACCCTCTAAAGTTGATAAAGCCCATTCTAACGGTGAAGAAAGCCGCACCAAAGATTAGCCATATTACTATAAAAGGGATGTTATGGGTTTGAGGATCGCCGTTAGGATGAGTCAACATAACAGGCTCATCATATTCTATACTGGCAAAAAAATGGGCTCCCGCCTCAATAACATCCTCAGTATTTTCAAAATCATAAATTACGCCACCCTCCGGCACTTTGTGCTGAAGCGTACCGGTTGTATTCGCATAGGCATTAATATCCTCTCCTCGGTCTGAACCTATTATCGCAATTAGTTCGCCTTCTTCTACGTGTTCCCCCTCAGCAACATTCCATTGCTTGAGAACAAAACTATCTTCTATCCCGGCTTCCCAGCCCGGAGTAGGTACATTTTTTATATCGGCATAAGCTATTGGGTCGTAGACCCCAATTGCAGAAAACGGATCCCAGAAAAGGATAGCCGTCATATTTTCTACGATAGGTACGAAGGTACCGTTGAAATGTTCGGTGATAGCTTCCGCCTTCACCTCATAAGAGCGGGTCGTAGAAGTTCCCTCGCTATCGGTGATTACTACATTATAAGGAATGCCTTCGGTTAAGCCTTCGGCTCGCTCTGAATTTAATCCTGTTTCCTGATTAGACCATTGATAGGTATAAGGCGGGACGCCCCCACTTACATCCAGGTCTATGAAACCATTGTTAATCACATTTGAAGGATTCCCTAATTTGGCCTCAACTTCAAGTTCCTGAGCATTTACAGCTACAAATGAAAATAAAAAGAACAATGAAAGTATATACTTTCCCATATAGTCTAGTAGTTAATTTAGATTTTATTTTTCAGCGAAGCAAGATGCTAAAAAAATAGCCTTTTTCAAATTTTTAGGAGTTAAATTGTAAAGGAATTGTTAAAAAAGAATATCCTCACAACTAAAAAATCTTTTTTAAAGGTCGAAAACAGAAGTACGCTTTGTATACACCAAATCTTTGAGCTTAAGCCAGAAAGCCAGGGTTAAATAAACCACAAAACCTATTCCCAGGGTGAAGAAAGATGCGTAAATAAAGAATAGCCTTACACTCTTTGCACGCATTCCAATTTTATCGGCCAGCCGCGAAGAAACATAGAAACCGTGACGTTCAAAAAAGTATCTTATTTTATAAATTAAACTACGCATTACGCAAAGATAAACTTTCCCAATTAATTTACAGCCTGTAATAAGCTTGTTCCAATTTCACAATTCAAACATTTGTTCATATCGCAATAATTGTTTTTTAGCTGAAGCACTGCCTGAGAATCCAAAGCATTTGAAGTCGTTCCAGGTCTTAACAGATTAAATTTCTCAATGATACTATTGCTTTCAGCTTTTATAGCTGTTAGAATATTCAGTATTTCTTCTTCCGGTTCCTGCCCTGTTTCCCGTGCATAGCAAAATTTAAGCGGTACCACGGTATTGATCACAACTAAATCTACAAAGCTATTAGTGATCCTTTTAGTTCGTTTTTTATGGGCTTTACTAAATGTATAATGAGTTTGCCAGAATTCTGAAGTCTCTACCTTAAAAACCTCAGCAATAGCATTGAGTTCCCTGGCCCTAATGAGCTCTGAAAACAAATTCTTATGCTGGTGATACAACGAGGCCAGCTGTGAGAGCCTAATATTAGGGAAATTATCCGGTCTTAACCTAAAGAATTTCGCCTGGACAACCTGATCATTCCTGAGCCGGTATTTATGTTGCAGGAACTCATATTCTCTTTTAAGATTTCTGAAATAAATTTCTGAAGAATCTTCCTTTAGAAAACCGGCCTGTCCAAAAAGCAAAGCCTCCAGCCTTAACCTGTCCAAAGCACATTTTTGAACCAGGGAAAAATCGAAACTCTGAGCCAGGCTCAGGAAAGCATCTCCGTTTACATTCAATCCGAAGTTCCTGCAAAGAAGACTGAACAATACGGCTTCCCAATTGTTTTCAGAAGCCTTCAGTATTTTCAGAATCAATTCCGATTTATTTTCCAATCTCTCAAAGTAAACCCGTTCCAGCCAATGCCTCAATTTAAATTCGTCGACATAAGGGAAGTTTTTTTCGCAATTGATCCATTTATCGCGGGTAGTTACCAGGTTACGGTATTTGTTCAAAAGAGCTTTGTCTACTAAGCCGCTCAAAGCCAGACTTGGAATTATAGAATTATTCTTCCGGTACACCTCGATATCATCTTCCCAAACCACGTGAAGTATTACATTATCATAATTGCTATCGGTCTCATGCCGGTGAAAATACCAGTCTGAAGCTCTTAAATGAATTTCTACATTTCCCGCCCAAAGCTGATTCCCGATACGTATTCTCGCATTAAAAAAATCTGGACCTGAATTATGGTTATGCATCCCCGGGTCTATGAGCACTACAGATTGGCCATCTGAAGTTCGAGCCTGGGTGAAATCGAATTTTTTATATTTCCAGAGGTAATGGAGAAAATCTTCTTGCATTTCTTAAAATTAGAAAACTCCTCCCCCTATTAAAAATCCAGGACTTAATTTGGCAACTTTTGGGTGATTTCATCTATAATTTCCTCTACCCAATAGCGGTACATCCTACCGCTGGGATGAAGCTCATCCTCTACCAGGAGGCCGGGATCACGGGCGGCTTCCCGGGAAACAGGGGTGATATTATAGAAATCGACACCATATTCTTCAGCAACTCTTCTGAAGACCGCATTAAATTCAGCGATCTCAGCCGAGATCTCTTCAGCCTTCTCCCCGGCGAAAGGGGTTACCCCATAGTCTGGAATACTTAAGGCGAAGACCCCGTGCTCCCGTGTTTTTGAATAGTTCAGGGCCATTCTAAATACCTGTCTCAGGTCTTCTTCATATTCCCTAATGCTTTTTCCCTGGTATTGATCGTTCACTCCTATAAGAATGGAAACCAGATCGAATTTGCGGGTATAATTCAATTCTTGCTCCATCGCTTTAAAAAGATTTCTACTGGTCCAACCCGTTTGAGCTATGATCTTTGGAGGTGCGACCTTATAGCCCCGGTCCCGTAAATTATTTGTTAGTTGAACCGGCCAACGCTCGGCCACAGCCACCCCTTCCCCAATGGTATAAGAATCTCCCAGTGCTAAATAACTGTAATCCATTTCATATTCGGGAGCTACATCTTCCTGCACTGTTTCCACTACACTCCCACAGCTGGTGAGAAATACAGCGACTATAAAAACCAGTAGTATTTTTTTCATCTAAAATTATTTTAAGCTGAAAATACTGTATTTTGCAGTAACTCAAAACTTTTAGGTATGCAAAAGATCTACATCTCCTTATTTTTATTTCTTAGCTTTTCATTCTTTTATGCCCAGCACAGTCCGGCAGAAAAATTCTGGACACAGTTACAGGGCCATTGCGGGGAAGCCTACCAGGGAACAATAACCAGTATAAATCCCGGAGAAGATTTCGTTGGAAAAAAGCTCATCATGCACGTAAGGTCCTGTGATGAAAACATTATCAGGATTCCCTTTTTTGTAGGAGACAATAAATCGCGTACCTGGGTCCTTACATTTAAGGACGATAAGATAAAACTAAAACACGACCACCGCCACCGTGATGGTTCTGAAGATAAAATCACACAGTATGGCGGACTGGCTACCAATACAGGACTTGCTGACCTACAAGTCTTCCCTGCCGATAAAGAAACTGCAGATTTACTTCCGGCCGCAGCCACCAATGTTTGGTTTATTGAACTGGATGAAAACAGTTTTACCTATAATCTGAAACGTATTGGCACCAATACCAGTTTTTCTGTTGAATTCAATTTAAACCAACCTGTGGAAAATCCAGGCGCTCCCTGGGGATGGGAAGAGAATTAAAAAATCACTTTAAACTGTCCTGTTTTTATATACACAATTCATAAAAAAAACCGGAAGATTCCTCTTCCGGTCTTTAGCATATCTTCACTTTTTACCTTTTCCAGTGTGTATTTTGAAGTTTTTTACCTCCACTACTTCTTGAGAAAAAGAATTAAAGTTTAATCAATATATCCCATCTTTTTCATCCACTCGTCGTTGAACATCTTACCAACATACCTGCTACCGTGATCATGAAATAATACCACCACCACATCGTCTTTGGAAAAATGTTCCTTTAGCTGAAGCAAACCTTTTGCAGCTGCCCCGGCAGAATTTCCAAGAAAAAAACCTTCTTCCTTTGCCAGTTTCCTGGTATAGATTGCCGCATCCTTATCGGTTACTTTGGTAAATCCGTCTATAACACTAAAATCTACATTCTTGGGTAGGATATCTTCTCCAATACCTTCGGTTACGTAAGGATAGATCTCGTTTTCATCGAAGACTCCTGTTTCATGATATTTCTTGAAAACCGAACCATAGGTATCGATTCCCCAAACTTTAATATTGGGGTTTTGTTCTTTAAGGTATCTACCAACCCCAGAGATAGTTCCTCCTGTTCCAACCCCTACTACAAAATGGGTGACCTTCCCATCGGTTTGACGCCATATTTCAGGCCCCGTAGTTTCATAATGAGCCTGGGTATTGGCCAGGTTATCATATTGATTTACATACCATGAATTAGGGGTCTCCTCTGCCAGCCTTTTTGAAGTTGAATAATAAGACCGGGGATCTTCAGGGGCAACATCGGTGGGGCAAACTATTACTTCACTCCCCACAGCCTTAAGAATATCTATTTTTTCCTTGCTCTGTTTATCAGAGATTACACAAACCATCTTGTAACCTTTTACAATGGCGGCCAGGGCAAGCCCCATTCCTGTATTTCCTGAGGTACCTTCAATTATGGTCCCACCCGGCTTTAAGGCTCCGCTTTTTTCAGCCTCTTCAATCATCTTAACCGCCATCCTGTCTTTTACGGAGTTGCCAGGATTAAAGGTCTCGTATTTAGCCAGAACCAGGGCGTCTAGCTCTTTAGTTATTTTATTCATTTTCACCAAAGGGGTGTTCCCAATGGTTCCTAAAATATTTTCTGCGTATTCCATATAAAATATTACAATTTATAACTTACCAAAAGTAGTCGCATTAACTTCTTAACTTCAATGGCTTTCATTCTACTCAAATTTAATAGCTTTTGCCGGGGATATTTTTGAGATAATTACCGAAGGTATCAATAACATTAGCATACATAATATCAGGGTGCCAATATTAACCGCAAGGATATAATCCCAGTTTATATACACCGGAACTTCGGTTACATAATAAGTCTCGGGATTCAACGGGAATAATTTAAAATATTTCTGGATTAGCAACAAACCAATTCCAATAAGATTTCCCCAGAATAAACCCAACAAAATTAAATAGCCCGCATTATATAAAAATATCTTTCTTATGCTCCAATCCCCGCTCCCCAGAGCCTTAAGGATGCCTATCATCTGGGTACGTTCCAGGATTAAAACCAACAACGCGGTAATCATATTAATCCCTGCAACCAGGATCATTATCCCTATAATAAGGGCTATATTAAAATCAAAAAGCTCCAACCATTCAAAAATAGAATAGTATTTCTGATTAATAGTTTGCGCATCCAAAAACGAACCGGTGTTCTCGTAAACCTCCTGCCCTTTTTGATCCAGTTGACCAAAATCGCTTATAAAAACCTCAAAATTTCCTACTTCATCCTCTTCCCAACGATTGATACGCTGAATATGCCGGATATCTGCAAGCATATACAATTCATCGAATTCCTGAAAACCAGAATTATATATTCCCGTGATCACGAAGGCTCGCAATAGCGGCCGGTCGCTCTCCTCCCGCAAGAAATATGTCGGTACCTTATCTCCCACCTTAAGTCCCAACCTGTTGGAAAGATAAGCCGAGATCATCACCTCATCGTTAAGTTTACCGGTGAAGTCTGGAATTTCACCTGCAATTATAAAGTCTTTAAAATATTCCCACTTATAATCTTCTCCCAAACCTTTTACCAAAACCCCTTCAAAATCGGTTTCAGTTCTAATAATTCCAGCCTTTGTAGCCACAGCCTGAACATGCTCAATTCCTTCTACCCTGGTGAATTCGGGGTAAAAGTCCTGCTCTTTGGAAATAGGAGCCAGGGAAACCTGGGAGCTGTTATTATCGTAACTGGAAATACTAATATGCCCGTTAAAAGCTGCAATCTTATCCCGTATCTTTTCCTGCAGTCCCAGCCCGGTAGCAAAGGAAACCAACATCATGATAACCCCGATAGCGATGGCTACTATCGCGATTTTTATTATTGGGGCAGATATGCTACTTTTATGGCCTTTGGCGCCGATGAGGCGCTTTACTACGAAAAATTCGAAATTCAAATTATCAGGATGATTAAAAGGTTATTCAAAAGTACATTTTTATTCGCTTTTATTGGACTTGTTTCCTGCGGAAACGCAAATTCCCAAAAAGAAAGCACTACAGTTTCTGAGGAAAAGGACCTAGCTGAATTGACTTCAGAAAACATAATTATCGGCGCAAACCGCACCGAAACTTACCTCCCCATGTTGGAAGGAAAAAGTGTTGGCCTGGTGGGAAATCAAAGCTCGCGTATTGAGACAGAATCCGGTTATATTCATCTGGTAGACTCCCTGCTTTCACTCGAGGTCAATCTAAAAAAAGTTTTCGCGCCTGAACACGGCTTCCGTGGCACGGCCGATGCCGGTGAAGCCATTGAAGACGGAAAAGATGCTGAAACGGGGCTGCCGGTGATCTCTCTCTACGGCGGTAACAAAAAACCAAAACCCGAACAATTGGAAGGACTCGATGTACTTATTTTTGATCTTCAGGATGTGGGAGCCAGGTTTTACACTTATATCTCATCTTTACATTATGTGATGGAAGCCTGCGCCGAAAATGATATCCAACTCATCGTTTTTGACCGCCCTAATCCAAATGGCCATTATCTAGACGGACCTATTCTGGAAATGGAAAACAAAAGTTTTGTAGGAATGCACCCAATCCCAACCGTACACGGACTCACGATGGGAGAATATGCTAAAATGATCAATGGCGAAAAATGGCTAAAAGACGGGATTCAGTGTGAGCTGGAGGTCGTGGAAATGAAAAATTATGATCATTCTCTTAGCTATGAACTCCCGGTAAAACCATCACCCAATCTCCCTAATGCGCAGTCAATAAATCTATATCCCAGCCTTTGTTTTTTTGAAGGTACCAATGTTAATGCCGGACGTGGCACCGATAAGCAATTCCAGGTTTTTGGGTCGCCTTATTTAGATAAAAGCTACTTTGATTATAGCTACACTCCCGAAAGTAAAGATGGGGCGAAAAATCCAAAACATCTTGGAAAAACCTGCTACGGACGTGACCTAAGCGATCACAAACATCTGAATAAAATAAATCTGGAATGGCTTATTGAAGCCTACCAAAACACCGAAGATAAAGATAAGTTCTTCAACGCTTTCTTTACCAAGCTTGCCGGCACAACAAAACTTCAGCAGCAAATAGAAGAAGGATTTAGTGCGGAGGAAATTCGTGAAAGCTGGAAACCGGGATTAGCAGAATTTTCTGAAAAACGAAAAAAATATTTACTATATTAAGGGGAAAATAAATCCCCTATGATTGAGTTAGAAACATCCGGTTTTTGGCTTTCGGCTTTTATGGTGGCATTGTTAGTGCTCCCGGTGCTTGCTTTTGCTCATTTGCTAAAGCAAAACTTTAAGGGGCGGCATCGTCTTATTTGGGTGCTTATCATCATCTTCCTCCCCTTTTTCGGGCCGATATTATATTTTATAATAATTAAAAACTACAAGAAATTTAATCTTAGAAAGAGAAGAATAAGGCATTTCAGACGGCGGTCTTAGATTTTCATCCTCCTCTTCATCTCCTCCACTATATTATATGCCGCGGGACAAATCGCGGTATTCTTTATGGTGAGATTAGAGATCTTATGGAAGTCCTTCCTGTCGGTATGTGGAAATTCCCTGCAGGCTTTGGGTCTCACATCATAGATTAAACAATAATTATCGGGAGCAAGAAAAGCACAGGGAACTTCCTGAAGTACATAATCATTATCCTCATCGATTCGAAGGTATTGTTCGATAAACTGCTGCGGTTTGAGTTTAAGATGTTTACTTATTCGCTCAATATCTTTATTGGTGAATAGCGGGCCCGTGGTTTTACAGCAGTTGGCACAATCCAAACAATTAGTTCGGGAAAATTCATCCTCGTGAAGCTCCTGCATTTGGCGGTCCAGGTCTCTTGGTGGTTTTTTCCGAAGCCGCGAAAAGAACTTCTTATTTTCCTTATGCTTATCTTTGGCCCGCTCGGGGAGATTATCTAAATTTTCCTCCATTTTGCAAAGATATGAATAACAAAACTCCAGATAAAGATATCTTCGGAAAAGCGATCGCTGCTTTTTATCATCATAAAGACGACACACCTATCCACGTACATTCCCCCGATTTTGATGATGATATTATACCCGTGCCTTATTTATTCAGGAGTTTTTCTGAAATGCCTCCTTTGGAGCGAAAAGCGCTTCAGCTGTGTTCCGGGCACGTCCTGGATATAGGCTGTGGCGCAGGAAGCCATGGGCTATATCTTCAGAAGCAAAAGAAATTAAAAGTTACCGGAATTGATACTTCTGAAGGGGCCATAGAGATCGCAGGTTTGCGCGGACTAAAAGATGTCCGAAGCATCGATTTCTTCGATCTGGTAGATGAAAAATTCGATACTCTACTGATGCTGATGAATGGCAGTGGAATAATCGGAAAACTTTCCAACCTGGACCAATTCTTCTCCCAGGCCAGAAATTTATTAACTCCCGGCGGAAAGATCCTGCTGGATTCTTCAGACCTTAGCTTTCTCTTTGATCCTGAAGAAGATGGAGGAATCTGGGTTAATCCTGCAGAGGGGTATTATGGAGAAATTCAATTTCAGCTGAGTTATAAAGGCGAAAAAGGCCCGTGGTTTAATTGGCTTTACATCGATTTTAACTCCCTGGAACTGGCGGCTCATAAAAATAATTTCAGCTGTAAACTCATAAAAAAAGGGGAGCACTATGATTATTTAGCTGAATTAAAGCCCAATATGTATTAAATTTCTATTTTTACCAAACTTTCAAATTCTGTCAAATGCTTAAAATAAATCACTTAGCCCTGTTTTTATCGCTCTTCCTGGTATTGTCTTCCTGTACATCAGATAATACCGACGATGATAACAAGATTAATAAAACTGCCAATCTCCAGGGACTGGGTGATTCAGCTCACGATTTGCTTAGCGATGAGCGTTTCACCTCGATGAATATTGAGATTGCTTATGTAAACGACTACGCGCCCTCGCAACAAGCCATAGCAGAGTTTAAAAATTTCCTCCAGGACAGGGTTTACAAACCAGATGGAATTCAAATAAGTATGAGGGCCGTGGAATCCTCAGGGAAAGCTCCTTTCGATATTGAGGAAATAGCAGCAATAGAAAAAGATACAAGAAGCCTTTATAATGTAGGAGATGAAATTGCGGTATTTATTTATTTTGCGGATGGCAGTAGCGAAAAAGATGAAGAAAATCGTTTTGTTCTGGGCTCTGCCTTCAGAAACACCTCGATGGTAATCTACGGAGAAACGATAAAAAATTTCGCCAACCGCCCTAACGCCCCATCAAAAGCAGATATTGAAGCTGCCACCCTGAATCACGAATTCGGACATCTTTTCGGACTTGTAGACCTGGGTACCGAGCCACAATCAGATCATAAAGATGAAGAATATCCGGGGCATTGCAATGTTTCGGGCTGCCTGATGCAGGCTTCCATAGAATTCGGTAGCGGAATTGTTGATGTAATAGATGGTGGGAGCATTCCCGGTCTTGATGATCAGTGCATTTTTGATCTTCAAAAGAACGGGGGAAAATAGTTTACAGCTAGCTGCTCCCGGTTCTCAATTTTTTCCCTGAAATCAAAATCCAGTGAACGAATCTCCAATTAACGTCTTACCTACACCTAATTTGCCACCTCACTAATAAATTTGATGCGGTATAACCTTAATTCTTCATCATCATATTCTCCTTCAAATTCCTCTATAGCAGCATCTATTTTGTCTGTTTCAGCTTCGAGAAAATATTCATGTAATTCTTCCTGCTGATCTTCATCCAGGATATCATCAACCCAGTAATCGATATTGAGTTTGGTACCACTGTAAACTATGGCTTCCATCTCCTTAATAAACTCTGGCATTTCCATGCCCTTCGCTGAAGCGATATCATCCAGGGGTAATTTCCTGTCTACATTCTGAATGATATAAAGCTTAAGGGCAGAATTGGCGCCGGTAGATTTCACCACTAGGTCATCGGGCCTTATAATATCATTATCTTCCACATACCTGCCGATAAGGTCTACAAAATCCTTTCCGTACTTTTTGGCCTTACCTTCACCAACCCCATAAATATTATTAAGCTCTTCCATAGTGACAGGATATTTCAAGGCCATATCCTCAAGGGAAGGATCCTGAAAAACAACAAAGGGAGGTACTTCCAGTTTCTTAGCAACCTTTTTGCGAAGTTCCTTCAACATTTTAACCAGGTTTTTATCTACCCCGCCTCCGGTAGATTGAGTACTAACAGAAACTCCCTCGGTAGTACTGTCGAAAATATGGTCATCGGTCATCATGAAAGACTGAGGCTCTTCCAGATATTTTCGGCCTTTTTCAGTAAGTTTTATTACCCCGTAAGTTTCGATATCCTTTTTGAGGAAGCCGGCAACCAACACCTGTCTTATCAGGGCCATCCAGTATTTTCCGTCACGGTTCTTTCCCTTTCCAAAAAGTGGATGTTCATTGGTTTTATGCGATAAGATTACCGCATTGGATTTCCCGAGAAGGGTTTTAACCACTTCCTTGGCCTTATACAGTTCTTTGGTTTCTTTTACTGTTTTTAGTACAAGCTCTACTTCGTCTTTAGCCTCATGTTTTTTCTTGGGATATCTTACGTTATCATCCATAGAAGCTCCTTCCCCGGTTTCCTCGTCAAATGACTCTCCAAAATAATGAAGTATGAATTTTCGCCTGGAAACTGAAGTCTCGGCATAGGCCACTACTTCCTGCAAAAGAGCATGCCCTATTTCCTGTTCGGCTACGGGTTTACCGCTCATAAATTTTTCGAGCTTCTCAATATCTTTGTAGGAATAAAAAGCAAGACAATGCCCTTCTCCCCCATCACGACCAGCACGGCCGGTTTCCTGATAATAACTCTCTATACTCTTGGGAATGTCGTGGTGTATCACGAAACGCACATCGGGTTTATCAATCCCCATCCCGAAAGCAATAGTGGCCACTACCACATCTATATCTTCCATAAGAAACATATCCTGGTGTCGAGAACGCGTCTTGGCATCGAGCCCGGCATGATAAGGCACAGCTTTTATTCCATTTACCTGGAGGGTCTGGGCCAGCTCTTCCACCTTTTTTCGACTCAAACAATAAATGATCCCCGACTTACCTTCATTTTGTTTTACAAAACGGATGATATCGGCATCTACATTTTTGGTCTTCGGCCTTACCTCGTAATACAGATTAGGCCTGTTGAAACTCGCCTTAAAAGCCTTGGCATCAGGGATTCCCAAATTTTTTAGAATATCTTCCTGTACTTTTGGAGTCGCTGTTGCCGTAAGTGCAATTATTGGGATGTTATCCCCTATACGTTGAATTATCTGCCTGAGATTACGATATTCGGGCCTAAAATCATGCCCCCACTCACTAATACAGTGAGCTTCGTCTATGGCCATAAAAGATATCTTTTGCTTTTTGAGAAAATCTACATGATCTTCCTTGGTAAGCGATTCGGGAGCTACATATAATAACTTAGTCACCCCGTTAGCGATATCCTCTTTCACCTGCCGCACTTCCGTTTTGTTCAGGGAAGAATTTAAAACATGGGCAACCCCATGTTCCGAGGAAATCCCGCGTATAGCATCTACCTGGTTTTTCATTAAAGCGATAAGGGGCGAAACCACAATTGCCGTTCCTTCTTCAATCAACGCAGGGAGTTGGTAACATAGGGATTTCCCTCCTCCGGTAGGCATTACCACAAAGGTGTTGTTTCCTTTCACAATACTGGTAATCACCTCTTCCTGAAGCCCTTTAAACTGGCTAAATCCAAAGTACTTCTTTAGCTGTTGGTGTAAATCAATTTCCTTCAAACTCATTCAATTGTGTTACAATTTTACATACATTTGCAAATTAAAGATACATATTTCTTTAGACTCACAATTCATAATTTTATCTAATTTGAAACTCCAGGAAAAAATTCTTATTGCTGCCCGAGAAACCATTTCCATTGAAGCCAAAGCGATTGCCAATTTAGAACATCTTATTGATAATGAGTTTGTTGAGGCAGTAGAAAAAATCTATCATTCTAAAGGAAGAGTGGTAGTTACCGGAATAGGGAAAAGTGCTATTATTGCCAGTAAGATCGTAGCCACATTAAATTCTACTGGCACCCCGGCAATTTTTATGCACGCAGCCGATGCGATTCACGGCGACCTGGGAAATATTCAAAAAGATGATGTGGTGATTTGTATTTCGAAGAGTGGAAACAGCCCGGAGATTAAGGTGCTGGTTCCCTTTATTAAAGGCTTTAAAAATCCTCTTATAGGGATCACTGCCGATAGAAATTCATTCCTGGGCCAGGAATCAGATTTTGTACTAAATTCCTATGTAGAAAAGGAAGCCTGCCCCAATAACCTGGCGCCCACCACAAGTACCACGGCACAAATGGTATTGGGCGATGCCCTGGCCATTGCCCTGGTTAATCTGAAAGGTTTTACCCGTAAGGATTTTGCCAAATATCACCCGGGAGGCTCGCTTGGCAAAAAACTTTACCTGCGGGTGAGCGATATTACCGCCCAGAATCAAAAACCTATCGTCGCGCCTGAGACTTCAGTCACCGATGCGATCATAGAGATTTCCGAAAAAATGCTGGGGGTTACGGCTGTGCTTGAAAACGATAAGATCATTGGAATAATTACCGATGGAGATATAAGACGAATGTTGAAGGATTCAACCGAATTCAAAAACCTTACTGCCAGAGATATCATGAGCATCAATCCAAAGACAATCGACCAGGATAGCCTTGCCGTAGATGCGCTTGAAATGTTGGAAGAGAACAAGATCTCCCAACTCCTGGCCGTAAAAAATGGAAAATATAAAGGGGTTGTCCATATTCATAACCTAATTAGAGAAGGCATTTTATAATGAAGCAAATAGGCACTCCTCAGGATGAGATGTCCTTTCTGGACCATTTAGAAGACCTGCGCTGGCACCTTATCAGAGCTACCCTGGCTGTAGTAATTGCCGGAAGTATAGCATTTTTAGCCAAAGGATTTATCTTTGATGTCCTACTGTTTGGGCCCAGTAAAGGAAGTTTCTTTTCCTACGATATTCTCTGCCGAATCTCTACCGCCCTGGGAATTGATGGTGGTTTTTGTTTTGACGAAATGCCCTTCCGGATCCAAAGTAGAACTATGGGTGGACAATTTTCTGCGCACGTTTGGACTTCCATTACCGCCGGATTTATTATAGCATTTCCCTATGTGATCTATGAATTCTGGAAATTCGTGGCCCCGGCCATGCACAATAACGAACGCAGGTACGCCAAAGGCTTTATTTTCATCTCTTCCCTGTTGTTCTTCCTCGGTGTGGTTTTTGGATACTACGTGGTAACACCACTTTCCATTAATTTCCTCGGAAAATACCAGGTAAGTGAAACCGTCTTTAACGACTTTGACCTCAGCAGTTATATTGGCCTGGTAAGGGCATCGGTGCTGGCAAGCGGACTCATTTTTGAATTACCTATTCTTATCTATTTTCTTACCCGAATTGGGATCGTAACCCCCGGGTTTCTGAAGAAATACAGAAAATACGCATTGGTGCTGGTATTGATACTTTCAGCTATAATCACTCCTCCCGATATTGTGAGCCAGATTATCGTTGCAATCCCGGTACTTCTGCTCTACGAGGTAAGTATCCTGATCTCAAAGGTGATTTATAAACAGGAACAACGAAAAATGAAAAAACAAGGCTATGAGCAATAAAGTAGAAGAGTTTAATGAGTACCGCGCTCAGATGAACGATAAGATCCTGAGTGAGAATAACAAGGTTTTAAAAAGAATTTTCAATCTTGATACCAATGCCTTCACCGAAGGGGCCCTCGATAAAAAAACAAAAGAACTTCTCGGCCTGGTGGCTTCCCTGGTGCTAAGATGCGACGATTGTGTAAAATACCACCTGGAGAGCAGCTACAAAGCAAACCTAAGCCGCGAAGAGGTTATGGAAACCCTTAGTATAGGCACACTTGTAGGAGGTACGATTGTGATACCTCATCTGCGCAGAGCGTTTGAATACTGGGAGGAGCTGGAAGAAGTGAAAGAATAAGGCTGGTATAATTAATGTATCTTAGTGCACTTAATTTGCAGTATGAAACCAGCATGCTGCTGGACCCAAAAATGGCAACAAACAGGAGTAGGATTATAAGCCTGTGCCTATTGCCAAACCCTGGTTAAAAAATATAACAGATGAAATTACGCGCTGAAAACTTAGTTAAAACATATAAGGGAAAAGCAGTTGTTAAAGGCATCTCCATCGAAGTTAATCAGGGAGAGATCGTAGGACTTTTGGGCCCTAACGGTGCCGGGAAAACCACTTCTTTCTATATGATAGTAGGCCTTATAAAACCCAATGGAGGAAGGATTTTTCTCGATAATGCTGAAATCACTAAATATCCGATGTATAAACGGGCACAGCACGGGATAGGATACCTGGCCCAGGAAGCTTCAGTCTTCAGGAAGCTAAGCATTGAAGATAACATTATGAGCGTGCTGGAACTCACCGATCTCTCTAAAAAGGAACGCCACCTGAAGATGGAATCCCTAATTGAAGAATTCGGGCTTAACCATATTCGCAAGAACCGCGGAGACCTCTTAAGCGGTGGCGAGCGCCGGCGTACCGAGATCGCAAGAGCCCTGGCAACCAACCCTAATTTCATTCTTCTCGATGAACCTTTTGCCGGGGTAGATCCCGTAGCGGTAGAAGATATTCAACGTATTGTAGCACAATTAAAGAACAAGAATATCGGGATTCTGATCACCGACCACAATGTCCAGGAAACTCTTGCCATTACCGACCGCACCTATCTTATGTTTGAAGGTAGTATCCTGAAACATGGTATTCCTGAAGAACTCGCAGAAGATGAAATGGTGAGAAAAGTATATCTCGGAAAGAATTTTGAGCTTCGGAAGAAAAAGATCTTCGATTAAATCTGGTCTACACGTTCTCTTTTGCCGGCACCAATACCGAAAGCAATACATAGCTCACGATAATTAGTGGAATAGCGATAAATTTAAAAAGCACGATTAAAGCCAAACACCAGAGCAGGAAGAAATAGCGTAACTTATTTTTGGCAAAAGACCAATCACTGAATTTAAGTGCAAATAGTTTGATTTCTGCATTCAGCAAATAACAGCTTAAAAGCGTCAAGCCGATAAGAAACCATTCATTCAGCAATAAGGAGGAAATAAAGTCCCCGGGCTGAAAAGTCAGAATTAAAGGCAAACTCAGGATCAACATTGCGTTGGCCGGCGTTGGCAGCCCTATAAATGAATCGGTTTGACGATCATCTACATTAAATTTTGCCAGCCTGAACGCCGAAGCCAGGGTAATAAATAAGCCGATAAGCGCCAAAGTATTAAAATTCCATTCCCACCAGGTCCCCTGGATACTCCATTCGGTAGTGGAAGCTTCTCCCCGATTAGCAAGTGCTTTGCTCAGCATCTGGTACATAACAATACCCGGTACTACCCCGCTGGTCACCACATCGGCAAGCGAATCCAGTTGCAGCCCTACCTCGCTTTTCACATTAAATGCTCTGGCGGCAAGCCCATCAAAGAAATCAAAGAAAACTCCCGCTGCCACAAAAACAGCTGCCATAATCAAATTCCCCTGTACGGCGAAGATCACCGCTATGGTTCCGCTTAAAAGATTTAGATGAGTAATGAAGTTAGGAACGTATTTTTTGATGGCCATTGGTTTAGTTTTTGGTAAAAATACTAAAGTAAAATTAAGAAGGCCCTGAGTGCTTAAAATTTTCAAAAAAGGCCCCCTGAAGGATTTTTAGCCTGGCTCCCTGAAAAAGAAGTCGCAGTTTCCTATTTTTGAAAAGAATATCAGAATATGAAGAATTTTCTTTACGCCCTAGTCTCCGGAATATTACTTGCCCTGGCCTGGCCAACCTATGGTTTTCCTTTGTTGCTGTTTTTCGCCTTTGTGCCCCTGCTTTACGCCGAATTTAAACTGCGAAATTTCTCCAGGCGATTTACAGGCTGGAAAGTCTTCGGACTCGCCTACTTCAGTTTTTTCATCTGGAACCTCATCACCACCTACTGGATCTATTTCTCCACGCCCTTTGGGGGTGCCTTCGCCATTCTGGTAAATTCATTGCTTATGGCCCTGGTCTTCATGCTTTACCACCTGGTAGCAAAACGCACCGGCTTTGGAGCGGCCGCAACTTTTTTGGTGAGCATCTGGATGGTCTTTGAAAAACTTCACCTCGACTGGGAGTTTTCCTGGCCCTGGCTTAACCTCGGGAATGCCTTTTCTGAATATCATAACTGGGTGCAGTGGTACGAGTATACCGGAACTTTTGGGGGAACCCTTTGGGTTTGGCTGGTAAATATCGCTGTTTTTAAAGCTGTAATCCTTTACCGGGAATACAAAGATAAAGCAGTTATTTACCACGGAATCTTTAAAACCGCTGTGTTTATCGTCCTGCCCTTAGGTATTTCCTGGCTTATTGCCTCAAATTATGAACCTCACGGAGAAAAACTGGAAGTAGTAATCCTCCAACCTAATATCGATCCTTATACCGAAAAATATAATATTAACGACACCCGCATCGGGGAACTCTTATTGGATCTTGCTGAAGATAAGACCACCGAAAACACTCGACTTCTGGTGGCTCCTGAAACTGTATTTGCCGATGGTACTGTCCTGCCTGATTTCGAGAGATCGGAAGCAGCTTTTTTCAGCAGGCAGCTGCTCAACAGGTATCCCAACCTCAATTTTTTAAGCGGAATTTCCTTTTATGAACGCTTTAGCGATCCAAATAAAGTAAGAGAACAAAGCAATAACCTGGGCCCGAATGACTGGTACGACGATTATAACTCGGCTTTTATGATGAATAGCACCGACTCTACCCAGCTTTATCATAAATCTAAATTGGTGGTAGGGGTCGAGAATTTCCCTTATCAGGATGTCCTGAAACCTATCCTCGGGGATGTTATGATTGATCTTGGTGGTACCGTTGCAATGAAAACAACCCAGGAGGAGCGATCTGTCTTCGAAATGGAAAACGGGAAAGCCGCCGCGGCCGCGCCTATAATTTGTTACGAATCGGTTTACGGAGATTATGTTACCGGTTATATTCGAAATGGCGCCGGATTCTTAAGCATCATCACCAATGATGCCTGGTGGGGCAATACCCAGGGACATAAACAACACCTGAGTTATGCAAAACTACGGGCCATAGAAACCAGAAAAGATGTGGTACGGAGTGCCAATACGGGAATCTCGGCATTTATTGATCAGAAAGGAAATATTGTAAAAAGCCTGGGCTACGAAAAGCAAGGTAGCATCAAATCTACCATCCTGGTGAATAACGAGCAGACTTTCTATGTGAAATACGGCGATTACCTGGCGCGAATTGCGCAGTTTTTAGCGCTGTTTGTTTTCCTCTTTGCGATGGTTAAATACCGGAGGACAAGGCCGTCTTAGAAGATAGCTAATGGGGGATTGGTTAATTAGTGATTGGGAATAGAATAGAATAGAAGAGCTGGAATTTTTAAGCGGTTCACGATACAATTCCAAATTCGTTATCGCGTTTTGAATTCACTCTAACTCAACGGGATATTTCTAAATACTTTCAAAAAAAGTACCTTAACTTCGAGTGATTCTTTATATAGCGGTAGCGGAATAAAGAATTGTATCGAGAAGTCTTGAAAACCATAATCTTCAATGCTTCCCAACTTAAATTTAAAATTTTTAGCTCCAAACAATAAATAACAAACGCCAAATTCTAAACAACCAAACAAACTACCGGCTAACGTCTAAAGACTATTGACTACTAAGAACAAACTCCAGCGTATCTACAATATCCCCATACTCATCAATCTTTATTTCAAAAGGAATTGTCTCCGGTTCCGAAACATACCCCAGGTTCTCAAGTTGTTCCCGATCTATTTCAGCAGTGTATTTTCCGGGTTTTAGGCCAAGATAAGTGAAATAACCATCACCTTCACTGAGAATTTTGGCGGCTTTATTTCCGTTTTCATCAAAAATATTTATAATTATCCTGCCTTGTCCGCGTAGTCCATCATCATCAATATATACCATTCCTCCTACTTCTCCCATAACCTCAACCGGCACATGAATCTCCTGAAAATGATTAGGTACGGTGTGTACCTTGATTTTTGGATTAGCTATCTTCCAGGCGATATTATCCAGGCTCACGGGGTCTATCTCGAGAACGATATCTATATACGGCTGCAGATCACGAATCCTAAGTATGGTTTCATTTTCGTGATAGCTGAGCCTTCCGGTGCGGTTCTTCAACTCCATTCCGGGAACTCCGGGCTCCATTGGATCCCGCTGCCCGTTTCCGTTGAAATCAAGGAAGGGAATTATAGTTAAACCAGCTTTTGACATCGCACTCCGGTTGCTGGTAAGTATTTGTCCGGTGTTATCATCCAACATCATACTTCCCCGTGCCGATTGCACAAAAGAGGTATTCCTGTTGCCAATTCTGGAAGTAAGGGAGGTTTGTGCGAAATCGAGTGCATACCGGAAACCAAGCTCAAAAATATGGGCATCCCGCAGAAAATTATTTTCATAAGCCAGGTTCAGAAATCCTCGCTCAAAGATGGGGCGCTCCACCTCCAGGATCAGGTTATTAAATTGCGACCTACTGTAATCGTACTGCACCTGAGGCGAAAACAGAAAGCGTTTAGGCAGGCGATAAGTTTGTGAAAGCGAACTGTAAACCGTTGGTTTTTTTACCCTGTCGTTATAGATTCCATAGGTAGTAAAATTGGTGCTTACCCCAAATAAAGCACCCGAAAGCAATAGCTGTGCAGTGGTAAACTCAGTAGTAGGCATAATAATTTGATTGAGGCTAAACCTCCCAAACATGGAGAAACTCCCCCCCCTTATTGGGGCTGACAGACTTATTTTTCGCTCTTCGAGGTAATTGAAGTTTATCGCCGTCTGATTTTCATCATACTTTATATAATTTAAATCTACCTGTAAGTTCCGTGGGGAGCGGTAACTCAATACCCCTTCTCCTTTTACCCCGTGCATATATTCCCCGGAAAATAAAAGCCCGGAAGCGATTCGCACCGAAGAATTCACAAAGGGCATGACCTCTCCACTGGTCACTTCAGAAAGATACTCTACCCCCCCTCCAATAGTTATGGCATTGCTCAATCCGTAATTAAAGTTGAAACGGGAAAAACGTTGCCATTCTTCATTTTCTACCACACCGGCACTCAGGGTATATTCCACCTCGTTCTTCGGCACAAAATTATAAGGGATATTAATCACTCTCTCCTCTACCCGTTCCTCCCCCCAGGGGCCATAGAATCTAAGACTAACCGCGGTGTTTCCGTACATCAGCGGGACTTCAAAAGAATAAAAACCCGAAGCATCGGCCTGGGTAAAATCAATAAGCACATTATTCACGTAGAGCTCCACCGTCCAACGCGGATCGGTATAATCGTTTAACAGGTAGGTTCCAAAAGACCTCCGATTTTGCATTGGGCTGTTGCTTAGCTGTACCCCGCTCACAGGCGCGAACAAAGATGAAGTCGCCCGTGTAAAAATCCGCCCTACATTTACCTGCTTGAACAGCCAACTATCGTTGTTCACATAACGCCACTGATAAAACTGATTTCGGGAATTAAAAGGTACCCGCGAGGAATAGTTTAGCATTAAATTAGTCTCTCCTCCTAGGAACATAGTTCCCAGTCCTAAACTAAGTCTGTTGTCGTTTTCAAAGTCGCTTTGTTGGGTGGTGACCACGCCCCAGTCCAGGGTTCCGGGTTTGAAGAACGGATATCTTCTCTGGATAGTAGTATCGGGCTCCACCACTCCCTGCATACGGTTAAGACTCTCCCGCATCTTTTTGAGACGCATTTCCTTGATAATAGGCAATTCCAGCTCCGTATCGAGTTCTACAGAAAGGCTTCGGAAGGAAAATTGAGTGTCGAGCCCAAAGATATCTCCAAAATAATTCGATTTGAGATAATTCCCCATTGGAGTTTCTATGAAATCTGAAACCTCCAGCTTGTATTCTTTTTCCTTGAAACGAATATACCGCTCCCTGAAATTCATGCTGTAAGTAGAATCGGGATGAATAATAAAGCCGGTAATTCCTTCAGCAGTCACCTCGTTTTTTATCTTCAGAAAATCAAATAATTCCTGCACCGGCAAATAAGCGTCCTGGCCCTTGATAGCGATGGGAATTTCGACTGTTCCAAGCCGTGGCACACTCATCTCTACATTAAGTTCGTCATATTCTGGAAAGCCTTCCTGGGCTGCCATTACCGAAGAAAACAAAAGAAAAATTAAAACCTGAAGGGGGAAATTAAGAAGTGATTTTTTAATAATTTCCGAAGTAATTTTAAACATCTATAATTAGTGCTTACTGATGAATAAATTCCAGAGTAAAAGTGCCGTTATAACTCCCTGTTAGGTCTTCACTGTGCCCCGGGATATTCAGGGTTCCTCCTACATATACCTCGTTCACATTAGGAGGCTGAGCGGTAGTTACAAAAGTTTGTCCGGTGCTGAAGCTGTCTATACTAAGGTAAATTTGACCTCCATTGGAGCCCGTGAGCGTAATTTGACCCGGGGTAATTATGCTGATAATAGTTCCGGGATTGGCGGTGACATCAAAAAGGGCTGCACTGGGACTATCCCCATAATTCAAGGGAAAAACATCTAAATTAGGGGTTAGAATATCATCATAACTAACAGAAAGGCTGCCTCCGGTTGCCCCAACGGTAAAAGTTCCGAAATTAAGATTCCGGGCGGTATTCACCTCAACACTTATAGGTATTGGTGGATTTTCCTGCGCAATTATTTCCGAAGAAAAGCCCAACAGCAATATTGAAAAAATAAATCCGATGTTTTTAATCCCTTTTTGCCCCATAGCCTTATTTCCTGATTAAAACTTTCTTTGTATAACGCTTTCCGTCCTTCTCCAGGATCACAAAATATACCCCTGAACTAGCTATTCCTTCAAAGCTCACCTGTTCCTCTCCCCGGCCGGCTTTGGTCTCCAATACCTGTCCGGAAACCGAGCTCAATCTTAAAATCCCTTCCTCTTTTTCCTCCAAATGAAGATCCACCTGCATTTGCCCTTCACTGCTAAAAACGCTAAAAAACTCACCGGACAGCTCTTCATCAACAAGCATAGGTTTATCGCTGAACAGGAGTTCAAACCTGGAATTGAACTCGCCTTTTTTCACTTCAAAATTGTATGTCTGTTTTCGCAGATCTACTGTTTTATTTTTCTCTTTATCCTTCAGAAAAACCGCAAAATCATAGGGCAGGTTTTCAAGATCCTTCAGGCTGATGCTCATCGCCCCTTCCCTTTCTGTTCTTATTCCGAGAGGGATAGTCTCATCCTCTTCCGGCCAGGCTACAGCATTTATGGAGAGTTGTTCCTTGTTAGGGCTCAGACTATAGAAATTAGGAACATTAGCATCGGTGTTCATCAATTTATGAGCATCAAGATGATTTTCAAAACCCTGAGTAGCCCGGTTTTCAAAATAGATCACCATCCCGTCTTTTCTGTTTTCCCCTTTAAAAGCTGCATTTAACCTGATAAGTGAAACCGGAGTCGTTTCCTGGTTTCGGTAAAACTGCTGACTAAAATCTTTTACTCTCACCTCATTACTAATCCCTAAAGTACCGATAACCTGGTCTCCTGTATCAGAATCGCTCACTTTTACGAAAAATCCCTGCATGGAAGGGATAATAGCTGTAGCCGTGCCTCCATTTACTGCAATTCCGTTTACAAAAGATTCATAAGTCCCGGTGTAGCGATTATCTGTGCTGGCAGTAAAGAAATGAATCTGGTCGTCTATATTGATTTTAGTCCATCCTGGAGCGCTCCAATTTATAGGCGAGGGATATGGATTCCCCACCAGGTGAAAACCTTTGGTATATTTCCTATGGTTATTCTCTAATTGCAAGCTGTAATTCCTGTTGTTGACCATCCCGCTAAGAGAAATAAGCAAGGCATCGGTGGCATCTCCAAAATTGAGGGCATAGCCTTCGAGGATATTCAAAGGATCATTGGGATTGGTATAGGCTTCCCAGCCTGTGACATCAAGATCCAGACTATCTATCCTTCGATTTTCATTATAGCGATAAAAATTAGGGAAATCAGCAGTTAGATCTATATCGGTAAAATCCCCAACTTTAGAAGCACTAAACGGACTGCTGAAATACTTATAGCCAAAAGCATTATCAAGATATCGCTGCATGGTAACCTGCCCAAGCACCTGCCCATTTCCACTTCCATCGATAAGTGCGGTTTGGGTGGCGCTGGAAATTAAAGTGAAGGCATCATTGGTTTGAAAATCACCATTCGTAAGAAGTAATTTCCCGGTAAGTTCCAGAACTCCCTCGTTAGTCAAACCGGCAGGATTATCCAAGACAAGGTTTTTAATTCTGTTGTTCAGTAATGCTCCATCAGGAATAAACTGTGTTGAAGCACCTTTAAAGACCAGGCTGCCTTTTGAAGCATCCAGGGTTCCATTCGCACTCAGGTTGCCTGCAATTTCCATTTCCCCAACAATGGTCACTGAAGCATTTTCTTCAATGCTTAAGTTCCGAACTAAAGCTGTTTCCCCGGTCTTAATTTCAGGATAATTAGGGGCATTGGCGGAAATTGTAACATCCTGGTCCAGGGTAGGGAGCGGCATACAGGCCCAATTGGATTCGGTGTTCCATTCTGTACTGGTCTGGCCTGTCCAGCCGGCATTTAAAAGTTCAATAAAATAATTTTGGTTCAGAACCTCCACACAAGACCCCGACCGCACCTCTTTTAGTTCCAGTTGTGTTTCTTCTGCAGGCAGCAAAATATCTAAGTGATTATCAACAAATACAAAGGTAGAATCAACTCCATTTATCGTAACATCCAATTCGAAAGGAGATAGACCACTAAGAGTTCCAATAATAGAGATCTCATCATTTTCACATACCGAAGCAGGGACGGCAATTTCCAACCCGGGCGTGGGAGTCACACTTAGCTTTACTTTTCGGGAGATCGATATTTTACAATTAGAATTAGCAGGATCGGTCGGTTTAACGATAACCCGGTAAAGATTACCATCATCAGCCAACGAAGTATTGGAGATTGTGTAAACATTAGTG
The DNA here is from genome assembly GCF_002078605.1 of Salegentibacter sediminis. GTDB lineage: Bacteria > Bacteroidota > Bacteroidia > Flavobacteriales > Flavobacteriaceae > Salegentibacter > Salegentibacter sediminis. The sequence goes on along the minus strand of NZ_MSJR01000005.1, from coordinate 44,018 downwards.
CCGATTCCAATCGGAGTCCAGTCAGCATCGCCAATTTTCTCTTGCCATTGATAAGTCACATCGGTTATTTGAGGCACACTGAAAATCGCTGTTTCCCCCTCACAAACCACCTTATCCGATATGCCACTTAGATCATAACAATTAAGTTGCTCCACTAAATCATCCGGAAATTGATCCTGATTATTTTCAAAATCCTCTTCATTACCAAAGTCACAATCATCGCTTTGAGTGGTAGTGGTGCCGTCATATTCTCCACCACAACCGGTAAAATTTCCACCCCAATTATCACCATTACCTAAAATATAGATTTTGGCATTATCTATAATTACCAAATCCTGACCAGATGAACCTCCCTTTGTAAAATCACCATATACAATTAAATAGCTATTCTTCTGTAAAGTGATTTTAACTTGATTATGAGCAATAAAATCACCATAAACGATTAATCTGGCACCTTCTCCTAATTCTAAAGAGGCTCCATTTTGATCCATATTGAAAACACCATTTACAATTAAAGTCCCGTTAATTGTTAGCTTAGAGCTTTTATTATAAATCACATTGTCAACTTCCCTTGGCGGATCAACAGCAGATACAGTAATATCATCATTACCTATAAGTAAATCTTGAGCCAGTAAATTTGAAGTAAAAAACATCCCCACCACCAGCAAGGTGATTCTAAAAACCTTAAAAAACCGGGGGGAGTTTTTTTTCATTTAGTTTAGATAAATTTCTTTAGTAGCTAAGGTTTCTCCTTTTTCTTCTGAATAACTTATTCGAAGCTTACCATTATTTAGATCAACCCCTTCAGCATTTCGTAACTGAAAAGAAAAGTCGCGAACAGAATTTGGAGTATAGACTGAAATCCCTTTTACCAGCCCTACCTCCGTAGTAGTGCCATCTGCAGCTACATGTTCGGCTTTTAGATTGCCGTAAACCGACATATTCCCGGAGCGTTTGATCTGCAGCGAAAGTTTTGGGGTTTCGGCCTCGGTGTCCAGTTTTAAGTTATCCAGCTTGATTTGAGTGGTATTTTCTCCGTTGCGAATAATAATGGGAATACTGATCCCGAAAACGGTTTTGATATTGATGGAGATACCTTCGCTTTCCTCAGCTGTTTCTTCTCCTAAAGCGGTTTGCTCTTCCACAGCCCTGAAATACATATGTGAGCGATATTCGCCCTGTTCCAGGTTTCCGGTTCTGGTTAATTGTACACGTATGGTTTGTGCTTCATTAGGTCCCAGACTTACACGCCGTGGAAAATATCTCAGGAAGTCGGTCGCAAAACGCTGACCTTCCTCTGCTTCTTCCACCTGTTCGAAATTCCCGTCCTGAGTCATCTTATAGTTCACAAAGGAAATCGCATAAACCGCGGTATCGCTACCGGTGTTAGCCAGATTGATCTCCTGCGAACGCTGTGAGCCGTCAAAGACAAGGCGTTTAGGCATGATCATAAGATCGCCCTGCGCGTAGGAGGCAAGTCCTGAAAATATAAAGATGAATATTAGAAGTAGGGGGCTAAGTAGTTTTCTTATCATATCCGGGGCAGGATTTAGGTTTGCATTTATAGAGCAAAGCTACTGAATTTAAGCTAAATATGTTAATGAAATCCTAATATTCTAATTATAAGAAACCGTCACATTGAAGCCGGAATCATTTGTATAAAACCCGGCTGGTTGATTGGCTTCCAGGTTTAGAGTGGCACCTATTTTTAAAATATCGCTGGTATCTCCCGCTAGAGATTCCACGGTAAACTGGTCGATCACCAGCATCTGGTTAGGATTTTCCTGGTGATACAAGCTGAATGACTGCGGAAGCGAGATCGCGTAATTATTGTTTCCGTGGGTTACCACCGCTTCAGCAGGAGCAACATTTCCGGGAATAGAATTCGAGATTTCCACTCCAAAGGCTACCCGTGAGCCATCGGGCGAAAGGATTACGCTACCCGGGTTATAGGCAGAGATGATATTCCCAAAATCCAGGTCAACTGTTTTATCTATCTGAATAGGATCAATCACCGTAGCCCTGCTCTCTACCGTCGCCGAGGCCGAAGCCTGGGCCATGCAAATCTGCTGGGCTGAAAGAGCAATAAAAAGGAAAAGTAGTTTTTTCAATTTTATTTTTTGGTTGGTTAGTAGTTAGTGCTTATAAGCAAAAAACGCCGCCACAGGGGGCGGCGTTTTGGTATATTAAACAAAGTTCTTATTCATAGGCCACAGTTACTGTAACTGTACCCTCGTAGGTATCGGCTGTTTGTCCAGATGCAACAGTAAGAAGGCCACCAACCTTTAAGGTTTGAGGCAGTCCAGAACCAGTTGCAGTTCCATCGGTTTCTCCTTCTAAATCATGAGTAAAACTAACTGGCATATCATTTCCTGCACCAGTTAATACGATGGAAGGAATTGAAATACTATATGAATACTGATCTGCAGCTGTAACACTAAAGGAAGCTGCAGTTATTGCATTAGCAGATACCACTTCCATATTAGTATTTGAAAAACTTCTAGCACCTTCAGTATTCACTCTCACTGCCCCTCCCTCTGCTGCAACAATGCTACCAAAATTCAAATCAGATCCATCGGTAATCTCTATAGGTGTAACAATTTCAGCAAAAACATCAGCAGTACCAGAAGCCTCAGCTGCATTCTGAGCAAAAGCAGTTCCGGTAATAAGGGCAAGTAGGATAAAAGTAATTTTTTTCATGGTAGTATATTTTGTATTTGATTTGGGTTCAAATGATTTAACGGTGCAAAGATGGGGGAAATCCCCTATAGGAATCTAAATTATTCGATAAGGGAGATAAAATACTCGTTGAAATGCACTTTCAGCCAAAAATCTCTAAAAACTATAAGGTTTTCGTGATTTTTGTTAAGGAATTTTTAAAAGAAATAAGGAAAGACTAATTATAATTCACCGTCACCTGGAGATCGGCAACCGAGTTATACACTCCGGGTTGCTGGTTGGGATTTACGTAAAGACTGGCTCCAACCCTTAAGGTTGACTTACCTTCGCCTAAGCTGTTTTGCTCCTGTACAAAGGTGAAATCCTGTAAGGCCATGGCTTCTGCTCCGTTGCGCAGTTCATAACTGCCCTGTGGCAAACTAATATCAAAAGAGTAACCCTGTTGCCCGGTTACAATAAATGTGGCTGCAGAAACATTTGCCCCCTCCTTAAGTTCCAGGCCGCCGGTGGCGGTCCTGGTATTATCAGGTTTTAAGATCACCGTGCCCCCGTTTCGGGCATCGATATTGGCGAAATTCATATCTGAAGTAGTAGTGATTCCTATAGGTTCAATAATTGTCGCGGAAGCCTTGAAATTAGCAGTGGCTGAGGCCTGGGCACAAACTTTCCCCCCTGCCAGAATGCAGAGAAATAGAATTAAAATATGGAGATAGTTCTTTTTCATTAGTGCGAATCAAACCAGATAGTAAAATCATAAACTTAAAGATAGAAATATTTATCTCAAATCATCGATAAAAAACACTTTTTTTCGATGAAATGCATTTTTAGTTAACTTGTGTTGATTTATTTAACTTTTGGTTAAACAGTTTTGCTAGTATGAGGTATGGAAACCCAGATAATACGGGAACTGATGAGAATGTGAACCCGGCAAAACTTCTCGATACACCCGAAAGCTGTCGGGATTTATTCAACGGGTGATAACAAACAACTTATTGTCCCCTAAAGAAAATAACCGTACTAAGTGTTTTGAGAAGGATATTAATATCGAGAAAGATGCCTCGATGCTTGATGTAATACAGGTCGTATTGAAGTTTTAGAAGGCTATCGGTGTGGCAGGTACCATAATCTGCCATTACCTGTGCCCAGCCGGTGAGCCCGGGTTTAATGACGTGACGGGTGTCGTAAAAGGGAATGCTTTCAGAAAGTTCCTTTACAAACACAGGTCTTTCGGGTCGGGGCCCGATAAGGCTCATCTCTCCTTTTAGCACATTATAAAATTGTGGAATTTCATCGATGCGGGAACGCCGCAAAAACTTACCAAAGCGAGTAACCCGGCCATCATTCTTTTCAGCATACCTGGGGCCATGGGGTTCGGCATTTTTAGTCATCGTGCGCAACTTTAGAATACGAAAAATTTTTCCATTTCGTCCCACCCGTTTTTGCCGGTAAAACAGGGAACCCCGGTTAGCCAGGAGATTCCCAATCACAATAATGGGAAGGATAAGTATTCCGAAGAGTAGTCCGGTTAAGGAAACCACAATATCAAAAGTGCGAAACGCCAGTATATAGAACTTGTTCTGATTGCTCCGGCTAAAGGGAAAATACCGGTAAAAATGCTTATCTACATTATCCACAGGGATGCGGCGGGTCACTTCTTCATAAACCTGTATATAATCTCGGATAGGAAAACCGGTTTTCAGCAGTTCATTTAATTGGGTATAAAGGCTAAGCATCAAACCTTTCTGATATCCGCTGGCCACCACGATTTCGTTGATATGATGTGCCCTGATGGTATCCTTAAGATTTTCCACCTCAAACCTCAACAAGTCGCTTTCATCCAGGTAATGGTTACCTTTATGATCGGTATTCACAAAACCCACCACCATATAATTGGGATCAGATTTTTGAAGAGAATCGGCAATTAGCCGAATATCAAAGGAATCTCCCACCACCAGCACCCGTTTGTAGAACCTGGGAGTCGAGATTAGATTGATATAAAGAAACCGCCACAAAAGCATAGGCAAGGCAATAGCCAGAAAGAAAAAGAGTATTTGAAGTCGGTTATCAGGCAACACAGGTGTAAAATAGGGAGTGAGCATAAAAAACAGCACGGTTAGGGCAGAGCTAAGCAGGACATTCTGCAGACTGGCATCCCATTGACTCGCTTTCCGAAGATCGTAGAGTTCAAAAACCGTATTGAAAATATTGAAATAAAGCATAAAGACCAGGGTCCAGGCCCAGGTCTCGGAGGTGATGTGGAAATAATCAAAATTAAAGATGATTCCTACCAAACTGAGGCTCAGCAAAACACAAAGGTTGTCGAACAGCCGAAGCAGAACCTTTCGCTCGGAAATTTCAAAATGAAACAACGGACGTTTTCCCGACATATTCTAGCTTGGTTAGGGAGCTAAGATATAATTTTTTTGAGTTTTGTAGCTTTTGTTTGGGCTTGAGTTCGAAGTTTCCCGATTTCATTTAAAGAGCCTTGATTTTATTGTAGAATTTCGGGTTAAAGTGGTGTAAAGGCCCAGTTGGTAGCCGGTAGCCAGTAGATTTTTTTTGGAATGGGAATCGGTGATTGATTAGTTGGTGATCTTGTAATGAAGTGAAATTGTGAAGTTATTGTTGGTTTTTTTGCGTCACGTCATGCTGAACTTGATTCAGCATCTCACTCGAGTGAGCTTTAAAAATCTCAAGACCTTACCAACATAATGAGATTCCGGGTCAGGCCCGGAATGACGCTTCGAACGAGACATCCATTCAGTTAGTTTAACAAAATATACGTGAAAAACAATCCGTGTTATTACATGAAAAGGGGTTACATAGAAACCGGAAAGAGCTTAGCGGAGGACGTAAAGAGATTTCACCTTATAATCCACCATGATTATTGTACCGTCATGCTGAACTTGATTCAGCATCTCATTCGAGTGAACTTTAAAAGTATAATGAACATACCAAAAATAATGAGATTCCGGGTCAGGCCCGGAATGACGCTTAGAACGAGACATCCATTCAGTTAGTTTAACAAAATATACGTGAAAAACAATCCGTGTTATTACAAGAAAAGGGTTCACATAGAGACCGGAAAGAATTTAGCGGAGGACGTACCTTATAATCCACCACGATAATTGTACCGTCATGCTGAACTTGATTCAGCATCTCATTACGGGGATACTTTTTTATTTGTTTCCAGTTTCACTATACACTTTACACTTCAAAATGCTCAAGCCTATTCAGTACACTACAGCAAGCAAACTACAAACAGCAACTCATAAACAAATCAAATCCAGACCCGGGATCTCACAACTGCTCGAACATTTCAATCCAATTACTTTTAACCACTTCCCAATCAAACTTTTCTACCTGCTCACGGGCTGTTTGACTTAGCTTCTCTGCTAATTCCGGTGAGTCAAGAAGGTTTTTGATGGCGTTTAGCATAGCCAAAAAATCCCCGGGCGGCACCAGCAAACCGGTTTCCCCCTCCTCAAGGAGATAAGGCAGGCCTCCCACATTGGTAGAGACCACAGGTAGTCCCAGGGCCATGGCCTCAATCACGCTCACTGGGGTGTTGTCTATATTGGTGGTGTTGAGAAAAATGTCATATTTTTTTGAAAGTTCTATCCATTCAGCTTTGCTCAGCCTTCCGGGAAAGCTGACCGGCAACTTATACTTTTGAGCATATTCAAGGCAATGCTGGTAGGATTGGTCTTTTGCGGGGCCAATCATACAAAGCTCGGCTTCGGGATATTCATTTAAAAGTTCCCTTAAAACCTGAAGAGCAAAATGGGGATTATAGATCTCAGCAAAAGCGCGGACCCATAGCAGTTTAGGCTTCAATACTTTTCGCGGCAGATAGTGATATTCTTTTAGAAAAACACTGTTAGGAATATATATCAGGTTTTTGAATCCGGCATTTTGAAAAGTTTCATACAGGTAATGAGAAGGAGCTATATTCAGTTTGGAATGACTAAATAAAACCCTGGAAAGCTTTGGATTCTTTTTTAGCCTCTTCTGTAGACCTCCCCCGTGAAGAATCAGTATATAATCCAGATTTAAAATCCTGCAGAGCTGTGAAATTATTACTGTATACCAGTAATTGCGGGTACTGTAGGTGTCGATCAGCACTGCATCAGCCCAGTGAGAGTTTTTAATAAGAGTGATCAGCATATCGCTAAGCCGGAGCAGTTGATTTTTCTTCGAAGAGGCCGTTTGGATTTGTAAACCTTCTGCTCTCAAAAGAGGGGCAAGAACATCTATGGAGGTTGGGGCTCCTCCCCGGGCCTTAAGTTCATTGCCTATGTACAGCAGGTTTTTCATTTTTAAGGTTCAAGATTTAATATTCAAGGTTCAAAATATAAAAAACTGAGAACTGAAAACTCATAACCCACAACTGACTCCAAGCAATAAACACCAAACCACAAACAAAACTAAAGACTAAGCTCACCCCAAAACCTTATTCCATTCCTGCTTAACAATCTCCCAGTCGAAAGCTTCTACTTTCTCCCGGGCTTTATGGCACATAATTGCTGTTCTATCCTGATCAGCAATTAGTTCCTCCAGGGCCACAGCCATTGCCGTGGCATCGTTTTCAGGAACCAATACTCCGTCTCCCCCGTCCTTCACCAACACAGGCATTCCCCCAACATCGGTGGAGACTATTCCAAGGCCAAGGCTCATCGCCTCGATCACGCTGATAGGGGTATTATCTACAGTTGTGGTATTGATAAAGAAGTCATAATCCCTCGATAATTTTGCCCATTTCTTTTTAGGAAGTTTCCCCGGGAATTTTACTTTTAAATTATGTTTCCGGGCAAAGTTTTTACAGGTTTTCATGCTCCCATCCTTATCAGGACCTACCATGCACATTTCGGCATCGGGATGTTTTTTCTGAAGCAGCAACAGTACCTGCAAAGCCATCATGGGGTTATAGCGCTTCTGAAATCTACGTACCCACAAGAGCTTCGGTCCGAATTCCCGACGCTCCTTAAAAGGATAGTTCTTCAGCTGTACGGCATTAGGGATAATCCTGATATTCTCAAAGCCTTCCGCCTTAAATATATCATAGAGAAAATGAGATGGCGCAATGTTGATTTTGGCCTTTCCGAAGAGGCTTCGGCTAAAAGACCGGGAGCCCCTTAAGCGTTCGGGGAGGTTTCCCCCGTGAAGGATAGGGATATAATCCAGCTTATAGGCCTGGCAGGTTTTGGCCACCAGGTAGGCATAATAGAAATTCATAGCCCCATAAGTGTCGATGAGCACCACATCGGTTTTTTTATGATAGCGGATGATCAGGCCCAGCATCTCCAGCAGTCTAAAAGCCTTGTTATTGCGGGTGGAGGCGGTTTTTACTTTGTAGCCCTCCCTTCGCAGCACCTTGCTGAAGAAAGAGATATAAGTTGCCGTAAAGCTGTTAACGCGTAAGTCGTTTCCTATGTACAGGATCCTTTTTGTCATCTACTATATATAATAAAGCCAAACCATAAACAAAGGCCGGCAGGGCGATCCGCATAGCCGAGTGGTTTATGGTAACAAACCAAAAAGCTAAGAACGCCAAAAAATAATAATTGTTCTTAAACTTTGTCCAGAAAATCACCGGCACCAACAAAAGTATAAATATTGCAACTAAGCCCAGCAACCCGTGTTCCGATAACATCCGGCTGATCTCGTTATGGGTGGCAATAGAAATATCCTGATTTTCCAGGCGGTATTCATAACCCTTTCCAACCCCTATCCCCGTTACCGGATGCTTAACAAAAGCCTGTAATTCTGTCTCTATCAGTTCAGCCCTGCCGGTAGTGATATCCTCTTTTAATCTCCCTGCCGCATCCTGGTTTGAATAGCGATTACTTAAAAGTCCCCCGGTTTGGGCTAAAGAAAATAGCCATACTATCAGGCTTGCTCCTCCAAGGAGCAGAATTTTAAAATTAAAACGCTTTTGTTCCCGGGCTCCTTTCTTGTAATAAAGTAAAACAAGAAATGCGATAATACAAACAATAGCGGTAAATACGCCCCCACGGGAAAAGGTGATCAGGGCACGGTAGCCCATCATCCCCAGTAAAATCAAGTCTATGATATTTATAAGTTTATGTTTAATGGTAAAAAGCCTCATAGCTAATAAAACGGCACCAAAGCCAAAAACGGTAGATATCTGGTTAGGCCCATAGCCCCCGGTGGCCGCATAGTTAGCTTGTAAGTTAATACCTACATCCATCATACTGGGAGTATAGAAATATAAATAAAACATATGTGCAATCAGTGGCATCAATAAAAAGGAGATCACTGTCTGAAAATCCCTTTCCCTGATCTTTTTATAATAACAATAAATTGCCGTGACCCCCAAAGCTACAGGTCCGCTTAGATTAAATGCGATTAATTTTCTCACTTCCGCTTCATAACTCATGTTGATAGAAGCTACGACAATCCCGGGAATAAGGATGAGAAGATATGTCCAATAAGGTACGGTACGCGAGGAAGTACCTTTAAAGAACATGCCTATTACCAGGAAGACAATCACCATATATTTTCCCGTCTCGTAAAAAAACATTCCGTCGGTTTGCCGGAAAAACACTTCAGCCCCGGCTATATAGGCCGCTCCCATCAGGGCTTCATTGTTCCTGTTTTCGTTTGTAATAGTTAAAAACAGGAAATAGACAATAACCCCTAGCAGGATTAGTGAAGAGGCAGGACGATACAGATATATAGCCAGCGCCATCCCCAGATGAATAAGGAGTAACTCTACATAGTTGAATTGATATCTACTTGTGGCAGCCATTATCTAAGTCTCAAGTTAGTATAAAATTCCAGAAAAAGAGGCAGAACCTCCTTTTTTGAGTAGGCTTTTCTGATCCTGGTCTGCAGAGAAAGGGCATCCCTTGTTCTCATATTTGAATTGCTGAAATATTGCGTAATGGCAACGGCCAGGGCATCGGGATCGCCGGGAGGTACCAGCAAGGCTGAGCTTCCGGTCACCTTCTTGCAATTCCCCACCTCGGTGCAAACCACCGGCAAACCCGCCAGGGCATACTCCAATAGGGCCAGGGGCAGGCCTTCAGAACGGGAACTCAACACCCCAAGATCGGCCTGTTGGAGAAGGCCTGAGACCTCGGGAAGACCGCCATAATAAAAGATTTTCTTTTCTGAATTCGCAATTTTCTCCCTAACTTTCTTTGAGTAAATTGTACCCGGATCGGCCCCAATAAGATGCAAACTGATTTTCTTTATATCGAGTTTTTCAAAAGCAGCGAGCAGGTTCAGGTGATCCTTCTGCGGACGAAGATTAGCGACACAAATTATTTTAAAATCGGCGGAACTGCTTTTTAATAGTTGCCCGGAATTTATGCCATCTGAAGGCATGATAAAATTGTTCAGTTGTATCACTTCGGTGGACTTTAATTCCCTTTGAGCCCAGGCTTTAAGGTCTTCGTTTACAGAAATTATTCCATCGAAATACTTTGAGAGCGGTTTCAGAAAATTTATATCCCGCTGTTCGATCCGCTCCGATTCCCCGTAATGATCATGCCACACCAGCTTTAGCTTGAGTCCGGATAATTTCAGGAGTACTCCCCAGAACCAGGAAGTGCCGTGGGCGTGAACCAGATCAATCTGGTGCTTCTTTATAAATGTCCTCAACTTCCAAAAAGCATTCTGGTCGAGGCTGTGTTTTTTATTCAGGAAAAGATAACCCACTTCCTTTTGCAGTTCCTGTTTCAAGGTGCCTTCTTTTCGGGTACAGCACAGATATGAAGCTTCAATCTCTCCGACCAACGAATTCGCAAGGTTCACCGCCATGCGTTCGGCTCCGCCGGGGTTTAGAGTATCGATTAGTTGTAATACCCGGAGATGTTTATGGTTTATGGTTTGTTGTTTATGGTTATCAGGTGTGGGTTGTGGGTTGTCAGTTTTTGTTTTAGAGGAATTGGGGTTGGGGTAAACTTTATTCGGTTTTTCTTCAATAAGGATTTGTTTAATCGATTTTTCAAACCTCTCCAAAGTATATTCCTGACTCCATTTCTGCGCAGCCATCGACATCCTTTTCATCTCTTCCGGATTATTAATATGTTCTACGATTTTCCTTACTGTATCCTCTAATCCGTGTTGCCTATCCACTTTCCACTTTCCACTCTCCACCCCCGTTAATCCTCTGCCCCCCTTCTCCAGCTTACTCTTCAAATTCTTATCATAAGTCCCTGACCCCTGAGCCTTGAAGCTTAAACTTTGAACTTTAAACCCTGAACCATCAAGTATTCCACGCCTGGCGTAATCTAAAATCCACGGCACACAACTAACATTAGTAGCCACAGGAACACATCCAAACCACATGCCTTCGGCTAAAGTCTTCGGCCAGCCTTCGCTCTTTGAGAGCAGAACCACGAAATGGGCTTCTCTATAGGCTTGTTTTAATTCTTCCAGGCTTTTCCGGCCTTTTAGTCTTACGAATTTTTGCAGCTCTTTTTTCTGAATATAGTCCCTGAGAGAATCTTTTAAAGCTCCGTCGCCGTAGATCTCAAGTTCTACTTCGACTCCTTTTTTCTTAAGCGCCCAGATAAGATTGATTGCCTCAAAGACTCCTTTCCCTTCCACCAAATTTCCGGTATAGACAAACTTATATGGCGGGCTGAAATCTTTTTGAACCAATTCTCTATCTTTTTCAGAAAAACTGGCGGTAAAGAATGGAATTACATTTTTAGTCCGGCCCGGCCAGTCCCCGTAAACCAATACCTTGAGCTTCCGACTCAAGAAAGTATTGCTTAATATCCATTTCTGAAGCCTGTAGCTAAGGGGTTGCCTGGCATCGGGATCCCAGTTCCCCGCGTATTTAACCGATTTGGGTTTCTTCGGAAAAAAGATCTGGGCAATAGCAGCAAGCAATCCGATATTCCCCGGGCAACGCAGATGCAAATGATCGGCCCGCCGCATTGCCCTCATTATTCTGAAGAAAATCACCGGTATTTTAAAGAGTGCTATAACGATATTTTTAACACCAAGTAGATTAAAAGCCGGGATTGCAGTAAAGGTCAGGTTTTCGTGAAGATAGCGAGCCTCCATTCCCCTGGTCTCCTTCTCCCCCATTCTCCTTCTCTTCTCTAAAGCTGCCACAACTTCAACTTCTTCTGGATATTTAAACCACAAATTCATCTCACGCACATAAGGACTGTAGGCATGATAACGGCCCTGAATTCTATGATGAATCACATGGGTGAAAATGGCAAATCTCATTTTGATGGCTTTTTAGCCATGCGCATACTTAAATGCATACATGAAAACATATGTTCATCAGAACTGGCAGACATATCCCAGTCCTCCTGATGCCAGGCTCTGGCCTTTGTTAGTTTTTTTTCTTCAGAAAGCGGCAGAAATCCAATCAGGGCACTCCACTTGGCCTTGCCCAGCACAGCCCTGCGCTCCTTCATTTCAAATGCCTTTTCGAACTTATAATAAGTCTTTTTGGAAAAAGGCCACTCCCAATCGCGGTCACTTTGAAAAGGTCGGTAAATGTTTCTTAATAACTTTATAGGTTTACTGGTTTGAAGTGGGTCATAACTAATAATCTCACCCCCGACCGCGAGTTTCTCCAGCAATGTATTTATTAGCTCATCTACATCTTTAAAATGATGTAAAACCCCATAGGCATAGATCAGGTCGAAATCTTTTTCTTTGAATTCCTCCGAGAGAAAATCCATCACTTCAGCCCTGGCTCCCGGGATATTTTCGAGTCTTCGGTTAAAGAGGGCTATCCCTTTAGGGCTTAAATCTATCCCCAAATATTCCTTCGAGTGCTGGGCGAGATGCATACTCAAAACATTTCCGGCATAACACCCAAGGTCAAGCACCTTTTTTTGTGAAAGCTCTCCAAACCAGCTTTTATGCAAATCGTAAATATCCTGTTCTACGCCAATTTGCTTCTTAAGACTGTTCAAGGCTCTGTTTCTAAAATAAGACCAGATCTTACTGGGTAAATTCTTATCAAAATTTTGATAAAATTCTCTTTGTCGCTTATTTATTTCCTCTCGTTCTTTATTCATTTAAACAGTAAACCTTATTTAAAGATAATAGATTGCTCCACAAAATCATCAACTACATTATTTAATTCATATTTCCCCAGAAACCTCTTATAAGCCTGTTCCGCAAGTTCATCTCTAAAATGCGGTTGCTCCAATAATCTAAGTAGTTGTGATGCCAATTCCCGATGATTTCCCGGCTCAAATAATAGACCACTCACCTCATCTTCTATAATTTCGGCTATCCCGGTAGTATTAGAACCTATAACCGGAGTATGTACCGAAAAACTTTCTATCACCACATATCCAAAAGCTTCATAATAAGAAGGAACAATACTGCAAAAGGCAGTGGAAAAAGCTCGCAATACATAATCTTTTGATTGACTCCCGACAAACCGAATATTTCTCTCCAGGTTTAATTCTTCCTTAAGTTTAATCAATTCCGGCATAAGTCCTTGCTCATCTTCCCCTCCTATTACTTCTAATAAAATATCGGGATGATCCTCCCTGACAATGGCCAAAGACCTTAAAAGAACTTTAATTCCTTTAACGCTATGTAATCTCCCGGCATAAACCAATTTGTTTTGATTAGTTTTCTCCTGAATCAGGGGGTCATGTACTGCATTGGGTACAACCTCTAATTTTTCACTATTTATATTAAAGGCCTTGATGGCATCTAACTTCGCCGATTCTGAATTCGCCATTATCCTGGTAGCCAGCTTGAATAGGTTTTTTTTTCGCCAAAACAGGAAATGCTTAAATTCTAATTGGCTTGTCAAGGTATGATACCAGGCCACCCGATGCTTTACCCTCATTAAGAAGCCTGCCAGAATAAAAAGATTAACAGCTCCAAAGCTTGCAATCAGGATTTCAGGTTTATGCTCCCTTATATTCTTTACTAAGAACCGAAAATCAGCAAACTTCGTAGGTCTTCTGGACGGCCATTCCAGAATACTTATCGACTCATCAAGGATTAGCTTATGAGCTTCAGTGGCATAGGTAAAAATAATTACGTGATGAGTTTTTGATAGTTTATTCGCCAGACTTACAAAAAATTCGGCAACCGAAGAATTCTTTAAAGTAAAAGCTATAAAAACTGTTTGCATCGGTTATCAATTAATCGTTATTTATTTGAAAACAGCTCATTTTAAAATCTCCCGATAAGCGATAGGATTTAGAAAATGTTTAAGCTGTTTGGCAAAAATTATTAAACTCCCGTGTTTATATGGTGTGCCAAAACCTCCACTAATCCCTTTTATTCTCAAGGGTTGGGAGAATTGTCTATAACTCCCCTTCTCTTTAATTTTAAAATCCATAATTGCCTGCCATAGGGCTTTTTCAAAAGAGAATCCCAGATTTATGGAGTCTCCGTTTTCCTTTAGATAAGGCCAGAATTCCTTTGTAAAAAGAAAACACCTGGAATCCATTTTCAATCTTTTGTAAATATTACTCATCACTAATTTATCATTAGATGACATCAGCTTTTGAGCAGGGTTGGCCAATTTATTAATATTCAAAACCTTCAACCTCCCCGTTATCTTTACAACTATACTTGTCTCCTTAATAAATCCTGATTTTTTTAAAGTATAATCTATAATTTCTAACTCTTTCCAACCTTTCCCTCTATCGGGAGAAGTTATCGGAGATTGAAAAGTTATAAATTCCAACCTCTCCGACCCTGGAAAATACTCAGCCAGGGAGTAACCGGAATTTTCAGAAAAAACTATTTTATAAGGAGTATTAGCTAAATAAAATGATATTGCTTCTAAATATTGCTGCTTTCTGATTTCTGGATCCTTCACCGCCAGGACATCTGAAGAGTTCCTTTCAATAGTCCCGGTTAATAATAAGACAATTTCATTTTTATCAGCACCCATCAACTTAAATTAAATTACAGCAAAGACATATTATCAGTTAAAAGCTAAAACAAATTTATCGGGTTGATCTATTGGTTTAACACGCTTAATAAACCTCGAAGTCTTCCCCGGGCATCATTAAACCCACTTTTATCTTTACTAAAGCCATTTACAAATCTAATCATTAACAATAAGACATGTATTGCCCAGAATTTAAAGGCTGCTTTAAAGGAAGGTTTCGGATTTTTCAATTTCCATACGTGATATCCATTCTCAACAACCATTCTCCCATATTTATAATGATCGGGCCTGCCAGCTTCGTCATGAAGATGCGCTACTTTTGCAGCCGTATTCACATATAATTGCCCAATTTTGGAGGCTCGTAAACAAAAATCGAGGTCTTCATACAAACTATAACCTATAAATTTTTCTGAAAAATTTATTTCTGAAAAAAGTTCATGCTTATAAGAGGCCACTCCCCCCATAAAGAATTCTACCGGGTAAATCTTTTCCGAAGGAGGTAAGAATCCGGTTGAAAAACCATGGGAGAATTCAGGCATGACGCCCGGCGGTTTGTCTGATAATAAGCCTAATCGTTTTCTTAAGACATTTCGTTGTCCCAGAGGCCGGACATACCCATCAAATTGAAATTCAGCAAATCGCGGTTTATTGTTTTCTGAAACTTTTTTCCACGCAATATCATCCTTTATCCTACCCCCAATTCCAATGGCCCGGGGGTATTTAATATAGCTCTCAACCAGCTTCTCAAAATAATCGGGTTCAAGCACTATATCATCATCCAAAAAACAAAGAACCTCCATCTCGGGACTCGAATGTTTTATCCCAAAATTACGCTGGCGGGTTAATCCGCTATCATCCTTTCCTACTTTGTGGTATTTTAAAGCAGGGTAAACCTTATCCTCAAATAGCTTTTTCGTTAAATCATCGGGAGAAGCATCAATGACGAGGATCTCATCGGGATATAACTTTTGCTCCCTAACCGATTCTAAGAGTCGCTCTATGGCCTGCCTCCGTTGATATGTACAGATGATTAGATTAAATTTCATTCGTCTTTGAGGGCTTTTAGCAGGGCTAATTCTGCATTTAATGCTGCAGCATTAATTATATTGATATTGCTAAGCGGCCATTGCTCCAGGTCTCTACGTTGGAGAGCTCCATTAATTACAGCATTTGTATATCCTTCTCCTAAATAATTTTTCTCGAAGTAAGACCGCAATTTTGCCTCCATTTTCGGCTGCTGATACACTTCTACCCAATTAAAAGATTTTAATACCCGGTATCTCTTCTTTGGGTTACCAGACTTCATCACTCTCTTTATAAGAAAATCATCTATTTCCGATCTTAAAAACCATATTGGGACTTTTAATATTTCCGGCGAATTAAAAGGGATAAATGGGATCTGACTCGTAGGCACGCCTGCAGCCGATTTTAAATCCTTAACCGAGGCAAACAAAGATTTTATATACCTGCCATTCAGTCTAAGATTTGGATGCAGATTGCTGGTTAACCGAAGAATTTGAACAGACATCGGAACACAAAGACTTTTAAAATTAGAATTTAAGATCAGTATCTGTTTGCCCATCGGAATTCGGGAATGAGTAAACCAGGTAAATATCTCGGAAACCAGTTCCAGATAAGGAAGATTATGCTGTTCAATCCTTAAAAATAGTTCTTCTAGATCTGCAGTAATCTCATTCTTTATTTGTTTCTCCGTTAGTTCTACATTTATCCGATTGAGATGCTTTTGAGATACCAAACCGGTGTATTTACTTATGACAGCTTCTTTCCAATCCTCAAATTTTTCGCTTGTATTTTGAGTTAAAGGATATTCCTTGCGTCCCAGGTAATACTGCTTAAAGTTTTTCCAGTTTTTTTTCATCGGAAGGTTTCTTCCCTGCAAAGATTCGGTCATATCCCCTACCAACATGATTTCCCTGTTATCTTTGTTCTGGTCCTCTAAAATTTCAAGCCAATGGTTTAAATAAATAGCCTCTGTTTCAATAGTATATTTCTCAAGGATTTCCTTAGATGGAAAATTCAATTCAGGATGGGAATAACTTTTGAATTTGGCGTCATACAGCTCCGCAACGCGTTTTGCAATAAGAGTTTCATAATAATCTTCCTGCCCGTATGTATGTCCGGACATATTTTTTCCCTCTGGAACTCCGGCAATTATTAACCTACTGTCCATCCCACCACTCAAGCCTATGTGGACATTCTCCTCCTCTGCCAGGCAATATGATATCTCCCTTTTAAATGCTATCCAATAATCTAAAGGAAGAATACTATCTGAAAGGTTCTGGTATAATTCATTATCATATTTTTTCTTTTTTATTTCTCCCGACTTATTAAACCTAATCCATTCTCCCGGTAACAGGCGTTTTACATTTTTTAATAGCGTTCTGGACCCGATATTTGCAAATTCAGGACAATAAGTGCGTTGAAATAGCCCCACCTCATCTATGGAAGCCTCAGAGAAGACACCCAACCAAATAAGACTGTTAGAGATATAAAATTCATCCTCCCCCGCAAAGTAATATAAAGGATACACCCCTATCGCATCATTGCAAATAACTATTTCCCCAGTGTTTTCCTCAATGATCACACTGGAAAAAGACCCACTTATGGAGTCTGGGACGGGCCATTGTTTAGTAATTAAGCCAATGGCATTTTCAGTTTGAGAAGCTACATCCGGCATTGCACAATTAAAATCCCGTATATACCCATCTATAAAAAACCTAAGGCGTTGCCCATTGTAAACGCTGGTGTCTTTTTCGGTGACAAAACTATATGGCCCTGCAGAACCCGTCTCAACCTGATATTTCAATTCCAGTTTTTGAAAATCATTATGATCAAGGGCCCTCTGGCTGATTAAAAATTTCATCATGGAAAATTATTTAAGTGACAGTTTTTTAGCCCAATTTTTACTTTTATTCCACCGCAATTGCATATTCCTCCAATATTTTATGGGGTTAAGGGTTTTGCCAAAGTCATAATTCCGGAAAAAAAGTTCAGTTTTAAATCCTTTCAACTGGTACGCACTAAAATACTTCTGGGCAAACAACATGATGGTGGGAGACGGCTTGGGGCCATCGTTTTTCCATGGTGGTAGAGAAATATCTCTGAAGCCACCCCTGGGAGCTTTTAAATGTAATATCTTTAAATCTGGATGATAGATGATATCACATCCGGCATTTCGTAATTGCATGCCATATTCCTGATCTTCGCCAAACCCATATTCAAAAACCTCTTCAAATCTTAAGTCTTTTGTGAACTTTGAATTAACAATACTAACTCCGGATCCAAAACTTCCCCATTGTTTGATCTTATGAAAGAATTGTTTTTCACCAGTTTGATAGGCATTCAAATTGAGACAATTTATTCCCAATCGATTCAATTCTTCCAAACTTGATTGTAATAAATTAGAAGTCAATCTTATATCATCATCGGCAAAAAACACCCAATCGGCATCTACTTCTTCCAGGGCCATATTACGGGCCGTACAAGCCCCGGTTTTATGAATAAAATGGTGTACGATTTCAAAAGGCCAGGCTTTCGAGCTTAGCTCTGGTAATTCTGTTTGGGATTTTGGATCGGGATTTTGCTCTACCACGACTACCTTTTTTGGCAATAAGCTTTGTTTTTTAAGATCGTCTAAAACCCGCAACAAATATTCTCTTCTTCCAAGGGTAGGGATGATCACATCAATACTTATCGATTTAGGAAGCTTATTTACCCTTTTCTTCTCAAGATTCCTTAGATCGATTTCCTTTAAAAAATACTTCTTTCTGAAAAATAATCTCAACAGGGAAAGAATCGGCAAGGAGCGCTCAAACTTTATAAAACACCATAATAACAACCAAACCCGACCTGTCTTATAATGCATATATACAAAGGAGAAAAGCTCTGAAATGCCCGCAACCGGCTGAGGTATATATTGCTTTACCAGGCTCGTTTTGAAGAAACCCGGCTCTGAATAACAGAATAATCCGTTATGCTGCCCGGATTTAGCAATTGAATTTAATAAAAATCCGATATCTTTTATTTTCCCAAAAGAATCCCGGAAATACAATAAAGTTTTTCCCTTAATACCGCCGACATCAGTACTCATTCTCCAGGTTCCATAACGTACTTCCGGGTTAACATTTATTGCGGGATGCTGATCGATATAACCAATTTGTTCTGGAAAATACGAATGCTCCAGGGCATAAGAGGCCATGATTAAATCATGCGGAAATATTTCCTTTAAAAGGCTCTTGTTAAATTCATCAACATAACTTTCTTCACACCAACAGATCAATTCCTCAGGATACTGTTCTGCTAAATCCCAAAAAATCCTGCAAAGATCAGTTTCCTTTACCTTTAAATCTTCTCCTTTGTAATGGACGCGGACAAGCCTTGCAGCATGTTGATGGATGATGAGAAGCATAGGTGGTTTTCTGGTTTGAACAAATGTAAATAAATTAGGCGTTAGTCGGTAGCCTGGAGTCTTTAGTTTTGTTTTTAGTCATTAGTCTTTAGTTGGTAGCATTCTGGAGGTCGGTTAATTTGTGAATTGGTGACGCTGTGATGGAGTGATCTATTAAAATACTCTAATTAAAACAGACGTTGACTTCGAGTGATTCTTTATGTAACAGAGCGGAAGAAAGAATTGTATCGAGAAGTCTTGTGAGGTAAATGCAACTGGTGAAGTTTTCAATATCAACCCAAACAAAACCGATCGTTGACTTCGAGTGTTTTTTATGAAGCGATAGCGAAATAAAAAAAGTATCGAAAAGTCTTGAAGAGTTCCTGCTCCTAACCGTTTCTCGATACAATCCCGATTTGCATCGGGATCACTCGAACCCAACGGCGAGGGGTTGTTGGGAAATACTCTTACTAAATCGGGCGTTGCCTTCGAGTGGGTTTTTATGCAGCAATAGCGAAATAAAAAAATGTATCGAGGAGCAGTCTCAAATCCAACGGGATAAAAAAAGAGGCAAAAACCGCATTTAACACTCGCATTCAGAGCGATGACAGCTTTTACCTCCTCTGTGATTTTATACTTCTGCGTATTCCTCTTCGCGCACTTTTGCTTCTTTTTTCTCTTCCGGCAATCTCTTGCTACTGTTAAGAGAGAAAACGAACCATACAAAGGCAAATAAACCTATTGCAAAAATGGTATCACCAATAGCTCTCATCCAGCGCAGGGTATCCATTCCCGGTTGCTGCATAAATTCAGCTGAACGGGCATACCACATTCCTTCATTTACACTGGCAACTGTTTGGAGTAATCCAATAGGGAGTACACTTAGGAGCACCATAAGGATAAGACCAATATTAATAGACCAGAAAGAAAAACTCAGCAATTTGTCATTCCATATTTGTTTCCGGTAGAGACTCCTAAGAACAAACAGCATGAGGCCAATTCCAAGGAAACCATACACTCCGAAAAGAGCTGTGTGGGCATGTACTGCCGTGGTGTTAAGTCCCTGCATATAATAAAGAGCGATAGGAGGATTAATAATGAAACCGAAAATACCTGCTCCCAAAAAGTTCCAAAAGGCTACAGCAATAAGGCAGTAAATAGGCCATTTATAATCCTTAAGCCATTCCGTGGCTTTGGATAGCTTGTAGTTTTCATAAACTTCGTAACCAATCAGGACCAGCGGGACTACTTCCAGGGCACTAAAAGTGGCTCCCAGGGCCATTACCGCTGTTGGAGTACCACTAAAATACAGGTGGTGGAAAGTACCCAGTATACCTCCCGAAAGGAAGATAACGGTAGCTAACAGCACACTGAGGGTGGCAGTATTGGTGCGCAGCAAACCAAGCCTTACAAACAGGAAAGCCGACACTACTGTAGCAAATACCTCAAAGAAACCTTCTACCCACAGGTGAACCACCCACCACCGCCAGTATTCGGCGATCGCAAGGTTGGTTTGTCTTCCCCACATTAGGCCCGCACCATAGAAGAGCGCAATAGCGGCAGAAGAAACCAGGAACATGATGAGCAGATTCCTTTCAGAAGTTCTTTGCCTGATCACCGGTAGAAGCGGTCGCACCATAAGTGCAAGCCATACAAACAAACCTACAAAAAGGAATATTTGCCAAAACCTTCCAAGATCTACATATTCATAACCCTGATGTCCAAACCAGAAGTTTTCTGCCAGCCCAAGTTTTTGCATAATTCCCATCCATTGCCCGGCCATAGAACCAAATACGATTACTAAAAGGCAGACAAAGAGGAAGTTCACGCCAAACTTCTGAAACTTTGGATCTCTACCTGAAACTGCGGGTGCCATATAAAGGCCTGTTCCCAGCCAGGCAGTGGCGACCCAGAGAATTCCCAGCTGCACATGCCAGGTTCTTGAGATGGAATAAGGAAGAATTTCGGCGAGATCGAGACCATAAAAACCATCTCCTTCTACCCCAAAATGTGCCGTTATGACACCAAAAGTCACCTGGATAAGTATAAGAACGCATACTATCCACATGTACTTTTTCACCGCTTGCATAGAAGGGGTAATTGTTTGTTTCATGAGAGGGTCTTCAACCGGTTTTTCAGGCTCTTCCTCCTCTTTCATTTTCGCATGATAGAATATCATTAGTGCTATTCCCACCAGAAGAAGGATAATACTGAATCCTGTCCAGATGAGGAGATCGCCGGTAGCCTTATTGCCCACCAGTTCATCCGGAGGCCAGTTATGGGTATAGGAAACATCGCTGCCAGGTCTTTCGGTTACTGTTGCCCAGGTAGCCCAAAAGAAAAAGCCCGACATCTGTTGCATTCTTGTCTCATCTTTAATAGAATTCGGGGGAATAGCATAGTAGTTTCTCAGTTCGTCGAGCTCTGGGTTCTCCATGAATAATCCACGGTAGTAGTTGCTGAGAAATCTAACCGCTTTTGCCCGCATGGGAGAGATGGTAATGCTGCCATCGGCTTCATCATAGGTGTTTTCTCTCAATTCCACTTGAAGCCTTCTCTCCAGGAGGGCCTGTTTTTCACTTTCAAGCTCCTCATAAGGTTTAGCATAGTCTTCTTCAGACCATTCATTAAGGATAAACAGGGCCTCCCGGTGAAGCCAGTCTGCAGTCCAGTCTGGGGCCTGATAGGCGCCATGTCCCCATATAGAGCCAACTTCCTGGCCGCCCATACTTTGCCAAACGTTCTGGCCATCCTTGATGTCCTGGCCTTCAAAGACAACTTCTCCTTCGGTGGTGACAATTTGTTCAGGCAGAGGGGGTGCTTTCTGATAGATTTCAAAACCATAATAACCGAGGATGGCAAAGGATACTGACATAACCAGCAGGAAAGCAATCCATAATTTTCTTTCTTTACTCATGGGTGTTATAATTAGAAGCCGAAAAAGAAATACCAAGCTTTTCCCTTTTCGGTGGGTTAGGGGATTTTAATTCTTTAATTCTTTAATTCTCTCATTCTAAAAGCGTCGATTTTTGACTGCGGAAGAGATAGGAACTTTTTTATTTTGTGGGTTTTTCATGCTCAGTGGGTATAGTTTTACAGAAGCTTCATTTAATAGGTACAAAGATGAAAGCTTCAGGAAGGCTGTTTTATGAGTCGGGTCATAAAGGACAGATTTGCCCCGGTTAATTTATTAATTTGAGAAGCGGAATAAAGATGGTGCTACTCACGGGGAGGGCTTTCATATAACTATCCCAACAGAAAGGGACGTTGACTTCGAGTGTTTTTTATGAAGCGATAGCGGAATAAAAAAAGTATCGAGAAGTCTTGAAGGGTTCGTTCTCCCATGCGGTTCTCGATACACCTTTGCACCGCTATCGCTCTGCAAAGGCACTCGAACCCAACGGGCTGGGCGTTACGAGCGCGTAAAATAAAATTGTAGAACATGTTGCGTTGACTTCGAGTGATTCTTTATGTAGCAGAGCGGAATAAATCCCGATAGCTATCGGGAGTATCGAGAAGCTTATAGAGTTCTTGCTACTTAACGGTTCTCGACACATCCCAACTAGCGTCAGGACACTCGAACCTAACGAGCTATACTCAATGAGCATGTAGTTGCTTGGAGCAACATCTTCTACTGTACTCAAGGTTTTTCAAAATATGGGCTCAGTCGGACAATAGTGGGCTTTCATAAATATTCTTTTTAAACATAGAGTCACACTGAGCCGGCTGCGGGAGCAGACGAGAAGTCGAAGTGCTTAGTAGTTGGTAACGACTGTGGTTGGAATTAAGAAGGGGCTTCGACCCTTCGACTGCGGCGCGCTCAGGACAGGCTTTTCCTCCCTCCGGTCGGCCTCAGCCTGACAGTGTTGGTTTATTCATGAAATTCTTTTAAAACATGCCATCACACTGAGCCGCCGACGAAGGAGGTGATGGTCGAAGTGCTTAGTAGTTGGTAGGGGTTGTTGTTTGGAGAATAAAGTCAGATGCCTGAATAAAAACAACGGATTGCCGCGTCAGCCCCCGCTTCCTCGCAATGACGATTTAATCACACCAAATCTTCATCATTCAAAAACTCCCATTGCTTCATTTCCCTTTTTAACTCCTGTCCTATTAGTTGTTCAAATTCTGAAGCATCAATGCCATGGCCTTTAGGTTTTTTCGCTTCGAGATCATCGAAAGTCAGTTTGTGGCCTGCAGGCAGGTCTTTATTTACGGCCAGAGATTTTTCGAAAATATCCTTCAAGTCTTTATACCGGGTATTATCTGTTTTATCAACGGGATGTTGAAGAGAAGTTTCAATATTCCTTACCGCCTGCACCAGGCTTTTGATCTCATCGATCTCCAGGGAGGAAGTGGCATCGGGGCCAAAGCTTCGGCGGTCGAAGACTGCATGGAATTCCAGGATTTCAGCGCCCAGAGCAGTTGCCGCAATGCAGGTTTCTATTTTTGCAGAATGATCGGAATAACCTACAGGCACCTTGTAGTGTTCTTTTAACTCTGTGATTACATTCAAGCCGTATTCTTCAGGTTGAGTGGGATATGCGGTGGTGCATTGCAGAATGGAGAATTCCACCTTTCTTTTCCTTAGGAATCCAACAGTTCGATCCAGTTCTTCAAAGGAGCTCATCCCTGAAGAAAGAATGACCGGTTTCCCGGTTCGGGCAATTTTTTCAAGCAACAGGAAATTACTAACCTCTCCTGAACCGATCTTATATCTCTTTACGCCCAAGTCTTCCAGAAGCTCAACTGCGGCATTGCTAAAAGGAGAGGCCAAAAACTCCACCCCTTTTTCATCACAACGCTGCTTTAGAAACCTCCATTCCGCCAGGGTAAATTCCATCCGCTGCCAGTAATCGAAACGGGTTTTGTCCTGCTCGCTGAATTTCACCCGAAAAGGTTCAAACTTACTGCTTTCGGCCTCGGCTATATGCAGCTGGAACTTCACTGCATCCACTCCGGTTTCTGCCAGGGCATCAATATAAGATAGAGCCAAGCCCAAACTTCCTTCATGGGCCTGCCCAACTTCTGCAATTATATATGGCATAAGATCACGATATCAAATTGAGAAAGCAAGTTAATTATTTTGGTTGGTTATTTGGTTAACTAGTTCATTGGGGATTGGTTAGTTCGGGATTCGTGAATTCGTGAATTGGGGATTGGTTGAGTGATGATTTTGTAAGGTTGTGACGAAGTGATGTTGCGATGATATTGATTTGTTGATTACCCATTATTAACGAGCTGTCACACTGAGCCACCGACAGAGGAGGTGATGAGCCTGTCCTGAGCGCAGCTTTTGCGGAGTCGAAGAGCTAGCCCTGAGCTTCGTCGAAGGGGAGTGCTTAGTAGTAGGAAACGACTGTCTTTAGACCTTCAAACGGGCTTCGACTTTCCCTCCAATCGTCCTCCCGGCCGCTTAAAGGGGCTCAGCCTGACATTCCTGGTTTATGAATAACTCATTATTAAAGCCTTTGTCACACTAAGCCGACAACGAAGGAGGCGATGAGCCTGTCCTGAGCGCAGCTTTTGCGGAGTCGAAGGGAAGTGCTTGGTAGTTCGAAGCGACTTTTTAAACTTTAAAAGGGCTTCGAGCCTTCGTCCAGGCTCACGACAGGCTTTCCCCCCAACCGTCCACCCGGTCATCTATTCTGGCTAGTATTGACAGAGTTAGTTTTTTTATTTAATAAAAGGTTACGTAGTAAAGACTAAGTTGAAAATTAAGTGGCCTATCGAAAATTGATCGTGAAATTTGAAGTGAGATGTCGTTTAAATTTTCTGCTGTTTGAGCGACACGTCTTTTTCTCCTTACTCAAGTTTTTCCCGCGAGTTCAGAAAATTTAGACATCGAACGAAAAATTTAGATCCATTTTCGTAAGCCTAGATTTTTTGGTTCTTTTTCATCAATGGAAAAAGAACAGATCACGAATCTATTTAAGCCTTTATAAATTCAGTAATATCTATTTTATCTGTCATCCCCTCCGCTAGATAAAAATTTTATCTCAGATCTCAGCCTGACAGTGCCCCTACCCTTCGGCTGCTACGCGCTCAGGACTGGCTTTTCCATATTTCTGTCCTTCTGGCCAGAAACATAGGCTCAGCCTGACATTGTTGGATTATGAAAAACTAATTATTAAAACTATTTGTCACACTGAGCCGGCTGCGATAGCAGACGAAAAGTCGAAGTGCTTAGTAGTAGGAAACGACTGTCTTTAGGCTTTCAAAAGGGCTTCGACTTTCCTCCCTTTGGTCGGGCTCAGCCTGACAGTTCTTCGATCCTTCGGATGCTGCTTGCTTCAGGACAAGCTTTTCCTTCTACACCCTCAAAACCACATTAATAGAACCGGCCGTCAATTCTTCATCTGTAAAGTGCTTAAAATCTTCGTGTATTTTTACAGCCCTGAACTTCTTATAAATATCCTCACCGGGTTGATCATATTCCACATGCAAAAGTTCCAGGTCTGCTGCCTTAAAAATAGCTAAATATTGCGGAAGTCTCAGCCGGTTGTGGTAATCAAATTTGGTTTGCTTCTTTTGCCATTCGGCTTCACTGTATTGTAAGAAGTCCTGCAGACTCAAATTCTTATCCACATAAGCGCGGTGATCACTCGGGGAAATCAGGTGTACAATTAAACTCCCCGGTTTTAAGTCTCTTTTAAATTTTTTATGCATTAATCTGAGGTCTTCAGGCTTTACATGCTCCAACACAAATCGGGAAAAAACAAGGTCGGTTTCCGGTAAGTCGGCAGCTATCAGGTTAGTATTGGGATAATACTCGATGTTTTTTGGTAAGTGATATGCTCTTTTGGGCTCAGGAGTGATTCTGATCCCATATTCCGAAAAGAAAACTTCGTTCAACCTATAGACGGCCTTCTTACTAAAATGCCTATTAAGATCGAAGGTGGAGACTGATTTGGCTTTTCCATGGAAAAGCATAAAGTAAGGCATCACCGGTGCCCATCCCGAACCGATCTCTAAAATATTTTTCCCTTTTAAGGACAGTCCCTTCTCCTGTAATAATCTTTGTAAAAGGCCAAAACTGGGCTCGTTGGTTTTTACCCGCTGTAACATATTCTCTCCGTTAACAACGTCCTGGATTTTATGATAAAAATAAAAGCCCTGTTTCTCAGGTAACAGATTTAATATACGGAATAGGCCTTCTTTAAGTTTTAATTTCAGGGACATTCAATTCATTTTATAAATTCTTCGCTCGTAAGGCATCACGAAATCTTTTTCAATTAAACTTCTAAAATGAAGTCGATTCTTTTCAAATCTTCTCCCAGCCTGAAGGAATAATTATGATCCCGGTAATTATAAAGGATCTCCTTTAATACCATATCATTAACTTCCTTCATAGAAATATAGGGCTGCGTTTGCTTGCCCAGGCCTTTTTTTAACCTGTGTTTTAAAGAAGTATAAAAATCGTCTTCAAAAAATTCCATCCTAACCACTTCTCCTTTCCGGGAAGGTAACTCTTCTCTTAAAAGATGTTCTACCCTTGCCAGGATATTGGGAATTTCAAGTTTTTTATCCGGATTCTTTAAAGCTTCTGATCTTTCTGCAGCTATAAAGTCCCCCATTTCCCCCTGCCTCAGAGGTTTTATAATTCCCCGGTCCCGGTTGCGTTCAAAATGCCGTTGATTAATGCGCATGATAAATTTTACCCGTGGATTCCCTGTGAGGAGAATGTCTTCAGCCCCTGAAAAACTTTGGTGCCAATTATGGTAAAAATACTCCTCCTTTCTTTGCTCTTTCTGACACCCCGCATTTTCCAATCGGGCGAAAAGATCTTCGTCTTCGGCCCCGTAAAAATGAAAAAACTCATCCAGGCCGTTCACCTTCATCAGGCTTTCCCTGGACGTAAGAATCATTCCATTCACCTCCCCAACCCGGGCTGGCTTTAAATCTTCAAATACATAATTCCCTGAAAGCTTCTGTGATTCTTCCTTTTCCAAATAACCGAGTTTGAATAAATAAAATTTATCCGGGTTCTGGAACTTTTTCCATAAAACAGAGGTTTGGGGATGAAAAACAAGGTCAATATCTGCAATGAAGATATATTCTCCACTCGCTTTTGTAATCCCAAAATTTAGGGCTTTGCTTTTATTCCATAAGAGCTGGGCAACTGGAAGGTGATAAAAGCGAACGAAAGGAAATTCCCTTTCAAGCTCTTCCAATTCATTTACAAGTTTGTTCCTGCTCCCATAATCTACAAAGATCACTTCAAAATTCTGAAGTTCTTGTTTCCGCAGGGAGTCAAAGGAGATTTTAATCCTTTCGGAATCCCGGTTGCGGTGGGCGTATAGGATTGAAATTACTGGCTGCATTACAGATCTTTCTCTATTAATTCATAAGCTTCTAAAACCCGGGCTTTAACCCGTTCTCTTTCCAGGTTTGGTTTGATGTTTTCTGAATTCCAGGCAATAGCTTTTCTTCTAAACGCTGGATTAAACAATGCCTCCCTTATTAATTCTGCAATTTGACCGGAATCCTCAGGCTCTTCAATTAGGAGTCCATTTTTTTTATGGGTGATTATCTCGGCTGTGGCGCCACCTGGATTAGATTGAATGGGAAAAGCACCCATAACAATTGCTTCCAGAAGGGTATTAGGCATCCCATCAGAACTACTGTTCCCGATATAGATTAAAGACCGCCCCATCAATTCCATCAGGTTCTGGTGAGGCAGTTTACCAACTACTTCCAAATTTTTAAATGCTTTTAAAGAAGAAGACTCCACAAATTTAAATACCTCCGGTGCAGCTCCAAATACAACAATCCGGTTATCTATTAATTGCATTTCTAGTTTTTGAAGCGCCTCTAATACAGAAATGCATTTTCCGTGTAGCCCCTGATACCCTTTTATTAGAATAATATTTCTGTTTTCCTTATCCTTAATAAGAGGATCAAGACTTTTAAAATCAAAACCACCTCCCCCGGGAAAAACTCCGAGAAACCTACCTTTAAAGCCATGTTCCTGAGCAATGCTATAATCTCTCTGGCAATCGGCGAACATATAGTCCATTTGGGCTAAGGTTTCTTTCATATCTTCAAGATGTTTTGGTTGGTGTTGATAATAATACATATCACTGCCCCAGGCGGTATAGGTCCATTTTAGGTTGGAAAACTTTTTTATTACCGGCAAGGCTGGCGCTCCTCCAAGATACATCACAAAACTATGCACTACATCCGGTTTTATTCTCCTAATTTGCTTTTCCAGTTGTTCCTGGAAATTGCGTTCATTGAAAATATTAATGAAACGGGTTATTCCGGGAGCTTTACTTTTAAGAAGATACCTTCCGGGATAATTCCACTTATATCGCCATCCAAGGATCTGCTCAACAAAATCTATCTGCTTTACTTTGGTGTTGGAGTCATATACATCCAACCAATATACCTCATGACCGGAATCTCTCAACTGTTCGGTCCAGTTAAAGAAATGTGGTGCGAAAATGGAGAGCATTAGGATTTTCATCAATTAAGAATCAGGTCTGAATTTCAATTTATTCCTTTGTTCCTCCTCAATATCCAAAATATCTTTTTCTTTATAGGACAATGCATCATATACCGCCCAAAGATCGCGGTTGAGTTTTCGTAAACCGGCAGGCTCAAGGGAAGCCGCATGATCTGTACCCCGCCAGGTACGATCTAAAGTAAAATGCCTTTCTACAACAGAGGCTCCTAAGGTAAAGGCTGCTACATCTACTGCTATCCCTAAATGATGTCCTGAGAACCCAATTTGTTTAACAGACCCGGCATATTTATTCTTCAACTTATTAATCTCTAATAAACATACATCCTTAAAAGGCACAGGATAACCCGAGGTACAATTATACAGGCTCAGGTCCTGATTTCTGCTTTTATCCTTAAAAAAATCTACTAGCAACGATATTTCCTGGGGAGTGGTCATCCCAGTCGAAACATGAATTTCCCCCTTATAATTGTCACATAACCATGCTAACATTGGGTAATTGTTATTGCAGGCTGAAGGAATCTTTATAAAATCAGGATTTAAAGATGCTATCTCTCTGGCTGATGTTAGGTCCCAAACTGAGGAGGAATAGGTTAGCTGCATTTCCTCACAATATTCTTTTAACTCCCTATGTTGTTCGATATTAAACTCGAGAAACTCACGGTGTTCCCCATAAGTATCTCCATAGGAGTTGATGGGATTGGGATGTGGTGCCTCATATTGTTCTTTACTTAATAATTCTTTGTTGCTGCGCTTCTGAAATTTGACCGCATCAACCTTGCAAAATATTTTGGCAACCCTGATCATTTCTTTAGCAATCTCGAAATCACCTTTATGATTGCAACCTATTTCGGCTATAACAAAAGGAGTATTATATTCTTTCAAATCGTTTATTGTATTTAGTTATAAACCTACAGGCTTCCCGAATCGCTCCCGAACCGGAATCGGATGTTAAATTTATATCTGAAATTCTTTTTATTTCTTCCATGCCATTATTAGGACATATAGACCAACCTACACTTGCCATACAAGCCATATCATTCACATCGTCTCCCAGATAGGCGATATTATTTAAGTTAATATTCTGAGTTAGGGAAAGATGTTTCAGCATCCCCAATTTATCCTTAACTCCTAAATAAACTTTATCAATATTCAGTTTCTTCATTCTGGCAGCGACCAGGGCTGAATTCTCTGAGGTCATGACAGACACCTCAATATTATCCTGCCTTAAAATCTCAAGCCCCATTCCATCCCTCATATCAAATGATTTGGCAAGCTCTCCATTTCCAGAATATAATACTCTCCCATCTGTAAAAATACCATCAACATCTAAAAAGAGATGAGTGATCCTTGAAGGATTCCTTTCCGACTGAAGTCTTTGAAGTAATAGGTTTTCAACGATATTCCAGTCTGGAACCGAATCAATTTCAGTATAAGAATCTTCCGGCATTTCTATAAGCCCTATATCCCCGCTTATCCTGCATTTACTTTTTTGCAGGGCTGCTTTGGTGGTACAATATATGGCTCCATTCTCAACCAGGGTGCCTTTAAAATCCTGACGCCGGGGTCGTTCCCGGAAGTCATAATTGATTGGTTTACCATTTTTATCCCAAAAAAATCTTTGAGTTCTAACTACACTTAGCGCTGAATCCATACCGGATTTAATTTCCTCTAAGGCTTTATTGATTTCTATTCTTGTGGTAAAGGGCGAGGTGGCCTGTAACAGACAAAAAACATCAAATCCATAGGAGACTTTCTCACTAAATTCAAGAATGGCAGTTTCTGTTGAAGCTTCATCAGTGGCGCTTTCAGCACTTCTTTTTAGCACCTTTATTTTAGAGTTCCAGGAATATTGTTGGGTGATAAATTCAATTATATCATCATCATCGGTGTAAACAAAAACTTCATCCAAATCAGAAAAGGCTGCTTCTGTTAGTACCCAGGAAAATAAAGGACGACCTAATAATTTCCGTTTGTTTTTCCCTTTAATTCCCTTTGAATCTTTCCTAAGTGGAATAAAACCAATTGACTTCATTAATTATTTTTAAGACTAATATAAGATTTATAGCCTGAGCAAATCCATTCACGACCGCTATTTTAGAATTTACCCAGGATATTTAAATTCCAAAATCACATTACATAAGGGGGTTTGGGATCTCAAAAACCTCCCTTTTACTATCCTTTTCAGGTAGCTTCTCCAGAATATTTTTAAAGCTTTCCTTAAATCCAGGCGCGGCAGGATTCAAATAAAAAACCGATTTATCATCAATATATGCCCTAAAAATCTCCTCCCCCGATTCATGAATTAAAAGACTGGGAATATTAAGCATCCCGGCCTCAAGCACACAGCCTGAAAAGTTTGTTATGTGAAGTTTTGCACCCGCTAAAGATTCCGGTAATGGGGTTTCCAGGGCATCCTCTATTTTATAAATGTTCTTATGAATCTTATTCTTTTTTAAAAAAGACTCCAGGTCATTCCTGGTGAAGTTACTTCTCGGATGCATTCTTAGGATCCATTTCATTTCTGATTCTTTCATAAAATCTAAGAGGACAATGGGAAGCATTTCCTCCAAACTCAAGGTTTGGAGACTGAAAAATATCTTTTCACCCAGATCCTGAAACAAAATTTTCTTTTTGAAATATGCCAGGTAAGGATGCCCAACATTTATAACTTTTATGAATCCTGTTTTTCCTGCCCATGCTTCAATGTTCTCCTTTGATCTTTGATCCCAGGTCCAGTATTCTACAGGCATTATATTATATGGCCTATCAGGATGTTTAGTCCAGGCACTGTATGCCATATGCACATTGGTTTGTGGCCCATGCTGGAAATCAATGGTTTTAATTCCCAATTCATGGGCAGCCAGAAGTGCGGCCGCCAGGTCATCATAGCCGTAATAACTAAGAAAAATAATTTTTTCTGGCTTTGTTTTTTTGAAAAGCTTAGAGAAGAAGCCTTT
Source organism: Salegentibacter sediminis (assembly GCF_002078605.1). GTDB lineage: Bacteria > Bacteroidota > Bacteroidia > Flavobacteriales > Flavobacteriaceae > Salegentibacter > Salegentibacter sediminis. Next base: position 12,633 of record NZ_MSJR01000005.1, on the reverse strand, counting down.
CGTACGACTTACCTTCCGGGCCCATTGGCTCAGGGCCTCCAAGGAGATATTTAAATTTTTAGCCGTGGGAAAATCAGAAATCAACTCTTCATAAAAGGTTTTATAGTCTCTTAATTCAATATTTTCTTTCACCGGTTGAGAAAATAACCCATTTAGCTTTTTAAGCAATTTAAATTGATCCAGATATTGATGAAGAGGCAGGATAGCTTTTTGATTATAATTCTTCTCATAAATCTTTTCAAATTCAATCATATATACCTCATCTTGCAAATTATGGGTATCTACCATCGAGTCATAGAATCTATTAAAATAGACACCATTCTGCCGTGTACGATGAAAATGAGAACCAAAGAAAATAATCTTTTTAGGCTCGAGTTTTTTATAGAATTGATACAAACCAGATAAGGCATTCATTAAGGCCCCGGGAATTTTAAGTAGTCTTTTAACTATCCCATATTTCCTTTTTTGTGAACTACAGGAATCATTTAATTTGGGCTTATCAGCATCAAGATTTAATAGAAAGAAATAAAGTTTGATACGAATATGAGGCCAAATATCTACCCCAAAAATATTCCAATGATTTACGGGGTACTTCTGTTCTAACTTCAGAAAATATTCTTTAATTTCTTTACTAGTTAAAGATTGGGGCATTCGAAAGGTTTAATTAAATATAAAACAGATTACTGTTGACTGTGAGTTTTTAAAGTTACAATTTAGGCCATATATGAAGTACTCATTAAAGATTCTAAATCACGAATTTATGAGAAGTTAATCTGAATTCGTCAAACACTTTTTGTGGAGATTTTCTCCCAAATTTGGAAATTCCCATCTCTCACAATTATGCTAAATCCAATCCTCTTTAAAATATCCTCACAAGTTTTTACTTCTGCGTGAGTTAAAATACCTCCAAATGGATGTACTTCAAGGAATATTCTTTTAAAATTCGAAAGATTCTCCTTAAAGTTTCTAATAATATCTAATTCCCCTCCCTCAATGTCCATAATTAAAGTATCAAATTCAATATTATATTTTATCATTATGGAGTCTAAATCAAGTCCGTTTACATAGGTTTTATTCCCTGTTTCTCTTTTAGTACTGCCTCCAACAATTCGTTAAATAAAATACATTTTTAGTTTCTTTCGAAATAATTGAATTTTCTACAAAGAAAGAACAATCGTTTTCATCTCTATTCTTTTTTATCCAATCAATTAAATTTGGATTTGCTTCTAAGGTAACCTGTTGAGTTTTATTTATAAGTTTCTTGTTTATTAAGCAAGAGACGTATCCCAAACAGCCTCCTAACTCCAATACTTTTGCATCTTTCGGTAAATATTTATCAATATATTGCGCTTCTTCTACTTCGTATTGATGCAATGCAAATCGGCCTCTAAATTGAAAGTCAGTTAAATCGAATGGAATATGAATAATCAACCCGTTGTTCTTGTAGGTTTTTTTAAAAATTGTAAAATATATACCTGCGAGAAGTAGTCCAAATTTTATTTTTGCATAATGAAAATTGTGCTTAATTAACTTATAGTTTCTATGGATTGATTTCATTGCAGAAAACAACCAGTCCGGTAAATTCCTTTTTAAATATTTTTTCAAGGTCTTTCCTGAAATTAATTAATTAACTCGTACAATTGATTTAAACTTAAAGCAGATAGACGCTCCCTTAAAAAAGAATAATCATACTCCATAAAAATCTGATTATCAAGCCACTTAAAATAAAGTTCACTTATCTGCTGAGTGATCTTTTCTTCATCATCAATCTCACTCCACCAGGGGTAATCATCTCCAAGTAATCTCCTTGATTCACTATAATAAGGACCTAACAACAAGATCGGTTTCCCTGCCTGGATACAATGCGGGAATTTTCCGGGGAGGAAAGGACTTATGGGTCCTTTGGCTTCCAATATCACATTCACCGCTGCATTTTTCTGAATGGCCTGTACCTGGGTAAAAGGCAAATAATCATCACTGGAATAAAACTGCGATACTTCCCTTTTTAGTTCTTCAAACTCCGGGGTATATTTTGATTTTTTACCAATAAAAAGAAGCTGACTATTTTCAGCGGCTTCCGGAACTTCTTTCAGAAACTCTCTAAATGCTTTAATCAATCCCCTCGGGTTCCTTGCGTTCATTAAAGCTCCTGCATGTACAATAGTAAAAGCATCTTTTTTAAAATACTCTGGTAGTTCCGGAGAATCAACCTCCTCTTCATCAATCTGATGTGGAATTATTACCGATTTCCCCTTTAAAGGAGGGAAGTAGCTCTCCATCCATTCTGCCAGTAATTTGCTGGGATAAGCTGCAAAGCGGGCTTTTTCTGAAACATTCAGAAAGAATTCCCTTTTTTTTTGATGCCCGGGTTCCACATAATCATAAGGCCGGGGGTATGAAGCGAAGGGATAAGGATCGTGAATATAGGCCATCCATTTTGAATGCCACTTCGGAATTTTAAGAAGTGAGTGGTGCGGTCTAAAACTGGTTCCTTTACTTAGCGTTAAAACCAAATCGGGTTCGAAATCATTGATTTTATTTAAAGCGGCTACAATGCTGTTACGGTCGTTAAACAGTGTAAAGGAAAATCCAAAGACTTGCTCGATGGGTTTATATAAGTTCAAATTAAACCAATACCGTAAATAACGCTCCGACCTGCTTAAGAAAAACAGCAAACTTCTTCGGTTCTCTTTGATAGAATGGCAGGGAATGTCACCCAGCTGAATATCCTTTCTGGTGTAATGATAAACCTGCAACTCAAAGCCGGCTTTGTAAAGGTTTTTTATAAGGGCTACGTTGGCTTTGGAACCACTGCTGTCATCCACATCAATCGACTCAACTACGACCAGGATTCTTTTTATCAGGTCAGGCATTTTCTCTTTTTATAATTTCCATAATCTTTTGGGCTGCACGGCTATCTCCATATCGGTTTACATCTCCTGTAAAATCCGATGGACTTCCAAAGATATAAACCAAAACCTATAGTTTCTCTCTTGAAGACCTAACATTAATCCCTTGTTTAACATTATTATTCTATAGGCTACTAATCCTGTTAATAATTGATTTAGCCCTGGCAATGTCGGTATGGTATTTACAAAGGTGTTGGTATCCGGCAAATGCAATTTTCTCTCTAACGCTCTCATTCTCTAGGTAATAATCTATTTTTTCATAAAAATCCGAAAAATCATCTTCAAAGTAAGCTATATTCATTTCATCTGTGAAATCATTCGGAATCATAATATCTGGTTTTTGAGATAACATAAACGTACTAAGAGCAGGCACTTCCCAAAACCGTAAAGTATCCCATCCAGCCCCTCGTATATTAAGAACTACTTTACATCTTTTAAGTTCTTCAAAATAATAATTCCCTCGTCTTTGGAAACTTCCAAAGGAAAATCCCCTTATAGTTCCATTTTCTTCACAATCATATTTCCCCTTAAGTAAAGAAAATATTTTCGTTCTTGATTTATGTGATTCATTTGCCCAAAAAGAAACATCATATTTTTTTGTAGTATGCTTTTTTATACTTTTAATTCTATCCATATTGAAAGCAAAAGGACAAGGATAGACATTTGTTGGATAATCAACATTTTTGAGCATTTCTCTTTTAAAAATCAGATCAAAAGGTCTTTTTTTTATGGTTTCTTGGTAAAGCTTAGGATAACCTAATCTGCTTAAATCACCTCCTATTTCAGCACGGTCTCCCCCATCAAGAAAAGCTACAGGACAGGAGTCTGGAATTTTATCTAGAATTTCGGAATAGAAATCAAATGATTGATATTTTGTTGAAGAAACTATTACACAGTCATAATTAAAACTTAAAAATCTATTTTTCAAATAGGCAAATAATCCACCCTGGTGGTAGCCTATATTTTTAGGGTATTTTCTTAAATTAAAATAAAATGAATGATTGAAAGGAATTGGATGTACATTTTTGGCCCCAAGTACTTTTACCAGCCCCCCATAAATAATGTCTTGCTGATAATCCATTAGATTTGCATTGATATAGAGAATTTTCATAACAAATTAAATAAGTAATAGTAAATCCTAATTTTTTCTAAGGTTTTTCACTTGGTTTATGTTTTTTTAATGGTTTCCACCTATCATAAATAGTGTTTCCGTGAGAACCACAACTGTCCCCCACATCAATCGCCACCACTATCATCGAGATTTATATTATGGCTTCATGCGTTCTCTCTCTTTATTATTTCCACAATCTTTTGAGAAGCCTCGCCATCTCCATAAGGATTTCGAACTCCTGTAAAATCCGGAGGATTCTCCAGAACTTCCTCTAATTTCTTTATGAGCATTTCTCCCGAAGTCCCCACCACAGTTGAGAATCCGGCAATTACTGCCTCCTCCCTCTCGGTAAATTTTCGGGTTACCAAAACGGGTTTCTTTAGAGACGGGGCCTCTTCCTGTACTCCCCCAGAATCTGAAATAATTGCACTAGCCTGCATCATCAACCATAAAAAGCTGGGATAGCTCACAGGTTCAATGAGATAAATGTTCGGGTGCTTGCCTAAGATCTCAAAAACCTTTCTGCGAACCTGTGGATTTAGGTGAACCGGAAAAATGATTTGCACATCCTTCCTTTCGGCAAACTTCCGTAGGCCTTTACATACCTCCTCGAGTCCGCCACCGAAACTCTCCCTACGATGCCCGGTAACTAAAAGTACTTTTTTATTTTTATTTAGTAGGCCTTTGAGCCCTTTTAGCTCCTCATTTTCATATCCGCTGTTAAGTTTCTTCTCCGCCATTCTTAAGGCATCAATTACGGTATTCCCGGTGATGAAAATTTTATCTTTAGATATTCCCTCCCTTAAAAGCTTGTCCTGATTAGAAGAGGTAGGAACAAAATGAAAATCAGCTATTCTACTAATTAATTGTCGGTTGGCTTCCTCAGGAAAAGGAGAATGTAAATTTTGTGTACGCAAACCCGCTTCGATATGCCCTATTTTTATTCCGCGGTTAAAAGCAGTCAGGGCAGCAATGAATGCAGTAGTAGTATCTCCCTGTACCAGGATAAGATCAGGCTTAGCTTCCTGAAGGATCACATCTGTTTTTTCAAGAATTAATGCACTCAGGGAGTTTAAACTTTGTTCCTCCTGCATAATTTTTAAATCAAAGTCTGGTTTGATTTCAAAGAACTCCAGCACCTGATCCAGCATTTCCCGATGTTGCCCGGTAACACAAACCTCGTAAGCAAGATGATTATTTTTTAATGCTAAAATTACCGGAGCCATTTTTATTGCTTCCGGGCGGGTACCAAAACAGAGGAGGATTTTCAAGATTTTAGAATTTTGCCCTTAAGATAAAAAATGGGTTTTAAAACCGGGTAGAATTGATAACCTATTTTATATTTCCATTTCTCCAGCATCCCGGCATTAGCTGCCTTTAAGCTCAACTTTATTATATTAAAAGATTTTACCTCAAATCCCAAACGGAGAAAATAACTCTTCAACCGGGGAGTAAAAAGCTTATTTTCATTTAAGTTTTTCAAAACCATTTGTACTGCCTTAATCTTAGAAGCAACGCGAACAGAACTTTTTAGGCTATATTCAGCAGTGGTAGAGTTCTTATGTTTTCGTCCAAAAATCAAAATATTTTCGAGATTTTGTCCTTTTAACCCCATTATTAATAATCTGGAATAGTATTCCCACTCATCTGCATAAACGATATTTTCACAAAATCGCTGATTACTTAGAGAATTTCTTCGCCAAACCACGTTACAGGTATTAAATTCCAATTCATTTAAAAGCATAGCTTCAATTAAATCAGGAGAAGGGATTAGTTCCCTGCCAGGTTTTAATTTTTTATCTTCTATAAGATTTTGCTCGAACTTGCCATAAAAAAGTTTTCTTTTAAATCGAACATAGTCCAGGCATGAACCTTTTAAACACCTTAAAGCATATTCAAGCAAATTGGGATGGGGTATATCATCACTATCCAACCAATAAATAAACTCTCCATGGGATTTAGAAAGACCAAAATTCCTACAGGAATTAGCTCCTTTCTTGAGTTTTTCCGGGCGCAGATAACATTTAAAACGACTATCCTGCTGGGAAAAATTCTTCACCACAGAAAACCCTTTATCTATGGAATGGTCGTCTACGATGATACATTCCCAGTTTTCAAAAGTTTGGGAAAGCAAAGATTCCAGGGTCTCAGGTATTAATTGTTCCCTATTGAATAATGGGATGATGACAGAAATTTTCGGCGTAGTTTTTTTTACAGTCATAGTTTTAGAAAATGCCTGATTTTCCTCAAGGGAAACAACAAATAATAGCCTAACCGAAAATCTGGTTTATTCCGGGTCCTTTCATTTTCATTTTTCTGCTGTTGAAGCAAGTTTGTAAACTTTCCAATCATCCTTTCATAATCCTGGATATAGAGGTCTTTATGTTTTAAAAAAATATATTCCCAGATTTCGTATTTTTTAATATTTGCCACTGAATTCCTGGAATTTTTTGTATTCCGATAATGAAATAAAATTTCAGGTATTACATAAGCATGCCCCCCATCCTTAAGAAGACGAATATAAAATTCCCAATCTTCAAAACCTATCTTCATCCCTTCATCATAAGCTTCTATACGCTCCCAATCTTTTTTCCTGAATAAAGTACTGCCAAAAGCAGCGCTTTGATACATAAATTTATCTATCCCACCTCCAGCAGGCTTATGTATAACCGATTTCTTGTCGGATTCAAACCACCTGCCATAACAGGTAACCAGTTTACACAGTGAATTTGATTCTAATACCTCAATCGCTTTTTCTGCAAAATCAGGCTCAAAATAATCATCGGCATCTAAGACCAGGATATATCTTCCGCTCGCTTTTTCGATCCCTTTATTTCTCGCTGCTGAAGGTCCCTTATTTTCCTGTGCCAGCAATAAATCAATGGAGGATTTCAGGCTGGTTAAGACTTTTTTTGTTTCCCTGTTTGATCCGTCATCTATTACGATGATTTCTTTATTAGAATAAGTCTGGCTGGTTGCTGAATTAACTGCAGTGGCAATAGTTCCAGAATTATTATAACAAGGAATTATAATGCTAAGCAAATAGTTATTATTTATTGAACCATGCCTCATATCATTTTTAATCATTAATCAGGATTGCTTTATCCCTATTATAACCTAATCCATTCTTTTGGGATTAAATCCGAGGTAAATTGCTCTTTATCCGGATCTTTAAACCATCTTTTGGGTGCAATCACCATTTTTGATTTATTGGTATTTAGCCAGGCCGCCCACCAACTAAAAGAACTGTTAGCAATGATATTATGATCGCAGCTACTCATTAACATCATATCCTTCCAGCTGTTATCCCCATCATTTTTTGTTATAAATTTTTTTTCTCCTTCGAGACTTCCAAATTTAGTTTTCACCCAATCCATATCATCCGAAAAAAAATAAAAGACCATCTCGTTATCCATCTCTTTCATTTTTTCAATAGCTTTTTGATAATATTCCAGGCCACATACACCGTGGACCTTATTGGTGATATTATCTTTTACGTAGTCTCCTCTCCTTATATGCACTGCTACAGATTTAGTTCCCTTTATTTCAGCAAGGGTTTTCCTGTTTTCAGGATCAAGTTTATTGTTAGGAAATTTAAAAAATTCTCTTACTATTTCTTCATAGCCTGAATAATATTTATAAGTCTGAAAAAATCCCCTTAAATATAAAGGTGGCACAGCCCTTTCAATTTTAGCATCAAATCTGAAGTCCTTCTCAAAGCACATTTTAGGATAGTTCAGATTCAGTTCCCTTCTAATTTTATGAATTACGGTTAATTGTTCAAAATAGTTTATATCTTCTTTGGAAGCAGAAGCATGATCAAGACCAAAAATCTCTAATTCGTATTCCCGAGGTGTATGCCCCGGTTTTATTTCTGTTAAATCAAAAAGTTCTTTATCCAATAAAATTTCAGCCTCATGTTTTAAGGCTATCAGGCGCCCCAAAGCATATTGAAACATTTGATTTCCTAAACCTCCGTTCAATTTTATAAGAATAATATTTCTCACTTAATCTTTACCATCTTTCATAACCCAGGGAATCAATTTCCGGAGCTATACTTTTAATAAATAGCAATTTCTCTCTTTTATTTAATCCATTCTTCCACTGCCTGGAAGATCCTTTCCTTAAAAATTTTGCCTTGTGAATTTCACCTTCTTTAATAAATTTCTTTTTAACAAAATCGAAAGACTGTAAATCAACAGCCTTTTCTATCTCTGCTACACTTCTTTTTTCCCCAATAAAATCAAGGATCTTTTTAGATTCGTTCACCGAATGTGATAAAACATCTTCATACTTTATTTTTAACACCTTAGGTTTAATGATATAAGAATGCAAATGGTTTTTCCAGGAAACCCGGCACCAATGATGACCCCTTGTATCCCCATTCAATACAGCATTAATCATTCGATTTCTCATTAAGCTGCACCATTATTATTTATTCAGTTTTATTAAGCTTATCCAATTTTCTTTTTTATCTGTTGGAACTTCTTATCAATTTTATATTTTAAAAATTTTTTAAAAGAAATGACGGGGTATATTTTTTTTGCATTTTCCTCGGTAAACTTATATGGTTTTAATTTAATTTGTTCTTTAGAATAGGTAATCTCTTGAATATCTTTCACTCTTTGAGAAACAATAATTCCCTCCCATTCAAATCCCTGAAAAAAATATTCCTTAAAAGTATTAATAGTATTATGGTATCTTAGTTGACAGGATATATTGAAGAATTTTTGGATTTCCTCATAATTTTTCAATCCACTTTCTTCTTTCGTCATCCAATAAATCACTCCATCTTTCTCAAATAAGAATAGTTGATGCTCTGGAAAATTATATAAATAGTCATAATAAACTGTTGGAAACTCTAAATAACCTTTATAACCAACTCTTTGTAATTCTTTCAGGAATTCATCGGCATCAAAAACATGTTCAAGAACATGAGAGCAAATAACATAATCAAATTCTTTATCCTTAAATGGAAATTTCCCTCCATCATAATATACTACTTCTTTGTCTGTTTTAAGTAAGCCAATATTCCCGGATTGTGCTATCCTTTCATTTACATCTTCATATCTTAACTCCAGAAAAATATCTGAACGAGGATGGGGAGTAGCACCAGGACCAACTTCTAAAACGCGATCGGTTGGTTTAATTGACTTTATTCTATCTGCAAAAAACATATCTTATTCTGTTAAAATATCATCCATCAATCAAAGAATCGTAAACCTTACACCAAATTTCATTAATACTATTTTGAGAAAATTTCATCTCAATATGCTTAACTGCTGCTTTAGACATTTGCTCTCGTAATTGTTCATTCTGAATTAATTTTTCTACCTTATCTGTCATTTCATTTACATCCCCTTCAGGCACTAAAAAACCTGTCTTGCTATTCTCGAAAGTATATTTCACGCCTCCAGAATCAAATGCTACAACCGGTAAACCGCAGGCTTGAGCCTCTAAGGCAACAATACCCTGCCCTTCTCTACTTTTGCCAGTACTTTCGACTGACGTCATTAAAAAAATATCATGTACTTGTAATAGGTCTCTAACCTCATTCTGAGATTTTTCTCCAAGCATAGTCACATAGTTTTCAAGTCCATAATTAATTATTAATTTTTGAAGATTTTTCTTTTCCTCTCCTTTCCCTACCAATGTATATTTAAAATGATAGCCTCTTTTCTTAAGTGATTTTGCTACTTCAATACCATATCTTTGTCCTTTCAATTCATCCAACCTACCAACGGTTATAAGCTTAACTAAAGAGTTTTTTTTATTAAAATGTTCAGGCATGAAAAAATTTGTATCAACCCCCATAGGGATTGTTTTTATCTTAGCTTGTGGAGCGCCAAGGTCAAGAAGTAGACCCCTTAAATAACCGGTAGTAGTAATTAGTAGATCAGCCGCTTTAAAAACATCGTCATAATAATCCTTATCTGAAATTCTACCATTGATTGGAAAATGTAAATCATGACCATGGAATGAAACAATTAATTTTGATTTTAATGCACCTGTTAATTTTAATATTTCCAAGGGTTTTACGTTGGTGCCATATTGCACATGAACTATATCGTAATTATTTAATTTAATAAAAAAGAAAAACTTAAATATATCGGAAATCTGAAACGACTTATGACTTTTCATATAGGCGTAAAACTGATATAGCCATCTTGACCTCGAAAAAATCAGGAATCCAGCCCTGCAGTAGGCCAAAAAAATATTCCCTGGTATTCGGTATTCCTCAATCAGTATATTTTGCTTAATCTTTGCTTGTTCAATTAAATTTTTATGTGGGTTGGATTCAAGTGGAGTAGTATCCTCAACTAATATTTTTGTTTCCAAACCACAATTTATAGAAGTTATAATTTGATTTAAAAGAAAAGTTTCACAGAAACCGGGAAACCTCCACATTCTAAAAACAACTGATTTCGGCATTTAATAGAGTTTGATTTTTAGGATTTTCTGGGTTTTAAAAAAGAAGCATACCTATTAATTAAATGAGGGTACTTATCAAGTAATAAATTTAAAATGATTTTCTTGCCATTTCGAACATAAACATGGGTTTCCATCCCAAATTTCATTAAATGCTCCTCAATTAATTCCCAACTTTTTACTGCACTTCCAACTCGCTCCTCGTTGGTAAAACTACTTAATTTATCCGAACCTGAATACCTGTAATATACAGCAGTTTCAGTAGTAAACTTAATACGCTTAGCAGCAAGGATTATTCTTGTAAAGAACTCAGCATCATCATTGTTAGTAAGCTCCTCATTCCACAAACCTGCTTGTTCTATTAATTTTCTGGGAGTCAAATATACATGGAGAGGAAAGAATTCATTCCTTTTTCCAAAGGTTTTGAGCAAATTTATTCCTTTACGAAAATCTCTATACGAATGATACTCATATTTAAACCGACTGGTGAAATCTGTCTTTTTCTTAAATCCACCCCATTTGCAAGTCATTAGGACTGAATCCCCAGCGCTCAATTCCACTTGCTTTTCTAGTTTGCCTTCTCTTAAGAGATCGTCTGAATCTAAAAACTGAATAAAATCGCCTTTAGAAAGATTAATGCCAATATTCCTACAGGAACTAGCCCCTTTCGGTTTTTCCTCTGGTCTTTTGCTAAAACTAATCCTTTTGTCAACTTTACAATAAAATTCCATTAGTTCCTCAGTATAATCACTAGAGCCATCATCCACAAGGATACACTCCCAATTGATATAAGTTTGATCTATGACCGAATCCAGGGTTTCGCCAAGGAAATGGCCCCGGTTATAGGTAGGGATGATGATGCTTACTAATGGTTTACTCATTGATTAAAACTCTGGGATATGGAGAAAAAGCGGTATATGTTCTATATTTAAAATGATTAAAAACAGCCTGAATCTTTTCCAATTTTTCTGATTCCCAGCTGTTAAATATGGAATTATTTTTTAACCTATCTTCATAATCATAGGTATTTCTATAATTTGATTTACTGGCATTATTAAATGGAAAGTCAGGTTTTTCCAGGTTTAAAAATCTAAACTTTTCATTTATCCTCTCTAAAACTGCAAAAGGCTCATTTACCAATTCTTCATAAAACACTTTAAATATGTTATGCTCCTTATCCTGAATTCTATTTTCTAATCTGATGGCATAAAAACACCAAATTGCTACTTCCCGCTCGATATAAGTATTTAAAGTAAGAATAAATGCTCTGTCCTTTTCAAATCCGGGTAGGTTAAAAATTTCGGGGAGCTCTGAAGTAGGTATTTCATTCCAGATATTACTGGAATTAATTTTATTAAAATTTTTCAATTGTGAAACGCTACAAACTAAAGGGTGCCGCTGCAAGTAGATAAACCTTGTATCAGGAAAATTTCCTAACAGTAAAGGAATTATCTCATTTGCTCTAACAAACTTTGTGATCACCCATTTAGCCGAGAATAATTCTTTTATCCCTGCTAACATTAAGGTATGGTGATTTATCTTTTTCATTGTAATAATTTCCTTGAAATAGGAAATTATTTGAAAATTATTTTCCTCATCAATAGGTTTACCAAGCCTCCATCCAATATTACAATTAGATGGCAAAACTCCCTTTCTATGATCCAAAGGCTCCCAATTGATTACTGAGTTTGGAGTATAGTATTGAATAATTTCCATCAACCAGGTACTCCCGCTGCGAGGCTCGCTGTAAATCACTACAGCATCCTCGCACCTAAAATCTTTAAATGCATACAATAACTTTAGAAATTCTTTACGGTATTTTTTTTTCAATTTATGCATTCAATCTAAAGTACAATAAGGAAAATTGGTATTATAATGGAACCAGTAAATATTTTGTTATTTCCAAGTTTCAGGTAAACAGTCTAAAAATAATAGAATGCAACTTGCGGGACAACCCCTCTTTATCGGTTTGTTCAAACTTCTGATAATGTAAGCTTCTTCTAATTAGAACTGCTTGATGGTATAAAATTATTGTTTTTAGTTTTATTTGTGGTTTTTAAAAGCGCATTAATTTTTGCGTATTCTATAGTTGCCATTTTATCCAATGCATCATGAGGTTGTAAGCTTCCACTAATTAGAACTGCTATATGCCATAAAATCATAGTTTTTGATAAATGTCGTTAT
>NZ_MSJR01000004.1 GCF_002078605.1 Salegentibacter sediminis | reverse complement strand
TTAATTATTAATTTAAATAACGTCTTTGGTTATCCCAGCTGCTTCGGCTGTTTTGTTTCTCGGTGTTTAAAAATGCTCTGCGGGTGGTCTTGAAAGTTTTCATCGTTTCTAAGTTTTTGTTCTTTACCTAATAGACTTTTTAATTATTGTTTTGTTACAGTACTATGTATAAAATAGTACTATTTTAACACATAATTAACTATTCCTTTGATTTTCAGTAATAAAGAAAAGGGGGAAGGTGTCTGTTTAATAAAAAAAGCGAACCAATTGGTTCGCTTTTATATAGGCTTTAAAAAAATGTTATTTTAACTTTTCTGAATTTCTTCAGCAACGGCCTGTACCTGGTCTAGAACTCTTAGAAGGTTTTCTCCCCAGAGTTTAGCAATTTCTTCTTCGGTATAACCTCTTTTTACGAGTTCTGCAGTTACATTAAGGGTTTCAGATGCATCGTTCCATCCGTCAATGCCACCGCCACCATCAAAATCAGAGCTGATCCCTACGTGATCAATACCAATTAAATTAACCAAATAGTCTATATGATCAACGAAATCGCTTACCCCTACTGGTTCAATCTCCTCTTTAAGTTGTTCAATATCGCTTTGTGCAGCAGTTCTTATTTTTTGAAATTCAGCATAATAAATACTTCTGTCGTTTGGTGATAGCTTCTTGATACTGTCACGTTTCAGAAGTTTGAAGTTCATTTCTGCGGCCTTTTTCTCGTAAACTTTTTTCGAAGCTTCAGAAAAAGCTTTATTCTTTTCTATATCCAGGTATCCACTAAAAGCTACAGTTTGCACAACTCCGCCGTGCTCTTTGAAAAGCAATAGCAATTCATCATCTAAATTTCTGCTGTGATCACATAGCTCCCGTGCAGAAGAATGAGAAGCGATAAGGGGCGCCTTGGAAATTTCGAACATTTGTTTGATCGATTCCTTTGAGGGGTGGGACACGTCTATCATCATTCCGTATTTATTCATTTCGGCGATAACATTTTTACCCAGGTCACTTAACCCGTTATGAAGCCATTCATCATTCTCTTCCCCGGTATTCGAGTCGCAAAGTTGGCTGTGGCCCTGGTGAGAAAGAGACATATAGCGTGCGCCAAGCTCATAGAATTTCTTTACGTTTCCTATGTCTTCTCCAATTGGATAGCCATTTTCAACGCCGATCATCGCTACCTTTTTACCTGAGGCGTGTATTTGCCTAACCTCTTCTGAAGTTGTTGCAAGCCCAATTTTATCAGGAGCAAGTTCATTTACCAGTTTATGGATGGCAATAAACTTCTGCATCGCATTATTATACGCGGCCTGAAAACCTTCTTCATTTAGCTCCTCCTGGCCGGTGTAAACAATAAACCACGCTACATCCAGTCCACCGGCTTCCATTTTAGGCAGATTCACCTGGGTGTCCAGATCCATGGTATAATTGTTTTCGTTGGTGAAATTATTCAGGTTGATATCGGCATGGGTATCTATGGTAATTATTTTATCCTGGATATTTTTGGCTTTATCCAGTGTTTCCTGTTTGTAGTCCTGCGCCTGTATACTAAAGGCACCAAAAAGCAATAAAAAAGAGGTTTTAAAAATTTTCATGAGAGCATATGATTTATAATTGCTGAAAATAGGAATATTTTTTCAATAGGCATAAGATATACAGTCCCTGATTATGAATCATATTAGTAACCGGGTTTTTAGATTAGAATTATTTAATTTTGGCTTGCCCTGATTTTTGTATTTTCAAAAGGATTTTCAGCTACATTTGGTATTCATTTAATTTTATTGATGGAAAAATTTATTGTGGTTAACCAGCCTGAAACCTGGAACCTGGAACTTGAAAATATTCGAATAATTTCAGCTCAGGCTTACTTAACCAATCCGGAATATGCGAAGTTTAAAAAAGCCCGGGTATTTAATCTCTGCAAGGATTATTCCTACCAGTCCCGGGGATATTATGTTTCTCTTTTAGCCGAAGCCCGGGGCCACCTGGCAATTCCTACAGTAACAAATCTGGTGGATCTTCGAGAGCCAAAACTGGTAAAAATCGTTTCCGAAGAATTTGATGACCTCATTCAGAAAAGCTTAAAAAACATTAAATCCCAGGAATTTACCCTTAGCATTTATTTTGGGCAGAACGTTGCTCAAAAATACCGGGAACTCAGTGCAATGTTTCACCGGCATTTCCAAATACCCTTTCTACGGGTACGATTTAACTTTACCACCAAATGGAATATTAAAAATATAAAGGCAATTTCTGAAGCTGAAATTCCCGAAGAACATAAAGAAAGTATGCGGCAGTTTGCTGCCCAGTATTTTACTAAAAAACGCTATGATACTCCGCGTACGGTTAATGCCGATTATGACCTGGCGATTCTGGTTAATCCGGAGGATCCCGCACCACCTAGTAATTCTAAAGCCATTAAAAAATTTACCGAAATAGGTGAAAAGATGGGTTTTTATGTAGAAGTAGTGTCGCCTAAAGACCTTTCCCGTTTATCTGCTTTTGATGCATTATTTATAAGGCAAAGTACCGAGGTGAACAACGAAGCTTATGCCTTTGCCCGAAAGGCCCAACAGGAAGAAATTGCCATTATAGATTATCCCGAGGCGATTTTAAAATGCTGTAACAAGGTTTTTATGGCTGAAGCCCTTCAAAATGCCGGAATTCCTACCCCTAAAACCGTAATTGTTCATAAGGACAATAAAAATTCAGTGGTTGAAGTTACCGGGCTTCCTGTGGTACTTAAATCTCCCGATTCGACTTTCTCTTTTGGTGTGAAAAAAGCCTCTACTGCCGAAGAATATCAGGAAATGGTAACTTCCATGCTTAAAAAGTCTGATCTGGTTATCGCTCAGGAATTCTTACCTTCAGAATACGACTGGCGTATTGGAATATTAGATGATAAACCATTCTATGCCTGTAGGTATTATATGGCCAAAGATCACTGGCAGATCTATAACTGGAACGCCGCCGAAAAGGAAAACCAGGACGGTAATGCCGATAGTTTACCCATAGAAGAAATACCCAAAAAAGTATTGGATGCTGCCTTGAAATCAGCTAAAATAATGGGGAAAGGACTTTTTGGAATAGACGTGAAAGAGATAAATGGCCGCGCTCTGGTGATAGAAATAAACGATAATCCAAATATAGACACCGGGGTAGAAGATGGATATTATGGCGATCAGGTTTATACTGATATTCTAAGTGCTTTTAAAAGCCGACTTGAAAAAAAATAATCATGAATTATCACCTCTTTGAAGTTTTTGGGATTGAGCTGGAATATATGTTGGTAAAAAATGAAAGCCTGGAAGTAAACCCGATTGTGGATCAGCTTTTCATTAAGAAAAACGGCAGCTTAACCGCTGATATTGATAATGGTGAAATTGAATGGAGCAATGAGCTGGTAGCCCATGTGCTTGAATTAAAGACCAATGGACCAACTAACAACATGGAAGATCTGGATGCGATTTTTGCTGAAAATATTCAGGAGATAAATGCTCTTCTTAAGGAATATAATACGCTGCTTTTACCATCTGCCTCTCATCCATTAATGCAACCCAAAACCCAAACTCAGCTATGGAAGCACACTTATAGCAAGATCTACGCCTTATACAACCGTATTTTTGATTGTAGCGGGCATGGATGGAGCAATGTGCAAAGTATGCATATTAATTTACCATTTTATAATGATTCTGAATTTGGAAAACTACATGCAGCCGTTAGAATCCTGCTACCCATCATTCCCGGCTTAAGCGCGAGTTCCCCAATTTTTGAAGGAAAAGCAACAGGTTTTAAAGATTCCCGCCTGGAAGTCTATAAAACCAATCAGAAAGAGATTCCGCAAATGACGGGAAAAGTAATTCCCGAGCAGGTTTTTACCAAGGCAGATTACTATCAAAAAATTTTCAAACCCATAAATGCGGCTATCAAACCCTTCGATACAGAAAATATTCTTGATCATCATTTTCTTAATTCCAGGGGTGCCATTGCAAGATTTGACAGAAACGCAATAGAAATACGGGTAATAGATATTCAGGAGTGCCCGGCCGCCGATATAGCAATAGCTGTTTTGATTATTGAAAGTTTGAAATTACTTGTAAATGGGGAATTAATTGCTTTAGACGAACTTAAGAAATGGCATGAGGAGGAACTTTTTCAAATTTTTAATTCGGTGATTGAAAATGCTGAAACCACACAAATTAGTAACGAAGCCTACTTAAAGATTTTCGGAATTAAACAGGAAGCCAATGTTCAACAAATCTGGGAGAAATTATACGAAAAATTACAATCCCGGATATCCATTAAACATCAGAAGACCATCGAATATATTTTAGAAAATGGCAGCCTTTCAACCAGAATTCTCAGGAAACTCGATCATGATTTTTCAGAAGAAAAAATAAGAAAGGTATATGAACAACTTGGAGAATGCC
The DNA here is from genome assembly GCF_002078605.1 of Salegentibacter sediminis. GTDB lineage: Bacteria > Bacteroidota > Bacteroidia > Flavobacteriales > Flavobacteriaceae > Salegentibacter > Salegentibacter sediminis. The sequence continues at coordinate 245,544 of NZ_MSJR01000004.1, read as the reverse complement.
TGGTGAGCAATCAATTATTTAAAATGTGAAAATTGTTTTTACCTGCGAACATGCATCTAATCAAATTCCCGGGAATTACAGATATCTATTCCCGGAAGCCCGGGATATTCTTAATAGCCACCGGGGATATGATCCCGGAGCATTAGATCTTTTTAAAGATCTTATAGCCTTGGGCGATTTTAGCGCCACTTATGCCATTAGTAGGTTGTTGGTGGAGGTGAACCGGTCTATTGGACATCCTGATCTATTTTCTGAATTTACCAAAGGACTTTCTTCAGCAGAAAAAAATAAGATAATCACCACCTGGTATAATCCATACAGGAATGAAGTTGAAAAGCAAATTAAACAATTAATTGAAAGCGGGGAGCAGGTTATACATTTATCTATTCATAGTTTTACTCCTGTTCTAAATGGCAGGTTACGAAATGCAGATATAGGTTTGCTTTACGATCCTTCGCGAAAAACTGAGAAAGTATTCTGCCAGGATTTAAGATCAAACTTAAGGATCATAGATCCCAAGCTAAAAATAAGGTTTAATTATCCTTACCGGGGGAAGGCCGATGGTTTTACAACATACCTTAGAAGAAAATTTCCGGAGAATTATTCCGGAATTGAACTGGAAGTAAATCAGAAATTTGTAAAGGATAACAAGATGGGTTTAAAACTTAAAAATACCGTCTTTAATGCCCTTCAAAAGACCTTAAATTAATACCGAAATTGCAAACTTTCCGTATTTAAAAATTCCAAAAATTGCCTGATATTTCATAAATTGAATAAATTTTTAAAAGATGAAATTTATAGAAATCAAAGACCTGAATGATGATATCTTCTATCTTAATAAGGAACAAATAATGTATATCGCCTTCCAGGTAGATTCAGGGTGTCATGTGGGGCTTAGTAATGGCTTGCAGATTAAAACCAATGCCAGTTACGAAGAACTTAAAGATTTGGTAGACGATTGATGAATAATAAAACCCCTGAAATCTTTAGACTCCAGGGGTTTTTTATATAAAAGTGTGTTGATTATTACTTGATCTCCACTACTTCAAGATCAAAAACAAGATCTTTTCCGGCTAGAGGGTGATTACCGTCTACCACGATAGATTCGTCTTTTACTTCTTTAACTACAAGGTTCATTTCCTGACCATCAGGGCTTTTAGAAACAAGGCCCATTCCTACTTCAGGTTTGATCTCTTCAGGAAGCTGAGATTTTGGCACTTCCTGGATAAGTTCTTCTCTTGGCTCTCCGTAAGCTTCTTCTTTCGGGATATTTATGGTTTTCTTTTCGTTAACCTCCATATCGATAAGGCCTTTTTCAAAACCTGGAATTAACTGCCCCTGTCCCATTGTGAACTCAATAGGTTCTCCACGCTCCACAGAGCTGTCAAAAACCTGCCCGTCAGTTAGTTTTCCGGTGTAATGTACCTTTACCGTATCATTTTGCTTTACTTGACTCATAATAATATTTTTCGAGTTTAAAAATAGGCTAATTTTCAGCCTTTTAAAGCTGCAAAGGTACAGTTATTAAAATGAAACCCAAATTAAGCACCGGAGAATCCCCGGTCTTGGGTAAAGATTAACAATGTTCAAAATCTAAAGAATTTCTAAATACCGGCAAAGCAGGCGACACGCAATAGTCTGGGAATCAATATATACAGTTGTTTAATTGGAATTTTAAATATTAAAAGATACATTTATTAACTTAAATTTAGAATTTCCTCCAATTAACCCTGGAGATTTAACCCAACTTAAACCTAAACTTTTTTATGGAAAAAAATAAATTTAATTCCAGAAGGAATTTTATTAAAAGTACTGCTCTGGTTACTGCCGGGATAAGCATTATTCCCCGGCATGTAATGGGAGGCCCCGGATTTCTGGCCCCTAGTGATAAACTTATTGTGGCAGGAATTGGCGTGGGGGGAAAAGGTCAAAGTGATATTCAGAATTTTGCCAATACCGGAAAAGCCGATATTGGTTTTTTATGCGATGTTGATGACCGCCGGGCCGCTACTTCAATAGGCCGTTTTCCTAAGGCAAAATATTATAAGGATTGGAGAGAAATGTTTGAAAAAGAGGCTAAAAACTTCGATGCAGTTTCTGTTTCCACACCAGACCATAACCATGCAATCCAGGCCCAGGCAGCCATGGAACTGGGAAAACATGTGTATGTACAAAAACCTCTGACTCATGATATTTATGAAGCCAGACAACTTACCGAAACTGCTAAGAAAAATAAAGTGGTAACCCAAATGGGTAACCAGGGAGCCTCGGGAGATGGAGTTAGAAAACTCCGGGAATGGTATGATGCCGATCTTATTGGAAAAGTTCATACCGTATTTTGCTGGACAGACCGTCCTGTATGGCCACAGGGTATCCCATGGCCAGAGCAGCCTAATGCTACAGTCCCTTCAGAACTCGACTGGAATTTATGGCTGGGAACTGCTCCATATAAGGATTACGTAAATGGGCTTGTTCCATTCAACTGGCGTGGTTGGTGGGATTACGGTACAGGAGCACTTGGCGATATGGGTTGCCATTTAATTGAAGCTCCTTATCGCATATTAAATCTCAATTATCCTAAAGATGTACAAAGTAGTGTAGGTAGTGTTTATGTAGATGAATTTAAGCGCGGTTACTTCCCTGAAAGTTGTCCGCCTTCAAGCCACGTGATTATGACCTTTCCAAAGACAGACAAAACAGATACCGATATTACCCTGCACTGGATGGACGGCGGAATAAAACCTATGCGTCCTGAAGAGTTAGGGCCCAATGAAACTTTTGGTGATGGAGGAAATGGGGTGCTCTTTATTGGTACTAAAGGAAAAATGATGTGTGGTACCTATGGAGAAAACCCTCAATTATTACCTACTTCTAAAACCGAAGAAGTTAATGTTCCTCAAAAGTATGCCAGAGTAGAAGGTGGTGCCGATGGCCATTACGGCCAGTGGGTGGATGCTGCTATTGCCGGTTATGGTAAAAAGGAACTTAGTGCGCCCTTTGAAATCTCTGGCCCGCTAACCGAAACTCTGCTTATCGCAAATCTTTCCCTAAGAGGTATTGATGTGCGCAATGAGAAGACCCGGGAAAATGGTGACAAATATTTTGAATATCCGGGTCGGGATGTAAAAATGCTTTGGGATGCCGAAAATATGAAGGTTACCAACCTGGATGAAGTGAACCAATTTGTGAAACGGGACTACCGTAAAGATTGGTAGTTTGTTTAAATATTTTGGGGATTCTGGCGTTTAGAAACAAACTGTAATTATTTAAGTAATGATGCTTATGCGCCTGTTTCCATTAGTGCTTTTTTGTACTTTTTTATATTTTATCACAGGTTTTACGTCCTGCAATTTTGATGCTGAAAAAACTCCCGAGTCTATAGTGGTTTGGGATAGTCTTGAGGTTACTGCTTCGGCTTATAACTCTTTGAGCTGGCAAACCACAGGTGGTAATCCCCATATTGCCGCCTGGGGAGATACTTTAAAACCAGGCTTAAAAGCCATCGCTGTTTCCAGGGATCTTATCGAAAGAGGTCTTGATTATAATACCCCCGTTAAAATTGAAGGTTTTGACGGGGTTTTTCTTGTTAAGGATAAAATGCATTACCGCTGGAAAAATAAAATAGATATTTATATGGATGAAGATGTTCAAAAAGCAAGGCAGTTTGGCAGGAAAAAATTGATGATATATTTTGTTTCCGATACAATTTCCGGAAAGAAATAAACCGCTCTTTTCTTTTCTATCCCAATCCCAGATATCCCAAAATTATCCAAAGGATTATAAATACTACAAGCATGCCGAAACACCCACAACCACCTCCAAATTTTTTTGCTCCCCATCCGGCAAGTAAGGCCCTGATTATATTTTTCATAGCAACTTAAATTAGTTAGTAACTCTAAATTAGGCAGTTTTAATTTTACTGAAATTGGAATTAGGAAAACTTTAGGTAGCTCGCAGAGATTTTTCCTAAAAGTGATTTTATAGGTTTTTTCGTATATTGATATTCCTTAAAATAAAACCGAAGCTTATGAAAAATTTATTGCTATTCGCCATTCTTATTACCGGTTCCTTTGCTTTCGCTCAACAAAAGACTGCAGAACTTATTAAGAAAACTGATGGTTTTAGCCATCCTGAATCAGTGGTTTATGATGAAGATCGGGAACTTGTGTATATATCCAATATTGGGGAAAAAGACCCGGGAGATGGTTTTATATCTAAAACAAACCTTGAAGGTGAGGTCCTCGAGTTAAATTGGATTACCGGCCTCAATGATCCTAAAGGACTGCTGGTTTGGGACGACCTACTTTACGTAAGCGATAATACCTATCTGGTAATAATGGATATTGAAACCGGGAGTATAAACAAGCGTATAGAAGTGGAAGGTTCAGCATTTCTCAATGATATAACCGCAGATGATGAGGGCAATATTTATATCTCAGATTCGGGGAATAGCAGTATTTATATTTTGAAAAAAGATGCTGATAAAGTGAGCCAGTGGCTAAGCACAGAGAAACTTGAATTTCCCAATGGTCTGCTGGTGGTTGATGATTATATCTATGTAGCTGCCTGGGGTAAGGAAGACGGAGGAAATCTTTTAAAAGTGGCTCTTGAGAGCAAGGAGATCACGAAAATCTCTGAAAAACCAATTGGTAATCTGGACGGAATTCAGCTTAATAATAATAACAATTTTTATATTTCAGATTGGGCCACCGGCGAGGTACATGAAATTGACAGGAAGGGGAAAACTCATAAAATATTAACATCAGAAAAAAGTTCCGGCGACATTCTTTTCCATGCCGATTCCGGAAAGATGGTGTTGCCCATGAACCGGCAGAATTCGGTTTGGTGGTATCAGATAAATGATTGACCAGCTAAATTTTAAAATGCAAATAAGAGACAGGGATGATAATGAATCTGAAGACTATATTCTTCAGGATAATAAGAAAACCAGGTTTGGCACCTTCTTCATCATAATAATACTGGCGATCTTAATTGCCGTTGTGGCTATCACAGGATTCTATTTCGATTTCTGGTAGACTATTGTTTAATTTCATTGAGAAGTAAAAATGCCTTGTTTACATATTCCTTCTCCAGGAAAATAGCAAAATAGTTTGAGGTAGAAATCATCTCGAAAACGGGAATTCCCTCGTATGCCAGGAGTTTAAAAAGATAGAAATAAAGCCCCACAGATTGGGAACTATTTTTTGGTAGGGCTATGGTTATAGAAGATAACTCTTTCTTTACAGAGACTCTCACTTCATTCTTAAAACAATCCTGAACCAAATCGGTGAGACTGGCAGAAACCAGGATATTGCTTTCCTGGTAATTACTGGAATAATTAAGATAAACCCCGGTTTGATCCTTAACAGCCTCGAGCAACCTTGCTTTATTAGCGATAATGCTTTTTGAATTGAGGAAGGTGTATTCTGTTATTCCCGAACGAACCACAATATCACCCAGTTCCCTGAGATGCCTCATATTTATTTTAGTTCTCCGGGGCGCATATCTTCGCAAAGCCATAATGATAGAACCCTGCTTTACCGGTTTTTTCATTTCAGCTTCAACTTCAGGTTGGATATCGGCAGCAAGACCACTAAAATTAACGATATCTCTCGCAATAGCATCATCTAAAAAAGGTTGGTGCCGAATAATATCGTGAACGCAGGTCGTTATGGTTTTCATTGTTAATTATTATACATTTTGTGCAAATGTATATAAATTCAATTATTTTTTTTGTAACTCTTCTACCTAAACCTAAATATGCACTTTCAAATCAATAGAGATGAAGGTTTTAAAATTTGGTGGAACATCGGTTGGTTCGGTAGCGAGTATCAAAAATGTGAAAACGATTTGTTGTTCCGGGCCCGAAAAAAAATTATTGGTTCTTTCTGCAATGAGCGGGGTTACCAATCAACTCGTGAGCATCACTGAAAGTATTAAATCTGGTGATGTTGCGGGGGTAGCCAAAGTTATTGATGTTCTCGAAACAAAGCATTTTGAGGTTACTGAGAAACTAATCCAGGATGGATTACTGCAATATGAAACCAAACAGGAAATTTCTGCAATCCTTGCTGAACTGGAAACTATTACAAAGCTTGAATATAATGAAGAGGGATATTCGCGGGTTGTAACCGCCGGGGAAAGAATGCTTACCTGCATTTTTTCAAAATACCTCAAATCCTGTGGAGTGGAGAATCATTTACTCGATGCACGGGATTTTATGCAGGTGAACAATCTTGAAAACCCCGATACAGATCTCGTAAATGAAAACTTCAAAATTAAGGTTTCAGGACTTTCAGATACCGATATTTATATCACCCAGGGATTTGTTCGCCGAGATGAAAATAATAAGATAAGCACGCTAAAAAGGGGAGGGAGTGATTATACCGCCACTATTCTAGGCGCAGCCCTAAATGCTGAGGAGGTGCAGATATGGACCGATATAGACGGATTTCACAATAACGACCCTCGGTATGTGGAGCACACTCATCCCATTGCAGAACTAAGCTTCGAAGAAGCAGCAGAACTTGCCTATTTTGGAGCGAAAATTCTCCACCCTCAAACCGTATCGCCGGTTATTCATAAAAATATCCCGGTGTACCTGAAAAATACTTTTACTCCGCATTTACCGGGGACCAGGATCTCAGGACAATCAACGGGAAAAGGTTTAAAAGCGATTTCAGCTAAAGACGGAATCACAGCCATAAAAATAAAATCTAACCGAATGCTGATGGCCCACGGTTTTCTACGGAAGATTTTTGAGGTCTTTGACCGGCATCAAACGGCCATAGATATGATTACCACCTCTGAGATCGCAATTTCCTTAACTATAGATGATAATCGAAACCTGGATAAGATCATTGAGGAGATCGAAGATTACGGTGAGATTATCGTAGAGCGAGACCATTCTATAATCTGTCTTGTGGGAGAGGCCGTAATTGAGGATAAAAAAGCCAGCAGGATCTTTGAACTGCTCCACGATACCTCCATAAGAATGATCTCCTATGGTGGAAGCAATAATAATATTTCCTTACTGGTAGGGACCAGCAATAAAATTAACGTGCTTCAAAAACTCCATCAAAAAGTGTTTGTTGAGACGCCCGTTGGCGAATTTGTTTAAAGTTTCTGTTAGTGAACAGTTTTTCTGTTCTTTTTGTGTAGTGAAAACCGCCGGTTGCTAATAATTTTTGCCGGCGGTTTTATTTTTTTCTTCAATAAACCGGGCCATAAAATAGGTGCTTCGATGTAGATGATGCTTTAACATAGCACCGATGAAATTTTTTTCCCGATGTTCGGGAAGGTGGTTCATAATCTGTAGTTTTTTCTGAAATTCATTTCGAAACCTTTCTGCAGAAAACCGGGAATTAATTATTTCGAAACCACGGGCTTGTGCAGTTTCCCATTTTGACTCATCCAGGTATAATTTAATGGTAGCTTCGGAAAATTCCTTTGGATCATTTTCTATAAAACCATTCCATGGAAGATTTCCGGGAATCCCTTCGGCTCCAACTTCAGTAGTGATAGCCGGGGTGCCGCATTGCATGGCCTGGATTAGTTTTCCTTTTAGTCCGGCTCCAAACTGAAGGGGAGCCAGACAAATTCGGGCTTTTTTCATTTCATTTTCGGCATTCTCTGCTCTTCCGTGCACTAAAAATCCATTTTTAGGATCATTTAATTTGAAGATCTTTTCAGAAGGATATGCACCGTAAATATGCAAATTTGCTCCAGGAAGTTGCTTTCTTATCATTGGCCAGATCTTTTCCTTCAGAAGAAATACGGCATTGGTATTGGGCTCATGAAGAAAATTTCCGATGCTTATAAAATCCTTTTTTTCGTTAAAACCTGGCAGAGAGTCAATTTCTTCCCGAGTGATTATTCTTAACATAAAGGGTAAATAGAAAAGTAGACTTTCGGGAATATTAAAATCATCGGTGAGCAGTTGCATTTCCACTTCAGAAATAATCAGACTTAGATCACAGCGATAGATTGAAGCAATTTCTCTTTTGGCAATTTCAGAGTTCAAATAGAGGTCTTTGGGCTCTTTGTTTTGCTTGTATGCTGTAAGCCGAGCTTTACGAATAAAATGAAGATCTTCTGTATCAAGGATTTTAAGCGCTGTAGGACAAAATTTGTCTACTCTCCAACTAAATTGTTCCTCCATCATAAACCTGTCAAATAACACTATCTCAGGTTGGAGATCTTCTATATAGCTATCAAAACTCGGTGAGTTCAGTTCAATGGTTTTTGTAATTATGCCCAGGCTTTCCAGCGGCGGTACATAGGCGCTTCGGGTAGCCGTTGTGGAGAAATGAACCTGATAATCTGCTTTCAGAAAAAAATCTATTAACTGCATCATTCGGGTACCGGCAGCAGAAGAGTTTGGTTCTGGCCATACATAGCCTATTATGAGCAATTTTTTCATCGGTAGGTTTGTTTTTGTAAAGCAAATATAATTTAAATGCTTTCCGCTAATAAGATAGAGCCAACAATCCATAAAATAAGCGAAACTACGCCTCCAATAATGAAGAAGTGTCTGAAACGGTAAATTCCCATTCCATAGATAATGGTGTTGGTCTGGTAGCCCACGGGAGTAAAGAAACTAAAATTTGCTGCAAATAACACCGCAAGAATAAAGGGTTTAGGATCCATTTTTAAGGCAAGTGCAATGGTAATCGCTATAGGGGTAATTATTATGGCGGTAGCATTGTTAGAAACAAAACCACTCATAATCATGGTGACCAGAAAGAGCAATCCAATTACAACGGTATTGGTTTGCTCGTTGAACAATTCCAGGAGTTGGACAGAAAGCCATTGATCGGCACCGGTATTACTCATCGCCACACCAAGCGGTATCATTCCTGCCAAAAGGAAAATAATTTGCCAATTTACCCGGGAATAAATTTTACCCAGATCTATACATTTAAAATAAATCATTAAAAAGCAACCTATCAGGGCGCTTTTAAGGATAGGGAAAATCCCAAAGGCAGATAATGCAATCACAAGTAACAGAATAAACAGGCTTAAGTATCTCTTGCGGCGGTTGCTTACTTCTATATCCCGGTGCTCCTGAAGAATAGTTACATTTTCAATTTTCTGAAGTTCTTCCATAACACTTTCTGTAGCTTCAACCAGAAGGCGGTCCCCAACTCTTAGTTCTATATGGCTTCGGTTTTTATCAAAAATTCTACGACGGGGATTCATGAAATTCCTTCTTTTTCTAATAGCAAGTGGAACCGCACCATATAATTCATAACTCCCCACATGTTTTAGCCTTTTTCCCACCAGCGGAGAGTTTGGTAGGATTAATAATTCAACTACTTCAACATTCTCATCAAGTTCAGTATCCTTTTCTATATTATTTTGGGTGAGTTTCCTGTCTTTTATCACTGAAATCCCTTTTGTTTCTTTCAATTTCATCAGGTTTTCCAGGTTGCAGCGCAATAAAAATTCATCGGCTTCTCTAATGCCCGTATTCTTACCGGGCTTGTCGTTAATTATCCCTTCTCTTTTTAACCTTAAAACTTCAAAATCAGGATTATTCTGAAAGAAGGTATCTCCTATATTTTTTCCTATCAGGTCTGAATCTTTCTGAATGATAATCTTGGTGATAAATTCATCCAGATCATATACATCGCTGTAATGTGAAGGTTTTTTATTTGGAAGAAATTTGATCATTAAACTAACTACAACAATGGTTATAGCCATAAAGATCACGCCGTACCAGGTAAATTCGAAAAAACTAAAACGCTCAATACCACGATCTACGGCTACAGCATTTACGATAAGGTTGGTGGAAGTCCCCATCAAGGTACAGCTACCGCCTATAATTCCTGCAAATGAAACAGGTAAAAGTAGCTTTGAGGCAGGAATATCGTAGCGTACAGAAAGTTCATTAATGATTTTGATGAAAACAATAACTACCGCAGTTGTATTTATAAACGCCGAAATCCCGCCGGCAATAAACATAAAAGCCGGAACCATAAGATAAACCGGTAAACCGCGTAATCTCCTAAGTCCATTAGCAAGCCAGTCTATAACTCCGTTAGTTTCCAGGCCAATAGCCATTATCATAAGTGCCAGCACCGTAATAGTGGCGGGACTCGAAAATCCGGAAATAGCTTCTTCAGGACTTATGAGATTGGTTACCAGAAGACTTACCATAATGAAAAAGGCAATCTTGTCTACCGGAAATAACTCGAGGGCAAAGAGAACAATAACAATTCCCAGAATTATAAATAAAAGGAGAATCTCGGTAGTCATATCTAAATTTAAACATAAAAATAAACCCATATGAAGTAGCTGTTAGAATTCTTGGGAAATATTTATGACTTGATTGAAATCAGGGGAAACTTCAATTAGTGAGTACACGGAAAAATTTATTAACTTGAATAAAAATGAATGAGTTATGAGCAGAGGATTTGTAAAAGAAGAAGACCAGGAAGAAGCTCCATTAATTCCACCTCGTGCAGCCTTGCCCGATGGCGTTACGAATTATGTAACTCCAAAGGGTTTTGAATTGTTACAAAAGGAGAAGAAAGAACTTGAACAGCAACGTACTTCTATTAAGATTAAAGATGAAGTTGAATCGCGAAGAGCAAAATCTGTAATAGATGGAAAGTTAAAATTACTCAATGACCGTATTGTTACGGCCCGAATTCTGGATCCCAGGTCTCAGGCCAAAGATGAAGTAAGATTCGGGGCTAGTATAAAATTTAAACATAAGGAATCTGGAGAGCTTCAAGAATTCACGATCGTAGGTGTTGATGAAGCTGATGTAAAGAAAAATAAGATTGCTTTTATAGCTCCAATTGCACGGGCGGTAACGGGGAAAAAGATAGGAGAAACCGTAGAGTTCAAGCTAGGCCCGGAAACCCGTAATCTGGAGATTCTGGAAATCTCCTATTAAAATTTTGTAATAAATTTAAACTTAGGATATGAAAAAAACTTACTTGACGACCTTAAACCTTCAACAGGTGGATATTGGCCTGCTTATTTTTAGACTGGCAATTTCAGGTCTTATGCTCACTCACGGAATTCCAAAACTGATTCGGTTTTTTAGTGATGCCCCCATTCAATTTGCAGACCCAATAGGGATAGGGGAAGTCACTACTTTTACTTTTGCCGTTTTTGCAGAATTTGTTTGTTCGGTTTTGGTGATTCTGGGTTTAGGAACCAGATTTGCGGTCCTTCCCTTAATCGCGACAATGGCCGTAGCAGCTTTAATAGTTCACGTTCCCGATGGATTTGGGAGACAGGAATTACCACTCTTATATTTATCGGGTTGGATATTGCTGTTTTTTACCGGGGCTGGGAAATACTCCCTGGATCATTATTTTTTATCTAAAAAAAGAAAATAAAAAAACGGCTTTCCATCTCTGGAAAGCCGTTTTAAATTAAGTAAGAATTTCTTATTGTTCTGAGTCCAGCATTGCAAAGAATTTATCCAGGTTTGGAATAATTACAATTCTGGTTCTTCTATTCTTAGCCATATTCTCAGGAGAATCGTTATCTACCAGAGGAGAATAACTACTTCTTCCCGCCGCGATAAGTTTTGCAGGATCTACATCATATTTATCCTGTAATATCCTTACAATAGAAGTTGCTCTTCGCACACTTAAATCCCAGTTATCCTTAAGATAAGAACCTTCTACCATAGTACGATCGTCGGTATGACCTTCAACCATAACTTCCATGCTTGGTTCAGAGTTAATAACTTCTGCAAGCTTCTTCAATAACTTGTTTGCATCATTTTTAACCCGGTAACTACCATCACCAAACAAAAGCTTGTCTGATACATTAATCATAACCACCGTCTTGTCTACGCTGATATCTACATCATCTTCATCTGATCCTTCAGAAATAGACTGCTTTAAATTGTGAGATACCGCAAGGTTGATAGAATCTTCCAGGGTTTCTGCTTCCGCAACCTTTTCCGGATCCATCCTGGCGATCGTTTCCCGCATTTTAGCCTTATTGTTATTAGACATTACGGTAAGGTCGTTCATTTCCATTTTTTGATCACTTTCATCACGCAGGGAATTGATCTTCGCGTTGTACTCGGCAACACGGGCCTCCACCTTTGCGTATTTAGCTTCAATTTCTTCCTTCTCAACCTGTGTTTTTTGAAGGGTGCTTCTGGTGTCATCGAGTTCAGACTCCAGTTCCACATATTTTTTCTTTGAAACACAAGATGTCAGCATGGCTGCTGATAAAACAGTAATTGCTACAGTTTTTCTCATAGTTAGTTTATTTTAGTTTTGTCCAGTTAAGTGTTAGTTTATATAATTATTGGACGCTTCAAAGAAAACGAGACCATTTTTTTTATCGTATCCATTTTTGCCGTTTAACGTTTTATTAAGGCAGTTTTATCATTTCATTGTAAGTAAAACCCTTCAATGTCTTTTCTCAAATGTATAAGTATTTTCCTGTTATCTGCTGTTTGTCATTATGTTACCGGTGTTCGAGGCAGAATCACTCCAATTAAGCAGTTAAATGGATAAACGTTTCGACTTAAGTGGCTTGAAAATGGGATCGTACCCGATGATATTTCAAATATCGAATTGGAAACTAACCAATAGCTTTCTAACCGGCTTTAACAGAATTTTATTGAAAATCCCTCTTTAAAAACGCTTATTATAGGCTAAATTTGAAGGAAACCGCCAGAGAAATTGGATAAAAAGTCAGGAAAAAGAACAACAGGAATAAAAATTTTAAAAATCCTCGCAAAAATCTTTGCGGGGTTTCTTATTTTAATCTTACTACTTATTCTATTCATAAGATCACCCTGGGGGCAAAACCTTATCATAGATAAACTTACATCTTCTCTTGCCAAAAAAACAAATACCAAAATTGAAATCGAGCGCTTGTTCTTTACGTTTTCAGGTAATATTAATCTGGATGGTTTATACCTTGAAGATCAACAGGGAGATACCCTTGTTTTTTCTGAAAAACTTAAAGCCGATATACCTTTTTGGCCTATCATACGTGGTCGTGGCATTAGCGTAAATTCATTGGATTGGAGCGGAGTAAAGGCTAATATTCACCGGGAGGATTCTCTGGAAGGCTTTAATTTTAATTATTTAGTGAAAGCACTCACAGCTTCAGATACCACAAGCTCACAGGATACAACCCAGGCAGCACCAATGCAAATCGAAATAGGGGAGGTGCAACTAAATAATATTTATATTAAATATGACGATAAAGTTTCGGGAATTAATTCTGAAATAGAGTTAGGGAGTTTAAACCTGGAAATGGATAAAACAGACCTTGAACAAATGGAATTTCAGGTTGCCGATCTTGAGTTAGAAAATAGTAGAATTAAATACCACCAGGCAAAAGCCTTCCCGGAAACTGATGAGAAAGGGGCGCCTTTGCCAAAACTTTCGGCTAATTCTGTTCGTCTTAAAAATATTGAAGCCAGGTATAATTCGGTTCCCGATTCTGTGGAAGTTGAGGCGGATATATTCAGGTTTTTTTCCTCACGGCCTGATCTGAATCTCCCCGAAAATCGTATTGCGGTAGATCAGATAAAGCTTGAAGATTCCTGGGTTGCTGTAGACATTCAAACAAACCCGGAGAAAATATCACAGGATAACCAGGAAGATTTTTCCTGGCCGGAATATTATTTAAGCTTGAATGAATTAAATCTGGAAAATAACAGCTTTACTTTTACTGAAAATAGCCTGGAACCTCAGAGAGATACCTTTAATGCTACAGCGATCGCATTAGAAAAACTAAATGGCCGGGCGACCGATTTTCTTTTTAAAGACCAAAAAGTTTTATTAACTCTGGAAACGCTTACTTTTAACGAATACTCCGGAATGGATCTTAAAAAGTTCTCCGGTGAATTTGAGGTGACAGATCGGGGGATGGATTTCTCAAACCTCCAATTTCAGCTAAATCAGAATAAGCTTCAGGGAGAGTTTTTAATGGAATATGCCTCCATAAATGATCTTATTCAGGCCCCAGGAAATTCTATACTTTCCTTAGACCTGTCACAAATCAATTTCGATCTCAAGGAGCTTTTTAAATTTGAACCTGAGCTCAGGCAAAATGAATACCTCCTGGCGCTTAGCAAAAAACCTGTGATCGGCCAGGTACAGGCACAGGGAAAACTTGCAGAGCTTTCTGTTCCGATGGTAAAAATATATTGGGGTGATACTTATATCAATGCCAATGGTCAGATTAATAATGCTACTGATCCTGAAAAAATCAGTTTTAATTTCCCCAATGCAAAAATTGTTTCTACACGAAATGATCTTACTTCTTTTATAGATGAAAATAGCCTTGGAATACGTATTCCTGATGAGATAGATCTCCAGGGAAGTCTAAGTGGAACACCAACCAATGTTACAGCCGATCTTATCCTGAATTCCAGTGACGGACAGATCGATCTGAAAGGAAATTTCCAGAATGATGAGCAGATAGCTTTTAATGCTGATCTCACAACCTCGAAACTTAACCTGGGAAGTCTCCTTAGCAATAAAAGTATGGGGATTATTAATGTGGATCTTACTGCTTCAGGATCGGGAAATAATATTAATTCTATGGATGCAGAGCTAGAGGGAATGATTAATTCCTTTAGCTATAATGAATATGCAATAAAAGAATTGCCTATTACAGGAGAGTTGGAGAATGGAAGTGGAATGTTTAAGAGTTCTTATCAAGATGAAAATCTCGAGGCAGTCATGCAAGCCAATGTGCAATTAGATTCGGTAGCACCCGGGGCACAAATCGATCTGAATCTAAAAGGTGCCGATCTCCAGGCTTTAGGTTTTACATCCCGGCACATAAAAACAGGATTTAAGCTCAGGGCAGATTTTAAAGGAAACGCTGAGAATTATGATATTAGCGCCCAATTAAGGGATGCGATTGCCGTATATGACAACGAACCTTATTTTGCCGGAGATCTTCAACTTGATGCCCATGTTACCCCCGATACTACCGCTCTACACATAAATAACCGTATTCTTGAACTTAGTCTTGAATCCAATGCCGATCCTATAGATTTTGCTGAAGCTCTGGAACGACATTACCTAAGTTATTATAGGAACACCCAAATTGATACTTCCAGCAATCCGGTGAATATTAAATTTAGAGGCGAAATCAGGGAAGCTCCAATCCTAACCGATGTTTTCATATCTGGGCTGGAAGAAATGGATACGATTAAACTGAATATGGATTTTAGGGAAAAGGAACGCGAATTAACTGCTGTCGTTAATTTTCCTCTATTACAATATGGATCAAATGTAATAGACAGCCTTGCTTTTAGGGTGAACTCTAATAAAGAGAATCTGGATTTCGAGTTTGGTTTTAATTCCCTGGAAGGTGGCCCTCTTCTGGTTAAAAAAACCTTCCTCCAGGGAAAGATGGAAGACCAGAAACTATACCTGGACTTTGTTGCTAATGATAAGGATAGTCTTTTGGTGCACGTGATGACAGAAACCAGGAGAAAGGGTGATAGTGTGATGGTGAGCCTAAATTCTTCCGAATTAATTCTTAATAAAAATACCTGGAATATTCCGGATAATAACAGAATTGTATATACCCAAAACAAGCTTGAGTTCAGTAATTTCATAATAAGCCGAAAGCAACAGGAAGTAAGTCTGGATAATGTCTCCGGAAACACAGAAAAAGAACATATCGCCCTTAATTTCAGAAATTTTAATCTGGCTACCATTTTCAATTATTTTAATCCTGAAAAGGAACTGGCAGGAGGGAAAATGGATGGTCACCTGACACTGGAAGAACCTTTTGGAAGTACTGCCATGCTGGCCGATTTGGAGGTTAGAGATTTTAGAGTGATGGAAGCGCCCCTGGGAGTATTAAATATTGATGCAAGCGCCAAAGGCGGAGGAAATTATGCTATGGATCTTTCTACAAAGGGTGGAGAACTGGATATGGATCTAACCGGGGAATATGCAGCAAATGAACAGGCTGCACAATTAAACCTGGATCTTCAGATCAATGAGTTGCAGTTAAGCGTTTTGGAACGATTCTCCCAGGGGGAGATCAAAGAGACCAGTGGGAGTATCGCCGGGAATGTAAAAATTGGAGGAACTACCCTGGAGCCTGAATATTCAGGGACTTTGAATTTTCAGGATGCCAATTTTAATATAGCCAGGCTGAATGCCAATTTTGAACTTCAACAGGAAAAAATAGCTATTGATAATGAGGGAATTTATCTGGATGATTTCACCATAAGGGACAGAATTGATAACAAATTCGTGGTTTCAGGGGAGATTTTAACCGAAACATATTTAAATCCAGAATTCGATCTGAGACTTGAAGCTAATAATTTCAATGCTCTGAATTCTACCCGGGAAGATAATGATCTTTTCTTCGGAAAAGCCAATTTTGATGTAGATGCCAGGATAACCGGCGATCTTAAACTCCCCAGAATAGATGGAAATCTTAGAGTTAATTCTAATACCGATCTCACTTATATAATGCCGGACGCCGAACTTGAGATGATGGAACGTGATGGCGTTGTGCGTTTTGTAAACCGTGAGGACCCAGACGATATTCTAACAGGAAATACCGAAGAGGCAACTGCCGTAGTTTCTGGAATCGTTGTAAATACAATTATAGATGTAGATGAAGATGCGGTTTTTACAATAATTATAGACGATAATACTGGCGATAATTTTAGAGTTGCCGGGGAAGGGGAGCTAACTTTTAATATAGCTTCAAATGGCCGAACCAGTCTTTCGGGACGTTATGTTATGAACCGTGGGCACTATGAGATGAGCCTCTATGAATTGGTTAAAAGACGTTTTGAAATAGTAGCGGGGAGCAGTATTTCCTGGGCGGGGGATCCTATGGAAGCTCGATTGGATATAAGTGCCCTTTATGAGGTAGAGACCTCTGCAACTTCACTTATGGCCAGTGGGGCTACCACAGATGTTAGTGGACGATTCAGGCAGGAGCTTCCGTTCCAGGTTTATCTTAATGTTGATGGAGAACTTATGCAGCCCCAACTTAGTTTTGGTCTGGACATGCCTGAGGCGCAACAAGGCGCCATTGGAGGACAGGTTTATGGTAGAATTCAACAGCTTAACCAGCAGGAAGCTGAACTTAATAAACAGGTCTTTTCATTGCTTGTATTGAATAGATTTTTTCCTGAAGGAGGAAGTGATGGCAGTCGCGGTGGAACTATGAATATTGCCCGGGATAATTTAAACCAGGCCTTATCCGATCAGTTAAACCGGTTTTCAGATCAATTGGTGGGAGAAACAGGAATCGAATTAAACTTTGGCGTAGATAGCTTTACTGATTATCAGGGAGAAAGTCCGCAAGAGCGCACTCAACTTGATATAACCGCTCAGAAACGCTTGATGGACGATAGGTTAATCGTAAGTGTGGGAAGCCAGGTAGATGTGCAGGGAAGTAATCCTACGGGCGAAAGTACCCCTATGATAGGAAATGTAAGCCTCGAATATCTCCTAACCGAAAATGGACGCTTCCGGCTTAAAGGCTTTCGAAGGAATATGTATGAAAATGTGATAGATGGGCAGATTATCGTTAGTGGTATCGCTCTAATTTTTACCAGAGAATTCAACAAATTCAAAGAATTATTTGAAAAAGAACTCCAGGAAACGCAGAAAGAAAAATAGATATGCTTAACAGAAAAAACATATTCAGAATTTCTGTGCTTGTGGTGGCAGGAATGCTGGTGCAGGCTTGTAATGTAAAGCGTTTTATCCCTGAAGATGAACTTCTATATACTGGGGCAGAAATTAAGCTGGAAGCCGAAGACAGTATAAAAGCACAGAACAGGATAAAAGAAGAAATTGTGGCAGTGCTAACCCCCGATCCAAACACAAAAATTTTGGGCAGCCGTCCCGGATTGTATTTTCATTATAAAGCCCAGAAAGAAAATCCGGGGTTTATCAATAAATTCCTGAATAAAAAGATAGGAGAGGAGCCGGTTTATACTTCAGATGTAGATTTAGGTCAAACTTCAGATTTAATTAATAACCGTCTTGAAAACCGTGGATTCTTCTATAGTAAGATTAATGCTTCCATGGAAGAGGATTCCACCGCCAAAAAAGCTAAGGCGATTTATAAGGTTAATTTATCACGCCCGTATAGAATGGAAAAATTTGAGTTGGATGCTGATTCCTTAAATATTTATCCTGAAATAAAAGAAAGCCTGGCGGAGAGCTATATCGAACCAGGAATGAGATTTGATCTCACCATAATGAAGGCCGAACGCGAGCGAATAGATAAACATTTAAAAAACCGAGGTTATTATAACTTCAATCCATCTTTTTTGATATTTGAAGCCGATACCAATCAATATGATAACAAAAAATTCAAGCTTTATCTGAAACTCAAAAATAAGGTTCCGAAGCAAGCAATTATTCCTTATCAAATTGAAAAAGTAAATATTTATGCAAATTATGAAGTAGGAACCGATAGTGTTCGCCAGGATACTGTAAGATACGGGAACAAAAATTTTATTCAGAACCCCGAATTTTTTAAGCCAAAATATCTTGAGCCTTATATAATAATAGATGAGGGGCAATATTTTGACCCCGATGATTCCCGTAATACCGCCAGAAGACTTGGCTCTATTGGCGCCTATAAATTTGTGAACATTCGTTATAAGGAAACAGACACTATAACAAGCGATAGCCTTGGTAAACTTGAAGCCAATATATATTTATCGCCTCTCAAAAAAAGATCCATTCGAGCCGAGTTGCAGGCTGTAACCAAATCAAATAATTTTGCCGGCCCGGGCCTGGCCGTTACTTTTACCAATCGGAATTTATTCCGCGGTGGAGAAATACTTAATCTTACAGGGAAGTTCAATTATGAAAAACAGATTTCCAGTGGAGACCAGCGGGGTTTGAGTAGCACCCAACTTGGTCTGGAGACCGATCTCATCTTTCCACGCTTATTATTTCCGGTGAACATAAATCATAACTGGTTTCGGTATTCCATTCCTAAAACCAAAATAAGCCTGGGCGGCGATTATTTAAACCGAAGCAAGCTATTTAGCATGCTCTCTGCTTCAGCTAGATTTGGCTATTACTGGGATGCCAATCGTTATGTTAGTCACGAGTTTAACCCCATTTCCCTTAATTATCTCAGACTTGCTAATACCACTCAGGAGTTTAGAGATATCCTGGATGATAATCCCTATTTGCGCAACAGTTTTAACCAGGAATTTATTTCGGGCTTAACCTATTCCTTTATTTACAACGGGCATATAGACCAATGGAAAAAGCATCAGTTTTTCCTGAATTCCACTCTTGATATTGTAGGAAACAGTGTAGATCTGTTAAGTAATAAAGATGGCCCCAGGCCACGCACTTTTTTAGGCCTGGAATATGCACAATATGCCAAGGCCGATGCTGATTTTAGATATCATTTTATAATCAAAGGGGAACAAAAAATTGCCACCAGGATATTCGCGGGTTATGGAATTCCCTACGGAAATTCTGAAGTTTTGCCCTTCACTAAACAATACTTTACGGGAGGCCCGTATAGTGTAAGAGCTTTTAGAATACGTTCCCTGGGACCTGGAACTTACAACCCGGACGAAGATAACCAGGATTCTTTCTTTGATCAATCTGGAAACATAAGGTTGGAAGCCAATCTAGAATACAGGTTTCCAATAATATCGTTTTTAAAAGGAGCTGCCTTTGTCGATGCCGGCAATGTTTGGAACAGTAAATTTAATGAGGAACTGCCAGGTGGAAAATTTAATTCAAATTTTATAAATGAGCTTGGTATTGGCGGTGGCGCCGGGCTAAGAGTAGATATACAAAATTTTGTAATCCGGTTTGATCTGGCTGTTCCATTTCACGATCCGGGCTTAGATAAAGGCGACCGCTGGACGTTTGCTATAGATGAACCAGTACTTAATTTTGCCATTGGTTACCCCTTTTAATGCTGCGCTTTTTCTCCATAACACAGGTCGCCGGCATCGCCAAGACCTGGTACGATATAGTCCTGGTCATTTAGTTTTTCATCTATTGCCGCAATCCATAACTTTGTGGCTTCAGGGAAATTTTCAGCAATATATTGCACCCCTTCCTGGGCACCAATTACAGAAACCAGGTGAATTTGTTTTGGTTTCCCCATTTCCTGTAAAGCATTGAATACATTTACAAAAGATCGCCCTGTGGCCAACATAGGATCTGCAAGAATAAGCGTTTTTCCTTCCAGGGAAGGAGAGGCGAGGTACTCAACTATTATTTCAAATCTTTCATCATCATAGGGATGATGGCGGTAAGCAGAGATAAAAGAATTTTCAGCTTCATCAAAATAATTAAGCAAACCTTCGTGCAATGGTAATCCTGCTCTTAGAATACTACAAAGCACAATATCTTTATCAGGAAGATGCATAGTTGCTGATCCTAATGGGCTTTTTATTTCAGCTTCCTGAAAATTAAGCGATTTACTCAACTCGTATCCAAGGATTTCTCCTAAACGTTGAATATTTCTTCGAAACCGCATGCGGTCCTTTTGAATACTAACATCTCTTAATTCTGCTAAAAATTTGGAAGCGATGGAATTTTGTTCCAGAAGGTGGTGAACCTGCATTTTTTATGAGTTTTAGCAAAGATAAGAAATCCAAATTCCAAATTAGGATTAAAATAAAGCCTTGTAATTTCATAATCTCTTAATTTGGCTATATTTTTGATGTATACTGCTCCAATACAATTTAGTCATATGAAATCGGGATTACTTCTTTTAGTTATGTTATTAGTTGGACTGGGAACATATGCCCAGATTGAAATCCCCAGAACGACTAATACCGGAGGTTTACTCAAAGCCGAACCCGAATCAAAATCTGGCTTTCCTTTGCTGAAAGCTGAAAACCCAAAAGAGAGTAAATACCTTAAGACTGATAAGGCTAAAAAAATTGATTTCAGAGAAACCAATGATGAGTTAATTACTGCCGGGGAGGTAGTGGAAAAGAAATGGAAAAAAGAACGGGACATTAAAAATGCTCATAAAGAAAATCAATATTTGGGTGATTTTACCACAAGTGGAAAATTCGTGGAATTGTATGCCCGGGATCACGAATATGTTGATGGAGATAAAGTAAGGGTTATTATAAATGGCGTGGAAGTACAACGCATTACCCTTGGTGCAGGTTACCATCCCGTCCTGGCCAAACTTGCAAGCGGCTTTAATAATATCGAATTCGAAGCTTTAAACCAGGGAACATCTGGCCCCAACACGGCTGAATTAAAAGTCCTGGATGAAGAGGGCAAACTTGTTACTACCAAGGTATGGAACCTACTTACCGGAGCTAAAGCAAGCCTTATTGTTGTAAAAAAATAACCACTGCCCTGAGGCCAGAATCATCTGGATTTTTACTAACTTTATTAGAAGGATAGTCACTTAGGTAACAATTGTTACACTTTGATTTCGGCAATAATTTTATATTCGGGCGCTTCACTAAATTAACAGGCTTGCAATTGTATTATGGATAAATTAAAAGTTTTTAAGACTATATCTAAGATTTTCCTCGGATTTGTTGTATTTATCGTACTCTTATTTGGAGGGCTTATTCTCTTTGTTGAATCGCCAGAACTTTTTATCAGAGATAAAATAGCTGCAGCCGATTGGGAGCCGAAAAAAGTCGAAGAAGACCTGGAATATAATATCTTAGATCGTGACGTAGAATATGGCTACCGTTTAGTAGCTGAATCTGCCAAATATATGGGACCCGGAGCCGATCATCCTGAAATGCGCTATGCCGGTAATAATCTCGCTTGTGTGAATTGCCATTTAAAAAATGGTACCCAGGCAGGCTCGGGATCCTGGGTAGGTGTTTTGGAAAGGTTTCCTCAATACTCCAATAGAGATGGGAAAGAATCTACTATTCAAGATAGAATAAACGGTTGTATGGAGCGCAGTATGAATGGAAAAAAACTCCCGGTAGATTCTAAAGAAATGAATGCAATTGTTGCTTATATGGATTATATAAGTGAAGGTATACCCGAAGAAAGAAAAGCTGAATTTAAAGGTTATCCTTCTATTGAACTTCCAAATTTTGCAGCAGATCCAAAAATTGGAAAAGACTTATACACTAAAGAATGTGCAACCTGTCATGGGGAAGATGGGCAAGGGCAGAGGCTGGCAGAAGCAGAAAAAGGGTATTTGTATCCACCACTTTGGGGTGACGATACCTTTAATCACGGGGCAGGGATGCACCGGGTTATTACCGCCGCCGAATTCATAAAAAGCAATATGCCCTTCGAACAGGCAACCTGGGATAACCCGAAGTTAACAGACGAAGAGGCATATCATATTGCAGCTTATATAAACAGTTTTGATAGGCCTCAAAAAGCCAATACCGAACAGGATTTTCCTGATAAGAAATTTAAACCGGTTTCAACTCCCTATGGCCCCTGGGTGGATGATTTTTCTCCTGAACAGCATAAATACGGACCGTTCCCTCCAATAATAGCTTATTACAAAGAGAAATATGATATTTCTAAAAGTAAATAAGATAAACATAAACTAATCAGCCAGGTCTTCCAGGTTTTGGATTTCAGAAACTGTTGTGCGTATCTCCTGTAAATGCTTTTCCAACATGGCTTTGGTTTCAGGAGTAAATTCGGTTTTCTTTAATTTCTCTTCGTATTCTTTCAAACTGGCCTTTTCTCCCCGGAGACATTCTTCCAGGACCGCTTCATCATCATTTTTGGTGAATAAGGTTTTAAGGTCTATCCAGGTACGGTGTAAATCTGCCGTAGCGCTTCCTTTTTCTTTAGGTTCTGCATTTAGTGCCCTTATTGCTTTATGAATTTCGGTGGCAAACCTATTACGCCTTATGGCCTGTTTCTTTAGAAATTCTTTAAGGTTCACATTATCTGCTTCTTCCAAAGTTTTTTTATAGCCTTTTTCAGCATCATAGTTTTTTTCTAAAAGCTCTTGTAAACTATGGATTCGTTCTTTCTGGCTATCTTCTTTCGCAGCTTCTCTTGTAGTTTTCATAATTAATTGATTTTAAAAGGTTAATACCTTTAAATTTACGGCTTCAGAATCTAACCGCAATTGGTTTTAACAAAATTGAATTAAAATTTTCTTCTTAAATTTAATTCGCTAACCTAAAATCAGCTATTGCTATGAAAAAAGTTCTTATTGCTATAGATTACCATCCCGTATCTGAAGAAGTTGTAAATACCGGCTATGAATTAGCTCAAAAAATGGGTGCAGAAGTTTGCCTTGTCCACGTCCTTGCAGATGTGGCCTACTATGGGATGCAATACCAACCATTTATGGGATATGAAGGCTATAATGAAACGGCAATAGATTTAAACGTTGCCTCAGAAATGCGACAGGTAGCCGAAGATTATTTAGAAAAAGCCGCAGGACATTTAAATGATAAAACCGTTGGGCGCCATCTTGCTGAAGGAGATACCGCCAGAGCCATACTGGATTATGCTGATGAGTGGCAAGCAGATCTAATTGTTATGGGAACCCATAGCCATTCCTTTTTAGAGAAACTTCTAATGGGTACTGTTGCGGCCCAGGTACTGGAAAAAACAAAAATTCCTGTTTATATGGTTCCTGTGAAAAAATAATTTTCTTTTCTCCCATGTTTTAAATCAACTTTTTACAACTGTAGTCATAAAAAGTTGATTTTATGAGTTTAAAATACATTTTAATTAGGATAAGCTACGGCCAGGCCTTAATTTTGCATATCAAGAAATTAACTGCAATAATTGTATTTCCGGTAATAAATCCTTATAATAACTTTATTGCATAGTAAAACAACTTTCAGGATAAACCTAAGCTTGAAAATAATTTACAGAAATAATATAAATAATTAAATAATCAATAGGTAGTTAAAACGAATGGCAAAATCCCAACAAACATTTAATAAAATAGAAAAAGAAAAAAAGAAAGCAAAAAAGCGGGAAGAGAAGAAAAAGAAGAAGGAAGAGCGAAAAGCTTCTAATTCTGATAGTCCTGAATTCGCTTATGTAGATCAATATGGCAATCTTACCGATACCCCGCCAGATCCTGATCAAAAAGTAGAAGTAGATGCCGAAAGCATTGAAATTGGTGTTCCTAAAAAAGAGGATATGCCTGAGGAAGATCCCCAAAGGGAAGGTAAAGTTTCCTTTTTCGATCACTCTAAAGGTTTTGGTTTTATTTTGGATACTCAAACCCAGGAAAAATATTTTGTTCATATTAGCGGTACCCTTGAAGATATTGATGAAAATGACAAAGTTACTTTTGAACTTGAAAGAGGTATGAAAGGAATGAATGCCGTAAAGGTCAAAAAGATATAATTTCAATTCTATGGCTTCGGTATTATACCATGTTTTATTACCGAAGCTTCTTTATTTTTAGGCTATTAAATAGCCCTGTTACTTCCTGGAGCCGGAATTCACATTTTCCGGTAGTCCCCATTTATACAATTTATGCAGAAAACTAAAAAAAATCATCAGGAGATCCTGACCAAGCTTGGTATATCTGAGCTTAATCCTATGCAAAAAAAAGCGCATAAGGTAATAACGGAGCAAAAAGACACCGTTCTGCTATCTCCAACCGGAACCGGAAAAACCCTGGGGTTTTTATTGCCTTTATTAGAACTATTGGATCCTGATCTTGATCAGGTCCAGGCCATTATTCTGGTTCCTTCAAGGGAGCTTGCCATACAAATTGAACAGGTCACACGGGAAATAGGTTCCGGGTTTAAAACCAATGCTGTCTATGGGGGGCGTGCATTTGCTAAAGATAAAATAGAGTTAAATCATCCACCTGCAATTCTCATCGGTACTCCTGGTCGTATTGCCGATCATATAAGAAGAAAAACATTTGCCGTAGAAGAAATCAGAACACTGATTCTGGATGAATTCGATAAATCCCTGGAGGTAGGATTTACCGCTGAAATGAGTGAGATTATTGGTAGCTTAACCCAACTGGAGAAACGAATTTTAACCTCTGCTACACAGGGAATCGAAATCCCTGGGTTCACCGGTGTTAAAGAGCCTAAAATATTAAATTACCTGGAAGGAGGGAGGCCGCCACTCGAGATAAAAACCGTATCGGTTCCAGGTCGTAATAAACTCCCGGGACTCAAAAAGCTTATCAATCAAAACCCGTCAGCTAGCGGTATAGTTTTCTGTAATTTTAAGGATAGCATTGCAGAAGTCAGTGATTATTTAAATGGAAACAAAATCTCTCACGCTTGTTTCTTTGGAGGTATGGAACAAAAAGACAGGGAACGAGCCCTTATTAAATTCCGTAACGGAAGCCACAGAATAATTATCGCAACTGATCTCGCAGCACGTGGGATAGATGTGCCTGAGATCGATTTTATTATCCATTATCAACTTCCATTTAAAAATGAAGAGTTTATTCATAGGAATGGAAGAACCGCCCGGATGCACTCCAGGGGTATTGCTTATGTTTTACATGGTGAAAAGGAAAATTTACCGGAGTTTATTAAACCGAATCAACATAAATGGGAGGAGGGGCTTTCCTTTGAAAGTACAGTAAATACCTCTGCTGAACAAACCACTTTATTTATTTCCGGGGGAAGAAAAGATAAGATTTCCAAAGCTGATATCGCCGGTTTATTTCTGAAACAGGGACAGCTTGAAAAAGAGGAACTTGGCCTTATAGAACTAAAACAGGATTGCGCCTTTGTTGCCGTACCGACTTTTAAGGCGAAGAATTTAATAGAAATCCTCAATAATACTAGGTTAAAACGTAAAAAAGTAAGAATAAGTTTGGTATAATGGTTTTCCAATATGGGTAAAATACAGGAAAATACCTATAAGCTAAGCGAGGGTTTGAAGTTAACTTGGACTGTTTTAGTAAAAGTTACTTGGAACATAGTTATAATTCCTAAAAACCCTGTAATTATGAAAACATTCTTTCAATCATTTAAAACGAAAATTTTACTGTTGTCATTTATTTTTTTGTCTACGGTAACGCTCTTTGCTCAGGAACCATTTGAAGATTCTGTTGTAATAACCAAAACCGATAATAATCTACAATGGGGAGCTTGTCCCGATTTTATGCCAGCTGGTTGCGAGATAGCTGTATTACACGGGGATCCCGGAAAAATGAATGCTGATGTCTTTTTTAAAGTTCCCGCAAATACCCTAATTCCTAATCATAAACATACTTCAGCAGAGCGTATGGTATTGGTTTCAGGAGAATTGGAGGTTACCTACAAAGGTGAAGATTCTCAAATTTTAAGAGAAGGAAGCTATGCATACGGGCCGGCAAAGAAACCTCATTCGGCTAAATGTGGAGATTTGCCCTGCGTACTGTTTATTGCATTCGAGGAACCTGTAGATGCTTTTGCGGTAGAAGAATAAAATTTCTGAAATAGATTAATAAAAAGCTCCTAGAAAAGGTTCTATCCACCTTTTTACTCATATCAACAAATTGAACTATAATTTATATTATGTAAAATAGCATAATTAGATCCACTTCTATTTGTTTTATTTTTTAATTTCTAATCTTCTCCTATATGTCTAAAGTTTTCTAAAATTTAAGCTTAATACCTATGAGCGCTATTTAATTATTGTAATTTCATTTTTACACTGAAATTAATAATCAAATAAATTAAATCTGATCTCTATGGCAGGCGGATCGAAAATCGCAATCTATGGTGCCATTGGCGCCAATACACTTATAGCAATCAGCAAATTTACAGCATCGTTTTTCACAGGTAGTTCTGCAATGATGGCCGAAGGAATTCACTCCCTGGTAGATACCGGGAATGGTCTTCTTCTTCTCCTGGGTATAAAACGTTCTAAACAGGAACCAGACGAAATGCATCCATTTGGTTATGGTAAGGAAGTATATTTCTGGAGTTTTGTAGTGAGCATCCTTATTTTTGCTCTTGGTGGTGGATTTGCCATTTACGAAGGTATCCACGCGCTACAGGACCCTCACGTTATAGAAGACCCTACCTGGAATTATGTGGTCCTTGGCGCAGCAATTATTTTTGAAGGCACGGCGCTGTATCTTGCCCTTAAAACTTTTAATAAATCACGAACTAAGAAAACCAATCTTATCAATAGCATTGTAAAAAGTAAGGATGCTGCTACTTTTGCGGTAATCATTGAAGACACTGCCGCCCTGGCAGGACTTCTTGTAGCCTTGTTTGGTATATTTTTATCTCAACAGCTTCAGAATCCTTATCTTGACGGAGCCTCCTCCATTCTCATTGGACTTATTCTCCTATTAGTAGCCACTTTTCTTGCCCGCGAAAGCAAAGGTCTTCTCCTTGGTGAAAGTGCCAGCGCCGATGTTATGGTTTCTCTGGAAAAAATCCTCAAAAGAAATATTAATATAAAAGATTGGGCTGTTCCCCAAACTATGCATTTTGGTCCCGAAAACATTTTTGCAGTTATCGAGATAGACCTGGCAGATGACCTCAAACTTATTCAGGCAGAACAAACAATGGAAAGTCTGCGTTTGGAAATTAAAAATAAAATTCCGCAAATTCGCCAGGTGGTGATTCAAACCAGTAATGATATTGATGAATAATGTGTTTTCAAACTAAATAATTAGTTTGCGATAATTACCAATCATAAAACTTTGCCAAATGTGTTTGTGATGCTTGTATTGTTAGTGAAATTTATTTTTCTTGAACCTAAATAAAAAATAGAACTATGGACGCAAGATTTCAATATGTAAAGATGGATAAAAGCGAAGGTTTGGAGGAATTCAGCCAGAAAAAGCTTGATAAGTTAGAAGAAAAATATGATTTTATTATAAGTGCTGAAGTGCATTTTAAAAAACATGAAGTTGAAGACCCTAAGGGATATATCTGCAATATAAATATCAGTATGCCTGGCCCTAAAATCTTTGCAGAATCCAACGAAACTTCATTTGAAGCCGCTGTGGTAGAGTCTATTAAAGATATCGATCGTCAGCTTCAGAAAAGAAAAGCAAAAATGAGCACTCATTAAGAGTGGTCGTTTAAATCTAATAAAAAGGGTCTGAAAATTCAGACCCTTTTTTAATTAGATTTTATTCCATTTTGTCCTTATAAGTATGGTCTAAAGCTTCGTCTTCTCCCAGTTCCTGTTCTTCAATTCTTTCTTTAAATTCATTAATGATTCCGCCTTTCAGCAAGATGTTTATCTGGCGATCACTCATACTATGTTTTGTTTCAAATCTTACTTTATCCCCATTGGGTTTACGAACAATTACCCTGATATTATTTCTGTTTATAACATCATTACGCAGATCTCGAAAGGTTATGATATCCCCCTGCTCTATTTTATCGTAATCATTAATATCTAAAAACTCCAAAGGTAGAATTCCAAAATTAACCAGGTTTTGCCAGGCGATTCTTGCGTAAGAATTAGCTATCACCGCTATTTGTCCCAAATATTTTGGTGCGATGGCGGCGTGTTCTCTACTGGAACCCTGTGCATAATTATCTTTTGCAACAACAATGTGCCCCCCGTGTTCGTCTTTGGATTTCATGGCACGGTCATAAAAAGTTTCATCAATGACGGTATAAGAAAATTTACTGATCTCAGGAAGATTACTCCTAAAGGGTAAAACCTCGGCTCCTGCTTTTAAAATCTCATCGGTAGAAATATTATCACCCATCTTTAACAGAACAGGCACACTATAATGATCCTGCATGGGTTCAATATATGGAAGCGATTTAATATTGGGCCCCTTTTCAAGCTCAATATCAGAACTGTCTTCTGGCGGTGCCACGAGCATTTCAGTATTAATGATCTCCAGATCGGGATATTTAAATTGTGGATAGCTCATGTTATAAAGCTTTTCCAAATCCCTTGGATCGGTGATTTTTCCAGTTAAGGCTGAAGCTGCAGCAGTTTCAGGACTACATAGGTACACCTGATCATCTTTTGTTCCAGATCTGTCAGGGAAATTTCTAGGCATAGTTCTCAAACTTATAGTTTTAGATGCCGGGGCCTGTCCCATCCCTATACATCCCATACAACCAGACTGGTGAAACCTTGCTCCCGCTTTAATGAGGTTGGCAAACGCCCGGTTATCTATCATATTCTGAATTATCTGTCTTGATGTTGGGTTGATATCGAAGGATACATCGCCACTAACAGTTTTCCCATCCACAATAGCACCTGCTATCCAGAAATCTCTTAAGCCCGGGTTGGCCGAAGAGCCTATAACCACCTGGCTTATCTCCTTCCCTTCTACTTCGCGTACCGGAACCACATTTCCCGGACTTGTAGGTTTTGCTATTAGCGGAACAAGTTCATCCAGGATAATTTCTTCATGAAGGTCATATTCACATCCCTCATCGGCTATTAATTCTTTCCAGTCTTCCTCTCTGTTCTGTGATTTTAAAAACCTCCGGGTTTCTTCATCGCTCGGGAATACCGTGGTGGTAGCACCTAATTCGGCTCCCATATTGGCAATCACGTGGCGGTCCATTGCACTTAAGTTTTTAAGTCCTTCTCCATAATATTCCACGATCTTTCCTACTCCACCTTTTACATCGTGACGACGCAGCATTTCAAGAATGATATCTTTTGCACTAACCCAATCTGGCAGTTTACCGGTTAACTTTACCCCCCAAACCTGTGGCATTTTTACAAAATACGGTTGTCCTGCAATTGCAGCAGCTACATCCAGGCCTCCTGTACCAATGGCAAGCATACCCAGAGCACCTGCAGCCGGGGTATGGCTATCTGAACCTACCATGGTCTTTCCGGGTTTTCCAAAGCGCTCCATATGTACCGGATGACTTACGCCGTTTCCGGGACGGCTATACCAAAGCCCGAATTTTTGCGCTGCAGACTGGAGGAAAACGTGGTCATCAGCATTTTTAAAATCGGTTTGTAAAAGGTTATGATCTACATATTGTACCGCTACTTCGGTTTGCGCTTTTTTAAGTCCCATAGCTTCGAGTTCTAACTGCACGAGGGTTCCGGTTGCATCCTGAAGCAGGGCCTGATCTATTTTCAAACCGATTTCGGTGCCTGGTTTCATTTCCCCTTTGAGGAGATGCTCTTTAATAAGTTTCTGGGTTACATTTAATTGTGACATAGTTGGTTAATTTTATTTTTTAAAATATCATTTTTTCATTTGAATTACCTAGCATTTAACAATATCTTATAGCATGATTTAGTCTTATTCCTTTATTTTCCGATTGCTAACTAATTTTTGGATTATGAGTGTAATTATTAAACGGGCGCTTTTTGGAGGAGCTGTGGCTACTCTCGTTATGGCTTCCGGTACATTTGTGCTGGGCAGGCTTTCGGGTTATGAGGCAAAGGCTTTATTGGAATCTTCGGTTTCAGGTATAAATATGCTTTGTAATACCGTGATTTTGGGATCGTCAACCATTCTGGCTTTAATGTTAACCCTATTAAGCCTAAGTCGGGCTGCCAATTCCAGTTTAAATAAGGCACATTACCGGCAGGTATTGAGTATTGCTAAATATGATACCATCCTGATAATTTCAGCAGTGATAGCTTTTTTATTCCTGAATATTCCAATTACAGAAAGCCAGGAAGTACCCGGTAGTTGGTATACCACAATTTATTATATAACCCTAGGTGTCGCAGCTTTGCTTGGAGGTGGTTTGATCGCTGTTGTGACTATGCTTTATGGAACAATAGCAAATATTATTTTAATCGTGGGCCTGGGAGTTACCGATCACCCTTTGGTTGAAGATAATCAGGATGAGGAAACAAGTGAGGAATAAAGAAAAAGGGACTGCCTGAAAAATAAAACCAATACCAGACTGAATCCTGTTAGAAATTGGGAAAGGTATCGTTTT
Organism: Salegentibacter sediminis; assembly: GCF_002078605.1. Classification (GTDB taxonomy): domain Bacteria; phylum Bacteroidota; class Bacteroidia; order Flavobacteriales; family Flavobacteriaceae; genus Salegentibacter; species Salegentibacter sediminis. Next base: position 214,805 of record NZ_MSJR01000004.1, on the reverse strand, counting down.
ATTTTTATAGCAGCCCCGGGAAACTAAATTTAATGACTTCGGCTTAATGCGTTTAGAATATCGGTTTGCTGGCCTTCTTCCAGGTTAAAACCTGGTTTTCCTTTCCTCGGAAATAAATAACTGAATTCTTCTCTGAATGCACTCCAGCTTTCAGCAAGTCCAAAATCGTCATTCTTTTTCTTCATCTCAGGACGCTTGAAAGTATTAAGATCAGAATCGTAAGGGGAACCCTCGGCATCATCCCCGGTAAATAACATCCCGTCGTTTATTTCAGAATAAAGAATCACAGATGCTCCCCCATTGCCGGGAAGATCAAATACCTTTAGACCAAAATCCTTCAGGACATTTTCCTTGGCGGTTATATCCTTTGTTCTAAAGTCATCTCTGAAATTTTTTCTGGGATGGGCAAAAATTGCAGCGCCACCCGCGTCTTCCGAAATTGTTTTTAGATCGGCATAAGCGCTTTTCATTATTTCATCACAGGTGATGAGAATTCCTTTAATGCGATAGCCATCAGAAACCAGTTTTTTTACTGCGTCTTTTGTAGATTTTTCAACGACATCGATCAGAATTATATCCTGGCGATTTATATGCCTTATAGCATACCCCTGATTATGGCTTCCGTTGTTTTTATCTCCTTTAATAATAAAGGTATCCGGTATTAACTTATGGAATTTCCCAGGTTCGGCCTTTTCGATAAATTCGGCAGACTGGCTGTGAAGCACCTCCATTTTATCAACTGTCTTCATAAATTCTTTGGATTTTATATTAGTGGTATTAAGATACAAATTCACTTGAGCCCTCACAATCTCCTTTAGACTGTTTAACGCGTTTTAGGACTTAATTAACTACAAATTATTTTAGATGCTCCCCGCCATTTACCGGGATAATACTTCCATTAATCCAGCCAGCCTCATCTTTGCTCATCAGGTAAACCACATTGCCTACATCGGCAGGTACAGTGAGTCTTTTAAAAGGATTATGTTTTAGGGCGTGAACCCGTAGGGTTTCATTCCCGGGAATCATTTGAAGCGATCTGGTTACCGTTACTCCTGCCTGAATGCAGTTTGCTCTTATCCCATGGGGCGCAAATTCGAGGGCGATATTGCGCGTTATTGCTTCGAGGGCAGCTTTTGCCGCCGAAACTGCTGCGTAATTTGCCCAGGCTTTTTTATGGCCTTCACTGGTAAAGGAAATTATACGCGCATCTTTGGCAAAAAGTTTATTTTCAAAACAGTCTTTGGTCCAATCATAAAGACTAATAGCCATAGCATCTATGGTTAGCTGAAAATCCTGATTACTCAAAGTTTGGTCTTTTCCGGTCATTGGCCTTAATCTGGCTTTGGAAATACTGTGAATCAAACTTCTTATTTTCCCTTTTTCGTTTAGAATTTTTACAATTTCAGAAATAAGGTAACTCCTTTTATCGGCATCGGTGGCATCTACATTAAAGCTTTTTAGCTCTACGCCATGGGCTCTTATTTCGTCGAAGGTTTCCTCAATTTCCGGAATTTCACCTTCAATATCCCGGTGGATAATAATTATGTTCATTCCGTGTTTGGCAAGTTTGCGGGCCGAAGCCAGGCCCAGTCCGGTGCTTCCTCCAAGAATTAATGCCCAGTAATGAGAGTCTTTAAATTCAGCTTCCATACGAATGTAGATTGATTAGTTCTTCTAAGTTACCAAAAATCAATGGATTAAAAATAAAAATCCCGGCTTCTGGCCGGGATTTTATATTAATAAGCATAGTTTAATTTATTCCTGTTCTTCTGCCTGTCTTTTGGCTTCTTCTTTTAGTTCTTCATTGGCTACAATGGCCAGCTCTACCCTACGGTTTTTGGCTCTGCCTTCCACAGTACTGTTATCATATTTTGGCTGGAGTTCTCCATACCATTTCGTCTCAAACCTTCCACTGGCGAGACCTTCTCCCAATAAATAATTTGTAACAGCTTGTGCTCTGTTCTTGGAAAGGGTAAGATTATAACTCTCGCTACCTGTATTATCGGTATGTCCCTCTACAAGAATATTGGAATTGGGATATTCTCTAAAGATATCGGCAAGCTTATCAAGTGTTTCGCGAGATCTGGAGTTGATATTGTATTTGTCGGTATCAAAATAAACCCCACTGGATTCATCAAAAGTAACATTAATACCTTCTCCTACTCTTTCCACTTCTGCTCCAGGGATCTCTTCCTCAATTCTTTGAGCCTGCTTATCCATACGATCTCCAATATAGGCACCAGCGGCTCCACCTACTACTCCACCAATAATAGCTCCAAGAGCGGTATTTCCATCTCCGGTATTGTTACCAATAACACCTCCAATAACAGCACCACCGGCAGATCCGATTACAGCACCTTTTTGTTTATTATTAGCATTCTTGGTTGCTTCACAGCCAAACAACATAGTCGCGGCAAAAAGTAAAGCGAACATTTTATTCAATTGCATCTTCATATCAGTAAAATTTAAATTAGTTTTTAGAAAAGTTCATTCGAATAACAAATGGAGATCCATCCAGACTAACTGTTTGTTCCCAAACCATTTGTGTTTCACTTAAGGATCTAAGGTTTAATCTGAAGCCTTGATTTCCGGTAGTAGATTTGTAATTTTCATCGGTTGGTTTCAGCAGGAAATCATACAGGCCTTCCGGGGTATTTTCCTCATCTATAGACCACATAAAATGACGTTCACCTCCGTCGCAATTAATTCCCTGTACCCGATAGGTTCCATGGTTATTATTTGATATAAAATTCCAGGTACTTCCTTCAAAGCAATCGGCAGAGGCATCATTCAATAAGGTTACATTAAACTCCCCGGCGTTGTTCGGATAGGTTACACTGCTAAGTGTCCAGTCTCCATTAAAAGTTTTTCGGGCCTCTCTGGCAGTTTTACTGGGGCCACAGGCCGCGACCAGTAATGTTATAGATAATAATATTAAAAGTTTTTTCATGGTTTTGGATTTAATTAAATATAAAAACCCAATGCAAGCCCTGGAAAAAACCAAAAAACCACATTGGATTTAAGACTATAATAGATTAAATTATCTTCTGAATAATCGACTAATTAATGATATGACCAGTAGCACTAGAAATATATAGAAAATGATCTTTGCAATATCAGCGAAACCTTCTGCTATGCCACCAAATCCAAAGATTGCAGCGACCAAAGCAATGATTAAAAAAATAACGATTAAACGTACCATAATATTAGATTTTTTGATTAGTTAAAGTCTAAATTACAGTAGGAGCCTAAGGTCCACAAAAGATTATTACTAATTTAACAGTAAGCCCGTTAAGGTTTCTTAATATGATTGAAAAACTGTTTAATTAATGCTAATATTCAATTAATTCCTGAAGCTTAACTTTAAGTTTTTCCTTGGGTAGGTATTGTTTTTCCAACTGAGAGGCAAAGGGTATAGGAGTTTCCATGCTTCCTATTCGGAATACCGGGGCATCTAAATATTCAAAACACTCTTCTTGTATTAAAGCTGCTATCTCTGAAGCAAGACTACCGAATAAGCTATCTTCGGTAAGTACCAGCGCTTTCCCCGTTTTCTTTACCGATTCTATGATAGCTTCCTTATCTAAAGGTTGCAGGCATCTTAAATCTATTAAATCGGCATCGGAATAATCCATATCCTTTAATACTTCCAGCGACCAGTGTACCCCGGCACCATAGGTGATTATGCTAATTCGTTCCCCACGCTGAAGCATAGAGGCTTTTCCCAGAGGAAGTGTATAATAATCTACAGGAACCTCCTGTCTAATGCTTCGGTATAATGCTTTATGTTCGAAGAAAAGCACAGGATTAGGATCATTAAAAGCCGTATTTAGTAGCCCTTTGGCATCATAAGGGAATGCAGGGTAAATCACTTTTAAACCTGGTGTCTTGGTAAACCAGGCCTCATTGGTTTGGCTATGGAAGGGGCCAGCCCCCACTCCTGCCCCGCAAGGCATTCTTATAACCACATCGGCATTTTGGTTCCAGCGGTAATTAACCTTTGCCAGGTAATTTACAATGGGATTAAAACCGGAGCTTACAAAATCGCCAAATTGCATTTCTACCATGGCTTTCATGCCGTTAATAGATAGGCCCATTCCAGCAGCCACCACAGCAGATTCACAGATAGGAGTGTTTCTCACCCGCTCCCTGCCAAATTCAGCCATAAGACCATCGGTGATTTTGAAAACCCCTCCATAATCTGCGATATCCTGACCCATTAAAACAAGCTGGTGATGTTTCGCCATAGATTGCTTAATGCTTTGGGCAATAGCATCTACCAATCTTAACTCCTCTGTTTCTTCTTTTGGTGTAACTTCTTCATAATTAAAACTCCTGTACACATCATTTAATTCATCACTTTCAGTAGAGGATACGGGGTTTTCAGAAAAAGCAATCTTTAAATTCTTATCGATTTCTGTTTTAATTTCTGTAATCAATTCATCATTAAATTTTTGATCAAGAAATTCTTCCGCCATTAAATAATTTCTGAAATTTATTACCGGATCTTTTTCTGCCCAGTGTTGCATCAATTCTTCAGGTACATATTTAGTTCCGCTAGCCTCTTCGTGGCCCCGCATTCTGAAGGTTTTAAATTCCAGCAAAACCGGTCTCGGATTTTCACGAACACTTTGGGCTATTTCATTCACACGGGTGTAGACCTCGAGTATGTTATTTCCATCCATAATATGGGATTCCATTCCATAACCCAGGGCACGATCTGCGATGTCTTTGCATCGGTATTGTTCATTTGTAGGCGTAGATAATCCATATCCATTATTCTCAATACAAAAAAGTACCGGAAGGTCCCACACCGATGCAATATTAAGCGCTTCATGAAAATCCCCTTCACTGGTTCCTCCTTCTCCGGTAAAAACAGCGGTAAGTTTTTTCTCTTTTTTAAGTTTATGAGCAAGTGCGATCCCATCTGCAACGCCAAGTTGAGGCCCGAGGTGGGAAATCATTCCGACAATTTTAAATTCCTGAGTTCCGAAGTGAAAACTACGGTCCCTGCCTTTGGTAAAGCCGTTCATCTTTCCCTGCCATTGAGAGAAAAGCCGGTGTAATGGAATTTCCCTACCGGTAAATACTCCCAGGTTTCTATGCATAGGGAGTATATATTCATCCTTATGTAAAACTTTGGTTACACCCACGGAAATCGCTTCCTGCCCAATTCCGCTAAACCATTTGGATATCTTACCCTGTCGCAGCAAAATGAGCATTTTCTCTTCGATGAGACGGGGTTTGAGCATTAATCGATATAGTTCCAGCAATTCCGTTTTAGAAAGGCCTTTATTTTGGTAGGTAATATTGGAAATTAAAGAGGTTTCTGTTGTCATAATTTGAGGATTTCAATATCAAATGTAAATAAAAATCTCACGTCTTTATAATGCTAAGAAAAATATAAACGCTCGGCTTTTCCCTTAATTTTACTTAAATTCGCACGTTGACCTTACATATAAAAACACCCAAAAATGGCAATGAATAACATACCCAGCGTAAATCTGGCTGATTTTCTGTCGGATGATCCCAAAAGAAAACAAAAATTTGTTGATGAAATTGGCAAAGCTTACGAAGAAATTGGTTTTGTGGCTTTAAAAAATCACTTTTTGAGCGAAGAGCTGGTAGAGGAATTATATAAAGAGGTGAAGGCATTCTTTGATCTTCCTCTGGAAACAAAACGCAAATACGAAATCGAAGGCCTGGCAGGACAGCGGGGGTATATTTCTTTTGGAAAGGAACATGCAAAAGGTAAAAAAGAAGGTGATCTTAAAGAATTCTGGCATTTTGGACAGGAACCCGCCGAAGATGCTAACTTAATCGAAGAGTATCCTGAAAATGTTCAGGTTGAGGAATTAAAGGACTTTAATTCCGTAGGGATGGAAGCATACCGGATGATAGAAAAAACCGGCATTTATGTACTTCGTGCCCTGGCTTTGTACATTGGTCTCGATGAGCACTACTTCGATCATTGGGCGAGCAATGGAAACAGTATTTTAAGACCAATTCACTACCCTCCTATTACTGAAGAACCGAAAGGAGCTGTAAGAGCCGGAGCCCATGGGGATATTAATCTTATAACCCTTCTAATGGGAGCGTCTACTGGAGGCCTACAGGTGCTTAGAAAAGACGGGGAATGGATAGATGCTATTCCACAGGAAGACGAATTGGTGATTAACGTGGGAGATATGCTGGAGCGCCATACCAATAATAAATTGCGTTCTACCATTCACAGGGTAATAAACCCTCCAAAGGATGAATGGGACAAACCACGTTATTCTATACCCTTTTTTATGCATCCACGCAGTGAGATGCCCCTCAATTGCCTTGAGGAATGTATAGATGAAGATCATCCAAAACAATACGAAGATATTACAGCAGGTGAATTTTTACACCAACGCCTGGTGGAAATAGGTCTGGCAAAAAAATAAAGTTATGGGAAAGAAAAAGATGGGACTTGAAGATCTTGGAGGTTTCGTTTTTTCAACTAACGAAGATTTTGAAGGAAATGAAACTAAACAAAGCGATAACACCGAACTTTTAAGTCCGGGTGAACAGTTATTGGAAGCCCACTTTAGCAAAAAAGGACGGGGTGGTAAAACCGTAACGATTATTAAAAGTTTTGAAGGGCCCGAGGAAGAATTGGTCACGCTAGGGAAAAAACTTAAAAAAAGTTGTGGCGTGGGCGGCTCAGTTAAAGATGGTGAAATTATCATTCAGGGTGATGATCGTGAGAAGGTTGTAAAATTGCTTCAGAAGGACGGATATAAAGTAAAAAAAGTTGGTGGTTAACTAATGCTCCCTTTATTTAAATAGCTGTTATGGAAGGTACTGCTTTACATATCACTAACGGTGATGAGCTTACTGAAGAAATGCTGGAACTCAACCTGCCAGGGGAAATAGTAATCTGGCGTGAAATGTTATGTGAAGGTCCTACCCTACAGGAAGTTGGAAGCCAGGAATTCCTTAAACAGCGTAAAAAATTTCTAAAAAAGAATTATGGAATTTCTGCAGAAGCTTATGAAGAGAAGTTCATTTCTCAATTAAAGAAACTAAAGACTGCAAAAGATCACGATTATGTAGTCTTGTGGTTCGAGTTTGATCTTTTCTGTCATATCAATATGCTTGCCGCCATCAGTTACTATCTTAACCACAGGAAAAGCAAACCTTTTTTTCTGGTATGCAGTAAAAAATTAAAAGGAGAAAAAGAACAAATACCACTTTCCAGGCTGTCTCCAAAACAATTGCTTAATCACTACGAAAACAAGATCGCCCTTAATGATGACGATATTGAAATTGCCCTGTTGATCTGGGAACTTTATTGTAGCAATAATCCTATGAAGCTTAAGCAGCAGATCAAGACTACTTCAAATTTCGAGTATTTATCCAGTTCAATAAGAGCACATATAGAACGCTTCCCCAACTCGGTAACCGGACTCAATACCCTGGAGAAAAATGTACTTAAACTCATTAAAAAATATGAGATAACCTCTTTAAATCAATTACTGGGGTATGCCCTGCAATATCAGGGCTATTACGGTTACAGCGATTTACAGATGCAACGGCTTATCGATAAAATAAAAAATTTCTACCAGCTTATTAACAATCGGGTAAGCCTTACCGAAAAAGGGGAGTTAGCCTTGGAAAAGAAAAAGAACTTTTACGGAGAACTTAAAAATGAAGATTACCTGGGAGGTGCCAGAATGTATGACTTCTTATATGATTCTGAATCCCATCGTTTATTAAAATTATAGCATGAAAATTAAAGCTTCAGAATTAATATTAAATAAAAACGGAAGTATTTATCATCTAAACCTGCTTCCGGAACATATAGCCAAAACCATAATCACCGTTGGTGATCCTAACCGGGTTGCACGAGTTTCGAAACACTTCGATAAAATTGAACATAAAATAGAAAAGAGGGAATTTCATACCCACACGGGATACTATAAAGGTAAACGCCTTAGTGTGGTCTCTACAGGAATTGGCCCCGATAATATTGATATTGTATTTAACGAGCTCGATGCCCTGGTAAATATTGATTTTGAAACCCGGAGTTCGAAGGAAAAACTTAGTACCCTAAACCTGGTGAGGATAGGTACTTCAGGGTCAATCCAGCCGGAAATTCCAGTAGATTCCTTCCTCTTAAGTGAGAATTCCATTGGTTTTGATGGAGTACTTCATTTTTATAAAAATGAAAATATTCAGGACCTTGATTTCGCCCAGGCTTTTGTGGAACATCTCAACTGGTTTGAAAAGAAAGCAAGTCCGTATGTAGTAACTGCAGATGAAGAATTAGTGAAGAAACTCTCTTCTTCAAAAGTCTATAAAGGGATTACAGCGACTAATATTGGTTTTTATGGCCCCCAGGGTAGAGTCTTAAGGCTGGCATTGCAAGATGAGGAGATGAATGACAAAATCTCTTCTTTTTCCTATAACGATTTAAAAATCACCAATATGGAAATGGAAACGGCAACCATGTATGGCCTTGCGAAATTACTGGGACACCGTTCCATCTCTATGAATGCCATAATTGCAAACAGAGCTACCGGGGATTTCTCCAAAGACCCCGGGAAAATAGTTGATGAGCTAATTGTTTACACCTTGAATAAGCTGGTAGATTAGGCTTATTTAACAGAATATTAGAAACAGCACCATAGCCTAATTTGTATTTTTGGAGAAATACAAAATCTATGCAAGAAACTTCTGAGGATCTCCCTTTAATACATCGGGACCTTAACTGGCTCAGCTTTAACGAAAGAGTTTTACAGGAAGCCGAAGACAAAGTTAATCCTCTGTATGAGCGCATACGTTTTCTGGCTATATTCTCCTCGAATCTGGATGAATATTTTAGGGTGAGAGTATCTCAATTAAGGCAAATAAAACGGGTTGAAAAAAGTATCCGTAAAAAGCTTGCCCTTAAACCTACCAAGATCACCAAAAAAATTATTGAAGAAGTAAAAAAACAGCAGGATAGGTTTGGTGATATTTACCATGGGCAAATTCTTCCTGAATTAGCCGAAAACGGGATCAACCTTATTGATCATCAACAATTCAGCAAAAACCAAAAGAATTATATTGCTGATTTTTTTCATAAAAAAATAGAACCACAGCTCACTCCAAAATTAATAGATCTTAATAAGGAAAATGAACTCTTTTTGGAGAATTCTGTCTTATATTTTATCGTGATCTTTAAGAAAGAAAATGAATTAGGGGTTGTTAATCTTCCCGTAGAAAGCTGTGGAAGGTTTATAAGTCTGGAGAGTGAAGGAGACGACTGTTATCTCACTTATCTCGATGAGGTTCTTCGAGCCGAAATTGCTCATGTCTTCCCCGGAAAGGAAATCACTGGTATTTATGAAGTAAAGCTTTCCCGGGATGCCGAGCTGTATATCGAAGATAAATACACCGGGGTGCTCGCAGAAAAGATATATAAGTCTTTGGCGCAAAGAATGGATGGTCAACCCACCCGGCTATTGTATGATGCAGATATGCCCTATGAATGGCAGAAAAAAATAAGGAAACTACTTGGACTTGGAAAAATAGATATGATGCCGGGTGGGAGATATCATAATTTCAAGGATTTCTTTTCATTTCCCGATCCCACAAATAATCCCGAGCTTCAATATAAGCCTATGCCTCCAATAAAACATAGTAGCCTGGAGCAAAGCGAGAATTATTTCGAAAGCATTACAGAGAAAGATCAGTCTGTTCATTTTCCGTATATGTCTTTTAAATATGTCGAAAACTTCCTGGAACAAGCTGTTTCCGATAAGGAGGTTACCCATATCAAGATCTCCCTGTACAGGGTGGCCGATGAATCTAAGTTAACCAGTTGCCTGCTACAGGCTCTTGAAAACGGCAAAAAAGTAACAGTATTCGTAGAAGCAAAAGCCCGCTTTGACGAGGAGAACAATATTATCTGGGGAAGGAAATTTGAAGAAAAAGGTGCTAATGTAATTTATAGTTATCCCAAAATCAAGGTGCATTCTAAAATTATGTTGGTGACCCGGCGGGAAAATGAATCCTTGACCGATTATGCCTATATAGGAACCGGGAATTTCAATAGTGAAACCTCAAAGATATATTGTGATCACGCCATCTTTACCGCTAATAAAAGCATTACAAAAGAACTCTCACGACTCTTTAAAGTTCTTGAAGGCGATTTGATAATTCCCAGGGAAAAGAACTTGCTTATTTCCCCCTTCTCTACCCGCCAACGTTTCAGTAAGTTGATCTACAATGAAATGGATAATGCCAGGGAAGGTAAGAAAGCAAAGATCACGGCTAAAATGAATAGCCTTGAAGATCCCGAGATTATAGAGCTCCTTTATAAAGCCAGCCAGGCTGGAGTTGAGATCCGACTATTGGTAAGAGGCTTCACCTGTCTGATTCCGGGAGTGAAAGGACTTAGTGAGAATATTTATATGACCAGTATTGTAGATCGTTTCCTGGAACACGGACGCATTTATTTATTTGAGAATGGAGGAGAAGAATTGATTTTTTACGGAAGCGCCGACTGGATGACCCGAAATCTGGATAGGAGAATTGAAGTGATTGCCCCTATTCTGGATGAAGACATCGCTAATGAGTTTAAGGAAATTCTGAACATTCAGCTTAGGGATAATGTAAAAGCCCGCATCCAGGATGCAGAAGAAAGCAACACTTATGTAAAGGCGAAAAAAGGTGAGAAACCAATAAGATCACAGAACGAGATCTATAATTACCTCAAGAAAAAGCATTCAAAATGAAAACCATAAAAGTAGGCGGTGTGCCAGAACATTTTAATTTCCCCTGGCATAAGTGTATAGAAGAAGGAAAATTTAAAGAGAAAGGAATTAATGTAATCTGGAAAGATTTTCCAGGGGGCACAGGTGCGATGAATAAAGCTTTAACATCAGGAGAAATTGATGTTGCTGTAATTCTCACCGAGGGGATTATAAAAGATATCATTGGGGGCAATCAAAGCAGAATTTTGCAAACTTATATCGGTTCCCCCCTCATCTGGGGAATTCACGTCGCTGCCGATTCAAAATACAAATCGATAGAAGATCTTAAAGGAACCAAAGCCGCGATAAGCCGTTATGGATCGGGTTCTCATTTAATGGCTTATGTAAATGCTGAAAGGCATAAATGGGATATCAAAAAAGACCTCGATTTTGAAGTCGTTCATGATATTGATGGTGCTGTTGAAGCCCTTAAAACAGATAAAGCTCAATATTTTATGTGGGAACATTTCACCACTAAACCCTTTGTAGACAATCGCACCTTTAGATTGGTAGCCGATTGTCCAACTCCCTGGCCCTGTTTTATGATCGCAGCAAGAGACCAGGCGATAAAATATAATGCTGAAAGGCTCAATACCATGCTTCAGGTTTTAAATGAAGAAACCTTAAAATTCAAAGACATTCCGGACCTGGCTAATATTCTCGCCGATAATTATGCTCAAAAGCCTGAAGATATTGAAAAATGGTTAGGCATAACCAGTTGGAGCCAGGAACCTATAAATGAAGCGGAAGTAGAAGCCGTTCAGGATAAATTATTTGAGCTTGAACTTATTCCGAAGAAATTTAAGTATTCACAATTGGTTGCAACCCTTTAAATTTACCAGTCTATAGGCTTTTTTCCATTTTTACTGAGATATTCATTGGTTTGACTAAAATGTTTATTGCCAAACCAATACCCCCTGTTGGCACTTAAAGGCGAGGGATGCCCACTCGTTAAAACCAAATGTTTAGTTTGGTCTATCAGTTTCATCTTTTTTTGCGCAAATCCACCCCAAAGCATAAAAACCACGTGTTCCTTTTTTGTTGAAATTAAACTGATGACCCGATCTGTGAAAATCTCCCAACCTTTTTTTTGATGAGAACCTGCCTGCCCGGCCCTCACACTAAGCGTTGCGTTTAAAAGTAGAACGCCCTGGTCTGCCCAAGACTCCAGATTGCCCGAAAATGGTATGGGTTTATTTAAATCATTCTCAATCTCCCTGAAAATATTCTTAAGGGAAGGCGGGAATTTCACCCCGTCATTAACCGAAAAACATAAGCCGTGTGCCTGCCCGGGATTGGGATAAGGATCCTGCCCCAGGATGACTACTTTTGTGTTTTCGAAAGTGGAATGCCGAAAGGCGTTAAAGATTAAATCCTTTGGAGGGAAACAAGTGTTTTCTGCATATTCCTGTTTAACGAATTGAAGTAGATCCTGAAAATATTCTTTCCTGATTTCTTCCTGTAATTCTTTTTTCCAGTCGGGTGGTAAGTCTGGCTTCATTTTAATTAAGTAAATTTGCAGCACCTCAAAAGTAGGGAAATTATTCTATGATTAAAATTGCACCTAAAAGCCTTATTGACCTTGAATTTCCGGTGGTTTGTAACCAGATATCGGAGCTATGTATCACAGGAATGGGAAAGGAAAAAGCCCTGAAAATTCAGCCTTTTCCTTCCTATTCTAAAACTATCTTTGGCTTAAACCAAACCAATGAATATTTAAGTTCCAAAACGCGGGAAAGCCGTATTCCAAACCATGGTTTTGATGCGGTGAATAAAGAACTCCGAATGCTGGAGATTGAAGAAGCCATCCTGGAAGTTGGGAGCTTTAGAAAGATCGCCAGCCTCTCTGAGACTGTGAATACTCAGCTTAAGTTTTTCAATAAATTTCAGGAATATTATCCAAGTCTTTATAAAACAACTTCAGAAGTAGAATATACCACCGAAATTATCGACAAAATTGGGATTGTGATCGATAAATTTGGGGAGGTAAAAGATGATGCTTCCCCTCTTCTGCAATCGGTTAGAAGGTCTATCAATTCGGTAAAGGGACAAATCAATTCGAGTTTTGCCAAAGCGCTTACTACTTACCATAGCTATGGTTATCTTGATGAAATACGGGAAAGCGTTGTTGAAAATGTACGTGTATTGGCGGTAAAAGCTATGCACCGTCGCAAAGTAAAAGGGGGAATTCTCGGAAATTCCAAAACCGGTAGTATAGTTTATATTCAACCAGAAGCAACTTACCAGTTCACCCGGGAACTCAATAATCTGGAATACGAGGAAAAAGAAGAAATAAAGCGAATTCTGAAAGAATTGACCGAATTCATAAGGCCGTACGCAGGCTTGTTGCAGGAATATCAGGACCTTTTAAGCGAGATAGATCTCATTGCTGCAAAATCTAAGTATGCTGAAAACATTAACGGGATTTTACCTAAAATAACCAGGGAACGTGAGCTACAATTAAAGGAAGCTTACCATCCTCTCCTCTACTTGAGCAATAAAAAGAAGGGAGATAAAACCTATCCCCAAAGTATTGAACTGGGAAAGGATAACCGGATAATTGTGATTTCAGGGCCAAATGCGGGTGGAAAAAGTATTACCCTAAAAACTGTGGGCTTACTTCAGCTTATGGTACAAAGCGGGATTCTTATTCCGGTGCATGAATACAGCCGGGTTTGTTTGTTTGATAAGATCTTAACCGATATTGGGGATAATCAATCTATAGAAAACCACCTGAGCACCTATAGCTACCGGCTAAAGAATATGAATTATTTTCTTCGGAAATGTGATAACAAGACCCTTTTTCTTATCGATGAATTTGGTACTGGAAGTGACCCGGAACTCGGGGGCGCTCTGGCAGAAACTTTTTTGGAGGTTTTTTATGAAAAGGAATCTTTTGGTATTCTTACCACTCATTATGCAAATTTGAAAAAACTGGCTAACGAACTGCCGGATATGAGTAATGCCAATATGTTGTTTGATTCTCAAAGCCTGGAACCTATTTATAAACTACAGGTGGGCGAAGCGGGTAGCTCCTTTACCTTTGAGGTAGCACAGAAAAACGGCATTCCCTACAGCCTTATAAATCGTTCCCGTAAGAAGGTAGAGAAGGGAAAAATAAGGTTTGACCGCAGTATTGCAAAGCTTCAAAAGGAACGTTCCAAACTTCAGAAAACAACAGATTCCTTAAAAACAAAGGAACAGAAAGCCGCAAAAGAAAAGGATAAACTGGAGGAAACCAATACCAGGATTCAGCAGAAACTGGAAAGCTATCAGGAATTATATGATAGCAATCAACGTCTAATCTATATTGGACAAAAAATAAACGACATCAGTGAAAAATACTTTCAGAATAAAAAGAAGAAAGAGCTGATAGCTGAATTCCTGAAATTCGTGGAGATAGAGAATTCCAAGCGGAAAAAGGAAACTAAAAAGCAGCAGCAGGCCAAGAAAGCCAAGGAGAAAAAGGTTCAGCAGGAAGTAAAGAAAAAAGTGGAGGTTATTAGGCAGAAGAAGAAAGAAGAAAAAGCCAAAATGACCGAAGCTGAACGAAAGGCTGCCGAAAAGCCAAAAATAACTCCCAAAGTTGGGGATAGGGTTAGGTTGGAAGACAGTAAATCTGTTGGGACCTTAGACAAAATCGAAAAAGGAAAAGCCCTGGTTAATTATGGAATGTTTACCACCCAGGTAGACCTGGAGAAGCTGGAACTGGTGCAGGCAATTAAGAAAAAATAAATATGGAGATACCTAAGGATAAAAAGATAGTGCTTTTTGATGGGGTTTGTAACCTTTGCAACGGTGCTGTGACCTATATTATAAAACACGATAAAAAAGATGTTTTCAGGTTTGCTTCTCTGCAAAGTGAGCTTGGCAGAAAATTGGTTTCCGAAAGAGGAATGGATCCCGATGATCTTGATTCTATTATTTTAATTGAACCCGGAGTAGCGTATTTCAGAAAATCTACCGCAGCCCTCGAAATTTCCAAGGATCTCTCAGGGGGTGCTTCTTTGCTTCAGTATTTCTGGTTTATTCCTGAAAGTCTAAGAGATGGGATCTATAATCTGGTTGCCAATAACCGATATAAATGGTATGGCAAGAAGGAAAGCTGTATGATCCCAACCCCCGAATTAAAATCTAAATTTCTGGATTAAGCTTTTTCTTCCGCAGGAATATTTTTAGGATGATATTCGTCGTCCCATTCTTTTACATTTGGGGGGCCCATTTTGTCAACAGATTTTGCCACCATTAAAGAAACCGCCGCATCGCCGGTAACATTGACCACTGTTCGGCACATATCGAGGGGACGGTCTACAGCAAAAATAAGAGCCAGGCCAGCTTCGGGAATTCCTGCCTGGGCAAGTACGATTACCAGCATTACCATTCCTGCACCGGGAACGGCCGCCGATCCAATAGAAGCCAGGGTAGCAGTAGCGATAATTCCGAGTTGCGCCCCTATACTAAGGTCCATTCCAAAGGCCTGGGCGATAAACACGGCGGCAATCGCCTGGTAAAGGCTTGTTCCATCCATATTAATTGTTGCGCCTATAGGAAGAACAAAACTCGTAACCTCCTGGTGTACTCCCATATGCTCTTCTACTCTTTCCATAGTAACCGGTAAGGTAGCGGCACTCGAACTGGTTGAAAAGGCGAGTAACTGTGCCGGAGCGATTCCATTGATAAAAAAGGAAGGTTTGTTTTTAGTGAAAACCCAAACCAGGAGGATATATACTCCTATCATTAATGCGAGACCAATTAAAACGGTAATTCCATACATGGCCAGGGCTGCAAAAAGATCGCTGCTCGGGGATTCTACGACCAGGGCTGCGAGTAAAGCAAAAACTCCATAAGGCGCTGCGAGCATTATAAGGTCTATCATTTTTAGGATCACTTCGTTAAACCCATCAAAGAAATCCTTAACAGGTTTGGCGGTTTTTTCAGGGATAAGAATTAATCCTATTCCGAAGAAAATAGCGAAGAAAATCACCTGCAGCATATTGGCATTATCTCCAGCGGCTGCAAAAATATTGTCGGGAACAAGGTCTTCCAGCGCTTGTAAAGGTCCGGCTTCTTTTTGTTTTTCGGCATCGGCAATTTTACTGGAAGCATCACCCTCATAGCTTGTAATAAGGTCTTGCTGGGTTTCCTGGGTAATGGCGTTACCGGGTTTGATTAAATTCACCATCGTGAGGCCAATCAAAACGGCGATAATAGTGGTTCCAATATATATTCCAATAGTTTTAGTTCCCATTTTGGAAAGCTTGGAGATGTCTTTCAGGTCTGAAATTCCTTTGATCAGGGAACCCAAAATTAGCGGCACTGCAATAAGCTTAAGGGCATTGATGAAAATTGTTCCGAAGGGTTTGATCCAGTCGTTTACAAATTCTGATCCCCAGCTGAAATTGGTTAGGATAAGCGCGAAAATAACCCCGGCGGCCATTCCTAATAAAATCTGCCAGTGCAGTGCGAGTTTCTTCATAGTTGTTCTATTTCAATTTTGGATTATAGTTTAGAAATCTTATTCTCAAGCCAGAAATCGGCAATTACCAGTGCAGCCATTGCCTCTACAATAGGCACAGCCCTGGGAACTACACAGGGATCGTGGCGGCCTTTCCCTTGCATTTCAACGGTTTCGCCTGCAGCGTTAATCGTTTCCTGATTTTGCATAATGGTCGCTACTGGTTTAAAAGCGACATTAAAATAAATATCCATTCCGTTAGAAATTCCGCCTTGCACGCCTCCGCTCAAATTGGTTTTGGTAGAACCATCAGCATTAAAAAGGTCGTTATGTTCACTGCCTCTCATTTTAGTTCCTTCAAAGCCACTGCCATACTCAAAACCTTTTACGGCATTTATGGATAACATTGCTTTACCAAGCTCTGCGTGAAGCTTATCAAAAACCGGTTCTCCTAATCCTTTAGGTACGTTCTTAATTACGCATTGTACGGTTCCTCCTACCGTATCCCCATCTTTCCTTATTTCCTTGATATAGGCCTCCATTTTTTCTGCGGAAGCTTTGTCGGGACAGCGCACGGGATTGCTTTCAATAAGACTGAAATCTATTTCTTCCGGGCTTTTATTTAGCTGGATATCTCCAACAGAAGCGGTATAGGCGTAAAAGTTGATTTCTTTTAATAATTGTTTGGCTATAGCACCTGCCACCACACGCGAAGCGGTTTCGCGAGCCGAAGACCTGCCTCCTCCCCTGTAATCCCGAAACCCATACTTTTCATCATAGGTATAATCGGCATGACTCGGGCGGTAGGTATCTTTAATATGTGAATAATCCTTTGACTTTTGATTGGCATTGCGAATCACAAAACCTATAGGGGTTCCGGTGGTTTGTCCTTCAAAAATCCCTGAAAGGAATTCTACGGAGTCCGGTTCTTTTCTTTGAGTGACTATCGCCGATTGGCCTGGTTTTCTACGGTTTAATTCCGTTTGAATAGCTTCCAGGTCAAGTTGAAGTCCTGCGGGGCAGCCGTCTAAAATTCCTCCAATTGCAGGGCCGTGTGATTCCCCAAATGTGGTAAGTTTAAATAATTTTCCAAAGGAATTTCCAGCCATGCTTTCGATTTTGAACAAATGTAATTTTTTAACCTAATATTTAAAAATCTAAGGCTAATTAAAAAAACTCTTCGTATTCTCTAATTTTTCCTGTAATTAGAGGTCCTGTCAGATTGTTTAGATTAAAGCTTCCCTTAGAATTGTTACCGGGTGTTTCGCAATGCGTTTCGTCCCGTCAAAAATTTGGTGACGACAACTAGTCCCATTTGCAGAAATAATCGTCTCCTCAGCCGTTTTTCTTACGGCTGGGAATAATGTTTGCTCTCCAATGTTCATGCTCACTTCGTAATGTTCCTTTTCATAACCAAAAGAACCGGCCATCCCACAACAACCCGAAGGGATGATACTCACCCTATAATTTTCAGGAAGGTTTAATATGTCAAAAGTAATGGCCGTATTAGACAAGGATTTTTGATGACAATGTCCGTGAATTTTAATTGTTTTTTCTTCTGAGGTAAATTGATCGGGTTTTATTTTGCCGAGTGCGATTTCTTTTTTCAGAAATTCTTCAATAATAAATGAGTTTTGTGCAAGTTTCTCTGCTGCCACTTTATTATCTGCAAGGCGGAGGTATTCGTCTCTAAAGCTTAAAATAGCCGAAGGCTCAATACCAATTAAAGGTTTTTCAGCTGTAATGAGATCTTTAAAGATGCTGATGTTCGTATTGGCAAAATCCCGGGCTTCCTCAAGGAAACCTTTGGAAAGATGACTTCTCCCGCTTTCCGCGTGATTTACGATTTCTACCTGGTAGCCTAATTCACTCAGTAATTCCAAACTGTCTATACCAATTTCAGCATCCAGATAATTCGTGAACTCGTCATTGAATAAATAAAGGGTTTTTATAGGTTTTTTTACCTGTAAACGATCTTTATTCTTGCGGTAGAATTCGCTTAGGCTTTGCTTTGAAATTTTTGGAAGGCTCCTTTCCGATGCTATTCCCATGGCTTTCTTAGCAACTCCGGCAGTTATTTTATTGCTGAAAAGAAAATTAGAAAGTCCCGGGATTTTTGAAGCGAGTTTATTCATTCTTCCGTTACTCACAAAGGCCTTACTTCGCAGGGAGGTTCCGTTCTCTTTTTGATACTGATATAGGAATTCTGCTTTTAAAGCGGCTACATCAACACTGGAGGGACATTCGCTCTTACAGCCTTTACAACTGATGCAGAGATCAAAAACCTCCTTTAATTCGGCATTATCGAATCGGTTTGGTTTATCTGAATTGGTGAGAAACTCCCTTAAGGCATTAGCACGGGCACGGGTAGTATCTTTTTCATTTTTGGTTGCCCTGTAGCTGGGACACATAGTGCCGCCGGCTTCTGAAGATTTTCTGCAATCCCCACTACCATTACATTTTTCAGCAAGCCTAAGTATCCCCTGGGATTCAGAAAAATCCATGAGGGTTTCAATTTGCGGCTCGGTTCTATCGGGTGCATATCGCAAGGAGGTATCCATTGGAGCAGCATCAATGATCTTTCCGGGATTAAATATATTTTCAGGGTCAAAGGCCAGCTTGATATTTTTAATAAGCTGATAGTTTATTGGCCCAATCATCATTTCTATAAATTCTGCCCTTAGCCTACCATCACCATGTTCCCCGCTCAGGGATCCATTGTATTTTTTAACAAGTTCTGCCACATCTTCGGTGATTTGCCGAAACAGTTTTACGTCTTCAGACCTTTTGAGATTAAGAATAGGTCTTAAATGAATTTCCCCGGCACCGGCGTGGGCATAATACACCGCATCCTGTCCATAATTTTTCATGATCTTACCAAACTCCGATATATAATCGGCCAGGTGTGGCAGGGCAACTGCTGTATCTTCAATACAAGCTACAGCTTTCCTGTCGCCAATAATATTTCCCAGCAATCCAAGGCCAGCCTTTCGCAATTCCAGAGCCAGGTTAATCTGCTCATCAAAGAGCACAGGCAGGGCATAGCTTAACCCGGAATCACCAAGGGTTTGTAGCAGGGCTTTAGTTTGCTTTTGCAATTCTTCCTGGGAATTTGCCCGCATTTCCAGCATAAGAATAGCCTGCGGATCTCCTTCAATAAAAAAGCGGTTCTCCTTGTACTTTAAGTTTTGTTTGGTACAATCCAGAATTACCTTATCCATCATTTCGCAGGTGAAAAGCGAATGTTCCATCGCGGGAACCACCGCCTGCATACAGGCATCTATACTTGCAAAATGTGCAGCGATCATTGCAGAATGAGGAGGCTGTAAGGCGTCCAGTTGCAGAGTGATTTCGGTGGTAAAGGCCAGGGTGCCTTCACTTCCGCTTAAAAGTCGGCAAAGGTTAATTGGTGCTGTGCTTTCTGAAAATACTTCGGAATAGATAAGTTCATCTACCGCATATCCGGTATTTCGACGATGTAACTCTTTGGGTGGGAATTTCTCGATGATCTCCTTTCTGGTATCAGCAGGAGACAATTCGGCATATATTTTACGGTATATCTCCCCTTCCAGGGTTTCCAACTTAAGCTTCTGCTGAAAATCTTTTTTAGAAATTTCCCTGAATTCAGCTTCGCTCCCATCGCTGAGTAAAACCTTCATTGAAACTATCTTATCGCGGGTAGTCCCATATTTTATTGAAGTAGTTCCGCTGGAATTATTTCCCACCATTCCCCCAATCATACAACGATTGGAAGTTGAGGTATTCGGTCCAAAAAATAAACCATCTTCAGCCAAAACACGATTCAGGTCATCCCTTATAACTCCGGGTTGCACCCTAACGGTTTTATCCCGGAGATTTACCTCCATTATATCGGTGAAATGTTTAGAAACATCTACTACAATGCCATCACCCACACATTGGCCGGCGAGAGAAGTTCCCGCTGTTCGCGGGATAAGAGAAGTATTGTTTTTCCTGGCAAAATTTATAAGTCGCCTGAGGTCCTGCCCGTTTTTAGGGTAACAAACGGCCAGCGGCAATTCCCGGTATACCGAAGCATCTGTAGCATAAATCGATCGCCAGAGCTCATCGTAATATAACTGACCGTCAATTTCCTGCGAAAGCTGTTGCAATTTTTTTTCCATAGTAAGCCGCTAAAAATACATAAAATATGCTAAAATACTTAACAGATTTTTATGGAATATTAACAATAGATTGGGCTACCAAGGCGTTAGCATTCTGGTTTAACAATTAAATTTGCACAACGAATCTAAAAACTATGAACATGAAAAAATTAATTTTAATAGCCGTTTTTGCTATTGGAGCAACTTTCGTGAATGAAACACAAGCTCAAAGTATTTCAGAAAATGCATTGGGATTACGACTTGGTGGTGGAGACGGGATAGGTCCTGAAATTTCTTACCAAAGAGCCCTGGGAGGTCAGAATAACCGTTTGGAATTAGACCTTGGATGGCGTAATCACAGCCGTTATGATGCCTTTAAATTGGCAGGATTATACCAGTGGGTTTGGAATATTGATGGAGGCTTTAACTGGTACGCCGGACTTGGTGGGGGTGTTGGAAGTGTAGATGTTCATGAGGATTGGCGGGAACGTTATCCTAATGATGGCGCATTTTTGTTTGTAGCCGGAGATATAGGGATAGAATATAATTTTGATATTCCGTTATTGCTGTCACTCGATTTCAGACCAGAAATAGGTTTTAACGATTACAACGTTACCAACGACCTTTCCCCCGATATCGCTTTGGGGATTAGATATCAATTCTAAAAATTGAATATTTTAAATAAAAAAAGTGGAAGTTAAACTTCCACTTTTTTTATTGCTTCACCAAAGCTTTTTCATAGATCGCCTCGTACATAGGAACGATTTTATTTATATCAAATTTAGCCGCCGTTCTTACTGCACCTCTTTTAAACTCTTTCAGTCGTTTTTCGTCATCAAGAATATATAATGCATTTTTAGCCATATCTTCTATATCCCCAACTTCACTTAAGAACCCCGAAACTCCTTCCTTATTAACCTCTGAAAGTCCGCCTGTATTGGAAGAGATAACAGGTACCGAATGTACCATAGCCTCCAGGGCCGCAAGGCCAAAGCTTTCAGTTTGAGAAGGCAAAAGAAACAGATCTGAAAAACATAAAATCTTATCGATCTCATGGCTTTCCCCAACAAACAGTACTTTGTCTCCTATTCCCATTTCTACAGCCATATTTTCAGCCATTTCCTTTTCCGGGCCTTCGCCTACCATCATTAATTTGGCTTTAATCTTCTTCTGAATTTCAAAAAATATTTTTATAACATCATCGATGCGTTTTACTTTTCGGAAATTACTGATGTGGGTAATAATTTTTTCATTCTCTTCGGCCATCATAGTGCGCTGGCAATCTGTAAAAGAAAATCGGTCGCATTTAGTTATGTCTATAAAATTAGGAATAACTTCAATCTCTTTGCGTATGTTGAAGGATTGGAAAGTGTCTGTTCTTAAACTCTCTGAAACAGAGGTCACCACATCACTATTGTTTATACTAAAAGTAACCGCCGGTTTATAAAAGGGATGTCTACCCACAAGCGTTATATCGGTACCATGAAGGGTGGTAACCATAGGAAGCTCTATTCCTTCTTCAGCAAGCATTTTTTTAGCCATATAGCCTGCATACGCATGCGGAATGGCATAGTGAACGTGTAAAACCTCAATTCCATGAAGTTTAACCATATTAACCAACTTACTGCTTAAGGCAAGTTCATAAGGCTGGTAATGAAAAAGAGGGTATTCGGGAACGTGGACTTCATGAAATCTCACATTGCTCGATAATTGATCCAGTCTTACCGGCTGGCTATAAGTGATAAAATGAACTTCGTGACCACGCCTGGATAGTGCAAGACCTAACTCTGTGGCTACTACCCCACTTCCTCCAAAAGTAGGATAACAAACAATGCCTATTTTCATTAAATTTTTATTTAAATATAAACTTATTGAGGAAAACGATTAAAAATCAATGGCATCATAGATCACTTCCTGAATTTTTGATCGTACATCTTCCCTTATTAATTTTCTGTTGTTAGAATCGGGGAAGGTCCGGTTAGACAAAAATACGTATACTATCTCTTCTTCCGGGTCTGCCCAGGCAAAAGTTCCGGTAAATCCTGAATGGCCAAAGCTTGACATAGAAACGCAATTACAGGTTGGACCGGAAGTTTGCAGTTGTGGTTTGTCGAATCCAACGCCGCGCCTTACATTTTCTTCACAATAATAACAGGTGTTAAACTTCCCTACGGTTTCTTCCTTAAAGAATTTTTCTCCACCATAGGCACCATTATAAAGAAAAACATGCATCATTTTGGCAACATCATTAGCGGTGCTAAAAAGCCCTGCGTGTCCACCAATCCCACCTTGCATGGCTGCCCCCTGATCGTGAACATAGCCATGGACCACCTGGCGGCGCCAAAGTTTATCATTTTCGGTAGGTACTATTTGCTCCTTTTTAAATCTCGTTAATGGTAGATAACCCGTATAATTTGCTCCCAATGGTTTGTATAAATTTTCCTGTGTAAGGCTTTGTAGAGTAGTCTGGTAATAAGCTTCAAGGTAATATTTCAGGATATAAAATGGAAGATCGCTGTATTTATATTCCTTTCGTGGCTCCAGTTTGCTTTCTTTTATAATATCTAAAATGGTATCCTGCATATCATTACGGATATACATTTCATCGGCTACCATAGTATTGAAATCTGCTGAGGCTGTTTTCGCGTAATAAATAGTAGACGGTTTTCGCGTTACCTTGTCAATAGTTGGAACATAAAAAGGTAACCAGGCTTTTAAACGCGCATAATGCATAAGCATATCCTGAAGTTTAATATGTCCCTTGTTTGAACCCTCAAATATTGGAAGCAATTCATCCAGGCGGGTATTAAAATTTACAATCCCGTCTTCTTCCTGTTGCATTATAAGAGGAAGCGTCGCGAGGATCTTGGTTAACGAAGCCAGGTCATAAAGCGAAGTATCACTAACGGGAATATTCTTTTCATAGGTATGATGTCCAAAATTCTTCTGATAAACAACCTTCCCTTTCCTGGCAACAAGAATTTGGGCACCCGGAGTCATTTCCTTATCGATGGCGTCTTCCATGATGCTGTCTATCTTCTGAAGTTTATAGGAGTTGAGTCCTACATTTTTAGGTTTTCCATAGGACATTCTGTTAAGACCTTTTGTTTGGAAGCCAGTCCCCACAGGAAATTCATTACCTAAACTTACAGGCAGTACACCCCTGGCTTCTATCCCACCAAAGATTACCTGCGCCAGCTTTTGCTGGGCAATTTTATTATTTTGATACCCAATTACAATTCCTTCCAGATTTTGCGTGGGTAACGGAGTTAATGCATACGGCCGGGTAAATAGCCCGAGGATAGTGGTATTCCTTCTGGCAATTTCATGGATCCATTCAATTTCCCGGGGTGAAAATTTGAAACCTGCCCAGGGATTCACATCGGGTTTATGAAAACCAATTACTACATAATTGTATTTCTCAAGTTTTTTCAACAAAGCTGAAATGGTGGTCGCACTAACCCAATCTACCTTTGCATATTTTCGCATTTGAGCCAAAAACTCACTCCCATCGGCATCTCCAAAATTCACGTAAGCTATATTCTTTTCCTCCAGATCTTTAACAGGAACTACCGCTCTATTATTTTTAAGAAGTGTGAGGGAGTTTTCCACCAAATTTTCAAATAGCGCACTGTCTCTAACCGTTTTTAATTCTTCGTAAATATAACCAGGATCCACAGGCTTATAATCATTTAAACCAACCTTATACTTAGCTAAAAGAATCTTCTTTACAGAATGGGCTAATCGCGGCTCAGAGATGGTTCCCTTTGTATAGGCATTGGTAAGAGTTTCTATGGCTTTAGGTACATCTTTAGACATTAATAAAATGTCATTTCCGGCCAGAAAAGCAGCAAGATCTAATTCACCAGGTGCCTGATAACCTGAGGCAGCTTTCATATTCAGGGCATCGGTAAAAATAAGACCGTTAAAGCCCAATTGATCTTTAAGGAGATCAGAAATTATATTTTTACTAAGGGAAGATGGTAAATTCTCCTGGGGTTCAAGTTCCGGCACATTCAAATGAGCTACCATTACGCTGGAAAGACCTTCCCTGATAAGAGGATAATAGGGATAAAGCTCAACCTCTTTGATCCTTTCTTCTGAAAAACTTATTGTAGGAAGTGTTTTATGCGAATCAGATTCGGTATCGCCGTGGCCAGGAAAATGCTTTGCGCTCGAAAGCACTCCTTCCCTGTGCATGCCTTTCATGAAAGCAACAGATTTTTCGGCTACATTTTCCTTTTCTTCCCCAAAACTTCTGTTCCCGATAATGGGATTATTAGGGTTGGTATTGATGTCTACCACAGGAGCAAAAGTAATGTGCACTCCCATTCTCTTGCTATGCCTGCCAATAGCCGCCCCCGCAGATTCAATTAATTGGTTGTCTTTAATGGCTCCCAGGGTCATATTCCAGGGAAGGGCAAATGTAGAGTCAAGACGCATGGAAAGGCCCCATTCGGCATCCATCCCTATTAGTAAAGGAAAATCGGATAATTCCTGAAATTCGTTGTGCAGACCTATCTGTCTTTTGGGGCCTCCTTTGGAAAAAATGAGACCGCCTATTTTATGTTCCTTAATAAGTTTGCGGGTCCTGTTCAGTTCTCTTTCTGAAGCACTGGAGAAAACATCTACCATAAATAACTGGCCAATTTTCTCATCCAGGCTCATTTGTGCATAGACGCTATCTACCCATTTCTTTTGTGCTTCGGCATCATCGGCCAGTAAAGGATGTGCATTCTGCCCGGATAAATTAAAGCTTATAAAAATGAGGAATAAAAATAGAAAACGAATCTGACCCTTAAAATTCATCATTTTAAAAATCTGTTGTGCCAGCTTTCGGAAGCAGGAACCTCCCAGTTATTGATATATTCAGCCTTAGTATTTACGAGGTTATTGAATACAATAGTATTTGGAGAAACCGATTTATTTTTGGCCATTTTCCTAAAATCAGTCAGAGACTTATAGGCCACAAATTCTCCTTGTTTGTAAGAAACGTTCATCTTGTCCAGAAGGTCCACATTATAGTCTTTCTCAAGTTGTTGTATAAAAGCAACAGATGCATCTATAGAGCAACCCGAGGCAGGATTAAGCTTTTGGTCCAATCCTATAGTGATAAAACGCTTGTATTTAATCTCGTAACCTGCTTTTAGCTCGGAGCCGTGTACGGTCCATTGGGTGAGAAAATCATCTAACCTTCCTTTTATTTCTTCTAATTCTTCCTGGGTAAAAGACCGGTTGGCCTGATAAACCCAAACACGGGCAGAGCCCGGCAGGTTTTCAAAGGGTACTAACATTTGCTGTAAATTTAGGTAAGCACAAAACTAATTGATTTCCCTGGTGGAATTCAAATATAGTACCAGTTTTTAGTGTTAAAAATCCCTTATAAATCTTCAGCTGAAGCGATAAGTTCGGCTACGTCCATAACCGCAATATCATCCTCCTGATTTTTGCTCTTTACCCCATCGGTCATCATGGTATTACAAAACGGGCATCCCGCGGCGATAACTTCAGGTTCCACTTCTAGAGCCTGTTCGGTCCTTTCGATATTAACATCTTTATTGCCGGGTTCAGGTTCTTTGAACATCTGTCCGCCTCCTGCACCACAGCATAAACCTTCGCTCTTGCATTTTCTCATTTCAATGAGTTCTACCTCGAGTTTACGAAGTAAATCGCGGGGCGCTTCATATTCGCCATTGCCACGCCCCAAATAACAGGGATCGTGAAAAGTGATACGCTTGCCTTTAAATTTTCCGCCTTCAACCTTTAACCTACCTTCTTCAAGAAGTGATTTCAGGAACTGGGTATGATGCACCACCTCGTAGTTTCCGCCCAGGGCCGGGTATTCGTTTTTGATGGTGTTAAAGCAATGGGGGCAGGCTGTTACTATTTTCTTTATTTCATAACCATTAAGCACTTCAATGTTGGTCGCGGCCTGCATTTGGAATAAAAATTCATTTCCTGCACGTTTTGCCGGGTCTCCGGTACAGCTTTCTTCAGTACCCAGAACAGCAAAATCCACTCCGGCGTTATGTAAAAGTTTTACAAAGGCTTTGGTTATTTTCTTTGCACGATCATCAAAACTTCCGGCACAGCCTACCCAAAATAAAACTTCGGGTTTCTTGCTTTCTGCCATATATTCGGCCATTGTAGGTACCTTTAGTGCTTCTGCCATAATTGTATAATTTTATTCAAAATTTTTTTCCTGATTAGTTTTAATTCTCATTAACCCAGTTGAGACGATCCTGTTGATTATAGGGCCAGGGCGCACCATTATTCTCAATATTTGTCATAGAGATTCCTAATTCATTAGGAGCAGCACTCTGTTCCATAACAAGGTACCGGCGCATATCAAGAATAATCGAAAGTGGATCAATTCCAATTGGGCAAGCCTCCACACAGGCATTACAGGTGGTACAGGCCCAAAGCTCTTCCCGAAGAATATAATCATCCAGCAATTGCTTGCCATCATCTTCAAATTTTCCATTTTTATTGATAATCTCTCCTATTTCTTCCACCCGATCGCGGGTATCCATCATAATTTTTCGCGGCGATAATTTCTTTCCTGTCAGGTTTGCGGGACATTCGGAGGTACACCTACCACATTCGGTACAGGTATAGGCATTGAGTAATTGCACCCTGTTAAGATCCATCACATCGGAAGCCCCGAATTTTTCGGGTTCGGCATCGGCATCTTCTTCGGCAGGGGCTGCAAAAGGATCGGCATCGGGATCCATCATAAGTTTCACCTCCTTTGTCACGGCTTCAAGATTATCCATTTCTCCTTTAGGCTGAAGTTTGGAATAATAAACATTAGGGAAAGCCAGCAGAATATGCAGGTGTTTTGAATAATATAAATAATTCAGGAAGATCAATATTCCCAATATATGAAGCCACCAGGCTGCTCTTTCAATAATGATTAAGGTGGCGTTGCTCATTCCATCGAAAATTGGAAGAAGGAACTGACTAACCGGGAAAGCTCCAACAATACCCGCTTCCTGCGAATAATGTGCAGCACCGTTTAGCTGAAGTTGGTAATCTGTAGCATTCATCACCAAAAACAGGAGCATAAGTACCATTTCAAAATATAGAATATAGTTGGCATCATTCTTAGGCCAGCCTTTTAATTCTCTGCTTAAAAATCTGTAGATATTGCTGATGTTTCTACGTGTCCAGAATATAATTACTCCAATAAGAACCAGAAGTGCCAGGATTTCAAAAGAACCGATGAGGAAGTTATAAAACCCTCCCATAAAAGACAGAATACGGTGGGTTCCAAACAAACCATCAATTATAATTTCCAGAACTTCGATATTGATGATTATGAAGCCCACATATACTATAACGTGGAGAATTCCAGCAATGGGTCGTTTCACCATCTTACTCTGCCCCAATGCTATTCTGGACATTTTAGCCCACCGTTCGCCGGAACGGTCGCTGCGGTCAATTTCTTTTCCTAATTTAATATTGCGGATAAGGCGTTTTACATTTCTGGTAAAAAACCATATGCCGGCCACCAGGGCCAGGAGGAATAAAATCTGGGAAATAATTTGCATAACAGGTTGGTTATTTTAAAGAATCCTGCGGCGGCTCATAAGGCCCTGGATTTTTTCCAAATACAGAGAAGTGAACATAACGCTTAGGATTCAGTTTTATATCTTGTAATAGTTGGTCCAGCTGTTTCGTTGCCCTGTCAAGATTATCATATACCTTATCGTCATTAAGCAATTTTCCCGCAGTTCCCTGGCCGTTACTCAGGTTACTGGAGATCTGTTCAAAATCGGCGACCACACTTTCAATATCATTAGTGATCTTGCCTATATTCATTGTGGAAAGCGTATCAGAGAATTTATTGAAATTGGTAGACATCTCATCCAGATTTGTAAAAGTCCTGTCTAATTTAGATGAGTTGTTTTTAACCAGGCCTTCCAATTCATAAGCGGTTCCTTTGAAAGAACGGGCCGTCTCTCCCAGGTCATTAAAAGTACTTCTGATATTGTTACGGGTGCTATCATCCATAATCTTATTTAACGCAGTTAGCAAAGAATCGGCGCTCACAATAGAACTTTCTATTTTTTCCTGAAGTGGGGTAAGTTTATCATTTACCAGTTCCATAATCCCTTCCTCTACTTCACTTTTTAAAATATCTCCGGATTCAGCGATTTCAGGATCCTCATAATTGGGGATGATAGACAAAGACTTCCCGCCAATTATTCCTCCTCCATATACCTTAGCGATGCTGGATTTAGAGAATTTAAAATCATTTTCTACGCTAAATGTTACCCGGATCAATCCAGACTGGTCTACAAAATCAATATTAGTGATCTGGCCAACTTTCAGGCCGTTAATAGTCACTGGAGAAGAAGGAGATAAACCTTCCACATCATCATACATGGCGTAAAAGGTCCTGCTCGAATCGAGAAGATTTTTTCCTTTCAGAAAACTGTAACCAAATATTAGGAGAATTATAGCTGTAATCGCTAAAAGGGCAGTTTTTACCTCACGTGTAAATTTCAAGAGCTATTTTTTTTGAATATGCACAAATTTAGAAATAAAATAGAAAGATCGCTCTATTTAACCTCAGATTTTAACGCCTCATTAACCGTAATCTTTTTATCATCTTTAAACGCGACTATAAAACTTGAAGGATATCCATTCTCTTTTGCCTCTCTATGTAATTCCTGAATTCTCATATAACTCGAGGTATCTCCATAATAGTATTTATAAAGCTTATCCTCTTTTGCACGGGTTACATTCCTAAGCCCCTTGAAGTTGTAGGGTTTGGTGTCGAGTTTGGTGCTGCCGGCTGCCAACTGAACTTTAAAAGTAATACCATCATAATAATCTGGAGATTCAGCATTCCCTAATTCCCGGTCTGAAATACTTTCAAGAGTATTTAAATTAATGCTTTCCCCATATTTAATTATAGCATCAACAATCGCATTCGAAAGGTTTTCCTGCCCCTTTCTACTGTTCAAATAGGGACCTTCATGATTATTGGTTAAAAAGCCTGTTTCGATTAAAACGCTGGGCATAACTGCATTCCTCAACACAAGAAAACCAGCCTGTTTTACGCCTCGATTTTTACGTTTTAATTTATGAGTAAAATTTTTCTGAATAAAATCGGCTAGAAGTATACTCTGGTTAAGATATTCCTCCTGCATAAGTGCCATCCCTATATAAGACTCAGGGGAATTGGGATCAAAACCATCGTAGGTGATTTCATAATCCTCCTCGAGAAAGATCACAGAGTTCTCTTTTTTGGCTACCTCAAAGTTTTCCTGGGTTTTATGAAGTCCCAGCACAAAGGTTTCGGTGCCGTAGGCCTGTGAGTTATGGGCGTTTAAATGTACCGACACAAAAAGATCGGCATTAGCATCGTTGGCTATTTTAGCGCGTTGGTTAAGCTCGATAAAGACGTCGCTCTTTCGGGTGTAGATAACCTCTATATCTCCTCTTTTTTCCAGGGCTTTCCCCACTTGCAAAACAATATTTAAAGCAATTTCCTTTTCTTTGAAACCATTACCTCTGTTCCCGGGATCTTTTCCGCCGTGACCGGCATCCAATACAACTACAAAACGATCTCGTGGCGGCTTTTCAGTTTCAGAAGCATACAGGTAAGTTGCTGGCAGAAGAAAAATTAATACGAAAAGTTTAAGTAGGTTCGTTCTCATAAATACGTAACGCAAAGTTTGGGGTGAATATTTTAATTACTATTTTTCCTTAAATCTCAAATCCAAGCTGAAAAAATATATGTAATTTTGAATTCGCAAAAAGCGAGCCATTCCTTACAAAAATAGCACTTAAAGCATTGCAACCAACTAAACTTAATATACTTTTTTTCTCTATTTTTTTTCTGTTTCAGGGGATTATTACCGCCCAGGAAATTGGGAAAAAAGACGGAATTGAGATTGAAGCCCGGCGCGATACCCTGGTCTCGGTTGGAGATTCGCTTCCTCTTGCTCAAAGTATAAAATCGCTGGATACCATTATTGGAGACGCTATTGTTCAGGATACCATTAAGCCACAGGGAAATCAACTTATCACCGATGTGGTTACCTATACCGCCAAAGATTATATGCGGATTAGCCAGAAAGAAAACAGAATGTATCTTTATAATGAAGCCGAGATCACTTATGAAGACATGATTATAAAAGCCGGGCTAATTGTTATCGATAATAATAAGAATGAAGTTTATGCCTATGGTATCCCCGACTCTACCGGAGCATATTCACAAAAACCGGTGTTCACACAGGCCAACCAAACGGTAGAACCCGATTCAATTCGTTTTAATTTTGATACAGAAAGGGCCCTCGTGTATAATTCAAAGACTCAGCAAGCTTCCTTTAATGTTCTGGGGGAAGTTACCAAGCGTGAAAATGATTCGGTTTATTTTATGCAGAATGTACGCTTTACTACTTCTGAAGATGTAGAAAACCCCGATTATTTTTTCTATGCCCGGCGAATCAAATTCGTCCCGGATAAAAAAATTGTTTCAGGCCTTGTAAATATGTACATCGCCGATGTCCCTACGCCTTTAGGCTTACCTTTTGGGTATTTCCCCATGACCGATGAGGAAACCTCGGGTTTTATACTACCTAGTTTTGGCGATAGCCGGAGAGGATATTTTCTGCAAAATGGAGGGTATTATTTTGCGATTAGCGATTATGTAGACCTTATGGTGCTGGGAGCCTATTATACCAACGGTAGTTATGAGCTAAGTACAGAATCCAATTATGCAAAACGATATAAATACCGGGGTAATTTCAGATTAAGATATGAGAACCAGTTGGATAGTGAACGTGGTTTTCCCGATTATGCCGAAAGGACCCAATATAATATACAGTGGACGCACAATCAGGATGCCAAGGCAAATCCCAATTCACGATTTTCTGCATCGGTTAACCTTGGGAGTAGTACCTATTACAAAGAATCGGTAAATCAAGGAAATACAGGTAATTTCTTAAACAATACCTTGAGCTCTTCGGTGTCTTACAGTAAGACTTTTGAAGGAGAGCCCCAGGTTAATTTAAGCCTTGCTGCAAGGCATTCCCAGAATACCAATACGCAAACTATTAATATGAGTTTGCCAACCGCCCAGTTGAGCATGTCCAGAATCTATCCCTTCGCTCCAAAGACGGGAGCTAAAAAGGGCTTTTTCGAAAACATCAATTTACAGTATAATTTCAGGGGAGAAAACCAGATCCAGACTACCGATTCCCTCTTTTTTAAGCCAGAAATGTTTGAGGGAATGAATTTTGGTGCCAAACATACCATTCCGGTTTCCACCAACTTCAAGGTGTTCAAGTATTTGAGTGCAAGTGTAAATGCCAATTACGAAGAAAACTGGGTTTTTAAAACCTTTGAACGCTCCTGGGATGAGGCGGCCAATATAGAAGTTATCGATACTATTAACAAATTTGATTCCTACCGAACTTATAATTTCAGCACCAATATAGGAACTACAATTTACGGTTTAAAAAACTTCGGAAAAGACAAGAAGATACAGGCTATACGCCACGTTATGCGCCCTAATATAAGTTATAATATTAATCCTGCCTTCGATCAGTATTATGATAGTTATGAGCGTATTAATCCAGCAAATCCTTTGGAAACCAATATGGTTGACTATTCCCGATTCCAGGGAACCCTCTATGGCCCACCGGGAAGAAGGTTTTCAAGCTCGATTGGTTTAAGTCTAAGCAATACCCTGGAAGCCAAGGTTCGCGATAAAGACAGCACAGCAACCGAGCCCAAAAAGATTACCCTGCTTAACAACTTTTCTTTGAATACTTCTTATAATCTGGCGGGAGATTCCCTGCGCCTATCCCCTATTTCTTTCCGGGGAGGTATCCCCATAATTCAGGATAAACTGGATATAAATGTAGCCGGGAATATTGATCTCTATGCCCTGGACAACAACAACCGAAGGATCGATAAGCTTAATATTGAAAATGGAGGTAGTCTTTTCCGGTTTACCAATGCCAATATAAGTTTTGGGTATTCTTTTTCCAATGAGGATTTTGAGGGTGGTGCTGAAGAAGATGATGAGCTGGAAAATGAAACTTACAGAAATGGTGGCCGCCGTGATGATCTCTTTGGAAAGGGCACCGACATGGACGGGCGATTCTATGATGAAGATGATTTTGAAGACGAGAGCCGCGACGAACGTGACGATAGATGGTACAATTATAAGATTCCGTGGGATCTACGCTTATCCTATACGATGACCTATAATAATAGGGCCCGACAAAATGAGATCACTTCACATTCCCTCATGTTTTCGGGAGATGTGGAAATTTCACCAAAATGGAGAGTTGGTGGTTCTTCAGGCTACGATTTAAAAGAACAAGGTTTCACCTATACGCAATTGCGCTTTCAACGAGACCTCGATAGTTGGAGAATGACTTTTAACTGGGTGCCTTTTAGCGAACGTAGCTCGTGGTACTTTTTTATAGGAATTAAATCATCAATCTTAAGCGATATTAAATATGATAAACGACGGGAACCAGACCGTCAATTATAAAACCAGAACAGTATGAAAAAGATTATCAAAACCAAAAATGCACCGGCTCCTATTGGCCCCTATAATCAGGCGGTAATGAGCGGAAATATGCTTTTTATTTCAGGGCAGATTGCTATTAATCCTACAACCGGGGAGCTGGAAACATCAGACCTTAAAAAGGAGACCAGCCTTGTAATGGAAAACCTTAAAGCCATTCTTGAGGAAGCAGGTTTAAATTTCGAAAACGTAATTAAAACCTCTATCTTCATAAGTGATATGAATAATTTCTCCAAGATAAATGAAGTTTACGCTCAATATTTTGATGCAGAGACCGCACCTGCCAGGGAAACCGTAGAAGTGGCAAACCTGCCTAAATTTGTAAATGTGGAGATAAGTGCTATCGCAGTAAAAGCTTAAGCCTTTACAAAAGCCTAATTAAATCCCCTGAATAAGCAGTTTAGCTGTAGCAGGATTTGTTGCCAGTGGAATATTGTGTACATCACAAATACGCATTAGCATAAAAATATCTGGTTCATGCGGATGTTTGTCCATTGGATCCCGAAAGAAAATAACCATTTGGATCTGACCCTCTGCAACTTTGGCAGCGATTTGTGCATCCCCGCCAATAGGACCGGAAAGTAATTTTTCTACTTCAAAGCCTGCGGTTTCGGTTTTTGCACCCGTTGTTCCCGTGGCGATAAGGTGGATGGCTTTGGATTGCAGAATTTCCCTGTTTTCATTTAAAAACTGAACCATTTCGGCTTTCTTCCCGTTATGGGCAATTATTGCTATTGTTTTCATCATTTTAAGTGGAAAGGATATCTGAAATTCTTAATAACTCTTTATTGATCGTTGGTTTATCTTTTAAAGCCTTATCCAGATCGCAGGCTTCAATCTGATTATTCATCATTCCCACCATTACATTATGCTGCCCATCCAGAAGTAATTCTACCGCTTTTACACACATGCGGCTGGCCAAAACCCTGTCAAAACAGGTGGGGCTACCTCCACGTTGTATGTGGCCTAATACGGTTACTTTAGCATCATAATAGGGTAGATTTTCCTTAACATAATCTGCCAATTCAAATACATTTTTTCCTATTTTATCCCCTTCTGAAACTACCACAATACTGGAGGTCTTACCTGAGCGCCTGCTTCTTTCGAGGGAATTTAATAATCTATCGAGGCCTAAATTCTCTTCGGGGATAAGGATTTCTTCTGCACCGGCACCAATTCCACTATTTAGCGCTATAAAACCGGCATCCCGCCCCATAACTTCCACAAAGAATAACCTATTATGAGAGCTTGCGGTATCTCTAATCTTGTCTATTGCCTCCACCACAGTATTCAAAGCCGTATCGTAACCAATAGTATACTGGGTTCCAAAAATATCGTTATCAATTGTACCGGGAACTCCCAGTACCGGGATGCCGTGTTCTTTAAAGAGTACCTGGCCGCCTTTAAAAGTACCATCCCCACCGATAAGAATCATAGCGTCTATGCCAAGTTTCTTAATATTAGCTGCTGCTTTTACCCGGCCTTCTTCTGTTAAAAATTCTTTAGAACGCGCAGATTGCAGGATAGTACCTCCAAGTTGAATGATATTGCGCACACTACGGGCATTAAGCTCCATGTAATCATTCTCAATCATTCCC
Source organism: Salegentibacter sediminis (assembly GCF_002078605.1). Taxonomy (GTDB): domain Bacteria; phylum Bacteroidota; class Bacteroidia; order Flavobacteriales; family Flavobacteriaceae; genus Salegentibacter; species Salegentibacter sediminis. Next base: position 180,303 of record NZ_MSJR01000004.1, on the reverse strand, counting down.
TGGAATCCTCTTTTAAAACCAAAGCATTCCACGTGATAATAGGCGCAAGCCCTGGTTACGGCTCGTATTGCAGCATTCATTCCAGGGGAATCTCCCCCGGAGGTCATTAATCCTATTCTTTTTATCCTTGGTGACATATTTTTCTCGTATTTAACATTATAAATCTACAAACAAAGCCTTAAATAGCATCGCCCCCACTAAATTTTAATTTTAAAATAATATTGAGTTTAAATCACCCCAGAGGTTTTACTCCCTAAATTAATTGAATCGTTCCTCCGGGAAGTTTATGTAATCTGGCGCGATTGATTTTGGCGAATTTTCCTGTTTCTCCTCTTCTTTCGATTTTATATTTTCCTTATCCAGGATTTTCCGTATCAATTCCTTGAAGGTATCGAAATCTACCGAATAGGAAAGTCCAATCCCTTGAGTGAAACCAATTTCTTCACCTATAAACTGGATATTATTTTCGCGATTAAAAACTTTGGCCCTCAAGGAACCGTCTTCATTCAGAAGAAAATCTATCTGAAGGTCTCCCACAATTATTGATTCTGTAACTCCTCCGATAGGTACCCCCACCTGCCCATTAATTATTACCCGGTCGCTTATTTGTGTAGAAAGGGTTAAACCAAATCTGTCTACAGTTTGTTGGTCTGGGGTGCGGTCTCCCTGAACATAATTTACCCCAACCTGGAATTTACCGTCTTCATCAGCAAAAATATCATTGACTATACTTGATGCTCTCTCGGCAAGGGTTCCCGTAATAGCATTTTGGCGTAACCCAAATTCACTATAAAAAGATCCCTGGGTGACCAGGAAAAGGGCCTGTAATTCACGGCTAGCCCTATCATCCATTCGGTATTCCAATTCTGAACGCACCACCGAGCTGGCATTAGGGAAATCAATTTCAAAAGTAATATCGGGTTGGATGATCTCTCCCTGAAGATCTATAATTACTTCAACCGGGATTTTTCTGTTTATACTGGGGTTTTCAAGCAAAACGGCAGGGTTGGCATTGAGTTCGTAGATGGCGCGAACATCAAGCTGTGCGCGAGCGGGATTGCCATCCCAGTTAATACTTCCGCCAGATTCGACTTTAAAAACCTTTTGAACCAACCCGGCATATTTAAAGTTATAAACCCCTTCGTAGGCTACAAAATCCCCCCACATATTAAATTTCCCGTTGGTATTGATTTCCAGTAAAAGGTTTCCGGCACCACGCCCCCGAAGTGTACTTCCACTGGTTTGATCTACCACTACTTCAACTTCGGCATCATTGGTTACGTCCAGATCAAAAATCATTTCAATTCCTTTTACCTCCCGGGTTACGATTTCCTCACCTGCCTGGCGCGCTGCCTTTTCTTCTGGGCTAAGGAAATAGATATAAGAATTATCTCCTGCCGATTCGGTTTCATTCAAAGGAATTTTAAAAACCGTTCCTCTTTCGGTAGTAGCATTTACCTCTATCACAAGCTCATCGGTAGGACCTGCAATCCTGGCATCTCCACTAATAAAAGCAGTCCCATAATACAGGGCATCTTCGCTGGCCTCGGTATCGAGTACCAAAAGCCTGTCGGTAGTAACATCCAAATTAAGCATCCATTCTCTGAAATTGCGATGCCTTATATAGCCATCAAGAATTCCCCGGGTACCATATTTAGTATCTCTTATCTCAATTTCATCAAAATTAAATTGTTGTTCAGAAAGGCTCACGGTTGCGGCTTCCATAAAATCCAGGTCTACGTTAAGATAAGGAATTCCGAGGCCGGCTTCCTGAAGCTTGAGTTGCCCCGAGAACTCCGGGTTTTTGTAATTTCCGGAGACTCCTGCATTCCCGGAAGCAAATCCCCTTATATTACTAATTACCTCCCCTCCCAAAGGGCTAAATGCAGCCAAATTTAAGCGGTCCAGTTCTATTGCCAGGTCTATAGAAGGTTCATTACCGCTCACATCAATATTTCCCAGGGCCGAGAGGGATTCAAATTCCTTCTTCCGTAAGCTCGCATTAATATTGTAATTGGAAAGATCTTCATTTCCTTCCACATCGATAACCAGATTCCCAAGGAGATTATCATTAATGTCCAGAGAGTCTATCCTTAAGGAAGTATTGGGGTAATATGCTCCATCTTCCTGTAAAAGATCAAGTTTTCCGTTAAGAACTCCTGCCAGGCGAAGGCTATCGATTTGTGGTGTGATTTTGCCGATATCAACCTCGTCAAATTCCATGCTGAAATTTTTATAGGTGCTGTCCCGCAGTACCCCATTCAGCCTAATTTCTTCATTTTGATGGCTCATCACCAGGGAATCTATCGTGATATCCTGAAAATTATTATCAAAGACTATTTTGTTACTTTTATTACGATCTTCATTGATATACCAAATATTTTCCCTGAAACGGATATCTGACCGCTGAATTCCCACCACCGATTTATTTTCCTCATTTATGGTATGGAAAAGATTTATATTAAATACATCGTCATTTTTCTTTCCTCCCTGGAATTCTGAGCGGATAAAAAGCGTATCCCTTTGTGTTACATTAATAAAGCTAAATTCTGAAAAGTTATAGACTTGAGTAGAAACGCTATCTGACTCAAAAAAGGTATTATAAATCGGGTTGGTATTATCAACCTGCAGATTTACGTTTTCAAACATATTTCCGAAGAGATCTATTCTGGGGGACTTGAAGGTGATCTTGAATTCAGATTCGTCTGATTCCACCCGGCCTCGAATAAAAGTATTTGGCGCTAAAGTTATTTCTGGGTAAAAAACCTCTACAATCTTGTTATAAATATCAAAATCGAATTCCATAAACTGGTTACTCGTAATGGTTTCGGGCTCATAATTCGTGTAAATGCTCCCAAGGGAATTTTTAAACAAGTCAACGATTTCAGCAACCTGGAAAACACCCTGGACCTTCCCGCTAATCACATCGGGGGAATTGATCTCTAAGGTCCTTACCTGGCCTTCGAAACTGGAGACTATGCTAAAATCATCAAAATAATAAAGATCATTTTGATTTCTATATGAGGTATTAAGCAAAAGAATTTCCCCAAAGGCATTATCTACCGTGGTGCCTTTCATATTCATAATCACATCCCCTTTAAAAACCGAGATACTATCCCTTGTTACCAGGTTGAGCTTATTCAGGTTCGCATAACTCACTGCAGCCTCGAAGTCATACACATTTATTTCTTCAGAAAGGTCGGCCAGACCATTAAATTCCATTCTTAAATTGGGGTCGTTAGCCATAAGCAAACCATTAAATACAGGCTGGCGCATATCCCCAATCACCCTGATATTCGAGTAGCTGTAATTATTGAATTCCAGCTGGGATATCTGTCCCTCCAGGCGAGCGCTTAGACTTTCCTGATCGAAGCCTGTGCCATCTACATTTAAGTTGAAACTGGTTTTTCCCAGATTTTTATTGTTGAACAATCTTCCTAAATTGAACTCCTTCAAAACCAGGTTTCCTTTGTATTCTGCAAGTTTTACGCTGCTGAAGTTATTAAGGGTAAAAAAGGCTTCGGCATCGCCAAGCTGGGTACTGAGGTCGATATCGGCATCCAGGGAGTTTTTGGTAAGCAGCGCATCCCCCACTATCCTGATATTTCCAAAATCCCTAATGTTTTCGGGTAATTTTCCACGAAGATCCCCAGGTAATAAATTTATTAGATCGTAATAGTTGGAGGTGAATTCCTTAAATTTACCATTGATTCTCAAATTTTCTCCCGCAGGGGAAAAGGCACCTTCAACGCTCACCCGGCCATCCACGCGGCTGCGGTCCATTCCGTTTAAATCAAGTTCCTCCAGCGTAAAATCATTGAGTGTCCCACTAAATTTAGTGTCAAAAACCAATAGCTGATTCTTTCCAAAATCATCGTAAAATGCTTTTAAATCTGAACTTGAAACACTAGTATCCTCAAATTCTCCGGTTATCTGTACCTTATTGGTGAAATCGGAAAAATCGCTTAGGGCATAAACCAGTTTTAAATCGGCTTTAATCAGAGAATGCGGGGTTTGAAGCAAGAGTTCATCCAGGACCATTCTGGTTGGAGTATAAGTAAAATCGGTACTCAGGTGATTTATGCTGAGGCCCCGTTTTTCGTTGCCTCGAATATTGGTGATTTGAGTGCTTATTTTACTCCCCTCTATCTCAAAGTCCTTCGTTAGAATAGCTAAATTATCGAGAATGATTATTTCGGGCTTATCTCGATTTTCATCTCTGAAGCTATAATGCCCATTTAGTACTTCCACGGTACTCACATTCAATTTGAAGACCGTTGAATCCCCGGTGGGTTCCTTTTTTAATTTATTGAGAAAGATGGCCAGATTGTCCTTATCCTCATTAGGATATTTTTTCATTTTGAGCCTGAAACCGTCCAGTTGCGTAAATCCTAAAGAAGGCTTCCCGCCTATTATATTGGAAAGACTTAATATTGAAGTACGTAGCTGCCGGGCGTGCATTAGTGTATCGGCATGGTGATCTTCCACAAAAATCCCATTGAGCTTAACTTTACCAAAATATCCTAAACTTACCCTTTCCACCGAAATATCAACATCGTTGTTTTCTTTTAGGGATTTGGTTATCCTTCCGGCCACCGAAGTTTGAACAGCCGGAATAGAGAAAATTATAAGAAGTAGAATAAAAAATAAAACCAGCGCAACCACGGTTCTAGTTAATATTTTCCAGAATTTTTTGATACGCTTTTATGTTTTAACTTTGTACACAATATTAACAATTTCTATGCCCCGTATTTCTTAATGGCTTCACAAAATATTTACATTTTAGGGATCGAATCTTCCTGCGACGACACGGCTGCGGCCATACTTCATAACGGTAAAATTTTATCTAATGTTGTGGCCACACAAGAGGTCCACAAGCAATATGGCGGTGTTGTTCCTGAACTCGCTTCCAGGGCACATCAGCAAAATATTGTTCCGGTAATCCACCAGGCCATCACTCAGGCAAATATCGTTAAAAAAGATATAAATGCAATCGCTTTTACACGCGGCCCCGGACTTATGGGATCTTTGCTTGTAGGAACTTCTTTTGCAAAATCATTAGCTATGGGGCTGGACATCCCTATAATTGAGGTAAATCATATGCAGGCTCACATCCTTGCCCATTTTATTGAGGAAGATGCTTTTGAAAAACCGGAGTTTCCCTTCCTTGCCTTAACCATAAGCGGAGGGCATACCCAAATCGTTAAAGTTTCCGACTATTTCCAAATGGAAGTTATTGGTGAAACCACAGACGATGCTGTGGGGGAAGCCTTTGATAAGAGTGCAAAAATCCTGGGTTTACCCTATCCTGGCGGGCCTCTTATCGATAAATATGCCCAGCCGGGAAATCCAAAAGCTTTCAAATTTCCCAGACCTAAAGTGGCGGAACTCAATTTCAGCTTTAGCGGATTTAAAACTGCGGTGCTCTATTTCATTCAGCGGGAAACCAAAAACACCCCTGATTTTATAAAGGAAAACCTCGAGGATATTTGCGCTTCTATTCAATATTCCATAGTTGGAATTTTAATGGATAAACTGAAAAAAGCGGTGAAACAAACCGGAATAAACCGTATTGCCATTGCCGGAGGGGTTTCAGCAAATAGTGGAATAAGAAATGCATTATTTGAAGCCGAAAAGAAATACGGATGGAAATGCCATATTCCTAAATTTGAATATACTACAGATAATGCCGCCATGATCGCCATTGCCGGGCATTATAAATATCTTGAAAAAGATTTCGCCGATTTTTCCATCACCGCCCAGGCCAGGTATAAATTTTAGTTTATGCAACTTTTTTATAATCCTGAAATCGACGAAAATCAAAAAAACATTGAATTCCCCCGGGATGAAAGTAAACATATCATCAAGGTTTTACGAAAGAACACCGGGGATGTTCTGGAAGTCACAAACGGAAGGGGCTTCCTTTTTTCTGTAAAGATAACCGATGCTAACCCTAACCGATGTAAAGCAGAAATAATCGCTTCTGAAAAAGAAGAACCAGATTCCTGGCATCTTCATATGGTCGTGGCGCCCACCAAAATGAATGATCGCTACGAATGGTTTTTGGAAAAAGCTACAGAAATTGGTTTGCACAGGATTACTCCTGTTATTTGCGACCACAGCGAAAGAAAACATGTGAAGCTTAATCGCTTTGAAAGAGTTTTACAAAGCGCTATGAAACAATCGCTGCATGTAAGGCTTCCGCAGTTAAACGAAGCCGAAAACCTGGAAGATTTTCTAAAAAGGGAAATTCCAGGGCAAAAGTTTATTGCCCATTGCGAAGAGGGAATGGAACGCTTTCAGCTAAAAGATAAAATTTTGGCTTCTTCTGAAGTAACCATATTAATTGGTCCGGAGGGGGATTTCTCTCCCGATGAGATCAAACTTGCCCTCAAAAATGGCTGGCAGCCGGTGAGTCTTGGCAATAGCCGCTTAAGAACAGAAACCGCCGCCATTGTAGCTTGCCATACGGTTGCCCTTGCTAACCTGTAATAGGATAAAAACTTGTATTTATTTTCTATTTTTACCAAAATCCATAATGCTATGAAGATTTGGTTGGCTGTTATGCTTATTGTCCTGGGAATTTCCGGGGCTTCTTCACAAAAGATCGCGCTGCTTAAATATGATGGCGGGGGCGACTGGTATGCTAACCCTACTGCCCTGCCTAATCTTATAAAATTCAGCAATGAAAAGGCTAAAACTTCCATAGACTCCAAACCGGAAACCGTAAGCCCGGGAAGTACAGATATTTTTCAATATCCCTTTATTCACATGACAGGTCATGGAAATGTATATTTTAGCGATGCAGCTTCCGAAAACTTACGGAATTACCTTTTAAGCGGGGGCTTTTTACATATTGATGATAATTACGGAATGGAACCTTATCTACTGGAGGCTTTAAAAAAGGTATTTCCAGACAGGGAATTACAGGAATTAAGTCCTGCACATCCTATTTTTAAACAGGCTTTTAATTTTCCTAAGGGTTTGCCAAAAATCCATGAACACGACAATAAACCACCACAGGCCTTTGGAATTTTTGAAGAAAAACGTCTGGTACTACTGTTTACGGTAGAAAGCGATCTCGGCGATGGATGGGAAAGCCCTGAGGTTCATAACGACCCTGAAGAAGTTCGACTTGAAGCTTTAAAAATGGGGGCTAACATTCTTAAATATGCTTTTGAAAATTGATGCAACTTCACCACGAACAAACTAAATTCAAGAAAAAGAAGTTCCCTATAGTGCTCTTATTGGACAATATTACCGGTGAGGCTAATATTGGCAGTATCTTCAGACTGGCAGATGCTTTTAATGTTGAGAAAATAATATTTACCGGTACTCCACCAAATCTCAAAAGTAACCGCTTGAAGAAAACAGCTAGAAGCACTCACCAAAGAGTGCTTTGTGAAATAAAAGAAAACAATCTAAAGGCTGCTGAAAATTTGAAATCCCAAGGATATTTGCTTTATGCCTTAGAAATAACTTCAGACAGCCTTCCAGTTGAGGATTTTGAATACCGGCCCGAAAATCCTCTTTGTATTATTCTTGGAAATGAAATTTCAGGAATTGCAGAAGATGTACTGAAAATTACAGATAAAAGACTGCATATCAATATGTATGGAGAAAATAGTAGTATGAATGTAGCGCAGGCAGCCGGAATTGCGCTTTATGAAATAACAAAAACAATCCTTGCTTTCAACAAGAAATAATATATTTACCCTGTGAATTCAAAAGCAATTACTTTAGGAATATTACGTGCAGCCGGTATTATGGTAGGTATTATCCTACTACTTTATCTGTTATACGAGATCCAATCTGTACTTATTTATATAGCAGTTGCGGGAGTAATTTCCTTAATTGGGCGTCCTGTGGTGCTGTTTTTAAAGCACCGGCTTTTAATACCTAATAAATTGGCGGTTATTATGGTGCTCCTCCTTGTGCTTTCTATGCTCGTAGGGATAGTTTTTGTATTCGTGCCCATTGTTATTGAACAGAGTCAGCATCTGGGCCAAATCGATATTGAAGCCTTCCGAAGTGATCTTAATGAGCTCAATCAGGAAATCAATGATTACCTGGGGGTAGATGAAATCAATATCATCGAAGGTTTACGTCAAAGTGAATTCTTCAGGGATTTTGATATTGGAGGGATTCCAAAATTTTTGAACAATGTCTTTGGAATATTAGGTGCAGCCCTGATAGCCATTTTCTCTGTGATCTTCATTTCTTTCTTCTTACTAAAGGATAGTAAATTAATGTTGAATTCTATCCTGGTTTTCGCCAATCGCGGCGAGGAAAAGAAATTCCAGAGAGTATTTAATAAAATTAAAATCCTGCTTTCGCGATACTTCGTAGGCCTCTTTTTGCAGATTACGGTGTTATTTCTGTTATATACCATATTGCTAAGCGTTTTTGAAATTAATAATCCTGTGGCCATTGCCTTTATTTGTGCATTTTTAAATCTTATTCCTTACCTGGGGCCGATTTTCGCCGGTATTTTAATGGGCTTGTTTGTGATCTCCAGTTTTCTGGGGGCCGATTTCTCTACGGTAATTTTGCCAAGACTGGGTTACGTGATGCTGGGTTATGGAATTTGCCAGGTGATAGATAATTTTATCTCCCAACCTATGATCTTTGGCGCGAGTGTACGTTCGCATCCCCTGGAGATCTTCCTAATTATCCTAATTGCCGGTTTGCTTTTCGGAATCGCAGGAATGGTAGTGGCTGTGCCTTTTTATACCGCCCTGAAGGTTATCGCTAAAGAATCTCTTAGCGAATATAAAATTGTGAAAAGGCTTACCCGCGATCTTTAAATCTTCTGCTTTGAATAAAGCGCTATTAAAACCCGAAATTCAAAAGTTTATCAGGAAAAATCTGAAAACCGAAATTTCGGGCCTTGTCCTGAAAGGAAGCCCTTTTCCAGAGGTTTCTTCTGTCGAAATAGCCACGCAAATTTCAGGTTTAAAAACGGCCAGCAGAAAGCTACCAACCTGGTTTGACACCCAAAATATTTATTATCCGCCTAAATTAAACCTGGAGCAAACCTCTTCAGAAATAACCGCAAAATATAAGGCTTCCCTCATAAAAGGAAAACGAATCATCGACCTTACCGGTGGTTTTGGTATCGATGATTATTTTTTTGCTGAAAACTTTAAGGAACTAATCTATTGCGAATTAAACGAAGAGCTCGCCAAAATCGCCAAACATAATTTCCGGCTGCTGGGAAGGAATAATATACATATTGTTGCAGGCGATGGTTTAAAAACGCTCGAAAACTGCGATAAAAGTTTTGATGTAATCTATGCCGATCCTGCCCGCCGGAATGATCAGGGCGGAAAGGTTTTTAAACTCGCAGAATGTCTTCCTAATATCCCGGCTAACCTGGATCTTTTTTTCAATAAAGCCAATAGAATAGTTATTAAAACCTCTCCGCTATTGGATATTAAAGCTGGCTTAACCGAATTAATACACGTATCTAAGATCCATATTGTGGCGGTAAATAATGAAGTAAAGGAGCTTCTATGGTTTATGGATAAAGGTTTTTCAGGTTCTCCTGAGATAAAAACCATCAATTTTACTAAGAACCGCCAGGAAGAATTTTCAGGAGACATCATAGACAAACCTGAAATAAGTTTCAGTCTACCCAGGAACTATCTCTATGAGCCAAATGCCGCCATTATGAAAAGTGGTCTTTTTGGACTTTTAGCCGAAAAAACCGGCGCCTTTAAACTGCAAAAAAACTCCCATTTATTTACTTCAGAAAAAATAATAGAATTTCCTGGTAGAAAATTTAAAATTATTGATGTAAAGGACTTTAAACCTTCTATATTAAAGAAAGAATTTAAGGATGAAAAGGCGAATATTACCACCCGTAATTTCCCTGATAGTGTTGCAGGTTTACGCAAACTCCTAAAAATTAAAGAGGGCGGGGAACGCTACCTTTTCTTTACTACAAACCAGGAGAATAAAAAAATAGTTCTCGATTGCCGAAAGCTTTAAGGCTTAAAATTAAACCGAACCCGGTAGGCTATGGTTTAACCACCTGTTGCTGCCTGGTAAGGGAGAACATAAAATAAAATATTGCCCAAAGGGTTAGCGCGATTACTCCTGCCAGGGTAAAGCTGCCAAGAATGTACTGCCAAAATCCCTGGATCAAGTCTGTAGCCGAATCAAAGTCTTCCGGCCGTAATTCCCATCTAAAGCCTCTACCGGTAATAAAAGATCCCACCTGGTAACTGGCATACACGATTAAAGGTATCAGCGGTGGAATACTTATGTTGGAAAATAAGAAAGCTACCACCTTGTTTAGTTTTAAAACTGCGGCCAGGCTGAAAACTAACAAAGTGTGAAACCCCCAAAAAGGAGAAATTCCTACAAATACCCCTAATGCTATGGCTGCAGCTTTTTTATATGCCGGCTCCTCACTTTTAATTATATTTTCTTTCCAGAAGCGTTTAAAACCTTTTCTTCTGAAATCATTATAAGTGTCCCTGGGGTGAATATAGAAGAAACTAACCAGCACAAACCAGATATAAAGCAGTGTGATACGGCTTATATCCCAGAATGGCCTGAAATGGGTTACCCGGTTTTCTTCTTCGTAGAATACTTTAATAGGAATGTTCTTAACCTTAACCTTACGCCAGGCTGCTTTTACAATTACCTCAATTTCTAATTCAAACTTTTTGGTATAAAGTCTTAACTCATTAATTGTTTTAAGGGGATATAAGCGGTAACCGCTTTGAGTATCCGTCAAATTGATTCCGGTTACGACCAAAAACCAGAAATTAGAGAATTTATTTCCCAGGCTGCTTTTCCCCGGAATCCCCTCCTGGGTCATATTGCGATCTCCAACCAATAGTATTTCGGTGCCGGATTTCTTATTCTCCAGTTCACCTAAAAAAATATCAAGATCATCGGGATAGTGTTGCCCATCAGAATCTATAGTCACTGCATATTCATAACCAAGTTCTTCAGCGATTCTGAAGCCCTGTTTTAAAGCTTCGCCCTTTCCTTTATTTTGTTCAAAGTGGTGAATATTTATTTCAGAAAATTCCTGAAGTATTTCAAAGGTAGAATCTGTAGAACCATCGTTAACTACCACCAGATTGGATGTATAAAGCAGCAGATCCTGCAATACACTCGCCAGGGTTTTTTCATTATTGTATGTGGGAATAAGGATGCAACAATTAAGATCCTCAAATCTGGCTTGATGTAAAGGTGTACTGCTCAAATCTATCTTTATTTTGCGGCGAAAGTAATTAAATTAATCCGTATATAGCGTTGATTTTTAAGGAAATACCCTCACTGGTTTTAGCTATTCCCTTAAGCCTGATTTCTTGGTTGTTATGCTCAAAATGATACTCCAGAAACAATTCGTTATCGATATTAGGATCTACCACCGCCATAAATTTCACATTATTGGCCTTTTTTAATTGCAGCGAAATATTCAAACGACGCTCAACATCTTCTTTGAATAAATGCATCAGGATAACTCCCGGGGTAACAGGACGCCTGGGAAAATGACCCTGATAAATCTCGTGGTCTTTATTGATTTTTATGAGGCTAATGTAATTTTCACCTTCCTGCCTTGAGGATTCCACCGAATAAAAGTCTTTTAAAAGCATCTGTTCTTTTTGGATATTATCACTAAAATATATTGAAAAATAGGATTAAAACAGCCGGGAGCTTATAAATTAATTTTAGAAAATTTTCGGACCCCAGACTAAAACCTTTAAAATCTAATTAGTCTACCGTAACGGTTTTCATTTCAGAGGTTGCAAGAATTTTGCCGGTTTCATCTTCTGTTCTTGCTCCTACCGAAGTAACATTCTTAAATTCCTGGAGGATTTCCACATAAGTAGTAAGGGTGCTTCCGGCCTTTGGTAAGCTAAAGATCTCGACCGATTTGATCGAACCAATAAAACCTGTTTTCGGTTTTTCCAGTCCCGCTAAAAAACCCTGATACCCCCGCCACAACGACATGCTTTGAGCCATATGCTCAATAAGACCCGGTTCAGAAAAAACAGCATTCTCCACCAGAATATTATCTTTCGGAATTACAAACCCGGTTTTTCCCGTACTTTCGGTATATTCCAGGAGCCGGTCTACCATTACAAAAGGCGGTTTCTGCGGAATTAATTCCAGAATGCGTTCCATTTCCAGGATAGGTTTTTTCAGTATACTTTGATCCATAAATATGATGTTAACTGATTTATCCAGCTTTATTAAAGCAAGGCTATTTGTATGGGAAAATTCAAAAAATTAAATATAAGCTTTTTGACGGCTTTTGCCTAGTCTGATTTGACGATTCAACAAAATATTCGCCTGTATATTACCATCACGGCAGATCTCTCCTTTGGAAATATTAAAGGAGGCTTATAAAATTAAAAATTTTTTTTTGGTTAAAATTCTGATGCAAAAGTGATTAATAAAATCCTTTATTTTTAATGCTTGTTTTAGCCATAAAAAGTTTGGAAGCTACCTAAGTAAAAGTTACATTTGCAACCGCAAAATAATTGCAACGTTCATAAATATTGGAGAGGTGGCAGAGTGGTAATGCAGCAGCCTGCTAAGCTGTCATCCTTTTTGGATGCCCGGGTTCGAATCCCGGTCTCTCCGCAAGATTTTTAGTCTGTGGATTATTTATTCTCCTTTTCAATAGAAAAGACAGGGATAGATTTCCTCCGCTTCCCGACTGCTTCAGTGTATTTTGGAACGGAAAAGGCTAAAAATTAAAACGATAGCGCAAGCTATCAAGCTACGGGGTGTAGCCCTGACCTTCGTCAGGATAGACTCCGCCCGGTTCCCGGTCTACCTTTAAAAGTGACCATGAACCAAAAACTTGAAATAATGAACTACAGCGCAAGCTGTAACCTCGGGGTGTAGCGTAGCCCGGTTATCGCGCCTGCTTTGGGAGCAGGAGGCCGCAGGTTCGAATCCTGCCACCCCGACAAAGAAAAGCCCTGCACGGAATGTGTGGGGCTTTTTTGTTGCTTCAAGGCGAAAGCCGCAGGAGCAACAAAAAACCGGGCAGGCGTTAGCCTGTGGGCTTTTCTTTGTCACTTCCCCTTTCAGGATCACCGGCCGTAGAGAGGTAACTCTGCCACCCTCATAAAAAAACCCTCCACCGTAGTGTAGGGTTCTTTAATTTCATTCTTGTGGAGACTTCTTCATTTAGCCTACCGAAAAGTAGAGAAAAATTAAAAAAGGCTTATATCCTACTTTAAATCATTGATGTAACCATAACTGCACTATATTTAATAATTTTTCAATATTGACAGGTTTTGTAAGGTAATCATTGGCACCTGCCTCCAGGCTTTTAGCTTTATCTTCAGGCATGGCTTTAGCCGTTAATGAAATTATAGGTAAATTATTATAGTCAGGATTTTCTCTGATTTTGGTTGTAGCCTCGTAACCGTCCATTACCGGCATCATTACATCCATCAACACAATATCGATATCTTTTTCCTGCTCTAACTTTTCAGTGGCTATTTTACCGTTCTCTGCCACAATCACCTTCATTCCGGAATCAATCAGGGCTTTGGAAAGCGCATAGGAATTACGTTTGTCGTCATCTACCAGCAGTACTTTTTTATCTTTTAGAAGATGTTTTGGATTGTGGATATCGGTCATTATCTTTTTTTGCCGGCTTGAAAGCTTACTTTCGTCAAAATGTATAAATAAAGAAACCTCATCCAGAAGCACCTCTGGCGTAGAAGCTCCCTTAATTAAGACACTATCGGTAAATTTGTACAATTCTTTTTCTTCCGTTTTAGTAAGTTCTCTCCCGGTATATACAATTACAGGCGTATTATATGCTTTCGGATTTGATTTCAGCTTTTTTAGCACCTCAAATCCGGTAATGTCTGGTAAATTAAGGTCAAGAATAATACAGGTAAAGCTTTTTGATTTCAGCATTTCTAAAGCATCCTTTCCGGTAGCAGCAGTTGAAATTTTCACCTCTTTATTCTCCAGAATACTCTTAACCGCCTTTATAGTGGCTTCATCATCTTCAATAATCAGAAGATCTCTTTCAAGGGAGTTATGTAATTGCTCCATCTTTTCCATGGCATTTTTAATATCCATTGAGGAAACAGGCTTTAGACCAAAGCCCATTGCACCTTTACAAAGTACCTCCCGACTTTTGTCATCTTCTGCCATAAAATATACTGGTATATGTCTGGTTTTTAAATTAAATTTCAAATGGTCCAAAACGATAAGCCCTTTCATATCCGGTAATAGCTCATTTAATATTATCCCATTGGGTTTAAATTTTGCGGCCAGTTTCATTCCTTCTTTTCCATCTCTTGCAAAAAGTAACTTATAGTCATACTCCTGGACAATTTTCTTTACTGTTCGACCAAAAGCTTTATCATTATTGATAATTAATAACGAGTATTCATTAACTTTTAAATTTTCCCTGTCATCTGGGATAAAGGCCTCTAAAATATCTGCCGATTTATTATCGGCCATTTCCAGGGCTTTATTATTTGAAGATTCATCAAATTTTGGTTCGCTATAGGAGGAAATAGCATCGTCTTTTTCTTTTATTGGGGCACTGGTAAGGTCTATAGGGATATATACCGTAAAGACACTACCTTTTGATTCGGTGCTTTCTATATGGATTTCACCCCCTAATAATCGTGACAATTCCCTTGAAATAGTTAATCCTAAGCCTGTACCTCCATACTGACGGCTGGTACCACCTTCTGCCTGCTGAAAAGCTTCAAAAATCATTAACAGTTTTGCTTCAGGGATTCCAATTCCACTATCTTTTACTGAAATTTCCAAAACCTCTGATCTTGACAGGGTAATTTCCCTGAAAGTAACCTTTGCATCAGGTTTACCAATCGAAACCTTTACCGAACCTTTTTCAGTGAATTTAATTGCATTTGAAATAAGATTCTTAATGATTTGTTCCAGGCGTTGCCCGTCGGTTATAATCTTGTTAGGTGAATTGGCCTTAGTTTGAATGGTGAAATTCAACTTTTTTGATTTAGCCAGAGGCTCGAACTGGTTTTGCAGGTTATTTATAAGGTTCTCTACAAGAACTTCTTCGGGATGGATTTGTAGTTTTCCAGCCTCTACTTTGGAGAGATCCAGAATATCGTTAATAAGGTTTAGCAGGCTTAAGCCTCCTTCATAAATAATACTGGCAGATTTCTGCTGATCCTTAAACAAATTCCCTTTTCTATTATCGCTTAGATCTTTAGAGAGGATCAATAGACTATTCAAGGGGGTTCGCAATTCATGAGACATATTGGCCAGAAATTCTGATTTATATTTACTGGCAAGCTCCAATTCTTTTGCTTTACGTTCTACTTCTACCCTGCTGAATTGCAGATCTTCTTTCTGCATTTCCAAATCTTTGGTCTTTGATTCAAGATCCTCATTGGCCATTTGTAATTCCTTACTCTGGATCTTTAGCTTTTCCTGTTGGTTCAACAACTCTTCAGATTGTCGCTGTGATTCTTCCAGCAGATCTCTCATTTTTTCCCTATCCAGGGAAACGTTTGTGGTAATAGCTATATTCTCACCGACAGATCGAACCAATTCCAGCTGATTATCATTAAAAGACTTGAAGGAACCAATTTCGATCACTCCTTTTACTTCCCCATCGATAAGAAATGGCTGAACAAGGATATTCTGGGGTTTTTTCTCCCCCAAACCAGAAGATACACTTATATAATCTGAAGGAATACCAGAAAGTACGATCGCTTCTTTCTCCAGAGCGGCTTGTCCCACAAGACCTTCTCCAAAATCAAAAGTGGTTTTAAGAGATTTTCGGCGGGTAAAGGCATAAGAGCCAGTCATTCTCAATTGTTTCTTATCTTTATCAGATTCAGCCAAATAAATTACTCCCACATGACCGTCGAGGTATTTAGTTAGGTAGGAAATAATATTTTTAGACAGGGTCAACAGGTCTTGTTCCCCACGCATCCTGTCGTTAAGCCCTGCCTGGCCGGTTTTAATCCAGGCTTCATTTTCATTTTCTTCAGATATTCGTTTTAGGTTCTCGGTCATTGTATTAAGAGCGATACCGAGTTGATCGGCTTCACTTCGCAGTGGCATCTCAATGGCAAAGTTTCCTTCTGCTATAGTATTGGCGGCCTTTACAATAGTGGTGAAACTATCAACCATCGCATTTATGTTATTCTTAAGCTCCTGAACTTCACCCTTAACTTCCACATCAATCTTCCTGGAGAAATCACCCCTGGCAAGTGCCGTTGATACACCGGCGATATCCCGTACCTGGGAAGTTAGATTACTCGCCATCTGGTTTACATTCTCGGTAAGATCCTTCCACGAACCGGCCACATTGGGTACTTCGGCCTGGCCACCAAGGATACCTTCGGTTCCCACTTCACGAGCAACATTGGTTACCTCATCAGCAAATATGTTAAGCGCATCAACCATGATATTAATGGTGGTAGAAAGTTCTAATACCTCACCCCCTTTCCCCTGTTCTGAAATTTTCTGTGAAAGATCCCCGTGGGCCACGGCGGTTGTTACCGAGGCGATCTCTCGTACCTGGGTGGTCAAATTACTAGCCATTGTATTTACATTGTCAGTCAAACCTTTCCAGGTACCTGCCACATTAGGCACTTTTGCCTGGCCTCCAAGCATACCTTCTGTTCCCACTTCCCGTGCCACCCGGGTAACTTCCGCGGCAAAGACATTCAGCGAGTCCACCATCTGGTTAATAGTATCTTTTAATTCGGCTATCTCTCCTTTTACATCAATAGATATTTTTTGTGAAAGATCACCGTCGGCCACCGCTGTTGCAACATTTGCAATCTCCCTCACCTGACTGGTAAGGTTACTGGCCATCGTATTCACATTATCGGTAAGATCCAACCAGGCACCAGCCACATTCGGAACCTCCGCCTGACCTCCCAGCATTCCTTCAGTACCTACTTCACGGGCAACCCGTGTTACCTCGTTAGAAAGTATGTTCAGGGAATCTACCATCGTATTGATTATCGTAGAGAGCTCCAGTACTTCTCCCCCTTTTTCCTCTTCAGAAATCTTTTTGGATAAATCTCCATTCGCCACCGCTTTAGTTACCGAAGCAATTTCCCTCACCTGAGTGGTAAGGTTTGATGCCATGGTATTTACGTTTTCGGTAAGTTCCAGCCAGGCACCACCGACATTAGGTACTTCGGCCTGGCCACCCAGAATACCTTCGGTTCCTACTTCTCTGGCAACACGCGTTACCTCATCAGAGAAAATATTCAGGGAATCCACCATGGTGTTGATGGTTTCTTTTAATTCTGCTATTTCTCCCTTAGCTTCAATGGCGATTTTTTGTGCCAGATCCCCTTTTGCTACCGCGGTTGCCACATTTGCAATCTCCCGCACCTGGGTGGTAAGGTTGGAAGCCATATAATTCACATTATCGGTAAGGTCTTTCCAGGTTCCTGCAACATCAGGCACCTCCGCCTGACCTCCAAGAATTCCTTCTGTCCCTACCTCACGGGCAACCCGTGTTACCTCATCAGAGAAAATGTTAAGGGAAACCACCATTTGATTAATGGTATCTTTAAGTTCTGCAATTTCTCCTTTTACATCAATGGTAATCTTTTGGGAAAGATCCCCATCTGCTACCGCGGTAGCTACATTTGCTATTTCCCGAACCTGGGTAGTCACATTGCTAACCATGATATTAACATTATCAGTAAGGTCTTTCCAGGTCCCGGCTGCCGTTGGTACCGTTGCCTGGCCTCCCAGTTTACCTTCGGTCCCCACTTCACGAGCCACCCGGGTTACCTCAGCGGCAAATAAGGTTAAAGAGTCCACCATGCTGTTAATGGTGTTGGAAAGAACTAATACTTCTCCCCCTTTTCCCTGTTCTGAAATTTTTTGTGAAAGGTCTCCCTGCGCAACCGCCGTGGTTACAGAGGCTATCTCTCTCACCTGATTGGTCAGGTTACTTGCCATTGTATTCACATTATCTGTAAGGTCTTTCCAGGTGCCGGCAACATCGGGTACAGTAGCTTGTCCTCCCAGCTTACCTTCAGTACCTACTTCCCGCGCCACACGAGTTACTTCATCGGAGAAAATATTGAGGGAATCCACCATTTGGTTAATAGTATCCTTTAATTCTGCTATCTCCCCTTTTACGGTAATAGATATTTTTTTTGAAAGGTCACCGTTAGCAACCGAGGTGGCTACTCCAGCGATCTCCCGCACCTGTGCTGTAAGATTAGATGCCATGGTGTTCACATTAACCGTAAGGTCCTTCCAGGTTCCTGCAACATCCGGCACATCTGCCTGTCCTCCTAATTTTCCTTCTACCCCCACTTCCCGGGCCACATTGGTAACCTCTGCGGCAAAGATGTTTAGGGAATCCACCATCCTGTTTATGGTAGTGGATAAACCAAGTACTTCCCCTCCTTTTCCTTCTTCTGTAATTTTTCTTGAAAGATCTCCATCGGCAACCGCTGTGGTTACCCTTGCAATTTCCCGTACCTGCTCCGTCAGGTTACTCGCCATATGGTTCACATTATCGGTAAGATCTTTCCAGGTTCCTGAAACATTAGGCACACTTGCCTGTCCTCCCAATTTTCCTTCAACACCCACCTCCCGGGCTACCAGGGTTACCTGTTCGGCAAAAATATTCAGGCTTCCTAAGGTTCGGTTTATTACATCGGCCATTGCCCGAAAGTCACCGGTTACCGTCAGACTAAATTTATCATCCAGTTTTCCTGCTGCTATACTGTTAAGAATCCTGCTTACTTCAAGTACAGGTTTGGCTATTGCTTCAATAAGAATGTTGATGTTGTCGATCATGTCCTTCCATACCCCGGTGGAAGCTTTAAACTCTGCCCTGGCATCCAGGTTACCTTCAATACCTCCCACACGGGATATACGCGATACTTCTGTACTTACACCCCCAATCATTTCAACCATAGTATTGTAAGCCTCGGCTACATCTGCGAACTTATCATTTCGTTCCTTAGACAGCCTAACAGAGATATCCCCTTCCCTAAATGCCTCCAGAGCAAATATCAGTCTGTCCAACTGTTCATGCATATAATCGTTATCCTTGAACATATCTTCATCGGCTACCCTTTTGGACTTTTTTACCATTCGGCGTTTTGTTGGAGCTTTTTTCTGAGATGAAGTTTTAATACTCGATTTTGGGGAAGGGGTCTTTTTTGACATTTCGATTGGTAGGTTTATAAATTAGCTAGACTAAACAAATGTGAAATAAATATTAATATTTGCTAAATAAATCGAGGGTAAAAAAAGGGCTTTATATCTAATTATTATGTGAAAATTATGTGAAAAATAGATGAAGCTATAATTCTAAAACTATTTTTGGCAAGCGAAAAAGCTATATATCATAAAAATTATGCTGTTTGCACTTAATGAAATTTCCAATAGAAATAATTATAGTGCCTAAGGATGAAAAGAGAAATGGTTACATGTCAGAAATAAATCATCAATTTGAAAAATAAATTAAAATGAATAAACTTTTACTTGTTGAAGACGATTATCACCTGGGGCTAATACTCAATGACCAATTGGAAATGAATGGGTATGAAATAAAACTATTAAGGGAGCCTAATAAAACGGTTGAAACGCTTCTGGAAGAAAGTTTTGACCTGGTAATAATGGATAAATTATTGAAGGTGATGGATGGAACCCAAGTCTGTGAAGCGATAAGAAATACTCAAGGTGTTTCCAACATCCCTATTCTTATGATGTCTGGACTTGATGGCGCCAAAGAAACCTGTATCGCTGCCGGAGCTAATAATTTTATCGCCAAACCTTTTGAAGTTGACAGCTTTATAAAAAGTATTAAGGCTACCATAGAGAAAACGAAGGATTTTCAGAATTAACCCGGTTGATTTCAAAAAAAGGTTTTCTCAATATTTATAATCCTAAAACAAATATCAACAGGTATTTATACAAAGGGTTTGTGTTTTTTCAGCCCTAATAAAAGAAAGCCCTGCACGAAAGTGTAGGGCTTTTTTATTGTCTCAAATTGAAATTCACCTCCAGGCTACCAATTGAACAGCAGTCTTTTTCCAATTACTAAAGGTATTTACTTATAATCTTTTAACCCACCAGGCTTGTAAAGGAGTAGGTTTCAATGACTTTTCTCATATTTTTTAAGCAAATTTTTGGTTTACTTTGAGAAAGATCTTTTACCCCATGAAAGCTGCTTTGATAATTTTCGTACTTCTGATTTTTATCTCCTGTTCTAAGCCGGCTGAAAAAATTATACCGCAAAGGGTGATATTGGTAGAATCGGTATACTCCTCTGCCATTGTTCAACCGGATAGTCTGTACCAGGCATATGCAACGGTATTAGGAATACTTGATAAGAACCTTGTTGAAGAAGGTAACCGGGTAAAAGCTGATACACCTATCATTCAACTCATAAATATCGCTCCCGCTTTAAACCTGGAGAATGCGAAACTGGGTTATCAACAAGCTCGCGATAACTATAGTGGAACTTCAGCAATACTGAAATCCCTGGAGAAAGAGATACAGTCGGCCAGGTTAAACCTGCGAAATGATTCGGTGAATTACCTGCGACAAAAAAGACTATGGGAGCAGAACATTGGCTCTAAGCTGGATTATGAAAACAGAAAGCTTGCCTATGAGCTATCCAGTAATAACCTTCAACTTTTAAAGGAAGAATATGAGCGTACCAGAAACGATTTATCGATCCAGGTGAGGCAAGCCCTGAACAATTATAAGTCTTCTGAATTTAATTCCGAAGAGTTTACCGTCACCAGCAAAATGAAAGGTCTTGTTTATGCCCTGTATAAAGAACCAGGGGAGATCGTAAATACCGTAGAACCATTGGCCCTTATTGGAAGTGCAAATAATTTTGTAATAGAGCTTCTGGTGGATGAGATGGACATCGTAAAAGTTGAAATAGGCCAGAAAACCCTGGTCACATTAGATGCCTATGGTACCAGGGTTTTCGAGGCTAATATTAAAAAAATATATCCGGCTAAGGATGAGCGTACCCAAACCTTTAAGGTGGAAGCCGTTTTTTCAAAAAATCCACCTCAAAAATTATTTCCGGGCCTGGTGGGCGAGGCAAATATTATAATTGCCGAAAAAGAGGATGCGCTGGTTATTCCTAAAGAGTTTCTTCTAAATGAAAACCAGGTATTAACTGAAGACGGGCCGGAAAAGATTGTTACCGGACTTCAGGATATGGAACATATAGAAATTATTTCTGGGATCAGGGAAGATGAAACCATTTACAAACCAGACCAATGAGATCCTGGAAAGTAATATTTGAAATTGCGAAGACGCATCTTTTCACTAAGCTGAAATCTACTGTCACAGCTTCCATTGGAGTGACCTTTGGGATAGCGGCTTATATCACTCTGGTTAGTTTTATGACAGGTCTTAATTCCATGCTGGATGACCTCATGTTAAACCAGGTACCCCATATTCATCTCTACAATGAAATAAAACCCAGCGAAAAACAACCAATTGCGCTTTATAATGATTTTGAAGATGCCCTTCCCATCATTCATTCTATAAAACCCAGGCAAGGCCAGAGGAAAATCCATAATGCATTGCCAATTCTCGATGATCTTGAAAAAAATGAAAAAGTGCAGGGTGCTACCCCGCAATTACAGGCTCAAATTTTCTACCTGTCAGGCAACATTGAATTAGGCGGAAATTTAACAGGTGTTGATATTATAAAGGAATCTAAACTTTCCAACATTCAGGATTATATTACGGAAGGTAGTGTCCTGGATTTAAAAAATACCGAAAATGGAATCTTACTGGGCTCGGGCATTGCCGAAAAACTATCGCTTTCCCTGGGTAGAAAAGTGCTGGTAAGTACGGCCAGGGGAGACAGGTTTCATTTTAAGGTGGTCGGAATATACCAAAGCGGTATCGCCGAAATTGATGACATACAAAGTTTCGCTAACCTCAAAACAGTACAAAGAATCTTGGGGGAGGCTGAAAATTATATCACCGATATCAATATAAAGCTAAATGATATCGCCCGGGCCCCTGCCCTGGCCAGCGTCATGGAAAAGAAATATAATGTCTCTGCGGTAGATATAAATGAAATAAATGCACAGTTTGAAACCGGGACCAAGGTTAGGAATCTTATTACTTATGCAGTATCCATCACCTTATTAATAGTTGCTGGTTTTGGAATCTATAATATCCAAAACATGCTTATTTATGAAAAGATGAATGATATCGCTATTCTTAAGGCCATTGGTTTTTCGGGGGCAGATGTACAAATGATTTTCCTGAGCCAGGCTGCTTTTATCGGAATTTCAGGAGGAATTCTGGGGCTTGTACTTGGCCTGGGATTGTCTAACCTGATTGACAATGTCGCCTTCGAAACCGAAGCATTGCCAACTATTACTACTTATCCTGTCAATTATAATCCAAACAATTATATAATCGGGTTCTTTTTTGCCCTGTTATGCACCTTTATCGCCGCTTATTTTCCTTCAAAAAAGGCAAAAAATATAGATCCGGTTCAAATAATTCGGGGAAATTGAAACAATTATGAGTGTAATTCTGGAAACAAAAAATATCAATAAATATTTTGGCAAAGCAAAACCTTTTCATGTGCTAAAGGATATTTGTATGAGTATTAACCAGGGAGAATTTACCAGCATCATGGGAAAGTCGGGATCTGGAAAATCTACCTTATTATATATTCTTTCTACCATGGATACCGATTACAGTGGGGAGCTTTATCTTCAGGATGAACTCATAACAGGGAAATCTCAACCTGAATTATCTCATATCAGAAACAAAAAGATAGGTTTTATTTTCCAGTTTCATTATCTCTTGCCTGAGTTCAGTGTGCTGGAGAACGTAATGCTTCCAGCAAAAAAATTAGGACTTAAATCGCTGGAGGAAATTAGGGAAGAGGCTCTGGATTTGCTTAAAAAACTGAATATTGATCACCTGGCTCCTAAAAAAGCATCAAAAATTTCTGGTGGTGAAAAACAAAGGGTTGCAGTCGCCCGGGCCCTTATTAATGAGCCTATTCTGCTTATTGGTGATGAACCAACAGGGAATCTTGATAGTCACAATTCAGAGAACCTGTTCCAGATTTTAAAAACTTTAAAGAAAGAAAAAGGCCTCTCTTTGCTTATGGTAACTCATGATGAAGATCTGGCCAAAAGAACTGACCGTACAATCTATCTGGAAGATGGGGAGATTATTAAATAAGTCTGAATGATCGTCCCTTTAAATCAATATTGAAAACTCCCCAATATGTCTTTACAATTAATATTATATATCAGTTAAATCTTCCAGTAAATTAAGCCTCCAAAACCTACTTATTCACTATCTTTAATAGGTTTATTTACTTTAAATTCAGTGAGATGAGTATAACAGTTATAAGGAAAGATGTCGAATTCCTGCCGGATTCCAGTAGAATCCTTGCCCGGTTTTTTATGGCCGGTGACCTTAGGACCAAAAACCTTATTTCCAGGGTCCTTTCCCTTGATGAACCCCAGGTTCATCTTGCTCTGGAACAGACCCTACGTGAATTTGCCAACCGGCATAGAAACATCTCCCGGGTTTTTCTTCGGCATTACAATAATATTGAAGGGATTATTAAAGACATGAAAGTTGATCTTGACCAAATTTCAGAAGAACGCAAATTATTGATAGGGGCCTATTGTACCATGGAATATTCCATAGAATCTGCTGCATTCTTCAACCCTTCTATTATGGAAGATTTTGACCAGACCCTGCTGGAACCGGGAGAAAAAAGGGTTATTCTTTCATTCAGGGCCACGGGCGAGGGCCATATCTCCTCTATTGTTTTCCGAAGAGCTATCATCGATAAAAATTGCGACCTAAAACTAAAAACCATTGGGGTAGATATCGATATGCCGGAAATCTCACATAAGACCCTATATGATAAAGGGCGCTTCATTCAAAAACTTAAAGAAATGGAGATCCCCGAAAAGTATATTATGACTATCATGCAGCAACTGCCTGATAAATTTGAATATTATTCCCTTAAAGAAGCGGTCGCCGAGGTGTTAAATAATAAACATATAAAAGCAGAGAAACGATTGGCTTTAGAGGAGATAACCTGGCTGGTAGATTCGTTCTATGATCTAAAATTCCATCACGATTCCGATATTACCGAAAGAGTAATTTTTCCAATATCGGCTTCAGAAAGCCGGGGAATTGAGGACGCCCGCTTTGTTTGCTTTCATGATGAGGATAATACTGCAAAAATATTCGCTACATATACAGCCTTTGACGGGCATACAATTCTTCCAAAATTGGTCTCTACAGACGATTTTTATACCTTCAGAATTATGCCCCTTCATGGGAATGGTGCCCGGGACAAAAACCTGGCCTTATTTCCGAGAAAAATTAAAGGAAAATATGCGATGCTTGCCAGGGTGGATGGAGTAAATAACTATGTTATGTTTTCGGACAGGGCTACCTTATGGAATGAACCGATAAAAATTCAGGAACCTAAATATAATTGGGAATTCACTCAAATTGGAAACTGCGGCTCTCCAATTTATACCGAAGAAGGCTGGCTGGTATTAACCCATGGTGTTGGTACAATGCGCCGTTACTGCATTGGCGCCTCCCTGTTTGATCTCGATGACCCAACTAAAGAAATTGGGCGATTAAAAGAGCCCCTAATTGCTCCTTTGGAAAGTGAACGCGATGGCTATGTACCGAATGTAGTTTATTCCTGCGGATCAATAATTCATAATAATCATTTAATCCTGCCTTATGCCGTTTCTGATTATTCTTCTACCTATGCGGTGATAAATATGGATGAGTTATTGTCTGAATTGAAAAAATAAGTCTTTTAAAATAAACTTTAGTCATCCTTATAAACTGTTTCATTTCGCATTTCCTCAAAGAAGGTTGTCTTTCTGTTCTCTACACAATGGGCTGCATAGAGATATAATGCCGCACTCCAGGTTTGCCAATCCTGTCCCTTTGGAGTTCCATCCTGCGCTTTTATCCATTCATTAAAACCAAATTCCAGCTCCGGATCCCGGGACATAGAAACTATTCGCGTTAATTCCAACAACTTTTTCTCTGCCAGGCTATATTTTTCAGCAGCGACAAGTGCAGCTATATATATCCCACTTATAAAAGGCCAAATCCCTCCATTATGATAATCTCCCGGAAGATTAAAAGAGCTATACCTTTCATGCCAATCCAGGTCCCGGGGCTTAATAAAGGGGAAAAAGTTTGGAGGAAGGTCAACCGCCAAATCCCCGCTTATCTCCATGGCTTCACATTCTTTTTCAATCCAGGTAATCATTTTTCTGGACCTGCTAGGAGCACTCAAACCAGAAAGAATTGCCAGACTGTTACCCAATAGATCGAAGCGTTCACTGCCTAATACTTTATAAGACCATAGGGCGTAATAGGGTTTGTGTTTTAAGACCAAACCTTCGTGCACATAATGATGCATCTTTTTCGCGCTTATGGTAAATCTTCCCATTTCTTTGCGTAAAGCATCGGCTCTTTTGTGATGACCTAAAATCCGCAAATAACTGTATACTATTGTATTTACAAATAGACCGTAGCCCAGAACCCATTGTTCGTCCCGCCAATCGCTAGTAGGTTGTTGAGCAACAAGGTATTGATCTGTGGGGCTTTGATATTCCATCCATAAAAGCGCTTTTTCTACCGCTTCCTTCAGAAAAGGAGGGTCTCCCAGGAGTTTCCTGTAGATTCCCACCCCGAGCAAAAATAAAGGAGTGGTATCACTGGCCCCTCTGTCTTCTTTATCATTGGCCAGGGAGGGAATATGTCCTTTTTCAGACTGGGTTTCAGAAAGTTTTTCCAAAACCTTCCGGTAACTGGCAATCAAATTAGAATTGCCGCTCACAGCGACCCCTAATATAGCCAGCATCAGATCCCTGGTATAGGGTTCGGGATACCCCCAGGCGGCTGTTCTGGGAAGTCCATGCCTGGTCCCCCTTGAATTATTAAGCAGAACCTCCAAAGCCGCTTTTTTAGCAGCAGCTATTTTATTTTGATTTTCAGCATTCATCTTTATCATTTTAAGAGATTCCCAGTTTATTCTGAATGAGCTGTACAAATCGTTTTGCCACTATTCTATGGTCAAAGTTTTTAACCACATGTTCGCGGGCCGCTTTGCCCATATTTCGGCGTAATTCAGCATCATTCATTAACTGCAGCAGATATTTTGCGATATCCTGTACATCGGCGCGATAATCAACTGTACGGGGGAAATCAAAGTTTATCTTATGGTTTTTTTCAAATCCAGACTCCTTGCCTAATATTACTTCACTTACCACATTTTGCTTGGCCACCTTAGCCAAAAATGCAGTTTTATTATGAATAAGGGTGTCTAACATTCCCATAGCGTTCAGGCTGATAACCGGTTTTCCACAGGCACCGGCCTCTACCTGCGGCATTCCAAAACCTTCCAGCCTTGAAGGTGCAGCATAAATATCGCAGGCGCCTATCAAGTATGGCATAAAATTGCGGGAGATCGTATTAGTAGCGTAAAGAATGTTTTTCTCTATTCCCAGCTGGTGTGCCAGTTCGAGATCGAGAAGGTTTTGAGCTTTAGTTCTTGGTTGGGGCCAAACTTTGCAAATATATTTCCAATCCGGAGCCTGGGCATCAATTATAGCCAGGGCCTGCATAACTTCCTGTGCTCCTTTTGAGGCCGCATCTCCACCCACGGTTAGTATCATTATCTGCTCTGGAGCAATTCCAAGGGATTCTCTTACTGCCAGGATTTTGGGATCATTCTTTCCAAATGGAACAAAAGAGCTTGTATCGCAGCCTACGGGAAGTACTTCAATGTTATTGGGCTTGATCCCATCCCGAACATACATTTCTTTAACCCAGTTTGAGGTAACCAGAATAAGGGGTAATTCATTGAGAATTTCCTGGTAATTGGCTATGTACCCATCGGCTACCAACCAGGGAACGGGCTGAATACCATAACGCTGCGGATGCAGGATAAGATGAGGGCTATGGCCCCAATACCCTACTCCCACCACAATATCGGGCTTGAACCACCGATAATACCACTCTTTTTCCTGCGCCGATTCAAAATGTACCGCATGGGCCTCGATACCCAATTCGAGAAGCCCCTTATACAATAAATCTCCCTGGGTGGCCAAACCTCCCGGAGAAGGCGGGTAATCATAAAGCACCAGTATTTTCATATAATTTCAGTTTAACAAACTTAATAACAGCCTTATGCCTGTGATCTTTTCAGCCATTTGAGCCCTTCCTCAGGCTTCTTGAATCTCCAGAAGGCTTCGGTTCGCGGTGTTGTCTCAGCTTCAAAACTACCGGGTTCGAATCCATAGATTTCTGTGATAAGTTTAAATTTCATTTCCCATATGGCTTCAGGGAGTGACTCGAGAATCGAAGCGCTTTCAATGGCTTTGGGATAGTACTTTTTCCCACCATCTTCATACGCAAAGGTCCACAGCTCTATGGTCCTTATCGCGTTAATATTCCAAAGTTTAATAACCGCAGTTCCTGTTTCCTCATGACGCTTATGTCTTGTATATTCTCCTGCCGGATCGTGAGTGATCACCAAATCAAAACTTTGGGCAGGTAAAAGTTCAAGAATTATTCTTTTCACCTCTTCCTCCTCCAGGGAAAACTGTTCCGGACCATCATCCATATCCCCAATGTCTCCCTGTGCTTTCAGTAATTCCAGCACCTTGTAAAATTTAGGAGCTCTGTCGGGGTCTGATCTCCTACAAAGGGAAATAATATACCAGTTATGCTTGGGGTATTTAAGAATAAGGCCTCCACACCATAGAATTTCATCATCGGGATGCGCCACGATAACCGCCACCTCCTTACCAGGAATATTTAGGATCGAATTCATACTTCCAACATCAGTTAATTAAAATTACCGGCAAAGTCTCTGGATAACAATGATATATATCAAGAGGAACAATTTATTTTTAAATAAAACCTCTGATAACTTCCTGATATTTATCATTTTATGAAGTATAATTTGTTAATAAATTGAGATGTTAATTCTAAAATATTATTATCATGAAAAAGTTATTAATAGCGCTGTTTGTATTTGGATTTACCTTCCAGTCCTTTGCCCAGATCACAGAATTACCTGAAATTGAACTGGTTGCCGTGAATTATAAATATCTCGATGCAGCCGGGAATGAAGATGCATCCATATCTGTGAAGCAACTGCAGCAGCAGGTGGCCGAGTATGATGTAAGAAAAGCCGATTTCTATGCCGATGAATATGATTTTTATACCGTAAATTTCTTTATTCCTGATGGTAAGATCCTGGCTTCTTATGACGAGGATGGAAATTTATTGCGTACCGCTGAGAAATTTAAAGATGTGGCCCTGCCACAGGCTGTAAGAGAGGCAATTGCCCAGCGATTTCCAAACTGGAATATGGCAGGCGATGTTTACCTGGTAAATTATCATGATGCGGGTAAAGTGACCAAGAAATATAAAATTCTGCTTGAAAACGGTGACAAGCGAATGAGGGTTAAAACCGATGAAAAAGGAAATTTCCTTTAGAAGGAATAAGAGCGGCAAAAACCGCTCTTATTTTTTGATTTAAGTGGACAAAAATCACCCAGCTTTTTCCCTGCTTTGAAGGTATTCTTTATCAGTTAAATCCAAAATCATAGGTGTGATACTGGTTTTTCCCTGTTTCACAGCCCAGCGATCAGAACCTTCATCTTCAGGTTCAATGGGGACAACGGTAAACCAGTAATGTTGCCTTCCCATAGGATCTTTATTTGCGATAACCTTGCCATCATAATGTCTTACAGATTGCGAGGTCCAAAGAATTTCACCATCGGGATATCGTGGGAAATTGATATTCAGAAGTTCCCGGTCTTCCTTATCGATTACTTCGTCAAAAGCCATTTTTACGAAAGGCTCAAGAGCATTAAAATCGGGTTCTTCATCCCCTACCGACACGCTAAAGGCAATACCCCGAATTCCAAAAAGTACAGCCTGCCTTGCCGCTGAGAGCGTCCCCGAATGCCAGGCCGAATTTCCAATATTGGAGCCTATATTAATTCCTGAAACCACCAGATCTATGTCTTCCATAAGATGAGTGCCAAGGGCCACACAATCGGCAGGGGTGCCGCTTACCCGGTATGCTTCAATTCCCTCGAAATGTATAGGTGAATTTTTATAAGTAATTGGTTTGCCCGAAGTAATGGCCTGCCCCATCGACGATTGTTCTACATCGGGGGCCATCACAATCACCTCGCCATAATTTGAGGCTACCCTGGCCAGACAGGATAAGCCGGGACTATAAATACCATCATCATTAGTGACCAAAATTTTCATAGCTTTAAATTTCTAAGGTTTATAAAATTTAATTTACGAAAATATATACGGCTTGATTCCCTTTATAAAGTCCGGAGATCAAAAATTATCATTATTTTAATAGACTGAAGGCTTTCATTTTAAAAGCTTTAAAACTTAAATCATAACTTATCGTTAAGTGACATAGAATCTTTAATGCTGTCATTTAAATTTGAAGGAAAGATCGAAACATGAAGAAAGCTCAAATTATACATAATCCCACCGCAGGAAATGCTGCTCATACCAGAGAAGAAATTATTGAGTTGGTTAAAATGGCCGGTTTTAAAACCAATTATGTATCTACCGATGATGAAGCCTGGGAATCTTTCATCGAGAATGAAATGGATGTGATCTTCCTGGCCGGTGGAGATGGGACGATTCGAAAATTGGCTTCAGTCCTCATTGAGAAGGAGATGTGCGACAGGCATATTCCAATTTATCTTTTACCACTGGGTACTGCCAATAACATCGCCACCAGCCTTGAGATTTCTAAAAAACTGAATTCAGCATATACAAAAAAGGAAAAAGAACTTCAGAAATTCACCTGTGGTAAACTAAAGGGAGTAGGCGATGATGATTTCTTCCTGGAAGGGGTGGGTTTTGGGGTTTTCCCGGAGTTGATCCGGAAAATGAAAGAAAAAGACCAGGATGGGGAAACTCCCGATGAAAAACTAAACCGTAGCTTAAGAATTCTACTGGAAATCGTGAAAGATTACAAAGCTCAAAAGGCAAGCATTAAAGCCGATGGTTTAAAAATCAAAGGGAGATTCCTTCTTGTGGAACTAATGAATATAAAATATATAGGTCCGAACCTGGAATTTGCCCCAAATGCCAATGTTGAAGATAATTTCCTGGACCTGGTACTTATCCCGGAAGCAAAAAGAGAAGCTTTTGTAGCATATGTGGAAAGTCTTATCAGTGGAAATTCAAAATTCCAGGATATTAGAAGTTTTGTAAAAGTGCTACGGGTTAAAAAACTAAAGATGAAATGGAAGGGATCACAACTGCACGTGGACGATAACCTTATCGAGGATTACGACGGAAAAAAAATCAGGATGAAAATGAATTCCAAAAACCTGGAATTCTTTACCAGTAGCCCGGTCTATATGGAAATCTTAAGAGACAAATTGGATGCTTAATTACTGATCAGCTTCTTTTCATTTTTTGCTGAACTCTTAAGGCGAAATATTGAATTTTCCATAATTAAAATTGCCACTTCTGTCATATTTTTTAGTTCGTAGAAGGCGATAGAAGGCAACTCCTCCTCCACTTCCTTCCTCAACTTATATAACTCTTTCAACACTTTATTTTTGAAGTCCAAATCTGTACCCTGAACTGCCTCATATCCCATTAATTTATTTAACCTGCCATGCTTAGCTTCTATAGAAACGCCATCGCCTGAAACGACAGCAGGCTCAGATTCTCCAGCCTCACTACCAGCCACTGGCAAACGATCTATTTCCCTGGATATATTTTCAAAAGCCTGGTGAGAATAAACCAAAGCTTCCAGTAAAGAATTGGAAGCTAAACGATTGGCCCCATGGAGCCCGGTATAAGCACATTCTCCTGAAGCATAAAGGTTTTCGATGGAGGTTCTTGCTTTGGTATCTACTTCAATCCCGCCACATTGATAATGAGCGGCAGGAACAATAGGGATAAGCTCTCTTTCAGGCTTGATTCCAACTGAATTACAATAGGAAACTATTGTTGGAAAGTGCTGTTGAAAATCCTCCGAGTTAAGGTGCCTGCAATCCAAAAACACAGATTCTTCCCCCGATTCTTCCAGTTCCTTTACGATTGCTGAAGAAACAATATCCCGGGTAGCGAGTTCCCCCCGGGAATCATATTTAAATAGAAAGCGTTTCCCGCTAGTATTCACCACATAAGCGCCAAAACCTCTTACTGCTTCTGAAATGAGAAATAAGGGATGTTTATTGCTTTCAAATAATGCTGTGGGGTGAAACTGAATAAAATCCATATCTTTAATCGTGGCTCCTGCTCTATGGGCGATAGCGACACCATCGGCGGTGGCTACAGACGGATTGGTAGTATTCCCGAAGATCATCCCGCTTCCCCCGGTAGCTAAAAACGTAATCCTGGCTTGAATCTCAACATGTTTATTGATGTTCTTATCGATGGCTTTTGCTCCAATACATTGTGTTTGCCCCCTATTCTCTTTCGTTAAAAGATCGGTAACAAAATAGTGATCCTGAATACTGATATTAGGTAAAACTGCCACTTTTTTCAAAAGTGTTTTTTCCATTTCAAGTCCGGTTAAATCCCGATGATGAACTATTCTTGCCTGAGAGTGACCACCTTCGAGGCCAAGGGCAAGTTGGCCGGTTTTATTCTTATCAAAAGAGGCGCCCCAGGCAATAAGTTCTTCCAGCCGCTCTGGAGCTTGCGAGACAACCATCTCTACAACCTTGCGGTTGCTTAGGCCCTTTCCGGCTTTCATGGTATCTTCAATATGCTGATGAAAACTATCTTTAAGTTTATTCAATACCACGGCTATGCCCCCCTGCGCCCGGGCGGTGTTACCGGCCTCATCGCTACTTTTGGTAAGAATTAAAACCGAAAGATCGGGCCGGGCTTCGGCAATTTTAATCGCAAAAGAGAGTCCCGCGATACCGGAACCAATAATGAGAATATCACTTGTTTTTTTCATCTTATTAAGATAATTCCATCATTCGTTTTATTGGTTTGCCGGCTTGCTCCATGAGATCTTTTTCCAGCAAAATTTCAGGGGTTTCATTGTATAAACATTTATAGAGTTTCTCCAGGGTGTTCATTTTCATAAAGGCGCATTCGCTGCAGGCACAGGAATTATCTTCCTTGGCGGGAGCAGGAATCAATTCTTTATGAGGCACCTCCTTTTGCATCTCATAGAGAATTCCGGCTTCGGTAGCTACGATAAAGCTGCTCTTCGGACTTTCCCTGACGTAATTGAGCATTCCCGAGGTTGAACCTATATATTTTGCCGTTTTAAGAATATGTTCCTCAGATTCGGGATGAGCGATGATCTCTGCCTGTGGATTTTCTTTATGAAGCTCAATTAATTTATCTAAAGAGAAAGCCTCGTGAACTATACAGGCCCCATCCCATAAAAGCATTTTTCTGCCGGTTTTTTCCATCAGGTATTTTCCCAGATTCTTATCGGGTGCGAAAATGATCTCCTTCTCCTGCGGAATAGAATTGATCACTTTTTCGGCATTTGAGGAAGTACAAACGATATCGCTTAAAGCCTTGATCTCTGCAGAGCAATTGATATAAGTTACCACCACATGATCTGGATTCTTAGCTTTTAATTCAGCAAAAGTATCGGGTGGGCAACTATCTGCCAGGGAGCAGCCCGCCTCAAGATCGGGTAAAAGAACCTTCCGGGAAGGATTAAGGATCTTTGCGGTTTCGGCCATAAAATGCACGCCTGCAAAAACAATTATATCCGCCTCAGATTGAGCCGCTTTTTTAGCCAGTTCCAGGCTATCGCCTACAAAATCTGCTATTTGCTGAATTTCAGGCTCCTGGTAATAATGCGCCAGGATCACGGCATTTTTCCGCATTTTAAGCAAGCTGATCTTCTCCTGTAATTCGGCGGTATTCGGTTTGAAAACGTTCATGAGTATATTTTGCAAACAAAGCTACAGGCATTGGAACTGGATTTTTATGATTCTAATCAGTATTTGAAAAGAACTTCGGCTATTTCACGCATGTTTAAGCTTATTTTAGCTAAGCTTTAATACTGAAATGGCCACCTTCTTCGTAAATTTAGGTAAAATGAAACCAGCAAGTTGCTGGACCCAAAAAGGGCAACATACAGGCACTTGATTACAAGTCTATCCCTGATCCCAAATTGGGATTTAAATTATAAACAGATGAAAAACAGGCCTATCATATTGCTTATTATCACCAGTATCCTGCTGCTCCTGGTAACTGTTTTGTCTTATTTTAATGTGCAATTCCCCCTGGTATTTTACCTGACTGTAATTGGCCAGGCCTTTTTAATTTACACGGTTTTTAGCGTACTTACTAATAATTATAAAACCACCAAAACCTTTGACGACTGGTATGAAGACCACCCGATAGGTAATGAAAAGTTGTAGGCTAAATAAAATATAACCTGATTCTAATCATACTGTACATCTTGATAAAAACCCTAAATTTGCTGTAAAGATTAATTGATTTATATGCAACTCAACCAATATATTGACCATACCTTACTTAAACCCACAGCAACACCGTCAGAAATAAAAAAACTTTGTACAGAAGCCGTTCAACACCAGTTCTACGCGGTTTGTGTAAATGGATGTTATGTGGAAACTGCTAAAAAAGCAGTTGAAAATTCCGAGGTGAAAATCGCTGCGGTAATAGGTTTTCCCCTAGGGGCCTCGACTACTGCATCAAAAGTTTTTGAAGCTGAAAACTGTATTGAAAAAGGCGCCGATGAGATCGATATGGTGATAAATATCGGGATGCTGAAAAGCGGAAATCTCAAATTCGTTGAAGAAGAAATTGGGGCCATAAAAAAAGCCATTGGAGATAAAGTTTTAAAAGTTATTATTGAAACCTGTTTTCTTACCGATGAAGAAAAAACACTGGCTTGTCGTGCTGCCTTAAACGCCAAAGCCGATTTCGTTAAAACATCCACAGGTTTTGGTTCCGGCGGTGCCACAACCGAAGATATCGAAATTATGAAAGATGTGGTGGGTGATAAATTACAGATCAAAGCTTCGGGAGGGATCAAGGATACCAAAACTGCTCAGAAATATATAAAATTGGGGGTTTCCCGCCTTGGAACTTCATCTGGAGTCGCCTTAATAAGTTAAATACCAGAAATAGATGAGTGTACATATTCAAGCAAAAAAAGGAGAAATTGCCGAGGCCGTTTTAATGCCTGGAGACCCGCTGCGGGCCAAATGGATCGCCGAAAGCTTTTTCGAAGATGCTTTTCTTTATAATTCGGTGAGAGGCATGTATGGCTACACCGGCACGTATAAAGGGAAAAAAGTTTCGGTACAGGCTTCTGGAATGGGGATCCCCTCGGCTTTGATCTACTGCAATGAACTTATTACCGATTACGGAGCTAAAAAACTTATCAGAGTAGGCTCTGCCGGTTCTTATCAAAAGAACCTGAAAGTAAACGAAGTGGTTATCGCGATGGCCGCTTCTTCTAATTCTGGTTTTAATCGTGCCAAATTCCCACATGCCGATTTTGCGCCTACCGCAGATTTTGAGCTGTTTATGAAGGCTGTTAAATATGCTGAAGAAAACCAGATTAAGTTTCGTGCCGGAAATGTGTTTTCTTCTGATGTTTTTTATGAAGACGACCCCCTGGACTATGAAAAATGGGCAAAATACGGGGTTTTGTGTGTAGAGATGGAAACCGCCGGACTTTATACTGTTGCTGCAAAGCATAAAGTACAAGCGCTTTCGGTATTAACTATTTCAGATTCGCTGGTTACCGGAGAACATTTACCAGCTAAAGACCGCGAACAAAGTTTTAGCCGTATGGTGGAGATCGCCCTGGCTACTGTTTAAACTATTCAGGAATACTTCTGCGGAATTTTTTCTAACTTGAAGCCTTTAATTCCCTGTCGCATGAAGTATTCCTTTTTTCTCTTATTTCTAATTATTTCTGTGGCTGTTTTTCCGCAGCAAAAAACACAAATTTTCCAGGAAAAGATAGATTCTATTTTTACTGAAAGTCAGGGAGATTTTGCTCTTGCCTTTAAAGAACTTTCCGGAGAGAAAGGAAGCATCTTTATCAATGAACATGAAAATTTTCATGCTGCCAGTACTATGAAAACTCCGGTAATGATCGAAGTTTTTAAGCAAGCTGAAGCGGGAAAATTTTCCCTTGATGATTCCCTGCTTATCAAAAACGAATTTAAAAGCATTTTTGACGGTAGCAGTTTCAAACTTGATCTGGGCCGGGATAGTGGAGAACATTTATACAGCCAAATTGGTAAAAAGATAAGTATAAAAGATTTGGTGATCGATATGATTAGCCAGAGCAGTAACCTGGCTACTAATATCTTAATAGAGTTGGTAGATGCAAAAGAGGTTAATGCAAGTATGCGAAAAATCGGCGCCCGGGATATAAATGTTCTTCGGGGTGTGGAAGATATGAAGGCCTATGAGGCCGGGTTGAGCAACTCTACCACGGCCTATGATCTAATGCTGATTTTTGAAGCTCTTGCCAATGGACAGGCGGTGAACCCTGAAGCCGATAAGGAGATGTTGGAAATCCTGAGGCTTCAGCAACATACCGACCTTATTCCTGCCCTACTCCCTAAAGAGGTGAAAATTGCCAACAAAACAGGTTGGATTACCGGCGTGCATCACGATTCTGCACTCGTGGAATTACCCGACGGGAGAAAATATGTACTGGTGTTACTATCTAAGAATATGAAAGAAATGGAAAAAGGCACTCAAATGCTTTCAGGCATATCTAAAATGATATACGATCTTATGGTCAATAATTTTTAATTCAAAGAATATATTATGAATACCTACACAGCAAACGAAAATCGATACGAAAAAATGCAATACCGTCGCTGCGGAAAAAGCGGGATCATGCTTCCCCTACTTTCGCTCGGTTTATGGCATAATTTCGGGGACAAAGCTGACCAGAACAATGCCCGAAGCATTTTAAGGACAGCCTTTGATAATGGAATCACGCACTTTGATTTGGCTAATAATTACGGCCCTCCCTATGGTTCGGCCGAAAGAAATTTTGGGAAGATCTTTGCTGAAGATTTTAAAAAATATCGAGATGAGCTTATCATTTCTACCAAAGCCGGCTGGGATATGTGGCCGGGGCCATACGGGAATTTCGGTTCAAGAAAATATCTTATCGCCAGCCTTGATCAATCGTTAAAGAGAATGGGATTGGATTATGTAGATATTTTCTATCATCACCGTCCCGATCCCGATACGCCACTGGAGGAAACGATGGGCGCCTTAGATCAGATCGTAAGACAGGGAAAGGCCCTGTATGTGGGAATCTCTCAATATTCGGCTAAAGACACCAGTAGGGCTGCTAAAATCCTTAAGGCACAGGGCACCCCTTTCCTTATTCACCAGCCCCGGTATAATATGATGGACCGCTGGGTAGAAAATGGCCTGATGAACACTTTGGAACATGAAGGCCTTGGAAGTATTGTTTTTTCACCCCTGGAACAGGGAATATTAACCTCAAAATATCTGGATGGTATTCCCGAAGACAGCCGTGCGGCTACTGAAGGAACTTATTTAGATAAAACCCAGATAACCCCCAAAGTAGTAGAGCAAATACAGGAATTAAACAAATTGGCTGAAAAACGTGGTCAAAGCCTGGCTCAAATGGCCGTTGCCTGGTTACTGAAAGATATGAGGGTAACTTCTGTTCTTGTAGGCGTAAGTAGGGTTTCCCAATTAGAAGATAATATTAAGGCACTTCATAACCTGGAATTTAGTCCCGAAGAATTAAAGACGATCGACAGGATTCTCGGTTTTTAACAGCTCGGGTATTCCGAAAAAACAAAACTGCCCATTACATTCGTAGGGCAGTTTTTTATTTTTAATAAATATCCTGGTCCCTTTAATTGATAAAAACCTCCAGTAATTCACAATCTTCAGCCTGGAGTATTACTTTTTTATTTTTTGCCGGAATAAGCAGACTTTCGCCCTGGTCGAGTTTTTCGCTATACCCATTGGTAGCTATTTCAGCGCTACCACTCACACACATATAGATTACAAAAGAATCCAAAGCACTGTAATCTTTAATTACCTTTCCCCCTATGGGAAGATAATTGGTCGTGAAATATTTACAACTCGCTACTTCAGAGGATTGATTTTTTTTCTTCTGATAACTGAGTTTGAAATCGTCTCGTTTTTCAAAGTCTATAGCGTCTATGGCCAATGCCGTATGAAGCTCTCTTCCCTTTCCCTGATCGTCTACCCTGTCCCAGTCATAAATACGGTAGGTGATATCTGAAGTTTGCTGTATTTCGGCCAGGAGAACCCCCGCCCCTATGGCGTGCACTTTTCCGGTATTTATAAAGAAACTATCTCCTTTTTTTACTTTTTCAAAGTTCAGTACCTCAGTAATAGTCCCTTCTTCCAGGTGTTTTATATAATCTTCTTTAGAAATATTCTCCTTAAAACCAATGTTGATATTTGCATCCTCGTCGGCCTGCATGATGTACCACATTTCTGTTTTTCCAAAAGAATTATGCCGCTGCTGTGCCAGCTCGTCATTGGGGTGCAGCTGTACCGACAGTGCGGTTTTGGCATCTATATATTTTATAAGAAGCGGAAATTCATTCCCAAATCGCTCGTAGATATGGTTCCCCACCAGTTTGCTTTCATATTTTGCCAGCAGGTCAATGAGGGATTTTCCTTTTAAAGATCCGTTAGCCACCAAAGAAACATCTTCTTTAACCCCCGATATTTCCCAGCTCTCTCCTATATTTTCAAGGCTGCTGTCCTTATTTAAAATCGTTTTGAGCTTATTGCCCCCCCAAATTTTTTCTTTTAAAATAGGTTTGAACTTCAACGGATAATCTAACATGGTTTTTTACTTTGGTGGGTTAAAAGCAAGGTAAATATAGTCAATATTAATGATGGTAGAAAATGGATGAAAACCTTTAAAAGTCTAATTCTTTAAGCTTAACTCACTTAGGATATAAATAAAGAATTTTAAATAAAAAATATTGTTTTATTTACAAAGAGGTTTATATTTGCAACCGCAAAAACAATGGTCGCGTAGCTCAGCTGGATAGAGCACCTGCCTTCTAAGCAGGCGGTCCCAGGTTCGAATCCTGGCGCGATCACTTTTTGAGAGATCAACCACAACAAAACCCCTTGAATCTCAAGGGGTTTTGTATTTTTAGACTCCCGGGATAACAGGACAGCATGGCGAAAGATCTTAGGATTGCCTTTAGGCTTATTTAAATTAGGTTCTATCCAAAAAAAGGAGCAGGTTTCAGACTATAGTTTGTCTTATCACTGCTCCCCATCCAATAATGAAAAAACTTAAGCATCCAGAGACATCTCCCTGGAAACTCTTACTAACCTTAATTTTAACCTGTTGGGTTAAAAAACCTACAGTGTAACAAGTACGCACTTTTTATTTATTTTTATTCAAGGGGAAAACCCCTGATTTTAACCGGGATTTGATTGTATTGCATATAATTCCATCCGGATTATATTGAGTAAATTTCTACTTTTATATTTGCCGGGTAATAAACGCTTTATTGGAGTTATATAAAAAGATAAACGAAAATCAACCAGCCCAATACCTTATAGGGATTGGGATTATTACTTTTGTATCCTTTATTTGTTATCTGTTTATAGACTTTATTGGATATCATGTAGTTGCCTTAATTCTGCTGCTTGCTGTTTCAATTCTGGCCATGTTTTTTGAAATATTTCCAATTGTTACAATAGCTGTTTTAAGTGCCCTTATCTGGAATTTTTTCTTTATTCAACCACAGTATACTTTTAAGATAAGCACTCCGGCAGATGCCTTATTTTTTTTAATGTATTTTATGATTGCCGTAATGAATGCAGTTTTTACCACCAAAATAAGAAAAGCTGAGTCCACTGCACAAAAGCGTAAGGAACGAGGGAAGACCCTTGAATTATATAATACTTTACTCAATTCACTTTCACACGAATTAAAAACCCCAATCGCAACAATTATCGGATCAATTGATACCCTAAAGGAAAATACAGAGAAACTTTCTCAGCAAAATAAGGAAGACTTGTATAGTGAAATAGAAATTGCGGGGAATCGGTTAAACAGGCAGGTGAAAAATCTGCTTAATATGAGTAGGCTGGAAAGTGATTTTATCCAATTACAATTGAATTGGTATGATATTAATGAATTGATTTATAGTGTTATTAAACATAATAAAGGTGATGCTTTAAACCATCATATTAATTTTTACCCTAATGATGATCTCCCCTTGTTTCAATTTGATGCAGCTTTAGTAGAGCAAATACTGCATAATATTTTGCACAATGCCCTACAATATACTCCCATTGGATCTGTCATTGAAATTAAGGTTTCCTATACTGCGGAAATATTAAAAATGGAAATAAAGGACAACGGAAAAGGCTTTCCGAAGGATGAAATAAAGCGTGTTTTTGATAAATTTTATAGATTGCCAAACTCGGTAACCGGAGGCACAGGACTAGGTCTTTCTATCGCACAGGGATTTGTCAAAGCTCATAACGGAAAAATTTATTTAAAAAATCGATCTTCGGGTGGTGCAAAATTTACTGTAGAAATACCAGTCGCGTTGGCTGATCCCAAAAATTATCAAAATGAATAATGCTGAAATACTTGTTATTGATGATGAACCTCAAATCAGGAAACTGCTTAAAATCTCCCTGGAAAGCAATGATTATAAGGTTACCTTAGCTGAAACAGGTACTGAAGGTATTCATCTTGCAGCCAATCACACTCCAGATCTTATCATCCTTGACCTGGGTTTACCCGATAGAAACGGTCATATAATTCTAAAGGAGCTTCGGGAATGGTATGAGAAATCGGTAATAATTTTGTCGGTGCTGGATAAAGAGGCCGATATTATAAAAGCCCTGGACAATGGCGCAACCGATTATCTTACCAAACCCTTTAGAACAGGAGAACTTTTAGCCCGAATTAGGGCTTCCCTGAGAAGTAACCAGAATACCGAATTACAACCCAGAATAAAGGCACAGGATCTTGAAATTGATCTTTCAGCAAGATTAGTTGAAAGGGATAAAAAACCTATTAAATTAACCTCTACCGAATACAGTTTGATAGCTCTTTTAGCAAAGAACCAGGGAAGGGTGCTTACCCACCAGTTTATACTTAAGGAGATTTGGGGAATAGGGTCCCAGAACGAAACTCAATACCTACGGGTTTTTATTGCCCAGCTTCGCAAGAAACTGGAAAAGAACCCAAATGCCCCTGTTCACATCATTACGGAAAGTGGGGTGGGTTATCGGTTTGTGTAATCTTTATAAAATCTTTATATCCCCGCACTAAAATTTATATTCTACTTATAAGTTGAAGCCTAACTTTGCAAGCCAACCAATTAAAATAAGCTCATGGCTAAGCGGAAAGATGGATCAGGAGAACCTAAAAATCAATCTTATTCTCATTTAAAATGGCCAGGTATTATAATGGTTATTCTTATTCTTATTTTAATAGTAGGCCTCGATTACTGCTCTCGTTAGGACATTAATTCAATCTCCAGGAAAATGACGCCACTTTCAATTCAACTTCTGGCCAGTATGAAACTGGAAAGAAGACTCAGGAAATTCTCAGGTTTTATAAGTATGATCGGGATAGCTTTGGTCATTTTCGATATAGGTTTTACTCATATTGAAAGTGAGAAAGCCATTCTTAAAGAGCTCTATTACCTTATCATAGGAATAGGTTTAATTAATGTGCTCTTTAGGAAATTTGTAGCCCCAAAAAAGCCTCCCAGGAAAGTAGCCTTATTTGACTGGTTTTTAATCATATCTTTTCTACTACTACTTTTTATTAGGAGCGAATTCCTGGTAGAAAATATTGAAATTTTAAAGGTCTTTAATAAAATGGGGTGGCTCTACCTGGCCATATTGATGTATTTTCTCCGCGAAGTTTTTTCCTTTAGGTTGAATTTCAGAAAAGAATACCTAAACCCCGCACAACTCTTTGTAATTAGCTTTTTGCTAATGATATTTCTGGGAACATTATTCCTATTGCTTCCTAAGGCCACGCACTCCGGAATTTCCCTCGTAGATGCGCTATTTACGGCTACCAGCGCGGTATGTGTTACCGGGCTTATCGTGGTAGACACCGGCACCTTTTTTACCGGCTTCGGGCAAAGCGTGATCATGATATTAATTCAATTGGGAGGCCTTGGGATCATGACCTTTGCAAGTTATTTTAGTTATTTTTTCCGCGGAAATACCTCCTATGCCAACCAGCTTATGCTAAAAGACATCAGCAATTCAGAGAAAATAGGAGAAGTTTTAATGGTCTTAAAGAGAATACTTTTACTCACCTTTGGGATCGAAGCTATAGGGGCTTTCCTAATTTATCTTAATCTTAATAGGAGCTATTTCACATCTATTCCTGACCAAATATTCTTTGCGGTTTTTCACAGTATTTCGGGCTTTTGTAACGCCGGATTCTCTACCCTTGAAAACAGCCTTTACGAGCCTGCATTCAGGTTTAATTATCCTTTGCACCTCATTCTTGCGGCACTGTTTATTCTTGGGGGTATAGGCTTTCCCATTTTGCTTAACCTGTATAAATTTTTACGGTATTATGTATTCAGAAAATTTCAAAAATTTAAGGACCCGCAACAAGCCCATTATTTACCATGGGTGCTTAACCTTAATTCCAGAATAGTGCTGGTATCTACTACAATTCTATTATTCGCAGGTTCGCTTGCCTTTTACTTTTTTGAATATAACAATACTTTGGCAGAGCATGGCCCATTCGGAAAAATAGTGACCGCATTCTTTGGAGCCGCTACACCCAGAACTGCCGGATTCAACTCGGTAGACACCTCGGCGCTCCATTTCTCTACCTTAATGATCGTATTTTTGCTGATGTGGATAGGGGCTTCCCCGGCATCCACAGGAGGCGGGATAAAAACAAGTACTTTCGCCCTGGCTAGCCTTAATTTTTTTAGCCTTGCTCGTGGAAAAGACAGGATTGAGGTATACCGCCGTGAAGTATCCCCTATTTCAATAAGACGTGCTTTTGCTATTATTTCATTATCACTATTGGTTATTGGTGCTTCCATTTTCCTGGTAACACTTTTTGAAAGTGACAAAAATATAACCGATATCACTTTTGAAGCATTTTCTGCTTACAGCACTGTGGGTTTAAGTATGGGAATTACCTCAGGCCTTGGCAGTTATTCCAAACTGGTAATTATTGCTACTATGTTTATTGGAAGAGTTAGTATGCTCACGGTACTTATTGCTATGCTTAGAAATATAAAACATTTAAATTACCGTTATCCTAAAGAAGAAATATTGATAAACTAAAAATTAAAAGCATGAAATATATAATTATAGGATTGGGTAATTTTGGTACTTCCCTGGCCGAAAAACTTACCGCTATGGGAAATGAAGTGATTGGAGTAGATAATAACCTGGATCGCGTTGAAGCCATAAAAGAAAAGATTACCCACGCGATAAGTCTGGATGCAACAGATTTTAACGCGGTCACTAACTTACCTCTAAAAGATACCGATATAGTAATAGTTAGTATCGGCGAAGATTTAGGGGCTAATATCATGGCTACCGCCTTAATGAAACAACTGAAAGTAAAAAGATTGATTAGCCGTGCTGTTTCCTCCTTGCAGGAGATGGTTCTCGAAGCGATGGGCGTGGAAGAGATTATCCATCCCGAGGAAGAAACCGCTGAGCGCTGGTCTAAAAAGCTTAATCTGGAAGGTGTTGTAGATTCTTTCGAAGTAACAGGCGAATACAGCATCGTTGAAACCGAAGTACCTGAAGAATATGACGGTAAAACGCTACAGGAGCTTGGCCTAAAACGCAAGCATAATATTATTGTACTAACTACCATAAGAATTGCCACGGAGAACAATGAAATTGGAGCCAGAAAAAATGTTTCTATAGTACAGGGAGTGGCCTCTGCGCAAACCAAACTGCATTCTGGCGATGTGATGGTTTTATATGGGAATAACAGCGATATAAAAAAATTATTGACCTCGCTTAATGCATCTTAAAACAAATAAAGTTAATTAAGACAGGTCCTTTTAATTTTTAAAAATCTAATTTTTCTCCCAGCTTTTTGACTTAATTCTACAGCTAAAGAGCCTTAACCCGATGAGGGCTTTTAGCTTTCGGGATGGTATGACGAAACAACACAAAAAACCGTCACCCTAAGCTTGACTCAGGGTCTCACAAGGGTGAGCTAGGCAAGCACAGGTCAAAGCAGCAGGATGAGATTCCGGGTCAAGCCCGGAATGACGTGATGAATAACCCCGCCATAAGCATAGCCCCACGTCACCCTGAACCCGATTCAGGGTCTCATAAGAGTAAGCAACCGGGAACTTCAGAACTCATAACCGGGAACGGCAGGATGAGATTCCGGGTCAAGCCCGGAATGACGCAATGAATAACCTGCCATAACCATACCCCAACGTCACCCTGAACTCGTTTCAGGGTCCCATCTGAATAAGCAACCGGGAACTTCAGAACTCAGAACTGATAACCGCGCGATGAGATTCCGGGTCAAGCCCGGAATGACGCGATGAATAACCCGCCATAAGCATACCCCAACGTCACCCTGAACTCGATTCAGGGTCTCATAGCAGTAATCAAAGAAAAACTTAGCCCAAAGGGTAACATTTATTAATAAAAGAACACCAATAAAGAAAAGCCCTAAAACACCCCCATGCAAAGATCACTTCTATTTTTAATCCTTCTCTTTAGCTTCACTACAAATGCCCAGGACATTGGCGACCTTTTTACCGCCGGGAAAGGCATAGCTGGAAATTCCTCCCAGGATAAGATCCCCAAGCGTTGGTTTTCTACCGCCGAAGCCGAATTCAGCGTTAATTATGAAGTGCGCTATGATTTTTCGAGATATAAAACCAATGGAGATTTGATTTCGGGAGGCAATGCCGAGCTGGAAAACAAAGCTTCCTTTGGTGCTCTATACAGCATTAATTATCCTGTTTTCAATAAACTTAGTTTGGGTGCCGTTGGCGGATTTCAGTACCAGGGCCAGCAGAAAATTTCAGCCTTGAAATTAGGTGCTATTATAAGATACCATTTCATCAATTACGAAAGCGTAAACATAAACCTAATGACCGCCTATAACGTGGGACTAAGCGATAAGATAAAAGGCGATATGGCCAATGTGCGACTCGGACTTCAGTTCCCGATCGTGAAGAATTACGATTTCAATTTAAACCTAAATGTCTTCGCCGATTATAATTATTACATGCTTGACGAAAACCAGGCATTCCTGGATGAACCGGGAGAAAGAGGGAAAAGTCTAATTTACAGGTCGTATGGAGTGAGTTTAGGTTTTTTGTTTTAACCTGAAGCAGCCCTTTCAGGAGGAGATTCCGGGTCACGCCCGGCAGGACAAAAAAAAGATCTTCCATACTGGCACCCTGAACCCGATTCAGGGTCTCATCTGAGTGAGCAACCGGGAACTTCACAACTCACAACCGCCCGATGAGATTCCGGGTCAAGCCCGGAATGACGCGATGAATAACCCGCCATAAGCATACCCCAACGTCACCCTGAACTCGATTCAGGGTCTCATAGCAGTAATCAAAGAAAAACTTAGCCCAAAGGGTAACATTTATTAATAAAAGAACACCAATAAAGAAAAGCCCTAAAACACCCCCATGCAAAGATCACTTCTATTTTTAATCCTTCTCTTTAGCTTCACTACAAATGCCCAGGACATAGATAAAAGGCGATATGGCCAATGTGCGACTCGGACTTCAGTTCCCGATCGTGAAGAATTACGATTTCAATTTAAACCTAAATGTCTTTGCCGATTATAATTATTACATGCTTGACGAAAACCAGGCATTCCTGGATGAACCGGGAGAAAGAGGGAAAAGTCTAATTTACAGGTCGTATGGAGTGAGTTTAGGTTTTTTGTTT
This sequence comes from Salegentibacter sediminis, assembly GCF_002078605.1. Lineage (GTDB taxonomy): Bacteria > Bacteroidota > Bacteroidia > Flavobacteriales > Flavobacteriaceae > Salegentibacter > Salegentibacter sediminis. Next base: position 135,351 of record NZ_MSJR01000004.1, on the reverse strand, counting down.
TAACCTGAAGCAGCCCTTTCAGGAGGAGATGCCGGGTCACGCCCGGAATGACGCGATGAATAACCCCGCCATAAGCATAGCCCCACGTCACCCTGAACCCGATTCAGGGTCTCATCTGAGTGAGCAACCGGGAACTTCACAACTCACAACTGAGAACCGGACGATGAGATTCCGGGTCATGCCCGGAATGACGAAACAACACAAAAATAACCGTCGTCACCCTGAGCTTGACTCAGGGTCTCATCTGAGTGAGCAACTGACAACTTCACAACTCACAACTGAGAACCGGACGATGAGAGGCCGGGTCCAGCCCGGAATGACGAATCAAAAAAGATCTTCCATACCGTCACCCTGAGCTTGATTCAGGGTCCCTATTGGCCATTAATCTCTGTCTTTGCAAGTGCGGCTAATTTCCAATTTTCAATATTCTTACTGCTCCCTGAATTACTAAAATAAAAACAATACTTCCTATTATTAAATCTGGCTTACTTGAGTTTAACCAATTTACAAGTAGGCCGGCAGTAATAACTCCTAAATTTATAATTACATCATTTGATGTAAAAATCATACTGGCTCGCATATGAGCTTCTTTCTTATTATTTGATTTTTGGAGTAGGTATAAACAAATTCCATTTGCGATTAATGCAAAAACTGAAACAATAATCATAGTTGAGAAATCCGGAAGTTTCTCGTTGCCAAAAAATCTTCTTAGGACTTCTGCAAATCCCATTACTGCTAATAGAATTTGAAAATATCCAGCTAAATTGGCAATTTTCTTCTTTTTAACTATTGAACCACCTACAGCAAATAGACTTATTCCGTACACGAATGAGTCTGCCAGCATATCTAAACTATCTGCGACTAATCCCATTGATTTTGAGATTATTCCTGTTGTCATCTCAATTATGAAGAACGTAAAGTTTATGGCTAATACAGACCAAAGTAGTTTCTTTTGATTTGAATTTTCTTCAAAAGCTACTTGGTCAGTCTCTTCTGTATCTATCTTTTTAGTTCCTAAATTTAATCCGAGTAAAGACTTCTCAATTTGTTCAGTTTCTCCTGTATGAAATACAGTGAGTTTTCTATTTGGAATGTCAAAATCGAGATTTTTAATGTTTGTAATCCCATCTAATTTCATTCGAATTAGATTTTCTTCCGAAGGGCAATCCATCTTTGAAATTTCGAATATTGACTTTTTCATTCAAATTAATTTATCTAGATGTTGCAAGATAAATTATGAATTTGGACTTGTAGACTTTCTGTTTTAGAATTTTGTTTTTTTAGCCTGGCTTATTAAAAATTTTCTTGCGGGAAGCACAAATGAGACCTTCGCCTTAACTTCTATTTGCTTTAGATGACCTAAAAAAGCCCTGATATCTCAGGGCTTTTATGACCAATAACTCTCTATTAAAATATAGGTAGGGCACGAATTACCGATCTTCTATAAAAATAAAAATCTAAAAGGATGAAAAACGAGGCAAAAAAGTGTGAACTCAATGAGTTGTAATAAAGGTAAGGCCTTTTATTAAAACTTTAATTATTATTCTATAAAGGCCTCAAAAATTCGATAAAGCCCGTTATTTATCTTAATCTTGTAATTATTCTCCTATACTTTATTGGTTGCAGCGTCTCTGAGCCCAACTTCTATTCCTTTAGTAAGGAACTCTTATATCGGGCCGATAATTTTTCCCTCAGTGGGTGATTTTCATATCCTAAAAAAAACCCAAAGTCTGATTTTCACCTTTTTAAGCCCGATTTTCTTTCTAAATTTAATCTAAGGCTTCTGAGAAAAAATTGGCTTTATCAAAGACTTTCAGGCCATTGCAAAAAATTAAAATCATAATAACAAACCAAGACGTTTAAAAGAATGCTGGATATATCGGAATTATCTGAGAAATCGATTAAGCAAATTTTAACAAACCTGGAGGAAGAAAAGGAGTTAAGCTGCAGTCTTCCCGGGGGTGGAATGCTCCATATTGAAAAGGACCTGCCCTATCTAATTGTTTACCGCCGTCGTAAAAACGATGCCGGTACAGCTCGTATAGTAATGTGCGAAGCTTCCTATCTTATAATTGGCGACAGGGACTTTGAAGCCTACCAGGACTTACTTTTCCAGGTTTCAGATAAACTGGCCAGCGATTTTAAATCTTATCTGCTTTTTGAGATATATGCCGGTGAACCCGGTTCCGCTTGTTTTACTATTAAAGGTCCGGCCAAAAAGCTGGCTTCTTCCCTGGGACTTTTACAGGAAGAATTGGAAAAGATCAATGAACGTTATTCCGGGCTTTATCTCAAATCTGAAATAAAGGATACCCCAAACAGGCAAAAAGAAGGCGAACCTCCTTTAATGGAAATAGAACAAACCAAACAATCGGGGGCTGTGGTGGTCGGTTTGGAGATTCCGCCTGTTTATCGAAATATGGAGGGAGAACTCTACCCGGTATTTTTCCGGGGTTATCGTGATTTTATCGTTAAGGCTATTCACAAAGCGATCTTTGATTATATAAGGGTGCAAACTTCCTGTGGGGTGGCAAGTTTTCATGCCCTGGGGAGAAGGTACCTAAAAGACAAGGTCTTTGAGATAGATAAAAAGCTGGGGCAGATAGAGAGTTCTTATGAATTCCTGTGGTTAGTCTCCCCTTCTAATATTCACGAGATCAAGAAAGAGTTCTTCGATTCCAATTACGATAAGCTGCTGGATTATCACTACCGTCTTTTACCTATAGATCCCGATGTGCTTAAACGGGAATTATACAATCTTAAAATAGAGGATATAGACGATCCCGCAATGTCTCATCTCTTCAGAGAAAAACGGGAAGAACTGGACCAACAAATCACTATGCTCAGCGAAAGAGGCACCAAAAACTTCTTTTATAACAGTATCAGGCTATATAAAGGGATAGACACCACCTTATGTGAAGAGGCGGGTAAACTACTACGGGAAGTAGATGAGGAAGACCCCGTTAAAGATGCCGAAATGATTGACTCCAAAGGCTTCTCAAGCCTTGCGCGACGGGAATTCGATTACTTTACAGAACAGGATGAAAATTTTAAAAGCAAGGTGCATATCCGTAAGGATGTAAATATCATGATGGTTTCCAAAGGGGAACTCTTTATCCCCGAGGATTACAAGATGAATAAAACAGAAACTGAAGCTTTAATCCAGCACGAGGTAGGCACCCATGTACTTACCTATTACAACGGCAGCCGACAGCCTTTGTCTTTATTACGTACAGGCCTTGCAGATTACGATCCCTTGCAGGAAGGCCTGGCGGTTATGGCCGAATACCTTGTAGATGGACTTACCGCAAACCGTCTGAGAACCCTTGCAGGAAGAGTTATTGCCGGATCGGCCCTGATGGAAGGTGGAGATTTTCAGCAAATATTCCGCCTGCTGACCACAGATTATGGATTTTCAGGAGAGAGAGCCTTTAACATCACCTCCAGAATTATGCAGGGCGGCGGCTTTTTAAAAGATATCATCTACCTCAAAGGCCTGGTAGAACTTAGACATCACCTTCAGAACGGAGGCGAATTTGAACCGCTGCTGGCAGGAAAATTCGGCTTAAAACATATCGGGATCATCAAAGAACTAACCGAGAGAAAAGTATTAAAAAAACCTGTGCTTAAGCCCAGCTATTTATTAACCGAAAATGTTCAAAACAAATTAAACCTAATCAAAGAGGGATTACCCCTTTCTAAAATGATAACCAGATGAAAATATGCTTTGTATTAAATGATGTGGAAACCGAAAAGGTAGGAACATCGGCACTACTTATGAATGCGGCCTTTAACCGTGGCCACGAGGTATTTGTTATGGGAGTTGGTGATTTTAATTTCCATCACGATGGCCCTATAAGTATTAATACCACCCATGTACCAAAAAATACTAAAACCAAATCTGCCAAAAAATTTCTTGAAATTCTACAAAGCAGTAAAGCGAAGAAAAAGAGACTGACCTCCAAAGATCTTGACGTGCTTTTTATAAGAAATAATCCTACCGAAGAAGGCTCTGGCCGGGAATGGGCCGAACAATCGGGAGTGGCTTTTGGGCGTATGATGCAACAGGAAGGGGTACTCGTGCTAAATGATGCCTATGCCCTATCCCACGCCTTTATTGATAAGCTTTATTTCGAAGAGCTTCCGGAGTCTATTAAACCGGATTCGCTTATCACCCGAAGCAAAGAAGATATCCTTAAATTTTGGGAAAAACACGATAAGAAGATGGTATTAAAACCCCTGGAAGGATCTGGCGGGAGAGATGTATATCTTATTGATGAGAATGAAAAGAATGTCAACCAAATCATAGAAACCATCAGCCAGCAAGGCTATGTAATCGCCCAGGAGTTTCTTCCGGCGGTCAAGGATGGTGATGTGAGAATACTGCTGCTGAATGGTAGAGTAATGGTTAAAGACGGTGTTCAGGCTATTATTCGTCGCTCTCCGGGAGAAGGCGAATTTAGAAGTAATTTCACCCAGGGAGCTACGGCAAACAGCAGCGACCTTACTCCTGAAATGCAACGCATCGTCGATCTTACCGCGCCTAAATTAATTCGCGACGGACTCTTCTTTGTGGGGCTTGACGTAGTGAAAGACAAGCTCATTGAAATAAACGTGCTTAGTCCCGGCGGGATGGAAAGATTTAAGGATATTGGCCTGCCCGATTTCACTCCAATGGTTATTGAAGCCATAGAGCGCAAGGTAGATTACAAAGAAATGTATAAAGGACAGCTCTCTAACCAGGTGCTGGCCACTATGGAATAAAGTTGAAAAGAATGAGCAAGGAAAAGAAAGAAATTCCAAGAATAATAGGCAAATACACCAGTGATAAAAAAGGGCCACTCCTGTTTGTTACCGGTGGTGTACACGGAAATGAACCCAGCGGGGTGCAAGCCCTGCAAAGGGTCTTTGCCGAACTGGAAAAAACAAAACCAGAAATTGAAGGAACCATTATTGGCGTTTCAGGAAATAAGGAAGCTTTAAATCAAAATAAGCGTTACCTGGAAGAAGACCTGAACCGCACCTGGACTGAAGAGAATATTCAGCAGAAGAAAAAAGAAACCCACGAACAACGGGAAATGTGGGAGATCATTGAGGTTTTGGAACAATATCCTGAAAGTGATTTTACTAAACGTTATTTTCTGGATTGTCACACCACCTCCTCCCCCAGCCTACCTTATATTTCGGTGCAGGAGGTGAATGATAACGATGCCTGGGCACATAGGTTTCCCACTTATATTGTACGGGGATTCAGCGATATGGTTTATGGTTGCATAGACCATTATTTAAGCCGAACGGGGCTTACCGGCTTTGTACTGGAAGCCGGGCAGCATACCGATAAAACTTCGGTTGAAAATCACGAAGGCGTGATCTGGCTGGCCCTTAAAGAAGCCTGTAATTTAGATCTCACTAAAATTTCAGGATATCCCGAATGCGTGAATAATTTCGCTGAAAAGAATGCCCCCGAACAAAAGACCTTTGAATTGGTACACCGTCACGGTTTGGAGGATTCTGATGAATTCAAAATGGAGCCGGGCTTCGAGAATTTCCAAAAGATCACAAAAGGGGAACTGCTGGCTATTCAGAATGGAAAAGAGATTAAAAGTGAATGGGATGCGCGCATCTTTATGCCGCTTTACCAGGCCCAGGGCAATGATGGCTTTTTCGTGGTAGAAGAAGTCGATTAAAACTTTTTAAGACTGAAATTAAGATCCCCGAAAAGTATAATCTACCTTTCGGGGATCTTTTTATTTTTTAACCACGCCGGCAACCTCCCCGTTTTCACAGTAAAGCCTTAGCAGCTCATTCCGGTTTATCCCGTATTTACCTTCCGGCACCTCATAATCTCCTACCCCGCCCTCTGAGCGTATGAAACGTACTTCTGTACCATCCCTGGGATCGATCATAGGACTTTTACAGGAATTCCTGTTCAGGGTCACCCCATCTTCAGGAACAAATGCTGCCGGTATATTTTCTGGTTGCCGAATTATTTCTCCCATAACCGCTGGGACCGAGGTGCTACAGGAAATCAGGAAAATGGAAAACAAGCTTAAAACAAGTTTCTTCATATCATTAAGATCTTTTGAAAAACCTTTCAATTTAAAGAAAAATCCATTTGCTAAGGATGGGGAATACCCCCTATTCTGAAAATTCAATACAAACAGGAGTTTTCACTTCAACCGATTCTAAATGAGGGATTAATTCCCCATTCATCTTATTAATCCTGAAAATACTGATGTTATCTGAATTTTGATTTGCGGCATATAAAAAACTGCCATCGGGAGAGATCGCAAAATTCCGCGGAAATTCGCCCTGGGTAGAATAATGTCCTATAACTGCCAGTTTTCCTGTTTCCCTGTCAACCCGGAAGGCAGCTATACTGTTATGCCCACGGTTGGAGGCATAAATAAAGTTGCCTGTAGGATGTAAATGGATATCGGCCGTAGAGTTCTTTTCGTCGAAGTTTTCTGGTAAGCTGGGATAAGATTCAATTAAAGTTAAACCAGCTTCCTGATCCCTTTCAAACAAGCTTATGGTACTATTCAGCTCATTTATGGTATAAGCGAATTTCTCATCCCTTGAAAAACTAAAATGCCTTGGTCCTGCCCCTTCTTCAAGCTCCACATAAGGTTTAGCCCGAGGAGTAAGTTTTCCCGCTTTCGCGTCAAAATTATAGAGCCAGACTTTGTTATTTCCAAGGTCATTGATGTAAGCGAATTGATTATCGGCAGAGATACTCACCGAATGCGGATGAGAGGTCTCAGGGTTTTCAAGCTCTATTTTTTGTTTTTTCTGAAGTTTCCCGTGCTCATCCCTTTCGTAAAGCATTACCACGCCTCCCACGTAATTGGAAACAAAAACGTATTTCCCGGTTTTATCAAAGGCTATATGACAGGGCGCGAAGCTTTCCGTAGAAATTTTCCCGATTTCTTCCAGGTAATTGTTCTCTTTTCTGCTGAAGGAATAAATATAACCCGATTCCCCGTCTCCGGAGCCCAGCTCACTTACCGCATAAAGGTTTTTGCCATCGTTTGAGGCTTTCACAAAGCTGGGATTGATGACTTCTGCCACACAAACAGGTTCACTTAAATCACCGGTTTCAGCATTTTGCTGCATGAGGTAAATCCCCTCGGCTTTGCCATCTACGTGGCCTTCGGTTTTGGTGTAGGTTCCGATGTAAACCGGATTCTGGGAGAGCCCAGGAATGCTCAACAGACTAAATAAAAAGACGGGTAAGAATTTCATTTTATAACCATTTTTTGCGTTTAAAATAGAAAAGCATTAAGACAAAGATAGTAAGCATAACTCCCCATAGGATATAATAACTGTATTTCCATTGAAGTTCAGGCATAAATTCAAAATTCATCCCATAGATCCCGGCAATAAAAGTGAGGGGAATAAAAATTGTAGCAATAATGGTGAGTACTTTCATCACCTCATTCATTTTATTGCTAATGGTGGTCATGTACATATCCATAAGGCCCCAGGTCATCTCCCGATAGATATCTATATTCTCTGTCGCCTGGAGGATATGGTCATAGAGGTCACGAAGGTAGTTTCGTGTGCGCTCCTCAATAAGGTCTCCGTCCATCTTCTCCAGGCGGCTTACCACCTCCCTAAGCGGAAAAACAGCTCTCCTAATACGTAAAATAGCACGTTTAAGCTCCTGAATTTCGTAAGTGATATCATCATTTGGCTGGCTATCGAAGAGCCGTTCTTCAAGGTATTCTATTTTATCGGCGATATCTTCAATTACAATAAAGTAGTTGTCAACTATCGCATCGAGTAAGGCAAACAGAAGATAATCGGCGCCGTTAGAGCGTATACGGCCATGAGACTTTTTAAGCCTATCTCTTACGTTATTAAACACATCCCCACCGGCTTCCTGGAAACTAAGCACATAATCACGGCCAAGAACAAAGCTTATATGTTCGTTCTCAATATGTCCGTTTTCACCATGATAAAGCATTTTTGCGACTACAAAAATGTAATCCTGGTACTCATCAATTTTTGGTCGTTGGTTGGTGTTAACTATATCTTCAGTAATGAGATGGTCCAGATCATAATACCTGCCTAGCTTTTCAATTTTTTCGGTATTGCTCAGGCCATCGATATTAAACCAGGTTACCTTGTCGGGAGCCTCAAATTTAAAAGCGTCTTCAGGGGTTTTCGAAATAAAGCGCTCAAAACTGTCTTTATTATAATCAATAACCTCAAGTTTAGTCTCAACCGAGTCCTTATGCCCTACATAGGTAGCGGTTCCCGGGGCCTGGTGTAAGGCTTTATTAGGCTTGGGGCGGCGAAGGGAATACCTCTTTCTTTTTATCATCAGGAATTCTTTCCCATAAAGGTAGGAAAAAGACTTAAAGTGAAACCGAAAGATTTATCCCCGGGCGTTTTTCAAAATAAAAAAGGAGAAGGTTTTAGGCCTTCTCCTTTTAAATATTTTTATATAAATCCTACTCTACTACATACATCTCATTAGAAGCTTTGATATATTCCTGCGGATTAAAAGTATTTTCAAAACTGTTTCTCACCAGGTCTAATTTCAATTTAAGCTGAGCCATTCTTTCCTTCAGGAATTTATCATCTTTATATTTTTCTATAAGATGCTCATACTTATTGAGATTCTCCAGAATCCTGAATGTAATCGTTCCAAACCTGATCTTCAGGTTCTGCACGGCTATCATCTGGTCGTGATAATCCTGTTTCCAGTTCTCAGGATTTTTGGCTTTTTCTTCTACGATCTTATTTTCGGCCACCTTTGAAATATCTAAAATATACTGGGTTCGTTTTTTCGCATCGGTCTCATCGGTGAAATTTTTCTCAAATTCTTTAAGGTCGATTCCCAGGATTCCGGTAAGATTTTCTTCCAGAGCTTTATTTTGAAGTTCTTTCAGCTCATCGAGACTCTTATTGATCGACTCCCATTCTGTTTCGATAAGGTCTTTATCGTGGGTAAACTGCGCCACTGTAGTGGTAAGCTTCAGCATTTCGGTACTGCGCTCTCTTAGTTCCCGATCGCGGCGTTTAAGGTTATTGATAAAACTACCAATTCCGTCAAACAGGCTTCCGGCAAGCATTCCGGTGAAGGGAGTTCCTTTGGTTAGATCTCCGGTTACGCTTAGGATATGGCTTAGGGCATCAAGGCGGGCATCGTCCTCCTTCTCTTCATCCACATATTTTTTAAAGCTGCCAAACCATTCTTTGTAACCATCATAGTTCATTGGATTGCTCACCTGGGCCAGGGTAGAATAAAATTCACGGGAACTGTTGAAAAGGTTTAAGGGTTTTATTTCCCGCTCCATCGAAGCCAGATTAAGCACCGCCGAACTGTAGTTGTATTTATAAACACTCACAGTGTTTTTATCAAGCTCCTCCTGTCGCTCTTCCAGGTATTTTACCCGCTCCAGAAGTTTCTCCACCTTCTCGGCAGAAGAATTTGAATTTTTAATGCTCTCATCCAGGGTGCTAATTTTAGAATCGATCTCTTTAATCCTGTAATCCAGGTTTCTACTCAGCAGGCTTCGTTCCCTGTTGAGCTCACTAAGCACCTGCTCTGTCACCGATTGATTTTCATTAAAGTTTTGGGCCTGGCTTACTGCAGATATTGAAAGCAATAAACTAAATATAAACAAGTGTATCTTCCTCATAGTATTTGGGTTATTAAAACTGTGTTTCAGGTATTAAGCTTAAAACGTCAAGGTTTTTTACATATTTTATGCCAGCCTGTACCGGGGGTAAATTTAACGCAGAAAAGCTTGCTTAAAAGTTAAACTTTTCAAAGAATGTGCAATTCAGGTGTTTATCATTTCCCCATTTTAAATCACAGGTTCCCGGAAAAGGAAGCTTTATTAGGTTAAAACCTGAGCCTTATCATTTTGCCTGTTTTTAGGAGATTGTAACTTTAAAATCAAATCAGTAGCTGAATTATGAAAAAGTCGGGCCTTGATCTTTATTTTTTACTACCCATAAAGAATTTTATCGAGAAACAAACCTCGGTGGGCCTGGTGTTGATCTTTTCGGCAATTCTGGCAATGATCGTGGCTAACTCCCCTCTAGCAGAAGCTTATCACGGCCTTTGGAAACAATATATACACCTGGGCATAAACGATTTTGTTTTACGAAAAAACCTCTTGCATTGGATAAATGACGGCTTAATGTCTATTTTCTTTTTTATGGTTGGGCTGGAACTAAAAAGAGAAATCCTGCAGGGGGAATTGTCCAGCTTAGGTAAATCTATCTTACCCGTGGCTGCAGCGATTGGAGGTATGCTTGTTCCGGCTATAATATACTATTACTTAAATGCCGGCGAACCTGGAGCCTCCGGTTGGGGAATTCCGATGGCTACCGATATAGCTTTCGCTTTAGGAATTCTTTTTCTACTGGGCGACAGGGTTCCCTTCACCTTAAAAATTCTCCTAACGGCCATTGCGATTGTTGATGATCTGGGTGCCGTCCTGGTGATTGCATTCTTCTATACTTCCGAAATTTCTATGGAAAGCCTGGCAGTAGGGGCCTTCTTTCTTTTAATTCTGATAACTGCCAATATTATTGGAATAAGAAATACCCTGTTCTATGCGATTATGGGAATTGGCGGTTTATGGCTGGCAATTTTACTCTCAGGGGTTCATGCCACCATAGCCGCGGTGCTGGCTGCCTTTGCTGTGCCTACTTCTAAACGTATCAATACTCCACTTTTTCTTCGGAAGGCAAAAATGCTTTCTTTTGAAATAAAACAGCATTACCGCGACAGAGAAAGAAATCCCATAGAGACCGAAGAAAAGATCACCCATACCATAGAAAAGTTCGCTTCGCTAACCGAAGATGCCACCCCGCCTCTCCAACGTTTGGAACACGCCCTTTATCCCTTTGTGAGTTTTGTGGTACTGCCAATTTTCGCTTTTGCCAATGCAGGAGTTACCATAAACACCACTTCTTTTGACCTTTTCCATAGCCCGGTTACCCTGGGCGTTATCTTCGGACTTATTATCGGAAAAATCTTCGGAATTGTCATTTTCACCAGGCTTATGGTCTTCTTAAAAATTTCGGCACTACCAAGAAATGTGAAATGGAAACATATTTACGGACTGGGATTTCTGGGAGCGATTGGATTTACTATGTCCTTATTCATCACCGACCTTGCATTTGTAGATGAAGCCCTGCAAGCCCAGGCAAAAATCGGAATTCTAATCGCATCCATGCTCGCAGGAATAATAGGATATTTCTACCTGAACATCATCTCCAGGACCAGAAAACGAAAGAAGAAACTTTAACAACCGAAGGATGGGGATTACTAATATTTTCTTAAATTTAACTCTTAAAGTTGATAGGACAATTCTTAATTAACTCGTAACCTGATTCTAATCATATTACACCTGGCACAATTGCTCAAAATTTGCCGGAAAATCTAGCTTGCATATGACCAGTTGTTTTCACTGCGGTGAAGAATGTAAAGAAGAGCATCTACGTTATCAGGAAAAGGATTTCTGTTGTACGGGCTGCAAAACCGTCTATGAGATCCTGAATGAAAGTGACCTTTCCTATTATTACGACCTGGATAGTAACCCGGGGATCTCTCCGGCTTCTTCAGAGCGAAAATTCGATTTCCTCGATAATAAGGAAATCCTTGCAAAGTTGCTGGAATTCAACGAGAACAATACCCAGGTGGTTAACCTGCTCATTCCGTCTATGCATTGCAGTTCCTGTATCTGGGTACTGGAAAACCTCAATAAACTTAATCCGGGAGTAAAAACCTCTCAGGTTGATTTTCCGGGTAAAACAGTTCGAATCACCTATAATCCTGAAGAGGTCTCCCTAAAAGACCTTGCATATCTGTTAAGTAGAATTGGTTATGAACCCTACATTTCCCTCAAAGATTTTGATGAAAAGAAACCAGATATAAACCGAAGCCTTATCTATAAATTAGGAGTCGCGGGCTTTGCCTTTGGGAATGTGATGTTCCTTTCTTTTCCCGAGTATTTTGAAGTGAATGAATTCTGGTTGGAGCGTTTCAAAAACCTATTCCGCTGGATGATGTTTGCCTTTTCCCTTCCCGTGGTTTTTTACGCGGGCTCGGGTTATTTCATTTCGGCCTATAAAGGGCTTCGGGCTAATATGCTAAATATCGATGTTCCTATAGCTCTGGGCATTGCGGTATTATTTCTACGTAGCACCGCAGAGATTGTCCTGGACCTGGGAACAGGCTTTTTTGATAGCCTCACCGGCCTGGTCTTCTTCCTGCTTTTAGGAAGATTTTTTCAGCAAAAAACATACTCTTACCTTTCTTTTGAACGGGATTATAAATCGTATTTCCCCATAGGGGTTACGCGACTCACTTCAGAAAATGTTGAAGAACAGGTGCAGGTATACGATATAGAACCCGGAGATCGTATCCTGATAAGAAACGGGGAGTTAATTCCGATAGATGCTGTCCTGATGACGGGGGATGCCTTAATCGATTACAGTTTTGTAACCGGAGAAGCCAATGCCGTGGAGAAATTACAGGGAGAAACCCTGTTCGCCGGAGGACGCCAGCAAGGAGGATTGATCGAAATTGAAGCGATAAAAGCCATAAACCAAAGTTATCTAACAAAACTATGGAGCAATGAGGTTTTTAAAAAGAATAAGAATTCGGCTTTCCAAAGCCTTATCAACCAGATCAGCAAGCGATTTACAGCCGCCGTGCTAAGTATTGCATTTCTGGCCAGCTTGTTTTGGATTATTTACGATCCTACTAAAGTCTTAAATGTGTTCACCGCGGTGCTTATTATAGCCTGCCCCTGTGCTATAGCCTTATCTACGCCTTTTACGCTGGGTAATTTGCTTCGTATCTTCGGAAGGAATAAATTCTACTTAAAAGAAGCAGGAATTATAGAACAAATCGCCCAAATCGATTGTCTGGTATTTGATAAAACCGGAACGATCACCACCAATAAAAAAGCCGAGATTTACTACGAAGGCCTTAAGCTCACCACAGAAGAGGAAAAACTCCTTAGCGGAAGTCTGCGGGCCTCGGGGCACCCCCTTAGCCGGCAGTTATACGATATTCTCAATAAAAATGAGATCCTCACCCCAGAGGAGTTTACCGAACATACCGGAAAAGGTATTGAGGCCAGGCATAAACAAAGCAATTTAAAGATAGGTTCTGCAGACTTTGTGCAGCAACCTTTAAGCGAGACCGCACAAGCTAATAAAACGGCAGTACATATTAGCAGTAACCGGGAATACAAGGGGCGTTTTATTTTCAGGAATTCCTATCGGGAAGGCCTGGAAGAACTCCTGGAAAAACTCGGGAAAGGAAGACAAATCTTTATCCTCTCGGGAGATAATGATGGTGAGAAAGAACGTCTTGAAAAAATGCTTCCGCTGCAAACGAAATATTATTTTAACCAGAAACCCGAAGATAAACTGGTTTTTATAAAAAGGCTTCAGCAGCAAGGCAACAGGGTGATGATGGTTGGAGACGGCCTTAATGATGCCGGGGCTTTGGCCCAAAGTGATGTTGGAATATCGGTTTCAGAAAATATAAATGTTTTTTCCCCTGCCTGTGACGGGATCCTGGATGCTTCCAGGTTAAAAGACCTGCACAGCTTTTTTGAAATTTCAGAAAAGGGAATGAAGATCATTAAATGGAGTTTTGTGCTGAGCCTGTGCTATAACCTGGTGGGGCTGGCATTTGCAGTCACCGGGAATTTAATGCCGGTAATCGCTGCAATCCTTATGCCCCTGAGTTCCATTAGTATAGTAGCTTTTACCAGCCTGGCAACTAAGCTTGCCGGGAAAGGGCTTAGGCAATTTTAAACACATGAAACCTGATTGAGGTCATATTTTAAAATTTAATTAGCCATTATTTTTGTGGCGCAATTAACTAAACAATGAATATTATCTACCTGCTACTGGCACTCAGCGTTCTGGTAGCCATAATTTTCTTTATAGCTTTTATCCTCTCGGTAAAAAAGGGCCAGTATGACGATATGTATACTCCTTCGGTCCGTATGCTGTTTGAAGACGAATTAGTAAACTCAAAATCCAAAAATAAAACCACCAAACAAGAGAAAACTGAATAACTATGCAAACAGAACAGTTTTATTACGATAATAAGATCGTAAAGATGTTTACCATTGCCACCCTCGTATGGGGTATTGTGGGAATGAGTGTTGGCCTGCTTCTGGCCTTTATGTTTTTATTCCCTAACCTTACCGATGGCATTTCCTGGCTTAGTTTTGGCCGGTTACGACCACTGCACACTAATGCGGTGATCTTTGCCTTTGTTGGGAACGCCATTTTTGCCGGAGTATATTACTCTACCCAACGGCTGTTAAAAGCCAGAATGTGGAGTGATGCACTTAGTAACATAAACTTCTGGGGTTGGCAGACTATTATTGTTGCCGCGGCGATTACCCTACCAATGGGTTTTACAAGCTCAAAGGAATACGCCGAACTGGAATGGCCTATTGATATCGCAATAGCCATAGTTTGGGTAGCATTTGGAGTTAACCTTATTATGACAATGATAAAACGCCGGCAGCGCCATTTATATGTAGCCATTTGGTTTTACCTGGCAACTTTCGTGACCGTTGCGGTGTTGCATATCGTAAACAATCTTGAAATACCTGTTTCTGCATTTAAAAGTTATTCTATTTTCTCAGGAGTTCAGGATGCCCTGGTACAATGGTGGTACGGGCATAATGCGGTGGCATTTTTCCTTACCACTCCTTTCCTTGGGCTTATGTACTATTTTGTACCCAAAGCAGCTAATAGGCCTGTTTACTCCTACCGACTCTCGATTATTCACTTCTGGTCATTGATATTTATTTATATCTGGGCCGGGCCCCACCACCTGCTCTATTCTGCATTGCCAGATTGGGCTCAGAACCTTGGGGTTGCATTTTCAGTAATGCTATTGTTCCCCTCCTGGGGTGGAATGATCAACGGCTTATTGACCCTGCGTGGAGCCTGGGACAAGGTAAGAACAGATCCTGTTCTTAAATTCTTCGTAGTGGCGATTACCGGATACGGGATGGCAACTTTTGAAGGCCCTATGCTTTCACTTAAAAACGTTAATGCCATAGCCCACTTCAGTGACTGGATTATTGCGCACGTGCACGTTGGGGCTTTAGCCTGGAACGGTTTCCTAACCTTTGGGATGGTCTATTGGATGGTGCCACGATTGTTCAAAACAAAGCTTTACTCGGTTAAACTTGCCAATGCACATTTCTGGATAGGTACTCTTGGTATTATTATCTATACCCTCCCTATGTATGTTGCCGGATTCGTACAGGCTTCTATGTGGAAACAATTTAATCCCGATGGAACCCTTACCTACGGAAACTTCCTGGAAACGGTAACTTCGATTATTCCGATGTACTGGATGCGTGCCATTGGAGGAAGTTTATATATCGTTGGTGCTTTTATCTTACTCTATAATATCGTAAAAACCGTTAGACAGGGAAGCGCGGTAGAAGATGAACTTGCTGAAGCTGCACCGCTACAAAAAGTTACCAGAAAACGTGTTACCGGAGAAGGTTACCACACCTGGCTGGAAAGAAGACCTGTAAAACTAACTCTGTATGCCACCATCGCAATTCTTATTGGTGGAATAGTACAGATAATACCATCGCTGATGGTAGACGAATATGTTCCTGTTATTTCCAGTGTAAAACCATATACTCCGCTGGAGCTTGAAGGCCGCGATATCTACATCAGGGAAGGTTGTGTGGGATGTCACTCCCAGATGATCAGGCCTTTTAGAAGTGAAGTGGAACGCTATGGAGAATACTCCAAATCGGGCGAATATGTTTACGATTATCCGTTCTTATGGGGTAGTAAACGTACCGGCCCCGATTTACTGCGGGTAGGAGGTAAATATTCCGATAACTGGCACCTAAACCATATGTACGATCCCCAGAGTACCTCTTCGGGCTCAATTATGCCGGCCTACAAATGGCTGATCACCGATGAGTTGGATAAGAGCGATACCGAAAATAAAATGCGGGCACTTAACACCCTTGGGGTACCATATACCGAAGAAGAGATCGCCAATGCACAAGAGTGGATGTTGGAACAGGGAACTGAAATCGAGGAAAACCTGCACTCCGATCCTGACTTTGCACGTACCTACCAGGCCGATAAGGAATATGCCGAGGAGAATAACACCGAATTCGTAGAGATGCGTAACCGGGAAATTGTAGCTCTTATTGCCTACCTGCAACGCTTAGGAACCGATATCAAGGTAATAGACGCCCAGGAAGTTTCAGCTAAAAACGAGTAATTATGTTAAAATTTATAAAAGGAAATCTTGAAGCTATAGATGGGGTAACGATCTACCCCATCATCTCGCTGCTTATTTTCTTCATCTTTTTTGTTGCCCTTTTCTGGTGGGTTTTCACTACGAAAAAAGAACACATTAATGAAGTAAGCCAGCTACCCTTAGACCAAAACCAAGAAAATAACCAATTATGAGATCTACTTCGTCATATTTAAGAATTGCAGGGTTTATAATCCTGGCATTCCTCTTAATAGAAATAAGCATAGATGCTGAAACCACCTGGGTATTTCAACAATACCCATTTGTTTGGGTTGTTTTAGGCTTGATCCTTATCATTGCCATCGCTATTGAAGCCTCTCTGGCGGCCCTTAAGAATATGGTGCGTAAAAGCCTTGATGAGCAAGGCCGTGATAAGCTTTTTCAGATTGAAAAGGCCCAACACCAAAAACGTACCGCCTGGTTTAGACGCCTCTATGAAAAGATGGTCACCAAAAAGCCTCTGGAAAAAGAAGATGAGATTATCTTAGATCACAATTACGATGGAATACGTGAATTGGATAACGATCTTCCGGCCTGGTGGTTGTATGGATTTTACATCAGTATCATCTTTGCGGTTATCTATATGGTACGCTATCACGTGTTTGACGGAGCAGATCAAACAGAAGAATATCTTGCTGAAGTTGCAAAGGCCAAAGAACAGGTAGAAGCTTATAAAAAAGAGAATCCGGATTTACTGGATGCCTCCAATGTTGAGTTACTTACCGATGCTGCCGATCTTGAGGCCGGGGAAACAATTTACATGGCAAACTGTATAGCCTGTCACCGTGCCGATGGTGGTGGCGCTATTGGCCCAAATTTAACCGATGAACACTGGATCCTGGGAGGAGGAATAAGCAATATTTTCCATACTGTTTCTGAAGGGGGCCGTGACGGAAAAGGAATGGTCGCCTGGAAATCTTCCCTTAGTGCCGAAGAGATTGCTCAGGTTGCAAGCTACGTGGTAAGCCTGGAAGGCACCAACCCTCCCGATGCCAAAGCACCGGAAGGAGATGTCTGGACAGGAGATGCAGAATAACTGGTAGATTTAATTTAAGAGAATAAGAAGTTGGAAAACAACGAAAGCTTTAGAGATACTATAGCCACCGCGGGCGAAAAAGGAGAGAGAAAATGGATCTATCCCAAGAAACCCGAAGGTAGGTTTTATGACTATCGTAAATACGTTAGCTATGTGCTTCTCATCTTTCTTTTTGCCGCTCCTTTTGTGAAAATAAACGGTAACCAGTTCCTGATGTTCAACATCCTGGAACGACGTTTCAATATCTTCGGATTTCCCTTCTGGCCCCAGGATTTTCACATTTTTGTGATCATGATGGTGATTGGGGTGGTGTTCATTATTCTTTTTACGGTAGCCTTCGGAAGGATCTTTTGCGGATGGCTTTGCCCACAAACCATATTTATGGAAATGGTCTTCCGAAGAATTGAATACTGGATAGAAGGTGACCGTGGGAAGCAGATGCGTCTCAATAAACAGGAATGGAATGCCGAAAAGATTAGGAAAAAAGGCTTAAAATGGTTCTTGTTTGCTATTATTTCCTTTCTTATAGCAAATGTTTTCCTCGCCTATTTAATAGGTAGCGACCGTTTGATACAATACGTTACCGATGGCCCGATGAACCACCTGAGCACCTTCTTTTCGTTGCTCATTTTCACGGGGGTTTTCTATTTTGTCTTCGCCTGGTTCAGGGAACAGGTTTGTGTTATTGCCTGTCCCTACGGAAGGTTGCAAGGCGTACTTCTGGATAATAAATCTATTGTTGTTGCTTATGATCATAAGCGTGGGGAGAAAGAAAAAGGTCGGGCAAAGTTCAAAAAGAACGAAGACCGCGAAGCCAGCGGAAAAGGAGATTGCATAGACTGTTTTCAATGTGTGCAGGTTTGCCCCACGGGTATAGACATTCGAAACGGGACTCAGTTGGAATGTATTAACTGTACGGCTTGTATCGATGCCTGCGATTCTATGATGGAAGCCGTAGATCTTCCCAAAGGTCTTATTCGCTATGCCAGCGAAGAAAATATTGAGAAAAAGGCAAAATTCAGATTTACCCCAAGGCTTAAAGGCTATACCGTAGTGCTGGGGATTTTAACCGCAGTGCTCATCGGGATGCTGTTTGTGCGCAGCGAGGTAGAAGCGCGTATTTTACGTTTACCCGGCCAGCTATATGAACACAAGGATAATAACGTGATCAGCAATGTCTATACCTACAAATTGGTAAACAAGACCACCGCCGATTTTGGGGATATCGAATTTAAATTGATGTCGCATCAGGGAACGGTAATACCGGTACAGGATAAGGAGATCGTGGTGCCGGGACAGGAACTCAGTGAAGGAACTTTGTTTATTGAGATCAATGCCTCGGCCCTGGAAGATGAAAAAGAAAAAGTGGAAATAGGCATTTATAGTGGAGACCGCCTCATTGAAACCACCAAGACAATGTTCATGGGACCACGAAGTTTTAATTAAAATTTTTACTTATGAAAATTAACTGGGGAACAGGCATAGTGATAGGGATGACGCTTTTTATAAGTTTTATACTTTACCTGGTATTTAATATGCTCACCGATGAAAAATTTGATCACGATCTCGTGACTGAAGAATATTACAAAAAGGAGCTTTTATTTCAGCAGGAAATCGATGCGGAAACACGGGGAAATGCCCTGGCTGAAAATATAAGCGATCGAAGGATCATGAACGGGTGGCTAATTGAGTTTCCTGAAGACCTTAAACTTTCTGAAATTTCAGGGAGTTTGAGCTTCTACCGGCCTTCTAACGCGAAACTGGATTTTGATATTCCATTAAATCTGGAATCCAACCGTATCGAGATCACTGATAAAAATCTGATTCCCGGAAGATGGAACATCTATATTCACTGGGAATATCAGGGGGAAACCTATCTGTATAAAAATGAGATCGTTTACTAAAACATGCTAGTTTCAGCACTCATATTCGGCCTTTTAGGAAGTTTTCACTGCATCGGCATGTGTGGTCCCATTGCTTTTTTGCTTCCGGTAGACCGTGAAAATTCCCTGCGCAAAGTCGGGCAGGTGAGCCTTTATCATATAGGGAGAATTTTCTCCTATGCTATTATTGGCCTCTTATTCGGAATTATAGGCAAAAGCTTTGGTTTGTTTGGACTTCAGCAGCAATTATCCATTGCCGTTGGCATCTTAATGATCCTGGTGATTTTTTTACCCTATAAAACTTTTAATAAAATTAACGGCTCCGGCCCGGTTTACAGGATAATTTCTAAAGTAAAATCAGGCCTGGGACAAAGCCTTAAGAAAAAAACTCCCGACACTTTTTTTACCGCCGGCTTCCTTAATGGGTTCCTGCCCTGTGGCCTGGTATATATGGCTGTTTTTGGGGCTGTGGCCTCAGCCAATGCGCTTGAGGGCAGTCTTTATATGATGTTGTTTGGGCTTGGTACCGTACCGATGATGACGGCCGCGGTTTACCTTGGTAATATTATAGGTACCGGGGTGAGGCAAAAGATAACCAAAGCTGTGCCCGTATTTGTAGTAATAATAGGCCTGCTTTTTATTATACGCGGGATGGGATTAGGGATCCCCTACCTCTCTCCCGTTGAAATGACTCCAAAAATAACCGCAGTTCAATCCTGCCATTAAATATAAAAATGATGACTCTAGCTAATAATCTTGCCCTGGTAAACTGGGAAATGGGAACATATATTATTGGATTTTTTGCCCTGGTATGTGTCGCCCTTATTTTTGTAGTCCTAAAAATGATCTTTGGAGGTAAAAAAGAGTAATCCTCAAAACTTTTTTAAACAGAAAAACCACGAAAATTCGTGGTTTTTATTATTCTTTTTTTAAGTCTGAAAGCCTACATGGTCATAGAGAACAATCTGGTATCTGGAACATTTCTTTGTAACCTTAGATCAAAGGCCATACAAATATTTCGAACAAAAGGCCTACCTTTTTCCGGAATTCGCAATCCCTTTTCTGAGAATTCAACTAAACCATCACTTTCCATTTCCCTAAGTTTCACCAGAACCTGCGGTAATTCCTCAAAATAATCTTCTGGAGCTTCCCAACTGGTTTCCAGTCGGCACATAAGATTAAGGATATGTTTTCTGATATTGAGATCTTCTTCACTTAGGATATGACCTCTAAAGACAGGAATCTCTCCTTTTTCAACGCGTTCCTGATAGGCCTCAACGGTTTTTTCATTCTGGGCGAAACCATACCAACTATCACTAATTGCTGAAACTCCAAGCCCAATCATCAGGCCTGTGTTAGAGGTGGTATAGCCCATAAAATTCCGGTGAAGGTTTTTTTCCTCAACCGCTTTATAAAGCGAATCAGATTTAAGGGCAAAATGGTCCATCCCTATTTCTACATAACCGGCTTCTTCCAACATTCGCTTTCCGGTTTCATACATTTCGCGTTTAGTCTCCCCATCGGGCAAATCATCTTCATTAAAACCTCGTTGACCGCTACCTTTTATCCAGGGCACATGAGCATAGCTATAAAAAGCAATGCGATCTGGCATTAGCAACTTGGTTTTCTCTATGGTTTCAATAATATGTTGTTTTGTTTGAAAAGGAAGGCCAAAAATTATATCATGACCTATAGAAGTATAGCCTGCTTCCCGGGCTTGTTCGGTAGCTCGTTTTACATTTTCAAAAGGCTGGATTCTATGAATAGCGATTTGTACTTTCATATTATAATCCTGAACCCCATAACTCACCCTACTAAAACCTAATTCGGCAAGTTTTTTAAGGTGTTCTTTGGTGGTATTATTTGGGTGCCCTTCAAAACTAAACTCCACCTCATCGCCAAGCTCTGCTTTTCGGAAGATGGTTTTTAGCAAAAATTCAAGATTCTCAGGAGAGAAAAAAGTAGGAGTGCCTCCCCCCAGGTGTACTTCTTTTATAATCGGTTTATATGGAAGCTCCTGCAAATAGAGTTCCCACTCGTGGATTAAGGTTTCAATATAAGGCGTCTCTACCCCATGTTGTTTGGTAATGCGTTTGTTACACCCACAAAAAGTGCACAGACTTTCACAAAATGGCAGGTGTAGATAAAGACTTATTTCCCGGTTTTCGCTAAAGCGTTTAAGCAAGCTATCCTTCCAGGCTTTAACCGAAAATCCGGACTCTTCCCAGTAGGGAACGGTGGGATAACTGGTATAACGTGGACCCGGAATATTGTATTTTCTTATAAGATCAGAACTCATTTAGTTTAGTTTAGGCCACAAAGTTAAAGTACCCCCTAAACGATTAATATGATTTGAATCAGGTAACCGGGGCATCGGGAAATTCTATTCTCCACCGGCTTCCCCAATCAATTTAAAAGCACCTTTCAGAAGTATAGTTTGGTTTTCTAAGCTTTCGGGATTTTCTAAACTGGTAACTCCATTAAAAGTGTCCCCCGGGGAAACGCTTTTCTTGTTAAAATAATAGTTTTCCTCATCTTCTTTTTCCAGTACCAGGACAAAATAATTTCCATCCTGTTCTACGACCGCCTCTTCGGGAAGTCCCGATTTTTTTACTTCGCTCGTAAGAATAAGTGCCTCCACGAACATACCCACCGTAAAATTGGAAGCAATACTGTCGGGAAGGTGCCCGTGAACCCTAACATTCCTTTTCTGCTCGTCTATAGTCTTGCCTACCAGTACAACTTCGGCTTCAAAACTCTCATTGGAAGCTTCGGGGGTATTGAAAATTATCTTTTGGCCTTCCTTAATCTTTCTCACGTCTTTTTCAAAGACAACGAGTTCAAGATGGATATGTTCAGAATTAATGATTTCCATTATTTGATCTGTGGGAGAAACGAAGCTCCCCCGGCTCACCGAAATGTTACTGGCATTACCCTTAATAGGAGAATAAATATTTACCACAGAACGTATTTTACCTTCCTCTACTGCGGCGGGATCTATGTTCAACATTCGCAGTTTACTTTGCAAACTCTTTGCGGCAGCCTGGGCCCGATTATAATCGCTTTCGGCTTTCAGGAAGCTTTTTCTGGAGGTTATATTTTCCTTAAGCATAATTTGCTGGCGCTCAAATTCGGCTTTCAGGTAATCCAGTTGTCCTGCCACATCCATATAATCTTGTTGCAACTGCACATATTCGGTACTTTCCAGACTCACCAGAAACTGTCCTTTAGATACCCGGTCTCCTTCAAGCAGCTCAATATTCCTGATGTACCCTCCCAAAAAGGCATTGATGCTGGTCCTGTTTTGCGGGGGTACATCTATACGTCCATTGCTACGCACAATTTCAGGAAAATCAGACTCCCTTAAATTTCCTGTTTCAAGTTCGCTATCCTCAAACTGGGCTTTGGATATAACAATCTGGTTTCCCTGTTCTGTTTTTTCCTCCCCCGGTTGCTCAGGAGTTTCTTTACAGGATACCAGGCTTAAGCTTAAAAGCGCTATAAAAATATATATGGATTTCATCGGTAAGATTTTACAGGTTTAAATAATTTAAAGAAATGATGGTTTGGTTATAGGCATTGAGACTTTCCAGGTAAGATAACTGGATACCATAAGCATTTTCGAGACTCTGGATATATTGAAAGAAGTCTATTTCTCCATTCTCATAACTGCCATTGGCGGTTTTAAGGATTTCCCTGGAAAGCTCTTTGCCTTCATTTTCATAATAACTAAGAGCTTCCTGGTATTTTCTAAGTTCTGCCTGGAGTTGGTTAAATTTGGTTTGAAGCAGGATCCTGTTATTGCGGGTCTCCTGCTCTGCTCTCTCCATAGCAATTTTTGAAGCCTTAATCTTTGAGGCCTGTCCGCTAAATAGTAGCGGAATTTTAATCCCTACCTGGTATCCATACAAACTGTAATCAATATCAGGGGTGGTGGCTTCAAAATAATTTATACTGAAATCGGGCAGGAGCTGTTGCTTCATCAACCTATTATGAGCTGTAAAGTATTTTTCACGGCTATCATAAAAATTCAGAAGTTCGTGATTTTCCACGCCCAAACGCGTCATTTCCAGCTTGCCCAAACTGTCTTTCTCAATGCTGAATTCTTCTTCTGCCTGAACCCTGCTCCACAACATCTCATAAGCCGCTTTAACTTGTTCTCCTGCTTGTTGATATTGGGTTTGTAGTTCTCTTTGTCTTGCCTGTGCCGTTATTTTTTCCAGATAATTGGTTGCTCCAAGTTCAAACCTTCGTGTTGCTGCCTGAGCAAAACGGCTGTATAAACTGTCCAGAACTTTATAGATCTCCCTCTTTTCCTGTTCATATTTAAGCTGATAAAAGGCTGAAGCTACTTCCTTTTCCAAACGGAGGTTTACAAGCCCATAAGCATCTTCCTGCACGCTAACATTTGCTTTATTAAATTTCTGAGCCGAAAAATATACTGTGGGAAAAGAAAAATTTTGCTGAATTCCCATCACCCTGAAGGGCTCATCGGTTGGGCCTTCGTCCAATTGATTATAGCCATAATAGACTTCTGTCTTATCGAAACTAAATGCCGAATTCACCATTGCTTCAGCTTCCGATATATTCAGATTGGAAACCTGTAACCCTGCGTTATTCTCAATAGCTAATTGGCGAACCTCTTCAAAACTCAATTCCTTTTCCTGGCTAAACCCCGGAAGGGAAAACAATAGAATTAAGACGGGTAATTTGTATTTACTCTTTTTAAAATGAACATTCTTCTTAGCAGTTTTTCTTCCACCAAAAAGGGAATATAAAACGGGTAATACCACCAGGGTCAATAATGTTGCGGTTACCAGTCCCCCAACTACCACAGTGGCTAAAGGTCGTTGCACTTCGGCTCCCGCGCCAGTTGAAATTGCCATAGGAAGGAAACCAAGGGCTGCTGCAGAAGCTGTTAACAAAACCGCCCGTAAGCGGTCTTTAGCTCCTTTTTTCATTAATAGGTCTGTATGCTCCATGCCATCCTTTTTTAATTCTTTATAATGTTCAATAAGAACAATCCCATTAAGCACTGCAATCCCGAAAAGAGCGATAAAACCAACGCCCGCCGAAATACTAAACGGCATATCTCTTATCCATAGCAAAAACACGCCTCCAACAGCAGATAATGGAATAGCAGAATAAATAATCAAAGCATCCCGTACCGATTCAAATGCGAAATATAAAAGGAAGAAAATAAGTACCAGGGCTACCGGTACCGCGATTTTCAATCTGTTTTTAGCGCTTTGCAAATTTTCAAACTGCCCCCCGTAGGTAATATTATACCCGGGTGGCAAATCGATATTAGCACTCACCAGGGCTTCCACATCATCTACCACCGATTGAAGATCACGGTTTCTAACATTTATACCAACCACAATCCTCCTCTGGGTTTCATCTCTGGAAATCTTGGCGGCTCCTTTTTGATAACTTATTTCTGCCAGTTCATTCAGTGGAATTTTGTTTCCAGCAGGCGTATCAACATATAGATTTTCCAGGTTGGAAATATCCTTTCTGTTTTCTTCGTTTAGTCTTACCACGAGATCAAAACGCTTCTCCCCTTCAAAAACACTTCCCATTTTCATCCCTGCAAACCCAGCGCTCACCAACTCATTGATATCTGAAATATTAAGTCCATAACGGGCTATTTTTGCCCGGTCGTATTTTACGCTCATCTGGGGAAGTCCGGCGATTTTTTCAACTGTTATATCTGCTGCGCCTTCCACATCACTTATTAGGCTTTCTATCTGGTGGGCTTTGCGATTTAGAATATCTAAATCTTCCCCAAAGATCTTAATCGCAATATCGGCACGTACCCCGGTGATGAGTTCATTAAAACGCATCTCGATAGGCTGGGTGAATTCTACTTCCATCCCGGGAATAATCATTAATGCCTCTTTGAACTTTTCTGCAAGACCATCTTTAGTATCGGCCGTCACCCAATCTTTTTTGGGGACAAGTGTGATAATAACATCGCTTTCTTCCATAGACATGGGATCTGTAGGAACTTCAGCAGCACCAATTCTGGACACCGCCTGTTTTACTTCGGGGAATTCCATCAGGATCTGCTCCATTTTAGTGGTGAGTGCTATGGTCTCACTTAAGGAGGTCCCTGTTTTGAATATGGGCTGAATTACAAAATCCCCTTCATCCAGGGTAGGTACAAACTCTCCCCCCATCGTGGTAAAAATATAGATAGTTATGGCAAGAATAAATACAGCGATGCCGAGCACCAGTTTTTTAGCCTTGAGTGCCCAGGTAATAGTAGGAGTATAGAGTTTGGTTATAAAACGCATCAAGCGTACTGAAATATTCTTATCAGATAATTTATCGGGTTTTAAAACCATGGAAGATATTACCGGGACGTAGGTAAAACACAAAATCATCGCACCCACCAGGGCAAAACTGAAAGTTAAGGCCATAGGCCGAAACATTTTCCCCTCCACTCCGCTAAGGGAGAGAATAGGAATAAACACTATTAAAATGATTAGTTGACCAAAAACTGCCGAGTTCATCATTTTTGAAGCGCCGGTAAAGGTGATCTTATCTTTAGCCTTACTCAATTCAGACCTTGAAAGATTTTTAAGTTCAGATCCTTTCGAGGTCATTTGGTAAGCGATAAACTCAACGATGATCACGGCCCCATCGATAATTATTCCGAAGTCGATCGCCCCCAGACTCATTAAATTGGCGTCTACTCCAAAGAGGTACATCAGGGAGAATGCAAAAAGTAAAGACAGAGGAATCACCGAGGCGACTACCAATCCTGAACGCAGGTTTCCCAGCAAAACTACCACCACAAAGATCACGATTAGAAATCCGAAAATCAGGTTTTCGGTAATGGTCCAGGTTGTTTTTGCTATAAGTTCGCTTCTATCAAGAAAAGCATTGATATAAACCCCTTCAGGCAAATTTTCTGAAACCTCTTCTACCCTGTCTTTTACCGCTTCAATAACCTGTTTGGAATTACCATCCTTGATCATCATTACCTGGCCGAGTACTTTTTCGCCTTCACCATTTCCGGTAATCGCGCCAAACCGGGTGGCACTCCCAAAACCAACATCGGCAATATCCCGAATATAAATTGGGTTGCCGTCAGGATTTTTAACCACGATATTCTCAATATCTTCCAGGGAATGGATCAGGCCTTCTCCACGAATAAAATATGCCTGATTGAGACGTTCTATATAACCACCCCCGGCTATGCTGTTGTTTTTTTCGAGTGCCGTATAGACTTCAGAAGCGGTGATATTCATCGCCATCAGTTTTTCTGAATCTATGGCCACTTCATATTGTTTAAGCTTCCCTCCCCAGCTGTTCACTTCTACTACCCCGGGAATACCCGATAATTGCCGCTTTACTATCCAGTCCTGGATCGTTCTTAACTCCATGGCTGTATACCGGTCTTCATAACCGGGTTTGGTATCCAGAATATACTGGTAGATCTCGCCGAGTCCTGTGGTGATGGGGCCCATCTCTGGTTTACCAAAACTTTCAGGAATATTGGCTGCAGCCGTTTGGATCTTTTCAGCAAGAAGCTGCCTCGGCAAATAGGTTCCCATATCTTCATCGAAAACAATGGTCACCACCGATAATCCGAATTTTGAGACCGAACGAATCTCTTCCACACCCGGTAAATTGGCCATCTCCAGCTCCACGGGATAGGTGATGAATTGCTCCATATCCTGGGTAGAAAGATTCTGGGAAGTAGTTATAACCTGTACCTGATTGTTGGTGATATCGGGTACCGCTCCAATAGATAACTGGCTTAATGAATAAAGTCCGTAGCCAATTATAAAAGAGGTGAACAAAAGAATAATGAGCTTATTCCTGATACTGAAACTGATAATTTTTGACAGCATATTTGTATATGTAATCTATGAAACAAAGCCAAAGTGGTAGAAATTCTAAGGTAGATTACAGGTATCGGGGAGGCTGAAAAATATCGGTATTACAAGGTATAGAATGACCTTCTTTATAAATGAAATTTAAGGAATGTTTCTTTTCCGGAGGTAATTTTCTTAAAGAAATTTTATCCTGTTGAATAAAGAGGGCTAAGGCAATTTGTACCGAAGTTTGATGATTAAAAGGTAAGTTCTTGTGCTCATGGTCCTTATCTTCATCTTGCTGATGTGCTTCTTTAGCAGCCCCGTAATGCTTGGAAAAAAACTCGGTGAAACTATCGCCGTAATTTTGCGAATGATATTCGAAATGCTGAAGCATATCCCCCACCCGCACCAAATCTTTAAGACCGGGATTAAAACCCTGCAATAAAAGGGTGATACTTAAATATATGACGGTGAGTTGCTTCATCACCAGTAAATTTACGAAATAATTTTCTGCTCCGATAGATTTCCTTAGGCCAAGGAATTAAAATTTCAGGGAAAAGCCTACTTCTTCTTTCCGAATCAAAAACCTAAATTTGGCGCTATGGAAAAATCCCGCTTGCTAAATACGCTTAAAGAATATTTTGGATATGAAAGTTTCAGGCCACTTCAGGAGAAGATAATTGCCTCTGTTTTTAAGGGTCGTGATAATCTGGTGATCATGCCTACAGGAGGAGGAAAATCTATTTGTTTCCAGCTTCCCGCATTATTGCTGCCCGAGATTACCCTGGTAATTTCCCCTTTGATTGCCCTTATGAAAGACCAGGTAGATGGACTTACGGCTAACGGGATTCCCGCAGCTTTTTTAAACAGCAGCCAGACAGAAAATCAGCAGCAGGAAATATTCAAAAAAATTGATGCGAAGGAATTAAAACTACTATATGTTGCTCCTGAAAGTCTTCAGGTGATAGACCGGTTTCTTTCTAATGGGAAAGTGAGTTTAATCGCAATTGATGAGGCCCATTGTATTTCGAGCTGGGGTCATGATTTCAGGCCGGCATACACCCAACTGGGATACCTGAAGAAACGTTTCCCCCAAACCCCGGTGATAGCATTAACCGCTACCGCCGATAAAGCCACCCGCCAGGATATTTGCAACCAGCTTAATATTCCACAAGCTGAAAAACATATCGCTTCCTTTGATCGGAAAAACCTGAGCCTGGAGGTACGCCCGGGGATAAAACGCTTTGAACAGATTGAAAAATTTATAAGTTCCCGGAAAAATGAAAGTGGGATTATTTATTGCCTGAGTCGAAAAACCACAGAGGAACTGGCTTCAAAACTCAAGGCCAAAGGTCATACCGCTGAAGCTTATCACGCCGGACTCAGCCACGAGAAACGAATCCAGATCCAGGACGATTTTATTAACGACCACAGCAAGATCATTTGTGCTACCATAGCTTTTGGGATGGGAATAGATAAATCCAATATCCGATGGGTGATACATTATAATATGCCTAAAAACATGGAAGGCTATTACCAGGAAATAGGTCGTGCCGGCCGGGATGGATTAGCCTCAGACACCTTGCTATTCCATAGTTATGCCGATGTGGTTCAGCTTCAAAAATTTGCGGCCGATGCCGGAAACAGCGAGGTGCAGCTCGCAAAACTGGACCGCATGAAGCAATACGCTGAATCCCTTACCTGCAGAAGAAAAATATTGTTGAATTATTTTGGGGAACTAAAACAGGAGGACTGCGGGAATTGTGATATCTGCAAAAATCCTCCTAAATTTTTCGACGGGACAATTATTGCCCAAAAAGCTCTTTCCTGCATCTATCGTTTAAAGGAACAGGAATCAATTACCACGGTGATAGATGTGCTTAGAGGTGCACAGAACGAAACTGTTTTTTCGAAGCAATACCAGGCTTTAAAAACTTTTGGCATCGGTAAAGAAACCTCCTGGCAGCACTGGCAAAACTATATTATCCAACTTATAAACCTGGGATTTATTGAAATTGCTTTTCATCTACACAACAATTTACAACTTACAGCAATTGCTAAGAATGTGCTTTTTATGGGAGAAAAAGTGGAACTCGCCAAAGTACCAGACCGCAAAGCCATTCTTAATAATACCAAAGAAGCTTCCTCCGGCTCCACTAATTCCTTGTTTGAAAAATTAAGGGAATTACGCTTAAAAATCGCACGGGACGAAGGTATCCCCGCATATCTCATTTTTAATGATGCAACCCTTAAGGAAATGGAGAAAGAGCGCCCGATGACCGATGAAGAATTTATCAGGATTAATGGGGTGGGACGCAAAAAAATGCAGGATTACGGGTATCAATTCATCAAAGAAATCATCGCGTTTTCAAAGGAAAAGAGAAAACCCAAAAAACAAAAGAAAGGCAACACCTATAAAATCACCCTGGAACTTTACCGGGAAGGTCTTTCGGTAGAGGAAATTTCAAAAAAACGGGAGCTTGCCATTACCACTATCTATTCCCACCTGGCTAAACTTTACACCAATGGGGAAAATATCGATATGAGCAGGTTGGTAGATAAAAATGATCTGGAAGCCGTAAAGAAAGCCCGGGAAGTCTTGAATAATCCCGAGACTTTAAAATCCTATTATGAGCATTTTGAGGAAAGCATGGATTACTGGACGATTCGCTGTGCGCTGGCAGTTCTGGATAAAGAAGAAGTTCCCGGGGAGTGATTAGGTGAAATCAACTTTATTGAGAATAAGGCCAGATGCCGGGGCGATATAATCCATTTGCATGGTACTGTCGGGCTTAAGGCTTTTACCGATGTCTTCCTGGCTCAATTCTCCACGCCCAACTAATACCAGGCTTCCCATCATCAATCTTACCTGGTGTCTAAGAAAGCCTTCGCCGCTTATTCGGAAAAGAAACGTTTTTTCGGGAAAGAAACTGGCGGTTATTTCGGTGTTTTCTATAATTTCTGAAGAAAGAATCTCCCGCTCAAATTTGCTGTTTTCTGAAACCCTTACGCAGTAATTCCTGAAATTATGCTGTCCTCTAAATAAAGCTGCAGCCTGTTTCATCTTTTCAATATCGAGCTCCTCCTGAAAATTAGCCATTAAAGGGGCGCAAAAAGGATGGTTTTTGTCCCCGACACTAAAAAGGTAAGTGTATTCTTTATATTTTGGATGTTGAATGATATTGAATTTCGAATCAACCTGGCTTATAGATAAGGCGCGGATATCCTGCGGTAAATTAAGATTAAAAAGTCTTAGAAATTCTTCTAAATCTTCCAGGGGCCTCTCATCAATAAAGAGTTCGAAAGCGCTATCCATAGCCGAAACCATCGCATCGGTGCGGCTGGTGCCTAGAATCTTAAATTTTTCTTCGGGTAAGACATACTTCAGAGTCTTGCTTACCAGGCCTTCCACGGTTTTTACATCGGGTTGTTTTTGCCATCCATGTAACCTGAATCCGAGGTATTGTAGCTTGATTAAATAATAAAATCGTTTCCGTTGCAAATTTTGCTTCCTTTTTTCTCTTCTGCGAAGACTTGCCTAATATTCCCAGCGGCGCTTCTCGTTCATCTTTTCCATTTCTTCAATTTCCTCACCCGGGATTACCTTCAGAAAAGAAGGATGCTGTTCAATTGCATATTCAATCTTACTTACGATCTCTTCAATGGTCTCGTTCTCGTAATCGATTTCCAGGGGAGCTTTAATCACAAAAGATTGAAGAATTCCCCGTTTTTTGATGCGCAATCCTTTTTTATCGAATGACCTTCTAAAACCATCTATCACAATGGGTATCACGATAGGTTTATGATTTTTTATAATATGCGCCGTTCCTTTTCGAATGGGTTTAAAAGGTTTGGTAGTGCCCTGCGGAAAAGTAATCACCCAGCCATCCTTTAAGGCTTTTCCTATATTTTCGGTATCGTGTGGATTGACCTCGCGTTCTACTTCTTTTCCTTTTTGGCGCCAGGTGCGTTCTACACTTACAGAACCCGCATAAGCCATAATCCTGGTCAAAAGCCCGGAGCGCATGGTTTCTTTGGCCGCAACATAGTAGATGTTAAGTTTTGGTTGCCAGATATAGCCTATGTTTTTGATGGTATCTACCCGGCCGCTAAGACTGGCGTTAAAAACGTGAAACATCGCGGTAACATCGGCGAAATAGGTCTGATGATTGGAAACAAAAAGCACATTGGTGTCGGGAAGATCCTTTATAATCTCAGAACCTTCGATCTTTAACTGATTAAAGCCCTGGTAGCGCTGATGGCTAAGCACTCCGAAGATTCGAATAAGCCATTTTTTTAAGAACAAAATATGCCCAAAAGGGTTTCTTTTAAACAAGCCCATAATGCTACTTTTATAATTTCCAGGTTACGCCTAAGGATACTTTGGAAAACCGGACAAATATAATATAATTCAGTATTTAGAACAGCTTTTGTAGCAATACCTTTATTTCACTCAACATCATTGCTGTTGCACCCCAAACTATCTGGTCGTTCAGCAAAAAGGCAGGTACTTCAATGTTTTTTGCATAACTGGTACTCAAGGTTTGATTCACAAAACATTTTTTATCCATAAAATGTGCAAGCTTTACCTCCAGTATCTTTTCTACTTCGCTTTCCTGAGGCACCATTTCAGGAGTGTGTTCCAGCATTCCTATAAAGGGATGTACCCAAAAATTACTCGGTGGGATATATAATTTGGTTAGCGTCTTAACCACTTCTATTTCAGATTGCGGGATTCCTACCTCTTCCTCGGTTTCTCTTAGCGCCGTATGCACCAGGTCCCGATCTGTGGTTTCCTGCCTCCCACCGGGAAAACCTATCTGGTTGGAGTGCACTCCCTGATAAGTCTTGCGTAAAATGAGCACCAGTCTGGTATGCCCATCTTCTCCTGGGTAAAAGACCGCCATCACCCCTGCTTTTAGAGGATTTCTTTTTTCGATGTCCAGTAAGGATAATTCTTCAAGTCTGGTGGCAGGGATCAATTTATAGTGAGCTTCCTCGCCGGGAAGCGGTAATTTTTTTAATTTTGGAATCCTGTCTTTAAACTCTTGAAAATCCATGATACGAAAACTTTCTGTTTTATCCTTTGTCTTTATTTTGACCTTCAGCAGTTGTGAAGATAAGCAATCTTCTTCTAAAAATAATACTGAAACCACTGCAGATAGCCTTAAAAACAAGCAAACCAAAGTAGATTCCCTGATGCGCCTTCAGGAGAAAAAAGCCGAAACAGAAGCCCCTGAAGAAGAAGGAGTAAGCAGTATAGATTTCCCTATTGAGCAGGAAGAATTGATTCCCACTTTAACAGAATATGGAGAAAACAACCCTGAAACCCGCATCAGGATTATTACCAATTTTGGGGATATTGAAGTTAGTCTTTACAGGGATACTCCTCTACACCGTGCAAATTTCATCATGCTAACAAAAGATAAGTATTTCGATCATACCTATATTTACCGGGTTGCTCCCAATTTTGTCATTCAGGGTGGAAACTCAGATAACAGGGAGACCTCCCGCCACAGGAGTAAAATAGGATCTTATCTAATTCCCAATGAATTTGAAGCAGGACACTGGCATGTTCGGGGCGCTTTTTCAGCAGCAAAATACAGCGAGCAGAATGTAAGCAAGGCTTCCTCTCCTTTTGAGTTTTTTATAGTCACCAAATCCGACGGCGCCCACCACCTGGACAATGAGCATACTGTTTTTGGCCGCGTTACCAAAGGGATGGATGTTGCCGATGAAATATCGAAAGTAAAAACAGGCCAATCTGAATGGCCAATTGATAACATTGAAATAGATGTAGAAATTATCGAATAAACCTAGCGGCCCGTATAATAATTATAATCTGAGATCACCTTTTGTACAAAATCACTGGGTTGCTGCTGCGGATTTATATCCAGCAAATCGGATAACTTTTTAGAGAGCATAATGATAATTTGATGATTCCCGTTTATTTTAGCATTTCGGTAAAGGTTTTTTACCTCCTGAATATCTGAATCTTTCAACATACTCACCTGAGGATAAAGCGGCTGATAATCTTCAGGAAGCTCCACTCCCAGGCTATTTTCAAGACCAATTTGTTTCTTTTCGCTAATCACTGTTGTACCAGCAGCAATATCGCCCAGACGCTGTCCTTTTCCGTTAAGAAGAATACTTACCACGGCAATCGCCCCACTGCTTATGCTTATATCTATTAGTCGCAACAACCAGCGAATCACAAAATTAGAGAAATCGGGACGGGAGCCATCCATCTTTACCACCCGTAACTTCAGGATTTTCTTTCCGGGTGTTTGTCCATTCCAAAGGCTTTCCCAAAGCAGGTAATAAAGTAAAAGCGGCACCCCCAGGATAAGATAATAAACGAATTCGCCCGCAGCATCCAGGCCGGTGCCTGCAATCATAAAGGAACTAAAAATAAGGTAAAACCCTAAAATAAAACTATCTACGATAAAAGCCAGGATGCGATCCCCAATGCCCGCCACATTTTGACGAATACTGATATTTTGAGCAGTTTCAATTTGAAAATTATCCATTTAATATGTTTCTTTGAGTCTTAATAACAAAACTATGCGCGAGGCAGCCTTTGTTAGGCAAAATAAGGATAAATGGTTAAAGTTTGAAAGCCTCCTTGAGAATAAAACTTCGCTTAGTCCCGATCAGCTTTCGGCTTTATATATTGAGGTAAGCGACGATTTGAGCTATGCACAAACATTTTACCCCAAAAGCAACACCACGTCTTATCTCAACGCATTGGCAGCCACGGCACACCGCAGGATCTACCATAGCCGTAAGGAACCCGGTAGCCGGATAATCAAATTTTTTACACGGGAGTTTCCGCTGGAATTCTATAAACACCAGAAACAGCTCCTGCTAAGCTTTTTAATTTTCATTTTGTTCGCGGTGGTTGGCGCTTTCTCCGCATCGGGAGATGCGGCCTTTGTGAGGTTCATCATGGGAGATGAATATGTGAATATGACGCTACAAAACATTGCCGAAAACGACCCCATGGCGGTATATAAAAAAATGGCCCAAACCGATATGTTCCTGGGCATCACTATAAATA
This sequence comes from Salegentibacter sediminis, assembly GCF_002078605.1. Lineage (GTDB taxonomy): Bacteria > Bacteroidota > Bacteroidia > Flavobacteriales > Flavobacteriaceae > Salegentibacter > Salegentibacter sediminis. Next base: position 101,231 of record NZ_MSJR01000004.1, on the reverse strand, counting down.
ATATCAGAGTGGCATTTATGGTATTTGTACTGGGAATTTTCGCCGGGATAGGAACCGTGTTTGTGATGATGCAAAATGCCATTATGCTGGGCTCCTTTCAGTATTTTTTTTACGAGCAGGGCCTCTTGTGGGAATCGGCCAGGACTATCTGGATACACGGCACCATAGAGATTTCGGTAATCGTCATTGCCGGCTGTGCAGGACTGGTGCTAGGGAAAAGCATGCTCTTTCCCGGCACTTATACCCGGTTGGCCTCCTTTACGCGAGGTATAAAAAGCGGACTCAAAATAGTGGTGAGTACCCTGCCTTTCTTTATCATAGCAGGCTTCCTGGAAGGTTTTGTTACCCGAATTACCCAAATGCCCGACTGGCTGGCGATCCTGATTATTTCAGGTTCATTGGCCCTTATCCTCTTTTACTATGTATTTTACCCAGGCTATCTTTATAAAAAAATAAAAATCAACGATGAACCGCGACCTAATTCAGTTTAAACAACAACGGGAAATGGGGGAAATTATAAGCATTAGCTTTAAATTCCTCAGAGAAAATTATAAGACTTATTTCAGGTTACTTTTAAAAGTAGCCGGCCCGGCATTTTTATTGCTTATTGCTGCAATAAGCTATTATTCCTATAGTACTCTTGGCGATCCGCTGAATACTGAAGCATTTTTATCGGGAGGCTTCCTTATTTCCTTCGGAATTCTGGGCCTTACCCTGCTCCTATATTTTTCGGTGGTATATGCCACGGTTTTTAACCTGATAAAATCTTATATTGAAAATGAAGGAGAGATAAAAGAATCTGAAGTTGCTGCCTGGTCCAAAGATGACCTGGGAAAAATGTTCGGACTTAACATCATTTCCTGGATTTTTATCTTCGCCGGGATGATGCTCTTTTTAATCCCCGGAATATATGTAAGCGTTCCGCTTAGTATCGCCATGGCCGCCCTCATTTTTAAACAGCAAAGCATCACCGAGAGCATTGCCGAAGGTTTTAAGCTGGTGAAAGATAACTGGTGGATGAGTTTTTTGACCCTGGTTTTTATATGGATAATTATTTATGTGATAAGCCTTATCTTTCAGTTGCCCTTAATAATTTACACATTCGTGAGGGCTTTTACCAGTGTTAGCGAAGGTTCGGCAGCAGATATGAGCGAGATGATAGACTGGGTGTATATCCTTTTTAGTATTGTTTCTTCGTTGGTCCAGTATATCTTTTATTCTATAATCCCCATTGGGGTTGCCTTTCTTTATTTTCATTTAAATGAAAAAAAGAACTTTACCGGCACCTATGAACGCATCGATAAGCTCGGAAATAATTCCTGATGAAAAAACTGCTCCCGGTAATAGCATTATTTCTTTTTTTCTTCGGAAAAGCATTTCCGCAGGAAGATAGTATTGGCCGGGAACCCACCAATTTTCAGAAGGTCGAATTTGAGAAAGGTCTTCTTGAAAAATGGAGAAACGACAGGGATTTCGGCTACCTGGAGCGGGAAACCTCTACCGGCTGGTGGACACAATTCAAAGGCTGGATCAATAAAAAATTCCAGGCTTTTATAGATTGGCTCTTCGGGAGTTATGAACCGGGAAGCATCCTGGATCTTTTTATAACAATTCTCCCTTATCTTTTGCTATTAATGGTTTTATTCCTGGTAGCCTGGCTTTTTGTAAAACTTAACCCGGCCTATGCTGCAGCTCCTGCGGGAAAAAATGCCCGGGTATTTTATTCAGAAGAAGAAAAGATCATTAAGTCTGAAGATATCAGCAAATTGATAAAAAAAGCGGTGGCTGAAGAAAACTACCGGTTGGCCATAAGGTATCATTACCTGGAAACGCTTCGAAAAATGGATGAGCAAGGCATAATCGAATACAGCTTCGATAAGACCAATCAGGATTATTCAGGAGAGTTAAAATCTGAAGCACTCCGGCATCAGTTTAAAAGAATAACCCGCATATATGAGTATAGCTGGTATGGGGATTTCCAGGTGAGCAAAGAGAATTTCAGCCTGGCAGAAAGAGCTTTTTTAGAGAGTGAAAAAATGATAAAAACCCGAACCTATGCATAAAAGCTGGAAAATAGGATTCGCGTTTTTCTTCCTACTTGTGCTGGCGCTAAGCTTTTTGGAAGCTAACGAACCCGAGCCTTTAAATATGAACCCCAGTTATTCGGGCAAAGACAAGATTCCCCTTGGCAGTTTTGCTTTCTTTGAAAGCTGGAAGAACACCCGGGAGATCAAAGAAATCAACCAGCCTCCATTTGAGTTTCTAGCTAAAGAGGAACCGCCCGACGGCATTTATTTCTTTCTGAATGATCATGTGGTTTTTGACGATAACGAACTCAACAAGGTCCTGGCCTGGGTAAGCCGCGGAAATACAGTTTTTGTTTCGGCAGGATATATCGGAAAGAACTTATTAGACACCCTTAAACTTGAAGCCCGCACCAACCTAAGGAATACCGATTTTAAAAGTCGGCCGGGATTAAAACTTAAAAATGAGGCGGAAATGCCAAAGCTTAATTTCGACATTGAAGCCCTCATCTTTACCAAAACCGATTCTCTGGAACATAATGTACTGGGAACCGCGGTCTTTGCAGAGGAACCATTAGAACAAAAGCCTAATTTTGTGCAAACCAGCTTCGGAAAAGGGCAAATATTCGTGCATTCCACGCCCGAAGCCTTCAGCAACTATTTTCTGTTACAGCAGGAAAACTATCAATATGCAGAGGCTGTACTAGCTTACCTGGATCCCTCTGAAACTTTATTGTGGGACAATTATTATAAATCGGGGAAAAGCTTTTACAGTTCGCCGCTGTATTACCTTCTGGCCAATAGAGCCCTGAAATGGGCCTATTATTTTGTATTACTGGCAAGCGTACTCTATCTTGTTTTTCAGGGGAAACGCCGCCAAAGGCCAATTCCTATTGTAAAAGCTTTGGAGAACAAAACTTATGAGTATACCCGAAACATCAGTAATTTGTACCTGGAGCAAAATCGCTACCGGGAAATGACCATAAAAAAAATTGAGTTATTTTTAGATTATATCCGCAGCCAGTACCGCCTGTCCACTCAGGAATTAGACTCCGAATTTGAGCAAAAACTAATGGCCAGAAGCGGAAATAACGAAACAGCAACAAGAGATTTATTCAGCAAAATAAGACAGCTTAGGGCACAACAAAACATCAGCAAGGAAGAATTCCTGCACCTCACCCGTGCCATTGCCAGCTTTAAAAACCCAAAAAATGGAAAATCAGGAAACCCCGTCTAACAACGAAATAAATTTTGACAGCCGCATTCCTCTGGAAGACCTGAAGGAATCGGTAGAAAGTCTAAAATCCCAGCTTGCTAAGATTATCGTGGGCCAGGAGGAATTTGTAGAATTACTTATCGTAGCGCTACTCACCAATAGTCATGTACTTATTGAAGGCGTGCCGGGCATTGCCAAGACCTTAACCGCCAAGCTATTTGCCAGGACGCTAAATACAGGTTTCAGCAGGATACAATTTACTCCAGACCTTATGCCCAGCGATGTTTTGGGAACATCGGTCTTAAATATGAAAACCTCTGAATTTGAATTTAAACCCGGCCCCATTTTTTCTAATATCGTGCTTATTGACGAGATTAACCGTGCCCCGGCAAAAACCCAGGCCGCGCTTTTTGAAGTGATGGAGGAACGCCAGGTGACCATAGACGGGAAAATGTATGCTATGAAATCACCTTTTATGGTATTGGCAACCCAAAACCCCATAGAGCAGGAAGGCACCTATGCCCTGCCCGAAGCTCAGCTGGACCGGTTTCTCTTTAAGATAGAAGTAGATTATCCAAGCGCCGCAGAAGAACTCAGCATCCTTAAAGGCCACCAGCAAAGAAAAGGCAAGCTTCCCGAGACCGATATCCAGGCCGTTCTGGAACCGGGCCGTCTTGAAGAAATAAAAGACCAGATTCACGAGATCAAAATAGAAGAAAAGCTTCTGGAGTATATAACCCAGATAGTTGGTAAAACCCGTAACCATCCGCACCTTTACCTGGGGGCTTCTCCCCGGGCCTCTATTGCTATTATGAATGGTGCCAGGGCTATGGCTGCTATCAACGGCAGAGATTTCGTTATTCCGGAAGATATAAGGAAGATGCTGCAGCCCGTTATAGCGCACCGTCTCATCCTTAGCCCCGACCGCGAGATGGAAGGCCTGCGCCCGAAAGATGTAATAGAAATGATAAGCCATTCGGTTGAAATTCCACGTTAGGTGATAAAATTTCTGAAATCCCTATACCTCACTCAGCGTTTCTTCGTGCTCCTTTTTGGGATCGCGATGGGCTTCCTGTTTTCCTACTGGATCCCGTTTTTGTATGCCGTCACCTGGATGGCTGTGGTCCTTATGTTTTTTTTAGTGCTTATAGATATAAGTATTTTGTTTAAGGATAAGGGAATTACTGCGGAAAGGATACTTCCGGGAAAATTCTCAAATTCAGATGAAAATGAAGTTAAGCTGAAAATCCGGAATTCCCGTAATTTCAGGCTAAGCTGTGAAGTAATTGATGAACTGCCGGTGCAGTTTCAGAAGCGGGATTTCTTAATGCGTTTTAAGCTGAATCCCGGCCAGGAAAAAGAAGTTAATTATTTTGTGCGACCTGTGGCCCGTGGCGAATACCATTTTGGAAGGCTGAATGTTTTTAGCTCCGGAACCCTGGGCCTGGTAAAAAAACGGGATACCTTCAATAAAGATCAGATGGTAAAGGTGTATCCCTCCTTTTTGCAAATGCGAAACCTGGATTTCCTGGCCACCGACCAGCGTATCTCGCGTCCCGGCCTGAAAAAGATTCGCCGTATAGGCCATACTATGGAATTTGAGCAGATAAAGGAATATGTTCGGGGTGACGATGCCAGAACCATAAACTGGAAGGCTACAGCCAAACAGGGCAACCTGATGGTAAACCAGTTTCAGGATGAACGCTCCCAACCGGTATATTCGGTGATTGATACGGGTAGAGTTATGAAAATGCCCTTCTCCGGACTTAGCCTGCTGGATTACGCCATAAATGCCAGCCTGGCATTTTCCAATATCGCCCTGAAGAAAAAAGACAAGGTAGGATTGATTAGTTTTTCGAACAAAATAGAATTTCTGCTGAAAGCCAATTCCAGGATAAGCCAGTTAAACCTTATCCAGGAACACCTCTATAATATCGAGACAAATTATTTTGATTCAGATTACGGACTTCTATATTCCCACCTTAAAAAGCAACTCCCCCAACGCAGCTTGCTTATGTTGTACACCAATTTTGAACATATTTCGGGATTGAAAAAGCGTTTAGCTTCCCTGAAAGCCCTGGCAAAAAATCATTTGCTGGTGGTCATACTTTTTGAAAATACCAGTTTGCACGAACTTATTGAAGCCAGGCCCGGCGATGTCAACGTGGCGGCCCATCAAATAGTGGCCGAAGAATTTGCACAAAACAAAAAACTGATGTTAATGGAACTTCAGAAACACGGGATACAGGCGGTGCTAAGCAAACCCGAAGAATTAAGCATCAATACCATCAACAAATACCTGGAGATCAAAGCCCGGGGCTTGTTATAATAAGCCTGATAGAAAATAAAAAATCTTTCTTTTCTTAATAGAAAAATCTTATACATTTGCATCTACTGAAAATGAATATCTATGACAATAACACAATTACATTACGTCCTGGCGGTTGCCGAGCATAAGAACTTTACCCGGGCCGCACAGAAGGTGTTTGTTACCCAGCCTACCTTGAGTATGCAAATCCAGAAACTGGAAGAAGAACTGGATGTACAGATCTTCGATAGAACCAAAAAACCCATTCAACTTACCGAAACGGGTAAGAAGATCGTACACCAGGCGCGGAATATCGTGAATGAAAGCGATAGGATCCAGGATATTGTAGATCAGCAGAAAGGTTATATTGGCGGAATCTTCAGGTTGGGAGTTATCCCTACCATAATGCCTACTTTACTACCAATGTTCATCAGTAATTTCATAAAGAAATACCCTAAGGTAAAATTAAAAATCGAGGAGTTAAGCACACAGGCAATCATAGAGCGGCTTCGGGAAGGTCATCTTGATGCCGCAATTGCAGCAACCCCTTTGGAATTAAACGGAATAAAAGAAAACGTGCTCTATTATGAGCCTTTTGTGGGATATATCCCCCCTTCCCATAGATTGCATAAAGAGACAAAGATTAAAGTTGATGAACTTGACATTGACGATATTCTTTTACTGGAAGATGGGCACTGTTTTAAAGATGGGGTTATTAACCTGTGTAAGGCTAGCAGGAATTATGATGACGATCATTTCCAGCTCGAAAGCGGAAGCTTTGAAACCCTTATTAAACTAGCCAATGAAGGATTGGGAATGACGCTCCTTCCCTATCTTCATACCCTGGATATGAAAGATGCGGAAAAGGAAAACCTGAGATCCTTTGTAGATCCTGTTCCCGCGAGAGAAGTAAGTCTTATCTACAATCGCAGTGAACTAAAGATGCAAATCATAGAAGCCCTGCGCAGCACCATTGCCGGAGTGGTAAAGGGAGCCATTGCTTTTCAAAATGTGAAGATTATAAGTCCACTAAGCAACAACAAAAAGGAAATGCAGTCTTAGAAGCTAATTGCACCTAAGCTTTAAGATTAAGAATGTCTTTAAAAAGAAAAAGCGGCCTTTCAGCCGCTTTTTTTTATGGATTTAGATAGATTAAACATTGATTCAATTCGGGATTTTTGCGGGTTAAGGCTTCAATCCAGATTCTGAGCTCCTCAATCTCGTGAGGTAAAAGGCGCTGCAAGGCTTTTTTCACTTCCTTGCAAAATAACACCGGGTCAAAACTAACTTTGTCAAGTATAGTTTTGGTGTATTCAAACATCGCTCTCGCCATAATTTGAACTGTTTTAAGTTATTAGATAGGTTAATTAAAGCGTAGAAATTTGCTATATGCGGTGATTTTTAGACTGTCTAAATATAATAAAATATTTTGAATTGTTTAAGAAAAAATCTTCATTTCCCGGCTTAAAACCTTCTGTCGCCTCCAAGGACATCTCCCAGGCCACCCAGGATACTGCCTTCCCCCTTATCTTTTCCTCCTCCCTGCGGAGCAGCCTGTAAAACCCTGTTGGCCAGGCGAGAGAAAGGAAGGCTTTGTATATAGACCGTGCCCGGCCCCGTAAGACTTGCAAAGAATAAACCTTCCCCGCCGAAAATGGTATTCTTAATGCCTCCTACAAATTCTATATCGTATTGTATAGTTTGGGTAAAACCAATAATACATCCGGTATCTACCTTGAGTTTTTCTCCGGGGCGTAATTCCTTTCTGGCCATAGTGCCTCCCGCGTGAACAAATGCCATCCCATCGCCTTCTACCTTCTGCATAATAAATCCTTCGCCTCCAAAAAAGCCGCGCCCCAGTTTACGACTAAATTCAATACCAATGGAGACGCCCTTAGCCGCACACAAAAAAGCGTCTTTCTGGCAAATAAACTTACCATTATAGCGGGTAAGGTCTATGGGAATGATCTTTCCCGGGTAGGGAGAGGCAAAGCTCACCTTCTTTTTTCCGGCGCCTTCATTCGTGAAAATCGTCATAAACAAACTCTCGCCGGTAAGCAGGCGTTTTCCGGCACCAAGCACCTTCCCGAGGAAACCTTCATTCTGCTTTGAGCCATCGCCAAAGATGGTATTCATTTGAATTTCCTGATCCATCATCATAAAATTCCCGGCCTCGGCGATAACTGCCTCCCGGGGGTCCAGTTCCAGTTCTACAAACTGCATCTCCTCCCCGAATATCTGGTAATCTATTTCGTGTGCATTCATTTTTTATGCCTGTTGGTTAATATCCTGATCTAAGTTTTAAGCTTCACCGTCCATTCAAAATCGAATTCTGAAACTACTTCCCCGGTCTCGTTCAGCCCGGTAGATTTCATCCAGAAGGTTTGCCCCTGCCCGGTAGCGATAGTGTTTTCTATAGCCTGGTTTACCAGGTGCCCGTCTACACAGGTGAAAATAATTTTGCCTTTAGCCTTCTTGGTAAAGACCGCTTTATTTTGGGCCACCAACATAGATATCCTCTGATTGCTGGCTTTTATCTGCTGCATAACCAGGGCGCCGGTGCTTAGCTCAGCCGCCATCGCCTGTACCGCGAAATACATAGACCTGAAGGGGTTTTGATTTATCCAGCTGTGCTTCACCCCTACCTTACAGGAATCGGCATCTATATGTTTTACCCGCACTCCTGTTATCCAGGCGCTTGGGAGCTTGGTCATTAAATAAACATTGAGTTTGCCGGGTGTAAAGGACATAGGATTTTATTTTCTCCCTAAATTATTCAATTAAACCTTACCTCCCCGACAGTATTTTCTTAATTAAATGTTAAATTTAGGTACTATGTGTTGCATAATACCTTCTTTTAAACATATATTTGTATTATAAATTAATAGGTTATGAACTCAGCAATCAAAAAAGAAGACAGAACCCTGGCAAGTTTGCTACATCTTTCGGCCTTCACCAAGTATTTTATTCCATTGGGGAATTTTATCTTTCCACTTGTACTATGGCTCATTAGGAAAGAAAATAAATTTATAGACCATCACGGGAAACAAGCCCTTAACTTCCAGATAAGCATCTTCCTTTACTTTATAGTATTAGTTTTAGGAGGAATTGCAGGAATGGTATTCACCGGAATGCAATTAAGTTTGGAGAGTACCCACTTTCCTTTTAAAGACGATTCTAACCTGGGAGAACTGGCCCGGCTTTTTCCTTTCGGATTAATCCTTGGGGGCGTACTCACATTACTGTTGGGACTTTTTATCCTGGAGATTTTTGCAGTAGTGCAGGCGGCCATCAAAGCCAGCGAAGGTAAAACTTACAAATACCCGCTTAGCATTAATTTTTTAGGAGCGAACAATAATCATTCATCAAATCATCAATCAGAAAATGAACAGTTTAACAACACTCAAAACCAAAGGCTATGAAGATTGAAAACACCAAAGCGCAAATGCGCAAAGGGGTTCTGGAATACTGCATTCTCTCTGTCTTAAAAGACGAAGATGCCTATGTAGCCGAGATCCTGGACACCTTGAAAGACGCAAAACTGCTGGTAGTAGAGGGTACTATCTACCCCCTGCTTACCAGGTTAAAGAACGCGGGACTCCTCACCTACCGCTGGGAAGAATCCAGCAGTGGACCACCGCGTAAATACTACGGACTCACAGAAACAGGGAGGCTTTTCTTAAAAGAGCTCACCACCACCTGGGACGAATTACAAACCGCAGTAAGTATTGTAACCAATCAAAAAAACAAGAATCATGAATAAGACCGTAAATATAAATCTGGCAGGCATTTTCTTTCATATCGATGAAGACGCCTATGCAAAGCTTCAGCACTATCTGGATGCTATAAGACGCTCTTTTACTACTACCCAGGGCAGCGACGAGATCATCGCCGATATAGAAGCCCGAATCGCTGAGCTTTTTAAAGAAAAGATTCAAAACGATAGACAGGTAATTAGCATAAAAGAAGTTGAAGAAGTAATCGCCATCATGGGGCAACCAGAAGATTATATGCTGGACGAAGAGATCTTTGACGACGAACCCGCACCAAAAACCAGTACTGGCTCTAAAGGAAAACAGCTTTTCAGAGATACCGAACATTCTTATGTGGGAGGGGTATCTTCCGGACTTGGGCACTACCTTAATATCGAGCCTATCTGGATAAGATTGCTGTGGATCCTGCTTACTATTTTTTCCAGCGGAGCTTTTGTCCTTATCTATTTAGCGCTGTGGATCTTTGTGCCTGAAGCAAAGACCACAGCCGATAAACTCGCCATGCGCGGGGAGGATGTCACCATAAGCAACATCGAAAAAAAGATTCGTGAGGGTTTTGATAATGTTACCGGAAAGGTAAAGGATATAGACTATGATAAATATGGCAACAGAGCCAGGGAAGGCGCCGGTTCGGCTGCTACCGCCCTTGGCGATGTAATAAGGTTCCTTATTAATGTATTTGTGAAACTTGTAGGAGTATTGCTTCTGCTCGTGGCCGGAGCCACTTTAATAGCCCTGTTTATAGGTTTATTTACCGTGGGTACTTTTGGTTTATTTGATGCTCCCTGGAGCGATTATATCGAAATGGCTACCAGCGGGGCTCCCCTTTGGGTGCTTTCCCTGCTAAGCTTTTTTGCGGTAGGAATCCCGTTTTTCTTCCTCTTTACCCTCGGGCTGAAGATCCTGGTAAAAAGACTGAAATCTATAGGAACCACTGCAAAACTGGTACTGCTCGGGCTGTGGCTACTTTCGGTAATCGGCCTCATCACTATTGGCGTGCAACAGGCTACCCACCGCGCTTTCGACGGGGAGCAGGTGAACACCGAAACCCTGGACATCACCCCACAGGATACCCTATACCTTAGGATGAGAAATAACCCTAATTATTCGTCTTATGCTCACAGAAAAAGTGATTTCAAGATCAAATACGATGAAAATGACCAAAAGGTATTGTATAGTTCTGATGTGAGACTTAGCATAAATTCCACCAGGGATTCTGTTGCCAGGTTAGAGATCGTTCGCTCTGCGGAAGGAAAAGATTATGTAGAGGCCCGCGATCGTGCCCGTAATATTGATTATGGCACCAGCTTTACCGGCAATGAATTGCTTTTGGACTCTTATTTCACAACGCCTTCAGAAAATAAATACCGGGACCAGGAAGTGAGATTAACGCTTTTCCTGCCTGAAGGAAGCATACTTTTTGCCGATGATAATATCTCTTCCTTTCATTGGGGAGATATCCTTAACCGTGGGGAAGAAGGCCATTATGTAGAAGTAACCGAAGATGGGAGCATCTGTCTCGATTGCCCTATGTCCGAATTTGAGGATACCGATGATGTTTTCCCTGAAGATGATTCCGAAGAGAATATGGAAAGCAGCGACGAATGGGATGAAGCCGACGACTTTAATGCACGGATGGAACAGGATAGCAGCCAGGCCAGAACCTACAGGATCAAAAAAACGATCAAAGTTGGTGACGGTACGATCACTATCTCCTAATAATTAAAAACCAGGAACGATGACTACCCTGATCAATATTTTAATCAATATGCTGTTAGCCGCACTTGGCTTTCAGCAGGAAGTAGCAACCGATCCGCCCCTACCCGATCGAACGGAGATCTCAGCAGAATGTGAGACTCCCCAAACCGATTCAAAAGTTTACAAATGTTAAGATAGCCTCCCAGCCGGGAGGCTTTTTTTATATTTGTTATAACTCAATCTGATAAAATGAAAAAACTACTCCTATTATTTCTTGTGCTGGGCAGCCTATATTCCTGTGGATCTCAAAAGGTAAAGGGCAGCCGAAATGTCACCACCGAGCGAACTAATCTAAAAGAATTCACCGCTGTGGAAATTCAGGGAGATTTTGAAGTGGGGCTTAAAAAAGGGGATCGCGCTCATATGGAAGTGGAGGCCGATGATAACCTGCACAGCCTCATCCAAACAGATATCGTAGATAATACCCTATTTATAAAAAGCCGGAAACCGGTAAAAAGCAGTAAGTCCTTCGAAATAATACTCACTTTTCCCCAGGACCTGGAACGAATTCTAATCACCGATAATGTAGACTTATATTCTGATGAAGACCTGTATTTACAGGATGTAGAAGTGCATATAAACGGAAAAGCTAAAGCCTGGCTCACTTTAACCGCAAGAGATTTTAAGCTTTATAAAAATGACGATAGCAAAACCGAACTCAACCTTAACGCGAGTAACACCTATTTTCAGCTCAATAACTCCAGCGACCTGGAAGCTCTTGTCTATTCGCCCATCTTTAAGGCAGATCTATATGAAAAAGCCAGCGCGAAAATAGAGGGAGAAACCGGGGAATTCGAACTTCGCAGCGAGCATTCCACCAAATTTAACGGCAGTAAGCTCACCGCAGAGAATGCTGTGGTTACCGCCGAGGGCCGCTCAAAGAATGAAGTCCAGGTAACCGGCACTCTGAAACTCACTGCAAAAGACCGCAGCCAAATCGAGGTTTACGGTAATCCCGCGATCGAGCTTGTGGAATTTACCGAGAAGGCAGAGCTGAAGAAAAAGGAACAATAAGCCTTGATTTTCTTTAAGAAAACTTAAAATTGCTCCTGCGCCCCTGCTATTTTCTTACATTTATCCTGCAAACCAAAACTTTAATACTATGAAACATCTGTTTAAAACCGGGCTTTTATTTATGGCCCTTACGCTTTCCCTGGTCTCCTGCCGGGAACAGGAAGAAGAAAAATCGGAGATGGAAGAACTCATGGAAGAAGAAGATGCCAAGGTGAAAGTGAAAGATGAAAAGATAAAAGTAAAGACCGACGACAAGAAGATCAAGATCAAGACCGATGATGACGGCGAGGTAAAGAAAAAGGTCAAGATCGACGATTAAATCAAGCTATGGACACCCGTCTATAGCTGTTAAGAGGAAAACAGGAACCTAAAAGTACAGGTTTTTGTTTTCCTCTTTTTTTTGCCTACCCCTAGCCTCCTGCTTAAAGTTACTCACACCTCGTAGCACAATTCTTAATATTTTCTGAAATTTTTATTAAATTAGCAGTACCCTACCTTTTTGCAATCTCTTGAAATACCTTATCGATTAAATTAAATAGGAATATAGAATTTATTCCGGATGTAGTATGATTGATAAGTAGAAATCTAGAGAGTATAACAAGTTGTAGCTAATTTAAAAAAAATGAAAGAAGAAAATAAAAATAGTGTGGATTTACTTGGAATTGCACCTTACGGAGAAGCCATAAAAATTAGTGTAGAGAAAAGTTTTGAAGCGGCTCAATCAGTTTTGAGTAGAATTTGTCTGCCAGCAGCAGAAGAATTAGGACTAATGTTTCAGGATAAAGTAAGGTATTGGCGTTTGAATAATATCATAAAAATAATTCAAAAGAGCGAAGGTAAAATGGATTTTGAAAGTGAAAGATTAACTCTTTCTGCACATCCAAGAGTAGTAAAAGAAATAATGGAGAACGGCTCGTGGTGTGATGATGAAACCCTGCAAGAAATGTGGGCTGGTTTGATTGCTTCTTCTTGCGATAAAAATGATGGAGATGATATTAATTTATTATTTGTAAATACCTTAAAAAATCTAACTTCTAATCAAGCAAAAATCTTAAATTATATCTGTGAAAATTGTCAAATGGAAGTAGATAAAAACGGTTTCATTTTTGCTGAGCATATTGATTTAGAACTAGATCAAATTCATAGAATTATCGGAGATGAAGATTTACATAAAATTGACACAGAGTTTGACAATATGGCAAGTTCTGAATTGTTAAATGGAGGAGGTTTGGTAGGACACGCTAGTGGTTTTGCGTTTGGAGACAAGGAATTAAAAGCACAACTTGAACCAAGTCCTTTCGCAATTGCCTTATATGTAAAATCTAAAGGGTTCAAAGGAACACCAAAAGAATATTACAACTTGGAGTATAGAGAACCTGATCCAAAAGAAGAAAAAAACTAGCTACAACAACGCATATAAAAAATTGCTTCGCCTGTGTTTGCTCGAAATTGTTTACTTTAAAAAAGCAAAAGTTGCGGCGGACAATTCCGCGCATTATAACCCGCAACTTTTCATATGCAAACCGTTAGCCACAAGCTGAAAAAATATGAGCATAATATCTAAATCAAGACTGACAGGATACAGAAATAGTACTCGATACTATAGCAAGACAATAAATGAAAGCCTAAGAGAATTTAAGGGGGAAAGCCGTTATTCTAAAGTGACCATTTTCCTCTCTCATAAACACGATGAGACTGAAGAGTTGGATGGCGCAATAAGTTTCTTAAAAAGATTTGGCGTTGAAGTTTATGTGGATTGGTTAGATGATGGAATGCCTAGAACAACTAGTGGAGTAACAGCGAATCGAATCAAACAAAAAATTAAAGAAAACAGAAAGTTTGTTTTTTTAGCAACGGAAGGTGCGATAAGTTCAAAATGGTGCAATTGGGAATTAGGACACGGAGATGCGCAAAAATACGTAGAGCATATTGCTGTGCTTCCCGTAAAGAACAATTACACTGACTATAGTGGTGCGGAATATTTGCAGATTTACCCATACATCTATGAAAGCGATTCAACACCAAATACGTTCTATGTAAAATATCCAAATGGTGATTTAAAAGGCCTTGGGTCTTGGTTAAAGAGTTAAAAATGGAAGATAAAAAAATCAAGCATCTCGAGTTTATTCAACTAGTGATAACTAGGATGAATGTTAATTCTTTTTTGCTTCGCGGATGGTCTGTAACTCTTGTTGCGGCTCTCTTCGCATTCGCAGCTAAAGACACAAATATTGACTATGTACTAATTACATACATTTCTACACCACTTTTTTGGCTATTAGATGGTTACTATTTGTCCCAAGAAAGGAAATACAGGGACTTATATAACATCATAAGACAAAAACAAGAAGATGAAATTGATTTTGATATGAATGCTACTATTACCGACAACAATAAGAATAGTTGGCTTGCAAGTACATTTTCAATCACTCAAATAATTTTTTATGGAACACTCATAGCAATAACGCTAGTTGTGATGTTCATAATCAACTAATTTATGACAAAAAGAATATTTTTCAGTTTTCACTATCAAGATGTAATAGATTTTCGAGCAAATACAGTTAGAAATCATTGGTTGCTAAAAAAAGACAGGGAAGACGCAGGCTTTTTCGATGCATCTGTATGGGAGAAAGCCAAAAAAGATAGTCCAACAGCACTTAAAAGATTAATTAATGGGTTCAATTAAGAACACTTCAAACACTTGTGTTCTAATTGGAAGTGAGACGTTTAAGAGAAGATGGGTTAAATATGAAATTATCAAAAGTGTTGCAGCAGGAAACCATCTTTTTGGTGTTCATATTAACAAAATCAAAGGTAAGGACCAATTCACAAAAAATTACGGTAGCAACCCGTTTGACTATCTAGGTTATCAATATAGCGAAGATGGCACTAAATTGCATCCAATTGAATACAAGAACGGTAAATGGATATATTTCGGAGACTATGACGCTTATAAACTGAAATCTAAACCAGACCAATCGAAATGGGGAAAATCGTTTAAATTATCCAAAGATTACAAGACGTATTGTTGGATTAAAGATAACGGTTATAACAATTTTTCAAGTTGGACAAAATAAAGCCAGTGGCTAACAATGTATATAAAAATTAGGCGAAATAGTAATAAAATTAAGGCTTTTGTCTCATATCAAACTTTGTGTTTTACCGATAGTTCCGTGCATCTTAATCGCCTACTTTTCATATACTAACCGTTAGCTCTAATTAATGACAAAAATGAAAAGAACTTTACTATTACTATCAATTCTATTATCCGGTTTTGCAACTTCAGCTCAGAATAAAATAAAATTTGAAAGTGGAAAAACATTCGAAGAGAATCAACTTGGAATTGACATATTTTATTTCGTACATCACACATTTGCTGATGCTTTTTATATGACTGATTTGTACAAACAGTTGACAGATGATGAAATGTATTCTATTCTTAAAAAAGCATATTATAGTGTTACGCCCGATGAAAAAGTATTAACTATAATTAATCAGAAGAGATCACCTGATGCCAGACTAGCATTTGCTTTTATGCCAAAATCAAAAATTGGAGACATTTTAGTTTTAGGAACGAACTTTAATAGTAAATCCAGAGTTTTCGAAAAAGAAGTAGCCCCAAACAATTCGATTTATAGATGGTATGCTATTAAAGATGGCAAATTGGTTTATAGAAAGGATCTGTATTCTAAAGAGGCAGAGGAAGAAAATAGAAGGAAAAATGGTTACTCCCTTATCGGAATGTACCTCTTTGATGATAATTTTGAGAACGACAAAGAGGTTAAACCATTAATAAAGAAACTTATTAATTCTGAAAAAGAAGATGTAGAAAAGCTTTATGGTTATCTATATCTTAGTGAGTATTGGCTTTCAAAAAGTAACTTGGAAAAGTCTAAGATTGCAATAAAAAACCTTGAAAAACTTTTCAATGAAAGTGAAACAATACCTAATGGATATTCATTGATAGTAAATATGGCAAAAACCGAGTATGAAATGATGAAACGTTTCATTAACTAGAGCTAACAAAGACCTAAGCTAGCTCCCAAATCATTTATCCCATTTTTGACCCAAAATTCTCATCATAAGTCAGTCCAGATTTTCCCACTGCAAAAGCCTGTTTAAGTGTAACACTTCACACAAGCAGCTGTCATTATTAAAAAACAATAATGAGATGCTACCTACTCTCTTTTTTACTGGTGTTTACGCTAGCATTACAGGCCCAGGACACCCCAACACAAGTACTTACGCTGGGAACTTTTCATTTTAATTTCCCCAATAATGATTTCGTTAAAACAGCAAAATCCAATCAAATTGATGTTCTTAAACCAAAGTATCAGGACGAAATAAAAGAGATAGTTCAAAGCCTGGAAAAATTTAAACCCAGCATAATTATAATCGAGTGTCAGGCCTCAAAGCAACACATAATCGATTCCTTATACACCGCTTATCTAAATGGAGAACATGAGCTAAAGCGAGATGAACGGCAACAAATTGGATTTAGATTAGCAAAAGAGCGAGGGATTAAAAAACTCTATTGTGTAGATGAGTGGGGAGACTTCAACCCAGAGGTAGATCAGGTTTTATCGGGCCGGGACAGCATAGGAAAAAAGAAATTTGAAGAATATTATCAGAGAGATGTTGAGGCTTCTAAAAAATACAATCCGCGAACTATTTTTAAAGAAGAAGGAATACTTCCTGAATTAATAAGATTAAATAATCCGGAGCATATTAAAAAGAGCCTGGGAAATTATTTAGTGGGTCCGTTTAAATACGAAAGCAAAGAAAGAGATTTCTTAGGGGTGCATTTCGAAACAGGGCGTTGGTTTAACAGAAACCTGAAAATCTTTAGAAACATACAGCGCATCGATTTCCATAAAGAAGATAAGATCCTTGTCATATACGGCTCGGGACATTTGAACATCCTCAACTTATTATTTGAAAGTTCTCCGGAGTTTGAATTAATGAATACGAATAAGTTTTTGCAATAGCACTACAGTTAAGTCGGCCAACCGCAAATACCCGGTTGAATTTTAAAGAAAATAATTAACTGCAACAGCAAACCGGGCTAAGTCTGCAAGCCCGTCTCCTCTACTCCATGAACATCGTGACCCTGGAGGTGATTTTTACAGCAATTAAGCGCTTCAAATATGCCTTTAAAGGTAAAAAGAAGCCTTTTATCTAATTTTTCAGCTTTTAGGTAAATAATTCTATTTTAATTAATAATTTACTTTAAGATACTAACCAACAAGCCTTTGGGGCAACCAAGCACCTATGAAAAATTCAATCAAAATTTTATCGATAATAAGCTTATCGTTTTTATTAAACCAGTCCTGCAGTACAGAGAAATATGATGAGATAGAAGTTTATGATCTTAAAGGTCAAAACTCAAAAGGAAGCGAAATCATAATTGCTGATGACAATTTTAGAGAGGTATTATTTAATACAAATTGCGTAGACACCGATGGAGATGGAATAGGTGATAGAAATACCGATTTAAACGGAGACGGTAAAATTGAAAAAAAGGAAGCAAACGCTATTGAAGCATTAATACTTCAGTTTAAATATGAAACCCCTATAAGCTTTGCTGATATAACTG
The DNA here is from genome assembly GCF_002078605.1 of Salegentibacter sediminis. GTDB lineage: Bacteria > Bacteroidota > Bacteroidia > Flavobacteriales > Flavobacteriaceae > Salegentibacter > Salegentibacter sediminis. The sequence goes on along the minus strand of NZ_MSJR01000004.1, from coordinate 83,542 downwards.
GTATTGAGCATTTTTCAAACCTTAAATATTTAAACATACAGGGCCCGGGAGGATACATTTATGAACGTGAAGTTTTAAATACCGGGAATCTAAGCTATGACCTTACAAGCTTAAGAAAATTAGAGTATTTACAAATAAGCGGTCTGGCCACAGAGTATTACGACAATATAAATTGCTCAGGCTTAAATAAACTACTTGAGGTTGATCTTTCATCAAATAGGTCAATGGACTTTTATACTGATAAAGATCCCTTTGTTACAGTAAATTTTGAAGCTTGTTCAAATCTGAAAAAATTAAATATGACGAATAGTTTTTTAAGAATTGATTTCTGTCAAATTCCGTCATTAGAAGTGCTGGACATGTTCTATTTAGAAGGGGGTGAACCAGACACCTTTGATTTCCATTGTCTGGAAAATTTAAAATGGCTTAATATTGGGGAAAATAGGATAAGCAGATTAATCCTAAAAAATTCTTCTGTTTTAGAAACTTTTAAAGCAGATGAGATTGGGGATGGAGGAATAAACCCGTACTTAGCTTACGTAGACTATATTTGCATTGATGATAATCCAACGGAATGGGAACAAATTTCAACATTAGTTGGAGAAAACACCATAGTAACCACAGCGTGTAGCTTCGACTGAAAATATGAAAAAATACGGCTGCCCGAAACTCTTCACAGATAAACTCCCGTAATGGGCCCTTAATGAGCTATAACCCCACCATCCTAAACATAGCCGCTGTTGGTTTTTTTCTCTACGAGCTATACGGTTTTCTAACTTCAGGCTTAAGCGGGGAAGCCTGGGATTATTCTGTAATCGCACTTTTCCTGAGTTTCGGGATCACGCTAACATTCCTGGGAATAGATGCTATACTGCAGTGGCTTTTAAAAAATCCCTGGCTTATCAATGCCATCGGGATCCTGTTTATAATTACAGCTGTTTTTATATATAAAACCAATTTCTGAATTTTCAGGTAACCACCTCTAGTCTACCAATGAAAAAACTTTTCCTTATCTTCCCTTTATTCAGCTTAATTTTCGCCTAATTAAGGCCCGGAAAAAACAGAAACTATGGCAGCAGAAGACAAACAACCCAAAAATAATAATCAAAAAGACACTACCCCAAAAGTAACCGGTTTGGGAGGTATCTTTTTCTTTAGCGACGATCCCGTAGCCAGCCGCGAATGGTATGCCGAGAACCTGGGACTGGAGGTAAATCAATGGAGTTCCAGCTTTGAGTTCAGGAATGCTAACCGCCCCGAGGAGATCAACTACCTGCAATGGAGTCCGTCTAAAAGAGGCAGCGAACATTTTAAGCCTTCAAAAAAGGAATTTATGATCAATTACCGGGTGCAGAACCTCGAAGGCCTGGTGAAGAAATTGGAAGCAAACGGGGTGAGCATTCTCGATGAGATCGAGACTTTTGATTACGGGAAATTTGTGCACATCATGGACCACGAAGGCAACAAAATTGAGCTCTGGGAACCCGTAGATAGCGTTTTTACAGCAATGGACTTAAAAACCACTAAATGATGTGCCTTACATGCGGTGAAAGCTATGCCAGCTTACAGCGAAAACTTTGAAATTTAATGGACAATACAGAGGCCGGTTTTCCGGTTTGTTTTGCTTTAAAATCTGTTAAGCCTTTTATAAGACTTGGCGGGAAGCTTCCAGAAACCAAAAAGTTTTTCTAATTTGTTTGCTACTAAGCTCACTAATCCATGATAAAATCTCACGAAAAACTACTTTTTCCCCTTGTAGCAATAATTATAGGCAGCTATTTTTTCTTCACCGGTCTTGTGGAGGCCAAAGCTTTTTTGGGACCTTTGGTAACGGCTATAATTCTGGCTTTACTGCTTATTCCCCTGGGAAATTTATTGGAGCGGGGGCCTTTAAATAGAAGCGTCGCTTCCCTGGTGAGCACTATTCTGCTGTTTATTGTTTCCCTTGGAGTGTTCGCGCTTATCTCCTTTCAGATCAAAAATTTCGTAGACGACTGGGATAAGATCACCGAAACCATGAAGCCCAAGGTGGAGCAACTCATCACTTATATTTATGAGCATACGCCGGTAAGTGAGCAAGACCTGCAGGAATACCGCGAGGAGAATGATCTCGGAAGTATGGTGAGCAGCATGGACTCGGGAAAAAGAGCTTTTAACTTCTTTAATTCGGTAATGAGCTTTATAAGCAATTACCTGCTCACTTTTATCTATATCTTCTTTCTGCTGAATTATCGCAGCAGGTTAAAGAAATTCATTCTGAAGCTATTTTCGGATTCGAGAAAGGAAGAAGTTAAAGAAATCATCAATGAAACGGCCCACATCGCCCAGTATTACCTAAGAGGCAAGCTCATTCTCATTTCGCTGCTATCTGTTTTTTACAGTATAGGCCTGGGATTTTCAGGAGTGAGTAATTTTATTCTAATCTCGATACTGGCCGCCTTTCTCACCTTAATCCCTTTTATAGGAAATATCATCGGGATGGGGCTGGCCGTGTTCTTTGGCTATCTCACGCAGGGAGAAACAGGAATCCTCATAGGGATCATTTTAACCTTTACCATCGTACAGTTTATTGAAAGTTACATCCTGGAGCCTTACATAGTGGGCGATAAGGTAGATATTCATCCTTTCTTTGTGATCCTTGCCATTATCCTGGGCAATATGGTTTGGGGCGTGATGGGCATGATCCTGGCTATTCCCGTCCTGGGGATCCTGAATGTTATTTTTAACAATGTACCCTCATTGAAACCATTTGGTTACTTACTGAGTACAGATAGCAAGCAGGGAGATTAATGAAAGATCGGATTAAAAAGCAACTCCTGGGGTACCTGCATACCCCTCCGCTTTGGCGCGGGGAATTACTAGGCTTAAAACAATTTGATCCGGGAAAGCCGGCACGCGAGCTACCCGACCCCAAAGCAGCTATCCCTTCCCTATCCACCAATTTCGTGCTCGGGAAACGAATGGAAAGTTTTTTTGAACTGCTCATCCAACATAGCGATCGCTATAAGCTGCTTGCCAGTAACATCCAGATAAGCCGGGAGAAGATCACCCTGGGGGAAATGGATTTTTTGCTGAAGGATACTCATACCAACCAGAAGCTTCACCTGGAACTGGTCTATAAATTCTATGTGTACGATCCTTCTTTTTCTTCGGAAGAAGCCCGGTGGATTGGCCCTAACCGAAGGGATTCCTTTTTACAAAAAATGGATAAATTAAAACAAAAACAGTTCCCCCTGCTGTACCAACCCGAAACCAGGGAATTCCTGAAAAGCCTGGAACTAAATCCCGAAGAGCTTATTCAGCAAACCTATTTTAAAGCAAAACTTTTCCTTCCCAAGAAAATTAAGCGAGAAGAGATAAATATTCTCAACCCGGAATGCATTGCGGGTTTTTGGCTCTCCTTCAGAGAATTTGATAACGCTGAATATAAAGATTTCCAATTTCATGCGCCTTCAAAGCAGGACTGGCCTATCGACCCTAAATTTGGAAGCGATTGGGTCTCTTTTTCAGCAATAAAAGACCAGATCCACGCCTCTTTTGAAAAGAAAAAATCTCCGCTTATCTGGATGAAAAGATCAGAAACTGAATTTGAACGCTTTTTTGTAGTTTGGTGGGAAAGAGAGAATTCATATTGAAATGAAAACCTAAAGAAGCCCGGGTCCCGGATGCCGAATAAAATAAAAATCTCAGCCCCTTAGTCTGCTTAAAAACCTTTAATTTTGACTTCCGAAATTTTCCGATGAACGAAAACACCCAAAAAGCCATAAAAGCCTCCTATTTGAGCATTGCGGGTAATGCCGTGCTGGCCACCGCTAAATTCATCACCGGGATCTTCGGGAATTCTTATGCCCTCATCGCCGATGGGATAGAATCTACTACCGATGTATTTTCATCTTTTCTGGTTTTACTTGGCCTGAAATATTCCAGCAAACCCCCCGACGAAAACCATCCCTATGGCCACGGAAAAGCCGAACCTTTAATTACCTTTGCCGTGGTAGGATTCCTTGTGGTTTCGGCCACGGTTATCGCTTATGAAAGCATAGATCACATTAGAACCCCTCACAAAACACCCGAGAGCTACACCCTCATCGTGCTAGCGGTAATAGTGATCATCAAGGAAGTATTTTACCGGTTCTTTTCAAAAAAGGGAGACGAAACAAAAAGTACCTCTTTAAAAGCAGATGCCTGGCATCACCGAAGTGACGCCATAACTTCACTTATGGCTTTTATTGGGATCTCCATTGCGATATTTATGGGCCCGGGCTACGAAACAGCCGATGACTGGGCTGCTTTACTCGCTTCAGGCTTTATTCTCTATAACGCCTATTTAATCCTGAGGCCTGCCCTGGGAGAAGTCATGGATGAGCATATGTTCGATGAAATGATAGAAGACATAAGGAAGACCAGCGAAAAAGTACCGGGAGTCCTGGAAACCGAAAAATGTCTTGTTCGCAAAACCGGGATGCACTTTCACGTAGATCTTCATATAATTGTAGACGCCGAAATTACAGTAAAAGAAGGTCACGATATTGCCCACGAAGTGAAAAATGAACTGCTCACCCAGCTACCGGAAATCTTTGACGTGCTTATTCACGTAGAGCCGGAAGGAGCACATGAGGTATAAATTTCATCACGGCCCGTCCCCCTTATTCTTTTTTTAAAAATTTTATTAAATGCTCCCGCTAAGCTATTCTTAAGAAAAATTTAGCACTGCCCGGGGTATAAAACCTTTGAATTGAGCGCAAATCGGCTTATCTTATCATTAAGTTTTAATTATAAAATCCTGAGAGGAAACCACGGGTATTTCCTCAGGATTTTTAACCAAAAAAATGAAATTATGTCATTAATAAGCGAAAAAGAATTTCAGGAATTAGCAGGATTTAATGATGAGGTAAGTGTTTCTATCTTTATTCCTACCCAGCGTGCAGGTAAGGATGTGCTGGAGGAGAAAAGCAAAACCCACTTGAAATCTCTGTGGAAAGAAATTAAAATTGATCTTGAAAAAAAAGAGGTTTCCAAAGATAAAATTGAAAAGCTCGACGAGCCCATTCAAAAATTATTAAGCGACAAGGGGTTCTGGCGCCACCAGTCTGATGGATTGGCCATCTATATCGCAGAAGGCTTTTTCAGGAAGTATAGCCTTCCTTTAAAATTTGATTCTCACTATTATATAAACAATGAATTCTACGTAAAACCATTAGTGCCCTTATTCTCGGGAGATGGAAGGTTTTACCTGCTATCGCTACAGGTAGAAGCCGTAGAGTTTTTTGAAGCTTCCAAGTACGGAATCGCTCCGGTAAAAATAGATGATCTCACCCCTTCAAGACTGGAAGACACTGTGGGCTATGATTATGAAGAAAAGACCCTTCAGCAAAAAAGTGGAGCCAGTTCAATGGGACAACAGGCTATGCACGGCCACGCAGGAGCCGACCGGGAACGGAAAAATGAAATCTTCAGGTTTTTTAGAGCGATAGACCAGGGATTACATTCCCTGTTGCAGGAAGAAAAGCTCCCCTTACTGGTTGCCTGCCAGGATTACCTTTTCCCTATTTATAAAGAAGCCAATACCTATACTAATTTGTATCCCGAGGCAGTTACCGGTAATCCAAAAGACACCGATATGTTAGGCTTGCACCAACGAGCCTGGGAAACCATAGAGCCGCTTTTTGAAAAACAAAAGCTTGACAAGTTAACCCAGTTCCAGGACCAGAATGGAAAAACTGCAGTAAGCATCCACGACATTCTACCCGCCATTCATCAGGGTAAAGTAGATACTTTGTTTCTCGATAGAGATTCTGATATCTGGGGTACCTATAATGAAGATAATATGAAAGTTGATATTCAGGAAGCTCAGCGCAATGGGAATTTCTCGCTGATGAACTGGGCGGCAAGAAATGTGCTTAAACAGGGCGGAAATGTATTCCTTGTGGATGAAGAACAGATGCCGGAAAATAGTTCTAAAATGAATGCTATTTATCGTTATAGCTAAAAGTTAAAACCTTTTTTCATTGCCGCCCTGAACCTCCATGGTCCCGGGGCGGCCTTTTTTTGTACCTTTATAAATAATTTCAAAATTAAATATGGATCACAATCTTGCAGTATTAATTGACGGGGACAATATCCCCTCTGCATATATCAAAGAAATGATGGAAGAGATCGCCAAATACGGCAATCCTACCATAAAACGAATTTACGGTGACTGGACCAAACCACACCTAGCAAAATGGAAAGGAGTCCTCCTGGAAAATGCGATAAACCCTATCCAGCAATATGCCTATACCCAGGGGAAAAATGCCACCGACTCGGCGATGATTATCGACGCGATGGATATTCTTTATTCCAGCAAGGTAGACGGCTTCTGCCTGGTTTCCAGCGATAGCGACTTCACCAAACTTGCCACCCGCTTGCGGGAAGCCGGAATGAAGGTGTACGGAATTGGTGAAAAGAAAACTCCGGATCCTTTCATTGTGGCCTGTGACAGGTTTATCTACCTGGAGATTCTTAAAGATAGTGAACCAGATGAAAAAGACACCGGAGATTCGGGGAAAGGCGGCAGAAAACGTCAGAAGAAAAGCGTAGACAAGATAACCCCGAAAGTGATTAAACTTATTTCATCGACTATTTCTGATGTGGCCGATGAAGATGGCTGGGCTTTTCTTGGGGATGTTGGAAGTTTGCTTCAGAAAAAGCAACCCAACTTCGATTCCCGTAATTATGGTTACGAAAAACTTACTCCGCTTATTAGCTCGGTACCGAAATTTGAAGTAGAGTCGCGTTCAGGCCAGAACAGCCGGTTCAAACTTATCTACGTGCGCAATAAATAATAATATGAGAAGTATCAGAAAGATCGTAAAGGCAGAATACCGTCCTATTGGTGACCTAATCACTTATTCGCCAATGCCTACAGGCAGTATAGATATGATAGATCCTTTCATCTTTCTCAATCATCACGGCCCGCAAACTTATAAACCCAACAATAAGGGACTTCCTTTTGGGCCGCACCCGCACCGTGGAATGGAAACGGTGACCTTTATTTTAGATGGAGATATTTCCCATAAAGATTCCAGCGGAAATGAAAGTGTGATCGGTGCAGGAGGAGTACAATGGATGACCGCCGGCAGCGGACTCATACACGCCGAGGTTTCTTCTGAAAAATTTAAAGAAAAAGGTGGCCCGCTTGAAATTCTGCAGCTTTGGGTGAACCTACCTGCCAAACTTAAAATGGGCAAGCCCTGGTATAAAGGCCTGCAAAATATTGAAATTCCCGTAGCAGAATTCGAAGGCGGAAAAGCCCAGGTGGTTTCCGGGGAATTTGAAGGGACTAAGGGCGCTTTCCAGCCCGAAACCGGTATAAACCTGGCCCTGCTTTTTATAGAAAAAGGAGCTAAACTAAAGCTCCAGGTACCCGAGAACCACAATATCTTATGCTATGTGATCAAAGGGGAACTCCAGGTAAATGGGAAACAGGCCATGAAATTACACCTGGTAGATTTCGGAAATGATTCTCCAGAACTTCAAATTGAGGCTATAGAAGACTCTACCTTGCTTTTTGGCCACGCCAAGCCTTTCGATGAACCGGTAGTTGCCCGTGGCCCTTTTGTGATGAATACTATGGAAGAGATCAATCAGGCTTATGCCGATTACCAGTCGGGAAAATTTGGAAGCTGGAAGGATTAGCGATGTCTTTCTTCCAGCACTTTTGAGATGTCTTTTAGTGTAAATCCTTTTGCCTGCAACAGGATTAAGTAATGAAATAATAGATCGGCGCTTTCATTTAAAAAGAGCTCCTCATTATCGTCTTTTGCTTCAATCACTGTTTCCACGGCCTCTTCCCCTACTTTTTGGGCTATTTTATTGATTCCCTCATCAAAAAGGGAAACCACGTAACTCTTTTTATCTGTCCTGAGTTCGGGTTTTACCTCGCTCATTCTTTTGCGCTTTTCGATAACTCCCTCCAGATTCGATAAAAACCCGAAATTAGGTTCATTTTTCTCTGCCCAACAGGTATCGGTTCCCTTATGGCAGGTAGGGCCCTGCGGAATTACGGAAACCAGCAAAGTATCATTATCGCAGTCGTTTTTTATATCGACCAGGTTCAGGAAATTTCCACTCTCCTCACCTTTGGTCCAAAGCCTGTTTTTAGTCCGGCTAAAAAAGGTTACTTTTTTGGTCTCGTTGGTTTTTAAAAAAGCCTCCTCGTTCATATATCCCAGCATCAGCACATTCTTAGTATTCACATCCTGAATGATCGCGGGAACGAGTCCATCGTTATTTTTATCGAAATCTATGTTCATCTTTTTTGATCTTTAATGTATATTTTTAATTCTAATCACAACCTAACTTCCACCCCGTTTCGCCTCAATTCCTCTTTAAGGTCTTTAATTTCAATCTCTTTAAAATGAAAAACACTGGCAGCAAGGGCGGCATCGGCTTTTCCTTTTAAAAACACATCGGTAAAGTGCTGTATTTTCCCTGCCCCTCCCGAAGCGATAATTGGAATTTTTAATTCTGAAGATAGGACCGCCAGGGCTTCATTGGCAAAGCCGGCTTTGGTACCGTCGTTGTTCATCGAGGTGAAAAGTATTTCCCCCGCACCACGCTCCTCCACCTCTTTTGCCCATTGGAAAAGATTGATGTCGGTAGGTACTTTCCCGCCAACTAAATGCACCAGCCATTCTCCGTTAACCTGCTTGGCATCTATAGCCACGGTGATACACTGACTCCCAAATTTTGCTGAAAGCTCATTGATAAGCTCGGGCCTTTTCACAGCCGAGGAATTCACCGAAACCTTATCGGCACCGTTTTTAAGCAAAATATCCACATCTTCTATAGAGGAAATCCCGCCACCCACGGTAAAAGGAATATTCACTTTTTCGGCCACGCTTCTAACCATCTCGGCCAGGGTTTTCCTTTTCTGCTCGGTTGCTGTAATATCCAGGAAAACCAGCTCATCGGCCCCAGATTTGGCATAAATCTCAGCCAGCTCCACAGGGTCTCCTGCATCCCGGAGATCGACGAAATTTATTCCTTTAACGGTTCTTCCGTCTTTGATGTCCAGACAGGGTATGATTCGTTTTGTAAGCATAATTTGAAGTTAGAGGTACGAAATTAGAAGTTAAAAGTTATCTTTTTGCAAAATGAATTTTTCAAGTTGTTTAAGCTGGATGCGCCCTTCATAAATAGCTTTTCCAATGATGGTCCCTTCACAACCCAATTCTGCAAGCTTTGGCAATTCCCCGAATTCTGAAATTCCTCCGGAAGCGATTAATTTTAGTTTTTTATCTTCTGATGAAGTTTCTTCCAGGATCCTTTTATAAAGCTCAAAAGCAGGTCCTTTCAGCATCCCATCTTTCGAAATATCGGTACAGATCACGTATTGTACGCCTTCTTTCTGATACTCCTGGATAAAGGGAATCAATTCCAGTTTTGATTCTTCCTGCCAACCGCTCACAGCGATTTTTTCATTATTGGCATCGGCGCCCAGTATGATCTTTTCTGAACCAAATTTTTCGATCCAACTTTTAAAGGTTTCCGGATCTTTAACGGCTATACTTCCTCCGGTTATCTGATTGGCCCCGCTTTCAAAAGCGATACGCAGGTCTTCATCGGTTTTAAGTCCACCCCCAAAGTCGATCTTTAGAGCTGTTTTGGAAGCGATCTGCTCCAGGATTTTATGATTTACAATATGTTTAGACCTGGCACCATCAAGATCTACCAAGTGCAGATTCTGAATCCCGTGATCTTCGAAGCTTTTGGCCACTTCCAACGGGTTTTCATTATAGATCTTCTTAGTATTATAATCGCCTTTGGAAAGCCTTACACACTTTCCTTCGATGATATCTATTGCCGGTATGATTCTCATTTTGAAGTTAGAAATTAGAGGTTAAATTATTTATTCTTATGTCACGAATGCACAGATATTTTGCTTTTTCTTAATTCTTGTTTCTCAACGTCATTACGAGCGACAAAGAAGCGCGGGAATCTTTTGATAGAAGTTTTCCAGTTAAAAAGATTGCTTCTGTCGTGCCTCCCTCGCAATGACGCAGTATTTTCAAGCTCCTGTTACTCCCCCTTTGTCGCCTGTCCCGATTTTATTTCAGGAGGCTGGGGGAACTCAAAAAATTCTCTAAAATTTTCTCCCCGGCATCGCTGCTTTTCTCCGGGTGAAATTGTACACCGTAGAAATTGTCTTTTTGAATCGCCGTAGTGTATTCCACTCCGTATTCCGTGGAAGCGATGGTTTCCGCACATTCAGGAACATAATAGCTGTGCACCAGGTACACGAATTCCTGCTCCTTAATTCCCTCGAAAAGTTCAGATTTCAAATTAAAGATCCTATTCCAGCCAATCTGGGGTACTTTGAGTTGGGTTTTGAATTTAACCACATCGGCATGGAAAATACCCAAACCTTCGGTGTCTCCTTCTTCCGAATGCCTGCACATTAGCTGCATTCCCAGGCAAATCCCCAGGACCGGTTGCTTCAATTCAGGAATCACTTTATCCAGGCCGGTGCTTTTCAGCATTTTCATCGCGCTGCCTGCTTCTCCAACTCCCGGGAAGATCACCCTGTCGGCAGCTTTGATCTCTTGGGCATCGCTGCTTAACACTGCATCAAAACCCAGGCGCTTTATCGCAAATTTGATACTCTGAATATTCCCGGCTCCGTAGTCTATTATTACTATTTTCATTTTTTAGTGTTGAGTAGTTAGTATTGAGCTAAAGATCTCAATACTCACCTCTATCTTCTATTATAGCATTCCCTTGGTAGAGGGTAAAATCATTTTCTCTGCATCGCGTTTAACAGCCATTTTAATGGCTTTCGCAAAGGCTTTAAAGATCGCTTCGATCTTATGGTGTTCGTTGTTGCCTTCAGCCTTAATATTCAAATTGGCTTTGGCACCATCGGTGAAAGATTTAAAGAAATGATAGAACATCTCCGTAGGCATTTTCCCTATCATCTCTCGTTTAAAATCGGCTTCCCACACCAGCCAGTTCCTGCCACCAAAATCTATGGCCACCTGTGCCAGGCAATCATCCATAGGCAAACAAAAACCGTAGCGCTCAATGCCCAGTTTATTTCCCAGGGCCTTGCTGAAAACTTCTCCCAAAGCAATCGCAGTATCTTCAATGGTATGGTGCTCATCCACTTCCAGGTCGCCTTTCACCTCTATTTCCATATCCATTTGCCCGTGCCGGGCGATCTGGTCCAGCATATGATCGAAAAATGACAATCCGGTTGAAATTTTAGACTTCCCAGTACCATCCAGATTTAATTTGATAAAAATATCGGTCTCATTGGTCTTTCTTGAGATCTCTGCAGTACGGGATTCCAGCTTTAGAAACTCATAGATTTCCTTCCAGCTGGAGGTCTTTAAAGAAATTACTTTCTCTACTTTTTCCATTTTTTCCTGAATTTCCTCGCTGCCCAGATCTTCGTGGGTATCGATAAAAATTCCCTTTCCGCCATAATTCAGGGCGAACTCCATATCGGTAAGCCGGTCGCCAATCATCACTGAATTCTCAAGATCATATTCAGGATTGTCGAGATATTTCCCTTTTAGTAAACCGGTATTAGGCTTGCGGTTAGGAGAGTTTTCCTCGGGAAAAGTGCGGTCCATCAAAATATCCTTGAATTCAATGCCTTCATTTTTAAAGCTTTTCAGAATAAAATTCTGAATAGGCCAAAAACTGGCTTCAGGATATACATCGGTGCCCAGCCCATCCTGGTTGGTTACCATCACCAATTCATAATCCAGCTCCCGGGCAATTCGGGAGAGATAATAAAAAGCCTCAGGATAAAACTCCAGTTTCTCCAGCTTATCTACCTGGTAATCTTCGGGCTCCAGCACTAAGGTGCCATCACGGTCTATAAATAATACTTTTTTCATAACTTCAGTTATGCCCTGAACTTGTTTCAGGGCCTTTTGTTTAAATTTCAAGTGTCGTTAACGAAGGGTTTATTTTTCTAATCAAATTCCATTTCCAGGCTTTATGCCAAAATATGGCATAATACAAAAGTTGCTGAAACAAGTTCAGCATTTCGAAATTATTGGATGGCTTTTAAAGCCTCCAACAATTTCTCATTCTCACTCTTTGTCCCTACCGTCGATCTCAAGGTATTCTCGCAAAGCGGTTGAGAACTCCGGTTTCTAACTACAATCCCTTTCTCTAATAGTTGCTCATATCTTCTATTAGCATCATCTACTTTAACCAGAATAAAATTAGCATCAGAATCGTATATCTCTTTTACAAGCTCAATTCCTTTCAGGGCTTTATTTAGTTTGGCCCTTTCCTTCAAAATATCTGCTACCTGCATGTTCACTTTTTCCCGGTCTTTTAATTCCTCCAGGGCTCTTTCCTGCGTTAATTGATTCACGTTGTAAGGCGGCTTGATCCTATTCAGGATCGAGATAATTTCTACGGAAGCATATAGAATTCCCAGTCTTATTCCCGCAAGGCCATAAGCTTTGGAAAGAGTTTGGGTGATCACAAGATTCGGATAGTTTTTTAGTTTTTTCAACCAGGATGCTTTTTCCGAAAAATCTATATAGGCTTCATCGATTACTACGAGTCCGTCGAAATTTTTCAAAATTTCCGTAACACTCTCTTCAGAAAATGAATTTCCCGTTGGATTATTCGGGGAGCACAAAAAGATCATTTTGGTATTTTTATCAACAATTTCCAGAATTTGCTGAACTTGTGGCTGAAAATCCCGGCTTAATAAAACCTCCCTGTTTTCAATATTATTGATCCCGGCCAACACCGAATACATCCCGTAAGTGGGTGGCAGGGTGATAATATTTTCTATTCCCGGTTCACAAAAGGCTCTGAATAGCAAATCCAGCACTTCATCACTTCCGTTTCCGAGCAAAATATTTTCTGCAGCAATGCCTTTTATTTTACCTAATTCAGCCTTTAAATTGCGTTGTTGCGGATCGGGATAACGGTTTACATCACTGGGAAAGGGATTTTCATTAGCATCCAGAAATACCATCTCCTCTCCTACCGATTTATATTCGTCTCTGGCAGAAGAGTAAGGCTTAAGCCCGTCTACATTTGGCCTTACCAGCTTATTCAATTCAAATTTTCTCATTTCTTCAAATCTTTCAGCCTTAAACTAACCGCATTTTTATGTGCATATAATCCTTCGGCTTCCGCCATTAATTCGATAGCAGGACCAATTTCCTGAATTCCTTCCGAAGAAATCTTCTGAAAAGTCATAGCCTTCATAAAACTGTCCAGGTTTACCCCGCTGTATTGTTTGGCGTAACCATTTGTTGGTAGGGTATGATTGGTACCCGATGCGTAATCCCCGGCGCTCTCGGGAGTGTAATTCCCGATAAATACCGAGCCTGCATTTTCAATTCCTTCGGTATAAAATTGCTCGTTTTCAGTACAGATGATAAAGTGTTCAGGCCCATAGAAATTAATTAAATCCAGGGCCGTTTCATCCAGTTTCATAGAGATAAATCTACAGTGTTCTATGGCCTGTTGTGCTATCGCTTTCCTGGGCAGTTCCTCCAACTGGTCCTTAATTTCTTCTTCCACGGCATCGAGAAGCTTATCTGAGGTAGAAACAAGCACAACCTGGCTATCGGCGCCGTGTTCAGCCTGGCTTAATAGATCGGAGGCTACAAAGGCTGCATTTGCCGTATCGTCGGCCACTACCAAAAGTTCTGATGGCCCGGCAGGCATATCTATAGCCACATTATAACGGGTGGCGTATTGTTTGGCTACCGTTACAAACTGGTTACCCGGTCCAAAGATCTTATACACTTTCGGGATGCTATCGGTGCCAAAAGTCATCGCGGCGATCGCCTGAATTCCACCCACCTTAAAAATTTGGGTTACACCGCATAATTCGGCGGTATAGAGAATAGCGGGATCTATTTTACCGTCTTTCCCGGGGGGGGTGCACAATACGATCTCCTGGCAACCGGCAAGGGAAGCCGGAACAGCAAGCATTAAGATCGTGGAAAATAAAGGCGCACTACCACCGGGAATATAAAGTCCTACTTTTTGAATAGCCCTTTTTTCCTGCCAGCATTCTACTCCTGCAGAAGTTTCTACAGCAAGCCGTTCTGTTTTCTGAGCTTTGTGAAATTTGGAAATATTCGATTTTGCGAGTTTAATAGCCTCTTTCAGGTCGGCGGGAACCTCTTCTATCGCGGTTTCGGTTTCTTCCCGGGATACCCGGGTGTCATCCAGTTTAAAACCATCGAATAATTCGGTGTATTTGGCCAGGGCCAGATCACCCTTAGTCTTTACCTCTGAAAAAACCTGGTTTACGATTTCTTCAATATCTTCCAGACTTTGAGTAGGACGTTTAAGTATTTCTGACCAATTTTCACGGGCAGGGTTATTGAATCTTTTCATTACTAAAAATTTACATTACCATTTTCTCAATTGGAGCCACAAGGATACCCTCGGCGCCGTTCTCTTTAAGCTCGTCAATCACTTCCCAAAAGCGCTCTTCGTTAATCACGGTGTGAATGGAACTCCAACCTTCTTCAGCCAGAGGTAATACTGTTGGGCTTCTCATTCCGGGAAGTAATTCTATGATCTTATCGAGTTTATCGTTTGGAGCGTTAAGGAGAATATATTTTGAAGTTCGTGCATTCAAGACCGATTGTAATCTGAATTGAAGTTTTTCGAGAATGCTTTTTCTTTCTGAAGATATCATAGGGGAAATGGCTAAAACAGCTTCACTCTTCAGCATTACTTCTACTTCCTTTAGACCATTCTTAAATAATGTGCTTCCACTGGAAACTATATCGCAAATCCCGTCGGCAAGCCCGATATTTGGTGCGATCTCAACCGAACCATTAATAATATGGAGTTCGGCAGAAATCCCTTTTTCAGCAAGAAATTCATTTACGGTATTGGGATAGGAAGTTGCAATTTTTTTACCGTCCAGATCCTGAATTCCTTTATACTTCATAGACTTTGGAACAGCCAGGGATACACGACATTTAGAAAACCCCAATTTTTCTCCTCGTATAATATCCTTTCCTTTTTCTACCAGTACATTTTCTCCGAGAATGGCTACATCTACCACCCCATCCCTCAAATACTGGGGAATATCTCCATTTCTAAGGTACATTACTTCGAGGGGAAAGTTCCGGGCCGTAGCCTTAAGCTGTTCTTTGCCATTGTCTATGGAAATCCCGGCTTCTTTAAGGATTTTAAGGGAATCTTCGTTAAGTCTTCCTGATTTTTGAATGGCGATCCTTAATTTTTCCTGATTCATTTTTTTAAATTTTAGTTTTTAATTTAATCATTTTTAGATCTTCAACCAGGTGATTTAAATAAACAAAAAACCCGTTTGAAGACTCAAACGGGTTTTTAAAATATGTGAAATTACTACATATCAAATTTACCTCGCCTGAGCGTGGGGGTAAAAATGATGATGATGTAATTGAATTGTTCTCATTGTTGTGACAAACTTAAAACATAAAATCCATTTAGCAATAATGCATTTTAAATTTTATGAATTGTTTGATTAATTATTTCCCAGGATTAAAGGCATCCCATCTTCTCCAGAACCTATAACCACTGTTTTTGCATTGTTGGAACGGGCCAATTCAAGGGTTGCCTGTATTCCTTTTTCCCGCAGGATATTTGGAGTAAGAGACGCGTTTAGAATATCATTGGCTCTGGCTTTACCTTCAGCGTCAATACGTTGACGTTCGGCTTCCTGTTCAGCTTTAGTTAGACGATACTCGTACTCAAGAGACTCCTGTTCCTGACGAAGTTTGCGTTCTATCGCATCCTTAATATTTGGAGGCAGTGCCACATCGCGAACCAGCACCTCATTTACCTGAACATATTGATCCTTTAAAAGAATCCTGGTTTCTTCCAGGATCTCCTTTTGAATTGCTTCTCTTTTGCTGGCGTATAATTGCTCCGGAATATACCTCCCCACAACGGCTCTGGATGCCGATCTAATTGCCGGTTGAAGCAAACGTTGAATATAAGCTTCTCCTTTTTCACTATGAAGTTTCCCCAGGTCGCTGTAGGTTGGTTGAAACCAGGTGGAAGCATCAACCCTAATCTCAAGTCCGTTAGAGCTTAAAACCGTCATAGACTCTTCAAGGGATTGTTGGCGTACTTCATATACAAAAACCTTATTCCAGGGAGCAACAAGGTGAAATCCTTCATTTAAGGGAGGTTCATCGGTAACAACCCCGCCGGCAAAAGTTCTATATAGCACACCGGCTTCCCCGGATCCAATAGTCACAGTAGATTTTGAGACAAATATTATTAATAATACAATACCGATAATTATCGGTAAACCAATTTTAGGTAATTTTTCCATCTATTCTTTTGAATTTTAAATTAGACCCCGGTATTTTCTGAAGAACCATTCTGCTGCGAGCAAGGCAAGCAGCAAAAACAAAAGATAATACCAGTTCACCAAAGGTACGTTTTTTTGGTGGCTTTCCTGTACAGGTTTAAAGTTTTCGTCATTTAGAAGACGGGATATCAAGGCTTCAGGATTACTGGCAAAATACAACTGTTCCTCATTGTTGTTGGCAAAAAACTGAAGCTTTTCCAGGTTGGCAGAGGCAAACTGTGACTCCACGGCTGAAGCCACAATATTAAATGTTCCCGTTTTGCTTATACCGGTATTTTCTTCCTTCAACATAAATTCATATTCCCCTTCCGGTAGATTTTCCAGTTCCAGGAGAAACGAATTATTATTAAGAAGCAAACCGCGCTGCAGGACCTCCCCGGTTTCGGTATTCTCTATCCTGATAGTCAAAGTTGCCCCGGGGTCAAAAGAATAATTTTCATCAAAATATCTGGCGGTGAGCGCTATCAAATCATTGCCATAGTAAAAGGATTCGTAATCTATCGTGAGGCGTTCCCGTTGTTTTTGAGAGGCAAGATTCTGTATAATCTTTCCAAAGAAATCGTCGTAAGCTTCAAAGGAACCACTGTCTCTCCAGACTTTTGCCCGCCAGCGCCAGATCCCTTCTCCGAACAAAACCCCAATTTTATTTTCCCGGCTTTCGGCTATAGCCAGTAAAGGCTGAGTGGTTTCTACATTTTCTATTTTTTGAAATAAAAGGGGGTCTAATCCATTTGGAGTAATTTCACCAAACATATCCTGAAGGGGTGGGAAATCCTTAAAGCCTAAATCATCAAACTGGAAACGGGAGAAATTGGAGTTATATAAGGCCTCGATCTCCTGAGGTTGAGCGGTAAAATCTTTGCTAAATAATTCCTGCCTGGTATTAAGAAAGCGCCAATCTGTTTTAGTCCCGGTAATAATAAAACTACTGATTTTTTCAGATTTCAATTCGTCAAAAACTTCCCTGAACCCCGTATTAGGTTGATAAAGCATCACCAATTGGTAATCCTCTAAGACATAATCATCCTTTCCCAGGTATTTTATTTCCAACTCGCTATACCGGTTGCTCTCTACAGATTTTTTAATGGCGCCAAGATCGGGATGGGAAATATCGCTAAGCAACAAAACCCTGGTGCGTTCATCTATAACTTCTACGGCAAATTTGCGGCGGTTGTTTTCTTTATTCTTTTCTGATGCCTGCGGAAGAATTACCGCCTCATAAGTAAGCACACCAAGGCGGCTGGCAGGCAGGGTAGTATTAATTATTGCTGAAGTGGTTTCGGGGCCAAATTTTAAATCCTGAGTAAACAACACAGATTTTCCCGAGCGAATCTCGAATTGGGAAGAAACAGCTTCCTGCCCACTATAATTAATAATCACTTCTACGGGGAAGCGATTATCCAAAAAAGCATAACGGTTTACATTCAGCCTGTTTATCTCAAGATCGGCATAATTGGTGGTATCGCCTAAAACCACCGGCAAAACATTTTGCCCGGGCCTGCTTTTAAAATACCGGTAATCGCGGCCCAGGGTTTGGTTTCCATCGCTTAGAAGGATCACAGCTGTATTCTTCCCGCGAAACAGATCCTTTATTTTGCTTAATACTTTATTTATATCGGTTTGAGCCTCTTTAAAAGTCAGGCTATCATTTAGCTGAATATCCCTGCCAAAACTGAGTTTGGAAATATCGAAACGCCGCTGCAGCTCTTTATTATTTTCCAGACTGCTTATAAGATTTTGAAGGGTATCGGCCTGATTTAAATATGCAATGGATGCCGAATTATCGGCTGCAAGAACCAGGTTTGGTTTTTCTACCTGGTAAGAAGTGGTAGAGATCTTTGGATTTATTAGCAACAACAGAAGAATGAAAACAGTAAAAGCCCGCAACCCGAAAAACATATACTTATCCCGGTAGTTTTTTTTCTTTCGGAATAAATACTGAAAAAAAGAAAACCCCAGCGCAAATATTGCAGCCAGGGCTATCAAAATAATGTTATTAAGATCCATTGAGGAAAGATAAATAAAAAGCAACGAAGTTAGAAATTACAAGCCCGAAGTATTTTTTACTCCCAGCCAGGCTTATATTTCTCTAAGATCGATCTTTCAATTTTTTAGGTATGCATTCCACCATCGATATGTAAAACCTGTCCGGTAATATAATTGCTCATATCACTACCGAGGAAAACACAGGCATTAGCAATATCTTCAGGAGTACCTCCACGTTTAAGTGGAATAGCCTGTCTCCAACCTTCTACAGTTTTTTCATCGAGTTTACCGGTCATCTCAGTTTCGATAAAGCCCGGAGCGATCACGTTGGTACGTATATTTCTGGAACCGAGTTCCAGCGCCATAGATTTTGAGAACCCGATGATCCCGGCCTTTGAAGCCGCATAATTAGACTGTCCGGCATTTCCTGTAACCCCAACCACTGAGCTCATATTGATAATGCTTCCTTTGCGCTGCTTAAGTAAGGTTCTCTGCACCGCTTTGGTCATATTAAAAATAGATTTCAGGTTAACTTCTATTACCTTATCAAAATCTTCCTCGCTCATTCGCATTAGGAGATTGTCTTTAGTGATTCCTGCATTGTTAACCAGAATGTCAATACTTCCAAAGTCTGCAACCACATCTTTAACGAGTTGTTCCGCTTCAGAAAAACTGGCGGCATTAGATTTATAGGCTTTGGCCTTTACCCCCATCCCGCTAAGTTGTTTGGCAAGTTCATTAGCCGATTCAGCAGAGGAGTTATAGGTAAAAGCAACGTTTGCACCGTGTTGAGCGAAAACCTGGGCGATCCCCTTTCCTATTCCACGGCTACCTCCGGTAATTATGGCGTTTTTTCCTTCTAAAAGTTTCATAAGTAAAAAGATTGGTTGTTTATTTTATTCAAATATAATAAAAGCAGAAAGCTTAAATATTTTCCATTAAAAAATCCTTCTGAAGTCACCTGAATTCAGGAGAAACAGAAGGATTAATATATTTAAAGCGAAATCTTATCCTTTAAGAACTTCAGCTACTTTTTTACCGATTTCAGCAGGAGAATCCACTACGTGAATTCCATTCTCCTTAAGAATCTTTTTCTTCGCCTGAGCGGTATCTTCGCTACCTCCAACGATGGCTCCGGCGTGCCCCATGGTACGACCTGCAGGTGCGGTTTCTCCGGCTATAAACCCAATAACAGGTTTACGGTTGCCGTTTTCTTTAACCCACTGAGCGGCATCGGCTTCCAGTTGTCCACCAATCTCCCCAATCATTACGATAATTTCGGTGTCATCGTCATTCATCAATAATTCTACAGCCTCTTTAGTGGTAGTTCCGATAATTGGATCTCCTCCAATTCCGATAGCAGTAGTAATACCAAGACCTTGTTTCACCACCTGATCGGCAGCTTCGTAGGTAAGCGTACCCGATTTAGATACGATACCAACATTTCCTTTTTTGAAAACGAAACCTGGCATAATACCCACCTTAGCTTCTCCCGGAGTGATCACACCCGGGCAGTTAGGACCAACAAGTCTGGTATCTTTATTTTTAATATAGTTAGAAGCCTTTACCATATCGGCAACAGGAATTCCTTCGGTAATAGTAATAATCACTTTTATGCCTGCATCTGCAGCTTCCATAATTGCATCGGCTGCGAAGGCCGGTGGCACGAAAATAAGAGAAACATCTGCTCCGGTTTCCTTAACAGCATCAGCTACTGTATTAAAAACGGGACGATCAAGGTGTTTTTGGCCACCTTTCCCGGGAGTGACTCCTCCTACCACATTAGTACCGTATTCTATCATCTGTTCGGCGTGGAAAGTACCTTCACTTCCGGTAAATCCCTGCACGATTATCTTTGAATTTTTATTGACTAAAACGCTCATAAATTTTATATTTTTTGCGATAACAAAAGTAGGTTTTTAATAATAAAACCTAAAGTTTTTTGGAAGTTAATTGTCGGGTTTACCAATGGATTCAGGTAAATCGATCTTATTTAGGAAATTTTATAACCAGGCTTGTTCGCTCACCTCTTCCCCCAGCTGACTTATCTGTACTCCCCGGTAGAGTTTATCGTCTTTCAATTCCCAGATAGCCATAAAATGTGCCAGAGGCATTTCTTCTTCGGGGTTTTCTATAGTTCTTACGTGGTAAGTAAATTGAATGGCTGTTTTTCCATTTTCTGAAATTACATTTTCAACTTCAGCTCTTAGCGATTCAAAAGAATGAGCTAAATGATGGCTTATATCCGAAATCTCATCAAGATTCAGCGTTTTAAGCCCGGTGGTACCGTACCAGGACAGTTCCACCTGGGGATGAAGGAATTCTCTCAGGACTTCCTTATCCTGGTAAAAATCGGAAGTATAAAAATTTTCAACAATTTCTTTTCCGCTTAAAGCCATAATAGTTTATTTTAATTTCTGGAGTAATTTAGGCAATTGTCTTAAAAGCGCCAACTCTTTTAATTTAGCTCTGGCTTCCATGGCCGGATTTCCGGTGTAAACAGTATTTTCTTTGGTAGATTTGGTAATGCCTGCCTGGCCCATCATAACCCCGCCTTTCTTCACTACAATTCCGCTTCGGAAACCTACCTGCCCCCAAATGGTTACTTCATCTTCAATTACCACGGCTCCTGCGATCCCCACCTGAGAAGCGATAAGGCATTTTTTTCCTATTACGGTATCGTGACCTACCTGGATAAGGTTATCGAGCTTAGTACCTTCTTTAATAGTGGTATCACCAGTTACCCCCTTATCAATAGTACAATTAGCACCAATATCCACATTATTCTCAATCACTACACGACCTCCGGAAAGAAGCTTATCAAAGCCTTCCGGCCTGTTCTTATAATAAAAAGCATCACCACCCAGCACAGTTCCCGAGTGAATAGTCACATTATCCCCAATAACCGTATTATCATAGATGCTTACGTTAGCGTGAATCAAGCAGTTTTTCCCTATCCGAACATTATTCCCCACAAATGCGTTAGGCTGAATGACAGTTCCTTCTCCAATTTCTGCTGAATCGGCAATTGATTTAGGAGCTTTTTCAAAAGGTTTAAAATACCGGGTAAGTTTGTTGAAATCCCTAAAGGGATCATCTGAAATCAGCAAAGCCTTAGCTTCCGGCGCTTCTACTTTTTTATTTATCAATACCACGGTTGCGGCAGAATTTAGCGCCTTATCGTAATATTTTGGATGGTCTACAAATACTATATCCCCGGGAGTTACCACGTGAATCTCGTTCATTCCGGTAACAGGAAAATCTGCAGGCCCTACAAATTCACAATCAATAATTGTGGCAATTTGTTGTAAGCTGTGTGCTTGAGGGAATTTCATCTTAGATTATTTAAAAGGAAAAAACCAGGCAAAGTGTCCTGGTTTTTTATCTATAAAGTAAGTTTACTCTTTAATTCTTTCCTTGTAAGTGCCTTTTTCTGTTTCTATCCTAATTTTATCACCTTCGTTTATAAAAAGAGGAACATTTACCTCGGCCCCGGTTTCTACGGTTGCAGGTTTGGTTGCGTTGGTTGCGGTATTACCCTTAACACCAGGTTCGGTATGAGTTACTTCCAGCACAACACTCGCCGGCATTTCTACTGAAAGAGGCATATTATCTTCAGTATTAATGATCACTGTAACCACTTCACCTTCCTTTAAAAGTTTAGGCTGGTCCAGTGCCGATTCAAGCAGCCGAATTTGAGTATAATCTTCCACATTCATAAAATGATAGAATTCTCCGTCATTGTAAAGGAACTGGAACTTATGAGTTTCCACTCTCACATCGTCAATTTTGTGTCCGGCGGAAAAAGTATTTTCGATCACCTTTCCGGTAGTCACGCTTTTTAATTTGGTACGAACAAAGGCCGGCCCTTTACCGGGTTTTACGTGGAGGAATTCAACAATTTTAAAGATATCGTGATTATATCTAATACACAATCCGTTTCTGATGTCGCTGGTAGTTGCCATATTTCTAGTTTATTAGTTTGACCCGACGTATCCTTTCATGATACCCCGTTGTGAGTTTTTAATAAATTCAAGTATCTCATCCCGCTCGGCAGTTGCCTGCATTTCGGCTTCGATAATCGCCACAGCCTGGGAATTATTATAGTTTTTCTGGTAGAGAATACGATAGATATCCTGGATCTCCCTGATCTTTTCAGTACTGAAACCTCTTCGTCTAAGTCCTATTGAGTTAATTCCAACATAAGATAAAGGTTCCCTTCCTGCTTTTACGAAAGGTGGAACATCTTTTCTAACCAGGGAACCTCCGGTTACAAATGCGTGGTTACCAATGCTGCAAAACTGTTGGATTGCCGCCATCCCGGCCAGGATAACATAATCTCCCACATTAATATGTCCTGCAAGAGTGCTATTATTAGAAAAAATACAATTATCGCCTACAATACAATCGTGAGCAATATGGCAATAGGCCATAATCCAGCAATTTTTACCAATTACTGTTTTCATACGGTCATTAGTACCACGGTTAATGGTAACACACTCCCTTATAGTTGTGTTATCACCAATAACGGTTAAGGTATCCTCATCATCAAATTTCTTATCCTGCGGAATAGCAGAAATCACAGCGCCCGGAAAAATACTGCAGTTCTTTCCAATGCGGGCACCTTCCATTATAGTTACGTTAGAACCAATCCAGGTGCCTTCTCCAATTACAACATTATTATGAATTGTTGTAAAGGGTTCGATTACCACATTCTTGGCAATCTTAGCTCCTGGATGCACATATGCTAAAGGTTGGTTCATAATATTTATTTTGATTTTACGATTTGCGCCATAAGAACCGCTTCGGTTGCTAATTTTCCGTTTACGTAGGCATAGCCCTGCATCTGGCAAATCCCCCTACGGATTGGCGCTAATAATTCTAGTTTAAAAATTAAAGTATCCCCGGGCACGACCTGTTGTTTGAACCTTACATTATCTATTTTCATAAAATAAGTAAGGTAATTTTCAGGATCGGGAACCGATCTAAGTGCAAGAATACCCCCGGTTTGTGCCATAGCCTCTACCTGAAGTACGCCAGGCATAACCGGTTTCCCGGGAAAATGTCCTACAAAGAAAGGTTCATTCATAGTTACATTCTTCATTCCTATTACACAGCTATCGGTGCAGGAATAAATTTTATCTACCAAGAGGAACGGGGGCCTGTGAGGCAGAGTATTCATAATATCATTAACATCCATCAAAGGCTTAATATCAGGATTGATCTTTGGAACATTATTCCTTTTTGCCGCTTTGATGATTTTTGCCATTTTTTTGGCAAACTGAGTGTTTACATAATGGCCGGGTTTATTGGCAATCACTTTTCCTTTTATGCGGGTCCCTATAAGCGCCAGGTCCCCCACTACATCAAGGAGCTTATGCCTTGCTGCCTCATTGGGATAATGTAAATTAAGGTTATCAAGAATTCCGTTTGGCTTAACCGACATTTCTTTACGGTTAAAGGCCACCCGAAGTTTTTTCATCGTTTCCTCCCCAATTTCCTTATCTACATAAACAATGGCATTGTTAAGATCTCCTCCTTTTATCAGACCGTGATCGAGCAGGGCTTCCAGCTCATGAAGAAAGCTAAAGGTCCTTGCATTGGCGATTTCAGCTTTAAAATCAGAAAGATGATTAAGGGAAGCATTTTGAGTTCCCAAAACCTTGGTGCCAAAATCTACCATAGTAGTAACCTGGTATTCATCTGCCGGCATGACAATAATCTCGCTTCCAGATTCGTCGTCGTGATAACAAATTACCTCATCTACTTCAAATTCCTCACGATCGGCATCAAGTTCTTCGATACCGGCTTTCTCAAGAGCTTCGATAAAAAATTTAGACGACCCATCCATTATTGGAGGTTCAGAAGCGTCTAGCTCCATTATCAGGTTGTCTATCTCAAGTCCAACACAGGCAGCCAGAACGTGTTCTGAAGTTTGTATAGAGACCCCGTTCTTTTCGAGATTGGTCCCACGTTGCGTATTCACTACATAAGCAACATCTGCTTCAACTTCCGGTCCTCCGTCAAGGTCAATTCTTTTGAAGACATAACCCGTATCCTCCGGAGCAGGTTTAAAAGTAATAGTTACCGACTGGCCGGTATGCAGGCCTACGCCTTTAAGGGAAACTTTTTCCTTTATGGTTGTTTGCTTAGAAACTATTTCAGCCATTATTTTCAATTTTTTTCCTTAGTTGCTCTATGGTGTCAACTGTTTTGGGCAAATTTTTAAAATGAATATAAGATTTATTGTAATCGCTATAACCAATTGCCGGACTTCCCTGTAGGGCTTCACCATCTTTCACATTGCGGCCAATCCCAGACTGGGCCTGGATCCTAACCCGGTCTCCTATATATAAATGACCGGCTATACCTACCTGCCCGCCAATAAGACAATTTTTACCAATTTTTGTAGAACCGGCAATGCCTGTTTGTGCAGCAATGGCCGTATGTTCTCCTATCTCCACATTATGCGCAATCTGAATTTGATTATCCAGTTTCACGCCTTTCCTGATTATTGTAGATCCCAGGGTAGCCCTATCTATAGTAGTACCGGCTCCAATCTCTACATCATCTTCAATAATAACATTTCCAATCTGTGGAACTTTGGCGTATTTCCCGTCTTCTTCAGGGCTAAACCCAAAACCGTCGGCTCCAACAATCACCCCACTATGGATCACACAATTGCTTCCTACAATACAATCTGAATAAATCTTTACTCCTGAAAAAAGAATAACATTATCTCCAATTTTCACATTGTCACCTAAATAAACGTTGGGATAAATCTTTACGTTATTACCAATTTTCACCTTTTTCCCAACATAAGAAAAGGCTCCCAGGTAAATATCATCACCGTATTCCACTTCTTCAGAAATAAAACTGGGTTGTTCAATCCCTGATTTATTTAATTTCACCTGATTGTAATACTCCAGCAACTTCGAGAAAGCCTTATAGGCATCCTTAACTTTAATAAGCGTTGTATCTATGGGTTGTTCAGGTTTAAAGTCTTCATTTACGATGGTAATAGAAGCTTTAGTAGTATATATATAAGAATTATATTTAGGATTGCTTAAAAATGTGAGTGCCCCTTTGGTACCTTCTTCGATCTTGGCAAGTTCAGATACTTCGGCCTCGGGATCACCTACGATCTTTCCCTCCAGTATCTCTGCTATTTGTGATGCGGTAAATTTCATTCTGGCAAAAGTAAAAAAAATGGTTTAATGTTTGGGCTTGGGGTAACAGATATAATATTTCACCACCGTTTTAGAAAGGGCTTCCAGGTTTAACTGGTCAGAAACCTTAGCTACATCGCTGGTTTTCCCGTTTTTATGGAGAATATTAATATTGTTCTTTTCAGTCTTATAAGCGAGGTTTGCGATCTCGCCGCTAAACACAAAGTAATTAGCCTCTTTTTCTGAAATATTATACCTATTCATAAGTTTTTCGCGATGCCGGGCCAGTTTTTCGGAAGAAGGTTTTTTCTTTTTGATCTTTACCTTTAGCAAATCACGGTTAATAATCATCCCACACAGGTTACTTAAAACAAAGTCATCACATTCTATCCATGCTTTCATGGCCATTACAATATCATAATCATCAAGGCGGGAGAAAATATCCAGGGTAGCTTTATCAAAATTATCCCGGGTTACTTTATTATTAAGAAAAAACATCAGGGCCTTACTGGCATGTAACTCGGCTCCTTCTTCAATGAGCTCCTTAGCTCTCTTTAAAACCCTAATAAGCAATTGCTCGGCAACCAGGCTGGTTTTATGCAAATAAACCTGCCAGTACATCAGCCGGCGGGCTACCAGAAATTTTTCTACTGAATATATCCCTTTCTCTTCCACTACCAGCTCCCCGTCCACAACATTCAGCATGGTAATAAGACGCTCACTGTTTATATTCCCCTCGGCGGCACCTGTATAGAAACTATCTCTTTTAAGGTAGTCCAGGCGATCCATATCCAGCTGACTCGATACCAACTGGTTCAAAAATTTCCTTTCATAGTCGCCCTTAAAAATCTGAATAGCCAGCGTTAAACTTTGGTTAAATTCCCGGTTGATTTCCTCCATAAAAAGCAATGATATACTTTCGTGATCAATGCCCTCTACGATACTATGCTCCATAGCATGAGAAAATGGACCGTGGCCAATATCATGCAAAAGAATAGCAATTTGCAAGGCTTCCTCTTCGGCTTCGGAAATCACAACTCCCTTATACCGAAGAATTCTCACTGCTTTCTGCATGAGGTGTACACAACCAAGGGCATGATGAAACCTGGTATGATGCGCCCCGGGATAGACCAGATAAGAAAGCCCCATTTGAGAAATACGGCGCAATCTTTGAAAATATGGATGCTCGATAAGGTTAAAGATCTGCTGACTGGGGATGGTAATAAATCCGTAAATTGGGTCGTTTAATATTTTAAGTTTGTGTTGAGATGCCAAGCCTTATTTTCTTTAATTTAAAACAAATATACATATATGAATAATATCAAGATATTGTGGGTAGATGATGAGATCGATTTACTAAAGCCGCACATCCTTTTTTTGGAAAATAAAAATTATGAGGTTACTACCAGCAAGAGTGGTACAGAAGCTTTAGAGCAAATTGAACAGAAGAATTTTGATATTGTTTTTCTTGACGAAAATATGCCCGGGCTCACCGGCCTGGAAACCTTGGCCGAAATCAAGGAGAAAAGGGAGAACCTACCCATCGTGATGATCACTAAGAGTGAAGAGGAATATATTATGGAAGAAGCCATAGGTTCCAAGATCGCCGATTATCTAATAAAACCCGTAAATCCGAACCAGATCCTGCTTAGCATAAAGAAGAATCTGGATCACTCCAGGCTTATTTCAGAAAAGACCACTTCAAATTACCAGCAGGAGTTCAGGAAGATCGCGATGGATATGGCCCAGGTAAATTCTTACGAGGAATGGGCCGAATTATACCAACGCCTGATCTACTGGGAGCTTCAGCTGGAAACTATTGAAGACAGTGGGATGTTCGAGATCCTGGAATCTCAAAAGCAGGAAGCCAACACGCAGTTCTGTAAATTTATAGATAAGAATTACCCGGGCTGGTTCGAGAAAAACGCGGATGCTCCGGTAATGTCCCACACCATTTTCAAGGAAAAGATAGTTCCTGAAATCTCCAAAGACCAACCTACACTTTTAGTAGTAGTAGACAACCTGAGGTATGACCAATGGAAAGCTTTTGAACCTGTAGTAAGCACCTATTATAAAAAGACAGAAGAGTCTCCTTTCTATAGTATACTGCCCACGGCTACACAATATGCCAGAAATGCGATGTTTTCGGGGCTCATGCCCAGTGAAATGGAGAAACTGTTTCCGCAGTATTGGAAAAACGATACCGATGAAGGCGGTAAAAACAATCATGAAGCCGAATTCCTAAGCGAACAGTTAAAACGTCTTGGCTTAAACATTAAGCACGAATATCACAAGATCACCAGCCTAAAGGCCGGGAAGAAACTTGTTGAAAATTTCAAAACTCAAAAGGATAACGATCTCACCGTGGTGGTTTACAATTTTGTAGATATGCTATCCCATTCCAAAACCGAAATGGAAGTGATAAAGGAGTTGGCCTCAAACGATAAATCCTATCGCTCTCTTACTCACAGTTGGTTTAAGAACTCCCCATTACTGGAAATTATCCAACAGGCACAACAATTAGGATTTAAACTTATCCTTACCACTGATCATGGTACTATAAATGTAAAACATCCTTCTAAGGTAATAGGAGACAAAAACACCAGCCTTAATTTAAGGTATAAAACCGGTAAAAGTCTTACCTATGAAGAAAAGGACGTGCTGGCGGCGCCAAACCCCAAGAGCATTCATTTACCTACCTTAAATATGAGTAGTTCCTTTATTTTCGCTAAAGGGGACCTGTTCTTTGCTTACCCAAACAATTTCAATCATTATGTAAGTTATTACCGCAACACCTACCAGCACGGGGGAGTATCCCTGGAAGAAATGGTGATCCCTTTTGTGGTCATGACCCCAAAATAAATCATCAAAACCCTTGTTTATCAGCTGCTTGTATGGCTTTATAAGTTTTTACTTATCTTTGTAAACATAAATGTGCAGGTTTTATGCCCCTAAGCTATAATTTAAATGAAATTGACCAGGCGGTTGATTATATTCTGAAGAATGCTAAAAACAAAACTCTTTTATTTTATGGAGAAATGGGAGCGGGCAAAACTACCCTGATCAGGGCTTTGGTAAAAGCCCTGGGAAGTGAAGATCTGGCGGCGAGCCCTACTTTTTCATTGGTAAATGAGTATAGCAGTACCGAAGGCCCTATTTATCATTTCGATTTTTATCGGATAGAAGATGAAAATGAAGCTCTGGATATGGGAATTGAGGAATATTTTGAAAGTCCAGGTTGGAAATTGATAGAATGGCCTCAAAAAATTGAAAATTTACTGGAGCCTGAATGGCAAAAAATCAAGATGGAAATAAAAGATGAAAATTTAAGAATGTTAAATATTTGTTAATGAATTCTTAAAGCTTCGAATTTTATGCCCGAAAGACGTTGTAAGATTATTATTACAAATCCAAGGGGAATTAAAAGCTGAAATACTTTTTTATTATCCTAAACCGATAAAACAAGGGCTTTCGACTTACTTCTAAAAAATAATTTTTATTCAAAAATACTAGATTTTTCTTCCGAAAAAGGCGGCAAAAGTACAATTAATGTATTAATTTTTAGTGTTTTATAATGTTATAGGTTTGTTTCAGAAATCAAAACGAAATAACAAATACTAAATCTATACATTATGAAACTTAAAGCATTATTATTCGGAGCAGCTATCTTTGGAGCCAGTTTTTTTGTAACTTCCACAACTGATAACGATAACACAGGTAATGAAATTCAAAAACAAGCTGTCGACAAAAGAACAATCAAAATTCCTGCTGCTGGGTAGTTTCATAGCTATTTCTATAGCATTTTCACCCTATTTATTTTATCTCTATGAAATTTTCCCAAGTGGTCGTACTTGGGAAACTTCTTTATTTACCTACGAGAGTTTATATTACGAAAATGTAATGACCGCAGCCTGGACTTATTTAGGTAAGCTTACTCCTTTATTTCTTCTACTTATTTGGTTTTTCACCTGTAAACATTGGTGGTATCATATAATATTGATACCAATGGCCATGTACACCTATCAAATCGTTGTTACATTTTATCAGGATGTCTATTTAGAAACTGCCTATATAATGGATACAGATGGTTTAATATACCTTGCCCCCTTTTTTATTGCTATTCTTTCTATAGTTTACCTTATCAGAATAAAAATTTTCGATAGGGTATACGGTATTGATCTAAGCGAAATTGAGGAAACCGACGTATCTGTGATGTCTCCACTTTCAGAACGGGATCGCAGGGATCTGTATGAATTTCGGAGTGACGGCTACGAAGAAGAACTCCAGGAAGATTACTACCAGAAACTTTAATTGTAGCTATTCTCCAAAATAGTTGTATTTTAATTCTTTAAAGTTTCACAAGTCTTAATATGGGAAAACAGGTCTCCCCTTTTACCAAAGAACAACTCATTCCTCAGGAAGAAACCCTGGAAATTTTCAAGAACAAGGGCAAACTCTTTATTGGGCTACCCAAAGAAACTTCCTACCAGGAAAAACGAATATGTTTAAGCCCCGATGCGGTAGCAGCTATTACAGCCCACGGCCACCGGGTGATGATCGAATCGGGTGCAGGACAATGGGCTCGTTTTAGTGACAAAGATTATTCAGAGGCCGGGGCCGAGATCACCAAAGACACCAGGAAGGTCTTTTCCTGTCCCACTATATTAAAAGTGGAACCACCTTCCATGGACGAATTGGAACTCATCAACCCTCAAACGATATTAATTTCAGCACTTCAGCTAAAGACCCAATCCAAGCAATACTTTCAGAAACTGGCAGAAAAGCGTATCACTGCGCTCGCTTTTGAATTCATACGGGATGACGATGGGAGTTATCCAATAGTAAGAGCCATGAGTGAAATTGCCGGAACAGCCTCGGTCCTGATCGCTTCAGAAATAATGAGCAATCACGTAAAAGGTAATGGCTTGATGTTTGGTAATATTAGCGGGGTGCCCCCTATCGAGGTTGTGGTCCTGGGTGCAGGCACCGTAGGCGAATTTGCCACCCGTTCTTCTTTAGGCCTGGGAGCCAGGGTAAAGGTTTTTGACAGCTCGCTTACAAAACTTAGAAATATTCAGTCTAATCTTGGAAACACCTTTTACACCTCCACCATACAGCCCAAAAATTTAAGCAAGGCCATAAAACGCTGTGATGTTTTAATTGGGGCGGTGAGAGGAAAAAACCGCTCCCCCGTACTTATTACCGACGATATGGTGCAAACGATGAAACGTGGAGCCGTAATTATAGATGTGAGCATAGATATGGGCGGTTGTGTAGAAACCAGCGAAATTACCTCCCATGATCAACCTATTTTCACCAAACACAACATTATACATTATTGCGTGCCCAATATTCCTTCTCGTTACGCCAGAACTTCGTCACTTTCCATAAGCAATATCTTCACCCCGTACCTGTTACATATAGCAGAAGAAGGCGGACTGGAAAACACCCTGAGATTTGACAAAGGTTTAAGAAATGGTTTGTACTTTTACCACGGAATTTTGACCAATAAATCTATAGCAGATTGGTTTGATCTTTCTTACAGAGACATCAATTTGCTCATTTTTTAAGCTGAAGTTCCAAAAATATAAATCATCTTATTATAAGATTTTCAAGCAGACATCTTAAATGAAATTAATTCATCGTATAGCTTACTTCTCGGTAGGATTGTTTTTCGGAATTGTGCTTTTGATATTTTTCCTTGGCGGAAAAAGAGCCTCCTGTGATTACACCCCCACCGACAGAGTCCTGAAAAATATCCGCACAAAATCCAGGGCGTTTTCTCCTGAAGTTTTAAACTATTTTGAAGCTAATAAACTTGATACCGCAAGGGTTTCACAAATGCTGGAAACAGGAGATGTAGATTTTAATAGAAGTAATACCAAAGGAGATCCCTGCAATGTATACCTCGTTTTTGAAGAAATTGACTCCGAAATTCTCGAGCTTCAAATTGAAAATTGCGACAGCCTGGCAACCCTTAAAACCGCTAAACTTATCAAAAAATAAGAAAAGCTGCCTGAAAGGAATTCAGAATAATTCATAACCCTTCAAACAGCCTTTTTTAATTTATAGGATCTGGGCGGTGTGCTCTTTGGTTTTCACTTTTTTGATCACATCTTCAATCTTACCCTCCTCGTCAATAATGAAGGTGGTTCGGTGAATGCCATCATATTCTTTTCCCATAAATTTTTTAGGGCCCCAAACACCATAGGCGTTAATAACCTCTTTATCCTCATCGGCAAGCAGCGGAAAAGGGAAGTCATATTTATTTTTAAAATTTGATTGCCTCTTTTTTGAATCGGCACTCACTCCAAGCACCGCATAGCCCTTTTCCTGAAACTGTTCCCAGTTGTCTCTAAGGTTACAGGCTTCGGCAGTACAGCCGGGAGTGCTGGCCTTTGGATAGAAAAAAAGCACGAGTTTCCTTCCTTTAAAATCTGAAAGTTGCACCGTATTCCCATCCTGATCTTCAGCTTTAAAATCGGGGGCTTTATCGCCCGCTTCCAATGTTGTCATAATTATTACTTTTGTGTAAAATTAAGCAATATGAACAAACAAGAAAAGGTACAGTTTGTTATAGATACCTTAAATGATATTTATCCTGAAGTCCCAATTCCCTTAGATCATAAAGATCCTTACACTTTATTGATTGCAGTTTTGCTATCAGCCCAAAGCACCGATGTCAAGGTAAATCAAATCACTCCCGAACTTTTTAAAATTGCCGACAACCCTTACGATATGATAAAACTTAGCGTAGAAGAAATCAGGGAGATCATTAAACCCGTGGGGCTTTCTCCAATGAAATCCAAAGGAATTCACGGTCTTTCAGAAATACTTATCGAGAAACATAAAGGGCAGGTTCCTGCCGATTTTGACGCCCTGGAAGAACTGCCTGCCGTGGGCCATAAAACGGCCAGTGTGGTAATATCTCAAGCCTTTAATATCCCGGCCTTCCCGGTAGACACGCATATTCAAAGGCTTATGTACCGATGGAATTTAAGCAATGGTAAAAATGTGACCCAAACTGAAAAAGATGCCAAAAGGCTATTCCCAAAAGATCTTTGGAATAAACTTCATCTTCAAATCATATGGTATGGGCGGCAATATTCCCCGGCCCGGGGCTGGAATTTAGAAAAAGATATAATCACCAGGACTATAGGTAGAAAAAGCCTGATAAAGGAGTATTTAAAAAATAAAGGATAAAAAAAAGACCTGCAGGCTAAAAAAGCAGGTCTTTAGTAATCACTTCTTAATACAACATACTACTTAATTAAGAAAAGTCTCGAACTTCATACTTTGATATGTAGTGACATTCAAAGCTCGTGAATAGTTTAAAAGAAAATTTATCGTTTCTCTTTTAGGTTTTAATTCATTCAATTTTTCCTCTTTAGAGGTGTTTTTTGTGTAAAAGTTCCCCATTTTATAATTTTTGCATTGGTTTAAATAGATAACGCAATGAATGGGGGGATAGTATAGATTAGTTTGTTAAAATTAAGTTATGCTTATCGATTATTTTTCTAAGATTTATTAAAGCATAGCGCATTCTTCCCAGAGCAGTGTTTATACTAACCCCGGTACGTTCCGATATTTCTTTGAAACTCATATCCTTATAGATGCGCATAGTTAAAACCTCCAGCTGATCTTCGGGAAGTTCTTTGATGAGCTCCTGCACATCAAATTCTATTTGTTCTTTGATCAACTGCGTTTCTGCATTTAGGTTGGAGTCAGAAAGAACAGAAAAAATATTAAAATCGCCTTTATTTTCAAATTTTGGCATACGCTTATTTTTCCTGAAATGATCGATCACCAGATTATGGGCAATTCGCATAACCCAGGGTAAAAATTTACCTTCTTCGTTATACTTTCCTCTTTTAAGAGTATTGATCACTTTAATAAAGGTGTCCTGAAAAACGTCTTCAGCAACATCTTTATCAAATACTTTAGAATAGATAAAACTGTAAATGCGGTGTTGATGCCTTGAGATTAATTGAGAGAGTGCGTTTTCACTTCCGTCCAGATATTCGCGCACGAGAGAAGCATCGCTTACTTTAAGGTTTTCCATATCAGTTACTTTTGTTCAGGATGGTAGGGGCAACCTGAGGTTTAGGTTATTTAGTTTTAAAAGTAACTTTATGCAATAGGCAAGTTGATTTTTTGGTTAAATCCTGGCTTCAAATATAGCAAGATAAATTTGACAATAACAAATAAAAGCTTAATATTTTAACATTACTATAAGAAATAAGGGGCTTTTTCCCTTGCTGCTTATTGAGTACATTTGCATTTCAAGACCATATAACATAGCATGAATATTGACGTAGAGAAGGTTGATCCCAAAAAAAATATCATCATTAAAGGTGCAAAACTGCACAATCTCAAAAATATAAATGTAGTAATTCCCCGAAATAAACTGGTTGTAGTAACCGGTCTTTCCGGTTCAGGGAAATCCAGTCTTGCCTTCGACACCTTGTATGCCGAAGGTCAGCGGCGATACGTGGAGAGCCTTTCGTCATATGCCCGGCAATTCCTGGGGAGGCTTAATAAACCCAAAGTAGATTATATAAAAGGAATAGCCCCGGCCATTGCGATAGAGCAAAAGGTGAATTCTACCAACCCAAGGTCTACCGTAGGTACTTCCACCGAGATTTATGATTATCTAAAACTTCTTTATGCCCGCATCGGGAAGACCTATTCTCCTGTTTCAGGAAATGAAGTTAAAAAAGATACGGTTACCGATGTGGTAAACTATGTAAAGTCTTTTGCCCAGGGTGAAAAGCTACTCCTACTCTCCCCTATTCATCTGGAAAATGGAAGAAGCCTGGAGGAAAAAATTAAGGTTCTCGCCCAGCAGGGATATAGCAGAATAAAAATTAAAGACCAGGTGAAGCGCATTGATGAAGCTGATTTAACGCATGCCGATGCATCTGAAACTTTTCTGGTAGTAGACCGAATTATAACCAAAGACGAAGAAGATTTTTACAACCGTCTGGCAGATGCTACTGATGCGGCCTTCTTTGAAGGAAAAGGCGAACTTTACATTCAGAAATTAAGTGACAATGAATTGCGACATTTCAGCAATAAGTTTGAACTGGATGGAATAAGCTTCCCGGAACCCAATGTTCATCTTTTCAGCTTTAATAATCCCTATGGGGCTTGTTCCAAATGTGAAGGTTATGGAGATGTAATCGGGATAGATGCCGACCTGGTTATTCCAAACACAGGACTATCTGTATATGAGAATGCAATTTTTCCCTGGCGGGGCGATAGTATGAGCTGGTATCGCGATCAACTCGTAAACAACTCACATAAATTTGATTTTCCTATACATAAACCCTGGTTTGAACTTTCAGAAGAACAAAAAGAACTGGTTTGGACGGGAAACGAATATTTTGAAGGTATTAATGAGTTTTTCGAATTCCTGGAAAGCAAGGCTTATAAAATCCAGAACAGGGTAATGCTTAGCCGTTACCGGGGCAAGACCAAGTGCAGCGCCTGTAAAGGTAAACGACTAAGACCTGAAGCTCAAAATGTGAAAATTGGGGGACATAGCATCACCGATCTTGTAGAAAAACCATTACATAAGGTAAGAGCTTTTTTCAACGATCTGGAATTAAATGAATATGATGCCCAAATCGCTAAAAGATTATTAACCGAAATAAGAAATCGTCTGGATTTTCTCTCCCAGGTTGGTTTAGATTATCTTACCCTGAATCGAAAATCCAATACCTTATCGGGAGGTGAGTCCCAGCGGATAAACCTGGCCACATCCCTTGGGAGTAGCTTGGTGGGATCTATGTATATATTGGATGAACCTTCAATAGGTTTGCATCCTAAAGACACTGAAAGACTAATTGGAGTTCTAAAACACCTTCGGGATTTAGGCAATACCGTAATTGTGGTAGAACACGATGAGGATATCATGAACGCCGCCGATGAAATTATAGATATTGGGCCCGAAGCTGGTACCAATGGCGGGAAAGTAGTCGCAGTAGGTAAAATGAAGGATATCTTGAAGTCCAATTCTCTTACCGCACAATATCTTAACGGCACCGAAAAGATTGAATTACCGAAAGAAAGACGTAAAACCAAAAGAAACATAAAGATCACCGGGGCCAGGGAAAATAATCTAAAAAATATAGATGTTAGCTTCCCCCTGGGTGTTTTTACTGCAATAACCGGGGTTTCCGGAAGCGGAAAAAGTACTCTTGTTAAGAAAATTCTTTATCCTGCTTCCCAAAAAGAAATTGGAGGTTATGGAGAGAAGGCAGGTCAATTTACGGCGATAGAAGGAAATTTTGATAACCTGGGCAGCATTGAATTTGTAGACCAAAATCCAATTGGAAGAAGCTCACGTTCTAACCCCGTTACTTATATAAAAGCTTACGACGACATTAGAAATTTATTTTCGAGTCAGAAACTGTCTAAGATAAGGGATTATACTCCAAAATATTTTTCATTTAATGTAGATGGCGGGCGCTGTGAAGTTTGTAAAGGAGAAGGTGAAGTTACCATCGAAATGCAGTTTATGGCTGATGTACACCTGGAATGTGAAGCCTGCAACGGGAAACGCTTTAAAAAAGAAGTTCTGGAAGTGACATTTGCCGGTAAGAATATAGATGATGTTTTAAAGATGACCATCGATGATGCCACCGAATTCTTCCACGAGCATAAGCAGGAAAAAATAGTCAGGAAATTAAAACCCTTACAGGATGTGGGACTAGGCTATGTTCAATTGGGCCAGAGCTCTTCTACTCTCTCGGGAGGGGAAGCACAGCGCATCAAACTGGCTTCTTTTCTGGTAAAAGGAAGCACCAAAGAAAAAGCCCTGTTTATTTTTGATGAACCTACCACCGGCTTACATTTTCACGATATAAAAAAGTTGCTAAAGTCATTTAATGCCCTGATTAAAAAGGGGCATTCTGTTATAGTAATTGAACACAATATGGACCTGGTTAAATGTGCCGATCACGTGATCGATCTTGGCCCTGAAGGAGGAGAAAACGGAGGTTATCTTGTAGCCTTCGGCACCCCCGAAGAGGTTGCTGAAAATAAGAAATCCTATACAGCAAAATACCTAAAAGAAAAATTATAGGCCTACTAAATAAATGTATATCAATATCTTACATTTTTAAAACCGGCTATAATAGGTTCATAAAGGGCTCCCCGGCTTAAATTCCTGATTTTGGCACGTAGTTTGTAAGTTTTAGGTTGTAACCCACTTCTTTCAAATGGGCTTCAGAACTTAAAACCTTACAAATGAAAAATATTGTCCTTATCTTCAGTCTGCTTTTCTTCGGAATTTCAGCTTCCGCCTCGGAAGCTATAGAACTTCCCAGAAATGCTTATACAGATTCGTTTATCTTCATCGAAGACGGCGTTGAATTTGCTATATATCCTAATGGAGAATTCGATTTCTACTTTAACCCTAATTTCAGAAGAACGAATGTGGTTAATATCTCCACCCCCCATGTAAATATCAGTTATAATTCTGGTTATAATTATGATCCCTATGTTCAGTATGATGATTATGGGGCGGTTATCCAGGTGGAAAATGTCCCGATCTATTATGATTATTACGGAAGAATAATTCAGGCAGGAAATGTATTAATCGATTATAACCGCAACGGCCGGGTAGCCCGCGTTGGAAATCTATATGTTAGATACAACCGGTTTAACCAGTTTGCACATTTTTCCGGCTACATTAATTCCTATAACAGACATTATGTTTACAGACCATGGCACAGGTATTACACCAGGCCACACAGCCATGTAAGTATCGTATTCAACAGGCCTTACAGGGCTTATTATCAGCCAAACCGCCTAAGCTATGTGCAGCACAACACCTATTATACAAACAATTATAATACCTACGTAAATAAGAATTTCTATCGTCCTGATCAGAAAGTAGTTTCTTATAATAACGGAAGAAGAACTGCTGAAAAAAGGGATTTACAAAAAATAAATACCCGTAGGTCCAGCCAGGTTGTTTCTAAAAATAATACCCGAAGGAGTGCGCAAAGCTCTTCCAGATCCAGTGCTTCTGATAATCAAAAAGCGATAATTTCCAGGAGACAATCAAGCAGTAATTCTGCAGGCAAGGCAATCCGTTCAGGCAATACCAGAAATTCTGATGCGAGAGTTACTAATGAACGAACAAGAACAAGGGTGAATACCCAAACTACAGGTAACAGAACCCAGGCCAGAAAAGCACAGGTTAGAGAATCCAGGAATTCAAGGATTCAGAATAATAGCCAAAGAAGTTCTGCTGTTAAAAAACAGGCAACTCAACAAAGAAGAAGTAATGTAACCAGATCTACCCCGACTAACAGAAACACCACAGCGAGATCATCTTCAAGAAGATCTAACACAAAGGTCCAGAGCAGGACTCCTGCTTCAAGAAAGCCAGCAGCGGTTAAGGCTCAAAGGAATACACGATCAGGTGCTGTGATAGGAAAAAGTTCTACCCGAAATAACACTTCGGCACGAAAAGTGAGAGGTAGAGGATAAAAGTTCATAATTTAATTTTTTTGGTTGGTTAGTTGGAAACCCCTTTGGACATCACAAATGTTCTGGGGGTTTCTCTTTTTATAGACTTTTCCTACGGATACCCCTTTCAATTAAATTTCGTATTTCAGAAGAAAAATTCAACTTATAGGCAATTAACACAAACAATCCTGTAATAAGAATAGACTTTAGGGCTATGCTTAATAAAGGGTGAAAAGGAAACTCCCAAAAATAGAAACTCAAACTAAATGTAAGGGTGAGGCCCAGTACCAGCCATGTTTTTGAAACAAAAGGAAGAAGCTTAAATTTGGTATAAACCAGGTAAATTTTTGAGGTATTATAAATTCCAAAGGCCAGGAAACTTGCAATGGCTGCGCCTTCAATACCATATAGTGGAATAAATACAATATTAAAGATAAAGGCCAAAACTGCAAGGAAAACCCCAATTGCAAGCACAATGCGGTAATAATCTGAGTTGAATAAAATACTGTTATTATTCCCTAGAAAATTATCATAAAGCTTAACCAGAGAAATAAGCAGCACTACCAGGATACTGAGTTCATATTCTTCAGGAATTAGTTCATAGAGTTGTCGCACATTGCTAATTATCAGAATAAAGATCAAACCACTTATTATTAGAAGATTTATCGAACTTCTCTTATACAAATTCCCCAGGCCTTCTTTATCCTTTAAATTCAGCATTTTTGCAGTCATTGGGTGAGTGATCTGGTGCATTGCCTTTTGTGGCACCGAAATCACCGTGGCGATATAGACCATGATTCCGTAAATGGCTACATTTTCTATGGGCAGATAATATTCAATCATCACCTTATCCAGATCCAGCATTACCATAGCCACAGAGGCTGCAATAAGAATAAGCGAAGTATACTTTAATACACTGGAAAGATTTTCAGGGAACAGGAAATTTATCTTTGGCCGGTACAGCCTAAAGGAATATATGGCCATTACCAGGCTTCTAATCACAAAAACAAAGGCAAGCCCATAAATAAACCATTCTATGCTTAGAATTTTAAAATATACTGCGAAAAGAAGCAGGCTAATACAGGTTCTGTGAAAACTTCCTTCATCACATTTCCAAAAACACTCCGAAAATGCACCTTAGACCAGGCAAAGAAAACCTCAAAATAGGCTGTCGCCACGGCAATGAGAAATATAAGCCAGATATAGGGTTTTACCAGGGTATTATCATCAGAAAAATAATTCAGCAAAAGATCGTAGCCCATTACCCCAAGAACTCCTATAAAAACCGAGACCAGCAAAGGGAGAAATAAGACCAGGTTTAGCAGCCGGTCTTTCTCCTCCCTTGTTCTATAAAAACTAAAGAATTTCACTAAGGTACTATGAACCCCAAAAGCCATAAATGGCCAGATCAAATTAGCAGCCGAAAGCAGAAAACTTACCAGGCCATAATATTCCTGTTCTATAAAATAAGTAAAAAGAAAAAGAGTATTGATGGCTCCAATTCCAAAACCAACATACGTGGTAACCAGATTTTTAAAAGACTGATTTAAGATTACACCCATAGCGTGATTTTACCTTAACAAGTTAGCCAATTTACCGGTAAGCATTTTTCGGCTATATTGGGCTATATGCTGCGGTTCTGAATTTAAGTTCGCCGTCTTAAAAGCTGAAAAAAGTTTTTTAAGCTTAATTTTCATCGCTTCCTTATCTGAATATTCGAAGCATTCCCCTGCTCCTGTTTCTTCTAAAATTTTTTGAACATCCCACTTTTCAGGCCCAATAGCCAGGATAGGGCGTTTAGCGTTCAGGTATTCGAATAATTTTCCAGGAATGATGCCCCGGGTTTCTATACTATCTATCTCCAAAAGCAGTAAAACCTGGCTCTTACGCTGATATATCAAAGCCTCCCGGTGGCTCACATAGGGTATCAGTTCCAGGTGTTCCTCCAGCCGATTTTCTTTTATACTTTTAATCACTTCAGGGCTCACTCTGCCTACAAGACGAAGCCGAAAGGATTCTTTAAAATCGGCATCTTCCTCGATCAATTCCCGAAAACTTTCCCAGAGGAATTTCGGGTTTCTTCCCGAAAGCAGTGAACCAATATGAGAAAAACTGAATTTTTTATCGGAGAGAATAGGTTCTGAAAATTTCACTTCATCATATCCGTTGGTGATTAGGAAGACCGGTTTTTTGGTCTTGCTTTCAAATTCGGCTTTGGTGGTATGACTTGTTACAATAATTTTATCGGCTGTATTTAATACTTCTCCCTCTAATAATTCATGCTTTTTCTGCGCCTTTTTAGTCAGCTTTAATTTTGAATGATAACCAATTTGGGTCCAGGGATCTCTAAAATCGGCGATCCATTGTATTGGTAGTTCCTCTTTTAAATTCATCCCGATAAGATGAATGCTATGTGGTGGACCGGTGGTTATCACGGTATCGATATCTTCTTTTTGTAGAAAATCCTTCAGGAATTTAACTGAAGGTTTTATCCAGAATTTTCTTGCATCGGGAATAAAGAAATTCCCTCTAATGTAGAGCATCAGGCTTTGTAACCAGGTCTGGTTTTGTTCATCGGCAATTATGCCGGAACTTATAGTCTCTGTTTCCTCTTTTGAAAACAAACCTGCGAGACTATAAGGCTCAAATATTTTTCTTTTTATAATTTGAAGGTTATCGGGAACCTCGCTTTCCAGTTTTTTATCGGTTATAGGATAAGAGGGATTTTCCGGAATAAAAAGTACAGGCTCAATCTCGAACTCCCTGAGATATTTCACGAATTTCAACCAGCGTTGTACCCCGGGCCCACCAGCCGGAGGCCAGTAATATGCTATGATAAGGACCTTTTTCATACGCTTATTCCTTACGGCGAAACCCGTAAAATAAACCTCCAAGAATTGCCAAAACAAGAATTATAGAACTCGCAAGGGCGATACGACTACCTGTATTTACAACTTCCGGTTCAAACCTGAAGGTAATTTCGTGCTTTCCGGCAGGAATTTCCAAAGCCCGCAACACATAATTTACCCTGAAGTGTTCTACCGGCTGTCCATCTATATAGGCTTGCCAACCAGGAGCATAATACATCTCTGAAAAAACGGCCAGTTGTTCGCTATCCGATTCAAATTCATAGATCATTTCATTAGGTGCCGCATTTAGCAAACTTAATTCTCCCTTAGCATTCCATTGGGTTTTACCGGAAACTATATCGCTAAACTTTTTATCTGCAATGGCCGAATTTTGAAGGTCTGTATTCTCTAGTTCCAGGATTTCTTCATTTGTATCAGCAACATATTCCAGTTCATTAACCAACCACGCATTTCCATAAGCTCGGGGGTTTTGCTGAGCCTGGGGGGCTCCATCTTCAGCAGGAACGATGAAGTATTTCACATTGAGCATATTCAAAATATCCATATTATTTTGAGAAATATAGAAATCAAAAAGTTCCTGCATACGCCCTGGTTTTGCTGCATGGTACCCACCTATACTTTTATGGAAATATGAAGTTCTTCCAGTGTTAAACGGGCTCCCACTAACATCAAACACCCGGTAATGCGATTGGTCCTGCAGGATTTGTTCATCGGCCTGGGTTGGCTGAAATGGCTGTTCCATCTGCCTGGCATTAACAAAATCATCATTATTTACATAGCGACGATCTACACCAACCAGATCGAATAAGATTAAGATTGCAAAACCACCAATAAGCAGATTCTTCCTTAGTTTTCCTTTAAGGTAAAACCAAATAAGAGAAACACATAAAAGAACAAGGATAAGGCTTCTAAGGGCATCGGTAGTAAATATAGCTTTTCGGTCTTCTTTAAGTGCCCGCACAAAATCCATCCCGAGTTGTTGCCTTAATGCAGCATCAGAACCTCCGCTAAAATCAAAAAGCACCGATTTAAACAGAAGAAAAACAAGAGCCAAACCTCCTGTTATAATACCTGCCCATTTAAGTGCATATTCCTTTTTATCGATGGAGATCTCTTTAGAAAATAACCTGGAAAGTCCGACTATAGCAAGAGCAGGCGCGCATAATTCTATGATCACCTGAATGGAGGATACCGCCCTGAATTTATTATAGAGAGGGACATAATCGATAAAGAATTCGGTTAAAAATCCGAAATTTTTTCCCCAGGATAATAACAATGCCAGAATACTTCCCCCTACTATCCACCATTTAAGGCGACCTCTTATCAGAAAAAGGGCAAAGACAAAGAAGAATAAGACTGTAGCGCCAATATAGGCCGGTGCTCCCACAAAGGGTTGATCTCCCCAGTAAGTAGGCGCATTTTTAGCAAAATCGGCAGCCTGGGCCGGTGAGGCCCCAAGTTCCAGAATGGCTTGATAAATATTGGAATCTTTATCGAGTTTTTCAGCATTAGAACCTCCCATAAACCGGGGAATAAACAAGTTGAAAGATTCAACTATCCCGTAACTGTATTCGGTTATATAAGAATAATCCAGGCCACTCGCGGTTTTTTCAGAACCATCAGGTTCAATGCTTAGCCCGGTATCCCCTCTTGTACTAAATTGGGTGTATTCCTGTGTAGCAAGAAGATTAGTGGCATTTGCACCTATGGCGACAATCACCGCGATCACCATCACCCCAAGTGCCTTAAAATACTGGGGAATCAATCCCTTTCTGAAAGCATCCACCAGGTATGCAATCCCGAGTACGATAACCAGTAGCAGCAGATAAAAAGTCATCTGAAAATGGTTTGCACCTATCTCCAGGGCCATCGCGATAGCCAGTAAAATTCCTCCAAGCCAGAATTTCTGTCTGAAAGTTAAAATTATTCCACCCAGAACCATTGGCATATAGGCAATAGCGTGAGCTTTGGCATTATGCCCTACTCCAAGTATAATTATCAGGTAAGTTGAAAATCCGAATGCCAGAGCTCCTAAAAAAGCAAGTTTATAATCAATTTTCAAGCAAAGTAAAAGGATATAAAAACCGAGAAAATAAAGGAAAAGGTAATCTGCCGGTCTGGGAAGAAACCGAAGGACAGAATCCAGTTTTTTCACATAATTATGCGGATAATTAGCTCCGAGTTGATAGGTAGGCATTCCGCCGAAAGCGGCATTGGTCCAGTAGGGTTCCTGGCCTGTTTGAGCTCTGAAATCATTCTGCTCTTTAGCCATTCCCGTATATTGAACGATATCGCTCTGAAAGATCATTTTACCCTGAAGAACAGGGCTAAAATATAAGAGCGAAATTACTATGAAACCAAATAAAACAAGAATATGAGGAAGATACCGCTTGTACTGAGCCATCAAAAAATAATTTAGTAGGCTCGAAATTAATCAATTTCTTCGTAATCGATGTATTCTCCTACTTTTTTGTTAGATCTGCGATTGCCTTTAGATTTTTTATCTACACTAACCTTAGGTTCTTTTTTTTGAGAATTATAAGGTTGTTGCTGGTTAAATTGTTGCTGAAATTGTTTGCCCACTTTTCTCATAAAGTATTTAAGGATCAATGGACCAAACCAACGAATTAATAATTTAAACCCGAAGTATACTAACAGGATTATTAAAATCGTTTTCAGAACAGCTGTAAAAGAAGCTTCAAACATTTAATGGCTTTTTGCAAAAATAAAAATTAGGCTTCACAAACGCGAGCTTTTCAATCCTAAATTAATAATAAATTCTCCTATATTTGGTTTAACAAAGACATTTGCTATGCTAAAAACAACGGTCTCTTTTCTTTTTATTTTTACTATAATTTTTCAAACCAGGGCTCAGTATACCGAGACCATAAATTCCAACAGACCGGGGGAATCCCAGGGTGCCTTTGCCGTGGGTAAAAATGTCCTTCAACTGGAGGCCGGGGCTTTTATGGGAAACGATAATCATTCGCTTTACTATACCGATACAGACATCCTGGGAGCAAGCTACGGCCTGAGATTCGGTTTCCTGACCGAGATCCTCGAACTTAATTTTTTCGGATCCTTTCAGCAGGAAAAAACTTTACTTTCCAGGGGAGCAGTGGAAGAAGAATATGAGAGAGCTAATTTCAAAGAAAACACCATCGGTGCCAAGTTCCTGCTTTTTGATCCACACCGAAGCTTAGAAGAAGATAAGCCCAATTTATACAGCTGGAAAGCAAATCAGGGATTTAAATGGAAAACCCTAATTCCCGCCGTTTCGGTCTATGCCGGGGCAAATTTTTCCTGGTGGGACAACCCTTATATGTTCGAGGGAGAATCGGTTATTAGCCCAAAGGCAGCTATCATCACGCAAAATAACTGGGGGCGCTGGGTTTTGGTGCTTAATTTTATAGGAGATAAATTTACAGAAGAATA
The DNA here is from genome assembly GCF_002078605.1 of Salegentibacter sediminis. Lineage (GTDB taxonomy): Bacteria > Bacteroidota > Bacteroidia > Flavobacteriales > Flavobacteriaceae > Salegentibacter > Salegentibacter sediminis. The sequence goes on along the minus strand of NZ_MSJR01000004.1, from coordinate 39,242 downwards.
TCCTACTTACGCGGGTATAGCTACCCTAACTCACGCTATCACTCCAAAATTTGCCGTCTTTGGGGAATACCAGGGGATAATTAGCGACCTCTACGCCGATGATCTGTTTAGAGGTGGCGCCGCCTTTCTCTTCGGAAAAGATTTCCAGTTAGATATTTCGGGATTAATTAATGTTAAAGACACTCCTTCCCGATGGCAGGTTGCCGCCGGAGTATCCTATAGGATTGATATGCATAAAGATGAGGAATATGTCGAAGAGGAAGAAGAAAGCAGGTGGAGATATGAAGAAGGTGAATTCATCGAAAAAGAGAAAAGTGATGAAGTTAATTAGCTGAGAAAATTAACGGAAATAAAAAGGGTGGCTGAGATCAGCCACCTTTTTTATTAGAATATTTAAAGGCTCCTTATTTTCTGGCCATAGCTGCTTCAACTGAAGCTGATAATCTTTTGTAAGTTCCGTTTTCCAGCCGTTCCCTTATCGCGGTAAAAGCCTCTAAGGTCTCTTCCACATCCTGTAGGGTATGACTTGCTGTTGGGATCATTCTAAGAAGAATCATTCCTTTAGGAATTACCGGGTATACCACAATGGAACAAAATACGCCGTGATTTTCCCTAAGATCTTTTACCAGGGCCATAGCCTCAGGAATACTTCCTTCGAGATAAACAGGAGTAACACAACTTTGTGTTGTTCCTATGTCAAATCCGCGGTCTTTTAAGCCGTTTTGCAAGGCATTAACGTTTTCCCAAAGCTTTTCTTTAAGTTCGGGCATGGTACGTAGCATTTCCAAACGTTTCAAGGCACCTACCACGAGTTGCATTTGTAAAGATTTGGCGAACATTTGCGAACGCAGGTTATATTTTAAATAATCTATAATTTCTTTATCGGCAGCAATAAAGGCACCGGTACTGGCCATTGCTTTGGCGAAAGTAGCGAAGTATACATCAATTTCATCCTGTACACCTTGTTCTTCTCCGGCTCCTGCCCCTGTTTTTCCCAGGGTTCCAAAACCGTGGGCGTCATCAACGAACAAGCGGAAATTATATTTTTTCTTCAGCTCTACAATTTCCTTAAGTTTCCCCTGTTCCCCACGCATTCCGAAAACACCTTCAGAAATAAGCAAAATTCCGCCTCCGGTTTGTTCCGCTATTTTTGTAGCACGTTGCAGGTTTTTTTCGATACTTTCCATATCGTTATGTTTGTAGGTGAAACGCTGTCCCAAATGGAGCCTTACCCCATCTATGATACAGGCGTGTGCATCTACATCATACACAATAACATCGGCTTTAGAAACAAGGGCATCAATGGTAGAAACCATCCCCTGATAACCAAAATTAAGAAGGTAAGCCGATTGTTTATGCACAAAGGAGGCCAGCTCATCCTGCAGGCGCTCATGCATGCTGGTGTGCCCACTCATCATTCTGGCACCCATTGGATATGCAGAACCGTATTCGGCGGCAGCTTCAGCATCAACCTTTCTAACTTCCGGGTGATTAGATAGCCCTAAATAATCGTTTATACTCCAGGTAATAACATCTTTTCCTCTAAACTTCATTCTATTGGAAATTGGGCCCTCCAGCTTAGGGAATACAAAATAGCCTTCGGCCTGCTCTGCCCACTTTCCTAATGGTCCTTTATCTTTATAAATTTTATCAAATAAGTCTTTCATCGATGTTTTTTTAACTAGCCGCAAAAATACTTAAAATAGAATCAACTGTACAAAGTTATTTTTTAGCCTTTATTTCACATAAAAACAAAGGCATCCCGTGCCTGGGAATGCCTTTATTATTTATACTATATGTAATCAAAGTTTTACTTTATGAATTCGATCTCCTGGGCAGCGGCTTTATTTTGAGTATCAAAAAAGCCTTGCTCATCCATCCACTTATCGCTGTAAATCTTACTCATATACCTTGAACCGTGGTCAGGAAAAATAAGCACTACATTGCTATTCTCATCAAACTCCCCTTCCCGGGCAAGTTGCTTTAGCCCCTGCATTGCAGCACCACTGGTATAGCCTACGAACAAACCTTCGGTTTTCGCAAGTTCACGCGCTGTGTGTGCACTCTCCTCATCAGAAACCTTCACAAATTTATCGATAGCATCAAAATCTGTAGCGGTTGGAATAAGGTTTTTACCAAGACCTTCAATACGGTAGGGGTAAATCTCCTTAGCATCAAATTCCCTGGTTTCGTGATATTTTTTAAGAACAGAACCATAGGCATCAATTCCTATCACTTTTATCCCGGGGTTTTGCTCCTTAAGGTAACGGGCGGTTCCTGAGATTGTTCCTCCTGTACCGCTACAAGCTATGAGATGTGTGATCTTCCCTTCTGTCTGTTTCCAGATTTCCGGACCGGTACTATTAAAGTGAGCATCCATATTAAGCTCATTGAAATACTGATTGATATAAACCGATCCTTTTATTTCCTGATGCAGCCTCTTGGCCACCTCATAATAAGATCTGGGATCATCTGCTGCTACGTGAGCCGGGCAAACATATACCTTGGCTCCCATAGTTTTGAGCATATCAATTTTATCGTTAGAAGATTTTGAGCTAACTGCCAAAATACATTCATATCCTTTAATAATACTCACCATTGCAATGCTGAAACCGGTATTTCCAGAGGTGGTTTCAATAATAGTATCACCCGGTTTTAAAATACCTTTTCTTTCGGCTTCCTCGATAATGTATAACGCGATACGGTCTTTGGTGGAATGTCCCGGATTAAAGGCTTCTACTTTTGCGAAAAAATCGCCTTTAATTCCTTTAGTAATTTTTTTAAGTTGAATGAGGGGCGTATTACCTATTAATTGCAATACGTTATCATAAACTTGCAATTCTTCTTTCATAAATGAAGTTCTTTACAAAATTAATTTACTGATTTTTCTAAATTGAAAAAGTTCAGATTGCAAACCGGCCAAAGTTAAGGCAAATTTTTTAATTATTCGGTTATTCCTTCTAAATCCAACAGAAAAGCATACTCTTCGGCGACTTCTTTTAATGCTTCAAACCTTCCGGAAGCACCCCCATGACCTGCTTCCATATTGGTATGGAATAACAACTTATTATTATCGGTCTTCATATCCCGTAATTTAGCTACCCATTTTGCCGGCTCCCAATATTGTACCTGAGAATCGTGAAGCCCGGTTGTAACCAGCATATTAGGATAGTCCTGTGCCGTCACATTGTCGTATGGAGAATAAGACTTCATATACTCGTAATATTCTAAGTCGTTAGGATTTCCCCATTCATCATATTCTCCGGTAGTAAGCGGAATACTGTCATCCAGCATTGTGGTCACCACATCTACAAAGGGTACTGCAGCAATCACTCCGTTATAGAGCTCAGGAGCCATATTCACAACTGCACCCATCAATAGTCCCCCGGCAGAACCACCCATAGCATATAAATGCTCCTCAGAGGTATATTTCTCTTCAATTAAATGTTTAGACACATCAATAAAATCGGTGAAAGTGTTCTTTTTTCTAAAGAGTTTCCCTTCTTCATACCAATTTCGGCCCAGGTACTCTCCTCCTCTTATGTGAGCGATAGCATAAATAAAACCTCTATCAAGCAGGCTTAAACGCACAGAAGAAAAGTAAGGATCTATAGTAGAACCATAAGAGCCATAGGCATATTGAAGCACGGGATTCTTAGAGTTTTTTTCCAGACCTTTCCGGTATACCAAAGAAACAGGCACTTTTGTTCCGTCTTCAGCGGTAGCCCATATCCTTTCTGAAGTATAGTTGTCTTTATCAAATTTTCCGCCTAAAACCTCCTGCTCTTTCAGAACGGTTTTTTCCCCGGTCTTCATATTAAAGTCTATTACCGAGGTAGGAGTAGTAAGCGAATTATAAGTATACCTTAAAATATCGGTATCAAATGATGGATTTATAGAAGTATATGCCGTATAGGTTTCATTATCAAAAGGAATATAATATTCTTTGTCTCCATCCCATCTGATGATCCTTATTTTATTAAGCCCGTTATTGCGTTCACTCACAACCAGATATTCCTTGAAAATATCGATATCTTCCAGAAGAAAATCTTCCCGGTGCGGGATGACATCGGTCCAATTTTCCTGCGAGGTAGCATCTACCGGAGTTTTCATCAATTTGAAATTGGTGGCATCATCTTTATTGGTAAGGATATAAAAATGATCTCCAAAATGAGAGATACTGTACTCCAACCCACGTTCCCGGTCCTGGATTACTTTAAATTCGCCATTAGGATTATCGGCTTTCAGTACCCGATATTCGGTAGTTAAGGTACTCCCAGAACCAATAATTATATATTCCCTTGATTTCGATTTATAGACGTAAGTATTAAAGGTTTCGTCTTCTTCTTCGTATACCAGTTCATCTTCAGAAGCATCGGTTCCTAAAACGTGTTTATAGATTCTGAATGACCTAAGCGTCTGCACGTCTTTTTTGGTGTAAAAAAGTGTTTTGTTATCGCTGGCCCAGGTAGAACCCCCGGTGGTATTGTCTATTTTATCTGATAAGATCTCACCGGTTTCCAAATTTTTAACCTGAATGGTATATTTTCTTCGGCTAACCGTGTCTACGCCAAAGGCAACAAGTTTATTGTCCTCGCTCACGTTCAGGCCACCAAGGCTGTAGTAATCATGAGCTTCGGCCATATCGTTTACATTAAACATAACCTCTTCAGAAGCATCCAGGCTATCTTTCTTGCGCGAATAAATAGGGTAATCATAACCTTTTTCAAAACGGGTTAAATACCAATAGCCGTTTAATTTATATGGCACCGATTTATCATCTTCCTTTATTCTGGATTTCATCTCCTCAAAGAGTTCCTCCTGAAACTCTTTGGTATGTGCCGTCATCTTCTCGTTATATTCATTTTCACGTTTGAGATATTCAATCACATCAGGATTTTCTCTATCGTTCATCCAATAATAATCATCTATCCGTACATCTCCATGAAATTCCAGTTTCTCGGCTATTTTCTGAGCTTTGGGAGGTAAAATTTCCTGTTTCAATTCATTATTGTTTTGGGCGGTGGCAAATGTAAGGCTTCCAAGTAAAATAAATAATAATGTTTTCATATTAAGATGTTAAGAAGGTAATTTAGTAAATTTGTCAATAAAAAAATTAAAAACAGAAACTATGTTTGGAGATATGATGGGTATGATGAATAAGATTAAGGAAACCCAGGAGAAAGTTGAAGCCACCAAAGAGCGACTTAAAACCGTAAGCTTTGAGGAGAAATCCAGCGATGGTTTATTACAGGTTACCATTACTGCGGCAAGGGAAATTAAAAACATCAGCATTGCCGATGAATTATTGGAAGATAAAGAGCAACTGGAAGATTACCTTGTGCTCACCTTAAACAAGGCTATTGAGCGTGCTTCTGAAATGAATGAAGCCGAACTTGCTGCCGTCGCGAAAGATGGTATGCCCGACATTCCCGGGTTGGATATGTTTAAATAGAAAGGATTTAAGATTATAAAATAGTAGCCCCCGCTCTTTGCGGGGGCTTCTTTATTAAAGATCAATCTGCTCGAGTACTCCAAGAAACTTCCTGTGCATTTCTTCTGAATAGTCAAGGTGGGTGACAATTCTAAGTTTTCCCTGTCCCATATTGCTAATCCGGATATTCTCCTTTTGAAGTTCCTTCATGAAATCTTCCTCCCTGGAAGCATCCCGAAGATAAAAAATCACGATATTGGTTTCTACCTCTTCCACCAACTTCACATAATTTTGTCTATCCAGAGTCTCTCCAATTTCAGAAGCTCTTTTATGGTCAATGGCCAGCCGGTCTATATGATGATCTAAAGCATAAATTCCTGCTGCAGCCATAAAGCCTACCTGCCGCATTCCTCCCCCAAGCACTTTTCTCACCCGCATAGCGCCTTTCATTAATTTTTTATTGCCAATAAGTACCGACCCCATTGGAGTTCCCAACCCCTTTGACAAACAAACCGAAATGGTATCAAATAACTTCCCGTAATCTTTAGGATCTTCATTTTTTGCTACCAATGCATTAAAAAGCCGGGCACCATCCAAATGTAGTCCTAAGCCATGCTTATTGCAAAGCTTACGAATTTCTTTGATCTCATCCAGGTCATAACAGGCTCCACCCCCTTTATTCGTAGTATTTTCCAAACAAACAAGGCTGGTAAGCGGACTATGGTAAAAATCGGGCGGGTTTATATTTTCTTCTACCTGTGCCGCGGTAATCATTCCGCGGTCCCCATCAACAAGTTTACAGGAGACACCACTGTTAAAAGACGCGCCCCCGCCTTCATAGTTAAAAACATGTGCCCATTTATCGCAAATTAGCTGCTCTGCCGGCTGGGTATGTAATTTTATCGCGGCCTGATTAGCCATACTTCCGGTAGGAAAAAACAAGGCCTCATCCATTCCGAACATTTTTGCCAGCTTCTCCTCCAGGGCATTCACCGTTGGATCTTCCTTATAAACATCATCCCCAACTTCGGCACTCATGATTGCCTTCAGCATCCCGCTGGTTGGTCTTGTAACTGTATCGCTTCTTAAATCAATTTCTTTCATAAATTTCTCTTTGTCAATTCCGTGAAGACGGAAACCTACTTATTAATCAATTATCTTATCATTTATACCCTTCACTAAAATCCTCCAATGGGACTTCCATCCGGAATTTTAGGGCTTGTTGTTTTAATTTTAAAATCTTCAGGATTTTCTCTGAATTGTTTAATCTCCCGGAGCATTTGTTTGTGCAAAGCTGAATCGCGTCCGGAAAGCCAATTTTCCAGATTATCTATTGCTGAATTTGTGATCGCCTTAACCTGGGGTGTAGCCTTATTATTCACCGCTAATGAGAGCAAATGCTGAAAGACAGTGAAATTTACAGCTTCCTGTACGGTTTCCAGGTAACCATCCCGATATGATGATTTTATGGTTGCGTCAATAAGTTCTTCCAAAACATCTGGTAATCCCAGTTGGTCCTTATCCAATGCTTTTTGCTGAACAAGCCTGGCTGCTCTTTCGGGGTGTAACAAAAGATCAAGGCTCATTTCTGCGGCCGTAACCGGTGCCCCCAAGACATCGAAAGCCACCCCGGTATTACTTTTAAAAGATTCCCTGCTTCGATTAAAACCAAAAGCACGTGGCGGGAAAAGTTCTGCTTTTGATTTAGGGATGCTTATAGTTTCGGCATCCAGGGTTTTTAGAATTCCATCAAGCGCCCGTTTCTGGGTTTTAGGATCCAGGCTTTCCCAAACCTTCTCTTTTCCGCCTTTAACAGCATAATTATAATCCATCCCGCCAATCAACTTCACGGCAGCTTCTGTTTGATACCTATGAAAGAAATAAAGTGGCACGAAAACATCTTCCAGGACAGAGTAAGGCTCATCGGTACGGATATTATCTTCAGAAAAATTTTCAATCGCTTTTTTCCGAATAGCTAAAACTTTCTCAAGCTCTTCGACGGCATCTTCCCCGTTATCCCATAAATGTGCTTTTTCATGCGCACCACCCTGAGGTCGGGCATCGGCATCAGAAATAAACTGAATGCCTTTAGAATGGGCTTCCGCAATAACCGAATTCAGAAACTCTCTTTCCGAAGTACCTTCAGGAATATCGGCATAGGAATATTTTACCGTAATCAAATCCCACTCCCCCATTCCGCTTGCATAAGCATTGCTAAAGTCAATTTCCCCGTTTTTTAAACCGAATTGCGGATGCGGGTAGTCCATCACCGAACTTCTTCCCGATGGGCTGGCGGCAAAATTATGAGCAAAACCCAGGGTATGTCCTATTTCATGGGCAGAAAGCTGTCGAATCCTGGCCAGCGCCATTTCCATCATCTCCTGGTGGTTCTTATCGTTTTCGGCATAAGGTTTGTTCATAAGAGCCTGGGCGATCATAAAATCCTGACGAATTCTGAGGCTCCCCAGGCTAACGTGGCCTTTAATAACCTCTCCCGTCCTGGGGTCTACCACACTGGCACCATAGCTCCAGCCGCGGGTTGAACGATGTACCCATTGAATTACATTATATCGCACATCCAGGGGATCGGCATCTTTGGGTAGCATTTTTACTTGAAAAGCATTTTTATAGCCTATTTTTTCAAAAGCCTCATTCCACCATTGGGCACCATCCAGCAAAGCCGATCTTACCGGCTCTGGAGTTCCGGGATCGAGGTAATAGACAATGGGTTCTTCAGCCTCACTGATTTCTGCCTGAGGGTTTTTCTTTTTTAGGCGATGTCTTATTGCAAAACGCTTTTCAATGCGCTCATAAACCGGGCTGGCATAATCCAGATAGGAAATGTGTATAGCACCGCTTCTGGGGTCAAAAATCCTTTTTTGGTAAGCTTCATCGGGCAGTTTTACAAAAGAGTGATGCTGCACCACACTTATGTTTTTTGTATCAGGAACCACCGTTTGCAAGGTTCTTCCTTTGGGTTCCCCTTCAAAAGTTAGCAGGGCTTCAAATTCCACATTTTCAGGAAAAGCTTTGGTGTGTTCCATAGAAAGCGCGCTTTTGCTTTTTTCCAGTTTATAGGTACCATATTCCCCCTTTTTTAACCGCTCTGTCACACCGTGAGCATCACGCATTAAAAATGGGGTGAAATCGATAATATAAACCTCATCTTTTTCCTCTTTGATCTCAAAGCCGAAGATCACCGATTGGGCAAAGGCCTGCTCTACACTGTTTCTTTCAGCAGAATTTTCTGTTTCCGCACGGTATTTTTGATTGGGTTGAATAAGCAGTAGTTTATTCCCCGCCTTCACAAATTTAACCACCACTCCTTCCCCCAGTTTTCCGCGGTCCAGGCCAACATCATTAGAACCTATCCCACTGGTAAGAAAATGGGTGTATAAAAATTCGGTATCGAGCTTATCAACTTCAAGATAAATCTCATCTTCTTGCTCATTATAATGAAAGTCAAAATAGCCATCATAAGATTTTAAATTTTCTTTCCCCGATAAAAACTGAGCGATGCTAAATTGTGAAATACTGAGAAACAACAAAGTAATGAGAAGTCGATGCATAGGCCTGATTTTTTTGGAAATCTAAAACTATAAAATTATCGTTAAATACTTTCCTGTAGCTGCCTTTAATTCTATTTTTACACTAAAATTATTACTACATGATCTCAACAGAACAGGTTAAAGATCTTAGAGAGCGCCTTGGTGCGTTAAGGAGGTATCTTTGACATTGATGCCAAGCAAATAGAAATCACTAATCTTGAAGAAAAAACTTTTGCCCCCGATTTTTGGAATGATCCAAAGAAGGCAGAACTTCTCATGCAGGAACTTAACGCCGAAAAAAATTGGGTAAAGGACTATAAGAAAGCTGAAACTCTTGTTGATGATCTTGAGGTACTCTATGAGTTCTATCAGGAAGACGAAGCATCTGCTGAAGATGTAGAGGAAAAGAATTCCCAGGCACTCGAGCTTATTGAGGATCTGGAGTTTAAAAATATGCTCTCTGAAGAGGGGGACAAAATGAGCGCGGTACTCCAAATCACAGCCGGAGCAGGAGGTACTGAGAGCTGTGACTGGGCAGAGATGCTTATGCGTATGTACCTTATGTGGGCCGAAAAACGCGGCTATAAGATAAAGGAACTAAATTACCAGGCAGGAGACGTAGCAGGAATAAAAACAGTCACTTTAGAGATTGAAGGCGAATTCGCCTTTGGTTGGTTAAAAGGAGAGAATGGTGTCCACAGGTTGGTGCGGATATCCCCATTTGATAGTAATGCAAAACGTCACACTTCTTTTGCCTCAGTCTATGTTTACCCGCTTGCTGATGAAAGTATTGAAATAGAAATCAACCCGGCCGACATATCCTGGGAAACAATGCGATCATCAGGGGCCGGAGGACAAAATGTAAACAAAGTCGAGACGGCAGTAAGACTGCGTCATGCTCCCACCGGAATTGTGGTAGAAAACTCTGAAACCCGTTCACAGCTGGAAAATAAAACCAAAGCTATGCAGCTTTTAAAGAGTCAGTTATATGAAATTGAACTTCAGAAGCAACAAGAACAAAGACGGGAAATTGAAGACTCCAAGATGAAGATCGAATGGGGCTCCCAAATAAGGAATTATGTAATGCACCCCTATAAATTGGTAAAGGATGTTAGAACCGGGGAAGAAACCGGCAATGTAGACGATGTTATGAATGGAGGAATAAACGCTTTTCTAAAAGCTTACCTAATGATGATGGGACAACGGAACGAAGATTGATGGAAATGTGCCAGCTATTTTAATTTTAAATTTAATTGTTTATTTTAAGATCATAAAAATAAGTAATAATGATTACCATTTATCACAACACAAGGTGTAAAAAGTCCCGTGAAGGCCTGCAAAAAGTGGAAGCTTCGGGAAAAGAATATAAAATAAGAGAATATTTAAAAGATGAACTTTCAGAAGAGGAGCTTAAGGCTCTTCTGGCAAAGATGAACATCGCTCCCATACAGCTGGTGCGGAAAAACGAAAAAGTTTGGAAAGAAAACTATAAAAATAAAGACCTAAGTGACAAGGAGTTAATCACCGTAATGGCGAAAAACCCCAAACTTATTGAAAGACCTATTGTAGAGACTGAAAAAGAGGCGGTCATTGGCCGGCCTGCCGAGGAGATCGACAAGTTGCTTTAGCTCCTAATATTAAGTATAAATTGACCTGAAATGAAACCACAAGAAAGAATTGCAATTATTGGTGTTGCCGGATTACTGGTAGCCGGTTTTGTATATTCCCAAATCTATATTCATAAAAGAAACCGGGAGGAATTAGAGGAGATAGCCCGGGAACTGGCCTATACCTGGAAACAGGAACTAGACCTGGACCACGAGCAAACCTTGCTAATGGAGGATGTAATCATCGCTTATACCATCAGGAAAAATGAGGTGCTTAACTCGGGGGTAAACGAAGATTCTTTAATTAGAAGACTCCAGGCAATTCAGCGCAACGAACACAAGAAGTTAAAGAAGTTTTTAACAGAGGCCCAGTTCGAAAAATATATCAAGGTAAATAAAAATTTAACCCGGAAAGCTTAAAAACTGATTTCCAGGTTTTAACTTTATAGTTCATTAAGATTAAAGGTCAAAAAAACTGGTTTAACGCAAGTTTAACCAGTGTTTCATTAAACCTTTTGGAAAATTAAAGGTCATAGAAAAAAAAATTATATGACCTCCAAAAATCTAATGTCGCTAACAGCGCTTTTATTATTTTTAAGCCTGGGTATCCAGGGCTATTCTCAACGTAATTCTCAACATACTATTTCCGGGACTGTTATTGATGACGAGCTTGAAGTTCCTTTGGAATATGCAACCATCTCCATTGTTAACACAAGTGACCCTTCAGACATCAATGGCGGGGTGACCGATGCCGATGGTAATTTCTCTATCGAAGTTGCAGAAGGCACTTATAATATTCTCGTGGAATTCATTTCCTATGAACCTCAACGTTACAATAATCGCACAATAAACTCAGATCTCAACCTGGGTACAATACAATTAGGAGTCTCCTCTTCCAGTCTGGACGAAGTTGTAGTTCGCGCTGAAACTACCCAGGTAGATGTTAGGCTGGATAAGAAAATATATAATATTGGTAAGGACCTCACCACAGCCGGAGGTACTGTAAGCGATGCCCTCAACAATGTGCCTTCGGTAACCGTGGATATCGACGGCGGCATAAGTCTAAGAGGTAATGAGAACGTAAGAATCCTCATTAATGGTAAACCTTCTGCCATGGCTGGTTTTGGAGATACAAACGTGCTGAACCAGTTACCGGCCGATGCCATAGAGCGGGTAGAAGTGATTACTTCCCCTTCGGCCCGGTATGATGCAGAAGGAACTGCAGGTATCCTGAATATTATACTAAGACAAAAGGAGACCTTAGGATTTAACGGGTCCCTAAGCTTAAATGCAGGAACTCCAGCAAATGCTGGTATATCAGCAAATGTTAACTATCGTACAGAAAAATTCAACCTTTTTACCACCACTGGTTTCAGGTATTTTGATGCTCCGGGAGGAGGTTTTTTCGACACCAAATATAATGAGAACAGCGGGGTAGAATTTGACAGAATTGTGGAAGATCGGGACATAGATCGTCTAAACAGAAACTTCAACACCAATGTGGGAATCGAGTATTTCCTTACAGAAAAATCCTCTCTTACAGGTACGGTTTTTTATCGTTACGGTGAGGATGAAGATCTTACCACCAATGTAACCGATAATTATATTAACGGTAACCAGGTTTTAGGGACAACCCGGGAGGAAAAACAAACCGAAAATGATGACAGCTGGCAATTATCTCTTAATTATATCAATAATTTTGATGATAAGGGCCATAAACTTACTGCCGATTTTCAATTTGAAACCGATAAAGAAACTCAGTTTACCACCATCGGCGAAAAGGAAGATTATAATACTGAAAATCGGGAACTCCAATTAATTGGTGAAAATATCAACACCACAGAAGACCAGAAAGAATACTTAATTCAGGCAGATTATGTTCGTCCATTTGGCGAGGACTCACAATTCGAAGCAGGATACCGCGGAAACTTTGAAAATGAGATCACCGATTACAGGCTTTTCCAGGAAAACTCTGAAACAGGAAATTTAGAACTCAATGAAAACCTTACCAATGTATTCGACTATACTGAGAATGTAAATGCACTATATACCCAATACGGATCAAAATTCGGTCAGTTTTCTTTCCTTCTTGGATTGAGATTAGAAAACACTCAGCTAAAAGGGAAAATTGATAGCGAACTTACCGATGCTGAGTTGGAAGAAGTATTTGGTTTCCCTATCGATACGAATTTTGATAATAATTACTTAGGCCTGTTCCCTACCGTAAATTTCATTTATGAATTAGCCGAAGAAGAAAATATCACCTTAGGCTATAACAGGAGGATTAACCGCCCACGAGGTTGGTTTATCAACCCTTTTCCCTCCCGTAGCAGTAATAACAATGTATTTCAGGGAAACCCCAATTTAGAACCAGCCTATTCCAATGCTTTCGACCTCGGTTACCTGAAAAGATGGGAAAAACTAACGCTAACATCTTCTGTCTATTACCAGCATGAAACCGAGTCTTTTGAAAGGATAGAAGAAAATATCGCTGGCACGAACGTGATCAGGACAATTCCGGTGAACCTGGCCAGTAATAAAAGAACAGGTGCCGAATTAGGATTGCTGTATAATCCTGCCCGCTGGTTAAGATTAAATGGTAGTTTTAACTTTTTTAAGTTTGAGACAGAGGGTGAATTTAATGGTAGAGATTACGGTGCCGAAAATACCAGTTGGTTTGCACGCTTCAGTTCTAAGGTAACTTTACCGGCCAAAATTGATTGGCAAACCAATGCGTTTTATCGCGGTGCTTCTGAAGGTATACAAGGAAGAAGAGAAGGTCTCCTGTCTATAGACCTTGCGGTGAGTAAAGATATTTTTAATGAAAACGCCACCCTCTCCTTAAATGTTCGGGACCTTCTAAATTCACGCAAACGTGAATCTTATACTTCTACCGACACTTATGACAGGTACAGTGAATTTCAATGGAGACAGGGCCAGAATTTCACCATATCTCTTATTTACAGATTTAATCAGCAAAAGAGGGAGCAGGAAAGAAGAAGAAATGAAAATAACGGAGAAATGGATGAGGGAGATTTTGAAGGATAATCCCTGAAGAGCAGGTACAAAAAAAGGGACTAAAATTAGTCCCTTTTTTTATGCTTTTTCTTCTTTAGCTTTTCTCCTGGCCTCTTTTTTCTCTTTAAGTAATTCCATTACCGAACCACCTATCCAGTAGGGCACAATAGCCGTTAAAAAGATCATTAACCAGAATCCAATCGTTAAAATAACAAGGAAAGCCAAGAAACCGAGGTACTGATCGAATTCGAACATAATTTTCAAAAATTTTTGCGTCGGGTTCAAAGATATGAACTCTTGGGACTAATTCATAAATAAAATTCAAATTTTAGGGCACCTCAGGCATTTTGAATGATTTTACGGCTTAAATTTTCCAATAAATTAAGCTAAAGAAAGCGCTTAACTTGTAAATTTGTAAGTGAACTAATTTTACAAATTATGGAATACAGAATAGAAAAAGATACCATAGGGGAAGTCAAAGTTCCTGCCGATAAATTGTGGGGGGCTCAAACCGAACGTTCCCGAAACAATTTCAAAATAGGTCCGGCGGCCAGTATGCCCCTGGAAATTATTTATGGATTTGCCTACCTTAAAAAAGCCGCGGCATACACCAACTGCGAATTAGGGGCACTCCCCGTAGAAAAGCGGGATTATATCGCACAGGTATGCGATGAGATTCTTGCAGGGAAACATGACGACCAATTCCCGCTGGTAATATGGCAAACCGGGAGTGGTACCCAAAGCAACATGAACCTTAACGAGATGATTGCTCACCGCGCCCACCAGTTAGCAGGTAAAACAATTGGAGAAGGAGAGAAAACCCTTTCCCCAAATGATGATGTGAATAAATCACAATCTTCTAACGATACCTTCCCTACCGGAATGCACATTGCTGCATACAAAAAGATAACTCAAACCACTCTTCCGGGTGTGAAGAAATTAAGAGACACCCTAAAAAAGAAATCTGAAGAATTTAAAGAGGTAGTTAAGATTGGACGCACCCATTTTATGGATGCCACTCCCCTTACTCTCGGGCAGGAATTTAGTGGATATGCAGCTCAACTGGATTATGGAATAAAAGCCCTTGAAAACACTTTACCACACCTTTCTGAGTTGGCACTTGGAGGTACCGCGGTGGGAACCGGACTTAATACCCCTAAGGGGTATTCTAAAAGAGTGGCAGAATTCATCGCTAAATTCACCGAGCTTCCATTTACTTCTGCTCCAAATAAGTTTGAAGCCCTGGCAGCTCACGATGCTTTTGTAGAAACGCACGGAGCCTTAAAGCAACTCGCGGTATCCCTTAACAAAATTGGTAACGATATTAGAATGTTAGCCTCAGGCCCGCGAAGCGGCATTGGTGAAATCACCATTCCGGCTAACGAACCGGGTTCATCCATTATGCCCGGAAAAGTTAATCCTACCCAGGTGGAAGCCTTAACTATGGTTTGTGCCCAGGTGATGGGAAATGATGTTACCTTAAGCGTGGGAGGAATGCAGGGCCAGTTTGAGCTGAATGTATTTAAGCCTGTTATGGCTGCCAATCTTCTTCAAAGCGCACAACTCCTGGGAGATGCCTGTGTTTCTTTTAATGAGAATTGTGCGATTGGTATTGAGGCGAATACTCCCCGTATCAATGAGCACTTGAATAACTCCCTGATGCTGGTTACAGCCCTAAATACTAAAATAGGTTATTACAAAGCGGCAGAGATCGCTAACGAGGCTCATAAAAACGGCACTACCTTAAAAGAAGAAGCCGTAAAATTAGGTCACGTTACCGCCGAGCAATTTGATGAGTGGGTACAGCCAAAAGATATGGTTGGAGGTTTAAAATAAAACCTTCCTCACTAAAACAAAAAATCCTGCCGGCCGGCAGGATTTTTTTATTTTCAGTTTTATAAACTATTTCTTCTTCGAATAAAACTTCTTAAATCTCCAGTAAGAAACTGCACCTAAGAGGGCTACCACTGCAACAGAATAGTATACAAAGGAAGGCGTGATCACCTTATCTCCGCTGGCGTATGAGTGTAAACCTGCAAGATAAAAGTTAACCCCAAAGTAAGTCATCAAAATACTGGCAAAGGCCACTATCGCCATAAAGTTAAAGAACCATCGGCTTCTAAGCCCAGGAATCAATCGCATATGGATAACAAAAGCATACACCATAATACTGATAAGCGCCCAGGTTTCTTTGGGATCCCAGCCCCAGTAACGACCCCAGCTCTCGTTGGCCCATTGGCCACCCAAAAAGTTCCCAATAGTTAACATCACCAAACCTACCGTTAAGGCCATTTCGGTAATAATCGTGATTTCCCTTATGGTAAGGTCCATCTTCTTTTTATTTTTGGAGGTGGTCATTATCATAAGAAGTAAGGCTACAATTCCCAGGATCATCCCAAGAGTAAAAGGTCCATAACTTCCCACAATAACAGATACGTGAATCATTAGCCAGTAAGAGTCTAAAACAGGCTCCAGGTTAGCAATTGCAGGATCCATCCAATTCCAATGTGCAATCATCAGGATCATAGAGGTAACAAAGGCGGTAGAGGCAATAGTTAGATCGCTATTCCGCCCGAAGGCAAGGCCGAAGAACATCGTGGCCCATGCCACATAGATCATAGATTCATAAGCATCACTCCAGGGGGCGTGACCAGAAATATACCACCGGGCAGCGAGCCCTAAGGTATGGGCCAGAAACAATAAACTTATAATTACAATACTCGATTTTATGAGAATCCTTATAGGTTTATTATCTGAAAAGATCTGTACAATCACCACCACCAACATAAAAAGCCCGGCTAGCATATACATCCAGAACAGGTTTCTGAAGACATCATATTTATTATAGGTGATTTCGGCATTAATCCTTTTTTCTGAAGGCATCACCTCTGATCCGAATTTCTTCTGAAAACCTTTCATACTGCTCAAAAACTCCTCTGCCCGGGTATAATCCCCGGTTTTTCTAGCGTCCTGCAAGGCATTCATATAAAGGGGCAGGATTTGTTGGGTATAGACCGAATCCATTCCTTTAAATTCGGCTTCCTCTACCTCAGGATAAGAAACCCATTTATTATTTTCGTGTTCGGGGATGGGAAAAATCTTTAATACTTTACCCTGAAGCGCCTGGTACATCAAGTTTACCTTTTTATCGGTTTCGATAAAATCCTTCTGAAACTGGTTAGGCACGGCAGCCTGGTAGGCTTCTTCCAGGTAAGGTGAAAGCTTGTAGGAACCATTGTTATCAAAAAAATCGGTTAAGGCCAGGTATTTTTGATCTTCCTTCACCCCGGCAATATGCCGAATACTGTCATTATTTGGTTTAACATAAATAAGGGGTACCGTATACCAAATCGTTGGATTCTCGGTGATAGAGACCAATACCTGATCTGCACTCAGGCCTTTATAAGAATCTTTCTTGCTGAGTTTCCTTAATAATTCTGAAGAATAGGTATTGGCGGGTTTCATCCTACCTCCCGCATCCTGAATTACGAGTCTTCCAAATTCTGCCGCGTGTTCCTCACTAACAGCATTTTTCTGTAAAATAGAATCTATTTGCTGTTGCTGAGCTTCAATATGGGCGTGATCGGGTTCTTCCTGGGCCTGTGCAAAACCTCCCAAGGGGAGCAATAAGAAAGCGAAGATCCCAGCCAGATTTTTCTTTTTATTTTTCACTTTTTCCAACATCACTTTCAGGTTTCCAAAACGCGATCCCGGTGCAAAAAGAAT
The DNA here is from genome assembly GCF_002078605.1 of Salegentibacter sediminis. Taxonomy (GTDB): domain Bacteria; phylum Bacteroidota; class Bacteroidia; order Flavobacteriales; family Flavobacteriaceae; genus Salegentibacter; species Salegentibacter sediminis. Next base: position 21,909 of record NZ_MSJR01000004.1, on the reverse strand, counting down.
CCACATCAACCCTATATAAAGCAAGGTATATCCAATGTAGGTGATCCAGGTTCCCCAGTAATCATGATTCACCGAGAGTACTGTTCCTTTCTCATCGGGATGAAAGCTGGCCTGGAAAAAACGATAACCTTTATAATCAAGCACGTGGTTCATATAAATCTCATAAGGGAAATTCCCATCTTTTTCATCTATAACCTCAATCTTACTTTTGAAGGCAGAATAACTCTTTTCGGTGCCGGGGTATTTATCGGCAATGAAATCATTAAGCTTAATACTAAAAGGCAGTTCTATTTCTTTACTTCCGTAGTTCAAAAAGATATCAAGTCCTGCCAGCTCTACTTTTTTCGGTTCATTAACAATTCCCTTACCCCCAAGAACTTTAACGATTTGAGATTCACCCTGGGAAGACACTTTCAGGATTACTCCATCGGTTTGGCCTTCGGTTTTTTGTTTGGTTTGAACCACATCATATTTCCCTTTCACTACCGGATCAGGGATTACAAACTGCATATTCCCAATATTATATAAAGAGCGCAGCATAAGAGTTTGGGTAGAATCTTTTACCAAAACCCCTTCTAGTTGATCGGCCATCCGCATATAATCCCCTTCAAAAGGCGAGTTAATAAGATATTCGCCACTGGCCTCATCATATTCAATATTTATCGCGCCTTCTGTAGGTTCATTCAGGGAAAACAGGACATTATGAATATTCTCCACCTCCCCTTCCTTAAGATAATGATCATGACGATCGCCGGCACCGGCTTCCACAATTTTTAGATAATTTTCTCCATCTTCTGCAGGCACCAGGGCTTCTTCAGCACCGTGAATAAATTCCAAAACTTCCACCCTAACCGGTTGCCCTTTAAAATCGGTATTAAGTTCATAGTTATTTTCGGTCTCCGGAGCAAAAAGCACTTCTTCCTGTAGCACCCGTCTTCTGGGTTCTCCATCTATCTCTCCATCGATAAAAGTGGTAAGAAATGTTTTTTCTGAAAGGAATACGTTGGTGGTTTCCCCTTCCCTAATAGGCATTACCCCTTCGTAGCTAATGTATCTGGTAACAAAAGCTCCAACCAGAATTAATATAAAAGATAAATGAAGTAACAATGACGACCATTTTTCGCGTTTATAAAGCTGATATCTCTTTATATTCCCCAAAAAATTAACAACAAAAAGAACCATGATACCCTCAAACCACCAGGTGTTATAAATCATTACACGGGCGGTTTCTATAGTGTACCAGCTTTCTATAAAAGTCCCCAGCGCAAGGGATACAGCGAAAACGATAAATAAAACTGCTAAGATTCGGGTTGAAAAAAGGACAGAGGCTATTTTATTCTGCATCAATATAGGAGTTTAAACGGCCGCAAATTTAAGGAAATTTAAACAGTTTCCAGATTAAAATCAAATCAATCTCCCCCGTTTAAAAGCAGGGAAATTTTTAATAATTTAGCAAAATGATAAACCTGGTAATTTTAGGGGCCGGTAATGTAGCTACGCATCTGGCAAGAGCTTTTTCTCATGCTGAAGATATTAAGCTAAAACAGGTTTATAATCACAAGCCCGAGAGCCTTATTCCCTTTAAGCACATTACTGCTACCACTACAGATTTAAACCAATTGGAAAAAGCAGATGTCTACCTTATCGTGCTCAAGGATGATGTTATCTCTGAAGTTGCCGGTCTCCTTGAGAATAATGATGCTCTTATTTTACACACCTCCGGGAGTGTGCCCTTAAAAGCGCTGAATAAGTTTAAGAATCATGGCGTTTTTTATCCGGTACAAACTTTCTCTAAAAAGAAACCAGTCAATTTCAGGGAAATTCCAATTTGTTTGGAAGCCAATACGGCAGAAAACCTTGAATTTTTAAAAGGTCTTGCCGAAAAGATCTCCAATAAAACCTACGAAATAGATTCGGAACAGCGAAAAGCCCTTCACCTGGCAGCAGTATTCGTCAATAATTTCACGAATCATCTCTACAGGCTGGGCGCCGAAATTTGTAAAAATAATGAAATCCCTTTTGAGATACTAAAACCGCTCATAAGAGAAACCGTAGATAAACTGGAGAGCTTAACTCCCCGGGAGGCCCAGACCGGCCCTGCTCTTAGGGATGACAAGCAAACAATTTCAAGACATCTGGCGATGCTGGAACCCAAACACCAGGAACTATACAAAATACTAACTCAATCTATCCAGGAACTCAATGGAAAAAAACTATAAAGAACACCTTAACGACATCACCACCTTCGTTTTTGATGTAGACGGCGTCCTTACCGACGGAACTATACAAATAAGTACTCAAGGCGAACTTCTTCGCAGCATGAATATGAAAGATGGCTATGCGCTTAAGGCAGCTCACCAGGCCGGATATACCGTTTGTATTATTTCCGGGGGAAAAAATGAAGGCGTAAGAAGCAGGCTGCGGGGGCTCGGGCTAACCGATATTTACCTTGGAATTCAGGACAAAGTAGAACAGATGGACGAATTCTTTGATATCTACAACATTAAATCTGAAGAGGTCTTGTATATGGGCGACGATCTCCCCGATTACTATGCGATGCAAAGGATAGGGCTTCCCTGCTGTCCCCAGGATGCAGTAGCTGAGATCAAGAATATTTCAAAATATGTATCTCATAAAAAGGGCGGCAAAGGCTGTGTTCGTGATGTTATAGAACAGGTGATGAAGGTTCAGGGAAAATGGATAGAAGAATAAATGAATTGGTTTATACTATTCATCGCCGGTTTATTTGAAGTGGGATTCGCTTTTTGCCTGGGAAAGGCTAAATTTAGCAGTGGCACAACCGCCACCTGGTGGATGATTGGCTTTCTGGTATGTTTATTTTTAAGCATGTTCTTGCTTTACAAAGCCACCTTAAGCCTACCCATTGGAACCGCCTACGCGGTATGGACGGGAATCGGAGCTGTAGGTACCGTAGTTTTGGGGATTCTCGTTTTTAAAGAACCTATACATTTCTGGCGTATTTTCTTTTTAAGTACCCTAATCATTTCTTTGGTAGGCCTAAAACTCGTGACTAAGTAATGAGACTACTTAAATTTTTAAAACTCATTCGTTTTGGAAACCTGGTATTTGTGGCTGTTTGTTTGTTGCTTATCAGGTATGCTTTCTTCGAAAGCACTTCGGCAGCAGTTTCTCTTAGCGATTTTGGGTATGCTCTATTAATTATCGCCAATCTTTCCCTGGCTGCAGCCGGGTATATCATCAATGACATTTATGATGTAAGCTCAGATAGGATTAACAAGCCCAAAAAGCTTTATATCGGCAACGGCATAGCTGAAAAAACCGGTTTTAACTGGTTTATCAGCTTAAATATAATTGGGGTGGGGATTGGGTTTTACCTGGCCAATGTAATTGGTTTACCTGCCTTCTCGGCACTTTTTATTTTTAGCTCTGCCCTACTTTATATTTATTCCTCTTATTTAAAAAATGTGCCCCTGGCGGGTAATATCGCAGTAAGTTTTCTGGTGGCCGGGGTCGCAGCCCTACCGGGGATCTTTGATCTACTTCCGGCGATTAATGAAGTAAACCGGGAACAACAGGCAATGTATTTCTCCATTTTACTGGATTATTCCTTTTTCGGGTTTTTCATCAACTTGTTAAGAGAGATGGTTAAGGATCAGGAAGATCTAAAAGGGGATTATAATTCTGGCGGAAACACCCTGCCCATAATACTGGGAACGGCACGCACCAATAAAGTGATCTTTGCGATAGGCCTTATTCCCTTAGGGGCTATAGTTTATTACGTTTACTCCTATCTATTCGAAAATACCACTGCTGTGCTGTATGTTCTGTTCCTCATCCTTGGTCCTATGTTGTTTTTTATGGTGCAGATCTGGACGGCTTCAGAAAAAAAAGACTTCACGAGGCTAAGCCTAATCCTCAAAATAATCTTATTTTTCGGGTTGATATCTATTGGTTTTCACCAAATATTATTGAGATAAATTATGCTGAAAGATTTTTTAAAAGATAAAGAAATCATCCTGGCTTCAGGATCACCGAGAAGACAACAGTTTTTCAGGGAACTGGAAATTCCGTTCACCTCCGATGTTCGCCCGGTAAAAGAAGTTTACCCTCCCTCTCTTGAAAATGAAGAGATTACCGATTTTCTGGCCGAGCTAAAAGCAGAAGCCTTTCAGAAGGAAATAAAGCCAAACCAGGTACTAATTACCAGTGATACTATTGTTTGTCATAAAGGAAAAGCGCTGGGAAAACCCGAAACCCCAGAAGAGGCCAAAGCTATGCTTAGGGCCCTTTCAGGTCATTCCCACGATGTAATCACCTCGGTTTGTTTTACTACTTCCAGCCTGCAACGTACCCTAAATGCCAAAACCAGGGTGACCTTTAAAGAGCTTAGCCCAGACGAGATTGATTATTATGTAGACAATTTCAAACCCTTCGATAAAGCCGGAGGTTACGCCATCCAGGAATGGATAGGACTTATTGGAATAACAAATATTGAAGGAAGCTATTTCAATGTTGTTGGTCTTCCCACCCATCTTGTTTACGACGCACTTTTAGATATCGGAAGGCTTTTATAATATAAAAATCTGATTTTAAGAGATTTATCGATCTCTATTTAATCTAAATAATTAAGGTAAATGTACGAGATTCTCAGTTCAAACCGCAACGAAATCGCTTACACGATCATTACCGTGATCGTATTGCTTATAATTCAGTTTATACTTCGAAAGGCGGCACACCGGGTGGGTCAGAAGGGAGAAATACATATTACCCGTACCCGCCTGATGTTTCAGTACATAAACATCCTTATTCTACTTATCGCGGCTTTTCTGCTTTCACTCGCCTGGGGTGTCGGTTTAGCTGAGCTTTCTCTGGTATTTTCTTCTGTATTTGCTGTATTAGGAGTAGCCTTGTTTGCTATATGGTCTATCCTTAGTAATATCACCTCGGGAATTATTTTGTTTTTTAGCTTTCCCTATAAGATTGGTGATAAAATAAAAATTCATGACAAAGACCTCCCTATTGAAGCTATTATTGAAGACATAAAGGCTTTTCATCTGCATTTAAGGACCTTAGAAGGAGAGTTAATCACCTATCCCAACAACCTGATCCTTCAAAAAGCAGTTTCCCTGGTTGAAAAAGATGTTCATAATGATGAGGGAAAAGAAACACTTTAAAAGTTAAACCAGATGCCTCCCGGGTAATAGTCACTAAAGTTATTATATTTGAAGAAGACCATAATTTTACATTCCATGCCAAAAATCTTAAGCCTTCTTCTTTTTTTCGTTCTGGGTTATACACAGGCACAAACTCCCCAAAAACTCAATGCATCAGAAATTCATCAGGAAATAAAAAAATTAAACTTTCTGGGGTCGGTCTTATATGTTGGTGCGCATCCCGATGATGAAAATACCAGGCTCATCTCCTATTTTGCCAATAAGCAAAATGCACGGGTAGGCTACCTCTCATTAACACGGGGAGATGGCGGGCAGAATCTTATAGGCCCTGAACTACGTGAACAACTCGGCCTAATACGCACCCAGGAATTGCTGGCTGCGCGAAATATTGATGGCGGCGAACAATTCTTCACCCGTGCCAACGATTTTGGATATTCTAAAAATCCGGAAGAAACCTTGCAAATATGGAATAAGGATAAGGTTTTAAGCGATGTGGTGCTAAGTATAAGAAAGTTTAAACCCGATGTGATCATTAACCGTTTTGATCACCGTTCTCCCGGGAGCACTCACGGTCACCACACCGCTTCGGCGATGTTAAGCCTGGAAGCTTTTGAGCTTGCCGCCAGGCCCACAGCCTATCCAGATCAGTTAAAATACACCTCTGTGTTTCAACCAAAAAGAGTATTTTTTAATACCTCCCACTGGTTCTACGGAAGCAGGGAAGCCTTTGAGGAAGCCGATAAATCGGCAATGCTTTCACTGGATGTGGGTGTTTACTTTCCAGAGCTCGGACTTTCAAATTCTGAAATCGCTGCATTAAGCCGCAGCCAGCATCAATCTCAAGGTTTTGGAAGCACAGGAACCCGTGGCCAGGCCAAAGAATACCTGGAGCTAATTAAAGGAGATATGCCCCAGGCAGATGTTTTTGAAGGCATCAACACCAGCTGGAGCAGACTTGAAGGAGGAAAGGAGATCGGGGAAATTCTCGGGCAGGTTGAATCTCAATTTAATTTCAGAGATCCTTCCCAGAGCCTTCCGCAGCTCATCGAAGCCTATAAACTCATACAAGAGCTTAAAAATGATCACTGGAAAGAGGTGAAATCTGAACACATCAGGGAGATTATAGTCGCCTGTTCAGGACTTTTCCTGGAAGCTGTAGCCACAAAACCTTCGGCTACACGGGGAGAACAGGTTCCGTTGGAACTGGAAGCCATAAATCGCAGTAGTTTTCCCATCAGTCTAAACTCTGTTGAGTTAAGTCCGAATAATTCCAGAATCCCGGTTAATCAAAGCCTGGCCAACAACCAAAGCTGGACAGAGGAACTTATGTTCCGTCTTCCTGAATCGGTAGAAAACACCAGTCCGTATTGGCTAAAGAGTGAATCTACAAACGGTATGTACAAAGTAGCAGAACCCGGGTTGATAGGACTTCCGGAGACACCTGTTCAAAGCCTGGCCAGTTTCATTTTAAATTTTAACGGAACTGAAATAAAAATCAAGAGACCGGTAATTCATAAATTTAATGATCCGGTACTTGGGGAAACCTATCGTCCATTTTTGATCATTCCTGAACTATCTGTTTCTTTTGAAAAAGATGTGGAAATATTTGAGAAAGCTGAGCCACGTTCAATTTCGGTAATACTAAGAGCCGGGAAAGATAGCCTGAAGGGCTCTCTGAGATTGGAAGCCGGGAAGAACTGGAAGATCCTTCCCGAAGAGGCTTCCTTTAAAATAAATCAAAAAGGAGGCACAGCCATACGTACCTTCGAGATAATTCCGCCCGACAATCAGGATGAAACCTTAATCAAACCTATTGCAAAAGTTGGGGATAGAGAATATTCAGATAAATTAATACAAATCGATTATAAACATATTCCCCTTCAGAATCTCGTTATTCCGGCTAAAGTAAAAGCCGTGCGCATTGAGATTGAGAAGAAAGGCGAATATATTGGATATATTGATGGGGCTGGAGATGCAGTACCTCAAAGCCTGGAACAGATCGGGTACCGGGTGGAGCATCTGGAACCGGGGGAAATTTCCAGTCAATCCCTTAAAAAATTTGATGCCGTGGTTACAGGAATACGCGCTTATAATGTTGTAGAAGAGCTCAGGTACAAACAGAAAGACCTTCTGGAATACGTAAAGAACGGTGGAAACCTAATCGTACAGTATAATACTAGCCGGGGGTTGATAGTAGATAACCCCGCCCCCTACCCGCTTCAGATTTCACGCGATCGAGTAACCGATGAAAAAGCAGCGGTTAATTTTGTAACCAGAGACCATCCGGTTTTAAATAAACCCAATAGAATCACCAAAAAGGACTTTAAAAACTGGGTACAGGAACGAGGATTATATTTCCCTGACCAGTGGAGTAAGGAATTCACGCCTGTTCTTTCCATGAACGATGAAGGCGAGGAAGCAACCCAGGGCAGTTTACTGGTAGCAAAATATGGGAAGGGTTATTTTATTTATACGGGATTAAGTTTTTTCAGGCAATTTCCAGAAGGTGTGCCCGGGGCTTATCGCCTGTTTGCTAATATGGTTTCAATAGGAAAAGAATGAATAAACCGGAAAAATACATCTGGAAAAAGTCCTATACCTTAGTATTGCTGGTCAATATTATTTACATCATTCTGTTTTATTTTATAATGAAGACCTTCTCCTGATATGGAAATTATAGATTGGATAGTTCTTTCCGGCACGCTTGCTTTTATAGTTATTTATGGGGTTTATAAATCGCGCGGCAGTAAAAATGTTCATGATTATATTCGTGGAGGGAACGAGGCGCAATGGTGGACTGTCGGGCTGTCGGTAATGGCGACCCAGGCCAGTGCCATCACCTTTCTTTCTACGCCCGGGCAAGCCTTCCATGACGGGATGGGTTTTGTACAATTTTACTTTGGTTTACCTATAGCGATGGTAATCATATGCCTGGTATTTATCCCTATTTATCACCGGTTAAAAGTATTTACGGCCTATGAATACCTGGAAACTCGTTTCGACCGGAAAACCAGGACCCTTACAGCCCTCCTCTTTTTAATCCAGCGTGGACTGGCTGCAGGGATTACCATCTTTGCCCCGGCTATTATTCTTTCGGCGGTTTTGGGTTGGAACCTAAACGGACTAACGGTTCTAATTGGTGTCCTGGTGATTATTTATACGGTTTCGGGAGGTACCAAGGCTGTAAACGTTACTCAAAAACAACAAATGGCGGTAATCTTTTTTGGGATGGTTGTCACTTTTCTTTTAATCCTATATTACCTACCGGAGGATATAAATTTCAGCAATGCGCTGGAGATCGCGGGGGCCAGCGGAAAAATGGATGTTCTTGATTTCTCCTTCGATTTGGAGAACCGGTATACGGTTTGGACAGGGGTTATTGGTGGGACCTTCCTGGCTCTCTCCTACTTTGGGACAGATCAAAGCCAGGTACAGCGATATTTAAGCGGGAGATCACTAAGGGAAAGCCAGATGGGGATGATCATGAATGGTTTTTTGAAGGTGCCTATGCAGTTCTTCATCCTTTTGGTGGGCGTTATGGTTTTTGTATTCTACCAATTCAATACAGCGCCTTTAAATTTTAATCCGGCAGCTACGCAAAGTGTTTTAGAGTCTGAATATTCTGAAGAGTATAAAGAGCTGGAGGCCAATTACAACGCGATTCAGCAGGAGAAACAACAACTCAGTCTTCAATTCGGGGAATCCCAGGAGCTCTCTTCCGCAGAAAAAACAAGGCTGAAAGAAGCAATAATCAATTTAAATCTCGCTGAAGAGAACGCCCGGGATCTGGGTAGAGAATTTATAAGTTCGGCTGATGAGGCTGCAGAAACCAATGATAAAGATTACGTATTCATACATTTTATCCTTAACAATCTACCGCGAGGCTTGATTGGGTTATTGCTGGCGGTGATTCTTTCGGCGGCGATGTCTTCTACCGCCTCTGAACTTAATGCCCTGGCTTCAACCACAGCCATCGACCTCTACCGCAGGGGCATAAAGGCCGACCGTTCAGAAATGCATTTTCTCAATGCTTCTAAATGGTTTACTTTGCTCTGGGGGCTTATCGCCATAACTTTCGCGAGCCTGGCCAGCCTTTTTGATAACCTGATACAACTGGTAAATATTATAGGCTCCATTTTCTACGGAAATGTGCTCGGTATTTTCCTGCTCGCTTTTTTTGTAAAGATCGTGAGGAGCAATTCTGTATTTATCGCCGCCATTATCACACAAATTGTTATAATAGGTCTTTATTTCCTGGAGGTTATGCCCTATTTATGGTTAAACCTGGTGGGCTGTCTCCTGGTTATGGGAATCGCGCTAATTCTTGAAACATTTATCAAAACACCTTTTGAAAAACACGACAGCAATGAATAAAACAAAATGGGGAATAATTGGCCTCGGGAAGATCGCAGGAAAATTCTGTACCGGATTAAAAGCCGTGAAAGATGCCGAACTCTATGCTGTAGCCAGCAGAAGTGCCAGTAAAGCTGAAGAATTTGCTAAAGAGCACGGGGCCAAACTGGCCTACAGCTCTTATGAGGAAATGCTAAAGGATAAAGACGTTGATGTAGTCTATATCGCCACACCACACGTTTTTCACCACGAACATACTTTATTATCTCTTAGGTATAAAAAAGCGGTACTCTGCGAAAAGCCATTCGCGATAAACAAAAGTCAGGTGCAGGAGATGATCGCTGCTGCTAAAAAGGAGAAAATCTTCCTGATGGAAGCGATGTGGACACAGTTTCTCCCTCACTTCGAAGCTTTAATGGAGATCGTAAAATCTAAAAAATACGGGCAGGTAAAAGGTCTTAAAGCTGATTTTGGGTTTACAGCAGAATTTAATGAAAGTGGCAGGTTGTTCAATAAGGCTCTTGGTGGCGGAAGTCTGCTCGATATAGGAATTTACCCTATTTTTCTGGCCCTAAGTATCCTGGGAGCACCCCAGAAAATATCGGCTAAAGCGAGTATTGGCAAAACCGGAATAGACGAAGACTGCGATATCAACTTTGAATATCCTAAGAACGTACAGGCCCGCTTACACAGCAGCGTAATAAATAATACGCCCACCATTGCTGAAATTGAGTTAGAAAAAGCCAGGATTATTGTGAATACCCGTTTCCACGAACCTTCCAGTCTTAAGATAATCACCAACGACAGGGAAATCACCAAAGAATTCGAGGTAGTGACCAACGGTTACAATTTTGAAGCGGCCCACGTGCAGGAAATGCTGAAACAAGGGCGCATTGAAAGTGACGAAATGAGCTTCGAGAAAAGTCTTCTTTTAATAGACCTGCTTGATAAAGTGAGAGCAGAAATCAAATTGGAGTATTAGTTCCGGTTTGTCAAACAAAAAGCTTCGGATTTGAATCTCCGAAGCTTTTTATTTTCTGAATTATTACTTGTTAAGCTTCCACCTTTTTCGTGGTTTTCACTTCCTCTCCTTCTTCACTTTCCACTTCGGCCAGGTAGCGTTCAGCATCCAGGGCAGCCATACAACCGGTACCGGCTGCGGTTACCGCCTGACGATAGATCTTATCCTGAACATCTCCTGAAGCATAAACTCCCGGGATATTGGTTTTGGTAGATTTGGCTTTGGTTATTAAATAGCCGGTTTCATCCATATCCAGTTTTCCTTTAAAGATATCGGTATTTGGTTTATGACCAATAGCAATAAACATTCCGGTGATCTTGATCTCTTCCTTTTCACCGGTTTGGTTATTCACCATTCTAAGTCCTTCTACCACCTGCTCTCCCAGGACTTCATCAACTTCAGTGTGATAACGAAGATCTATATTATTAGTACTGGTTACACGGTGTTGCATTGCTTTTGAAGCCCGCATCTGGTCCCCTCTTACCAGCATAGTTACCTTATTACAGATATTGGCAAGGTAGGTTGCTTCTTCAGCTGCTGTATCTCCACCTCCCACTATAGCCACGTCCTGACCCTTATAAAAGAATCCGTCGCAAACGGCACAGGCAGAAACCCCACCTCCACGCAATCTTTGCTCGCTGGGTAGACCAAGATATTTAGCTGTGGCACCGGTAGAAATAATAATAGTTTCAGCTTCCACCCAGGTAGAATTATCTACGCAGGCACGATGAATCCCGCCAACTTTATCACTAAATTCCACTTCGGTAACCATTCCTACCCTCACCTGCGTTCCAAAACGTTCGGCTTGTTTCTGAAGGTCAACCATCATTTGAGGTCCATCAATCCCATCGGGATATCCGGGAAAGTTATCCACTTCAGTGGTAGTAGTTAATTGCCCTCCGGGTTCCATCCCGGTGTACATTACGGGTTTTAAATCGGCACGGGAGGCATAGATTGCTGCAGTATATCCTGCAGGGCCCGAACCTATGATAAGACATTTTATTCTTTCTATTTTATCGCTCATTTTATTACTATTTATTGATATTATAAAGGTAGTAACTTTAATTAAAACCTTACTTTATTATTGATTAAGTTTAACTATTGACTTATAATTACAGGACATTAAAAATCTGAAAAAATAACTGCTTCTCAAAATTAATTGTCTTAGCTTCCTTTAAAAACATAACTTTGTTCAAATGGAGCTAAGCATTTTTAACATTCTGGACATCCTGGGAACCATCGCCTTCGCGATTTCAGGAGCATTAGCCGCGATGGACCGCCGTTTAGATCTCTTCGGAATTTTTATCGTTGCCTTTGTTACCGCCAGTGGCGGGGGAACCTTAAGAGATATTTTAATTGGTGACACCCCGGTGAACTGGATGCAAAACACAGTCTATATATACGTTATTGGCGTAGTAACTGTCCTGGCTATTGTCTTTAGAAACAAGATCAATTACCTTAAAAAATCTCTTTTTCTTTTCGATACCATCGGGTTGGGGGTTTTCACCATTACCGGGGTAGAAATAGGAATCAGAAACGGGCTCGATCCCATTATTTCTATTGCCCTTGGTGCGATGACGGGTACCTTTGGTGGGGTGCTTCGGGATATTCTTTGTAACGAGATCCCCGTAATCTTCAGAAAAGAGATTTATGCCACCGCCTGCATTGTTGGCGGATTGGTATTTGTAGTCATGCATTCCCTGGGAGCAAATTTGGATGTGATCTACATCAGCACCTCAATTATTGTCATCGGAATCAGGCTTATAGTGGTAAAATTCCACATTTCCCTTCCCTATTATTATATTTCTGAAAAATCTTAAGCGCCAAAAACAAAAAATCCCACCGAAACCGGCGGGATGTTCTTTATAACAATAATTTTTAGTGAGGCAATTTGTTTCTCAACAGGCCATAAATATAGGTTCCGATAAGGGCTCCCACAAAAACTACCAAAATAGGAAGGTATCCTGCACCAATAAGCGTGAAAACCGGCCCGGGACAGGCACCAGCAAGCGCCCAACCAAGTCCGAAAGAAAGGCCACCGAAAGCATAACGGCTAAAGCTTACATCTTTATCGTTAAACACGATAGGTTTACCATCTATAGATTTTAATTTCTTTCTTTTAATAACCTGTACGCCAATAATACCCAGGATTAAAGCTGAACCGATTATTCCATACATATGGAAAGACTGGAACTGGAACATCTCGTAGATCCTAAACCAGGAAGCGGCTTCAGACTTAAACATTACAATTCCGAAAAATATTCCTACAAATAAATATATAAGAGATCTCATATTCTATGTTTAAAAGATTAATGGAAATAATAGGTGAATCATAATCAGGCCACCTACAAAGAAACCGATAACGGCGATAAGCGACGGCAACTGCAGGTTACTTAGACCCGAGATAGCGTGGCCTGAGGTACAACCTCCCCCGTAACGGGCACCAAAACCAATTAGAATTCCGCCAATAAGTAAAATCACCAGGGCCTTAATTCCCCCAATCGCTTCCCAGCTATAAAGCTCAGTAGGCAGGTAAGCCTCCCCGGCACTGTTAAATCCGAGATCTTCAAGAATGGCAATGGTATCAGGATTAATTGCTACCGAAGGATCTTCAGTAAGTACGTTGGCGCCAATAAAACCTCCGATAATTGCACCAAGTACAACCATAAGATTCCAGCGTTGAGATTTCCAATCGAACTTGAAAAACTCAATATTTTTGCCCGCTCCACACATAGAACACATCGTTCTTAGGTTAGAGGACATCCCAAAATCTTTACCTGCAAAAATCAGGATAAACATAATTAGCGCGATAAGCGGACCCGCAACGTACCAGGGCCATGGTTCAAAAATCCATTCCATACTGTGTATTTTAAATTGCTTGCAAATTAAGTGTATTTTAAGAAAGTTATCAGTAACAAAGGTTACAGGAATTATCAAGTTCCCCTCTCACGATTTTTTTAAAAAAACATAAAGTTTTAAATGCCAGTGAACTCCCTGATATTCTTCAGAACTTTTTCTGAAAGTCGTTGCCGGGTTTCTTTACTCCAACCGGCACTTTTTTCTGAAAAGATCAGGTTCTTTTCCGCCAGGCTTTTTTCCGAAAGTGCTTCCCCGGCATCTCCATCAAAGATACCGAAATTCCCTTCATTCTTAAGCCATTTCTGAAAGGCTTTTTCTTCAAAAGGAAGCCCCAGCGAAGTACTGATTAATATTTTTCCCTGGCCGAAAATTTCAAACTCTCTACTTCCAAGCAATGTGGTATTCTTCGGAAGATGGAGGGAAATAATTTCTGTTTTGTCCAGAAGTTTTTCCAGGGGAAGGTATGTAAGGCCTTTTTCCTCCCATTCCTTTTTCCTGGTTCTGCTGAAGTAATAAAGCTCGGCTCCAAAAGGCAGGAGACATTCAGCGAGCATCTGGCCGGTTGTTCCCAGGCCAATGATCCCGATCTTGCGTTTGGTAAGTTCCACGGGCATTTCCCGCCACTGCTTATCTCCAAAACCGTGCAGCAACCTTATCAATTCTGATACGATAAACTCCACCACTCCGGGATCGCCATAATCAAAAATACCTTTTACGCTTATGCCGCGTTCCCTGGCAAAATTAACCGCCACATTCGCCGACTCATCATCATAAAGGCTGCAGGCCATCCCAATATATTTCAGCTTAGGACATTGCTCAATGATGGCTTCAGGGACTTGTGTTTTCCAGGAAACCAATACAGCTTCAGCATCTCCTATACGCTTTATAATTTCAGCTTGAGAATCGGGATAGTCATTATAGTTCTCTACCCCCCCTTCACTGAATTGCTGCAATTCTTCAATGGCCTGGTCGGTAAGTTTGGTGTTATCTACACAAACTATTTTATTGAATTTCATCAGGCTAAAGCTTATTCCCAGTCAGGAAGCTCGGTCTCATCGAAAACGTGATTGAGAAGCAATTCGTCTTCCCTAAGCTTTCTCTGGCTTGCAAATTCGAGTTCCAGATCTTTCCTTTCAAATTTCAGTTTAGCATCCTTGTAATTGTTAGTCATAATTTGAGTTAGTTTAGTAATTATAATTTCATTTTTAAAGCGGAATATTTCCGTGTTTCCTATCTGGTCTAAGCACTTCCTTATTTTCCAGCATACTGAAACCTTTAAGCAGTTTTCTGCGGGTTTCCCGGGGCATTATCACCTCATCTATAAATCCGCGTTGAGCTGCCTCAAAGGGGTTGGCAAATTTTTCGGCATAATCGGCCTCTTTCTCTGCAAGTTTAGCAGCAGGATCATCTGCCTCTTTAATTTCCTTCCTGAAGATAATCTCACTGGCACCTTTTGCTCCCATTACTGCGATCTCGGCTGTGGGCCAGGCAAAGTTAAGATCGGCGCCAATATGCTTAGAATTCATCACATCATAGGCCCCACCGTAGGCCTTACGGGTAATCAGGGTTACTTTTGGCACTGTAGCCTCGCTAAGGGCATAGAGTAATTTAGCACCGTTAAGGATAATCCCGTTCCATTCCTGATCGGTACCCGGCAGGAATCCCGGCACATCCACCAGCACTAATAAAGGAATATTAAAGCAATCGCAAAAACGGGTAAAACGGGCCGCTTTCTTGGAAGAATCTACATCCAGGACCCCGGCCAGGCTCATAGGCTGATTGGCGACAATCCCAATGCTGCGTCCGCCAAGTCTTCCGAAGCCTACAATTATATTATCGGCATAATCCTTATGGATCTCAAAGAAGCTATTTTCATCAATTATTCCGTTTATCACCTCGTGCATATCATAAGGTTTACTGGAACTATCAGGCACAATTCCTTCCAGTTGATCCCTGAATTCGTCTCCGGGAGTAAAAGGAAGTTTTTCCGGGCTTTGCTTATTGCTTTGCGGCATATAACTTATAAGCTGTTTGATATCTTCGAGACAGCCAATGTCGTTCACCGCGGTGCGATGTGTTACGCCCGATTTAGTAGCGTGGGTGCTCGCGCCGCCAAGTTCTTCGGAAGTCACTTCTTCATTGGTGACTGTTTTCACCACGTTAGGTCCTGTCACGAACATATAGCTCGTATCCTGTACCATAAAAGTAAAATCTGTCATAGCCGGAGAATACACGGCGCCCCCGGCACAGGGCCCCATTATGGCCGATATCTGTGGAATAACCCCGGAAGCTTTCACGTTACGATGAAAAATATCGGCATAGCCTCCAAGCGACTTCACGCCTTCCTGGATACGTGCCCCGCCAGAATCATTAAGGCCTATCAGGGGTGCACCTACCTTCATCGCCAGGTCCATCACTTTGCAGATCTTTTCGGCGTGAGTTTCAGAAAGGGAACCTCCAAAGACAGTGAAATCCTGGGCAAAGACATACACAAGCCGGCCATTTATAGTTCCATAGCCGGTAACCACACCATCCCCGTAAAATTTCTGTTTTTCCATCCCGAAATCGGTGGTACGGTGAGTTACCAGGATTCCAATCTCTTCAAAGGAAGACTCATCGAGCAGATAATCTACACGCTCGCGGGCGGTGAGTTTCTTTTTTGAATGCTGACTTTCTATTCGTTTTTTGCCCCCACCCAGGTGGGCTTTTTCTATTTTATCCTTAAGCTTTTCTATATTCTGGCTCATACTTTTCAAATATTGGATTGGGTATCCGCTGCATTTTGGACTATCAATATTATGTAAATTATATTATTTAAAAAAAGCAGGAACAGTCTAATATGGGAATCTTAACAAAAAATCCCGCAAGTGCGGGATTTTCTAATCGTTTATTTCTTAAATCCTGATCAGGATTCGATAAATTCCCTGAGGGTATCAACAACATAATCCAATTCTTCTTTGGTATTATAGTGCGAGAAAGAAAACCTGATAGATGGTTTTTTAAGATCCTCTTCAGAAAGGAATTCGTTAAGTACGTGCGAACCTTTATCGCTACCGCTTTGGCAGGCACTGCCTTTAGAACAGGCAATTCCTTTGAGGTCAAGTTGAAAAAGCAGCATCAGGGCTTTCTGTGGAGGCACCGGCAAACACACGTTCACCAGGGTATAGGTACTACCTTCCGGATCTTCGCAGTTCCCGTTGAATTTAGCTTCGGGAATCTCTTTTTTGATCTTTTCTATGAAATACTGTTTGAGTTCTGTAACATAAGCTTTCTCCTCTTCCAGGTTTTCCAGAGAAAGTTTCAAAGCTTCTTCCAGGCCTACAATATTATGCACGCTTTCAGTCCCGGCACGATGACCGCGTTCCTGTTCGCCTCCAAAGATAAGCGGTTTCAGCCCCGTATTTTTTCTTACAAATGCAAAACCCACTCCTTTGGGTCCGTGAAATTTATGGGCGCTTACGGCCGTAAAATCAACCGGGACCTCGTTGAAATCGAGCTCATAATGTCCTACCGATTGTACGGTATCAGAATGAAAAAGCGCATCATTGGCGTGAGCGATCTCACCGGCTTTTTTTATATCCAGGCGGTTTCCCACTTCATTGTTAATATGCATCAGGCTCACCAGCGTTTTCTTTTCTGAATTTTTCAGAAGTGCCTCGAGTTGATCCAGGTTAGCATTTCCGCAGGAATCCAAATCGAGGTAATCTACCTCAATGTCATAACATTCCTGCAATTGGTTAATAGTATAAAGCACCGCGTGATGCTCTATTTTGGAGGTGATGATGCGTTCCACGCCCAGATCGCGCACGGCCGAATTCAAAGCGAGGTTATCGGCTTCAGTACCCCCGGAGGTAAAGACGATTTCGGCTGGTTTAACATTCAGAGCTTTTGCTACGGTTTTCCTGGCCTGTTCCACAAGGGATTTGGCAGATCTTCCGAAGCTATGGGTAGATGAAGGATTCCCATAAACCTCGTTCATTACGTCGGTCATGCGGGCGATCACTTCCTCACGCATTTGCGTGGTTGCGGCAGAGTCTAAGTATACGTTTTTCATTAAACACAAAATTAAACGAAATAAAAATAATTTTAAGGATGAAGGGGTAAAAAATCCTTATTTCCGCTATTTTTGTTGAAAAGCGCACGAATGAAAAAGTTTTTTTCAATTTTCATCATTTTTCTGGGATTGAGTTCCTGTGATAACGGGGACATTATAGTCACTTCTTTCGATCTTGAAAACAGCAAGCTCAGCCTATGTGGCTTAGGAGACCAGAAAGTGCTTTACGTAATTAATAACGAGGAGGTTTACGAGTCTATGTCGTTGCAATTAAGTTCCCGGCAATTGGATGAAGAGGAATTGCTTTTAAGCCGAAACACCAACCAGCCAATAGAAATTGAGTTAACCGGCGACAACAAAATGATCTATAGGCTTTATGACGGCGAGATCCCAGATGATTACTTCTGCAAGGCAGTGCCCTCGAAAGACCCGGGAGTGATAGACGAATATATTACTACCGAAGGTACCGTGGTGATAAGCACCAGTTTTAATGATATTGGGGTGCAGGATGATGCCGACAAAGATGGGATCAAAAATACAGATGAGGGGATGGATCCGGAGGAGGCGCAAAATCCCGAAAGCGATGCTCATCTTGATACCGACGGGGATGGAATCCCTAATTATCTGGATATAGACGACGATGGAGATAACGTGCGCACCAGCACCGAGATAAGAACCGGCGATGGCGATCCCACCGCCGAAGGTTACAGAGATACCGACGAAGATGGAATTCCCAATTACCTGGATCCTGATGATGACGGCGATGGAGCGCTCAGCAAATATGAGGTAAGCAGCGACGATTTGCTTAACCCGCAGAGCCTGCAGCTTGCCGACAGGCCTAATTACCTCAACCCCGAATTAACCGAACCTTACAACGAGCATAACGAAGTTATAGACCACAACATAAACCGAAATTACCGTTCGGATATTGTGATAAGGAATTTCAATTTCGTGAAGCAGGACGGCAGTGGCGAAGAGATAAGGTTTGACGAATACAATCTTGGTTATTATACTGTTTCCGGGGTTAGCGGTGAAACAACCGGAGAGGAAGAAAATACCGGAGGACAGTAGTTTTCCCGACTAATTATTCTGAAAGAAATAAACTTCTGTGGCTCCCTGCCCGTATTTTTGATAATCGGCATCATAAAATTTGAGGTTGTCGTAGCGACCCAGCAGGTAATCCAGTTCGGCCTTTAGAACGCCTTCCCCTACTCCGTGAATAAAAACAATCTTCTGAATGCGTTTTCTCATCGCGAACTCCAGTTGCCTTTTGGCGGTTTCCATCTGCAGGTTGAGAATGTCAAAATTGTTCATCCCCCGGAAATTATTCACCAGTTTTTCGATATGCAGGTCTACCTCCATTGGCGGCGCATTCCGTTCTTTGGGTTTTATGCGTTTTGATTTAGGTTTTTTAGGAAGTTGTTTTTCTTCCAGCACGCGGTTAAAATCAACGTTTTCAGACAAGTCTTCAATAGGAGTTTCTATCTTCACCAATTCAGCAGGAGAAAAGTCCATTTCAAAGCCATCGGGGGTTTCTATGGTCACCGATGCTGCATCGGCATTCACCACTACTCCTTCCAGGTCGTCATCAAGGGCCGCTACTTTATCTCCGGGATTGAATTTCATTACTGCTTATCTTCTTCGTTATCATTTTTATGGTCATCTTTTGTAACCACCCAAAAATTTGTTGCTCTAAAGAGCCCCAGCATTATAATAATGAGGCCTGCTATCTTGATGTATTGGTTGGCTTCTTCGGCGGCAATTGCATAAAGCAGTAATCCGCCTCCAAGGACGATAAGTATCGTATTTATTAACTGTGCGTTCTTCATTTCAGATCAATTTTACCAGAAACCCCTTATTCTATTTTCCATTTTTTCAGGGGAACTTGTAGGATGACAAAGTTAAAGTAATTATGAGGCTTTTTTACTTCATGTTCCTGTTTTTCTGTTTTCACCCGATTTCAGCGCAATTAAGTGTTTCTCCTTCCAATACGGGAAGCAGCTTTTTATATGTAAAGAATCTGGTCTTATATGTAGAAAAGGATATTCAGCTGGAAAAAAATCCTGATCAGGCCACCGAAGCCAGTATTTACCTGAGAAAAGAAGCGCAGCTCATACAGGCTGATAAAACCAATAATCTGAATTCAGGAACGGGGGTGATCTCTGTTTTCCAGGAGGGTTGGGCCAATGCCTATAACTACAATTACTGGGGCCTACCGGTAAAGGATAATGCAGGAGTTGCAAAAACCGTTGACAGGATCATCTATGAACCTATAGGCAAGACCGAAAGCAAACCGGTTCAACTTACCTCAGCTTTTGACGGGATTGCAAATCCCTTAAGCATAAGTCGAAGATGGCTTTATAAATTTGGTGGTGGCACCTATGCTGACTGGGAATATATAGGTGATGATTTTTCCCTGGAACCAGGCTGGGGTTTCACGATGAAGGGAGTAAAAGGCACCTCTTCATCTACTGTGGAAGGAGTCCCTAACAACCCGGGAAATAGGCAGCGTTATGATTTCAGGGGGCTACCGAATGATGGAAACATCAATATTAACATTCAGAAAGACCAGGTGTTGCTGTTGGGAAACCCTTATCCTTCAGCATTAAATCTCAAAGAATTTCTTATTCAGAACACTGCGACCACGGGAATCGCATATTTCTGGGATCATTCAGATAGTACTTATTCTCATTACTTAAAGGATTACGAGGGTGGTTACGGGGCTTATTCTCCGGGAGCAGGAGCCTATGTACCCGCGGCCTTTCAGTATTATGATGAATCGGCTGATCCCACAGGAAATACTGGTGAGACCGGGAAAACCTATGGGCGGGAATTCAGTCCTATCGCACAGGGTTTTATGCTGATGGGAAAAACCAACGGCCAGGTAAGTTTCAAGAATTCTCACCGGGTTTTTAAGAGGGAAAACAATACTGATTCTAGTTTCAGGACACCACAGGAGGGCATCCCCAGGTTGAGATTAAATATTGATTTTGATAGGCTCTTTGTAAGGCAACTGCTCGTGGCTTTCAGAGATGACGCGAGCCCGGGTGAAGACCACGCGATGGATGCCAGGGCATTTGGTGCCCTACATACCGATGCGGCCTGGATGATAAATTTTGAGCCTTACCTGATAAATGTTTTGCCTTTTGAAGTAGAAGAAAGGATTCCGTTACTTATTACAATAGAAGAAAATACCGTTTTAAAAATAAGCATTGAAAGCCTGGAAAATTTCTCTCCTGAAGCTATTGTACTTTTTGATGCTGAAGAAAAACTTTACCATAACCTCTATAAATCTGATTTTGAGATGGAATTACCTTCCGGAAATTATGAAGACAGGTTTTATTTGGGTTTTAGTGAAGTAGTTCCGGAGGTCCCAGAACTTTCCCTGGAAGATGAAGATGATCCTGCAGTTTTCGAAGCGGCTGAAATTATATACAATAAAGACTTAAGGCAGGTAGAAGTAATAGCCGGGGATATCTTGGAAGAAATTCAGGTATTTGATCTTACGGGGGCTATGATTTTCAGCAAAAAGATTTACGAAAACAAACATTATGACTATTTTTATACTGGAAACCTCCGGGAAGCGGTGTATATCGTTAAGGTTAAAACCCGGGTTAATCAAATTACCAATAAGAAATTACTTTTAAAAAAGTAGATGATGGAAGAATTTATGTTGCCGTGCATGAACAAAAGCCTTTTAGGGGTGGAGTGCTTTGGCTGCGGGGGGCAACGGGCAGTACTTCTTTTTTTTCAGGGTAATTTTACCGAAGCTTTTTATATGTACCCGGCCATCTACCCAATTCTTCTGCTGCTGGCATTTTTAGTATTCAACCTCTTTTTTAAATTCAGGAAGGATTTTCAGGTAAAAATAGGCCTAATCATTTTTGCCGGGATAGTTATGGCGGTCAATTATGGCTATAAAATGTATGAATTCATTCAACTAACCAATTAATACTTTTTTATGGAACGCACACAATTACCCAATTCCACGATCATTCTAATTTTTGGAATCCTGTCTATAATTGGCTGTTGCTGTTATGGGGTTTTAGGAGTCATCTTCGGGATAATCGCCCTGGTAATGGCAAAACGTGCCACCGAGATCTACAATGCCAACCCTGAACTCTACACAGGATTTGAAAATGTAAAAACCGGAAGAATTCTTGCTATTATAGGCTTGGTCCTAAGCGGGCTTAATCTTATCGCTTCAGTGGTAATGTTCTTTGTTTACGGCGGAATTGAAGGTTATCAGCAGGCGATGGAAGAGATCTTAAGGTCTATGGAGTAATAATTTCCTGGATCAGATTTAATGCCGAATGCTTTAAAACTTCTCTCTCACTCACATGAGACCCTGAATCAAGTTCAGGGTGACGATTCTTTTATTAAATTCTGAATCAACTTCAGATGATGCTCCTAAAAACCGTCATACCGGACTTGATCCGGTATCTCATCATATAGTGATGCTCTTT
>NZ_MSJR01000003.1 GCF_002078605.1 Salegentibacter sediminis | reverse complement strand
GCTGTTTTTTAGTTACACAAGACTTTTCGAGATTCAGGGCATTTTTAATGGATTATTATAATCCGGATTGATTGAGAGAATGAATTCTTAGCGATTAGCCAAAGGAACCAGGCAAATTGACAGTCTTTTTGGATAAAATGGCTTTCAGAGAAAAATCCCTTCAGCAAAAAATCACATAAAAAAGTTCCAAACCAGGCCAAACCGAATGAGAAAATCGGTGTAGGGATAGCCCGGGGCCACGAAATTATTGTTGCCGGTGATTAGGGAATTCACATTCTCCAGTTTAAAAAAGATACGGGTCTGGTCTATTTTCCCATTAAAAAAGAAATCTACAACCGGGTAATTTCCTATCTGCATTTCGTTTTGCACATAAAATTCGGCTAAAACGGGGTCATAGGCGTTGGCTTCATATTCGCTAAAGTACTTAAAGGTAAAACCTGTTTGCAGATATAAAGCCCGCTGAAACCAATAATCCTGATAATAGGCGGAGTTCCGGGTTACAAAAGCCGGAACCTTTAATACTGAGGTTCCATCCAGAACATTCTGATACATCAAGGTGTTATCGAAACCAAAAAGCCCGAGGTCGAAACCGCGGTAAGCTTTCAGCTTAAAATAGCGAAGCTGGTCATCATACTGAAAAGGCCTGACCATTCCATCCTCATTCAAGCCGAAAAAAGCAAAATTCTGCACCTGGGTGATTTCAGCATCAATATCAACTAGCTTTTTTGAATTCAGTTTAAAATATAATTGCTGTGTATTTACATTTTCGAAACTGGTTTGCCAGTTATAGTTAAGATAATTGCTTTGATAAAGCAAAAAGTTATAATCGGGCAGACTGCTGTTCTGGTTAAAGCCGAATTCGATCTCGTTCTCTTCATTAAAAGCATAAGCAGCCGAGGCGTTAAGATAATTTGCATTGAAATCGCCACCAAAGCTTAGCATGGCATCGGCCTTTATACTAAATCCGCCCAGTTTATTTTCATATTCTCCCCCGGCGGCATAATTTGTTCCCTTCAAGCGATTATCGATCCTGCCTACCGAAGTATAATAGACAGTATTATAACCATAATTATAAGTGGTAACCGAGGCTTTGGCCTTCAGATCACCCAGGATTTCATTAGTAAACCGGGCATAGGCTTCGTTGGTAAGTTCTTCCAGACGAACCTCATCATTGAGGTTAGCACTATCGAAAGATTCTCCAAAAATATCGTTGGCCGCATTGGTTTGCTCAAACTGAAACTTTTTGTAATCGAAATGAAAAATATGCCCAAAAGACAGGGCACTGGTATTATCGGGTCGTGGCTCGGCCAGATGATAAAGATGATCAAGATAAAAACGCTTTCCAAAAAGTGTGCTTTGGGCATTTTCAAAATTCATTTCCAGAAGGGAACGATCTTCAAATTCTTCCTCCTCGTTAATATATTGTTCCATCGCCTGGGAGCTTAGCCCACCGTTTTCCTGATTCAATAGCTTGTGGGACACAAAATGAGACTTCAGCTGATATTTTCTATTTAAGGTTTGATAATTAAGGGTGGTCCTGAAAATTCCGGTACTCGTTAATTGATGCTGGTATTTTCCCAGGGCACGCACTCCATTGTAGGCCATAGAGAAATTTAACCTATCGGAAGTATTGATGGTGAAAAACGCATCTAATTGCTGCCCCTGTTCGGGGACTGTTTTAAAATATAATTCGGTAAGCGGCGTTGGCACATGGTAGTAATAAATATCCTCCACCTCCATAAAACCAAAGTGTCTTGCTCCTGCGACAAACCCCGGCATCAATTTATCGGTTTCCCGCCGCATACTTAAAGAGTTGTAAGTTTGACCGGTATTGGGAAAGTTGAGAAGCTCAAAATTATCCTTCCGCAGGTAATTGAATTTATAGTCTTTTTGAATATTAAGGCTAGTGTCTACATAAGTGGTATCACTATCAATTGAAATTATCTTGTAAGCATCTATAGGAGCCTTTGCCAGAGTATCGGAGCCAGCTTGCTCCTGGTCTCCACTACCACCAGTGGATCGAATAGGATTTTGAGCAACTAGCCAGGCAGGAAAAAATATTAATAAAAGAAGGTAACTCTTCATTAAACAGGATTTGCAACAAAGTTATATTATTTAAAAAAACAAAGGCCGTTTTGTAGAAAGTTTTAAGGAAGACTGGTTTCAAGTTAACGTGGATGACCCAGGCCGAACATGCAGATAGACCCGAAAAAGATCTAAGCTATTACCGCATCTACAGTTGTAAACTTTTTTTACCAGATTTAAAGCAGCATAAAAATAAATATAATATCAAAAAAAACCGCCCGGGACGTGCCGGGCGGTTTATCAATATTGAAACGGATTAAAATTAGTATCCAGGATTCTGCTCCATATTAGAGTTAGCATCCAATTCAATCAATGGAATTGGGTAAGCAAGTCTAAAGTCACCATAAGGAATGGTTTCAGTAATGTTTTGCTGAGGATCGATTTTCTCGATATCCATACCATTTCTCAATAAATCCCAGTAGTAAAGACCTTCAAAAATAAATTCTTTTCTTCTCTCTTCAAGGATATTATCAAGGTTCACTTGAGTATAAGGAGTTGCATTTCTATGCTCAGGAATCTTATTAAGCTGAATAAGCGCTTCAGCTTCATCTGGTGTAGATGAACGGTATAAAGCTTCAGCATAGTTAAGGATCACTTCCTCATAGCGGATAACAGGGATATTAGCCTCACGGTCTGGGTATTTCGCCATGTTTCTAATCATCTCTCCATCCATACCAAGAACATCTTCACGAACATCTGAATCTTCGTAAAGATTCAGTACGTTCGGAGCAGCTTCGATATCACCGTAAGATTCTCCACGGTAAATATATTCCATAGAGTCACTTCCCTGGTTGTCAGTTCCACTAAGGGCGATCTCAAAAAGAGAGTTAACTGCACCATCAACAGCGAAGGAGGATACGAAATTATCAGCATCTACGATATCATATTTACCAGAGTTGATCACTTCTTCAGCCGCAGCGATAGCTTCAGGCCACATTTCGAAGTAAACGGCAGCTCTGGATTCAAGAGCTGGAGCGGTATATTTAGACATAAATTCTTTTGAAGGGTCGAAGTAGTCTTCACTCATCAATTCAAAGGCAGTTTGAAAGTCACTCATTATCATACTGCGATTATCTTCAATAGTAGGTCGTGAAGGAATATTATCTTCTCCCTTAAACTCGGTCATATAAGGAACTCCAAGAGTACCTCCGGTATGTTCCTGTCCAAAAGTTTTCAAAAGGTCAAAGTGAGCTAATGCTCTAATAGCATAAGCTTGCCCCTGGATATGCTTGGCATATTCCTGATCTCCTTCAAGTGTTGTCAAATCGGCTCCAATCAGGATGTTTGCAATTGCAATAACACCGTAAGCTTCATCCCAGAAGAAAGTACCACTAGGCAAGTAAGCGAACTGTGCCTGAGTTACAAAACGTCCAGAGTTACCATTTGAAAAGGCATTTGGAGTTCTAACCTCGTTGGTAACAAAGTAATCCCTTCCATAATAAGCAGCACTGGACATCCGGTTATAAGCCCCTTTAATAAGGCCCTCCATATCTCCAACAGTTGCCAGCGCCTCACTCCCCTCTTTAGATTGCTCTAAAGAAGGATTAAGATCATCTGTTGAACACGCACCAACTACCGTTAGAGCGGCAATTAAAACTGCGTATATAAATTTATTTGTCTTTTTCATAGTTCTTAAATATTTAAGTTAATTCCTAACACTACAGACTTAAGTGGTGGAGTAAATATACTGGTAAAACCTAGTTGCTCAACTTCAGGATCGTGCTGAAGGTTGTCATCTTTAACCCATGTGTAAAGGTTTGTACCTCTAACGAAGATTCTACCTGAGTTTAATCCGATAGCGTCATTGATAGCAGGTGAGAAGTCATAACCAACAGTTACATTTCTAAGTCTAAAGAAGTCTCCTTCGTGTAAGAACTTAGAGTTGTACTGCCATGGCTGACCACCATAGATCATCTTAGTAACCCTGGTTTGGTCACCAGGTTGTTGCCATCTGTCCATTAGACTTGCATAACCATTGTATATCCCCGCCGAATAAAGGTTCGGTTGGTTTAAGTATAGATGCCAGGATTCATAAGTGGATTGACCACCAGCGTAGTATCCGCTAGCATCAAGGAAGAAACCTTTGAAATCTACATGGAAGTTAAGCCCTGCTGTTAAAGTAGGCAAAGCACTACTTCCCTGGAAGGCTCTTTCAGCAGCATTATAATTCGTAGTAGTTTCTCCATCTACACCATTAACGTACCAGGTATCCACTCCCGTTTCAGGATCAACTCCCGCCCAGGTTGGCATATACCATTCGTTAACCATAGAACCGGTTTCTGAACGCTGAGTACCACTTGGGGCGTCAGGATTAATAACTGGAATTTCTACTCCGTTTGCATCGCCAGCAAGTTCAAGAATTTCGTTTTCGACAGTAGCTACATTTCCTCCTATACTGAGGTTAAAGTCATCAGATCTTACGATAGCAAGGTCAAGTTCTGCTTCAAAACCACTGTTTTCCATTCTACCTATGTTTCTTCTTTGCGTATCAAAGCCGGAAGTTAGGGAAAGAGGCACATTAAGCAACATGTCTTCAGTCTCTTTGGTGTAGTAAGCAAGGGAACCGGTTATTCTGTTTTCAATTAAACCAAACTCAAGACCTACATCAAGGGTATAACTGGTTTCCCATGTTAAATCCTCATTACCAAAGGTATCAGGATAAGAAGCACCCGTACCCGCATAGTCGGCATCATAATTAAACAAAACCTGGTAGCTATTAATATCAATATTAGCATTACCCGTCTTACCATAAGAACCTCTCAACTTAAGGGTATTAACCATATCGTTGTTAGCAAGGAAAGCTTCTCTGTGAAGGTTCCAGGCAGCACCAACGGCCCAAAAGTCACCCCATCGGTTATCTGAACTAAATCTTGAGTTACCTTCTCGTCGGTAAGTAAGATCTAACACATATCTATTGTCAAAATTATAAGAAGCACTTCCAAGATAAGAAGCCACAGCCCAGTCAGTAAATTCTGAATAAGCAAGAGTTGGATTACCGGCTGAAGCAAGATTGGTTAAGCCATCCGTTACAAACTGGTCCCCATCAGCACTTATATAATTTCTTCTGTACTTCTGATATTCCTGAAGAACCTGAAAATCAAAATTATGATCTCCAGTGTTCCATAAGTAATTTAGAGAGTTCTGGAACACATAGGTAGCAGTATTTCTATTCACAACCCATCCATATCCATTGGTAGCGTCTCCATCACCTCTTACACGATTACGGTATCTCTTGTAGTTATATACCTGATAATCTACAGAGAATCTTGAGGTAGCCGTTAGATTCTCAATAGGAGTCTGCCAGTTCAGGGAATTGTTAGAAAGAATCCTTGTAAGTTTAGACTGGTCGATATCATTTTCAGCGATATACAATGGGTTAGGAAGACCTGTACCAATGTTTATAGAACCATCTTCGTTGTAAGGCTGATCGATAGGAGACATAAAGTACTTGGCGGTATGCGGAGAAGAGAAGTAAGCACTTCCTTCAAGAATACCATCCTGGAAAGTATGCGACGCATTATTTGAAGAAGTGAATTCCAACTTATCATTAAATTGTTTGCTAAAATTCAAGGCTCCTGAAATTCTGTCAAAAGCTGCACCAATTACGGTAGCTTCCTGATCGAAGTATCCTAAAGAAGCATAGAAGTTATGATCTTCGGTACCACCGGTTGCAGAAATCACGTGTTCCTGAATAGGCGCATCTTCATTTTTAATATTCTCTTCCCAGTTACCTTCAGGTCTTCCCGCGGCATTCCATGCCTGATAAGAACGACCATACGAAGATTGAAGAAGGTTTGTATCAAATTCTTTAGCATCTTCTATAGATGTTAAATCATAGTCTTCTCCAAAAGTATTCAGAACGCCTTCGTAAAAAAGTTCTTCTCTCTGAGCTCCGGTAAGCATTTCTGGTCCATCAACGGCATTATTGGTGAAACCATAGTATGAGCTTACATTAAAGGTAGTTTTTCCTTCTTTACCACTCTTAGTAGTAATAACGATTACCCCGTTTGCTCCACGCGCACCATAGGCTGCAGTGGCCGAAGCATCTTTAAGAACGGTCATACTCTCAATATCATTAGAATTGATACTGGCAAGAGCAGATAAAGATGAACCAGAAGTAGCACCCCCAACGTTATCGTTGATAATTGGCACTCCATCAATTACATATAAAGGCTCGGTACCGGCATTAAGTGAGCTCACCCCACGAATTCTGATATTTTGAACAGCACCGGGAGTACCAGAAGAACTCTGAATAGTTAAACCAGCAACTTTTCCCTGAAGCGCCTGGTCTACAGAAGCCATAGGAGTTTGCTGCAGTTCTTCTGAGCCTAACTGCACAGCAGAACCAGTCATATCGTCTCTTCGTTTAGAAACATACCCCATAACCACCACCTCTTCAAGAGCTGCGGCATCTACCCCAAGAGTAGCATCAATTCTAGTCTTATCACCTACAGGAATTTCCTGAGTTTTAAAGCCTACATAAGAAAACACAAGAACATCTGTACTCTGAGCACTGATGTTGTAATTTCCGTCAAAATCTGTTTGGGCACCTTTCATGGTACCTTTAACAATAATGTTCACCCCCGGAAGAGGCAAACCATCTTCATCGATAACCGTACCGGTTATCGTCTTTTCTTGTGCAAAGGTTATTTGCACTACGAACGCTAATAATAGCGTTAGAAAACCATGTAATTTGTTTTTCATTATTAAGTTAATTTGAATTAGCCTGCGCCAAAAATCCTAATTATTTCTTAATAAAACAAGTAAAATTATATTTAAGAGTAGTTAAATAGCAAAATCTCCATGAAAGCGATTTAAAATAATGGAAAGTTTTATCACCATCCAGAAAGCCTATTAATAATTGAATTTCATCCTTTAATAAAAAAAAGGCCGCCTTTGGAGGCGACCTTTTTTCGTACAAATTTCAGGTTAAATTACCTCCAACCTCCGGTTGAATAATCTTCTCCGGGAGTTCCGGTAGTCCCTCCAAAAGTATAATAAGGAATTCCGGCGGCATCAAGTGCGGCTCCAGGAATTGGGAAGTGCAAT
The DNA here is from genome assembly GCF_002078605.1 of Salegentibacter sediminis. Classification (GTDB taxonomy): domain Bacteria; phylum Bacteroidota; class Bacteroidia; order Flavobacteriales; family Flavobacteriaceae; genus Salegentibacter; species Salegentibacter sediminis. The sequence continues at coordinate 339,537 of NZ_MSJR01000003.1, read as the reverse complement.
AGCGTGCCAGGCTCAAGTAGGTCTTTACCTCTAAGGCTTTAGAAAAGAAATCTCCGAGGGAATTCCTGTTAAACCAAATATTAATAAAAACATTATTCTCATTTTTTTACCTTTGGCCCTCAAAGCAAGTCAATCATGCTCCTACCCTATTTTAACGATACTAATCTTTATGAGTGCGGCACCGATGAAGCGGGGCGGGGATGCCTGGCGGGGCCGGTAACAGCTGCAGCAGTAATTCTACCAAAAGATTTCAGAAACGAGTTGCTTAATGACTCGAAGCAAACGGGGCTTAAAACGCGAAATCTATTAAAAAGTATCATCGAAAAAGACTGTACTTCTTACGGACTGTCGTATGTATTCATGGAGGAAATTGACGAAATCAACATTTTAAACGCTTCTATTCTGGGTATGCACAGGGCAATAGACCAACTCAAATGCGAGCCGGATTACATCCTGGTAGATGGAAATAAATTTAAGCCTTATGCCAGCATAGCCCATTCCTGTATCATTAAAGGAGATGGAAAATATCTTAGTATCGCTGCGGCATCAATCCTGGCAAAAACTTACCGCGACGCCTATATGGAGAAGATCCACGAAGAATTTCCTATGTATAACTGGAAACAGAACAAAGGTTACCCCACGGCCGAGCACCGGGCTGCGATTAGGAAATACGGCAGCACAAAATATCACCGCCAAAGTTTTCGGCTTCTGCCTGAAGAGCAGTTGAGGATGGAGATTTAGAATTTTTTTCGGTTTTCAGTTATGCGTTCTCAGTTTTAACTTTTTCTTAGTTGGATTGGAGGAACATATTAGCTCACTCAGAGGCGATTTCTCCCCCTGGTCGAAATGACAAATCACGGCTTATTCAGATGTGACTCTGAATCGATCCTGAAAGTTTTTGGGACAGGGGGATAAATTTTTGAAGTTATTCCTCAATAGTTTTTTCCGTCATCCCTCCCGATAGCTATCGGGATGACCCGGGATCTCATCCAGCGAATTGATTCATAAACCTGATTATTCACAGCAAAAAGAATTCAACAACGAGATCCCGCCCGGCGGCGGGATTAATTCAGCCAACCGCCTCACCTACGCCTTCGGCTTTGGAAAATTCCAAAAAAAATCCACCCCAAACAATGAATGAACAATTCCAGAGATCCCGCCCTTCGGCGGGATTAATTCAGCCAACCGCCTCACATACGCCTTCGGCTTTGCGAGGCGGGGCTTCATTAAATTAAGAGGCCGCGAAGATATCTCCGCGGCCCCACCTTTAAAAAACCAAACAAAAAGGATCATTTCAGACTAAAAGAACTCAAAAGCCTGATGTTGTTATCAGTATAGGAATACTGATGCAGAATGCCATCCCCAACCATTAACAGCACCTCTTCCAGAGGGATTACATCATAGGTGTTAATGTCCTGAAAGTGGTCTGTTAAGGTTAAACCAGGGGATTGTGTTTTATCATAAATTTTAAGTCCGGAGTCGCCGTCGCATACGAATAACATATCGTCTTTAACACCCAGGCCATAAGGGCTATCCATTTCGTAGGTTGCCAGCAGCTCGGGATATTGTTTGTCGGCTACATCTATTACCTGCAATTGGCTCCAGCCTTGTCCGCATTCGTTACCGCCACGAATAGTTACATAGGCCATATCTCCATCTACAACCACAGGGTCACAACCCAGCACATGTTGAAGATGGGAGACAAAAACCGGTGTAGAGGGATCTTCAATGCTGTAGATATACATTCCGGAAGAACTACCTAAATACAAATAATCGTCTTTATTAAAGATGGTTTCTATCTGCCAGCCAATATAATCTGTTGAAAAATGTTCCGGATCAGAAAGACTGGAAATATCAAAAACCGACAAGGACTGGTTCCCTACCACATAAAGAAATTTGTCCTTAATATTAAAACGGGCCATAGAGCCGCCCGTTCCAGTATTGGCATCACCCGAAGCATAGGAGTTAAAAGATTCAGCAGCTATCATTCTTCGCTCATCCCGTACCATTTGGATTTTTCTACGCTCTAAAACATAGCCTATAATTACTTCTTTTTGAAAATCAAGATTTTCTGTATCCACAAATGCAACACCCACAGGAGTTGAAGGTTGATAATTCTCAAAAACCTCTTCCAGTCTTTCCTCCTGCCTTATATTATTGATATCACTTATATTAAAAACAACCAGATCCATCCCGCTATTAGCAAAAAGCATATCCTCTTTTATAGCGACATCAGTATTTTGTGGAATCTTCAGGTATTTTATTTTTTGAGGGGCTTCAGGATTGGAATTATCTATAATATGCACTCCACGGTTAACATCATTTATAAAAACAAAATTCTTATATGCATAGATCTTTCCGGCCTGTTCAATTTCTTTTGGTTCCTGGATAGCTACCGAAGACCTGAAATCGGTTACCGAAATGGTTACCGGAACGGCAACCAGTTCAACATTCCCGGCTTCTTCCTCCTTTTCACAGGAAGTGAACAAAGTCATTAAAGCCATAAGGAGCAAAGTGATAAGAGAGTAGAAAATTCTCATAATAGTGGTGGTTAGTTTCCTATTAGATGCAAAAATTCCGGAAAGGTTGCGTTGGAGCGATAAAAAAATTTCTGTCACTTTGTCAGAAACAGCTTAAGTTCTATCTTTGCAAATCTTAAAGCCCCTAAAGGCAATAAAAGTAGTATGGAGAAGATAATTGATGAAAAGCAGCAAGGCAACAGCCTTGTGATGGAACCAAAAAAAGAAAACAGCCGAAAGCTCTTTATTGAGAGTTATGGCTGCGCGATGAATTTCAGCGACTCTGAGATAGTGGCTTCAATACTTTCCAAAGAAGGTTTTAACACCACCCAAAACCTGGAGGAAGCCGATCTTGTTTTGGTCAACACCTGTTCAATACGAGAAAAAGCCGAGCAAACTGTTAGAAAACGCCTTGAAAAGTATAATGCCGTAAAACGCATTAATCCTGAAATGAAAGTTGGCGTGCTTGGCTGCATGGCCGAGCGGCTAAAAGACAAATTCCTCGAGGAAGAAAAAATAGTAGATCTTGTAGTAGGACCAGATGCCTATAAAGATTTGCCTAACCTTATCAACGAAGTAGAAGCAGGAAGAAATGCGGTAAATGTAATTCTTTCTAAGGAAGAGACCTACGCCGATGTTTCCCCGGTGCGTTTACAGAGCAATGGGGTTTCTGCTTTTGTCTCTATTACCAGGGGTTGTGACAATATGTGTACTTTTTGTGTGGTGCCATTCACCCGCGGAAGGGAACGCAGCCGTGATCCACAGAGCATCGTAGAGGAGGTAAACGACCTGGCTGCAAAAGGTTATAAAGAGATCACGCTTTTAGGCCAGAATGTAGACAGCTACTTATGGTACGGCGGCGGCCTGAAGAAAGACTTCAAGAATGCTTCTGAAATTCAAAAGGCTACGGCTACGAATTTTGCCGGCCTGCTGAAGCTTGTTGCGGAAGCCCAACCAAAGATGCGCATTAGGTTTTCTACCTCAAATCCACAGGATATGACTTTGGATGTTATAGAAGCCATGGCTAAATACCCGAACATTTGTAAATACATCCATCTGCCCGTGCAAAGCGGAAGTGACAGGATTTTGCAGAAAATGAACCGCTTACATACCAGGAAAGAATATTTCGGTTTAATTGATAACATCAAAGAGTTGATTCCCGATTGCGGAATCTCCCACGATATCATCACCGGTTTCCCCACCGAAACCGAGGAAGATCACCAGGATACGCTTTCACTTATGGAGTATGTGAAATATGACTTTGGATTTATGTTCGCCTATTCTGAAAGACCGGGCACTATGGCCGCAAGAAAATTAGAAGATGATGTACCTCAGGAGGTGAAAAAACGCCGACTCACCGAGATCGTAAACCTTCAACAGGAACACAGTTTATACCGAACTCAGCGCTTTGTGGGAAAAACAGTAGAAGTTCTCATTGAAAAAGAATCAAAGAAGTCGAGCGAACACTGGAGTGGTCGCAATACTCAAAATACCGTCGTGGTATTTCCGAAGGAGAATTACAAGATTGGGGATTTCGTGAATGTAAAAATAAACGATTGTACCAGTGCCACCCTAATTGGGGAACCGGTAGAGCTGAGTGAGAATAATTAGATTTCCGCCTTCACGGAAATGACGAAGATTAAAAGAAGTTTCCGCCTTTACTGAAATTAATTAAGAACAGGCTGGTAAGAATAACAAGGATTGGATTAGATTTCCGCCTTCGCAGAAATGACAGAGATTAGAATTATGGAATCTATACAAGCAACAAAACAAAGGTTTGGTATTATTGGGGACGATCCCAAACTGAACCGGGCCATCGAGAAGGCCATACAGGTTGCCCCTACCGATATTTCGGTGTTGGTAACCGGAGAAAGCGGGGTTGGGAAAGAGAGTATTCCCAAGATCATACATTCGCTATCTCATAGAAAACATGGCAAATATATCGCCGTGAATTGCGGGGCGATTCCAGAGGGAACAATTGACAGTGAACTTTTTGGGCACGAAAAAGGCGCTTTTACAGGAGCTTCTCAAACCCGAAGCGGTTATTTTGAAGTTGCCGATGGAGGAACCATTTTCCTGGATGAAGTTGGGGAACTCCCCCTGCCAACCCAGGTGCGCTTGCTTCGGGTATTGGAAAATGGCGAGTTTATGAAGGTAGGTTCTTCCAAAGTCCAAAAAACCAATGTGCGTATCGTAGCTGCCACTAATATAGATATGCAGGAATCCATAAAGAAAGAAAAATTCAGGGAAGATCTGTATTATCGCTTGAGCACGGTAGATATTCACCTGCCTCCTTTAAGAGAACGAAAAGGCGATATCCATCTTTTATTTAGAAAATTCGCCTCCGATTTTGCTTTGAAATATAAGATGCCCACCATCAAACTGAATGATGATGCGATAAAGCTTTTGGAAAATTACCGATGGGGTGGAAACATCAGGCAGTTAAGAAATATAGCCGAACAAATTTCGGTGCTGGAACAGGAACGAATCATTACTGCTGAAAATCTCAAAGAGTATCTTCCAGACATTGGCAGCAACCTGCCTGCGGTGATTGCCGGGAAGAAAAAGGAAGGCGATTTCAGCAATGAGCGCGAAATCCTTTATAAGGTGTTGTTCGATATGAAAAATGATTTAAACGATCTGAAAAGCCTAACTCTTAAATTGATGGAGCATGGAAACACTGAAAAGGTACGCGATGAAAACGAAAGCCTGATCAATAAAATTTATGGGGATGAGGACGAGGAGGATATCGAATCAGAAGAATTAACTGCTGAAAAACTTGAGGTTTTACAAATTCCGCAGCAAAGTCCAAAATCGGCTCAAAAACCTGAAAATGACAAATATTATTTCGCTGAGGAGATCGAGGAGGAAGAAACCTTATCCCTTCAGGACAAAGAACTGGAGCTCATCAAAAAATCTTTGGAGCGCCATAGCGGCAAGCGCAAAGCAGCAGCCGAAGAACTGGGCATAAGCGAGCGTACACTATACCGCAAGATCAAGCAATATAACCTCTAACAGAAAGTTTAAATAATTATGAAAAGAAGCCTGATTCTGTTTAGTTTTTTACTGATTTTTGTGGTGCAGTCCTGCGGAATGTATTCTTTCACGGGAGCCGATACCGGCGATGCCGAAACCTTCCAGGTTAATTACTTTCAAAACACGGCCGATCTTGTAGAACCGGGCATAGACAGGACCTTTACCCTGCAATTACAAGACCTTATACAGAACCAGACCAGCCTGAACCTGGCCAACAACAACGCCGATCTAATTTTTGAGGGTGAGATCATAGATTTTTATATCGCTCCAATGACCGCCACTGCCGATAATACTGCCGCACAAAACCGCCTCACTATTGCGGTAAATGTAAGGTACTATAACACCCTGGAACCCGAAAAAGATTTTGAACGCAGATTCTCATTTTATTATGATTATCCTGCCAACCAACAACTTATTGGCGCAAATTTAGATACGGCCATAGAAGAGATATATTCCAGGTTAACTCAGGATATTTTTAACGCTGCACTAACCGATTGGTAATGGAAAAACAGGAGTTTATAAAAATACTGGAAAAGCCTGCTTCAATTACCGAAGCCCAAACAAAGGCGCTGGAGAGTATTTTGGCCGAGGCTCCCTATTTTCAAACTGCCCGGGCTTTAAGGCTGAAAGGCCTTAAAGATCATAATGCCTTAAGCTATAATTCGGCGCTAAGAAGAACTGCAGCTTATACCACAGACAGAAGTGTGCTTTTTGATTTTATTACTTCGGCTGAGTTTAATCAGAACAAGATAGCCAAACAGATAAAAGAGCAGGAAGAACATTTAAAAAATATAGTGGTTTACGAAGCCCAGGAGGTTTTTGGCAAGAGAAGCATCGCCATAGACGAGGCGATAAAAATGAAGCAATCGGAATCGGAGCGGGTGATGGACCCCGAACTTTTTCAGGAAACAAGCCCTAAGAAAGAAGAAGAAAAAAATGAAGCTACAGCTGAAGAACAGCTTGGTATCGGAGATCCATTGGAATTTAGTTCATCGGAGTCACACTCGTTTTCAGAATGGTTAAAACTCACTTCTGCAAAACCTGTAAGGGAATCGGAAAAGACTTCAGAAGAAATCACGAGAAAATTTGAACTCATCGACGAATTTATTTCCAAAAGTCCAAAGATAAAACCGGGTAAAACCACCAGGAAAAGCAATCTGGCAGAACGTAGCACAGCCTCCCCCGAAGCCCTGATGACCGAGACTTTGGCGAAAGTATACCTGGAGCAAAAAAACTACATTAAAGCCATACAGGCATATAAAATTTTAATTTTGAAAAATCCCGAAAAAAGTGGTTTCTTTGCAGACCAAATTCGGGCAATAGAGAAATTACAAGAAAATAATAACACTTCAGAATGAGCACATTCACTATTTTTTTAGCATTAATTATTATTGTAGCCTTTTTACTGATAGTAGTAATTATGGTACAAAACCCAAAAGGTGGCGGTTTATCTTCTTCTTTTGGCGGTGGAGGCCAACAGGTTGGTGGCGTTCAAAAGACTGGCGACTTTTTAGATAAGAGTACCTGGACCCTGGCCACTTTATTGTTGGTTTTAATCCTGCTTTCCAATATTACGATCATGGATGGAAGCGGAATTAGTGAATCACGAGTTTTTGAAGGCGATGAAGAAATAGAAACGAATATCCTTGCACCAATTCAGGCACCAGTTGACCCTGAAGCTGACAATAACTAGGGATTAGCAAACCATCATAAAATAAATTAATGCCAGCTTATGACAAGCTGGCATTTTTTATTTCCATATGTCAGTAATTATCCGATGGCACAATTTTAGAAACTGCTGTATTCACTTTAAAAGTTAATTAACCTTAAAAATAAATTTATAAAAAATGGGACTAAACATTAAACCGCTTTCAGACCGGGTACTTATTGAACCGGCAGCAGCCGAAACAAAAACCGCTTCGGGAATTTATATCCCTGAAACCGCCAAGGAAAAACCTCAACGCGGCAAAGTAGTAGCTGTAGGTAAAGGCACCAAAGATCACGACATGACCGTAAAAGAAGGAGATATGGTTCTTTATGGAAAATATGCCGGCACCGAACTAAAACTGGAAGGTAAGGATTACCTTATTATGCGGGAAGATGATATACTTGCAATAGTATAAGCCTTCGCTTTTCCCTCAAAGGAAATTTTCAATAAAAACATTAATATTAATAGCATTCCGCATTAGCGGAATTAACTAAATTAAATTTAACTATGGCTAAAGATATAAAATTTGACATCCAGGCCCGTGACGGGATCAAACGCGGTGTAGATGCATTGGCTAACGCCGTAAAAGTAACCCTTGGACCAAAGGGACGTAACGTAATTATCAGTAAATCATTTGGTGCACCAACCGTAACCAAAGATGGTGTTACTGTAGCCAAAGAAATAGAGCTGGAAGACCCACTTGAAAATATGGGAGCACAAATGGTGAAGGAAGTAGCCTCAAAAACCAACGATCTTGCCGGTGACGGTACCACTACGGCTACCGTTCTTGCACAGGCTATCGTAAAAGAAGGTTTAAAGAACGTTGCTGCAGGTGCCAATCCTATGGACCTTAAACGAGGAATCGACAAAGCCGTTACCGCCTTAACCAAAGATCTTGAAAAACAAACCAAAGAGGTAGGAGACTCTTCTGAAAAAATTAAGCAGGTTGCTTCTATTTCAGCCAACAACGACGAGCACATTGGGGAACTTATCGCCGAGGCCTTCGGAAAAGTAGGAAAAGAAGGGGTGATCACCGTTGAGGAAGCAAAAGGTACCGAAACCCACGTAGATGTGGTTGAAGGAATGCAATTTGACCGCGGATACCTTTCTCCTTACTTCGTGACCAACAGCGAAAAAATGACCGCTGATTTGGAGAATCCTTATATTCTTCTTTTCGACAAGAAGATATCTGCGATGAAAGATCTATTACCTGTACTTGAGCCTGTAGCACAATCTGGAAAACCGCTTTTAATCATTGCTGAAGATGTAGACGGAGAAGCTCTTGCAACCCTTGTAGTAAACAAACTACGTGGTTCCCTAAAGATCGCTGCTGTAAAAGCTCCAGGTTTTGGAGATAGAAGAAAAGCTATGCTTGAAGATATCGCTATCTTAACCGGTGGTACAGTAATTTCAGAAGAAAGAGGATTCACTCTTGAAAATACCACTATCGATATGCTTGGTACTGCTGAAAAAGTAGCCATCGATAAGGATAATACGACTATCGTAAATGGTGCCGGAGACAATGCCACTATCGATAACCGTGTGAACCAGATTAAATCTCAAATCGAGTCTACCACTTCAGACTACGACAAGGAGAAGCTTCAGGAGCGATTGGCTAAATTAGCCGGAGGTGTTGCCGTACTTTACGTAGGTGCAGCTTCAGAAGTAGAAATGAAAGAGAAAAAAGACCGTGTTGATGATGCTCTACACGCCACAAGAGCGGCGGTAGAAGAAGGAATCGTTGCCGGAGGTGGAGTTGCCCTTGTACGCGCTCAGGCTGTTTTAGCGAGTTTAAAAGCTGAAAATGACGATGAGGCTACCGGTATACAAATTGTTGTACGCGCCATCGAGTCTCCACTAAGAACTATTGTGGAAAATGCAGGAGGTGAAGGCTCAGTAGTGATCAACAAAGTACTGGAAGGTGACAAAAACTACGGTTATGATGCCAAAACTGATACATATGTAGACATGATGAAAGCCGGAATTATAGATCCTAAGAAAGTAACCAGGGTAGCTCTTGAAAACGCTGCTTCGGTTGCAGGAATGATTCTGACTACAGAATGTGCTCTTACTGACATCCCTGAGGATGACAAAGGAGGAGGCGGAGCTATGCCCGGCGGAATGGGCGGAGGTATGCCCGGAATGATGTAACAGGCTAGACCTGAAAGCAAATAATCAATCCCGCTTCTTTTAGAGGCGGGATTTTTTGTTTTATAGAAAAAAGGAGCTTTCCACCTGGCACAGGCAAAAAGCTCCTTACAAATTAAAACTTAAAAAATAAAGGTCAGAGATAATCAACAACACTCAAACAATAACCTGCTCCTGTTTTAGAAGCGCTTCCAGGTTATTGGCTGCATTTAAACATTTGCTCACTTTAGGCATATCACTGCAATCCCGGGTATTCAAAGCCTGGGATTTACACTGGAGTGCACTTAAATCCAGCTGTGCAAAGTTCTTATTAATGTCTAAGCATTTCTCATAAAGGCAATCCAGGGTTTCACAATCATCTACCTTAATCTGGTGTTTCATAAGATAACCCTTTAGAAAGTTCTCAATGGAGAATTGTGCATTCTTACAAACCGAATAGGTTACAAGGTCCTCCTCCGGCCGGAAAAATTCGTCGTTTGCCTGACTTAATTTTTCCAGAGCCTCATCAAAAAATTTGTTACTGGCTTTCATTTATATGATTTTAAAATATTGATTCTTTCTAAAGGGCAATCTTTCTTTTACATATCTCTAAAGAGTTGAAGTTTTTCCCATTTGGTTTCCACTTCTTCCTGAGCCTGTTTTAAAAGTTCAGCACCTAATTCGGCATTTTCCTTTGCTACCCGGGTAAACCTGGTTTCCTTGTACATAAAGTCGCTTAAAGGAGCGGCTGGAGCTTTGGAATCCAGTTTAAACCTCTTACCTTTTGGTTGCGCAGGATTAAACCTGAACAATGGCCAGTAACCGGTTTCAACGGCTTTTTCCTGTTGAGTAACCCCGTGTTTCAATTCATAACCGTGTTCTCCACAATGAGAGTACGCGATAATGATAGAAGGACCGGGATAAGCTGCTGCCTCCTCGATAGCTTTCAGCGTTTGCAGATCTTTTGCACCAATAGCAACCTGAGCTACATATACATTTTGATAGGATACCGCTTGCAAGGCCAGGCTCTTCTTAGAAGATTTTTTACCTGATACCGCAAACTTAGCGCTTGCTCCCAGAGGAGTCGCTTTAGACATTTGCCCTCCGGTATTTGAGTAAACCTCAGTATCCATTACCAGAATATTGATATCTTCCCCTGAAGCCAGGACGTGATCTACTCCTCCGTATCCAATATCATAGGCCCAACCATCGCCCCCTAAAATCCACACTGCTTTTTTACGCAAGTATTGGGTAAGCTGGTTTAATTTTCGGGCTTCATCGGTATCGATTGTTTCCAAAATAGATTTAAGTTCGGTGATATGAGCATGTTTCTGTTTCTTCTGCGTTTCATCTTCTTCAGTATTATTCAGAATAGAAGTCACAAGCTCTTTACCAATAACCGGTTCCAGTTCTTTAAGTAAATCAACAGCGATTTCCTGTTTCTTGGAAAGTGCCAGTTTCATACCTAAACCAAATTCGGCATTGTCTTCAAAAAGAGAGTTAGCCCAGGCCGGTCCCCTTCCAAACTCATTGGTTTTATAAGGGGTGGTTGGCAGGTTACCTCCATAAATTGACGAACAACCAGTTGCATTGGCGATCAAAATACTATCGCCGTATAACTGGGTAAGCATTTTAATATATGGCGTTTCTCCACAACCCGAACAAGCTCCAGAGAACTCAAACAATGGCTCAAGGAATTGTGAACCTTTCAGGTTTGTGATCTGTAGTTCTGAACGCTCGTAATAAGGTAATTCTGTGAAGTAATCCCAATTCTGATTCTGCTCTGCGGCAACATCTAGTTTGCTATGCATATTAATAGCCTTGAAGTTCTCGATCTCCTTGCTTTCTGCAGGACAAACGGCCACACAAAGGTCACAACCAGTACAATCTTCAGGCGAAACCTGAAGGATATAGGATTCGGTATTACTATCAAAAGGACGGCCTTTCGCAGGAACTGCTTTAAAAGTGCCCGGAGAATCGGCCAGCTGCTCGTTAGGAACAACCTTAGACCTTATCGCGGCGTGAGGGCAGATAGCCACACATTTGTTACACTGAGTACAAAGATCTTCACCGTCCCAAACAGGAACGAAATCGGCGATACCCCGTTTTTCAAATTGAGTGGTACCGGTTGGGAAAGTTCCGTCTACCGGGAAGGCACTTACCGGCAAGCCATCTCCCTCTCCTGCCAGGATCTTACCGAGAACCTCTTTCACAAAAGGATCGGCATCTCCGGTCATCATCGGTTTAAGGCCACGGGTACTTGTTATTTGTTTTGGATAATCTACTTTTTGAAGATTTGCCAGGGAGCTGTCTACCGCGTCAAAATTCATCTTCACGATCTTATCTCCTTTATGCGAGTAAGATTTCACGATAGCATCTTTGATCTTCTGGATGGCTTCCTCTTTAGGCAACACTCCCGAAATAGCAAAGAAACAGGTTTGCAATACAGTATTGGTTCTTTTTCCCAGTTTTGCTTCGTGAGCTACTTTAGTAGCATCTACCACATAGAATTCCAGTTCATTTTCCACAATCTCTTCCTGCATTTTCTGCGGAAGCTTATCCCAGATCTCCTCATTGGAAAAAGGAGCATTGAGAAGGAAAGTTCCGCCCTTCTTTACCTTTTTCAGGATATCATATTTTTCAATAAAATTAAACTGATGACAGGCAATGAAATCGGCGGTATTTATAAGGTAGCTGGAAGAAATTGGTTCCGGGCCAAAACGAAGGTGGGAAACGGTTTGAGCCCCAGCCTTTTTGGAGTCATAAACGAAATATCCCTGAACGTAATTATCGGTAGTTTCTCCAATAATCTTAATAGAGTTCTTATTAGCACCAACAGTACCATCAGAGCCTAAACCGTAGAACAAACAGTTAAAGGTTGCTTTTTTGGTCTTGAAAACAGGGTTATAAAGCAAGCTCTTAAAGCTAAGATCATCATTAATACCTATAGTAAAGTGGTTTTTGGGTTCGGCTTTTAGCATTTCATCAAAAACACCTTTTACCATCGCAGGATTAAATTCTTTGGAAGACAATCCATAACGACCACCAATTATCTTTGGCATTGCTCTATCGCTTTCAGCAAAAGCAGTAATCACATCAAGATATAAAGGCTCTCCGGTACTTCCAGGTTCTTTGGTCCTGTCTAAAACAGCGATATTTTTAACACTGGCAGGAATCTTATCCAGGAAGTCCTTCATAGAGAAAGGCCTGTACATTCTTATAAATAAGGCCCCAACTTTCTCATCATCATTAAGCAGAGTTTCTACGGTCTCCTTTACCGCGCCTTCCCCGGAGCCCATAATAATTATGAGTCTTTCCGCTTCGGGATGCCCTACATAGTCATATAAACTATATCGACGACCAGTGTGGGCATAAAATTCGTCCATTACTTCCTGAACTATTCCCGGTACCTTTTCATAATGTAAATTAGAAGCTTCCCGGGCCTGGAAGAAAACGTCGGGGTTTTGAGAAGTCCCCCTTATCACCGGGCTATCGGGATCAAGAGACCTGTTTTTATGATCCATGATCTTATCTTCCGGCATCATTTTCTTAATGATATCATCGGGTATTGCATCGATCTTGGATATTTCGTGAGAGGTCCTAAATCCATCAAAGATATTCATGAACGGAACCCGGCTACGCAAGGTTGCCACCTGGGAGATAAGCGCAAAATCCATCGCTTCCTGCACAGAGCCACCAAAAAGCATAGAAAAGCCCGTTTGCCGGGCTGCCATAACATCGGAATGATCTCCAAAAATTGACAGTGCGTGAGTAGCGACGGTCCTGGCGGCTACGTGAATTACCGTGGGCAGCAACTCCCCCGCAATTTTATACATATTAGGAATCATGAGCAACAGCCCTTGCGAGGCAGTAAAGGTAGTAGTAAGAGCACCAGCCTGCAATGAGCCATGAACAGCACCTGCGGCACCACCTTCACTTTGCATCTCCACAATTCGGGGGATGTTATTCCAAATATTCTTTTTGCCCTTTGAGCTAAAAATATCAACGTGCTCCCCCATAGGTGAAGCAGGAGTAATAGGGTAAATAGCACAGACCTCATTTGTTTTATGTGCCACCCTTGCAACCGCCTCATTGGCATCACAAATGAGTTTGGGAAATTTTTCCATCATATTACATCATTTTTAAAAAATTTATGCTCCGTGTAGCCATTCTTTCTTCTCAAGTAATTGCGCTTCAGTTTCTTCGTGCTCAGGATCCGGAAGACAAGCGTCTACGGGACAAACCGAAGCACATTGAGGCTCATCGTGGAAACCTTTACACTCGGTACACTTATCTGAAACGATAAAGTAGAATTCATCAGAGATCGGTTCTTTTTCTTCATCGGCGTCTACCTCATTGCCACTTGGCGTAGTTACGGTACCGCTTAAAGAAGTTTCATCGGAATAAGACCATTCCTGATCGGGTTCATAAATTGCGTTGTTTGGACATTCTGAAATGCAAGCATCACAGTTGATGCAATCCTCGGTTATAAAAAGTGCCATAGATATTTTATTTTATTAAACTATTCTATAAAGTTAGAAAGCATCATCTTCTCAAATTATGACAATCATCATATTTTCAAACAATTGAAAATCAGAAAATAAATACCGGTTTTTATGATGTCAATCATATTTAAAGGACAGGGGTAAATATAAATTTGATACAGATCATCAACTATCAGTAAGTGAACTGATAATTAAAAAATACTAGGTTTATGATTACACTTGAAAAGAATCCCAATACTGAAACCCTGGATGCTGTTGTTATTCGTTTTGTAGGCGATTCAGGTGATGGGATGCAATTAACCGGCACTCAGTTTTCTGACACCTCGGCCATGTTTGGCAATGATGTGGCTACTTTCCCTAATTATCCTTCTGAAATAAGGGCTCCCCAAGGGAGTTTATACGGTGTTTCAGGTTTCCAGGTACATATTGGGAGCGTAGAGGTTAGCACCCCCGGTGATAACTTAGATCTGCTGGTGGCGATGAACCCCGCAGGTTTAAAGACCAATTTGTACGCGGTAAAACCGGGTAATACAATAATAATAGACAGTGATTCCTTTACCAAGAAAAATCTGGAAAAGGCACAATATGAAACCAATCCTCTGGAAGACGGAAGTCTTGAGAATTACAGGGTGGTACAGGTACCGATGACCTCTTTAACCAAAGAAGCCTTAAAGGATGTTGAAGGTTTAGATAACAAAAGCATCACCAGAAGCAAGAATATGTTCGCCCTGGGAATGGTATACTGGTTATATGACCGGAATCCCGAGCATACCATCGAATTTTTTCAGAAAAAATTCAAAACCAAACCTCACCTGATAGAAGCCAACACCAAAGTATTGAATGCTGGCTTTTTTTATGCTGAGACTATTGAGTTAATTCCTAATTCCTATAGTATCTCTCCGGCAAAAATGCAGGGAGGGACTTACAGGATCATCATGGGGAATACGGCTACCGCCTGGGGCTTTTTGGCCGCAGCCGAAAAATCGGGCCGGGAATTATTTTTAGGTTCCTACCCTATTACTCCGGCGACAGATATTTTACACGAGCTTGTAAAGCACAAACATTTTGGAGTAAAAGCTTTTCAGGCAGAAGATGAGATTGCAGGAATAAGCTCGGCTATAGGGGCTTCCTTTGCCGGTGATCTTGCCATCACCACAACCTCGGGACCGGGTCTCGCCTTAAAAGGCGAAGCCTTAGGACTTGCAGTAATGATAGAATTACCTTTAGTAGTAGTAAATGTGCAACGCGGCGGGCCCTCTACAGGACTACCCACCAAAACCGAACAATCTGATCTTATGCAGGCAATGTACGGTAGAAACGGAGAAAGCCCGGTGATCGTAATTGCCGCGAGCACCCCGGCCAACTGCTTTAATTTCGCTTACCAGGCCTCCAAACTTGCCCTTGAACATATGACGCCGGTGGTATTACTCACCGATGGATATATCGCCAACGGCTCAGCACCCTGGAAGATAAAAAGTCTCGAAGAAATGCCGGAGATCAAAAACAACCTGGTACAGGAAGTTAAGGAAAACTGGCACCCCTATGATCGTGATGAAGCTACCCTGGCAAGAAACTGGGCTATTCCGGGCACGCCAGGATTGGAACACCGTGTTGGTGGACTTGAAAAAGACCGCATCACAGGCGATGTATCCCACGTTCCCGAAAACCACGAAATCATGACCCATACCAGGGCCGAGAAAGTAAAAAGAGTGCAGAATTATATTCCCGAGATTGAGCCTGAGTTTGCCCAGGAAGGCGACCTGTTGGTTATTGGATGGGGAGGAACGTACGGTTCGCTGCATTCAGCAGTTAAGCAAATCGTGGAAGAAGAAGGTTACAAGAACATAGGTTTTGCCCATTTCAACTACATCAATCCGCTTCCAAAAAATACGGGGGAGCTTTTAAGCAGGTTTAAAAAAATACTGGTTTGTGAGTTGAACAACGGGCAATTTGTAAATGTGCTCAGAATGAATTTCGAGGAACAAAAATTCCTTCAATTCAATAAAATTCAGGGCTTGCCTTTCGCCAATAGCGAACTTATCGAAAAATTCAAACAAATAGCAAAGTAATCATGGAAACAACTGTAAAAAAATATACTTACAAAGATTTTGCAAACGACCAGGAAGTAAGATGGTGTCCGGGCTGTGATGACTATGTTATTTTGCGTTCGGTACAGAAAGCACTTCCCGAAACAGGAGTTAAAAAAGAAGATGTGGTCTTCATTTCAGGGATTGGCTGTTCTTCAAGGTTTCCTTATTATATGGGAACCTACGGCATGCACGGAATTCACGGTAGAGCTCCCGCCATTGCCTCTGGAGTGAAACTGGCGAATCCAGACCTAAGCGTTTGGGTAATAACAGGAGATGGAGACAGTATGGCTATTGGAGGAAACCATTTCATACATGTCTTAAGAAGGAATATCGACCTTAATATTATTCTCTTTAATAACGAGATTTACGGACTTACCAAAGGGCAGTTCTCGCCAACCTCACTGGTGGGACAGAAAACCAAATCTTCTCCTTATGGGAACACCCAACCACCATTTCAGCCAGGGGAATTGGCTATTGGTGCGCAGGCCAGATTTTTTGCAAGAATAGGAGGAAATGCGCCCAAGGAAATGACCGATATTTTTATTGAAGCTCAAAAATTTAAAGGCACTTCATTAGTTGAAGTACTTCAAAATTGTGTGATCTTCAATGACGGTTGTTATGTAAAGTATACCGACAAAAATGTTAGGGAAGATCAACAACTTTTTGTTGAGCATGGAAAACCGATGCTCTTCGGAAAGAATAAAGATAAAGGACTGGTACTAAACGGCCTGAAACTGGAAACAGTTACTATTGGTGAAAACGGAATAAAGGAAGAAGATATCCTTATTCACGACGCCAAAACCGAAGATCCAACTATGCACCAAATGCTGGTAAGGCTGGAGCACCCATTAGTAACAGGAATTATAAGAAGTTTTCAGGATGTCACCCTGGAAGAAAGAGAAGACGCGTTAACCGCACAGATAAAAGCAAAATCTGAATTCAGAAAAACCAACGACCTTTTCTTTTCAGGGGAAACCTATCAGGTAAATTAACGAATACCTGATAGCCATCAGTTTTTAATGTTTTGAAAACTGTTAATTTTATTAACATATTAAGAACTACATTATGGGTTCAGAAGCATTGATAGTATTCTTTCTCGCCGGCGTTATCCTGGTCGCCGGCGCGAATTTTATCTCAAATTTAATATCACACAAATCAGATAACCCACAAAAACGGGAACCCTATGAAAGTGGGATGCCTACCATAGGCCCTACCTGGGTCCAGTTTAAAGTAGGTTTTTATCTATTCGCAATCCTATTTTTAATCTTCGATGTAGAAATAGCTTTTCTGGTTCCCTGGGCCGTAGTGTATCAGGAAGTTGGAACTGTGGCATTGGTGGAGATTATCATCTTCCTGTTTATTCTGGGATTAGGTTTGGCATATGCATGGAAAAAAGGAGCATTAAAATGGAAGTAGAAACTCAAAAAGTACCAAAAGATTTTCCCGGCCAGGTTTTACCGGCGGGGAACGGAGCGAATATTATTATAACCTCTTTGGATAAGGTCATTAACTGGGGGCGATCTAATTCATTATGGTCGCTGTATTTTGGGACAAGCTGTTGCGCCATAGAAATGATGCAAACCGGAGCTGCCCGTCATGATTATTCCAGATTTGGTTTTGAGGTTGCCAGGCCCTCCCCAAGGCAGGCCGACCTGATTATCATTGCCGGAACCATCGTGAATAAAATGGCTCCCGTACTACGCAGGCTTTACGACCAAATGGCCGAACCAAAATACGTGATCGCCATGGGGGCCTGTGCCATTTCTGGCGGTCCCTTCTTTTACAATTCCTATTCGGTGGTGAAAGGCGCCGATCACGTGATTCCGGTAGATGTATATGTCCCTGGATGCCCTCCCCGACCGGAAGCTTTACTTGATGGGATGTTGAAACTCCAGGAAAAAATTCGCACTGAAAGCATAAAAAACAGGAAAAATCCTGTGGAAGGTTTTGATGAAGGACTTTAAAAGAGGTTAGTTATGACAAATCAAGAAATAAAGGAATTGATCACCACCTGGTTTTCCGGCCCAGAAAGTGCCCACCTGGAATTTACCGAAGAAGGTTCCCAATTTCTAAATCTAAGTATTGACCCCGAATATCTGCACGAACTGATGTCGTGGTTGAAAACAAATAATAAAACCAGTTTCGACTACCTATTTTGCCTCACCGGAGTAGATTGGGGAAAAGAGCTTGGAGTAGTCTACCACCTGGAATCAACTTCCCACCGTCATATTATAGTGGTGAAAGTGCAAACTTCAGATAGGGAAAACCCGGTTTTCGATTCGGTTCAGGATATATGGCCAACAGCAAATTTTCACGAAAGAGAAGTCTTTGATCTCTTCGGAATAAAATTTAAAGGGCATCCCAACTTAAAACGCCTGTTTATGCCAGAAGACTGGGAAGGCTTTCCGCTTAGAAAGGATTATGAAGATGAAGTAAATATGGTTGTTAAATAAAGAAATATGGAAACTGCTACTATAAATAACAACTTTAAATCTGAGGAATACTTTATCAACATGGGACCTCAGCACCCTGCAACGCATGGGGTTTTGCGGCTTCTACTCACAATAGATGGAGAGATTATAAAGAAGGTAGAGCCAGACCTGGGCTATATTCACCGTTCCATAGAAAAGATGTGTGAACGAGACAGCTATCAGCAGATCGTACATCTTACCGACAGAATGGATTATTTATCCTCACATATTAATAACGAAGCTGTATGTCTTGCCGTAGAAAATGCCCTGGAACTTGAAGTCCCAGAGCGGGTAAAAGTAATAAGGACCATTATAGATGAATTAACCCGTATTTCTTCCCACACACTTTGGTGGGGTGTCATGGGTATGGATGTAGGCGCCCTTACCTCCTATTTCTACGGATTCAGGGACCGGGAAATGATCAACGATATTTTCGAAGAAACCTGCGGGGCGAGACTTACCATGAATTATAATATCCCGGGAGGTCTTATGCAGGACATTCATCCTAATTTCGTTAAAAGGGTTAAAGAATTCATCGCTCATTTCAAGACCAAATTACCTGAATATGATAAGCTGCTAACCGGGAACATCATTTTTCAGAAGAGGACTAAAGGCGTAGGCGTTTTAAGCAAAGAAGATGCTATCGCTTATGGAGCTTCCGGCCCTGTAGCTCGAGGTTCGGGTTATTCTTGCGATGTAAGGAAACACCACCCTTACAGCGCTCTGGATAAAGTGAGTTTCAACGAAGCCCTGCATACAGAAGGCGATTCTTATGCCCGATATCTCGTAAGAATTCAGGAAATGTGGGAATCTGTTTCGATTATTGAACAGCTCATCGACAACATTCCGGAAGGAGATTTTAAGGTAGCCACTAATGCGGTGATCAAGCTTCCGAAGGGAGAATATTATCAAAAAGTGGAAACGGCAAGAGGTGAACTGGGAGTTTATATAATAAGTACCGGAGGTAAGAATCCGCACCGGATGAAATTCCGTTCCCCGGGGCTTTCAAATCTTTCCCTGTTAAACCATATAACTGTAGGCGGAAAAATTGGAGATCTGGTTGCCACCATGGCCACCATTGATATTGTTGTACCAGATATTGATCGTTAAAACTGAAACAATGTATAGTTCCCTAATCATAACAAACAATATTCACAGCTGGGTTTTAAGTTTGATGCCGGCAGCGGTGACCGGTATCACCGAAATGATGATGATCGCAATGATCTATCTTACGGTTTTTGCCGTTCTGGGTTTATTCCTGGTCTTGATGGAAAGAAAGGTAGCTGCCTGGTTCCAATTACGAATTGGCCCAAACAGGGTTGGATTCTTCGGGATGTTCCAGACCATTGCCGATGCTCTTAAACTTTTATCCAAAGAGCTTACCGGCACAGATAAAGCCGATAAATTCCTGTATAATTTAGCTCCTTATTTTCTGATTATTTCGTCCCTGATGGCCCTGGCTGTTTTTCCGTTTAGCGAAAACCTACAGGCCTTTGACATAAATATTGGAATCTTCTTTTTAATCGCTATTTCCTCGATTGGAGTCATAGGGGTACTATTAGGGGGATGGAGCAGTAACAATAAATTTGCTCTGATTGGAGCAATGCGAAGCGGAGTTCAAACCATTAGCTATGAGCTTTCTGTAGGACTTTCTTTGCTCACCATGATCCTGCTTACCGGCAGTCTGCAACTTTCAGAAATTATTGAGGTACAGAAAAGCGGCTGGTTGATCGTCCAGGGACATATTCCCGCGGTGATAGCCTTTATGATCTATATGATCTCTGGAACGGCAGAAACCAACAGGGCACCCTTTGATATGGTAGAAGCCGAATCGGAACTGGGAGCTGGCTTCCACACCGAGTACTCCGGAATGAAATTCGCTTATTTCTTTTTAGCAGAATTCATCAATATGTTCATTATAGCGGCTATTGGAACCACAGTCTTCTTCGGAGGTTGGTTATCTCCATTCGGAATAACCGAATCTATCCCCTGGCTGGGTGTGTTCTGGTTTCTGCTCAAAGCTTTTGCCCTGGTGTTTTTAATGATGTGGTTTAGATGGACTTTCCCCAGGCTTAGAGTAGACCAACTTCTCACCCTGGAATGGAAATACCTATTGCCCATCAACCTGTTTAACATCGTGTTAATGGCAATAATAGTGTGGCTTAATTTCACAATTCAATTTTAGAAATTATGAGTTATTTTTCAGACATATATCACGGCATACAAACCCTGTTAACCGGAATGGGTGTAACAGGAAAGTATTTCCTGAACTCCAGGAAAGGAGCCATCACCCAACAATATCCAGACAACCGTGACACCCTAAAAATGTTTGAGCGTTTTCGGGGAGAAGTGGTTATGCCTCACGATGAAAATAATGAACACAGTTGCACCGGATGCCAGAAGTGTGAGATTGCCTGCCCCAACGGCAGTATAGAAATAATCTGGGACCGCCAGGTAGATCCCGAAACAGGGAAAAAGAAAAAAATGATAGATAAACACATTTATCATTTTGGAATGTGCACCCAATGTGGGTTATGTGTGGATGCCTGCCCTTCAGATGCAATAAAATGGGCCCCTAATTTCGAAAATGCAGTTTACGACAGGAGTCAGCTTACCAGAGTTTTAAACAAACCCGGATCCAAAGTAAGAGCCGGTGTAGAATAATACAGATATGGAAAAGTATATTTTTTATGTTTTAGCCTTAATAATGATAGTCTCGGCCATAGCATCGGTGAGCAGTCGCAGGATGCTTCGTTCGGTAGTCTATTTGCTTTTTGTCCTCATAGGTATCGCCGGAATTTATTTTATGGCAGACTATAACTTTTTAGCAGCCATACAACTTACGGTCTATGCCGGAGGAATAATTGTCCTGATCATTTTTTCGGTTTTACTGGTGCACCATATCGATATGGAACTGGAAGTGGCGAAAAAATCAAAACGAATCATCACGGCGCTTGCCTGTTTAATAGGTTTAGGCGTTTTTATGACAACAATTTATTCACATCCGTTTATTGAAACAACTACGGCAGTAACCACTACCACCGCCGATATAGGCTTCGCTCTTTTAAGCACAGAGGCGGGTGGCTTTATTCTGCCTTTTGAGGTGATAAGCATACTCTTGCTCGCTGTTATGATTGGAGCAATTATAATAGCCAAAGGAGAAGACGTGACAGAAGAACCACCAAAGGAAACGCCTCTAGTAAAACAAGAAAAACCGGTTGAAAAGAAAAAAGAACTTCTGGAAACTGAGGTTACTGTTTAATTAGAATTAAAAAATTAAGGCCCATGATACCCGGCATAAGCATAACAGAAATCCTAAGCCTCACCTCTATCCTATTCTTTATTGGGGTTTACGGATTCATTACCCGAACCAATCTCATTTCAATGTTGGTCTCGGTAGAGATCATTCTGAATTCTACGGTGATAAATTTTGTGGTCATCAACAAATACCTGTATCCCGAGCTTCTACAGGGGGTGGTGTATTCAATATTTATCATTGCCGTGGCGGCTGCAGAAACCGCTTTGGCAGTAGCAATTATCATCAACCTCTACAAGCAAATAAGCTCTGTAGATGTAAAAGAAACTGAAACTCTGAAGTATTAAAGGACGGAAGCTATGAACATAAGTTATCTCTTTTTAATTCCATTAATTCCCCTGGCCGTTTTTCTGCTACTGGGAATCTTCAACAAAAAAATCAAACCGGCTGTTTCTGGGTGGATTGGTGTTGCCGGACTCGTCGCCTCCACTTTGCTTTCATTTTATGCCGCTTTTCAGTATTTCTTTGTCACCGGCAAATTAGACGGCGCATACCAGACCTTCACTGCAAGGACGGTCTGGCTCAACTTTACAGATACCCTTCATATAGATCTCGGGATCCTAATTGATCCCATTTCCATAATGATGCTTATCGTGGTTTCTACCATCTCACTGATGGTACACATCTATAGCCGTGGATATATGAAAGGGGACCCGGGATACACCAAATTCTTTGCTTTTCTATCGCTTTTCACCTTTTCTATGTACGGTTTGGTGTTGGCTACCAATCTATTCCAGATTTACATTTTCTGGGAATTGGTAGGGGTGTCCTCTTTTCTTTTGATCGGATATTATTATACGAAGAACTCGGCTGTGGCTGCAGCCAAAAAGGCCTTTATTGTTACACGATTCGCCGATTTTGGTTTTCTAATCGGAATACTAATCATAGGATTCTACACCGGCACCTGGGACTTTGAGACTCTAAACAACCCCGAAGGTGCTGCAATAGCAAACTGGGCATCTACCTCCTTTATGGGCTTATCGGTATTAACCTGGGCCCTTATTCTCATATTTATGGGAGGTGCGGGAAAATCGGCTATGTTCCCTTTACACATCTGGCTTCCAGACGCGATGGAAGGGCCTACTCCGGTTTCGGCCCTGATTCACGCTGCCACTATGGTGGTCGCAGGGGTTTACCTTGTTGCCCGGCTATTCCCGATGTATTATTTCGTCGAAGAAGGTTACGTCTTGAATATAGTTGCTTATGTGGGCGCATTTTCCTCCCTCTTTGCCGCGATTATAGCGATTACCCAAACCGATATAAAAAGGGTGCTGGCGTTTTCTACCATGTCACAAATCGGTTATATGATGATGGCTCTTGGAGTTTCAGGTTTTGATGGTCACGAAGGGGTGGGTTATATGGCTTCAATGTTCCACCTGTTTACCCACGCAATGTTCAAAGCCCTTTTATTCCTTGGCGCAGGTTCGGTGATTCACGCTGTTCACAGCAATTACCTAAAGGACATGGGCGGCTTGAGAAAGCATATGCCCATTACCAACATTACTTTCCTCATCGCAGCACTGGCTATCGCAGGAGTACCTCCTCTGGCGGGATTCTGGAGTAAGGATGAGATCCTTGTGGCAGCATTTGAAAACAGTCAGTTTCTATATTCCATTGGAGTTCTTGTTGCCGGTTTAACCGCTTTCTATATGTTTAGACTATACTTCGGAATTTTCTGGGGGAAAGAAACTACCTACGCTCATAAACCGAAGGAATCTCCTCGTTCTATGACTATTCCGTTGATCATCCTGGCCATTTTTAGTGTAGTAGTTGGATTTATTCCGTTTAGTGAATATGTAACCGCCGATAAGTTGGGATTTGTAGCCCATCTTAATTATCCGCTTGCAGCTATAGCAGTATTTATAGGACTTATAGGTATTATTTTCGCCTGGATCTTCTATAAAAAAGAGAATGACCTTGCTGAAAGATTTGCCAATGCATTTGGAGTATTCTATCGTTGGTCCAGCAACAAATTCTATTTCGATGAACTATATCTATTCATAACCCGAAAACTAATCTTTAAAAGGATTTCGGCGCCTATTGCCTACTTCGATAAGAAATTCGTAGACGGGACTATGGAAGGTATCGGTAACAAAACTTTGGTTGTTGCCAATAAAATTAAAGGAATACAGTCTGGAAAGGTTCAGGATTATGCCTTCGGCTTTATAAGCGGTGTGGTGGTTCTGGCAATCGTTTTCATTTACCTATGGACTAATTAATTGATCATTATGGACATTTTATCACTCTTTGTTGTTCTTCCGGTACTCGTAATCATCGCACTGGTTTTTACGAAAGGATTAAAGCAGGCCCGGCAAATAGCTATGACAGGCAGTATTATTCAGCTGGGAATGGCAATTAACCTGCTTTTCGCTTATATAAAGGAACAACGTATAACCGACAGCATATTTGTGTTCACCAGGGACATCGTCTGGTTTGAAGAATTAAACATACATTATAATATTGGGGTAGATGGGATTTCGGTAGCTCTAATTCTCTTAACCTCTATAATTGTACTTGCCGGGGTTTTTATTTCCTGGAAAACCTACGATCTGCCGAAAGAATTTTTTGTTTCCTTACTGGTATTAGCTACAGGGGTTTACGGATTCTTCATTTCCATAGATCTCTTCACCATGTTCCTTTTCTACGAGATCGCGGTGATTCCGATGTACCTCCTTATTGGTATCTGGGGCTCGGGGCCTAAGGAATATTCAGCAATGAAATTAACTCTTATGTTAATGGGAGCATCTGCTTTATTGCTGGTGGGAATTCTGGGTATCTATTTCAACTCAAATGCAGATGGCGGCTCATTAACCTTCAGTATTCTTGAGATCGCACAGGTGAATATCCCTTTTGAAGCTCAAAAATTATTCTTCCCATTAACCTTTATAGGCTTTGCTGTACTGGGAGCATTATTCCCTTTCCACACCTGGTCTCCCGATGGGCATGCCTCGGCTCCAACCGCGGTTTCCATGTTACATGCCGGGGTCTTAATGAAACTTGGAGGATACGGAGTTTTCAGGGTGGCGATGTTTCTTCTTCCTGAAGGCGCACTGGAGTGGTCCTGGTTTTTCATCATCTTATCGGCAATTGGAGTGATTTACGGGGCTTTTGCTGCCATAAGACAAACAGATCTAAAATATATTAACGCCTACTCTTCGGTTAGTCACTTAGGGCTGGTACTATTTGCCTTATTAATGCTGAATAAAACTGCCTGGAACGGAGCAATATTACAATCATTATCCCACGGTTTTATGACTGCACTTTTCTTTGCCTTAATCGGGATGATCTATACCAGAACAAATACCCGGGATATTACCAAGCTGGGAGGCCTTTTAAAAGTGATTCCATTTATTTCGGTAATATATGTAATCGCAGGGCTGGCTTCCCTTGGTTTGCCAGGCTTCAGCGGATTTGTAGCTGAAATGAACATTTTTGTAGGGGCATTTCAGAATGAAGATATGTTCCATAGGGTGGTCACCATAATTTCGGTTTCAGCAATTGTTGTTACCGCAGTATACATCTTACGGGTAGTAGGAATAATGCTAATGGGCCCTGTTAAAAATGAAAGCTATTTAAGCCTTCCAAAAGCTACCTGGTACGAAACAACCGGGGTACTTTTATTGCTTCTTCCTATAGTGGGAATTGGAGTAGCTCCATTATGGTTAAGCGATATGATATTAAAAAGTTTGCAACCCTTTTTGCAGGGAGTATTATAATTTAAATAAAGAACGAAAATGGAACTTAGTAGTTTTTTCCTGATGCGGCACGAGATGGCCCTACTGGCAATAGCCCTGATCCTAATTATTGCTGAAATATTTATTCCAAAGCAAAAAAAATCCAGTGCTGTTCATCTGGCTATATTTCTCTTCGGGATACATACGGCGCTGGGCTTTTTTCCCCTGGAAGAAAACAGCTTGTTTGGCGGAATGTTCCGTACAAACAGCCTGATTCATTTCTTTAAAAATGTATTAAACATTGGAGTTTTCATTCTCCTGTTACAATCAGCTGACTGGATACAGGAAAAGATCGTTAAACTTAACCGGGGTACCGAATTCTTTATCCTCCTCTTCTTCTCCCTTTTGGGAATGTACTTTATGATCTCGGCGGGCGACTTCCTGATGTTTTATGTTGGACTTGAACTTTCTACTATCCCAGTAGCTGCTCTGGCAGCTTTCGAACTGATGAAAAGGAGGTCCAGTGAAGCAGGTATAAAACTAATACTTTCGGCGGCATTAGCTTCGGGGGTTTCCTTATTTGGGATCTCTATGCTGTATGCGACCTCGGGTTCCATCTATTTTGATGATATCCTGGTGGCAATAAGCCCTAACAACTTAACGATCCTTGGGTTCATTCTCTTTTTTGCCGGAATGGCCTTTAAAATATCCCTGGTGCCATTTCACTTCTGGACCGCCGATGTGTATGAAGGAGCCCCTATAAGTGTAGCTTCTTATCTTTCGGTTATTTCAAAAGGAGCGGCGGTTTTCATCTTAATGATCCTGATGTTCACCGTACTTAAACCTTTAATGGAGGTTTGGGAAAATATGATCTACGTAGTTGCCTTAGCGACCATGTTTGTGGGTAACCTTTTTGCCCTTCGCCAGCAGAATATGAAGCGCTTTTTGGCCTTCTCTTCTATCGCACAGGCAGGATTCATTTTACTTGGTCTAATAACGGGAACTCAGCTCGGCACAGCTTCAGTTGTATATTTTGTAATGATCTATATCTTTTCCAACCTTGCCGCCTTTGGGGTGGTTCAGGCAATTTCCTTAAAAACAGGTAAAGAAAACATAGACGATTATAACGGTTTGTACCGAACTAATCCTAGGCTGAGTCTTATTATGCTACTGGCTTTATTTTCTCTCGCGGGAATTCCACCGGTGGCCGGATTCTTCGGGAAATTTTTCCTGTATACCGCAGCAGCAAGAGAAGGTTACTACCTGCTGGTATTTCTGGCAGTGGTGAATGTTACTATCTCTTTATACTACTATTTGCTGGTTGTAAGAGCGATGTTCCTGCGGCAGAGTGAAAACCCTATTCCATTTTTCAACAACAAGTTATATATGCGCTTAGGGCTTGGAATCACGGTAATTGGCATCCTTGTTTTGGGTATTTACAGCCCTTTATACGATTATATTTATGAACTAAGCGCTGCTTTTAATCATTAAGTTATGGCACTAGAAGGAAAACATACATTTGGCAGTATTGGGGATACCCGGGTTAGCTTTGTAGAGAAAAAAATAAATGAAGAAAGAAAAGATTTCCTTAAAAAGTTACTTGAACATAACGGCTTTGAAGTGATTGTGGAAGAAGAAAAACGCAAATCGGAAGAAGAACCCCAACTCTATACAGTTGGTGTGACAGATATGGTGTTTAATCCCACTACCTATGTCTTTGAGCGCCGTTTAAAAACCTTCGACGGTCATAAGGTTACCCAGGATTACTGGAATCAAAAATCGGAGGACACCAATCCGCATTACTATAAATAAGGCTATTGAACTCACTTCAAATAATTGCGAACCCTAACCCAAAAAGTATATGAAAATAATGAAGCTCCTTTTATTCCTGGCACTCTCTTTAAATTGGGTAAATGCACAAAACTTAAAACCTTATGTGCTTGCTTTGGAAACAACGGATAACATAGCAGAGATAAAAGACAAATTATCCATAAACCTCCAACAAAATGGAATTGAGGTTGTAGGGCAATATCAACCTGCAAATGATGCTAATCGATGGATTTTTATTTTCACATCACCAGAACTTAAATCTGCAGTAAAAGAGGTTGGAGAGTTAACCGGGTTTGCTGCAAGCCTGCGGCTAGCAATCACCAGTGAAAACGGAAAAACACTGGTTTCTTATACCAACCCTGTTTATTGGGGGAACGCTTATTTCAGAAAAGATTTCCCAAAGGTTTCATCAAATTACACGAAACTTTCCAGCAAACTGGAAAACGCAATGGAAGCTACAGGAGCCTTTAAAAATTTAGCTTTCGGTTCTGAAAAAGGTTTATCGGAAAAGGAGTTAAGGAAATATCATTATATGTTTGCCATGCCTTACTTTGACGATACCATTGAGTTGGCAAGTTTTAATAGTTACCAAACGGCCATAAATACCATTGAGACAGCTGCGAAAGAAAAGAATTCCAATTTAGAATTGCTTTATAAAATTGAAATTCCAGGAAAAGACCTGGCTCTGTATGGCTTTGGAATTAAAGGCGAAAAAGGAGAGGCTAAATTTCTTCCAATAATCGATATAGGTAGTCCTAAGCACACAGCATTTCTTCCTTACGAGGTATTAGTTATGGGAAATGAAGTGCACATGCTCCACGGCAGATATAGAATTGCCATTGCTTTTCCCGATTTAACCATGGGAACATTCAGCAAAATAATGTCAACTCCGGGAGATATTGAAGATTCATTAATGCAATTGGTGAAATAGGATTAAAGTTGTTTTTGATTCCATTTTTCTAAAGATTTCTGAAGTAATCTGTTTAACGAGATTATTGCGAAGTGTTAAGCTATAGCAACATAACTTTTTAAATTCATAAATTTCTTAGCGAACTATTAGTATTAAGATAAACAATACCACGGCTCCCTAAAATGAAACTCAGAACTTTAAATTAACTCAAGACATCCATTATTTGTAAAGTTTTTAATCCTTCTTCAGCAGAACAAGGATTGGGCCCTTTTCCTAAAAAATAACTGTTGACAGTTTCTATCATGGGTTGTTGAACGTGTGGGATTTGGTCAAATGAAATGGTTTTGGTTGATTGTTCACTCTGGATAAATAACGCACTTCCATAAAATGAAAATTTGATGGAACCTTTACTGCCATAAATTATGCATTGATCTTTCTGGTCTCCTTCCGAAACATTAAAATTCCAAATTCCTCTTAAGTGAACTCCATTTACGAAAGTAGCTATGCCGTTAACGATGTCCGCAGCATTATAACTGCCTGACTGATTTTCAGAAAACCCATGAACTTGGTCAAAATCACCAAAAAATAGGAGCATTAAATCCAAATGATGTGGTGCTAAATCGTGAAAATAACCTCCCCCTGAAATACGAGGATTCACTCTCCAGTTTTCCATTAACTCAAAGTCCTGAGGTCCCTGAGATTGTAAAACCTGAATATCAACAAATCCCACCTTCCCAATGGCCTCCTGATCGAGCAATTCCCTTACTTTAGTAAAAACCGGTAATTTTCTTCTATAATGCGCCAGACTGAGTTTCACATCACTTTTCTTCAGGGCCTTTATAATAATATCAGCTTCCTCCCGGTTAAGAGCCATAGGTTTTTCAAGATATATATTTTTGCCTGCTTTTATCGCTTTCAGGGTCAATTCAAGATGACTAACAGGGGGTGTGGCTATATAAACGGCATTGATTTCAGAATTGTTTAGCAAATCATCCACCTCATTATACCATAAAGGTACAGCATGTCTATGAGCAAAATCTTTTGCTTTATCGGCATTCCTGCGCATCACAGCCAGCAACCTGGAATTTTCAGACTTTTGAAATGCCGGACCGCTTTTTTGTTCAGCAACAGCACCACAACCTATGATTCCCCAAATTACTTCTTTCATTGATCTTCTGTTATATTCTAAAGACTCCTTTCAATCCCTAATTCCAGTCCACGAAGTTCCGCAAGGCCCCTTAATCTCCCAATTGCTGAATAGCCGGGATTGGTTTTTTTCTGAAGATCATCAAGCATTTGGTGTCCATGGTCCGGACGCATAGGTAATCTATAATCTTTCCTTTCTTCGGAAATTCTTTTTTGTTGTTCCTTTATCAAAGCTTTCATCACAGAATACATATCTACATCCCCATCCAAGTGATCTGCCTCGTAAAAATTGCCTTCAGCATCCCTACGAGTACTTCTTAAATGAACAAAATTGATACGGCTACCAAGTCTATTGATCATTCCTGGCAGATCATTTTCTTTTAATACTCCGTAAGAACCAGTACAAAAACACAAACCGTTATAAGGACTGTCTATAACCTCCAATAAAGCTTTCGCATCTTTCTCTGTACTTACCACCCTTGGAAGTCCTAAAATAGGAAACGGAGGGTCATCAGGGTGAATGGCCATAAAAACCCCAGCTTCTTCAGCAACTGGAATTATTTCCCTGAGGAATTCATGAAGATTTTCTCTTAGCTCTTCTTCACCAATATCCCGATATTCATCCAGAACCGCCTGAAATTGATCCAGGGTATAGCCCTCTTCAGCTCCAGGCAGACCGGCAATAATGTTATTCACTAAAATCTTCCTTTCCTCTTCAGATAGTTTTTCCAAAGCAATTTTGGCTGCCTGCTTTCGTTTTTGAGAATATATCTTTTCTGCACCTGGCCTTTTCAAAATATATAATTCAAAAGCAGCAAATTGAGCTGCATCAAATCTAAGGGCTCTTGACCCATCAGGCATTTCGTAGGCCAAATCGGTTCGGGTCCAGTCAAGGACTGGCATGAAATTATAGCATACCGTATCAATTCCGCAACTTCCCAGATTTCTGATGCTCTGCTTGTAATTATTTAAATATTTCTCAAAATTGCCATTCCTCTTTTTTATTTCTTCATGCACCGGTATACTTTCTACCACTGACCATGTAAGTCCAGAGGCTTCCACCTCCTCTTTTCGTTTAATTATCTCTTGCGTTTTCCATACTTTCCCATTAGGAATATGATGGAGCGCGGTTACAACACCTGTTGCACCTGCCTGTTTTATATCTTGAAGACTAACCGGATCACTGGGTCCGTACCATCTCCAGGTCTGTTCTAATGCCATGTCTATAGATTATACGCCACTAAATGCTCCAAATCCACCATCGACAGGAACTACAATCCCGGTTACAAAAGAGGCGGCTTCCCCAGCCAGCCAATTCGTGACTCCTCGCAATTCTTCAGGTTTTCCAAAGCGCTTCATGGGGGTTTGGTTAATAATAATCTCTCCTCGTGCTGTCAAACTTCCATCTTTCTCCAATAACAGGTTTCGGTTCTGTTCCCCGATAAAAAACCCGGGTGCAATGGCATTCACGCGAAAACCATCTCCATATTTCTGAGCCATTTCTACAGCAAGCCATCTGGTAAAATTATCTACTGCAGCTTTGGCGGCACTATAACCTACTACCCTGGTTAATGCCGATTGCGCAGCCATAGAGGACACATTGATTATACTCCCTTTTTTGAGGCTAGCCATACCTTTCCCAAAAACATAAGTAGGAAGCACCGTCCCTTTGAGGTTCAGGTCATTCACTCTGCTAAAATCTTCCATAGAAAGGTCAAAAAAGTCCTGATCTGGACCAATTGTCGCGCCTTTTAGATTTCCGCCTGCAGCATTAATTAGGATATCGATTTTCTTCCATTGTTTGAGAACTTTATCTCTGGCTTCTTCGAGGCTTTGTTTATCCAGTACATCTGCAATGAGGCTTAAGGCAGTACCATCAGCTTCCTGAATTTCCTTTACACGTTTTTCAACAGTCTCAGGCGAACGGCCCAAAACACCAACCTTTACCCCTTCAGCGGCAAGGCCGTGAGCCATGGCGCCGCCAAGAACGCCATTCCCTCCTGTAATTATTGCTACTTTTCCCTTTAATTTATTCATGCTAATTATTTTATTTATTTCTCAAGGTAGATATTTGGGAAAGGGTCTTGTCAACGCGTTGGGTTAACAATTGATAATCCTTATTAGAAATAATATCTTCAGATATTAGTTTTGAGCCAATTCCAACGCATTTTACGCCAGCTTCAAACCATTTTTCTAAATTCCCTTTTGAAATAGAAACTCCTCCTGTAACCATTATACTTGTCCATGGGCACGGTCCTTTAATAGCCTTCACGAATTCTGGGCCATAAACACTTCCTGGAAAGACTTTCACCAGTTCGCAACCTAATTCTTCTGCCCGTGCAATTTCGTTTAGGGAACCACAACCAGGAATCCACAATATTTTTCTACGGTTACATAGCACTGCAATATCTTCCCGAAGGACTGGAGAAACGATAAAATTGGCTCCCATTTCCAGGAAGAGTGCACCGGAGGATGCATCGCCAATCGAACCCACCCCAAGGATCATTCCCGGCAATTTATCTTTACAATATCTGATAAGCTCACTAAAAACTTCAAAAGCAAAATCGCCACGATTTGTAAATTCAAAAATACGTGCACCACCTTTATAGCAAGCATTAATTACTTCTTTACATACCTGTATGTCGGGATGATAGAAAACTGGGACAAGACCCGATTTTTCCATTTCAACCACTACTTCAATTCGACTATAATCTGCCATGATTTTATCTGTTTATTCGTCCTTCAATATTACCTTTTGCTATTTTCCATATCTCTTCCTCTGAAGCTAAATTAACATCACCAACAATGGTATGTTTTATCGCACAGGATGCATTGGCAAAATCCAGAACCGACTGTTCATCATATTTATCCATAGTAAATATAATACCTGCAACAAAAGCATCCCCTGTGCCTATACGGTCTGTAACCGGATTTATCTCGATTTCATCAGTGGAAAAGTATTGCTGCCCGTTCCAGTACCTGGCATAAATTCGATGGCTTGAAGCACCCTGACTAATCCGAACCTTATCAAACACTTTTTTAATGGAAGGATAGCTTTTCATTAGCTCCTGAGCGGCCTTAATAAAATTGTTTTTATCATTACTAAAATTCGTATTCAAAATCTCATTAATCTCATTAGTTCCTCCGAAAAAGACATTTGAAATTGAAATGAATTCCTGAAGCACCTCCCGGGACCCCCTCCCATAATTCCAAAGATTTTTTCTATAAGTCGGATCCACCGTAATCTCCACCCCTAGTTCTGCAGCTAACCTCAGGGCCCGCTTTAGACCTTGATAGGTTTTCTCGGAGATTCCCGGAGTGATACCGGTCCAATGAAAAATTTTTGCCTCTTTTAAAATATCCTCCCATTTTACATCTTCCCAGTCTATATTGGCAAAAGCACTGGAAAGGCGGTTATAAATAACCTGAGTCGAACGTAATGAGGTGCCTTCTTCCATGAAATACAGCCCCATCGGATGAGGATTCCTCTGGATATGAAGGGTACTTACACCAGATTGCCTAAGAAAGGCCAAGCTACTTTTTCCTATAAAATCATCAGATACTGCAGAAACAAATTCAACCTTATTATCCCAATTGGCCAAAGCCATAGCAACATTTGCTTCGGTACCCCCAAAGAAAAAGTTTAATTGATTACTCTGAGATAACAAACGCTTCCCCGAAGGAGAAAGTCTCATCAAAATTTCGCCAAATGTTATTACCTTCTTTTGTTCAACGTTTGTTTCCATTAGAAATCGAAATATTCATTAGCATTAAAATAACTAATATCAGCGATAGTCTTTCCAATTAAATCGATTTCCCGGGGCAGTTCCCCGGAGGCCATTTCCTTTCCAAAAACGTTACAAAGAATTCTTCTGAAATATTCATGCCTGTTTAGGGATAAAAAACTACGGGAATCGGTGAGCATTCCTACAAAACAACTAAGAAGTCCCATATTGGAAAGTGTATTCAACTGGTTAATAATACCCTCTTTCTGGTCTAAAAACCACCATGCAGCTCCATATTGAACCTTCCCTTTTATGCTGCCATCATTGAAATTCCCGATCATACTAGCAAATACGGCATTATCAGCAGGGTTTAGATTATAAAGTATGGTTTTGGAAAGTTTATTTTTGACATCAAGAGCGTCGAGGAACCTGGAAAGTCCTCTACTGTGATCAAAATTTCCTATGGAATCCCAACCAGAATCCGGTCCTAATTTTTTGAACATTCGGGTATTGTTATTCCTTAGCGCTCCGAGATGGTATTGTTGCACCCAACTAAATTCATGGTACATCTCACCAAGATATAACAGCAGTGCTGTTTTAAATTTATTTACCTCTGTATAGGAAAGCATTCCTCCCTGGAGCTTCTTTTTGAAAAGATTATTTATCTCTGAATCTTTAAACTGCTCAAAAGGTAGATTACCCAAGCCATGGTCAGATAATCGACAAGCATTGGCATGAAAATATTCAATTCGCTTATACAATGCGTCTTTCAGATTCTTATAAGAAGTGATTTCTATATTGGAAATTTCTCCTAATTTTTCTAAATAGGCTAGATAATTTCCTGATTCGATTTGGATCACCTTATCTGGACGAAATGAGGTACTAACTTTAACTTTATAATCACTTTCTTTAATTTGCTTATGATGTTTTAAGTCATCTATTGGATCTTCGGTAGTGCATAGGGATTCAACGTTCATTTTATTTAAAAAGCCTCGACAGGAATTTGAAGGTTTCTCCAATTGAGAATTTATTTCCTCATAAATTCCCTCGGCAGTTTTTTCATTCAGCAGCTTGTCTATGCCAAAATAACGCTTCAGTTCTAAATGGGTCCAATGGTAAATAGGGTTTCTGATTGTGTAGGGTACCGTCTTTGCCCAGGCCATAAATTTTTCCCTATTGCTTGCCTGACCAGTAATGTACCTTTCCTTTACACCATAGGTCCTCATGGCCCGATATTTTGCATGATCGCCCGCCAACCAGAGCTCTGTAACATTCGAATATTGTTTATCTTCAGCAATATCCTTTGGAGACAAATGATTATGATAATCAATTATTGGCAAATCCTTAGAATAGTTTTCATAAAGGCTTCTGGAAAAATGGTTTTCCAGTAAAAAGTCTTCTGTTATGAAGGAAGGTTGGTTCATCATCAATAATTTTAATCGCTATGATAATTTATACCCTTCAACTCCCATCTTTCCTTAAGTAGTTCAAGTTTATGTTGAAATCGTTCAAAACTTTTTTGATCTGGGGATGTCCAACCTACCTCCGCATAGGCAGCCAACCTTGGGTAAATTTGTTTCTCCATCTTTTCTACAGTAGGAATCCACTCACTCCACATTTGAGTGCCTAATCCAAGGATTTTGGCGTGGTACCTTTCTTCAAGGCCTTTAGGTACAGGATCAAAAGCATAAGATTTTTTTAATGGTAGTCGTTCATAAGTGTAGTCCAAATAAGTATCCCAGTGATTTGAGTTCACTACATCATAACCTTCTTCCACAGCTCTATTAATTAATTTTAAATCTCCTTTCCAAAAATGTACGATTGCAGATGAAGCCAATTTTTGTTCTACCTCAAGATCCTCACTTTTGCGTTCCCCATGAATATCATCACCCATAATTTCATTCCATCCCATCATCCTTTTTCCTGCTTCATCGATATAATTGGAAATTCCGTTGGTAAAATAAATTTGTAAATCCACAGGCGTCTTTAAGTTTTTCTTCTCCATATAATTTTGAATTTCTGCATTGTTTTGCCACGTGTCAAAATTTACCTCATCACCTCCAATATGAACTACATTACCAGGAAATAAATTCATTACTTCGTCTAACACATCTTCCAAAAACTTAACAACCTTAGGATCACTTATCAAAAATGAATCGTCCATCTTACCAAAAATAACGGAAACCTCTTTGGTTGTACCTAAAGATCCTAACCATGGATAAGCTGCTATTGCCGCCATGGCGTGGCCGGGCATCTCAATTTCAGGAACAATTTCAATATGAAGTTTTTTAGCATATTCAATCACTTCTTTAATATCCTGTTGCGTGTAAAACCCTTCATGTGGTTCCCCGGTTCTTTCATCGCTTTTTCTTGCCTTTTGAGTATCCTTCCTTTTGGAACCGATTTCGGTTAATTTAGGATATTTCTTGATTTCAATTCTCCATCCCTGGTCATCTGTTAAGTGCCAATGGAATGTATTCATCTTTAATAAAGCCATTTGATCAAGTAAATCCTTTACGACAGCCTTCCCTTTAAAATGACGGGACTCATCCAACATGAAAGATCTCCATGAAAATCTGGCATGGTCGGTTATCTTCAGTTTGGGTAAGGAAATATCTTTTTTATAGGTCATAAATTCAAATTCTTCAGGGAGCAACTGTCTAAAGGATTGTATACCGTAAAATACACCCCTGGCAGTATGAGCTTTAATTGAAATTTCTTGCTCTCCTATTTCAAGTATATAGCCTTCATCCCCTATTACCTCCGGTAAACTTTTATCTATTTCTAAATGGAATCCCTTCCCTTTAGATTTAATCCCGGGTTTTTGACCGAAACCCTTTTTTAGAATTTCTGATAAAAAGTGGGCTTCATTACCGAGGGAATCCTCCGCAATGATTGCCAGGTCTTTATCTAAAATCAGCTTACCTTCGCTATACTCTATGGAATTAGGTTGAGGTATAATATTTATCCCGTTTTGAGCGCTTGTCGGATCTGACCAGAATAAGACCACTAGTAAAAAAAGCTTTATGATTTTCATTGATTTTAAATTTTAAATAAGAATTTCATTTTTATTTAAGACTGGCCGAATTTGAAAGGTTACTTAATAGCAAATTCTCCCTTGATTATAGTTAATTATCTAATTGTTGGTCCTCATAGACCACCTTTCCAGATTTTATAGTTTTTAAAATTTTCAAATTCCCATTAGAATATTCAAAAAGAATAAGGTCTGCTTTCTTGTTGCGCTCAAAACCGAGAGTTCCCAGCTCCATAACTTCTGCCGGTTTTAGGGTACACATTTCCAATGAATTTTCGAGACTTGTAAGCTCATTACGGACTAAATGTTCGATACACCATCGTAAGGTTTTTGCGGAGCCTGCTAACATTTTAGGTGCATTTCTCATCTGTAAGCGCCCGCCTTTTGTCAACTCAATCTCACCTCCTATATGGGAATTATAGACTCCTGGAGGTAACCCAGCAAATTTTGTGGAATCGCTAACTAATAGGCTTTGCCCCTTTTTAACCTTCAAAAAGACCTTAAGGATGGATTCTGGTAAATGAAAGCCGTCAGCAATTAAACTACACCATAAACGCTCATTTGCTAATTGATCCCAGATATAATTAGAATGCCGGGGCAGGCTAAGATGGGTCGCATTCCCCAGATGAGTGGACATACTAGCACCTGCTTTAACTGCTTCAGTTATTTGTTCACCTGTTGCCGCTGTATGCCCAATGGCAACTTTAACCCCCGATGCAACACATTTCTCAATAAATTTGGAGGATTCTGACCACTCTGGGGAAATAGTAATTAGTTTTATTCTCCCCTGGGCAGTGTCCTGCCACTGGCAAAATAATTCCCAGTTCGGAGCTTGAATATAATTTTTGGGATGTGCCCCTCTGGGCCCATCTTTTTTAGAAAGGAATGGCCCCTCCAAATGGATTCCGCCGATACTATCTTCAATCAGAGAATCCTCACAGGCTTTGACAATGCATTTTATTGAAGTATGGATTTTCTCTTTATCGTTAGTGATAAGAGTTGGAAAATAAGTAGTAACGCCTTCCTTCCAAAGATCTTTGGTTAATTTAACTACCTTAGCTGGAGAAAGGCCTTCCTCATTAAAATCAAACCCATTAAAACCATTTACTTGCAGATCCACAAACCCAGGCCCAAGAATTCCTGATGTTGCCTTACCAGAAAATGGACTTATCTTTTGAATGTATCCATCCATAAATTCAATAAGAATAGGGCTTTTATCTTTATAATGCTTACCTACCACGCTTTCCATACTAAATCAATTTAATGATTCCTATCTAAATTTAAATGTAGTTCCTTTACCTTCTCCGGTGGTTCTTTCTTATTAAGGGCTCCATACAGGATAAATAATAAAAAAGAAATAAGGGTAGGACCTCCAATTTCAATGGCCAGGCTTTCAACCGGGAAAATTTTAAGAGCAACAAAAGTACAGAGGCCTCCCAGTATCGAAATTATTGCTGCACGCCCATCACTGTTTGCGAAAACGGGCAAAAGGCCTAAAATCATAGGGATTGAAATTGGCCCCAGTAAGGCTGCAAACCATGCGATAATAAGTCCAAAAACGCCTCCAAAATAACTTGCGTTTAAGGCTACGATTATAGTTAATAGGGTAAAGCTAAATGTGGTAACCCTGGCTAACTTTAAGGCTTTCTTTCGGGAAAATTTTCTGATCTTCGGAAATATTACAGGGAGTATATCCCTACTAATTACCGCAGATACCGTATTTGAATCTGAAGCAGTCATAGACAAGGTATTGGCAAATAATGAAGCTAAAACCAATCCAACTAAACCCTGAGGTAGAAACTCCAATACCATTTTCCCATAAGATAAGGTAGGGTCTTCCATATTTTCAAAAAATATAGGTGAGGCAAACATCGGATAAAGTAAAATCAAAGGCCATATGAAATAAAGAATAGAGGAAGTAATTGCCGCCTTTCGGGCAGTGCTACCCGAAGTGGAAGAAATAAACCTGGTAGCAAGGTTCCAGGTTCCCCCACTATAGCTAAAAAAATTGATCACTAACATCACCAGCATAAAGCTGAAAGTAAACGGATCATGGAAAAAATCAGAATGAGAATCCGGTAATTCCTCCCACATACTGAATATCCCACTCAGTCCATCATCTAACTTAAGGATAATCATAACAAACATAGTTAGCCCTGCTAACAATTGAACAATAAATTGCCCAAAATCATTCCATACATCCGCCCATAATCCACCAATAGTAATATATATTAAAGAAACACCACCTACTAAAAATATTCCCAGGCTGATTGGAGCCCCGCTAAAGACATTCAACAAGACAGCAATAGCCGCTAATTTTCCACCTGTATCAAATATTTTGATTATAGCTCCTGCCCAGGCTATAAGCTGTTGCGTCGAGAGATTATAACGAACTAACAAATATTCTGTTGGAGATTGGATCGATGCAAAAATTCTTAATCTAGACCATCGGGGCGCAATATAAAAAGCTGCAACCAGGGTGGCTAAGCCTACGGTAAAGGCCCACCAAACATATAAAGTAAAGCCATGAGTGTATGCAATCCCGGCATAGGCAACGAAGACCGCCCCGCTATATCCAGAAACATGATGCGACACCCCAGATAACCACCACGGCAGGTTTCCCCCTGCGGTATAAAAATCTGCTGAATTTTTAACGCGAGAATAAGCCCAAACACCAATGCTTATTAGCATTAGGAAATAAATGGAAAGAACAATCCAGTCCAGTAGTAGCATAGTTAGAGAAAATTAAATACTTAGTGTTTTATTGTGTTAATGCTAGATGTTGATAAGCACGTGCATATCGGAAACCAAGGAGCCTCTGAGAAGCACCATCGAAATGAACATTATCATGTCGTGCCTTTAAATCATCAGTTCTAACAAGGATAATATTTGGATCTTTGAATGCAATACTCTCAATCTTCTTATTGATCATTTGCCATAAAAATCTCGTTTCACCGGTAGAAGCGAAAGCTCCTAATTCAGCCGTTATTATGGGCAGTTCCATTTCTCCACTATACAACCGAAAATATTGAAAGAGGGTTTCCAATTTCTGTTGATATTCTGGAATCTTATCTAAAAAGGCATCGCTTTCCCCTTGATGCCATAAGATTCCTTTAAGGCTTCCTTTCTCCATAGCTAGCTGAAGCATCCTGTTGAAATTACTCCTTAATTTTATTCCTTGTATCTGCTCATCATTTAGCCAATAATCAATTGAAGTGCCCCCTACTGCTAAGGGGACCAATGCAATACTTACATCCCTATCTACATTTTTAATGAGTTCCCTGGCAAAGAATATTCCCGAACCAAGTCCGGTGAGAGCAGGTTGATACCGATGAAGAGGAGCCTTGGCTTGAATCCAGTTATCATTGATATCTAATGCAAATATTTTTGGATGTGCAATAGTATCAGTTGCTTCTACCAATCCTCTACCGGCCATATTAGACTGTCCAGCCAATAAAAAAACCCATACATCTTCTTTCTTCGGAAAAGAATCAATTTCCTTTATAATTGTTGGGAAATTCCTCATCCTTTCATTATCCCGGACCTGACTATGCACCCCTTCTACCAGAAAAAAGACGGCAATTATAAATGCATATAAGGGTATGAGACTCACTTTCATCTTAATTATTTCAATTTGACAAGACGATTATATAAAACCTTTACAGGTTCAAGCCTAATCTCATTTTGTTCCTTGATTTCAGCATCATACAAAAACCCTTTCTGCAAGGAGGAAAAACGCTTATTCAATTCTTTTGCCTCTGCAAAGATCTGGTCCAGTTCATCGACAAGTTGGGGAACCTGGTTTGTTGAGAAATCAGGTGAATTATATTTGGCCTCAACCATTTTGAAATCTAAATAATGCATTCTTAAATCAGCCATTAATTTAAAATGCTCGAATTCCTCTTTATTCCTTTTAGGGTTAATCCCATGCAGACGTGAATTTAATTGACTGAAATCATTATACATCTGCGCTATACTTTCACTTTTTGCAGGCTTGGCATTTTGGATCAATTCAGCAGGTCTGGAAAAATAATCCCAAAGTGTCTCTCCCTCCTGTCTACTAATTCCAAAACGTTCTTCAGAATAATTAAGTACAAATTCCTTTGGATCAATTGCATCTTCAGACTTAAGGGCCTGGGCATAGCTTGCTATAAGAATCCTAAATCCAGACATGGGATAAGTATTTCTAATCTGAACCATATCGACCACTTCATATCCCACATCCCAGGTAAAACCATATAGGCCAGTGGTTGACCATGAGGTCATTATTAGCCCCTCATATCCTGCTTGCCGTGCATATGGAATGAAATCCTTTTGGTTAGCAAAGTGTGTTTTCCAGTCTGTAATATACCAGTTATCCGGATGGCTTCGGATCGAAGGTGCTCCCCAGAATGTAAATCCTTTTTCCTGTAGCTTGGGGATATCTCCAAAGTGGTTAATCTTCCATCCGTAATTCCAATCCACAAAAATGGTTTCTTTGGGAAGTTCCTCGGCAGCTTCCGGATATTTCAAAATAATATCAGCCCACATAACCGGTTTTTTTCCCAGATCTATTACTATTTCGGCTATGGCTTTCATATGATCTACAAAAAGCTTAGACTTCCCCTGTTCCTGGACCTTTTTCTGGCAATCTTCACAATGCCCCAAAAGATAGGTTTCATCCCCTCCAATATGTATATAATCTGAATTATGCATTTGCGCTAAATCAGTGAAGAGGTCTCTGAACAATCCTGCACTTTCTTCAATTTTTATCGGGCAAAGTTGCGATATATCTTTTCTGTCCTCTTTAAGATAACTATAGCGAGGGTTTCTTAGAATATATTCCACATGTCCTAAACTTTGTTGAAGTGGAATTACCTGGATTCCTATCTCTTCACAATAGGCAATAAAATCCTCAATTTCCTTTCTTGTATAAGAATATTCATTGGATATTGTGGCATGTTTTTTATACGGATAAGTGCCCTCCCATTCCATGACCAGGGTATTTAAACCAAGCTCAGCAATTTCATCAGCAAATTCCTTTAAAGCTTCTGGAGTCATAATTTGAATACGTAAATCCAAATGAAAACCCTTAACTTCAAAATCTTCATCATTAGGCTTAGACTTTTCCTGGGTACTTCCTAAAAATGGAACGAATAAGAGTGAAACAATCACTATTAACTTTGATAGGTCTTTAAAACTCCGCATTGTCGATAATTTATAATACATTAAATTCTTTTTTTGAAATTTGTCCAAAGGCACTCAACTGTTTTGCATCCGGATTTTTTACCAGGAGAAATACTTCCTCCTCCATATTTTCAGAAAATTTCACTCCTATCCCATCCTTATTTGATTCCAACTCCATATCCAGCTCAATTTGATTCGGAGCAATGACAAGTATTGAGTGTGTTACTCCCTTTTCTTTGAATTTATAAGAAACTATAGGAGCCGCAATATGCGTTGCATTTTTATTAATCAGACCATTTTCTATAGCTACACTTTGATATAAATCTGGGTTAGGAGTTAGTATCTTAAAGGCATTGCTCCCTGACTTCCACAAAAGGTTTTTTCCCTGGTTAGAGAACTCCCCATCAGGGAAATGTAAAAGTAATTCATAATCATGTTCAAGATCGGTATTAAAACAATCGTGAAGAATGACAAACTTCGATTTAACAATTGCTAAAGTGCGAGTCCAGCTTACCCCTGAATTCACTTTCTTTGATTTGGGAGAAAGCATGCTACACGAAGAAAAAATCTCATTTTCTTCCAGTTCCAATACTTTATTTTCAGTTTCTCTTTTTGATGCCCATAAAACGTCGGTAGATGTTTCAAAATCACTTTGCCCATCAATTAATACCGTATTATGAGCTCTGGAGGTTCTATACCACGATACTAGTTTAGGGTCATCATAATTACTAACTCCACTTTCAACGATAATGGGACTGTTACTATACCACAAGGTAAAGCCTAATCTGCCGGCATGAGAATGAGCGCCAATGGTTTTTGCAGGATTACAGGTAGCATACCAGGCATTCTCCTTACCTAATGTCCGGAAAACGGCAAATTGGGTTTCCTCAAACAAAGCTGAATTTCTTCCCTTAATAGAAGTCTCTAAAATATCCTCAAGAATATCTATGCTCGGCCCTATAGGCATTTCATAGGAATCATTTATTGGGGGCATGGTTTGATTAGGCTGAGCAACTGTTTTCATAAAATCCCCCATTTTTATTAAAAAAGATTTTAGATTTCTAGGTACCGGGATATTATTACTTTCACCTATTAATAAAAAATCCCTAAAAATATGTGTCTCAAAAGGATAATAGCCAAACATCTGTTCTACATTACCTCCATCGGTATAAAAAGCATTGTTAAGATGGTGCTTAAGAATGGTAATTCCCGTATTTTTTAATTCCCCTGCGTTTTTAAAATGGGGGAAAAACACTCCCAAATATAGCATGGCCAAGCCTCCATGAACCTGATGATTGAATTCATTTAATTCCTGTCTTCCAAACCAGTTAACTAATACTTCTCCATGTTCTTGCAAAGATTTTTCTATAACTTCCTTATCTTCTTTCTTTAATTGTTCCTCTGTTAGAAAAAGACACCAGGTCCAATGGATAGCTCTCCAGGCGGCCTGCATATCTCTCCAATTATAATTTTTTTTGAGGCCATCTTCTGAAAGTGGGTTTTCCCGGATCCACATTGAAATATAATGCATCATCGTTTCCGTATAGGATACCTCCTTAGTGAGGAAATACATTCTGGCAAAGGATGGAAGAAAATAAAAACGGTTTAACCAAACACTTTTTTCAACTTGAGTATCCTCATAAATATCCCACCCAATGTTAACCCCAAATTCTTTTTCAATTATTCCATTCTTAACCAGATCAGTAATCTCCTTATCATTTTCAGTTCCCAATAATTCCATATGAACTAATTTCCCCCCTTGATCTTTTGGAATTATTTCTCCGATCTGATATTTCTCTATATATTTAAAAAAAGGGAAGTTGCTTTTCTTAAGATCTTCTGCAAGCAGCCCTATATTTATATAAGAATTACTTGCCAGGAATGGATTAATACAGCAAATCCCAAGCCCACCAGTAACAGCTAATTTTAAGAACTCTCCTCTATTAGTTCTCATAGTTCAACTTGTTTTCGATTTTCTCAATGGCTGAACTATCAAAATAAAAGGAACATCCATGATGTAACCGAAGAATAGATGCCGGACAACTTTCATCGATTTCTCCTGTTAGGGTGTGGTAAACGGCATCAGCCTTATTCTCACCGGTTACAATACAGAATAACTTTTTCCCTTTCATTAAGAACGGAATTGTTAAGGTGATTGCATTTTTGGGAACATCTTCTAATTCGTCAAAACACTCATCATTAACCTGTTGTTGCCGGCAAACCTCATCAAGTTCTACTATCTTTATTATCTTAGAATCATTAAAATCGGCGACAGGGGGATCATTAAAAGCAATATGGCCATTTTCACCAATCCCTAAACACACGACATCAATAGGTTCTTCTGTAATTTTTTCTTCAAATTTCGAGAGTTCTTTTGCATTAGACTGACTATCGATAAGGTGTACTTCTCCAACATTAATTTTTGAGAATAGATGTACTTTCAAATATTCAGAAAAATGTTGTGGAGCCTCTGAAGGTAATCCAAGGTATTCATCCATGTTGAATGCTATTACCCTCTGCCAATCGATTTTATTAGAATTAACAAGATATTTTAAGGTTTCATCCTGAGAGGGTGCTGCGGCAAATACTATTCTAATGAACTTTTTCTCCTTCTGGATTCTGTTTATTTCATCTTCAATAGCCTTACCAGCTGCCTTTCCTACTAACTCTTTAGTGGGGTATACATT
This sequence comes from Salegentibacter sediminis, assembly GCF_002078605.1. GTDB lineage: Bacteria > Bacteroidota > Bacteroidia > Flavobacteriales > Flavobacteriaceae > Salegentibacter > Salegentibacter sediminis. The sequence goes on along the minus strand of NZ_MSJR01000003.1, from coordinate 295,593 downwards.
AATATTTAACTTTGAAAAAGTATCGGTATCCATCTTTAAATTTTAAAAGTTATAAGTGCCAGAATAACACTTACTTTGTGAAAAAGGGAACCGGAAGCATAATCTTCCGGGATTCCCATAAGGAACTACTATAATATTAAATTAAAGGACATTAGCTAACCCTAGCAGTTCCTCCAGACCTGCCCTCTTGAACTATTAAAAAATACCTTCTGAGACTGGTTAATTAGTTAAATTGATATAATTTGTCACTTAATTCATGCAAGGTTTAAACCTGTATTTATTATAGAATTTCAACCTTGTCTATTATGATCTCTGCTTCTTCCATATTGACTGGTGGGTTACCTCGAAAAAGCCATAAATTGATCTTCAAACGTTCATTGCTATCCGGAGGAATATTCTCTCCAGTATAGGTCCACGAATGAATTATATCCTCAGCTTTTGGTTCCAGACTATGGCCATAACTACTTCTAAAGTCGATACTAGTAGGTTTCCAGTCAAAAAAATGGGTGGTTAAATGGTTTTCTCTTGGAGTAATATCAAATCGTACTTTATTCCCGGCTAAATAGGAGGGTTGTACTGCAAATTGCGCATTTTCATTATCTGGATCAGCCCATCTGGTGAACTCAATATCTATTTCCTCTTCATCATTCATATAGGTAAAGAGACCGGCAACAACATTCTCATCCAAATTATTGACATCACTGCTTACATAAAAAACATACTTATTATGACCATAAGATCTTCTTAGGTCTACGCCTGAACAGTACCAAATCCCCTGACGTTGAACAACTTTCAGGTGTAATCTACCTTGCTCATCCACCCATACATTTTCTTCTGAAGAAGAAAAGTAGTTAGGCCCAGGACCTTTTTTGGTGGCTTCGGTATCTCTTACTATCCATTCATATCCCGAAAATTCAATTATACGATTGGTCTTAATTGGATCAACTACCTCATCATCATTGGTCTGGCTGCAAGATGAAAAAGTTATTAAGATCATTAATAACCCAATTAAACGGGATTTATTAAAGTATTTAATTTCTTGTTTTAACATTTTTTACTGAATTAAGATTTCCACGTCAAATGCATCTAAGCGGGCTCCTGCTCTGTCTTTAGCCGACACCTTGATCATATCTTGATCACCACTTCCATCATTAATATATAGGAGGTTCATAACGTCGATATCCAACTGGGTAAACTGATCTCCTTCTTTTAATACATTGGCTCCTTTAATTAACCAACCATGTTGAGGTGCTTCTTCTATGGTGTATATCACATCCTGCGGTCCAGCTCCTTCTATTAATAGATTATCAGTTTTGAGAACTACCGTTCCTTCTCTTTCTACAGTAAAGCCGTTATTATTTTCTATGGTAAGCACTGAATCCCCTGAAGCAAGTGTAGCAATGAGCATTGGCATATTATAATCGGTATTCTCTTTTGAAGCCAAATCATCGGTTTCGTCACTTCCAGCAGCACCATCCAACATAAAGGATATTTTTCCTAAATCTTCCTGTTCGAGAAAGTAGTCGGTAATATTATAGTTAAAGGCTGCTACTTTTGTCGTAATTATACTCGCAATGGGATCTGCCTCCGGGAAGGTGGCATTGTTCCAGGTTAATTCATTTTCAGTCCATAAAGTATCCTGAACCGAATAGAGGTCTAAATTCACTCCTTTCGCATGAGTAAACCTTACGGCTATTTCGAATTGTAGATCTGTTATAACCCCTTCTTTGTCAAAATCATTAAGGTCAAACATTAAAAAAGCTTTACGATCATAAAGTCCGTCTCCCGTAACATTTTTCACTTTTAATAAAGGATCATTCCCGAAATTAGCATCCTTTTGCGACCCTCCATTTACATAAGCATCATGTAACGGAAAAATAGTATCTCTTACAATTGAAGGGTCTGGAGCATTAATATCTCCAGTTAATGCAGAAAAATAAACAATAGAAGGCACTACATGAATAACGCCATTGGTAGCCTCTAAATTCGAAGTAGTGATTTCCCACTGCCTGTTGGTACCTTGATTAACCAGTCCCGTATAGTTCGTATTATGAGACAAATATATCACCTGACCATTAACTGTTTCATAAGCAATAGGCTTATTGCTCTCCATTAGGTCAGGATTATTAAAGTTAACAGGAGTATTAACAATATGGTAGCGTAGCATATTCCTCAAAATTGGTACAGGAATTTGATCTAAAGATGCATAAGCATTTTCCTCTAAATAGGTTTTAAAAGCAGCATTGGTAGGCGCAATAAAAGTACGCTCATCTTGCTGCTCATAATAGGTTTTCAAATCAGCAATTATGATGGCTTCACTCAATAAAGTCAAAGAATCGTGAGATTGAATGTATTCCCAGGCAGAAATACCAAGTGGTCCAGAAGTATTGCTTTTCTTGTAGTTGAAATCTTCCTGTATTTCACAACTATTAAAAGCAAAGATTGCCATCGTTGTCAAAATACCGATTCCGATTGTTTTTATTATATTTTTATTCATCGTTCTAATTATTAAGAGTCAATAAGTTTTTAATCGTAAAACGAATTTTGTTGAAGGTTTGGATTACGGTTAATCGCATTTTCATGGATAGGCCAAACCAAATTTCCTTCAGCACTAAGTCCATTTATGGGATTCATAACTTCAATTGCCTTGCCGGTCCTCACCAGGTCAAACCAACGATGGCCTTCGAAGGAAAGTTCAATAAGACGTTCCTGTAAAATAGCTGACTGAACATCACCGTATAAAGCCGATGCTTCAGCCTGATCCAATTCGGACAAGCCGGCCCTTACTCTTATTTTATTTAATAAGTCTAAAGCTTCTTCTACTTCTCCTAACTGATTATGAGCTTCGGCTTTGAGAAGGATGATATCCGCCAATCGGAATAAAACGATATTATTAGCAGAAGGGTCAGGGCTTTCATCGTTAAAGCCTTCTCCAAAAAATTTCCAAACTTTAGTGGGCTCTTCCTGGGTGACATCATATATTAATTCCTGCCTAAGATCACCTTCCTCAAAGGAATTTCTGAATTTCTCACTAGGGAAATAATCACTATCAGAACCCAGGGCATATAACACCCGCATCATATTAGTTTGAGTTTCATTAAACCCTATCTCAAAAATACTCTCATTTGAAAATCCAGTGGTAAAGATCTTAGACCAATCACTAATATTTACCAGGGAATACATCCCGTTGTCCATTACCCGTTGGGCCGATTCTATGGCTTTGGAGTACTCTTTTTTCCACATATAAAAATGTGTCAACATAGCATCTGCTCCTCCTTTTGTAATTAAAAGACGGTCTCTCTCCCCTCCAAACTGCTCCCTGCAATTCTGGCTGGCAAACAATAAATCAGCTTCAATTTGATCCAAAACAAGTTCCTGGTCCGTCCTTCCAATGAAAATCTCCTGGTTTATACTTTCATAAGGTTCGGTTATTAAGGGAACATCCCCCCATATCCTTACGGCATAGAAATAAGATAGAGCGCGTAATGCTCTTGCCTGTCCAACTAATTGGGTTCCAAGTTCACTCTCACCTTCAAAAACATCAGGAATATATTTTATAGCATAATTAGCTCTGCTAATGGTTTGATAAAGCGAATTCCAACTTGCAGAATTAAGAGTTGGATTTAGATTGTTTTGTTTTAACAACAAAGGTTCTCCAGAGTGGTTGGTTTGTACTGCATCTGCCCTGCCTTCACCCCAAAAAGCGAAGTTTCTGGAAAAAGTTGATTGCATGGCATCATAAATACCGTACACACCTGCCTGAGCATCACTGGCAGTTTTATAAAAGCCTTGAGCAGGAAAGCTGCTAATAGGGTCCTTCTCAAGGACATCTTCAGAGCAGGAAGTGCTTCCTATCAAGAAAAATAGTGCGAATAGTTTATATATCGTTTTCATAGTTATTTTGTTTAAAATCCAAATTTCAATCCTAATATAATAGTCCGGCTTTGAGGGTACGATCCTTCATCAATACCTGCTCGTAATCCACTGTATGAGTTTACATCAGGGTCAAAACCAGTATATTTTGTCCAGGTTATTAAATTTGATGCCGTTAAGTACGCGTCTAAAGAGTTCATACCAATCTTTTCGATCACAGTACGAGGGACACTATACCTTAGATTTACATTTTTAAGTTTTAGGTAAGAGCCATCTTCCACCCATCTGCTTTGAATCCTACTATCAGATTGCATAGGATCATCCCTGACAGGTTTAGGAAAATCAGTAATATCTCCTTGTTCTCTCCACCTGTCTAATGCATTAGTAGAAAGGTTATTATAGCGAACTACAGAGTTTCTTTGATGATTAATCTCACTATAAATATCATTTCCATAAGAAAACTGAAAGAAAACATTCAACGAGAAATTCTTATAAGAGAAATTGTTAGCTATCCCTCCAAAAAAGTCGGGTTGTGCATCTCCAATTATTTGTCGGTCATCCTCATCAATGATATTATCTCCATTTAGATCATCCCAAATGGGATCCCCACCTTTGAATTCTTTACCTAAGGCTCCATTGGTTATACCATTAACATTATCTTCATCACTGGCATACACTCCTTCAAATTTCCATCCATAAAAAGTACCAATTGGTAATCCTTCTTTAAGAATATGGTAGCGCCCATTTTGGATGTAACCATTAGTTAACAATTCTTCAGGCAGGCTTTTAACGACATTTCGATTAGAACTTATGTTGAAATCGGTGCTCCACTTAAAGTCACCGGTAAGGTTCCTTGTAGACAAAAGAAATTCCACACCTTTATTTTCGATGGTCCCGATATTCTGAGTTATATAGCCAAACCCAGTGGTTCTAGGAATTGGAACATTATACAAAAGATCTTCGGTTCTTTTTAAATAGGCATCAGCAGTAAATAGTATCCTGTTGTTGAAGAAAGAGAGATCCATACCCGCATTATATTGAGTTGTGGTCTCCCAGGTCAATCCGGAATTAGGCATTACTGTTGGGGCAGCCCCTGAATAATCAAGGTAATTTGTACCTACGGCAAATTCCCCCTGCGAAGTATAATTACCTATGGCTTCATTTCCTGTCTGACCTGCACTAAAACGAAGTTTTCCATCGCTTAAGCCTCTAAATTCACTTAAAAAAGCTTCTTCAGAAAACCGCCATCCTACAGAGGCAGATGGGAAGTACCCGAACCTTTGATCTTTACCAAATCTGGAAGAACCATCTGCGCGAACATTAACTTCAGCGAGATATTTACCCATATAATCATAAGAAACACGACCAAAATAAGATAACATTGAATGTTCTCCAGCTATGTTAACCTCTTGGTTGGAAATAGTTCCTGCAGCATTTAAGGTTCTTATATCATCACTTGGAAAAAACATCCCGTCAAGTCCAGTTCGTTCATATATCCAATCCTGATAACTTATCCCTGCAACTGCGCCAAGATTATGGTCATTACCGAACTGTCTTTGAAAGCTAAAATAATTTTCTGTTCCCCAGGTAAGATTATGAATTGCCCTAACTGCTCCAGAGTTATAGCCTGGACGATAGTCCAGCGAAGACGGCATGAATTCATCCTCTTTCATTGTTACAAGGTCAAGATTCAAATTACTCCTAAAAGTAAGTCCTTCGATTATATCAATTTCAACATATTCATTTCCGATTATCCTGTTGCTTTTATTGGTGTGAGTTGCTAATTCAGCTAATCCTACAGGATTTCTTTTACCCCATTGATATCCATTGAGCGAACCATCTGGCAAATACATAGAATAAGAAGGTGGACGAATCAACAATTCTCTAACAACACTTAAATTCCCCCGACCAGCAGCATTGATCCTGTTATTGTGTGAATTGGAATAAGAAATACTTTGACCGACCCTTATTCTATCTGAAACTTCAAAATCCACATTCAATCTAGAGGTAACCCTCCGAAAATTGGAGTTTAGAATAATTCCATCCTGATCCAAAAATGATGAGGCCCAGGAATATTTCACTTTTTCAGATCCTCCTCTAACGGCAAGATCCACCTTATACTGAGGAGCGACTCTAAGGACTTCTTCTTGCCAGTCCACATCCCCATTATTCTTTGGATTCAGCGAATCGAGTACAGCCGTGGTGGGCTCCACTGGATTATCCATATTCTGATATGAATCAATTATCACTTCTCTATACTGACTAGCATTCAGCACACTTAACTTCCTGGTTATTTCACTTACTCCTGCACTAACTTCTAGTGAAATTTCAGCTTTTCCTTCACTCCCTCTCTTTGTAGTAATCATCACCACTCCATTTGCAGCCCTAGAACCGTATATGGCAGTGGAGGCAGCATCTTTTAAAACCTCTATAGATTCTATATCCCTGGGATTAATATCAGCCAATGGGTTAAGACCAAAATTTTCCGTTCCATTTAAGGAAGAAAGACTGTTTGATTCGATAGGCACTCCATCGATAACATACAAAGGTGAATTCCCCGCATTCAGGGAAGAGGCCCCTCTCACCCGAATAGACATTCCTCCTCCCGGCGCTCCGGAATTAGAAGTTACCTGAACTCCAGGAGCCCGGCCCTGCATTATCGAAATTGGATCCTGCAAGTTCGTTTGCTCTATCTCCTCGGAACCCACAGAGACCACTGATCCGGTCAGATTTCTCTTTTTCTGAACACCATATCCTACAATTACCAATTCTTCCAATTCGTCTGCGGAAGGAACAAGGTCAACATTAATTTGATCTTGATTCCCTACCACTATTTCCTGAGGTTCGTAGCCCATGAACGAAAACTGAAGAACATCTGAAGGCGATTCTATATTAATGGAATAACTCCCATTAATATCCGTAGAGACTCCTCTAGAAGATCCTTTTAGTAATACATTGACACCCAACATAGGTTCGTTATTACTGGCATCCATCACCACCCCTGTGATTGTTCTTTCTTGAGAATACACTGAGTTACTTATAAAAAGTAAAAGGATCGGTAACAAGACAAAAACACTCACTTTCCTTGTAGTTCTGGAAAAGTTATGGTCATCTTTTCTCTTCATAATTTAATTGTTAAATAGTTTTTAAAAACGGTTTTCTGATCACCTAATAAGCCAAATATATTATTTTTAATTCATAATGCAAACGTTTGCGTTAAATTTTCCATTAAAATTTTTAACAATAATTTGCTTATTGCTCTCTCATTACCTAATTTTATTAATGTTTAGTTAAAAATTATACGAAGAAAATAATTTGAAAATTACGTATTAAATTTATTTTAACGCTTATAAAGCAAACGTTTGTTATAATTGCAAAATGAAAAAGTCTCGGATTACACTCAAGGATTTAGCAAAAGAATTAAATTTAGCACCATCCACAATTTCAAGAGCCCTGGGAGATCACCCCGCAATAAGTGAAGCCACCAAAACAAGAGTGAAGGAAAAGGCAGAGGAATTAGCCTTTATACCAAATTCAATAGCTTCCAGCTTTAGAAGGAAAAAAACGCGATCAATTGGTGTGGTTGTACCTCGAATAGATGTACACTTTCACTCATTGGTCATTAGTGGAATTGAAGAATATGCATATAAGAAAGGATATAATGTAACCATCTTTCAATCAAAGGATTCTTTAACCAGAGAAAAAGAAATTACAAAAATCCTTCAAAACAATATGGTGGAAGGAGTAATTGCGTGTCTTGCCATCGAAACCAAAAGAAGTGATCACTTTAAAAATTTAAAAAAAATAGGGATACCCCTGGTATTCTATGATAGAGTTCCATCAGATTTCGAATCCAACAAGATTGTTATCAATGATTTTGGAGCTGCTTTCCAGGCAACCGAACATCTAATAAATATTGGATGCAAAAATATTGGGCATATCGCAGGGCCTCAAACCACGGGGATTTTTAAGGCTCGGTTGGAAGGCTATAAGGCCGCACTAAAGAAAAATGGTTTGCCTTTCCATTCCGGTCTGATCAAGTATGCAAATAATTTAAGTTATGAAGAAGGAGTCTCTTGCGCTAAAGATTTTCTTAAATATAAAGAACCTTTAGACGGTATTTTCTGTGCCAATGATTACACGGCTATAAGTGTGATTCAGGTATTTCAAAAAGCTGACTATAAAATTCCCGATGACTTATCTATTATCGGTTTTAGTAATTATCCCATCTCAAGGATTATCGAACCTAATTTAACTACTATTAATGATAGGGCTTTCGAGATGGGACAGGCTGCCGCCAAATTGATAATTCGTCAAATCGAAGATGAAGAAGTCCTTATTGATTCAGAAACACAAAGCATCAAAACAGAATTAATAATAAGGGAATCTTCTATGAAAAAGAGAGCTGTTTAAGACCATCCTAGGTTTGAAAACAATTCTAAATTTCATCAGTTAATTAAACCTTCCAAAACAAAAAAGCCTCTTCCCACAAAGCGGGAAAAAGCTTTAGCAAACCGAATTTTAATGGCTAATCCCAAAACAAGATGGCTTCCTTAATTTCGAATGGCCAGGGAATTCACTGTATTTCACTTTAAAACTATCTAATAGTTAGAGAGTTTAGTTATTTCTCTGGAAACCTGAGAAAAATAAAATGAATCCCCTAGGTATATGTTCTTCCAAATTTTTATAATACCTCCTTTTTAATGTAATTTCTCAATCACCCGCTCCGGATAATCGGTAATGATTCCATCTACTTCCAATTCTATCATTCGGGAAATATCCTCCTGAGTGTTCACTGTCCATGGAATCAACTTCATATCTAATGCTTTTACCGAATCCACAAATTCCCGGGATTCCACCAATCCAAAATATGGATTATAATTGTCGGGTTTAAAATCCAACTTAGCAAGTTGCCTTGGGATACCGACACCACTTATTAAATATCCTACTTCCATTTCTGGATAAGCTTTATTAAGGTAATTTAATATCCTTGTATCAAAAGACTGAATATTACTGAAATCATTGATCTTCTTTTCTGAAACCACAGCCATAACTAAGTTCACAAACTCTTCGGGAAAAGGTTGAAACTTTCCATAATGTTTCTCTCCTGATTTTAGTTCAATATTATATTTTATAGGTTGATAGTTGTGTTTTTGAATGAAAGTCTCCACACTGTCAATTAGCTCGCTTAATAAGGGTTTATATGAAGCCATTGCTTTTTGATCTGGAAACAATTTATTCCCTTTTGAACCGGCATCAAATTTCCGAATACTATCATAGGCCATGGTATAAAAATTATATTTCTTTTGATCGGCTTCAGGTATAGAGTCTCCCGACGGATCCAACATGTATAGCGAATGCATATATGGTTCATGAGATACCACTACTTTGTTGTCTCCAGAGATCACTACATCCAATTCAATAACATTGGCTCCCTTTTCAATGGCACTATAAAAAGATCGAATTGTATTTTCAGGATAACTACCCCTATCTCCCCGGTGTCCCTGCACCTGAATGTTATTTTGTTGAATATTATCGCCGGTGGATTCACTTTCCCTTTCCTGAGTGCTTTTACAGGAAGAGATAATCAAAACTGCAACAAGAAGATTTAAAAAAGATAATAATTTCATTGTACAATATGTTTAAAAATAAGTGTTTAAGAAAACCATAAATAGGACTAGTACCAATAGGAGCATCAAATATTTTAATCTTCTCATCTCAAAATATTAATCTATTAAAACAGGGAGTGAAGGACCTACCTCAGCCATCTCTTTATAATTGAAATTCAGGAGTTTGGCAACGGTAGCTGCTACCTGAGTGGCGAAGTACTGATCCCGGGATTTTGCTTCGCCCAACTCTTTCACATTATTTCCGAATGCTATAAACCAGCTTTGCTCGGAGTTCCTTATTGACCTGCCATGATGTTTCCAGGTATTTTCCTCCGTTGCTTCTTCTCCTCTCCCATGGTCTGTGGTGATTACAAAGGTGGTTTGATCTTTATAAAAGGGATCAGACTGGACAAATTCCCAAAGCTCTCTTATCATCTTATCGGTTTTGTGAGCAGATTCAAGATACTTTTGGTAGTTGCCTTCATGGGCAAAGTCATCGGTTTCACCATAGGCTATATAGGTAACCAGAGGTTTGTCATACTTCAAACTTTCAAGAGCATAATTATGAGTGAAAGTATCGAACCTTACCGTGCCCCACCTTTTGGGAAACTCATCCTGAATTTTGTTAAGCAGGAGCTCATTTGGACTTGGGTTTTCCCTTAAACTATGACGATACCCGGCATTTACAGACAGCTTGCTTCGCTCCTCATTCAAAATATAGGGAAAGACATCCCAGCTACCAAAAGCCCTGATTCTACCCTGATACTCCTGACTTTCATTCAGGATTTCCAGCAGAGTTTTATTCGGGTTATTGAGCTTGCTGTTGTCTTTTATATTCTCGTCGTCGGGGTTTCCAGTAAGGATCTCGTTGTATCCCGCATAAGAAAGCAAAACTTTATTCTTTAGGCTGAATTTATTGCCTAATTGGCGATTTCCCAGAAATACTCCTTTGTCTACCGCCTCATTCCAGAAGAAGGGAAACAAGGCTTCCCTTCTTTTTTTCTCCTCAGGTTTCCAGAACTTTTGTTTTAGTTCTTCCTTGCTATATACAAATTTAGCTTCGTTAATCAACAAGCTGTCTGCTCCCTTATATAATTCCTGCCATCTAAGACCATCAATGGTAATCCAAATCACCTTATTTTCCCGTTGAGCAGTTAGGGAAACTGATACAAGCAGAATTAATATAAAAACATATTTCTTCATCTCCTTCGTCTTACTCAGCTTGCTGATACACCCTTACATAGTCTATTTCAAAGGTATGAGGGAAGGCGGCATCATCTATCCCTTGCTGACCTCCAAGTCCGCCTCCAATAGCCAGGTTGAGGATAAGGAAAAAGGGTTTATCAAATGGCCAGGCACCTTCTCCGGTTCCATCATTTTTGTAAATGAAATATTCTTCCCCGTCAACATAAGAACGTAATTCGTTCTTATCCCATTCCAGGCTATAAACATGGAATTCTTCTGTAGCAGTAGGCAGATACATCTTTTCCCCTACTTGCGTGCCAATCAAGTGATTGTAATCTTTGGTATGTACGGTTGAAAAAACGGTATCAGGATCGTGGCCAACATGTTCCATTATATCGATTTCCCCCATATCGGGCCATTTTACTGAATCATCGGAAGAGAGCATCCATATTGCCGGCCATGTTCCTCTACCTTCCGGCAATTTGGCCTTTACCTCAACTTTGCCATATTTCCAGTCCCCTTTACCTTTGGTAATAAGACGCGCCGAGGTATATTTTTTTCCTTCTTTATCTTTTATAATCGCATTGATTTTAAGAGTCCCATCGCTAACATAACTATTCAGGCTGTCTCTGTCAGTATGGAATTGCGCTTCATTATTCCCCCAACCCCAATCATTCCCTGCAGTATCATGGGTCCATTTAGAGGAATCAGGTAATCCTGTATAGTCAAATTCATCATTCCAAACCAGTTCCCAGGTGGCATCCAAATTTTGTCCTTCCTTAAAGTCTTTACTCTGTTTACAAGCTACAAAGCTCATAAACAGAGTAAAGATCACTGAATATCTTGTCAATTTCATAGTTACTTTAATAACCATATTTTTTTATTGATTTCATCAAACCCATCAAATTGACGTTCAAGTGCAGCTTCCAGATTCTCCCTGTTATATGTAGCCTCCGAACCAGGATAAAGCCATCTTAACGGTAAACCATCTTTGTTATTCTCGTTTAGACTGGTAGTGGGATCAACAGGAAATTCAGGAAATTGATTTCTACGGTATTCAAAAAAACTGGTGTCTCCATCCATCAGGAAATTTAAAATATAACGCTGCATCCAGATCTGCTCTAGTTGATCTTTTGTATTTTCAGCAAAAGCAGCTTCTTCGGTAAAATAATTATCGATATAAGCCTCATCTATTGGATTTCCATGAGCAAAATCGGTTGAGATCTCCAACATCTGAGAAAGAGCGGCTTTAACACCATCCTCATAATAATCTTTGGCAGTCCCCTGGGTAATCCAACCTCGAACATGTGCTTCCGCAAGAATAAGTTGCTGCTCGGCATAACTCAACAATCTTCTTGGTTCACTGCTCTCCTGGGTAAGGTATCGCAGATTGATAAGGGAAAATTCATCATTACTATGCATGGCATTCATTTGCGCATACTCCATAGAAACATCTACTCCTACATAAGCATCTTTATTGGATTCATCCAGACCCTCCATTATTTTGATTCCAGCAGGTTCAGCGAAATAATAAAGACGACGATCTTCGAGCTCCTTCAAAGTTTCTACGAGATGTGAACTAAGAATAGTTTTACTTGTAAAAAGGTCATTGGTACTGAAGAGTGGATGGGGGTTTTGAGTTGAGTAGCGTAAACCCCAGAAAACGCCGGGATTCTGGAACAAATTCCCCTGACTTACTATTTCCTGAAACTGTGCAGCCACATTTAATTCTTCAGCCTTAGGACTTAAACTCATTAAAACTTTTAATCTACAAGCATTTGTTGCTCTTCTCCATAGATCGGCATCTCCATTAAAAGGAGTGGGATCACCAGTAAAATTTTCGCCTTCCGCAAAATACTGGTCGGCCTCTTTCAATTCCTGAAGTATTCCTATAAAAACTTCTTTTTGAGTATCATAAGCAGGCTTATATTCCCCCTTAGCCCCTAAACCAGTTTCACTATATGGAATATCACCCATTTCCATAGTTAGGTTATAGAAAAGATAAGCCCGGGCAAATTTGGCAAGCCCTCTATAAGAGTTCTCGGCTTGTCCTCCTTCGGCATACTCGATCATTTTGTCCAGGTCAGGAAGTATCGTCATTCCTCCAAAACTGGAACTTCCAATAGAATTATATTGAGCGCCCATCTGACCTTCATTAGCATACCCCACATATTTTGGCAATGCCGAATTTGAGATAAAAGCTTTTGCATCCCCTCCAAAGCGGGTCATGCTTAAGATTACCTGAGTTGAAAGCAAGGAAGCACTGGCTTCTGTGGTGGTATCAGGATTTGTATTTATTTCATCGAAATCAGCATTACATCCTATAGCAAACAGTAAGCTAAATACTGCCAGGCCACTGATTATTTTTTTTATTTTTTTCATCTTCTTAAAATTTATATTTCAATCTTCATTAAAATGTTAGGTTAATGTTCAAACCTAAATAGCGTTGCGAGGGATCACTAAAATTATCAGAACCCCCATCAGGATCAGAATATTTAAAATCCTTTGCCCATAGCGCAAGGTTTTGCCCGATAGCCGACACAGAGCCTGAAGAAGCTCCAATAAGATCATTGAAAGTTTGTGGGAGATTATAAGACAGACTTATTTCTCTCAACTTTAGAAAAGTTGTACTATAAGTTTCCAATGGAGATGGTGGTCCCCACCATGCATTGCCTTTATGAGCTCTTTTAACCCAATTCTCATAGGTTACTGCGACATCATTTGGAGCAAATTCCCTTGTATCACTGGTAATATTACCATACGTATCATAGGCAACTTCTCCTGAAACAACCTTTACCCCTTCGGCTATATAATTAGCTGTCCCGGTAGTAGCATCCAGATAACGCTCTTCGGTTACCGAATCGGGGTGGTTACCAGATTGCCACATATACATTTCTGTTGTGGTTTGAGCTAAACCGCCCACGCGTCCATCCATGGAAATGCTTAGGCTAAAGTCCTTATATTTTAATGCGGTCCCCAATCCCCAAATCCAATCGGGGTCCGAATATCCGTATAGGGAGTGAAATGGATTATACTGTGGAAGCCCGTTAAGGTGAATAATATTTCCCTGGGCGTCTCTCTGAAATTCGTTTAGTGTAAAATGGTCTACACGCTCTCCTTCCTTCACCCAGATCTGATCTGGAGAGAACTCATCATCCAATTGCGTGTAATATCTGGCATATTTAGACCAGTTAAATGAAATATCCCATCTCCAGTCCTCTGTTCTTACCGGATTAATATTTGCAGCGATCTCAACACCTCTTCTGGTAATTTCCTCATCTGTGTTCACGTAATTGGAGGTATATCCGGAAGCCGGACTAATGCTGGTAGATCTTAGGAAATCGTACATTCTCTTTGCATAATAAGTAACATCGAATTTAGCTCTGTTGTTGAGTACATTCAAAACAGTACCAACTTCAAATGTGGAAGAAGATTCGGGTCGAACATCAGTTCCTCTAATAACGTTAGGAAATGTAGCAGCGCTTAAATTATCCCAGGCGTTATTGGTGATATTGTAAATATTATTGGTTGCATAAATACCCGCCGGAGTCTTGGATGAGGTCCAGGAACCCCGAAGCTTCCAAAAGGAAAGCCAATCGATCTCCGGAAGTACTTCTGAAACCACAAAACTTGTGGCTACCGAAGGATATAGATAAGATCTGGTAGATTCAGGTAATGTTGAACTCCAGTCATTTCTTAAAGTTCCTTCTAAAAAGGCGATATCGTTCCATGATGCCGAAAGTCTACCGTACAAACTGTTAACCTGTCTTTTATATAAGCGGGAATTAACCGCTGGAGGGTTAACCGATCCTTTAAGGGAATAAAACCCCGGAACCGAAAGACCGGCTTGTGTTCTTGATTCTATACCTTCGTCTTGCGTATAAAAAATAGTACCACCGGCTAAACCTTCTAAATTAAAATCTCCAAATTCATGATCGGCTGATAATAGGAAATCACTGTTTATACTATACCCACGGCCAATACCTATATTAAAAGATCCTTTTTGAGATTCTCCCCATATCTGAGAGCCTCCCTCAATAACGGTGGAGGTACCCCCTCCCTGGAAAGACCCTTTTGAAATGCGTACTACCTGCCTGTTGGTATAGGAGTCGTATCCTGTACGAAAAGTTGCATTCAACCAGGGAGTCAACTCATAACCTGCAGAGAAAAATCCATTAAAGATATCTTTATTTAATTCATGAATTCTCTCATTCCTATCGAAATACGGGTTATTATTAATGGAAGTATAACTACTATTCTGTACCTCATTTTCTACTAACCAGTAGTCCTTATAATCTCTTATATCATAGTCTGGAGAGGCCCAAACCAGAATATTATACATAGGATCATAACCGGTATAACCACTAAATCCAATATTTGGAGAATCTTGTTTATTGTAGGAGATAGAAGAAGATAAATTAAACCTTCCGGCTGTCATATCTCCTGATAAACTATAAGTTAATTTATCAAAGTCTGAATTAGGGTATTGTCCCTTATTATTAACCCAGGATGCCGAAGAACGAAGGCTCCCGTTTTCCCCCTGTTGAACAACGCTAATATTATTATTCAGAATATGGCCCTGCTCAAGGAAGTTGGCGAAATTATCCTTCCCTCTTGCAGTAAACGGCATGGGTTGCATAGATTTTGAAACCGGATCCCACTGAATTACTTCCTGGCCTTCTAATGGAGGTCCCCAGGAACCATTACCAGATCTCACATATTCGTTGGTATTGGTATTCACCTTCCTTCCGTAAGTAGATTGTGTTTCAGGGATGGCAAGGTATCCCGCAGTAAACATAGTACTACTATTTAAGGAAACACTTAAGCCCTGGTTCTTAGCACCTTTCTTAGTGGTAATCATAATTGCACCACTATCACCTCTAAATCCGTACAGTGCCGAGGCTGTAGCTCCTTTTAAGACATCAATAGTTTCGATATCATCAGAGGGAATATCTCTTAAGCTCATATTCCCATAAGGCACTCCATCAATAACAATTAAGGGATTCTCACCACGTAATTCAATTTCAGGAGCAGCGGTGAACTCGGTACTGTTTTTCACTAATAATCCGGCAACCTTCCCTGTTAAAGAAGTTCCTACATCTACCCCTTTTACAGTGGTTAGCTCTTCCCCCTGTACTTTTTGGGTGGCATACCCTAAGGCCTTTTCCTGTCGTTTTATACCAAGGGCTGTGACTATAACTTCATCAAGAGCACTAGCACTCTCTTCCATAGTGATAACCTGGAAAGTACTGGTATTAAAATTTACTTCCTTTGTTTCATATCCTATAAAGGAAATAAGCAGAGTGACATTAGGCTCTGAAACATTCAAGCTGAAATTACCATCAAAATCGGTGTTTACCCCATTTGAAGTTCCTTTTTCAATGACGGTAGCCCCGGGTAAAGGCATGCCATTTTCATCCTGCACCTGTCCTTCTACTGTATCATCCTGAGAAGCGGCAGCATCTAAAGTAAGGGTGATATTATTTCCTACTATTTTAAAATTATACCTCGTAGCCTGAGAAAGCTCAGCCAGTACCACAGATAGTTCCTGGTTCGTAAAATTAAAGGCTCCAGCTACCTGGGCTTTTGGGTTTATATTGCTTGCGAATGCAAATTTGTAATCGGTCTTACCTTCAATCTCAGCGATAATTTGATTTAAACTGGGATTTTCGAACGAAACGGAAATTTCCTGAGAAAAACCGGTTAAAGACCAACAAAAAAACAGTGTAAAAATTAGTTTCTTCATATTGAATTTAGTTAAATTTGGGAAATAGAAAGCCTCTCGACCCGCTAAAGTCGTTTGTGCTTTATTTTGAATTTTTATAAAAGAGTCCTCTATTTGATCGTGGCGGACTCTTTTTATTTTTTAAATATTGTCACTTTCTTTTGTTCCTTGTTCACTTCATAATTGGTTTTATTTATTATTGATAGGATATTTAAAACTTGTTCGAGGGAATCAGATTTATTGATTCTTAAGGTCACTCTTTTGTTTTCCATTATTGAATCAGTATGGAATTCATATCCAAACCGGTCGCTTAGAAAATCAAACAGTTTTTCTATCTCCAGATAATTGACATCGATGAATTTATTTCCTGCCTCAAAAGACAAAATCGTCTCAAATTTTTCTATTGAAGTACGACCGTTTTTATAAACCAATGATTCTCCAGGGATAATAGCAAAAGATTCAGCTTTATCCTTAATGGAAACCAGGACTCGACCCGAGAAAAGAGTTACCCGTGTATTACTTGCATTTTCATCCTCTTCTTCGATTAAGAAAGAAGTCCCTAGAACGGTAGTAGTTGTTGCCTGGGTTTTAACTTCAAATCTTTTTAAAGTATCCCGTACAACATCGAAAAAAGCATTTCCTTTCAAAGAAACATTTCTTTTTTCAAATTCCTTTGCATATTCAATCTCCGACCCCGGCTGCAAGATCACCAAACTCCCATCAGGCAGATTAACTTCTTTATTAGCAATTGAGTTATTAACTATATGCATGGAACTTTCCGAAAGAGAGAGGTAAGCATATCCCGCTAAAAGGGCAACAAAAATTGCCGCTGCTGAATATATTTTGATTAAATGTGACTTTTTGTGATTTTTTTTCTTAGAAATCGTTTTCGAAAAATCATTCCAGGAATCCTCTATAACGTCTTCCGACAGGTTTTCATAACTGCCCTTCCAGGCTCTTTCCATCTCTTGATTAATATCGGAATCGTAATTTTTCACCTTTTTAAATATAGGATTATACTACTATAACAATTGAGTAATGGAAAGTTCCTAAGGAAAAGAGAAAAAATTCAGAATTTAAATTTTTCCTTTTAAAAATAAAGTAGCCAGGTAAATTTGATTTGCGATGGTTTTCTTTGAAATGCCCAGATTTTCAGAGATCTCCTCATAGCTAAGGTTATTGATCTTGTGCATAAGAAAAATTTCTTTCCTTTTCTCAGGCATCTCAGCTATTATCTTATCAAATCGGTTTTTATTTTGTTGATACCGCTCATCCTCATTTTCTTCAGGAGAAGAAGAATCTGGTATATATGAATCTGGATTACCGGAAATTCGGGTGAATTTCAGATCTCTTTTTTGCTGATTAATAATGATGTTTTTGCATATCACAAAAATTTGCTTGTCAAACAATACATCTTCCTTGAGAAGTTCTCTATTCTCCCATAATTTAAGAAAGCTTTGTTGAACAAAATCATTAGCTTCAGTTTTAGAATTACCAAATTTAATGGCAAATTCATATAATTTGGAATAATAGTCTTTATACACTTTTTCCAGTGCAGGCAAGCTCCCAGCCTTGAGTGCTTCCACTAAAAAATATGTATCTACCCTTTCCAATCGTAATTAAATTTTATCACGGGTAAACTTAAAATTTTGTTAATCAAAATAAAAGAAGAAAAGAATATTATTTCTTGAAATTAATGTTAATTAAAATCAGGAAACCCCACCTCAAAGCAAGGTAAATAGCCTCAAGATTCCCGGGAGAAAGAGGGATTTTCAAAAACCTTCCAAAAACAAAAAAGCCTCTTCCCGCAAAGCGGAAAAAAGCTTCTCATCAGTCGACCATGAAATCCTGGAAGTCCAGGAATTTCAATGGTTAACTACACAATCCCGAATAATCGGGACAAACAACACAACTAATCTTTAGCGCCAAAAAAAGCCCCCCATTTTGAGGAGCTTCTTTGCAACTTTGCGGTCTGGACGAGACTCGAACTCGCGACCCCCTGCGTGACAGGCAGGTATTCTAACCAACTGAACTACCAGACCGTTGCGTTATTGCGAGGGCAAATATACTACCGATTTTAGATTACACAAACCTTTTTTTTACTTTTTTCAAGCTTATTTTTTACACCCTAGACAAGCTTTTGTCTTTCAAGCATATAAGCAGTGAGAATATTATCAAAATTTTTATTGATATCGGCTTGTACATAGCTTATCTTATATTTTGCACACTCCATTTTCAGATCGTTTACGTATTGCTCTACCGCTTTTCTGTAGCTTTCCTGAATATTTTCCGAATAAAGATCTATCTCTGCACCGGTTTCCACATCGGTAAATCGTCTGGGGCTGTTATCAAAGTCAAAGTTTAGCTCTTTTTTTTTATCCAGAACGTGAAAGAGAACCACCTCGTGCCTGTTATATTTCAAATGTCTTAGAGCTTCAAAGAGTTCACCTTCTTCAGCATCGGCCTGAAACATATCTGTAAACAACAAAACCAGGGAACGCCGCTTTAATTTCTCGGCGATCTGATGAAGATAGGTATAAGTATCTGTCGCTTTTTTTTGTCCTCCTTTAAGGAGCATTTGTTCCAGGGCATTCAGCAACATAAAATAGTGCCTTTCACTGCCCATTTCCGGAGCGTAAAACTCAAATTTATCACTATAAATACTTAAACCCATAGCATCCCGCTGCCGCTTTAAAATTTGCATTATACTGGCCGTTGCTAAAGCCGAAAATCCAATCTTATTTAAAGAATCTATACTGAATTGCTCCAGTTTTGGGTAATGCATGGAAGCCGAATTATCTATGATAAAATGACACCTAAGGTTGGTTTCCTCTTCATATCGCCGGGTATAAAGCTTATCGGTCCTGGCGTAGAGCTTCCAGTCAATATGCTTGGTGCTTTCTCCAGCATTGTAGATCTTATGTTCAGCAAACTCTGCAGAAAAACCATGAAACGGACTTTTATGTATTCCAGAGATATAACCTTCTACCACCTGCCGGGCTAACAGGTCGAGATTAGAAAATCCTGATAGTTTATGTATTTCCCGTTTTAAGTCCATTGCTCTAAGATAGCGATTAGACATAAAAAAATCCCGGATAGACCGGGATTTTTAAAGTTATATATGCTTGCAAACAACTACATAAGTTGATCTAAAGCCTCAGCATAAGTATTTTTTGGAGCTACTCCAACCTGACGGCCTACAACCTCTCCGTTTTGGAAAATAAGAACCGTTGGGATGTTACGTACCCCGTACTTTGCGGCAAATTCCTGGTTGGCATCTACATCAAGTTTTGCAACCACGGCTTTCCCATCATATTCTTCACTAATTTCCTCAATGATAGGTCCCACCATTCTACAAGGTCCGCACCATGCAGCCCAAAAATCTACTAAAACTGGTTTATCACTTTTTAATACTTTTTCTTCAAAAGTAGCATCGGTTATTTCAATTGCCATAATATTTGTTTTTATAACGTTTTGTGTTTCGTTTAAATCAATTGTAAAATTAGTCAAATATTTTCGGTTTCCTTACAAACTCAATATTGTATTTCATTATGAGAACATTAGGTGTCTTTATTCCAGTAAATTCGGCTAATTCAGCTTATATAAAACCTGTTGTTCTTCCAGAGCAGTAAGCAATTCCTGCGAGATTTGCACCTTCTGTTTCCTGCTGGGCATATGCAGTTTCACCTGTTCTTTCATCTCATAAACCACAAAATTCAGAATGTGATTTCCGCGATGATTTCTAAAGGTCTCCTTCATCCACTGAATATTATCCTCTTTCAGGTCGTCAATATTAAGTTGAATAGTGAGCTTTTTTGCAAAGGTATCCATCACTTCGTGTAACAGCATAAAATCTGTAAATTGAATTTTAGGATCGAATTTTTTTCCGGTTTCTTTATTATGCCAGCCCTCTTTTATATTGATCTTTATATGAACAAAGGAATTAGGCACCAAAAAATGTCTGAATTTAAGGTACTCCTCTTTAAACAACTTAAACTCATAAGAAGAATTGTAATCTTCTACCGTAAAGATTGCCCAGCCCTGTCCCTGTTTGGTGGTTCGGTGCTGCACATCACTTATCACCCCTCCCAAAGTTAGAGAACGATTAACACAACGTTCCAGATCCTCCAGATCGGCGAGTACGGCATTGCAGAAATACTTCATCTCCAGCCTGAAATCATCCAGAGGGTGTCCTGAAATATAAATTCCTACCACTTCTTTTTCCCGACGCAGTTTTTCCATGGTACCCCATTCTTCACACGGAGGCACTTCAGGTTCTGGGATTTGCACTTCGCTGGCTTCCCCAAACAAGCTTACCTGGGAGGAATTCTGATTTTCCTGAAATTTAGCGGCATATTTCACCACTTTCTCAAGAAAGCTTATCCCATCTCCCTCATCATGAAAGTATTGAGCGCGGTGGGTATCGCCAAACCCATCAAAGCCTCCTGCCAGGGCCAGATTCTCAAAAGCTTTTTTATTGGCGGCACGCAAATCTATGCGCTTAGCCATATCAAAGATAGATTTGTACGGCCCTTCCTCGGTTTTACGGTTTTCTACTATAGTGGCTACCGCTCCGGCTCCAACACCTTTAATGGCCCCCATTCCAAAGCGTACCGCATTTTCCTTATTTACCGAAAACTTGTAGTAAGATTCATTTACATCGGGCCCAAGCACATTAAGCTTCATTCGCTTACATTCCTCCATAAAGAAGGTCACCTGCTTGATGTCATTCATATTATTGGAAAGCACCGCTGCCATATATTCGGCCGGATAATGGGCTTTTAAGTAGGCGGTTTGGTATGCAATCCAGGCATAACAGGTAGAATGCGATTTGTTAAAAGCATACGCAGCAAAGGCTTCCCAATCTTTCCAGATTTTCTCCAAAACATCCCGCGGATGCCCTTTTGCTTCTCCTCCGTCCAGGAATTTTGGTTTGAGTTGTTCCAGTAAGGCAAAGATCTTTTTCCCCATCGCTTTCCGAAGAACATCGGCTTCACCTTTGGTAAATCCTGCAAGCTTTTGTGATAGCAACATCACCTGCTCCTGGTAAACCGTAATCCCATAGGTTTCCTGGAGGTATTCCTCCATATCGGGCAAATCGTAGGCAATCTCTTCCTGGCCATGTTTTCGGGCGATAAAGCTGGGAATATATTCCATCGGACCGGGGCGGTACAGGGCGTTCATCGCGATAAGATCATCAAAAACCGTGGGTTTGAGATCTTTCATATGTTTCTGCATCCCCGGCGATTCATATTGAAAAATCCCAACCGTTTCCCCGCGCTGGAACAGCTTGTAGGTTTCCTCATCGTCCAGCGGAAAGCTGTCAGGATCAAGATCAATATCGTGTCGTCCTTTAACGATCTTCACCGTATCTTTTATTAAGGTAAGGGTCTTAAGCCCCAGGAAGTCCATTTTCAGCAATCCGGCATTTTCTACCACCGAGTTATCGAACTGGGTAACATAAAGCTCAGAATCCTTTGCTACTGAAACCGGCACATAATTGGTGATATCACTTGGAGTAATAATTACCCCGCAGGCGTGAATTCCGGTGTTTCTAACAGAGCCCTCCAGGATTCTGGCCTGGTTAACCGTTTGTGCTTCCAGGTCATCCCCTTCCGAAATATTTAAAAGTTCATTTACCTTGTCGAGCTCTTCACTTCTGAATTTCTTCTTCAGGTCTTTCTCCTCCATTCCGAAGATCTTGCTGAGTTTAGCCATATTCGGAATAAGCTTAGAAATTCTGTCGGCATCCATTAAGGGAAGGTCCAGCACCCTGGCAGTATCCCTTATTGAGGATTTAGCGGCCATAGTTCCGTAGGTAATAATTTGTGCTACCTGATTGGCGCCATATTTCTGAATCACATAATCCATCACCCGGCTTCGGCCCTCATCATCAAAATCAATATCAATATCGGGCATGCTCACACGATCCGGATTAAGAAAACGCTCAAAAAGTAAGTCATACTTTATCGGATCAATATTGGTAATCCCAAGACAATAAGCCACGGCACTACCCGCAGCCGATCCCCTTCCCGGCCCGACTGACACATCCATATTCCTGGCTTCGCGAATAAAATCTTCTACGATGAGAAAATACCCCGGATAACCGGTATTCTCAATTACCGAGAGTTCAAAATCCAACCTTTCTTTAATATCAGGAGTGATCTCGCCATAACGGTCTTTAGCGCCTTCGTAAGTGATATGTTTGAGGTAGGCATTCTCCCCGCGTTTCCCTCCATCCAGATTATCCTCGGGATGAAGAAATTCATCGGGAATAGTAAATGCAGGTAACAGTACGTCCCGCGCCAGTTCAAAAGGTTCAATCTTATCGATAATCTCCTTAATATTCGAAATAGCTTCGGGCAGATCCTTAAAGAGATTCTTCATCTCTTCTGAACTTTTGAAATAATATTCCTGATTAGGCAAACCGTAACGGTAACCACGACCCCGGCCTATTGGGGTAGCCTGCTTTTCACCATCCTTTACACACAGGAGAATATCGTGAGCATTGGCGTCTTCTTTAGCGCAGTAATACGTATTATTTGAAGCAACCAGCTTTACATCGTGTTTTTTTGAAAACTGCACCAGCACTTCATTCACACGGTTTTCCTCTTCCTGGCCGTGGCGCATTAACTCAATATAAAGATCGTCCCCAAATTGTTCTTTCCACCATAGCAAGGCCTCTTCTGCCTGATTTTCGCCAACATTAAGCACCTTGCCAGGCACTTCCCCGTATAGGTTTCCTGTGAGCACAATGATATCTTCCTTGTACTCCTTAATGATTTCCTTATCTATTCGCGGAACATAATAGAACCCATCGGTATAGGCTTTTGAAGACATTTTTGCGAGGTTATGATAACCTTTTTTATTCTTGGCGAGCATCACGATTTGATACCCGTTGTCTTTACGGGATTTATCGGCGTGATTTTCACAAACAAAGAATTCACAGCCTAGAACGGCCTTTAATTCCTTAGCCACCGGCGGTTCATTATTAGCCAGTGCCTCTTCATTTTTTGTTTTTACAGATTTATTGTAGTCCCCAACCTCCTTTACAAAATGGAAGGCTCCCATCATATTTCCATGATCGGTAAGGGCTACGGCAGGCATATTCTCTTTAGCAGCGACCTCCACCAGGTCTTTTATACTGATGGTGGATTGAAGAATGGAAAACTGCGAATGATTATGTAAATGTGCAAAGGGGATCTCATCGAGTTTTTGCAGGTTCTCCTCGATCTCCTCTGTGGTAATTTCTTCAGAAGCCTGTTGTTTTTGAAGCTCTTTCCTTATTCTTTCTGAAGCCTTCTTTAAATTGATATGCTTTAACCCAATAAGCTGAAAGGGTTCCGGGTTATGTTCCTCAAAGCGCTCTAAATACCCGGCTGGCATTTCCAATTTGTTGGTACTAAAGGCCCTTCTTCGGATAAGTTCCAGGAAACAACGGGTGGTTGCCTCAACATCGGCAGTAGCGTTGTGGGCTTCTCCAAAAGGCTCATCAAACAGATATTCATGAAGCTCAGTTAGGGTAGGAAGCTTAAACCTTCCTCCCCGGCCTCCGGGAATTTTACATAAATCGGCAGTGATTTCGGTACAGGTATCCAGAACAGGTAATTCCTGCAAGCTGTTTTCTACATTCTTTCTGTAGAATTCGGCGCCCATGATGTTCAGGTCAAAACCAACATTCTGACCAACTACAAATTTGGTTTTATCCAGTGCCGCCTGAAATTTCTCAAGGACTTCCATCAGGCTTATTCCTTCCTGTTCGGCCAGCTCTGTAGAGATCCCATGAATCTTTTCAGCATCAAACGGAATATTAAAGCCTTCAGGTTTTACCAGGTAATCCTGACTTTCCAACAGGTTACCCATTTCGTCATGCAACTGCCAGGCAATCTGTATACACCTGGGCCAATTATCGGTATCGGTAAGAGGAGCATTCCAGCGTTTAGGTAATCCGGTGGTTTCGGTATCAAATATCAGGTACATGGGCTGTAAGTAGTTAAGGCATCCAGCTGATTACCAGCCTTCAGCACAAGAGTTTTAAATAAAAAACAGGAGGCTAAAAATATGGAATTTTAATGTCGACTAAAAAGAAACTTTTTAGGATTTATTAACTGTTTTGGAAAGCCTGAAAAAACGCTCCTGCACTATTGAATAAAAAAACCTCACAGAAGGCGCATTGAGCAATCTGTGAGGTCTGTACGAACACTAAAAACTACTACTACATCAATCAAACATCTGCTCGTACATCTTAACATTATTAATACTAGTTTGTATATGTCTTTGCTGGCGATTTAGCTTCGAATTAAGGCTTGGGGGAAGATCGGTTTCGGTAGTTATATCTTTATAATCTTCCAGTGCAGCTTGTTCACCCTTAAGTGTTTCTTGCAGGATGACTTCTTCATCATCACCTGAAAGTGCAGTTTTCAAATCCATCCAGGTGCGGTGCATACTACCAGTGCTACTTCCTCCATTTTCGGGCACCTGTCCATATCCGGCAATTTCGTCACGCAATTCCTTAATAAACATTTTTCGTTCCTGAGATTTCTGGCGGAAAAAGTCGCTCAACCTATCATTTTTCACTTTCTCTGCAGCCTTCTGAAAGCCTTTTTCGGCATCATAACTTTTCTCGAGCAACTCGTTGAGCTTCTCACCCATTTCTTCTTTCGTTCTTTTCATATCTGTTTTTTTAGTCGGCCTGAATTCTCAGGCTCTTCACTTTATTTAAAGCAGCGACAATATCGTTTTTCTGCTTTAGCAGAATATTAGCTGTGCTGGCAGGCACCTCGGGATCATCCAGTATCTCTTTATATTCTTCTATGGCTATTTTTTCACCTCTCACAGCTTCCTCTAAAGCCGGTTCAGCTTTATTGGTAGAAAGCGTGGTTTTTAAATTCATCCAGGTACGGTGCATATCCCCGGTAAGGCTGGACTTTTCCTTAGGCATTTCCCCAAAATTCCTGATCTCAGATTTAAGCCGGTGAATAAAATCGTAGCGCTCTTCTGCCCTTTCAGTAAAAAAAGCTTTTAACTGAGGGTCTTTTACATTTTCGGAAGCAAAACGATACCCCTTTTCTGCATCAATATTCTTTTCCAGGAGCCGGTTGAGTTTTTCGGCAATTTTTTCGGGGTATTTCATAGTGGCTATTTATTAATTTTTCAGTTATAAATATAGAGCCACAAAGCTTATTCAACAAGCTGTTTAACAGGCTTTAGCACTAATTAACTGCTTTTAACAACGGGAGGATAGAAAGCTAAAAAACCTTCAGAATAATTATGATTTTTAGCTTATACCACAATTGTATTTGCAAAGACTTGTAAATTAGAAAATTGTAGTATCTTTGCAGCCTTATTAATAATCGGGGTCGGGAACCCCACAAATTAATTTTTATGCCAGTAAAATTAAGATTACAGAGACACGGTAAAAAAGGAAAACCTTTTTTCTGGATCGTAGCCGCCGATGCGCGTGCTAAAAGAGATGGTAAATTTCTTGACAAATTAGGAATTTACAATCCAAACACCAATCCTGCAACTATCGAACTTGATATTGACGGAGCGGTAAAATGGTTAGAAAACGGGGCGCAACCAACAGATACGGCTCGTGCTATCCTTTCTTACAAAGGTGTTATGCTAAAAAGACACCTTGCCGGCGGAGTGAAAAAAGGTGCTTTAACTGAAGAAGAGGCTGAGAAGAAATTCCAGGCCTGGTTGGAAGAAAAAGAAGCCAAGATCAACGCCAAGAAAGAAAATCTTTCCAAAGAGCAGCAAGCTGAAAAAGCTAAAGCTCTTGAAGCTGAAAAGGAAGCCAATGCAAAGCGTGAAGCTGAAGCTAAAGAAGCTCTAGCTGCCGAGGAAGCTGAACAAGAAGCTGAAGCTGCTGCAGATACTGCAGAAGCCCAGGCTGAAGACGCTGCCGATGCACAAACTGCCGAAGAAGCAAAAACAGAAGAGAAAAAAGACTAATTCTCAGGCGACGATGACTAAAGATGAATGTTTCTATTTAGGAAAGATCGTTGCTAAATTTAGTTTTAAAGGGGAGGTGCTCATCAAACTGGACACCGATGAACCTGAAGCTTACACAGAAATGGAATCGGTTCTCATTGAATACAATGAGAATCTGGTTCCATTTTTTATTGAAAGAAGTTCACTACAAAAAAGCACCCTGCTCCGCGTTAAATTTGAAGATATTGACACCGAAGAAGACGCCGAAGACCTTATTGGCGCCCATACTTATCTTCCACTATCTATGCTTCCCGAACTGGAAGAAGACCAGTTCTATTACCACGAGATCATAGGTTTTGAGGTTATCGATGCCGAGCACGGTAATATTGGTGTAATCACCGGCATCAACGATTCTACCGCGCAAGCACTTTTCGAGATCAAAAAAGGAGATAAAGATCTTCTTATCCCAATGAACGACGAGTTTATCGAAAAGATAGACAAATCCAATAAAACTATATACCTAACTACTCCTGAAGGATTGGTGGAGATGTATCTTGGGTGATCGTTATTGCGAGGCAGGCGATAGCCTGACGTTGCAATCAATCCTTTGTGAAATAAAACATACTCAAAGTCACTCTATTTTTCAATTCAAAAGATTGTTTCAGTTGCAAAAAAGCAACTTTGCAATGACGCATAGCTTGGTTTTTTCCGTCATTGCGAGGAACAATTCGACTGGAGGAGAATTGTGACGTGGCAATCTGTCAAAAGAAAGTGGAATTTTTCAACAAAAGATTACTTCAGCTGCCAAAAAGCAGCTTCGCAATGACGCTTCAAGGTACATTCGTCATTGCGAGCGACGAAGGAGCGCGGCAACCTTATGTAATTTATCCTAAAATCATATCTTTAGAAAGATCAATCCAATCTGGATTCTGGCCGTTTATAAGTTTTTCTTTTCGGGATCGGTTTCCAGATTTAATTTTCTTTTCATATTCAATCGCCTGATTTATTTCGCTGAATTCCTGAACAAAAACAAGTTTTTCACAATTATACTTCGCGGCAAATCCTTCATATATTTTATGGTTATGCTGATACATTCTTTTCTGAATATTGGAGGTATCTCCGGTATAGAAAACTGTATTATTTTTATTGGTTAGTATATACACCCAGGATTTTTGCATATTATAAAAATATGGACCTACTCAAATTAGAGAAATAAGGGAATTTACTGAATATATGGATGAGATTGCTTCAGCTGCGAAAAGGCAGCTTCGCAATGACGCTTTGAAGAATTGTTTTCGTCATTGCGAGCGACGTAGGAGCGTGACAATCTGTTCTTATTAACCTTTTTCTAAAATCACTCTTTCTTCAGCTCAACAGATTGCTTCAGTCGTGCCTCCTTCGCAATGACGGCAATAAAAAAATCCGCTCCCCCAACCTGGAAACGGATTTCTTCAACTTATATATTATTTAATCTTTTATCCCACTATATTCACAATCTTCCCGGGCACCACGATCACCTTTTTAGGGGTGCGGCCATCGAGTTGTTTTTGAGTACGCTCATCGGCTAAGATGGTTTTTTCGATTTCATCTTTTGGCATATCCAGCGGTAATTCCATCGTAAAACGCATTTTTCCGTTGAAGGAAATCGGGTAGTTTTTGGTGCTTTCTACAAGGTATTTTTCTTCATATATAGGATATTCTTCTGTCACCACTGATTCTGAATGCCCTAACTTACTCCAAAGCTCCTCGGCTATGTGTGGTGCGTAAGGCGCTATTAAAACTACAAGAGGTTCAAGCACTTCCCTGCTGTTACATTTTTGCGCTGAAAGCTCATTTACACAGATCATAAAAGTAGAAACCGAAGTATTAAAACTGAATTCCTCGATATCTTCAGTCACTTTTTTAATGGTTTTGTGCAAAGTCTTCAAAGATTCGGCTGAGGCTTTTTCTTCCGAAACTTCAAATTGCTCGCCGTTGTGATATAACTTCCAAAGCTTTTTAAGAAAATTATGCACTCCGGTAATTCCTGCGGTGTTCCAGGGTTTTGCCTGTTCTAAAGGTCCAAGAAACATCTCATACATTCTTAAAGTATCGGCGCCGTAGTCTTCACAAATATCATCGGGATTCACCACGTTGTATTTAGATTTAGACATTTTTTCAACTTCACGGCCAACAATATAAGAGCCATCTTTTTCGGTTAAAAACTTCGCATCCTTAAATTCAGGGCGCCATTCTTTGAAAGCTTCAATATCCAATTCATCGGAATGATTAACCAATGAAACATCTACGTGGATAGGTTGCACTTCATTCTTTCCTACCAGATTCTTTGAAACCAGAACATTTTCTCCTTCCAACCTGTACACAAAAGCACTCTGTCCTAAAATCATCCCCTGGTTGATGAGCTTTTTAAAAGGTTCTTCAACTGAAAGGTATCCTCGATCGTGTAGGAACTTTGTCCAGAAACGGGAATATAATAGATGGCCGGTAGCGTGTTCGCTTCCGCCTATGTACAGATCTACATTTTCCCAGTAGTTTTGCGCCTCTTTCGAAACAAAATTTTCATCATTCCCTGAGTCCATATAACGAAAAAGATACCAACTACTTCCTGCCCAACCCGGCATGGTATTCAGCTCTAGTGGAAATACCGTTTCATCGTCAATCTTCTCATTACTCACTACCTCGTTAGATTTTGTATCCCAGGCCCAATCGGTAGCATTTCCTAATGGTGGTTCACCTGTTTCTGTAGGAAGGTATTTTTCTACTTCAGGAAGATGCAAAGGTAAATGTTGCACATCTATCATTTGCGGCATTCCCTTTACGTAATAAACAGGGAAAGGTTCACCCCAGTAACGCTGGCGGCTAAAAACAGCATCGCGTAATCTATAATTTGTTTTCCCGTAACCGTGACCGGTTTTTTCCAATTCTAAAATCACTTTTTGAAGTGCTTCCTTATATTCGAGTCCGCTAAGGAAATCGGAATTCGCTATGACCGTGCCCTCTTTTCCGGAGAAAGCAGCCTCAGAAATATCAACATTTTCAAAAATATTTTTAATCGGAATATCAAAATGTCTGGCAAAATCATAATCCCGCTGGTCGCCACAAGGCACGGCCATTACGGCGCCGGTTCCATAACCTGCAAGCACATAATCACCAATCCAGATAGGTATTGACTCGCCGGTAAAAGGATGCTCGGCATAAGCCCCGGTAAACACCCCGGTAATACTTTTCACATCGGCCATACGTTCGCGCTCGCTGCGTTTTGCACTGGCAGCGATATAGGCTTCAATTTCTTCTTTTTGTTGCGGTGTGGTTATCTTTTTTACCAATTCGTGTTCCGGAGCCAAAGTCATAAAAGTCACTCCAAAAATAGTATCTGGCCTGGTGGTGAAAACACCAATTTTATCGTCAGAGTCCTGAACATTAAAATCTACGTGTGCTCCAACCGATTTCCCGATCCAATTACGCTGACTTTCCTTTAAACTCTCGGTCCAGTCCAGTTGATCTAAACCTTGTAATAATCGCTCTGAGAATGCCGAAATTCGCATACTCCATTGCGTCATTTTTTTGCGAACTACGGGATAACCACCACGTTCGGAAACGCCATTTACAATCTCATCATTCGCCAAAACGGTTCCCAGTTGTGGGCACCAGTTTACTTCGGTTTCAGCCAAATAGGTAAGTCGATATTTTAATAGAATCCCCTGTTTTTCTTCTGAAGTGAAATTATTCCAGGTTTCAGCCGAAAATTCCTCAACCTCATCATCACAAGAGGCTGTTATCCGGGAATTTCCTTCCGAGGCAAAAATTTCCTCTAATTCAGAAATTGCCCTGGACTTTTCAGCTTCCATATCATACCAGGATTCAAAAAGCTGAATAAATATCCATTGCGTCCATTTATAATATTCAGGATCGCTGGTACGCACTTCCCTACTCCAATCAAAGGAAAAGCCTATTTTATCGAGCTGTTCCCGATACCTTTTAATATTCTTAGCTGTGGTAAGCGCGGGATGTTGGCCGGTTTGAATCGCATATTGCTCAGCCGGTAGTCCAAAACTATCGTAACCTTGCGGGTGCAATACATTAAAACCTGTATGCCGTTTGTAGCGCGCATAAATATCGCTGGCAATATAACCAAGCGGGTGCCCAACATGAAGCCCGGCCCCTGAAGGATAAGGAAACATATCCAGCACGTAATACTTTGGTTTATCTGATGAATTGCTGGCGCGAAAAGTTTGATTTTCGGCCCAGTATTTTTGCCATTTGGCTTCAATATCGTTGAAGTTGTAACTCATTATTTTGTTTTTCTGCCCTTAGAGGCGACACCACATTAATGCGTGCAAATTTACAATTTTAAACCACTTATGGGAATTTAGGGAGAAGGGATTAGAAGATTAGTTTCTCTATCTGACACCCTCTTTCCCCATTCAGGTTCTATTCTTAATAAATCAAACGAGATTTAAGACTTCCTTAATGTAGCTTATCCTATTAATTCAGTAGATTTATAGGGAAATGTCTGATGACAAGGCTAAATATTTTGATTTTTTTTCAAAATGACAAGCTAAAATCACGACATAAAAAACCTAACTAACTCAATAATCTTTCAAAGATCTAATATGAACGTGATACACGTAAGCGCTGAATGTTATCCTGTTGCAAAGGTTGGAGGCCTGGGAGATGTTGTAGGTTCTTTACCAAAATATCAACAACAAGCGGGAGTTAGTGCTAAGGTAGTGATGCCGTTTTATGATAATAAATTTACCGCTGCCCACAAGTTTGAAAGTGTTTACGAATCGGAATTGGTTTTAGGGAAAGATACTTTCTCCTTCAGGATTCTCAAATTAAAAAAGAATATTTTAGAAATTGAAGTCCTATTCGTAGATATTCCTGGACTTTTATTTAAAGATTATGTTTATTCAGAAGATGACACCGCGCGATTTACGGCATTTCAAATTGCGGTGATGGATTGGATGTTGACCCTAAAAACCAAACCTTCTATAATTCACTGTCACGATCATCATACCGGATTAATTCCTTTCATGGCACAGGAATGTTTTAAATACCAAGCGCTGAATCAAATTCCGGTTATTTTAACTATTCACAACGCTCAATACCAGGGCTGGTTTTCACACGATAAAGTACATTATTTACCCGCTTTTGATATTAATCATATCGGTTTGCTGGATTGGGATGGGGTGATAAATCCTTTAGCCGCGGGAATAAAATGTGCCTGGCGGGTAACTACGGTTTCCCCAAGTTATATGAAGGAATTACAACAGGTTGCAAATGGTTTAGAAAGTTTACTAAGCCACGAAAATCAAAAATGTATTGGAATTTTAAACGGGATTGACGCCGAAGTATGGAATCCCGAAACCGATGAGTTTATCGCTAAAAATTATTCCACAAAAAATATCCAGACCGGGAAAACAGCTAACAAAAAATGGCTGTGTAAAGAGTTTGGCTTTTCAGCTTCAAAACCTTTGTTCGCCTTTATTGGACGACTGGTCTACGAAAAAGGCGCCGATCTTCTGCCGGAAGTTTTAGATAAGGTACTTTCAGAAAAAAAATGCAGTGTCTTGATCTTAGGTTCGGGAAACCCTGAAGTAGAAAAAGATTTAAAAAACCTGCAGAAAAAACACATAGGCGTTTACAATACTTTTATCGGTTACGATGAAAAGCTTTCCCACCTCATCTACGCAGGGGCAGATTTTCTTTTGATGCCATCCCGTGTGGAACCCTGCGGACTCAACCAACTATACTCTCTTCGCTACGGAACTATTCCCCTGGTGCGAAGTATTGGCGGTTTAAAAGATACCGTTATGGATGTTGAAGATGGTGGTTTTGGGTTTTCGCATCAGGAATCTTCGGCAGAGGACATTCTTCAAACTCTAAACAGAGCCATAGCATTTTATAAGGATCAACCTGCATTTAAAAAAACCAGAAAACATATTATGGGCATTGACCATTCCTGGAATGTTTCAGCTCAAAAATATATCGATTTGTATAACTCTATAAAACCGGCTAAAAATGAATAATGACAAAGTATTATCAGTTATCCTTGGAGGGGGGCAGGGTACCCGGCTTCACCCTTTAACAGAAAGCAGATCCAAACCGGCAGTTCCCATTGCGGGCAAATACAGGTTGGTAGATATTCCAATTTCAAATTGTATTAATTCTGATTTGAAGAGGATGTTCGTGTTAACGCAGTTTAATTCTGCTTCATTGAACCAGCACATTAAAAATACTTACCATTTTAGCTTTTTTAGTTCGGCTTTTGTAGATGTTTTGGCGGCAGAGCAAACCCCGCATAACAAGACCTGGTACCAGGGCACCGCCGATGCCGTTAGGCAGGGAATGCATCATTTCAAGAAACATAAATTTGATTATTTTCTTATTCTTTCGGGGGACCAGTTGTATCATATGGACTATAACCTAATGGTGCAGCAGCATATAGACACCGGCGCCGATATTACCATTGGCACCGTCCCTGTTAATGCGAAAGATGCTCCTGGTTTCGGAATATTGAAAACCGATAAAGAGAACAATATCACGTCATTTATTGAAAAACCAAAGTCTGAACTTTTACCGGATTGGACCTCCCCTACCGGCCCTGAAATGGAAGCAGAAGGCAGAAATTACCTGGGTTCTATGGGAATTTATGTTTTTAATCGTGATTTATTATTTAAACTTATGGACGATCCCAACACCGTAGATTTTGGGAAAGAGATCATCCCACAGGCCATAGGAAATAAAAAAGTTTGCAGTTACCAGTTTGAAGGCTACTGGACCGATATTGGAAATATTGAATCCTTTTTCGAAGCAAATATTGGCCTTACTGAAGACATTCCGAAGTTCAACCTTTACGATATGGAAAACAGGGTATATACCCACGCTCGGATTCTTCCCACCTCAAAATATACTAATACCAAACTCAAAAAAGCTGTAATTGCTGAAGGTTGCATTATTCACGCCGATAAAATTGAATCTTCCGTAATTGGCGTTCGGTCTCGAATTGGAAAAGCTTCGGTTATAAAAAACTGTTATATGATGGGAACCGATTTTTATGAATCTTTAGAGGAAATTGAAAAAAATAACATAGAAATCCTCGCAGGAATTGGAGAAAACTGTCATATCGAAAATGCCATTATCGACAAAAACTGCAGGATTGGAGACAATACCAGCATTAAGGGAGGCTCACATCTGGAAGATACAGAAACCGATGCATATGTAATAAAGGAAGGAATTGTAGTGCTTAAGAAAGAGGCGGTAATTCCACCCGGAACAACAATAGGATAATATGGCAGAAGTTATAACGCACAGTTTATTTTCAGAATTTGATATTAATTTATTTAAGTCGGGAAAACATTATCGGCTGTACGAGAAGTTTGGCTCTCACCCACTAACTGTAAATAAAGTTCAAGGAACTTATTTTGCGGTTTGGGCTCCCGGCGCCCAACAGGTTTCGGTAATTGGAGACTTTAATTTCTGGCAGGATGGCGAACACCAATTAAATGTGCGTTGGGATGGCAGCGGAATTTGGGAAGGTTTTATTCCAAATGTTGAAAAAGGGAATTTATATAAGTATAAGATTCATAGCAACCATAACGAAATTATTACCGAGAAAGCCGATCCTTATGCGAGGCGCTGTGAACATCCACCAAATACAGCTTCGGTGGTTTGGAAAGATGATTATAAATGGAAAGATAAATCCTGGCTGCAAAAACGCAAAAAGAATAATTCTTTACAAGCTCCTTATTCGGTTTACGAGGTGCATTTATCTTCCTGGAAGAAGAAAACCGAAGAAAACAGGTCTCTTTCTTATTGGGAACTTGCAACCGATCTGGTTTCCTACGTTAAAGAAATGGGCTTTACTCACGTAGAGTTTATGCCTATTATGGAATATCCTTACGACCCGAGCTGGGGTTATCAAATCACGGGATATTTCGCGCCAACCTCAAGATTCGGATATCCCGATGAATTTAAATTTTTAGTAGATAAACTTCACGAAAATGAAATTGGGGTTATCCTTGACTGGGTACCTTCGCATTTTCCGGAGGATGCCCACGGACTCGGTTATTTTGACGGAACACATCTTTATGAACACCCAGATCCTAAAAGAGGTTACCATCCCGATTGGAAAAGTTTGATCTTCAATTACAGCCGAAACGAAGTAAGAGCTTTCTTGATTAGTAACGCTTTATACTGGTTAGAACAATTCCACATCGATGGCTTGCGCGTAGATGCCGTAGCTTCTATTCTTTACCTGGATTATTCGCGGGAAGAAGGCGAATGGGAACCCAATGAATATGGCGAAAATAAAAATCTGGAAGCAATCTCGTTTTTAAAAGAATTAAACAAAGAAGTTTACGCTTCCTTCCCCGATGTACAAACCATTGCCGAAGAATCTACCGCCTACAGCGGGGTTTCCAAACCGGTATTTTTAGGCGGACTCGGTTTTGGAATGAAATGGATGATGGGCTGGATGCACGATACGCTTCAGTATTTTTCTAAAGAACCCATATACCGCAAACATCACCAAAACAATATTACTTTTTCTCTTACTTATACGTTTACGGAAAATTTTATGCTGCCATTATCCCATGACGAAGTGGTTTACGGTAAGCACTCTATTTTAGGAAGAATGCCGGGAGACGAATGGCAGCGTTTTGCCAATTTGCGTTTGCTGTATGGATATATGTTTATGCACCCGGGAACAAAATTATTGTTTCAGGGGTGTGAATTTGGGCAAAGTGAAGAATGGGATTTTCAGAAGAGTTTAGACTGGCATTTATTGGAGTATGATTCTCACAAAGGAATTCAGGAGGTAATTAAAGCTTTAAATAAATTCTATAGATCTGAGCCCGCTTTATATGAAAAACAGTTCGTGCCCGATGGTTTTGAATGGATTGATTACAGCGATGCCGAAAATTCGGTGATGAGTTTTATCAGAAAAGGAAATGAGCCGAAAGATGATTTGATCGTTGTTTGTAATCTCACTCCTACACCGAGGGAAAACTACCGGATCGGTTTGAATAGTTCGGGGGAGCTCCAGGAGGTTTTCAATAGCGATCATAAAAAATTCTTCGGTACAGGAAATTACGAGAATTCCGCAAAAAAGACCACGAAAAAGCCCTGGCATTCCCGGGAATATTCAGTAGAAATAGATCTTCCTCCTCTAGCTATACTAGCTTTTAAGTATTCTTCTTAGCGGAACATATAACATCGATAAAGTTAATAAACGCTTATAAATAATTTGTGAATAGCGGTTTATATATGAAAACTATTCAGTTCTTTTACCGCCCAGTAATTTGATAAAATATGATCACCAATACCGAGTTAGAACAAAAAGGAAATGTCTTTCCTTCTGGAATAATTTCTTTTCACAAAGATGTTGACAGGCTTTATTTTACAACAGAAAATGATGTTGCCTTACAAATCACAGTTCTTAGGGATGGTTTGTTGCGATTTCGATATTCCACCACCGGTAGATTTGCTAACGATTTCTCTTATGCCATAACGAAATTCGCCAGCATTGGCTACAATCAGTTAGATATTGAAGAAGAGGAGGAGTATTATAGCATTACCACTTCCAAGATTATAAGTGAAGTCTCTAAAAAAGATCTGAAAATAAAAATTTATGATCGTGCAGACGGGACATTGATCAACGAAGATGAACTTGGTTTTCATTGGGAAGAAAGTTATGAATTTGGTGGAGACATCGTGAAAATGAGCAAGGTCTCACACGATGGGGAGAGTTATTTTGGGCTGGGCGACAAACCGGGACATCTAAATTTAAAAGGCAAACGCTTCGAGAATTGGGTGACCGATTCTTATGCCTACGGAAAAGATACCGACCCAATTTATAAAACCATTCCGTTTTACTCCGGGCTTCACAATAATAAGGCCTACGGGATTTTCTTTGATAACACCTTTAGATCCTTTTTTGATTTCGGGCAGGAACGGCGATTTGTTACTAGTTTTTGGGCGCAAGGCGGCGAGATGAATTATTATTTCATCTACGGCCCTAAAATGACCGATGTGGTTGAATATTACACTGATCTAACCGGAAAACCAGATCTACCGCCACTTTGGGCCTTAGGATTTCACCAGTGTAAATGGAGTTATTACCCTGAAAGCAAAGTAAAAGCAATCACTTCTAAATTCAGAGAATTGCAAATTCCTTGTGATGCCATTTACCTGGACATTGATTATATGGAAGGGTTCAGGTGTTTTACCTGGAACAAAGAGTATTTCCCCGATCCAAAACGAATGGTAAAAGAACTGGAAGCAGATGGTTTTAAAACCGTGGCGATCATAGATCCCGGGATTAAAATCGATAAAGATTATTGGGTTTTTATGGAAGGCCTGGAAAATGATTATTTCTGCAAACGCGCCGACGGGCCTTACATCAAAGGAAAAGTTTGGCCGGGCGAATGTTACTTCCCCGATTTCACCAAACCTGAAGTAAGGGAATGGTGGTCTGGATTATTCAAGGAAATAATCGAAGAGATTGGGGTTAAAGGAATCTGGAACGATATGAATGAGCCCGCGGTGATGGAAGTTCCGAATAAAACTTTTCCTCATGATGTTCGTCACGACTACGACGGGAATCCCTGCAGCCATAGAAAAGCCCACAACATCTATGGAATGCAGATGGCCAGGGCCACCTACCAGGGCGTGAAGAAATTTTCACATCCAAAACGACCTTTTGTGATCACCAGAGCGGCCTATTCGGGGACACAGCGCTATACCTCAACCTGGACGGGCGATAACATCGCGAACTGGGAACATTTATGGATCGCCAATGTGCAGGTACAGCGCCTTGCAATGTCGGGCTTTTCGTTTGCCGGCAGCGATGTAGGTGGTTTTGCCGAGCAACCCCAGGGCGAGCTTTTTACACGCTGGATTCAGCTGGCAACTTTTCACCCTTTCTTTAGAGTGCATTCTTCGGGAGATCACGGGGAACAGGAACCCTGGACGTTTGGAGAAGAAGTTACGGATATCGTTCGGAAATTCATTGAATTACGCTATCAATTGCTGCCCTATTTATATACCGCTTTCTGGGACTATACCGAGAAGGGTGTGCCTTTAATCAAATCGCTGGTAATGTTTGACCAGGAAGATGTGAACACCCATTACCGAATAGATGAATTTATTTTTGGTGATAGTATTCTTGCCTGTCCGGTTCAGGAGCCTAACGCCAAAGGAAGAAGAATGTATATTCCGCGTGGAAACTGGTACAACCACTGGACCGATGAAGTGGTGAAAGGCGGAAAAGAAATGTGGGTTGATGCCGATATTGATAGTATGCCGGTATTCATTAAAGAAGGAGCCATCATTCCAAAATATCCGGTGCAGCAATATGTGGGTGAAAAAGTGATCGAGGAAGTGATTTTAGACATTTACTATAAAGAAGGCAAGGAAGATTCTCAGTTTTTCGAAGATGCACAGGATGGTTACGATTATGCCAAAGGGCGCTTCTGTCTTAGAAGTTTTAAACTAACCGGAAGGAAAAACCAACTGGTAATTCAGCAGCATAAAGACGGAACTTTTGAAAGTGATTGCAAAAAATTCAAATTGCAAATCCATGGACTTCCCTTTGAGATCAAAAACATACAGCTGGATAACGAAACCAAATCTTTAGAGCACTTGCATCATAATGGATGTATTACTATGCAAATCGATGAAAATTTTAGCATGATAGAACTGGGCGGGGAAAACGGAAATAATTAAGAATTCCTCGCCTCTTTTTCCATAGGCAACAAACACTCGTAGATCATTTTATTTACGGGTGTTGCTACGCCTAATTTTTCAGCTTCCTTTACAATGAACCCGTTGAAGTTTTCTAATTCTGAAGGCCGTCCGGCCATAATATCGCGTTGGGTAGAAGCGGTAGTTCCCGGGGCTTGATTTTGAATAATTTCAAAAGCTTTTTCCAAATGCTCCTCTGTTAACGGAATTCCCTTAGCATTGGCCACCAATTTAATTTCCTGAGCGGTTTTTAGCAATAAGTCATACAAATATTCGCTTTCCCTTATTTTATCAATAGAAACTCTGGTTAGCCCACCAAGACCACTAATGGTGGCGATAAACAGAAACTTCTTCCAAATTTCCAGTTGAATATTTTTTGGATTCAAATTAGTGATCCTAGCTTTTTCAAAAAGCGTTTTTAATCGCTGAATTCTTTCTGAATTAGAATTATCAATCTCCCCGAAAGTGATTCTGGGCTCAAAGGAAACGTGTTTTATCTTCCCGGGTCTTTCAACATAACTTATAACATGGCAAAGCCCGGTCAGAATGTTTTTCTTCGGAAGGATTTCCATGAGTTTTTCCACATTATTGGCGCCGTTTTGTAAAGGTAAAACCATGGTTTCAGCTGAAATTACCGGTTTCAGTTGCTCAGCAACTTCAGGGACTTGCCAGGATTTAACCCCTAAAATTACCAAATCTGGAGTCGGAACTTCAGCCAAATTATCAGTTGTGAGGTTTGGTTGCACCCTAAAGTCACCATTGATACTTTCAACTTCAAGTCCGTTTTCTTTAATCGCTTCCATGTGTTTACCACGGGCAATCATAGTCACATCATAACCTGCCTGGGCGAGTTTTCCACCAAAATAACCGCCTACACCTCCAATTCCGAAGATTAAAATATTCATAGTACTTGTGATTTCAATATAAAAGTAAAATTACTGTTCCAACCTACCAACTATTCCTGCACTGGTTGCTAAAATATTTCAGGTCTCTGCTAATTTTTCCAAACTTTAAACGTTTTAGAGAAATTGAACGCTTAACTTTTTTATTTTTACAAAAAATATCCAGGTCGCCCTATGAGCACATCTTTTGAAAAGTACCAGAAACGCAGGTTGATTTCTTCTTATTTTTCAGTTGTTATAAGTATCGCTTTGGTACTATTTTTATTAGGGATGCTGGGTTTATTGGTGCTCAACACCAAAAAGGTAGCTGATCACTTTAAAGAACAAATCGCGCTTACTGTATATTTCAAAGATTCGGCTAAGGAGGTCGAGATGGAGGAGCTTAAAAAGAGCCTCGCCATGGCAGATTACACAAAATCCACCACTTTTGTTTCCAAGGAAGATGCCGCCGAGGCCCATAGCAAAGAAATAGGCGAGGATTTCATGGAGTTCCTGGGGTATAACCCCTTGCAAAATTCCATAGATGTATATATGAACGCCGATTATGTTTCGGCCGAACAGGTTGATGAGATCGCGGCAGAACTCACGGGAAAAAACTTTGTAGATGAAGTGATTTATGACAAACCGCTTATTTCCTTATTAAACGATAATGTAAAGAAAATTAGTTTCTGGGTACTTATTGCCAGTGGGATATTCACTTTTATAGCCGTTTTACTTATAAACAGCTCCATTAGACTTTCGGTCTATTCCAAGCGCTTTATCATAAAAACCATGCAAATGGTTGGTGCCACCAAGGGTTTTATTAGACGCCCCTTCATATGGCAAAGCGTAAAACTAGGGATCATTGGGGCTATTTTGGCCTTAATTGGTATGGCCGCCTTTCTCTATTATCTCGATAACAGTTTCCCTGAACTCGATTTGGCGGGAGATATTAAAATACTTGCCGCATTATTTATCGGGGTTTTCTTAACCGGGATTCTTATTACCTGGCTTAGCACTTTCTTTGCCACTTCCCGTTTCCTGAATTTAAAGACCGACGAACTTTATTATTAAAAAGGGATTCTAAAAGCTTAAATTTCACCGTATACAATTTTAAGGTCAAACTGAATGACACTTTTGTTACACTCACGAAACAGTTAAAAATAAGATTAATAGTTTGATTTTTAGATATTTATGCAGCAAAATAATTCCCTTCTGTCTTTTTCGATTGCATGCTTAACCTTCAAAACGACCTGATTTTCTTCCAATCGGGACTTCAAATCTTCTAAAATCTGACTGCCGTCATAAATTCTGTAGGAATTCTGCCCCAACTTTGTACCAAACTTAAAAACCTAATGTCATGAGAAGTTCAATATCAATCGCACTAGTACTATTTCTTTTTGTAGTAGGCACAGCTCAAAGTCAGAATTTTAAATTGCAATCCTCTTCCGATATCAAAGTTGAAGGAACATCAAATATTCACGATTGGGAATTAGATGCCGAACAAAAATCCGGTAGTGCTGTTTTGGAATCTGAAGACGGTAAAATTACCGGCCTTCAAAGTTTACAGGTAACCATCCCGGCTGAAAGTTTAAAAAGCGGTAAAGGTGGAATGGACAAAAACACCTATAAGGCTTTAAACACAAACAAGTACAAAAACATAGAGTTTAAACTGGACCAGGTAAAAGATTTCCAGGATGCCGGAAACAATACTTATAAAGTAAAAGGTGTTGGCACCTTAAAGATCTCTGGGGCTACTAAGCAAATCCCACTTGATTTCACGATGAGCGTTAACGGAAATACGATCAAGATTTCTGGAGAAAAAACGCTAAATATGACCGATTACAAAGTAGACCCTCCTACTGCTATGTTCGGAACCATTACCACTGGGGAGGAAGTAACTATTAAATTCACTACAAATTTTACTAAATAATCAATCCAATTAAACAATTAAAAAAATGAAAAATTTAATTAAATATTCAGGAATCGCGCTTATAATGGCGCTGGGCTTTCAGGCTCAGGCACAAGAAGTTGAGGTAGAAGAACAAAACAAAACTATTTGGGATAGAGACCTTCCTAACTTCAGAGATCCAGACCTACGTGGCATCAATGATTTTGAAGCCCCTAAAGACACCGAAACTTATTTTGATGGTGTACAGGTAAGAGTTGGTGGAGCTTCTACCATCCAGTTCCAGTCTTTAGAACATGAAAATGACTTGAATACCCTTCCAGAACTAGAAGGAAACTTTAACCTGGCAACTGCCAACCTAGACCTTGATGTATTGCTTTACGACGGGGTGAGAATGCACTTAAGAACTTATCTTTCTTCTCAACACCACACTGAGGCTTACGTAAAAGGTGGTTATATCCAGATTGACAAATTAGACTTCATTAGCGAAGGATTTGCACAAGGTCTTATGGATCACATGAGAATCAAGATTGGTCACATGGAGAACAACTATGGTGATGCTCACTTCAGAAGAACAGATAACGCTCACGCACTTCACAACCCATTCGTAGGTAACTACCTAATGGATAGTTTTACTACAGAAGTTGGTGCTGAAGTTTATATGTTCAACGGCCCCTGGTTAGGTATGTTAGGATTTACCAACGGTAAATTGAACCAATCTACAAAGGGTGACGGAGAAACCGATCCATCTTTCCTTGCTAAACTTGGATATGACAACCAAATCACTGAAGATTTTAGATTCAGATTAACAGGTTCTCTCTTCCACAGTGGACATAACTATGCTCGTGGAAACTACCTTTACAGCGGTGACCGTGCAGGTACACGTTACTACAACGTAATGACCGATGTTGATGGAGAGGGAGACACTTATAAAGGTGGTCGTATCGCTACTTCTTTCAAGAACGAGATGACTTCTATTATGATCAACCCATTCTTAAAGTATGGTGGACTTGAGTTCTTTGGAATCTTTGAAACTACTAGTGGAAAAAACAAAGGAGAAGCTGACACAAGAAACTATACTCATCTTGCAGGTGAACTTCTATACAGATTTGGTGCTAAAGAAGATTTCTACCT
The DNA here is from genome assembly GCF_002078605.1 of Salegentibacter sediminis. Lineage (GTDB taxonomy): Bacteria > Bacteroidota > Bacteroidia > Flavobacteriales > Flavobacteriaceae > Salegentibacter > Salegentibacter sediminis. The sequence continues at coordinate 253,593 of NZ_MSJR01000003.1, read as the reverse complement.
TGGTGGACGTTTCAGTAACGTAAATGGTGAACTTACCGATACACAAGAAGTATCTGTAAACCGTTTCCAATTAGGTGCAGGTTGGTTTATGACTAAAAACATACTGGCAAAATTAGAGTATGTTAATCAGGAATATAGCGACTACCCAGTAGGAGACATTCACGCTGGAGGACAATTCAATGGAATTACGCTTGAGGCGGCAATAAGCTTCTAAGTTGAGAGTGGCCCCGGGATTTAACCTTAAATAAAGGTTATCCCGGGGTTTTTTATATCATTTTGGCAAGGATTTCGCTATATTATAATGATACTTTATTTTTATAAAAATTGCAAAAAAAGAAAAAATGAAAACCTACCTGTTATTTTTTAGTCTTCTGATCTCAAGTTTGGCAGGTTTTGCTCAACCCAATGTGGAAACCCGTGAAATAGAAATCCTGCCCGAGAGCAGTTTAAGTATTTCCGGAAATACTAATATCAGTGAATTTGAATGCGACTTCAATACTATTCGGTTTAAAGAACAAAGCATTACCGTTCACTTTTCTTCTAAAGGCGACATCCTTGATTTCAGAAATAGCATTCTTCCTTTAAAGAATACCAATTTTGACTGCGGAAACAGACGAATTAACAAAGACTTTCGAGAGCTCCTCAAAACCGAAAAGCATCCGGAAATACTTCTTAAAATCCAACAAATAGAAATGGACGACAAGCAGAATGCTCATGTCACTTTAAATTTTGAAATTGCAGGAAAGAATAAAAATTATCGTTTCCCGGTAAGACTTACCGGCGATGATCAACTTTGTTTTGAAGGAAACCTGGCGTTAAACATCAAAGATTTCGATCTTGAAGCTCCAAGCAAAATGTTTGGGTTAATTGTAATCGAAGAAGAAATAAACATTAATTTCAAACTTAATATAAAAGCCTAAAATATGACCAACCTCAAAATAGTCTCTCCAACTGAAGCCGTTTCGGTAGTTAAATCGGGCGACCGTGTATTTTTTCAGGGAGCTGCAATGACACCAAACGTTTTGATAGATGCTTTAAGTGATAGACACAAGGAATTAAGTGAGGTTGAGATCATACAAATTCATACCGAAGGAAATGCTAAATACACTAAAAAACCTTTTAGCGATTCTTTTGTCACCAACAGCTGTTTTGTAGCCGGGAATGTGCGAGAGGCGGTTAATTCTTCTATTGGCGCCTATATCCCTATATTCTTAAGTGAAATGCATTTGCTTTTCAGAAGAAACATTTTACCCCTGGATGTGGCTTTCATACAGGTTTCTCCGCCAGATAAGCACGGCTATTGCTCCCTGGGAGTTTCTGTAGACATAACACTTCCGGCAATACAAACCGCAAAGAAAGTAATTGCCCAAATCAATCCTCAGGTACCAAGGAGTCACGGCGATGGAAACATTCACATCAGCAATATTGATGCTGCCTGCGAGGTAGATCATCCAATATTTGCATTGAATATTCCTGAACCCACCGAAGTTGAAACCCAAATCGGAAAGCACGTTGCAGGGCTTATTGAAGATGGGGCCACCCTACAAATGGGGATTGGCGGAATCCCAAATGTGGTATTGAACAATCTTAAAAACCACAAACGTCTGGGAATACACACCGAAATGCTTTCAGAAGGAGTCCTGCCACTGGTAGAGTCGGGGGTAATTACCGGCGAAATGAAAGAGATTAAAACGGGAAAAATAGTGACCTGTTTTGCACTGGGATCACAAAAACTTTACGATTTTATTGACGATAACCCCATAGTTCATTTTAAGGAAGCAGGCTACACCAATGATACTGCTATAATACGCCAGAATCCAAAAGTAACAGCCATAAATAGTGCTCTGGAAATAGATCTTACCGGGCAGGTTTGCGCCGATACTATAGGCAAATATCAATACTCGGGAGTAGGCGGCCAAATGGACTTTATTCGCGGGGCCTCACTTTCAGAAGGCGGAAAACCTATTATCGCCATGCCCTCGGTGACCGCAAAAGGAATTTCCAAGATTGTACCATATCTTAAAGAAGGAGCAGGCGTAACTACTACCCGGGCCCACGTGCATTACATAGCCACCGAATATGGTGTAGTAGATCTCTACGGAAAAAACTTAAAACAACGGGCAAAAGCCTTAATCTCCATCGCCCATCCCGATCACCGGGAAGCCCTGGAAAAGGAAACTTTTTTAAGATTCAGGAAATAAAAACCTTGTAATTTTTAGCCTTAAAGCCTGGGAACCTGTAGTTTCCGGGCTTTTCTATTTCTTACTTATGATTTAAGTCATAAGTATCCGGCAGTAAGCAGGCTAATTTTATGCCCTAATCTAAAAAATCACTAAAATGAAACTTTACAACAACCTGCTTGCAGATTTTAAAGAAATGCCCCTGGGCTATTCTACCATTGGAATTATCGCTTCCAGTTGTCTGGGCTCAGTGGCTGCCATGCTTATTTTAATGCAGGGCCACGGATTTCTGGATATGTTGCAACTCTTTGCCGTAGTAAGCGTTTGTATGGGGTTTAACGCCGTTATTCTCGCTCAATTTAAACCAAAGATCATCCTTAATGCATTAATCCTTAGCTTAGCAGTCTCCATAATCTTTATCCTAATAAATATTATCTAAGCAATGAGGAATGACATTCAAAATCGGGAAGATGTATTTACCCTCATCTCCCGGTTCTATTCCAAAGTACGCAAGAATCCTGAAATTGGATATTTTTTCAATGAATCTATAGAAGATTGGGATGAACACCTGGACAAGCTTACAGATTTCTGGGAGAGTAATCTTTTCTTCAAAGGTGTCTACCGTGGAAACCCACAAAAGGCTCATGTAAAAGTAGATCAGAAAAATGACCACAAGATATCTTCTGAACATTTTGGAGTATGGCTTAACCTATGGTTTGAAACCATAGATGAACTCTTTGAGGGAGAATTGGCTAATCGCGCAAAAAATAACGCCAGGAAAATGTCTACCCACCTGTACCTGAAAATCTTCCAGTCAAGAAACTAAAATTAGCGCTTCCATAAAAAATAAAAAACCTGCTCTATAGAACAGGTTTTTTGGGGCTAATTTCGTTTTATTCTAAAATGAATGAAACTTTTTTATCCGTGAAGGATCAATATTGGCGGTCTTGAGGCTTGCGCCCCATTTTGTATGGGAGGATGCAACAACAATATATCTGAAATCTTCAGGTTTCGCGCCATAAGCACGACAAGATTTGCAGAAGATTTAGCATCCTTCCAGAATTGCCCGCCAAGTTGGGTATTTGGATCGATGGTATTAAAGTTAACAGCTCTGGGGCTCAACCTGGTATTTAATTCCTGACGAATTACACCAAGTTGATTTCCGTTTTGATTATTGCCGTTTATCTCCCACACATTGAAAACTGAAGCTGCCAACAAGGGTAACTTTTTAAACACATCCAGCATATCGCCGTGCAACATTACTGAATAATCAATTGGGAAGAACAGGTTTTCCCAGGCTTTGAATTCCTGGTTCTCGGTAACGGTAAGTACGGGACATTTCACCTTTCTCAACACATTATAAGTGTTAGTCCCAATACCTTTAATTTGATCGGAGCTTCTGCCCGACGCGCCCATAACTATAAGATCAATATCCTTTTCGGCCACAACTTTTCGTGTGGCATCAATCAAATTATCATTTTTCAGGATTGCATGAAATTTATGGCCGTCAGCTGTAGCTTCTTTACGAAGCTTTTCGATGCAAGCATCAAGGCCCTCTTTGTTTGAATCGCCGGCGTGTAAAATGTAAAAATTTGAGGCAACACCGGGTAAATTCAGGGCATATTTAGCTGCATTATAAGCATGTGCAGAATAATCGGTTAAGATTACTATATTAATGGCCATGGATTTCCTTTTCTAATTTGTGGTAAAATTATAGAGAAAGTCCGCAGCCAAATATGACGGCAGTCAGCTATACCAAAAAAAGCTAATTAGCCTATTTTTTCGAGCTTGTCGGCATCGATAATCTTAACATTTCTACCCTCAATTTCGATAAGGCCTTCCTTCTTAAAATCGGAAAGTGTTCTTATAAGAGTTTCGGAAGCGATCCCAGCCACACCGGCAAGATCGGCACGGGAAATCCTAATACTATGTAAAGGATTCTTTTTAATCTCCCTGGCGAACATAAGTATAGTTTTCGCAGTTTTTCTACGTACTGAAGCGTAAGCAATGTCGATAAGTTGTTCTTTTATTCCGAAGAGGTTTTCATTCATCACTTCGAGAAGTTCCATACTTACCCGGCTGTTCTCATGAAGTATATCTTTCAACTGGTCACGTGAAAGCATATAAAGAGTGGTATCTTCCATAGCCGTAGCAAATTCGCGGTATGCCGAATTAGAATTAAAACTAAGGCTTCCGAAGAAATCTCCATCTTTATATAATTGTGTAATAATTTCCTTGCCCCGGGAATCAAATTTATGAGCCTTAACCACCCCCCGGTCTACCATATAAAAATTCACCGAAGTTTTTCCTTCTTCATAAACGCTCTCCCCTCCTTTATAATTTTGCCGTTCCCCGGTTTTCATTAACTCTCTAAAAGCCGTTAGGTTTGGGATGTGCTGTTGTTCCTTTGGTTCCTGCTCCTGGCCAGTAGTTTTATCTTTTTTCAGGATCTCCATTTTTGCAAGACGGCTTTCAATAGCACTTAAGAGATCAGACTCTTCGAAGGGTTTGGTGAGATAGTCGTCAGCACCAAGGTCCATCCCACGTCTCACATCTTTATGTTCTGTTTTTGCTGAAAGAAATATAAAAGGAATACCGCTGGTTTCAGTAGTTTTGGAGAGTTCTGTTAATACATCATAGCCATCCATTTCGGGCATCATAATATCGCAAACAATAATATCGGGTAATTCGCTTTTAGCCCTGGCTACACCTTGCTTACCATCTGAAGCAGTCACCACCTCATAATCTGATAATTCAAGGATCTCGGCGGTATTTTCCCTCACCGTAACATCGTCTTCAATAAGCAATATTTTCTTCATCGATATAAATTTCCAGCACCATATAAAATGGCCCTAAATTTCACAAAACTATTTAACGTTCGTAATTGGGTAATTGGACTGTAAAGGTTGAGCCTTTGCTTTCTTCACTGGTAAAATAAATTTTTCCTCCCATATTCTCTACATGAACTTTCACAATATTGAGCCCAATGCCCGTTCCCTGATTAAGCAAGGCATTTTCGGCCCTGAAATAGCGTTCAAAGATATGCTTTTGATCTTTCTCAGGGATTCCCATTCCTTCATCAGAAACCTCAAAAATAACCATATTATCATTATTCTCAATTCTAAAATGGATTGTCGAATTCTCAGGAGAGTATTTTATCGCGTTTCCAATAAGGTTGGATAACACAAGATCCAGTATTTTTTCATCCTGATACAGGGTTACTTCATCCAGATCCCTGGGGTACTCGATCTCCTGGCCGTATTTAAGGGTCACGTTGGCATTATAAACCACATCATTAATAACCTTATTCAGGCTAAAACTGCTGTATTTATAGTTCACATTACCCGATTCCAGTCGTTCCAGGGAAAGAAAATCATTCAAAATATTATTCAGGTAGTGCACCTTATTTTTAATGGTGCGAAGATGTTTTTCTCGTTTTTCCTGTTGTTCTCCCGTAACATATTTTTCAGCAAGGGTTGCAGAAGTTAGTATCCCGCTTAACGGAGTTTTAAATTCGTGAGAAACAAGGGACAGAAATTTTGTTTTAAGTTCGTTAAGTTCCTTTTCCTGTTTAAGCGCCAGTTTAATCCTTTTTTCAGCTTCTTTTCTTTTGCTGATTTCCTGTTCAAGATTGTCTACAGTTTCCCGAAGCTCTTTGGTGCGAACCTTAATTTTGTCTTCAAGTTCGGCATTCAACTCCCTGATGCGCTGTTGATTTTCCTTCCGAACAGTAATATCGACAATAAGGGACATCACAAAATCTTCCCCATCGATGCGGAAGGGGTTGAGTCCGGCTTCTACCGGGAACTGGCTTCCGTCCTTTTTACTTCCAAATAATTCCCGCCCATGGCCCATTTGCCTTTTTTCGCTATGAGATAAAAATTCCTTGAAATGTTTGGAATGGTTTGGTTTATAACTCGGTGGGATAAGGATATTAAGATGCTGGCCTACAAGCTCTCCCCGTTCATACCCGAACATTTGCAGGGCAGCAAGGTTTACCGTCACAATAATTTGACTACTATCGACAACGATAACCCCTTCTGAGGCCGCTTCGAAGAGGGTATTAAAAACACTATGATTTTCCTTAAAAAATTCTCTGGCCAAAATTGCTGTTTAAAATTTGCAGAAACTAAATTACAAAGCATTTCCCAAAATTGGCTTGAAGAAGGAAAATATTTTAAACAATCGAAACCTTAGTCTTTTTAGAATTCGGTTTTTAACATTTTTTCTTGGCCTACCAGGGCTTCCGGATATTTCGCAAAAGCTACAATCGGGATAAACTACTCGTCCAAATTTCTCCCAAAAACAAAAAACCGAACTCTTTTCAGAATTCGGTTTTACATTTTTTGTTGGCCTACTAGGGCTCCCTTCGGCTACGCCCTCTTTCATCGGGCTTCGCTCAGGATAAACTTCTCGCCCAGCAAATTCTTTCTAAAAACAAAAAAACCGAACTCTTTTCAGAATTCGGTTTTACATTTTTTGTTGGCCTACTAGGGCTCGAACCTAGACTCTTCTGGACCAAAACCAGACGTGTTGCCAGTTACACCATAGGCCAATGCTTAAATGCGGATGCAAATTTAAAACAAACTTTTATTTACACAAACTTTTTCCAATAAATTCGAAGAGTATTTTTAATACCGATTTTAGTATTCACATTTTCAGGCTTATTAAAAATAATGGGCATTTAAATGCTCCTGTTGAAGGGTTCACAATTTTATTACTAAATTCGCCACTCAGGATTCAATTATATACCATAATGAGGGATTTCAGCTTTAAGAAGTGGAACAAAATACTGGGATGGCTGGTATTTCTAATCGCACTTACCACCTACACTTTAACCTTAGAACCAACTGCGAGCTTTTGGGATGCAGGAGAATATATAGCCACCTCGGCTAATCTGGAGGTGGGACACCCTCCCGGGGCGCCTTTTTACCAGATGGCAGGGGCTTTCTTCTCGATGTTTGCCCCAGATGAAACCAAGGTCGCCCTTATGATGAATTTTATGTCTGGAACGGCCAGTGCTTTTGCGGTACTGTTTATGTTCTGGTCCATAAGTTTATTGGTGCTAAAAATTGCCGGACCCGCAGAAAAATTGGGCATGGCTAAAAAAATCGCTGTCCTGGGAAGTGCTGCCGTGGGATCTCTGGCCTTTACTTTTACCGATAGTTTCTGGTTTAGTGCCGTAGAAGCTGAAGTTTATGCCATGGCCGCCTGTATTATGGCCCTGCTCTTCTACCTGGGATTGCTATGGGAGCGGGATATGTTCAAACCACGGGGTAACCGCTGGCTCATCCTTATTTCATTGGTGGTGGGCCTTTCCTTTGGGGTGCACTTTTTAGGTTTACTAACCATTCCTGCCATCGGATTTCTATATTTCTTCAAAAATTATAAAAAGGTAACAGTAAAGAATTTTATTATTGCCAATATCGTGGTGGTCGCTGTGTTAATGTTCATTTTTAAGCTGCTGCTCCCCTACACACTTACATTTTTTGCAGCCTCAGAATTATTTTTCACCAATTCCCTCGGGCTGCCTTTTAATACCGGAACTATTATAGCATTCCTCCTAATTGTAATAGCCTTTTATTACGGAATTAATTATACCCGGAAAAAGAACTACTATCAACTAAACACCCTCTTTCTGTCCATTTTATTTATCCTTATTGGCTTCTCCAGTTGGGTGATGCTCCCAATTAGGGCTAACGCGCCTACGGTTATAAATGAGAATAGTCCCGATAACGCCCGCGAATTACTGGCATATTATAATAGAGAACAATATGGAGAGACCCATCTTTTCTATGGGCCCCAGTTTTCAGAAATGTACAGCGGTTTAGATGCTGACAATCCATATAAAGACGGTAAACCACATTATGAAAAGGATGAGGAAAAAGGGGAATATGTTATTGTAAACGATTATAAAAATGCCCGGCAGAACCTGGACGACAGTCATAAAGCTTTTCTTCCCAGAATGTGGAGCAGCGAACATGCCGCCAACTATATGGAGTTTACCGGCCCTTTAGAATTCACGGTTAAGAGAGAATATCAGGGACAGGAACAACTCCTGCAGGCTATACAGGAATTTAAAAATGAATACTCTCAGGGCAACCTGGATAATACCGATTACCACAGGTTTTTACAACAGTTTGGAGAATATATTAATGTAGAAAAACCTACGTTTTCTTCGAACATCGCTTATTTGCTGGAATACCAGATAGGTTATATGTACTGGCGATATTTTATGTGGAACTTTGTAGGGCGTCAGGATGATATCCAGGGGAAATATGACGATTTGCATGGAAACTGGCTTAGCGGAATTAATTTTATAGATGAGATACACCTGGGCCCTCAGGAGAATCTACCTTCTGATATCAAAAACAATAAAGCCCGCAACACTTATTACTTTTTACCGTTTATTCTGGGCCTCATCGGGTTGGTATTTCACTTTAAAAAGGATAAAAATAATTTCTGGGTTTTGCTGGTATTTTTCCTTTTTACTGGAATAGCCCTGAAAATTTACCTCAACGAACGTCCTTTTGAACCAAGAGAACGTGACTATGCCCTGGTAGGTTCCTTCTATGTTTTCGCTATGTGGATAGGAATTGGGGTCTATGCCTTGTTCGATTGGGCTAAAAAATTCTTCACGCCAAAGATCGTGGCGCCGGCGGCAGCAATAGTTTCTTTACTTGCCGTGCCGGTTATTTTAGCTTCTGAAAACTGGGATGACCATGACCGCAGCGGAAGAGACACGACCCTTAGCATGGCCAAAATGTACCTGGATTCGGTAGATGAAAATGGGATAATATTCACCATTGGAGATAACGATACTTTTGCCTTATGGTATGTGCAGCAAATCGAGCGGTACAGAACCGATGTAAGAGTGGTAAATACAAGCTTGTTTGCTACCGATTGGTATATCGACCAGATGAAGCGAAAGGCATTTGATAGTGACCCCATCCCTTCCCAATTTGAAGCGAAGGATTATACCGGAAAAAATGATGCGGTTTTTTTCAGGGAGATCACACAGGATACGCTCCCGCTAAAAACCTTTTTGAATTATATTCAGAATGACGATCCCCGAACCAAAGCGGAATTACAAAGCGGACAGTTTGTAAATACATTCCCATCTAAGAACGTGCGCATTCCTGTAGACAAACAAACTGTTCTGGAGAATGGTATAGTTAGGGAAGAATTTGCTAATCAAATTGTAGATCATATCGATTTGCAAATAGATAGCCAAATCCTTTATAAAAACCGATTAATGATGCTGGATATTATTGCCAATAATGATTGGGAACGCCCCATATATTTCACAGGCGGAAGCTATGGCGATGATGATTACCTGTGGATGAAGGACCATCTGCAGCTCGAAGGGATAGCATACAAACTCGTGCCCATAAAAACACCTTTGGACCCCCGAAATCCTTACGATATGGGTAAGGTGAATACTGAAAAAATGTATGAGATCGTTAAAAGCTGGGATTGGGGGAATATGGGCAGTGAAGATATTTATCACGATCCCGAAACACGGAAGAACTCAATTACCTACCGCAGCAATTTGGCCAGATTGGTGGAAAATCTTTTAAATGAAGGAGATACCACCCGGGCTAAAGAAATCCTGGATCTGGCGATGGAGCATACCCCGGTAGAATATTATGGATATTACAGCCTGGTAGAACCTTATATAGATGGTTATTACAAAGTGGGGGAGCCAGAGAGAGCCCGTGAAATATGGGAGCAGGTGGCTACAAAATACCAGGAAAACCTAAAATGGTATAGCACCTGGGGGGTAGACAGGCAGTATCGCTACGCCGATGAAATTATTTCTGATATGGAGCGCTACCGCAGCCTGGTTGACATCCTCGTGAGAAATCAGGATGAGGAGATTATACAGGAGAAAGCCGATGAATTTAACGAACACCTTAGAATGTTTAGGCATTTTTACGGCGATGAAGAAGAAATAGAAGCGGAAGATGTTCCTCTTGAGGAAACTCTGGATCAGGATGCTTTAAGGGAATTAGGTCAGGAGGCGGAAAAGCCCCGGTTAGATTCTACCGAATAAAATAGTGCCTTTTTGAAAATTCAAATTATCTTCTCACTTTGAGAATAAATTGAAAATTTTTCAGAAAGGCACTTTCTTTAAATATGAATAAATTCCTGGTTAAATATCCTGCATTACTAAGGTGGCTTTACCCCAAAAGGATTTCCCACCTACCTGAATCAGGATCAATTTACCTAACCTTTGATGACGGGCCCGTGCCGGGAATAACTCCCTGGGTGCTGGACCAACTCAGTAAATATCAGGCTAAGGCAACTTTTTTTTGCATTGGGGATAATATCAGGAAATATCCTGAGGTTTTTCAGAAGGTGATTTCTGAAGGGCACCAAATCGGTAATCATAGTTTTCATCATTTAAATGGCTGGAAAAACCCAACTTCAGAATATTTTAGAAATGTACTTCAGACTGAAGATTTAATTAATAAGAAACACCCAAAAAACCCAAAACCCAAAATGTTTAGGCCACCCTTTGGGAAAATAAAGAATTCCCAGGCCAGGAAACTCTCCAAAGCGGGTTTTAAAATTGTAATGTGGGATGTAATAAGCTGGGATTTTGACAGTAATATTAAGAAAGAAACCTGCCTTAAGAATGTGATTGAAAATGCCAGGGAGGGGAGTATTATAGTTTTTCACGACAGCGAAAAAGCCTCAAAAAACTTAAAATACGCTTTACCAAAGGTTCTGAAATATTTTACCGAAAAAGGCTACGCCTTCAAAAGCCTTTAAACGTATTCTTTAAGTAAACCGATAAGGGTTGGCGCATCCTGTTCACCACTTTGTCGCCATTTCATCTCTCCCTCTTTATAGATCATTAAGGTTGGCAGCGCTTTTACCCGTAAGGCTTCGGCTAATTGGGAGTTCTTGTCAATATCTATTTTAATGACTTTTACCTTATTGCCAAGAGCTGCTGCAACATCTCTTAACACAGGATGCATAGCTACCGATGCATTATTAGCTTCAGTATAAAAATCCAATAAAACCGGGATTTTAAGATCTACTAATTCACCAAATTTAGACATCAGTTTAATTTTTAGTTAGTACTGCATCGGCTTAATCAAATATAGCAAATTCTTGTAATTATGCAGGTCTCGGGCCTTTTTTAAGCTCGATTACACTTATTTCGGGCCAGATACCAACGCGGCCGGGAAATGCAAGGTATCCAAAACCACGGTTCACATTAATATATCTGCCGAATTCTTCGTAGATACCGGCCCAGTTTTTATAGCGATACTGCACAGGACTCCAACGGAACCAGCCAGGAATCTCAATACCAAACTGCATTCCGTGGGTATGTCCACTTAAAGTTAAATGATAGTTCTTTTCATCTTTTTTCACGACCTCCTGCCAATGGGAAGGATCATGACTAAGCAACACTTTAAAATCTTTAGCCAAAAGTCCATCTGTGGCTGCCTCAAGGTCACCTGCTTTTTTAAAACCTCCTATCCCCCAGTTTTCTACACCTATCAGGGCTATTCGCTCTCCATTCTTTTCGATAAAACGATGTTCATTCAGGAGCAGATTCCACCCCATTTCAGCGTGGGTATTTTTTAGTTTTTTCAGGTTATCAGCTTTTTCTTCTGCCGAAGACCAGTTTTTATAATCGCCGTAATCGTGATTTCCCAATACCGAATACACCCCATCTTTGGCTTTAATCGAGGAGAACATTTCTTTCCAGGGGTCCATTTCGGCAGCTACATTATTCACCAGGTCTCCGGTGAATAGCACAAGATCACTCTCCTGCTCGTTTAAAAGATCTATTCCGTATTTTATTTTATTTTTATTATCGAAACTTCCGCTATGAATATCACTTATCTGGCTGAGCTTATATCCATCAAAGGCATCGGGAAGATCTTCAAAGTACAGGGTGTAGCGCAAAACGCGAAAATTGTATCGCCCCTGATACATCCCATACAAAACCGAAGCTAATGGGATAGCGGCGATTCCCAGTGCAAGCTGCCCGATAAACTTCCGACGGGAAGGCATATTAAATCCTTCTTCAGAAGAAAACTTACTTATAGTTCCGGCTCCCAGTCTAAAGATATCTTCTCCTAACATAAACAGGCTCATAAGAAGTTTGGCCAGTATAACAGCAAGAAGGAATCCAAAGGCATATCCACGTCCGATAGAAAGCACCGTTCCCTCTGTGGGTTGCATCCATTGGTAGATGAAATTCCCCACCACCGCTACAGAGATGAAAACGTAGATCCCAAGAGCCCAGTTGCTTCGGGTAAAATTCCGGAGCACCTGAAAAGCATAAATATCAATAATAAGATAGAAAACTATAAAAATGAGCCAGCGCATTGAATAATCAATTTTTTTGCAAATATACTTTTAACATCCTGCTTTAAAAGCTTCGTTAACAGAAGTTTTAACTCCTGTATAAGTCGCAGAAATAATTACTTGTTACTTCTCCAAACAAAAAGCCTGCCTTTGTTTTCAATTTTTACACGCGGCTCAGATGAGGTATGATTTTATCTTTGTAGTTTTGAAATATTCTAAAAAATAAACCTCCATTTGTATGTCTGACCAAAAACGTCTTTTTCTCGTTGATGCTTATGCCTTAATATTCCGCGGTTATTACGCTTTTATTAAAAACCCGAGAATTAATTCCAAAGGCTTTGACACCTCAGCTATCATGGGGTTTATGAACTCCCTTTTTGACGTAATACGACGTGAAAGGCCCGATCATTTGGCTGTTTGTTTCGACAAGGAAGGCAGTGAGGTACGTACCGAAATGTTTTCTGAATACAAAGCAAACCGCGACGCCACCCCCGAACCTATAAAAGATGCAATTCCGATAATTCAGGATATTCTCAAGGCTATGCATATTCCGGTGGTTGTACTCCCGGGCTGTGAGGCCGATGATATTATTGGAACATTAGCAAAGCAGGCCGAAAAGGAAAACTACCGGGTCTATATGGTAACCCCCGATAAAGATTTTGCCCAGTTAGTCACCGAAAACATCTTTATGTACCGCCCTGCCAGAATGGGAAATGGCATTGAAATTTGGGGGATTCCGGAGGTGCAAAAGAAATTTGAGGTAGAAACCCCAGATCAGGTTATAGATTTTCTTGGGATGATGGGCGATGCTGTAGACAATATCCCCGGACTTCCGGGAGTGGGCGAGAAAACCGCAAAAAAGTTTCTCAAAGAATTTGGGAGTATGGAAAATCTGCTGGCCAATACCGATAAACTTAAAGGCAAGATGCGTGAAAAGGTGGAAGCCCATAAAGAGCAAGGCATAATGTCTAAAAAACTCGCAGCAATTTTAACCGATTGCGATGTGAAATTCCATGCTGAGGATTACGAGCTTTCTATGCCCGACGCCGAAAAAGTTCAAAAAATATTTGATGAACTGGAATTTAGAAGACTTAAAGATCAATTCATAAAACTTTTTAGCGGAGAGGAACAGCACACCCAAACCCAGGTCACTAATTCCCCCTCGGCAAGAAAAAACGCGAAAACTGCCGGAGAGGGTCAATTTTCACTTTTCGGATCTGATGCTGCAGAAAAAATAGAGTCCACTTCCGGAAGAAAAACATTAAAAGACACTCCTCACCTTTACCAAAGCCTTACCACAGATATGGCGAGAAGCCTGTTCTTAAAAAACCTGATGAAACAAAAAAATGTTTGTTTCGATACTGAAACTACCAGTTTAAATGCTCTTGAAGCAGAACTGGTAGGCATAGGTTTTTCCTGGGAACCCGGCAAAGGTTTCTATTTACCTTTTCCCGAAAAAAGGGAAGAGGCACAGTCACTTATCGAGGAATTACGCCCGTTTTTTGAAGATGAAAACATCGAAAAAACAGGACAAAACTTAAAATACGATATTAAAGTATTGGCGAAATATGGGATCAGGATCAAAGGACAACTTTTTGACACCATGATTGCTCATTACCTCATCAATCCCGATATGCGTCACAATATGGATATTCTTGCAGAAACATATCTGAATTATAGTCCGCAGCCCATTTCAGAATTGATTGGCAAAAAAGGTAAGAATCAAAAATCTATGCGGGACGTGCCGTTGGAGCAGCAAACCGAATATGGCGTAGAAGATGCCGACATCACTCTTCAGCTTAAAAAATTCTTTGAAGAGGAATTAAAAGAGGCCAATACCCGAAAACTTTTTGATGAAATCGAAATTCCACTGGTAAGGGTTCTCGCCGATATGGAACTGGAAGGAATAAAACTGGACCAGAAATTCCTCAATTCTCTAACGGAGGCCTTAAACAATGATATCGCCGAATTGGAAACAAAGATCTTTTCAGAAGCCGGTGAAGAATTTAAGATAAGTTCTCCAAAACAACTGGGAGTGATCCTCTTTGAGAAAATGGAGCTGGTAAAAAAACCAAAAAAGACTAAAACCGGTCAATACTCTACCAGTGAAGACGTCTTGTCTAACCTGGCAAAAGACAATAAGATTATACAATTTGTACTTGATTACCGTGCTTTAGTGAAATTGCTGAACACCTATGTAACGGCTCTTCCTAACCAAATTGAAAAGTCGACCGGAAGAGTGCATACGGATTATGTACAAACCATTGCCGCAACCGGAAGGTTGAGCTCCAATAATCCCAACCTACAAAATATCCCGATAAGGACTGAAAGAGGACGTGAGGTACGGAAAGCTTTTATTCCCAGAGATGAAAATTACATCCTGCTTGCTGCCGATTATTCTCAGATAGAATTAAGAATAATCGCTGCGCTTAGTGAAGAGGAGAATATGATAAAGGCTTTTAAAAACGGAGAAGACATTCACGCTTCTACGGCTGCAAAGGTTTTTAATGTACCTCTTGAAGAAGTGACCAGGGAGCAGCGGAGCAATGCCAAAACGATAAATTTTGGAATTGTCTATGGGGTTTCTGCTTTCGGCTTAAGCAACCAGACCAATTTATCCCGTAGTGAGGCCAAGGAACTTATCGACACCTATTATAAAACCTATCCAAAACTCACTAATTACATTGGAGAGCAGGTGGCCTTTGCCCGCGAACACGGATATGTTCAAACTATTTTAGGCAGAAGGCGATATTTAAAGGATATTAATTCTCAAAATGCCGTGGTTAGAGGAGCGGCCGAGAGAAATGCTGTAAATGCTCCTATTCAGGGCAGCGCGGCCGATATCATTAAACTGGCTATGATCAATATTCACAGAAGGTTAAGTGAGGGTAATTACAAGACAAAAATGCTCCTTCAGGTGCATGATGAATTGGTGTTTGACGCCCATAAGGATGAAATTGATGAAATAGGAGAATTAATCAGAACAGAAATGGAAAACGCCTATCAATTTGACGTTCCTCTTGAGGTGGAAATTGGTACCGGCCACAATTGGCTGGAAGCACATTAAACTTCCCGATTCTTTGTAAATACCAGTACTAAAAAGACTTCCCGTATTTTGTACCGAATAATACGGGCAATCCCCCATTGTCTTCTGGCGATTACTAGTCCTATATTTGAAAGGAATCAATAAACCGGATACTTTTAAAACCGGTCTTGATTTATCCCTACACTTTTTAGCACCATCCCTCCCAGATCAATTATGTCCTCTTAGGACACCTACTCTTGTATGGTTATCTAACATTGGATTTTATTAATTATTCAATATTTAACCAAAAACTTTTAATTATGAAAAGATTTAAAAATTACCTGATGTACCTGGCCGTTCTGGCTATGTTAATGACTGCCTGTAGTAAGGATGAAATAGAGTCCATCCCAACAGATGAGCCGGAAATGGCTACTCTAAATTTTGGAGCAGTTTTAAATGACCTGGTAGATCAACAGTCCTTAACAAGGCAAGCCACGACTTTGCCAGACTGTTCTGAGCTAGTTCCATCTTATGTTCATGTAGTATTAAGCGGTACTACCGCTGTGGGAACTTACGAAGATCCAATTCAAGTGGATGTAAACCCCACTCCCGGAGATTACGATGACGACGGCACTGAAGAATATTTCACCATGGAATCTTCAGATCTCGAACTGGCACCCGGACCATACAGCCTGGATTATTTTGCTGTTTATGATGAAAATGATGTCCTTATCTGGCTTGCACCATATGGAGAAAGCGATTATATAGATTGGGTAGATGTACCACTACCTATGGATTTTGATTTGGGGGCTGGCACAAAGAAATATTTAGATGTAGAAGTGCTTTGTTTTGACGATCGTACCGTTAATGAATTTGGCTATTTATTCTTTGATCTTCATCCAACTCAGGCTATAGAGTTTTGTATTTTTGGAAATTACTGTGATGATAATGGAAGACATTATCCTGCAGAATACTCTGTTAACATATGGAGTGGTACCGACGATACCGGAGAGGTACTTCATTCGGGAGTTCAAAATACTGTTGAAATGGATGATAACGGAGATTATTCCGGTAGCCCTGTTTGTTTTGCATTACCCGATATAGGTGGTGAAGAAACGGTAGACAATTATTACGTAGAAATCACTTTACTTAATTCTGATGCTTACGGAGACGTAACCGAGGAGGTAATTCGAAGCTTCACGCTAACCGATGTCCAGGTTAGAACCTTGTTTGACGGGGAAGATGCTATAGATTACTGGCACTTTAGAGAAGGTGTAGGCTGTGCCACAGACTCCCCTGTATTTACCGATAATGGAACCCCACCTGTAATTGATGAGGATACTAATATCTATATTTATTTCGACTCTTCAGGTTCAATGAACTCAACTCTGTCTCCTCTTCAGGTTATGCGTAATACTTTGCTAAGAGATGCCTTAATTGGATTATATGGTAATGATGATGACCTTTATGATAGTAAAGTAAGAGTGATCTCCGATGGATCTGAAAGAACTTTAAATATGCTGAATTTCCAGGGAGAGACTCCCACCGGAAATGTAATATCTCTGGTCTTCCAGGATGAGGCAGAAAATATTTATCATTCGGGAGGTGCCTGGGATGAAAACACAGCCAGGACCGCCGCGTATGACATGGATATTGATGCACTTAGAACAAGGTTGAATTCCTTTCCTTCTGGTTACTATAGAGGGGTGATCTTCCAGGTTGAGACAGATACCTGGGGAGCATTTGCAAACTTTAAATCACTGGTGGAATATATGGAAAACGGCACAGGAAATTACGCCGGCAACTACGGTTTATCTGACCGTATTGAATTTGGTTATAACTATGGAGTAATTCCAGGAGCTTCTGCAGAGTATTATAAAGATTTAATAGTACAGGCTTTAGAAGATTTGGGATACCAGTTATAGATTAACCATTCTTAAAAAGCAGAAATAAAAAAGGAGGCAATTTTCTAAATAGCCTCCTTTTAATTTTAGCATTGGTAGTAAATACTAATTAACCCTGGTATACTCTACCGCTAACACAAGAATATGTGAGGCGTGGGAATCTCCAGGATCGTCTACATATTGAGAAGATTCGAATTTGGAAACATCAAAACCAAAGGTATCAGTATCCTTATCGATAAGTTTCCTGTCGGTATAAACCTCACCATTAATTTCAAGATTTAAAATGAGTTCATCATTTTCAACATCCCAGGTCCCATGATCAGTACGACCGGAAAGGCATTTAAACTCATCGGCGTTTACGCCGTAATTAAAATCCAGTTTAGAATTCACGGTGGAGAAAGTTCCGTCCTCATTAAAAGTAATTCCCATGGTATCAAAACAAGTAGTTTCTTCAAGGATGTTCACGTGGCCTAAACCGTCTCCATTGAGATCCACAAGAGTATCGGCTTGCATAGTAGTTAACTGCCATTCGCCTACCATAGCATCACGATCAATAACAGTAAGATTAGTTTGAGAAATATTGACTGCTGCAATATCATCATTGCTGGGCTCACAGCTTCCAAGAAGCAGCATTAAGCCTGCGGCAAAGAATGTCTTTCTTAAATTGAAAATTTTAATCATAGCAATTGGGGGGTTTATTCTTTTTCTGCGGCAAAGCTATGAAACAATTACACAATTTTATGACTTTTTTAACATAAAATATACCGTTAATCGTTGTTTATGAGCCTTTTGTCGGTATTTATAGGGGTTACGGCAGGCTCAAGATCAAATTATATCGGGCGGAGAGCAACTCATTGCTGCCTGCAATTAGAACTGGCACCGTTCAAATACAAAAAGGAAACAAAATGGCTTGACATCCAGGGATTTCCAATGGAATAAATTAATAAGTCACATATTTGCTATATGAATTTATAATTGTACATTTGCACCCCGTTTTCCCGCCATGATTCATGTAGGGAACGGGAATGGAATGTTTAATAATAAGTAAATTTAATTAGTGTGGACACATTAAGCTACAAAACAGTATCGGCAAACAAGGCTACCGTTTCAAAAGAATGGGTTCTTGTAGATGCTGAAGGACAGACTTTAGGCCGCCTTTCTTCTAAAGTAGCCAAGCTACTAAGAGGTAAGCATAAGCCTGATTTTACCCCACACGTTGATTGCGGAGATAACGTAATTGTTATCAATGCTGAAAAGATCAACTTAACCGGAAAAAAATGGGATGCGAAAGAATACATTCGCCACACCGGTTTTCCAGGGGGGCAAAGAAGTTTAACAGCAGCCGAATTATTCGACAAAGCTCCAGAGCGTCTTGTTGAAAAAGCAGTAAAAGGAATGCTACCAAAGAACAAACTTGGAGCCGACCTATTTAGAAATTTAAAGGTTTATGTTGGATCGGAGCACGATCACAACGCGCAAAAACCTAAAACTATTAACTTAAACGAATTTAAGTAATGGAGGTTATTCACAAAATTGGCCGTAGAAAAACAGCGGTTGCAAGGGTATATGTTTCTGAAGGAAGCGGAAACTTTACCATTAACAAAAAAGATCTTAAGGATTACTTTACTACAGGTACCCTTCAGTACAAAGTAAACCAGGCATTGAATCTTACCGGAAACGACGGTAACTTCGACATTAAAGCCAATGTTTATGGAGGCGGAATCACAGGTCAGGCTGAAGCTATTCGTCTTGCTCTAGCAAGAGCTATGGTAGAACTGGATGCAGAGAACAGAGGGGTGTTGAAACCAGAAGGTTTAATGACCAGAGATCCAAGAATGGTAGAACGTAAGAAATTCGGTCAGAAGAAAGCCCGTAAGAAATTTCAGTTCTCTAAACGTTAATTTTTATCGGGATTATTTCCCGGAAGTTCATTTAATATTAAAAAGAATTTTGTTGTTATCCCGATTGCTGTCGGGAGTTAGTTTAGCATCTAAACAGGTAAGGCCGTGTTTTTAAAAAACAGCCACTTACTTGTTGCTATCTCAACAGAACGTAAACTATTACAAAAATGGCAAACAAAGTAGAAGTAAAAGAATTACTTGATGCAGGTGTGCATTTTGGCCACCTTACAAGAAGATGGAATCCAAATATGGCCCCATATATCTATATGGAGCGTAACGGGATTCATATCATCAACCTATACAAAAGTGCTGCAAAAATGCAGGAAGCCGGAGATGCTCTTGCAAAGATCGCAGCCAGCGGCAGAAAAATACTTTTTGTAGCAACTAAAAAGCAGGCTAAGGAAATTGTAGCCGAGCAAGCTGAAAAAGCAAATATGCCTTACATCACCGAGCGCTGGCCCGGTGGTATGCTTACCAACTTCGTAACCATTCGTAAAGCCGTCAAGAAAATGGCTTCTATAGACCGAATGAAAAAAGATGGTACTTTCAACACCCTTTCTAAAAAAGAACGCCTTCAGGTAGATCGTCTTAGAGCAAAATTAGAAAAGAACCTTGGTTCTATCTCTGAGATGAGCCGACTTCCAGGAGCATTGTTTGTAGTTGATATCACCCGTGAACACATCGCCATTAAAGAAGCTCAGAAATTAAACATTCCCATCTTTGCAATGGTAGATACCAACTCAGATCCTCGTGAGGTAGAATATGTTATTCCTTCCAACGATGATGCTTCAAAATCTATCAATAAGGTAGTTTCTTACGCAGCTGATGCTATCGTAGAAGGCCTTTCTGAAAGAAAAGCAAGCAAAGAGAGTAAAAAAGCTGAAAAAGAAGAGAAGGAAGAAAAAGCAACTAAAGCCGCAAAAGCCAAAGTAGCTAAAACTGAAGATGCAGAAGTTCCTTCTAAAGATGCCGAAGACAAAAAAGCAATGAAAGAAGCCCAACAAGAAGTAAAGCTTGAAGACAAGCAAGAAACTCTTGATAAGGCCAAATCATCTAACGAAGAAGAATAAACCAATATTTTTTATAAAATCTAAAAGTCGTTTAGTCCTTTCTTTCTGAGTTAGATTCTAAACGACTTTTTAATAAAATACAATACTATGGCTAAGATAACTGCTGCAGAAGTAAATAAATTAAGAAAAGCTACCGGTGCCGGAATGATGGACTGTAAGAAAGCACTTGTAGAAACCGATGGTGATTTCGACAAAGCTATTGAAGTACTTCGTAAAAAAGGTCAGAAAGTTGCTGCAAAAAGAGCCGATCGCGACTCTTCTGAAGGTGCTGCAATCGCCAAAACCAATACCGATAACACTAAAGGTGTGATCATCTCTCTTAACTGTGAAACCGATTTTGTTGCCAAAAATGATGATTTCGTGAAGTTGGCTAACGATTTCGCTGATCTTGCTTTAAATTACAATTCAAAAGAAGAATTCCTTAAGGCAGATTACAAAGGAATGAGCGTTGAAGACAAGTTAACCGAGCAAACCGGGGTTATTGGTGAGAAAATTGAAATTGGTGCTTTCAAAACTCTTGAAGCTCCTTTTGTAGGATCTTACATTCACGCAGGAAACAAGATCGCTGTAATCACCGGACTTTCTAAAAATGTTGAAGGCGCTGAAGAAGCTGCCAAAAACGTATCTATGCAGGCCGCTGCAATGAACCCAGTTGCTCTTAACGAAGAAGGTGTTGACCAAAGCACCATCGAGAAAGAAGTAGAGATCGCTAAAGATCAACTTCGCCAGGAAGGAAAGCCTGAAGAAATGCTTGATAACATCGCTAAAGGTAAGATCAAGAGATATTTTAAAGACAATACTCTAGTTAATCAGGCTTATATTAAAGACAGCAAACAGAGCGTTTCAGATTACGTGAAATCTGTAGACTCTGACCTTGAAGTTATAGGTTTCGAGAGAGTTGCTTTAGGCGAATAATTATATTATTTATGTCATTTCCGCGAAGGCGGAAATCTCAGAATAAATCCAAAACCGCTTCCTTAATCAGAAGCGGTTTTTTAATTTTATCTCATGTCCAACAAAGCATTTCAATTTAAAGAATTCAAAATAGAACAGGATCGCTGCGCCATGAAAATTGGAACAGACGGGGTCCTTCTTGGAGCCTGGACTCCCCTGGAGCATAAACCCAATAGCATTCTGGATATTGGCACAGGCACCGGTCTAATTGCATTAATGCTTGCGCAGCGCTCTCCTGCCCTGCTTATTGACGCATTAGAAATAGATGAAAACGCCTATGAACAGGCCGTAGAGAATTTTGAAAACAGCGATTGGAGCGACAGACTTTTTTGTTACCACGCAGCTTTCGATGAATTTGTCGAGGAAATGCAGGATGAAGAAAAATATGAGCTCATAGTTTCCAATCCCCCTTTCTATTCTGAAGATTTTACTTCGGAAAATACCCAGAGAAATCAAGCCAGGTTTGCAGAGGCTTTGCCTTTTTCCGAATTACTGGTAGGGGCATCGAAATTGCTTTCAAAAAAAGGCTTTTTTAGTTGTATCATTCCTCACCGGGAGGAGAAAAACTTCCTGCAATTAGCTCAAGAATCGGGTTTATTTCCGCAGAAAATAACAAGAGTACGGGGCACCCGGGATTCCGGGATCAAACGCAGCCTTATAAACTTAGGTTTTACCGAAGGGAAAACTCTGTATGAGGAGCTTATTTTAGAGATCTCCAGACATAATTACACCGAAGAATACAAAAAATTGGTTTCCCCATTCTACCTTAAATTATAATTGTTTGCTATAAAAAGCTTGGCTACATTTGTGTAAAACACTACACAACATGAAACCAGATCTATTTCAAGCTCCCGATTATTACAATCTTGACGAGCTTTTAACCGATGAACATAAAATGGTTCGCGATGCCGCCCGGGAATGGGTGAAACGCGAAGTCTCTCCAATAATTGAAGAGGCAGCACAGAAAGCCGAATTTCCAAAATCAATCATTGGGGGTTTAGCCGAAATTGGCGCTTTTGGACCCTATATTCCTGAGGAATATGGAGGAGCCGGTCTCGATCAAATCTCTTACGGACTCATCATGCAGGAAATTGAACGTGGCGACAGTGGAGTACGCTCTACAGCCTCGGTTCAATCTTCTCTGGTGATGTATCCCATTTTTAAATACGGAACTGAAGAGCAAAAGCAAAAATATCTACCGAAACTTGCCAGTGGAGAAATGATGGGTTGCTTTGGTCTTACCGAACCCGATTACGGTTCGAATCCCGGCGGGATGGTTACTAACTTTAAAGATAAGGGGGATCATTATTTACTAAATGGTGCCAAAATGTGGATCTCTAATGCTCCCTTCGCCGACATTGCTATTGTTTGGGCCAAGAACGAGGAAGGCCGTATCCACGGACTGATTGTGGAACGCGGGATGGAAGGTTTTTCTACTCCTGAAACCCACAACAAATGGTCGCTACGTGCCAGTGCTACCGGAGAACTTATTTTTGATAATGTAAAAGTTCCAAAAGAAAATTTAATGCCGAATAAAAGCGGGTTGGGCGCACCCCTGGGCTGTCTTGACTCTGCCCGTTTCGGAATTGCCTGGGGCGCAATAGGCGCCGCGATGGATTGTTACGACACCGCTTTAAGATATTCAAAGGAAAGGGTACAATTTGATAAGCCAATTGGGGGAAAACAACTTCAGCAAAAAAAACTGGCAGAAATGATTACCGAAATCACCAAAGCCCAATTAATGGCGTGGAGACTTGGGGTTTTACGAAACGAAGGCAAGGCTACTTCTGCCCAGATTTCTATGGCAAAAAGGAACAATGTGGAAATGGCTATAAATATTGCCCGGGAAGCCAGACAGATCTTGGGGGGAATGGGTATTACAGGTGAATACAGCATTATGCGCCATATGATGAACCTTGAAAGCGTAATTACTTATGAAGGCACTCACGATATTCATCTATTAATTACAGGTATGGATATTACAGGAATGCCAGCATTTTAATTAGGTATTTCTGAATTTTCCAAAAGATCAAAACAAGGGCAGCGCTTACAACGCTTGCCCTTTTTATATTTTTCGCAACATTCACTCTTTAATGGTTTTGGCTTTTTTGCCACAACCCCTTCCAGCTGCAAATAATCCTTTGATTTATTGGAATAAAATACCAGAATATTATATGAATTTTTGACCTGAGTTCTCATAATTTGAATATATCCTAAAATATTGGATGTTAAGAAGTTTATGTCCTTAAGATTTTCATTTCCAGACTTAAGCTTTTAATTTTGAAGCTATATGAGGAAAGATAAAATGACACAAGAAATAAACCAAAAATTTAATTCAGACTTAAAAAACTTCAGGAATTATCCCATCCACCACTATATTAATAATAAACAGCAGTTACAGGTGTTCATGGAACACCAGGTTTTTGCGGTATGGGCAAACATGTCTTTGCTCAATTCCTTAAAAGAGGAATTTACCAAAACAACTAATCCGTGGTTACCAATTGGGGATCCCGACCTCAGGTATCTTATAAACAAAATTATTCTTCAGGAGGAAAGCGCCAGGAATTATTCTGGTAATCATCAAAGTAAATTTGAGATATATCTTGATGCGATGGCAGCCACAGGGGCTAATACTGAAAATATCACTAATTTCCTTAGACATGTGAGTCATGGCACCGATATTTTTCTCATCATAGCCGCTTCTAAAATGCCCATACGCATCAAACGGTTTATCAAAACAATTTTTGATATCATATCAGAAGGAAAATCTCATAAAATAGCTACAGCATTTGTTTATAGCCAGGCAGGAATTAGTGCACTTAATCTAATAAAGACAATTTTAGAAATAGAGAAAGAAACAACAATCGATCTTAAATTATATAAATACTACCTACATTTAGAAGCAGAAAGCGATTTAAGCTCCTCATTTGAAATTCTGGAAATACTCTGTGGAAAGTCTATGGAAAAATGGAAAGACACCGAAGCAATTGCCGAAATAATCACAAAAAATCAGCAAACCCTAATGGAAGGCATAGAAACCGAACTCACAGGTAGCTTTTCAAATTAAAAACCGGTAAAGAAGGATCTTAACCGGTTTAAATTTTTCATTATAATCAGGGTGCCACAGGCGCTATTTTTACCTCCAGACCTTCGAGTTCTTCTGTTATAGGTATCTGGCAACTCAAACGACTATTATCCTGCAGGAAAAACGCCTGATCCAGCATATCTTCCTCTTCGTAACTTTTTTGAGGCAGTAAATGCTCAAAATTAAGCATATAACATTGGCAGGAAGCACACATAGCCATCCCGCCGCAAATCCCAATGGTACCTTCCGGAGCCAGCTCGAAGGAGCGAATAACCTCCATAAGATTCATATTCATATCGGTGGGGGCAGTTACGCGATGAGCCTCCCCTTCTCTATCAATAATAGTGATATTAATATCAGACATCCTCTAATTTATGCTTTTTACAATCTCTCTTTTCGCTTCCTTCTTACTTCCGTCAAAACCATTAATCCCACTAACCGTGGTATACTTCATGACATATTTCTTGTCTGGAAATATACGTTGGTAGGCACTTTGGCACATTATTGCGGCTTCGTGAAAACCACAAAGAATAAGCTTTAACTTTCCGGGGTAAGTATTCACATCGCCAATTGCATAAATTCCAGGGATATTGGTTTGATAATCATACGTATTATCAACCTTTATCGCATTTTTCTCGATCTCTAAGCCCCAGTCGGCAATGGGACCAAGCTTGGGAGAAAGTCCGAATAGTGGAATAAAATAATCGGTGTCTTTTATTTCTTTTTCTGAAGCCTTATCGCGGTGAGATATCACCACGCTTTCAAGTTTTTCTTCTCCTTTTAGGTCGGTCACTTCGGCTTCTGTAATTAGCTTGATTTTTCCTTCTTTTGAGAGTTTTTCTACTTTTTCTACTGAATCCAGAGCCCCACGGAAATCCTTGCGACGATGTACCAGGGAAACTTCCGAAGCAATCTCAGCCAGATAAATAGACCAGTCTAAGGCAGAATCTCCTCCTCCGGCAATAACCACCCTTTTACCACGATAGATCTCCGGATCGCGAATAATATAAGCTACGCCATTCTCTTCATACTGCTGAATATTGGCAATAGGTGGCTTTCTGGGCTCAAAGCTTCCCAGTCCCCCGGCGATTACAACCACCGCTGCATGATGTTTAGTGCCTTTACTGGTAGTAACAATAAAACTTCCGTCTTCCAGCTTATCTATAGTCTCAGCCCTTTCTCCCAGCGTGAAACCGGGTTCAAAAGGTTTAATTTGTTCCATAAGATTATCTACAAGATCACCTGCAAGGACCTCTGGGAAACCGGGAATATCGTAAATAGGTTTTTTAGGATAGATTTCTGAACATTGGCCGCCAGGTTGGGCTAAAGCATCGATCAAGTGACATTTGAGCTTTAACAATCCAGCTTCAAATACCGCAAACAGCCCTGTTGGCCCGGCACCAATGATAAGTATATCGGTTTTAATCATTTTTCATTTTCATTTTAGGCAAACCCGTTGGATTACCTTTCGATATTTACAACCTGCTCGATTTGGGGGGCGTATTTCTTAATAGTCATTTCCACCCCCGATTTAAGGGTCATCTGATTTACAGAACAACCCACACAGGCTCCTTCCAGCTGAACTTTCACCAACCTGTCGTCTTCGATCGAGACCAAAGAAATATTGCCTCCATCACTTTCCAGAAAAGGACGAATTTCAGCCAGCGCCTTCTCCACATTTAGTTTTACTTCTTCGCTTGTCATCTATTTTTTATTAACAGCACTACAACCGGCCATAGTGGTGATCTTAATTGCTTCGGTAGGCGGCAGGCTTTGGTTACGGTTTACCGTTTGCTGCACCATATTTCTGGTAATCTCTTCAAATGCAGCTTCTATAGGGGAATCGGTTTGCAGGGCCGCCGGCCTCCCGATATCTCCAGATTCCCGAAGGCTCTGCACTAATGGAATTTCCCCCAGAAATGGAGTTTCAAGATCTTCTGCAAGGTTTCTTGCACCATGCTTTCCGAAGATATAATATTTATTTTCAGGCAATTCCTCAGGAGTAAAGTAAGCCATATTCTCTATTAATCCCAAAACAGGAACGTTTATGCTTTCCTGGCGGAACATCGCCACCCCTTTCTTAGCATCGGCCAGGGCAACATTTTGGGGGGTGCTTACCACTACTGCTCCTGTGATAGGTAAAGACTGCATTATTGAAAGATGGATATCGCCAGTTCCGGGAGGAAGATCGATCAATAGGAAATCGAGTTCACCCCAGGCTGCATCAAAAATCATTTGGTTGAGCGCCTTGGCGGCCATAGGACCACGCCATACCACTGCTTGATTTGGCTGGGTGAAAAAACCGATGGAAAGAATCTTAACGCCGTAATTTTCTACAGGTTTCATTTTTGATTGCCCATCTATATTCACTGAAAGGGGTTTTTCAGCCTCCACATCGAACATAATAGGCGCCGAAGGCCCGTAAATATCAGCATCTAAGAGGCCTACTTTAAAGCCCATTTTTGAAAGAGACACCGCCATATTCGCCGTAACGGTAGATTTTCCCACACCGCCTTTTCCTGAAGCCACAGCAATTATATTACTGATACCCGGAATATGTTTTCCTTTAATTTCAGGCTTTTTATCGGGGGCATTTACTTTGATATTAACTTTTACCTTAGCTTTTTGGTAAACATGTTCGTGAATAGCTTTTAGCACATCTACCTCAGCACGTTTTTTAATATGAAGTGCGGGGGTATTTAGAACGAGGTCTACTACCACCTCGTCACCAAAAGTCATAACGTTTTGAACTGTGCCGCTTTCTACCATATTTTTGCCTTCACCGGCAACAGAGATAGTTTCAAGGGCTTTAAGGATATCTTTTCTATCTAATTTCATCTTAATTGTATTTAGGGCATAAGGCCTGTGCTTTGCCGCAGAAAAGTCCCAGTCCTTACAATGAATTCTGTAAATAAAGATTTTTAAAAATCAGGCTTATATAGACTGATTCTAAACGCAAATATAGGGGGAAAAGCTAAGAAAACGAAGTATTTACCTATAATTGATTTATGGAGTAATAAGCCGGTTTTATGATTAAAATCAAGGATATATATGCGAGGAAGGGTCCCAGAAATATTTTTCGAAATCTACCACCTTATTTTCGCTAACACTTAGGCCTTCGGCTTCAAGTAAATTTTGCATTGCATTGCTGTCTCCAAAATGATGTTTCCCACTTAAAAGACCCTTGCGATTTACTACCCGATGGGCCGGCACATTTTCCAGGTTATGAGAGGCATTCATCGCCCAGCCAACCATTCTGGCACTTTGTGGTGAACCAATTGCCCTTGCGATTGCGCCATAGGAAGTGACCCTTCCAAAAGGGATTTGCCGCACGGTCTCATAGACTTTATCAAAGAAATTCTTTTCTTCAGAAATCATAAATTATAGATTCTGACAATGGTTATAATTATTAAGATGAGCATAAGACTGGCCATAAAATAATTGGAATATTTAGCAAACCTATCAGCATACTTTTCAATTTTCATAAATGAAAGCACGTAGAGATAAAGCGTGGTAAAACTCCCAAGAGAAGCAGCTAACACAAAAGCTATAATCAAAGACCAGTCATAAGTAACCCCTACCCCTACGTTAAGAGCTCCTGCAATAGCCACGAAATACGGAACAGGAAACAAATTAAGAACAGATATCAGCATGCCTTTAAAAATGCTATTGGCATTTGCTTTTTGGGAAGTATGTTCTATTCCACCCCGTCTTTTGGCCATAAGCAAAAAATATATCCCCAGCAGTATAAAAATTACCAAACCGGCACGTAAAAGAATACTTTGCACAAAAGGATTATCAAATATATATTTTGCAAGAAGAACTGCGATAAGCGCCTGTAAAACCACCACACTGGAAGCGCCAAAAGCTACATATAAACCATTGCGTTTCCCATGTTCCACACAGGTTTTTGCAACAGTCATATTAACCAGCCCCGGAGGAATCACCCCTACAAGGGCGGCAAAGTAAGTGATTAAAAAGAGCTTAGTTTCCTCCAAAAGACGCTATTTTATCCTAAATTGAATATAGGTAATAGGTTTTCCCTGGTCAAGATACTGTTTTTCATAGAAAGTTTGAATTTCCCGCACTTCTTTAGGCGAATATTCATTCTTATAAATATCGTGATGGGCGTAAACAATCTCCTGACCCTGCCCATGTAGAAGCCCCAGGGTATAACCATGCATAAATTCACTGTCGGTCTTAAGGTTCACCAGACCTTCGGGTTTTAAAATATGTTTATATTTTTCAAGGAAATCGGCATTGGTTAAGCGATGTTTTGTGCGCTTGTATTTAATTTGCGGGTCGGGGAAGGTTATCCATATCTCATCTACCTCATTTTCTGCAAAGATCTTGTCGATAAGTTCTATTTGAGCTCTCAGGAAGGCTACATTTTCCAGTTTTTCCTCAAGGGCGGTCTTGGCTCCTCTCCAAAAACGTGCACCTTTAATGTCGATTCCTATAAAGTTCCTATCGGGATAATAATGTGCGAGCCCCACGCTATACTCACCTTTCCCACAGCCCAGCTCAAGTACAATTGGATTATCGTTTTTAAAAAAATCTTTTCGCCATTTCCCTTTTAAACTGAATTCATCCTTTTCCAGTACTTCTCTGGAGGGTTGAATAACATTTTCAAAGCTTTCGTTTTCCCTAAATCGTTTTAACTTATTTTTACTACCCACAGCTTGTTTGAAATTTTGACAAAATTAAGGAAATTAGCCAACAGGAGGAGTATATTAAAAACATATATGAAGAAGAAACGAATTTTGGTTGCTGTACTTAACTGGGGGTTAGGCCATGCCACCCGGTGTATTCCCATCATTAAGGCGCTGGTGACCAATGGATATGAGCCCATACTAGCTTCAGATGGAGCTGCCCTGGCCTTGCTGAAAAAAGAATTCCCCGAGTTATTGGCAGAAGAACTCCCCTCCTATAATATTGACTATGGCGATTCCCCGAATTTTCTAAAGTGGAAACTGTTTCTGGAAAGCCCCAGAATAATGAAGGTTATCAAAGCCGAAAAAGAGTACACCAGGTTATTAGTAGAAAAATACAATTTAAACGGGATAATTTCAGATAACCGATTGGGAGTTCGTTACAAGCATCTAAAGTGTGTTTTCATTACCCATCAACTCAACGTGCTCTCGGGAAATACCACCTGGTTAAGCAGTAAACTTCATCAAAAATATATCAGGAAATTTGATGAGTGTTGGGTGCCCGATCTCCCCGGTTCCAGGAACCTGAGTGGGGTCTTAGGCCATTTGAAGAAAACTCCTGAAGAAGTGAAGTACATGGGGCTGTTAAGCAGGTTCAGCAAAATAGATCTTCCGCAGAAATACAAATTCATGATCATTCTCTCGGGGCCTGAACCTCAGCGTTCCTTTCTGGAAAAAATTCTTTTGAAAGAGTTTAAAAACATTTCAGAAAAGACCCTATTTGTGAGAGGTGTATTAGATGAATCCAATTTAATTTCAAAAGAGCATAATCCTAATCTGATATTAAAAAATTATCTTTTCGGGAAGGATTTGGAAGAGGCTTTGAACTCCAGTGAAACCATAGTATGCAGATCGGGTTACACCAGTATATTGGATCTTTCCAAACTTGAAAAAAAGGCATTCTTGATCCCTACACCAGGACAATTTGAACAGGAGTATCTGGCAGAGCGTTTAGAAAAGCTTGGTATCGCCCCGTCCTGCAGCCAGGATGATTTTAAAATTTCAAAGCTAAAAAGCCTAAAGAGTTTTAGCGGCTTTAGAGACTTTGGGGGTGTTCCCGACTTCAGGAGTCTTTTTGCTCTTTTCGAGGGTAAATGAGAATTCACTTCCCACCCCAAAGACACTTTCTACATAGATCTTTTCATTATGGGCTTCAATAATATGTTTCACAATAGAAAGCCCTAAACCTGAGCCACCTTCTTTTCGGCTTCCGCTTTTGTCCACCCTATAGAATCGTTCAAAAAGCCGGGGAATATTATCTTTTTCGATTCCTTCCCCGTTATCGGTTATTCGCACGATCACCTTATTCTTAATAAGGTTTTCGATGCTAACCTCGGTGGTCCCTCCTTTTTTTCCGTATTTAATTGAATTTACAATAAGGTTGGAAACCACCTGCTGAATTCTATCCCGGTCAGCTCGCACCAGTATGGGCCGGTCATATGGCATATCGAAAGTAAGGGTAATGTTCTTTTTTGCAGCTTTCATCTCGAGCAGATCAAAAGAGTTCTGAACCAGCTCTACAATATTAAAATCTTCCAGATTAAGATGTAGTTCACCAGCCTCAAGTTTGGTGATCATATCAAGATCTTTAACGATATAAATAAGTCTCTCCACTCCTTTATTAGCTCGTTGTAAATATTTTTTTCTCACAGCTTTATCCTTAATCGCTCCGTCAAGCAAGGTTAGGATATAACCCTGAACGGTAAATAACGGCGTCTTTAACTCATGAGAAACGTTTCCCATAAATTCTTTTCGGTAAGCCTCCCGCACTTTAAGGGTTTCTATCTCGAGTTTGTTATACTCCGCAAATCTTTCTACCTCCCTGGTAAGCGAAGCCATATCTGTAGTTACCTGGCTGGGGCTAAGGGTTGTTGAATCCAAAAGGGAAACATTGTCGTAGATTTTTTTAATCCGTTTATAGATAAAATGTTCTACCCTGTATTGAATAATAAAAAAAGAGAAAAGATAAGTGAGCAGAGCCAGGATTAAAACCGGAAACAACTCAAATCCAGTAGTGAAAACCGCATAAAGCGCTACTGCCACCGAAAGAAAAACGGTAATATATAATGAAGTTTTAACTGCAAATTTATATGAACGCTTAAATTTTTTCGCCATTAAATCACAAACTTATAACCAACGCCTTTTACTGTTTTAAAGGATTCATCTCCTATTTTTTCACGTAGTTTTCGAATATGTACATCTATGGTACGTCCCCCCACAACTACCTCGTTACCCCAAACCTTATCTAGAATATCTTCTCTTTTAAAAACCTTTCCCGGTTTTGAGGTAAGCAGGGAAAGCAATTCAAATTCCTTTCGCGGAAGCATCAGTTCTTGTCCATCCTTAATTACCTTATACTGATCACGATCTATAACCAATTCCCCAATTTTGAGAATATTCGTAGAACCTGTATCATCTTTAAAGCGCCTCAAAAGTGCCTTAACTTTACTCACCAAAACCTTAGGTTTAATAGGTTTAGTAATATAATCATCGGCACCGGCATCAAAACCTGCCATTTGAGAATAATCTTCCCCCCTTGCAGTTAAAAAAGTGATGATGGTTTCTTCCAGGCCAGCTATATTTCTTATTTTCTCACAGGCCTCAATACCATCCATTTCGGGCATCATTACATCCAGGATAATTAGCTGAGGTTTGTGTTTTTTTGCCAGCCTTACCCCATCAGCTCCATTTTCAGCAGTAATTACCTGGTAGCCTTCGGTTTTGAGATTATACCCCACAATCTCGAGGATATCGGGTTCATCGTCTACTAAAAGAATTTTAATGTCACTCTTTTTCATTAGTATATAATTGTGTTCTTATTTTGAAGTAAAAGTAAGTATAAATTCCTATGCAATAATCTCCTCTTCTCAAGTCTTAACCTTAAGGTAATATAGGCAATTTTCTTTGAAATGCTTTTATAATCAGGTCTTTTCAGAGAGCATTTTTATAACATTCCTTCCATAAACACCTCTCCTTTTCAAAAGAAAACCCCCGAAATAAACCTAATCATAACATTAAACGTTTCAGAATAACATAAGCTTAAACTTAAGCTAAGACCGCGCTTAAACTAAGCTCGTTTATTTGCTTCAAATTAATTACAGAAACGAAAACTAAATTTTTTGACTTATGAAAAAACTGATTATTGCCGGTTTTGCAATTGCCACCTTAGGATTAACCAGCTGTAGCGAAGATGACGATATGCCAATTGAACAACTTGCTACCTGTACCGATGGAATTCAAAATGGTAACGAAACTGGTGTAGATTGTGGCGGAGCATGTGCCCCGTGTGATGGAGGTGACAATGGTGCAGTTCCGCAG
This sequence comes from Salegentibacter sediminis, assembly GCF_002078605.1. Classification (GTDB taxonomy): domain Bacteria; phylum Bacteroidota; class Bacteroidia; order Flavobacteriales; family Flavobacteriaceae; genus Salegentibacter; species Salegentibacter sediminis. The sequence goes on along the minus strand of NZ_MSJR01000003.1, from coordinate 221,112 downwards.
GACGAAGACCTTTCCGGGTTGCTAAGTGAAGATTTTACTTTAACCAATGATATAATTTGGGAATTGAATGGAAAATTTGTGGTAGGTGAGGGAGCTACCCTTACTATTGAACCTGGCACCATTATTAAAGGCCAGGAAGGAACCGGCTCTTTAGCTTCTGCTCTTATCGTAGCCCGTGGAGGCCGAATTATGGCTGAAGGTACTGCTGAGGAACCGATAATCTTCACTTCTATAAATGACAACATCGATCTTGGAGAAAAACAAGGTTCAAACCTTGACGAAAATGATCGCGGACTATGGGGCGGAGTTCTAATTTTAGGAAATGCACCGAGTTCCTTTGAAGGTGACTCTGAAGAATCTCAAATTGAAGGAATTCCAGCCGATGATGAATTTGGGAGATTTGGTGGTAACGATGCAGATGATGATTCAGGCGTATTTAAATATGTATCTATTCGTCACGGAGGTGCATTAATTGGTTCCGGAAACGAAATTAATGGACTTACCCTTGGTGGTGTTGGGGCAGGAACTGTGATAGATCACGTAGAAGTTGTTGGGAATGTAGACGACGGAATTGAATGGTTTGGCGGCACCGTGAACACGAGCAACCTTGTTGTATTCGCTGGAGGAGATGACGGACTTGATATAGATATGGCTTACTCTGGAACTATTACCAATGCCCTGGCCATACAAGGCGCGGAGTCTGATCACGCTTTAGAAATTGACGGGCCAGAAGGTACTCTTGAAGGAGCTTTTACCATTCAGGACCTAAGCATTATTGGAGATGCTAACGCCCCATCTGGTGCAATAGCAGATCTAAGAGACGGTGCAATGGGAGCTTTCAACAATGTATACGTAAGAGGCTTTAACGATATACAGAATGTTGAAATTGACGATAGCGCATCTGCTGCAAATTATACCGATGGAAGCTTAAGCTTCTCAGCCTGGGAAATTGTATTACCGGAAGGGGTAACCAGTGTTTCGTCCATTTTTGAAGACACCACAGGAAGCACAGATTTTTCAAACGATGCTACCAATTTTGCTACAGCAATAGAACAGGACCAGGAAACTGTAGGTGCAGACCTATCGGTTTTTGGCTGGACCTATGCTAGCTTCCGTGGTGCATTCTAAAAATTTAAAGCCAAAATTCAAATAAAGCTTTTCAAATTGCTCGCCTTTTTAGAGGGCGGGCAATTTAATATTAAGATTGTTAATCTAAATTTATATGAAAACTCAATTTTCAGTAGTTTTATTCTTTTGTTTATTTATAAGTCTGGCTCAGGCTCAAACCGGAAAGATCTCAGGATCTATTTTTGATGTAGAAGCAAACGATGTGATGCCTTTTGCCAATGTTAGCCTTAAAGGTACCAATACCGGTACTACTTCAGATTTTGAAGGTGATTACAGCCTCACTGTTGAACCCGGAACCTATACGGTGGTTTTTTCCTTTGTGGGTTACGAAACTGTAGAAGTAACTGAAGTCTTAGTAAAAAAAGGTGAAGTAACCAGCCTTAATGTTGAAATGAAATCTTCTGCCGGGGCTTTAGATGAAGTTATAATTACCACAACTACTGCCAGGGATACTGAGGCTTCGGTCTTAAATATGCAAAGAAATGCCGTTAACCTTTCCGATGGGCTCTCTTCCCAATCTTTCGATAAAATTGGAGCTGGAGAAGTTTCTTCAGCAGTTAAAACAATACCTGGTGTTTCTGTGCAAGGCGGAAAATATGTTTACGTAAGAGGTTTAGGAGATAGGTACACGAAATCTATCCTTAACGGGATGGACGTTCCAGGCCTGGACCCAGATCGAAACACTTTACAAATGGACATTTTTCCCACCAATATTCTGGATAATGTTATGGTGGTAAAATCTCTAACCGCAGATAGTCCGGCCGATTTTACCGGGGGAATGGTGAATATTATTACCAAGGATTTCCCTAGCCGCGAGGAATACAGTGTTTCCCTTGGAGCTACCTACAATCCATCGATGCACTTCAACTCAGATTTCCTGCAATATGAAGGTGGAAACACAGATTTTCTGGGATTTGATGATGGCACAAGAGATCGCCCTGTAAATAGAAGTCAATCTTTTCCAAGACCATTTGATAATGACGCCGCACTAACCAGAATAACCGAGCGTTTTAACCCAACTTTGGGAGGTACAAGAAAGCGGAACAATATGGATTTTAGTCTGGGTTTTACTGCAGGCAACCAATATGATGTTGGTAAGAAAAACAATAAACTAGGTTATTTTGCATCGCTTTCTTATAAAAACACTTCAGAATATTTTGAAGATTTCGAGAACAATTCCTGGTTAAAACCAAGGGAAACTTCAGAGTTTGAACTACGCCCCGCAAGATTATTAAGTGGGGATGTTGGAAAGGAAAACGCATTGCTTAGCGGGCTCACCGGTCTTGCTTTTAAAACCAAACAATCTAAATATCAACTCAATTTGCTTCATATTCAAAATGGCGAATCCACAGCTGGTAATTTCCAAGAAGAAGTTCTTGTTTCTGATGCCATTAAGGTTTTTAGAGATAACCTGGAGTATACCCAACGCTCTATCACCAACGCATTATTAAGCGGAAAGCATACTAATAAAGATGCCAGCTGGACTACCGAGTGGAAAATTTCACCAAGCCTTTCCCGTGTTTACGATAAGGATGTAAGAATTACAGCTTTTGAATACAACCCAGGCAATAACACTTATAGTATCCGGCCCAGCTCATCTGAAAGTCCTACCAGGATTTGGAGAAACCTGGAAGAAGTAAACCTTGCAGGAAAAGTAGATCTTACCAAAAGACATCAGCTCTTTGGCAGAAACGCAAGCTTAAAATTTGGCGGGGGCTACACCTACAAACAAAGAGATTTTACGATAGACCAGTATCAGATCCTCATTCAGGGATCTATAAGTCAAAATTTTGAAGGAGACCCAAACCAGGTATTGGCGCCAGGTAATATCTGGACTCCCGAAAACCAGGCAGGGTCTTATATAAATGGATTTTATGAACCCGCCAATACCTACGATGCCTATAATACCAACGGTTCTGCATACGTTTCGGAAGAATTTAATCTAACCGAAAACCTAAAAGCAATCCTTGGTTTAAGACTTGAAAAATTCGATCTATTTTATACAGGACAAAATAACCTGGGAGATTTAATCCTGGAGGACGAACACCTTATAGATAAAACCGATCTTTTTCCATCAGCAAACTTTATTTACAGTCTTAATTCCGATAGTAACCTAAGACTTTCTTATAGTCGTTCTACGGCAAGGCCTTCCTTTAAAGAAGCTTCAATTGCCCAAATTTACGACCCCTTAACCAACAGGACTTTTATTGGGAATATAGATTTGCAGCCTACCTATGTAGACAACATTGATGCGCGTTACGAACTTTATGGTGGGGATGCGCAGCTTTTTGCGGTAAGTGCCTTTTACAAGAAATTTACAGATCCTATTGAACTATCGGTCTATAGTGATTTTTCAGCCGACAACTTCCAACCCAGAAACGTTAATGATGCAACAGTTATTGGAGCAGAAATTGAAGTGAGAAAGAATTTTGGGTTTATAACAGAAGGGCTTAAAAAATTAAGTGCAAATCTAAATGTTTCTGTAATAGACTCCAGGGTAGAAATGGACCGAAGCCCAAGTGGAGAATTCGAGTCAAGACAACGTAACCTCAGGCCCGGGGAAGAATTTGACGGTACCAGGCAGTTGCAAGGGCAATCTCCTTTTCTTATCAATGCCGGCCTGGATTACACCGATCCCGAAAGGGGATGGCAGGCAGGTATTTTTTACAATACTCAGGGAAAAACCCTGGAGCTGGTGGGATTAGGCACCGTTCCTGACGTTTACACCATGCCTTTTCATAGCCTTAATTTTAATTTGAATAAATCTTTTGGAGAAGAAAAAAATTCTACCATCTCCTTAAAGATTTCCAATATCCTGGGGGATGATATCGAAAGTAAATTCCAATCTTTTGGAGCAGAAGATCAAATCTTCTCTCTAAGAACACCCGGAACTCCAATTTCATTGAGTTATAGTTACAAATTCTAGATGTTGAACCTATATTTGGAATTAGCCCAGAAAGGCTGCCTGTTCGGCAGCCTTTTTTAATGTTATTTTAATATTAAATACCTGTAAGATGTGGCAGGATTTTTGAAATTAATTTGTAAGTTTGTAATAATCACTATTTAAAAGAATGAAGCAATACTACTTTTTTACTTTTCTTCTGGTACTTTTTCTTTGGGTTTCGGCACCTGCTGTGGCTCAGGAATCGTATTGGAAAAGTCAAACAGAGCATTCTATAGATGGTTTATCAATCTATCCTAACCCGGTTACCAATGGAAAGGTTTATATCAACACAACCTTTAACCTGGAAAAGGAAATTGAAATTTATAATGTAATTGGGAAACCCATTTATAAAACAAGATTAAAGGGTAAGGAAATGGATGTTTCTACGCTGTCTCCAGGAATTTATATTTTGAAGATCACAGAAAATGGCAACAGGGCTACCAGAAAGCTGGTAGTAAAATAATACAGTACAACCTATACAATTAATAAAGCTTCTGACCCCGGAAGCTTTTTTTATTTTATTTTTTCGGCTTAATTTCGGTGTATGTATTCAGAGAAGATATTTTCCGTTAAAAGCGAAGCAGAATTTCAGGCTCTGGCCTTCGAGATTTTTGCCTACCAATACCAAAATAATAAAGTTTACAGGCAATTCTGTGAGCTGTTGAAGAAGAGCCCCGGGCAGCTCAGAAAATTGGAAGACATTCCCTTTTTGCCTATTGAATTCTTTAAATCTCATCGCCTGATATCTTCACAAGCAGAACCTGAAATTATTTTCACCAGTAGCGGCACTACCGGGAATCAAACCAGCAAGCATTACGTTACAGACCTTAAACTTTACGAAAAAAGCTTCTCACGGGCTTTTAAAAATGTTTATGGAGATCCTGAAGACCTGGTCATCCTCGCTCTTTTACCTTCCTACCTTGAACGCACCGGCTCTTCCCTAATCTACATGGCCAATGCTCTTATAAAAAAAAGCCAGCATCCTGAAAGTGGATTTTATCTCAATAACCTCGATGAATTACAACAAACTCTGGAGAAAGTTGAATCAGGAGGAAAAAAGACCTTGCTTATTGGAGTATCCTTCGCGCTTCTGGACCTCGTAGAACGACACAGATTTAATTTAGAACATACCCTTATTATGGAAACCGGAGGGATGAAGGGCAGACGCCGGGAGATGATAAGAACAGAGCTTCACGAAATTCTCTGTAAAGGTTTTGGAGTCCCGGCTATCCATAGCGAATATGGGATGACCGAGTTATTGTCACAGGCCTATTCTACCGGAGATGGGTTGTTTGAGGGGCCACCATGGATGAAAATACTCATCCGCGATTCTGAAGATGCCCTTAGCTTACTTCCAAAACATAAGACCGGAGGCATAAACATTATCGATCTGGCAAATTTTAACTCTTGTTCATTCATCGCAACTCAGGATTTAGGCAGAAATACAGGATCTGGAAAAACAGAAATATTGGGCCGTTTTGACAATTCTGACATAAGGGGCTGTAATCTACTAATACTCTGATTATCAGTACAAAATTAAGCACCAACTAAACAAATGTAAATTTTACGTTAAATTTTAAAATCAGCTGTAATTTTCAGGGATTCCATCGACTTAATATATGTAAGATGAAAATAGAATAAGTTCTATTGATTTTTACAGGCTAAGTGAAATTTTTTCATATTAGATTGGTTAGTTAGTTGCAAGCCCCGTGGACGTCCTGTTCACGGGGTTTTGTATTTTTACTACACCGCTCTGATAATATAAGTATTTTTCTTCCCTTTATTCAGGATAATATATTTTTCATTTATAAGGTCATCTGAAGTTAACCTGTAATCTTCTTTTACCTTTTCCTTATTTACCGATACTGAATTTTCTTTGAGTGCTCGTCGTGCCTCCCCGTTGGACTTAAGGAACCCTGTTTCTGCAGAAAGCGCTGCGATCATATCCAGCCCCCTCTCTATAAGGCCTTTAGAAACCTCTGCCTGGGGAACCCCTTCAAAAACATCTAAAAAAGTAGCTTCGTTCAAAGATTTAAGGTCCTGGGCTGTACTTTTTCCGAAGAGAACTTCAGAAGCCTTCACAGCATTTTCAAAATCTTCACGAGAATGAACTGTTACTGTGATTTCCTCAGCCAGGGTCTTTTGTAGTTGCCTTAAATGCGGAGCTTCCTGGTGACTCTCAACCAGCTGTTCTATTTCCTCTTTGCTTAAAAAAGTAAAAATCTTTATATATCTTTCGGCATCAACATCACTGGTATTTAACCAGTATTGGTAAAATTTATAAGGAGAAGTTCTTTGAGGGTCCAACCATACATTTCCACTCTCGGTCTTACCGAATTTTGTTCCATCGGCTTTTGTGATCAAAGGACAGGTAAGCGCGTAGCCTTTGCCATTTCCAATTCTTCTTATCAACTCCGTACCGGTGGTAATATTCCCCCACTGGTCGCTTCCGCCCATCTGTAAACTACAATTATGTTCTCTGAATAAATGCAGAAAATCATAGCCCTGTACCAATTGATAGGTAAATTCGGTAAAAGACATGCCTTCAGCAGCTTCAGAAGATAACCGCTTCTTCACCGAATCTTTGGACATCATATAATTTACCGTAATATGTTTTCCCACATCTCTTATAAACTCCAGAAAAGAGAAGTTCTTCATCCAGTCGTAATTATTAACCATGACGGCAGCATTTTCAGCATCACTTTCAAAATCCAAAAACTTAGACAGTTGGTTTTTAAGAGCTTCCTGATTATGCCTCAAGGTCGCTTCATCCAAAAGATTTCTTTCTGCCGATTTCCCAGAGGGATCACCAATCATCCCAGTGGCGCCACCCACCAATGCAAAAGGTTTATGTCCGCAAAGCTGAAAATGACGAAGCATCATAACGCTCACCAGGTGGCCAATATGTAGCGAATCGGCAGTTGGATCTATTCCCACATATGCTGCTCTCATCGTTTCTTTCAAATGTTCTTCGGTGCCGGGCATCACATCGTGAACCATACCCCGCCAGGTAAGTTCTTCTACAAAATTCTTGGTCATAATTATATATTTGAATACAAAAAGAGCCGTAAAGATACCATAAACTCTTATTTTTCCTAAGGGCTTTCCCTATATTTACGACATGATTTTAATCACAGGAGCAACAGGATTGGTAGGCTCACATTTGGCCTTTGAGCTTGCGAAAAAGAAAGAAAAAATACGGGCATTATTCCGTAGTGAAAGCAAACGGGAGCGTGTAAAAGACATCTTCACCTATTATACGACCCCTGAAAAGGCTGCAGAATATTTCCAGAACATTGATTGGGTTAAGCTTGAAATTAACGACATCCCGAAGCTGGAAAGAGCTTTTGAGGGAGTGGAACAGGTCTATCATTGTGCAGCTTTGGTATCTTTTAACCCGGCTGATGCACAAGAGCTCAGAAAAACAAATATCACGGGCACTGCGAATATTGTAAATTTATGCATTGCCAATAAGGTGAAAAAGCTATGCCACGTAAGCAGTACCGCCAGCCTGGGCAGAGATATAAAAAAGCCTGAAATTGACGAAACTACGGGATGGAATCCCGAGGGTAATCACAGTGACTATGCAATTTCAAAATATGGTGCAGAAATCGAGGTATGGCGTGGGTCGCAGGAAGGCATTCCCATGGTTATTGTAAATCCGGGAATAATTATAGGCCCGGGTTTCTGGGATTCTGGTAGCGGTCCCATTTTTAGCCGGATACAACAGGGCTTAAACTACTTTTTTTCAAAAACCACTGGTTTTGTAGGGGTTGGAGATGTTGTGAGCATCATGCAACTTCTAATGAATTCTGAAATAAAAAACGAAAAGTACGTCATTGTTTCAGAAAACATCAATTTCAAAAGAGTGATGAGCGTTGTAGCCCAAAACCTCAACAAACCTGCTCCAAAGAAGGAATTAAAAAAATGGATGCTATGGCTAGGTTGGACCGGTATGAAAGTAGGGAGCATTTTTGGAAGGAAGCGCCAAATCACAACCAGCACGATTAAAACTCTATTTGAAGATGCTCACTACAGCAATGAAAAAATCAAAAAGGAACTGGATTATGAATTTACTCCCATGGAGAAAGTAATTTCAAAAACAGCAGCTATTTACAAAGAAGAAGTTACTGGATCTCGATAGAACGCGAGTTGATAAGACTATCCAGTTTTCTGTCCTGTTCCATTTTTAGAGAATCGCTTTTTACCCTTAACGAGTCTATCTGAAGGCTATCAAGATCTCCTTCAGCTGCCAGAATAGAATCCTTAATTTTACGCTCCACTTCCCGAATAGAATCCAGTCTATCTTTCATTCCCTGAAGATTTTCTTTTACCCGGCGATAAATATTTTCATACTGCATATAATTTTCAGCATAGAAAGCATTGCTTCTCTCAAATTGTAAACTATCTATACCGAATTTCTCATAAATATACTCCTCGGGTTCAATCCCGGTAGCTTCAAACTCCCGTTTGTTAAAATTACGGGCAGATGTCATAATAGAAATTTCGGTTAACACCTCCACCATTTTATCTTCAGCAATAAGATCATCAGGCTTTTCTGTCTTCTCAACATTTTGACAGGCCGAGAGAAGCATTATAGACATAAGTAAATACAGGCCTCTTTTCATTTTATCGATCAAATTCTATTCTTTCGGCCACCTTTGCAAAAGGCTGATGTTTGAAGTTCTTGTAAACAAGCTTCCCGTTCACGAAGGTATGGGTTACCCTGGATTTAAAAGTTACACCTTCAAAAGGCGACCAACCACATTTATACACAATATTATCTGGTTGCACCGCCCAGGGAGAATTGAGATCAACCAGCACCAAATCGGCCTTATAACCTTCCCGGATAAACCCGCGATCCTTTATTTGATAAAGTATTGCTGGATTATGGCAAAATTTCTCAACGATTTTTTCCAGCGAGATTTTTCCCTGGTGATGTAGCTGAAGCATCGCAGGGAGCGCATGTTGCACCAATGGCCCCCCACTAGGAGCTTTGGTATAAGGGTTTTTCTTTTCTTCTTTGGTATGCGGGGCATGATCGGTTGCCAGTACATCTATACAATCATCTAACAGCCCCTTAAGTAATGCCTCCTGATCTTCTTTTGTTTTTACGGCAGGATTCCATTTAATTAGAGTTCCCTTCTTCGCGTAGTCTGAATCGTTAAACCATAAATGATGAATACACACCTCGGCTGTTATTTTTTTATCTTTCAGGGGCAATTTATTGCTGAATAGTCCTATTTCCTTTGCGGTAGAAAGATGAAAAACGTGCAACCGGGCTCCGGTCTTTTTGGCGAGTGCTACTGCCCTGGAAGACGACAGGTAACAGGCTTCCTCGCTTCTTATCTTGGGGTGCAGCTCTATGGGAATATCATCTCCATAACGCTCCTTACATTCCTGAAGATTTTTCTGAATTGTTTCCTCATCTTCACAGTGAACCGCAATCAACAAAGGGGATTTGGAAAAAATTTCTTCAAGAACCTTCTCATCGTCAACCAGCATATTTCCCGTGGAAGACCCGAGGAAAAGTTTTAGGGCAGCTGTTGTTTTAGGATCAACTTTTAGTATTTCCTCGAGGTTATCATTAGTGCCTCCAAACATAAAAGAATAATTGGCGTAAGAGCTTTCGGCCGCCAACCTGAATTTTTCCTCCAGAAGTTCTATGGTAGTTGTTTGCGGCAGGGTATTAGGCATTTCAAAAAAGGAGGTAATTCCACCGGCCACAGCAGCTTTTGAGCCAGTTTCTATCGTATCCTTATGCGTAAGCCCAGGTTCTCTGAAATGTACCTGATCATCAATAAGACCCGGCAGGAGATAAGTCCCTTCAGCATCAAAAATGTTGACATCGGGAGATTTAGGACTGATGCTTTCCCCAATTTCTACAATTATTCCATCTTCAATAAAAACATCGGCTTCCCTGATATTTCCTTCGTTAACAATACGCGCATTCTTGATTAAAACCTTTTTCATTACCATTTATCCTTTTTGAAAAGACTTTTTATTTTCATAAATATTACCCCAAATACGGCTTCAGAAATAATTCCACCGCTCATTTTAGAAGTTCCCTGTGTCCTGTCGGTAAAGATCACGGGCACTTCAGTAATTTTAAAACCACTCAGGTATGCTTTAAATTTCATTTCAATCTGGAAAGCATATCCCACAAATTGAATTCGGTCCAGATCGATGGTCTCAAGCACCTTCCTGCTGTAACATACAAATCCGGCTGTAGTATCGTGAATATTCATCCTGGTAATTAACCTCACATATTTTGAGGCCAGCCAGGAAAGAAGCACACGATTCATAGGCCAGTTTATCACATTTACCCCTGTAGCATAACGGGATCCAATAGCCATATCGGCTCCACCCCGTTTACAGGCGTTATATAATCTTATTAAATCATTAGGATTGTGAGAGAAATCGGCGTCCATCTCAAAAATGTAATCATAGTTTCTGGTCAGTGCCCATTTGAAGCCATGAATATACGCCGTCCCCAATCCAAGTTTTCCGTTTCGTTCTTCCAGAAATAAGCGGTCGTGATATTCTGCCTGGAGGGTTCTAACCCTATCGGCAGTACCATCAGGAGAGTTATCATCTACCACCAGGATATCAAATTTGCGCTTTTGAGAGAAAATATTTCTAACAAGGCGCTCAATATTTTCAATCTCATTGTAAGTGGGTATAATGATAATCCCCTTTACCATTCTGAATTTTTTTGCACAAATGTATGCATTTTAAATCTTCATTTTCTTCAGACTTATAATCTCCCCGTTAACATCAAAATTTTACATTTGTAAAAAAATCCATTTGCAGGCAATTGAGCGACATGTAGAATCTTTAGACTGGGTAAGCCTCATCCTACTGGGCGCCTTTATCCTGTTAAGCCTTGTAAAAACCGCCTATCCACAGCGTTTTGAGGATTTTATTTCCCTGTTAACTTCGAACAAATTTATGGTGTTTCGAGGAAAGGAGTATAAGGCTTTTCATCCTTTTAACATTTTAATGTTTTTGGTGAATATTTTATCGGTTTCCTTATTTTTATTTCTTATTTCCCAAGTGTTTTGGCCGGAAACTTTACCAGCCAGTCCTGGTATTCTTTTTTTAAGAATCGCAACAGGATATGCCAGTTTTATTTTGCTGAAATTCGGTGTGGAAAAGATAATTGCCAATATTTTTGATCTGGACAAAATAATAGACTACTACCTTTATCAAAAACTGGCATATCGCAACTTTATAGCGCTTTTATTATTCATTCCTTTATTGTTTTTTTTCTACGCCTTTCCCCCTACAACACTTGTATTATCTATAATCTTAGGCCTGGTAATACTTACTAACATTATAAGCATGGCTACCATCTACAAACAAAATCAAAACCTAATTAGCGCTAATTGGTTCTATTTTATTTTGTACCTTTGCGCTCTCGAAATTGCTCCTTATATTATTTTGTATAAGCTTATTACAATTTAACCCGGATCAAATTAAAGTATTGATATATGAAAGTGAAAACAATTTTGGTTTCCCAGCCAGAACCTAAGATAGAGAATTCACCTTATTTTGAGCTTGAGGAAAAACAGCGAGTAAAAATTGATTTCATTCCCTTTATACACGTTGAGGGGGTTCCTTCCAAAGAGGTAAGGCAACAAAAAGTTGATTTAACCAAATATTCTGCAATTATCCTTACCAGCCGTAATGCCGTAGATCACTTTTTCAGAATTGCTGAAGAAATGCGTTTCAAGGTTCCAGACACCTTAAAATACTTTTGTTTGAGTGAAGCGGTTGCCTACTACCTGCAAAAATATGTAGTATACCGTAAGCGTAAGATTTATGTGGGAAAAAGAACATTTGCCGACCTATCTCCTCTAATCAAAAAATACAAGAATGAGAAGTTTCTTCTTCCTTCTTCCGATATGTTGAAACCAGACGTACCCAAGACCCTAAATAAACTTGGTGTTGAATGGAAACAGGCTACTTTTTATAAAACAGTAGTTAGTGATCTTTCTCATTTGAGGGATGTAACTTATGACATTCTGGTATTTTTTAGTCCAAGCGGTATTAAATCCTTGTTCGAGAATTTCCCTGATTTTGAACAGAACGATACTCGTATAGCGGTTTTTGGAAATACAACAATTAAAGCGGCGAAAGACCATGGGTTAACGGTAAATATCAAAGCTCCTACTCCAGAGACACCTTCCATGACTATGGCGCTTCAAAAATATATTAACGAAGCAAATAAAAAGCATACTTAAACCTGGCTTCCATTTGTTTATTAAATAAAAAATCCGGTGTCATTTCAACACCGGATTTTTTTGAATCCAATTAACTAATTAAAAATCACGAAACGGGCCCTCCTGAGAGTATTTCAGAATTGGCGTTATCTTCATATTTTTTAAAGTTCGATTTGAACGATGTCGCCAGCTCATTGGCTTTCTTATCATATGCCTCTTTGTCCTTCCAGGTATTTCGCGGATTAAGCACTTCTGCAGGAACTCCCTCACAGCTCTCCGGCATATTCAACCCAAAAATAGCATGTTTAGTATATTCCATATCTTCGAGTTTTCCTTCCAGGGCAGCACTTATCATGGCTCTGGTATATTGAAGTTTCATACGATGCCCGGTACCATAGGCGCCGCCGGTCCAGCCTGTATTCACGAGCCAGACATGAACTTGCTCTTCTTTCATTTTCTTGCTTAACATCTCAGCATAACGCGTAGGGTGAAGCGGCATAAAGGGAGCGCCAAAACAAGCTGAAAAACTTGGTACAGGCTCATCTATTCCTGCCTCGGTTCCAGCTACTTTTGCAGTGTAACCGCTTATAAAGTGATAGGCTGCCTGTCCTGGGGTTAATTTACTTATGGGAGGCAGCACACCAAATGCATCGGCGGTGAGAAAGAAAATATTCTTTGGATTTTTACCTACCGATGGTTTCTTGATATGATTAATGTGATAAATTGGATAGCTTACCCTGGTATTTTGGGTAATAGAAGTATCCTCGAAATCCACCTCGCCATGTTCATCAAGAATAACATTTTCAAGAATCGCACCCGGTTTAATGGCATTATAGATATCAGGTTCTTGTTCTTTGGTAAGATTAATAACCTTGGCATAACACCCACCTTCGAAATTAAAGATAGTATGCTCCGGAGTCCAGCCGTGTTCATCGTCACCAATGAGTTTTCTCTTCGGATCGGCAGAAAGCGTCGTTTTTCCCGTTCCCGAGAGGCCAAAGAAAATGGCTGTTTCGCCATCATCCCCAACGTTTGCCGAGCAATGCATTGACAGGGTATTCTTATCTACTGGTAAAATAAAGTTAAGTGCAGAGAAAATACCCTTTTTGATTTCACCGGTATAACCTGTACCTCCAATCAAAGCGATCTTTTTACTGAAATTAAGAATAGCAAAATTTTCGGCACGCGTGCCATCCACTTCGGGATCGGCTTTAAAGCCGGGTGCATTCAATATAAGCCAATCTTCTTTAAAGTCTTTAAGCTCCTCTTCTTCCGGTCTCAAAAACATATTATAGGCAAACATATTAGACCAGGGATACTCATTCACCACCCTGATGTTTAACCTGTATTTATCGTCGGCGCAGGCATATGCATCTCTGGCAAAAATTTCTTTTCCTGAAAGATATTCAGTAACCTTTTTATACAGCTGGTCAAACTTTTGTGGTTCAAATGGGATGTTGATGTCTCCCCACCAAACTTCGTCTTTGGTAACTTCATCTTTTACAATAAATCGATCCTTAGGTGAACGCCCGGTAAATTCACCGGTATTCACTGCCAGGGCTCCCGAACTGGCTTCGACGCCCTGTCCTTTTTCAATTGTAATTCGATGTAATTCTTTCGGACTTAATTGATAGTGAAGTGTTGCGTCTTTGATCCCGTACTCCTCTAACGAAATCGTTTTCGTAATTTGGGTGTTTGCGAACATAAATTATTAAGTGTGTGGTTTGTTTAGGCGTACAAAATTATAAATCTTAAGCAGAATAAAGAGATTGCCCCGGCATTTTATTCATTTTTTAACGAAATAAATTTCACCCCTAATATTAACCATGCAAGTATAAGCAGGGTTCCTCCTATGGGGGTAATCAATGCAATGCTTCTAAAGTCGACGCTTGTAAGATCATTTGTGGCAAGTAAATAAATGGAACCTGAAAACAATAGCACCCCTACAAGTAGCAAATAAAAAATACTTTTTAAATTTTTTAATCCTGAAAATTTATATCCCCCAATTATTAGAAATAGCAGCGCATGATAAATTTGATACTTCACACCTGTTTCAAAAGATTTGAGCGAAGCTTCCTCCAAAAGCGGACTTAAACCATGGGTGGCAAAAGCACCAATTACAATTCCCAAAAGACCAAAAACACTTCCTGCAACCAAAAATCGCTTATCCATCTATTAATTTTTTATGAAGTAAAGATTTAATACATTCGTTACCACTACACAAAATTAACTTATTTTATGCGAGAAATATTAATAATTGGCGCGGGAAAATCTACTTCCGTGCTTATCAACCACCTGCTCGAAAATGCAGAATCTGAGGACCTTTTTCTAAGAATTGGAGATCTGGATATTGAAACTGCGCAAAAAGCTACCCAAAACCATAAACGTTGTGAAGCCCTGGCCCTGGATGTCTTTGACCCGGCAGGCCGGGAAGCCGCCATAAAAAAGGCCGATATCGTGATATCTATGCTCCCGGCCCGATTTCATATCGAGGTTGCCCGGGACTGCGTAAACCTGGGAAAGAATATGGTTACTGCCTCTTACATTAGCAAAGAGATGAAAGCTCTGGATGAAGGAGTAAAGAAAAAAAACCTGGTTTTTATGAACGAAATTGGAGTCGATCCCGGTATTGATCATATGAGTGCTATGCAGGTTATAGACCGAATTAGAGATAAAGGCGGGAAAATGCTCATGTTTGAATCCTTTACCGGGGGTCTGGTTGCCCCAGAAAGCGATACCAATCTCTGGAATTACAAATTTACCTGGAACCCCAGGAATGTTGTGGTTGCGGGCCAGGGAGGTGTGGCTGAGTTTATCCAGGAAGGAAAATTTAAATATATCCCTTACCACAGATTATTCCGAAGAACAGAACTTCTTCAAATTGATGAATATGGAAAATTTGAGGGCTATGCTAACAGGAATTCCCTAGATTATATGAGCATTTACGGCCTTGAAGATATTCTAACCCTTTACCGGGGCACCATAAGACGGGTAGGCTTCAGCCGTGCCTGGAATATGTTTGTGCAACTGGGAATGACCGATGACAGTTTTAAAATGACTGATTCTGAGAATATGAGTTACCGCGATTTTGTAAACTCATTTTTACCTTATTCCCCTACCGATTCTGTTGAGCTCAAACTTCGGCATAACCTAAAGATCGATCAGGACGACCTGATGTGGGAAAAATTGCTGGAGCTGGATATCTTTAATGATAAAAAGAAAATAGGAATTAAAAATGCCACCCCCGCCCAGGCTCTTCAGAAGCTATTGATGGAGAAATGGTCACTAGCCCCAGAGGATAAGGATATGATTGTAATGTACCACAAATTCGGTTATGAATTAAACGGTGAAAAAAAGCAAATAGATTCCACCATGGTGCATATAGGAAAGAACCAATCCGAAACCGCTATGGCAAAAACGGTTGGTTTGCCGGTAGCTATTGCTACCATCAAGATCCTTAATGGAGAAATCAATACTCCCGGAGTGCAACTGCCAATTAAGAAAGAAGTTTATGAACCTATATTAAGGGAACTTGAAAAACATGATATCATTTTCAAAGAAAAAGAATCTGATTATCTGGGATATAACCCCTTTGGAGAAGTAGGCAATTAATAGTTATTTTAGCCTTACTAAAAATCACTTTAATGAAAGTAGTAAACGAGAATGTTGTAGTAGATGGTATAGATAAAACCATTCTGAATCATTTAATGGAAGATGCCAAAAAACCTATCCTGGAGATCGCCCGAAGCATCGGAATTACGGGGGCGGCGGTACACCAACGTTTGCGAAAACTCGAAAAAAGCGGATTGATAGAAGGCTCCAAACTTATTGTAGACCCCCGCGTGCTGGGATTTAAGACCATGGCATTCGTGGGGGTCTATTTAGATAAGGCGGTTAGCAACCCACAGGCTGTGAAAAAGCTCAGTGAGATCCCGGAGGTAATTGAGTGTCATTATACCACAGGAGACTGGTCTATTTTCCTGAAGATTCTTTGCCGGGACAACGAGCACCTAATGCAGGTTCTCAATAAAGATATTCAGGCCATAGAGGGTGTTTCAAGAACAGAAACTTTCATTTCGTTAAATCAACAAATTAAGCGACAAATTAAGATCTAATATTTGGAATAATTCTAAATAAGAATTAATTTTGGCGCCAGGATGAATACAATTTTTAAGGCCCATAATTTCACTTCATACCAATGCGACAGCTCGCGGGCTTTTTATATTGATGTAAAGCATAAAATGATAAAGCTTAGCTTCTGCCAACTACTCGCTTTCAGAGAACAGGTTAAGCACATAGATCTTGATGCTCATTTTAGCGGGAAGAACAAACACGGAATTGAAATTCTTGTTTTATGTAATCGCTGCCACATCTTCATTTTTGACACTTTTGAATGCATAGCTCTGAAAGAACTCATGGATGGAACCTTCGCAATGCTGGAGCTTAATTCCCTTCTTACAACCAGGGTATAATAAACTCTTTAGGTTTAGACTCTTTCTAAATTCTGCCGAAAATTGGGTGGTTAATAGCTTTTTGGCTAATTTTAGAAAAAAGAATCATGAAAGATATAGTAAGACAAAAGTTAAGCATAAATGTGGAGATCATGGATATGCTTAATAAACAGATAGAAAGGGAAGCAGTTTCCTCTTCGGCATACCTTGCAATGGCATCCTGGTGTGATCATAACGGATTAGTGAACAGTGCGAGTTTCTTTTACGAGCAGTCTGCAGAGGAACGGGAACATATGTTGAAGATATTCAAATTTATAAATGATAATGGTGGTACTGCTTATGCTCCTGAAGTAAAAAGCGTGATGCACGAATTCAATTCCCTTGAGGAGATTTTTGAGACCGCCCTGGACCAGGAAATTGAGATCACCAAAAACATTCATAATCTAGTTCAGAAATGCAGGAAACTCAACGACTTTACCACCGAATATTTCTTGCAATGGTTCGTAAATGAGCAAATGGAGGAAGAACAGCTTATGCGCAGAGTGCTGGAGTTATTCGACCTGATGAGCGATGAACCTCTAAAGTATATAGACGAAAGAATCCCTGGAATAAGGGAAGAATAATTAAAAAGGCCGCTTTTAAAGCGGCCTTTTTTCTTTCAGGCTTACATTTTATCGGCCGGGATCTTGGTTAATTCGGCAATAGCAAAGCCCTCAATCTCTATGGAAATAAGAAACAAACTCTCTCCGGGAATAATATCTACAATTCTGAAGTTTTCAAGGTAACCCGACAGACTAATTTCTTCTGAAGGTTTTATATGCGCTTCTAATTTCTCATTTATCTCCTTTAACTGTTTCTCTATGTGTGGAGAAAAATCCAGTTTCATTCTTTTTTTAAGCTTTTCATAAATAAAAGTGTTGGCTACAGCCTGCAAGCTTTTATCCATAAGCCAGTTATTACTCCTTCCTTCCAGCTTATAATCTTTCACCATTATTTCCTGCTCTTCAGGGTCAAATTCAATAGCCAGGTGCAGAAATATGCGACCTTCCTTATTTTTAAACAGGGAAGTGAGGGTTTTAAATTTAATATCCAGTGCCAGGTCATAGCCTTCCTTTTCACTCTTCATCAGGGCGGCGTCTAAAATGCTGGCATAGGTAGAAACCTCGCCATCTTTCCCTTCTGTTTCAATATTTTCACCTACAAGTTTATTCCGCAAGGCTTCATCAAGAACCTGAAAGCCGATTTTAACCGGTAACCGAATGGAAATTTTATCTTGTAATGAGTTGCTCATAGAAATATTTTTACTGATTCCTGCTCTAATTTAGAAGTTATCATTCATAAAACCGACAATATTAAATCAGGTTTATACTTCTAAAAGTAAAAAATAAGATTTCATTAACTTTATTCCATAAGGAAGGCTCCCGTCAAAAATAAGAAAGCTCATGACCTAATATATCATGAGCTCTGATTTACTTTAAGTCACGGCTTAAAAATCGAATTTAACTTTAAAATTTCCCTCGGAAATATGCTTTTGTGATAGATAGGTACCATTATGACCCTGAAATGAAAATCTTCCGGTAAGATAATTTCCGTCATCCTCTAAAATTTCAATCAAATCCTGGGAATTACCTTTAATATTAAGCCATTCTCCATTGGTGTGCCTATACATAATCCAGCTATCCTGAAAGTTGTTACTACTTAGAACATAAGCGTGATTCCCAAGGTAATTGGCCAGTCGGAATTCAATTCCTTCTCCGTTGGTGGTTTCAACCTTAAGTAGTAAATCCATACTTCCATTATGATTAAGATATTTCTGGCAAGAGATTAGCCCGTCTAAACCTTGAACAGATAGATTTACACCATCTATTTTAGCAGTTAAAAACTCTTCTTCATCCATAAGTTGTAATGAATCATCACTATTACAGCCTACTAGAAGACACATAAAAAAGAACAGGGGGGCTGCGGTTTTTTGGATGAAATTTTTCATAATAAAAGAACTTTAGTGATTACAAATTATCAAGCTCTTTAAAAGTAAGACATTCCAACCAGTCCTAACAAGGGTGAAATCACCCTAATTTACTGAAAATCAAATTTTTAACATCTGTTTACCGATTACATTAGGCTTCATTTTAAAAAAACCGGGACTCCTCCATAGAAACCTTGATCTCCAACTGCTGCAAGTTAGTTCGTTTAGGTATCTTGTTCCGAAAATTCTTTTAATCTTGAAGCTTTGCGATGGTATATCTTTTCGAGAGGAACACTTGTAAGACCATGTACTAAGGTAGAAGCAACCACAATCAAACTCGGTATAACCCAAACTTCCTCCATCCCCGATTTTTCTTTCATGAGAACAGAATAATATAGCGTAGCTACTCCTATAGGTCCAAACCACCCAAGAAGAAGGGAAGAATAAATCTTATTCCTGAATTTGGGAAGAAACGGCATCAATGCAAGTACCGCCGGTATTCTTCTAAAGATTAAGATCAAAAGAGGAATGGCAATGGCTTTCCATCCTAACAAGTTCCATTGCTGCCACGGCAACATCAGTCCCAGGATGAAGAAAACGGGAGTTGTTGTTAAGCGCTCCATGGATTCCTGAACATGTTTTTCCTCCAGTTCTTCATTAGAGGTTATATCTTTAGCAAAGGCCAAACTCCCCGCAAAAACGGCAATGATTCCGTTCATTTGTAAAGCATTGAAACCCGCTAACAGAAATAAAGCAACCGCCATGGAAAAAGGTAAGATAGTTTTTTTATTCATCAATCCGGCCCTGTGAGAATTCCTCATTAAAAAACCTGCGCCGTTCCCCACCAAATAGGCTAATACGGCACATAAAACATTTTGATAAAGAAAAATTCTTTTGGTCCAATCGGCCAAATCATAGGTAGCGAATCCTCCTAAAAGTAAGGCAATAAAGACAATGGGATAAGAAAGTCCATCATTCATACCAGATTCAAAGGATAAATTGTTTCTTAGGAATCCAGGCAGATATTTTTTAGCCATTTTCCCACTGGTAAGAGTTGAAGCGACAACAGGATCTGTAGGGGCGATAACGGCTCCTAAAAGCAGGCTTTGACCCATTGAAAAATTGGGTACTATTAAATAAAATACCAGTGAACCAAGAAGCCACATAAAAGTCATTCCGAAGATTACCAGCAAAGAGGCAGTTTGAGCATTTCTTTTAAAAAAATCCTGGGGTATCCTTAGCGCAGTGGCCATCAAAGTCATGGCAAGGGTAAATTGGCAGGCCGTTTCAAGTATTTTAAATTCTTCTGAAACCGGCGCAGAATCAATAATACCAAGAACATCAGGTCCTACGATTACGCCTAAAAGGAGTGCCAGAAAGGGTTCTGTAATTGAGTTTGATTGCAACTTTTTATAGACGGCTCCAGAAAGGATGATAAAAAGGCTAATGAAAAACACAATCAGCATAAAATCCATAACTCAAAAGTTTACTCTTTCAAGTTAAGAAGCAAAAAACCCTTATTTCTTAAAAAGAATATAATTCTGGACGGGCTCCCAGACGAATCTTCTAATTCTGATTATTGGAAATACAGGCTAATAAAAATAAGGAAAACAAAAAAGCCACCGAAATGGTGGCTTGTTTTGCTTAGTAGCGGGAACTGGACTCGAACCAGTGACCTTCGGGTTATGAGCTTGAATTAGAGGAACATTAAAATCCACCAAACACACATAAATACTATGATTTTCAATACTATACATTTTTTATTGATATCAAAAAATAGCGGATAAAAACGAATTATTCTGTACCTATTCTGTACCCATTTTTGAAAAATAACCTTATATTTAAAATATTAAAAATTAGATGGTTATGGTAAATATTCAAGTAGTCTTACGCCCCAACAAAATGAAGAAAAATGGCACCATTCCTCTTGCCTTAAGAATAAGTGAAAACTACAAGACCAATTATTATTTTTTGGGCCATTCGATTTTAGAGAAAGATTGGGATGAAACTTTGAGAAAAGTAAAAAAGACCCACCCAAACCACAAAAAGCTAAACTATTTTCTCAACAAGAAGATTACCAAAGCACAAGATTTGTATTTTCATTCAGAAGATGATTTAACTCCCAGACAGATTAAAAACAAACTCAAAGGACCGGGAGGTTCTCAATCTTTCTTTGCAGTAGCGGCTGAACGTGTAAAGCAAAAATATGATAAAGGAACTTTTTCTGTCGCGAAATCTGAGCTGTCTATTCTCTATAACTTGGAAGAGTTTCTGAACCTCAAAACCAGTCAAAAGAAAGAGGAGGTTATAAAATCAATTAAAGAGCGAAGACGAATACGAGTGAGTAAGACCAGAAAAGGTCAATATTCTTTTGAGGATGCTATTACCTATTTTAAGAGAAATACCCGACTGGAATTTCGGGAAATGAATGAATCATTTCTGAATAAGTACAAAGCCTTTTGCTCCACATACTTGGGACACAAGACCCGAACCATCACAAACCAACTTATTTTTATTAGAACCCTCTTTAATGTTGCTATAAAAGACGGGATTGTTTCTCAAAAGTATTATCCCTTCGCGGGCGAAAAAGAAAAAATCAGGATTGGCTCAGGAAATAAAATTGGACTGACTGCTGAGGAAGTTACCAGAATAGAAAATCTTGCAGTGGAAAGTTATTCTTCAATTTGGCATACCAGGAATGTCTGGCTAGTTTCCTTCTACTTTGCAGGTATAAGAATTTCAGATGTTGTAGCCTTGAAGTGGACAGATGTAAAAGATGGCCGCCTGTACTATGTGATGAATAAGAATGAAAAACCATTAAGCTTTAAAGTCCCGGACAAAGCCAGAACCATCTTTAATCTCTACCTGATGGATAAGACGGAAAACAATGGCTATATTTTTCCATTTTTAAAAGATGCAAATCAACAGGATCCAAAAAGCGTATTTCTTAAAATGAGGAACGCTACTAAGGTTTTAAACAAATTCCTAAAACGAATAGCTAACGAGTGTGAAATAGACAAAAACCTCTCAAACCACATAGCCCGTCATACTTTTGGAAACATAGCCGGGGACAAAATTCACCCTCTCATGTTACAAAAGCTTTACCGGCATAGTGATTTAAAAACCACACTGAATTACCAGGCCAACTTTATTCATAGAGATGCTGATGATGCTTTGGATAGTGTAATCAATTTTTAGAAGGAGGGGGGAATTTATATTTTAGCTGTGAAGGAATTGCAATAAAAGCTTTTATTCAAGTCAATAAATAATCTTTAGAAATACATCTTAAATCATACGAATTCAACATCAAATCCATTTCTTGCCTGGTACGCCATAAAAGATTGCAGTAAGTCTGCTGAATAAGGAAATTGATACCTTTTTATTCGTTTTATATTAAAATCAAAACGTTTTCCATCAGCGTTATAAATGTTATGTTTTCCTAATGAAAATTGTTTGACGTACGAAGGTTTTTCGAAAAAAGATTTCAACTTATCAATCTCAGTTTTATCTAATGTATCTTTTAAGGTAGGCTTAAGTTTTTCGAATGCTAAGTAGGCTATCTCCTCCTTTTTAAAATCCTTATAAATTATCTCATATCTTTTCTTCCAGGATGGTATCAAGATATCATTTGATTCGAGATCCGAAACGGCCATATCTAAAATTGCCTCGCTATTCTCATTAAACACGGTTAAATCTAAAATATCTAAAGGAATTGTTTTAAATTCTGCAAAAAAAGCACACGAAACTTCTCCATCTCCAGTTTCTGGATCAACCAAAGAAGACGAAACTGCTGCGTTATATTTTTGTTTAGAAATAACTTTTAGCGGCACTAACGTACCGATGTTAAATCCCCTGCCCCTTTTAGCATCTGATCTTAAAGCTATATTACAAGGTTGAACGAGTAAAATATATTCTTTCTTACCTATTTTAAATATATCTCCGTTTCCAACTGGAAAATGTAATTTTGTAAGTAGTTCACCATCCAAAAAAACTTCTTTGAATCTTAGATCCACCGCTTTTTTATCTTCATCGATATGATTGTAGCCTGTTGCGACAGAATCTAATTCTCGAATTTGTTTAATCGAATCATCAAAGCTTTGTCGAATTTCATCCTTCATTAAGGTTTTAAAATTATGATGCGTATTTAGTATAGAGCTCATTCTAAAGAGTCCTTCAACTTCCCAAATCCCTTCTTTGTAAGATGCTCTCTGTACGATTCGGTTATAAGTTTTAGGACTTATTTCACTCAACTCGGTAATCGAACTCTGATTACTTTCTATAATAATGTCTATAGATTTTTCTTTTAGGTCTTCTAGATAGGGGAGGGACACCACATTCTTTATTCCTTCAGCAAAAGCACTGAGTTTTGGATCATGTGCAAACCTGGTTTTAGAAACAGTATAAAATTTCTTAGGGGATATCTCATAATCATCAGAATAAATTCGCCTGTATTCATCCTCATCCTCTATACTGAAATGATGGGAAAATATTCCGCAGATAACTTTATTATTAAATTCACTTTCTAGAACATTCTTCAATAAATCAGCTCCATTTTTTTCGCCGTTTGGACCTTTAAAATCATGAAGTTCAAAATCGAAAAGGCAAAGAATTTTTTTGTCCTCTCCAATAGAGCTTAAGTCTTTTTTATATTTTTGTATCCAGTCATTTGGAGTGAGAAGTTTTAGTTTTTCTGGAAAGAATTCCTCAATTTCCATTGAAGGAATTATGTTAGAACTTTCTTCATTTTCTAACACCATAGAAACCTCATGTATTAGTTTCTTCTTGTCGCTCTCATTATCCCATAGATCTTTAACTTTTTGTTGAAAGACAGGATTTGGAAGATTTGAATTAAGATCTTTAAAAATTGGATGCTCGAAGGAATGACTTTTCATCTTTGCGGTATTCATCATTCCTTTAAAATAACTTTCTTGTTGTCCTACCTCAATTTTATCATCTATATAGTAAATAAATTCAATATTTTCCTTATCGAGTAACTGGTTTATCGCCTCTATAGCTTTTTCTTTCTCTCCATTACTAGTTTGAGGTGTGATGTTTTGGGTACCGAGTTTAGAATTCAGGATAATTTTTTCCGCCATTTTAAATTAAAGCATTACTAAGGTTGATCGTGAAATTAAAAAGTTTACCATTATTATTTCTTTCGGGATCCAGAGCTATAGTACCGCCCATCGAGTCTAAAAGTTGCCTAACTATAAATAATCCTAATCCCCTTCCCTTTCCTTTTGGCTTGGTGGTTACAAAAGGATCGAATAATTGATTCTCTATAGATTTTGGTATACCGTAGCCATTATCGCCGATATTTATCCAAGGGCTAACAATTTCAATTGTAATACGTGGTTGAAAATTTGCATCCGCAGATTTTTTCTCTTTTAACCAATACTCTGAGTTTATTAAAAGGTTATCTATGATTTGAGTAAGTTTTCCTCTATTAGCCTTAATTCTAAAATCATCCGTAGTCTTTATATCCAACTGAATTTCTTTCTCTTTAAATCTGTGGTTATAATAATTCATTTCTTGCTGAAAAAAATTACTTATGCTAATTTTTTCTTTCTTTTCACGATGATATTTAAGAGCTGGATCTAAATGACGCAATTGAACTTTAAATCCATTTACGGTGGTTTTTATATACTCTAATAGAACATGTAGATCAGAATCCGACAAACTATTATTTTGAAGTTTCTTAAAATAATGGTTGGCTTTTAATCCTAGTCTATCAGCTGAACCTGCAAACTCATGACTAATTGATTCTGCTGTTATACCTAAACTAGCTAATTCAGAGAAATCGCTTAACTGTGATTCTAACGTTTCTATTTTTGGTTCTAATACATCTATTACTTCTCCTAAGTTTTTTGATCTTTGTACTATTTTTTCTATTCCTTCAAAGGTTTTTTGAATAGATTTTAGTCGATCTAAAATTTTTAAAGCTTTATCGTAATTTGTTTTAAATTCTTCTTTTGCAAACATCGGATTGTTTTCAACCTCGTTTACTATTCGACTTTGTTCTTCAATCAAACTGTCGACAGTTTTTTTAGATTGAATAGCTTCCTTGGTTAAGGATTCTGTTTCATCCTTAGTTCTTTTGATTTCATTAAAAGCTTCAGATACAGTTTTTATTCCACTATTTTCCGTTTTATATATATTCAAAAATTCATTATATGCTCTTCTAATATTAGTTTGATATATATTAATTCTATCTTTAATAAAATCTGCTATTAAGAAAAAATTTCTAGAATATGGATTAGAAACAAGTCCCTCTCGATCAGTTTTGTCCTTGAGATTCTCATTAGAACCTTCATCTATTGAAAAGTAACCAATTACATTGGAAGGCCTTAAACCGTAAAAGGAACTTCCAGAGGTCTGTCCTCCTCCTAGCTTTAACCAATCATTATCGTCCAGTCCAAAAGGTTTGACTGCAAAACCATTTCGATATATTTTGATACCCGACTGGTTTTGAGCAAATGCCCTATAATTTGCAAAACCCCCAAATACATTCTGCACCTCTTCATCTTTTGAAAGCCAGTTATCATAGCTAAATTCATCGATAACACCTTGGAATGGACCAGGATTTGCTCGTTCCCCATCTACAACCTCCATACCTCCTAAATCATCGAGGTGATGATCCTGTTTAAATTCCAAAAAGAAATCGTTTTGGTTTGACTTTTTATATTCTGGATATTTTTTTGAAAGAAACTCAAAAAATTTAGCTCCATTATCTGGAAGGAGATATTGTTTGTACTCAGTTGGTTTGTTACCTAAAAATTTATAAAGTTTGGTCTTTCCACTTATACTTATTTTTGAACCATCAAAGTTAAATTTGTATCGCCCAAAAGCTAAATCTCTAAGGTTTTCATTAGATTCTTCTAAATCTATTGAAATTCCGTTGACTCGTATATAAACTTCGAAGGGTCTATTTTCTTTATATGGTGAGATAATTTGAGAGACTTGACCTTTGAATCTCTCTAAATTTTTACCTGACCAAACTTCATGATAATTGAGATCACTTAAGATCAATTTTGTACCAATACTTTTCGGATTATAGTTTCTTTCCTTAATCCTTACTTCACTAAGTCTATCTTCTTTTTCAAAATCTTTCCAATTAAAAGCCAGATGAGTACCATCTTTACTGTCAGTACTTGTGAAGATTTCACAGATATCTGATAATCTTTGAGTACTCAACCTCCCAAGTCCTTTATCTCCTAAAGGAGTCCGACCTTTAGGAGTTTTTTTTCTCTTTAATTTCTGATTCCTTTTTTCTGAGTATGATATCAACAGCCAGGACTTTAGTATAGTCTCTCTACTCATACCGAAACCGTCGTCTTCAACTATCAGATATCCTTTGTGATCTGGATAAAAAAGTTTTTCGTCGGTATATTTTTCTTGTGTATTTATATCAATAGATACATAACTAGCATCCGCATCGTATGAATTCTTTATAAGCTCTAATAGCGCAGTTACTTCATCAGATACCAATTGTTCTCCTAGTTGTTTTACAATATGTGGAGTAATGTCGAAGTGTAGATTAGAGCCCATATTTAATTTTTGAAAATCAAGATTTTCTCTTTTGACATAGTACTAGAAAAATTATTTTTATTAGGCATCCTTTTACCTAATATATCTCTTTCCAAATCCACAAATAAGTCAACACCTTTAGATTTAAATAATTCCGCTATTATATTATCATTTTCCACAACTTCTTTATTAACGCTTCTATTACCCACAGTCCAGATGAGATAAGAATCATCTTCCATAGAGTTTAGAATATTATCAATCGTGGAATCTAAATCATGGAAAAAGTTTAATACTTTCTTAGCTTTAATCTTTTGATTCTCATTAAATTTTTGGAAAAGAGTATATAGTGTTGTGGACTTTTCAAATAACATTTTTTCCACTAGGTTATAATCTTGTACAGTTTTACCTCCTAAACTTAGAGAATCAATAGACTGTATGGCTTTTAAATAATCGATGTTAATTTTTTCATCTATTTCTGAAATAGGAATCCATTGTAAAGGTAAGTATGAAAATTGACCATAAGTAACAGTTGTTTGATTATCTCCATAAGGTGGCGAAGTCACTAATAAATTGCACCTAGCTTTTGTATTAATTTTCAACTTCGAGTCACCCCAGTGAACACCTACAGATTTTTGATACGAGTTCTCGGTTATAAAACCTTTTTCACTCAATTCACTCTTTAAGGTTAACAAATCGGCAATATTCCGTTTACCAATTTTCTTGAAATACTCTTTAGGAGATAAATTTCTTTTAGTGATTTCTTCTAACGGTCTGACATGCATTTTGAAAGTCGAAGTTCTATCATTGCTTGTTAATCTGATAACTTCTGCCAATGTCACCCAATAAAATTTGCGAATGTTAATATCTGGCTCTTTTAATATAGCCCTATATATTTGGGATAGTTCTACTTGAACTTCTTTTTTAAACCACTTATCTATATTGTTAAAATCTATTTCAATTTTTGTAGATCTAGATCTGTCTAATTTCAGTATTAAATCTTCAAATTTTTCGGATAAACTGTAATCGTAAATTTTAGTTTTAACTTGACTGATAAGAATTGAAAGAGGATTAATATCCTGCCCAAAAACATTGACACCAAATTTCATACCTGTAACAAGTGTATTTGATGCTCCCATAAATGGATCTAAAAGAGAAATTTCCTCAGGGTAATAATCTAAAATACTTTGAATTATGGATTCCTGCACACTAGGAACCATCATGGCAGGATAATTAATAATTCTTCTGGCGTTTTCTTTATTACTGCAATTAACCCCGTTTAAAATATCCGGACTAATCGAATAAAGTGACTTTTCAATCTTTGCTCGTGTTGTCAATCTACATTAGTTAGTATTATCAAAAATAGAAAAGTTTTATGTTATATAAGTAAATAGGTAGATTAACTTGATGAAATATCTAAATTTTTGCTTCCGGGAACATATTTTCTACTTCGGAGAAGAATTCCGAAGGACTAATATTTTCCCCTTCACAGATTCTAAAAATTGTAAGTAAACTAATTTGGTAATCACCTTTATTAAGAATATCTCGTACGGTGCTATCTTCTATAAAATGAACTTTAGCAAACTTACGTTTGGATAATTCAGATTTCTTGAAGAGATATTCTATGTATTTATATATAGCGTGATTGTAGTCCATCCTTAACAAAGGAAACGGATGAAAAATAAATTAATGCGGTTTGCAGACCGCATTAATAAAAAAATTATTATATTTACTTCATATTAATATATTTGCGAAACTTCTTAAAGTAAAATATTAGAAGCATTTTGCTTTGAATCTCGATCTAAAAACTGGTAATTTTAAGCAACGAGAGGATAAGCATAATGCTCACGACCCGGGCGTGGGCTTGCTTATTGTTGCGTGGTATACCAGTACCTTAGATCGATAAGTTGAGTCTCCACGCCTTTTTTGTTTGTAAAAAACAGGCATCCTTCTCAATTCTTTTCAAAGCTATCTTCTCTTTATCTTATAAGAATTCGCTTAAGCTAAATTCAGTTTAATTCTGGAGGTATTTACCTCTGGCTTAATAGCGACTGCTTATGTTACAGCGTATTTTTAAATTATTACAACAAGGGCATCCCGATGCTTTGGAATTTATATACACTAAATATTACCGCAATATTTTCTGGGTGGGCAGGCAAATTCTGGATGATGATTTTGCTGTGGAAACATTGGCACAGGATACCTTTCTAATTTTATGGGAGAAAAGAGACAGGATAGAACGACCGGAACATATTTACTATTTCCTGCGGATGGTAATGAAAAGGGAATGCTACACCTATTATGTCCGACCTAAAAATAAGTTTTTCAGAACCGTCAATTCCCTGGAAAGTTATGAGAACTACCAGGACTATTTAGCTGGATATGATCCCAAGGAGGATCTTCAACACCATAAAGATCACGAGGCGCAGCAAAAGGCCTTTGACAGAATAAAAAAAGTTTTTCCACTACTTAACTCCAAGAGAAGACATCTTATTGAGCTTTGTTTAAAATATGATTTTCGCTATAAAAGGGTTGGCCAGGTAATGGGGTTCAGTATTACCCATACAAGTAACGAGGTAAAAAGAGCGATAGAAGATATTAAAAATATCATCCATCAGGGAAGCACTTTGAATACCGAACCAAAACCCTTGTTGGCGGTAAAGCTACAGGGGGAAATGACCGAGGAACAGAAAAAGGTCTTGCGACTTCGTAATGAGAGGCAGTACTCTTTTGCTGCAATAGCCAGGGAGCTAAACCTTTCCCAAAAGGAGGTCCACCAGGAATTTATGACCGCCTATAAGCTAATACAACACAAACATGAACAACAACAATCGGCTTAGTTATGGGAAAGGAAACGATAACACTCACTCGAAGGATCCAATTGGTGATCGATCTGCCTACCGAGGAAGAACGCCGGGAAGCTAAAAGTAAGCTGTATCAATGGCGTCACCGCTGCCATAAGGCTGCGAACCTTATTGTTTCCCATCTTTATGTCCAGGAAATGATCCAGGAGTTCTTCTATTTATCGGAAGGGGTCAAATATAAACTGGTGGATGAAAAAAAAGATGAACTTGGCATCTTCAACCGTTCGAGGATGAACACGACCTACCGGATGGTATCCAACCGTTTCAAAGGAAAAATGCCTACCAACATTTTATCCCAACTGAATAGCAGCATTCAAAGTACTTTCAATAAAAACCGGGAGGAATATTGGAGAGGCGAGCGTTCCTTACATAGTTTCAAAAAGGAAATGGCTTTCCCATTTAGCATGGAAGGGGTTTGTGGCCTGGAATTCAAGCCTGAAAAAAGTGCCTTTTGCTTTCGGTTCTTTTCCATTCCCGTGAAAACCTATTTGGGAAAAGCATTTGACGACAAGTGGAAATTAATGCATCAGCTAACAAAGGGAGAGATTAAGATGCGTACTTCCTACCTTAAGTTAAAAGATGGCAAGATCTTTATGTTGGCCGCTTTTGAAATTGAAAAAGAAAAGCACAGGTTACGGCCGGAAGTGGTTGCGGAAGCCAGCTTGTCACTGGAATACCCCATTATGGTGAAGATCGGTAAAGCCAGGCTTAGCATCGGCAGCAGGGAAGAATTTCTATATCGAAGGTTGGCGATACAGGCCGCCTGTAGAAGGACCCGGGAGGGAGTCAAATATGCCAGGTCGGGAAATGGACGTAAGCGGAAAACAAAGGCCATGGCCAGGTATGGGGAAAAGGAGCATAATTATGTAAACCATCGATTGCACGTGTATAGCAGGGAGCTTATCAACTTCTGTGTAAAACACCAGGCAGGAACACTGGTTTTAGTGAATCAGGAGAAGAAGATTGAAATAGCCAGGGAGGAGGCTTTTGTACTAAGGAACTGGAGTTATTATGACCTGATGACCAAAATTAAATACAAGGCCGAAAAAGCCGGTATTGAACTAATAACAGATTAAACGATAAATTATGAGGGTGCTTGTACACCCGCAAGGTGAGGTGAATATTTCACTCACTAAATGCGCTTAGCATATACAACGCGTGGGTTTCTCTTAGCAATATTTTAAAATCGCAAAGTACATACACTGCAAACTAGTTAGACGAATTTTGAATTACAGATTGTTATAAATTATTCGAATAGAATACGAGGGTGCCTGTACACCCGTAAGGTGAGGCAGATTGTGGTACTCACTAAATGCTTTGGTATATACAGTGGCGTGAGTTCTCTATTTTTAATTGGATATATATAATTCAAAGAACGTTTGCTGAAATTCAATATCGGAAAATAAGTTTCTAAAATACAAGCCTACCCAATCTTATTATGAAAAAGGATCCTCCTTTAATATTTTTATCATTTTATTTCTTCAAGTAATTTATGGGGGTCTAAATCCTCGAACAGCTCATCTTTGGATGAAACTAGTGGATCCAGCCAGTCTACTTTTTGATAACCAAATACCACAAGCTTCTTCATCTCCTCAGTCAGATTTTTATTCTTATTACATGCTTCCAAAAAAGCCCTAAGTTTATTGGCCTCATGCCAGAGATCAGATTTTTGCTTAATAAAACGCAATTTTTCAATTTCTTCCTTTTGTAATCTTTCCCGTTCCTCCTGCTTTTTCTTTTCAATAGCCTCTTTTTTTAAACGTTTTTCGTTTTCTACTTTCCATTTTCTTTCCCTCTGGGCTTCCCTTTCTAAATATTCAATGATTAAAGGTAATTTTTCAGCAAGTGTTTTATTAGGAGTTTCCTGCCATTCCTTTTCATAAGAATACTCTCCCGTAATAAGACTTAAAAGTCCAATCGGAACTAATTTACTAGATCGATAACCAGACTTTTCAATCTCATAAACTCTCTTTGATCTCTCTCGCATCCGGATGGCAATTTCAATACCCTCGATCACAATGTAGGCCCGCTCATAACAGAATAAAAAATAATGGCCTCTTGCTTTCATCACCTTAATAAAAGTATCTAGAAAACACAGGGCTCTTTTATATGGCTTTTTTGAGGCACTAACCCAAATTCTTCCGTAATTATACCTTTTGGTGTAATCTCTAATATTATTTACTATTGGATGTTTCCTCGGATTATCAGATAACATTTCCTGGATAATTGGATCCGGATTTTTTGATAATCGTTTGGGAACTTCTAAATCGTATGACTTGGAATCAGAATCTATTGCTTTAAGTTTTTTGGCAGTTTTAGGTTTTTTTGAATTTTCTTTGGTCCTTAATACCAGGTGAATTTTTCCGGCATCATCAGAGGTTTTAGGTAATTCCGGTTTGAATATCTCCTTATTAAATTTTTTTTTCATCCAATATCCATTGGGCGGTAATGGAATTTGATATTTAGTACAGGTATTTTTAAACTCCTGATAGGATATCAAATAGTTTTTGCAAAACCATAAAATACTCTTTTCCCAGCATAGATTAAAGAATTCCTCTCTCTCAAATTCAGTTTTCATTACAGTAAAATTATAAGTTGGACTGATTTCAATTGTAAATTTAAAATGTTGTTGATATTTCTAAAAACGAAGTTGAAGATGGCTATTAAATATTAACCAACCCTCCCATACGTGGACGGTTTCGACTAACAAAATCTTCTTCATTTGGTATTAATCAACTAATTCTAGGTGTCTTATTTTTTTAGAGGGCTAGAAGCCAAAGTTCACATTACTGGTCGTGTACTAATGTTTTGCAGTTTATTGTAATACCCGTTCAGCCCATTTCCACTACATTTCGCAAAAGCTTCATTCCGGGAAAAGCGCTTCTCTATAAAGGTCTTGGACACCATCGAAGAATTTCGACTTCCGTTACGCTAACCCGATGAAAATATCGGATCGCTTCACTCCAGCTCGCAATTTTTCGATGAAGTCCGCCTGATTAAATTTCAAATCGAAGCTTATCTTTCCGAAGAAAATAGTGGTTTTTCCTAATCCTATTTAAGCTTCCTCCTCACAGCCCTCCCTTTTTAAGACGCGAAAAAACAACATCCTTTCTTGGACAGCGGCATAAAGCCGTTCCGGCTTCGCCCTCTCTTTTTATACGCTTTACCAAGCCAGGATGTTGTAAAATAAAAGCATCAAAAAAGGTAATGTGACGGCTCTATAGGAAGTAAATCAGCAAGGAATAGGTAGAATCAATTCAAAACCTAAAAAGACCGATCTAGTCTGAGGTTAAAAAACAAAAAAAGGAAAATGCTCTGGATATAATAAGTAAATCATTTAAAAATTAGTTCAATGAGTGGGTTAGGTAGGACAAATTTGGGTCGGATTTTTTCAGGTTAACGGTGGAAATTTTTGACGGTTTCTTGCCATCTAAAATTAAAAATCTGCCGTCTCAATTTTTTCATTTTTAAAAAATTGAGGGTTTTTATACCAAATCAGGCTAATAGGCATCAAATTAAATGAATAATAAATTTTATTTGAATTATTATAATTGGTATCTTAAAGTGGTGATCTTCTGTTGATTCTTAAAATAGAGATCCCACTGATTTGACTTTCGCTGAATAATTACACCCATTTAAAATTTTAAAGGGATTTTTTTAATTCCCTTAAAGAAATGCAGTTGGTGCAAACCAACATGTATGAAAATTTTGTCCCGCCTGCGGGACGAAATCGAATAGCAAGAGGGTAACACGTTTCACGGTGTTATTCGATTTCGTTTTTAGTAAAAGCCTGATTTTATAGGGCTTTTTAAAATTGAAACTTTAAAAAATATCCACCCTTCTGGATATACCCCACTGGAAGGGTCTGTAAAATCAATGATGGCTGTAGCCAGCAAGTATTAAAATAGTATCCATTATGTCAAAATCAAGGCTGCAATTAAAAGCAAATACAGCAAAGAGGTTCCGGGAGTTTTCAAAAAAGAACAATAGCAACCAGTCCGAAACTTTAGACCTGATTCTGGACTTTTTTGAGAAAAATAACCTCTCCCCTTTTGAAACCTTAGTGCCTTCAAAAGTAAGCCTGGAACAGCTTATTAAAAAAAGAATTGATGCCGTTATTGCTATTCTCAAAAATATTGAAAAGACCCAGACCAAACCAGGTTTGTTAATGCTTGAGTTACTAATGGAAGGGCGTTCGGTTCCAAAAGTGGAAGTTGCAAAAAGGGAAAAAATTTCTGTCTCAAATGAAAAAAGCCTGGGGCAAATGAAATCAGAAATCACCCGACTTGAGAAAATAGTAAAAGCAACAAATAAAGATTTGGAGTACCTACTAGATAATGTCGAAATAAAGAGTACCCCTTTTGGTCCGGATTATCTAAAGTTAAATATCCCCCGGTCAGAATTAGAACGAGTTAAAATAACTTTCAAACGCAGGTCCTAATGTATATCACCATCTCTCCTCAAAAATTAGGTGGCGCTTATTCACAAAGTGCAGGGGATTTTGTGACTTATCTGGAAAAAGAAAATCAGGGAAAAAGCTCGTCGGAAAAGGAATATTTTTTTAATCAATATGAGGATAAAATACGCCCGTATGAGGTAATTAAAGAGATCGATGGGAATACAGCGAAGTTAAAACTCAAAGAACCCAAATATTATTCTATCACCATAAACCCCAGCCAGTACGAATTAAAACATATTCATAATAATCCTGAAAAACTCCGGGCTTTTGTTCGTAAAGCTATGAAGGAATATGCCACTTCCTTTAACCGGGAGATAGGCGGAAGGCCCATCAATGTTGACGACATTAAATATTTCGCCAAAATTGAACATGAGCGAACCTATAAAAGTTATGATGTAGCTATTCGGGAAAATAAACCCTACAGTAAGCAGATTGCCAAATTGAAAAATGAACTTGGCAAAGTAGAACGTGGGGGAATACCTGGAAATACCCGGCAGCTTAAAAATGAAATTCAAAAGGTGGTCCGAGATGCTCCCTATAAAATTCGAGGCCAGGTAGTGGAACCGGGAATGAAAAAAGAAGGACTGCAAAGCCATATCCATATCATTGTAAGCAGAAAAGATGCTTCAAACTCTTACAGCCTTTCCCCGGGCAGCAAATACAAAGCTTCAGAAGTGAAGATGCATGGCAAAATCGTAAAGCGGGGTTTTGAGCGGGATCGTTTTTTTCAAAATTCTGAAAAAGCTTTTGACAAGATGTTCCAGTACAACCGGAATTACGTGGAAAGCTATACCGCCAGAAAGACGTTGAGTAAGGATCCAAAACAATATTTTCTGTCCTTAAGAAACCTGGGGATAAGCGAGAAAAAGATTGCTTTTAAGATGATTCGACAAACCGGACTGCAACTGCCTGTATTACACCTGCCCCAGAATAAAGTGGGGTTCGTTTACAAACAACTAAAGAAAATCATCGAAACCGGAATTAAAGCAAGTTCTATCAGTTATTAAAATTATCCGTTATGCTTTTAAACATCTATTTTATCTTATTTTTTTCGGAGCAAGATTCGGAATTGAATTATCAGAAAACCCCCAGGAAAAGCAAACCAATTTACAACCCTGAAAATCCAAGAAAATGAGGGAGGTTAACTACATACGCCATCTCAATGGAGCCTTGCGAAAATTCTCAGATGACGACAAAATATCGTCCTCACACCGCAGCTTATATCTCGCCTTTTTTGAATTATGGAATCAGAAACGTTTTCCGAAAACGATCATGGTTAACAGTAAACAGGTGATGGCTCTGGCCAAAATACGTTCCAGGACAACCTATCATAAATTACTTAAGGATCTAAAAAACTGGGGCTACCTTCAATACCACCCCTCCAATAATCCGCAAATTGGTTCACTCGTTGAGATGTTCAGATTTGATGCGCGCTCTGTTCAAAAAATGAATAAGAGGTATCCAGTTTCTGAACAGTCATCTGTTCAAAAAATGGTCTCTTTTAATAAAGATAATAGTAAACATATAATAAACTCTTATAAACAAATAGGTCCAAAAAATGAACAAGTAGTTATTGAGTTTTTCAAAAAAGAAAATAAAAGTGCTCTGGAGGCTGAAAAATTTTATAATTTTTACGAATCTATAGGTTGGAAATTAAATGGGAAAAATCCGATCACAAACTGGCAGGCTTGTGCGCAAAATTGGATGATAAAGGCCGACGAAATAAAACATAATCAAAGGGTGAAGCAACCAGGCCAAAATCGGAACAACTTGCATACTAGTAAGAATAAAAACTATGAGGAGCCGTTGTGAAAATTGAGAGAGCAATCATAAAATAAATTTGAAGACAAGTATAAGAGAAGGAAAAATAAAAGTTTCATCATCTCCCCCTCTAATAATATTCTTTTATATACCCATACGCCCTATCAAAGAGCACCTGGTCTTTATGTAGTTTATACTTCAGCAATGATTTTCGAAGAGACTGTTGCACTTCTCTTTCCCCTGCCGCTGTACCCTGCCAGCCGGGAAAGCGAACGATACGCACAATGGAATCTATATCTTCAACAATTCTTGAAACGACAGCTGGAGTTTGATTGGTTTTAAGTTCAAGAAATAGTTCTGTTAAAGCAGCTTGAGGTGTTTTTTCCTGTACCATTTGCTCAACTTCTTTTTCTGCCTGAACTGTTTCTTTAGCGATTTTACAGAGCTCTTTTACAAATTCTATGGAGGTAATAAGCCCCTGCTCGGCCCTGTCCCGCAATTCTTCCAGGCGATCACTCAACTTCTTAAACTTCGGATCATTTCCATGCTTCTTAAAACGCTTTATCAGCATTTTCTCAAGACGTTTAGCGTTTCTGGGATCCGGATTATTGAAGATATCCTCTATCACATCTGCATCCAGAACATACTCTTCCAGATTATGAACATCACCTACATGAACATTGTCATGAATAAGTTTAGTAGTCTGGGCTCCTAAAGCAAACCATAATAACTTACCTGTGTTATCTGAAGCTGGTCGGACTGATTCATATACCTGGGTTAGCCATTTATAGTCTTTCGCAAAAAGGTCCAAAATTCTGTCGGGAGAAAGAGATTCCCATATCTTGGATAGATATTTATAATCCTTGGCGAACTCATCCTTTTTTTCATCGGTATTGATGGCATTTTGTGCTGCCTCCAGACCTTCAAAACCATCTAAATCTCGGTCCACTCCCTCAAAATGGGCTAAGGTTTCAGCCATTGCTTCCGGTAATTTTTCCCGCAGTACAGATAGATTAGAAATGATTTGCTTTATGGTATTTTCATCAAATTCCAAAGCTTTTGCAGTGTCATCAAAAACTCCAAAATAATCTACAATTCTACCATAATTCTTTCCGGGATATACCCTATTCGTTCTACAGATTGCCTGTAACAAGGTATGGTCCTTGAGAGATTTATCCAGGTACATAGTCTGCAGCACCGGCGCATCAAAACCTGTGAGAAGTTTTGCTGTAACTATAAGGAATTTTAACTCCGTTTTGGAATCCTTAAACCTGTCCACTATTCGCGTCTGCTCGCTTTTATCTATTCCCCATTTGTGCTTGAATTCCTGCGGATCATTCGCTGAGGTTGAAATTACTACCTCGCTTGTTTCTTCCGGAAAGTGTTTATCTAATTCCTCTTTATACTGCACACAGGCATATCTGTCTGGAGTTACTATCATGGCTTTAAAACCATGTGGTTCTACTTTTTCACGAAAATGATGGGCAATATCACCAACGATCTTTGAAATCCGTTCCGGGGATTTAAGAAAAATAGCCATTTTAGCTGAGCGTCTGTTTATTGCATCTGCCTCTTCATCACTTAAGGCGGCACTCTCTCTAAATTCCTCAAAAGCTTTATCCAGAGTTTCTTTGTCCACATGAACATCTACCAACCTTGGTTCAAAATGAAGGGGTTTGGTAGCTTCATCTCTTAGAGAGTCCTGAAATGTATATCTGGATAAATAACCCCCCTGATCTTCCTCGGCACCGAAAGCCCAAAAAGTGTTTTTTTCTGCTTTATTAACGGGCGTTCCGGTTAGACCAAAAAGAAATGCGTTAGGCAAGGCCGCTCGCATCTGCATTCCCAAATCGCCTTCCTGAGTCCGGTGGGCTTCATCTACAAGGACAATAATATTTTCCCTCGTATTCATATTGGGTTTCGCATCCCGAAATTTGAAGATCATAGAAACAATTATCTTCCGGGTATCTCTTTCCAATAATTTCTGTAATTCCTGAATACTGGAAGTGGTCTCTACATTTGGGATATCAGCTGCATTAAAATCACCGGAAATCTGAGAGTCCAGATCGGTTCGGTCTACTAATACTAAAACCGTAGGGCTTTTCAGTTCCGGAGCTCTTCTTAGTTTCTGTGCTGCAAACATCATAAGCAGGGATTTACCTGATCCTTGAAAATGCCAGATTAATCCTTTCTTTATCTTTCCCTCTTTTACCCTTTCAACAATTTTATTGGCTCCTTCATACTGCTGAAATCGAGGTATTATTTTTATTCTCCTACTCTTTTTATCAGAAGAAAATAAAGAAAAATTTTGAAGAATATCCAATAACTTTTCTGGATGCATTAAATCTGTTAACTCCTTCCCTATTTCTCCTAAGCCTAAACGCTTTGCCAAATTTTCCTCATCATCTTCTAAACGCCAGGGAGACCAAAATTCAAGAGGAGTTCTTACAGCACCATAGTATAATTCTTTCCCTTCTGTTGCGAAAGAAAGAATATTAGGCACAAACAACTGCGGGACCGAATTTTCATAAATATTATGGATTTCATTCGCTCCATCCAGCCAGCTTATGGAAGGTCTTATTGGAGTTTTTGCTTCTCCAATTACGACAGGAATCCCATTGATGAAAAGGACTATATCCGGAATTTTGGTTTCCCGAAAATGAACCCTGTACTGATTCGTAATATGATACTTATTTTTCCGAAGCTTCTCCTTATCAAATTCAACAAGCTTTACAGGAACATGCCTGTTGTTTTCTCCAAAGGGCATTGTTTTATCTCCTCTTAACCACTTAAAAAATTCTTCATTTGCTTTAACTAATCCGGTTTGGTTTACAGCAATAAGTACAGCTCTTAGTTTGTAAATAACTTCATCCGCTAATTCTGGCCGCGCTTTTATTTCAGGGTTGAGTCTTATTAAGGCCTTTTTCAGCTCCTCTTCATTTAAAATCTCATTGACGTTCCTCTTCAGCTCATTCGCCGACTTATATTCCCACCACTTTCCGTAGGTCTGCTCCGGTTCTGCAACATCACCATTATTAAGATTTTCTCCACTTAATTTATGAATGATGTAGTGCTCGACGCTGTTGAGTTCGTTAAAGGCCATATCTTAATCTTCAATTATTTGATTGATTTTTTCAATTACCAGTGGCATCCGTTCTTCTAGCATGAGAGGGTGAATATATGCCGTAAGAATCTCCTCCAGGATATCATTGTCCGTAAACTTCTTTAATTCTGTGCGCAGAAATTCCCGGATTTCCAGCACCTCATCCTTAATTTCCTGGACAATACTTGTGCGGTTATCTATGACGTAGATAACATCTTCCAGATCGTGACTCCAGCGGTAATCTCCACCACGATTATTAAATGCTTCAAATTTGGTGGCCAGAAAACAGGGGGCTGATAAAATTTTGATTTCCTCGGAATTTGCAGTAGCTGTCCATAAATTCTCAAATCCAATCTTATACCAGGGATTGGAAGGGCCAAACGGGCCATCTTCGGTAGACATGATATCCACCGGAATTTTATTAAACTTATAACTACAAATAGACTGTCCCTGTGGATCGGGATAAAAGCCCAATTCGGCTAATTCTTCCTGTAATTTTTGCCAATGACCAAGGTTTATAACATTTAGAGTCAAATCAATATCCTTTGTTGGTCTGATTTCATCTGCCGCTGGATCATCGGTATACAAACTAACTACCGACCCGCCTACAAAAACCATTTTATCTTTGAAATGCCGGAGGCCATGAGCAACTTCTTCTACCGTTGAAATATTAATAGTTCTATTCTCCAATTATGCGTTTTTTTAGCTCGTTTAATGCTAGCTCTCGTTCTCTCACTCTACCCACGCGAAGGGCATCAACCAGGGCGAGTAATTCATGTAAAGCATTATCATTTAAGGCCGCTTCGGGAACGGAGGAATATAAAGGGATAATGCTATGACCTCTTACAGGTCCTTTAGCATAAGGCCAGACATAGTTTTCATTACTTGCTATCTGTTCACTCAATGGCAATGCTGAATGCGAAGTAGGAATTCCACGAACCACCGGTCCCGGCTTTTGCGGAAATACATACTTTAAACCAAATTGTAAAAAGTCCATAAAAGCCATTTTCATCACTTTCTTTCCTTTAGGATCTAAAAGCCCTGAATACTTCGATCGGGCTACTGATTCACTTACTTCAGATTGACTCATCCCTAAAGCCTCAGCTACTATTTGTTGTTTCCAAGAGTTATCATTAATGCTAATAAGCTTTAATAGCAATACGATATCCTGGGGTTTCATTTGTGTATTTAATGCTTTCATAACGTTTATTGCATATCGCGATATGCAATATTAACATTTAAAACTCAAAATATCAGCATTTTATTTATTTTTATCGCGTATCGCGATACACGATATTTAATCTTCAGTTCGTGCAATTTGTTTACACTTATTTCTAAGTAAGGTAATTTCCTCCAGAGCCCCGGGATTCCCGGCGATATTTAATAAAGGCAGGTGTTCATTTAAAAGCACAGCCTCAAAACTGTTTAAATTCTCTTCCAGCTGAATCCAGTTCACCAGAAAATTTTCGTTGATCCAGGCTATAATCTTCTTTTCATCCTCTTTTGCAAACCTGTAATTATTCTGATTTCTTTTCCCAACCAAAGAACCCTTCTCCGGGACATAACCTAATACCGCCCCTATACTTCTGAAAAATGTACCGTGACCTTTGGCTCTTAATTCCTGATTAAGCCGTTTGCGTAAGCTTTTAGAAGCGATTCCTATATAAATAATATTATGCTCGCGTGATTTTAAAACTGAAGAAAAAGAACCAGGTAGAGTTTCCGGCCGTGGAATTCGTAAACAATATAAGCCAGGTATATCGGGTAAATCACCATCTATCTCACCGGCCGGTTTAAAGTTTTTTTCATTCATTAAAACTTTTAAAGCCAGTTCAGGTTTTAAATTTGCACCACTTAAACCGACTTTTCCTTTAGGTTTTGAAATAGCAGGTTTCTTAATTCCCGTATTGCTTTTCAAAGAAATAAGGGAACCTTCTTTCCTGAATAAATGTGGATAATTCTTAATCCTTGCACCTATCTGACTGCTTTTAATCACAGAACCATCCTTTTTGGAATACCAGCTATTCTTGTTTAGAGCTTCGGCAATCTCTACCGGAGTCATCTTTATTTTTTCCTGTGCAAGTACTTGTTCTATGGCTGCGTGTAAAGTCATATTTAAATTATTTAGGATACAACGTCTTCTCTTCCTTTTAGAATTTCAATATTAAAAGTTGATTTTATCACCTCATTAAAATCACGAAGAACTTTGTCGGTGGCTTCTTTATTAATAAATTCCATCATATCATAAGAAACTCCTACCCAATCTTCATTTTCACTCTTTAGAATTCCATTTGAATCTTTTGATAAATGTGGAGGTAAAAAATCTTTAAGGGGAAAAGAATCATCGTTTTTACAAAGAATCAGAAACAAACGGGTCTCAGATTCATCCACCTCATTAAAATTATCTATTGCGAGCTTTGAGAGTTTCGTGTCTCCGTTATCATAGAATCCGGTATCAGCCTGATGAATTATCCGAAAACGATAAATATCTTCACCTATCCTGATCGGGGAAAATTTGAAGGAATAGAAATATAGTACCAAATAGTTCCACCCAGAGTAATCAAGGTTAAAATATTTGCCATTACCCCCGGCTTTACAAAATTGTGGGCCACCTCTTTCAAAATCAAGACTGTACTGATTTCCAATGTAATTCACAAGATCCAGTAGCCGTTTTTGATATAAAGCTAATAGCCTATACGAAGACCGTACATCTTGAAATAGATTCGTTAAATCCGGCTTATTTAATTTTTCCATTCTGAAATATTATTTAGGTCTTGCATCTTATTTAAATTTGAAATAGATAAAGACTCTGGTTTTATAA
Organism: Salegentibacter sediminis; assembly: GCF_002078605.1. GTDB lineage: Bacteria > Bacteroidota > Bacteroidia > Flavobacteriales > Flavobacteriaceae > Salegentibacter > Salegentibacter sediminis. The sequence goes on along the minus strand of NZ_MSJR01000003.1, from coordinate 179,866 downwards.
ATCTTTCTATCCATTCCCCTGTAAAAAAGCCATACATCCCGAAAGCCAAAATGATATCACTTAGAATATTATGAATGGCAGTATGATTGTTAGTCAAATCATAAGTAGATTCAAGCCTGTATAAAACCTCTTTTACCACATCCAATATTCTTTGCCATTTACATTTGTAAATTTTTGTGTTATAATAATCATGAAGAACAGGTTCTGTCTTATTACTATTGAGCCCACCCAGGGCTATATAAATTAGTTCCTTTTGTTCTTCCCCATATTCAGTGTGATAAGCAATTACCTGTTTCTTCCACTGGAAAGGATCCTGCTGTTTAATATCATAGCGTTTGGTTTCAATGATAATATCCGACTTCCGGGTACGGATAAAAACATCTGGTTGAACGTGAGTGCTATTACTTGTTCCATTGGCACTCCAGTTAGGCCAGTATTCCACACTATCAATGCTGGTTAAATCCAGTCCCGGAATGGTATCATATAAAGCCTTTTCCAGAATATGCTGAAACATTTCTTTCGGTAGATACATCAACCTTTCAAAAACCGAAGAGGTCAGGGAATCCTCATTCAGTTTAAATTGATTACGGTCAACTTTATTATGTTTTACGGCATAGATCATAAAGCGAGTTCAAGCATTGTTTTTTCATAAATTTCCCCTGCTATTCTCTTAGCCCAGGCCCGTTCTTCATTATTAAAATGAATTTCATTCTGAAACTCCGGCCACTTCCCTGTCTCTTCTCTAACTTTATACACCAGCTCAGCTTCTACAGCTTCCGCCAATAAGGTAAAAGGTTTATCATTTTTGTGTTTACCTCCATTTAATTCATGATCAAAAACATAAACCAATAACTCAAGTTCATCTACCTGTTTCCATTTATAGCCGTGATATCCATTTAGCCCTTTTGCTTTAATCCCCTGGGATAGTCTTGTTCCTATTGATTGACTGGCATAACCCACATAAACTATTTTATCTTTGCTCTTTAGTATATAGATCTTTGGAGTTTTGGTTAAGGTTAGAGGTCGCTTAAAATTGGTTGGTTTTCCATCAGATTCTTTTTTAGATAAAACTCTCTTCTCTTCTTCTCCGGAAAGAAATAAGGTGTAGCAATAAGGGCCGGTGTATTTCATATTTTTTTAAAATTTAAATCTCTCTTTTACATAAGGCTTAAAATCAAAATGTTTCCCACCGGACTTTACATCTTTTAAATAGAGGTAAGATCTATCTGCTGAAATTTCCAGATCTACGGCATCTTTATCCTGCCTTATTTTAAATTTCGACTCCAGGTTAGTAACAAAATCTTTAGGCAACTTAACCCAGATGATTTCTTCCTCCCCTTTAAGCAATAAATTAACCTCATCATCAAATTTTCGCACAGGAACATTAAACCACCAAACCTGTTTTGACTTATTAATGTTGGAATAACTGGTATTACTGCTGTTAACTGAGGCTGCAGCAAAGGTGTTTTTTAGATACTCGATAATGTTGCTTTTTTCACTCATCTTAAAATATCTGGTTGATTAGGCTTTTTTGAAGAGCTTTAGCACTATTAATAGCCTCATTTAAGTTATCCTCAGCAATCTCGAAACTTCTGATTTTTTGCATTAACTTCTTTTGGGTTTCTAAAGGTGGATAGGGTAGGTTAATTTTCTTAAGACTCTGAGCATTTATATTACTTTGATTTACGCCTGGAGTTCGATATTTGCGGATTTTAGATAAACCAACGGCACTGTTAAGGAAAAAATTTAAAAATTCTGAGTCAAGTTGTGTATTATCAACTTTAAGCCTAATTAGATAAGAAGCGAAACTGTAGTCTTTCTCCTCTCGGAAAATGCTTACTTTCCCTACCAGGTCAAAACTGTTGGTCCTGTTAAATAAAATATCTCCTTTCTTTAGCATAAAGTCTTTCAACTCTTCATTTACTGGAGAATAATATTTTAAGTCTGTTACATCAAGGGTTCCCCCTTGTAAATTATTCATCCTAAGGATTGGGACACCAACTTTTTCTTCCGAAAGACTTTCTGAAATACCGTATTGAATTTTTTCCAGTAGCTTCCCCAGTTTGACAACTGGATATTTTGATTTAAAGAACGAATTTACTTTTTCATCTTTTTGATACAATACATCATTAAAAAATGACTTTTTTGAACCGATAGATTTTTTTAGCAGGTTATTATTCTTCTCAATCACCTCATCCATCGCCCAAAGCAATTCGGCTAATTGCGCTTGCTGGTCTTTTGGCGGGAAGAGGAATTCGTACTTAGCAAGATCTTTAAACTTTACCCGGGGAGAAAGTCCACCCGCAGAATGTTTTACAGCGTAGTCAAAGAATTTATCATTGTTAACTATAAATGGAAGTATTTCCGGAAGCAGGTTTTCCTTAGCTCTAAATACTGTAATATCTCCTGAACAAATTCCGGAAAATGGTGCCAGCGCAGCTTTCTTTAGATATGCTCGTCTTCTTCCAAAGAGCACATCTCCTTTTTTAAAAGCTTTTGTAAAAGTTGTACTTTCTTCCAGCGTGGCGTGATTTCTTAGATGTATATCTTCCGGTTCTATATGTTCAAGACCAATTACGTGTTGAATTCCTGAGGCTACAGGATTTTTTACTGATTCTTTGGGTTCTTTAACTACGTCTCCAAATCTCACCTTTTGCCAGGAAGATTTATCAAGCTTTAATTCTTGTTCCAATATCGCTTCCATTAATTTTCCAGGGTTTCAAAAAGTTGCTCCATAGAGACTTTTAATTTACTGGATGATTTTTCCCAGTTATCATAAGCCTCCGCAAAACTCTCATTTTTATCTGCGTCATATTTATTAGCTCTTGCGTACAAGCTAACAGACATATTTCCGCCATTTTGAAGAACCTCATCTTTACTTACTAAAGCAGCAAAATCTTCTTCATTATCGAAATTAGAATAGGCATTAAAAATTTTATCAATATGAGCCTGTTCTAAAAACCCCATTGTTTTCTCCTGTCTAACTTCATTCACTGCATTTATAAAAAGAATTTGCCCTTCCTTGTGTTCCGGCTTTTTGGTTCTTGTTATCAACAAACAAGCTTCCATAGGAGAGTTATAAAATAGATTAGGTCCTAATCCAATAACACATTCAACCAGGTCCTCTTCTATCATTTTCCTTCGCATTGCCGCCTCAGAATCTCTAAATAGGATTCCGTGAGGCCAGAGGGAAATAGAGCGGCCATTTTCTGTATCTAAACTCTTTTGGATATGTTGCTGAAAAGCATAATCGGCACAGCCTTGTGGGGGCGTACCCCAAAGATTTCTTCCATAAGGATCATTATCAAAACTTTTTCGGTCCCATGATTTAATTGAGTAAGGTGGATTAGCAAGGATTACATTAAATTTCTTCAGTTCGTCATATTCCAGGAAAGATGGTCGCGCCAAAGTATCACCCCGCACAATCTGAAACTCTTCTATCCCGTGTAGAAACATATTCATACGGGCAATTGCAGAAGTAATCAAATTAATTTCCTGCCCGTATAATTTAAGCGTGCGGTACTCCTTCCCTTCATCTCTGAGGTGTAAAGCGCAATTTAAAAGCAATCCTCCGGAGCCACAGGTGGGATCATAAACACTTTCCCCCGGCTGCGGATCCATGATCATAGTCATTAGCTTTACCACTGTCCTGTTGGTATAGAATTCAGCGGCCGTATGTCCGCTATCATCTGCAAACTCCTTGATCAGGTATTCATAAGCATTACCCAGTTGATCATCGGGAACGTTCGCAAGATTCAATTTATGCTGAGAAAAGTGTTCTATAAGGTCAGTTAGAGTTTCATCGCTAAGTCTGTTTTTATTGGTCCAGCTGGCATCACCAAATATTCCATAAAGGGTATCGGGATTGGCTTTTTCAATCTGCCGCATAGCCTCTTGTATAGCCATTCCCACATTCGTAGTGGTTTCCCTCACCTCATTCCAATGCGCTCCTTTAGGGATCTGGAATCTATGATTCTCTTCAAAAGAAGCGTACTCCAAGTCTCCGTCACTTTCTTTTAATGCATTCTCAAATTCCTCATCATAAACATCACAGATACGCTTATAAAAAAGTAGCGGAAAAATATATTGTTTATAATCTCCGGCATCTATGGTCCCACGTAAAGTAGTAGCGCCCCCCCAGAGATATTTTTCAAGTTGTTGTTGGGTCATTAAGTCCTTCTTTGTGAGTTGATAATTTTTTTTGCTTTTGCTCTAAGCTCAGATTCACGTTCAACCTTATCATATATTTCATGTATACAGTGCTGAAGGAATTCATAGCCATCTAATAATTTATTTATATCAACCCCTTCCATATGACTTCCCGCATTTCCAACCCATTTTGTTGCAATTAAAAAATCGCTTAATTCTGGCCTTTCCCTTCCAAACTCTTCAAGCCTTGAATGGAGACTTTTCAATTTCCCCTTTTCACAGAATTTTGCAATTCCTTGCTCACTTATAATAAATTCAATTGCTGTTCTCAAGGCATTTGCAGCTGCTGCAGGATCATTGAAATAGTGACTAAATGATCGGCGAATATGTTCTTCAAGCTCTTTTGGACACTTCTCAGATATCGGAAATATTTGTAGCGGAGGGTAAAAAAATTTAGGTATAAAATAAGTGGTATGTCTCTTACTGAATTCTGGAAAATTCCCGGATATACCTACAACTGCCACATTTTCTCTACAACTAGGATTTTCACAGTTTAAAAAACCAGTAAACTGATACTTAGCCTTTTCAGGAAAGTTTCTAAAGTATTTCGGGTTTTCTTTTGCAGTCACGGAATTTGGTTTTCTTTTGAACCATTCATCTTCAAACCTCAGACTATATACTCCACAAGTAGGACATACCCAATTTGGTTTTTTTGATGGAATAAATTTAAAATTCACCCAACTATTTCTATTTATTTCATTAAGCATTAAATGAATTTTTGCAATATATTTTTAAACTTTTCTTCTGCTTCTAAACTGTCATTCCACGCCTGTTTTAAATCAGCCAGTGCCTCTTCCACAGAAGGCAGATCATCTTCTATGATTTTCTCCACATAAAGTGGAATGTTCAGGTTAAAATCATTCTCTTTGATCTCCGCCAGCTCTGCCACTTTCACATGATTCTCCACATCATTATATTCCCCGAACCAGGTATAAATTTGTTGCACATGTTCCGGCTCAAGGAAGTTTTGTGCTCTTCCCACCCGCACCTGGTCGGCAGCATCTATAAACAGCACTTTCTTTTTCTTCTCATCCTCCTTCACCTGTTTAAAAACAAGAACACATGCAGAAAGTTGAGTTCCGTAGAATATATTCGGACCAAGACCTATAACTGCTTCCAGAAGATCATCCTCAATAAGTTTTTTGCGAATCTTGCCTTCAGCGTTTTTTCTGAATAAAGCTCCATGTGGCAGAACAACGGTCATCCGGCCGGTACTGTTCATCGATTTAATCATATGCTGCACCCAGGCCATATCTCCATTCCCTTTTGGAGGTACTCCGGCAATATTCCTTCCGTAGGGATCATTAGCCCAGTTTTCAGCTCCCCATTCCTTTAAAGAAAAGGGTGGGTTGGCAATTACGCAATCGAATGTTTGTAAACCATCAGCTTCAAAAAATGCAGGTTGCCTTAGGGTATCTCCACGTATGATCTGGAAATCTTCAATTCCGTGCAGGAACATATTCATCCTGGCTATGGAACTGGAGGTAAGATTTTTTTCCTGTCCGTAAAGTTTTAAAGTCCGGTAATCTTCATTGTTATCTTTAAGATGATCTACACACTCAAGAAGCATTCCCCCGGTACCACAGGCAGGATCATAAATGCTTTCCCCTTCATGAGGGTCGAGTATCAATCCGAGTAAATGAACTACAGAGCGCGGAGTATAAAATTCCCCGGCTTTCTTATTGGTAAGATCAGCGAAGTGTTTGATCAGATATTCATAAGCCTGACCCAACATATCAGGATCTACCAGCTCATTTGATAAATTGTATTGGGAAAAATGCTCTACCAGATCGATTAGCAATCTATCTGATAGTTTATTTTTGTTGCTCCATTGGGCATCACCGAAAATGCCATAGAGATAATTCTGGTTTGCCTGTTCAATACAGCGTAAAGCTTCTTCTATTTTTTGACCAACGTTATTTGTTGTTTCCCGTACATCTCGCCAATGGCAATCTTTCGGGATTTCGAAACGGTGAAATTCTGGTAAAGAGGCGTATTCCTGATCTCCATCAGATTCCTCTAAGGCTTTCTGATACTCTTCATCATATACATCAGAGATGCGCTTAAAGAAAAGCAGCGGGAATATATAAACTTTAAAATCTGAAGCATCTACCGGTCCTTTAAGGATCCAGGCAGCTTTAGATAAATATTGCTCAAGTTGAGATAGGGTGATTTTTTCTTTCTGCATTAGAAAAGTCAATTAATTGAAATTGAACAGCTGAAATAAGTGTAGGGAAGTTTTTCAGCCTGCAGTAAATATAGAAAAATCTTAGAGGAATGTTAAAAAAAATCCTAAGCTTAATTCGGGATCAAACTACATTCATTAAAATCACAGGTAAATAGAAACAATTAATATCAATTAAAAATTTGCTTTTGAATAAGGAGTTATTCTGTACCTATTCTGTACCCAGAGCAAAAAGGAAAGGCTTCACATTTCTGTGAAGCCTTGTCTTTGCTAGTAGCGGGAACTGGACTCGAACCAGTGACCTTCGGGTTATGAGCCCGACGAGCTACCTACTGCTCTATCCCGCGATATCGACTGCAAATATACAGTCATTTTTTATTTCTCCAAAGCTTTATTGTAATTATTATATCATCCAATTCATAGCACTGAGTCGCTCTTTTCTTTCAAAGGATTTTACCTTCGCATAAACCAGAAGATTTTTTAATTCCATAGATTTTTTAAAAAGCTTATCGTCAGTGACAACGGCTATCTTTTCAAAGTCCTTCGGATGGGAAAAATGAAATTCAAGAGTTTTCAAAAAAGCCAGGATTGAAATACCTTCATCTGATGCGTCCTCCAGGTACAAACAAATTGGGGAAACCACTTCTAAGCGATCTTTAATTGTAGCCAGGATCTCTTCCATTTTCTTTTGGTCGATTTCTTCATTGACTATGAAGCCAATAACATTTTCTGCAAATGTGAAAGTTTCTTCCATTATGGTACAAATGGGTTAATACAATCTCCAAGTTAAAAAAAGAAAATGAAATGAAAGGCAACTTTCGGATTACTGTTCAATATTAACCGCTTCAAAAGAGGTTAAGTCACCGTGCTCAAAGGAGACCCTTATTTCAATTGGGTTGCAGCAGTTTTCACAGTCTTCAATATAAGCCTGTTGACGAACCGAGGAGTCCAACAGCACCGAAATTTCCTGCCAGCAATAGGGACATTGAAAAAAATGTTCAAACATTACAATTCTATATTTAGCAACTGCCCGGTAAGCTGAAGCAGTTCCAATTCTGCCAGTTTAGCATCATACTTGGCAAGGTTTAAACTCGTTTGAGCATCCAGTAGATTAACCTGTGCCTGGCGAAATTCTATAGATGTGATACGCCCGAGTTTAAATTGCTCTTGAGTACGTTCAAAATTGTCCCGGTTAGTAGCAACGTTATCCTCCTGAACCCGATATATATAAAGTTTATTCTGATAATTCCCCCAGGCATTAGCAATGTCTCGTTTTACCTCAAGTTCTATTTGCTTTTTTAGCAATTCCTGGTTCTCATAATTGATCCTGGCATTCTGAACCCGGACACTGGTCGCACCTCCATCAAAAAGATTCCAGTTAAGACTAACTCCCGCAGAAATTCCGTCGGTGGTGGTGGTGCTTCCGGGGAAAAAGGCCGTGGCAGCGCTTCTGTTCCTGTTCCAACCATAAGAACCGGTAAGATCTATGCTAGGCAGATATCCTGCCCTGCTTATCTTGATATCATAATCGCTGATATTTAGATTTTTTTCAATTTGTAATAATGATACATTATTCAGAGCAGCCTCTCCAACAAAAGCCTCTAATTGAAGTTCGGAAATAAATCCAACCGCAGTATCGACTACAAACTCTTTATCTGTTATTTCCCTATCTAGCAAAACATTGAGGTCCCGTTTGGTATTTTGCAACAATTGTCGTGTTTCCAGTAAATTAATACTGTCGTTATTAACATCTACCCTGGCATTTAAAACCGCAAGATTATTAGTTTGCCCATAATCAAACTGATATTGTGCACGGGTCACCCTTTCCTCTGAGGTTTTTAGTACATCCTGGAGCACTTCAATATTTTGAGTAAGGCGAGCGATCTCATAATAAACGCTCATAAGCTGCAGGATGGTGTTTTCTATGGTTTCCCTGGCTTCCAGTTGAGAGAGGTCGTATTGTTCCTTTAGACTTTTAAAATTGTACAGTCTTCCCAATCCGTCAAACAAGGTATAATCAAGATTGATGGAAGCGTTGTACCTGTTGCTTTCAATTCCCTTTTGATCTACGTTTTCACGACCTTCAGGTTCTGTAAGTCGGTCATTAAGATCATAAACGGTACCGGCTTGCCCCCTAAGTCTCGGTAAATAACCTGAATTTAGTATCCCCTGATTATTCTCTGCAATTTCCAACTGATTTTTAGCGATCTTTATTCCGAAGTTATTCTCCAGGGCTTGTGCAATAGCTTCATCTTTAGTAATAACCTCTTTCTCCTGAGATAAACCCCGGAATACAACTAATAGAACGAATATAAACGTAAGCCTAAGTTCTTTCTTCATGCTCATTTTCTTCTTTTTGTTCCCTAATTGCACGCTCCACATCCTCTTTACTCACACGATTTCCAGTTGCCAGCCATTTACCCCCCACCTTAATATTATTACTTATAGACAGTAACAATGGGAGTAATAAAAGAGTTAAAATTGTAGCGATAGCGATTCCGTAAGAAATAGATATTGCCATTGGTTTCAGGAACTGAGCCTGCCTGCTTTTTTCAAGCAGCAGGGGTGCCATTCCGGCAATGGTGGTAACCGAGGTAAGAAAAATAGCTCTAAACCTTGCCCGTCCTGCTTCGTACAAGGCTTCCTCGAATTTCATGCCTGCCCGTAGATTACCATTTAATTTACTAATCAACACCAAACCATCGTTAACCATAATTCCAATAAGGGCAATGATTCCCAAAGCTGAAAGTATATTTACAGGAAAATCGTGAATCCAATGTCCCCAGGCAACTCCAATGACGCTAAAAGGAATCATTAACATTAATAAAAATGGCTGACTGTAACTCCTGAAAGTGAAGGCTATAGTAGCATAAATGAGAAATAATATTACCGGAAGGACGCCTCTGGCAGAATTAGTTAATTTTTTTGCTTCGCGATTCTGGCCCTCATAGGAAACTCCTAAACTAGGATATTTCACAAGCAGATCGGGCATTATGTTATTTTTAATATCGGAAATTATTTCTGTCGGACTTCCGTTAGGATCTTCCATATCGGCACTTACCCTGATTTCTCGCATGCCATCCAGATGGCTTATGGATTCTGTTCCTCTTATAATTTCGTAAGTAGCTATCTCATTAAAAGGCACCCGGCTTCCCGAAGAAGTTGTAAGGCGCATATCATCCAGATCATTAATAGAAGACCTGTTTTCGCGATTGTAACGCACCCATACCCTTATTTCATCTTGCCCACGTTGAAAACGCTGCGCCTGAGTTCCAAAAAAAGCGTTACGCACCTGCCTCATCACTTCACTAAGATCCAATCCTAAAGCATAAGCGTTCTCCTTCAGTTGAATATTAATCTCTTTTATACCCTTTGGGTCGTTATCTTTCACATCTTTAAGAAGAGGGTTATTCTCGAAATTTTGTTTCAGTTCCTCTTTGGCGGCTTCGAGTTCCCCAAGATTGTTCCCCAATAAGGAAACCGAAACCGGATCTCCCCCAAAATTACCTCCCGAGCCAAAGGTGAGGTTTTCCACGCCATACACCGGTCCTACTTCTTCCCTTATAGCATTGGTGATTTCCGGAGAACTAAAATCTCTTTCCTCGCCAGGTAATAAATTCACCTGCAAAGAAGCTTTATTATTTCCCGGTCCTACCCTTTTTATAATATTCTCGATCACCGGTATATTATCGGTTTGTCTTGCTGTATAATCCTCATTCACTCTCCAGGCCGCCTCTTCCACCATGGAAATTATAGAGTCTGTACGAGATGGATTAACACCCTCGGCCATTAAAAGATCAATACTTACCCTATCACTGGCTACACTAGGAAAAAAACTAACTCTAATCCAGTTGCCACCAATCGCTCCAATGGTAAGTATTAAAATTGAGGCCAGGATGCCCAAAGAGAGAATTTGCTGTCGCAACACAAATTTTAAGACAGGACTATAAAATTTATCCCGATTATAGCGCATAATACGATCTCCAAGCTTATTTATCTCCCTCATTTTACTGAAAAAGCCGGTCTTCTTTTTTTCTGTTTCCTCATTTTTCTTTTGCCGTAAAGCTTTAGAATGGGCAATGTGTGCAGGAAGAATTATAAGCGCTTCTACCAAAGAAACGCTCAGCGTCAGGATGACCACGGTTGACACCTCACTGAAGAACTCACCTATACGGCTATCTAAAAACAAAAAGGCTGAAAAGGCAAGAACGGTCGTGATTATTGCTGAAATAATTGGGGGTACAACCTCCATCGTTCCATCTAGTGCAGCCTGAACAGGCGATTTCCCCATCTCGTAATGTTGATAGATATTTTCACCAATCACAATACCATCATCAACCAGGATCCCAATCACAATAATCATCCCAAAGAGGGATAAGACGTTAATAGTTACCCCAAACTGACCCGCGAAAATAAACATTCCCAAAAAAGCGACTGGCAGACCGAAAGCCACCCAAAATGCCAAACGAATATTCAGGAAAAGCGCAAGAAAGAATATAACTAAAAGAATTCCTATGGCCCCGTTTTCTAAAAGAAGGCGGGTACGTTGCCCCAGGGTTATGGAAGAATCGGAAACAACATCTAATCGAACATTACTACTTTTAGCATTATAATCGGCAATATATTTTTTTACTGAGGAAGCAGCAGATAACAAATCCTCATTATTGGTGTTGCTAATAGATACATTAACGGCAATATTCCCATTGAAGTAAGAGGCATTGGGCGTTTCGCTAAATTGATCCCGTACCGCGGCTATATCGCTAAGCCGGGTGATTTGCCCACTTTCTGAAGAACGTACTACCAGGTCATTAAGGGCATCGGCATAGTAAGAACGACTGTTTGCTCTAATTAAATAATCTTCTGCATCGGTTTTAATGGTACCACCAGTACTCAGGATATTTGATGATCTTACAGTGCGGGCCACCTCCTCAAAGGTGAGGTTATAGGCAAGTAAATCGGTTTGGCTAATAGCAATTTCAATCTCTTCCTGTGGAAAGCCAGAAATGTCAATCTGGGAAATCCCATCTATTCTTCTCAGGTCGTTCTCAATTTGCTCACTAATTCGTTTTAAAGTAACCAGTGGAACTCCTTCCCCGCTTATTGCAAAACTTATAGAAGGACGTATCCTTTCTTGTTTTGAAACCACCAGAGGTTCCATTCCCCCGGGGAAAGTGGGAACACGATCCACAGCGTTCTTCACTTCGGTGAGCATCACATCAATATTTTCATCCTGTTCTATTTCTACTGTAATAGAACCACCGCTCTCCCGTGCTACAGAGGTCACCCTGTCTATTCCCACAAGACCTTTAAGGTTGTCTTCAATCTTCAATATTATTCCCTCTTCAATCTCTTCAGGAGCTGAACCGGGGTAATTCACACTTATATTTATAATCTTGGAATCTGTAAGCGGAAAAAAAGAGGAATTCAGGCTAAAGATTCCCACCAGACCAAAAATCGCAAATGCGAAGATGACCACGTTTACGGCAACCTCATATTTAATAAAGTAACTTATTAATTTTCTCACAACTAAAGGGTTTTAGTAGTGTCTTCCTGCTGAATCTGCACTATCTGACCGGGATAAGCCCCGGGGACAGGAGCTGAAATCAATTTAGTACCGTCTTCCAATCCCTTAATCACCACACTTTTCGAAGCAAAATACACGGGATTAACTTCCTGGAGGGCGAGTACACTGTCCCGCACCACATAAACCTTAGAGCGATCTATCAAAAGCTCTCTGGGAATTTCAATGGCATTTTCCTCATCGCGGGCATCGAGTTTTGCCTCCAGATACATACCTTCACGAATATCGGGATCTGAAAGTTTTATAAACACCTGAATAGTTTGTGACTGCCTGTCTACCCGGGCATTTATACGGCTTACTGTGCCGTTATAGGTTTTGGTTTTTTCAAGGTTTTGGAGAGAAACATCTTCCCCAACTTTTAAAAGATCTGTAAATCTTTTGGGGACCGCTACTTCCAGCTCATAAACAGAAGGATCTATAAACTCCCCTAATTTCTGACCGGGCCGAACCAGGGTCCCGGGATTTACGGCGGCTTCAGTTAGCACTCCATTAAAGGGAGCACGGATGGTAAATTTGCTCAGCCGCTCTTCTAAATTTTTTATTTCGTAATATGCCGAGACAATTCCGCGACCTGTGATAAAATACTTTTCTTTTTCAGTATCCATTTCGGGTAAGGGCGGAGTGGTTCTATTTACATCAAAATTAGTTAAATAGGCTTGCCATTTCTCAAAAGCTTCAGGATAATCCATCCGCAAATCGGGCATAATTGAGGTAATAGTATTGTACAACTCGCTTTTCGCTGAAAGCACTCCTGCGTAATATTCTTGAGAATTGATATTAAGAAGCACCTGTCCACGGGAGTATTCCTGCCCGGGCCTGAAATTTTTACTACTGGACTGGAAGATTCCCTGAACTTCAGAAAACAATTCCAGTTTTCTAAGGGCCGTCACATTTCCGTTGGCGGGAATTACAATAGGCACCGTGCGATTCTTCACGTGAGTTACAAATACATTTTTAACGGTTTTTCTGGGTGGGGGAACCTCCTGCACATTACTATCTATAATTGCTTTAGCTCCGAAAATTGCTAAAACAATCAGCAAAATTCCTAAAATCGAAAGAATGATTTTTCTTTTATCCATATGGCGGTTAGACTTACAAAGCCCGAAATAGTTTAATAAACAAAATATAAATTATGCATAACGATCCAGTTTCTCCTGAATCTCCTCCCATTTCAACATCAACTCCTCCAGTTCATGTTTGGTTTTTTTATATTTTTCAAGGAAATCTGGTTTGGCCATAGCTTCTTCATAGTTGGTGGCAAGCTCCTCATCTTTTTTCCTGATCTCTTTTTCCAGTTTTCCTATCCTGGATTCAGTATTGCTAAGTTTATTCTTAAGAGATTTTACTTTTTTCTGGTCTTTGTACGATTGTTTCCCTTCATCGGCCTGGTTGGTCTTTGCTGCCTGCTTAACTTCATCTTTTTTCTCTATAGCACGCATATTTTCGACCTGGCGTTGTTCCAGGTAGAAGTCGATATCACCAAGGTATTCTTTTATCTTTCTGTCTTTGAATTCATATACTGTTTTGGTAAGCCCCTGAAGAAAATCCCTGTCGTGAGAGACAAGAATTAAGGTGCCTTCAAAATTCTTAAGCGCCTGTTTTAGTACATTTTTAGATTTGATATCAAGGTGGTTGGTTGGCTCATCCATTACCAGTACGTTAAACGGCTGCAATAGCAACTTTGCCAGAGCCAGGCGGTTGCGCTCGCCTCCAGAGAGGACTTTTACCTTTTTATCCACCTCTTCTCCCCGGAATAAAAATGAGCCCAGAATATCTCTAACCTTACTCCGGTTTTTCTCATTGGCCGCATCGATCATTGTGTCATGCACGGTTTTCTCTCCATCAAGATACTCTGCCTGGTTTTGGGCAAAATAACCTATCTGAACATTATGACCCAGTTTCAGTTTTCCGGTATGGGATATCTCATCAACAATAATTTTGGCGAGAGTGGTTTTACCCTGTCCGTTTTGACCTACAAACGCTATTTTACTCCCACGTTCTATCAACAGATTGATATCTTCCAGAACCTGGTTATCGCCATAAGCTTTACCTACATTTTCGGCTTCAATAACTACCTTCCCGGGTTGCACCGAAATAGGAAAATGGATGCTCATCACTGCATTATCATCTTCATCTACCTCAATGCGGTCTATTTTGTCAAGCTTTTTTACAAGCGATTGGGCCATAGAGGCTTTAGTCGCTTTAGCCTTGAATTTCTCTATGAGCCTCTCGTTACGTTCTATCTCTTTTTGCTGATTTTTTTGTGCTGCAAGCTGTTGTTCCCTGAGTTCATGGCGAAGTTCCAGGTATTGCGAATAAGGTTTTTTAAAATCGTAGATCTTCCCAAGAGAGATTTCAATGGTTCGGTTGGTTACATTATCCAGAAACATTTTATCGTGCGATACGATTATTACACATCCGGGATAATTATTCAGAAAACTTTCCAACCAGATAATACTTTCTATATCGAGGTGGTTGGTAGGCTCATCGAGCAATAAAATATCATTATTCTGAAGCAGTATCTTGGCCAGTTCTATCCTCATCCTCCATCCTCCCGAAAAAGTATCGGTGACTTTATCAAATTGATCCCGTGTAAACCCAAGCCCCAGCAGAACTTTTTCGGTATCTCCCTGGTAGTTATAACCACCAATTATTTCATATTGATGCGTGACTTCACTTAACTCCTGAATTAATTCGGAATAAGAATCACTCTCATAATCGGTTCGTGTGGCAAGTTGATGATTGATGTGATCTATTTTCTTTTCCAGTGTTTTGATTTCCACAAAGGCCTGTTGAGCTTCTTCCACTACAGTACGTCCCTGTACGAAATCTATATCCTGTTTTAAAAAGCCTATTTTTAGCTCTTTATCTTTAGCGATCTGTCCCTCGTCATACTCCTGTTCTCCCGCCAGGATTTTAAGCATGGTGGATTTCCCGGCACCGTTTTTTCCAATTAGACCAACCCGGTCACCACCGTTTAATCTAAAGGTTACTTCTTCAAAAAGGTACTCGCCGCCAAAGGAAACGGACAGATTATGAATATTGAGCATTTATGGTTTTTATTTTTGCAAATATGCCTAAATTTACCTTGCAAAAAAAATGAGATGAAGTTCCTGAAAGGCAAAAAGTTATATAGTATTTTATTTGGGGTTTGTCCTGTTTGTCACGAGGAAAGCATGTACAAAGAAAACAACCCATATGTGCTTAACCGCATCTTTGACATGAATGAGCGTTGCTCTAATTGTGGTACTAAATACAAGATAGAACCTTCATTTTTCTACGGAGCTATGTACGTAAGTTATGCTGTGGGTGTGGCCTTTGCGGTAGCTGCCTTTATTATTGCTCACTTGTTTTTTGGTGCCGGTTTAATGATCTCCTTTTGGGCCATTATTGGTACCCTGGTTGTTTTTATGCCAATAATTATGCGGCTCTCAAGAAACATTTGGATAAATTTCTTTATGAATTATAAAGAAGATGCAGGGAAAACACGTCAACCCGAATAGTGTTTTTTAGTAAAGCGGGATAGGTCTAGCTCGGTGGGTAAAGGTTTTCCACTTTCGGTGAGCTGCAACATTTCTTCTGAGAGCATTGGCGAGATCAACATACCCCTGCTTCCAAAACCATTACAACAATAAAGATTCTTATACTCAGGATGCTGTCCTGCCAATGGTCTTCTATCTTTACTGGCTGGTCTTATTCCGGCCACCTGATCTACCACATCAAATTTGCAACTTATTATAGCAGAAAGCTTACTGATTAATTCTTCACGGGCATTTGAAGTGGGATCGGGGGAATTATCCTGGTTATTATAAGTAGCTCCAACGCGATACAGGTTATTCCCTATTGGAATAATAAAAACTGAGGACTTGACAATTTCATTCAGCTGAAGTTCTTCAGAATAAATTGTAATATACTCTCCTTTGTTGCCGGCTAAAGGGAGGTAATTAAAAAATGGATTGCTTTTAAGTCCGAAACCTTCGCAAAAGATTATTTTTTTAGCCTTAAGACCCTTGTATTCCAAATGATCTTCTTCAATATTCAGGACATCATAATCGAAATTCTCAAAACTGATTTTATCCTGATTTCTTAAATAACTCCCGTATTCAGAAATCATAAGCTCTGTGTTTACGGTTCCGGTATGCAGGACTTCCCCAAAACCATAATCTGATTTTATACAGGGATTAAGCTCGGGTGTGAGTTCGGTATTGAGAAAGTCCGAAAGGCCGGGCTTATCGGCCGCAGAAAACCAGTTATTTTGTTCTTCTGCAGAATTAAATCTCCTATAGATATTACGCGGATAAAATAATTTAACCCGCAGTTTTTCTTCTATATTCTTATAAAATGGAATGGCTATTTCAAGTTGCTCATCGGCTTTCCAGGCAAGGGTGAAGCGTTTTAAAATCACGGGATTGATAAGCCCTGCCGCAACGATGGAAGCATTCTCACTTCCACTTTCAAACACTCTAAAGCTTAATTTTTTTTCTTCAAGGCGCTCACAAAGCGACACCCCACTTAAACCTAAACCTACAATTATATAATCTAACATAGCTTAAAAATATAACTTCTTGGGAAAACCCCGAAACTCAAACCTCTTTGAAAATAAAAAAAGCGTCCACCAGGGACGCTTAATTCTCTTTACTAAAGGGCACGGCCTAAATTAATAGTTCCACATATCCTGCTCAAAGTTGCGAATCTGTTCTTTTATACGTTCAGATTCCAGCAGTTGCATAAATGCATTATCAACGATATAATCATTGATCTGTCGATCGCCATGAACATTTTCTTCCTGATAGATTATGCCGTTAAAACGTCTAGCATTCAGCAAATGGTCAAAACTAATACTTTGGGAAGTATTGCCTCCACTAAAGGCTTTGTTTTCGTGCAAAAGTTCACGGGCATCTGGGAACCAAACCCAAAAAAGCTCTACAAGATCGGTTTGACCAGAATCAATAAAGTTCACATCTGGTGCAACTGGTGCAATGCCAAGTAAACGATACTTTAATTCTGCCTGTCTTTTATCGAAATACCACATCCCACGGATATGATATTCAGCAATATCAGCAGAGCTAAGATCCCGTCTATCTATAAACTGCTCGTCCACTTGTTCTCCTGCGTTGTACTGCTCAATCCCAAGATCGGTAGTATCTACTTTAGAAAGAGTGGCCTGGATATCTTTAAGAGAGCGCTTTTCGGTAAAATAAGAATCGGCATATATATTCTCGATTGTCCCATCCTTAATTCCCTTCATTAGTACATCGTAAAGAGAACGTCGGTTTCCACCAATATTATTAGTGTCTATCGGATAAAACAACGGGAAATTCACTCTTTCATCCAGGTCTATTATTTCCCATACATTTTTAGACCAAAGCACATCTCTGTCTTCGATATAGCCATATTCCAATGGTTCATCATTAAGATCGCTTAAGCGCTGGGCTTCGGTTTGTTTACCGATATCTTCAGGGCTTTTGGCGTTCAAAATATTAGTTTGTCCGAAGGAAACGGTGGTTACCAATACCGCTATTATAGCAAATAATCCTCTCCAGCTCATGGTCATAAATTTTATTAATTAGTAAGCTCAATTACTACAGGAGCTACTTTCTTCAGCATATATCCAGAATTATTAGATAAACGCGCATTAATGTCAAATATTGTAACATTCTCTCCTCTTCCGGCGCGTCTTAAAGCAGCTTTCGCTCTATCGTCAAGACGATTTCCGTTTACCTGGATTGTTGGTTGCCCCGGTACTTTAAAGCTAAACCCGGAAACATCTAGATTTATATCGAAATCAAAATCAGGCAAATCGGCTCCAATGGTAGAAACTTCAAGACTATTACGTTGCATTTTAACTGAACCATCTTCGCCACGCACAGTACCTACAGGACGGGGAATATCTTTTATTCTGAAAGTCGAACTGGAAGGATAGCTCTCGCCATCTATTGTTCCGGTTACATTGATCTTCACCTCCCTGGCTTGAATATTGGTTACATTCATCATATAACTGCTGCCTGAAGTTTTTCTTAACCCGGGTGCCGACGCGCTAACATTGTTATCTGGTACTCCAGCCATAGAAATGGTTAGTGGGTTTTGAACTCCACGATATAGCACATTCATCTTATCGGCAGAAATAGTAGCCGAATTTGGTTTTGGAATTACAGAAAACTCCTGATCTACAGGAACAACGGTTTCCTCTCCATCTTCCACGAAGATTAACCTTCCTTCAAGTTTATGTTGCCCGGCGTTTCCAGCGTTAACATTCAACACCACCCGGCCATCTTCGATAGAGTAATCAGATTCGCTTAAACTTTGCCCATCAAGGCTTAATTCAACCCTATTGGGTTTTGTGGTCGCGTCTTTTCTCCCCAATACAATAGAACCATTAAAAGTCTCTCCCTGGTAGTATGCCGACCTTGGAGTCTCAAGCAAAGTAGTATAGTTGGTCATCGCTACTTCACTCTGCAACTGGCCAGATAACATTGCCGAAAGTATATCATTTTCGGTTGTTTTAATATCAGACTGTGTTTGAGTCATCTTAGTGAGAGAAGCGATTAAAGGATAACCCTGGTAATGGTACATCAACCAAGGTTGAGTTACATTCTCTCTATTGGTCACCTCCTCGGTAGAAAATTCTTCAGAAACTTCTTCGGCAATTTGAGAATAATCATCTCCTATTATATCGATGACTCCCTCCCGGTAGATTCTTATTTGTTCAATAAATTCCTCTCCTTTAGGGCTAACTCTACCACTCGCGAAGAACATATTGTCCAATTTATCAGACCTATCCATCGATTCGTAATCCTTTTCCTCCTCTTCATCATATTCTGCCAGCAATTCATTCTTTATACCCTCAATATAATCGTTAAGATTTTGAGAGAGCTCATGAACCCTTTCAGCATCTTCCATTATGGATACGTATTTTTCAGGTTGCTCATCGGCTTTTGCTTCAAGGCCAGCCATAAAAGCATTATTACGTTCAGTAGTAGATATGTTTGATGCATTCAGTTTTTCATTCATAAGTCCGAAGGCCGTAAGAACCTCCTTAGACATATTTAATGCCATCATCGCGATGAAAACCAGATACATCAGGTTAATCATCTTCTGTCTTGGTGTTTGTTTTCCAGACGCCATGTGCTAATTAGTTTTGTTGTTTAAAATTTCGGATAACTGATTGGGTTTTAATTAAACTAATTAGTATTTACCCTGGTACCATTCATTGCAGTGAGCATTCCACCGTACACTCCGTTAAGAGAGGAAAGGTTATTAGCAAGGGAATCCATTTGTTCTTTAAGCCTGCCCGCATTTTCAGCAACTTCCTTATTAACTTCCGCCTGACGTGAGGCCGATTCAACCTGAACTTTATAAATATTATTCAAGGTTTCCATTTGAGCGGCTGCCATAGTAAGTTCTTCGCTGTATTTCTTTTGGGAGGCCATAGAGTCTACCGTAGGAGCAATTCCTTTAGCAGCTCCTTCAAAATTACGGATGCTCTCCCCAAGGCTATTCATAAGATTTGCATCTATTTTAGCGTCGCGCAGCATTTCATCAAGTTTCTTAGATAAAAGGCCGTTTGCTTCTTTCTCTTCTTCGATAACCATGGATTGTTTTCTATTATCGGCTGCGGTTCCTCCTGCCAATTCAGGATACACCAAAGACCAGTCAAGATCATCGTCTACCGGTTCAAAGGCTGAATATGCAAAAACCAGAGCTTCCACAATAAGTCCTGCAATAAGCATAGGGTTACCACCCGGCCAGTGCATTAATTTAAAAAGTGCACCCAGAATTACAATAGATGCACCTAAACCGTACACCATATTGGTTATTTTCTTAGTAGATCTTGAATTTGCCATAATTAAGAGAGATTTAGATTTTCTTTATTTTATAAATAGGTTATAGTTCAGGGTATTCTAACGGTTGTTCTGGTTGAGGGTAACATCTGTACCAAGGTAATCCTGCACAGTTCTGAAGCCGATATAACTTCTGGCAGAATCTGCATATTCATAATCTCTGGAGCTAACCTGAAGAAAATATGCAACATCTTTCCAGGATCCACCACGCACTACTTTACGCATATCTTCTTCGTTATTAACGGTAGGGTTCATAGAAGACATATATTGATAGGACGCAGGATCATAAGAAGAGTTCACCCATTCTGAAACATTACCGGCCATATTATATAGCCCGTAATCATTAGGGTCGTATGACTTGGCTTCAACCGTGTACAGCGCCTGGTCTGCAGCGTAATCGCCACGTAATGGTTTGAAATTAGCCATGAAACACCCGCGGTCATTCTTGGCATAAGGACCACCCCATGGATAGGTCGCTCCTTCGAGTCCACCCCGGGCAGCGTATTCCCATTCGGCTTCAGTTGGCAGTCGGTAAGAAGGCACATTATGATCTCCTTTCGACCGCCTGTAGGCATTGTGATAAAAAGTTCTCCACTGGGTAAAGGCCTTTGCCTGTTTCCAGGAAACACCTACCACAGGGTAATCATCAAAAGCACTATGCCAAAAATAATCGTTGTGCATAGGCTCATTATAAGAATAATTAAAATCTTTAATCCAAACGGTAGTATCAGGATAGATCGCTATCTCTTCATTCTGAATAAAATCACGTCTATTCCCCTGCGTTCTTGCCGCATCCTGGATATCCATATAGGAGTATTTGAACTTCAGTTTTTTAACATCAATAGTACGTTGTCCGTTATACACCTCTTCCATTGGAATATACATAGTATCCATTACTTCGGCATAATAAACGTCGGGATAGTCTTCGGTATCCCATATTATATCAATGTCTTTATTTAGTTTTCGATTTTCATAGTCATCGGTGGGTCCACCGGTACCATAGGAATTAAGCATATATTCCTCATAGGGCGTAAGGTTGTCTGGATCTGCATCTGCAAAAGCAAATTCGCCAATGCCGCCACTACCTGGAGTTTCTCCCATTTCTTCAGCCATAATTGCCAGGCGAACTCTAATTATAGAGTCTTTTACGTAGTCTACAAATTGGCGGTATTCCGCATTAGTGATCTCGGTTTCATCCATATAGAACGAACGAACTGTCACTGTTTTTGGAGGTGCGTTCTTTTGGTCGGCAAGATCATCATCAGATTTCCCCATGATAAAAGCTCCACCTGGGATTAATGTCATACCGTAAGGTTTCTCCGGATTCCACTTTTTCCCTTTCGCACCCACCAGCTGCCCCCGGTCTCCCCGACCACAACTAAAAAGCAAGGCTAGAACAGCAATTAGCGAAATAAACTTCTTCATAATTTCTCTTAAGGTTAAGACATATTGCTTTTACGGCAGTAAACCTATCTATTTATTTTTTAAAAAACAATAATTTCGGTAAAAATACAGTAAATACAATTAGTGTCTAAAATTTGTTTAAACTTCGTTTTTTCTCTTGGCTTTATACCATCTTTCAGGGATTACCTGGTTGCAAGCCTCCATGTAATCTTCTTCGCTGCAAGGTAATAACGTATGACGTTTTAATTTAGTATTGACGTTTGCAAGAAAAGGTATTTCTATCCACCACCTGCCACTTACGGGGCTTTTATAAAACACCAAAACATCATCATCTATTGGTACCTGATATTTAATAAACTCTTTTCTGGCCGAAATAGTATTTTCATTGGTGCGGTAATTTACTCCTTCGATAAAATACCAAAGAATCTGTGCCACAAGCATATCTCCTCTTTCTCCCATTTCCGGGCTGTATTCATAAAGCCCAAAAGATGAAACTTTATCACTAATTCCGGCATACCTGGAAAGGGCACAAATTTCCCGGCCATCAAAACCATTGGGTGAGTGCCCGGCTCCTAAAACCGAACTATTTAAAGCCCCTAGATCAATCCCTACCAGGTTGGCATCCCGCATTACCGGCTCTACCAGGCTTATATCGTTTATTATTTCTCCTAAACGATAGGCATCAAAAAACAACCGATCCATCAGTTCTATTTCATCCTGGGAGTTGAAATAGGTTTGATAGCCTAAATTAGAATAGTTAAAAAGGTTATAAGGCTGATTCACTACGATTTTCCCTACGTAAGAATGATTATTTATAGGTTGCTCGGCATCCCCCAAATCAAATCTATGGTCGATATTTACCAGGTTCACCATTTGATCCAGAGTGTCGTAGGCACGATATTGGGCATATATCAAATCCTGTCCCCCTCCCATAATCACTGGAATAATATCTTTTTTCATCAGATTTGAAACCAGGTTCTGAAGGGCGAAATAAGTATCCTCTACAGATTCTCCTTTTTCGATATCCCCCAGGTCTACAATATTCAAGTGCCAGTTCCCGGGGTAAAGATTATAAAATGCTCTCCTTATTTTATCAAAATGAAGAAAACCTTCTCCTTCTTCACGCAACCGGTTTTCCTTTACCCCCACCAATGCGATTTGCACATTTTCCAGCTCGGGTAATCCTGTACTTTCAGTATGTATTTCCAGATTATTTCGAAGGGTCTGACTGTCTTCACCTGAGAATTCTTCAAGCAAATCAGGGTTTACGGGACTCAGAAATTCTAAATCCATAAATTATTTCTTTTTGGGAGTTTTCTTTTTTGCTGAAGTTTTTTTCGTGGCTGTCTTTTTTGCCGGAGCCTTCTTCTTGGTAGTCTTTTTCTTCTTTCCGCCTTTTTTCTCCAGGATATCTTTAACTTCTTCCAGGCTAAGTTTAGCAGCATCTACCGTTTTTGGCAGTTCGATTTTGGTTTTCCCCTTAATAATATTAGAACGACCCCAACGCGCTTTCTCTACCCTTATTCCTTCCTCTTCCCAGTTGTGGATCACTTTATCTTTTTCCTTCTGAATTTTATCTGCGATCAGGGTCTCAATGTCGTTATCAGAAAGATTATCAAAATCGTATTTTTTGTTCACGTTTATGAACATCCCGTTCCACTTAAGATAAGGACCAAATCGGCCTACGCCTTTTTGCACGGGCATACCATCATATTCATAAATTGGTGCATCAGCCTTTTCTTTTTCCTTGATAAGCTCTAAAGCGCGGTCCCAATCTACACCAAGAGGATCTTCCCCTTTTGCCAGGGAAACATATTTTTTACCAAATCTCACATAAGGCCCAAACCGTCCATTATTCACCTCAACGTCTTCTCCCTTGTATTCTCCCAAATGCTTCGGAAGCTGGAATAAGTCCATCGCTTCCTCATAGGTTATAGAACCTAAAGTCTGATCTGGGCTCAGGCTGGCAAATTTTGGCTTTTCCTCATCTTCAACAGATCCTATCTGAACCATAGGACCAAATTTTCCTAAACGCACACTTACCGGTTTTCCGGTTTCGGGATCTTCGCCAAGAATACGTTCGCCAACTTCTCTTTCTGCATTCTTGGCAACATCTTCAACCTGCGGATGAAAGGTTTTGTAGAAATCCTTCATCATCTTGGTCCATTCCTCATTGCCTTCGGCTATATCATCAAAATTCTGTTCCACTTTTGCAGTGAAATTATAATCCAGAATATTCGCAAAATGATTAACAAGGAAGTCGTTCACAACCATCCCTACTGCCGTAGGCACTAATTTACCTTTATCGCTACCCACGGTTTCGGTTAATTTCTTTTCCGAAACTTTATCTTGTGAAAGCACAAACTGGATATAATTACGTTCTGTACCTTCTACAGAACCTTTTTCGATATAATTCCTATTCTGAATAGTAGAAATCGTAGGCGCATAGGTTGAAGGACGCCCAATACCCAGTTCTTCCAGTTTTTTAACAAGAGAAGCTTCTGTATAGCGATATGGCGGACGCGTGAACCTCTCGGTAGCGGTTATGTATTTATTTATTAGCTTCTGATTTTTCTTTAAAGCCGGTAGCATTCCGCTTTGTTCCTCTGTTTCTTCTTCATCATGACCTTCGAGATAAACCTTAAGGAAACCGTCGAATTTAATCACTTCTCCGTTGGCAGTGAATTGTTTATCGTGTGTATCAGCTTCAATCTTAAGATTGGTACGTTCCAGCTGGGCTTCACTCATTTGGGAGGCGATGGCCCTTTGCCAAATCAACTCATATAAACGCTGTTGATCTCTGTCGGCATTTACCGTATGGTTTTCGAAACTGGTAGGACGAATAGCTTCGTGAGCTTCCTGGGCACCTTTTGTTTTTCCCTTATAATTGCGTGTTTTCGCATATTTCTCTCCGTAAGCCTTAAGAATTTCGGCATTTGCACCTTTTTTTGCGTCATCCGAAAGGTTTACGCTATCGGTTCTCATATAGGTAATATGACCGGCCTCGTATAATCTTTGAGCCATCGTCATCGTCTTACTCACCGAAAAATAAAGCTTTCGCGCAGACTCTTGTTGCAAAGTAGAAGTAGTAAAAGGCGGTGCCGGTGATTTTTTAGCGGGTTTGGTAGTAAGCTCAGCTACTTTAAAGTTTGCACCCAGGTTTTCTTTTAAGAAAGCTTCAGCCTCTTCTTTGGTATCAAAGTTCTTCGGAAGCTTCGCCTTAAAAGATTTCCCGTCTTCCGTGGAAAATTCAGCATCTATTCTGAATGAGCCTTCCGGAGTAAAATTCTGGATATCTCTTTCCCGCTCTACGATTAACCTCACAGCAACCGATTGAACTCTTCCGGCTGAAAGACCTCCTTTTACCTTTCGCCAAAGTACAGGGGAAAGTTCGTAGCCCACCAGTCTATCCAGCACCCTTCGGGCTTGCTGTGCATTAACCAGGTTATAATTAATATTCCGCGGATTCTCGATTGCTCTTAAAATCGCCGATTTGGTGATCTCATGAAATACAATCCGTTTAGTCTTTTCGTCTTTAAGATTTAGTTCTTCGGCAAGGTGCCAGGCTATGGCCTCTCCCTCCCGGTCCTCATCACTAGCAAGCCACACCGTTTCGGCATCTTTGGCGAGACTTTTTAACTTCTTAACGACGTCTTTTTTATCTTTAGAGACAATATATTTAGGAGTGAAATCCCCCTCGGTATCCACCCCAAGTTCCTTGGTAGGCAAATCGGCGATGTGCCCAAAGCTGGAAGCTACCTTATAATCTTTACCAAGAAACTTCTCAATAGTTTTTGCCTTGGCCGGGGACTCAACGATCACTAAATTTTTTGCCATAATACTGCATTTTGAAGTTGCAAAAGTATATCAATTTTTTTGTAACCCACAGCATGTCTTAACAAAACAACAACAAACCTACTCCATAAGGCCAGTATTTACGGGCCTTCACAGATCACAAATTTTATATTAAAGTCTAAAAAAGTTAGGGAGCTTATCGACTTTTTTGGTTGATCAAATCTAATAGGTCTACATCATTTCCGAGAAAAACCTCTTCAGAATTTATTCTTCCCCGCGGGGAATCATTTTCCAGCTTAAGCACTCCACGAGGGCAAACCGCCGAGCAAATTCCGCAGCCTACACAGCTGGAACGCACAATGTTCTCTCCTTTTTGGGCATAAGCCCGTACATCTATCCCCATCTCACAATAGGTAGAACAATTCCCACAGGAAATACACTGCCCGCCGTTGGTGGTGATCCTGAATTTTGAGAACAAACGTTGCTGCATCCCAAGAATCGCCGCCATAGGACAACCAAATCTACACCAGACCCGGTTACCGAAGATAGGATAAAAGCCAACCCCAATTACCCCGGAGAAGGCTGCACCTATTAAAAAGCCATACCACTCCCGAAGCTGATAGCCGGGAAAGAAAAAGATATTTCCATTCCCACTAAAATAATTAATGCCAATTATCGCCAGGATCACCACAAGGTAACCAACGGCACCGTATTTAGCGTCTTTCGCCAGTTCGTTGCGCTTAAAGATCATTATCGCAGCAAATACCAAAGTGAGTAATCCTGCAGAGCCCCAAAGAAAAATATCCCGGGTAAGCCAAAATTCCCCTGCATTTTCTCCCAGGAACGAATACACCACCGCTATGGTCATCACTGTTACAAAAACCAGCACGCTATGAATTACCCAGCGCTCCACTTTCCAGGCAAAAAGCGATTTGTCTGAGAGATGCCGGTAAGGGTCGCCGGCAGTCTCTGCAAGGCCACCGCAACCACATACCCAACTGCAGTACCAGCGTTTTCCGTACTTATAGGTTAAAATCGGGGTAATCACGAAAATGGAAATCAGCCCAAAAACAAGCATAAAAACCCCAAGATTTCCTGCGGAAAGAAACTCGTTAATCTTATATCCGGCAAAAAGATCGTAATTAAGCGGCCAGATATTGGCAGGATTAAAATAAGGTTGATTTAGCCGCATAAGAATTTCGGGAATCAGAAAGGCAAATCCCAGTTGAAAAAACATCACCGAAAAAGTTCGTAAAACCTCGTAGCGGTTGTTTCGGTACTTCAGAATAAATTTATAACCAAAAATAAAAATAGCCAGCGTATAAAGTGTACCATATACAAACCATTGACTCGCAGGACCTCCATTAATAAGGTAACTCAATGGATCGAAAAGTGAAATAACCCCGGTATTCGGGCCGTCCTCTGTTAAGCCAAGATACGCCGGGAACCAGTAAAGTACAATATAAAAAAGGGTAAGCGCAATCCCGGTGAACCAAGCCCAAAGGCCCCGACCTGTCATAGATTTAAACCAAACCCCATCGTTCTTTATTCCGGCGTGTTTCCCCCGATAGAGGTCATTCGCAAATACTACAGTTCCTGCCGTCATTAGCACAAGAGAGAGCGTAAGAAACAAGGCTTTATTGGGGAAATTTACATTGGCTACAGCCAATACGAGAATAAACAAGCCTATAAGGCCAATTGCACTGGCAAATTTTTGAGTACCTGAAAGTGCGGCAGGAGTCTGCCCGGCTAATGACATATTTCGTTCTATTTTGCTCATATCTTATTGATTAGACTTCACAGGTTGCAAAAACCTGTGAAGTCTGTTTTATCAAGATTCCTGTAAATTCTCTTTAAAACTTCTGAAGATTTCCTTCTCATAACCGTCATAAAACTCAGGATCGAAATTGGCTTCTCTTAGATGCTGCAGAACATACTGTACACTTCGGTTTTCGTTTAACCACCGATCAAAAACCTCGTGTCTCATCCGTATTCCAAAAGTATTAATACCTAAAAACTTATTATCTGAAGCATCAAAAGCAATCGTTATTGCCTTGGTATGATCTTTATGCTGCCAGTGGAAATGAATTTCGCCCTCGCCAGGATTTGCTGAAACCTTTCCGTAAGTCTGATATTCAATATCAAAAAATTTAGCGGAATTAAACCAATTACCGGGCTTATATTTTATCAGATTCCCGGTAAGGCTTTGTGCCAGGGTTTCGCCCATCATCCTGCCGGTGTACCACACCGCTTCAATGGAATTTCTATTGGATTGAGGTTCTCTAAGTTGTGCGCAATCCCCAATCGCGTAGACATCCTTTATATTGGTTCGCAAATATTCGTCTACCAGGATTCCCCTTTCGGTTTCAAGGGCAGATTTCTTTATAAAATCAATATTGGGCCTTACCCCTGCACAGAGACCTACCAACTGGCATTCAATTTCTTCTCCTGATTCAGTAATTACAGCTCTTACGTGACCCTTTTCATCTCCTAAAATCTTATCGAGCTGGGTTTCATGACGTAGATCAACACCATGAGATCTCACGTGGGCTGAGATCATTTTTGCATCCTGCAGCGGCAGAATATTTTGCCAAAAAGCTTTCTCCCTTATTAAAAAAGTAACTTCAATATTTCTGGTCCTGAGCATTTCGGCAAGTTCCACCCCTATAAGTCCGCCTCCAATTATTACGGCTTTTTTACAGTTTTGGGTATTCTCTTCAAGAAGCTCAAGGTCCTGTTTGGAAATTAAACCTTGTACCCCCTTTAAATCCTGCCCTTCCCAGCCAAATTTATTATAGACCGATCCCGTTGCTATAACCAGTTTGTCATATTCCAGGCTTTCTTCAGAAGAGAAATAAAGTATCTTTTGCTGAAAATCTATTTTTTCAACCCAGTCCTGCCTGAGTTCTATCCGGTTTTTCTCCCAAAACCAATCTTCATAAGGTTTGAGGTGTTCCCATTTCATATGTCCCATATACACGTACATCAAGGCGGTGCGGGAAAAAAAATAATCACTTTCCGCTGAAATCACGCTAATGCGTTTATCAGAGTTTTTTCTTACATGTCGCGCGCAGGTTATGCCCGCAATCCCATTTCCTATGATGACAATATGTTCCATATCTTATTTTTAGCAGCAACCCCCGCCATCATAATGAAAAGTAGATTCGCTAATGTATATATCGTCTCTGCCAAGCTTTGCCAGGTCGCCGGCTGTTTTATCACAAATAGCAAGAGGCTGATTTTTCAGCAGGATGTGTCCCTTTTTATCGTCAAAGTAATCATTATTTCCGTAATAGATCGCAGCCTTACCTGTAAACACGCAGGGACCGTCCCCGGGCATAGGATCTTTTATGGCAGCAACCTCAACCGCTTCAATATAAATCAATTCTGAAGTCGGATAATTCTTAGGATCCAGAATTCGGTATGGCTTTTTAGCCCTTATTTCTATAGTTCCAAAACCCACATCGGTGAGCGCTTTCACATAATCCTTTAGCGGAAGACTGCCACTAAGGCACAGGGCCCGCAATCGCTCATCATTTCTTAGCTCATCATTCATTCCCTGCTCACAAATGGGATCGCTCATCACTAAGCGCCCGTGAGGTTTTAAAACCCGGTACATTTCCTCGAGTGCCTTTTTTAGGTCTTCTGCCTTAAAAATATTAAATAGACAATTTTGCGCAGCCACCTCTATACTTTCATCTTCTAAAGGCAAAGACAGGGCATCCCCTTCTCGTAAATCAACAAATTCTGATTTAAACCAGGGATTTTGTTTTTCGGCTTCGGAAAAATTCTTCCTTGAAGCATCAAGCATTTCCGAAACAGAATCTACGCCGATCACTCCGTTTCTTTGACGAGAAAAATAGGCGAACTGCAGTAATTCCATTCCTCCTCCTACTCCCACATAAAGAATCTTTGGACTATTGCTCAGATCCCGTGGATGCACAGTACTCCCGCAACCGTAATTCATCTCCTGCATTATTTGCGGAATTTTAAGGCCGGGAAGCTCCCAAACGGGGTTGGTCGTACAGCAAAGCCCAACATCGGGAGTTAATGCTGCTTCCCGATAAACGTCTCTTGTAGTTTCCAGATAACTCATTTCTTTCAAATATTTTTAATAACCTCTTTAAAGATCGCGATCATATTGGGTTCGGCTTTTGTCGCCATGGCGATAATCTCATTAATATCTACAGGTTTCAGATTATCGGGGTCGCCCTCATCGGTAATCACTGAAATCGCCGAAACGGGAATCCCCAAATGGTTGGCTACAATCACTTCAGGCACAGTGCTCATCCCTACGGCATCGGCGCCAAGGATCTTCAGCATTCTATATTCTGCACGGGTCTCCAACTGGGGGCCCAACACTGAAGCGTAAACCCCTTTATGTAACCTAACACCATGCTTTTTCGCTGAATCTTCTATTATTCTGTTCATTTCAGGATCATAAGGCTGACTCATATCTACAAAGCGTTCGCCTAATTTCTCTACTCCGTGGAAAGCCAACGGGGAATCACCCAACAAATTGATGTGATCATCAATAAGCATGAGTTCCCCCTTTTTAAATTCAATGTTTATCGACCCCGAAGCATTACTCACCAACAATTTCTTTACCCCCAACCTCTTCATTACCCGAACGGGATAGGTTACATCCCGAAGGCTGTACCCCTCATAAGAATGGAAGCGGCCTTGCATCACCATTACCTTTTTACCTTCCAATTTTCCAAAAATCAATTTCCCTTTGTGAAACTCTACCGTAGCCGTAGGGAAATAGGGAATGTGATTATAACTAACCTCAGCTTCTATCTCAATTTCATCGACTAGCTTTCCCAGTCCCGTTCCCAGGATAATCCCGACTTCCGGGTTGTCAAACCCCCGGGAAACAAGGTAATCAGTAGATTCTAATAATTCTTTAATCATCTTTTATCTTATAAATTTTCTTAATTCTGAATCTCCTTCAATATCGCTTAACACATCAATATCATTAAGGCTTTTCAAAAGTTTTACATCTTTATTTTTAAAATCTTCCAGCGTATTTTTCAAAACTGAAGCTGTACTCCAAGCTTTGTTTTTAAACACCTTCGAATTTAGTGATTTCATTCCTAATAAATAGTACCCGCCGTCTTTTGCAGGACCAATCACCGCATCCCTTTCTTTTAAGTGAAGAAAGGCATCCTCCAGGTCCTGCTGAGTGATTTCAGGGAGATCGGTCCCGATAATAATGACGCGTTGGTAGTTTTTGGCAAAAGCATCCTTAAAGGCATTTTCCATTTTCTCGCCTAAATCCTGTCCCTGCTGTTCTTCTGTGTGAAATATTTTAGAATCAAAAACACTTTCTTGCGGAAGACCTTCAGCATAAAAAACCACTTTATCAACCTGAAGGTTTTTGGTTACTTTAAAGGTATGATTCAGCAGGAATTCATAAATATCAAGTGCAGCCTTATCCCCAATTTCTTTGGCCAAACGGGTTTTCACCCTGCCTTTTACCGGGTTTTTCGCAAAAATCATCAGGAGTTCTTCAGATTCATTTTTCAAAGCAAAAAGAATTTTAGTTCTGGAGAAGTTAAGCCACTGTTCCCTGGCAACTACTGCCGGCACCGGCTGTACAGCCGTAACAGTGTTGAGAAATTATAATTTCACGATCCTGTAATGCCTGCTCGTTATATTCACTGACATGTTTTACGGTAGAAGCTACCTTAAGTTCCAGCATCTGGTTAAAATCGCAGTCATACAACCAACCATCCCAGCTTACGGAGATCGTGTTGGTACACATCACATTCTTAACGGCTTCGGGGTTGTAGGCATTCACCAGTTCATACATATAATCCTCATAGTTATCTGAGGCAATAAGATATTCCAGGAAACGACTTATAGGGAGATTAGTTATAGCAAAAAGGCTATTGAAGTCAATATTAAAGTCTGTTTTCAAAGCTTTTTTAAAATCCTGTTCCATTGCCTCCTGGTTTGTCGGCAAAAATGCTCCGGCGGGATTGTACACCAAATCGAGTTTTAAACCGGTTCCTTCCTGGGCATACCCCACTTCATTAAGCATCTGCAGTACTCTTATAGATTTATC
This sequence comes from Salegentibacter sediminis, assembly GCF_002078605.1. Taxonomy (GTDB): domain Bacteria; phylum Bacteroidota; class Bacteroidia; order Flavobacteriales; family Flavobacteriaceae; genus Salegentibacter; species Salegentibacter sediminis. The sequence continues at coordinate 148,781 of NZ_MSJR01000003.1, read as the reverse complement.
AAAAACTCCGTTTCCACGTTGCTTATCGGTTTTTTCCTTTTTATAAAAAGGTAACGAGGATACAACGTGAACATTATATTTTTTAAAGAACTCGGGGAGGTCATAATATTTCTTGTTAGCGAGAATTATGGTGAGATTCGAGCGAACAATAAAATCTCTGATTCCCGCTTTGGAAGCTTGCTCTACAAACCACCTGAAATTGGGGTTCATTTCGGGAGCTCCGCCGGTGAGATCTAAAGTATGGGCACTGGTTTTTCTAATCACTTCCAGACATTTCTCCATAGTTTCCCTGGTCATAATTTCTTTGCGGTCGGGTCCCGCGTCTACGTGGCAGTGTGAACAAACCTGGTTGCACATATAGCCAAGGTTTAGCTGAAGAACTTCCAGCTTCCCGGGTTTTAAAGGGAAATTTCCCGTTTCGGCAAGTTTTTCACTAAACCTGGGAAGCTCAGCTTCACTAAAAAGTCCGTTATCCAGGATCTCAAGTTGCCTTTCCGGCTTAGAAAGGCTGTCTTTTCTGGCTGCTAATGATTTAATGGACATAAATTAGGTTTAATTTCAACGGATATTATTTAAAAAACAAATTCTGAATTTAAGGTAAATCTCTTACCTCAAATAGGGCTCCCGATTTGCATCGGGATGAGCGACTTCCTCTTCACAAGGCAAGATTGCAAACTCAAGATCCCGATTTGCATCGGGATGAGCGACTTCTACGTCGCCGCTGCGCGGCTCCTTGAATCTGCTCACATGCTTAGTTTTTTGTGTTTGTTCATCATTTGAACGCCGTGAACCAGGGTGGCTCCGCTTTTTATGGCGGCTCCCACGTGCACAGCTTCCATCATTTCCTCTTTTTCAATTCCGCGCTCCAGTCCATCTTTGGTATAGGCATCAATACAATAAGGGCACTGCACCACATGGGACACCGCCAGGGCGATTAAGGATTTTTCACGAGCAGAAAGTGCCCCCTCCTCGAAAACTTTTCCGTAGTAATCAAAGAATTTTTCTCCTAACTCTTCACTCCATTCGGAGATATTGCCAAATTTCCGGAGATCTGCCGGGTCGTAATAAGTTTTTGACATTTCCTGATTTTTTCGCTAAAGGTAAGTTTTTCTTTATGGAATTCCAGCCCACCACCCGTAGTCTTGTTATAGATTCCATGTTTAGATTAATCTAGCCCCCAAAGGAAACCAGGTCTGTTATATTGGAAAATGACCACCTTGGTTTTTAAAACCAGGACCAATTTTTAGAATTTCAGATAAGTTTAGTTTAAGTGTCCTTTTTAAAAAAAGCGAACTGAGAATTACTAAATAGAAAAGTCGAGCAACCTTAGAGACAAAGGAAGAATTAGAAAAAGGAAATTTTTTATATACGGTATAGAATTAAATCCGGTTGTGACGATCGCGTCTGAATTTGACTAATTTGCGGATTAAAAATATCGCAACCCCAACAATGACAAGTATTTCAAGCCCAAGAAAAATGTATATTAATTCCATAAAAATATTTTTTTAAAAGAACCAAATTCGAGGGTAGGGCTCTAAAATTTTAAGAATGTAAATATCTGATAATTAATAAGTTTACTTTAACGTTATAAGAATTAATCTTGCCGTTTATAAAGAAGAAGTTATAAGCGGATTATTAGCGATTTATGTATGCCAGCCTCCGGATTCTAACGTTTTTGCAACTAGTATTACCTCTTTCAACACAATGCACCGATTAACAATTGTTAAAATTTTAATTTTACACAGAACTACATATAGTTAAGGTTTCTTAAATAGTTAAAAATTAACATCAGGACGCTGTATTTTTAAATCCACGATTAATTATTTCGAAAATTTTTTATGAGAATAGATGTCAAAACCCTACCCGTTAATGAAATCATTGAAGACATTGCCCGAATCATTGGAGTAGAAATTGAAAATGGTAATGGGGAATATGTTATTCAGATTCCTGAAAAGCTGGGAGAGGGTTATATAAGGGGGGCAAGTTTTGACACGGGAATGGGGGTTATCACCTATAACTGTAAATTCTATGAAGATGTAGAAATTCATTTCTCTCTCAATACTGTACATCCATTAAAATTCATCTTTTGCTCTCAAGGAAGCGTAGGACATTGTTTTCAATCGCAAGAGAAAGTAAATAACATAGAAACCTATCAAAATATCATTGTTTCCAGCAGCGGGTATAATGGTCACGTCTTGTATTTTAAAGCTAACGAATCAACCCATGTTTCCAGCCTGGAAATTATTAGGTCGGTTTTTGCGTCTCGCTCAAATCATAATTTCAAAGACCTGGATCCTACCCTTAAAGATCTTTTTAGGGATAATGTTTCCAGGAAGCAGTTCTTTTATCAGGGAAATTACAGCATTAAGGCCGCCGATTTAATGGAAGAAATAGACACCAGAAACTATACAGGATTTTTGAGATCCTTATTCTTGGAGGGAAAGGCTTTTGAAATGCTGGTAATCCAGATCGCCCAGTACGAAGATGATAAAGCCGAGGACAAACTTCCACAAATACTTAGAAAATCTGATATCGAAAAGGTAGACTATGTAGTGAAGCGCATCCAGGGAGACCTTGGCAGCAATCTAACTGTGGAGGCTTTGGCCAAGGAAGCAGGGACCAACGTGAATAAACTTCAGGAAGGCTTTAAATACGTATATGACCTCACCGTTAATAAATATATGCAGCACAAAAAACTGGAAGCTGCCAAGGAGATGTTGATGAATTCAGAAAAAAATATCTCTGAAATCGTTGTTTCTATCGGTCTTAATAATCGGAGTTACTTCTCTAAGATCTTTAAGGAAAAATACGGGGTAAACCCAAAATATTTCCTGAAGACCCGAAACAAACAGGATTAAGGCCCCGTGTGTGGTGAAATTCAGGTAAAAATCCCTGATCAAAGTACCATATTAGAGGTAAAGCATTGTATGCTTCAAACACTACCGAAAGAATAGAGGGCAAACTCATCTCTACCCCGGCCTTTATTCTAGCTGAAATATGCAATTAACCTCCAGAAGAATAACAAGAGGCCAGACAACTAAAATTTCGGTTTTTGCATTTTTATTCAAAAAGGAAATTATTTCGGGGAAAATGGCCGGTTTTCTTCCAAATTCACGGGAAGTTAGTAATTTTAGCCTAAATTTTCTGCTATCATGAAAAGAATACTCACAGGAGTAATCGTTTTCCTGCTTTTGGCCTGTCAGCCAAAAACTCAAAAAAAAGACCTTATTGCCTGGTTACCACAAGATTCGGAAGTGGTGGTTCAAACACACGACCTAGAGTCCCTCTCGAGCAACCTGGCCTCCTTAGACTTCGTGAGCAAGAATGATTTTAAGCTGAAACAAGAGATTCAGGATCGGTTTATCTTTTTAAATTATATAGACAGCCTGGGAAGTTCCCTGATCGCTTTTTCCGATCTGGCTACAGAGCACTATACGTTTACCTTAATCAGCGAGAATCAGCCAGTGCTTAAACTGGACTCTGTACCAAATAAATCGGTAGAGCGATTGAAATTTAAGGATTTCGAGATCGACAAAGTGAAGCTTGAAGAACATTTATTTTTCACTTCCAGAGTAGACGGGATCTTTTTGGCCGGAAACTCCCTTGATAAGTTAAAAATCCTGCTGGAAGGAAAAGGTTTTCTGAACGATTCCGAATTTAAAAAAGTTTTTAAAGCCACAGATCCTAAGGAAACCTCTATAGTTATTCGCCATGAGCAGGTGGGAGAGAAATTCAAAGAATGGTTTCCAGCCACAGATTCGACGCTAACGACTTTCGCCAGTTGGAGCTCAGTAGACCTAAACAACAAAAATGGATCTCTCAATTTTAACGGGCTAAGTCTTTGGCCTGAAAAACCCGGCCTACAGCATATTTTCAAGGATGTGGGCGCTTCTCCAAATCAGATTTCCAGGGTTGTTCCGGTAACAGCGCCAGGATTTTCATCCTTTGGATATGATAATTTCGATCAATTTCAGCAGAATTTCAGCACCTATTTTCAAAAGGAATTCTCTGAGGTTGAGATAGAGATCCTTAAGAATGTTTCAGAAATCGGCCAGCTTAACTACCCATCGGAGAATTTACTTATTCTCAATAATATTGATGTGATCCTTGCCGAACAGAATCTGGCCAGGTTTAGTGGGGAAAGCAAGGAATATAGAAGTGCTAAGATTTATCAATTTGATAATCCCGAGCTTTTCGCGGAACATCTAAATCCATTAATTAGCCCGGTTGATCTGAATTTTTATACTATTCTGGAGAATTTTGTCATCTTCAGCAATTCTGAAGAAAAACTTCAGAATGTGATTTCAGCCTTTGTGAATAAAAACACCCTTGCACAGCAGGAGCATTTCCAGAAGGCCTTTGAGCATTTGGCGAAAGCTTCAAATATTTTGTTAGTCGCCAATAATGAGTTGATTAAAGACCTTGTGAAAAAGAGGAGCTCAGAAGAATTTGGAAATAAATTCTCCAGCCTGAATTTTGATAAGAATAAGCTCTCTACTATCCAGCTTGTTGCCGACAGGAATTTTTCACATATCCATGGAATTTTTCATAAATCTGAGGACAAATTGGTTAAGAAAGATACTGAGCAGCTTCTCTCGATTAAGCTGGATGAAGAAATTCTTGGGGAACCGGTTTTTTTCAGCAATCATAATAATAACCAGAAAGACATCGCAGTACAGGACATTAATAATGTGCTTTACCTCATCTCTAATAAAGGCGATATCTACTGGAAAAAACAACTGGACGGCCCAATTCTAGGCGGAATTAAAGAAGTTGATATCCTAAAAAACGGAAAGTTCCAGCTGGCCTTTGCAACCCCAAACCGACTTGAAGTAATCGCCCGGAATGCAAATTCGGTGAAGCCTTTCCCACTTAAGTTTAAAGACAACATTACTCAGCCTTTAGCTTTATTCGACTATGACAACAACCGCAATTACCGTTTCCTAATTACCCAGAACAGGGAGCTTCATATGTATGATTCGAAAGGAAGGAGTGTTGGAGGTTTTAAATTTAAAAGTACAGCCTCAGAAGTTTTATTTCCTCCCAGGCACATACGAATGGGTAACAAAGATTACATTGTTATTGCAGAAGAATCGGGCAAGCTTAATATTTTATCCCGGCAGGGCCGGCAACGGGTAAAAGTGAGCGAAAACTTCAACTTTTCAGATAATGAATGGTTTCAGTATGACCGGAATTTTATCTCCAGTAATGACCCGGGAGAGCTTATCCTGGTAGATGAAAACGGAAAGGTTTCAAAACAAAATTTAAACCTCGCTCAAAACCACAAAATCGACGCCACCTCCAATTTACTGGTAAGTTTTTCTGAAAATACCCTGAAAATTAGGGATAAGGAAGTCACCTTAGACTTTGGTCTTTATACCGAGCCACAGATCTTTTTGGAAGACAACAAATACTACATTAGTATTACCGATTTACAAACCCAAAAAGTGTATGTTTTTGACAGCAATGCTGAATTATTATCTGGCTTTCCTGTTTACGGCACTTCAACTATTGACCTGAGTAATATCAATAATGATAATGCTCCCGAGTTTGTAGTGAAAGGTGATAAAGGAGAACTCATCATCTATAAGTTTTAAACTTTAATGTAATAGTTAAGTGTAAAAGCGCGGAACTGAGAAAAGAAGTAGAAGAACTTTTAAAAAAGATCATTTTACCTTCTGAAAATCATTCATTTGGAGGTATATTAAATTTAAATCAAGAAGTTCTGAAAGGCTCAAGTTAAAAAAGCACTGGATCAAGTTTCTATTCGAATATTTCTGCCTGAAATAACTGGGAAAAATGCTTCAGTATTTTCTCCTGAACATCTTCCATTGGTATTTCCTTCTTCCCGAGTTCCACATTTAGAGAAGTAACGGCTTTACCTTTAATTCCGCAGGGAACAATATTATCAAAATAGCCCAGATTTGCATTTACATTCAGTGCAAATCCGTGCATGGTTACCCACCGGCTGGCCCTTACTCCCATCGCGCAAATTTTGCGGGCAAAAGGGGTGCCCACATCCAACCAAACCCCGGTTTCTCCCGGACTTCGTTCAGCTTGTATTCCATAATCCTTCAAAGTTAAGATCACCATTTCTTCGAGTAAGCGAAGGTATTTATGGATATCGGTAAAGAAATTTTCCAGGTCAAGAATGGGATATCCCACCAGCTGTCCGGGGCCGTGATAGGTAATATCACCCCCGCGGTTAATCTTGTAATACCTGGCGTTTCTTTTCTCCAGTTCCTCTTCAGAGATCAGGAGGTTTTTGATATCTCCGCTTTTTCCAAGAGTATACACATGGGGATGCTCTACCAACAACATGTAATTAGGCGTCTCCAGATTCAACTCCTCTCTCCGGTTCTTAATCTTAAGCTCCAATATCTTTTGGAACAACTCTTCCTGGTAATCCCAGGTTTCTTTATAATCCTTTAATCCTAACTGCTGTAATTCAGTTCTTCTATTCATTTTCTATCTCCTTGGATTGTTTAAAATAATAAGTGCTGCAATCACCCCTGGTATCCATCCCAGGATAGTTAAGATTAACACAATTAGAATAGAACCACAACCGCGATCATAAACGGCAAGGGGTGGAAACAAAACAGAAAGTATGACTCTCCAAACACTCATAATTCTCGTATTTAAAGCTATTTTAATTGCAAAGATAAGACTAAAAATTCGGCCTGTCCCTCCATTGGTTGGTAGCCTGATAGTCACTATATTTGCATCCGCCTTGCAGAAAAGCAGGTTTTTAATTTTCAAACTATTATCATGCACCTATCTGAACAGGAAATTATACGCCGAGACAAACTCGCAGCCCTTCGCAAAGAAGGCATTAATCCATATCCCGCCGATCTATTTCCGGTAGATCACACCACCAAACAGATAAAATCTCATTTTGAGGATGGAAAAAAAGTAGTGATGGCCGGCCGACTTATGTCACGCCGCATCCAGGGGAAAGCTTCCTTTGCCGAGCTTCAGGACTCTGCAGGAAAAATACAGATTTATTTCAACCGGGATGAAATTTGCCCTGGTGAGAATAAGGATAAATACAATAATTTCTATAAGAAGCTCCTGGATATAGGTGATTTTATTGGGATTGAGGGAGAGCTTTTCAAAACCCAGGTAGGTGAAATGACCGTGATGGTGAAGGATTTTACATTACTAAGTAAATCGCTGCGCCCATTACCTCTGCCAAAAACTGATAAGGAAGGAAACACTCACGATGGTTTTAATGACCCTGAACAGCGATACCGCCAGCGCTATGCAGATTTAGCGGTTAACCCACACGTTAAGGAGATCTTCGTTAAGCGCACGAAATTATTTAATGCGATGCGTAATTTCTTTAATGAGAAGGGTTATTTTGAAGTTGAAACTCCCATTCTTCAGTCCATTCCGGGAGGGGCGGCAGCAAGGCCTTTTATCACGCATCACAATGCACTTGATATTCCGCTTTATTTAAGGATAGCCAATGAATTATATTTGAAAAGACTTATCGTAGGTGGGTTTGATGGGGTGTATGAATTCTCGAAAAACTTCAGAAATGAAGGCATGGATCGCACGCACAATCCGGAGTTTACCGCGATGGAAATCTATGTAGCCTATAAAGACTACAACTGGATGATGGAGTTCACCGAAAATCTTCTTGAACATTGTGCCCTGGAGGTAAACGGAACAACCGAAGCAGTTTTTGGTGAATATGAAATAGATTTTAAAGCCCCCTACAAACGGGTTACTATGACAGATTCTATTAAGGAATTCACCGGTTTTGACATCACCGGAAAATCTAAGGCTGAAATCAGAAAAGCTGCCGAAGATATGGGAATCGAGGTTGATGAAACCATGGGAAAAGGAAAGCTCATCGATGAGATCTTCGGGGAAAAATGTGAAGGAAATTACATCCAACCCACATTTATCACCGATTACCCTAAGGAAATGAGTCCGCTTTGTAAAGAACACCGGGAAAACCCAGAGCTAACTGAGCGCTTTGAGCTTATGGTATGCGGAAAGGAAATTGCCAATGCCTATTCAGAATTAAACGATCCTATAGACCAGCGTGAACGTTTTGAAGAGCAACTTAAACTTGCCAAAAAAGGAGATGACGAAGCTACCGAGTTTATAGACCAGGATTTCCTTAAAGCCCTGGAATACGGGATGCCACCTACTTCAGGTCTTGGAATTGGCATGGATAGATTAATCATGTTTTTAACCAATAACAGGTCTATTCAGGAAGTGCTGTTCTTCCCTCAAATGAAGCCCGAGAAAAAAGCGGTGGAATTAAGCGAGGATGAAAAAGCAGTTTTCGAGTTGCTTAAAAATGATGAAATTCATGAGCTGGAGGCCATTAAAACCAGGTCGGGATTAAGCAATAAAAAATGGGACAAAACTTTAAAATCATTGAGAAAACATAAAATGATAGATGTTTTTAAAGATGACGAAACCATGAAGATCAAAGCCGTTTAATTTCTTTCAACTGATTTTATGGCTAAACAATGGTTAAATTAAGTTTTTCTTAACTGAATTTTTAAACCATTTAAATAAATACAAGTCAAAAGACTGCCTAAGGGTGGTCTTTTTTATTTTAGCTTGCGCTCAATCAACACCGCCTTCAGTATTTATTTAACCTTGTAAAGAACTTTCTATGAACAAAATTTTTTCGCACAAAGTCTTATTGATCGCCCTTTCGCTATCGGTAAGCAGTTGTGCAGTTTTTCAACCAGAAAAAGACAATGCCACTACGGCAAAAGCCGATGAGGGAAAGAAAAACGGCAATGGCATAAAACCTTATGACAAAGTAATTACCAAAGATGCCAAATCTGATGATGGATTATTTACTGTTCATCGTGTAGAAGATAAATATTTCTACGAGATCCCAGACAGTCTTTTCAATCGTGAAATGCTCACCGTAACCAGAATTGCCAAAACCGCCACAGGTATCGGTTTTGGAGGTGGAAAACAAAACACCCAGGTGCACCGTTGGCAGAAAAAAGACGGTAACGTATTACTACGAGTAGTTTCTCACGAGATCTATGCGGCAGATTCCCTTCCTGTGCACGAAGCCGTGGTAAATTCCAATTTCGAGCCTGTTTTGCAACGCTTTCCTATAAAAGCCTACGGAAAGGCCTCTATTAGCAAAACAACGGTAATCGATGTCACCGAGCTTTACACCAAAGATGTGATGGCCCTTGGGCTTCCAAACAGGACCCGGGAAGAATATAAGGTTTCCCGCCTGGACGATGCCCGCTCTTATATAGATACCATTAGAAGCTATCCCGAAAATATCGAGGTACGTCACGTAAAAACTTATAATGCCGGCGAACCGCCTTCAAATGCGAGCACCGGGTCTATTTCCCTGGAGTTCAGCAACTCCATGATCCTGCTTCCCAAAGTCCCGATGGAACGTCGTTATTTCGACCAGCGCGTTGGTTGGTTTGCCCGTGGACAGGTTGACTACGGCCTGGAAGACCACAAAAGTAAAGAGGTGAAATACCTTGATCGCTGGAGACTGGAAGTAAAAGAAGAAGACAAAGAAAAATTTGAACGTGGGGAATTGGTAGAACCAAAAGAACCAATTGTATACTATATAGATCGCGCCACTCCGGAAAAATGGAGATCTTATATCAAACAGGGGATTGAAGACTGGCAGGTAGCCTTTGAGGAAGCAGGCTTTAAAAATGCTATAATCGCAAAAGATCCTCCCAGTAAGGAAGAAGACCCAGACTGGAGCCCGGAAGATGTTCGTTATTCAGTAGTTAGATATCTTGCCTCTCCTATTCCAAATGCCAACGGGCCACATGTGAGTGACCCCCGTTCTGGAGAGATCCTTGAATCTGACATCAACTGGTACCACAATGTAATGACCCTTCTTAGGAACTGGTTTTTTGTGCAAACCGCTGCCATCAATGAAGACGCACAGATGCCGCAATTTAAAGATGAAGTTATGGGGCGTTTAATCCGTTTCGTATCTGCCCACGAAGTAGGTCACACTCTTGGTTTACCTCACAATATGGGGAGTAGCGTAGCCTATCCTGTAGAGAAATTGCGCGATCCTGAGTTCACTGCAGAGTTTGGAACAGCCCCTTCTATTATGGATTATGCCCGCTTCAATTACATTGCCCAGCCAGGGGATGGGGATGTTGCTTTAATGCCTAATATTGGCCCATATGACAAATATGCTATCAAATGGGGTTACAAGCCAATCCTTGACAAGACCTCCAAAGAAGAAAAAGAGATTCTTGACCAGTGGATCCTGGAAAAAGCAGGAGACCCGCTTTATCGCTTCGGAAGACAGCAAGGTGGTGGAGTTATTGATCCCAGCTCCCAAACAGAAGACCTGGGAGATGATGCTATTCTTGCCAGTGAATACGGAATTAAAAACCTGAAACGAATTGTTCCAAATCTAATTGAATGGACAGCTGAAGACGGTAAGAATTATGAAGATCTTGATGACCTGTATTCACAGGTACTCGGACAATTTAACCGATATATGGGCCACGTAGCCGCCAACATTGGTGGAGTATACGAATACTATAAGACCTATGACCAGGAAGGAGCGGTTTATACTCACGTAGACGCTGCCCACCAGGAAAATGCAATGCAATTCTTACAGGATCAACTCTTCACAACGCCCGAATGGCTTATCGACCAGGAGATTTTCAACAAAATTGAATTCGATGGAAATATTGAGCGTATTAGGAACTATCAGGTGCGTACCCTGAACAACCTTCTCGATTTTGGAAGGATGGCGCGTCTTATGGAAAATGAAGAGGTTAACGGAGAGGAAGCCTATTCTCTGTTGGATATGATGGGAGACCTGCGAAAAGGCATTTTCAGCGAATTATCACGGGGACAAACAATTGATCGCTACCGCAGAAACCTTCAACGAGCCTATATAGATAGAATGGAATATTTAATGACAGAGGAACAGCCTGAAATTCCAGCCCGCAGACGTGCCTGGTCTTCAAGAAGTGATATAAATGTGGCGCAAAGTGACATTCGTCCGGTAGTTCGTGGGGAACTTAAAACCCTGGAGCGCCAGATAAGGAACGCTATAAATAGAACCGGTGACACCTTAACCAGATATCACCTTCAGGATGCTTTAGAAAGAATCGATCTTATCCTGAATCCTATTAAATAGAATTAAAATTTTAAACATTCGTTAATTGTGAGGGAGCCTGTCGGAATTTTCGGCAGGCTTCTTTTTTTCATTTAAACTATTTTAAGTTTCTGGAGTCTTACTTAAACCAAAAAAAGCTGAAGAAGCTAAAAGAAGTTTCAATTATATTACAGAAGTGACCTCAGCAAAAGAGATTATGTAAGCTGAAAATTTTAGTTTGTTTGAGCAGTCAAAGAGGATCCGGAAATCTAATTAAGCTTAAGCCAGGCTAAAAAAGATTTTCCTCTTTGTCCCATAGAAAAGGCCGTCTTATCCAGACGGCCTTTCTTGTTTTCTATTATATTTAAATAGCAGCAGTTTTAATCTCTCCCCATATAAATGCTAAGGAAATATAACAAGGTGGCCAGGGAACCAACCGCGGCAACCACATAAGTTCGAGCCGCCCATTTTAAAGAATCCTCAGCAGCATCATGTTCCTGGGTTGACAGCATATTCTCATTTTCCAACCACACCAAAGCACGTTTACTGGCATCATATTCTACCGGCAGGGTCACAAAGCTAAAGAGCGTCCCCATACCATAAAGAATAATTCCAATCAACAAAATAGTGCTACCCATCGCCGTGGTGGCCATCAGCATTAATCCACCAAAGATTACCCATTGAGAGAACCTGGAGGCTACACTTACTATAGGAACAAGTTGGCTACGCAATTGTAACCAGCTGTAAGCCTGAGCGTGCTGTATAGCGTGCCCGGTTTCATGAGCCGCAACTGCAGCCGCCGCAGCATTTCGTTGTGTGTAGACCCCTTCACTAAGATTTATGGTTTTTTTCTGCGGATTATAATGATCGGTTAGCATCCCGGGAGTAGAGATCACCTTAACATCATTTATTCCGTTATCGCTTAACATTTTTTCAGCGATTTCCTTCCCGCTCATTCCATTTTGTAAGTGTACTTTAGAGTATTTTTTAAATTTACTCTTCAGTTTATTGCTTACATACATACTCACTATAAAGAGTACTCCCGCAATAATATAATATCCTATCATTTCCTGGTTTGTTTTATTTTTTTTGAACTTCAAATATAGCAAAAACCTCGCCATATCCTACACGCTACCTTAGCAAGGCTTTAACAGGAATCCATTGAAAAACCTTATTTATCACTTTAAGATTATACCTATATTTGCAGCAATTAATTAAAAACCGCCCTATGCAATATAAAAGAATCCTTTTAAAATTATCGGGAGAGTCTTTAATGGGAGACCGTCAATATGGTATTGACCCTAAAAGGCTGGCAGAGTATGCCAAAGAAATAAAATCGGTAACAGATAAAGGTATTGAGGTCGCGATTGTTATTGGTGGCGGCAATATATTCAGAGGGGTTGCCGGAGCAAGCAAAGGAATGGACCGCGTGCAGGGAGACCATATGGGTATGCTTGCCACTGTAATTAACGGACTGGCACTACAGGGTGCCCTTGAAGATGCCGAAGTTCAAACCCGCCTGCAATCGGCCATCCACATCAATGAAGTAGCTGAACCTTTCATTAGGAGAAGAGCGATAAGGCATCTGGAAAAAGGCCGGGTGGTAATCTTTGGTGGAGGAACTGGTAATCCTTATTTTACCACAGATTCTGCAGCCGTTTTAAGAGCCATAGAAATTCACGCCGATGTTATCCTTAAAGGAACACGCGTAGATGGTATTTACACCGCCGATCCTGAAAAGGATACCAAAGCAACCAAATTTGATTATATTACCTTTGATGATGTGATTCGAAAAGGCCTTAAAGTAATGGACACTACTGCCTTCACCTTAAGCCAGGAAAACGAATTACCTATTATAGTTTTTGATATGAATACCCCCGGAAATCTTCTAAAAGTGGTAACCGGTGAAAACATTGGAACCAAAGTAAATCTATAGTTCAAATAAAACCTGCATTTTAAACTTTATAAAGATGGAAGACGAAATTGAATTTATTATTGATAGCACCAGGGAAGGAATGGAAAAAGCCGTTGCTCACCTAAAAAAACAATTGGCAAATATCAGGGCCGGCAAAGCCAGTCCGTCGATGGTTGGCAGTGTGATGGTGGAGTACTACGGATCACAAACCCCACTCAACCAGGTAGCCAACGTGAACACCCCCGATGCCCGAACCATTTCTATTCAGCCTTTTGAGAAAAGCCTGATAGGCGATATAGAAAAGGGAATAATGCAGGCTAACCTCGGCTTTAACCCTATGAACAATGGTGAAAATGTAATTATAAGCGTACCGCCATTAACCGAAGAAAGAAGAAAGCAGCTTACCAAACAAGCCAAAGCTGAAGCGGAAGACGCTAAAGTTGGGGTTCGTAACGATCGCAAAGCAGCAAATAACGAACTTAAAAAGCTGGATATTTCTGAGGATCTCCTTAAAGTTACTGAAGAGGAAGTACAGCAGTTAACAGATACTTATATCGCCCAAATCGATAGAATTCTCGAGACAAAAGAGAAAGAGATTATGACAGTTTAGCAGAAAGCTCTTTTTATAATTTAACATACAATTGTCAGATAAGCATAGCCATGCCTGTCTGACAATTTTTATTTTAGGCTTAAATTCCGGAAATTTAAGCCAATCAGTAAAGAAATAATATGCGCCATTGCCTTTTACTCGCTCTCGTTTGTATTGTTTCTTTTACCAATGCTTTTGCTCAACATAAAATTTCGGGCCGGGTTGTAAATGCTGAAACCGGGGAGCCTCTCCCCTACGCAAAAATTTCAATCCAGGAAAAGCCCGCAAACCTCACTAATATTGATGGTTCCTTTTCACTCAATCTTAAAGAACCCACAGCAGAAGTCACTTTTTCTTATGTAGGTTTTTCCTCCCGTACCATCCAGCTTTCTGCTGCAACAGAATTTATCTTCATACGCCTAAAGCCATATGCTGAAATTCTTGATGCCGTGGTAATAGATTCAGATAAAAATCCTGCAAACGCAATCATCAGAAAAGCCATCGCCAGGCGCGATCAAAATGATCCTGAAAAAGCCGTGAATTCTTTTAGTTTTAAAAGCTACAATAAATTCTTAATCGACAATGAAAACAACCGGATAAGCCTGGAGACCGACAGCACAATGCTGGAGGTTGAAACGATTATAGAAACCGGAGCCGCTTTCTTTTCAGAAAAAATATCTGAATATCGTTTTGAGAAGGGAAAGGACCTTAAAGAAATGGTTTTGGCCATGAAAAACGCTGGCTTTAAAAAGCCGGTTTACGAAATACTCTCACTCTCAGTGAATCCCTTTTCTCTTTACAAAAAAGATTATAGCATTTTCGAAACTGACTATGCCGGGCCACTTTCCGAACAGGCTTTCAGAAATTACAAATTTAAAATACTGGATACCGCCAATACCGCAAAACCTGCATTTGTAGTATATTTTGAGCCCAAACGGCAGCAGGCTGTTGCCGGTTTAGAGGGGATCTTATATCTGGATACCAGTAGTTTTGCCATACAGAAATTTAAAGCGCAGCTACTGGGCGCCATTAAACTTGAAACCGATCAGGAATATGAATATTTTGAGGAAGAAAATCTCTGGTTTCCTAAAAAACAAGTGACCCGAATTAGGCCTGGTAGCGGCGGGAAAAGGATTTCGGTTTTTGGGGGGGTGATCTCTACGGGCCGTCTTCAAAGCGGGGGAGATATTATTAGCACGGTACTTTCCGGGAATAAAATGGAATCAGGGCTATATCTCACCTCTACCACCACCAATTATGAAATTCAATTTAATTCTGAAGAAAAAATAGAAAATCCTTCGGCGCAGATAGAAGTGGCACCCGAGGCCTTTAACCCCGGTGAAGATTTTTGGCAGAGACACCGGCAGGAAGATTTTACTTTTGCAGATAAAAATCTTGAAGAAAGAGTTATTGATCTGGTTAAGGAAAAGAATGTAGAACGCCAGATAGAAATAAAAAACACAATTTCAACGGGTTATTACCCCGTGGGCTTTTGGGATTTCGACCTTGGAAAATTTTTTAAGTATAATAACTATGAGGGTCTTCGATTGGGTTTTGGAGGAAAAACCAATAATAGATTTTCAGATAAATTCAATATTAATGGCTACGCCGTTTATGGAATTAAAGATGAAGTGCTTAAATATGGTCTGGGCACCAAAATAGCACTTCATAAGCCAAGTGGCACTAACCTGAAATTTAAGTACACCAGCGATATTATTGAAGTGGGTAGTTTTAATTATTTACAGGGCGTTAATGAGTTCTCTATAATTGAACCTCGTTTTGTAAATATCAGTTTTTTCTATACCGATAAAACATTTAGCGGGGGTCTTACCCACCGTTTTACTTCCAGGCTCAACAGCGAATTACAGATAAGTCAAAGCCAGATATCAAACATCAGGGATTACGCCTACATTCATGAAGGTCAGCAATTTAGTGATTACAAGCTTAGCCAAGCAACTATTTCTTTTTTATGGCGCCCATTCGCAAGATTTTTAAAGACCTCCACAAGCAATATCCTAATAGAAAAAGGCTACCCAAAATTCACCGGGCAGTTCAGCCAGGCATTTGCAGGATTTATGAAGGGTAATTTTAGTTTCTCCAAGGTCGGGTTAAAAATAGAACACGAAATAAAGAGGCTGGATAGGTCACGCACCGAATTCATCCTGGAGGGGAATTTTGCGCTTGGGGATTTACCTTTAACCCATGCATTTCACGCTTTGCCCAACAATGGAAATCAACCTGAAATCTTAAAACGTTTCTCGGTGGCAGGACATACAAGCTTTGAGACCATGTACTACAACGAATTTTTTAGCGACCGCCAGGCAATGCTTCATGTAAAACATCAGTTCAGACCAATTGAGCTCAACAGGTTTATGAAACCAGAAGTTGTACTCATCTCCCGCCACGCTATAGGAGCATTTAAACATCCTGAAAACCACGCAAATATTTCGTTTAATACCCTGGATCACGTTTACTCAGAAGCGGGACTCGAGGTAAATAATATCCTGGCTGGTTTTGGGTTGGGAACCGCTTACCGTTATGGCGGTTATAACTTACCGGGTTTTAAACAGAATTTTGCTTTTAAATTCACCTTTCAGCTAAAGATCTAAAGCCTGCACTTTACAATTAAAACTCCGCTATTTAGTGTGGCTTTTTATACCTTTGCGCTCGTTTAAACTTCGCCCATGTCCAAAATTTTCAGCTTTGGTTTCTGGAACTCTGTTGCAAGGATGATTCTTCGCAACAGGATTGTTATTATTCTACTCGTGGTTGCGGCCACCGCTTTTCTGGCCACCCAGTGGAAAAATATGAGATTCTCCTATACCGAAGCCAATTTGTTGCCCGATGATCATGAAGCCAATTTAACTTATAATTCCTTTCTCGATACTTTTGGGGAAGAAGGCAACCTTGTGATTCTTGGGGTCAAAGACTCCTCTTTATTTACTCCTGAAAAGTTCCAGGCCTGGACAGCACTTAATCAGGAGCTTGAAAATTATCCGGAGATAGATCACGTTATTTCTATAAGCAGTTTAAAAAAGCTGGAAAAGTTTAACGACCCCAAGCGCTTTGAAATGGTTCCTTTTATAAAAGAGGACAATCCCAGCAAGGAAGAGCTAAAAGCTTATGAAAACGAACTCTTTACCTCGCTTCCTTTCTATGAAAATCTGGTATACAGCTCGCATTCCAACACCATACAGTCTGCCCTTTATATCAATAAAGAAATCGTTAATTCGGAAGAACGAAAGGATTTTGTGCTGGAAAAACTTCGGCCGCTTATCGGGGAATTTGAGGAAATGCACGGAATTGATGTTAAGGTCTCGGGTATGCCCTACATACGCACCCTAAACTCCCAGAATATCATTGATGAAATTGGTCTATTTATCCTGGCGGCATTAAGTGTAACTTCCCTGATTTTCTTTTTCTTCTTTCGGTCCATTCGCGCTACGGTAATTTCAATGATCACCGTTTGTATTGGGGTGATGTGGGCCTTTGGAGTTATTGGGTTGCTGCATTATGAAATAACCGTTCTTACAGCCTTAATTCCACCGCTCATAATTGTGATAGGAATCCCTAATTGTATTTTTCTTATTAATAAATATCAGCAGGAAATAAAAAAACACGGCAACCAGGCCAAATCGCTTCAGCGGGTAATCACAAAGGTGGGGAATGCCACCCTAATGACTAATGTTACCACGGCTTCGGGTTTTGCAACCTTCATCCTTACCGACAGCACCTTGCTCAAGGAATTTGGTTTAGTGGCTTCCATAAACATCCTGGCTATTTTTGTGCTAAGTCTACTCATCATTCCTATTATCTATAGCTATATGTCTGTTCCAAAAGACAAACACCTTAAGCACCTTAACAAAAGATGGATAGGTGGTTTTGTAGGCTGGATGGAACGCATGGTACGGCACAACCGAATTGCGATCTATATAGTTTCAGTCCTCTTACTGGTAGCCAGTATTATTGGAATATACACTATAAAAATTTCGGGAAGCTTGCTTGAAGATATGCCGCAGGAAGCGACCTTCTTTCAGGATATCAAATTCTTTGAAGAGGAATTTGATGGGGTAATGCCAATGGAAATCCTTGTGGACACGAAACGTCCTAAGGGCGTATTAAAACTCTCTACCCTGAAACGTCTGGAGCGCCTGGAAGAAGAAATTACAGATGTGCCCGAGCTCTCCAAGCCCCTCTCGGTGGTGAGATTGGTAAAATACACCAAACAGGCATATTATAACGGCAACCCAAAATACTTTCAGCTTCCTACTTCCCAGGAACAAAATTTTATTATGCCCTACACCAAAGGGATGAATGCGGGGGAGAACCTTTTGAATTCCTATGTAGATTCTACCGGCCAATATGCCAGGATCACAACTTTTATGAAAGATATTGGAACCGACAAAATGGAACGTATTGAGGAAAACCTATGGCCCGAAATCAACAAAATCTTTCCCGAAGAACAATATGATGTTTCGCTTACGGGGAAAGCGCTTATCTTTCAAAAGGGGACAAATTATCTGGTAAAGAACCTGGTGATCTCGCTGTCCCTGGCCATATTACTTATCGCCATCTTTATGGCCTGGATGTTCAGGTCGTTCCGGATGATTCTTATTTCTCTGGTTCCAAATCTTTTGCCACTGCTGGTAACTGCGGGGATGATGGGCTTTTTAGGTATCCCAATTAAACCTTCAACCATTCTTGTTTTTAGTATTGCTTTTGGAATATCGGTAGATGACACCATACATTTTCTTGCAAAATACAGACAGGAACTCAAGGCCAATAACTGGAAGATAAAACGCTCGGTTTACGCAGCCTTAAAAGAAACGGGGGTGAGTATGTTCTACACCTCCATTGTACTCTTCTTTGGGTTCTCGGTATTTATGATTAGTAGCTACGGCGGAACTGTAGCCCTGGGTGGCCTGGTTTCAGCAACCTTACTTTTTGCCATGCTTTCTAACCTCTTATTGCTTCCATCCCTTTTATTATCGTTGGAACGAAGTATTGCCAATAAAGAAGTAATGAAGGAACCGGCAATGAAGATCATAGAAACCGATGAGGATGAAGAGGAAATTTCAAAAGAAGAACACAATCATCCAGAATAAAATTAATTAGGCCGAAGGGCATTCAAAATAAAGCGCTTACTTGCTAAGCATAAACGGAAAAATTATCTTTGTTTCTTTCTAAATCTAACATAAATGATACAAGCAAAAATTGCTGAAATATTAGACAGCAATCAGTTTTTACAGGAATTTGAAGTTAAAGGTTGGGTACGCTCGTTTAGGAGCAATCGCTTTATCGCGATGAACGATGGGTCGACCATCAACAACCTTCAATGTGTTGTAGATTTCGAAAATTTCAGCGAAGACCTTTTAAAAAGGGTGACGGTTGGTGCTGCCATTAGGGTTGCAGGAACTTTAATAGAAAGTGAAGGCAGTCAACAACGCGTAGAGATAGAGGTAAAGGAATTGGAAGTGCTGGGAGATGCTAACCCCGAAGAAGTAAAGCTAACCATTCTTTCCCCAAAACGCCACAGCCTGGAAAAACTTAGGGAGCAAGCTCATTTGAGGGTTCGCACCAATACCTTTGGTGCTGTGATGCGCGTGCGATCCAAATTGTCTTTTGCCGTGCACAGTTATTTTCAGCAAAATAATTTCCATTATGTAAACACCCCAATTATCACGGGAAGTGATGCTGAGGGTGCCGGGGAAATGTTTAAGGTAACTGCTTTTGATTTAAAAAATCCGTCTAAAACCGAAGACGGAAGTATAGATTATAAAAAGGACTTCTTCGGAAAAGAGACCAATTTAACCGTTTCAGGCCAGCTGGAGGCAGAAACCTATGCGCTGGGGCTGGGACAGGTTTATACCTTCGGACCCACCTTTAGGGCAGAGAATTCAAACACCTCAAGACATCTGGCAGAATTCTGGATGATAGAGCCGGAAGTGGCTTTCTGTGACCTGGATGGGAATATGGATCTAGCGGAAGATTTTATTAAATACGTTCTGAAGTATGTGCTTGAAAACTGCAAAGACGATCTTGCATTTTTAGAGAAAAGGCTTCAAAATGAAGATAAGTCTAAGCCCCAGAACGAACGCAGTGACATGAACCTGATGGAAAAACTTCATTTTGTTCTGGATAATAATTTTAAACGGGTAAGTTACACTGAAGCAATCGAGATCCTTAAGAACAGTAAGCCTAATAAAAAGAAAAAATTCAATTATGTGATTGAAGATTGGGGCGCCGATCTACAGAGCGAACATGAACGCTTCCTGGTAGAGAAACACTTTAAATGCCCTGTGATCCTGTTTGATTATCCGGCTAACATCAAGGCATTCTATATGCGTTTAAATGAAGATGGAAAAACGGTTCGGGCTATGGATATTCTTTTCCCCGGAATTGGAGAGATCGTTGGGGGATCTCAACGGGAAGAACGCCTGGAGGTGCTGAAATCAAAGATGAAAGAACTCGATATTGATGAGAAAGAACTTTGGTGGTATTTAGACACCAGAAAATTCGGAACTTGTGTACATAGTGGGTTTGGGCTTGGCTTCGAACGCCTGGTGCAGTTTGTAACCGGAATGGGGAATATTAGGGACGTAATTCCTTTCCCCAGAACCCCACAAAACGCTGAATTTTAAATTTTGAAACTTATTGAAACCCATATTGTTCCTGCAGGCGTAAAAGATATTCGGCTGCAGGAATATGCGGTTTCCATCTTCCAGGCTGCACCTACTAAAAGCAGTATCAAAAAAGCCATTAAGCGGGGCGAAATAAAAATAGACGGCAAAGCGGCTAACACCGGAGACTGGATAATTGAAGGGCAAAAAATAGAACTTTTCCAACAGGAAGCCCCGCAAAAGGTATTCAATTTAAAACTTGAAGTTCTTTTTGAAGATGAGCATATTGCAGTGATAAATAAACCAGCCGGATATCCCACCAGCGGAAATTACTTCAAGACTATCACGAATGCGCTTCAGTACAATTTAAAAGTTTCAACGGCGCCTACAGCACTTTCTTCACCACAGCCGGCACACAGGCTGGATAACCCCACCTCAGGCCTATTGCTGATTGCAAAAACCGGAGACAGCCTTAGAAAACTTCATAGTGATTTTAAAGAAAAGAGAATTGAGAAAATCTACACGGCTTTAGTAGATGGAAAGTTCCCCAATCGAAAGAGACTCCAGGATAATATTGGAGGAAAATACTCTGAAACCGAAATTTCCCTTATAAGAAGCTTCCGGTTTAAAGGGAATGATTATTCTCTTGTTAATGCCACTCCAAAAACCGGAAGAACTCACCAGATCAGAATCCATTTGGCACAGGCCGGTTTCCCTATTGTGGGCGATAAATTGTATGGAAAAGGAAAAAGTTCAGGCAATCTAAAAGGGTTATTCCTTGTAGCCACCTCCCTTAAATTTGAGCATCCTGTAACGCAAAAAAGCCTGGATATTGCTGTGACTCTTCCCAAAAGATTCATAAAAATTCTAGAACAGGAGGGGCTTACTTAACAAAATTTTACCACAATCATTTACTGTGCCAAAGCCAGTGTAGCGTTGTTTTGCTTATTTTTGTGAAAGGCAAAATAATTTATATGCTTAAACAACAATTAAATCTAAAACTCTCACAGAAGCTTTCTCCTCAGCAAATCCAGCTGATGAAACTCATCCAGCTTCCTACGCAGGCTTTTGAGCAAAGGATCAAGGAAGAATTGGAGGAAAACCCTGCCCTGGAAGATGGGAAATTAGAGAGTGAGGATGAATACGAAGAAGATTTCTCGAATGCTGAAAGTGATGATGATTACGATAATGAGACTATAGAAACAGAAATTGACGTAGACGAATATCTTAGCGACGATGAAATCCCCAGCTACAGGCTTCAGGCTAATAATTACAGCGCAGACGATGATGAAAAAAGTGTGCCCTATGCTTCGGGAACTTCATTTACACAATATTTAAAAACCCAGTTAAGCACATTAAGGTTTAACGATAATGAACAGGAGATCGCAGATTTTCTGGTGGGGAGTATAGATGAAAGCGGCTATCTTAGAAGAGAACTTCAGGATGTGGTTGATGATCTTGCTTTTACCCAAAATATTTACACCGATGAAAAAACGGTAGAAAACGTTTTAAAGAAAGTTCAGGCCCTTGATCCTGCCGGAGTAGGCGCCCGTTCTCTGCAGGAATGTTTGTTACTCCAGCTTGACAGACGGGAACCTACTAAAGCCGTTCAACTCGCTACCGATATGCTGGATAGATCCTTTGACCTTTTCAGCAAAAAACATTATACCAAACTGCTTTCCCGTCACGATATAAGTGAAGATGAACTAAGGGAAGCTATAGATGTAATTGAGCATCTTAACCCCAAACCGGGAGGCTCCTACTCCGGTAACACCAGGATAGTTGAGCACGTAATCCCCGATTTTACCATAAAAATTGTTGATGGAGATCTGGAGTTAAGCTTAAACGGAAGAAATGCGCCCCAAATGCACGTTTCCAGAGATTATAGTGATATGCTTAAAGGCTATAAAGAGTCTAAGGAAAAAACCAAGGATCAAAAAGATGCTGTGATGTTCATCAAACAGAAACTCGATTCGGCAAAATGGTTTATAGAAGCCATCAAACAGCGCCAGCAAACCCTTATGGTTACTATGAGTTCTATAATGAACTACCAGAAAGAATATTTTCTAACCGGGGATGAGCGTAACCTCAGACCGATGATTCTTAAGGATATTGCAGATGAGATTGGAATGGATGTATCTACAGTTTCCAGGGTAGCCAATAGTAAATATGTAGACACTCCCTACGGAACGAAGCTCATAAAAGAGTTCTTTTCTGAATCTATGAAAAATGACCAGGGTGAAGATGTCTCTACACGGGAGATAAAAAAGATCCTGGAAATGTCTATAGAAGAAGAAAACAAGAAGAAGCCTTTAACAGATGAGAAATTAGCCAAAGTATTAAAGGATAAAGGATACCCTATAGCCCGCCGCACAGTCGCCAAATACAGGGAGCAGCTCGATATTCCGGTGGCCCGTTTAAGAAAGGAAATTTAATGAACTTTTTGTTGAAAAGCGCTTCCTATATCTTTCATCCTATTTGGATGCCTCTGGGGGGAAGTCTTATTTATTTTTTGGTCACGCCGCGTTTCTTTCCATCGGGGGTGATACAGGCTAAATTACTGGCTATTGCTATTCTCACTATCTTCATCCCCATTGTTTTCTATTTTCTGCTTCGGAATCTCGGAAAAGTAGACAGTATTTTTATGCAAAATGCAAAAGAGCGAAAGTGGCCACTTTTCTTCTTTATTCTGTTAACATTGATGATATTAAAGCAGATATTGAATGTATACAACTATCCAGCACTCTACTATTACTTCACCGGGATTTTAATTTCAGGGGTAGTGGCTTATCTTTTTTCGATTTTCAGAATAAAAATAAGTCTTCATATGATGGGGTTGGCCGGCATAACAATGTTCCTCGCAGGCCTAAGCATTCATTACCGCATAAACCTTGTCTATAGCATCCTGTTTTTAGTGCTGGCAAGTGGATTAACAGGTTCTTCCCGATTATATTACAAGGCCCACACCCCACCAGAACTTTTACTCGGTGCCCTGGCTGGATTTCTTCCTCAGTTAATTATGTGGCGATTCTGGCTATAGTATGTAGAACATTAAGCCTATGCGAACGAGGTGCATTCCTATTTCAGAGTCATCTACAAAGGAATCTTTAAAGAGAGGATTCAGACTATAATAAAAATGAAAGTTGAAAGTGTTGTAACCAAAGGTGAGATTGGCTCCCAACCGGAACCGGTTTAATTCCGGGAGATCGTATTGTACCACTTGGTTGCCAGGTTGGACAAAATTAGATTTAAATTTATAAATATATCCAAATTTCAAGCCCGTATAAACACGCCAGAACTTATAGCTTTCGGCTGAAGAAGTACGCCATCTAAATTCTACAGGAGCTTCAATAAGCTGGGTAGTGAATCGGTTAGTATCATAATCCAGGCTCTTATCAAGACTTCTAAAGATGGTTTCACCATTCTCTGCCTGTCCGACAAAAAGATTATGACCAAAGCTGTTTAAAGACCAGCCCAACCCAGTCCCTATTGCGATATTACGTTGTTTATTCAAGGGAAAATCCCTTATAAAACCAAGATGTAGTCCCCCTGAAAAACTCGACTGAGAAATCGAGGCAGGCTTTTGATCTATTAGGTTAAAAGTAAGACCTATATAAAACTGATCCTCGCGGTACAGACTATCTATAACCGAGGGCACCGTATCGGGAATTCGTCTTGCTTCTTCCTGTTCATTTATTTGTGCAGTAAGCATTAAGGGCAGGAAAAGGAGAAAGAAGAAATTAAGCCGCACCAACTTCATCTGGATTTATACATTTAATTATTAAATATAAAAAAACATCCTGCCAAAAATTAATTAAGGCAGGATGTTTTTACAGTTTTGAAAAGATTTAACGGACTATCCGTTATTCCATATTTCTTAAGGCATCCCCTTGTAAGGTGGTATAATTGATTTTAAGAGCTTCAGCTTTTCTCAATTCCTGTTTGATGTCTGAAACCAATCCCATATTTGTTTCTTCATCTACCTTTAAGGCAGTAGTTAAATAGGGAATCAATTCTTCACGCTTAGTCTCTCTTTCAGAATAAATAAACTGTTGCACCTCACTTACACTGGCAAACTTATCATTCAACTGGATTCTGGCTTCGGTTCCAAAACGCTGTTGATAACGCGGACTCGGTTTACCGGCGTAGATGTACATTACCAAATCCTTTTTATCCAGTTTTTCAACCTGATTGGCATAAGGTAATTTATTCTTAACCATCAAGGTATTTTGGCGCATCACGGTTACCACCATAAAGAAGAACAGTAGCATAAACACAATATCCGGTAAGGATGCTGTACTAATAGCTGGTTGCCCTTCGTTTGTTTTCTTTTTGAATTTAGACATAATTAAGTCTCAAATTTAAGTTTTGTTAGTAGGCCTGTTAACTTGTTGGCTCTGCTTCAGAAAGCTTTTGAGGTATCATATCTTTAATAACCTCAATTTGATCTTTCAGTTTATCCTTATTTCCTGTGTAATTAGGATCGTTATACTCCTTTTCCATTTGGGTAAAGGATTTTCCAAACATACGTTGGGCTTCCCGATCCCTCAATTGGTTATAAGCCGCTACGAGTTCATTTTGAACTGCGATATAGGTTCCATACTCGGTACCACGGTTATTCACCAGGGAAATAATCGCTTTCTGTGGGTTCACAGAGGAAGATGGATCACCGGGGCCCTGACAGAAATCACAGGCCTCGTCTCCGGCTCCCCCTCCATTATCTAAAAATTCGAAGGCTGCCTGACGCAATTCCTCAATCTCCATAAACTCATCTTCTACAAGTAACTCATTATTACGGTTAACAAGTACAGTAAAGATGTTTCTCTGCTTAATTACCGGCGGCTCTTGCTCTTCTGGCTGCCACGGGGGTAGTTTCCTACTTATCCCGCTATCTGTCTCAATGGTTGTGGTTACCAAAAAGAAGATTAGAAGCAAGAAAGCAATATCGGCCATCGAGCCGGCATTAACTTCTGGTGCATCTCTTCTTGCCATATTATTACTTCATTAATTTTTTAACTCCAGAGAATATCATTGCTAAAATAGCTACTCCTGCAAGGATGTAAAAAGTCACTAATCCTGCGCTTATCCAATGAGCTCCACTCGCCGAAAGAACACTTCCGTCTTTAAGAGTCATTTCAGATCCATCGGTTATCACATATGCAATTACAATAACTGCTAAAAATGCCCCTAGAGAAATAAGTGTGTTTTTGATATTTCCTTTAAAAAGGCCTTTTATTACAAAGAAGGCTACCAATACCAACACAACGGCTAATACCAGATACGCTACCCACATAAACGGATCAAGAAGGCTGTTCTGCAGATCGGCTGAGGCCTCGATAGCATCATCGTTTTCGGCCAGGATCCTTCCAAGCAGGATAAGACCTATAACACCAATAACGAGGGCTATATATTTTAATATTTTATGTAAAGTCATAATTTAATCTGGTCTTAGATTCTTTTTTTGTTTTTGTAAGCTACTAACATATCGATAAGGGTAATAGAAGCATCTTCCATATCATTTACGATGCTATCGATTTTAGCGATAATATAGTTATAAAAGATTTGAAGGATAATAGCCACGATCAAACCAAATACTGTAGTAAGTAACGCCACTTTAATACCTCCGGCAACAAGTGATGGTTGCATATCACCAGCAGCCTCAATTCTATCGAAGGCGGTAATCATACCAATTACAGTTCCCATGAAACCAAGCATAGGTGCAATGGCGATAAATAAAGACACCCAGGATACGTTTTTCTCCAATTGTCCCATTTGAACACCACCATAAGCAACTACGGCTTTCTCTGCAGCGTCAATGCTTTCATCGGCACGATCCAGACCCTGATAATAGATAGAAGCAACAGGACCTTTAGTGTTTCGGCATACCTCTTTAGCAGCATCTACTCCACCACTGTTTAAAGCGTCTTCAACATCCTTTGCCAGTTTTCTGGTGTTTGTGGTAGAAAGATTCAAAAAGATGATTCTCTCAATGGCTACAGCCAGACCAAGAATTAAACATAAAAGCACGATCCCCATAAAGGCAGGACCCCCTTCTATAAATCGTTTTTTAAGTTCCTGGTGAAAACCGAGGCTTTCTTCCTCTACCTCGTCAGCGGCAGCTGCAGCCTCATCATCCTGTACAAAATTTACAATTGTCTCAGGTAATGTATTCACATTATTGGCCGCATATAGGTTTCCGGCTCCTAGCACCATCACCGCGGCGATTACCAAAATAGAAAATAATCTTTTCATTGCTGTTTGTCTTAATTTAATTAGTTAAAGGGTTAAAGATATAAAAATAAAATTTTAATAAAAATACTATAAATTTTGCAGAGAGGAAGGGATTCGAACCCTCGATACGCTTTTGGCGTATACACACTTTCCAGGCGTGCGCCTTCGACCACTCGGCCACCTCTCTTTCTTAACGTTTTCTAAACGGTGCGCCAAATAACAAAAAAAATTAAACTCAATCAAGTTGTTGGCGTTAATTTTATGACATTTCCCCTCGCAGAGAGGTTTCAAAGATAGTTTTAAAAACCTCAGGGCTTAAATCTTTTCCTAATAAATACATTAATTTAGCGACTGCGGCCTCTGTAGTAATATCTTTTCCGGAAACCACCCCTATCTGTTTTAGCTTAACACTGGTTTCATATTGCCCCATATTTACACTCCCCGCTATGCACTGGGTCACATTTACCACGCATAAGCCCTCGGCGATTCTTTCTTTTAATATATTAACAAACCAGGGAGCGCTGGGAGCATTTCCGCTGCCATAGGTTTCCAGAACAACTCCTTTTAAATTTTTCTTGGACAAAATATGCCTGATGGTGCTTTCACTAATTCCCGGGAACATTTTCAGAATAAGAACATCATCATTAAAATTGGTATGAAGTTTTGTAGGCTGCTTCCTATTTGGCTTCCACAAGGCATTGTAATTTACCGAAAGATAAACCCCGGATTCTGCCAATGGTGGATGGTTCATTGAAGCAAAAGCCTGAAAATGTTCAGCATTTATTTTGGTGCTGCGGTTGGCACGGTAAAGTTTATATTCAAAATAAAGTCCCACCTCACTAATTACAGGTCTATCGTTTTTTTGCAATCCGGCAATCTGTATGCTGGTAATGAGATTTTCTTTTGCATCGGTTCTTAAATCACCTATCGGAAGCTGGGATCCGGTAAAAATCACGGGCTTAGTAAGGTTTTCGAACATAAAACTAAGTGCCGAAGCCGTATAGGCCATGGTATCACTGCCGTGCAGAATCACGAAGCCATCATATTCTTCAAAATTAGAATTAATGGTATCGGCAATCTGCACCCAGCATTCGGGATCCATGTTCGAAGAATCGATAGGCTCGTCAAAACTTAAGGTATCAATATTATGTTCGAGTATCTTAAGCTCAGGTATATTCTGAAGTAATTCATCGAAATTAAAAGCCTTTAAGGCTCCGGTATCATAATCTTTGATCATACCTATAGTCCCCCCGGTATAAATAAGGAGAATATTAGCCTTTTTTTTCATAAAGCGCATTTTTATTGATTACCGGGTTGGCATACATTAAAAGGTAACTATTTAGTTCAAGCGCATTTTTCATATCTATTCTTCGGGAAATTCGGCGCTCAAACTGTCGCTTTTCTTTTTCAGAATATTTATCGGAATAGGTACTGGAATTATTCAAAAGATCACAGGCGATATAATTGGAAGGCCAAAGTTTATAATTCCTGTACACCGCTTCATCAATCTTGGTAGTGATAGTCTTTAATTGTTCGTTTACCGAAGCTGCATTTTTCTCTATTCCGTCAAAAACCTCTTCTCCCAAAACATCTCCGGCACTAATGTGGATACGACCTTTATTACCAAGGGCACCCTGCATAATACTATTAAAATCTTCATTAGCAGATTTCACATAGGTCTCCTGCATGCGTTTGGCCATAATTTCAGGCATTTTCAATCTATCGGTAGGATCAAATTCATAGGAGATTGCCACCGGAACTATCTTTAGTTTCTTCAGGTATTCAGTAAGACTGAGATTGCCTTTTGCCATGGCGATCATTTTTAAAACACCCTGCTGGGTATGATCGCTACCATCTTTGGTGCGGCCTTCTCTTTGTGCCATCCAAACCGAGCGCCCTTCTTCAAGAAGAAGATGTTTAATGTAATTAGACAGATTTTGTGAACTTTTAAGCATTTCCCTGGGCCCTAACCCACGCTTCACCAGAAAATTCCTGTTAAGACGGGAAAGTAACATCAAAAAAGGTTTTTGCACCAGGTTATCTCCTATGGCCGAAGCCGTCATCACCAGGTCACTCTCATATAAAGCACTGTTCAGAAGAGAGGTATCTAATACAATATCGCGATGATTTGAAATATAAAAATAGGATTCATTCTTATTCAGCTTATCAAAGCCCGAATAGGTAAGACCTTCAGTACTCCGCTCCAAAACTTTTTGTACAGAATGATAAATCACTTTGGTTTGAAACTCTCTAATGGAGGTACAAGCCAGCGTAATCTCTTCAATCTCCGCAAAATCCTTTTCAGGAAAAGTGAACTGTAACAGCGCCTTAATCATTGGGTGCTTAATATTCTCCTTTAAGGCCTGCTGCACCTCATCGTCGCGGTAAAATCTTATATCTTCAAAATCCTTCACAAAAAGTCTTATTTTCTTAGCAAATGAACAAATTTAAATTTTATTACCCCTTAAATCTTAAAAATATCTTTAGAACTTTGAGTAGTAATTGAAGCCACTTCCTCCAGCCTGAGCTGGTAAATTTCTGCAACTTTTTCGGCTACCTTTCTTAAATATACAGGTTTATTACGTTTTCCCCTAAAGGGAACCGGCGCCAGGTATGGCCCGTCGGTTTCCAGTACAATTTCCTCAATGGGAATTTGCTTTAGAAATTTATCGATCTTTCCATTCTTAAAAGTGACTACTCCCCCTATCCCAAGCTTCATATTATAGGACATTGCTTGCTGAGCCTGCTCATAAGTTCCTGTAAAGCAATGGAAAATTCCGTAGAGGTCTTCACTTTTTTCACTTTCCAGAACTTCAAAAATTTCATCAAAAGCCTCCCGGCAATGTATAACTATGGGTAATTTATATTTTTTTGCCAGCTGAATCTGCCTTCTAAAAGCCACTTTCTGAATTTCCAAGGTACTCTTGTCCCAGTACAAATCGATGCCTATCTCTCCAACGGCAACAAAATTTCTTTCCAAAAACTGTTTTTCAACTTTAGCCAGCTCTTCTTCAAAATCATCTTTTACATGCGTTGGATGCAAGCCAGCCATTAGGAAGACATGCTTCGGATATTTTTTTTCCAGCCTATACATGGCCGGGACATAAGTGGAATCTATCGCAGGCAGAAAAAACCTCTTGATATCATTTTCAAAAGCCTCTTCAATAACTGCATTTTGATCTTTCTGAAAATCTTCGCTGTATAAATGTATATGGGTATCGGTTAATATCATAATTGCAAAATTAATTTATTTTGAAGACCTATCTTTGTCAAAAAACAAGGAATGTCATTTAAGAAATTGCTGAAAGAGAAAGGTTATAAGCGTATCAAGTTAAATATCACCAAAACCAATCACCTTGAAGTGGTTGCGAAAATAAATAATATTGAAGGAAATTTCATCCTGGATACTGGCGCTTCCAGTACTTGCGTAGGAATGGAGGCCATAGAGCATTTTCAGCTTCTTGCCGAAGACAGCGACATAAAAGCTGCAGGAGCCGGTGCCACAAATATGCTCACTCAAATAGCCCAAAAGAACAAAATTGAAATAAAAGGATGGAAAAAGAAAAAAGTAGATCTGGTGCTTTTTGATCTTCGCCATGTCAATGAAGCTCTTCTCAATCACGAGGCCGAAAAGGTACATGGTATAATTGGAGCCGATATCTTAAGGAAAGGAAAAGCAATTATAGATTACAAGAACAAATCTTTGTATCTCAAATAAATTTTAGGGGAAATTTCCCCTTGATGCAAGGCAGCTTATAATCTAAATTTGAAACATTAATGTTAGATGATGCCTGTTTTGTTTAAAAATAAGACTCTTAGTATAGTATTTCTCGTCATCCTTACGGCTGCAGTCATAGGAGTTTTGTCACTTAACATAGCATCCCTTATTTTATTTTAATTTGTTATTGGAATTAGAAAAGGAGGCCCTGGGCCTCCTTTTTTATTTATAACAGACAAGCAAAGACTTTTCTATAGTTCCAAAGCCCGCTTCACATCATTATCCATCAAGAGCTCTTCTGGATTTTCGAGAGCTTCTTTAATTGCAACCAGGAATCCTACAGACTCTTTTCCGTCTATAATTCTGTGATCGTAAGACAAGGCCACATACATAATCGGCCTAATTTCTACGTGGCCATCTACGGCTACGGGGCGCTCTACAATATTATGCATCCCAAGAATAGCACTTTGTGGAGGGTTAATAATAGGAGTAGAAAGCATAGACCCAAAGACCCCGCCATTGGTTATGGTAAAAGTTCCTCCAGTCATTTCATCTACCGTGATTTCACCGTCCCTTGCCCGAACAGCCAGACGTTTAACCTCCTCTTCTACACCTCTGAAACTAAGATTTTCAGCATTTCTAATCACCGGAACCATTAGCCCCTTGGGTCCTGAAACGGCTATACTAATATCTTTAAAATCATATTTTATCTGATAATCTCCATCTACCATCGAGTTTACATCGGGGTACATTTCCAGCGCCCGCACTACTGCCAGGGTAAAGAAAGACATAAACCCGAGGCTTACTCCATGCTTTTCTTTAAATTCTTCCTTATATTTTTTACGCAACGCAAAGATAGGAGCCATATCTACCTCGTTAAAAGTAGTAAGCATCGCTGTTTCATTTTTTGCTGAAACCAGGCGTTGAGCTACTTTTCGTCTAAGCATAGACATTTTTTTACGGGATTCCCCTCTTTTTCCAGGACCCGGAGTTCCCATAGAGGCTTTTGCCTGGACAGCGTCTTCTTTGGTTACTCGACCATCCTTACCACTTCCCTTCACAGATTTAGGCTCAATTCCCTTTTCATCGAGAATTTTCTTAGCAGCCGGAGAAGGACTTCCTGTAGCATAGGTCTCTTTGGAAGCCTCTTTAGACTCTTCTTTTTTCTCCTCTTTTTTAGGCTCTTCTTTACCGGATTTTTCCTCTTTCTTATCTTCCGCTTTTGCTTCAGATTTTTCTTCACCACCTCCGGGCTTTGGAGCCTCGGTATCGATTAAGCAAACTACCTCACCTACGGCTACGGCATCACCTTCTTCAGCTTTAAGAGTGATGATTCCGCTAGCCTCGGCAGGTAATTCCAGGGTAGCTTTATCACTATCAACCTCGGCGACCGCCTGATCTTTTTCAACGTAATCCCCGTCTTCAACAAGCCACTGGGCTATTTCTACTTCGGTTATCGATTCTCCTGGAGAAGGAACTTTCATTTCTAAAGCCATGTTCTTAATTTTTATTTTGTTACCTCTACCAAGCAGAGATATTTTTTGAATTTACTTCTTATTATTTATTCTTCTAAATTTTTATCAAATACGCAGGCGATTACTTTTTCGTGACGCTTTTTAAACCTCACGGCGCTACCTGCAGCCGGTGACCCGTAGAATTTCCTGCTGCAAACCCTAAAGTTCTTAGCTTCATCAAAATGCAGTAATAAATGACCATAGGCTCCCATGTTTCTAGGTTCTTCCTGCGCCCACACAAGGTCATCGGCATTTTTATATTTCTTAAGGGCCTCTTTCATTTCTGAAACCGGAAGTGGGAACAACTGCTCAAGCCTTACTAAAGCAACATCGTCACGCTTATTTTCTTCGCGGAATTCCAAAAGGTCGTAATAGAATTTACCGGTACAAAAAACAAGGGTTTTAACCTTATCAACCTTAGCTTCTTTGTCGTCAAGGAATGGCTTGAAACTTCCGTTAGCAAATTCTTCTTTTGTAGAAATCACTTTTGGGTGTCTCAGCAAACTTTTAGGAGTAAATATGATTAGAGGTTTCCTAAAACCAGCTTTCATCTGCCTTCTAAGAATATGAAACATGTTGGCAGGAGTGGTAATATCGGCTACATACATATTATCCCGGGCACAAAGCTGAAGAAAACGCTCCATTCTTCCTGATGAATGTTCTGCACCCTGACCTTCATAGCCATGCGGAAGGAACATCACCAAACCATTTTGTAATTTCCATTTATCTTCTGCCGCCGAGATATATTGATCGATCATAATCTGTGCGCCATTTACAAAGTCACCAAATTGCGCTTCCCAAATGGTGAGCGTTTTTGGACTCGTCATTGCATAACCGTAATCAAAACCTACAACTCCGTATTCAGATAAAAGCGAATTATAAATAAATATATCCCCATCTCTATTGGGAATATTATTATGAAGAATTATTTCTTCTTCGCTGTCTTCAACTTTTAATACGGCATGGCGGTGAGAAAAGGTCCCTCTTTCACTGTCCTGCCCGCTAAGGCGAACATTATAACCTTCTGCCAGTAAAGTACCATAAGCCAGATGCTCTGCCATAGACCAGTCAAGCTTATTATTTTCAAAATACATCTTCCTCCTGCCCTCTATGATCTTGGTTATCTTTCGTAAAAATTTCTTATCCCCGGGCAATTTCGAAATGGTTTCTGCTACCAGATCAAGCATTTTTATATCCACACCGGTTTCGACAGATTCCATCATCCCTTCTTGGCGTACTGATTGAAAGCCTTCCCATTCATCATGCATAAAAGGAGTCACCCTGGTGGTTTCTTCTTTTCTGGAGTCTTCCAGATCTTCATCTAATCGGGCCTTATAGTCCTCTTCAAGTTTTCCTACATAGTCATCTTCAATCACCCCTTCTTTCTTAAGCTTTTCTGCATAAATATCCCTTGGGTTACTATGCTTGGCGATTGCCTTATAAAGTTTAGGTTGAGTAAACCTGGGTTCGTCTCCTTCGTTATGTCCGTATTTTCTATATCCCAGCAGGTCGATAAATACATCCCGACCAAACTTCATTCTAAATTCCAGCGCGAATAATATAGAATGCACCACAGCTTCGGCGTCATCGGCATTTACGTGCAGTACAGGAGAAAGGGTTACTTTTGCCACATCGGTACAATAGGTAGAAGAACGTCCATCTAAATAATTAGTGGTAAAGCCAATTTGGTTATTGACTACAATGTGAATGGTCCCTCCGGTTTTATAACCGTCTAACTGGGCCATTTGCACCACTTCATATACCACTCCCTGGGCCGAGATGGCGGCATCACCATGAACCAGAATGGGTAATACTTTACTGGAATCACCCTGATATCGCCTGTCTTGTTTTGCCCGGGTAATTCCCTCTACTACGGGACCTACGGTCTCAAGATGAGAGGGATTAGGAGCAATATTTATATTTATTCCTTTTCCCTTATCGGTAATACGGCAGGAAGTCCAACCGAGGTGATATTTCACATCCCCGTCAAAAATATCCTGCTCATAATCTTTTCCATCAAATTCACTAAAAATATCCTTAGCGCTTTTTCCGAAAATATTGGTGAGTGTATTTAACCTTCCACGGTGGGCCATACCCATTACAAACTCCTGAACTCCTGTTTCGGCAGCCTTTTCAATTAGCGCATCGAGTGCCGGAATCAGGCTCTCCCCACCTTCCAGGGAAAATCGCTTTTGACCTACATATTTTGTATGAAGAAAGGACTCAAAGGACACCGCTTCATTTAACTTCTTAAGGATTTGCTTTTTTTCTTCGGCAGAAAACGAAGGATGGTTCTCATTAACATTCAGTTTAGATTGAATCCATGAAATTTCCTCGGGTTTACGAATATACATATACTCGATCCCTATCGAATCACAGTAAACATTCTCAAGATGGTTAACTATTTCTTTAAGGGTTTTTGGACCAATGCCAAGCACATCTCCTGCATTGAAAACAGTATCCAGATCTTCTTTTGAAAGGTCAAAATTTTCAATATCAAGAGTGGGCGAATATTTACGGCGTTCCCTTACAGGGTTGGTCTTTGTAAATAAATGACCCCGGGTTCGGTAACCATCAATTAAACGAATTACCCTGAATTCTTTGATCACGTGATCGGGTATTTTTCCCTCTTCAAATTTTACCGGAGCTTCCTCCAGCGCTTCGGGAGCAACGCCGTTTTGCTCCATTCCAAAATCAAAGCCTTGAAAAAAAGCCCTCCAACTGGGCTCTACACTGTCGGGGTACTGAAGGTATTGATCGTATAATTCGGCGAAATATGCTGTGTGTGCAGCATTTAGAAATGAGAATCTATCCATAAGTGGAAACTAGTGTTTCTTTAAATTCTTAAAAACAGGACAAAAATACAATTTTTAAAAAAAGAGCTTGTAGAAAACGATATATTTATCTTATGCCTTATAAGAAATTTAACATAGTAAGCCGGCGTATTATCAGGGTAATTTCAATATTTAAAAATACTTTACATTATTTTCAGAATTATCTTGCAGCTTAGCTCAAACCTGTCTTTCCATTAAACTCTCTCCAAATTTTCGCAAAGGAGCTTTTTTCTCTTCCTGCAAGTCTATTTTATCCAAAACATCAAAAGCCTTTTGGGTATATTTTTCAATTTCGGCCCGGGTAAGCTCAGCTGCACCGCTGCTTTCAAATAAAGCTTTTACTGCTTCTATCTTGCCGGAGGTCTCTGCCGGACTTATAGAATAGAGATGCTGTAGCTGTCTCGCCTCTCTTTTCCCCGATGCCTCCAGCGCCTTTAAATAGAGGAATGTTTTTTTATTTTCAATAATATCACCTCCTAATTGTTTCCCAAAAGTTTCAGGATCACCAAAGGCATCCAGGTAATCATCCTGAAGCTGGAAAGCAATTCCAAGCAACCTCCCGTATTGGTATATTGCCTCTTTACATTCCCTGGGCGTCCCGGCAACTATAGCCCCCATCTGCAAGGAAGCACCCACTAAAACGGCTGTTTTGTATTCTATCATTTTCAGGTAATCCTCAATTTGCACATCTTCCCGGACCTCAAAATCCATATCGTATTGCTGCCCCTCGCAGACCTCCATGGCAGTTCTTGTAAATAATTGCGCTAATTCTTTGAAAATCTTATCCTCATAATTTTCAAATAACTGATATGCGTTTATCAACATTGCATCTCCTGAAAGTATCCCTGTGTTAATATCCCATTTCTCATGAACGGTTTTCTTACCCCGCCTTATAGGCGCATCGTCCATAATATCGTCGTGCACCAGAGAGAAATTGTGAAAGATCTCTATGGCTAGTGCAGCATCAAGGGCCTTGCGGTAATCGGCGTCAAAAATTTCAGTAGCCATTAGCACCAACACGGGTCTTAAACGCTTTCCGCCCAATTGCAAAATGTATCGCATAGGCTCGTAAAGATTTCTAGGCTCTTTTACTTCAATTTTGGTATCTAAATATTTCAAAAATTCTTCCCGGTACTCTGAAATGGACCTCATCGTATCAATTTTTG
Organism: Salegentibacter sediminis; assembly: GCF_002078605.1. Taxonomy (GTDB): domain Bacteria; phylum Bacteroidota; class Bacteroidia; order Flavobacteriales; family Flavobacteriaceae; genus Salegentibacter; species Salegentibacter sediminis. The sequence continues at coordinate 113,102 of NZ_MSJR01000003.1, read as the reverse complement.
GCTAAAATACCATAATAGAATGTAATTCAAATTTCAAGACCAAGTTAAATTATTCAAAAACCAGGGAAACCTTTCTTGTATATAAAGTTTCCAAAACTTACTTTTGCAGCCAATTTTTTTTTTGAATCTGTGAGAGATAAAATTTTAAATACAGCTACCGAGATGTTTTTAAACCTCGGTTTTAAAAGTGTGACGATGGATGATATTGCCGCAGAAATGGCCATATCCAAAAAAACCATTTACGCCCATTTTGACACCAAAACAAAATTGGTGCAGGCGGTCACCAACCATTTGTTTGAGAATATAGATAAGGGGATAAAAGATATTAGGGCGAAAAAAATGAACCCTATCGAAGAAATTTACGAGGTTAAAAGTTTTTCGATGAAATACCTGAAAGACGAAAAGACTTCTCCACAATATCAGCTTCAGAAGTATTACCCAAAAATTTACCAGAGCATTAGCAACAGGCAATATGAACTGGTTCAATGCTGTGTTATTGAAAACCTTGAGTGTGGCATCACTACGGGACATTATCGCAGCGACATCCCTATTTCTTTTATTAGTAGAATTCATTTTACAGGAATGATGGGTTTAAAAGATAAAGATCTCTTTCCTACTGAAGAGTACAGCAATGCCAAGTTGATGGAATATTTTGTAGAATATCACATCCGGGCCATTTCGACCCCTAAAGGTCTTAAAGCACTTCAGGAATTTTTAAACAAACGAAAAAACACCAATCATGCGTAGACTTTTTCTGCTCATCTTTCTGATTTCCGCAGGAATTCAGGCTCAGGAAATCGAAAACGGATATAGCTTTTCTCTGGAAGAGGCTATCCGGTTTGGCCTGGAAAACAATTATAGCTCGGTAAATGCCCAAAAGGATATAGACATTGCTATTAAACAGAAATGGGAGATTATTGCCCAGGGGCTGCCGCAACTTTCAGCAACTACAGATTATCAGAATTATCTAAAACAACCGGTGACATTAATTCCGGCTGAAATCTCGGGAGGTGAGCCCGGCACTTATGTGCCTGTGGTTTTTGGCACCAAACATAACCTTAATGCGACAGCCACCTGGAACCAGCTAATTTTTGACGGTTCTTATATCGTTGGGGTCCAATCGGCTAAAACCTTGCTGCAGATTTCCAAAAATGCAAAAACCAAAACCAATCATGAGGTTAAAAAAGCTATCATTAATGCCTACGGAAATGTCCTTCTTGCCAGGGAAAGTGTAGCAATTCTTCAGAAAAATCAGGAAAACGTTCAACAGAATTACAACGAGACCAAAGAGATCTATAAAAATGGCCTCGCCGAAGAAGAAGATGTAGAACAACTGGAGATCACATTATTGCGCTTAAAAAATAACCTTAGCAGAAGCCGTAGAATGCTAAATATCTCCTATGATGTCCTTAAACTGAGTTTAGGCCTACCCATAGAAACACCTGTAGAACTAACCCAGGATCTTGATGAGCTGGCAATGGAGTATTTTGATTTGGGCCTTCTTGAAACCCAAATTCCTGTTGAAGAAAATATAGATTACCGCATTGCTGAAAACCGGGCTCAATCTGCCGAGATACAGGTAAAACTTGAAAAATCAAAAGCACTGCCAAGTCTAAGTGGTTTTCTTAATTATGGGGTTCAGGGCTTCAGCAAGGAGTTCACCTTTTTTAACAGCGACCAGGAATACTACGGACAATCAATTTTAGGAGTCTCTTTAAACATCCCTATATTCAGTAGTGGAATGCGCGGTGCGCGTACCCAACAAAAGAAAATAGCCTACGATCAGGCTATACTGGAACTGGAAGAAACCAGGAATGATGTATTGCGAAGAATAAATTCGGCTAAGATCGAATATGAATATAGCCTTGAAAATTTCCAGACGCAAAAGAAAAATCTGGAACTCTCCGAGCGCATAGAACGCAAAAACCAGATCAAATTTTTTGAAGGTGTGGGTAGTAGCTTTGAGCTAAGTGAGGCACAAAGACAACTTTATAGCGCACAACAGGATTTCCTTCAAGCCATGCTGAATGTGATTACCAATAAGGCCGAATTGGAAAACCTACTGGACACCACAAAATACCCTGATGAAAACTAAACTAATAAACAGCAATCAAAAGATACCGATGAAGAAAATATCAGTTTTATTAACCATAAGCTTATTTATTTTTTCCTGCGGAAAAAAAGATGAGCAATCCGTTGAAGAGATAATAAAAAGGGGGGATCTTACAGAGATCAAACAAAAGAAAACTGAATTAGGTCAACAACAAAGCGAATTGACCACCAAAATAGACCAGCTGGACGAGGCAATAAACGAGCTTGATAAAAACCGTAGGTTAGATCTCGTTACCACGCAGGTTATTCAGGACACCCTGTTTAAGCATTTTGCTGAAGTTCAGGGCGATGTCGCTACCGATGAAAATATCATTATCTATCCCGAATTTTCGGGAGTTCTAACCAATATTAGAATAGAAGAAGGCCAGAAGGTTAGCAAAGGACAAACCCTGGCTATTATTGATGACGGCGGACTTTCGAGTGAGCTTGCTCAACTGGAAACCCGAGTCGCTTTAGCAAAGACCACTTTTGAACGCCAGGAAAGGTTATGGGAACAGAACATAGGTTCAGAAATGCAATACCTTGAAGCCAAAACAAATTATGAAGCGATTCAAAGGTCACTGGAACAATTAAAATCCCGCCTGGCAAAAACTGTGGTTACCGCTCCATTTAGTGGTGTAATCGATGAAGTGATCACCGATGAAGGACAGGTAGTGAATCCCGGGCAAAGTCCGTTATTCAGGTTAATAAGTTTAGAAAACATGTATGTGGAAGCCGCGGTTCCTGAAAATTACCTCAACAAGATTAAAAAAGGCACCCAGGTAAATATAAGGATTGGTTCTATTAATAAGGAAATTGAAGGTGAAGTGAGGCAGGTTGGAAGCTATATTAACCCTAACAATCGCACTTTCGGGGTTCAGGTTGCACTGCCTAACGAAGAGGGCCTTATCAAGCCCAACCAGATTGCAACTATAAAACTTAACGATTATACTGCCGAAAACGCCGTGGTAATTCCAGAAAATGCGGTTCAGAAAAATGCTTTGGGAGAAAATATTGTCTATGTATTGGAAAAAGAAGCCGAAGGCGAAACAGGGATTGCCCGCAAAAAGATCGTAGAGACCGGTTATGTTTACCAGAACGAGATAGAGATTACCAAAGGTTTACAGCCTGGTGAAATCCTTATTGTAGAAGGCGCCAAAAACCTCCGCGAAGGACAGGAAGTGAAATCAAGAAACGAGGAGTAACATGAAATTAGACAAGGAATTTAAACTTTCTTCCTGGGCCATAGGCAATAAAATGACGGTCTATGTGATTATCGCCATAATTATGATAGGCGGGCTCATGTCCTATTATAATATGCCCCGCGAATCATTCCCGGAGGTTATTGAAACTAAAATTTATGTGAGCTCGGTAAACCCGGGCAACTCTGCCGAAGATGTCGAGAAATTTATTACCGAACCCCTCGAAGAAGAATTCAACAATATTGCAGGGGTAAAAGAAATCACTTCTAACACCCTTCAGGATTATTCCCTGGTAATTGTAGAATTTGAAGAAGATATCCTGGTAGATATTGCCAGGCAAAAAGTAAAAGACAAGGTTGATCTGGTAAAAGCCGAAACCACCTGGCCTACCCTGGATAACGGAGCCAAAGTAGAGCCCAATGTTTTCGATTTGAACCTTACCGAAGAAATGCCCATCCTTAATATTAACCTTACGGGAGACTATACCGTACAGCAGTTAAAGGAATATGCCGAATATCTTCAGGAGCGAATAGAGCTCCTCCCGCAAATCAAAGAGGCGGGAATTAGGGGTGCAGAAGATATGGAAGTTGAAATCGCTGTAGATATCTACAAAATGACGGCTTCCAAGGTTAGTTTTGATGATATTGTAAATTCGGTAAATGCTGAAAACCGCACCATTTCAGGAGGGAACATCATTACCAGCGGCGCTCAGAAAAACATCAGGATAATCGGAGAAATTGAAGATCCCGATGAGTTAAAGGATGTGGTGGTAAAACGCGACGGCGGACTCATATTTCTTAAGGACATCGCTGAAATAAATTTCAAGGAAAAAGATGCCACCACATTTGCCAGGGAGTATGGTCAACCTGTAGTGATGCTGGATGTTAAAAAACGCGCCGGAAAAAATATGATCGAGGCGGTAGAAAGCATCAAGGAGATCGTAAAAACCGAACAGGAGAATTACCTGCCGGAAAGTTTACACATAAGCCTAAGCAACGATCAATCAACCCAAACTATTAACCAGGTTGATGATCTTGTTAACAATATAATTTTTGGAGTAATCCTCGTGGTATTGGTTCTAATGTTCTTTCTAGGGTTCCGAAACTCTTTATTTGTAGGGATTGCGATTCCGCTTTCCATGTTTCTCTCCTATATTATTTTATCCAGCATGGGATACACCCTGAATACCATGGTGCTTTTCGCACTTGTAATGGGACTGGGAATGCTGGTAGATAATGGGATTGTGGTTGTGGAGAACGTATACTCTCTAATGGATCAGGGCATGTCGCGAACCAAAGCAGCCAAACAAGGTTTAGGCGAAATTGCCTGGCCAATTATCGCTTCAACCGCTACTACTTTGGCAGCATTTTTTCCGCTGGGATTATGGCCGGGTCTTGTAGGAAAATTTATGATGATTTTTCCCATCACGCTTTCCATAGTATTAGGATCTTCATTATTTGTGGCGCTGATTATCAATTCCATGCTTACCTCCCAGTTTATGAAAACCGAGGAAGAATCAATTTCGAAAAAACGGCTAATCCGTCTTAGTTTAATTCTGGGAACTACAGGAATAATCCTACTTATCCTTGGCTTTATTTTACCTACAGGGGTCTTAAGAGCTTTTGGAAACATCCTTATCCTGGTTGTTATCCTGCTCTGGGCTTATAAGTATTTTATCTCAAAGGCAGTAGATTTCTTTCAGGTAAGAGCACTCAAAAAGATGGAAAGTTTATACGAGAGAACCCTTATCTATGCACTGCGCGGAAAAAAAGCTTATTTATTTTTCTTCGGAACGCTTTTTCTACTATTTGTTTCTTTCGTTTTAATCGCTTTGGTACAACCCAAGGTGTTGTTCTTCCCTGAGAATGAACCTAAACAAATTATCACCTATATTGAATACCCCGAAGGCACAGATATTCACAAAACCAACGAACTCACCAAAAAGATAGAGAGTCAGGTTTTTGAGGTGATAAAAAAATACGAAGATGAAGACGGCTATAATTTTATGGTCGAATCGGCTATCTCGCAGGTAGGAGAAGGCTCTGGAAACCCTATGACCGATGGGGGCCAGCAAAACGAAATGCCACATAAAGCAAAAATCACGCTTTCTATGCGGGAATTTAATGAAAGACGCGGGGTGCGAAGTAGTAAGGTTCTAAGCGAAGTTCGGGATGCTGTTCAGGGCTTCCCGGGAGCGTCGGTTATTGTTGAAAAAGACCAGGCAGGACCTCCTTCCGGTTATCCTATCAACATGGAATTAAAGGGAGACGACTATGAGCAGATGCTTGCTGAGGCAGAAAATATGCGAGCTTATATCCAGAGCCTAAGCATCCCCGGAATAGAAAACCTCAAAATTGATGTTAACAAATCAAAATCTGAACTTGATGTAAAAGTTGATCGCCGAAAAGCCGGCCAGCTGGGAGTTTCAACAGCTGCAGTGGGCCAAACTCTAAGAAGAGCTATCTATGGGGAAGAGGTTTCAACTTACAAAGATGGGGACGACGATTATGAAGTTAACGTACGTTTTAATGAGGAATTCCGGTATGATGAAAATGCCTTGTTTAATCAACCCGTAACCTTTATGGATCAAAATACCGGGGAGATTGTACAGGTACCAATTTCTTCCCTGGTGACCACAAATAAAGCTTCTTCGTTCAGCTCAATTAAGAGAAAAGATCTAAAGCGCGTCATAACCTTATACTCCAATGTTCTGGAAGGTTACAACGGAAACGAGATAGTAGAACGTCTGAAAACTGAACTGAAAAATTACGAGCTTCCGAAGGAAATTTCTCTCGAGTTTACCGGGGAACAGGAAGAACAGAAAGAGAATATGAGCTTTCTGCTAAAAGCCCTGCTCATTGCCATTGGTGGAATCCTGCTTATCCTGGTAGCCCAGTTCAACTCAATCTCAAAACCTATTATCATTGTTATGGCGGTGATGCTAAGTTTGGTGGGAGTCTTCTTTGGACTGATAATTTTCCAGATGGACTTCATTATTATTATGACGATGATGGGAATTATCTCTTTAGCAGGAATCGTGGTTAACAACGCCATCGTACTGGTGGATTATACCCAAATTCTCATAGACCGGAAGAAAAACGAGTTGGGCTTAGAAGACAACGAGCTTTTAACCCGCGAGCAGTATTTTGATAGTATCGTAAAAGGTGGAATTTCCAGGTTAAGACCGGTAATTCTAACTGCAATTACTACTGTGTTAGGACTTATTCCATTAGCGGTTGGGTTGAACATCGATTTCTTTAGCCTCTTCATAGATTACGATCCTAAAATCTATATTGGGGGAGATAACGTGATCTTCTGGGGTCCACTGGCCTGGACAGTGATCTTCGGACTTGTTTTTGCGACCTTTTTAACCCTGGTTATTGTCCCGGTAATGTTCTACCTGGTAAATCGTGCCAAGGTAAAAACCGCCGATAAACGAAAAGAGCGAAAACAAAGAAAACTGGAGGCAAAAGCCTAAAATAAAAAAACCCCGAAGCTTCAACTTCGGGGTTTTTCTTTTCCAATAAATTTTTATTAGGGTTTGGGGATGTAACCGCTTTCGCGTTTTAACACCCCAACAATTATATTTTCGTCATAGATTACTTCGGTTAATTGGTTGTTATTCCAAAAAAACCATTTACCAGTCTTGTTACCAAAGGCATACTGGGCGAGGCTTTCCTTTTCACCTCTCTGGTTGTAAGAAACCCATTCCCCGTGGAGTTTCCCGTCCTTGTACGTTCCTTCCTGCTTAATACTTCCGTCTTCATAATAAAATGTTCCTTTAATAAGATCGCCGTCTTTTTCAAAACGTGGCTCAGGTTTATCCTGTGCCATAATAGTGCCGCCGGCAATAAAAACCGCAGCCATCAAAATATTTCTGATCTTTTTCATTAGTATTTAATAATCTTAACTTTACAAATATAACAAAAAGTTTACGTTTATTCAATAATTACGTAACATTAAGTTAACATTGGGACGCCCAAAACCTAAAAATCAGAAGTCTAATAAATTTCATTTTACACCTGAAGTTTACAGCGAAAACGGGATTTTCAATTAAAAATTAGCTGTTAAGCCACCAGAACTTCTTACTTTTGCAGGCACTAAAACTCAAGGGAAATTATGTATAGAAGTCACACCTGTGGAGAATTAAACGCTGCTAATATTGGGCAGGAGATCCAACTTTCGGGCTGGGTTCAAAAAATAAGAGATAAAGGATTTATGGTATGGGTAGATTTGCGTGATCGCTATGGCATTACCCAGCTTATTTTTGATGAGGAACGTTCTTCAGCCGAATTAATGGAAAAAGCCCAGAAACTAGGCCGGGAATTCGTGATCCAGATCACCGGAAAAGTGATCGAGCGCGAATCCAAAAATCCTAATATCGCAACAGGTGAAATTGAAGTACTCGTTTCAGAATTGAATATCCTGAACACTTCCCTAACCCCTCCTTTTACTATTGAAGAAGATACCGATGGTGGGGAAGACCTAAGAATGAAATACCGTTACCTGGATATCCGCAGAAATCCGGTTAAAAATAAGCTGAAATTTCGCCACAAAGTAGGGATGGAAGTTAGAAACTACCTTTCTCACCAGGATTTCATTGAAGTGGAAACTCCATATCTCATAAAATCTACTCCGGAAGGGGCCCGTGATTTTGTGGTACCAAGCCGAATGAACGAAGGTCAGTTTTACGCGCTCCCACAATCGCCACAAACCTTCAAACAATTGCTTATGGTAGGCGGAATGGATAAATATTTCCAGATCGTAAAATGCTTTCGGGATGAAGACCTTAGAGCCGACAGGCAGCCTGAATTCACCCAAATTGATTGTGAAATGGCGTTTGTAGAGCAAGAAGATATTTTGAATATTTTTGAAGGTTTGACCCGGCATTTATTGAAGGAGATCAATGGCGTGGATGTGGAAGAATTCCCTAGAATGACCTACGCTGATGCGATGAAAAAATACGGAAACGACAAACCCGATATCAGGTTTGGGATGGAGTTTGCCGAATTGAACGATCTTGCCAAAGACAAAGGCTTCAATGTTTTCGATCAACAGGAACTGGTTGTTGGGATTGCAGTTCCCGGAGCAGCTTCATTTACCAGAAAAGAGATCGATAAACTTATTTCCTGGGTGAAAAGACCCCAGGTTGGCGCAAACGGACTTGTTTGGGCAAAGTACAATGAAGATGGTTCTTTAAAATCCTCGGTGGATAAATTTTATTCCGAAGAAGATTTAAAAGGCTGGGCAGAAGCCACAGGAGCAAAACCGGGAGACCTAGTTCTGGTAATGGCCGGCGATGCAACCAAAACCAGAACTCAGCTAAGCGCTTTGAGAATGCATCTTGGGAACGAACTTGGTCTAAGAAAAGCTAATGAATTCGCTCCACTTTGGGTGGTAGATTTCCCGCTTTTAGAATGGGACGAAGAGACCCAACGCTACCACGCCATGCACCATCCTTTTACTTCGCCTAAGAAAGAAGATTTTGCTCTTCTAGAAACCAAGCCTGGAGAAGTTCGTGCAAATGCCTACGATTTGGTTTTAAACGGAAACGAGATTGGCGGTGGTTCTATAAGAATTCATGACAAGGAAACGCAAGCAAAAATGTTCGATTATCTTGGTTTCACTCCCGAGGAAGCAAAAGCTCAATTTGGTTTCCTTATGGATGCCTTCCAGTACGGAGCTCCTCCTCACGGTGGTATCGCCTTTGGTTTTGATAGATTGGTAGCTATTCTTGGTGGCCAGGAAAGCATCAGGGATTTTATCGCCTTTCCAAAAAACAATGCCGGAAGAGATGTGATGATTGATGCCCCGGCAAATCTTGATAAAGCACAACTTGAAGAACTCCATCTTCAGATAAAATTATAATTGATAAAAATTCCCGATTCCAGATCGGGAATTTTTTATCTTCACTTAAATATTTTTTGAGTGGGCACCAAGGCAACAAAACAACTAATCCGTATTTCCGACTGGAGTAACCGGTATTTAAGTCATCAACAATTTCTGATGATTTTAAGTGCTATTATTGGGTTTATTGCCGGGTTAGGTGCGGTAGTCATTAAAAACCTCACCCACTTTATTCAGCGCTTACTGGAAGGAAACCTTATTGTAAATTATCATCACGCTTTTTATTTTATTTTTCCCCTTATAGGTTTAAGCCTTACGTTGTTTGTAATTAAAGTAATTTTCAAAAAAAAGATAGGTCACGGGATTCCATCTACGCTTTATGCCATTTCACGCCGCAAAGGAATTATGCGTTCTTTCCAGATGTATGCTTCAATAATTACCGCGCCCTTAACCGTTGGCTTTGGAGGATCTGTAGGACTGGAAGGCCCTACAGTGGCAACAGGAGCTTCTTTAGGCTCCAATATTTCTCGCTTTTTTAAGATGAACCAAAGCTCACGCACCTTGTTAATTGGTTGTGCGGCTGCCGGAGCTATGTCTTCTATTTTTAAAGCGCCTATCGCGGCGATCATTTTTGCTATTGAAGTTTTTAGTTTGGACCTTACTTTAATTTCTATGGTCCCCTTGCTTATTGCTTCGGTTTCGGCTATTCTCACCTCTTATTTTTTCTTTGGCTCTGATATTATTCTCCCTTTCCAACTTGAGGATAGTTTTAATATTTCTGAAGTTCCTTTTTATATCATCCTGGGAATACTTGCCGCTGGCTGCTCTATGTATTTTACCAGTATTTATTTCAAAATTGGGGATGCTTTTAAGAAGATTGATTCGCTTTTTTACCGGCTCATACTCGGTGGACTAGGGCTTGGAGTCCTTATTTACTTTATTCCGCCGCTATATGGGGAAGGCTATAATGTGATAAATAACCTTCTGGCCGAAGATTATTTTGAAGCTCTGGGCACTAATTTCTTTAACGAGTATCTAGATAATATATGGATTGTAATTATACTGCTTGCGAGCCTCGTATTTTTTAAAATTATCGCTACTTCCCTTACTTTTGGAGCTGGCGGTGTTGGTGGCATTTTTGCCCCGGTAATGTTTATGGGAAGCGCCATGGGACACTGTTTCGCATTATTTGTAAATAACCTGGGGGTTTTAAGAAATCCTATTTCGGTAAGTAGTTTTACTATGGTAGGAATGGCCGGGCTAATGGCCGGGGTTTTACACGCCCCTCTCACTGCAATTTTCCTTATTGCAGAGCTTACCGGTGGTTACGAACTTTTTGTGCCTTTAATGATTACTGCTGCAATTTCTTTTATGATCACCAATCGGTTTCAGCCACATTCGGTTTATACTATGGAACTTGCCCAACGTGGCGATTTATTGACCCACAATAAAGACCAGGCCGTTCTTACCCTATTGAATATTAAGCAGATTATTGAAAAAAACTTTGTGACTTTAAATATAAATAAGAACCTTGGTGATGTTATTCACGAAGGCGTCATAAAATCCTCCCGAAATCTTTTTCCCGTTATTGACGAAAACGGCAGCTTCTTAGGGATCATTCTTTTAGATGATATTAGACCGATAATGTTCGATCAGAAAATGTACGATGAAGTAAAGGTGAGCGATATTATGCAACGAGCACCTGAAATTATTGATCTTAGAAAAGACAGGCCAAAAGATATCATGACTAAATTTCAGGAAACCAATGCCTGGAATCTGCCGGTGGTAGAAGATGGTAAATATGTTGGTTTTATTTCAAAATCCAAACTGCTTACCGCCTATCGTCAAAAATTAATTGAAGTAACTGTTTAACTATGAAAACTGTAATGAAAATATTAGGAATCGCAATCCTCATTGCGATCGGAATTGGATTTTACATTAGAACTTTTGAGGATCAGGCTCTGGGTGATGTCATTATTGGATTGGCTGTTCTCGCCAGTGCATTCATCTTAATGCCAATTTTCCTCTATGTAAGATGGAATGGCAAGAAGCTAAAAGACTATACGCTCACCAAAGAAAACATGGATCGCATGCGGGACAAAGGCCTCGATTAACAGACTGATTATAAAGCGCTTCAAAATAATTTTTAAAAATTTATGGGCTTGTCTATATTATTATATTAAGTTTGTACTTTATTAATTATTTATTTTTTTACAATGGAAGGTACAGTTAAATTTTTCAATGAATCTAAAGGTTACGGATTCATAACCAACGACGAAACAGGAAGAGACATCTTCGTACACGTTACCGGTCTTGACGGGGAAACTCTAAATGAAGGTGACAAAGTGGAGTACGTTGAAGTAGAAGGAAGAAAAGGAGTAAACGCTAGCCAGGTGCGCGTTATTGAATAGATATATTATCCTATTTTCGAACTACAAAAGCCGCTGAAACAGCGGCTTTTTTTTTGTTTTTACTTCTTTTAATTTCCCTGCTTTAACTAATTTCAAAAGCTTCTGCAACCCCGGTAAGCATTTTTTCGGTTAGTGCAGCAAGATCATATTGATGCTTCCAATCCCAATCTTTTCTCGCTTCAGAATCATCAATATCAGAAGGCCATGAATCAGCTATTTTCTGCCTGAAATCTGGATCATAATTTATACTGAATTCCGGTATATGCTTTTTGATCTCTTCAGCTAGTTCTTTCGGGGTAAAACTTATCGCACTTAAGTTGTATGAAGATCTAACCTTCACTTTTTCTGAAGGCGCTTCCATAAGATCTATAGTAGCTTTAATAGCATCGTCCATATACATCATAGGTAAACCGGTAGATTCACTTAAATAAGAGGTATAGGCTTTATTTTTAAGCGCCTCGTGAAAAATTTCTATCGCGTAGTCTGTAGTCCCTCCGCCCGGAAGGGTTTTGTAACTTATAATACCGGGATAACGCAAACTTCTAACGTCTACGCCATATTTGTCATGAAAATACTGACACCATCGCTCCCCGGTTTGTTTACTAATTCCATAAACCGTGGAAGGCTCCATTATAGTTGTTTGCGGGGTATTCTCTTTAGGGGTGGATGGTCCAAAAACGGCTATGCTGGAAGGCCAAAATACCTTCTTAATCTTACCTTCTTTTGCCAGATTTAAAATATGGAAAAGGGAATCCATATTCAGGCTCCAGGCTTTCATAGGATGTTTCTCTGCTGTAGCGCTAAGCATTGCAGCCATAAGATAAACCTCTCCTACCTGGTATTTTGCAATAACACCTTCTACATCAGAAAAATTCGTGGCATCAAGAACTTCAAAGGGCCCCGATTGCATCAACTCTTCATTTCCCTCCCTAATATCACTTGCGATAACCCGGTCATTACCATGAATTTCCCGAAGTTTTAAGGATAATTCGGTTCCTATCTGCCCACTGGCACCTATGACTAAAATTTTTTTGGCCATGTTATTCAATTTTCAGCAAATATATTTAATATTATAAAGGTATTCGCAACAAAACCTCCGAAACCTATCTTCAACTTAAAAATCTGTTAATGCCGGAAAAATTTCCAGGCTAAAGAGCTAATTTTCATTTAACTTTGTGAGTATATGAAAATCTTATTGCCACTTTTTTACTTACTTATCCTTTCCGGATGTAAGTCTGATATTAATGCCGAAGCCAACGAGCAAACCGAATTGGACAGCAGCCTGCTGGCCAAAAACATCAGTCTGCCCGATACTGAGGTAGAATTGCTTCCTGAAGCCCGGGAACACGCCGTACAATGGGTAAATTATATCACCGCCCAAAACGAGATAAACAATCTAAAATCGGCCAGTCTTAACCAGATAATAGGGAATGCAAAACCCATCTCCCAGATCATGCAGTCTTTAAAAACTACTGTTCCAGACACGCTGAAGTCAAAAGCGGTAGATGCCAGATTAAACGTTTTGGCCACCAAAGCGCAGGTACTCGAACAACTGGCAACCCGCCGAAATAAAAATTTGGAACAGATCTCCAAAACCGCCCAGGAGATCCCGGTTGAATTTAATAATTTCAAACTCCAGCTTAATGAATTATTCCTTAAAAGCCTGGAGGATTTCGAACGCGAACTGAACGAACTCGAAAAAGAACAGGATAGTATTTCCCGGGCAACAAGACGCATACAAGATTCGGTTTAAGCCCGTCCCCTTTCGCCTTTCTTCTGAATATAGTATCTTAAATAAAAAATTACTTAATGAAAAAACTTGTCTTTAGCTTATTATTCTTCTCACTTACTATCCCGGTATTTTCTCAAGAAGCTTCCGAAGAAAAAGTCACCACGCTAATAGACCAGTGGCATAAAGCCGCTGCCGAAGCCGACTTTGAACAGTATTTCAGCTTAATGACCGAAGACGGCGTTTTTATAGGCACCGATGCTACCGAAAACTGGCAGAACGATGATTTTCGTAAATTTTCCAAACCTTATTTTGATCGCGGAAAAGCCTGGAGTTTCACCCCTCTTGAACGCCACATTTATTTTAACAAAAATAAATCGGTCGCCTGGTTTGATGAACTTCTCGATACCCAAATGGGAATTTGTCGGGGCTCGGGGGTGCTCCAAAAAACCGAAACCGGATGGAAAATCGCCCACTATGTGCTCTCAATTGCCATCCCTAATGAAAATGTAGAAGAGATCACCAAAATGAAAAAATCTTTTGACGAAAAACTAATTTCGGAGTTTAGAAATAATTGAATTCCCATCCAATTCAACATTGGGGAAGTTTTTTGGAGTCAGGAAGCGATAATTTCCTTCAAATACACCTTCTTTCTAAGACATCAGAATTTTATCTGAAATGTCTTACTTTTTAGTACTTTAGCTCAATCTTAAAAACAATTATTTAACAGATGAAGAAAATAACCAATGTGCTGTTTTATTCATTTTTGGGAGCTGCTGTAATGAGCGCTTGTAAAAATGATAATGAAAGCAATGTTGAAAAAGAAGAAATCCACGGGATTAACCTGGCTTATATGGATACTACCGTGAGCCCAAAAGATGATTTCTTTAGATTCGTAAACGGAAAATGGGTAGATTCTACCGAAATTCCGGAAGATCAAACTACCTGGGGTAGTTTCATGGAATTAAGACAAACCACCGATGCTGATGCACTTGCATTACTTGAAAGTGCTTCTACCAGCGACAGCCTTGATCCTGATAGCGATCAGGCTAAAGCGGTTTATCTTTACAAAACTATTATGGATACGGTAAGCCGTAATGAACTGGGCATAAAGCCTGTAAAGCCGTACCTCGAAAAAGTAGATGCCATTCAGAACAAAGAAGACCTTCAGGCTTTTTTAACTGAAATGCAACAATATGGTGGGGCAGGATTCTTTTCCTTCGGGGTTAGAGCCGATGCCAAGAATTCTAATCAGAATGCTGCTTATCTCTATCCTTCGGGCTTAGGCCTTCCCGACAGAGATTACTACGTAGCCGATGATGCCGATTCCAAGGAAAAACGTGAAAAATACAAAGAGCATATTACCAAAATGCTTCAGTATATAGATTATTCTGAAGAAGAAGCCTCTAAAGCGGCTGCCACCATCCTTGAATTCGAGACCAGGCTGGCAGAACCTCAGTTGGATAAAGTGGAGCGTAGAGATGCGCGTAATACTTATAATCCAATGACTGTCTCTGAACTTAAAAATTCGGTTCCGGCTTTAGAATGGGAAAAGTATTTCAGCGAAATAGGAGCAAAAGAACTTGACACTATTATTGTATCTCAGCCTAAATATATGAAGGCTTTACAGGATGTATTTACCCAGAATAATGTTGAAGACTGGAAGACATATTTAAAATGGAGCATTTTCAACGATGCTGCAAATGCCCTTTCTACCGAAATTGAAACCGCTAACTGGGAATTTTATAATAAAACCCTGCAGGGAGCACAGGAACAACGCCCCCGCGATGAGCGTGCCCTGCAAACCATTAACTGGACCATAGGCGAAGCTCTTGGGAAACTTTATGTTGAGGAACACTTTCCTGCCGAAGCTAAAAAGCAAGCTGAAGAAATGATCGCAAATATCATTAAAGCTTACGAAACCAGGATTAACAATCTGAGCTGGATGAGTGAGGATACCAAGAAAAAAGCGATCGAAAAACTGGGAACTACAACTATTAAAGTTGGGTATCCAGACGAATGGAAAGATTACAGCGACCTGGAAATCGCCGGAGTTGAGAAAAATGGTTCTTACTTTCAGAACATGATGAATGTGAGTAAATGGCGAACTGCCGACGATATGTCTAAACTGGGAAAACCGGTAGATAAAAGCGAATGGTTTATGCCTCCTCAAATAGTGAATGCTTATTATAACCCAAGTTATAATGAGATCGTATTCCCGGCTGCTATTCTCCAACCGCCATTCTACGATTACAAAGCAGATGCTGCCATTAATTACGGTGGAATTGGAGCCGTTATTGGTCATGAGATCTCCCACGGTTTTGACGACAGTGGTGCTCGTTTTGACGCTGAAGGAAACCTTAACAACTGGTGGACCGATGAAGATCTTAAAGCCTTTGAAGAACTGGGAGCCGACCTGGCTAACCAATACAGCAAAATTGAAGTTGTAGACAGTGTGTTTATCAATGGGCAATTTACCCTTGGTGAAAATATTGGTGACCTTGGTGGTGTTAATGCTGCATATGATGGTTTACAAATTCACCTTGAAGAAAACGGTAACCCTGGTAAAATTGACGGTTATACTCCAGAACAACGTTTCTTCATGTCCTGGGCAACCGTATGGAGAACCAAAATGCGTGATGAGGCTTTGAAAAACAAGATCAAAACCGATCCTCATTCTCCCGGAATGTACCGCGCTTATGTGCCACTTCAAAACATAGAAGCTTTCTATGAAGCTTTTGAAATTGAAGAAGGTGATAAAATGTATGTAGCTCCCGAAGATCGCGTGATCATCTGGTAGTATTTATAAAATCAATTAATATAAAGGCCTGCTGAAAACTTAATTTCAGTAGGCCTTTTTTATTGGAAATGGTAAAAAGCATCTTTCAAATGCTCCAGTTTCACACCCTGTTTATTGATCACAATCGCAATAATATCAAAACGGACTTCAACCTCAGTGAGATTTCGATCATTTATATAGAAATCGGCTACTTTTAAAAGTTGTCGTTTTTGTTTTGGTTTCACGAATTCCTGAGGCAGGCCAAAATCGGGGGTGCTGCGGGTTTTCACCTCAACTATCACGAGGCTATCACCTGTTCTGGCAATAATGTCTACCTCTGCTTTCTGAAATGTGTAGTTCTCGGCCAGAATCTCATACCCCTCTTTCCTAAGATGCGCCACAGCAATTTGTTCCCCCTTTATTCCTAATGAATTATGTTCGGCCATTTAATTTTTAGGCAAATTAAATTTTCCTGACCGAAAAAGAATTGGGGGATTTCCTTTAAATTTTGCTTATTTAATCAGCATTATGGTTTCTACTCTTAGATCTAAGGCTTCTATTTCTTCCGGGCTCGCTTCAATTAGGCGATCCCCATAAAACTTATTTCCGGGATCATTTTGAGGTGCCAGGAAAACGCGTAAGCCTGAATCTTCGAGCTCCCCGTTATTCCAAATCACCGCGCCACTATAATCCCAGCCAAAACCATAAAAGGAAACTTCTTTTCCGTTAAGCCTGTTAAGCTCCTCATAGGTGGTTCCTATAGTAACACCTTTAGCCGATTTCCAATCTCCGGCTACATCAAATCTAATATCGTGGATCTCTGTTCGACTTTCATCTTTCCAGGTAATATGAAGTTCGTTGGGAGTATCAGGATAAAGGATGGTATAAGCCCGTTCCACAGTCCCTTCCTCGAACATCCCCACATCTTCCCTAAAATTGGCATCAGGATATTCGCGTTTAAGATCTTCGGAAGAATATGTTTGTAGGTTTTCGATTACAAATTTATCTTTTGAAGCGGTTTTTCGGGAGCTTCCGCAGGCAACCAGAGTCAACAGGCCTATTACTATAAGTACTTTTTTCATTTTTGGTTAAGTTGCTTCCGTAGAGAAAACTCCCTGCGGAAAAAGTTTGACGCTAAATTCAGGAACATTCCACAGAGAAGCCCTGTCTTTTACAAGAATTTAACGCGTATTATTTAACAGATGCTTACCTTTACGGCTTCCAAAAAAGTTAAAGATTAATGAGCGATTCTACACAGCGATATACTATAACAGCGGCTTTACCGTATACCAACGGCCCTATTCATATTGGTCATCTTGCAGGAGTTTATGTACCTGCCGATATTTATGCACGTTTCCTTAGAATGCAGGGCTACGACGTTGCTTTTGTTTGCGGAAGTGACGAGCACGGCGTACCAATTACCATTAAGGCTAAAAAGGAAGGCGTGAGCCCGAAGGATATTGTAGATAAGTATCACGGCATCATCAAAAAGTCTTTTAAGGATTTTGGGGTTTCTTTTGACAATTACTCCAGAACTTCAGCTGACGTTCATCACGATACGGCTTCTGCATTTTTCAAAAAAATGTATGAAGACGGAAAATTTATCGAGGAAACCACCAACCAACTTTATGACGAAGAAGCCAAGCAATTTTTAGCCGATCGTTTTGTAACCGGAACCTGCCCGAAATGTGGTAATGAGGAAGCTTACGGCGACCAATGTGAAAGCTGCGGGACTTCCCTTAATGCCACCGATCTTATTAATCCTAAATCAACATTTTCAGGAGCTACGCCTACTTTAAGGGAAACCCGGCACTGGTTTTTGCCTTTAGATCAATACGAAGGCTGGTTGAAAGAATGGATACTGGAAGGACATAAAGCCGACTGGAAAAGCAATGTTTATGGCCAGGTTAAATCCTGGATAGACGATGGGCTTAGAGCACGTGCAGTTACCCGTGACCTGGACTGGGGAATTCCGGTTCCTGTTGAAGGTGCTGAAGGAAAGGTGCTTTATGTATGGTTTGATGCGCCAATCGGGTATATCTCTTCCACCAAGGAATGGGCCAAGCGTGAAGGAAAAGACTGGGAAGCTTACTGGAAAGACGAAAATACCAAACTCATTCATTTTATCGGAAAAGACAATATTGTGTTTCACTGTATTATATTCCCGGTAATGCTAAAGGCTCACGGTGACTTTATTCTACCGCAAAACGTGCCGGCCAACGAGTTTCTTAATCTTGAAGGCAAGAAACTATCCACCTCCAAGAACTGGGCAGTATGGCTTCACGAATATCTCGAAGATTTCCCCGGGCAGCAGGATGTGCTGCGCTATGTACTTACCGCCAACGCTCCCGAAACCAAAGACAACGATTTTACCTGGAAAGATTTTCAGGCAAGAAATAACAATGAACTGGTAGCCATCTTCGGAAATTTCATCAACCGGGTGGTAGTGCTCACTAATAAATATTACGGCGGACTCGTACCTCAGCCTCAAAAGCTTTCTAAGATTGACGAGCAAACCATTGCCGAGCTGAAAGCCTACCCGGCAGTGATTGCAAGTTCTATTGAAAAATATCGCTTCCGTGAAGCCCAGGCCGAACTGATGAACCTCGCCCGGCTTGGAAATAAATACCTCGCCGATGAGGAACCCTGGAAGCTTATAAAAACAGATGCCGACAGGGTGCAAAGCATTATGTATGTCGCCCTGCAAATCGCCTCTGCCCTTGCCACCTTAAGTGAGCCATTTTTACCCTTCACTTCGGTAAAACTAAAAGGTATGCTGAAATTTTCAGCAGCAGAAAACCGACTTGAAAGCAATGAAAAATCCCAATGGGATAAAATCTCAACAAGGGAAGCACTTTTGCCGGCAGGTCATCAAATAGGGAAAGCAGAACTGCTTTTCAGCAAAATTGAAGATGAACAAATAGAGAAACAATTGGAAAAACTGGAAGCTACAAAATCTGCCAATGCAGCTGAAGCCGGTAAGGTAGAGCCCCAAAAAGATACTGCGAGCTTTGAGGAGTTCACGAAAATGGACCTGAGGGTAGGGACTATCATAGAAGCTCATAAAATGCCCAAGACCAAAAAACTTATGGTGATCAAGGTAGATACCGGACTGGACCAGAGAACGGTGGTTTCAGGGATTGCAGAGTATTTTAAAGCTGAAGATATCATTGGAAAAAAAGTTACGGTTTTAGCTAATTTGGCTCCCCGAAAACTGCGCGGAGTTGAAAGCCAGGGGATGATCCTGATGACCGAAAATGCCCAGGGGAAACTGGTTTTTGTGAACCCCGATGAAGATGGCGTAGAACCGGGAGCGACTATTAATTAGTTTTAATAAAAAGGCATTCGGAAAGTTGCAAATAAGCGTCATTGCATGGAACGAAGCAATCTAAAATTACCAATTCTCAACTGGCAGATTACTTCACTGCGTTCGTAATGACGTTTATAATTTACTTCTTAAAATAGCTAATTAGCTTTGCAGATGCTCAAAATCGCTTTCCATCCCATTTATAAACATCCTTTGCCCGAGGGGCATCGGTTCCCTATGGAAAAGTATGACCTGCTCCCCAAACAACTCCTGCATGAAGGGACCTGTGTGGAATCAAATTTTTTTCAGCCGGAAATTCCGGACGAAAAATATATTCTGGCTGTGCACGATGCCGAATATTTAACAAAGCTTCAAAACCTTGATCTGGATAGAAGCGCTGAAAGGAAAACCGGCTTTCCCCTTTCTGCGGAACTGGTAAAAAGAGAACTCATGATTGCAGAGGGTACGATGAAGGGCTGTCATTTTGCTTTGGAAAATGGTATTGCTTTTAACATTGCCGGAGGTACCCACCATGCCTATTCCGATCACGGGGAGGCCTTTTGTTTGCTAAATGACCAGGCGATTGCCGCCCGATATCTACAGCAAAAACACCTGGCCGAAAAAATACTTATCGTAGATCTTGACGTTCACCAGGGAAACGGCACGGCCGAGATCTTCGAAAATGATCCATCGGTTTTCACCTTTTCCATGCACGGAAAAAACAACTACCCTTTTAAAAAGGAACAATCTGACCTGGATATAGAATTACCCGATGGCACCGGCGATGAAGACTATTTAAAAATACTGAGAGATACCCTTCCGGATGTAATCAGAGAGCAAGATCCCGATTTCATCTTTTATTTAAGTGGGGTAGATATTTTAAAAACCGATAAACTGGGAAAACTTTCATGTACCGTCGCGGGCTGCAAAGAACGTGACCGGTTTGTGCTACAAACCTGCCGGGATCTAAATATCCCAGTGCAATGTAGTATGGGCGGTGGATACTCGCAGGAAATTAAAATAATCATTGAAGCTCATGCCAATACTTATCGCTTAGCTCAGGAAATTTACTTTTAACGTAAAAAATTCCCATCCGGGGTGTCCGGACGGGAATATTAGGCTTCAGAAATTTCATTTCTCATAACTATTTATTTATTTCCCATTAAAAGCAGCTCATTACAAACCACTTCAGTGATAAAATGCTTTTGGCCCTCTTTGTCATCCCAGCTGCGGCTCGTAAGCTTTCCTTCTATACCCACCTCTTTACCTTTGTTGACATATTTTTCTATCAACTCGGCTGTTTTCCCCCAGGCCACGATGTTGTGCCACTGGGTGTCGGTGATTTTTTCTCCTGCAGCATTTTTGTAGTGCTCATTAGTCGCGATCGAAAATTTCGCGATTTTCTTTCCCGATTCCAGATTTACGATCTCAGGCTCTCTTCCTACATTCCCGATCAACTGAACTTTGTTTCTTAAAGTGCTCATAACTTATAAATTTAATTTAGCTGAAAATCGTTAGTTCATTTCAACACAACAAACTTAGACTCAGCAACAAAACTTATTCGGTTAGGAATTATTTGTTTTCGTTTATAGGCGTTTGTAAACGTTTGAATTCAGTTATTAGAAGAAATCCAATTATCTTATTTGGCTAATTCAACAGAAAGCTTTACTTGCATTAAAAAATGGCAAAAGAAGAACAAAAAGTCTGGTATGCCTGTTATGGCTCCAACCTCCTGGAGGAGCGTTTTAGATGTTATATAAGTGGTGGGCAGCCAAAAGGGGCACATCGAATTTACCCGGGATGTACCAACAGAACTTTTCCTTCAAAAAATAAGAGAATCATCATAAACAGGGAAATGTATTTCGCAAAACGTTCCAAAACCTGGAGCGGAGGCGGCGCTGTCTTTATCAAATCTAAAATTGATGAAAATATTGAAACCCTGGGGCGCATGTACCTCATCACCCGACAGCAATTTATTGACCTGGTGAAGCAGGAGATAAAATTTGAAGGAAATTTTGATATAGATCTCAAAAAAGTTATCGAACAGGGCTTTTTGGATATGAAAAATAATTCCTGGTATGGCCAGATCATTTATTTGGGAGAGGAAGAATACCATCCAATTTTCACCTTTACCAACGAAGAATATCTTGAAAACGAAATTAATGCTCCCAATGAGCATTATTTAAGAATCATCATTGAAGGATTAAAGGAAACCTATCTAATGACAGATGCAGCGATTGAAAACTACTTCAAAACCAAAGAGGGGATTAAAGGTTTTCCCATTGAAGCTGAACTATCGCAACTCATTAGGGACTAAGTGAATATTATCCTGCTATTAATCAAAATAAATCAATTATGAATGAAGGTAAAATAAACCTAAAGGAGAAATTCCGGCTTTTTAATGAATACTGGACGCCTAAAATTATTGGCGAACTTAATGGCCAACAGGTGAAATTAGCCAAACTAAAAGGTGAATTTGTATGGCACGATCATAAACATGAAGATGAAATGTTCCTGGTGATCAAAGGCAGCATTAAAATTGAGTTTCGGGATAAAACAATAAGCCTCAACGAAGGCGAAATGTATATCGTTCCCAGAGGTGTAGAACATAATCCCATAGCAGAGGAAGAAGCCTGGGTGTTACTTTTTGAACCATCAACTACCAAACATACCGGCGAGGTAAAAGATAAACTTAGCGTAGAAAACCCAGATTGGATTTAAAACTCAAACTTAGCACAAAATTATACCGCTTAAGGAAGTCACGGGAATAGCCGCGGCACTTATTAAATAAGCACCTTAAATGAAAAAGAGCTTATGGAATTGTTTGACAGTTAGAATTCATATTTTTAACTCTTCAACACTACCCGAAATTTATGAAAGCAGCCAGCGTTAGTCAGTTAAAAAAAGAACTCGCCTTCCGGTCTCCGGATGAACTCCTGGAGCTTTGCCTAAGGCTTTCTAAGTTTAAAAAAGAGAATAAAGAACTGCTCACCTACCTTCTCTTCGAATCTGATAATGAAGCAGAATTTATTTCTGAAGTAAAGAAGGAAATAGACGAGCAATTTTCTGCTATTAACACCCGAACCTGGTATTTTATAAAAAAGAGTGTGCGTAAGATTTTAAAGGATGTAAAAAAACACGCTCGTTATTCAGGAAAAAAAGAAACCGAAGTAGAACTACTTATTTATTTCTGTGCGAAGTTGAAATCTTTCCCTAAGCCCATACATCGCAATAAAACACTTCAGAATCTCTATGAGCGGCAGCTTCAGCTTATCAATACGAAATTGCAGAAGCTTCATGAAGACCTGCAATATGATTACCGGCTGCAGATGGAAGAATTTAATTTATGAAGTTGAAATTGAGCTTTATGAGTATTGATATTTTGCCATAATTTATTGATACTCAGGTTAAATCAATTTTGAAGAGTTTTATAGTAGGGGCAAAATCGGGAAGCTTATCTTTGTAGGATAATGATTCTTAACAAAGAATTGAATAAAAACCTGGTATAAAACCAAACCAAATGTCCTTTAAAAAACTGAATCCCCCTTTGAAAGAAGCCCTTGAAAGATTGGGGATTGAAGAACCTTTACCTTTTCAGAAAAAAATTTTACCTAAAATAAAAAGCGGAAGGGATCTTTACATTCTCGCCCCCGAAAATGCTGGAAAAACCACTGCGCTGGTAATTAGTACGATTCAAAAACTGGAAAGTGCTGCTTTTGAAGATGCTCCAAGGGCATTAATCTATGTGAAAGACAAAGAGGCCGCGATGGAACTTGAAAAGGAATTTAAAAAATTCACCAGGTATATGGACCTACGCATTTTCAGTGCGTATGATGAACCCGATATAGAAGTTCAGAAAGTTGCCATTTACGAAGGCGTAGATATAGTCATTGCAACGCCTAAAAAATTATTCAAGCTTTTTTCCATTACTGGAATTAATTTGAGTCAACTAAAATTACTTATTGTGGAAGATGCTGAATTCATTACCAATACGGGTATTTTCAACGATTTGATTAGAATACCTCAGCATATTTCAAAATGTCAATACCTTGTATTTGCCAGTGAGACCAATTCTAAAATCGAAAGATTACGGGATACTTTTATGGCTCGGGCAGAAGTTTTAAAAATGAAGTAGTTTTAAATTCTTTATAGTTTAGAAGATGCGATTGGCAGTAAAAATATTTCTGTTGATTATTCTATCGTCTATGGCCGTAAATGCTCAGGATTTAAAAACCCATAAATGGGAGAACCGCCTGGTTTTGGTGATCTCGAAAGAACAAGACAGTCCAAATTATAAAAAGCAGCTTTCTGAGCTCAAAAAAGACCAGAAGGGCTTAAGCGAGCGCAAACTCATTATCTATAAAATCTTACCTGATAAATTTTCAAAAGGACTGGAATCCCGAAACTGGAAAAAAGCTTCCACCCTTTACGAGAAATATAAAACCAAGAATTGCGATTTTCAGGTATTGCTTATAGGTTTGGATGGCGGGATAAAATTAAACCAACCGAAAGTCCTGTCCCTTGAAAAATTGTTTAGTACCATTCACAGTATGCCGATGCGGCAATCTGAAATACGTAAAAACAAGTAAGATTCAGCAAAAGTCTATTTATTTGGTTTTCAGCAATTATCAGGGTTTTTACTATATTTATTGTGAAAACATTCAAAAATGCAAAAAGCCTGTTTGGAATGTGGAGAAAAAATAGTTGGCCGCGTAGATAAAAAATTCTGCAGCGATTACTGTCGTAATGCATACCACAATAACCTCAATAAAGACAGTAAAAATATGCTGAGGAACGTGAATAACCGGCTGCGCAAGAACTATCGCATTTTAGAAGAATGTAACCCAGGCGAAAAGACCACCACAACTAAAAACAGGTTATTGTCCAAAGGCTTTAACTTCGATTATATCACAAGCATTTACACCACCAAAAGCGGGAAAGTTTATTATTTTGTCTATGACCAGGGTTACCTCCCGCTCGATAACGGGGTCTATGCCCTAGTTAAGAGAACCTAGTTTCTAAACGTGCCAGTTGTTGCCTTTTAATTTCGTCGCTGCTCGCAAAACATCGCTCTGACTAATCTGTCCAACGAGCTTTCCATTTTCTACAATTGGGAACCTTCTGTAACGCTTCTCGATAAATTTCTTGGCGGCATCGATCACGTTCATATTTCCATCTATAGTTTCCACATCGCAGTTCATACGCTTCCCAACAGTGGTATCTTCGAGAGGCATATTGTAATACTGGCTGTCTGAAAGGTGCTTCATACAATCACCTTCTGAAATTATTCCCATCAGGGTATTTTTTTCGTCTACAACGCATCCCCCGGAAATTTTATGCTTTATGAGTTTTTCAGCAACATCCATAATATTCTCATTTTCCCTGAAGGTAATCAGGTCGGTGCTCATATAATCTTTTACCAGCATTGGCGTACTTTCCGGTTTTTCGGGAGCCGCCTGCTTTCCTTGATAACTTTTGATAGCCATAGCTTAAAAATTTGTGTATTAATCTCTTAAATATAAGAAATTTCCTATTAGGGCTAAAGCGCTTTCCTTCTTAAAATCTTGATTATCTTTATTGCTGAAAATTTCAAGTTCTGTTTATGCTGAAAAGTATACCTCCCATTTTTTCGCTTATTCTTATCGCCATCGCTGCCTGGTTTACTTTTTTTAGTAGCCAGCCGGGAAATATCACTTCAGAAAACATCCCTGAAACAGGATTTTCTACCCAACGCGCCTTCCAACACGTCGAAGCTATGGCTCAACAGCCACACTATATCGGTACTGCCGAGCACAGCCGGGTGCGCAATTATATAGTTAATGAACTTCAAAAAATGGATCTGCTGGTGCAAACCCAGGAAGATTATACGCTAAATAAAAACGGCAGCCTGGTTAGACCACAAAATATTCTAAGTCGAATTGAAGGTGATGGCGATGGCCAGGCGCTGGTCTTGATGTCTCATTACGACAGCAATCCGCATTCTTCTTTAGGGGCCAGCGATGCGGCCAGTGGCGTGGCAACAATTTTAGAAGGCATTCGTGCTTTCTTGGCTCAAAACAAATCTCACGAAAATGATATCATCCTTCTCTTTACCGATGCAGAAGAGGTGGGCTTAAACGGCGCTGAGCTGTTTGTAAAAGACCATCCCTGGACCCAGGACGCCGCACTTGTACTAAACTTCGAAGCCCGGGGTAGCGGAGGTGATTCCTTTATGTTTCTCGAAACCAATTCCGGAAATGCCAAACTGGTAAAGGCTTTCCAGGAAGCAAACCCCGAATATCCGGTCACCAACTCCCTGGTGTACAGCATTTACAAAATGCTCCCAAACGATACCGATCTTACGGTGCTTAGGGAACAGGCGAACATCCAGGGCTTTAATTTTGCGTTTATCGATGACCACTTCGATTATCACACCGCAACCGACACCCCCGAAAACCTCGATAAGGAAAGTCTGGCGCATCAAGGCAGTTATCTTATGCCTTTACTCGAGACTTTTAAGAGTGCCGATCTTTCCAACTTTCAAACCGAAAAAGAATTAATATTTTTCAGCCTGCCGGGAGGAGAAATGATAAGTTATCCTTTCTCCTGGATCACCCCTATGTTATTGATCGCCGTGGTGATCTTCATCCTGCTTTTGGTCTATGGATTTTCCCGGAAAAGTCTCGAAAGCAGATCGGTTTTTAAAGGATTTCTGGCATTTTTGCTGAGTTCAACTATTTCCGGGTTGTTAGTCTACCTTTTATGGAAATTCAACCTCTATATCTACCCGGAATATTCAGAAATGGAACAGGGTTTCACCTATAACGGATATTATTATATCGCTGCTTTTCTTTTTCTAAGTCTTACGGTGGCCTTTTTCACCTATCACCGCTATCACAAAAACACCAACAAGGCCTCCCTCTTGGTTTTTCCACTATTTTTCTGGATTTTGCTTTGTAGCCTGCTCGCTTTTTACCTGAAAGGAGCTGCCTATTTTATCATCCCGGTTTACTTTGGGTTGCTTCAGCTCTTTGTGATGATAAGACAGGAAAAACCAAACAACCTACTCATGGCTTTTTTAAGCCTCCCGGCGATTGCCATTTTTCTACCGCTTCTAGTACAATTTCCGGTAGCGCTGGGCTTAAAGATCCTTTTCGCCTCTGCCCTGCTCTGCTTTTTGCTTTTTACATTAATGCTCCCGGTTTTCGCTTATTTTAAAAGGAAGAAAGCTTTGGCAGTTCTTAGTTTCCTCATCTTCAATATTCTTTTCTTCACCGCACATTTCAAGTCGAAATTCGACGAAGAAAGCCCAAAACCCAATTCCCTGGTCTATCTTTTTGATGCCGATGAAAATACTGCCCACTGGCGTTCCTACGATGAAATGCCCGATGAATGGACTGAAAATTTCTTCGGAAAAGAACCGGTGATTATCCCTTCAAACGAGAAAACCTTCAGCAGTAAGTATGGCTCCAATTTTACCTGGAGAGCCGAAGCGCCTTCAATAAACCTGGAGGCTCCAGCGATTCTTTTCGATAGCCTGGGGACTACGGATGAGATTACCCATTATTCCCTAAAGATCGCTCCGAACCGTAAAATCCACCGCCTGGAACTTTTTGCTGACCGCAGTATGGATTTCGAAAAATTTACAGTAAATGGTTTGCAGGCTGATGACACACGGCTTGGGGACAACAAATTTAATGTCCATACCCGGCGATGGCACGACCGACTCCTTACCTGGCATGTTTCGGGGAGAGACACCTTGCGGCTGGAATTCAGTCTGGAAAGTGATAAAAAACCAGCATTCACCCTTTATGAATCCAGCTTCGATCTCCTGGAAAATCAAGAATTAAATGTTCCAAAAAGATCTGAAAGTATGATCCCAAGGCCATTTGTAGTAAACGATGCGGTAATTTTTAAGAAAACCATAAGCCCCGAGTAACCCTGGGTTTTGTAGATTTGAGAAGCATATAAATCGTCATTCTGTCCCGAAAATTATAGGGTTTGATTCAGAATCTCATCATAATGGAGTAAGGCTATTGTAATAAAATAAAAAGTCGCCTCCCCTTGGAGTAGACAGAGAAGATATCATGAACATATCAATATTAGGAACCGGTTGGCTGGGCTTGCCCCTGGCCGAAGCACTTATAGAAGCTGAACACAGTGTTAAAGGCTCGGTCACCCGGCGGGAAAGGATGGAACAATTGCAAGATGCGGGAATTACTCCCTTCCAGATCAAGATCTTTCCTGAAGGCGTACAGGGCGATCTCACCTCCTTTTTAGGCCATTCTGAAATTCTAATCATTAATATTCCGCCGGGTTTACGCAGTGATCCTGAAGCTGATTTTGTGGGGAAAATAGGTAGGATTATCAATTATATTGAAAAGTCACCGGTGGAAAAAGTAATTTTCGTGAGTTCCACCTCGGTTTATGAGGACCGGGAAGATTTCCCGGAATATACTGAAGAAGACGAGCCAAACGGTACTTCAGATGCCGCCAAACAACTTATCGCTTCAGAAAAAATGTTGATGGAGAACGAGTATTTTCAAACTACTGTGGTGCGTTTCGGAGGCTTAATTGGTCCAGCCAGGCACCCGGTGAATTATTTTGCCGGCAAAACCGGAGTAAAAAATCCGAAAGCACCGGTAAATTTGATCCAGCAAGAGGATTGTATAGAAATCATCACCCAAATCATCAAAAAAGAAGCCTGGGGGAAGATCTTTAACGCAGCCTATCCGGAGCATCCAACCAAAGAAGATTATTACACCAAAACCGCAAAAGAAAAGAATTTAAAAGCCCCGGAATTTGAGAAGAATGGGGTTTCTAAGGGAAAAAAGATAAGCTCGGTGGAATTAAAGGAGGTGTTGGGGTTTGAATATACTGGGCATATTTGATGTTTTTCGATAAAAATTTAACAATTTTAATAAATAATTTTGTTCTTACTAAACTTAAGCATAAATTCATTGCAACTAATTACCCTGCCAACTTAACCTAAACTTACTTAAATGAAAAAATTCTACTTACTTGGCATTTTAGCTCTGTTCTTTGCAGCCTGTGAAACTGAAGAAATTCTCCCCCCCCCCGGAAAATAAAATTGATTCTGCACCGGAAAAAATTCCTTTTATTGAAAATCTATCCCTAAATAGCCTTCCTAAAGACCTAATTCCCTTTATTGAACAAGATTTTTCCTCAAGAAAAACAGCGGCTAATTCAGGAAAATTTGGAAAAATAAGAAGGGATATGCCCGTAAAGAAAGTGGTAAGCGAGAGAGGGAAAATAAGTTACACTTTTGTTCTAAATAACATACCAAACCCACAGTCTAAGGAATTCGATTATTATTTTGATAACCTGGTGATTTTTCAAAATGGCAAAAACGAAAGTTCTAAATATATCATTAGATATGAACCCTCTGAGGAATGGTTTAAGTATTGGAAAGATTTCAAAAATTATTCCGGTAAAATAAGCTTTTTTACAATCACCGGGGAGAAGTATAGCAGCTTTCAAATGGCGGATGGTGATATTTTACTGAATACATCATATGATAATACAAAAGGCTCTTGTGATATGATTTATGATGGTTCTGATGTCATATGTACACAAATTATTGATGAAAAAGGGGAGGGCTGGAAACTCAGTTGTATAACTACCTATTATTACATCATTGAATGCAGCGGTGGTGGTGGAGGTGATTATAATAATGATAACAACAATGATGGTGATGGAGTTGCCCCTGGAGAATTTCCCGACACCGGTGGTGGGTTTACTCCACCAACACTTCCTGAGCCGGAAGAGGATGCTGCAGCAGCCATTGAAGAAAATATTGATGACTCTAAATTGGAATCTTGTTTAAAAAAAATATTAGATTCCTTACAAGGTCATAAACATGGAGTTGGTAAGATAATAGTTGAGTTTGCCGAAAACGATTATTCCACCTTTAATTGGGCAGTTAAAAGTGGTAATTCTACAACCGCAACAGCTACAGCAACTACCGATATAAATTATAATACATCAACCACTACCGCTACTACTACTTTTAATGCCAGCACCTTTTCAAATGGCACTGATATATCTTGGGCTCGAACCTTTCTCCATGAAGCTGTTCATGCTTATGTTATTTCTGTAAGCAATGCTAGTTCCTTAACATTTGAAGAGCGGAAAGAACTTCTTGGGCCTAATTGGATAATTGCTTATATTAATGATGGTCATGACTACATCGCAAATACTTACGTAAATTCAATAGCTGATGTCTTACAAGAATTCGGTCAATTGAAAGGCTATACAATGGATCGGCAGTTTTATGAGGATATAGCTTGGGGCGGTTTACAAGGGACAAATGCATTTGACAATTTATCAAGTACGGCCCAAAATAGAATTTTGGATTTAATCGCAATTGAACTCACAGGAAAAGATAGAAATGGAAATCACAAGACACAAAAAGGCACAGTTGCAGGCTGTTAGAAAAAAAATTCTTTTACTTTTTTTATTTTTTTGGGGCTATAATTATAATTGTCAGTCACAAAACATCATTGGTGAATTTAAAAGGATTGATCCTTCTACAGCTGCTCGGGATATAGGAGTCAAATTTGTATTTAAAGAAAATTTTAGATTCGAAAGAACTGATTTTATGCACCTTGGAACCCAAGAAAAGTCCCATGGCAATTATTCTATCTCCAAAGACACACTCTTCCTCAATTATGAGAAATATGCAGATTCACTAGGAAGTAGCCTGGAGATGATCCAAAAGAAAAAGATAAAATCTCTTTCTAACTCTGGTTTGGAAAATCCTCCGTTATATAGTAAAATTCAAGTTTTTAATAACCCAGGCACTCCACAATCTGGTGCCAATCTGGTTCTTCGGAATAAGGAACAGGAAATAATTATGGCTTTTATGTCTGATACTGAAGGTTTCTTTCCATTCCTCAATATTTACGACAGGTATATTGAAAATTTTCAAATATCAGCTCTTGGCAAAAAAGAAATAGTAATTAAAACAGACACTTTATTCGGCTTTAAAACCAAGATTAAAATCCATTTTCAGGATTCTTCTAAATCGATAAAATCAAAGGAAACTACCGAAAAATTTTTAATTCAAGAAATTACTGATAATAAACTCCGATTGCTTACCCTTGAAGAAGAATTAGTTCTTTTGAAAAAAATTAAAAAGTAAACTATTTTTTATGATTTAAAGCTTTGGCAATCGAATTGATATTCTCAAAAGTAAGCAGCAGGCGCAAGCCGTTGCGGGTTTAACTTTGGAAAAAAGATTACTTCGGTGCGGTTAGAGGAAATGTTAGGGTTTGAGTTTACGGGAAATATATAATTCAATTACAAAATCAGAACTTATTATTTTATGGGTGTCCAGATAAAAATTCTATTCATATTCCTTTTATTTTCCTCATCTACTTATGCTCAATCTTCTTGTGATGCAAAAACTTATGAAATAATAAATGCAGTTTTTGATTCAGAAGAAACAGAAATTTATGAGACAACCTTATTTGAAAAGGGATGGGCTCGGTATTTTGAGGATTATAAAGAAATTTTTGACCGTGCAGGAATCCCTACTTCTATTTCAAATGATAAACTCAAAGAAATTTTGGGGAAAGGAAAATTAAGGTTTATAAATTCTTCTATATATGGTTTAAGGCCTTGCAGGCTATCAACTAAGCACCTAAATGGCAATATTAAGCTTTCCCCCAATTTTGATCGGAAAAATTCTATTTCCAGAGGAGTATTTCGAATAAGTAAACCGATTATTGTTGAGGATAACATAGCGATTTTAAAAACGGAAAGTATAAATGAATCTCCAATCTATATCCTTCAAAAGAAGGACGGAAAGTGGGAAATTATATATACTTTTTATGACTGGTATATACTGGAAGACTAAAACTAAATAATCCAAATTAATGCTACCTGAATTTTATTAAATGATAAAAGACCTCACAGGTTTTGATTCCGTATAGCTATCGGGACCTGTGACGCCTGATGGATTAAACACTCTCTCTTTTTTGAGAAAGCAATAATTCCCCCTTCGGGGGTTAGGGGGCTTCAACCTTAGCCCTTAAATCCAAAGGCTCCAAAACCTTTAAAGCTCTTTCTATGGAGTTTACTTTCTCAAAGGTCAATAACAACCGCAACCCGCTGCGGGTTTTCTTTTCTTTCATGGTGCAGTTTTGCGGGTGGCTTTGCACATATTGCAGAACCCGGGTAAAATTGTTGGTCTGGTAAAAACGCGATTGTTGGTCGGCGATGAAGTAACCTATCATTTTTCCCTGTTTCAACACTACTTTTTCAAGGCCAATTTTGGAAGCGATCCATTTGATGCGCACGCTGTTGAGCAAGTCTACCGCCTGCACGGGCAGTTCCCCAAAGCGGTCTGTGAGTTCAGCTTCAAATTTTTGTAAATCCTCTTCCGAAGTGATCTTATTGAGCTGCGTATAAAGATTCAGCCTTTCGGTGATATTATTGATATAATCATCGGGGAAAAGGATCTCGAAATCGGTGTCGATCTGGGTTTCTTTTACAAAGTTTTTATCTTCAATATCCTCATCGCCAGAATATAAATCCTTAAATTCATTTTCCTTCAGCTCTTCAATCGCTTCATTCAGAATTTTCTGATAGGTCTCAAAGCCAATTTCATTGATGAATCCGCTCTGTTCACCACCCAAAAGGTCTCCGGCACCGCGAATTTCCAGATCTTTCATCGCGATGTTTATTCCACTACCAAGTTCAGAAAATTGTTCCAGCGCGCTAATTCGCTTACGGGCATCTTCTGTCATTGCTGAAAAAGGTGGCGTAATAAAGTAGCAAAAAGCCTTTTTATTGCTTCGTCCTACCCGCCCCCGCATCTGGTGCAGATCGGAAACTCCAAAATTATTGGCGTTATTGATAAAAATCGTGTTCGCATTGGTCACATCGAGGCCGCTTTCCACAATAGTTGTAGAAACCAGCACATCAAATTCGCCGTTGATAAAACTCAACATCAGTTTTTCCAGCTTCTTACCTTCCATCTGGCCGTGACCCACACCAATTCTGGCATCTGGCACTACGCGCTGGATCATTCCCGCGACCTCTTTAATATTTTCGATTCGGTTATGGATAAAGAAAACCTGCCCGCCTCGCTGAATTTCGTAAGAGACCGCATCCCTAATTGTTTC
This sequence comes from Salegentibacter sediminis, assembly GCF_002078605.1. Classification (GTDB taxonomy): domain Bacteria; phylum Bacteroidota; class Bacteroidia; order Flavobacteriales; family Flavobacteriaceae; genus Salegentibacter; species Salegentibacter sediminis. The sequence goes on along the minus strand of NZ_MSJR01000003.1, from coordinate 80,606 downwards.
TTCAGAAAATCTTATCACATTGGTTTCAATGGGATAACGGTTTGGTGGCGGCGTGCTGATAGTAGAAAGGTCTCGCGCAGCCATTAAACTAAACTGAAGCGTCCGCGGAATTGGCGTGGCCGTGAGCGTGAGCGTATCTACATTCTCTTTGATGGTCTTGAGCTTATCTTTTACCGAAACCCCAAATTTCTGTTCTTCGTCTACAATTAAAAGTCCGAGATCTTTAAATTTCACGGCTTTATTGACCAGCTGGTGGGTTCCTATGATGATATCCACCTTTCCGTTTTCAAGATCGGCTAAGGTTTCCCGGCGTTCTTTGGCTGTTCTGAAGCGGTTCAAATAATCTACTGTAACTGGAAAATCTTTCAGGCGTTCAGAAAATGTTTGATGATGCTGAAATGCCAAAATAGTGGTGGGCACCAGGACGGCGACCTGTTTGCCGTTATCTACTGCTTTAAAAGCTGCACGAATCGCAACTTCAGTCTTTCCGAAACCAACATCGCCACAAACCAAACGATCCATAGGGCGTTCGTTTTCCATATCTTCTTTTACGGCCTGGGTGGCGGTGCTTTGATCTGGAGTATCTTCATAAATAAAAGAGGCCTCCAGCTCGTGCTGCAAATAAGAATCGGGACCAAAAGCGAAACCTTTCTGAAGTCGGCGCTTGGCATATAATTCGATTAAGTTATAGGCAATATGCTTAACCCGGGCTTTGGTCTTCTTCTTAAGATTTTTCCAGGCCTTGCTACCCAATTTAAAGATTTTAGGCTCTTTCCCGTCTTTTCCGTTATATTTTGAAATCTTATGCAACGAATGGATGCTGAGGTACAAAATATCGCGCTCGCCATAAAACAGTTTTATGGCCTCCTGCTTTTTGCCTTCCACATCAATTTTCTGAAGGCCGCCAAACTTCCCTATTCCGTGGTCGATATGGGTTACATAATCGCCGACTTCTAAATTATTAAGTTCTTTGAGGGTAATCGCCTGTTTTTTGGCGTACCCATTCTTGAGATGGAATTTATGATAGCGCTCGAAGATCTGGTGATCGGTATAACATACATTTTTGCCAGGCTCGTCTATAAAACCCTGAAAAAGGGACAGCGTTATGGTTTCGTATTTCACTTCCTTTTCCTGGTCGTCAAAGATGTCGTGGAAACGCTTTGCCTGTTGTTCACTAACGCAAAAAATGTAATTTTTATAGCCGTTTTCCTGGTTTTCGATCAGGTTATCGATGAGCAAATCGAACTGCTTATTGAAAGAAGGCTGTGGCCTGATTTGAAACTCAATGATCTTTTCAGGCTCCAGATAAGCCTGGTTACTGAGTTCTACCACCATGTATTCCTTCAACTGACTTCTTATTAACTGGCCATCGCAGAAAAGCGCTTCGGGTTCGCTGTGTTTTACTTCTTCTGAAAGTTTCTGAAAAGCCTCCTCTGCCTTGCTGAAAAGTTTATCGGCCTGTGCGGTGAGCAAATCCAGGTTTTTTACAAAAACAACAGTTTGATTAGAAATATACCTGAGGAAACTATCCCTGATCTCGTCCAGGTGTTTGTCTTCCACGTTCGGCATCACCGAGATCTTCTTTACTTTATCTGTTGAAAGCTGGGTTTCCACATCAAAACTCCTGATACTGTCTACTTCATCCCCAAAAAATTCAATACGGTAAGGCTCGTCGTTACTAAAAGAAAAAACATCAATTATCCCTCCACGAACCGAAAACTCGCCGGGTTCGGTCACAAAATCAACCCGCTTGAATTTGTATTCGAAAAGCACTTCATTTACAAAATCCAGGGAAAGCTCATCCCCTACCGAAATTTTCAAAGTACTTCTGTCTAACTCCTTTCTTGTAACTACTTTTTCAAACAGAGCATCGGGATAGGTAACGATTATAGCAGGTTTTTTCCGGGAATTTATTCGGTTTAAAACCTCGGCACGCAAAAGAACGTTCGCATTATCGGTTTCTTCGATCTGGTATGGGCGACGGTAACTTCCCGGGTAAAAGAGCACATTTTTATCGCCCAGCAATTGTTCGAGATCGTTCAGGTAGTAAGCAGCTTCTTCTTTGTCGTTAAAAATCAGCAAAAACGGCTTATCAACTTCCTTAAAGGCATTGGCGGTCACAAAGGAAAGCGACGAGCCCACCAGGCCTTTTAGTTGAATTTTGGAAACATTTTTTTCAGAAGAGACAAGGATTTCCCTCAATTCCTGCTGTTGCGGGGACTGTGCAAAGCTTTGGGCGATAACAGATTTACTCATTGGCGCAAAGATAATTCGCCGATATCAGCTTCGCAACAAGTCAACATTTTTTTAACGTAGGTAAGCTAAGTCTCCTTAACGTGAAACTGCACATCCATACTTTGATGTAGAATTCTGGTTATTTCGATTTTCCCTGGACTAATTTTCCTGTAAAAAATCAAATGCCTCTTAAAAATTGAGGCAAATAAGTCCGGTTGGATGTGGCTATATTTTTTTCCTAATTCTGGATTTTCTGAGATGGAAATAAACTCTTCTATTAAAAGTCTATAGTATTTATCCGCCTGTTCCTCTGACCAGCGTTTGACTGTGTGATCCCAAATTTCGGCTAAATCATTTAATGCTTTCCTGGTTAAGAAATATACTGCCATTTAATGGTTTTCAGTTTTCATTCTTTTCAGAAATTCCTCAGAATCAAAATCTTCAACAATTCCACTATCAATTCCTTCCTGAATGGCATTGCTCAAAGCTCTTAATTTTTCCTTTTCTTCCAGAAGTTTTAATCCTTCCCGAACCACTTCGCTTACTGAATCGTACTTTCCGGAATTTATTTCATTCTTAATAAACTCCTCAAAGTATGGGTCTAATCTTATTTCTGTTTTCTTCTTCATTTTCAATCAATTTCACTTAAATATACCAAATTTTAATCTTTGTAATTATGGGTTATCCAACTTTACCATTTCCCTAACAGCCAAAGCCACCGATCTTCATTAATTTCAGAATAGAATTTGAAATTATGGCTTTTAAACATTTTGATGTATTTGTAATAGGAAGCGGTACGGCGGGAAAAAGAGTGGCTTATGCCTGTGTAGATGCAGGGCAGAAAGTAGCCATCGCCGATAATCGTGAATATGGTGGTACCTGTGCAAACAGGGGCTGTGACCCTAAAAAAGTACTTACCGGTTTCACCGAGATCCTGGATCGCACAAAAAAAATGGAAGGCAAGGGAATAACGCGCGGGCCGGAGTTCTCCTGGGAAGATCTCATGGCCTTCAAAAATACTTTTGTTGATGCCGTGCCGGCAGCAACCGAGAAGAAATTAAAAAAACTGGGCATTGAGATGTATCACCAGTCGCCCAAATTTCTTGATGAAAATACTTTATCGGTAGAAGGGAAAACCGTAACGGCCGATAAAATCGTGATCGCCACCGGGCATAAACCAATGGAGTTACCCATTCAGGGCCGGAATCATGCGCTTTTGAGCGATGATTTTTTGAACCTGGAAAGCCTACCGGAATCAATGATCTTTATAGGAGCGGGTTATATCGGGATGGAATTTGCTCATGTGGCCGCCCGTCTAGGTGTAAAAGTTACCATGATCGAGATGGCAGGTAGAATCCTTAATAATTTTGATGAGGATATGGTCAAATACCTGCAGCAGGTTTCTGAAGAAGAACTGGGAATCGACTTTATTTTTAATGCGAAAGTCAACGGCATCGAGAAGCTCAGAAAAAATTTCAGGGTCACTGCAATTCAGGATGGCAAAGAAATTTCGGTAAAAGCCGAAATGGTATTTAATACCGCCGGGAGAGTCCCCTCAATTGACGAACTGGACCTGGAAAAGGGGAATATAGAATTCAACAGGAATGGCATAGTGGTAAACGAGTATCTACAGAACTCAACCAATAAAAGTGTGTATGCTTGCGGAGATGTTTCAGCCAGTGAAGGCCTAGCCTTAACTCCACTTTCATCCCAGGAAGCGAGGGTGGTGGCCGCCAATCTGCTCAACAAAAACAAGCCGGAAAAAGCGCATTATCCCCCACAACCCACGGTAGTTTTTACTTTACCGAAACTGGCATCTGTAGGACTGCTGGAAGATGAAGCCCGCAAGCAGGGATACGATTTTAAAGTAAAGCATAAGCTGGCCACAGATTGGTTTAATGCCAAACACATTAATGAAAAGGTTTATGCCTACAAAACCCTTATTGACAATAAAACCGGCCAGGTAATAGGAGCTCATCTTATAGGCCCGGAGGCTTCAGAAGTGATAAATATGTTCGTAATGGTAATGTGCGGAAACCTGAATTGCCAGGACGTGAAAAAAATGATCTTTGCGTATCCCACCTGGGGAAATGATATAAAAGGAATGCTCTAATCCCTAGTTCTCTTTATTGAATAATTTATACATCGGATTGGTTTTTCTATTCATCCAGCCGTGGTAAACAATATTTGAAAAAATGATTACCGCAGTGATTAGGGCTGTATAGGAGATAAGGGGTATTTCGTCAAAATGCCTGAAGTAGATCGCGATTAAAGCCCAAACCCCCACGGCGGCAAATTCGCGCATATTCCGAAGGTAGATTATAGCAATATTTATAATTCCGGCAATTATGATAAGCAGCAGGGTCCATATTTCTTCGGAAAAAAATGGGGCATGCCATCCAATTTTAGACAGGTAAGCTGAAACATTCGCAATGGCAGCCACCGTGATCCAGCCGGAATACAGGCAAATTGGCCACCAGCTAAAAGCGATGATGTTAATAGGCGCGTCCCAGCGCTCCATATTGGTGTGGAGAATCACTTTTATAAGAGAAAATAATATGAGGAACATCAATAAAACCGAAAGCGCAGTGAGCTCGTTTAACCAGGCAAAAACCCAGGCGGCATTGGCCAGGTTGGCCACAAAGAACCAGTAACCTGATTTCCGGAGAAAAGCGAGATCTCTTTTCGGTCCGAAAGCCTGATAGAGTTGATAGCCCGAAAAAACAAGAAGACCAAGAAAAATTAGACCCCAAATTGCAAATGCATCACCGGCCGGAGTAAAAAGATTATAATACTCGGCGCTTAGACTACCCATAGTATTGCCATTAATAATTCCGGTTTGGGAGATATAGCTCACAGCGATAACCAGGATTACAGAGATCGCATTTAAAACAGACAGGCGCTTTTCCATATTCTTCTATTTACTAATTAAAATTACTTCTTTTTGGGTAATTGCATAGGCGGCTTCTCCTTCGTTTAATTCCATCATATAATTCCCGGTAAATTCGCCAAAGGCAGGAAGAATAAACTGGTCTTTTCTACGAAAAAAACAAGGCAACTTAAGGCTTTGCCTCGCGTTTCCATTTAAGCGATAACCAGGATGAATATGCCCGCAAATATTGAAAAAACCTTCTATTTGTCTGGGATGATGAGTTAACAGAAAACCGTTGAGGTGCCACTCAGAATAAATTTTTACTCCTAATTCTTCATATTTCAGCGGCGAAATAAGATCGTGATTTCCTGCTATCAGCACTACTTTTGCATCTACAAAACTGAGCCAGTTTTCAAAAAGTTTCCATTCATTGTTGAGATTGCTATGGAAAAGGTCACCTAAAAAACAGACTGTTTTAGGCTGAAATTTTCCAACTACCTCACTCAATCTTATAAAATTGGCATTGATCGCTTTGTATGGCACCGCACTCCCAAATTTCCGGAAATGAGAGATCTTTCCTAAATGCACATCACTAATTAGAAGTATCTCCTGCTCTTTCCAGAAGGCGGCACCGCTAGGGTGAAGTTCAAAAGTTTGATTTTGAAGGTTTATGGTCATTTATTTTTAAAAAAATTGGAAAATAAATACGTCATCAAGATCCCGATACTCATCGGATGAAAGTCTTTTCTGCATTATCATAAACTACAGATTGCTGTGTCTGCCCTGGTCTCCTCGGAATGATGAAACAAAGATATTTGCTATAATCTATGTAAAATCTCCGCAGCTTTTTCCAGGGTTTCATCGGTTTTGGCAAAACAGAACCGCAATTGTTTATTGTCTTTCCCATTAATATTAAATACCGAAACCGGGATGCTGGCCAAACCATATTGTGTAATTAACCTCTTGGAAAAATCTACATCATATTCATCGGTAAGTTCTGAATAATCCAACACCTGGAAATAAGTACCTTTTGAGAGCTTAGCTTTAAATTTTGTATCCTTAATGAGCTCAAGAAATTTATCGCGTTTCTGCTGGTAGAAGGCTCCAAGTTCTAGATAGTGTCTAGGTTCTTTTAAATATTCAGCAAAAGCACGCTGCATAGGATGGTTTACACAAAAAACTGTGGCCTGATGGAATTTAATGATCTCTTTCATTAAAACTTCGGGAGCCACGCAATAGCCCATTTTCCATCCGGTATTATGAAAAGTTTTTCCAAAAGAAGCACAAACGATAGCCCTTTCGGCTAAACCGGAGAATTTTGAGGCGCTTTGATGTTGCTCGCCATCGTAGATAAGGTGTTCATAAACCTCATCGCTAAGCAAAATAATGTTGGTGTTTTCCAACAATTTTTCCAGTTTCAGCATATCGTCTTTCCTCAAAATAGTTCCCGTTGGATTATGCGGGGTATTAATGACGATCATCCGGGTTTTGGAACTAATCTTTTGTTCCAGTTCTTCCCAATCAATTTTAAAATCTTTCCCTTTCAACTGAACAAACACAGGCTTCCCCCCGGCCATTTTTATATCGGGTTCATAAGAATCGTAAGCCGGCTTAAAAACGATTACCTCATCCCCGGGATGAACAAATGCAGTGATGGCACAATACAAAGCCTGGGTAGCCCCGGCAGTAAAAATAATCTCGGAAGCTTCGTTATACTTTCTTTTGTAGAGGTTTTCTATTTTAGCCACTATCTGTTCCCTTAATTCAGGAATGCCATTCATAGGTGGATACTGGTTAAAACCATCTTTCATAGCTTTACATACCAAATCCTTAAGTTTAGCATCGGTTTCGAAATTAGGGAAGCCCTGCGACATATCTATAGCCTTGTGCTTTCTGGATAGATTGCTCATTACCGAGAAAATACTGGTCTTCCCACCGGGAAGTTTAGAAGGTAAATGCTGAAATTTGGGCATAGTATTGTTTTTAGTAAGGTCAAAAAAAAATCCCGAACTTCAAAGTCCGGGATTTTTATTATAAATAATTTAACCTGTATTATTTCATACTGGCGCTTAGATATTCTCTATTCATTCTGGCGATATTATCCAGAGAGATCCCTTTAGGACATTCTATTTCACAGGCCCCGGTATTGGTACAGTTACCAAATCCTTCTTTGTCCATTTGCTCTACCATGGCAAGAACCCGCCTGGTAGCCTCTACTTTACCTTGCGGTAGCAAAGCAAATTGGCTCACCTTCGCCGCAGTGAAAAGCATCGCACTGGCATTTTTACATGCGGCAACACAGGCACCACAACCTATACAGGTAGCAGCATCAAAAGCATCATCGGCATTGTTTTTTTGGACGGGTATAGAATTGGCATCCTGAGTATTCCCTGAGGTATTAACAGACACATAACCTCCTGCCTGCTGAATTCTTTCAAAGGAATCCCTGTTTACCATAAGATCTTTAATAACCGGGAAAGCTGCAGCTCTAAATGGTTCAATAGTGATGGTATCTCCATCCTTGAACATTCTCATATGCAACTGGCAGGTAGTAATAGCACGATCGGGACCGTGCGGCTCACCATTGATTTGAAGGCTACAGGTACCGCAGATACCTTCACGACAATCGTGATCAAAAACCACAGGTTCCTCTCCCTTTTCAATCAATTCCTCATTGAGAACATCCAACATTTCCAGGAAAGACATATCGGGAGAAACGTCACTTATGGGATAAGTCTGTAGTTTCCCTTTGGTTGTAGCGTTTTTCTGACGCCATATTTTAAGTGTAAGATTCATAATGTACAGTATTGAGTAGTGAGTAGTAAGTATTGAAAAGTTTGCCTTCCCAATACTCAGCTCTCAATTCTATTTATAGCTCCTTGTTTTAACTTCGATAAATTCGTAATTGAGATCTTCTTTATGCAGAATTGCCTCGCTCGGTTTACCGGTATACTCCCAGGCAGCAACATACATAAAGTTTTCGTCATCCCTTAGGGCTTCCCCTTCTTCGGTTTGATATTCTTCCCTAAAGTGACCTCCACAACTTTCGTTACGATGAAGGGCATCTACAGCAAACAATTCTCCCAATTCAAGGAAATCGGCCACACGGGCTGCTTTCTCCAGCTCTGTATTGAGTTCGTTTACTTCTCCGGGAACCTTAACGTCTCTCCAGAATTCTTCCCGAAGCGCTTTAATCTCTTCGACCGCCGATTTCAAATCTTCAGCATTACGGGACATCCCGGCCTTATTCCACATAATCTTCCCAAGACGTTTGTGAAAGTGGTCTACAGATTTTGTTCCGTTATTATTACAAAGTTTTTCAAGCTGGCTACGCACCGCATTTTCAGCCTCCTCAAATTCAGGACTATCTGTAGGGATAGGTCCTGTTCTAATATCATCGGCTAAATAATTCCCAATGGTATATGGAAGCACGAAGTAACCATCGGCCAGGCCTTGCATTAAGGCCGAAGCTCCAAGTCTGTTTGCACCGTGATCTGAAAAGTTAGCTTCTCCGGTTGCAAAACATCCAGGGATGGTAGTTTCGAGATTATAATCTACCCAGATGCCTCCCATAGTATAGTGTACCGCAGGATAGATCATCATTGGTGTTTCATATGGGTTTTGATCTACAATTTTCTCGTACATCTGGAAAAGGTTTCCATATTTTGCTTCGACTACCTTTTTTCCTAATTCCTTAATTTTTTCTTCTGAAGGATTCTTAAGGTGCTGGGTATTGGCTGCTTCCTGACCGTAACGCATAAAGGCCGCACTAAAATCAAGGAATACAGCTTCTCCTGTTTTGTTCACACCGTATCCGGCATCACAACGCTCTTTTGCTGCTCTGGAAGCCACATCACGAGGTACCAGGTTACCAAAAGCCGGGTATCTTCTTTCCAGGTAGTAATCGCGGTCTTCTTCTTTAAGATCGGTAGGTTTCAGGCGGCCTTCCTGTATAGCTTTGGCATCTTCCAATTTCTTTGGCACCCAGATTCGACCATCATTCCGAAGAGACTCAGACATCAAAGTTAATTTAGACTGATGATCTCCCGAAACCGGAATACAGGTTGGGTGAATTTGTGTAAAACAAGGGTTGGCAAAGTAGGCTCCTTTCTTGTGGATTTTCCAGGAAGCGGTAACATTACTCCCCATTGCATTGGTAGAAAGGTAAAATACGTTTCCGTACCCACCAGAACCTATTACTACGGCGTGAGCACTGTGCCTTTCTATTTTTCCCGTAACCAGGTCGCGGGCAATAATACCTCTTGCTTTCCCGTCAACAATAACCAGATCAAGCATTTCATGACGGGTATAAGATTTGATCTTACCCCGGTTTATCTGTCGGTTCATGGCAGAATAAGCTCCTAAAAGCAACTGCTGTCCCGTTTGACCTTTAGCATAAAAAGTACGGGATACCAACACCCCTCCAAAAGAGCGGTTATCAAGTAAGCCCCCGTATTCACGTGCAAAGGGAACTCCCTGTGCAACACATTGGTCTATTATATTTCCTGATACTTCGGCAAGGCGATAAACGTTAGCTTCCCGCGAACGATAATCACCTCCTTTTATAGTGTCATAGAATAGCCGGTAATCTGAATCACCGTCTCCCTGGTAGTTTTTTGCGGCATTAATACCTCCCTGAGCAGCAATAGAGTGTGCTCTTCTAGGAGAATCCTGATAGCAAAAAGTCTTAACATTATAACCAAGCTCGGCCAAAGTCGCAGCGGCACTGCCTCCGGCAAGTCCTGTCCCTATTACTATAACATCAATATTACGTTTGTTTGCCGGGTTAACCAGGTTGATATCATTCTTATGGTTTTTCCACTTGTCTTCAAGTGGTCCTGCCGGTATTTTTGATTCTAAAACTGACATAAATCTTACGTATTAAACGTTATTAAAATAGTGATACAGGGCTATAAATATAAAGCCTAAAGGAATAAGGATGGCGTAGGCCACTGTAAAACCTCTTAAGCCCTTGGCATATTTGTTTGCCCACCCCATAGATTGGAATGAGGATGAAAACCCATGATACAGGTGAAGGCTTAAAAGAACAAAAGATAATACATATAATCCTGTTCTTACGGGAGATTCAAATTTAGCCACCGTTTCATGATAATATCTGAAAGGGTCGTCAGGATGAGACTCTATGTATTTGTGTACAACTTCAGGAATCCAGAAATCATAAAAGTGAAGCCCTAAGAAAGCCAGAATAACCAGCCCGCTGTAAATCATATTTCTGGACATCCAGCTGGAGTTAGCACTACCATTAAAACGCACATAATTTATTGGCCTGGCGCTTCTGTTTCTGTACTCGAGAACAAATCCTAAAACAAAATGCAAGATCACCCCTAAAATAAGGATAGGCTGTAAAAGAAACTGAATTAACACATTAGTTCCCATAAAATGGGAATACTCGTTAAAAACGTCAGCACTAAATACAGAAGTGAAATTTATTATGAAATGCAGGAGTAAGAAAATTACAAGGAAAAGTCCCGATAAGGCCATAGCAACTTTTCTTGCTATTGAAGAATTAAATATTCCACCCATTAGTTAAGTTATTTTATGAAGATTTTAACAACAAAAATACATTTTGAATTAATTACTCACAAACTTTCATTGCTAATTCAGCATCAATTTAGAATTAATTCAAAGAAGCTTTCTACAAAGATTTTTCTTTCTCGGGAAAACCCTAACAATGAGGTGCTATAGCATTTTTCTTTTTACAAAAAACTTAACGCAAGTTGGACGCATTTTTAGTAATTTCAGATAATAATTCAATCTAATCTTCTTCCGAACCCATGGAATTTATAGACTACTACAAATTATTGGAACTGGACAAATCTGCCTCCCAGGCCGATATCAAAAAGTCTTATCGCAAACTGGCCAGAAAATATCATCCCGATCTTAACCCTAATAACAAAGAAGCACAAGCCAAATTTCAGCAAATAAATGAAGCGCACGAAGTCCTTAGCGACCCGGAAAAACGTAAAAAATACGATCAATACGGTAAAGACTGGGAACACGCCGAACAATACGAAGAAGCCAGAAGGCATCAACAAACCGCTGGTGGGGCTGGTGGTGGCTTTGGAGGTTTTGAAGGCTATGGAGATCCCCGGCAAAGAGCGCACTCCTACTCCGGTAATTTTGATGAGGATACTTTTTCAGATTTCTTTGAACAGATGTTTGGCAGTAGCGCCAGAGCACATGGCTCACGAAGGCAAAGGCATTTTAAAGGCCAGGATTATAATGCAGAATTAGAACTTAATCTTAGGGACGTATACACCAGCCAAAAACAAACTCTTACCATTAATGGGAAAAACATCAGATTAACAATTCCCGCCGGAGTGGAAAACGGACAAACCATTAAAATTAAAGGACACGGTGGTCCCGGCGTACAGGGAGGCCCCAGGGGTGATCTCTATATAACTTTTAAAATCATCAATAACACTACTTTTAAGCGGGAAAAAGAGAACCTATATAGCACCGTAAACATTAATCTCTACACTGCTATGCTGGGCGGAGAGATTACTGTAGATACTTTCAGCGGAAAGGTGAAGCTCAAGGTAAAGCCTGAAACGCAATCTGGCACCAGAGTAAAACTAAAAGGCAAAGGTTTTCCGAAGTATAAAAAAGAAAATCAATACGGAGACTTATATATTACCTATAATGTAGAAATGCCCACAAACCTTAGTGCCAAAGAAAAAGAACTATTCAGGGAACTGCAAAAACTACGCTCATGAATTTAGAAGATCTAATACCTACAGAAGAGATTTGCATGCGCTACAAAGTAGAGCAAACTTTTATTAGCTCGCTTTCTCAAAGTGGCCTTATTAAAATCGTTACCGTAGAGAAATCACAATATGTTCCCACGGATGAAATCGCAGCATTCGAAAAGTTACGCCGTTTACATTATGAGTTAAACATTAACCTCGAAGGTTTAGAGGCCATACAACATTTGCTTGCACAACTGGAAGAATTACAACTCCAAAACCGCAAACTCAAAAACCGCTTGGGATTATATGAATGATTCCGGAAGAGGGAATCACGCTATTCCTTTTTACTCTCTTAGATATTGATAACTTTGTAAACCTGAACACAAAATGACGTAATGAGCGTCTCAACACTCCTAAATATGAGATACAAACAAATAGACAAAAGCCTTTTTATAAAAAACCGTAAGAATTTTACGGATAAGATGAAACCATCCAGCCTGGCGGTATTCAATGCCAATGATATTTATCCCATTGGAGCCGATAGCACCATGCCCTTTCAGCAAAACCGTGATCTTTTTTACCTAAGTGGAGTAGATCAGGAAGAAGCGATCCTGGTGCTATTCCCGGACGCCCCGAAACCAGAGCACAGGGAAATGCTATTCTTAACCGAAACCAACCCGCACATCGCGGTTTGGGAAGGTGCAAAGCTCACTAAAGAGCAAGCCTTTGAGGTTAGTGGAATAAAAACAGTTTACTGGCTTCAGGATTTTGAGAAGATCTTTTTTGAAGTAATGTCGCAATGCGACACCATCTATTTCAACACCAACGAACACTACCGGGCAAATGTTCAAACCGAAACCCGGGATGAGCGTTTTATCAAAAAAACAAAAGAAAAATATCCGGCTCACCAGGTAGCCAAAAGCAATCCTATTTTGCAAAGACTACGCTCGGTAAAAGACCCTATAGAACTGGATCTTATGCAGAAAGCCTGTGATATCACAGAAAAAGCTTTCCGCAGAGCCCTAAAATTCACAAAACCCGGAGTATGGGAACACGAAATTGAGGCCGAATACTGGCACGAAATGATTCGTAACCGTTCCCGGGGATTTGCCTACACCCCAATTATCGCAAGCGGAAACAATGCTAATGTTTTACATTACACAGAAAACGATCAGCAATGTAAAGCAGGAGACCTTATCCTGATCGATACAGGTGCCGAATATGCTAATTACTCCAGTGATATGACCAGGACTATTCCTGTGTCGGGAAAATATTCAGACCGGCAAAAACAAATCTACAATGCGGTAAACCGCGTGAAAAAAGAGGCCACAAAATGGCTGGTACCTGGCACCATTTGGGCAGAGTATCATAAAGAAGTTGGAAAGCTAATGACTTCAGAATTATTAGACCTGGGACTGCTGGACAAAGCCGATGTTCAAAATGAAAATCCCGACTGGCCAGCTTATAAGAAATATTTTATGCACGGCACAGCCCATAATATTGGCCTGGACACCCACGATTACGGAATTCTCACCGAGCCGATGAAAGCCAACCAGGTCTTCACGGTTGAACCGGGAATCTACCTGCCTGATGAAGGTTTTGGGATTAGGTTGGAAGACGATGTCGTGATCCAGGAAAAAGGTGAGCCTTTTAACCTAATGCGCAACATTCCAATAGAAATCGAGGAGATTGAGGAGATCATGAACTCCTAGCCCTTTCCTTCGGAAATATTTATTTTTAAAGCCGCGGAAGCATAATTTAATTTGTGAATTCGTGGCTTTTTATTTTTATTATTCATCGAAACCCCAACCTATGGAAATCCATTATAAAAATACGCCCATACATTATTCCAGCAAAGGGACCGGCAATCCCCTGGTCTTGCTTCACGGCTTTCTGGAATCTTCAGAAATCTGGGAGGACTTTCAAAACAAGCTTTCAGAAAAAAGACAAGTGGTTTGTGTAGATCTTCCAGGTCATGGGAGATCGGGATGCATAGACAAAGTACACACGATGAAGGAGATGGCCCTGACCGTAAAAGCGGTTTTATACGAATTGGCTATAGAAAAGGCCTTTTTTGTCGGTCACTCCATGGGGGGTTATGTAAATTTGGAATTTCAAAATATTTTTCCTACAATACCCACCGGTTTAGCACTAATAAATTCCACTCCCAAAGCAGACTCGCAGGAGCGCAGGATAAACCGTGAAAGAGCCACCCAATTGGTTTCTAAAAACAAGAGGGCTTTTGTAAATATGGCAGTCTCTAATTTATTGACGCCAGAAAACAACAAAAGATTCAAGCCTCAGGTGGACGAGTTGAAACACCGGGCGCTCAATTTCCCAAAAGAAGGAATTATTGCTGCTCTGCAGGGAATGAAAATTCGTGCCGACCACAGCCGGTTGCTTGCAGGATTAAAATATCCGAAATATTGTATGGCGGGAGAAAAAGATCCGATCCTGAATTATGAAGAGATAAAAAGAATTTCAAGCTCTTCCGGAAGTGAATTTTGGAGCTACCCCGATGGGCATCTGGCATTTATAGAAAACAAAAAAAGTTTGATGGAGTTTTTGCACTTTATCGATTAATTTTAACTTTTTATCGATAGTTTAACTTTTTTTTATAATTTAGTATTTACAGAAACAAGAATATCAACCCTTTATGAAGAAAAAAAACCCTAACTTATTTTCGTTCGGAAAGGTTTATTGCAGCATTTTTGGACACAAATTAAGAGTTTCAAAGAATGTGACTGATCACATTCATGAATACCAATGCGCTAAATGTGGTATGGAAATGACCGATACCGCAAATGGCTTTTTGGCGCGTTTAACTCCAAAATTTAAAGAAACCAACGAATATCTGGCCAAAATACATAGAAGAAGAAAAGGAAAATCCCTGGCACAGGCCTCTTAATCTTCTTTTTCTTTATTTTTATCTTCCATAGAATTCCAGCCCCTGGCGATTAATGGGATTTTTGTATTCGCACGTGTAATCAGGTGCATCCCTTCTTCTTTTTCGGTCATATGACCTATTACCGTTAAATTTGGATTAGCTTTTATCTTATCATAATCATCCTGAGAGATAGTGAAAAGCAATTCATAGTCTTCACCGCCACTAAGCGCGATAGTCGTACTGTTTATGTCAAATTCCTCACACACTGAAATCACGGCAGGATCCAGAGGTATTTTATCTTCATACAGATTGGCACCCACCTGAGAATTCTTGCAAAGATGAATAACTTCCGAAGAGAGTCCATCAGAAATATCTATCATCGAAGTTGGCTTTACCCCAAGTTCTTTAAGAAGCGGTGGAATATCTTTTCTCGCTTCAGGTTTAAGCTGTCGTTCAATGAGGTAAGTATATTGGTCAAGGTCGGGCTGGGCATTAGGGTTGGCTTTAAAAACCTGCTTTTCACGCTCCAGGATTTGTAAACCCATATAGGCAGCTCCCAGATCGCCGGTTACTACGAGCAGATCATTGGGTTTGGCGCCACTTCGCAAAACCACATCTTCTTTTTCAGCAAAACCCAGAGCGGTTACACTTATTAAAAGTCCCGAGGTGGAAGAAGTAGTGTCCCCACCAACTACATCTATATTATAAAGTTTCGCAGCCAGTTCTATTCCTGAATACAACTCCTCCAGGGCTTCCACGGGAAAACGATTTGAAACAGCGACAGATACCGTTATTTGGGTAGCCTTTGCGTTCATCGCATACACATCAGAGAGGTTTACCATGACGGCCTTATACCCAAGATGTTTCAGCGGCATATAAGCCAGATCAAAGTGCACCCCTTCCACTAGAAGATCGGTTGTGACCAGGCTATGCTTATTTTCAAAATTAAGAACGGCGGCATCGTCGCCAATAGCTTTTATAGTAGAGGTTAATTTGGGAGAAAAACTCCGGGTAAGATGTTCTATCAAACCAAACTCTCCTAATTCTGAAAGGTTTGTCTTCATTCCCTGACTATCATCAAACATATTGTAAAATTTTAATCTGCAAAATAAACGAATATTATTCAACTATAAGAATAAACCTTAAGGAGAATGAAAGAAAAGATATTTATTAAAGCTATTGAATATCAGTAAAATAGATGATTTTATCTTTTAAATTCCCTAATTGACAAGGCTTATCCAATCATTCTTAAAACATATGCCTGGCCTATGGTAAAACGTCTGTTTTGTAGTATATTTGTCCCCAATTTAGAATTAATCTTGTTAAGCTATGATAAAAGTTAGCGAAGGTGCGAAAAAAAAGATTGCCGCTTTGATGGCAGAAGATGGTTTTGACAGTGCCCAGGACTTTGTTCGGGTTGGTGTTAAGAGCGGGGGCTGTTCAGGCTTATCTTACGAGTTGAACTTTGATAAGCAGAAAGCCGAAGACGATAAACTTTTTGAAGACAATGATATAAAGATCGTAGTTGACAAACGTAGCGTCTTATATCTGGCCGGAACGATTCTCGAATATTCCGGCGGACTTAATGGCAAGGGATTTGTATTTAATAATCCCAACGCTCAACGTACCTGCGGATGTGGGGAGAGTTTTTCCCTTTAAATTATTCAGAATTTAAAATCTTGAATTTTTAAATTTTGAACCTTGAATAATTTTAGAAAAAATTAAAATGGCATATACTGAAGACGATTTAAAAAAAGAGCTCGAAACAAAGGAATATGAGTACGGATTTTATACCGATATAGAATCTGACACTTTTCCTGTAGGTCTCAATGAAGACATTGTGAGAGCGATTTCTAAAAAGAAAGAAGAACCCGAATGGATGACAGAGTGGCGCCTGGAAGCTTATCGCGCCTGGGAAAAAATGGAAGAGCCGGAATGGGCAAATGTTCATTATGAAAAACCGAATTTTCAGAACATCTCATATTATTCAGCGCCCAATAAAAAACCAAAATATAATAGTCTGGATGAGGTAGATCCTGAATTACTGGACACCTTTAAAAGACTTGGAATTTCTCTGGATGAGCAAAAGAAACTGGCCGGGGTTGCGGTAGATGTGGTGATGGACTCGGTGTCTGTAACCACTACCTTCAAAAAAACCCTTGCTGAAAAAGGCATCATTTTTTGTTCTATTTCTGAAGCCATTCAGGAACATCCAGAATTGGTGAAGAAATATATAGGGACCGTTGTGCCCAAAACCGATAACTTTTATGCAGCCCTGAACTCGGCGGTATTTAGTGATGGTTCTTTCTGTTATATACCAAAGGGCGTAAAATGCCCTATGGAACTTTCAACTTATTTTAGGATTAACCAGGCTGGGACCGGCCAATTCGAGCGAACGCTTGTTATTGCTGAAGACAGCAGTTATGTTAGCTACCTTGAAGGTTGTACCGCCCCTACCCGGGACGAAAATCAGTTGCACGCTGCTGTAGTAGAACTTATTGCGCTTGATAATGCCGAAATTAAATACAGTACTGTCCAAAACTGGTATCCCGGAAATAAAGAGGGAAAAGGCGGTGTTTATAATTTTGTTACCAAACGTGGACTTTGCGAGAAAAACGCAAAAATATCCTGGACCCAGGTGGAAACCGGTTCTGCAGTAACCTGGAAATATCCTTCCTGTGTGTTAAAAGGAGATAATTCTATCGGGGAATTTTACTCGATTGCCGTTACCAACAACTTTCAGCAGGCCGATACGGGAACAAAAATGATTCATCTCGGAAAAAATACCCGAAGCACGATTATTTCAAAAGGTATTTCAGCAGGAAAATCCCAGAATTCATACCGTGGTTTAGTACAAATTAACGGCCGTGCCGAAAATGCAAGAAATTTCTCACAATGTGATTCCCTTTTAATGGGAAATAAATGTGGGGCCCATACTTTCCCTTACATCGAGGTGAAGAACAAATCGGCGCAGGTAGAACACGAAGCCACCACCAGCAAGATTGGGGAAGACCAGATCTTCTATTGTAACCAGCGTGGGATCGACACCGAAAAGGCCATCGCCCTCATCGTAAATGGTTTTAGTAAAGAGGTGCTGAATAAGCTGCCCATGGAATTTGCTGTGGAAGCGCAAAAATTGCTGGAGATATCACTGGAAGGATCTGTAGGATAATTAAAGTAATCATGTAATCTATGAAGAAATTTTTATTCATACTAAGCATAATGATTTTAGCGGTAGCCTGCCAGGATGAAAGCCGGCAGGAACTAATGGGACCTGCTGAAGCAGAGGAAGAACAAGACAGTATTCCAACCTTAACCGGCGAAATCATTTTTGTGGGAGAGACTGCGGTTTTCAGGGGGGATAGTTTTGTTTACGGAGTAAGTATAGATTCTATCTCAAAGTCACTGGCCGAACAAGTTAAACCTTATCAGAAGGAAGATTTCGATATGGTTTCAGTAAAAATAAAAGGAAAAATTGTTCCCAGTTCCAACCAGGAAGGATGGGAAGAGAACATCGAAATAAGAGAAATAATTGAAATTCTGGAAACCGAAAAGGTTTCAGAAGAAATTGAAGAATAGTTAAATCTGTTCCGTCACCGGCGGAATGCATACCTAGAATATATGCTTAAAATAAAGAATTTACACGCGAGTATAGACGATAAGGAAATCCTTAAAGGGATAAACCTGGAAATCAATCCCGGGGAGGTTCACGCAATCATGGGACCAAACGGATCTGGGAAAAGTACCCTTTCTTCGGTTATAGCCGGAAAGGAAGATTTTGATATGACCCAGGGAGAGATAATTTTTGAAGGGGAAGAACTTTCAGAGCTTGATCCCGACGAGAGAGCACACAAAGGAATTTTCCTGTCTTTCCAGTATCCAATTGAGATCCCAGGGGTTTCGGTTACTAATTTTATGAGAGCTGCAATCAATGCACACCGAAAAGCCAATGGGCAGGATGATATGCCGGCCAATGAAATGCTGAAACTCATCAAGGAAAAATCTGAATTGTTGGAAATCGACCGTAAATTCCTTTCCCGTTCCCTGAACGAAGGATTTTCAGGAGGTGAGAAAAAGCGTAATGAGATTTTCCAAATGGCAGTACTTGACCCAAAACTCTCTATCCTTGATGAAACCGACTCAGGATTGGATATTGATGCCCTTAAAGTTGTGGCGAAAGGGGTTAATAAATTAAGGACTAAAGACAATGCCGTTTTATTAATCACGCACTATCAGCGATTATTGAATTATATCCAACCGGATTTTGTACATGTGTTGGTTGACGGGAAGATTGTGAAATCCGGAGGCAAAGAACTTGCGCTGGAACTTGAAGAAAAAGGTTATGATTGGTTAAAACCGGAGCAGGTTTAATAGCCTGGGTTTTAAATACTAATAATAAAGTTAAAATTTTCGCCTTTGCGAAAATGACAAATAGAATTTTGTGATGGAATTAAAAGATAAATTAGTGTCATCTTTTCTGGCTTTCGAAGAGGAATTCGGAGGTGAGAACGATGATTTACATAACATAAGAAATCAGGCAATTAAGGATTTTGATCGCATAGGTTTCCCGGGAAAGAAAGAAGAGGCCTGGAAATACACGTCTCTTAATTCGGTTTTAAAGCACGATTACAGCTTTTTCCCTAAAAAGGACGACAGCCTGGAATATCGCGATATTAAAGATTACCTTATTGATAATATTGACACTTACGATTTAGTTTTTGTGGATGGGGTTTATTCCTCCCATCTTTCCCAAACCACACACGATAAGATTGATGTATGTTTAATGTCTTCCGCATTAAATAAATCTCCTTACAAGGCGGTTGTCGATAAATATTTCAACAAAATCGCTCCAAAAACTGGACTAAACGCTTTAAATACAGCATTCACCCGCGAAGGCGCTTATATTCATATTCAGAAGAATAAAATGGCCGATAAGCCAATCCAGATCATAAATTTCTCTACCGGGAAAGAATCGGCGATGCTGTTACAACCCCGAAACCTTATCGTGGTAGATGAAAATGCTCACGTACAGATCATTGAAAGACACCAAAGCTTAACCGACAGCCCGGTGCTTACCAATGCGGTGACAGAGATCTTTGCCGACAAACGTGCGATTGTTGATTACTACAAGATTCAGAATGACGCTACTTCGGCCTCTCTTATAGATAATACTTTTATAGAGCAGCAATCTGAGAGTTTTTGTTCAGTGCACACTTTCTCTTTAGGTGGAAAATTGACCCGGAACAACCTGAATTTCTATCAGAAGGGGGAGCATATAGATTCCACCTTGAAAGGGGTAACCCTCATTGAGGGCAAACAACACGTAGATCACAATACTTTAGTACACCATATTGAGCCCAATTGTGAAAGTCACCAGGATTACAAAGGTATTTTCGACGGAAATTCCACCGGGGTGTTTAATGGTAAAGTGGTGGTTGAAAAGGAAGCTCAGAAAACCAATGCCTATCAGTCTAACAACAATGTTTTACTAACAGATAAGGCTACCATCAATTCAAAACCACAGTTGGAAATATTTGCAGATGATGTAAAGTGTAGTCACGGTTGTACCATTGGGCAGCTGGACGAAGATGCATTATTTTACCTGAGATCCCGCGGGATCCCAAAAAGGGAAGCCCAGGGTCTTATGATGTATGCCTTTGCAAACAACGTTCTGGAAAGCGTAAAAATTCCTGAATTAAAGAAAAGGATTAACACCCTAATTGCGGAAAAACTTGACGTTGAAGTAGGTTTCAGCCTCTAATATTTCCCTTATTTTCAGGTTGAATTGACCCTAAAAAAGAAAATAAAATGAGCCTGGCTACAGAACATATAGCTTTTAACATCGAAAAAATAAGAAAGGATTTTCCTATTCTGAAAAGGGAAATTAAT
Source organism: Salegentibacter sediminis (assembly GCF_002078605.1). Lineage (GTDB taxonomy): Bacteria > Bacteroidota > Bacteroidia > Flavobacteriales > Flavobacteriaceae > Salegentibacter > Salegentibacter sediminis. The sequence continues at coordinate 60,013 of NZ_MSJR01000003.1, read as the reverse complement.
GGATACCCATTAGTCTATCTGGATAACGCAGCTACCTCACAAACCCCTCAACAGGTGATAGATGTGATAGTAGATTATTACTCCAACTACAACGCCAATATTCACAGGGGAGTCCATAGCCTGTCCCAGGAAGCTACAGAAAAATATGAGCAGGCTCGAATAAGCCTTCAGAAGCATTTTAATGCTAAAAAGCCTTACGAGATTATTTTTACCTCTGGCACCACCCACGGCATCAATCTTATTGCCAGCGGTTTTGCCAGTATTTTAAAGGAAGGCGATGAAATTCTGGTTTCAGCATTGGAGCATCATTCCAATATTGTGCCCTGGCAGATGCTTTGCGAAAAAACAGGAGCGGTTTTGAAAGTGATTCCTATGAACGAAGATGGATCACTTATATACAGCGCTTTTGAAGAAATGATCTCGGAGAAAACAAAAATAGTATTCCTTAATCACGTATCTAACGCTCTGGGAACCATTAACCCCATCAAGGATATTATCGAGAAAGCACATTCTCATGGTGCGGCTGTACTGATAGACGGCGCACAAGCCGCCCCTCATATCAAAGCCGATGTTCAGGCGTTGGATGTAGATTTTTATGTGGTTTCGGCGCATAAAATGTGCGGCCCAACCGGAGTTGGAATTCTTTACGGAAAGGAAGAATGGCTTAAAAAACTCCCTCCCTATCAGGGTGGTGGTGAGATGATCGCCAGCGTAAGTTTTGAAAAAACTACCTACGCCGATCTTCCTCATAAATTTGAGGCGGGTACCCCAAACATTTGTGGAGGAATAGCCTTTGGAGCAGCTGTGGATTATATGAATTCAATTGGATTTGAAAAAATTGCGGCATATGAACAGGAGTTGCTGGAATATGCCACCGCCAAACTCCTGGAAATTGAAGGAATGAAGATCTACGGAAATTCCAAAGAGAAAACCGCGGTAATCTCATTTAATATTGCAGGTCTTCATCCGTATGATATTGGCACCTTGCTCGACAAAATGGGCATAGCCGTGAGAACCGGGCATCATTGTGCACAACCAATTATGGACTTTTATAAGATTCCGGGTACGGTGCGCGCTTCCTTTTCTTTTTACAACACCAGGGAAGAGATCGACCGGTTTATTGAAGGCGTTAAAAAAGCAAAAATGATGCTTTCATGAAGAAAATAACGAGCTTTTAAAGCTTCAAAAAATCAGGAAAAGTGAGTAATATAAAGGAAATACAGCAGGAAATCGTAGATGAATTCGCAATGTTTGAGGATTGGATGCAGCGCTACGAATATATGATCGAGCTTGGGAAGAATTTGCCACTTATTGATGAGAAATATAAGATCGATGAAAACCTTATAAAAGGCTGCCAGAGCAAAGTTTGGGTTCACGCTGAATTGAAAGGCGATAAATTGGTTTTCACTGCCGATAGTGATGCTATAATCACCAAAGGCATAGTAGCCATCCTTATCAGGGCATTTTCCAATCAGCATCCCGCTGATATCATTGAAGCCGACACAAAATTTATTGATGATATTGGTCTAAAGGAGCATCTTTCGCCTACCCGTGCCAATGGATTGGTTAGTATGATTAAACAACTTAAAATGTATGCGGTAGCATATCAAACCCAATTAAATTAAGATGGAAAAGGAAATAGACACTCAGGAACTGGGGGAAAAGATCGTAAAGGTTTTAAAAACTATTTATGACCCCGAGATCCCTGTAGATATATATGAACTTGGATTAATTTACGACGTGATGGTAAACACCGAGAGCGAAGTTAAGATCCTCATGACCCTAACAACTCCAAACTGTCCGGTAGCCGAATCACTTCCTATGGAAGTTGAAGAACGGGTGAAATCACTGGATATGGTAAAAGATGCCGAGGTTGAGATCACCTTCGATCCGCCATGGACCCAGGATCTGATGAGCGAAGAAGCAAAACTCGAACTGGGATTACTATAAACCACCTTCAAAAAAGTTTCTATGTCTGAAGAAATCATTAATCGGGTAGCCGGCAGTAAACTGGTCACCTTTAATCTGGAAGATTATTATCCGGAAGGGGAACGAATTCTTTTTGATATAAAAGACTGGTTACTGGAAGGTTTTGTGCTTCGGGAAAAGGATTTTAGAGAAGTAGCCAAAAATCATGACTGGAGTAAATATGAAGGAAAATACATAGCCCTCACCTGCTCCAGCGATGCTATTGTACCTGCCTGGGCTTATATGCTTTTGGCGACTTATCTACAACCTTATGCAAAAAAAGTGATAAACGGAGACCTGGAAAGCCTGGAAAGCATTTTATATTCAGAGATAATAGAGAAGCTGGATGTTAGTAATCTCAAGGATAAACCTGTAATTGTGAAAGGTTGTTCCAACAAACCGGTGCCGAAGAATGCCTATCTTCTTTTGATAGAGAAACTTCAGCCTATTGTTAAGAGCCTGATGTATGGAGAAGCATGCTCATCGGTTCCCCTTTACAAAAAGGCTAAAATCTAAATTTCCAAAAAGTATTTTCAATAATTTAACCCGGAAAAAATTAAACACTAACCAATGAAAAAAATTATACTCTGTCTTGCCTTGTTTGCCGGGGTTTTGAATATCTCAGCCCAGGAAGAAGAGCAGGAAGAACAAAAACAAGGATGGACCAAGGAAGGAAATTTTGCATTGATGTTCAATCAATCCGCTTTTAATGATGAATGGACGGGGGGCGGTACTTCGAATATCGCCGGAAATCTTTTGCTTAACTATAATTTCAATTATTTAAGAGACGATATCACCTGGGATAATAAATTTATCCTGGATTACGGCTTGACTAAACAACGCAGTGATAATTTTGCCCGCAAAACAAGTGACCGGCTCGAGTTTAACTCAATTGCAGGAAAGCAGATAAATGAGTCTAATTGGTATTATTCTTTGTTTCTGAATTTCAGAACGCAAATCACAAAAGGCTATAAATACAGCCAGGATGATGTAACCGGAGAAACGATAAGAACCGAATACACCAATTTTCTTTCCCCGGCTTACCTCCAGTTTGGCCCCGGTATGCTTTGGAAAAAAAGCGAAGATTTATACGTGAATATTTCCCCTGCAACCGGAAGAATGATCCTGGTAGATTCAGATTTCACCTCAGCGCCGGGATATGTTGATGGGGATTATTTTGGTATTGATGCTGAAAAATCCGCCCGTTGGGAACTCGGCGCCTCGGTTTCGGCCTATGCTAAATTCAGCATTATAGAAAACGTTTCAATGGAAAATCTACTGAACCTTTACTCCAACTATTTCGAAGATCCACAGAATGTAGATATAGACTACACGATGAATATGAATATGAAGATCAACGATTACCTATCTACCAACCTCATTTTTCAGGCAATTTACGATGATAATGCCGTGAAAGGTTTCCAGATTCGTGAGGTGTTTGGTTTAGGATTTAACTACGCTTTCTAAAACATTTTTATTTCAGAAGTAAATTAAACCTGCATTGCTTTTGCCTTGCAGGTTTTTTAGATCTATAGCCTTTTCTTCGTTAAATTTATGTTGAATTAAAAGCCTGAAAAACTACTATTACGATCTATTCTGTAACTTTGCCTATATGATTGAAAAAACCGATTTAACTCACGAGAAAGCCGTTTTAATAGGGATAGTAACCCAGCATCAGGATGAAGAAAAGCTGGATGAATACCTGGATGAACTGGAGTTTCTCACCTATACCGCCGGTGGGGAGGTTGCGAAGCGTTTCAGCCAGAAACTGGACTCGCCAAACCCCAAGACTTTTATTGGTTCAGGAAAAATGAACGAGGTGCGTGAATTCGTAGAAGAACACGAGATCGGCACCGCAATTTTTGATGATGAACTCTCTCCTGCCCAGCAGAAGAACATAGAAAAGATCCTGAAATGTAAGGTTCTGGACAGAACCACCCTTATCCTGGATATTTTCGCCCAGCGGGCACAAACAAGTTACGCCCGTACCCAGGTTGAACTCGCCCAATACGAATATTTATTACCACGACTTGCGGGAATGTGGACTCACCTTGAACGACAACGTGGAGGTATAGGGATGCGTGGTCCCGGGGAAACCGAGATCGAGACCGACCGTCGTATTGTACGGGATAAGATTGCTTTACTCAAGAAAAAGCTGGAAACCATAGATAAACAAATGGAGGTTCAGCGCGGAAATAGGGGGCAACTTGTTCGGGTAGCCTTAGTGGGGTACACCAATGTTGGGAAATCTACCCTCATGAATACCATAAGCAAAAGTGAGGTTTTTGCTGAAAACAAGCTTTTCGCAACCCTGGATACCACGGTAAGAAAAGTAGTAATCAGGAATCTCCCTTTCCTGCTTACCGACACCGTTGGATTTATAAGGAAACTGCCCACCCAGTTGGTAGAGTCTTTTAAATCTACGCTGGATGAAGTTCGGGAAGCAGACCTGTTATTGCATGTAGTAGATATCTCTCATCCTAATTTTGAAGACCATATAGAATCGGTTAACCAGATTTTGAGTGAGATAAAAAGCAATGACAAGCCAATTATTATGGTCTTTAATAAGATAGATCAATATAAGGCTGAGAAAATTGAGGAAGACGATCTCATGACTGAGAGAACTTCTGCTCATTATAGCCTCAAGGAATGGAAAAACACCTGGATGAACAGGATGGGAGATAATGTTCTCTTTATTTCAGCCCTTAATAAGGAAAACATGGAAGAGTTCAGAAAAAAGGTTTACGAAGCTGTTAGACAAATTCATATCACCCGTTTTCCTTATAATAATTTCCTTTATCCCGAATATGATAAATATGGAGAGGAGAAAGAATAAAAGTATCTCCCCCTCTTCTTTAAAACTCCCAAACCTCTGTAAAGAGGTTTTTTTATTGAATTATTGTAAATTAGTTAGCATCAATAATTTAGATACTATGAAAAATTTACTGTTTTTACCGCTGCTGTTTTGTTTTGGAATGCTTTCAGCTCAAAATATAGAAGGTTCCTGGAAACTGGTTTCTATGAATGGAGAAGATGTTACTAACAGGGAAGTAATAAGAATCTACCAGGATGATTACTTTGCTCAGGGAGTTAAGTCTCTACCTGATAACAGCTTTATGAGCGCCGCAGGAGGAGAATTTACGCTTCCCGACGATGAAACCTTAAGCGAAAATAGAGATTTTGACACCGCTGATCCCGATGCCATTGGTGTGAATAATGATTTCACTATTTCCTGGGAGGGCGAAGATAGATTCGAAGTCTCCGATGGGGTACACACTAAAATTTGGGAGCGCATATCAGATAAAAATGATGATCTCACCGGAAACTGGGTGATTACAGGTCGTGAAAGAAATGGTAAAATGAACACCATGACCCCGGGAGACCGCCGAACGATTAAAATATTAAGAGGAGGGCGCTTTCAATGGATTGCTTTTAATTCGGCTACCAAAGAATTCAGCGGTACAGGAGGAGGCACCTATTCCGCAGAAAATGGGAAATACATTGAAAATATTGAATTTTTCTCCCGGGATGACAGCCGTGTAGGGGCAAGCCTTGAGTTTGAATACGCAGTTAAAGACGGAGAGTGGCACCATAAAGGTACCAGTTCAAAGGGAGACCCTATTTATGAGGTTTGGTCTCCATATTCAAAAGCCTACCAAAAGAAAAAAGAGAAATAGTATTAAAAAGAAAAGCTGTCAACTTAGATAGGTTTTTTATCGGTACATTAATGCCCTGTCTGGCAAATAGAACTCCCCCGGGGGATATGCTTTTAAGACAAAACTTAAACTAACATCTGTTGGGTGGTATTGAACTCTAATTCTCCCGGCAGTCGCACTGTATCTGCTTTCTATCGTGCCATCGTAAATATTTTTGGCTATTTTAATAAGACTTATGCTATAATCGTTTTCATTATTCTGACAATCCATCTTTTCTCCATTATGGTATACAGAACAGTGTTTACCTCTTATCTTGCTACCATCGATATATTCGAGGCTAAGCTCAAAGTTATCTTCCCCATTAGGAGAGGTCCATCGCCAGGTTCCTTCCAGGTCCTGGGTTTGTTGGGCACAAAGGCCCAGGCTGAAAAATAAAAAACAGAGGGATAAAGGAAGTTTCATTGATTAGTAAAGTTAGTTCATATACAAGCTGAATTTGAATAATAATTTTTCAATTTACGCAAAAAATCAATGCCCTGTTACACGAATATTATCAATATCGTAGGTGGTAGTTTTATCGGGGCCTGCTCCCAAATATCTAAAGGCAAGATTTATTACCCCATCGAGACAGGAAATATCCAATTCGGATTTCAAATATTTTTTACCATACTGATTTGAAGGCCCTACAGGAATCTTTGCATCCAACAGCAACCATTCGGTGGTCAAAGGGTTTCCCGAATATTCATTAGTAATTAACACTTCCAGTATGGTCGCATTATCGTAGGAAGCCATAATTTCAAAAGAAAGCGTCTCTATGGTGGAATTGGTTAAATCTACAGGTGGACTCACTAACCATACTTCCAGGGGATTTTCATCAGTATTAAAAGCAGAAATTCTAATATACCGATCACCATCGAAGACTCCTGGTTCAAAGCTTTCGTTCCCCCCATTTACATTCAGATTGGTCCAGCCTTCCGTCTCCAGCTTTTCTTTGCTGGTGATATTAGTAAAGTTTTCTTCAAAAATGACTTCGGGGCCAGGGATTAAAACATCTCCGCAAGAGAAAAAAACCGGATCACAGCGGTTTTTATTAAAATCTATGGCATCAGGCGTATTTATAGCTATCACAAAATACTCGTCATAAAAATTTCGTGATAGCACGCCTTCAATACTTCCGGATTGCTGGGGTAGTAAAAGCGATTTGAAATCGGAAAAAGTACTACTGGATAAAACCGTGGTCGCACCGGTAATACAACTTTCTAACTGACGCTCCCCATCATACTGGTCGGTTTGTTCCCCGGCAAAAGTAAACCTTTGGTCATCTCTCACCAGGTTCCTGTTAAACTGGACATTATTGAGACGAATGTATAAATTAAGATGTTTGGTACTAAACTCAGAAATCTCTAAAGGGAGCGGTGTAATCTCAACGGTTTCGGTAGTTCTGATAAGATGCTCATCTAACAGGGAGTTAGGAATAGCTACCACATCACCTCTGTTTTGTTTTCCCAGCTGAATCACTCCGTTGTTTTGCCAAAGGCTAAGGCCATCCAGCCTTACATAGATCTTTCTGCCAAATTCAAAAGTTTCGAAAAGCGAATTATTATCTACAAGAATCAGTATTCCTGCAGTGGGACTTTCCGGACGATCCTGTAATACCAGCTCCTTATAGAAATTCCCTCCTTCATCAGTGGATACCACATAGGCTTCCATATAGGTTTCTGTTTCTGAAAAAGTATAGATAACATTATTTTCAGAATCAAAATTGTTTTTTACTGCAGCAATATTAGTGACCTTCCCATCTAATTCGAACTCTTTTGTTTCTACATTTGGGATTTCAAAATCATCGGTCTTCACGCAGGAAATCAGAGAAAATCCTAAAAATCCTAGCATTAAAAATGTTTTCATCTCTCTCATCTGTTTATAATTATTATCCCAATTGAGAATTCGGGCCAAACTACTTATCTTATTCCTCTTGATTTAATCGAGACAAGTTATTTGTTGCCAATTTTTGGGTCCGGCAGCCTGTCGGTTTCATCTCTTTCATCTTTAAAATCTCACATAAATATTTGCATAATAACTTGCGCCCGTACCATACCAGTATTTAGGGTTGAAAACTGGATAATCTCTATTCTGATCGGTTTTTAAGGTTCGGTAATTGGCATTACGAGACTGTTCAAATCCACCTGTTTTATACAGCTCGTCAAAAATATTATTGAGGCTTACAAAAAAACCCAGGTATTTCCCTTTTATCAGCCAGGATTTACCGCCAATTACATTTATCAGAAAATACTCCTGGAATTGCTCCTGTTCCAGTAATTCCCGGGCAATATCTTCATCATAATTAAGCAAGGGCAGGCCATCTGTATCCTGTTTAAAATTTGCTGTACGACTTAGCGGGCTAATATCAAGAAAGGCATGTGAGAAAAAATTAATGCTGGTACCAAACCACCAAAAACCCGGGTCGCGGTATTCAAAACCAAGTTGTACCGCCTGTTGTGGTCCTCCGGCAATTCGGTAGTTTTTAAGATAAGAGGTCCCGTAATGTACCGCCTCGTGAAAATCATCTGATGTTAAATATAAATACGGATTATTACTATAGGTATATTGACCCACCGCTGCTGCAGCCTTTAGTTTTATTGTTGTAGTTATTTGTGATTCTAAGCCTAATTCGGCGCCAAAATGACGTTTTCCTATTCCCGATAGAATTTCCTGTACAAAAGCAGTGGTGCTGGTACGGCCAAGGCCTGAAAGCCCATCGGCATAATAAAAAGATATCTCGGTAGCATCATTGATTTGGGTAAAATAACCCGTTAGTCTTGCTTTTAATTTTGGTGCCTGATATCGGTAACTTAAATCTGCCGTATAGATTTTCTCTGTATCAATATCTACCACGGTTTCATTGTTTTGACGGGAATTGGAAAAGGAGTTTCGCAAATTGGGCGGCTTTGTTAGATATGCGGCATTTACACTAAAAAGATGCCTCCCCGTTAACCGATAGGTCCCTCCGGCCTTGAGTCCATAGCCAGTGAATTCAAGTTTCTTGCTTTTGCCTAAGGAATTATCCGGAAAATTCCCATTCTGGAATAGTCCGTTTCGCTGATATGTAGATTGAGAGAAATTTGCCCCAAAATAAAAATCGGCCTGGGAATAATTAAATTGAAGTTGGAGGAATGCTTCAGTATTTGTGGCGTGTAGTTCAAAATTATATTTATAAGGTTCATCCACCCCCACAATTCGATTAGGGTTTTGGAGATCGCTTTGGGCACGATCTCCGAGAGAAGTTTCGGCATCACCCTCAGCAAAAATATCGATGTCTAAATATCCGCTTCCTCCCAACAAATCTTTTACAGAAGCAAAATTATGACTCTTCAAGCTGGTAAAAGATAGTTTAGAATTAAGACTTATGTTTGGGCTTAATTCCGAGGAAATAATCGCGTTAGCACTCATGAGCTTATCGTCATTCCGGTCTTCACTTAAAGCATAGATACTATAACCGGCACTCTGATTGGCAGCATATAATTTCGCCCAATCCAGTTGACCTTCTTCATTGAAATTATCCCTGGCTCTAAAAGCGGCCTCATAATTTGGATTATCGCTAAAACGCAAGAAATATCCAGGTAATTTTTGATAATATGTAGGGTCTGGGTTTGCCCCACCTCCAATAAAGCTTTCCTGATCGTTGAGCATTACCAGCCGCGTTCCCCCATAATCTATGCGGCTATTCCCGGTCTTTCCAAACTGAAAAAGAATATTACTATTTATTTCAGTTTTATCTGAAACCTTCCAAAAATGATTGAGCATCAGCACGGGTTCTTTTATTTCCCGTACTCTGGAGTTTCTCATTTCACCATCCTGATAACCCCAGTAAGCATTATAGCGTCTCCCTTTAAGATCGAATACCTCCTGGGTATTAGGGGAAGATTTTCCCCTGATATTTGGTGTATAGAACCCGGTGAAATTTACACTGTGAGATTCATTTAATTTCTTTTCCACGGCAATATAAAACGCATTGGCATCATAAAGAGTCCCATCGTTATAAGCCTCTTCCGCAAACCTTCGGGAAGCCGAAACAGAAAAAGCCCAGCCATTCTTTAATTCGCCAGAACTGTAACTTCCCATCACCCGGCCATTGTAACTTCGGTTGGCAAAAGCGTAGGAAATTCTCCCACCCCGGGAGTACTGGGAGGCCCGCATGATGATATTTGTGGTTCCTGCCAGTCCACCAAAGCTAACTTCACTGGGAGCAAATCCCATAGAAAACACCTGGTTGCGCTGCACATCGTTCAGGCCGCCCCAGTTACTCCATTGCGGACGGCCGGTAAAAATTTTGTTCATTTCAATCCCGTTGATGAGAACCTTAGCGTGTTCACTGTCATATCCGCGTGGCCTGAAGAATGTCTGACTAAAATCGAAGGCAGCAGCATTTAGAAAGACATCCCGGGAGGCTTGCAGGAGTCCAGCAATATTATCTACACTGGCTTCATCTTCGTTGAGTTCATCGGCAGAAAGACTAATGGTGCTTATCTGAAGCTGTTCCTGCAAGAGATCGTTTTGAAAGGGAATCAGGTCCAGGTCCTTTTCAACTCTCGGTTCAATAACCACGGGCAATCTTAAATCTAAATAGCTCTCTTTAGAGAAATGCAGGACCTTATTGCCAACTGGTAAGTTCTCGCCGGTAAACTTAAAGCTCCCAACTTCATCGGTGTTCGTGGTATGAGAAGTATTTTCTATTACGACAATCACCCCCTGGATATTTTTATAAGTAACAGCATCAACTACTCTTCCTTTTACAGAGGTTTCCTGTGCGAACCCCGAATTAAAACCAAGCCAAAAACCTATAAGAATAATTGATTTCTTCATTGAAAATCCCCCCAATATTATCTTATAATTTTAGCTAATTATTTTTTAATAATCATAAAATCAGTACATTATATGGCTGTTTTTAAATTTTTTGTAAGGAAATGCTTAGGGGAAAAATACCGGTGATAACCGCTTATCTATGTTTTTTGATTTTTGCTGAATATGGTTTGGCCCAGGAAAAGCGGGATTTTAAAATCAATACCATTGCCTTCTATAATGTTGAGAATCTATTCGACACCGAAAATCATCCTTTTACCTTCGACGATGATCGAACACCGGAAGGCAAAGATGTATGGACAAAAGAAAAATACCAGGACAAGCTAAAGAATATATCAAAAGTGCTCGCTGATATTGGTAAGGAAGTCACAGGAGTCTCCCCTACTATTATAGGAGTTTGTGAAGTAGAAAACCGGCGGGTGCTGGAAGATCTTCTGAATGAGGAGGCCCTCAAAGCTTCAGATTATGGAATAGTACATTTCGATTCTCCCGACCGACGCGGAATTGATGTTGCATTGCTTTATAAGAAATCCATTTTTAAAATCACCAATTCCCAATCCCGCCGGCTTATGATCTATGATTTTATAGATTCTGAAAAACGCGTATACACAAGAGATCAACTGGTAGTTAGCGGATTGTTGGATGGTGAAAAAATATATTTTATGGTAAATCACTGGCCATCCAGAAGTGGCGGTGAAGCCCGGAGTAGTTATAAAAGGGAAAAAGCTGCTGCGCTGAACCAAAAGATCATAGATTCTCTTTTTCAGGTAGACCCCTATGCGAAAATTATAAGTATGGGTGATTTCAACGATGATCCAACCAATAAAAGTTTTAAAGAGGTTTTAAAGACTAAAGCCAATGCCGAAGAGACTGACATTAGGGAAATCTATAATCCTATGGAAAATATGCTCAAACAAGGGCTGGGCACTTTGGCTTATCGTGATGCCTGGAATCTCTTTGACCAGATAATGCTTACCAGCGGATTTCTTCAGAAAGATTATTCTCAATATCAATTCTACAAAGCGGGTATCTTTAATAAAAACTATTTACATACTCCCAGCGGGCAATATAGAGGATATCCCTTCCGAAGTTATGGGTACGGAGGCTACGTAGGCGGCTATAGCGACCATTTCCCGGTATATATCTATCTTATAAAGGAAGTTGTTCCTAAAAATTAAGCCAGGTACTCCAGGGTATCCTGCTAAGCATTAAAATTAATGCGATGGTATAGAAGATAGCCAGGATTTTGAATTTTGGCTGCGAGGTGAGTTTCTTTTTATGTTTAGAGTAGCCTACGGTGATAAGTACAATCGCAATAATCATAATTAAAGGATGTTCAACATTGTAGAGTCTAAGTGTAGAATCTTTCATGACACCACCCATTCCCACTTCAGAAAAAGCATTGAAATAGGGAGCTACAAAATACAGGACAAGACCAATTAACAATTGAATATGTGAGGTGATAAGGCTAAACAGTGCAAGGCGAAAATTGGTCGCCCCATATTCCTTGTTAGAGGCATAACCTATAATTGAATTTACGGAGGCTACAAACAAAACGATGAGGACAAGATAAGCCCAATAAGAATGTATGAATTGTATGGTTGGATACATAAATTTAAATTTTTAGTAAAGATAGGATTTTCTATAAAAAAGCCACTTAAATGTACTTCATAGTTTAAAAGAGGCATATGGGTTCCTAAATCAAAGCCCCAAACTTCCATTATATTAAAATTTTGGCATTTTAATTGATTTCCATTCAAAATACTAGCCACTCTATTGCCCTTATCATCGAATGTTTACTAACTTTTAATCTAATATCTTATGCAACCTAAGAAAAATGCCAAAGCCGACCTCCAGAAAAGATCAAACCTGTTTTTATCCATAGGACTTATCGCCGGCTTGCTGGCCAGCTTCCTTCTAATAGAATGGAAGACCTATGATAAGAAAGACTTCGCTAAGCAACAGGTTTACTTAGATCCTCTGGAAGAGGAAGTGATACCGGTTACCGAACCGATGAATAATCCGCCTCCAAAACCTCCCGTAATTCCAGATGTAATTGAAGTTATTAAAGACGAGCCCGAGCTTAAAGAGGATGATATAAAATCAACCGAGACAAGCCTGGATGATTTTGTGGAGCCAGAAGAAATAGTTGAACATAAACCTGATGAAGAAGTTGAAACGGTGCCTTTTACTTTCATTGAAGACGTGCCCATTTACCCCGGGTGTGGAGCTCTAAAAGATAATGCTTTAAGGAAAAATTGTATGAGTGAAAATATTACCAATTATGTGAATAAAAATTTCAATAAAAACCTGGGAAGTGAACTAGGACTCAGTGGGGTAAACCGAATTACCATTCTATTTCAAATCGATACTAAAGGAAATATAATAAATATTCAAGCACGGGCGCCACATGCTAAATTGGAAGAAGAAGCCGTAAAATTAATAGAAGCTTTACCTCAAATGCAACCCGGAAAACAACGTGGAAAACCTGTTATTGTAAGTTATGCCTTACCTATAATTTTCCAGGTTCAGGATTAAAAAAGACTAAAAAATTTGAATTTACCCTAAAACAAAAAAACCACCCCAAAAGGGGTGGTTTCAAGAATATATAATTTAGATATTCTTAGAAGTTATATTTAACAGAGAAGTTCCAGGTAAGGCCATTACCGTAATAGTACCCATACTGGTCTCTTTGGTTAATGTATTCGTTATCGAACAAATTATAAACGTTACCTCTTAACTGGATATTCTGAGCTCCAAGATCAAATTGGTATGATGCTCCAAGGTCAACAAGAGTGTAAGCATCAAGCTTTTCAGACTGGTAAGTATCACCCTCAAGAGTAGCGAAAGCTACATCTTCTACATCAACAAAACCATATAGATTTGCGAAGTGGTTGATGTCCATATCCATACTGAATTTCTCAGTGATTTGAACATCAGTACCAAGTCCGAAAGAAGATTGTGGAGCCAGACCAACATTGGTGTCAGTTAGGTTAGCCTCAAGTTCGTCAACAAATGAATTTGTTTCATTATCTCTTACCCTAACCGGAGTTGTTCCATCATATTTCCAGTCCCCAATAGTTGCATAAGCTTTAAGCGTCCATCCATAAACAGGACGATATTTAACATCTAATTCAAGACCCTGGTGAACCTGCCCAATATTGGTGAAAAGGAAAGAAGCATCAGCGTAATCTGGAACTTCACTTCCACTTGGATTGTATTCACCAGAAGCGTTTAAGAATCTGTTTTCCCATTTGGTGTAATAGGCATTAAGGTTAGCCTGGAAGTCAGCTGTTTCAAATTGGTAACCTGCTTCCAAACCAAAGATCTCTTCGTTCTCAACTTCTGGATCTGCAAGCTCGGTATTATCAGAATAGCTTGGGAAAATGTTATCCAGAAAAGGCTGACGGGAATATTTACCAACGTTAGCAAAAACAACATTTTGCTCATTGATATTAAAAGATGCACCACCTTTTAGGTTATATCCGGTTTTATTTACTTTCTCTGAAGTTTTAGCAGTCGCGAAGTTACCTCTGTCTGTTCTTTGGTATGATTGGTTAGACACAGCCCCCTGGAAGAATACAGAGAACATATCATTTGCATATTCAACCTGTCCAAATCCTCCCTGGTAATTAATATCTTCAGAATAATCGTAGTTGATTCGTTGATCTTCATCGGCATAATCAAACAAAGCAGACCATGGGTTAGCTTCAAAAGTTTCAGAAACCACATAACCATCAGGACGGCTTCCCATTGGCTCTATTCTTCCCTGAAGACCTAAAAGATCGGTAAGTTGACGGAAGTGGTCTCCAGTGTACCAACGCAAATCGGCACCAACGTTAAACGCCCATCCGGTCTCTGTATCGTGACTAAAGTTAGATACCGCACCATACCAGGCATGGTTGTTTACAGAAGCTCTTAGTAAAGTTCCATTGTATCCCTCACTTAATCCTCCTTCTATAGAAGCATTATAATCGTTCTTGATAAAATCCCAATCTATTAATCCATCTTGAGTAAAGGCTCCACTTGGATTTGAATCAATTCCGTTGTCAATATAGTTAGGACCGTTTCCGTATGTTCCTGTTCCGCCACCTCGACCAAACGAAGCGTAAACTACAGTAGAAAGATCTGATTTATCTGAAATATTCCAGTCCCAGTTTAAGTTAGTAACAGGTTTATGGTAATAATTTCTTCGGCTGGTTAGGTATTCACCATCTAAGAAACCATAGTTATTGTTATACTTTACACCATACTCTTCATAAAGGTCCATACTTTTAGAAAAGTTCTGGTCGTGCCATTGTGGAGCACCGGTAAGAAGGAAGTTAAAGTTGTGATCTCCCATTTTCTTACCAACAGAGAAAAAGTAATTCTGTCCCTGTCCTTTAGTTCCATCAGCATACTTGCTGTGTCCCTGCCAGTGATCTAATAGGAAAGAAAAGCCCCATCCGTTGTCGTTAATTCCGGTATCATAAGAAACGGTACCTTTAAGGTAGCTTCCATTTCCAACCATACCTCTTACAAAACCACCTTCGCTTCTTTCAGTAGCTTTAGTAACAATGTTTACGGTACCACCTACAGAAGAAATTGCAAGCTTAGAAGAACCTAGTCCACGTTGTACCTGGACAGCATTAGCGATATCTGAAATACCAGACCAGTTAGACCAGTACATATTACCATCTTCCATCCCGTTAATAGGCTGACCATTTAAAAGGAATGCTGTGTTGTTTTGGCTAAATCCACGAAGAAACATTTGTGAATCACCAAACCCACCTGCCTGGTTTGCTACATAAACCGAAGGAGTGTTTTTAAGAATTTCAGGAAATTCAACGTTACCAGCTGCTTTTTTCTGAATCTCAGCTTTTGTAATAGTTGAAACCGCGATAGGAGTTCTACGGTCTTCTTCGAGGTCAATTACTCCTCTTCCTACTACGATCACCTCAGAAAGGGCATCGGCATCAGGACTAAGGTTAATTCTTCCAAGGTCTTGAGTCGCACCCTGAGCTACGTTAAACCTTCTGGTAATTTTTTCGTAACCTACGAAGGAAATACTGATGCTACCTGTAGCCGAATTCACATCCAGGCTAAAGTTTCCATCAAAATCGGTAGTTGTCCCATTATTGGTACCTACTTCCATAACAGTAGCACCGGGAAGGGGACTGTTCAATTCAGAATCAATCACCGTTCCGGTAATGGTTCCCTGAGCAAAAATGGTAGCAGTTGTTAAAAACAACGCTAAAGCTAATAGTTTCCTCATGTTTAATTTTTGTTTGTGTTGAGATTAAAATTCGCCGCAAAAGAAGCTAAATTCTCAATATTTTAGTTTACCCAAATGTTAAGGTTTTTAACTTTAGCATCTTTCACGCCGCAAAACTAAAACTTTTTTTGAACTATCTAATTCAAGTGGAGATAAAACTATTTAGAAGATGTTAACATTTCTGCTATTTTTATTGCAAAAAGAATTTTATAAGGTTCTTAGTAGAAGAATCGTGATTATTCAGGTGTTTATTTTCGATTTCCTCAAGAATATTGGTTGCCAATTGTTTTCCTAATTCTACTCCCCATTGGTCGTAGCTAAAGATATTCCAAATCACCCCCTGAACAAAGATCTTATGCTCGTATAAAGCCACCAATTTACCCAGGCTTTCGGGAGTAAGTTTATCAAAGAGAAGGGTATTTGTAGGTTTGTTTCCTTCAAAAACTTTAAATGGCAATAGTTCCTCCAGGGCTTCCCCACTCATTCCTTTCTCTTCAAGTTCTTTTCTAACCTCCTGAGGAGTTTTTCCCTGTAATAAGGCTTCGGTTTGAGCAAAGAAATTTGCCATTAATTTATTATGGTGATCAACATCACCAAAAAGACTCTCTTTAAATCCAATAAAATCTGCAGGGATCAATTTTGTGCCCTGGTGAATCAATTGGAAAAAGGCATGCTGGGAGTTGGTACCAGGTTCTCCCCAAATGAGAGTTCCGGTTTGGTAATTAACTTTTTCTCCATTACGATCTACGCTTTTTCCATTGCTTTCCATGATGGCCTGCTGCAAGTAGGCCGGAAGCCTGTGAAGGTATTGAGTATAAGGGATTACCGCTTCGCTTTCAGCTTCAAAAAAGTTATTATACCAAATGCTTAACATAGCCAGCTGTACGGGAATATTCTCTGAAAGTTCGGTTTCCCTGAAATGACGATCCATCTTGCGGGCTCCTTTTAAGAGAGCTTCAAAATTATTATAGCCCACGGCAAGACTAATAGACAAACCTACCGCGCTCCACAGGGAGAACCGGCCACCAACCCAATCCCACATTGGAAAAACGTTTTGGATGTCAATCCCAAACTCCTCTACTTTTTCAAGATTGGTAGAAACTGCCGCAAAATGTTGCGATACCGCCTCCTGGGGAGCCGTTTTTCTAAACCAGTTTCGTATTGTAGTTGCATTAGATCTTGTTTCCTGGGTAGTAAAGGTTTTAGAAACCACCAAAAACAAGGTAGTTTCGGGGTTAAGATCTTTAATAAGTTCATGCACATGATCTCCGTCTACATTAGAGATAAAATGAACATTGAGGTGGTTCTTATAATGTTTTAGGGCTTCGGCGATCATGACCGGGCCAAGATCAGACCCACCAATCCCGATATTTACAACATCGGTAAAGGCCTTACCTGTATAACCCTTTTTACTCCCATCAATAACCGAGTTGGAGAACTTCTCCATCTTGCTTTTTACTTCCCGAACTTCCGGCATTATATTCTCTCCGTCAACTTCAATAACAGAATCAGCAGCAGCTCTCAATGCTGTATGCAATACGGGACGCTTCTCTGTTCTATTGATCGCTTCCCCGGTAAAATAGGATTCAATAGCTTCAGGAAGAGCACACTCCCGGGCAAGCTCATCGAGTAAGTCCTTGGTTGTTGAGGTTATGCGGTTTTTACTGAAATCAAGATATAAATCCTCCCATTGTAAGGTGAACCCGGAAGCTCGGTCGGGATCTTCTTTGAACAATTCCTTCATCTCCAGGTCTTTCACCTCCTTATAATGTTGAGATAATTTTTTCCAGGCAGTTGTTTGAGTTGGATTTATATTTTTCACAGCAGTTATTTTTAATTAAAAATTCAAATGAATGGCAAATTTAAAAAAGATAAATACGAAGTCAGCCTCGTATTAACCTTAAAAGTTAAAAAGCCTAAATAATCCCAATGGGGATGGAATTAAATTTCCTGATAAGGAATACTGTCGAGCCTTTGTTTTAGCTCATCGATAGCAGCGAAATAAGCATCTTTACGATCCTCTTCAATATGTTTTGCAGTTGGCAAATTCTGGCGATAGGGATCTACCTGTTTCCCATTCACCCAAAATCGATAACAAACATGAGGTCCTGTAGCCAGGCCAGTACTTCCTACATAACCAATTACATCTCCTTGTTTAACCCGCTGGCCCTTTCGCACATTTCGCCTGGTCATATGAAGATATTGCGTGGTGTATTTACTGTTATGCCGCACCTTAACATAATTTCCATTACCCGAGGTGTAACTTGAGGCGATAACAGTACCATCGGCAGTACTTACAATAGGTGTACCTGTGGCCGCAGCATAATCTGTCCCAAGGTGGGCTTTCCATCGTTTCTGTACAGGATGAAACCTTCTCTTTGTATAACGGCTGGAAATTCTACTGTAATTCAAGGGAGCTTTCAGGAAAAAACTTTGAAGTGCTTTGGCTTCTTCATCATAAAAACTGGCTTTTCCGGTAATAGAATCGGTTTCATAGTTAAAGGCATAAAAAGGCCTGCCAGAATGTTTAAAAACAGCAGCCTCAACATTTTCGATTCCGGCAAAAATGGTGTCATCGATATACTTTTCTTCGTAAACCATCTTAAACTGATCTCCCTTCTGAAGCTTAAAGAAATCTATACTCCACTGATAAATATTTGAAAGTTCATAAACCAACAAATTACTTAAACCCTGATTTTGCATAGCTTCTGAAAGAGAGGAGGTAATAACTCCGGAAATTTCCCGCTTCTTTACCGTCACCGGGCGTTTGGCGGTATATGCCGTAGCCTCATTAAGGTCTACTACAGTATAATTTATTTTGTCATTTTCGTAGATGAAGAATTTGGGAGTTTGAACAGAGTCTTTATCCTTTAGAATTATATATTTTTTACCGGCTATAATCCTGGCAGGGTTAAAAGTATCTTTTACTTTTTGAGAAATCTCATGTACTTTTCCGGGACTCACCCCTTGCTCATCAAGGATACTTCCAAAAAAATCACCTCTGGAAATGGTGTCTACCACCACCTCGAAATCGTTGAGCACAAAACCATATTCCTTCACCACTGGCGGTGCTTTCACCGCGGCCATCTCCTTATTCATGGCTTCATCTTTCACATCATCATTGCAGGCGATAAAAGCCAGCATTATCAACATCAGGTAACTAAATTTTTTCAATTTTTTCAAGCTGTTTTTTCTGTATTAAACTTATTCTCCACCCATTCTTTTCCCCACTCTTCAAATTCGGTCTCGCTCCATAGATAGGGAAAGAAACTATTTTTTTGGAATCCAGGGGGAAGAAACTCTTTCCAGTTTGTTCCTCCTGTAGCTGCAATGGTCTTATTATCCTTATTTAAATAGCGATAAGCAGCACCAATATGCATCAGGGGCCAGTTAATATTTACATAAACGTCAAAATTACGCATTGCATTGATCAATCCCGAATTATTTTTTATCTCTTCTGGAAGACCCAGATAAATATGATAAAGGCTTTTCCCTTCTACTTCGCGGGCAAGCTTTAAAAAGCTTTCGATATATCGGTCTTCAAATTGCTTAAGGGTGAGTGTTTTCTCCCCGCTTTTCAGGTCTATTCCACCTTTTTTCCAATAGATGTTTTCCAGTAATTCCTCGAAATCATTTTCTGCAGAAAAATCTTTGCGTTTTTCAAAAGGAACAAGATTCTCCAGGGGCGTCGAATAGATCTCGATCATCCTGAACTGCGCCGACTGGAAGCCGCTGGCCGGCAGAAGTGCCATCCTGAACTTAAGGAATTGTTCCCGATCCATCCCCTTTATCATCACATCAAAAGAATCGGTTAATATTCTAAAATATCGGTTTAAGCGGTGGAATTTTTCAATATAAAAGGCCGCATCTTCATTTTTGGCTTCAATTATTTGCTTTTGCTCATGGATAATGAGCTTGAAATAAAGTTCTGTTATCTGGTGATAAGAGATAAAGATTTTCTCATCGGGAAAATGGGTAAGGGTTTTCTGAAGACTTAAAAGGGTATCTATATTGATATAATCCCAATAGGTAAGATATTTATCATATAACAAACCGTCAAGATACGAGCCCAGGTCCTGTCCTGAATTTCTGAATTTCTCTTCTAGTTTAGCAATTCTTTCGGCAATCTCCGGCTTGATTTCCATGTTAATCTACAATTATTCTGAAGGGATGTTTTAGTCCTTTATAAGCGTCCAGGTCAGCGTCCAGGGAGCCAACCTTAAGATCTGCCTCAATTTTTACAGGTAGTTTATTGGCATCATCAGAAACCCAAAAGGTAAGGCTTTCTTTTTCTTTAAAAACTCTTCCTGCCATAACCAAAGGCCTGAATTTTAGGGTGGCAACTTTCCCAAACTTGGTCTTAATCACCTCCCGACCAAGAAACTTCAGTTTGAAATTCATGGTTTCATCATCTATAAAAAGATTGAGGTTCATCTCATCTCCAGGACTAAGCTCATCGTTTTTAATATTGTTGCGAATATAATAAAATGCAGATAACATATCGTGCACATTTTCCTGGGTAGTATAAGTATTATTCTGCCCATGTTTTCTATCAAATACATGTGCCTCATTATCGCTGTGATCGAAATCTATTTCGAGATCTTTGGTATACCCACCTTCATCAATCTTTCTGATGAATTTATAAGGCTTTCCATCATTTTTATCGATAAAGGTTTGATAATCATCATCTACTTTGAAAAAGAGATGCAATAGCCCGGTAGACTTTCCACGTCCCTTAATATGATAAACAGGTTTATTTCGCAAGGTAGCTTCCTCCACTTCCATAGTAGCATAACTGGCATTAAAGGGCCCATAATGAATCCGGAAACGAAACCATTCTCCGGCCTCAAAAGCCTGCTGCGACTGTGCCTGTACAGAAACGAAGGTTAAAAGGATGGTAAGTATTGTAAATATTTTTTTCATGGCTTTGTCTTGCTGATAAAGGTAAAATTCGTGTTACTATACCGATATTTACAATTTCTATTCCAAATGTAATTAAACAAAAAACCCCATCAAATTAATGATAGGGTTTTTGTCTTATTAACCAACTAAAACTTAAATTATGAAAAAAATAAATCACACTGTTTGGTAACCACTCCAAAAATGCGAGC
Source organism: Salegentibacter sediminis (assembly GCF_002078605.1). GTDB lineage: Bacteria > Bacteroidota > Bacteroidia > Flavobacteriales > Flavobacteriaceae > Salegentibacter > Salegentibacter sediminis. The sequence goes on along the minus strand of NZ_MSJR01000003.1, from coordinate 39,167 downwards.
GCAAAAGTCCTTAAATTGAACTTTATTCACAACCAGAAAATAAACTTTAACCTAAACAGTAGGATTAGTTTAATTATTTTTCAAATAATCGATTAAGTTGGCAAATATAATCTCCTAACTTAATGTACCTCGTAAATCCTGCTCTCTCTCAATCGCTTCAAAAAGCGCTTTAAAGTTTCCTTTTCCAAAAGATTGAGCCCCTTTTCGCTGAATGATTTCGAAAAACATTGTTGGGCGGTCCAAAACCGGCTTGGTAAAGATCTGCAACAAATAGCCTTCATCGTCCCGATCTACCAAAACACCAAGTTCTTTTAACGGCTCCAATTCCTCATCAATTTCTCCCACCCTATCCAAAAGAGTATCATAGTACGTCTCGGGAACATAAAGGAATTCTACTCCGCGATCGCGCAGGGCGGTAACGGTTTCTATAATATTATCGGTAGCGAGCGCAATATGTTGCACTCCTGCCCCATTATAAAAATCTATATATTCCTCAATCTGGGATTTTTTCTTTCCTTCTGCGGGTTCGTTGATAGGGAATTTTATCCTTCCATTCCCATTGCTCATTACTTTACTCATAAGAGCAGTATAGTCTGTAGAGATATCCTTATCATCAAAAGAAACCATTTGAGCGAAGCCCATAACTTTTGCATAGAATTCCACCCATTTGTTCATTTCGTTCCAGCCTACATTGCCAACCATATGGTCTATATATTTTAGACCGGTATCTTTTGTGTGGGTCCTTGCTGCATAGGCCTTATATCCAGGCAGAAAAGGACCTGTGTAGTCTTTTCGTTCTACAAAAAGATGGATGGTTTCTCCGTAAGTATGAATTCCTGAAATCACAGCTTTTCCATGCTCATCTTCCAGCTCATAAGGTTCTACATAAGATTTGGCGCCTCTTTTTGTGGTTTCTTCATAGCTTTTGCGGGCATCATCTACCCAAAGCGCAACCATTTTAACCCCATCCCCGTGTTTATTGATGTGGGCATTAAGGTCTCCATCGGGTGTCAATGGGGAAGTTAGAACAATTCTAATCTTTCCTTGTTGTAATACATAAGAAACCTGGTCTTTTCTCCCTGTTTCTAATCCTGAATAGGCCACTGGCTCAAAACCCCAGGCGTGCTGGTAATAATAGGCAGCCTGCTTGGCGTTGCCAACATACAGCTCCACGAAATCGGTGCCCAGAATTGGAAGAAAATCTTCTGCATCGGGAATTACCTTTTCCAATTTTAATGATGTGTTATCGGTACTCATATTAATATTTTTATATGTTCTTGATTTAATTTTACTCTAACCACGACTTATAATAGCTTTCATCGGCTATTTTCATCGCCTCTTCCGTAAGTTTTAAAGGTTTAAAAGTATCAACCATTACGGCCAGTTCTTCGGTTTCAACCTGGCCAATGCTTCTTTCTACAGCTCCCGGATGCGGACCGTGTGGTATTCCCGCAGGATGTAAGGAGATATGCCCCGCTTCAATATCATTTCGGCTCATAAAATCTCCATCCACATAATAGAGTACCTCATCGCTATCTATATTACTATGAGAATAGGGGGCTGGAATACTTTCAGGATGGTAATCGTATTTTCTCGGACAAAAACTACACACCACAAACGCATCGGTCTCAAAGGTTTGATGAACCGGTGGCGGCTGGTGAATTCTCCCTGTAATGGGTTCAAAATCATGAATACTGAAGGCATAAGGATAGTTGTACCCATCATAACCTACCACATCAAAAGGATGTGTAGCATACACCATATCAAATATCTCTCCTTGCTTTTTCACTTTGATGAGAAAATCTCCTTTCTCGTCATTGGTTTCAAGTTCATAGGGCTGCCTGAGGTCTCTTTCACAAAATGGCGAATGCTCCAGCAGTTGCCCGAACCAGTTCCTGTATCTTTTCGGGGTATAAATAGGCCGTCTTGATTCTACAATAAACAAGCGGTTATCCTCATCGTCAAAGTCGATCTTATAAATGGTTCCCCGTGGAATTAATAAATAATCGCCGTATTTAAAATCCAGGTTTCCAAGATGGGTTCTTAATTTTCCGGTTCCTTTATGAATAAATAATAATTCATCTGAATCGGCATTTTTATAAAAATAGTCCTCTGTGGATCCCTGCGGAGAGGCAAGCGTAATATCCACATCGCTATTGGTAAGCACCACTTTCCTGCTTTCCAGATAATCGGGATGTGGCACTACCTGAAATCCTTTAAAACGATAAGATTTAATATTATTCTCTGAAGCGATCTTTGGCTTTACGCTATAACTTCCTTTAATTTCCTTAACCTGTGTAGGCCGGTGTTCGTGGTAACTATTAGACGACATACCATCGAAACCTACGGTTCCAAAAAGTTGTTCGTAGTAAAGGCTGCCATCGGGCTTTTTAAAGACCGTATGGCGTTTGTGGGGAATTTTACCGAGTTTATGATAAAAAGGCATAATTTTATTTTTTTAGGCCTCCCAATTTTATAAAGAAAATTGAGAATTTACTATTTTTTAGGCTTTAATTTTCCTTAAAAACAAATATCGGGAATTTTATGCTAAACATTCTTAAAACATCACTAAAACCCGGGAGCAAAATGTAATGAACATTAGTCTCTTTCGATTAACTAAATATGAAAAACATTAAACTTAGCATACTAGACCAATCGATTGTTAGAACCGGAGCCAACTCGCAGGAAGCTTTACAGGAAACTATAGAAACCGCAAAACTCGCTGATAATTTGGGGTATCACAGGTTTTGGCTCTCAGAACATCATAATTCAAAGTTTATCGCCGGGTCTGCTCCCGAAGTACTTTTAAGCAGACTTGGCGCTGAAACCAAACGAATTAGACTGGGGTCCGGCGGAATTATGCTCCCCAATCACAGTGCTTTTAAAGTTGCCGAGAATTTCAGGACCCTGGAAGCCCTCTATCCCAATAGAATAGATCTGGGGATGGGGCGTGCCCCGGGAGGAGATCGTGTAAGCGCCTATCTTTTAAATCCTTCAAACACTTTTAAAGAAGAAGATTATTTAACCCAACTGGAGCATCTTCAACATTTTTTTGGCGATACCGCTGGAACTGAAAAAGGTAGAGTCTATGCTATCCCGCAGGTAAAGACAATTCCCGAACAATGGATTCTGAGTTCTAGCGGAGGCAGTGTAAAAATAGCTGCTGAAATGGGAATGGGCCTTTCTGTTGCCAAATTCATAAACGGACTGGTATCTCCTGAAGTCGTTAAAAATTACCGTCAGAATTTTAAACCTTCAGATTCCCTTCAATCCCCAAAAGCATTTGTCTCGGTGTTTTTAATGTGTGGTGAAACCGAAGAAATCGCGGCCAATATGCGAAAGTATATCGAATATATCCTGCTTCAGTTTGAAAGGGGAAATTTTCAGAATTATCCTGAGTTTTCAGAAATAGCAAAATATGAATTCAGTGCAGGAGAAAAGGAATTGCTTCAGCGAAATGCGGGACGAATTGTTTCGGGCACCAAGGAATCGGTGAAAGAACAGCTGGAACAACTTGCAAGCGATTTTGATGTTGATGAAGTGATGATTTCTACAATGAGTTATTCAAAAGAATTACGCCTGAGATCTTTTGAACTTGTAGCGGAAGCTTTTGATTTAGAACCAGAATCCTAAACTAAAAAACCAGGTGCTGGACTGTAATTCTGGAGACCAGGTGTATTTTACCTCCAGTGGCCCTATGAAGGACTCAAGACCATAGCCAACGGCATAACCCGAAAAATTCGGGCTTGAAAACCATTCGCCGGTAGAGTACAGCCTGTTTCCTACGTTGGCATAATTTGCGCTGCCAACCAAATGGTGCCTCCTTATAAATTCATAATCAAGTTCCAGAAGACCTTTGATATAACTGTCTCCTGAAATATTTATAAAATCATATCCCAGAAAAGGCTCAAAATTATTGACCAGGTTATTGCCATAACCCCCAAGAAAGAAATCCAGGGTATTGGTGTTATCGTTACCAATTTTCAAGCCGGCCGAAGTTTCAAGCCTAAGCGATAATTTATCTAAAGGCGTTAATGCGTAACCCATTACACCTTTGGCGATGGAAAACTCGGAAAAATTCTCGTTATAATCTGAAGAATACAGATAAAGATGAAAATCGCTGTTAAGATAAAAACCAGTGGACGGGAAGTATTTATTATCGTAAGAATCATACCTTAAATTTCCAAAACCACTTAGGAAATGGCTGTTTTCAAAAATATTATCTGGAATCTCGGAAGAACTGCGGTCCAGGGTTTCAGATTTTATTTTCAAATATTTATGTTCCGCGCCAATTCCGAAGGAAAAAACCTGTTTAAAAGTGGTTTCGAAATAGATCTGATTGGTGAAATCAATATGATCGATATTTAGCTTATTCAGCGCCTGGTCTTCCAAACCTGCATTTTGCCGGGCAAAATCAAAAGAAATATCTTCACTGAATTTGTTATACCGGGAGTGTATGCCCAAACTCCAATAATATCCCTTATCGAGGTAATAGTCGAAATTGTATCTGAAGTTATCGCCTACAATCACATCAAGAGAGGTGACATCGTTGGTAAAAAGCAAACTCTTATGGGTAAAGTTCAGTAAAGCAGCACTGCGATATAATTCGTCATAATGCACTCCAAGCCTCAGAAAAGTCTTATTGTGGCTTTCTTCAATTTGCATTGCGAGGGTATAAAATTTATCATCTTCATTGGGAAGTAGACGATAATTAATCCGGTTGAAATTTCCAGTAGCCGAAAGATTGTTAATCCCATTATTGAGGTCTTCGAAAGTGAATTTGGTGAAATAATTAAGACGGAGTTTTCCCATTATATATTCCCTGGGATAATTGTTATTACCCTCCAGGGTGAGGGTGCTAATTTGCAGGGTATCGATACGCGGGATTAAAAATTCGGAATCACGAGGCTTCTGTCGTTTAGAAACCTCTCTTAAATCTTCTATCCTTTCCCGGGTAGCCACAACCCCCGTGTCTATAATTTCTTTCCCTTTATCGAAAGAAAGCACAGAAAATTTAGAAATATCAGGTTTGATATAAATATCGGTTTTCGGGATTTTCTCCTTCATATCATTTATCGTCCTGAAGTTGCTAATTTGGGTGAGAATATCAAAAACACCTTTTAGCTCAGAGCGATCCATCAAGCTGTCCTGCACATCAACCCCAATCACGAATTCGGCGCCTCGTCTTCGCAATTCTTCCACCGGATAATTATTTGCCACGCCTCCATCGGTAAGTAAGCGGTCCCCAATTTTTACCGGGCTAAAAATAGAAGGAATAGCACCACTGGCAGAGACAGCCTGAGCGAGCGAACCTTCATCGAGTATCACTTCCTCCCCGGTTTCCACATCGGCCGCGATACAGAAGAACGGAATAGGCAAATCCTCAAAACTGTCAAGGTTTCCATTATGCATAGTAAGACCAGACATTAAATTATAAATATTTTGGCCGCGGGAGAGGCCAGTAGGCAATCCTATCTTAAAGCGATCAAAAGGTAAAGTCAATGCATATTTTTCTGAATCTTCTTTTTCATAGAAAGTTTTAGCATTTCGCGGTAGGTCGTCCTGAATGAGGATATTAAAATTAGTTTCGTGAAAAATTGAATCCAGCTCATCGGCGGAATACCCTGAAGCATAGAGGCCGCCAATAATCGCGCCCATACTGCTCCCTCCAATATAATCTATTCGAACCCCGGCTTCTTCAAGTACCTTTAATGCTCCAATATGGGCAAGCCCCTTGGCGCCTCCTCCACTGAGTACAAGGCCCACCTTAAGGTCTTCTTCCTGTGCGTTCCCCAGGATTGACCAGAGCACCATAAATATAAAAAGGACTTTTTTCATTTTAAGTTGAATGGTAATGCTGATAAATAATTGTGGCTTTGGCCTTGCCTATCACCTCACTTAAATCCTTTTGCGAGGCTTCTTTAATTCTTTTAACCGATCTGAAATGCTTTAATAACTCTACTACGGTCTTTTCTCCTATGCCAGAAATTTCTTCAAGCTCAGTATTAAGAGCGGCTTTACTTCTTTTATTCCTGTGGAAGGTGATCCCAAAACGGTGCGCCTCATTTCGTAATTGCTGAATGATCTTAAGCGTTTCAGATTTTTTATCCAGGTAAAGCGGAATTGAATCCCCGGGATAGAATAATTCTTCCAGGCGTTTCGCAATACCAATTATGGCAATCTTCCCCCGTAAACCAAGGCTATCCAGCGCTTTCACTCCTGAGGATAATTGTCCTTTTCCTCCATCTACAATTATTAATTGCGGCAAAGGCTCCCCTTCATTCAGCAAACGACGGTAACGCCTAAACACCACCTCCTCCATGGAGGCAAAATCATCGGGGCCTTCCACTGTTTTGATATTAAATTTACGATAATCTTTTTTACTGGGCTTTCCGTTTTTAAAGACTACACAGGCCGCCACAGGATTACTTCCCTGGATATTGGAATTATCAAAACATTCGATATGCCTTGGCTCTTCATTTAACCTCAAATCTTCTTTCATTTGAGCCATCACGCGGTTCACGTGTCTATCTGGGTCTACAATCTTCATCTGTTTAAACCGCTCCTGCCTGTAATATTTCGCGTTTCGCTGAGAAAGCTCCACAATTTTCTTTTTATCTCCCAGTTTAGGAACAGTGACCTTTACATTCTCTCCGGCTTCAACCTTAAAAGGCACATAAATCTCCCTGGAATTAGAATTAAAACGCTGTCTTATCTCGGTAATTGCCAATTCCAGCAATTCGGAGTCACTTTCGTCGAGCTTTTTCTTCATCTCAATGGTATGACTTCTAATAATCGCGCCGTGAGAGAGCTGAAGAAAATTCACATATCCGTAACCTTCATCGCTTACAATAGAGAAGACATCCACATCACTTATCTTTGGGTTAACCACCGTAGATTTAGCCTGATAATTCTCCAGGACATCAATTTTATTTTTTATTCGTTGCGCATCTTCAAATTCCATTCTTTCGGCATGCTCCTTCATCTGTTCTCTGAACTTATGCAACGAATCCTTGAAATTACCCTTTACGATCTGGCGTATCGCCTCGATGTTTTTATTATATTCTGTTTCTGGCTGCAAGCCCTCACAGGGGCCCTTGCAATTTCCTAAGTGATATTCCAGGCAAAGTTTATATTTCCCGGCTCTTATTTTATCCTCGGCAAGATCATAATTACAGGTACGCAACTTATAAAGCCCTTTTATGAGTTCCAAAAGGGTGTTTACTGTTTTAAAACTCGTGAACGGACCATAATATTCGCTCCCGTCTTTTATTAGTTTCCGGGTGGGAAAAACACGGGGAAAACGTTCATTTTTAATACAGATCCACGGGTAGGTTTTATCGTCTTTCAGCATTACATTAAAGCGCGGCTGATGTTTTTTGATGAGATTATTTTCCAGCAGAAGTGCATCGGTTTCTGATGCAACAACGATATGTCTTATCTCATTAATCTTCTTCACCATCACCCCAATCCTATGGCTATCGTGACGTTTGGTAAAATACGAAGTGACCCGTTTCTTTAAATTTTTGGCCTTCCCCACATACAGGATTTTCCCGTTTTTATCAAAATACTGATAAACGCCTGGACTATTAGGTAGGGTTTTAAGTTGAAGATCTAAAGCAGGTGTTTCCATTATCCCAAAGGTATAGCTTTTTAATTTTTACAGCTGCTTTTTGGAGTGCTTCGATGAGCTTTAAAAAGGATTTTCTCATCGTCAGGAAAGATTTTCTTCATTTAATTAAAAAGAAAACAAACAAGCCTTGAAAGCTACGCATGTTTTCAATAATAAAAACGCCTGTCTTAAAAACAGGCGCTTCTGAATAACTAAGGATTACTTAATCCCGATTTAAACTTTCTATCTAATGTTTCTATAGTTCCTTTAACTTAATATTTCTCCAGAAAACTTTTATGCCACCTCCATCGTGAATTTGAAGAGCAATTTTTCCGTTGGCATCACCAATTTTTTCGTCTGAAAAATCGATCATTTCCTCCCCATTGAGCCAGGTTTGAACTTTATCTCCCTCAACCCTTATCTTCATCTTATTCCAATCTCCATAATTGAGAACATCTTCCTTACTATCTTCGGGTTTAACAAGCCAACCTCTGCCATAAGATTCATAGACCCCACCTGTATGTAAATCAGGGGGAGCTACTTCAACCTGCCAGCCCGAAATCTTTGTACCTTCTATATCTGAACGAAAGAAAACTCCGCTGTTACCATCTGCCTCCTGAAGGAATTCCAGTTCCAGTTCGAAATTTTTATAGTTTTTATCGGTTGCCAGGTATCCGTATTCGGCATCCGGGCCGCTTTCGGCAACCAGTAAACCGTCTTCCACATACCATTGTTCGGTACCGTACACTTGCCATCCCTCAAGGTCTTTTCCATTAAAAAGCTGAGATTCCGATTTGCAGCCTACTAAAGCTACAAACAAAAGAGCCAATAAAATTCCTTTATTTTTCATCTTTTATAGTTCTTTGATTTTTATATTTCTAAACCAGGTAAAACTGCCATGATCCTGCAGGCCTATTAGTCCGGATTTTGCTTTTCCGTAATCCGGGAAATCTTTCCACTTCCCTTCTTCCTTTCTTTTTTGCCAATCTTCAGACCAGGGTTCAAATTCCAGTGTTTTCTCGCCATTCAACCAGTAGGTCACTTTCTCATTGGTGAATCTAATTCTGCTGGAATTCCACTCACCTATCTCTTTCAGGTCTTCTTCATTATATTCAGGGTCATACATTCCATAATCTCCTCCAATAGATTGCCATGACTCCAGTTCCTGCGGAAAACCAAGTTGGTCTATGATCTGGTATTCGGGAGCGGCAAAGTAAGGGGCGTCATATTTTTCATCTTCTATCACATGGTAAAAAACACCGCTATTTCCTTCTGGAGAAATCTTCCATTCAAGATAAAGTTCAAACTCATCAAATTCTTTCTCTTCGTAAACAATATCCCCACCAATATCTCCACCTTTTCCGAGAGATTTTAAAGTTTCGTCTTCAATTATCCATCCATCAGGCAAGCCTTCTCCATCTTCCCCATTGTATGCCCGCCAGCCATCAGCATTCTTGCCGTCAAAGAGATATTGCCAATCTTCATCCTGACTTGAAATTTCATTTTTTTCTTCTGCTTTCACTTCCGATTCGCTTTCGGAATTTTCAGAAGAATTTTTACAGGCCATCATTGCCGTGACCGTAAAAACGCTTAGAATAATTCTTTTCATAATTTATTATTTATAGTTTTAATTGCACGCGGTATTAGTGACAAAGGCTATATGCTTACTGTCGCTCGACCAGCTAGGGACATTAATGCTGCCCTGTCCACCATATATGTAGGCTATAACTTTAGGTTCTCCCCCATCTGCCGGCATAAGCCTTAACAGGCAACGTTGATAAAACGGGTGGTCTCCTGAATCAATTTCGGGAGGAAAAGAGATGAACGCGATCCACTTGCCATCGGGTGAGACATGTGGGAACCAATCATTATGCTTCGGATCAAAGGTTAATTGCTCTTGCTCACTCCCATCGGGTTTCATCCTCCAGAGATGCATCTTGCCGTTACGGTTAGAGTTAAAATAAATATATTTCCCGTCTGGGGAATATTCTGAGCCATCGTCCAGATAATCGGTATCTGTTAACTGGGTTTCTTCCTTAGTTTCAATATCAATGCTGTAAATATCCATTTTCCCCTTTCGCTCCCCCGTGAAAATAAGGCGTTTATTATCTGGAGAAATCCCGTGCAAATAAGACGCTCCTACGCCATCTCTTGTAATTTTCTTCGGAAGCGTATCTCCTGCAGGATCCATAATATAAAGGGATGATGCCCCGGCATCTTCCTGGTTATGATGACTTATTCCTAAAATACTTTCATCAAAAGAAAAAACATGATCGTTGTTATTACTGGTTGCAAATCCGGTTTCAATTTGCTCCACTTTTTCTGATTTTAAATCATACCGGTATAAGTACCCATTTGAATTATAGACCAGATCTTTATCCTTGTTCACCCAGTTAGGAGCCTGAATGGAATGAGCGGAGTTATACAAAATTTTCCGTTTCCCTGTTTCTACATTCAGAATTTCCAGGTTGCTGCCAAGATATTCCTGATACTGCTCAAAATCTGGTCCCGCAGGCTTTATAATCCTTACGTTATTTACCACAAGCTTTCCGCCAGCGCCGTTTTCTCCAGGATCAAAGAAAAGTCCTGCAAAGGCTTCGTTCCTCAAATTTTCATTTTCAATTTTCACGGTTGAAAAAGGCTCCCCAAATTTTGCTGAAGAAAAGTAGTAAACATTCCCCCTTCTCTCCAGTTGGACCACATTCACCTTTGCCCGGGGAGCGTCAACAGATTTTAAACTATCCATTGTCCTGGAATCAAGGGAAGCTTCTCCTAAACTATTCACCTTAGCGATCACCTCTTCAGATTGAGAACTAAGATTATTACGAATTATCCATCCGGCAGTTGATCCCGAACCCTCAGCATCTTCAAAGCTTAAATGAGCTCTAAGAATAAAATCGCCTTGAATAGATTTATACAGGTAGTGGTATGGGTTAGATCCATCTGATGCTTGATTTTCAGAAAATGAAAACGAATATTCCTGCAACTCCTGGTTGTACTCCATTTCTCCAGGAAAGTCAGAATCTCCTATAATGACCTCGTTTTCAAAAATCCCCAAATCCCCTACCGTAGAATCAGGATATGGAGAAATAGGGTTTTCCAAGGGAATAGCAGAAATTAAAAGGAATAATAAAAAGCTCCCGAAAAATAGATTTTTCATCTGCAGAATTTTATAGGATTAAATTACTTTCATCTTCACCGGGTCCCACCCCATGAATTTGTTTTGCCTGTAGCTTTCATTACAAAGCAAGGCCGGAGCCGCAGCCCTGAATCCAAATACCGGATCCTCTACTACCTGCCCATTGGTCCTTATGGCCTGAAAGAAATTAGCAAAATGATCGTAATGAGCTCCTTTATATCCTTTTTCAACCTGATAAAAGGTTTCTGAAGGTGGGAGTATCTTTTTGCGGTCAGTGCGTGTTTGACTCTGTTCCCTGCCTTTTTCTTCCATGAAAGGGTCATTTGAAGCGGCAACGTCGTTTTGTTTTAGCATTACATCATCCCAGGTGACGTCCATGGAGCCCTTATTCCCAACAATTTTAAGGAATGTACTGCCGCTGGTACCATCAACAAAATTACAGCGTAGAGAAAGGTTAAAACCGGGATGTTGCTCAGAGTCGGGATAATCGAACATGCCCAATAATACATCTGGAACTTCCCGCCCATCTTTCCAATAACGCAGGCCTCCCGTGGCCGAGATCTTATTTGGTCCTAATGAATTGGTTATGAAATGAAGGCTGGAAAAAAGATGTACAAATAAATCTCCAGACATACCAGTGCCATAATCAAGGTAATTCCTCCACCGGAAAAATCGTTTTGCATCAAAGGGACGTTTTTCGGTATTGGCGATAAATTTCTGCCAATCTACTGTTTGAGGAGAAGCATCTGGCGGAATTGGATATTGCCAGGCTCCAAATGGTGAATTCCGGGCCCAGAATCCTTCGGCATAATTGATATCTCCAATTGCACCCTGGGCAAGTAATTCTTTAGCTTTTTCATTCCCCAAAGAAGACAAGCCCTGGCTCCCAACCATAAAAATCTTTCCAGATTTTTTCCAGGCATTAATCAATTCATGCCCCTCCGCCACAGAATGGACCATGGGTTTTTCGCAGTACACATGTTTGCCTGCTTTTAGGGCATCAATGCTTATTTGTTTATGCCAGTGATCTGGAGTGGCGATTATTACGGCATCAATATCTTCTCTTTTTAGAATATCCTCATAATCTTTAGTGAGAAATATATCTTCACCCCATCGGGTTTTTGAATCTTCCAGTCTACCGTCATACAAATCACAAACGGCGAGCATTTTAATATTATCGTGTTCCAATGCTGTTTTCGCATCGGCAACGCCCATTCCACCGGCACCGATTAAAGCTAATCCCAGAGGTTTAGAACCGAATAGATTTCCCGCAGTTCTTTCCAGGAACTTTATTTGTTTTGTTTCAGAGGCAAAAGCAGAGGGCATAATGGCTGCGGTAGCTCCTGCCAGGCCAAGGCTCTTTATAAAAGACCGTCTTTGTTTTTTCATGCTTATTGAGTTTTACGGGGTATTGACTAAACCCTGGTTTAGTTAGACAAAATTGAAAATTAAAGAGAGTGCTTAAAAAAACACTCTCTTGAAAATAATCAATGGCTACAAATTTTAATATCCGGGATTTTGTTGCAGAACCGGTCCGTCTGCAGTAGTACTTAAATCTATTTGTCTCTGCGGAATTGGGAAATATCCTTCATTAGCGGTAAAATTCCCTCCTCTAACATCGGTCGTTATTTGGCTTTCATACTCAATGAAATCATTAATGACTTCTGTTGCAACTCCCCATCTTACAAGATCAAAAAACCTATGTCCTTCCATGGCTAATTCTATACGTCTTTCATACATAATAACATCCATAGCCTGTTCTTCAGAGGTAAAGTACCCGTCGGGATATCTTTCAATATTATAATTTGCTGCATTCGCGCTGGAAAAACCGTCCATTGGATTTTCAGGATCAATATAATCCTTTAACCAGTGTTCAGGATTATCGGCTATTCTTCCTCTTACCTGGTTCACATAATCAAGTGCGGTATCAAAGTTTCCGGTTTGAGCTTCAGCTTCAGCAGCCATCAATAAAACATCGGCAAATCGAATAATATTGATATTAATCGCATTACCCGGTGCCCATGAACTCTGATCGGAATACTGATCAGCGTGATACTGCCAGTAGATGTGTTTTTTAGGAGCGTATGGCCCTCCCGAGGACTGCTCACGAATCCAGTTATAGCCCGGATGGTACCCCCAATCATGATAAGGGACATCACGTCTTCCTACCGTCCAGTCAAGACGAGGATCCAGAGATTGAGTGTCTGGGGTAAAAGGCTCGTCAGAAAGAATACCCATATCATTTTTAACAGGATTACTGTTATAATTGTCAAGGTATGGAAGCCCCGTAGCCTCATCTGTACGGAAGGCATTTACAAGATCTTGTGTAGGCTGATAAAAACCACAACATCTAAAGGGGCTGTTATAAGGGTAATTTAACATTAATGCCGTATTGGCATTACCAATAGTATTGGTCCCGTCATTAGCCACCATTTGAATTGCAAATACAGTTTCTTTGCTATTTTCGGTTTCTGCATTAAAATTGGCGTGGTAATTTTCTACCAAACCATAGCTCAAGCCATTAGAAGTCACTCCAGAGTTTATTACTTCAGTGAACACAGTTTTAGCTTCGGGAAATTTTTCCTGGTAGAGATAAGTTTTACCAAGATAGGCCCCGGCAGCCCATTTGTTCACTCTTCCAACTTCACTTTGAGTCGCGGGAAGGTTATCATATGCAAATTGAAAATCTGCTTCTATCTTAGGCCAAATATCTACATCATTTGGCACATTGGTATTTTCTGTAGTTTCATCTATCCAGGGTACCATATTGTACATTTTCTTAAGCTCAAAGTAATAATGACCTCTTAAAAATCTAGCCTGGCCAGCGATATTTGCACGATCTGCTTCTGAAATCTCTTCAATTTCACTTAATAATTTCAGAACTGCGTTTGTTCTTGTAACCCCTTCATATAAGGCTTTCCATTTGGTATTAAAAAACCCATTACTTGGATCTACATTATATGTTGAGATAGAATTGATCGCGGCCTGATCCCCACCATCACTTCCTTTATGGGCATCACCACCGGTGATGTCACCATAGATCCAGTTGGAGGGGGTGGCTTCCCAAGGGTTACCTCCACCAAGAGCAGCATAATCTGTAGTTCCTCCCAGGGCACCATACGCGCCTATAAGCAAGGCGTTCACACCTTTCTCGTCTGCCAGCACCTCATCACTCAAAGCCCCATAGGCAGGTTTATCGAGAAAATTTTCAGCACAAGAGCTACTTAGCATTATTAATCCTAATGCCAGTATTTTAAAAATATTGATTCTGTCTTTCATTTTTTAATATTTTTTATTTCTCAAATTATAAAGTAAGATTAATACCACCTATAAACTGGCGTGGTGTAGGATAAGCTCCCTCATCTATACCAAAGGCCGTAGCGCTTCCAGTTAATTCTGGATCAACTCCGGAATAGTTGGTAATAGTAAATAAGTTAGCAGCCTGAACATAGATTCTAAGTCTGTCAAGACCTAAGCGATCAAGAAAATCCTGAGAGAAACTATACCCCAACTGAACGTTCTTTGCTCTTAAATAGCTTCCGTCCTCAACAAAATAAGAGTTAGGCACATTGGCAGTACTAAAGGTTCCACCAGTCTCCTGAATTGGAGCCGTAGCATTCTGATTTGTTGGCGTCCAAGAATCATATAAGGCGGTTGTACTCTTTGCCCCACCAAATGAACTATAGAAATCATGCCACCATTTAACCTGGTTCCAAATATCGTTTCCATACACTCCATACAGGAACATGCTGAAATCGAAATTCTTATAATTGAATTCAAGATTTAGTCCACCGGTAAAATCTGGATTGGGATTTCCAAGGAATGTTCTGTCATCACTGTTAATGTAACCATCTCCATTGGTATCTACATATCGGAAACGACCAACCCCAATACTGGTTTGGTATTCTTGATTTGGATTTCCAGTAGCTTCCTGAGCCTGTTGGTTGGCCGCATCAACTTCGGCCTGGCTATTCCAGAATCCCTGGATTTGATAGCCATAGAATTGTCCTACAGAATGACCCACGGCATTTCTAACAATGGCACTCCCATTAAATCGTCTTCCTTCCTGATCGAAATAGGAAACTCCATCAGCAATTTTAACTATTTCGTTATCGTAACTGGTGAAAGTTAAGGTGGCATTCATTCGTAAATCAGAGGTCAAATCTGCAAAAGTAGTTGCCGAAAAATCTAAACCGCTGTTTTTCATCTCGGCGATATTTACATAAGGAACTGTAGATACCCCGGCAGTAGCAGAAAGCTCTGGATTATACAACAAGTCTACAACATCTTTTCTATAGTAATCTGCAGTTATTTGAAGTCGGTTATTAAACAAATTAGCATCAATACCAATATTGGCATTCACGTTCTTCTCCCAGCTCGCATTTGGATTTCCTATTCGGGATCTTTGGAAGCCTTCAACAAGAGAATTGTTCGAGCCGGTAATATCGTAATATGATGAAGTACGACTACTTCCATAAGTAGTAAAGGCATTAGCAGGATCTACATTATTTTGGTTACCCATAACACCATATCCACCACGTAATTTTAAATCGTCTATCCAAAGAACATCATCCATAAAAGCCTCCTCAGAAATACGCCATCCGGCACTAACTGCTGGAAACCATCCGTGACGTGGGTTAGTAAAACGGGAGGTGGCATCACGTCTTATAGTCGCACCAAGAAGATACCTTTCATTATAGGTATAATCTACTCTACCAAAAACAGAGAACAATGCATCTTCAGTATAAAAACCAGAATTCGTTTGTGTTCCTGAACCGGTACTTAGATTAACATAATTAGGATTAAAGGAGTAAAAGCCCTGGGTTACCCCGTAGATTTCCTCATACTGATTGTAATAAGCTTCCGATCCCACCAGAACACTTACATCATGAAGGTCATTAAAATTATTAGAATACTGGAGAGTATTGGACCAGGTCCAGTTATACCCGGTAAAAGCATTTTCACTTAACTGATTTATTGTTGAATTTTCCTGATTTTCATAAGTTGGATAGGTAAACACCTGGCCATTGGTATTAAAATAATTTCCTCCAAAATTGGTGCGTGCTGTAAAGTTTTCCATGAAATCCAACTCTGCAAAGATATTCCCGAAGATTCTGCTCGTGCGGGATAAATTATTTCTGTTTCTCTCCAGGATGGCCACAGGGTTCTGTGCATTACCTAAAGACGGAGCCTGAGTTCCTGCAAAATTACCCGCAATATCATATACAGGAATAATTGGCTGCATACGATAGGCATGATTAATTGGGTTTTCTCCAATTACAGAAATCCTGTTCCCATCGGAAACCGAAACCGCTATGTTTTCACCTACACGGAAATTTTCCTTAATGTTAAATTGGCTATTTACCCTTGCGGTATATCTTTTAAGAAAAGTATTATTCAAAGTACCATCCTGATCTGAATGACTTAAAGAAAACAGGAAATTCCCCTTTTCTCCACCCTGACTCACAGAAAAATCATGATTCATTATTGGCGCAGAGTTGAATATTTCCTGAAACCAATTCGTTCCTTCCTGGTTTGCCCTAATAATCTGGTTAAAACCGGAAACCGCTCCAGATTCAGTATAGTAAGGATCTACATAATAAGCAGCTTCATCTACCTCCCCCTGGGCAGCTCCCCCAGGCAGAATATAATAAGGTAAGGTTGGTGAGGCGCCGTCACCATATTGTTTGTCGACAATTGGTTCTCCGGGATTTGAGTTTTGCATGGCCATCCATCTTAGCTCAGCGTGTTCCTGAGGAGAAGCTATGTCGTAAACATTCCCCTGTGGTACCGTTTGCGTACCATAATAACCATTATAAGTAACCTTAAGCTCTCCTTTTCCGCTTCTTGTTGTGATAATAATTACCCCATTAGCTGCACGAGCTCCATAAATAGAAGCAGACCCCGCATCTTTCAAGACTTGCATATTCTCAATATCATTAGGGTTAAGGTGATTTATATCTCCGGTAGGAACACCATCTACAATATAAAGTGGATTAGAATCGCCAAAGGTATTTATACCACGTATTCTTACCTGAGGAGCCTCCCCGGGTTGCCCTGAGCTTGCTACAGTTACTCCAGAAGCCTGTCCCTGGAGTTGTTCGGTTACCTGAGGAGATGGCTGTCTTCCCATAGCTTCCATATCAACAACAGCTACTGCTCCTGTTAAATCTGCTTTGCGCTGGGTACCATAACCTACAACCACAACTTCTTCCAAATCGGCTGCCGATGGTTCAATGGAAATTTCGAGATAGGAATCATTTTCCACTACCACTTCGGCTTTAGAATAGCCTAAAAAGCTTATTTCCAGAGTAGCTCCAATAGGAACTGAAATACTAAACTCTCCATCGAAATTGGTTAAAACTCCATTCGAGGTTCCTTTTTCAATTACATTGGCACTAGGAACTGGCATTCCATTTTTAGCGTCGGTGACAACACCTTCAATGACAACTTCATCCTGGGCGAAAATGGGTATTTGAAAAAACACAAATACGAATAACACAATCAAGGGGTTTCTCATACTTTTAACATTTAAATTTGATATTCAGCGCTAGTTAATTAATACTCTTAATTCTTCGTTAATAAAAACGAAGTAAAAGCTTTTTTGCACAATTGACAAAAAATCATTCTTAAAAATTAAGATATGTTTAAATACTTGTTTAATAATTTAAGTAATAACATCTTTGCATCTCCCGTCAGCATTGCTTTAATAAGATTTTCACTTAAATATTGCGCTTTTTGAATTCAGCTACGGCATGATTTGCTGCCCGTGCGGTTATAGCCATATAAGTTAGGGATGGGTTTTGGGAAGCTGAGGAAGCCATACAAGAACCATCGGTGACATATACATTTGGCACAGCATGTATTTGGTTATTCCCATTTAAAACAGATGTCTTAGGGTCACGGCCCATTCTGGCGGTCCCCATTTCGTGAATGCCATTGCCTGGAAAACACGGCTCCTCATATCCTTTAACATCTTTAAACCCAGCTTTTTCAAGCATAGCAACAGCTTCCCGTTTGGCATCCTTTCTCATTGCCATTTCATTTTCCTTGTATTCACAATCAAAAGTAACTGTAGGCAAGCCCCATTCGTCCAGCTTATCATAATTAAGCGACATCTTATTGTCATGATATGGCAAGCATTCACCAAAACAGTTTATTCCAATTTGCCATTCCCCAGGTTCGACAATTGCTTTTTTAAGCTCTTTCCCATACTGAAGTTCACCTATTGCCTTTGTCCAATCGGTTCTACTTGCTCCACCCTGCATTCCATACCCCCTAATAAAATCGCTTCTTTTGCTTTTCTCGTCTATATTCCTGAAACGTGGCACAAAGAATCCTGCGGGTTTTCTTCCCTTATAATAGTCTTCTAAATGATTATCTGATTTTGCGGTAGCTCCAACTTTGAAATGATGATCCATGAGATTATGTCCCAGCTCTCCGCTATCGTTCCCCAGGCCATTGGGAAATCGGTCAGATTTAGACTGCATTAAAATTGAAGTAGTAGGAATTGCACCGGCACAACAAAAGATTATGTCACTGTAAAACTCCAGACTTTCTTTGGTTTCAGCATCAATAACTTTAACTCCAACAGCTTTTGCCTGTTCTTCATCATAGATGATCTCATGGACAATGGAATTTGGTCGGAGGCTCATATTTCCTGTACGTTCGGCCGCGGGAAGTGTAGAAGAATTACTGCTAAAATACGCTCCATAAGGACAACCTCTAATACAACGATTTCGGAATTGACAATTAGACCTTCCTTCCCTGCCCTCCGGATCGGTTAAGTTAGCTGCACGGGAATTTATAACCTTACGGTCATCAAAGTTTGCGGCGACCCCTTCTCTAAGCTCTTCTTCTACACAATTTAAAGGCATTTCAGGTGTAAAAATACTATCGGGGAGTTGCGGGAGCCCCTCGGCCTTTCCGCTTATTCCAATATACTTTTCTACCTTCTCATACCAGCTTTCAATATCTTTATAGCGAATTGGCCAGTCTACCCCGTACCCATCTTTTTTATTAGCTTCAAAATCCAGATCACTCCATCTAAAAGACATCCGGGCCCACATTAAGGATTTCCCCCCCACATGGTAACCTCTAATCCAGTCAAATCGCTTTTCCTCGTTATAAGGATGCTTAATATCATCTACAAACCAATGCTTACTGGCATCATTAATAGTATAGCCCGTTCTAGCCTGTTTCTCCTGCCTTTTAAGCTCTTCCCTGGTTACCTGTCCTTTGAATTTATAATCCCAGGGATCATCGTTCATCGTAGGATAATCCTTAATATGCTCTACCATTCGGCCCCGTTCCAGGACAAGCGTCTTTAATCCTCCCTCACAGAGTTCTTTTGCCGCCCATCCACCCGTAATCCCGGTGCCAATTACTATAGCATCAAAATGCTTAGCATCATTTTGATTTTTTGCCTTCTTCATATCTTAGTTTCAGGTTAAAATTTGAGACTTCAATATATAAACTATTTTAAAAAAAATTAATGATAACTAATTTTTTTACTTAACTTCAATTTAAATACCTAATATTTTATTTCAATTGCTTCAAATTTCATAATTATGATTCGACGCAGAACTTTTTTAAAACAGGCCGGATTAGTCGTGGCGGCAACTGCTGTTGGCCCCTCTATTTTATTGGCCAACGAGCAGGATAAAGCTTTAGGACTACAACTATATTCTCTTAGAGATTTGTTAAAAAAGAAAGATTTGGAGAATATAATTTCAAAGATATCTCAGGTAGGAATTAAAGAAATTGAAACCTATGGCTATTCAAGAAAAGCACTTTTTTGGGGGCATGAGGCCCGCGATTTTAAGCAAATGCTTTCCGATTATGGTCTAAACAGCCCGTCCGGGCATTATTCCGGTGGCGAT
Source organism: Salegentibacter sediminis (assembly GCF_002078605.1). Classification (GTDB taxonomy): domain Bacteria; phylum Bacteroidota; class Bacteroidia; order Flavobacteriales; family Flavobacteriaceae; genus Salegentibacter; species Salegentibacter sediminis. The sequence continues at coordinate 19,534 of NZ_MSJR01000003.1, read as the reverse complement.
TATTTAACTGGAGAAAAAAATATTTCTGACTTTAAATATATTCTGGATGCGGCTAATACTATGAATCAGAAATATGTAATAATACCAGGTATCCCCGGATCTCTTCAACAATCGCTTGACGGTTTCAAGCAAACTGCTAAAAAACTGACAGAAATTGGAGAAATGTGCAGGAAGCAAGGTTTGAAATTAGCCTATCATAATCATGCTTTTGAGTTTAAGGATTTCCAGGGCAGAAATGGAATGGAAATTTTTCTCACTGAAATAGACAAAGATTTAATTGACTTCGAACTCGATATTTACTGGGTAGTAAGAGCAGGAATAGACCCCGTCAAGCTCTTTAAAAAACATCCCGGCAGGTTCAAGCTTTGGCACATAAAGGATATGATGAAACTTGATGAAAGTTTAAATACCGAAATTGGCAATGGCTCTATAAATTACAAAGAGCTCATCACTTACGCTCAGACTTCAGGCCTGGAACATCTAATCATTGAACAGGAAAATTTTGAAATAGATCCCTTCGAAAGCCTGTCTAAAAGCTACGACTATATTCAAAATATACTTCTGAAATAATTGACTGCTTTTAGTTTAAGAACTTCTACAAAACTATTTTAAGCCGTAACATTTTCGCACTTCCTTAAGAAAGAAACTTTGCCTTTTTATTATCTTGCAGTATGGAGAAAACCGTAATTGGACGTTTTGACAAGGCAGATTTCCCTGCACTTCACCTTAATGATATTGCTATAAAAATTGATACCGGAGCTTACACCTCTTCAATTCACTGTGAAAACATAAGGGAAGAGGATGATTTACTTTTGTGCACTTTTCTCGATGAAGAACATCCGCTTTACAATGGGAAAGAATTCTCATTTGCAGACTACGACATCGTCTTTGTACGTAGCAGCAACGGGATAATTCAAAAAAGATATCAGGTAGAGTCTACCATTAAAATTTTTGATAAGGTATATAAAATTTCACTTTCTTTGTCGTCCCGTCAGGAAATGCGTTTTCCCGTACTTATAGGGCGCAAATTCCTTACTAAAAAATTTATCGTAGACACCCAACTCACTGACGTTTCTTTCAATCTAAAACAAAATGAAAATAAAAATCCTATCCAGGAATAGTCATTTATATTCAACCCAGAGACTCGTAGAAGCCGCAAAAAAAAGACAGCATGAAGTGGAGGTCATAGATCCATTAAAGTGTGATCTGGTGATCGAGAAAAGAAAACCTTCCATTTTTTACAAAGGAAAGATGATTGAGGGGACCGATGCGGTAATTCCCAGAATTGGAGCTTCAGTTACTTTCTATGGTACAGCCGTGGTGCGACAATTTGAAATGATGGGTGTTTTCACCACAACAGAATCTCAGGCCCTGGTTAGAAGCCGGGATAAACTAAGAAGCCTGCAGGTGCTTTCCCGTGCCAGGCTCGGTCTCCCGAAAACCGTTTTCACCAATTACTCCAAGGACGTTCATGAAGTAATAGAACATGTGGGTGGTGCGCCTTTAATCATAAAGTTACTGGAAGGAACTCAGGGCCTGGGAGTAGTACTGGCTGAAACTAAAAATGCTGCGGAATCGGTTATCGAGGCTTTTAATGGTTTACAAGCCAGGGTAATTGTTCAGGAATTTATTAAAGAAGCCGGTGGCGCAGACATCCGTGCCTTCGTGGTAGACGGGCACGTAGTTGGCGCGATGAAACGCCAGGGTAAGGAAGGAGAGTTTCGATCAAACCTGCACCGTGGAGGTTCAGCCTCTGTAATTCAGCTAAGCGATGAGGAAGAAAATGCTGCGATTAAAGCTGCCAGGGCAATGAGCCTGGGAGTGGCCGGGGTAGATATGCTTCAGAGTGCCCGTGGGCCCTTAATTTTGGAGGTTAATTCCTCTCCGGGTCTGGAAGGAATTGAAGAAGCCACCGGCAAAGACATTGCTAAATCCATAATTAGGTATATAGAAAGGAATGTATAAAATATGCCAAGAATAACCGAAGATAATGTTCTGGAGATTCTGGGTGAAAAGGTTTTACCTGGGAAGAGTGCCACCATCAATTTCAATATGGCTAAACTCTACACCACCAATTCGGTAGATGTACCTGTTATTATTGAACGCGCTAAAAAACCCGGCCCGGTTGTTCTGCTTACTGCAGGTATACACGGAGATGAGATCAACGGGATAGAAGTAGTTAGACAGGTGATCTCTAAAGGTATCAATAAACCCCAGAAAGGGACCATTATTTGCATCCCGGTAGTGAATATTTTTGGCTTTCTTAATTTAAGTCGTGAATTTCCGGATGGCAGAGACCTTAACCGAATGTTTCCCGGCACCAAACATGGTTCCCTGGCCAGCAGATTTGCTTACCAGTTCGTCAAAAAAATACTCCCTGTAGCCAATTTTTGTCTTGATTTCCACACAGGTGGTGCAAGCCGGTTTAATGCCCCACAAATAAGGGTGAAGCAAGCAGATGATCAAAGCGTAAAATACAGCCATATCTTTAATGCGCCCTTCACTATGCAGTCTAAAACCATCACCAAATCTTTTAGGGAAACCTGTTCAAAACTGGGAATCCCGGTGTTGTTATATGAAGGAGGCAAATCTAAATCCAGTGATAAAGAAATTGCCAGGCATGGTGTGGAAGGTACCATGCGTATTCTTAGCCATCTGGAAATGCTAAATCCTAAATTTGAATATCCCGATGCGGTCACCCAAACGGTTTTAATCGAAAATAGTTTCTGGATGCGCGCGAAATACAGCGGCCTCCTTCATGTGAAAATTCCCTGCGGAAAACACGTGGAAAAAGGCGAATTTATTGGTACTATTACCGATCCATACGGAAAGTTCAGGCATAAAGTAAAGGCATCTAACACTGGTTATATTCTCAATGTGAACGAATCACCTATAGTTTACCAGGGAGATGCAATTTTTCATATTTCATTACCAAAGAAAGAAGATGAATAAAAGTGAGCTTCGAAGAAAATACAAAGAATTACGTTTAAAGCTTTCCGAAGAAGAAATTGAAGAGCTAAGTTTGAAAATTGCCAATAATCTTCTGCAGCTTAAAATTTGGGACCTCGAGTTCTATCACCTTTTTTTAAGTATTGCCGAACAAAAAGAAATTAATACCGAATACACCCTTCATATTCTGCAAGGGAAAGATAAAAATGTGGTGGTTTCAAAAACCGATATTAAAAAGCATCAATTGAAGCATTTTCTTTTAACGGATAATACTGCTATTAAAAAGAATAGCTTGAATATTCCTGAACCCGTTGGCGGCATTGAGATTGCTCCTAAAAAACTTGATCTCGTCTTTGTACCCCTGCTAGCTTTTGATAAAAACGGCCACCGCATAGGCTACGGAAAAGGTTATTACGACCAGTTTCTCGCTTCCTGTAAACCTGACGTCATTAAGATTGGCCTTTCTTTTTTTGAAGCTGAAGAAGAGATTAAAGAGATCTATGATACCGATGTGGCACTGGATTATTGCGTAACCCCCAACAAGGTCTATCAGTTTAAAAATTAGGTATTTATTTGTAAGTAATAGAACATTCTATTACTTTTAGGTAAACTAACCGGCCAGATGCTAAACGACCTTCAGTTAAACAGTATTCTTGAAGATTTTGATATTGCCTACTGGAAGGTCAACCTTTTCAGCAAAAAGCTTAGCTGGTCTGATCATTTTAGTGCCCTGGTAGGTAAACCCGGCACCAACGAGCCTTTTGAATATTTTCTAAAGGAAATTCTTCACCCCGATTATCGCTACGATTTCAGGCTGTATTTTGATAAACTTACTTCCCAGAATGAACCTTTTAGCCTGGAATTAAAACTGAAACTGAACAACGGTAAATACCGCTGGTTTGAATGTCGTAATTTAAAGAACAAAGACCACAGCAACCGGGAAACCGCCGTGCTTTTGTTTGTTAATATTCATCAGGCAAAACGCGATCAATACACCATTGAAGAAAATTTCTTTTACTACCACGAAACCGCCGAGATGACTTCAACCGGTGGGTGGTATGTAGATACTTTGCACAAGAATATTTATTGGGATAATGTTACTAAAAAGATCGTGAATTGTCCCATCGATTATCAACCGGCATACGAGGAGCGTTTGAAATTTTATGCGCCCGAGCATCATCAAAGGGTACTATCTTCGTTCGAAAAATGTGAAAAATACGGGATTCCGTTTAAAATAGAGCTGAAAATGCTTAGCCTCCATAATAAGGAGTTTTGGGTAAGAGCCACCGGAAAACCTGTTTATAACGAAGAACAGGAAATAATTGGAATTCGCGGGGTTTACCAGGATATCGATGAGAATAAGACCAACGAGCTCAATCTTCAAAATTCCCTGGATATTATCGCCACACAGAATTCAAGACTATTTAATTTTGCCCATGTCGTTTCTCATCATTTACGATCTCACAGCAGCAACCTAAGTCTTATTGTAGAATTATTAAAGGAAGCCAAAACCGAAGCCGACAAACTGGAACTGCTTCCCAATGTAGTAGACATAGCAGATAATCTGGATACAGCTATTTCACAATTAAATGAAATTGTAAATAAACAAAGCCTACTTAGTAAAAACAGGCGAATCATTAAATTTGAAGATGCATTAAGTGGGGTAATGGCTTCAACTTCCTCTCTGATTAATCGGGAAAATGCAAAAATCGTAGCTGAATTTAACGCTCTTGAAGAAATTAGTTATATCTCTGAGTATCTTGAAAGTATTTTACTAAATTTAATCACGAATGCCATAAAATATAAACATCCGGGGAGAAAACCGGTGATTTATATACAAACCTACATCGAGAATGACAAGGAGTATCTTGAGATTAGCGATAACGGGATGGGCATAGACCTGGATCAGTACGGCGACAAAATGTTTGGAATGTACAAAACATTCCACAGCAATCCGGAAGCAAAAGGAATTGGCCTGTTTATCACCAAAAATCAGGTGGAAACATTGGGAGGTTCAATTTCTGTAACCAGCACCGTAGATGTAGGCACCACTTTTAAGATTAAATTTTAAACTAATTCTCATGGGGCAAAAAGTAGAATTAGCGTGTATTATTGATGATGATAAAATATACGTTAACCTGGTACGAAAGATTATCGAGATCAAGAAGCTGTCTGAAAACCTGCTAATCTTCAAAAACGGAAAAGAGGCACTCGACTATTTTCAATTAATTATGGGCAATATGACCGAGGATAAACTTCCCGATATTATTTTCCTCGACCTTAATATGCCGGTGATGGATGGTTGGGAATTTCTAAGTGAATTCATCAAGATCAAGAACAATTTCGAAAAGAAAATTACCCTTTACGTGGTGAGTTCATCTATAGATCCTCGCGATCTTGAAAGAGCGAAATCATTCAATATGGTCACCGATTATTTGATCAAACCAATTGAGTTGAAAAAGTTCGAGAAAATCTTTGAAAAGAATAACGCAGCTTAGTTCTTTTCTGAAGTTTCTTCTTCTGGTGGAAATGCCTTTTTATTGAATAATAACAATAGAGCCACCCCTACACTAATTGCAGAATCGGCTATATTAAAGACTGGTTCAAAAAAGGTGAAATAATTACCGCCCCAAAACGGAATCCATTCCGGTAAATTACCCTGCCATAACGGGAAATAAAGCATATCAACCACCTTTCCATGAAAAAGCGTGCCGTAGCCTCCTCCCTCCGGCAAAAAGCTTGCTATATGGCCATAACTGTCGTTAAAGATAATTCCGTAGAAAACCGAATCTATGATGTTGCCCATTGCCCCGGCAAAAATCAGGGCGATAGAAATAATAAGAATCTTTGAGCCATTTTTCCTTACTGAATCCCAGAGCCAGTAGCCTATGCCCACAATTGCTGCCAGTCTAAAGAGCGTTAACGCAAGTTTCCCGTAAGAACCGGGGATTTTCGCTCCCCAGGCCATTCCTTCATTCTCTACGAATAAAATTCTGAACCATTCAAAGACTCTTATTTCATCGCCAAGGGCAAAATTTGTTTTAATATAGAATTTGGAAATCTGATCGATAATGAGGATCAGTAATATAATTATTCCGGCTTTTTTTAAGGACATGTATAGCTATTGCATTATAAACGCATCAAAAATACAATTATTATTTAGTTTTTCGCAGGCTAATATCACCATTCACCGAAGACAACTTCAGAAGTTTCCCGCCTTTGTTAGCTAAGGGCAAATTCAGCTTTCCATTTCGGGATTCCGCTTCAACGCGGGTATTCCGGGTTTCCACTGAAATATTTCCCATAATGGTTTGCACATTACCATTTCCGCTGAAATTTATAAGTTCACAAAATCCCTGGTTGAGCCTAAGCTCCAAAAATTCAAATTCTCCGGCTGCGGTCACCGAGGCCAGGTTTGATTCAACATACAGCCTTAAGCCCGCAGGTATTTTTAACTGCAGGTCTAAAGAGAAAACCTTGTGGGCACTCAATTTATCATAGCCCCCGGAAAGCGCTTCAGGATATTTGGTGCTGAGAATTAGCTTTTTATTCTTAATCTCGGTATTGAGCCTTATCTGGTTATAATATTCCCCTTCTGAATGAGTGGCGATAAGGATTTCAGAACCTTCATAAGTTTCAATGTTAATGCTATATACCTCATCAGCAAAAATCTGGATCGCTTCTACAGATTTTGCTTCAATGCTTTCCAGCGTTTCCTTCTGCCCAAACAGAGAAAGACTAAAAAATAGAGAAAGTAGTATTGAAAGGTTCTTTAGCATTCAAAAAAGCAAAACGCTCCCTTTGAATATTTTCAAAAAGAGCGTTTCTTTATTTATTTATTGTGGTTTTAGCGCTGCATATTCTTAGCCTCAATGCTTAAAGTAGCATGTGGCACAAGTTTAAGGCGTTCTTTGGCTATTAATTTGCCGGTTACTCTACAAATCCCATAGGTTTTGTTCTCAATACGCAATAAAGCATTTTTAAGATCCCTGATGAACTTCTCCTGACGAATGGCCAACTGTGAATTGGCTTCTTTACTCATCGTTTCACTTCCTTCTTCAAAAGCTTTAAAAGTGGGAGAAGTATCGTCGGTGCCGTTATTCCCGTCATTTTTATAAGCATTTTCGTAAATTTCCAACTGTTCCTGGGCCTTCTCGATCTTTTTTAAGATAATGGCCTTAAATTCCGCCAAATCAGCGTCATTGTAACGTTCTTTAACTTCTGCAGACATAAGCTCAATGTTTTTTAATAAACAATTTAGTGGTAATGTCATCAAAAGCTACATCTGTACCTTCTTCTACCACCGCTGCAACTTCGAGGTGTGCAGTTAATGTTTCGTTCTTGATATAGGTTATATTTTCATTAACGGCATCCTCGACAATGCCGTCTTTTTGTAGGGTCACATCTATGGTATCGGTAACTTCAAAGCCGGAATCCTTTCTAAGGTTCTGAATTCGGTTTACCAATTCCCGGGCTACTCCTTCCTTTTTAAGCTCAGGAGAAATACTAACGTCCAGGGCTACTGTAATATTACCACTGCTGGCAACTAACCAGCCTTCAATATCCTGGGAGGTTATTTCCACCTCTTCGGCGGCCAAAGTAATCATTTTTTCGTTAACCTCAATATCGATACTACCCTCACGCTCTATTGTGGTAATATCTGTGGCATTTAGACTATTTATCTTGCTGACAACCAGCTTCATATCCTTTCCAAAACGGGGGCCGAGAACCTTAAAATTAGGTTTTACCTGCTTCACCAGGACCCCGGATGCATCATCGATAAGCTGTAATTCTTTTACGTTTACTTCAGATTTTATAAGGTCTTCCACAGCCAGGATTTCTTCCCGTTGTTGCTCATCAAGCACCGGGATCATTACCCTTTGGAGCGGTTGCCTTACTTTGATCATTTCCTTTTTACGCAGAGAAAGCACCAGGGATGAGATGGTTTGGGCCTTTTCCATTTTACGTTCCAAAGATTTATCAACAAATTTATCATAAAAAACCGGGAAATCAGCAAGATGCACCGATTCAAAACTTTCCTTCTGAGTTGCCTGGTTCAGGTCTTTGTACAGCCTGTCCATAAAGAATGGGGCCACAGGAGCTCCTAATTTTGCCACTGTTTCCAGGCAGGCATAAAGGGTTTGATAAGCCGAAATCTTATCCTGCTCATAATCGCCTTTCCAGAATCTTCTTCGGCTTAATCGTACGAACCAGTTACTCAGGTTTTCCTGAACAAACTCTGAAATTGCCCGGGTAGCTTTTGTCGGCTCATAATCTGCGTAGAACTTATCTACTTTTTCTATTAGGGTATGCAATTCTGAAAGGATCCAGCGGTCTATTTCCGGTCTCTCTTCCAGAGGTATATCGGCTTCTTCATATTTAAAGTTATCGATATTGGCATAGAGCGTGAAGAAAGAATAGGTATTGTAAAGCGTTCCGAAGAATTTACGGCGCACCTCAGCAATACCCTCAATGTCGAATTTCAGGTTATCCCATGGATTTGCATTCGAGATCATGTACCAACGAGTAGCATCGGGCCCGAAAGCTGCCAAAGTTTCGAAGGGATCTACTGCATTTCCAAGACGTTTGGACATTTTTTGTCCGTTTTTATCTAAAACAAGTCCGTTGGAAACCACATTTTTATAAGCCACATCATCAAAGATCATCGTAGCGATGGCGTGCAAGGTATAAAACCAACCTCGCGTTTGGTCTACCCCTTCGGCTATGAAATCGGCCTTTCTTTCACCTCCTTCAACTTTTTCTTTATTTTCAAACGGATAGTGCCACTGCGAGTAGGGCATAGAACCGGAATCGAACCAAACATCTATCAAATCGGCTTCACGTTTCATTGGTTTTCCTGAATCTGAAACCAGCGTGATCTGGTCTACCACATTTTTGTGAAGGTCTACCAAATCGTAGTTCTCTTCACTTATATCTCCGGGCTGGAAACCTTCAAAAATATCCTTATCCATAAACCCGGCCTCTACGGCCCTGGCCATTTCTTTCTTTAATTCAGCAATAGAGCCAATTAGTTTCTCTTCCTTACCTTCTTCGGTTCTCCAAATAGGCAGAGGAATTCCCCAATATCGGCTGCGTGATAGGTTCCAGTCGTTGGCATTAGCCAGCCAGTTTCCAAAACGACCTTCCCCGGTAGATTTCGGTTTCCAGTTAATGGTTTGATTTAACTCGAACATCCTGTCCTTGAATTCGGTTACCTTTATGAACCAGGAATCCAGGGGATAGTATAAAATGGGTTTATCGGTTCTCCAGCAATTTGGATAGCTGTGAACGTATTTTTCTACTTTAAAAGCACGGTTTTCTTCCTTGAGTTTTATCGCTATTTCAACATCTACCGATTTCTCTGGCGCCTGCCCATCGTCATAATATTCATTTTTCACATATTTCCCGGCAAATTCTCCCATTTCTGGCCTGAATTTACCCTGAAGATCCACGAGCGGCACAAGGTTTCCGTTTTCGTCTTTCACCAATAATGGCGGCACTTGTGGTGTGGCCTGTTTTGCCACCATCGCATCATCGGCACCAAAAGTTGGCGAAGTATGCACTATTCCGGTACCATCTTCTGTAGTCACAAAATCTCCCGAAATTACACGAAACGCATTTTCAGGATTTTCTGCAGGTAATGCATACGGCAACAACTGCTCAAATTTTATCCCCACAAGATCCTTTCCTGTAAAAGTTCCCCCCATTAAGAATGGGATCTTTTTATCGCCTTCCACATAGGCTTTTAACTCCTCTTCGGTTTCAACTTCCTTAAACTTCTTGTCGAATTGCTTTCTGGCAAGTTCTTTTGCTACTATAATCGTAATTGGTTCAAAAGTGTACTGGTTGTAGGTTTTTACAGAAATATATTCGATTTTTGGCCCTACCGTAAGCGCAGTGTTTGAGGGCAAAGTCCACGGGGTGGTGGTCCATGCGATTAAGAACGCACCTTCCAGGTTTGTTTCAACCGAAGCTTTAGAGGAATCGGTGATTTTAAACATCGCCGTAACTGTGGTATCGGTAACATCCTGGTAAGTTCCCGGTTGGTTGAGTTCGTGAGAACTTAAACCGGTACCCGCTTTTGGCGAATACGGCTGGATGGTGTAACCTTTATAGATAAGGCCTTTTTTATAAATTTCGGAAAGCAGCCACCAAACCGTTTCCATATACTTGGATTTGTAGGTGATATATGGATTTTCCATATCTACCCAGTATCCTATTTTTTCGGTAAGCTCGTTCCACACATCGGTGTAACGCATTACCGCATTTTTACAGGCTTCGTTATATTTCTCTATGGAAATCTTGGTGCCAATATCTTCTTTAGTGATACCCAATTCTTTTTCAACTCCAAGTTCTACGGGTAAACCGTGGGTATCCCAACCGGCCTTACGTTTTACCTGGTAGCCTTTTTGGGTTTTATATCGACAAAAAATATCTTTGATAGCACGAGCCATCACGTGGTGAATTCCCGGGAGTCCATTTGCAGAAGGTGGCCCTTCAAAAAACACGAAAGGCTCCTTCCCCTCGCGGGTGCTTATGCTCTTTTCAAAAATATCGTTCTCCTTCCAGTAATCCAGTATTTCCTCGGCTACTTTGGGTAAGTCAAGTCCTTTATATTCAGGGAACTTATTGGTCATTTTGTCGAAATTTCTATTGAAACGCGAAATTAATGATTTTTAGTAAAATAGCCGACCTGAAATAGGGAAAAAGCGATTAGAACAATTCCTGAATTCTTAAGTTGAAAACCTAAAAACTATACTTTATCGCCAATATCAAATTTCTACCTGCCGCAGCAATTCCGGAGGAGTAAGTTCGGTAACGCTGGTCGGTGATATTCTCAAAGGAAATTGTGGCGAGCAAGGCTTCGCTTATTTCATACTGCCCGCTAAGATTTAGCGTATACCAGGAGGGAGAATATGGATTCCCATTTTCATCTAAAGCATACAAATACGCCTTCCCTTTTTCTGAAGGAGCCAAATTTTCATATTCTATCTGCCCATTGTATTCGGCAAAAACATCAAATTTCAAGCGTTTTTTATGCCAGGTGAGATGAGTGTTTCCAAAAAGGGGAGCGGCGTGACGCAAAGCGACCGTAGAGCCATCCTCCTGCTCTTCCTCGCCTTTGGTATAGTTTATTTGAGAACTCAATCTAAGGGCCACGGAAATATTATAAGCAACTCCAGCTTCAAAACCATACACATAAGCCTTTGCGGCATTTTGTATAGCCTGAACCCGGCTGGGCTCTCCCTGGTAATCAATCTCCGTTTTTCCATCCAACTGAAAATCCCTTCTCACCATCGCATCTTTAAGGCGGGTGTAGTAAGTAGCAAAAGAAAATTCAAGATTTTCTGAAGGCATCCAATCCAGACCTAATTCGCTGTTATAAGCATATTCAGGTTTCAGGTTAGGATTAGGGACCACCACCGCTCCGGGTTCAGAATCGAAGATCTTTCCTACATCGTCAATATTTGGAGCTCTGAAAGCCGTGGAAAGATTTAGCTTCCATCTAAAAAAACGGCTTTGCCTCCAATTCAGGCCGACACTTCCGGTTAAAGCCCCGGTATTTATATTTGCTTCAGAAAAAGGAAAGTCGAAGAAATGCTCATCAAATTCAGCATCTACCAGAATATGATTATACCGCGCTCCCGATTGAAAACTTAGTTCAGAATTTATCTTCCACTGATAAGAAAGATAAGCGGCGAGTGACTGCCAGGTGGAAGCATCGGGATAACGTGAAGCATCCGCCCGGGTTTCTTCAGAAATAATATTGAACTGCCTGGCACTTGAATTCACCAGGTTATAAACATATTCAGTTCCGTAGAACAAACGACTTTCCTCAAAATCCTTTTCAAAATCGAGGTTTGCTGAATAGGCATCTACTTTTTCGGTAGAATTAAAGCGAATCTCTTCGTTAAAATCCCGATTATTCCGGCTTTCTTCAAAAAACTGATAGGCAGTTGTTAACTGCGCCTTATCATATAAAATTCCATTCCCTTTTTTATTGATCTTGAAGTTACCCATAAACCAGGTTTGCGGCCCGTAATACCATTCAGCAGATCGGAATTCACCATTTCTTTTCTGAATAAGCCTATCGTAACGCGGAAAATCGGAAGTGGTAGAGTAAATTAAACCCAGATTAAAATCCCAGTCGTTGCCGGGCATATATTTTATCTTCTGAAGCAGGTTGATTTGATCGTAACCCGTGAATTTCTGAAGTTTTTCTTCGGAATTTTCTACTACAACATCCTGATTCCCGCGCCGAATCACATAATCTGGCCGGAGGTATTCTTCAGGACCATTAGATCCCATTCTCAAATCCTCAAAATCTGAATAGGTGACCCCGGTTAAAAAGGCCCAATTCTCACGTCCAATATTGAAATCGGCATGAATGGTTTTTTCATTGTTTGCAGTGGCGTAACGGGTATAGGCATTGCCTGAAAACCCGGTTTTCCCGGCTGAAAATTTAGGTTTCAGCGTATAAAAATTCATCACGCCTCCCACGGCGTCACTTCCATACACCACCGAGCCCGGGCCGATGATAACCTCTGTATTTTCTACTGCAAGCGGGTCTACTGAAATTACATTTTGCAAATTTCCGCTTCTGAAAATGGCGGTATTCATACGAACTCCATCTACCGTAATTAGCAAACGATTGGCAGAAAAACCCCGTATCATCGGGCTGCCACCACCCATCTGACTTTTCTGCACAAAAACCTGTCCGCTGCCCTCCAGCAAATCTGCTGAAGTTTGTGGGGCATACAATTGCACGTCATGGGAGTTTAAGGCCACTATTTTCTGAGTGGTTTCTTCCTTAGACATCTTGAACCTCCCTGCCGAAAGCACGACCTGTTCCAGCTGGTTCTCATCCCCTTCAAGGTAAACCCTGTTATTATTGGCAAGAATTTCAGCTTTTGATAAAATAGCCAGTTTATGCGACATATGCTTGAAGCTGATCATTTCAGAATCTTTAAACCGTGAAATATTTGCGACTCCATAAAGGTCGGTAATCGTAGACCTGGATTTATCAGCATTAAAGACTGCTACTCCCCGGATAGGTTCATTGCTGGTTTGTTCCAGCACCTGAATCTCCTGGGCATGGGAAAGACTAAAAATAAAGAAAAGAAGAATCGCTCCTGCAAATGATGCTCGCATTTAACTAAATATTTCATTGAAAACCGAAAGCGACCTGGGTTTTTTAAAACCTTCAATATGCAATTCGTAATACAAAAGCAGCATATTCAGAAAATTTCTTCGGCTTGATTGGTTAAGTTTAATTCGGCTTAGCTCATCAAAATTTATGCCCAAAAACCTGCGTAAAATCTCAAGATTTTCGCCTTCTATGCAATATTCATTGGTACTGAATTCCTGAAAACTACCTTCCAGTAAATTAAAGCAGGCCAGGTCTTTTTGAGATGCTTCAGGAGAGAAACCGAGAAAGCCGGATAACCTTAGCAGAAACAACAAATGGAAATTCCCTATCTGTTCTGTTTGGTCTAAAATAATGAAGCTATTTTCCAGGTAATTAAACAAGGGCGGATTAGCCTCTTCCTCCTGAATGGAATTCCGAAGCACTTCAGCAAGAAACATAATAAGTGCCGACTTCACCACATCGGTATGCAGATTTTCGTAATGATGGGCCACCCGGGCATCCTGCAAATACTCCATAGTACCCTTGCCGCGATGCTTAGCTACAATTTCCAGCTGGGTTAAGGGCTGAAAAAGCGAAGCCTTGAATTTACCTTTTCTGGATTTTAAGACTCCCTTGAGCATATAAGTTTTAAGGCCATCGCTAAAGGTATAAGCCTTTACAATGAGATCGGCTTCGCCGTATTTCAGAGCACTAATAACAATAGCTTTGGTAGTGACTGGCATCTGGAAAAATTTTATCCGAAGATATAAAAAATGCCGCTCCGGGTAGGTAGCGGCATTTAATATTAAAATTATAGGTTTTTTAGACCACGCCCTGGGCAAGCATAGCATCGGCAACTTTTACAAAGCCGGCGATATTTGCTCCTTTCACATAGTCAATATAACCATCTTCCTGGGTTCCGAATTCCACACAACGATCGTGAATTTCGTTCATAATAGCGTGAAGCTTGGCATCTACTTCTTCAGAAGTCCAGTTATATCTCATAGAGTTTTGAGACATTTCCAAACCTGAGGTCGCTACTCCACCAGCATTAGAAGCTTTTCCGGGAGAGTAAAGAATCCTGGCATTCTGGAAATGTTCAACGGCTTCAGGAGTACAAGGCATATTCGCCCCCTCTCCAACACACATACAACCGTTATCCACTAGCATTTTAGCGTCTTCTTCGTGAAGCTCATTTTGAGTAGCACATGGCAGCGCTACCTCACATTTCACCTCCCATGGAGTCTTCCCTTCAAAATATTTAGCTGAAGCATACTCATCTACATATTCGCTAATACGTCCACGCTTCACATTTTTAAGGTTCATGATAAACTGAAGTTTTTCAGCGGTAATTCCATCTTTCTCGTAAATATACCCACCTGAATCTGACATGGTAAGCACTTTTCCGCCAAGCTCAAGCACTTTTTCGGCAGCATACTGGGCAACATTACCTGATCCAGAGATAACCACTGATTTTCCTTCCAGGCTATCACCTTTTGTTTTAAGCATATTCTGGGTAAAGTACACATTTCCATAACCGGTTGCTTCAGGACGAATAAGTGAGCCTCCGAAAGAAAGCCCCTTCCCGGTTAGGATCCCGGTAAATTCATTTTGAAGTCTTTTATACTGGCCAAAGAGAAAACCTACCTCTCTTGCTCCAACCCCAATATCTCCCGCAGGAACATCGGTATCTGCACCAATGTGACGACTTAATTCGCTCATGAAGCTCTGGCAAAAACGCATTACCTCATTATCAGATTTTCCTTTTGGGTCGAAGTCTGAGCCTCCTTTTCCACCACCCATAGGCAGTGTGGTTAGACTGTTCTTGAACACCTGCTCAAAAGCCAGGAATTTAAGAATACTAAGGTTTACTGAAGGGTGAAAACGCAAACCGCCTTTATATGGCCCAATAGCAGAATTCATCTGAATTCTGAAGCCACGGTTAACCTGGATATCACCTTTATCATCAAGCCAGGGTACTCTAAACATTATAACGCGTTCGGGTTCTACCATACGCTCCAGAAGCATTTTGTTCTGGTATTTCTTATTTTCTTCTATAAAAGGGAGAACGGTTTCGGCAACTTCACGAACCGCTTGCATGAATTCGGGTTCGTTTTGATTTCGTTTTGAAACTTTATCAAGGAAATCTTTTACATTTTGTTCCATAATTATAATAGTGCTAATAGATTTTACAATAAATTAGGGTTACCCCCTTGCAAATATATGGGTTATTCAAAAAACAGGGAGTATTTTTTATCATTTCGTATAATATTAACTAATAATTCTTTAAGGATTATGAGCCTCGTCATACCAAAGGATTATTGTTAGCCTAGTTTTTATATATTTGCTATTACTTCAATCCCGGGGTGCATGTACTACATCAAGATAATCTTAGTCTTTTTCTTTCTTTTGGTACTGCAAAACGGCCGGGTACATGCACAATTTGGCATCTCCCATGAAATAGGGGTTTTTGGCGGCCCGGCAAACTTCTTAACCGATTATGGCGAAAGATGGAATTTACAGGCCAATGTTGCTAATGCAGGACTGGGTGTGGGTTTATTGCATTTTATGAACCTTGCTTATTGCAATGAATGTAATTACCAAAGAACCGACTCCTGGTTAGCGAGTCATTTGCGGCTGCGAAACGAACTCACCTGGCTACGCTCCAATCTTGAACATTACGGGCCCGTTGCCTCAAAAAATTCCATAGGTGGAAAACTTCTTCGTGCCATGCATGGAAAGACCAATGTGCTGGAAGTAGGTACACTGCTGGAATATCACCCTTTGAGAATTAGAGATTTCACCAATTTTGGCTACTGGTTTTCCCCCTATATTGGGCTGGGAGCTCATTTTGTAACCTATAAACCTGATGCCTACTCTGATTTAGGTTCGCTGGAAAATCCCAAAAACGTTTTTCCTGCCTTTGTAGGAGGCATCAACCTGGAACGCGGTACTACCTATTCTATTGTAGGAGTGATGGGAGCAAGATACCGGTTGGGGTGGCGTCACGACCTTATGTTTGAAGGCCGATGGCATTATTATGGCAATGATTGGGTTGACGGATTAAACCACGATGTAGTCGCCAACAAATTTAATGATGTGGTTTTTTGGATTGGCGTGGGCTACGTTTACTATATTAACTTTTAATGGGTTATTTCATCTGAAGTAATGATCTTTCCGCCCTTTTCTAAAATATCCTCTTTAGCCTTTTTAAAATCATCGGAATCCAGTGCCCGGGTGGCATCTTCAACAAGTACAGCTTTAAAGCCTTCTTGTAGAGCATCTTTTACCGAAAAATACACACAATATTCGGCAGCTAGCCCACAGAAGTAGAGCTCTTCTACGCCTTTTTCACGAAGATAGCCTGCCAGGCCGGTAGATTTTAAATGAGCATTATCATAAAAACCACTGTAGGAATCGATCCCAGGGTCGGTGCCTTTTCTAAAGATCGCTTCAATTTTAGCCGTTTTTAAATACCGGTGGAATTCTGCTCCTTTTGTATTCTGCACACAATGCACCGGCCAAAGTACCTGTTCTGTCCCGTTTAGATCTATGCTTTCAAATTCCCGCTTCCCAGGATGGCTTTCAGCAAAACTCGCATGAGCTTCCGGATGCCAATCCTGGGTAGCGATTACCAAATCAAAATTCTCCTGAAGTCTATTGATTAAGGAAACGATTTCATCTCCCCCAGGCACGGCGAGGGCGCCCCCGGGAATAAAATCATTTTGCATATCTATAATCACTAAGGTTTTCATTACACTTATTTTTTAAATGAAGAGATAAGCCGGTCCCGTTCTTCCTTGAGATTTTGGCTAATCCCGATCTTGTAAATATGTGGGTTATTAAATCGCTTGTACTCCGTAGGTAGCTCTGAGAGTCTTGTTTTACTGTAATCGGCTATTTCGGTAAGACTTTTAAAGTCCATTTTTATTTCACCATCCAGCATAACCGGTTGCAGAAGTTTCTCCAGCTTCAATCCTGAAAGTTCCATAGACTTAAAAGGCTCAAAAGGATGGAACATTCGTTTTGGTTTCTCCTCTTCAACGAGGGTAACCACATCGGCTCCTATGGCTTCTCCGTTTTCATTCTTCACCCGGTAAACCTGTTTTTTATGAGGAAGCGTAATCTTTATAATGCTTTCTGAAATTTTAATACGAGGTTTTCCCGCAGAATAAGTAAGCTTATAAACCCCATCCAATGCGCCGTCGGGACTACCGATAACCAGGTTGGTCCCTACCCCAAAAATATCTATAGGAGCTTCCTGTTCCAACAAGCTCTTTATCACAAATTCATCGAGCTGATTGGATGCTGCGATCTTAACATACTCAAGACCGGCCTTATCAAGCATCTTTCGGCTCTCTTTGGCAAGGTAGGCAAGGTCACCACTATCCAGGCGAACAGCAAGTAACTTATGTCCCTTCTCTTCCATCTCTTTTGCAACCTTGATGGCGTTGGGAATACCGCTTTTTAAGGTATCGTAAGTATCTACCAGCAAAACACATTTTTTTGGTCTTCCTTCAGCAAAATCTCTGAATGCCGAGAGCTCATCATCATAGCTCTGAATAAAAGAATGAGCCATGGTTCCCGAAACCGGAATATCAAAATCCCGACCGGCAAGCACGTTGCTCGTGCCACTAAAGCCACCAATCACTGCTGCCCTGCTGGCATAATAACCACCGGGACCTTGTGCCCTGCGAAGTCCGAAATCCAGAAGGCTTCGTTCCCCGGCCACCAGACGAACACGGTTTGCTTTCGTAGCAATCAGGGTTTGGAAATTCAGAAAATTAAGCAGCAGGGTCTCTATAAGTTGAGCCTCAACCAAACTTGCCTCTACCTGCAAAACAGGCCGGGTAGGAAAAACAACATCCCCTTCCTGTACCGAATAGATATTTCCATTGAATTTAAAACCTTTAAGATACTCGAGAAATTCCTCATCGAAATCCTGGGTTTTCAGATACGCGATATCCTCTTCAGAAAATCTAAGCTCATCTATAATTTTTAGCACGTCTTGCAGGCCAGCAAAAATGGCATAACCCCCGTTAAAAGGATTTTTTCTGAAAAAATAATCGAAGACTGCGATATCGTTCTTATGGCCCCGGTTAAAATACACCTGCGCCATAGAGAGCTGGTAAAGATCGGTGTAAGTTGCAGTGAAATCAAGCATAAATAAGGCTTAGGTTTGTTTGCTAAGATTCCTAAAAACCAACTCGTAGATTTTTAGGTCGCCTTCGCTGTGAAGCACAAATTTAAGTTTTTGCAGGTGTTTTAGCCTGGGAACCTCCGCTAAAATTGTATTAAAAGTAATTTTGGTGGCCTCAGTTATAGGATATCCAAAAGCACCTGTAGACAGGGCCGGGAAGGCGATACTGCTAATTTTATATTCTTCGGCGAGCTTAAGGGCATTTGAGTAGCAGTTTCCCAGGAGTTTATCTTCCGGTTTGTCCCGCCCATAAACAGGCCCCAGGCAATGTATAACATATTGGTTAGGCAAATTATGAGCGCCGGTAATAACGGCCTCACCGGGCTGGATGGGAGCCAGCGGTTTGCACTCCTCGTAAAGTTGAGGTCCTGCAGCCCGATGAATTGCTCCTGCCACTCCCCCGCCCATGGCCAATTCGGCATTTGCGGCATTTACCACGGCATCTACCCCCTCCTGGTCGGCAATATCGCCTCTTGAGATTTCGATCTCTACCTGCTTATATGATGCTTTCATAATTGAAAATTTTAAACAGAAGTTACGAAATCTTTGACATGTCAGGAAAAGTTTATTCGCAGGAAAATCCTCAAGGCCTTATTTTTACCAGTTTTGATAATGCGGGGTGCAGAATTAAAATTTAGACAATATTCTTATCAAAGGTAGAGCCTTCAAAAAGAATATATTTTTGAATACCTTTAATGAAACTTAAACATCAAATTACCGAGCCCACGGTCAACTGCGGAAATTTTAAAATAAATACCCAGCATTGATAAATTACAAACATTCATCAAATGTCCAACAAACCTAAAATTAGAATTGCCTTAATCGGATTAGGGAGAATTGCTCAAAAGGCCTATTTACCAATTTTAGCAAATCATCCTAAAGTAGATCCAATACTTTGTACCAGAACCACCGATACTTTAAAAAAGCTTTCGAATAAATTTAGAATAAATAACACCTGCCCGAGCATAGATGATCTTATTCGCTCAAAACCAGATGCAGCAATGGTTCATAGCTCCACGGAAAGTCATGCTCCCATTCTTTCAAAATTGTTAAATGCAAAAATTCCTGTTTTTGTAGACAAACCTTTGAGCTATTCTCTAGATGAATCGGAAAAGTTATTAGAGCTGGCCGCTAAATACAGAACACCTCTTTATCTGGGATTTAACAGGAGGTTTGCCCCACTTATTAAATCAATCTCCAAAGTACCCGATCCTATTCAGATATCCTGGGATAAGAATCGGGTTAACTTAGCAGGT
>NZ_MSJR01000022.1 GCF_002078605.1 Salegentibacter sediminis | reverse complement strand
GAAATAACACGGATCAAGCAACTTCAGAAAGAGATTGAACAGCTCAAAAAGCTACTGCTTAAAAAAGATATGGATCAATTAGTCGATGATGCATATTTAGAAGTGGCTGCCCAAAAACTAGGCTATAAAAGCGTCCTGGAACTTAAAAAAAAACTAAGTATCAAGCCTTAATCATAGCAAAGGAAAAAGCTAAGGGATTTGCCTCGTTAACTCAGGTATGTGACTGTTTTAACCTAAAACGTGATGCTTATTATAAGTACAAATGCAGAGCTGATAAACGAAAAAAGATCGAACAACATATAGTTGCTATCGTTAAGAAACGACGCAAATCCCTGCCTAGAGAAGGTGTTCGAAAGCTTATGAAGTCATTAAGCCAGGACTTCCAAAAACAACAATTAAAAGTTGGTAGAGATACATTATTCAATGTACTGAGAGAACATAAAATGCTGACATTGAGAAAGAAGTACAGTGCCAGAACAACCAATTCGTATCATCGATTTTATAAGTACAACAATATTATTAAAGATCTAAAAGTAAACAGGCCTAATCAAGTGTGGGTATCAGATATTACGTATATCAGAACCGTAAAAGGATTTTGTTACCTGGCACTCATTACAGATATGCATTCAAGAAAAATTGTAGGTTATGACCTTAGTGATAGCCTGGAGCTTAAAGGATGCGTGAGAGCGCTTAACAAAGCGATTTACCAAGCTAAAGACATCAGGGGACTCATACATCATTCAGACAGAGGAATACAATACTGCAGCAATGTGTATACACAAATACTCAAAAGAAAAAAGATAGATATCAGTATGACAGAAGAAAACCATTGTTATGAAAACGCAATGGCAGAACGTGTAAATGGGATCCTGAAAGATGAATTCTATCTCGATCAGGTCTTTACGAATAGGGAACATGCAAAGAGAGCGGCAAAAAATGCCATTAAATTATATAATGAAATAAGATTACATTTATCTTTAGACTACCAAACACCTAATATGGTATATAAATTAACAGCGTAAAATCAATTTTAACCTGTAGCCATATTTCAGGACAAGACATTTTA
>NZ_MSJR01000021.1 GCF_002078605.1 Salegentibacter sediminis | reverse complement strand
GTAAGCTTCCCTTAAAACCGAACTGTTTAAAAGTAGAATAATTCTTAATTTTAAACAGTATGAAAAAAAGTAAATTTTCCCCTCAGCAGATCTCTAAGATCCTCAAAGAATTCGATAACGGTAAAACAGCTGCCGAGATCAGTCGTGAATATGGTATTAGCACCGCTGCCTTTTATAAATGGCGTGAACGTTATAGTGGCATGAACGGTAAAGAACTGAAGCGCTTAAAGGAACTCGAAGAAGAAAACCGACGGCTCAAGCAAATGTATGCTACCCTTTCTCTGGATCACGAGATGGCCAAAGAGATCATCGAAAAAAAGCTTTAAAGCCTTGCCGTAAGAGAACAATAGCTAAAGAACTTGCTCATTACGGTATAAGCAGGGCGTGCCGTGTTTTAAAAATGAGCAAGAGTGTGTTTTATTATACTCCTCTCCCTAAAGATGATAAGCCTATAGAAGAAGCCTTACAGCAGAAGGCAGAGAAATATAGTGAAGAAGGCTTCTGGATGGCCTATGAGCGACTACGCAAAGAAGGCAAGTCGTGGAATCATAAAAGAGTTTATCGTGTATATAAGAATCTTGGTTTAAGCCTAAGGCGTAAAGTGAAGAAAAGACTACCAGCAAGAATAAAAGAACCCTTAGAAGTACCTCAAACCCTTAACCATACCTGGAGTATGGATTTTGTAACAGATGTTCTGGATAATAAGAGAAGGTTTAGAGCCTTTACCATTATTGATGATTACAACCGGGAAGCACTTCATATAGAAGTTGATTTTTCCTTGCCCAGCAATAGGGTAATTTGGGTATTAAACCATTTAATTAACCGAAGAACCAAACCTCAGAAGATAAGAATGGATAATGGTCCAGAGTTTATTGCTAAAATAGCTTCAGAGTGGAGTCAGATGCATGGAATAGACTTCCAGTATATCCAACCAGGAAAACCTACCCAGAATGCTTTTATTGAACGATTCAACGGAAGTTATAGAAGAGGAGTTTTAAATAAATATATTTTTGAAGACTTAGATCAGGTACGGGAACAAACACAAATCTGGATGGATGATTACAATCATCAAAGACCCCATGATGCTTTAGGAAAAATGGCACCTATAGAATATGCAAAAATTAATACTCTCTTAGAAACCACAAATCAAACTAAAAACAATAATTTTATACCATCAAGCAGTTCTAATTAGGGGAAGCTTAC
>NZ_MSJR01000020.1 GCF_002078605.1 Salegentibacter sediminis | reverse complement strand
ATTAAATCGACAGCATAGAATCAAGACCAAAAAAGAAGCTTTAAATACTTCCTCTTAGATAATTGCGCTCTGCACTTTAAAGTGCAATAGCTCTAGAAAGGAGGTGTTCCAGCCGCACCTTCCGGTACGGCTACCTTGTTACGACTTAGCCCCAGTTACCAGTTTTACCCTAGGCGGCTCCTTGCGGTGACCGACTTCAGGTACCCCCGGCTTCCATGGCTTGACGGGCGGTGTGTACAAGGCCCGGGAACGTATTCACCGGATCATGGCTGATATCCGATTACTAGCGATTCCAGCTTCACGCAGTCGAGTTGCAGACTGCGATCCGAACTGTGATAGGGTTTATAGATTCGCTCCTTCTCGCGAAGTGGCTGCTCTCTGTCCCTACCATTGTAGCACGTGTGTGGCCCAGGACGTAAGGGCCGTGATGATTTGACGTCATCCCCACCTTCCTCGCGGTTTGCACCGGCAGTCTGGCTAGAGTTCCCGACTTCACTCGCTGGCAACTAACCACAGGGGTTGCGCTCGTTATAGGACTTAACCTGACACCTCACGGCACGAGCTGACGACAACCATGCAGCACCTTGTAATCTGTCCGAAGAAAAAGCTGTTTCCAGCCCTGTCAGACTACATTTAAGCCCTGGTAAGGTTCCTCGCGTATCATCGAATTAAACCACATGCTCCACCGCTTGTGCGGGCCCCCGTCAATTCCTTTGAGTTTCATTCTTGCGAACGTACTCCCCAGGTGGGTTACTTATCACTTTCGCTTAACCACTCAGCCCTCAATTAGGCCGAACAGCTAGTAACCATCGTTTACGGCGTAGACTACCAGGGTATCTAATCCTGTTCGCTACCTACGCTTTCGTCCATCAGCGTCAGTGTATTATTAGTGATCTGCCTTCGCAATCGGTATTCTGAGTAATATCTATGCATTTCACCGCTACACTACTCATTCTAACCACTTCATAATAACTCAAGGATAACAGTATCAATGGCAATTCTACAGTTAAGCTGCAGACTTTCACCACTGACTGATTACCCCGCCTACGGACCCTTTAAACCCAATGATTCCGGATAACGCTTGGATCCTCCGTATTACCGCGGCTGCTGGCACGGAGTTAGCCGATCCTTATTCTTACGGTACCGTCAAACACCCTCACGAGGGTGCGGTTCTTCCCGTATAAAAGCAGTTTACAACCCATAGGGCAGTCTTCCTGCACGCGGCATGGCTGGATCAGGCTCTCGCCCATTGTCCAATATTCCTCACTGCTGCCTCCCGTAGGAGTCTGGTCCGTGTCTCAGTACCAGTGTGGGGGGTCTCCCTCTCAGGACCCCTACCTATCGCAGCCATGGTAAGCCGTTACCTTACCATCTAACTAATAGGACGCATACCCATCTAATGGCCATAAATGTTTAATATATAAATCAGGAGATCCATATATACTATGGGGTATTAATCCAAATTTCTCTGGGCTATTCCCCTCCAAAAGGTAGGTTGTATACGCGTTACGCACCCGTGCGCCGGTCGTCAGCAGATTGCAAGCAATCCCTGTTACCCCTCGACTTGCATGTGTTAGGCCTGCCGCTAGCGTTCATCCTGAGCCAGGATCAAACTCTTCATCGTTGTTTCTTAAATAATATAACAACCATCTAAAGTTTGCACTCAAAGACGACTTCTCTAGTCTTAATTCTAAATTATTTGTAATGATTGCCCTAAGGCAATCTTACGCGCTGTCAATTCAATAAATCAATGAACTTCCTTCTAATAACGAAGGTTTCTTTGCCGAAATTAAAGGACTCGAACCTCTTCTCTTTATCACCCACCCGGGATTTCTTTTCAGTATTTTTGTGAACTCGTTTGCTGTGAAAGCGGCTGCAAATATACAATGCTTTTTCCTTTACTTCCAAACAAAATCTTTGGAAAATTTTAAAGCTTTTTTTTTATTTCAAGTCCACTCTAAAAGAACAATTCGCTTGCTGTTTTTGCGGGTGCAAATATACACCGCTTTTTCTTTCTGGCAATAAAAAAGTTTTATTTTTTTCTATCCTTGAAAAAGCCGCTTAAACGCTCTCTCAATTCAC
>NZ_MSJR01000002.1 GCF_002078605.1 Salegentibacter sediminis | reverse complement strand
AAATGACCATGGTGATAATTGGACTTATGTTAGCACAGTAAACCACTATTTATATGGCAGCGGTTTCTTCTTTGTAGATGAAAATACAGGATATTCTATTGGGGGAGGAACTTCAGATGTTTTTAAAACTACTAATGGTGGAATAACCTGGAATAAACTAGAAATAACTGTTGATGAAGGTTTAAGTTCGATTTATTTTATTAATGAAGATATTGGATTTATATCGGGCGGATATAACCGTAAAAAAGTTATGAAAACCGTTGATGGCGGTAATACTTGGAATAAGGTATTAGATACTGAATTTGGAAATATTCAATTTCTAAATACCCAGGTTGGATATGGTAACCGAATAGGATATTTTGGTGGGCGCTTATATAAAACAATAGACGGTGGCAATACATGGGATTATATACTAGAGGTTGATCAAGACATAAATTCATTTCATTTTATAGATGAAAATATAGGTTATATTATTGGAGACAACGCCTTAATACAAAAAACTGATGATGGCGGCGCCACCTGGAAGGAACTTTCTATTCCATACGAGTATTATGAGCTAGTTAAATTTTATACGGAAGATATAGGGTTTATTGTAGACGAGGAGGGAAAAATTTATAAAACTGAAGATGGAGGAGAAAATTGGAAATTTCTTACCATCCATTATGGAACCAGGTCTATTGAGTTAACTAATGAACACATTTTTACTGCTGGCTCTAATGGCAAAATCTACAGAAGTGAAACAGGATTCGATTTAGAAAATGAAATTGATACAGATATATTTTCAATAAAAGTTAGTCATGAAACATGTGCAGGAAAGAATAATGGAATTATTCTTATTGAAACTTCAGAAGAGAACGAATTTTCTGTATCGATAAATGGTGAAAATTATAAGTTCACTCAAAGATTGCTTCTCGAAGATCTTCCTGCTGAGCATTATTCTTTTTGTATAACTACAGAATCTAACCCCGATTTTGAACAATGTTTTGAGTCTATAATCAAACCAGGTGGCGAATTAGAAGGCAGAATACAATCGCAAAATCAATTTAAAGAGGTTTTTGTGAAAGTTAATATTGAAAAAGGAACAGGTCCTTTTTTAGCTACACTTAATGGAGAAGTGTTAGGTATTTATAATTCTTCTACTTTCACAATAAATACGGGTAAGGAAGGAATACTTGAAATTACATCAAATAAGTTATGTGAAGGAACATTACTTTTTAATATCGAGAACACTACATCTGTATTTGCTTATCCAAATCCTACTAGTTCCTATATTAATATAAGCATCCCCGAAACACGTTTTTCTCAGGTCCCAGTTTCTATATATAACAATTCTGGTCAACTTTTTTATTCAGATAAAAAAACAGTCAAAAATAAGACTATAACACTTCAAGTTGAAGATTTTAGCACAGGTGTTTATTACGTTATTTTAAAATTAGAAACCCCCCGAATCCTTAAATTTTATAAGAAATGAAAAATATAATTATTTTCTTCTTCAGTCTAATTCTTTTAACCTCTTGTTCAGGAGATTCTGATGGTACCGACGAAATAATATCTCAAAACGAAGCACCTAGTAGTCCCTCACTCTCACTTCCTGAGAATGATTTATATTGTAGCACAAATGATCTTAATTTCAAATGGTCTTCTTCTACAGATCCGGAAGGGGATGAAGTTTCATATCTATTTGAACTAGCTGAGGATAGTGATTTTACTGAGATGTATTTTGAAACTGAAATTTCTAATTTAACTATAAATATAGAGGTTCCGAAAGGAAAAAATTTTTATTGGAGAGTTAGGGCAAAAGATGATAAAAATAATTACAGTACTTATTCTTCAACCCGAAGCTTTTATACCGAGGCAGAGCAAACCTCTAATTCCCTACCCTCCGTTCCTCAGTTAGTTACCCCTGATAACAATTCTGTAATTGCAGAATTAGAAGTTGAACTTCAATGGGAGTCAACAGATGAAGATGAAGATATCTTACGATACGATCTATATTTTGGAACTAATTCATCCCCTGTATTGATTGAGGAAAACCTGGAAGAAAATTACTATTCAATCATTAATCTAAGTCCTGGCACAACCTACTATTGGCGTATAAAAGTAAAAGATGGAAATAGTGGAGTAACTATTGGACAATTCTGGAGCTTTAAAACTCAATGAATTATGAAAGTTCTAATTTAGAGAAATTAAACTTAAGCCGATTCATCGCAAATAGACGGCAGCCTTAGAAAGAAAATAATTAACTTGACCAACAAACCGGGTCTAAGCCACCATTCCGATAGCTATCGGGAGCGTCCCCTACCCCGCCAACATGCGATATCGAAACCCGTAACTAGCTTGTATACGCTATGGTAAAACCGGAGGAAGATTTAAGTACTGCAGGCCTGTGCCCGCATCTTGTTTATGCTCCCCGCATTCAAAGGGAACTTGCATAACAGGATTTAGATAATCCTAATTACATCCGGTCCTGGAAATACAAAAAGTACTGCCAGTGCCTGCAACTTTTCTTGTTTTTGCTCCCCGCTTTCAAAGTGCCTTTGAGCGGGTTTCAAAAACAAGAAAAGTGATGCTTTCGCATCACTTTTTGTGCTTGTCGGGATGACAGGATTTGAACCTGCGACCCCACGCCCCCCAGGCGTATACGCTACCAGACTGCGCCACATCCCGATTAATAATTAAGGCTCAATTTCAGTTTTTAAGACTTTTGGATATTAAAATACCCGTAAAGCTTTTGGGGCAGCCTGTCCTGAGCAAAGACGAAGGACCACATCCCAATAATGTTTTGCAAATTAAACGGCTTCCCTCCAATTTTCAAAGAGAATGTTATTTTTTTTAAGCACTAAAAATCTAAACCATTCAAACAGGGGGAATTAAAACTTCCCCTAAAAAATTAGCCTGGAGTAATTGTTGATTATTCGACTGGTGAGCAAGTTTCTTTGAAAACAATTTAAGGATTACCTCCCTCCGGTCGGTGATCCTAAAAGAGGAAGTGATAAAGAAAAGCCCACAGGCTAACGCCTGCCTGGTCTTTTTTGTTGCTTCTGCGGCTAGAAAGCAAGCTTTCGCCCTGGAGCAACAAAAAAGCCCCACACATTCCGTGCAGGGCTTTTCTTTGTCGGGGTGGCAGGATTCGAACCTGCGGCCTCCTGCTCCCAAAGCAGGCGCGATAACCGGGCTACGCTACACCCCGCGATTACAGCTTGCGCTGTAGTTCAATGTTTCAATGTTCAAGGTTACTTTCTCGGGAAAATCAGAAACCACCTTCCTTTAAATTTCTTGAAACTGAATTTTAAAAAAGAACTTCTGCCGTTAAGCGGCTGCAAATATAATAATTCCTTTGGGATAGCAACAAGAACTTTAGATTTTTTATATCTTAGTTAATTCAATTTATTGGAGCAGTCAAATTATCTAATCACCAAAACTATTGATATGAAACGAGTATTATTATCCCTAAGTATGATTCTTGCCCTTTCGGCTTGTGGGGAGAATCAAAAATCTTCAGAAAAGGCTACAAAAACGGAAACTGAGGAACAAGAAGTTTCAACCAGGGAAGGTCTTGAAGAACAACCAGAGGCAGGAACCCCTGAGACAGATTACGAACACGAAGTAGTGGTTTCCGGACTTAATATTCCATGGAGTTTTACCTTCTTACCAGATGAAAGTATGCTCGTTACCGAAAAAAGCGGAGAGCTTTTCCATTTTAAAGATGGTAAGAAGCAATCTATATCAGGAGTTCCAGATGTTTATACCCAGGGTCAGGGTGGTTTGCTGGAAGTAGCCCTTCACCCCGATTATAAAACAACCGGCTGGATCTACCTGACTTTTTCTTCTGAAGAAGGAGAAGGCGATGGCGGAAACACTAAATTGGTTAGAGCTAAACTCAACAATAATCAACTTACCGATATAGAAGATCTTTACAAGGCGGAACCGAATACCACCAAAGGCCAGCATTTTGGTTCGAGAATTGTTTTTGATGAAGCCGGGCATTTGTATTTCACTGTAGGCGACCGTGGAAATCGTGATGAGAATCCACAGGATATAACCCGGGATGGCGGAAAAGTATACCGCTTAAATCTTGATGGAAGTATTCCTGAAGACAATCCATTTGTGGGAGAAGAAAATGCTAAAGAAGCTATATTCTCCTATGGCCACCGCAATCCGCAGGGGATGATCTATCATCCTGAAACCGGGGAAGTTTGGCTTCACGAACACGGCCCACAAGGTGGAGATGAGATCAACATTGTACAAAAGGGACTAAATTATGGTTGGCCAACGGTGACTTACGGCATTAATTACGATGATTCCATTATCACCGAACAAACCGGCGGACCTGATTTTGAAGACCCCATTTTTTATTGGCTTCCATCTATAGCTCCAAGTGGATTTGTTTATGTTACTTCAGATAAATACCCTGACTTAAAAGGTGATTTATTGGTGGGGTCTTTAAAATTTCAATATCTCGAACATCTTGAACTAGACGGAACAAAAGTTGGTAAAAGAACAAAACTTTTGGATGGCGTGGGAAGACTTCGTGATGTGCGCGAGGGGCCAGATGGCTTTATCTATGCTGCTATTGAAGGCACCGGAATTGTGAAGTTATTGCCAAAAGAAGATGCTTCAAATTAATTAGAAGAATTAGTTATAAATAGGCATTTAAAGAATTTCAGGGTTTGGGGCAAATAATTAAATTTGCCCCAAACTATTTTAGATGCTAATCATAGGAATCGCCGGCGGCACAGGAAGCGGGAAAACCACCGTTGTAAACCAGATCATTGAGGAATTAAAAAATGAAGAAGTAGATGTGATCTCCCAGGATCATTACTACCAGGACCTTAGCCACCTGAATATGGAAGAAAGGGTGAAAACGAATTTTGATCATCCGCAGTCTATAGATTTTGAATTACTGGTACAGCATCTTCAGGAACTAAAAGCGGGCAAAACTATATATCAGCCTGTTTATTCTTTTAAAGAACATAACCGCACCAGCGAAACGGTTAAAACCGAACCCCGAAAGGTAGTAATTGTGGAGGGTATCTTAATCCTCACCAATCCCGAGATCAGGAAAATGTTCGACATTAAGATCTATGTTCATGCCGATAGTGATGAACGCCTTATCCGCAGGTTAAAACGTGATATTAATGAGCGCAGCAGGGATCTGGATGAAGTGCTATGGCGTTACCAGACCACTCTTAAACCTATGCACCAACAGTTTATAGAACCTACCAAAGAATTCGCTGATATTATCATTCCCACCAACCGTTATAATACCGTGGCTGTTGATATTGTGCAAACCATAATCAAGGACCGCTTGACCTAATTTTGTATCTTTATCCAGTATGAAATTAAAAGAACTGCGAAAAAAATCCTGGTTTAGATTTCTTAGCAACAAATACGTGCTGTTGAGCCTTATTTTTGCAGGTTGGATGATCTTTCTGGATAGCAATTCCTGGTTTATTCATAATGAACTCAACCAGGAGCTCAATGAGCTGGAAGAAAATAAAAACTATTACCGCAACGAGATCGCCAAAGATAAAGCTGTTATCGAACAACTACAGGACTCGGTGGAGCTCGAAAAATTCGCACGCCAAAAATACTTTATGAAACGTGCCGATGAGGATATCTATATCATAGAATACGACACGATAGATTAAGGTACCCAAAACCAAAAATCTTTAAAATGAAAGAATCATTATTTCAGGAATTCGAAGAGGTTTCTGCAAAGCAATGGAAACAAAAGATACAATTCGACCTAAAAGGTGCCGATTATAACGAAAAACTCATCTTTAATTCCCTCGATGGAATATCGGTAAAGCCTTTTTATACTACTGAAGATATAAGTGAGGCTGTTCACCTGGAATCTCCTACTCATTGGAATATTTGTGAAAAGATTTATGTGAGTTCTGCAGAGGTTGCCAACAAAAAAGCACTTCATGCTTTAAAAAAAGGTGCTGAAAGCCTCTGGTTTGAAATACCAACAGAAGAGATTTCCATAGAAGAATTATTGGAAGAAATCAACCTTAAAACCACAGCCGTTTACCTAAAACCTGAATTTTTATCTGAAGACTTTTTCAATCGTTTGCGAAAGTATCTGGAGGCTAAGGAAAATCAGGTTTACCTACAAACAGATATTATCGGGAAGTTGGCCCGCTCGGGAAACTGGTTCTTTAACCTAAAAGAAGATCATAGCATTTTAGATCAAATCTTTTCCAAATCTGAAGATTTTTCCTCTGTTATAAGCATAAACACCGACCTGTACCAAAATGCCGGTGCTAATATTCCGCAGCAACTGGCTTATGCCATGGCTCACGTAAATGAATACCTGAACCATATAGATCAGTCTTCAGGAAAAGAAAAAAATAATAAAACGAAGTTTCTGCCACAGTTCATAGTGGCTTCGGGACCTGATTATTTCTTTGAAATTGCGAAAATAAGAGCGCTGCGCTGGTTATATTCAAGTCTGGCGAAAGAATATGATTTTTCGGAAAAATCTCACATCCTGGCCCAACCCACCAAACGCAATAAGACGCTTTATGATTATAATGTGAATTTGTTGCGCACCACTACCGAAAGTATGAGTGCCGTTCTTGGCGGAGCCAATACTATTTACAATTCGCCTTATGACGCTATTTATCACAAAAACAACGATTTTGGAGAGCGCATAGCCCGGAATCAGTTATTAATCCTGAAACACGAAGCCTATCTGAGTAAAGTTAGTAACGCAGCTGAAGGCACTTACTATATTGAAAGTTTAACCCGCCAATTTGCTGAAAAAGCCCTGGAAATCTTCAAAGAAATCGAGATGGGCGGCGGATTCCTAAAGCAATTGAAAGCCGGGATTATTCAGAAGAAAATAAAGGAAAGCGCCAAAAAAGAACAAAAGCAATTTGATGATGGAGAATTGACCCTTATCGGGACAAATAAATTTGAGAATTTGAATGACAGGATGCAGGAGGAGTTAGAATTATACCCATTTCTGAAGAAAAACAAGCGCAAAACCCTACTGGAACCCATCCTGGAGCGCCGATTGAGCGAAAAATCGGAACAGGAAAGATTGGAAAAGGAATCTGCAGAAAATTAAAATCTACCGGAAATGTCAAGAAAAAATCTTCAACATATAAAGTTAGCAACACCCAATAAAGAGGAGATCCAGAACTCAAAACCCTATAAAACTCCCGAAGGTATCAACCTTAAACAAACCTATTCCAAAGAGGATCTAAAAAAGGCCGATCATCTCAATTTTGCCGCTGGAATTCCGCCTTATCTTCGTGGGCCTTACAGCACGATGTATGTCTCCCGCCCCTGGACCATCAGGCAATACGCCGGTTTTTCAACTGCTGAAGAGAGCAATGCCTTTTACCGTAGAAATCTGGCTGCAGGACAGAAAGGTCTCTCTGTGGCTTTTGATCTACCCACTCACCGCGGTTACGACAGCGACCATGAGCGCGTGGTTGGAGATGTTGGAAAAACCGGGGTCGCTATAGATTCGGTTGAAGATATGAAAATCCTTTTCGACCAGATCCCACTTGATAAAATGTCGGTCTCAATGACGATGAACGGGGCTGTTTTACCCATTATGGCCTTTTATATCGTCGCTGCGGAAGAACAGGGCGTGAAACCTGAACAGCTTTCGGGAACTATTCAGAATGATATTCTGAAAGAGTTTATGGTGCGAAACACCTACATCTATCCCCCTGCTCCATCGATGAAGATTATTTCTGATATTTTTGAATATTCTTCGAAGAATATGCCAAGGTTCAACAGTATTAGTATTTCGGGTTATCATATGCAGGAGGCCGGTGCTACCAACGACATTGAGTTGGCTTATACCTTAGCAGACGGACTTGAATATATTAGAGAGGGCCTAAAAGCCGGGATGGAAATAGACACTTTTGCACCACGCTTATCCTTTTTCTGGGCTGTAGGGATGAACCATTTTATGGAGATCGCTAAGATGCGGGCAGGAAGGATGCTGTGGGCAAAACTGGTCAAACAATTCAATCCTAAAAATCCTAAATCCCTTTCTCTTAGAACTCATAGCCAAACCAGTGGTTGGAGCTTAACAGAACAGGATCCTTTCAACAATGTTGCTCGTACCTGCATTGAAGCTGCTGCTGCAGCTTTTGGTGGAACTCAAAGCTTACACACCAATGCCCTGGACGAAGCAATTGCTCTGCCTACAGATTTTTCAGCAAGAATAGCAAGAAACACGCAGTTACATCTTCAGGAGGAAACAGGAATCACTAAAACTGTAGACCCATGGGCCGGGAGTTTTTATGTAGAAAAACTTACCGAAGAGATCGCTCAAAAAGCCTGGAAATTAATTGAAGAGGTTGAAGAGCTTGGCGGAATGACCAAAGCCATTGAAGCAGGAATACCCAAATTGAGAATCGAGGAAGCTGCGGCAAGAAAACAGGCCAGGATAGACAGCGGGACCGACATTATTGTGGGTGTAAACAAATACCGACGAGAAAAAGAAGATGAATTGGTTACCCTGGAAGTGGATAATCAAACGGTAAGAAAACAACAGGTCGAAAGGCTGGAAAAGATAAGAGCTGAAAGGAATAGTGAAAAAGTGAAAGCTTCTCTCGAAAATCTTACCAACGCAGCCAGGGAAGAAAACGGAAATTTATTAGCTTTAGCCGTAGAAGCAGCCAGAAACCGGGCTAGCCTGGGTGAAATAAGCGATGCCCTCGAGAAAGTCTACGGTCGCTATAAAGCAAAAATTCAATCCTTTAGCGGGGTATATTCCAAAGAAATGAAAGACGATACTTCCTTTAAGAAGGCCAGAGAAATGGCTGATCAATTCGCTGAACAGGATGGACGACGTCCACGTATTATGATCGCGAAGATGGGCCAGGATGGGCACGACCGTGGCGCAAAGGTTGTGGCCACGGGATATGCCGACCTCGGCTTTGATGTAGACATAGGCCCATTATTTCAAACGCCCCGGGAAGCGGCAAAACAAGCCGTAGAGAACGATGTTCACATCCTGGGAATATCATCACAGGCAGCCGGCCATAAAACCCTTGTGCCGCAGGTGATCGAAGAATTAAAAGCCCTTGGGCGCGATGATATTATGGTGATCGTAGGTGGAGTAATTCCTTCGCAGGATTATAAATTTCTTTTTGATGCCGGAGCCGTGGCTGTTTTTGGGCCCGGCACTAAAATCAGCGAGGCGGCAATAAAATTGCTCGAGATCCTGATAGAGGAATAGACTAAAACCAAGAAAAATCCCGATCTTAGGGAATAAATTTTGAAAAAATGAACTACACACAAAAGATGCTTCGTGACGATGCCTTAAAAGGAAAAAACATTGTGGTCACAGGAGGGGGTAGCGGCCTGGGAAAAGCGATGACCAAATATTTCATGGAACTGGGAGCGAAAGTCGCCATAACTTCCCGGAACCTGGATAAGCTCCAAAATACAGCGAAAGAACTGGAAGAAGAAACCGGGGGTAAATGTTTTGCAGTACAATGTGACGTAAGAAATTATGATGAAGTTAAAGCGATGCGCGATGCGGTGCTTAAGGAATTTGGTAACGTTGATATTTTATTAAACAACGCCGCCGGAAACTTCATCTCCCCTACCGAGCGACTAAGTGCCAATGCTTTCGATACCATAATTGATATTGTTTTAAAGGGAAGTAAAAACTGTACCCTGGCTTTCGGGAAACACTGGATAGACAAACAAGAAAAAGACAAAACCGTTCTAAATATCGTGACTACTTATGCCTGGACAGGTTCGGCCTATGTCGTGCCCAGCGCTACCGCAAAAGCCGGGGTCCTGGCGATGACACGTTCCCTGGCGGTAGAATGGGCAAAATACGGGATTAGATTTAATGCAATAGCGCCCGGCCCGTTTCCAACAAAAGGTGCCTGGGATCGTTTATTACCTGGAGACCTGAAAGAAAAATTTGACCTTTCTAAAAAGGTACCTTTGAAACGGGTTGGTGAGCATCAGGAATTGGCAAACCTTGCCGCGTATCTGGTTTCCGATTTTTCGGCATATGTTAACGGAGAAGTGATTACCATAGACGGCGGCGAATGGCTGAAAGGCGCAGGACAATTTAACCTATTGGAAGCAATTCCCGAAGACCTATGGGATCAACTGGAAGCAATGATTAAAGCCAGGAAAGGTAGCTAAGCTCCAATTCCATAATTTTTTAAATAAGGGGAAAACCGGAGGAGAAAGCTTCGGTTTTTTCATTTACCCAATTCTTAACATTTTGGATGTTTTTTAGAGGAATGAAACAGCAAAAAGCCTTGAAACATCAGTCTTTACAATATGTACAAGCTGTTAACAAAATGATTTCATAAACCTATAATAAATTGTATTTTTACCTTTTAAAAATTGAACGGAATTAATGGGTAAAATCATTGCTATTGCCAACCAGAAAGGCGGCGTGGGAAAAACCACAACTTCGGTGAACCTTGCGGCCTCACTTGGAGTACTTGAAAAGAAAGTTTTACTAATTGACGCCGACCCGCAGGCGAATGCTACTTCAGGACTCGGAATTAACGTAGAAGAAGTAGAGTTAGGTACCTACCAGTTACTGGAGCATTCTATTCCTGCTGAAGAGGCGATCATGGAAACCAGCTCCCCCAACCTGGATATTATTCCTGCCCATATAGACCTGGTAGCGATAGAAATTGAGCTGGTAGACCAGGAAAATAGGGAGTCTATGCTCAAAAAAGCGATAAGCCCGCTTAAGGAGAAATACGATTATATACTCATTGATTGTGCTCCATCGCTGGGCTTATTAACCCTGAACGCCTTAACCGCGGCAGACTCTGTCGTGATTCCGATCCAGTGTGAATATTTTGCCCTGGAAGGACTCGGAAAACTGCTCAATACCATTAAAAGTGTTCAAAAAATCCACAATAATAAACTTGATATTGAAGGCCTCTTGCTTACTATGTACGATTCCAGGTTGAGATTATCAAACCAGGTGGTAGAAGAGGTTCAGAAACATTTTGGAGAAATGGTTTTTGATACAATCATTCAAAGGAATGTTCGTTTAAGTGAAGCCCCCAGCTACGGGGAGAGCATCATTAACTATGATGCAGGCAGTAAAGGAGCCAGCAATTATTTAAGCCTGGCCCATGAAATTATAAAGAAAAACTCATAGAAGATGGCGAAGGCTACCAAGAAACAAGCTTTAGGAAGAGGACTTTCGGCTTTACTGAAAGATCCGCAAAACGATATACAATCTGCAGAAGACAAGAACGCTGATAAACTGGTAGGCCATATAGTGGAACTTGAATTGGAGGCCATCGAGGTAAATCCATTTCAGCCACGAACCAGTTTCAATGAAGATGCGCTTAAAGAGCTCGCTTCCTCCATCAACGAATTGGGAGTGATCCAGCCAATTACAGTTAGAAAACTAGATTTCAACAAGTACCAGCTGGTTTCAGGAGAACGCAGATTCAGAGCTTCAAAAATTGTTGGACTAAAGACTATCCCTGCTTATATCAGGATCGCTAACGACCAGGAATCCCTGGAGATGGCTTTGGTAGAAAACATTCAGCGCCAGGATCTGGATCCCATTGAGATCTCCCTGTCTTACCAGCGACTTATAGATGAGATTAATCTCACCCAGGAACAACTTAGCGAGCGGGTTGGTAAAAACCGTTCCACTATTGCAAACTACCTTCGTTTGCTGAAGCTAGACCCCATCATTCAAACGGGAATGCGTGACGGTTTCCTGAGTATGGGCCATGGGCGTGCGCTTATCAACGTAGACGATCCGCAGAAACAATTGGATATTTATGAAAAAATCCTTCAGAAATCGCTTTCTGTAAGAGAAACCGAACAATTGGTAAGGGAAAATAATACCGGAAGCAAAGAGAAAAAAGGCAGTAAGGCCACTACCAGTGTTCCTAAAACCTATAAAAAAGGGATCAAGGAATTTTCTGAATACCTGGGAACAAAAGTGGATGTGAAATTAACCAGGAAAGGAAGCGGGAAACTAAGCATTCCTTTTAAATCGGAAGAAGACTTCAACAGAATCAAAAAACTCATCCAGGGTGAAGAGTAAATACCTTTTCACAGCAGTAATGCTGATTTTTTTTTCTTTCCAGGGATTCTCCCAGGATAGCCTGATGGTGGATACTCCACCCGCGGGGGAATTACCGGTGGTTGAAGAAAAAAAAGAAAAGGACTACAAACCCTATGACGCCCTTGCCCCATCCCGTGCCGCATTTTACTCGGCTATTTTACCTGGGCTTGGGCAGGCATACAACGGAAGCTACTGGAAAATCCCTATCGCTTATGGTGGGCTGGGAATTGGAGTTTATTTTTACATAAACAACGATAAGGAATTTAATCGTTATCGCGATGCCTATAAAGACAGGCTTGCAGGCAGGGTTGATGAGTTTCAGGGCAGAATTACTGACGACGGCCTCATAAGAGCACAACGTTTTTACCGCAGGAATAAGGAAATTTCCATTCTTGTAATTGCCGGGATTTACGCCCTTAATATTATTGACGCCAATGTAGAGGCCCATCTTCAACAATTTAATGTTAGCGAAGACCTTACGCTCCAGCCAAATATGAATTTTGATGAATTTTCAGGAAAGACACGTTATGGACTTTCCTTAAATTATAATTTTTGATTATGAAAATAGCGTTATTAGGTTATGGAAAAATGGGTAAAACCATTGAAGAAATTGCTCTGGAACGAGGCCACAAAATCACCTTGAAAGTAGATGAAGATATAGAAAGTTATGATCTCACCAATCTCGATGCCGATGTAGCTATAGATTTTAGCGTTCCCAAAGCCGCTTTTAAAAATATCACCACCTGCTTCGAACTGGGAATTCCGGTTGTGAGTGGAACTACCGGTTGGCTAGACCATTATGATAAAGCAGTGGAAATTTGTGAAAAACACGACACAGCTTTTTTATATGCTTCCAATTTTAGCATTGGGGTTAATTTGTTTTTCGAACTCAATGAAAAACTGGCTGAAATGATGAAAAACCTTAAGGAATATTCGGTAGAGGTTGAAGAAATACATCACGTCCAGAAACTTGATGCCCCAAGTGGCACTGCTATTAGCCTGGCTCAGCAAATTATTGCCAATAATCCTAACAAAATAGCCTGGCAACTGGATCACGCTGAAAATGATGAGATTCCCATTTACGCAAAGCGTGAAGCCAATGTGCCGGGAACCCATACCGTATCTTATAAATCTGAAATAGATTCAATTGAGATCAAGCACACCGCCCATTCCAGACAGGGATTTGCAAAAGGCGCGCTTATTGCCGCGGAATGGATAAAAGGGAAAGAAGGCATTTACAGAATGCAGGATGTTCTATCCGAAATTTTAAAATAATGTAACAAATTGGGCCCCGAGGGCTCTAACAAAGCAAAACATTTCATTATGACATTTACGCAATGGTTTTTGTTTTTCCTGCTTGTACAGGTAATCCATTTTTTAGGAACCTGGAAATTATATAAAAAAGCGGGAAGGCAGCCCTGGGAAGCAGCAATTCCTGTATATAATGCAGTTATTCTAATGAAAATTATAAACCGGCCCTGGTGGTGGGTTATTCTGCTTTTTATCCCTATTGTTAACCTTATAATGTTCCCCGTTATCTGGGTGGAAACCATAAGAAGCTTTGGACGTCATAGCACTACAGACACCTTCCTGGTAATCCTTAGCTTAGGCTTTTATATTTACTACATCAATTATGCTACTGATGTTAAATACATTGAAGACCGCAGCCTTAAACCCAGAACAGCTACGGGAGAATGGGTGAGTTCGATTTTGTTTGCGGTTATCGCCGCTACCATTGTCCACTCTTACGTAATGCAACCATTTACTATCCCTACCTCTTCCCTTGAAAAAACCTTGCTGGTAGGCGATTTCCTGTTTGTAAGTAAGTTTCATTACGGAGCTCGATTACCAAAAACAGCAGTGGCTTTTCCAATGGTGCACGATACCATTCCGATCCTTGGGACAAAATCCTATCTCAATAACCCACAGATCCCTTACACCCGTTTGCCCGGTTTTCAGGAGATAAAAAGAAATGATATTGTGGTTTTCAACTGGCCGGTTGATACGGTTAAACAATTTTTTGATCGTTCCGGGGAACGATATGACAAACCGATAGATAAAAAATCCAATTATGTGAAACGAGCGGTCGGACTTCCCGGTGATTCCCTCCACATAGAAAACGGAGAACTTTATGTGAACAATAAAGTTCTTGAGTTACCCGACCGGGCCAGAACTCAGTTCTCTTATTCAGGAAAAACCAAGGGGCAGGGTTTTGATCCCCGATTCCTATATGAAGAATATGATATTACCGATGGCTTTTATTACAATCCTAATAATAACGAATTTTTCTTCAGGGCGCTAACCGAGGATACCTATAACCGTCTACGGAATCATCCTAACGTAGAGTTTATCCAGCGCTATATCGATACCTCGAGCACAGCCTCAAAAGGGATCTTTCCTAATAATGGAAAATTACCCTGGAACAACGATAATTTTGGACCTATATATATTCCGAAGAAGGGTGACAAAGTTGAGTTAACTGCACAGTCCATGCCTTTCTACAGGCAAATAATTGAGACCTACGAAGGTTTGGAGATGGGCAAACCAAAAAAAATAAGCCTCAACGGCACCCAGGTTTTAATAAATGGAAAACCAGCAGACTCCTATACCTTTAAGCAGGATTACTACTGGATGATGGGAGACAATCGACACAACAGTGAGGATAGTCGTTCCTGGGGTTATGTACCGGAGAATCATGTGGTAGGTAAGCCTGTATTTATCTGGATGAGTTGGGATGCCAATGCCAACGGAATAATAAATAAAATACGTTGGGATCGGGTTTTTACTACGGTAAAAGGAGATGGTACTCCTGTTTCCTACCTCCCCTACTTCCTGATTCTTTTAGTACTTATATTCGCCTTTAATTATTTTAAAAAACGAAGGGAAAATTCTTAGGATGAAAGAGGTTTTGTTACATCCTGCCTATTTTGGGCCCATTTCACAATTTGTAGCATTAGCGAAAGCTGAAAAGGTAGTTTTTGAAAACGAAGACAATTACCAAAAACAAACTTTTAGGAACCGGATGTACATTTATGATTCTAATGGGAAATTACTGCTGAATATCCCTATCAAACATCGCTCTGCGCTTACGGGAGAACCAAAAATTTCCGGGAAACATCAGCTGTATAAAGAAGTGCAGATCGAGAATGAATTCGAGTGGCAGAAACAGCATTGGCGGGCTCTCAAATCTTCGTACCAGACCTCGCCTTTCTTTGAGTTTTACGAAGATGAGTTACATCCCCTCTATCACAAGCACTTTAAATTCCTAATCGATTTTAATTATGCCTGTCTTGAGTTTATTACCGAATCGATTCAGTTGGAATCAGATTTCAGCAAAACTTCAGAATATATAAGAAGACCAGAAAATATTACAGATCTCCGGTCATTGATAAATGCAAAACAGAAAACTGGATTCCAGCATGACAGATATAACCAGGTTTTTGAAAACAAGCATGGATTCCTCCCGAATTTAAGCATTTTGGATTTGCTGTTTAATGAAGGGCCTAACAGCCTGGAGTACCTCGAAAATCAGGAGTTTAAAGCTGAAGCCTGGTCATGATCGGGTAGTGATCTGAATATTCTACCTTAAATCGTTCGTAAGACTGGATCTCTATAGCATCTTCAATTAATAAGAAGTCGATCCTGAGCGGGAAATAACTCAACTTAAAAGTCTCTCCAAAACCTGAGCCCGCCTCAAGAAAAGCATCCTGAAATCGTTTCTCAGGATTTATTTTCTCATAAATATAGGAGAAGATCGTATTATTAAAATCTCCTATGATAAGGGTTTTATATGGCGAGTTATTTACTTCTTCTATCAACATTTCGGCCTGTTCCTGCTGCATGGCAAATCCGGCGCCAATTCTCCCCAGGAGTTTTCTGGAATCCTCTTTCTGAAGTTCATCAATTTGAGGTTTAATATTCAGGGATTGAAAATGAACGTTAAAAACGCGAAGTGTATCTTTTTCTATTACGATATCCACATAGGTGGCATTATTGTTTCCCTGCTGTGGAAAATCGAGGGAATATCTATTAATAATAGGGTATTTTGAAAATATCGCAGAACCAAACTCGTCGTTTTTATTCTTTAATTTAATATAATAGTATGGGTAATCCCGACGAAGTCCTGAAGCCCCTACATAATACTCCTGCATCGCCAGAATATCTGGCGCTTGCTTATTCACGAAACCAGTAATCTTCTCGGGAATATCATCCTCATCTACCCAGTTGTAGGCATTAAACATGCGCACATTATAACTCATCACCGACAGCTGATCGTCATTTCTCTCACCTTCTTCTGCAGAAAACTGGTATAAACCGGTCACATAATTGAAACCCAGTAGTAGCACGATTAAAGAGAGCAGGAATTGTCTTTTAAATTTTAGTATCCAAAAAATCAGGAATACAATATTTAAAATTATCAATACCGGTACACCTAAACTTAGCACAGAAAGTAATGGAAATGACTTTGGCGGGATAAACGGAAGCAAATACGATAACAACAAAGCCGTGGCCGCAAGGGAATTTAAAATAAAGACTATTTTATCTAAAAAACTGAGCTTTTTCATCAATCTTCTTTTCCGGCTTTAAACAAAAAGTCCTTTTCCTCTTTGCTAAGACTGTCGTATCCACTTGTGCTAATCTTATCGAGAATATTATCTATACGCTTTTGCTTTTCGTTCTTGTTCATTCGGGAAGAAGTGCTGCGCCTCTTTCCAGTGGAAGTAGCTTTTTCTTTGCGGTAAACGGTTTTCATTTTTGCTTTTTTTGGCGAAGAAGAGAACATAGATGCAAAGCTATCCATAATCTTTTCAAACCAGGAACCAATATCATTTCCTTTCTGAAGTTGGGTAGTATAGACATAACCCAGTAATGCTCCACCCAGGTGCGCAAGATGCCCTCCAGCATTTCCCATTGGAATTTGAATAACATCCAACAAAACAAGAAATGCTGCGATATACCAAAATTTTATACTTCCCAAAAGCATCAATCTTACACGCATATTAGGAATATAGCTTGCTATACCTACTAAAACAGCCATAACCCCTGCAGAAGCTCCCAGGAGATAAGACCTGCCGGTAGCCGCGAATGCGGGAAAAAGATTATAGCTAAGCATATACACCAAAGCGCCCACGATTACTCCAAGAAAGAAATAATTAAGAAGACGTTTAGGAGAAAAGTAATTCAGAAAATAGATTCCGGAGAAATAAAGAATAAGCATATTAGAAAGGATATGCCAAATTCCACTATGCAAAAACGCATAGGTTATAATACTCCAGGGTTTAAAAATAAATTCCCCGGGTTCTTTGGGAAAGACAAACCACTCCATAAAAAAGTTGGAAGGAAACTGGAACAAGAAAGCTATGGTCCTGAAGAGGTATATTAATACAAACACCAGTACATTTACTGCGATAAGCTTTTCAACTACCGTGGCGGTTTGCAGTTTATATTTAAATTTATCTGAAGCTTTCATTAATCCCAACGATTTTGATTAAACTGGTTTTTCTTCCAGTACCACATCATTATAAAGCCGAACAGGGCACCACCTACGTGGGCAAAATGCGCAATTCCTCCACCAAATATAGAATATCCGGTAAACCCGGAGAAAAGGTCAATCCCGATTAATGCCGGTATAAAATATTTGGCTTTAATGGGTACAGGCACAAACAGCAGAAATAACTGCACATTAGGGAACATCATTCCAAAGGCGACCAGAATTCCATAAATAGCCCCGGAGGCTCCTACAGCCGGTGTATTAAAACTCACATAAAGATCCTGAAGCGTTTCTTTAGAAACCGATTCAAGGATCGCCGTAGAATATTCCCCGGTTTTCAACATAGTTTCTACTTCTCCCATCGTCATTCCGGCATCAAGAAGAGCATTATACCCGGTCTGGTACTCAAAGTAATTCACTAAGGTATGCAATAATGCAGCTCCTAACCCAGCTGAAAAGTAAAAGAACAGAAATTTTTTCTGTCCCAGCATTTGCTCTATGGGGCCTCCAAAAGCCCAGAGTGCATACATATTAAATAAAATATGGGTAAGACCACCGTGCATAAACATATGAGACAGAACCTGCCAGAACCTGAAGTTTTCATTTTCAACAAACCATAAGGAGAAGAGTTGATAGGCATAATCTCCCAAAAACTGGCTTCCAACAAAAAATATAATGTTGATAATTAAAAGTACCTTAACCGTTTCTGTAATTCTTCCCATTTACATAAATTTTTTGTCCAGTTCATCCACCGTAAGGGTCACAAAAACCGATCTGTTAGATGGGCTCAGGCTTGGTTCCTTACAGGCAAACAAACGGTTAACGATATGTTGTTGCTCGGTATTGTTCAGCAGCATCCCCGATTTTACCGCCATTCCTTTAGCCAGCGATCTTGCCAGCAAATCGGTTTGAGAAAAGCCATTATCGGGCACTTCATTTTCTAAATCTGAAAGCAGTTGCTCCAACAACATTTCTACCTCACTCTCAGAAATCAATGGAGGTATTCCGGATATTTCTACGGAATCCCTTTCCAGAGATGAAAATACAAATCCG
Organism: Salegentibacter sediminis; assembly: GCF_002078605.1. Taxonomy (GTDB): domain Bacteria; phylum Bacteroidota; class Bacteroidia; order Flavobacteriales; family Flavobacteriaceae; genus Salegentibacter; species Salegentibacter sediminis. Next base: position 409,135 of record NZ_MSJR01000002.1, on the reverse strand, counting down.
GTTTGTTCCAGCGATTCCTTAATTTCCCCAAGCATTTCCATCTCATGGGATGAAAACTGCAATTTCAGCGGAAATAATAATTGCTGACTCACCGCGGCTGAAACTGTAATATTTTTCAGCAATTCCTCATACAAAATTCGGGTATGGGCCCGGTGCTGATCAATAACCAGAATTCCGCTTTTTAAAGTGCTTACTATATATTTTTTCTGAAGCTGAAATGTAGATTTTTCCGGTTCTGCTTCCGAAGAATCAAATAAACTTCCGGTAACCTCTTCGCTTTCAAATTCGATTTGATTTATTTCTTCTTTGTTTACAGGCTCATCCTGCATTCCTGAATACAGACTTTCCCACCGGGCAGCCGGCTCTTTTTTGAAGACCCCAGGATTATTTCTCCCCGAATCCTCCTGGAAAGGATTAAAATTCCTGTCTACTTCCACCCCGGGAACGCTGGCTTCTTTATTTTTATAATTATAAGGTGTGTCCAGGTTGGCATCGCGCTCAAAATCCAGTACGGGCGCCACATTAAACTGGCCAAGGCTATGCTTAATGGCACTTCTCAAGATAGCATAAAGCGCGTGCTCGTCATCAAATTTGATCTCGGTCTTGGTAGGATGTATATTGATATCGATACTTCGGGGGTCTACCTTCAGGTATAAAAAATAACTGGGATAAGACTTTTCTTTAAGCAAGCCATCAAAAGCGGCTGTTACCGCATGATTGAGATAAGGGCTTTTAATGAAGCGGGTATTTACAAAAAAGAATTGCTCTCCACGGCTTTTCTTTGCAAACTCCGGTTTACCTACAAAACCCGAAATCTCGACCAGCTCGGTTTCCTCGGTAACCGGCACAAGTTTCTCGTTGGTCTTGCCTCCAAATATATTGGTGATTCGTTGTCTGAAATTGGTTTCTGGCAATTTAAACAACTCGCTGCCATTATGAAAAAGGTCAAAAGCTATTTGCGGATGAGCAAGGGCTACCCGTTGAAATTCATCGATAATATGCCGGGTTTCCACCGCATCCGATTTCAGAAAATTACGACGAGCGGGAATATTATAAAAAAGGTTTTTCACGCTTATGGAGGTTCCCTGTGGGGTCACGCAGGCTTCCTGAGAAGTAACTTCACTACCTTCAATTTTTATAAAGGTTCCCACTTCGCTTTCCTTATCTTTTGTCTTTAACTCTACGTGAGCAATAGCAGCGATAGAAGCGAGGGCCTCCCCTCTAAATCCTTTTGTGGTAAGGCTAAACAGATCTTCAGCCGATTTAATTTTTGAAGTCGCATGACGTTCAAAGCTCATTCTCGCATCTGTAAGGCTCATCCCCAACCCATTATCTACAACCTGAATCTGGGTTTTCCCGGCATCCTTGATAACCACCTGAATTCGCGTGGCTTGTGCATCGATGGCGTTTTCCAGCAATTCTTTAATTACAGAAGCAGGGCGCTGCACCACTTCCCCGGCAGCAATCTGGTTGGCAACATGGTCTGGTAAAAGTTGAATTATATCACTCATTTAGCGAGCATTCGAAAAGATGGACAAATCAAAATCTATTATCCACAGGAAGATAAGCAGCAGGATTGCGATAATGATTAATACCCGGGTGTTGATTTCCCGATTTCCACGGTTACGGCTGGATTTACGTGCATCGGCCCAATGAGAACCAAAATCTATGGCATTGGTGGTATCCTTATATTTATGAAACTTAGAATCAAATTTATAAATATTACCGGTATCCTTTCCTTTATAATAACGGGGAGTGTAATTATAACGGGTATTCTTTTTAATTTTATTCAATCCAATCTTCAAAACAGGCTGCTTTATAATAGAAATCAAATTTACTCAAAAAGCTCCGAAATTCCGAAGCTGAGCGTCTTAAAGATTAACACAATAATAGTGCCGACCCAATAAGTTCCCGGGCTTATAAAAAAATCTAGAACCTGGCGTCCTTGCGAAGTTGTGCCATTTTAATGGCAGCAATAGCAGCTTCTGTACCTTTATTCCCGTGTTTTCCACCGCTACGGTCTATAGACTGCTGCATATTATCATCGGTAAGTACACAAAAAATTATGGGAGTATCATTTTGAACATTGAGGTCTTTTATGCCCTGTGTGACACCCTGGCATACAAAATCGAAATGTTTTGTTTCGCCCTGAATTACACTTCCTATGGCGATAATGGCATCCAGCATATCGAAGCTTTCCTGCATTTTTTTACAGCCGTAAATAAGTTCAAAACTGCCGGGCACATTCCAACGGGCAATTTTCTTGGGGTCAACCCCATTTTCAATTAAAGCCTCATAGGCCCCTTTATAAAGGGCTTCGGTGATATTATCATTCCATTCTGAAACAACAATCCCAAACCGGAAGTCTTCCGCGTTTGGGATTGTGTCTTTATCGTAAGTTGAAAGATTCTTTCCTTCAGTAGCCATATAATTAGTTATTAGCCTGAGCCTGTCCTAAATACACCGGAACCTGATCGGCCTCAGGGCTTTCTGGATATTCATCTCTTAATTTGGTAAGGTAATCTTCTGCTTCATTACTCTCCCCTATCTCAAGCGCAGTTATAGCCGCTTTCAATAAAAATTTAGGAGTAGTAAAGTCATTAGAACGCATGGAAGCTGCTTTATCATAATAATCTAAAGCCTCTTCGGGTTGCTCGAGTTGCATAAAAGCATCGCCAATTCCTCCTACAGCCAAAGCCGCCAGAATTTCGTCATCGCTTTTAAAATCTTCCAGATAATCTATAGCTTCCTGATATTTTCCAGTATGTAGATATGCAAATCCGGCATTGTATCTTGCAAGATTAGCTGCATCTGTACCGCCGTAATTCTCTATAATATCAAGAAAACCATATTTCCCTTCGCCCCCGTTTAGCGACAAAGTGTAGAGCGAATCACGATCTGCTCCGGCACTGTTCATGGCATTTGCAAAATAATTCTGAGCCTGAGCCATTTCATTTGCTGCCTCAGCTTCTTTAGGTTCCTGAATAAAACGTTGCCAGCCAAGATATCCTAAAACAGCCACAATAGCTACACCTACAATAATGTAGATATACTTTTGATTATCGGCTACCCAGGTTTCAGTCTTCGAGGCACCTTCATCAAGGGTATTAAATACTTCAGCGGTTGTAGATTCGTCTTCAACCTTTTGTTTGCGTTCTTCCTTATTAGATGGTTTATATCCCTTTTTCTTGTAAGTTGCCATAAAATCTGTTTAATGCGTCGCAAAAATAGGATTTTTATTGAAAATTAAAAGAGAAAATATTTGTATTTTTTTAATATTTTCGGGTCATTCGCTTAGTTTTGTAAAGAAAATTTTAACAGAAATCACCCGGCTGAACCTCAGAGTTTTATGCAACTTAAACATCTTAATCTTCTTCATTATAAGAACCTCGATTCGGCCACATTTGAGTTCGATGAAAAAATAAATTGTCTGGTTGGTCATAACGGAGTTGGTAAAACCAACGTTTTAGACAGCATTTATCACCTTGCTTTCGGAAAAAGCTATTTCAACCCCATCACCAGTCAGAATATCAACCACGATGCCGACTTCTTTGTGATTGAGGGAGAGTTCGAAAAGCTTGATAAAACCCAACAAATTGTAGTAAGTGCGAAACGCGGGCAGAAAAAACTGATTAAACGGAATAATAAACCTTACGAGAAGTTTAGTGACCATATTGGTTTTATTCCAGCCGTGATCATCTCCCCTGCCGACCGTGACCTTATTATCGAAGGTAGTGAAACCCGAAGAAAGTTTATAGACGGGGTGATCTCCCAAAGTGACCAGTTATATCTTAATAAATTAATTCCGTACGGCAAGATAATCGCCCAGCGTAATTCCCTGCTGAAATATTTTGCGGCAAATCATAGTTTTGACCGCGACACCCTGGAAGTGTACAATCTTCAGCTAAGCGAGCTAGGGCAGTATTTATTCGAAAAAAGGAAAAAATTCCTCAAGGAGTTTATTCCAATCTTTAATAAACGCTATAATGATATTACCGCAAATAAGGAAAAGGTTGATATAAGTTATAAGAGTCAGCTTTTTGAAAATCCTTTATCCACATTGCTGGAGGAAAATCTCCAGAAGGATATGGCACTTCAATATACCAGTGTAGGCACCCACAAAGATGATCTCAGTTTTGAGATAGAAGGTCACCCCATCAAAAAGTTTGGCTCGCAGGGCCAGCAAAAATCTTTTCTGGTTGCCTTAAAATTAGCGCAATTCGATTTCATAAAAGCTATAAGTAAAGTAAATCCCATTTTACTGCTGGATGATATTTTCGATAAACTGGATGAACAGCGTGTTGCCCATATTGTAGCCCTGGTGGCAACAAAGGAATTAGGCCAGATATTTATTAGTGACACCCACGCCGAGCGTACCGAGAAAGTTGTCCAGAACAGTAATCAAACCTATAAAATCTTCAAATTGTGAATAAAATAATTCTTTATTCTCTTATCGGAATCGTACTTTTAAGCTGCAATAAGCAAGATCCTGAAGCGCAGGTAAAATACATTGAGGGCTATTGGGAAATCGACAAAGCTGAACTCCCGGGCGATTCGGTAAGGAAATACTCTATTAATGAGAACATAGATTATTTCGAGATCACAGACAGTACTGGTTTCAGGAAAAAATTACAGCCTCAGTTTGACGGTAGTTATAAAACCAGTGCTAAGGCCGAGGAGCTTAGAATAAAAATTGAAGACGACAGCTTACGTCTTTATTACAAGACCCCTTTCGACCAATGGAAAGAAACACTGCTGGAGGCAGACGAAGAAAAAATGAGTATCCTGAATAAGGATGGAATTATTTACCATTATAAAAAATTCACCCCATTATTTGCTAAAGAAGATGAAGAAGAATAATAGAAGAAATAATGAGAATTTAAGCATAAGCGAGGTGCTAAAAGATTTTGTAGACAAGAATAAACTCCAACCCGGCCTTGATAAGGTAAATGTAAGAGATGTTTGGAACCGGGAAATGGGTCCAGCCATTAAGAAATATACCACAGGTATAAAACTTCAAAACGAAACTTTATATGTACAGTTGAGTTCCTCTGTTTTAAGGGAAGAATTAAGCTATGGAAAAGCCCGGATCATTAAGATGCTTAACGAAGAACTGGGCCGCGAGCTTGTAAAAAAACTGGTTTTACGCTAAACTTTCCAACTTTGCACAGATACTTTAAGATCTATAAACCCTACGGTTATTTAAGTCAGTTTATCACCAATGAGAGGCCAAGGAAAAAGAAAAAATTATTGGGTGACCTCTATGATTTTCCTGAAGGCACGATGTCAATAGGGCGTTTGGACCAGGATTCAGAAGGGCTTTTGCTGCTCACTACCAGTGGCAAAGTGAGTGCAGAAATTACCGGGAATAAGGTTGAAAAAGAATATTATGTACAGGTGGACGGGGAGATGACCGATGTAGCTGTAGACCTGTTGCGGGAGGGAGTCGAAATAAGTATTAACGGTAAAAATTATCAGACTTTGCCCTGCGAAGCTTTCAAGTTGGAGGAAAGACCTGTTTTTCCGCAGCGTGCTAAAAAGATAAGAGACGAGCGCCACGGCCCCACCAGTTGGGTATCTATAAGCCTTACCGAAGGAAAATTCCGGCAGGTGAAGAAAATGACAGCGGCAGTAGGTTTCCCAACTTTAAGGCTCGTAAGAGTACGAGTTGGAAACGAACAACTCGGCAATATGGATACCGGGCAGGTAATTGAACTCCATCATTTTGATTACTGAGTTCTTCGGAGCACCTTACCACTCCTTTCTTCTAAAAATTCAAAATCCTTTTTTGCGATTTTTCCAATTACCAGAACATATTTAAAACCTTTTCCATCCAATTTCCAGGATCTTTTCTATTTAGGTTGGCAGTATCCTGGCCAGGGCTGATAGTGGTTATCCCCCATTGCTAATACTATTGAATAGAAAAAATTTTAGGACTTCATTTTGCCGGCTATATCCACCATTCTTTTCACCTGGTGCGTAACCGCATTTTTAATCTTATCGTCTAATGAATCTTTACCGGCTGTTACGCTAAGCCCATAAGGATTACCTCCGGATTCAAATAAGCATTGATCGGTATAACCGGGGGCAACAATTATAGCTCCCCAGTGAATCATTGTTTTATATAAAGACATTAAAGTTGTCTCCTGACCTCCATGAGGATTACTGGCACTGGTCATTCCACTTACAATTTTATTCGCCAGTTTCCCCTTAGACCAAAGTCCGCCGGTGGTATCGAAAAACTGCTGCAGCTGTGAGGGTAAATTCCCATATCTGGTAGGCGTGCTAAAAATTATAGCATCGGCCCACTCTAAATCGTCTAAACCGGCTTCGGTAATATCTCTTGCAGCTTCCACATGTTTTTCCCAGTCTTTATTCTGGGATATCGCCTCTTTAGGTGCAGTTTCTTTGATCTTCCTGAATCTTACTTCGCCGGCGCCGGAGTTTTTCGCCGCCTCTTCGGCCCATTTAGCGAGTTGATGGTTTGTTCCTGTTGCACTGTAATAAATCACAGCTAAATTCACTTTATTCATAGCTTCATCTTTTTGTTGATTAATCTTTTCCCTTCAAGATAAAACATTCAAACACCAATTATTTTAAAATTAATATAAACTTTGCTTCGGTAATAAACCCAAAAAGCCACGAAGAGATTCGTGGCTTTATTAATTTAGGTTAAAACATTAGTGCCCTACAGCTCTGGAGTCATAACTTCGGGAATCGGCTGCCCCGTAGATCACGCCTTCTTCCTCATCTATGTAAATTCCCATAGCCTGCCCCTGGTTGGTTCTATACCTAACTTTATGGCCCATTTCCTCATAAATATCTTGGGTATCAGGCGAGATCCCATAGCGTTCAAAAGAAGTGATATCGGGAAGCCATTGGTGATGGACCCTTGGCGCCTCAATGGCCCGGGCAATATTCATATCGTAGTCTATAACATTTACAATAACCTGAAATACTGTATTGATAATCGTTCGCCCACCAGGACTCCCAATCACCAACAGAGGTTTTCCTCCTTTTGCTACAATAGTTGGAGTCATACTGGAAAGCATTCTTTTTTCGGGGGCAGCAAGATTTGGCTCGGTGCCAATCAGGCCACTTGTATCAGTATATCCCGGAATGGGATTAAAATCTCCCATTTCGTTATTCAGAAGAAATCCGGCGCCTTCTACGGTGATTTTAGAACCATAACTATGTTCTAAAGTATAGGTTAGGGAAACTGCATTACCTTCTTTATCTACTATTGAGATATGGGTGGTTTGCGGACTTTCATACTGTAAATGAGCCGCTGAAAAATTAGCCGAATCACTCACCGAAGCTTTATCGGGCTCAATAGTTTCCCGCAACTTTGCAGCATAAGCTTTTGAAGTTAACTTTTCAATGGGCATCCCTGGATTGAAATTAGGATCTCCCAGGTGCAAAGCCCTGTCTGAAAATGCCCGTCGCATAGCTTCGGTTAATACGTGAAGGGATGTGGCCGAATTATGGCCCATTTCTTTCATATCAAAACCTTCAACAATATTCAGCATTTCTATTAATGCCACTCCACCGGAACTGGGTGGCGGCATAGCCACAATTTCAAAGTCACGGTAAGAACCTGTTACCGGCTCCAGCTCTTCGGCTTCATAAAGGGCAAGATCCTTTTTAGTTATCAGCCCGCCGTGTTTTTTCATATAGCTCTCAATAAGCCTGGCGGTTTTTCCCTTGTAAAATCCATCGGCTCCATTCTTTTGGATGCGTTTAAGGGTTTCAGCTAAATCGGGTTGTTTCCAGGTTTCTCCCGGTTTATAGATTTCTACTCCATTCTTCAGGAAGGCAGCTGCAGTGGCTTTATAAAGTTCTTCCTCTTTATGCTCCTTCACCCAATTAAGAAACCAGTTCATATTATAAGTAGAAGAAAATCCATCTTCAGCGAGTTTTACTGCGGGAGCAACAAGGTCTTCCCAGGGAAGACTTCCCATTTTTTGATGAGCTTTATACAATCCGGCTACTGTACCAGGCACACCCACTGAGAGTAATCCCTCGTGATTAGAATTGTCTTTAATTTTACCGTCTTCTCCCAAAAACATTTCTGCTGAAGCCGCTAAAGGAGCTTTTTCCCTGAAATTAAAAGTGGTTTTATGACCATCATTTCCATAGTAAACTAAAAACCCGCCACCGCCAATATTTCCGGCTGAGGGCAAAGTCACCGCTAGAGCAAAAGCTGTGGCCACACTGGCATCTATCGCGTTTCCGCCTTGTTCCAGGATATCATTTCCTACCTGCGATGCCAAATAATGACTGGTTACCACCATCCCATTTTCTGCCCGAACCGGAATTCGGCCACTTTGGCCGTAGAAACTAAAATTAACACCTAAGGCCAGGAAAAGACAAAACAATCCCCGAAAATTATATTTATTCATGTATTGGGTATTTAATTAAGAAAGGTAAACCTACTTAAAAAGAAGAAAGAAAACAAGGTGCGATATCTACTGAGCTATGGTTTTAAACCGCCGTAGTGTCCAATTGAAAAACCTCGTGGAAAAATTTAAAAGTATCCCTGGCTTTTTGTGCTGAAATTTCCTTTTCTTCTTCTGAAAATTCCGAATTCCGAAGGCGTTTTAGAAAGATATTCCAGCCTTCCATAGATTTTCTATCAGAAGTGAAGAAATAAGGCTTTTGTATTTCAGAAAGTTCCGGGCAATGTGGTATTTCTTTTGAAATTTGCATGCCTCCCAGAGCCGAACCCTCTACCACATAGGCAGCACCTAAAGCCTCAGTTTTGTTTTGGATGCTTAAACGATTACTGAAATTCGCTATAACGGAAGTATCTACCCTTAAAGAATCCAAATCTTTTTTTAATCGCCGGGATTTATCTGAATTCCAATTGTCCAGATGAAGATTAATTTGCTCTTCGGTAATTTTATAAGCTATATAATTTTGCAGTAAAAGCAATTTATACTCCTCGAGGCTAATCTCGTGAGACATAATTTTAGAAGCAAGATTATCCTGTTCAATCTCTTCATGCAGCTGTTTTGTGGCTTCCCTAAGCTTTGTTAGCATCGTCTTCTCCTGATTTAGAATTTTTTATATCCTGCCTTATCTTATCTAAGTTTTCCATTTGTTCCTCCTTATCGGCATTAAGTTCATCAAGATAATTATAAATCTGATTTACGGCAATCTTATTTTTTCTAATCCGCTCTCGCAGCTCATCGTTTGCCACCATATTATAGACAATCTTTTTGAACAGCGGCTTTAATTTTTCATCCAGTTGAGGCATGTGTTTCTTCAGGATAAAACCTGTGGCTCCTGCCAGGATTGTATTTGCAGCAAGATCTTCGTCTTCTATAGTTCCGGTTATAAAAATAAAGGGCATTTCAGGATCAATCTTCTGGGTTAGTTCCAGCACCTCAAAACCATCACAATTAGGCAAATTATAATCTGAAATCACCAAATCTGGAATAAAATTCATCATTTTATTTTCACAGCCTGAAAGGTCTTCCACCAGCTCAAATTGAGGATCCTCAACTATCTTTTTTATGTTTCGCTTAATTAGGGCAACATCGGTAGCACTATCTTCTACCAGTAATATTCGTAAGGGGATTGTTATCATTTAATGGAATTTCAACAAATAAAAATGTGAATACTTACAAGAAGCTTACCAAACTAAATATAAAATTTAAACACGGTGCCTTTATCCTTTTCGCTTTCAAACCAAATCCTACCCTGGTGCTTATCGATAATTCGTTTAACCACAGCTAAACCAATTCCGCTTCCAGAATAATCGGTGCCCGCAACTCTTTTAAAAGCTTTAAAAACCTGCTCCTCCTTTTGAACATCGAGGCCTATCCCGTTATCTTTTACAAAATATCCGGTTTTTCCATTATGTTTAAAGCTACCTATTTGAACCTCAGGCTTCTCTCCCCGTGCAGAATACTTTAAGGCATTACCAATTAAATTAGACCAAACCTGATAAACCATAGTTTTATCGGCATTCATTGGAGGCAAATCTTTCTCAATTTCCACCCCGGTGTTAGGATAATTAACCTTAAGGTTTAAACTTTCAAGCAGTTCTCTTATCATTAACTCCACCTCTATTTTCTCCCGAATAATATTTCCGGTAGAAATTTTTGAAAGGCAAAGAATGTCATCTATTAAATCATCCATTTTCTTTGCCGAAAGTAGAATGGTTTCTACTACTTCCTGTCCTTCTTTGGAAAGCTCCTCGAAATGGTCTTCCTTGAGAATTCGGGCAAAACCATCTACTCCCCGCAAGGGGCCACGAAGGTCATGGGAGATGCTGTAGCTAAAAAGCTCAAGCTCCTCTACTGCCTTCATCAATTTATCATTAAGTTGCGAAATCTCTTCTTTCTGTCTTTCTACAATAAGATAATTCAGGTTTTCCCCGAGCTCCCGTGCTGCCTTAATTTCAGTATTTTTCCAACCTTGTGCAATCCCGGATAAATTTTGAGTCCACTTTTCAAAAGATTTTCTAGGCCCTAATCGGCCTTCTTTTTCGTTGTAGGTGATTTTATTTTCAGGGTTTCCACCCCAGGATACGCTTTGAGGTTCTTCAGGTCTAAACCAGATTAAGTAATGATTTTTATTTCGCCCTAAACGATAACTTAAAATTCCCGAGGCTTCTTTAGTATAATTTTTGGCCTCAGGATATTCTTCTCCAAGATTTTTGGTGAAAAATACTTCCTCCTCTTTCTCTCTTAAAAATTCTGAAATAAGCTGCTTCACCTCTTCTTCCCCCGGAGTTATTCCTGAAAGTTTTAGATCACCATCCAGAAGTATGGCTCCCCCTTTAGCAGCAACAAGCTCTGTAAATTTAATTTCAGCATTGGTAAGGCCTTTAAAAATCTCTCCCTCCTCCTGAATTTGTTTTAGAAGCCTGGCTTGTATCCCTGAGTTGATTTCACTTTCCTGTTTAAATTCCTCTGCAAGTTTTAAAGCCAATTGGTTTGAAAAAACCTGGGATAAAAATTCACAAGTCTCCCGTTGGAAGTAATTGATGAATTTAGCCGAATAGTGATGGCAGGCTATCAAGCCCCAAAGTTTTCCGTTGGCGATAATCGCCGCGGTAAGCGAGGCACCAACCTTCATGTTTTTTAGATATTCAATATGAATGGGAGAAACACCTCGAAGTTGAGATTTTGAAAGATCAAGTGGTTGGCCGTTAATAGGTGAAATTTCAGGATGAATGGGTATGGGTGTGTAATTTACATCGGCAATGATCCTTACCCGGTGTTTAAGAAAAAGTTCCCTGGACTGCGCCGGAATATCACTGGCCGGATAATGTAGCCCAAGCCAGCTTTCCAGAGAATCTTCCTTTTCTTCTGCGACTACTTCTCCATTCCACTCTTCATCAAATTTATAGACCATCACCCTGTCATATCCAAAAATATCTTTGGTTAAACGGGCTGCGTCTGCACAGAGTTTTGAAATGTTTCCGGAAGCATTTAGATTTTTGAGAATTTGAATAAGTTGTCTTTGAAAAAACAGGGAGTCCCGGGATTCATCCGATTCCTCAAAATCAAGAATAAGGTTTTCACCAGCGAGATGGGGAAGCATGAGAAGTTGCCTGCCGTTTATTTCAAACTCCTCGGGTAACAGATGCCTGCCCCCCTGGAGTTCATTTTTGAGTTTTTTAAGTGGATTCTCTCCTATGAAATCCTCCAGGTTTTTATTCAAAACCTCTTTATAATCAATTCCGAAGAATTCTTCTGCATTGGTCCCACATTGGGTGATCTGGAAATTCCCGGGATTACAGGCCAGAATTATACCATGAGCCTGGGATTTACCAATAAGATGTATTGGTTCCTTCTCACAATTTAAGATATCTATCTCCTGGGGATATACCACCTGCTCATTATCCATATGGATTACGCCTTAATTTTGAAATAAAAAGTACTACCAATTCCCTCCTGAGAATCTACCCAAATGGAACCATCATGTAACTCGATGATTTTTTTTACGTGAGCCAATCCAACCCCGGTCCCTTCCGAATCTTGTTTATTTACCCTGTTAAAAATGGTAAAGATATTTTTTCGATCCTCATCTGAAATTCCCATCCCATTATCCATAATAGAGAAAACCCAGAATTTACCTTCTTTAAAAGCCGAGATCCTGATCTCCGGATTCCGGTCTTTTGGGGTATATTTTATGGCATTCCCTATTAAATTTTGAAATAACAACCTAAGTTCAATTTCATACCCTTTAAGTTTTGGAAGTTTCCCTGAGTGAATTTTCGCTTTGGTCTCTTTTATTCTTTTTCCGAGATCATATTTCACCACTTCCACAACTTCCTTCATGTCTACCAACTTCTTCTCGCCGTTCCTACCAATACGGGAATGCTCCAGAAGTGCTTTAATTTGTTCGGCGAGTCTTGTAGATGCAGCTTTGATATAAGAAAGATAATTCTGGCCTTTCTCATCGAGGTTTTTGGAATAGACTTTTTCTAAAACGTCGCTACCAAATTTAATAGTAGAGAGAGGTTCTTGCAAATCATGAGCTAAAATTGAAACAAATTGTTCCAAATCGCCGTTGGCTCTTACCAGGTCGGCTTTTTGTCTCTTAAGTTTTTCCTCGGCTTTTTTCTGTGCCGAAATATCAACGCAGGTATACCTTATGGTAATAACTTTATCCTGTTCATCCTTTTCAGCAGTGGCACTTAAGATCACCGGCAAAAGCTCCCCCGATTTTTTAAGCATATCCTGCTCGATATTCTTTAATTCTCCGGTTTGCTGAAACTCTTTGTTCGATTTAAGCGCCTTCATCTGGGCTTCTTCATCATAAAGATCATAAACCAACTTTCCGATTAATTCATCTTTTGAATCATAACCCAATTCCCGAACAGCGGTATTATTACACTGGAGAATAAGCGCACTTTGAGGATCCACCGTGATATGTAAAACCGGGTCCTCTTCATAAAAGGTTTTAAAACGTTTTTCACTGGCTTCCAGTTTACTTCTGGACTTTTCAATGCTGCTAATATCAATAAAGGTAATGACCACCCCACTAATAATATCTTTGGAATCAATATACGGAGAAATACGTCTTAAATACTGATTCCCACTTCTGGTAGTCACACGTTTTTCCAGGATCTTACCTGTTCTTAAAACCCGCTCACATCTACTGATAAGGTTATTCTTACCCATACTGGCGGTGAAGTGATCTATAGGACGGCCTTCATCGGAAGCAATCAGATTGAAGTGGTCTTTAATGGCGGGGGTGAACTTCCTGATCTTCAGGTCGGTATCAAGGAAAATAGTACCGATTTCCGTGCTTTCCAGCAAGTTATTTATATCGGAATTAAGCGCTGCCAGGTCTTCCACCTTCTGAAGATTTTCTGCATTCACGGTATTAATCTCCTCGTTTACACTCTGTAATTCCTCATTGGTACTTTGTAGCTCTTCATTACTGGCCAGCAATTCCTCATTGGCCGCCTGCAGTTCTTCGTTACTGGTTTCGATTTCTTCCAGAGAAATATTGAGTTCCTCTTTGGTGTGCTTGAGTTCTTCCTCAAGACTGGAAACATATTCCTTGGTACGTTTGGTAAGGGAAACTTTATCTAATTTTTCAAGATCTACCTCTAAAATTTCTTTTTCTATAAAGATGATCACATAACTCGCATCATTATCGAGTTTTCTATCGAGATAAGGTTTTATAATAATATCAACGGCTTTTTTCTCACCATTGGTCTCGAAGGTCGCCGAAGGATATTTGACCTTTTTGCTTTCGTTCTTTGCTTTCTTTAATGAGGTTTGCAGGATATATTTAAGATCCCCATCCAGCATCTCCAGTAGGTTGATTGAAAATCCTACCGCGGGCATTTTGGCATATTTGCGAAATTCTCCAATAGCATGAAGCACATTATAATCCGAATCGAGCAATACCGAAGCCCCACCAAAATTCTCCATAATGGCATCGTTCAACTCCTCTTTAAGCTTTATTTTTAAAGGGCTGATATTGGGCCGGGTTTTTGGTCGCGGTTTGGATTTTTGGGATTTTATGTTACTGAGTTGACTGGGTTCCGAGATTTCGGATTTCAAACGTTTGCTTGGATGAAGGTTTTTATAAATTTTTGCTGTCCTGTTTATTACCGTGAAATTATTCTTTTGGTTATAGACGCTTTCACTGGTGCCTAACACGAGGAAACCATCCTTTACCAGGGAATAATGCAGCATGTTTAGGGCTTTATTCTGAATTCCTGGTTGAAAATAAATAAGCAAATTGCGGCATACTGCCATATCCATTTTGCTGAATGGGGGGTTCTTAATGATATTATGTCGTGAAAACACCACCATACGGCGTAGCTTATCAACAATACGATATCCATTGGCTTTACTGACGAAATATTTCAGAAGCAAATCATTATCTACATCTGCCACAATACTTTCGGGATAAAAACCCCTGCTCCCAATTTCAAGGTGTTTTTCTGAAATATCGGTAGCGAAGATCTTAAGCTCTATTCTTTTATTTTGTTTATCGATTTCTTCATTGATAACCATCGCAAAAGAATAGGCCTCTTCCCCACTACTGCAGCCAACGTCCCATACCTTAAGAACATCTCCGTCTTCTTTTGATGCCACTAATTCAGGAATCACCTTGCTCCTAAGTACTTCCCAAACTTTGTCATCTCTAAAGAATTTAGTTACCCCAATTAAAAATTCCCGGTAGAGTATATCTACTTCCCCCTGATTCTCCTGTAAATACAAGTGATAATCTGAAAGGGATTCGCATTTACAAACATTAATCCTTCTGGAAATACGCCGTGCCAGGGTAGCTCGTTTATATTCCCTGAAATCAAGTCCTGTTTTTTCATCTACAAACCGCAGAATCTTATCCAGCTCATTTTCATCTACAGAAATATCACCATCTTTAAAATTAAGAATCGAGGGGGCTGAAATAAAATTCTTTAGCTCCTGTCCCATTTTTTCTACAGGAAGCACATAGTCCACCAAACCCGTATTTATAGCGCTTTGAGGCATTCCATCGAACTTCGCTTCTTCGGGATCCTGCACCATAATCATCCCGTCATTTTCTTTGATAGCTCTTACTCCCCGGGTACCATCACTGCCTGTACCGCTTAGGATAACACCAATAGCTTTCTCTTTTCTGGATTTTGCCAGTGATTCGAAAAATTTATCAATTGGAAGGTTTAGGCTTTGGTCTTTAGGTTTGTCCACCAAATGTAGTCTCTCGTTTTCTAAAACAAGGTTATTAACCGGCGGGATTAAATAGATATGCCCCTGGCGCAACTTTAAACTGTCGGTGATTTCTACAATGGGAAGATTAGTGTTCTTTCTCAACAATTCCCCCATCATACTCTTAAAATCCGGAGATAAATGCTGAATGACCACATATGCATTCTTATCGGTCTCGGAGATATTATCAAAAAAAGATTTTAAAGCTTCCAATCCACCAGCACTAGCACCAACAGCAATTATTCTAGGTTCCTGATGCGTTACAATAGTAGGTAAATCAGCACTTTTGGAGGTTACATTAGTTTTGGTCATCTGGTTATATGGAAGCGATAATTAAATAAAAAAGGACTAAAAAATCAAAAATAACGGTTAAAATTAAAAAATGTGGCCCCATATCCCACATTTCCTGACGTTTTTTAACTTTTCTGCAACATTTTACTTTTAAAACTATATAATGATATTTGAAAAAATATCAATTATTTCTTCTATCCCCTCTTCACCTAACTACTTTTTTGCATTAACCTCAATTAATTAATAATTCTCAAAACGATTTTACATCTTGTTTACTTTTAAAAGACAGAAGACCAAAGTTATCTTCTGGAAGTCCCTGTAAATTTAAACTGACCAAAGTCATATAAAAATTTGCGCTTCTATTGTAACTTTAGAGAGCAAAGTAATTATATGGACGGCACTTATAGTTTTAGAAAAAACCTTTCTTCTTTTTTTATAGAGATTGGGGAGCTAACCGGATTCGCCGGAAGATTTTTCCAGGAGTTATTCTCCAGGCCCTTTGAATTCAGAGAATTTTTGCGTCAATGTTACAATATGGGTAATAAATCTCTGCTTTTGGTTGGGGTTACTGGGTTCATCCTGGGTCTGGTATTTACACTTCAATCCAGACCCACTTTAATGGAATTTGGGGCGGTTTCCTGGATGCCTTCCATGATCAGTATTTCGATAGTAAGGGAAATAGGACCGGTAATGATCGCCCTGATTCTGGCAGGCCGGATCGGATCTGGTATTGGTGCAGAATTGGGTTCCATGCGGGTTACAGAACAAATTGATGCCATGGAAGTATCAGGGACCAATCCTTTTAAATTCCTGGTGGTCACCCGAATTCTAGCCACCACCCTTATGGTTCCTATTCTGGTGATTCTGGGAGATTTTATCGCCCTGAGTGGGTCTGCCCTTGTTGAAAATTTAAAAGGGAATGTCTCGTATACCCTATATTTTAACCAGGTCTTTAATACCCTGGAGTTTAGTGATCTTTTTCCCGCCACGATTAAAACCTTCTTTTTTGGTTTTGCCATTGGACTGGTTGGGTGTTTTAAAGGATACAATAGTAAAAAAGGGACAGCCGGAGTAGGAAAAGCCTCAAACTCTGCAGTGGTTTTCACTTCTATGCTCTTGTTTATTATAGATTTTATAGCCGTTTTTATTACAGATATTTTTTACCCCTGATCGCTTTGAAGAAAGAAATAAAAAATATGGTAATTAATATCCAGGATCTCTACAAGGGTTTTGGGGAAACAAAGGTGCTAAACGGCTTTAACCTACAGCTCATGGAAGGGGAAAACCTGGTGCTTATGGGAAAATCAGGCTCAGGAAAATCGGTGATGATCAAGTGCCTGGTAGGTCTTATGGAACCCGATAGCGGAAAAGTAGAGGTACTGGGGAAAGATATTTCTATTATGAAACGCCAGGAACTGGATGAACTTAGAGCCGATATTGGTTTCCTGTTCCAGGGAAGCGCGTTATACGATTCAATGACGGTTAGGGAGAATCTCGAATTTCCACTGCGAAGACACACCCACAAATTCGACCTTAAAAATACCGATGAATTGGTGTTGGAAGCTCTTAACAACGTAGGCCTACCTCACACTATAAATATGATGCCCGCAGAGCTCTCCGGAGGAATGCAACGCCGTATAGCCCTGGCCCGTGCCCTGATTCTAAAGCCCAAAATAATTTTATATGACGAGCCCACCACGGGTCTGGACCCTATTACAGCTAAGGAAATTATTTTGCTTATGCTGGATATTCAGAAAAAATACAAGACCTCATCCCTCATAATTACCCACGATGTAGACTGTGCGCGGGTAATAGCAAACCGGATGATTCTTTTACTGGATGGAATTAATTATGCTGAAGGGAGCTTTGAAGAACTATCGGCCGCTAATGACTCGAAAATAAAGGCCTTTTTTAAATAATACTATTATGAAAAAACAATCATCAACTTATCTGCGCCTGGGACTTTTTGTGATTAGTGGATTAATAATTTTTACTCTTGCCATTTTCTTTATTGGAAACCGCCAACATCTGTTTGGAGAAAACCTTAAGGTTACCTCGGTGTTTAAAAATGTGAATGGTTTGCAGGTGGGAAATAATGTAAGATTTGCCGGGCTGGATGTGGGAACCGTTAAACAAATTGTTATGGTGAACGACACCAGCATAGCAGTAGATATGTTTCTTAGTATAGAAACGGCCAGACAAATGAGAAAAAATGCCCTGGCAACCATCAATTCAGATGGATTGGTTGGAAGTATGGTCGTGAACATTATTCCAGGTGAGGAACCTGGAAGCGGCGCTCTGCAGCAGGGCGACACCCTGGAATCCATAAGCCAGGTTGCGACCGCCGATATGCTCTCTACTTTAAACAGAACCAATGAAAATGCGGCTATGCTCACCTCAGATCTATTGAAGATCACCAATTCCATTAACAGTGGGGAGGGTGTGGCAGGAGCCCTTATTAAAGATGACGAAATGGCTGAAGACCTTAAACACAGTATCAGCAATTTAAGACAGACCACAAAATCGGCGATTACCAGTGTCAACCGGCTAAATAATTTATTGTCTCAAGTGAACTTTGACGAAAGCCTGGCGGGCCTTATGTTCAACGATAGTATTTCTGCTCAAAAATTCTCATCCACCTTATCCAACCTGGATTCCTCTGCTGTTGAGATCAATAAGATCACCAGAGATATCAGCGATTTTTCTTCAGAAATTAAGACCGGAAAAGGGGTGATAAACTTTATGCTTACAGATACCTCTTTTGTAAACCATCTGGATAGTAGCCTTCAGAATATCGAATCGGCCAGCCATAAATTTGATCAAAACATGGAAGCTCTCAAACATAATTTCTTTTTCAGAGGTTACTTCCGCAGATTGGAAAGGCAGAAAGCCCGGGAAGCGGAAGCCAACGAACCATAATTAAGCTTAGCTGAGAAATATCATTATTTATGTAAATATCTGGTCATAAATTTATTGGAAACTTATATTGAGATGAAAAAGATTATTTACACCACAGACTTTTCCAAAAATTCGGTAGCCGCATTGAAATATGCCGTGGCCTTGGGTGAAATCTTTAATACCGATGTAATCGTTCTACATATTGCCACCCACCGGGAACTGGGTTTAACCAAAAAAGATAACGAAAAAGAAGCCCGTATTGCATTAAAAGATAAGCTGAAAGAGTTCTGTAGTGAACATTTAGAAGAAGACCTATCCGATTTAAATCTAACGGTAGCGGTTAAGGTAGCCTCTTCGGTCACCAAAGGCATCCTGGATTTTACCCGCGATATGGAAATAAAAATCCTTATCATGGGAGCTTGTGGCTCGGGTAGCTTCAAAGATTTTTTTCTGGGAAGTTCTACCAAAGATATGTTGGAACTTTCCCCCTACCCATTACTGGCAGTACCACCTAATTATAGATTTACCGAGCTTCAAAATGTTGTTTACACCACAGATTTTGAGCAGGAAGATATTATTAACCTAAAGGAATTACTCAGCCTCCTTAAGCCCGTCCAGCCAAAATTAATCATTTTGCATGTGAGCGACCAGGATGAAACTATGACAAGAAATTTATTGGAATGGTTCAAAAAGAACCTGGCTAAAAAAGTGGAATACTCACATATTGAGTTTAAGATAATTTTCTCTGATAATATCCTGAAGTCTCTGAAAGAAAATATTGAAAATCTTGATGCCGATATGGTGGTCATGCTGGAACGGAAACCCGATTCCCAAAAAAGCAGTTTACTGCACAGGGATCTGGTTAAACGCATGCAATCCTGTATTGAGGTACCCTTATTAAGTTTTAATGAGAAATTTTAAAATGTTCTGAAATGAAAATTGAACATCTTGAAGAGCGGATAAACGAATACAAAAACTCTATCCATACCGTTGTAAACAAACGCATACAATGGGAAACTGAAGTAAAAGATCTTATCCAAAAAGTTTTAAGCGAAGCGGAGGAGAAATATAAAATTGGATGGAAAGTGCAGCAATTGAGCTGGATACACACCAATGAGGCCATAAATATAACCTTCGATTCCTTTCCGCAGGAATTAATTGTAAAAACAAATCAGATTCCCACCTATCAGTTCCTACAAGGCGGCGCTTTAGTATTTTCCCAAATGTATAATGGAGATATCGAGATTTTCACCGTGTTCCCGCTTCCGGAAAACTGGATGCCTGTAGAAAAGGATATGGTGGAAATGGGAGTCTATTCCCCCGCAGCTATTACAGAGAAATTGGTAGTAGAAAAAATAGACGAATTTTTAAAAGAAATGATAAAATGGGAGGTTCCCATTCCAAAAAGCAAGGTGGGGTTTAGGAATATTAATCCTTAAATATTATTCATGCGCCAGCGCTTGAGCTCAGGAAGTTTCCGAATGATTTGTTGTGCTTCTTCAAGGGAGATCCCGTTATGTACTTCAGCCATCTCCAGGAGTTGAATTTCCAGCTGATGTAAGGTTAAGTGATGATTAGTAAATTCACCGTCCCTAAAACAATTTATGCAGTAATCATTATTGAAAGTTTTATCCCTGTTGGTACCACGCATTTCTTTGGTAAAAGGCAATCCACAACTTTGGCAGGTGTAGGGAATCATCAGATTAATTTTTTAAAAGAGATTTTAGTTTAGAGAGCAGGATAAGTTCAGATTTATTTTTACCGGCATAGGATGCAGCAATAGCATCTGCTGTTTTCCAAATCATTTGTTTCACCTTTGGCGTAAATAAACGCTGATGTTCTTTGTAATAATCTTCAAATTCTAAATAAGCCTCCCCAGGTTCAGGGTCGTTCTCATCCAACCAGTCAAAAATTATCTCGATCTGGTACGCCGCATCGGTCCCAAATTCATCCTCGAATTTATCGAATTTAAGCCATTGGTTTTCTACGATCTTCTTAAACGTATCTACTTCCTCTTCCTTCACCACTTTATCGACTGCAGCAACGGCATAAAATAATTTTCCCAAATGAATATAAAAGGAATCGGCGGTATAACTATGTAAATCTCTTCCCATGGTTTAAGGTATTTGCACTTATTAAATTTACGAAAAGCTTTTGAATCGAGAGCGCAGCTTACTTAAAATAATTCTATATAAGTGAAGCCTAAAACCTATAAATTTATTTCGAATAATTTATCTAAAAAATGATAAAAATCAAGTCTGGCTTGAGTTTCCAAAGCTTTTAAATTGAAATTTTCTTAAACTCAACAATAGCCTAAGTTCCACTTAACGAATCGCTCATAAGATTTTTTTAATTTCGACTTAAATTTATAACATTTTCTGTGTATATTTATGTGTAGGTTATATTTCTGGAAATCCAGCATAATTTTTTGAACCTATTGTTTTTAGCCCCCCACCTGATTCACCCCCGAACTATGTTTAGGTAACCCCTGAATAATACTTTTGTGATGAAAAAAATCCTAATAGTTGAAGATGACAAGATCCTACGGGAAAACACCCGTGAACTTCTCGAAATGGAAAATTATAATGTTTTCACTGCCGAAAACGGAAAAGAAGGAATGGATGCGGCAAAGAGACTCAAACCCGATCTTATAATCAGTGATATCTTAATGCCGGTTATGGATGGCTACCAGCTTCTAAAGAATCTCATCCAGGATAGAGAAACCCGGGAGATCCCTGTTATATTTTTATCGGCAAAATCTGAGGCAGAAGATATTAGAACCGGGATGAATATGGGAGCCGATGATTACCTTACTAAACCTTTCCATGAGCGGGATCTTTTACTGGCAATTAGAACCCGGTTAGCCAAACGCGAAAAATTTCAAAAAAGGAAAATTGGTACTCCCGAAAATCATCACATCGATACTTTGGATGAATTAAGGGCCTATTTTGAGCGTGCAGGGGAAAGTCTGGAGATCGAGAAGAATGAGGAAATCTACAGGGAAGGTAAACATTCAAATTATATCTATCTTATAAAATATGGGTTAATAAAAACCCACCGAATGGACGAATACGGCAAGGAGCTTATTACCGGCCTCTATAAGAGTTCTGATGTTTTTGGGGTTTATAATTTTTTGGATACTACTTTTTACCCAGAGACTGCCACTGCTTTGGAAAACAGTTTTTTCTACAGGCTTTCAAGCCTCAAGTTTCAGGAAATTCTGAATTCCAGTCAGCATTTAACTCTGGAACTCGCTCAGTTATTATCTGATAATCTCTCTCTTTTAAAAAGTCACCTTCTTGAGATGGCCTATGCCTCTGTATTAAGGAAAACCACCAGCACCATTAGACAGTTTGCCGAACTTATGCCCGAGAGCGCCCGGGAAGGCATAAGAATATCCAGAACCGATCTAGCCAGTGTGGCAGGTATTTCTACCGAAAGTTTTATTCGAAGTTTATCCAGTCTTAGGAAAAGTGGAATAATTGATATTGAAGGTCGAAACATTAAGATCCTCAATATGCATAAACTTAATAGCATTAAATAGCGGCATCTGGTTATTAATTATTTGTTAAACAGTTTTAAGATGATATTTGTCATTTTTCCCGGCCAGAAGATTAGCTAATTTAGACCCTAGAAAGCAGTAATTAACTGCCGTATGTAAAATATAAGCATTTGGTTTTTAAGTACTTTATTGGAGTTAAAAATCAGATTAAGAGGGTATCAAAGGATATTTTCAACTGATACAAAAATTTTACTTCGTGTAAGATCACTGGTATCGATGAAAAGTTAGAAGATATATTTAATACCTTCTTAGGAAACAGGAGACTTAGTTCTCCTGTTTCTATTTAATGCATTTACCCCAAGCTTAATACGTGGTTGCTAATAGTTTGTTAAAAATCACATACCTGACAAATGTCATTCTTTGCGCAACCCGAAACTGTTAATTTAGACCATAGAAAGCAGCAATTAACTGCTGATCTAAATAAAATAAGAAATTTGATTTTTAAGTACTTGATTGATGTTAAAAATCAAATTAAGAGGGTATCAAGGATATTATCTAATCGATACACAAATTTTACTTCTCGTAAGATCACTGGTATCACAAATGAATTAGAGATACTTTTAATACCTTCTTAAAGAAACAGGAGACTTTGTTCTCCTGTTTCTGTGTTTACTAATTCCTCTTTCCGGCTGATGTTAAAATTAATATACCTCAATTTTAATTTTAAAAAATTGACATTTATCATTCTTCAAAGCATTGTTATTAAATAACTTAGAAAAGTAATTTGTTAACTCTAAAATTTTAATATTATGTCACTAGTTAAATCCAACAAGCGCCGTCGCCCAATGTGGGGGACCTCATTATTTGCCGATGATCCTTTTTTCTCTGATTTGATGGACACCCGAAAACTGAACAATTTAAACCGCATTTTTAAGGGAGAGGATTTCGATTTTAGCCCTGCCGTGAACATCAAGGATCACGAAAAAGATTATGAAATCGAATTGGCTGCCCCAGGGCTGGAAAAAGATGATTTCAAAATCATTATGGAAGATGGAATCCTTACAATTTCTGCGGAAAAAGAAGAGAAATCAGAAGAAGAAAAAGAAGGTTTTGTAAGAAAAGAATTTAGTTTTAACAGCTTTTCCAGGTCTATGAGTCTACCAGACAGTATTGATGAGGAAAAAGAGGTTAAGGCCAGTTACAAAGACGGGATTCTTAAAATGAAACTTGAGAAAAAGGAAGAAACCCAGGCTTCTAAAAAACAAAAGACTATTAAGGTTTCTTAAACTAAAAAAGGGGCGAAAATTTCGCCCCTTTTTTTAATATTTATAAATCTGCCAGAGTTTATCTGGTCCTCTTACGCTTATTAAGTTATCGCCAAGCTGTCTCGCAGCAATAGGAGGGGCCTTTCTGAGATTTCGCTTTGAAACCGAAACCGGAAAAGGTCCCGCTAAATATTGTAAAACTTCCCCGTTGGGGTCAATTACCACTACATCATATTTATAGGAAATCATTCTTTTTCCCAGTACTTCATTTTTCCCTAATTGCTCTCCCTCCAGTTTTAAGGCCAGGGCTTTTCCATCATTAAATAAAGAAACATTTAGAAATTCAGGCTCTATTACTACTTTTCCTTTTTTATCTATAAAACCATAATAATTTACCCCTTCGATATTTTTTTTAATTATTGCTCGGCTTTCCTGCATTACCGGTACTTTTTGTGTAGCAACTCCCAAATCACCAGAAACGGAAACTTCCTCATTTTCAATAAGATCATTTCTGAAGTTAACAATTAAGTCCCCAGACGAATTAATAAATCCCCACTGGTTATTCTTTTTCACCGGGGCATATCCCTCATGGAGAGATCCAACATAGCTAAGGTCTTGTAATTCCTGGGCATCCATAAAAAATGGTACCAGCAGGATTAGAATTAGGCGAATAGGTTTCATCGTTTCACGTTTATGAGTTAATACTTAAAGATAACTAACAGCTTTAAATTAAAAAATGATAAACATCATCTAATTATCCTCGATCCTTTTTCATAATGTTTTTATAAACAGGGGAGTTTACTGATTTTCGTCATAGTTTCCGGCCCTTAATTCTGTTAAATTTGAGTAGATTCAAATCCAGGAAAACATGAGAAAAATAGTATTTCCAACCGATTTTTCAGAGAATGCTTTCAATGCACTTCAATACGCCGTAGAGTTGCTGAAATATGAAACCTGTGAATTTTTTCTCCTTCACGCCTATGCCGATGAGGTATATAACGATGAAACCGTTTTAAGCCGAAGCCTCATGGAGGAGCTTAAAGAAAAAGTTTTAAGCCACGCCGAAGAAAAACTGCAGGAAACCCTTGAAAAAATCAGGGAAATAGCTCCTAACCCACATCACACTTATCATAAAGTAGCTTCATTTGGCGCCCTGGTGGATGAGGTAAATGACCTTGTAGATTCTGAAAATGCCGACCTGTGTATTATGGGTACCAGGGGAAAATCAGATGACCGAAATATTAATTTTGGTACCAATACCCTGTTGGTGATGAAGTACGTACAGTGCCCGGTGCTTAGTATTCCTGCCGGTTACACATACAATACTCCGGATAATATTCTCTTTCCCACAAATTTCCTGGTTCCTTATCAAAAAAGGGAACTGAAACTTGTAAGCGAAATTGCCCGGGTATTCGGTTCAGAAATTCACTCTTTATATATCTCTAAATATCCCGTAGAATCTTTTAGGCAAAAAGATAATCTGAACTTCCTTAAAGAGCAGTTTCAAAATATAAAATTTCAAACGCACCAGGTAGACGGTGTGGATAAAGTAACAACGATCACAGATTTTATAGAAAAACACAGGATAGATATCCTGGTGATGGTTAACTCCAGACACAGTGAACTGGAAAATATCCTGTTTCAAGGGACCCTGGACAAGATAAGTTTGAATCCTAAAATCCCTTTACTGGTTCTGCAAAATTTTAACCGGGAATGTGTTTAACTCCTAAAACCTCATGCGATGAAAAAAATATTAATGCCCACCGATTTTTCCACAAACTCCATAAACGCTCTGAAATATGCGGTGAGTTTGTTCAAGGACGAAGAATGCACCTTCTATTTGTTAAACACCTTTACCCCGGTTTTATATGATACAGAATACATCTTATATAGCACAACCCAACCAGGATTAGAAGAAATTTACCGGCATAATTCAGAAAAAGGCCTTAAAAAGGTAAAAAAACGTATCACCTCACAAGATAAGCGACCTAACCACCATTTTGAATTGATCTCCGCTTTCAATCTTTTGATCGAGGAAATTAAAGATCAGGTAAAGGAGAAAAACATTGATTTGGTGGTAATGGGAACGCAAGGGGCCACGGGAGCCCAGGAGGTTTTGATGGGAACTAATACCGTACAGGCCATAAAAAAAGTAAAATGTCCTATTCTGGCAATTCCTTCAGAATATGAATATACCACTCCAGATAACATTCTCTTCCCTACCGATTATGAGCTGGATTATAGCAGTAAGCAATTTGAGCTCTTAAAAGATATAATTAAAAATTACAACTCCAGGCTTAATATCCTTCATGTATTGGGTAAGAAAGAATTATCTCCGGAAAAAGAACAAAATAAAAAACTGCTTGCCACCCAAATGGATTCGGTAAAGCATCAATTTTACAGTATAGAAAAAAAAGCACTAACAGAAGCTATTTATGATTTTCAGAATGAGCATCCTACAGATATGCTTGTAATGATTAACAACAAACATTCCTTCTTCGAAAACCTGCTTTTTAGGCCTATAATCAATAAAATAGGATTTCATATAAAAGTTCCTTTTTTGGTAATTCCTTCTGGGAAATATTCGGCTTAGTTATGAAAAATGTCCTTGTCCCCACCGATTTTTCCAGTAACGCCTGGAAGGCTCTGGAGTATAGCATGCATTTGTTTGAGAAAGATGTTTGCACCTTCTACCTGCTGAATGCTTTCCAGACAGATTATTTTACAACTACCAGTATGATGGTTCCCGAACCCGGTGAACCGGCCTACGACCTTGCTCATGAACAGTCTGAAAAGGGGCTGGAAAAACTCCTAGATGGCTTAAGCCTTATGAATGAGAATCCCAATCACCATTTCAAAATCATCTCAATGTATAATAGCGTAACCGAAGCTATTAAATGGGCTATAGAGAAATATAATATCAACCTGGTGGTTATGGGTACCAAAGGTTCAGGAGACCCTGAAAATCGTATTTTTGGTAGCAACACCATTCACGTTTCAGATAATTGTAATACCTGCCCTGTTTTAATTGTTCCCGAAAATGCCCTCTTTGTTCCCGACATTCAAAAGGAGATTGTATTTGCTACTAATTTTCGGTACAAATGTTCCCAGGCGGGTGTAAATTACGTTAGCGAAATTGCCAACAAATTTTCTGCAGCGGTAAGGATTTTATATATCCAGGAACATGAACAATTGGACGAAGAGCAGGAAACTAATAAAGATCATCTCCAGGATTTGCTTCGGAATATTTCTCACAGTTTTCATACCTTAACTAATATTTCGGTCACCAAAGGTATCATTACCTTTATTGAAAGTCGGGGGAGCCAGTTACTGATCCTCAATCGGGAAAGACCTGGTTTTTTTAAAAAGATATTTTCCAGATCAATATTACATGAGATCACAAAAAAACCGAGAGTTCCGATCCTGGTGCTTCCAGAAACCAGGTACCTGCCTCGCTTATTTTAATTTTTGTAAATTAAATTCCGGATCTCTATGCTATGGATACTTCAGAATTAAAAATAATAAAAGCCTCCGGAGAGAAAGCACTTTTTTCTGAAGAAAAAGTTGCCGCTTCCCTTGGTCGCGCCGGTGCCAGCCAGGAAGTTATTGATAAGATCCTTTCCAGGCTCAGGCAGGAACTCTACCAGGGAATTTCAACAAAAGAAATCTATAATCGGGCTTTCCGGTTACTAAAAAATAAAGATCACCTTCTTGCTTCCCGCTATAAATTAAAAAATGCTATTTATGAACTTGGCCCAACGGGTTTTCCTTTTGAAAAATTTGTGGGCGCAGTGTTAAAATATAGTGGTTACGATGTAGAAGTCGGTGATATTTTTCAGGGAGCCTGTGTAACACACGAAGTAGATGTAATCGCTACCCGGGAGAAGGAAACCTTCCTTATGGAGTGTAAATTTCACAGTATGCCGGGAAAAAGTTGTGATGTTAAGGTTCCCCTTTATATCCATTCCCGGTTTCGGGATATTGAAAACTTCAATAAAGACAAAAAAAACAATCCTTTTTTCTTCTCTGAAGGCTGGGTGGTGACCAATACCAAGTTTACCAAAGACGCCACAAGGTATGCCAAATGTGTAGACTTAAAATTATTAAGTTGGGATTACCCTAAAGGAAGTAGTTTAAAAGATCGTATAGATAAAACCGGTTTATATCCTATCACCGTTTCGGTTCTACTGAATAAACGTGAAAAACAATTCCTGCTTAGTCGGGATGTGGTGCTCTGCCGTGAACTGGTGAATGATGATTTTTACCTGGACCATCTGGGAATTTCTTCCACCCGCAAAAAACATATTCTGGAGGAGATGCGAAGTTTATGTAAAGCTTAAATATGAGTAATAAAGTGAAGATCAGTTTTTTTGGTGCGGCGGGAACGGTTACCGGCTCAAGGTTCCTCCTGGAAACCCCTGAGTATAATATTCTTGTAGACTCCGGAATGTTCCAGGGGCTTAAGGAATTAAGAAAACTCAATTGGGAGAATTTTCCTTTTCCTCCTAAAAATATTGATATAGTTCTTCTCACTCATGGTCATTTAGATCATTCCGGCTATTTACCACGTTTGGTCATGCAGGGCTTTAACGGAAAAGTTTTAGGAACTTCTCCCAGCCTGGCAATTGCCTCAATTATTTTACGTGACAGCGCTAAAATTCAGGAGGAAGATGCTGAAAGGGCCAATAAGGAAGATTATAGCAGCCACACCCCCGCGCTGCCTTTTTATAATATGGAACAGGCTGAAAAAGCGATCAGCCTATTTGAAAAAATAGAACCAGAAAATTGGGTACAGCTTTCAGAAAATATAAAAGTCAGGTTTAGAAAAAACGGCCATATACTAGGAGCAACCTTTATTGAATTAGATGTTTTTGGAAAAATATGGGTGTTTTCAGGCGATATTGGCAGAGAACAGGACCTGCTGCTGGAACCGCCCCGACGGCCTCAATGGGCAGATTATCTTATCCTGGAAAGCACCTATGGCGACCGCCAGCATCCGGTAGAAGATGTAGATGAAGTTTTAAGTTCAGAAATTGAAGAGGTGATTAACTCAAACGGAAGTCTTATCATTCCCAGTTTTGCGGTGGAACGTCTCCAGAGCCTGATGTTTAAACTATGGCAGCTTTATAAAAAGAATAAAATCCCGAATATCCCAATCTTCATTGACAGTCCAATGGGTAATGAGGTGCTTGATGTATTTGAACGCTTCCCGCAGTGGCACAAACTGGAAATAAACGAATTCCAGCAGATGAAGAAGCATTTTAAAATAGTAACCTCGTATAAAGACACCTGGAAAACCATAGATTATAACCGACCTAAAGTTGTAATTGCGGGAAGCGGAATGGTAACCGGTGGTAGGGTACTAACCTACCTGAGGTACTATCTCGAAAAACCTGAAACCACCGTGCTATTGGTAGGTTTTCAAGCGGAAGGCACGAGAGGTCGCCAGCTTTTGGAAGGGAGCCAGGAGATAAAGATTTTTGGCAAGTACTGCCAGGTGAAAGCTAAAATATTACATTTTGACAGTCTTTCTGCCCATGCCGACCAGGCAGGACTTCTGGCGTGGACTAGCGAAATCAAAAATTTACCCGAACAGGTTTTCCTGGTACATGGCGAACCACATTCCAGGGATGCTTTAAGGGTGAAACTCAAGGATGTATATAAATGGAATGTTTCAACTCCAAAACTAAATGAAAGTTTTCTTGTGCCCTAAAAGTTTATAATCTTTTGATAATTATCATTTTACGAGGCTGTTTTTTGTTGTAAATTTAGAAGTATCTAATTCTAAAACTTATGGCAACCTCTTTCAAAAACCGATTTAACCATAGAGATGGTAGCACAGAGGAACTCCAAAAGGAAACAGATGTCTGGCTACACGAAATTTTCAATGCGACAGAGCATATTCGTTTTCTTACAAAATTCCTGCTTGCCGATATTTTTAAAGCCAGTCAACCTAATATGTTTGAGATGTTCGAAAGTTTTAAAAAAAAGCTGGAAACCTACCGCGCTGGGATTTTTTTACTAAACCAGGAAGTTCACAATCACAAATATGACCTGGAAGGCATGAGGGAATGCGATGATATTAGTTGTGAGGGTTTTTACCGCGAGCAACATTCAGATTTAAAGGAAAAATTCAGAAAATTCATCACCGGTTTTAAAGATTTGCAGTCGCAGATATTTAATTATACCGGCGATTTGTTGATCACCAAAGAATAATCGTTCACTTAATATTTACAGTCATGAAAGATCAAAAAAATTTTCGGTACATCGAATGGAAAAGTCCCGAAGAAATGCACTACAGTGCACAGCAATGGAGTTCAAGCCTTGCTTTTATGAAAGATGAACATCTTTTTTTTGAAGATATGCTTAGGGAGTATACCCTACCTATTATTGAATCCAATTTAATTGCCGAGGTCAAGACGTTGATTGATCGGCTTAATACATCGAAAAAAGAAATGATGAACTTAAATGAGAAGGTTTCAAAGCATAAAAATGGACTGGACATTTTAGTAGATGGAATAAACCAACCAGAAGAAGAAAAGAAGTATAAAGAAGAACATAGAGCACTTCTTAATGAAGTAAATGCTTTTTCGGAATCTTTCAGGCAATTAAAAAAAGATATTTTCGCGAATGTGACCGGTGCCCTGAAAAAACAAAAGCAGAAAAGGCTTTTGAAATAGTGATAATTATATTTTCGTAATTTAAATAAGCCAAAGAAGACCTATATGAGATATTTTCTCCTGTTTCTGTATTTTGTTTTTTTTACGGCGTGTAGTACCGCTCGCCTGGTAGAATCGCATGCTCCATACCGGGCCGAAAAACCAAAAATTGAGAAAATATTGATCATAGGGATGACCCCCTTAACAGAATTCCGCCAATCCTTTGAGACCAGGCTTCAGAAGGAGTTTAGAAAACATGGAGTGGAGGCAGTAACCAGTGTTTCAGTATTGGAAAGTAAACTTGCACCTGGAGACAGTACTGAAAAACAATTAAATAACCTGGAAAAATATTTAGTGGAAGAAGGTTACAATACCGTTTTGTTAAGCAAAATAGTCCAGGTGGAATCACATAAGGATTTACGCACCAGTCTTTATAGTTTAAGAGGTAGTTACCGAAGTTTCAAGAGCGATTATTATTCCAATCAGGGAATTTTCCATGGTGGGGATATAAAAGGTGATTCAAAGATTTATCATACTGAAACCTCTATTTATACGCTCCCTGAAAACCGTCAAAGGGAACTATTATGGCAGGGAGAAATCGACCTCAAAAATCCAAAAAGGGTAAAAAGAACTATCAAACAATATGTAGATTTGCTGATTTCCAGACTAAAATGGGAAGGCGTGCTACCTCATTAAATAAACTTAGCGAAAACCTTTTCGTGACGTATCAGGTGATTTCAAACTGCCATTATTGCAGTTTTGTTCGTGAATAGATTATTTCTATAGTTCATCGATTAACTCAATGTCTAAGAATGAAAGGCACAAAAAAAGCTTTCCTAAAATTAAGGCTTTTCCCCAATAAATAGTTCAAAACTTACATTGAGCCCTTTTCATAAGACTCTACTATTCTTGGTTTTAAGGCGTTATTTCACTGCTTTTCATCCCTTTTTTTAATCAAATTTTAAATTAGATTTAACCTTTCTTCTGGGAGAAAAGCGCTCAAAATACTTTAAATTACTAACATGAATGCTTTCAAAGATGATAATCTCTGGAAAGCTCGCATGGTCTTTGTGCCATATATTAACCTTGAAATAATAACAGGCTTAAAAGCCATTATAAAAATTAACCAAAAAAACAATACATGAAAGTATTACTTATTGGAGCCGGAAATATGGGACTAACTTACGCCGAAGGAATGGCTAAGTCTAGTTTATTAAACCGTAGAAACTTAATGATCTATGATAAATCTGCTGAGATAGTTACCAGCTTGAGCAAATTAGATCATTTTGATGTGTACGACGAAATCGAGGAATGTCTACCCGACGCCGATGTCGTTTTCCTGGCGGTAAAACCATATCACTGCGACAGTCTTTTTGAGGAAATACGGCCATTGGTGAACGATGAACAAATTTTTGTTTCCCTTATGGCAGGAGTTACCATTGCTAAGATTCAGGAAGGTCTTGGGGTAAAGAAGGTGGTAAGATCTATGCCTAATCTCCCTGCCCAGGTAGGAAAAGGTGTAACTTCTTATACCGAATCTGCAGAAGTGTCCCGGGTAGAATTGCTTATGGTAAGGAACCTACTCGATACTACTGGAGAGTCTATTCACGTAGAAAGTGAAAACTTTATCGATGCTTCCACAGGTATTTCAGGAAGCGGGCCGGCATATGTATTTTACTTCATGCAATCTATGCTCGAAGCAGCTCTGAAAATGGGCTTCTCTAAAAATGATTCTAAAGTTCTTGTTAGCCAAACCTTTGAAGGAGCGGTAAAACTATTTAACGAATCCGATCTTTCTCCCGAAACCTGGATGGAACGCGTAGCCTCAAAAGGAGGTACCACCCGTGCCGCCCTTGATTCTATGGAAGACAACAACGTTAAGGAACTTATTAAAGATGCTGCCTATGCCGCGTTCGACAGGGCTGTTGAATTAGGTAAAGAGTAACAATTAATTTTATTTCAAAATAATAGAAATGGAAAAAAAGAGAATAGTTGTAAAAGTTGGAACCAATGTAATGACCAACAAAGACAATAGAATTCTACAACCTGTATTAAAAAACCTTGTAGAACAAATTGCCACCTTATATGAGGAAGATATAATGGTGGTGCTTGTATCCTCAGGTTCTGCCATCGCTGGTAAGGAAATCCTGGGAGATGTACAGATTACCGATCCTTCCAAAAGAAGGCAGGTTTTCTCCTCGGTAGGACAGCCGCGAATGATGCGTCACTATTACAGTATATTCCACGATTTTGGAATGCGTTGTGCGCAGGTGCTGGCTACAAAAAGGGATTTTAGTCCGGGAATTCACCGTGAGAATATGATTAACTGCTATGAATCGCTATTATCTGAGGGAATTATTCCTATTGCCAATGAAGATGATGCCGTTTCTGTAACTATGTCTATGTTTTCTGATAATGATGAACTCGCAAGTCTTGTTGCAGAATTAAT
The DNA here is from genome assembly GCF_002078605.1 of Salegentibacter sediminis. GTDB lineage: Bacteria > Bacteroidota > Bacteroidia > Flavobacteriales > Flavobacteriaceae > Salegentibacter > Salegentibacter sediminis. The sequence continues at coordinate 376,880 of NZ_MSJR01000002.1, read as the reverse complement.
TCAGGCAGATGCACTCATCATATTAAGTGATACCGAAGGCCTTTACACTGGTCATCCTGATCATGAAGATTCAGAGAAACTCAACAAAGTACAAATCGACCAAAACGTTGAAAAGTACGTTCAGGAATCTGATAAGGGTGAAGGCGAAGGCCGTGGCGGAATGGAATCCAAGATTAAAATTGCTAAAGGAACCGCCGCTAAAAATATCACTACTTATATCGCGAATGGTAAGCGCCCCAATGTAATACTCGATATAATGGCCGGAAAACCCGTGGGAACAAAATTCACCGCTTAATTTACCGGTAATTAAAAAAGTATTAAAATTTAAAATTTTAAAAATGAAGTTGATAGACACCAAAACCAAAAATAACGTGCTGCAATCCATGATGACAATTCTGGATAAAAAGCGCAACGAAATAATTGAAGCTAATAAGAAAGACCTTGAAGCCTTTGGAAAAAGCGATCGGGCTATGTACGACAGGCTTATCGTTGACGAGAAAAAGGTTGATTCCATGATCCAATCTGTCATGGAAGTGATGGAACAGGAAGACCCTGTGGGTAAAACCTTAGAACATCGCCGTCTTGATACAGGGCTGGATATAACCAATAAAACAGCTCCTTTCGGCACCATAATGATCATCTATGAATCCAGGCCCGATGTAACCATTGAAGCAGCGGTTTTGGCTTTTAAAGCCAACAATAAGATCTATTTAAAAGGAGGAAAGGAAGCATTTCACAGTAATAAAATCCTTGAACAATGCTGGCATGAAGCTCTGCAGGAAAATGGCCTGGATAAAAACTGGATCGAAATGCTAAAATTAGACCGAACCGAAACTCAGGAATTCCTTAAAAACCCACCGGAACACATAGACCTAATTGTTCCACGTGGTGGCGAACGCTTGATTGCTTTCGTAAAAGAGCACGCTACAGGAGCAGTACTCGTAAGCGGCCGTGGAAACAACTTCCTTTATGTTTCTAAGAATGCCGATTTCGAAACAGCCAAAAAGGTTATGCTAAACGCCAAGATCGACAAGATCTCCGGTTGCAACGCTTTGGATAAGGTGCTAATAGACAAGAATATTTCTGGTTACGAAGATAAACTGAAAGAGCTTCAGAAGATGTTCCATGAAAATGAAGTTTCCATTCTTGTAGATGAAGATGTTTCTAAAGTCTTAACCGACGAAGATAAAGTTCCATCTGAAGATACATGGTATGAAGAATTCCTTGCCATGAAGATCGTTCTCGGCAGCATTGACGGATTAGATCAAGCTATAGAAAAGATTAATAAATATTCCGGAGGTCACTCGGCTTCAATCATCACAACCGATAAAGAAGAAGCCAAAACCTTTATGGAACAGGTAGATTGTGCTGCAGTTTACCATAATGCCTCTACCCGTTTCACAGATGGTGGCCAAATGGGTGTTGGTGCAGAACTGGCAATTAGTACCGATAAACTTCACCACCGTGGTCCCCTGGGATTAAAACAACTGGTGACCAATAAGTATTATGTGTTAGGTGAAGGCCATATAAGAGAATAATCACCTTTCACTATTTTAAAAAAACCACCGTATGCAAACGGTGGTTTTTTTATGTTTTCACTAAAAATTCCTTCTTAAATGTAACCTTTTAGGTTTTTCTAAGTCTAACTGGTAAAAGCTATTCTTTATAATGAAAAAGATTCTATACACCTTTGCCCTATTGGGTACTCTAATTTCCTGTAAAACCACTCAGGTTCAACCCGAACCCAAACAACCAATCATCGCAAGCCTGGACCTGGTTAATATTGAAGATGATAAGGTAAAGGTAAGCATTGACCCCGATAGGTTAACCGCAGAGGAGATAAGATTCTACATCCCCAAAACCGTTCCCGGTACTTATTCTAATGACGATTATGGTAAATTTATTGAAGATTTCACGGCGCTGGATTATAAAGGCAATGAAATAGAATTTCGCCAGGAAAATGAAAATACCTGGGTTATTTTAAATGCAGCAGAACTGGATAAGCTCACCTATTTTGTAAATGACACTTATGATATTGAAGGCGAAGAAGGTGTATTCTCCCCCAGCGGAACCAATATTGCCAAAGATGAAAATTTTGTACTTAACCTTCACGGATTTGTTGGCTATTTTGAAAATTTAAGCGAAGAGCCATACCGACTGGAAATTACCCGTCCTGAAGCCATAATCCCTGGAACGGCTCTAAGCCTTGAGGAGATAACCAATGGTGTTGAAACAAACTACCAAACCGATATATTCCTGGTAAACCGTTATTTTGAAGTTATAGACAACCCGATAATGTATTCCCTCCCAGATACCACTTCCTTTATGGTTGAGGATATGGAGGTACTGGTAAATGTATATTCTCCCAATAAAAAATATTCTTCAAAAGATATTAAACCTGGAATAGAAAAAATGATCTCAGCCCAAAAGAGATTCCTTGGAGATATAGATAATACCGGGAAATATGCGATCCTGCTTTATCTTTCAGACACCGAGAAACAGGATGCCCGTGGCTTTGGTGCCCTGGAACATCACACCTCAACGGTAGTTGTGCTTCCAGAAATGATGCAACCCGAACAACTACAAAAAACAATGACTGATGTAGTTTCCCACGAATTTTTTCACATCCTCACGCCCCTGAATATTCATTCTGAGGAAATTCATTATTTCGATTATAACGACCCTGAAATGTCACAGCATCTTTGGATGTACGAAGGAGTAACCGAATATTTTGCGAATTTATTTCAGGTAAACCAGGGCCTAATCGATAACGAAGAGTTTTACAACAGGATGTCTGAAAAGATTGAGGTTTCCCAGAATTTTGATGATACCATGCCCTTTACAGAAATGAGTAAAAACATCCTGGAGCCGGAATATAAAGACAGCTATTATAATGTTTATCAAAAAGGAGCCCTGATAGGGATGGCCCTGGATATCAAATTAAGGGAGTTAAGCGGCGGCGAAACCGGCCTCCTGGACCTTATGAAAAGCCTTTCTGAAAAATATGGAAAAAACAAGCCTTTTGATGATGAGAAATTAATAGAGGTGATAGTTGACTTATCTTATCCTGAAATTCAGAAGTTCTTTGATAAATATATCACAGGCTCCACTTCTATTCCCTACAATGAATTCTTCAAAAAAGTAGGTCTGGTAGAAGAAGAATACGAAACCAATACCGGTTATTTTCTTGCAGGGCAAACGCCTTATATAGATGGCAATCCCGATACCGGTGAGCTATTCTTCAGAGAAAATATAGGCTTTAATTCTTTTCTAAATGAACTCGGCATAGAAGGAGGAGATATTCTAAAATCTATAAACGGTCAGGAATACAATATACAGACCGCCTATAATATGGTAATGACTGCCGAGTCCTGGGAAGAAGGCGAAGAGGTTACTTTTACAGTGGTACGTGACGGGGAGGAACTAAGTTTAACCGCCACGACTCACCAGCCAACTACCACTTCTACAAGAATTATTGAAAAAGACGATGATAATGCGCAGGTGAAACTGCGTGAAGCTTGGTTAAAAGGTTAATAGATTTTAATTTAAGCACAGAGCGGCAGGGAAACCTGCCGCTTTTTTATTTTAGATATACACCTAAATCTGTTAACTTAGGCCCACAACACCAACCAACTCCCAACATTAATGGAAATCCCGATTTTACAGGATATAATTATAATCCTAGGACTTTCAATCCTTATTATTCTGCTGTTTCAGAAAATGAAAGTGCCATCTTTATTGGGTTTCTTACTTGCCGGGATTATCGCCGGGCCATATGCCTTTAACCTGATTAGCAGTCAACATGAGGTCGAGCTGCTTTCAGAAATTGGAATAATCTTCCTGCTTTTTATCATAGGAATTGAGTTATCACTCAAGGAGCTTATCACTATGAAACGTACGGTACTTCTGGGAGGAAGTATTCAGGTAGGCGGGACGATTATAATTACGACTGCCCTCGCTAATTTGATGGGATTACCCTTAAATACGGCAATATTTGTCGGTTTTCTTTTTTCCCTTAGCAGTACGGCTATCGTTCTAAAAATACTACAGGAAAAAGGTGAGATCACAGCACCACATGGGCGCATAAGCCTGGGAGTATTGATCTTTCAGGATATTATTGTAGTACCCATGATGCTTTTTACCCCCTTGCTGGCCGGGGCTTCCGATAATATCATGGAAACCGTGGGCATCCTTCTCCTTAAATTTCTGATTTTAGGTATCGTGATCTATCTGCTTGCCCAATATGTTGTCCCTAAAGTGTTTTCTATGGTGGTTAAAACCAAAAGCCGTGAACTTTTTATCTTAACGGTTGTAGTATTTATTTTTGCCATTGCCTGGCTTACTTCTTCGGCCGGCCTCTCCCTGGCTCTGGGTGCCTTTTTCGCGGGGCTTATTATTTCAGAATCTGAATATAGTCACCAGGCTACGGCCAATGTGCTCCCCTTCAGGGAAATATTTATCAGTTTTTTCTTCATCTCGGTAGGAACCCTTTTAAACCTTAATTTTTTTATAGAAAATATAATCTATATCGTGCTTTTGGTTATTGGGGTGGTATTGCTAAAGATGATTGTGATCGCTGCAACCGTACTGGTTTTAAAATATCCTCCCCGCACAGTTTTCATGACAATGTTCAGCCTTTTTCAGGTGGGGGAATTTTCTTTATTACTTTCCGGAGTTGGGGTAGACAATAACCTCATTCCAGATAATGTTTACCAGTATTTTCTGGCGATATCCATAATAAGCATGGGCCTTACGCCTTTCCTGATTTCAGCCTCCCCTGGAATAACTTATTTTTTACTGAAGGCGCCTATGCCGGCACCGGTGAGAAGACGGCTGGAGCATTTAAAAAAGATTTCTGTTTCTGAAGAAGAATCAAAAAAACCACTGGAAGACCATCTGATTATCGTGGGTTACGGTATAAATGGTGAAAATATCTCTAAAGCCGCTAAAAATGCTGAAATACCTTATTTGATAGTTGATATAGATCCCGATGCTTTTCACAAGGCAAAGCAAAAAGAGGAGCCTATAATCTATGGAGATGCTACCAACCCTTTAATTCTTAAACATCTGCATATTCACGAGGCCCGGGTTGTTGTTATCGCAATTTCTGATCCCGGTGCGACCAAAAAGATAATCAGTAATATCAGGAGTTTTACAAATGCTGCTTTTATAATCGTGCGAACCCGCTACGTAAGAGAAATAGAAGAAAATCTGAAACTAGGGGCCGACGAGGTGATCCCGGAGGAATTTGAAACTTCTATTGAAATCTTTACCAGAGTGTTAAAAAAATACCTGGTCCCCTATAATGAGATCCAGGATTTCATTAATAATATTCGTTCCTCAGACTATGAAATGCTCACCTCCTTAAAGGAAAAGCCACATCGCCCTTCGCTGCAGCATCTTCATATTCCCAATAAGGAAATCGTGACTATTAGTGTTCAGCAAAATAACAGCAGTATAGTTGGTAAGAGCATCGAAGATTCAGAGATTGGAAAAAGATTCCATTTAACCATTCTCACCATTAAACGGGATACGCATTATCTTACCGAAGTAGGTCCCGATACCGTTATTGAGCAAGGTGATTTGCTTTACATCTTTGGGCATCCACAAAATATTTACAAACTTAACAAGGAGCTTTCATATTAAGTTTTAAAGGTGAATAAGACAATATACATCCGGATTCTTTTAAATATTTCCCAAAAATAGCCAATTGAAATCACTTGTTATTGGGGGTATAATTATAAATAGATATCTTTAATCTACATCAAACTAACTAAAAACTTATGTCTGTATTACCCGATAACCTGGAACGCTATAGAAAGTTCATAGGATTTATGCTGAAATACTGGAATAGCGAATTATTCCTCCAAACTGCCAACTCGGCTCTGGAGGATGAACCAGAGGATAAAGAAAAAGAAACAGACTACGATCAGACTCCTGAGGAGTTGGTAGAAGATCTCAAAAATATGGGGCCAACCTATATTAAAATGGGACAATTGCTTTCTACAAGGCCAGACTTGCTTCCCGATAACTATTTAAAAGCTCTTGCCAGCCTCCAGGATGATGTTCCCCCAATTCCTTATGAGGATATTCATAGGATTATCGAACAGGAAATTGGAACCCGTATTTCAAAGGCATTCGAAACCTTTGACGAAAAACCCCTTGCCAGTGCTTCCATAGGACAGGTTCATAAAGCCACCTTACGTTCAGGGAAGCCGGTAGCCGTAAAAATTCAACGCCCGGGAATAAGAAAAAAGTTTTTAGAAGATCTGGACACCCTGGAGGAATTGGCTGAAATGGCTGTAAAACACAGTCAGGTGGCCAGGCGCTATGCTTTTGACAATGTTCTGGCAGAACTCAGAAGAATCCTGTTGCAGGAACTCGATTATAACCGGGAAGCCACAAACCTTCTTACCCTGGGCAAAAATCTCAAACACTTCAGGAATCTCATCGTACCACAACCCATTCTGGATTATTGTACCTCCAAAGTCCTTACTATGGATTTCATAGACGGGAGAAAAGTGACATCCATTTCCCCCTTAAAACAACTGGAAGTAGATTATAGTCCCATTGTAGACGAACTCGTAGAGGCCTATTTGCAACAGGTAATAAACGATGGTTTTGTTCATGCCGATCCTCACCCGGGAAACATCCAATTTACCAGGGACGATAAAATTGCCCTTATAGACCTGGGAATGGTTGCTAAATTCACCCCGGGCCTTCAGGAAGATCTGCTGCAGCTTTTAATCGCAATAAGCCGAAGTAACGGGCAGGATACTGCCCATGTTTTGCTGAATATGAGTGAATATGACCCCGATAAAGCTAACGTAAAAAATTTCAACAAACAGATAAGTGACCTGGTGATGGACAGCCAAACCGGAAGTGCTGAAGATATGCAAACAGGGAGGCTTTTAATTCAGCTTAATCGTGTGGCTGCCAGTAATAATATTCATATTCCTGTAGAGGTTAATATCCTTGGTAAAATTCTGCTCAATATGGACCAGATTATTGCAGTTTTGGACCCCGATTTTGATTTGAAAGAAGCAATCAGAAAGCACGTTAATGAGATTATGAGCAGAAAGATGTATGAGGAATTAAAGCCTGAAAACTTTTTCTCCTTCGTACTCGAAACCAAGAAACTTACAGAACATTTACCTGAACGCTTAAATAAACTATCTGATAATCTTGCAAACAACAAGTTTAAATTACATGTTGAAGCTATAGATGAAAAACGGGTTACCGATGGTTTTCAAAAAGTAGCCAATCGGATAACCCTGGGGCTCATAATTGCCGCGATGATTATTGGAGCCGCAATGTTGATGCAGGTTCCTTCAGACTTTACAATTTTTGGTTACCCCGGCCTGGCTATGGTGTTTTTTTTACTCGCAGCAGTGATGGGAATTTATCTGAGCTATATTATCATTTTTAAGGATGAAAATCTCAATTCCAAAAAAGACGATTAAGTATTAATAGAATTTGTTTTTGTAGGATTCGACGAATCAGTGTATTTTCGGTTTAAATTCAATTAAATCCTGATTTCATGAAATATATTTCTACAATTCTGCTTCTGTTTTTCACCTTCGGAATTTATGCACAAAAAGTTGAGGTTCCAGTAGACACTACCGTAGTTACAGAACATTCGGTGCGTATTAAGGGACAAAATATAAAGTATACTGCCACTACCGGAACCCAACCCGTATGGAACGAAAGTGGAGAACCCATCGCCAGCCTTTATTATACCTATTATAAACGTAGTGATATACAAAATACCGAAAACCGTCCCCTTGTAATTTCTTTTAATGGAGGCCCGGGTTCAGCTTCAGTATGGATGCATATAGCCTACACCGGCCCCAGGGTATTAAAGATAGATGATGAGGGCTTTCCGGTTCAACCATATGGCATAAAAGACAACCCACATTCAATTTTGGATGTTGCCGATATCGTATATGTCAATCCGGTAAATACCGGTTACTCCCGCCCTATTCCAGATAAAGAAGGAAAAGTGGAAAGGGAAAAATTCTTCGGGGTAAAAGCCGACATACAATACCTGGCAGAATGGCTTAATACCTTCGTGACCAGAAATGAAAGATGGTTATCACCAAAATACCTTATTGGGGAAAGCTACGGTACTACCAGGGTTTCCGGTCTTGCTCTTGAATTGCAAAACAGCCAGTGGATGTACCTTAACGGGGTGATCCTGGTGTCTCCTACCGAAATTGGCATTGACCGCGAGGGGCCGGTAGAAGTAGCAAACCGATTGCCATACTTTACCGCAGCTGCCTGGTATCATGATGCCCTTCCGCAGGAATTGCAAAACAGAGAATTAGAAGATTTGTTGGCTGAAGTTGAAGAATATGCCATTAACGAACTATTACCAGTATTGATCAAAGGCGGCTTTACCGAAACCGCTATGAAACAAGAAGCCGCAGAGAGGATGGCTTACTATTCAGGTATTTCTGAAAAAGTGATTCTGCAAAACAATCTCGAGGTACCAATTCGTTATTTCTGGAAAGAACTCCTACGTGAAGATAGTGGTTATACGGTAGGAAGACTGGATTCCCGTTACCTTGGGCTCGATGCCAGAGAAGCCGGTGATTCTCCAGATTACAATTCGGAACTTACTTCCTGGTTACATTCATTCACCCCTGCTATAAACCATTATCTAAGGGAAGAACTTAATTTCAAAACAGATCTTAAATATTTTATGTTTGGCCCTGTTCATCCCTGGGATCGAAGCGGCGATAACACCGGAGAAAATTTGAGGCAGGCAATGGCTCAAAATCCAAATCTCGATGTTTTGGTCCAATCGGGATATTTTGATGGAGCTACTACTTATTTCAATGCCAAATATTCAATGTGGCAGCTCGATAAAAGTGGAAAAATGAAAGATCGACTGAGCTTCAAAGGCTATGAAAGCGGACATATGATGTACTTAAGAGCCGAGGACCTTAAAAATGCAAATGACGACATTAGAGAGTTTATTGAAAATTCTCTGCCGAAAAAAGATGCACCCGCTAAATATTAATTATCAAAAATAAATCCCGGGAGTTTGAACTTCCGGGATTTTTTTATTGTAATAAATAAGCCTTTAAATCTTCATAAGTACTTATCTCCTCCGATTTCTTTTCCTTTTTCATAAAAGATTTAACCGAATCGGGGATTTCAATTTTTTGCTCTATTGAGGTTTCTACCGTTTCAAGAAACTTCACCGGATGAGCTGTCTCCAGAAAAACACCATAATACTGCGGATTTTCTTTTAAAAACTCCCTTAATCCTAAATATCCCACAGCCCCGTGAGGGTCCATTACATAATTATGTTTTTGATAAACCTCTTTGATGGCCTTCCTGGTTTCTTCATCATTAAAACTATAGGATGAAAGCACTTCCTTTAGGTTTTTGAATTCATTCTGAAAAATCTCCAGCACCCTAACAAAATTACTGGGGTTTCCAATATCCATCGCGTTTGAAATAGTATGAACGCTTGGTTTTGGTTCATATTTCTCAGTTTTAAGATAACGCGTTACCACATTGTTTTCATTGTTAGCGGCCACAAAATGTTTTACCGGAAGCCCCATTTCCCGGGCCATAAGTCCGGCACAGATGTTACCGAAGTTTCCACTGGGCACAGAAAATACCAGTTCTTCCTTTTTGTCTTTTAATTGCTTCCAGGCCAGAAAATAATAGAACATTTGGGGTAACCAGCGTGCTACATTAATAGAGTTAGCCGAAGTTAATCGTCTTTTTTTCTGAATTTTCTCATCCAGGAAAGCTTGTTTCACCATATCCTGACAATCATCAAAAGTCCCGTTTACTTCAAGGGCTGTAATATTTTGCCCAAGCGTAGTTAGCTGCTTTTCCTGAATTTCACTCACTTTTCCTTTGGGATACAAGATCACCACATCTATTCCATCAACGCCCAAAAAACCATTGGCTACTGCGCCCCCGGTATCGCCCGAAGTAGCAACCAATACAGTTACATTTCCCAGGTTACCTTTCTTAATGAAATAGCCCAGGCAACCTGCCATAAACCTGGCCCCAACATCTTTGAAGGCCAGAGTCGGGCCGTGAAAAAGCTCTAATACCCCAATATTTTTTTCTACAGGAACAACGGGAAAATCGAAATCCAGTGTCTGCTCAATAATCTTTTTTAGGTCCTTTCCGGGAATCTCATCCTGAATGTATTCTTTGATAACTTCAAAAGCTATTTCCGACCGTGATAGGTCATCAATATTATCAAAGAATTCCTTTGGTAAACCAGGGATTTCTTCAGGAAAATAAAGCCCTTTATCTGGCGCAAGTCCTTTTACAACAGCATTTTCAAAGTTTGAGGTGTTTTCCCTGTTATTTAAACTGAAATATTTCATGATAATTCTTTTATTCCCTGAATATTAATTTCTGAGAGGTGAAGTTCATAAGCTATATTCTTATCGGCATAAAAACTTTCAAGATTTTTTCTAACATTTTCGGCATTCTCTTCTCCTCTACACATTGCAAAAACCGATGGGCCAGACCCTGAAATCCCGAAACCTAAAGCTCCGTTTTCTAAAGCAATGCTTTTCAATTTATCAAAATGCGGAATAAGAATAGACCGAAAAGGTTCTATTATTTCATCTTTCAGGCTTCTGCCCAGCAAGGCATAATCTTCAGTATAAAGACTGCTAACCAGGGCTGCAAGATTTCCCCATTGAGATATAGCTTTCTGCAAACTAACACTTTGCCGGATTACCGCCCTGGAATCCCGTGTTTTGATCTCAATCAATGGATGGAGGATAACTATTCTTAATTCGGAAGGGCTGGGAAGTTTAATTACCTCCAGGGGCTCATAGCTTTTCACGAGACTAAAACCACCAAGCAAGGCAGGCGCAACGTTGTCGGCGTGGGCGTTTCCACTGGCTAAACGTTCCCCTTCCATCGCGAATTTTATCAATTCATTTTTACTGAAGGGTTCGCCCAGCAATTTATTTACCGCGTAGACAGAACCCGCGGCGCTGGCTGCACTACTGCCTATCCCGCTGCCGGCTTTTATCTTTTTATCGATTTCAATATCAAAACCCTGCTTGCTCCCGGCTTCCTTCAACAATGCCTGAACCGCTACCCCGGCAACATTCTTTTCGGTTTCCAGTGGTAAATTCTGCCCGGTTATTTTAGTGATTCTTAACTCCTGGAGATCATTTTTTCGAATAAGCATTTCATCCCCCACATTTTCCAGGCAACATCCCAGCACATCAAAGCCGCAGGAGAGATTGGCTACAGTAGCCGGGGCGAAAATCTTTAGTTCTTCCATCGCTTATTTTTTTCCTATTCTTATCACATCAGCGAAAATTCCCGAGGCTGTAACATCGGCTCCGGCACCGGCGCCTTTAACTATAAGTGGCTGTTCGGGATAACGTTCAGTAAAAAACAGAACGATGTTATCGCTGCCACTTAAATTATAGAACGGATGATCTGGTCCCACTTCCTGCAAACCAACCTGGGCCTTTCCATTTTCCAATTGAGCCACATATTTTAGCTGAGCATTGTTTTTTTCAGCATTATGATAAATCTCTTTGAACTTTTCTTCATCCTTTTCCAGCAGCTTAAAGAATTCTTCATTGTTTTCGGAATTCAGGGCCTTTTCAGAAAGAAAGTTTTTCTTATCTATATCCTCCAGCTCAAGTTTTAAACCGGTTTCCCGGGCCAGGATAAGGATCTTTCTTGCTACATCTACTCCACTGAGATCAATTTTAGGATCAGGTTCAGTATAACCCTCCTTCATCGCCATTTCTACGGTTTTATAAAAGGGAGCTCTGGCATCATAATTATTAAAAACAAAATTTAAACTACCGGAAAGCACTGCCTGGATCTTTTTCACCTGGTCTCCGGAAGCTACGAGGTTCTTTAAGGTATCTATAATTGGGAGCCCGGCCCCTACATTTGTTTCATAAAGAAAAGAGGCTCCATATTCCCGGGAAAGGTCCTGCAATTCCTGGTAATTCGCAAAATCATCGGCACAGGCGATCTTATTACAGGTCACCACCGAAATGGAGTTCGCCAAATAATGCCTGTACCAGGAAGAGATCTCGGCACTTGCGGTATTATCTACAAAAATACTGTTGCGTAAATTCAACTTCTGAACCTTTTTAAAGAAAGCTTTCTTATTGGCCGGTTCTCCTGCTTGTAACTCTTTTTCCCAATTCTGCAGGTTTATTCCCTCTTCATTAAAAATCATTTTTTTCGAATTGGAAAGTCCTAAAACCCGCACTTTTAGTCTGAGTTTTTCTAAAAGGAATTGCTCCTGTTTCTCAAGTTGCGCCAGTAACTTACCCCCTACATTGCCTACTCCGGTGATGAACAGATTTAGTTCTTTCGAAGGCACTTCAAAAAATTGTTCGTGCAAGGTATTCAGGGCTTTTTTCACATCCTTTTTTGCGATTACAGCCGAAATATTTCTCTCAGAAGAACCCTGGGCAATCGCCCTAATATTGATATTGTTGTTTCCAAGAGCGCTGAACATTTTTCCGCTAAGTCCGTGATGGCTTTTCATCCGGTCACCCACCAGTGCAACAATAGCTACATTTTCTTCTATGGAAACAGGTTTTATTTTTTTATTCTGAATTTCGACTTCGAAAGCCTCGTCCAGGGCTTCCTTGGCGGCTTTCGCCTCATCATCTTTTACGGCCACACAAATACTATGTTCCGAAGAAGCCTGGGTGATAAGCACCACATTTATATTTTCCTGAAAAAGGACCTCGAAGAAACGCTTGGAAAACCCCGGAATTCCAACCATCCCACTACCTTCTATATTAAGAAGCTTTATGGAATCTATATGGGTTATCCCGGTTACCCAACGAAAATTTTCTTTGCTCGATTTAGAAATAAGGGTGCCTGGTTCTTCGGGCTTAAAGGTGTTTTTGATATGAATTTCTATCTGCAGTTCAAGCAAAGGTTGAAGCGTGGGCGGATATAGCACTTTTGCGCCAAAATGAGAAAGTTCCATCGCCTCTTCATAAGAAATCTTATCCAGCGAATAGGCCTGCGGCACGATCATAGGATTGGCAGTATACATTCCGTTCACATCGGTATAGATAATAAGCTTTTTGGTTTTCAATGCAGCGGAAAAGATCGCGGCGGTAAAATCTGAACCTCCACGACCCAGCGTGCTGGGCACGCCTTCATCGTTTTTAGCCACAAAGCCTGGGGCAACGAATAAAGCTTTAGGTTTTCCGGAAAAATAGCTTTCAATATTTTTATTGGTTTTAGCATAATTCACCTGCACCTTTTCATTGTTATTCCGACATACGATCAATTCGCGGGAATCCACATAGTTGGTTTCAACACCTTTGCTCTTAAAATAAGCAGTGATGATAAGTGAGGATAGAATTTCGCCAAATCCTGAAACCACGTGTTTGGTTTTATTGGAAAGCTCATTGAGCAAATACACGCCTTCATATAAAGTTTCCAGGCGATTAAATTCGGTTTTTACTTTGCTTAAAACAGCGCTTTGATCATTGACAGGAATAAGTTCTCTTACCGCATCGAGGTGGCGTTTTTCATTTTGTGCCAGGATCTTTTTATAGGCCAGATCTTCATGGGCTGCCAACTCTGCCATCTCCAGCAAATCATTGGTTACGCCGCCAAAGGCTGAAAAGACGGCCAGGGTCGAATCTTTTTTAAGATGTTTTTCTACAGTTTCAGCGACCAGCTTTATACGCTCCGGTGATGCAAGGGATGATCCCCCAAATTTCAGGACATTCATTGGTGAAATTTTTAAATTTAGATATAAGATTTTTAAGAAAAATGTACGGATGTACGTGTTGCGGAAGTTATATACAAAATACCCCAAACGGGGTAATACCAGTAATCATAGTCATTACAGCCCCCATTGGGATAAAGCTGAAGCTATTATGATTGAAATTACTTTTTGGCATCTTTTCCTTAAATATGGTGATAAATGTACAGGTTTTTGCCGGGAAGAAAAATGAAAACTCAACTTTAGAGACAGAAATACAGATATTTCATAATAAGTAAATTATTCTGAATTATTCATAAAATAACAGGGAGTGAATTATCAAAACAAAAATTCAACTCCCTGTTTTTTATCCTTTTAGATTCCGCTGATGTAGGAACCATAGAGATCCTTAAACTGAATCCCTTTACTGAAACGATGTTTACTTAACTTCTTATATTCCACCAAGCCCCAAAGCAAAAATTCTTTCAGAAATAATTTATCTTCCTCCGGAATCTCCGGCTGGTATTTTTTCACCAAAGTTTCCAGTGCCGGCACGGAATCAAGTTTTTCCCTATATTCTTTTTCTGAGATCTCATCCGGAAGTTCAAATCCGCTTTGATCAAAGAACCATTCTACTAACTCATCGTATGGGCTGGTTTCATCGGGTTTCTGAAGTTTCTCTATTTTAGGGAAATATTCAGGAAACAAACTTTTAACCGCTTCGCCGATTAATTGTAAAGCTACGGCTGCTGCTCCTTCCTGTTCCCCTTCATAGACCAGTTCTACCTTTCCTGTTATACTGGGGATCACTCCCATAAAATCGCTGAAACGCAGCGTGGTTTTATCTTCTCCAATTTTTAAGCTACGGCGCTCTGCGGTGCTGAGTAGGTTTTCATAACCGGTGATGCTCATCCTGGCACTAATTCCGCTTTTCTCGTCTATAAATTCACTTTCACGTGCTTCAAAACTGATTTGTTCCAAAAGATCTTTGGCCAATTCCGGCACGTGCACCATTTTTTCCTGTTCCTCATCCAGGTTAGCTTCCTGTTTGGTAATGGTTTTGGCAACCTCAATAGAATCGGGGTAATGGGTTAGAATCTGCGAGCCAATTCTGTCTTTTAAGGGAGTTACAATGCTTCCGCGGTTGGTATAATCTTCGGGGTTGGCGGTGAAAACAAACTGCATATCCAGGGGTAACCTAAGCTTAAATCCGCGAATTTGTATGTCACCTTCCTGCAGAATATTAAACAATGCTACCTGAATTCTCGCCTGCAGATCTGGAAGTTCATTAATCACAAAAATACTGCGATTGGCACGTGGGATCATACCGAAATGAATCACCCTGTCATCGGCATAACTAAGCTTGAGATTTGCTGCTTTAATAGGATCTACATCGCCTATTAAATCGGCTACGGTAACATCCGGAGTGGCCAGCTTTTCAAAAAATCGATCTTCCCTGTTCACCCATGAAATGGGAGTATCATCTCCTTTTTCCTTTATGAGTTCCCTGGCGTACCTGGAAATAGGATTCAGGGGATCGTCATTTATTTCTGAACCTTCCACTATGGGCATCCATTCATCCAGTAAATTCACCATAAGTCTAGCGAGCCGGGTTTTGGCCTGACCCCGCAAGCCTAAAAGATTGATATTATGCTTAGAAAGTATAGCGCGCTCCAGCTCCGGAATTACTGTATATTCATAGCCGTAAATACCTTTAAAAGTTGGTTCTCCGTTTTTTATTTTCTCTCGCAGGTTCTGCCTAAGTTCTTCTTTTATTCCTTTGCTCTTATACCCTGATTTTTTTAAATCGCCTAAAGTCTTTATGTTTTCTATTTTCATTTTCTTAATCTTTTTAAATTTGATAGGCTCCCCTCTTTAAATAAGGAGGGGTGTTTTGGGGTAACCCAAAACGGGGAGTTCAACTAAATCAATTATCCTCTTATCTCCTTTTTCTTATTTGTTTCATAATCTTCACCAAATTAAACCCTCCGTCTAAATTTCTATCGAAATCTAGCCACCTCCCTTTAAAAAAGGGAGGAGCTTGGTTAGTTTTAAAATCAACCTAATTTAAGAACAATCAAAACAGATCAAAGCCTTAAAGAGACTCCCTTCTTAAGACAAAGAGGGAAGGTTTTGGTTGAAAAACCAAAACAGGGAGTTTGATTGTTCTATCCTCTTTTTTCTATTCGGTTCATAATGTATTCTTATTTAATCCTCCATCTTTATTTTTTAAAATTATCTCTAATTTCCTTTAATACCGAAGGTAGTGCATCGAACACCATTTTATTTTCAAAGCGTATTAACTTAAAGCCTAAACCTTCCAAATACTCAGTGCGTTTTAAATCCTTTTCCTCGGCAGTGCTATTCAGGTGAACATCCCCATCCAGTTCAATAATTAATTTTTCAGAAGCACAATAAAAATCTACAATATAATTTCCAATACTGTGCTGTCTTGTAAACCTTTTTCCCACAAACTTCCTGGCTTTTAAAAATTTCCACAGAAAACCTTCAGCAGCAGTCATATTTTCTCTAAGGAACTTACGCTTTCGCTTTAAATCCAACCGGGTATGAATTTGTTGTTTTTTCAAAACAATTATTATAAAATGAAAAAAGCTCCCCTCTTTAAATAAAGAGGGGTGTTTTGGGGTAACCCAAAACGGGGAGTTTGACTAAATCAATTATCCTCTTATCCTCTTTTTTCTATTCGTTTCATAATCTTCAAAGATCATTTCCCCCAGGCCTTTAATCCCGGTATAAAAAGCTTTCCCTTGATTGGCATAAGTGAATTCTCTCACGAATTGCATCAAGTAGGGATCCTGGGCGATCATAAAGGTGGTGATAGGAATCTTTAATTTCCTAGCCTGTTGAGCCATATTGTAACATTTATCTACAATAAATGGATCCAGCCCCATTGGATTCTTGTAATAGGTGCCATCCCGTTCGCGAACACAACTCGGTTTCCCGTCGGTGATCATAAAGATTTGTTTATTGGTATTGCGTTTCCTGCGCAGCAGATCCATGGCCAACTGCAAGCCGGCAACGGTATTTGTATGGTATGGACCAACTTTAAGATATGGGAGATCAGCGATAGAAACCTGCCAGGCGTCATTTCCGAAGACAATAATATCCAGGGTATCTTTCGGATAGCGTGTAGTAATGAGCTCTGCCAGGGCCATTGCAACCTTTTTAGCCGGGGTAATCCGATCTTCCCCATAGAGAATCATACTATGACTGATATCGATCATAAGTACTGTACTCATTTGAGATTTGTAATGAGTTTCCTCTACCACCAGGTCATCTTCGGTCATATTAAAATTTTCAATCCCATGATGAATCTGTGCATTGCGCAAACTCTCTGTCATAGAAATTCGGTCCAGGGAATCCCCGTATTGATAATCCCTGAAATCGCCGGTATGTTCATCTCCGATACCGGTATAGTTAGTGCGATGATTTCCGGAAGTGTTTTTTTTTAACTTTCCAAAGATTTGGTCCAGGGCCTGCTTTCTTATAGCGCGTTCGGTTTTGGCGGTGATACTCATTCCTCCTCCATCATCTGTCTCTTCCCTGATATAGCCTTTCTTTTTAAGGTCTTCTACAAAATCATCTAAAGTATAATCTTCTGTAGTGAGCTTATATTCCTCATCCAGTTGCTTAAGCCAATCCAGGGCTTCTTCCAGGTCCCCGGAGGTATGAGTTATAAGTTCCTTGAATATTTCAAAGAGATTTTCAAAAGGACTTTTAGTTTCTTCTTCAAATTTCCGGAAGACAAAGCCCCGCCCCTGCATTTTTTCTCGCTGCTTCATATCTTAAAATTACTGCATTTTAAACACAAACAAAAAGACCTTATGATTAACATCAATTAAACTTTTGTTAATAGATAAACGTCTTTAAACTATTCTCAGTAAAGCTTAGATTTTCATGTTATTATTTTCTTAAATACTTTAAATTTAAGAGTATACTTAGGAGATTTGAATAGAAATAAAATTTCTATGAAGCAGCTAACGCTAATAATTTTCGCATTCTTATCTATTAATTATGCAAGATCGCAAGAAAAGGAGTCGCCCTATCAAACTGATCTCCTAAAAGACGGTATATGGATAACCACAGGGCTCGGCCTAAATGCAGTAGGCGTTATTATGATTCAAAACAAGGCAGGATTAACAGAAGCTGAAGTGCTGGCTTTAGACAAAAAAGACATCTGGAAAATAGACCAATGGGCCGCCGGTTATTATTCTAAAAATGAAGATGAACTGAGTTACCTTCCCTTTTATGCTTCTTTTGCCTTACCCATTGCTTTTTTACCCAGTGATGCTGAAAGAAATAATTTTGGGCAGATCTCTGTGCTTTACCTGGAAACCATGGCTACGGTAGGCGCAATGTTTACTATAACGGCCGGAGCGGTCCATAAGAGCCGCCCTTTGGTTTACAATGAAAGTTTATCCATGAGGGAACGTAGAGATAACGATGCACAACGGTCTTTTTTTGGGGGGCACGTAGCAGCAACCTCGGCCGCGACCTTTTTTACTGCAAAGGTTTTTCAGGATTTTAACCCCAATTCCCGGGCTATTCCGTATGTTTGGACTAGTGCGGTGGCCATTCCGGCTTTTGTAGGCTATCTAAGAACAAAAAGTGGTAAGCATTTCCTAACCGATAATTTGATAGGCTTTTGTGTAGGGGCTGCTACAGGCATATTAGTTCCTGAAATTCATAAAAAATCAAATGAAAACCTGAATCTGTATCCCACTGCTGCTTTTAATATTCATGGAACAGGCTTAAACTCACGTGGGTTGGCCCTTTCTTATACTTTTTAAGATATGAATATCACTGAAATCATTATCTTGTTTTTCACTATTTTGATGTTGATACCCAGTCTGGCTTCAGCAACGCGCTTTGACCAGTGGTGGATAAGAGGATTTGACTTCCCAAGGATCCAGATTTGTTTTCTGGTTGGGATTGTGTTTCTGGCTTCAGTTTTATATTATGATTTTTCTGAAACCTGGCATTACCTTGCAACCGCCGCTTTAATCTTTAGTTTGGGCTACCAGTTCAAACAAATTTATCCTTACACCTATCTTGCCAAAAAACAGGTGGTACAATTCGAAGGTAGCGATTCAGATTGTTTGGTTTCGATATTGGTGAGTAATGTTCTTACTGAAAACAGGGCTTATCAAAAATTTATTGACCTTGTAAGAGATCGGGATCCGGATATCTTTTTAACATTAGAATCTGACAAGAAATGGGAGAAAGCCCTGGAAGAACTCGAAGACGTTTACAAATATACCGAAAAAGTACCCCTGGATAACCTCTACGGAATGCATCTGTATTCAAAGATAAAACTTGAGGAAACTGAGGTTAAGTACCTGGTACAGGACGATATTCCTTCTATTCATACTTATTTCAGATTAGATGAAAAATCCCGAATTCATTTACATTGTCTCCATCCAAAACCACCCAGTCCCACTGAAAGTAAAACCTCCACAAACAGGGATGCAGAATTACTTATGTTGGGAAGGGATATAAAGACCAGTGAAGAAGGGGTGCTCGTAATTGGGGATTTAAATGATGTGGCCTGGTCCCGAACTACCAGGTTATTTCAGAAAATGAGTGGTTTGCTCGACCCCCGGATTGGCCGTGGTTTTTTTAATACCTTTCATGCTAATTATTGGTTGCTGCGCTGGCCCCTGGATCATGTTTTCCACACCAATGATTTTACCCTGGTAGATATCGCACGGGAGCGCCCGATTGGTTCAGATCATTTCCCCATGTATATAAAGCTCAACTATGAACCGCGCGCAGAGATCCTCCAGGACGAGCCTGATGCTGAAGAAGAAGAAAAGGAATGGGCCCAGGAAAAAATTGAGGATGCAAACCCGTTGGAAAAGGAAGTTTAGACCTTCTCAAAAAAATGACTTATTTCGGGAATATCTTTGATTTTTTTGCAGCTTTCGTTAGTTATTGGTTTTTCCAAAAATTCCCTTACCATAGGATATTGGCTGGCCTTCTCTTTGTCTCGCTGTTCTACTGAAGAGGTTACCATAATTACATGATACCTGTGTTTATCAGGTTTATTATTTAATTCATTGAGAAATTCCCAGCCATTCATTCCGGGCATATTTATATCAAGCAAAATCAGGAACTCCTTATCATTTTCTTCAGCTTCAATGAAATCCAGGGCAGGATTGGCTCTCTTAAAAACCAGAGGACTATCTGAAATTTCGTTGTTCGCCATTAATTTTTTCTGAATAAAAACAACTACCGCATCATCGTCGATAATAAGTACTTTCAAATTCATAGGGGGGCCTTATTGATAGCCTTAGGCTTTTAATGATTATCTTTCTGTTTTATTTGCAATCTTTCGAATAACTTTATCGAGTTCTTCTGATGAAATTAAGATATTATCCAGAATCTCCGTAATATTTTCAATATTTTCTCTATTATTTCTCAATAAATCTATTAACCCCATAATACGGGCAAGAGGTGCTCGTACCACATGTGATTGCGTCCAGGCAATTTCACGCAGGCGTTCATTACTGTCTTCAATAGCCTTAATATAATTGTAGCGATCGGTTATATCCTGGATAGAACCAATAATACGTTTGGGATTACCAGAGGTATCGGTTAAGAGATAGCTACGATCTAATACATATTTATAACTCCCATCTGCACAGGCCAGGCGATATTCGGTATGCATTAATTTGCGTTTTCTTTCCACCATTTCCCTGCTATGGGCTTTGATACGACCAAAATCATCAGGATGAATTTTCGACTCCCACCACTTTCTATTGAGTGCAATATCATCGGTAGAATAACCAAAGATTTCTGAAATAGCTTCATTAAATTTTAGTTCATCGGTTTCTAAATCGAAATCCAAAATAAGATCACTAGTGGCCTTGGCAACGGTATCATACCTCTCCAGGCTTTCTTTTAATACTTGTTCCTGATTTATAAACTGGGTTATATCCCTTGAATTAGCGACAAACCCGCCCACGGCAGGATCGTCTCTTAAATCACTCATAATGGTTTCCAACCAACGCCAGTTACCGTTCCCGTTTTTGTAGCGATAGGAAGGCAATTGTACGGTTTTCTTATTCCCAGCGAATTTGAGATATTTTTTAATCCTAATTTCATCTTCTGGATGGATAAAATCAAAAACATTTCTGCCTTCCATATTCTCCGGTTCGGCATCAAGAATATTTTCTACACTGGGGCTAACATAAGAATAATGGTAATTTTCATCTATTATACTTATCATATCAGAACCGTCCTGCACCAGGGCTTTAAAGCGTTGCTGACTGTGATAAAGTTCCTGTTCAGCTTTCATCTTTCCGGTAATATCGGAGGCCAGGCTAACCCTGGCATCACGACCATCAAAACTTATGGGATTGGTTTCAACCTCCATAAACAAAAGTTTCCCCTCTTTAGTACGATGCTTAATTTTAAGCGAAAAGGAAGTATCTTTATTTTTCTTCCAGGTTTCCTCGCCCACATTTTCACCTTCAACCCAAAGATCTCTAACCGTCATTTTTAAAAACTCCTGGCGGTTATAGCCGTATAGATCGATAGCTGCTTTATTAACATTCAGAAATTCCAGGGTATTTCTGTCCAGCACCCACATGGGCAGCGGACTTGCATCAAAAAGATTTCTGTATTTTTTTTCTGATTCCTCGAGTTGACGATTAACTCGTTTCCTTTCCCGGCTATACTGAATGCTTTTGGCAAGGATCGAGGAAGTGATCTCGTCCTTCAATAAATAATCGGAAACACCCCAGGAGAGTGTTTTCATTCCGAAATCTTTATCAGCATAACCCGTTAATACGATCACAGCCGAAGAATTAGCCAGTTCCAATACTTCCTTCACCAGTTTTTCGGGCTTATCAACATCGGGTAAAGAAAGGTCCAGAAGAACAGCGCTGAAATCCCCGTGGTCCACCAGAAGTTTCCTTCCTATTCTAAAATTTTCGGCTCTTTCTATTTTAAAATTTGAATATTCATCACTAAGATACTCCTGGATAAGAACGAAATCACCGTAATTATCTTCTATTACTAAAATTTTTAATTTTTCGTTCTCCTTCAGCATAGGTTAAGCTTGCTATTTACACTACTCCCGGGTTATAGCCTACCACATAAAACCGATAGTAAATTACCAGCCATATTATTGGGAAAATTAATTTAGGGCCTTATAAAGATACTAATTTTGTTTAGAGATGGTAAAATAGAACCTACTACCTACGCCAGGTTTAGATTCCACCCATATTTTACCTCCCATATTTTCAACTATCTTTTTGCAGATCGCAAGACCTAAGCCTGTACCGGAATATTGCTGGCGGTTATACAGGCGCTTGAAGATCTCGAAGATTTTCTGGTGAAACTCCTCTTCAATTCCAATGCCATTATCTGAAATCTGGAAATGCCAGTGTTTTTCTTTTTCCTTTACCTCTATTTTTACCTCAGGCAAGGAATTGGATGAATGATATTTTAATGCATTGCCTATTAGATTACTCAAAATTTGCTGCAGAGGTGTTTTTTCAGCATTGATCACAGGTAAATCTGAAAAAATAATCCTGGCCCTTTTTTCCTGGATGTTTTCCTGTTGCTGTTTTAGAATTTCATCTACTAACTCATTCAAAAAGATTCTTTCAGGCTTTTTTTCCCATCTTCCGGCTCGTGAAAATTCCAAAAGATCCAGGATCAATTGCCGCATTCTTAAAGCACCGTCACGAGCTATTTCAATATATTGCAGGGCTTTTTCATCCAGCTGATCTTCATATTTTGTTTTCAGCCTGTCTAAAAAACCCGTTATCATCCGCAAGGGTTCCTGTAGATCGTGAGAGGCGATATAAGCAAATTGCTCCAACTCCTTATTGGATACCGAAAGTTCTCTGGCCCTGTCTTCCAGTTCAGCATTGAGCCTTTCAAGCTCTAGTTTTTGTTTCTTTAAAGAGGTTATATTCCTGGCTATTCCAACGAGGCCGGTGATATCACCTTCATTATTGGTTAAAGGTACTTTGGTTAGGAGTACTGTTTCCTGGCTGCCATCCTTATTAAGCACTACGTCCTCGTAGTTAATTACCGACTCTCCCGAAATAAGTACACGCTCGTTATCCTTAATTATTTCCCGGGCTTTAATTTCATCAAAATAATCCAGGGGAGTTAAGCCCAAAGCTTCTTTTTCAGAATTTACATTCAGAAAATTCTTATAGAACTTTTTGTTTACAAGAATAGAGCGATGTTCAAGATCCTTTACAAAAATATAATCGGGAATATTATCGATAATAGCTTTTAACATATTGCGCTCTTCCCGCATACTTTTTTCAGCCTTCACCTGCCTGGTGATGTCTTTTGCTATGCCATAAATCCCTGTAATTTCATTGTTGACGTAAATAGGGAAATTAGTAACATCCAATACTCTCTTAGTTCCTTTTTTACCAATAAAACGGGTGGTATAATGTTGCACCTCTCCCGATAGTGCTTTGCGGGAATGATCCATGACTTCTGGGAGATCTCTTTCATCAATATATGGAATAAAACTGCTATTAAGGAGCTCTTTTTTCTCCGTTTCAGTCATCACAATAGAACTGTTATTTACATTGGTGAAATTCCCTTCCAGATCGAAGGCATAAACAGCATCGGGGTTATTATGGAATAGCGATTCAAAAGCCTCCCGGTTGTTGGCTGCTTGCTGCTCCTGCCTCTTTTTTTCAGAAATATCCAAAACACCTGTACTGGTACGTTTTTCTCCGCGGTGATTTTTATAAATTACCGAATGCACCTCACAGGGGAAATGCTCTCCGTTTTTTTTAATTCCTGTTAACTCGCTTTTTACCTCATTCGTTTCAGCTCTTATGCTTAGGCTTTCTTCCAGGGCTTTATCCTGTAATAAGATACCTCCTCTACCCAATTTCTGAAATTCCTGCGGACTATAACCAAACATTTCACAGGCGGTTTTATTCATATCCATAATTCCTCCTGAAGGTTCAGTGAGAAAAATTGCTAATGAAGAATGCTCAATAACGTTTCGTAGCTGGTGTTCTACTTCGTTTAGAATTCCTGAGTTCTCCTCAATCACCAAACTGAGCTTATCTATTGTCTTTTTTTCTGAAATAATAGGTGAAAAACTAAAGGACAAGACCTGCTGTTTATTGTTCACTTTAGTTTCAAACCGGCTCAGCCTGCCCTCAAAAGCTGCATTTACCGATTTCGCAATACTTTGGTGTAGATTCTGGGGAAAATAATCGAGAAGTCCCTCTGGAACATTTTCCTGAAAAGAAATCTCAGGAAATAATTACACCGCATCAGGAGTACAGCTTAAAACTTTCATTTCTCTACTTACAGTAAATATAATAGATGATTTTTTCAAGAATTTGTTATTTACAATTAGTTAGAGAATGGGCTTAAAGAAGGCTTGCACTTAAGAGAATGCCTGCCCCGTAATTTGGTGATTTCATCGTATTGAAATCGGCTCCAAGCTGCAGGTTGATATCTATAAGGTAAGAATAAACTTTTACATCCAGATAGGTAGATAGAATATCATGTTGCGGAATATTCCCTCCCCCTTTTGCTCCATAGTTCTTGCGGTAACTGCCCAGGAACTTATAAGGCAGTTTATCAAAAGCCAGTCCTGTTATTCCCAGATGATGTGCAATCAATTTATTATTGTTAATCCGGAAACGGTTTTCCCCCAAACCTATAAAAGGAACGCCTAAGATCCTACTCTCATAGGTCCATCCCGATCGGTAAAGATTATTATTGAAATAATTATCAGCTCCATCGGTAGTAGGGCTGTTTTTGCTTTGATTACGGGTATAATAAAGCTCGTACATTACAGCGTCAACCCAGTTCCCGGGGTTTTGATCTTCGAGGTAAATTCCATAGCGGCCATCTGGAGTGTTGGCGAGAACCCGGCCGGAACCATCTTCAAATAAGTGGTTATAAATTAATTCGAGCTTATAATTTTGAATTCGGCTTTTAAGTTTCACTTCGTAGCTCCCCAGGTGATTCCCTAAAGCATTGGCTTCCTGTCCCTCTACGGTATCTTCCCCCTCTTTCCCCATAAATACATCCAGATA
This sequence comes from Salegentibacter sediminis, assembly GCF_002078605.1. GTDB lineage: Bacteria > Bacteroidota > Bacteroidia > Flavobacteriales > Flavobacteriaceae > Salegentibacter > Salegentibacter sediminis. The sequence continues at coordinate 352,106 of NZ_MSJR01000002.1, read as the reverse complement.
ATCGGAAAAAGAATCCGGGAGCTGACCGAACTCGGGATGAACACCACCCCATTGCACAAAATGTTGCAATCCGGCTGAAAACTCGAAGTTCTCTGAATGCCGATAAACTAAACTGAAGCGTTTATGATGTAAGCGGGTATTTACAACATATCGCTCATCATCCATAAAATATTCTTCCAAAGCTGCGGTGAATCCAATTCCCTTACTGCCGGAGATAAATACAGGTCTTTTGGTCTTTAATTGAATTCCCGCCAGAGGTCGGGCGTTTAAAGACCAGAGAATGTTTTCGTTGGAAGCACTTAAGCCCCGGTAAAATTCGGTCTTTTGTTTTCTTCCGGCCGAGATCTCCAGCCAGGAAGTTTGAAAACTCAAATAGCTTTCATCCAGCTGAAATTTATCGGTATAGCCATCCTGATAAAGTCCGCCAAGGCCAACTTCAAGAAAAGTGGTATTACCGAGATTATAAGTAGCATTTCCACTAATCCATCCTGAAAAATTGGTAAGTTCATCAATTCTTCCACGCTGATTACTGTGTAACCAGAACGGAGATTCGTCTTCAGTGTATATAAGGGCTGAAGTATTTACTTCGGCAGAATAATTAAGTTCCTGGGCAGGAGCTTTAGCAAAAAAAATAAATGAAAAAAGCAGAGTAAAGATCGATCTCATAAGCAGCAGATTAAAGGCTTACCAAAGATGCTTAAAATGAATTAAAATTCTGTAATTTTACAGCTCAAAATTTCCGAAATGATCTCTTTTTTTCAGAAAAAAATATTCTTCGTCGATCTTTTAGAGGGCTTCACCGATTTTCATAATCATTTATTACCGGGGATAGATGATGGCGCTGCAAGCCCGGAAGCTTCTCTGGAGATGATTGAAAAATTCGAAAAATTCGGGGTGAGTCGTTTTGTGTGTACTCCGCATGTTATGGGAGATTACTATCCAAATACCAGAGAAACTATTGGTGACGCACTTGAAAGATTAAAATCCGTATTGTCTTCGCAAATTGAAATTTCAGCAGCCGGCGAATATATGATGGATCAGCATTTAATGGATAGTTTGGAGGAAGGAGAAAAAATGCTGCCCATCACCGGAAATAATGTGCTGGTTGAAATGTCGTATTTTCAGGCTCCTATAAATTTAAAAGAAATTCTTTTTAAGATCCTAACCAGCGGTCAAAAGCCCATCCTGGCACATCCCGAACGTTATGCTTATTATCACTCTAAAAATCTGGAAAAATATAAAGATCTAAAAAATCGGGGCTGTAGCTTTCAAATGAATATGCTTTCGCTAACCCCACATTATGGATTGGGGATGCAGAAAACAGCAAATCAACTGCTGGAAGCCGGCATGATAGACTACATTAGCAGTGACACGCATCGACTGGAACACCTGGAAAAACTTGAAAAAATCAAACTAAATAAAAAACAGGTCCAATTGATTGAACCTGTTATAGAAAAAAGCAAGGCTTTATTTAATTAAAACTTACTTAAGACTTTTTCTTTCCAAACCACCTTTTCCATCGGCTTTCCTTATCGGCACCGTAACCATAACCGTAGCCGTAGGAATAACCATAATTGGCACCATAAGAGAATTTAGAATAATCGATATCATTTAGCACTACAGCCAGGCCTTTTAATTTCCCCTGCTGTTTTAAATCTTTAGGGAAATCAAGAAGTTTTTTATCGGTATGTTCTGCCCGTACAATATAAAGTGTAGTATCTGCCAACGGACTAATTAAAAGAGTATCGGTAACTATCATGGTAGGCGCGGTATCTACGATCACAAAATCATACAATTCACTGGCTCTTGTGAGCAAATCACCCATCCGGTCACTCATAAAAAGCTCTGCCGGGTTTGGAGGTATTGCTCCCGACATAATGATATCTACATCAATATCATTTTTATTGGTTGGGACGATAATATCTTCCATTCCTACTTCATAATTGTGCAGGTAATCAGACAGACCTTTATCTTCCATTGCCTTATCTGAATACTTATGCAGTTTAGGGTTACGGATATCAGCCCCAACCAGAAGTACTTTTTTATTAGTGGTCGAAAGCGTACGAGCCAGGTTGGTAGAAACAAAAGTCTTACCTTCCCCTTTAATGGTAGAGGTTACAAAGATAATCTCCCCGCGTTCCTTTCCTTTATTCTGAATTAAATAGGCCAGGTTGGTTCTTAGAATTCTAAAGGCTTCTGCAAGGGGCGAGCGGTCATTAACGCCTATTAGTTCATTTTGATCTGATTTAATTCTTGGCAGCTCACCCAGAAAAGGGATTGTTTTGGTTAGCGGTTGGAGGTCTCCTTTATGATGCACTTTGGTATCCAGAAAATTCTTGATAAAGATGATCAGGATAGGAATGATCAAACCAAGGACAAATCCTGCTACCAGTATCAACCAGGGCTTTGGATCTACGGGTTCCTCGATGGTATAAGCCGGATCCACTACACGTGCAACTGAAGCAGTAGCCGCAAAGCTAATAGCAGCCTCTTCTCTGCGTTGCAGAAGAAATAAATACAACTGCTCCTTGATCTGCTGCTGCCTTTCTATGCTACGCATCCCCTTTTCCAGTCCCGGGAAATTACTGAATTGGCCCTGCGCCCTATTTTCCCGTTGATTAAGTTCATTAATCCTGACATTTATAGATCTTCGCGTACTATTTATACTCTCAAAAAGGTTTTCTTTCAAACTATCTAACTGGTCCGTAATTGCCTGCACCACCGGATTTTCGGGAGTAGAATTCTTCAGGTAAAGATTCCGTTCCATCACCAAACTGTTATAGGAATTCGTTAATCCTGAAATCCCTCCTTCGCTAATTCCCGCTTCCGGTAATAGTTCATAATTTCCCTGATTCCGCAATAATTCCTCTACCGATTCGATTAATGCCAGTTGAGTTTCCAGGCTAAAAATCTCTTGCTCGGCAGCAGTATACTGTGACTGGTACATTCCGGCAGTACTAGATACATCCATCATCCGGTTCTCCCTCTTGAAATCGGCTATTCCTCCTTCCACCGAATCTAATTCCGTGGTAATCATTTCAAGTCTGTCCTGGATAAATTTTGTAGTATTTTCAGCTACCTCCTGCTTATTCTTTACTCCTTCCTCATTAAATCTTCCCATTAATTTATTGAGAAAGTCTTCGGACTTTTCACTGCTAGGATGGATCATAGATAAAGCCAGCATATCCTTAGCCTGCCCCTTTTTCATAATCTGTAATCTGGAAAGATAATCCCTGGCCACATCCGGTACTGGTTGTATTAGAATATTTACTGTTTTTGTGTTTTTAAACTCTCCCTCCTCATTCCCGGATCTCGGAAGGATAGTGAATTTAGCTCCATCAAAATTAATAACTTCCCCTATCTTATGGGTTTTATTGTAGGATCTACTTTCTTCGACCAGTTTGAATTCAGTATCCGAAACAGGACTTATAAATAAATTGGCATTTTGTTTATTTATAATACTGTCTGGAGTGATAAACTCAATAAGTACCGGGCTGCTTTTATAAGCTTCAACTTTGATTACATTCCCTTCTATAAAATAGGAAATATTATGGTCAAGTTCATCCACAACACTCTCGATCAGGCTTTTAGATTTCAGTTTTTCTATTTGATTATCCAGGCCGTCATCATTGAGGGACAAAATAGAACCACCTCCCTTAGGCATTGCACTTAAGGCCGTATTTTCTTCATCATTCACAATAACCAGGGTGGCTTCAGTGCGGTACTTAGGGATGGTATAACGGTTATAGAGATAGGCAACCAAGCCTCCAAGTAATAACCCCAAAATGATCCATTTCCAATAAGCCAGATACTTATAGATTTCGGCCTTGAGATCAAAATTCGATTCTTCTTGCTCTTCCGTGAAGTCGTTTAGGTCTTCCATAAATTTAGAGGCTGTTTATTAGCAGGTACATACTTATAATCGTAGTTCCCAAAGAAATTATTCCCTGGTAACTGGTAAAGAAACCGGCTGATTTCACCGCTCTGTAAGTAGGTTCCACATAAACAATGTCATTTTGCTTTAAATAATAATAAGGATTTTTAAAGACGTCGTTAGCATCGGTAAGATCTACCCGGCCATAAGATTTTACTCCATCTTTTTCTCTGATCACTAAAATATTCTGTCTCCTGCCGTCGTAGCTAATATCTCCAACTTCAGCGATTAATTCCGGTACGGTAATACGCCCGTCACTAACCTCAACTCTTGTCGCTCCGGTTTCCCCCAGCACTGTTACCTTAAAATTGACAATTCTAATATCCACTACCGCATCGGTAACAAAATTTCGAATCTCACCTTGAAGTTTCTGCTGGACTTCACTTCTTTTCAATCCGGCTACTTCTACTGAACCTAATACAGGAAACTGGATTTTCCCTTCAGGGTCCACGAGATATCCGGTTAATGACATATTTTGTCCTCCGCCTCCGCCTCCTTGCGATCCCTGGGTAGGGGGTTGAAAAGGTTTCACTACCTCCTCGTTTATCGACGAAACATTTATTCTCAAAACATCATTAGGCTCTATCACCGGTTCATATTCCATGATATTCTCATAGCCTTCGAGTTCTTCGATATCATGAAAATAAACGATTTCCTTTTTAGTGGAGCAACTAAAAATTAAAAAACCAATTAATAGTAGCAGTGGGTATTTTTTCATATAATCTGGGGTAGATTTTTATTTACTAATTACATTTTCCTCTTTATTGTCTAAACGTTCAAAAGAGGAGTTATTGCTTTTAAACTCCGGAATAAGCTCTTTAAGCTTTTGCACAACCAGGTCGGCTTTTAATTTATTGCCAGATGCGATGATCTTTTCTATCTTATCACTTATCAACTCATAATCCCTAACAACCTCCTGGCCAATCATAATCTTCTTATGATGGGTAGGTAGGGTCTTGCATTCATCGTTTAATAATTCTTCATAAAGCTTTTCACCCGGTCTTAAGCCTGTAATTTTTACCTTGATGTTTTTATTGGGATCGTATCCCGCAAGTTTGATCATTTTAATAGCCAGGTCCATGATTTTTACGGGTTCTCCCATATCAAATACAAAGATCTCCCCTCCTTTTCCCATGGTCCCGGCTTCGAGCACAAGCTGACAAGCTTCGGGAATGGTCATGAAATACCTGATAATATCAGGATGGGTTATGGTAACCGGGCCACCCTTCTCAATTTGTTTTTTGAACAGGGGTACTACTGAACCATTAGAACCTAATACATTCCCAAATCGGGTGGTGATAAATTTTGTTGGATGTGGATTATTCGCCAGCTGACTATGATACAAAGATTGCACATACATCTCAGCAGCCCTCTTCGAAGCTCCCATGACATTACTTGGATTCACCGCTTTATCGGTTGAAACCATAACAAAATGACCAACCCCATATTTCACCGAAAGGTCAGCAAGATTTTTTGTTCCGGCAATATTTACAAAAATTGCCTCATGGGGATTTTCTTCCATCAAGGGGACATGCTTATATGCCGCAGCATGATACACCACATCGATTTCATTATTCTGAAACATTAGTTCCAGACGCTTCCAGTTCCCGACGTCACAAATGATAAATTTACAGTTCAAATTCGGAAATCTGGATTCAATTTCCAGTTTCAAACTATGCAGCGGAGTTTCCGCCTGGTCCAGAATAATAAGTCGTTTAGGGTTATAATCGGCGACCTGCCGAACTATCTCACTTCCAATTGATCCCGCACCACCGGTCACAAGAATAGTTTTTCCTGTGAGTTGTTCAATCTTATTCTGAATATCCAATTTGATAGGCTCCCTTTCAAGTAGGTCTTCTATCTGTAAGGATTTCACTTTTTGGGCAATAGGCTCCCCCTGGCCCCAGGTGGAAACAATTGGCGCATTATAAACCTTGATATCGTGTTCGAGACAATCTTCTACAATTCCGAATTTTTCCTCGGCACTTAGATCGTGTTCCGAGAGGATGACCGCATCTGCATTAAGAGATTGCACGGCTTCATGAACTTTCGCGGTCTGGCTCACCACAGGCTTATCGAGTAAGCGTATACTTCGGTTTAATTTTTCCTGAGTTAAGAACCCCACCACTTTAAACCTTCTTGGATGTTCAATATCCAGTGCCCCTGCCACCGAGATAGCATTTTCATCGGCTCCGATAATTACTGCATTGATAAGTTGTTCGTTTTTCTGAACTATTTTAAAATACTCATAAACCTGCTTTACTCCCAATCTAAAAAGAAATAATAAAGAGAAAGCCGCACAAAGGTTTATCAATAAACCTCCTATCAAGAAGATCTTTTCTCCTATTACAAAATATGTGGTGTAACTAATAAATACCAGGGTGAAGAACGAGCTCAATGTAGCCAGCAGTAGCTTGAGCGCATCGATATTGGAGGAATACCGGATGATGCCCGCATAAGTTTTAAAAATAAAAAAATAAAAAATATGAACTGCAATAATGAGAATTCCTTTATCATAGAAACTCAGAATCGTATAATACCGGGGAGTAAGATCTACGACGATTAGCACAGTAAACAGGGTGGAAATAGCCACCAAAGCAATATCGATAAGTAATACCGCCCACCTGGGCAGGTAACGCATATTCCTTAGGTCTAAGGAACTGTCGGTCCCTGACAATATTCTTTTAAGAACTTTGACTAAATTCCCCATAAAATTTTTATTTCTTAAAACACTCCTTTACTGCCCGGCTAATCCTGGCTCTATCCTCGTCGCTAAGGTTAGAACCGGAAGGAAGACAGAGTCCGTTTTCAAAAAGAGCTTCAGCAACCCCTTTTCCGTAAAATGGCGAATCTTTAAATATCGGCTGCATATGCATGGGTTTCCAAAGTGGCCTGCTTTCAATATTATTTTCTTCAAGAAATAAACGGAGGTTCTCCCGGTTTATTCCCCCTGTTTGTTTTTTATCAACTTTTACAACACTTAACCAGTGATTGCTAAAGTAATCATTATCAGGCACAGAGTGGACCTCCACCCCATTGATTTCACTAAACAAATCTACGTAAAATTCGTGCATTGCTCTTCGCGCAGCAACTCTTTCATCCAAAACCAGCATCTGACCCCTTCCGATTCCGGCGGAAACATTACTCAGTCGGTAATTATAGCCAATTTCTGAATGCTGATAATGTGGCGCCGCATCCCTGGCCTGAGTGGCAAGAAAAATGGTTTTTTCTTTGGCCTGTTGATTTTTTGTCACCAATGCTCCTCCCCCGGAAGTTGTTATGATCTTATTTCCATTGAAGGATAGAATTGAAAATTCACCAAAACTCCCACATTTCTTCCCTTTATAGGAACTTCCCAAGGCTTCAGCACTGTCTTCTATAACCGGAATCCCATATGCTGAGGCCACTTTGTTAATTTCATCGATCTTGTAAGGGGTTCCATATAAGTGTACCGCTATAATCCCTTTTGGTTTTTTTCCTTTCGCAATCCGGTCTTGAATGGCTCTTTCGAGTTCTATGGGACAAATATTTAGGGTATCCTCTTCACTATCTATAAACACGGGTGTTGCCCCCAAATAAACAATTGGATTAGCCGAAGCGGCAAAGGTCATACTCTGGCAAAGTACCTCATCCCCGGCTTTCACCCCAAGTTGAATCAATGCAAGATGCAAAGCTGCAGTCCCCGAACTCAGGGCCACCACCTCGGCAGAGTTTTCTCCTTCAGGAAATATATAGTCTTTGATATCCTGTTCAAAACCACTAACATTAGGCCCTAATGGCGCTATCCAGTTTTGTTCAAAAGCTTCGTTTATAAATTCCTGCTCTTTTCCTCCCATATGCGGCGAAGAGAGCCATATCTTTTCGTTACTCATTTGAATACTTTATAATTTTCCCAGGATTCCCAACTACTACAGCGAAATCCGGGATATCTTCTATTATAACGGCTCCGGCTCCAATGTTCACCCATTTGCCGATTTTCACACCGGGAATAACAGCAGCTCCGGCACCAACCTGGCTACCTTCCCCTATTTGCACATTTCCGGTAACCACAGCATTAGGAGAAATATGTACAAAATCTTCCAGGTCTACGTCGTGTTCTACCACAGCGCCCGAATTAATTATGCAGTGCATTCCTATAGACGTATTAGAATTAATAATTGCTCCCGGCATTACTACTGTACCATCTCCCAATTCTACATTTTCAGAAATTATAGCAGTGGAATGACTAAAAGCCTTAGCTATCGCTCCGGTATACCGCCGGGCAACTAATTTCCTTATTGTATTATCACCTATTGCCAGGATCCCAGGAATCTTCAGAATATTCCCCTGAGCTTCATGCACAACTTTATAACCCATGAATTCGGTAACCTCAGGGTTATCATCCAGAACATATTCAGGTCTGATACTCCGGGATTTCAGAATATCAAAAATCACTTTTCCATGTCCGCTTGCGCCGTAGATAAGCATTTAATTATGTCCGTTAAAGGCTTCGGTGGTAGCCATATTGGCGGTATTGATACCTTCCGAAATTACTACTTTTTTTATTGTTTTGAACAAAATTTTCAGATCCAGCCAAAAAGACTGATTCTCAACATACCAAACATCATATTCAAATTTTTTTGTCCAACTGATTGCATTCCTCCCATTAACCTGAGCCCAACCCGTAATCCCCGGTTTTACTTCGTGTCTCCTTTGCTGTCTTTTAGTATAAAGGGCTAAATATTGTGGCAACAAAGGGCGCGGCCCGATAATACTCATATTCCCTTTCAAAACATTCAAAAGTTGAGGAATTTCATCGATCGAGGTCCTTCTTACAAATTTTCCTATTCCGGTTAAACGCTCGGCATCCGGAAATAAATTCCCTTCAGGATCCTTCTCATCGGTCATGGTCTTAAACTTGATAATGCTGAAAATCTGAGCATTCTTCCCGGGTCTTTTCTGAAAGAAAAAAGGTTTCCCACCATTTGCCAAAGCTAATAAAAGCGTGATTGGGATTAATAACGGACTAAGCACTAATAATGCCGTAAATGCAATAAAAAAATCAAGAAATGGTTTAAAAAAATGCCTGTACATGCTTTGGCTTGAGGTCTGTTTTCTCTGGGGTTAATTACCGCGCAAAATTATAACTTTATATATTCCTGCTCTAAGCTTTTATATTCCTTTAACAAAATTTGCCAGAATTCCTCGCGTTCATAGTATTTACAAATCTCCTCGCGGCTGTTGGAAGCCAGCCTTAGACGGTAATCTTCGTTTTGTGCAATGAGTTCCATGACATTAAAAAGAGCCCCTTCATCTTTTACGGGGATAATCATTCCGTTTTTACCTTCCACTATAATTTCATTGCAGCCATTGATATTGCTAACGATAGAAGCTAAACCCATCGCCCCAGCCTGCATGACAACATTTGGGAAACCTTCCCTATAGCTCGGAAAAGCCAACACATTTGACACTGCAAAATACGGCCTGACATCTGCCTGGTAACCGGTGGTATAAATCTTAGGGTGATCCTCAATGCTTTGCATACTTTCTTCGGAAAGCGGGTCCAGCTCTTCTTCGAAAGGACCGACCAGTAATAGAGATATATCAGGAATATTTTGCTGCAAACGCTTGAAAGCCGCTACGAGTTCATTAATCCCTTTCTCTGAAACCAAGCGGCCAATATAGATAAAAACCAAATCTTCGTCAGGTATATTTAAGTCCCGCCGGATTTTCATCTTATCTTTTTTAGAAAAAGCCGAAGGATCAAAATAAGCAGTATCGATTCCGTTAGAACTTCCTTTTCCCAGGACCTTCAGTTTTTTATCATCTGCAAAACCTTCCTTCAAAATTATTTCTTTTAGTCCTCTGGAGTTCGGGTAAACCTTAGTGGCAAGCCTATAGGTAAGTTTCTCGACAAAATCCAGAAGTTTTCTTTTTTTTCCGGTGGTTTCCATTAAGGGCAACCCAGCCACGGTATGTAGTCTTAGAGGTACTCCGGCCAGTTTAGCCGCCAGCATCCCAACAATACCCGCTTTTGGGGTATGAGTGTGGACTATTAAAGGGGTTTCCTTTTTAAAATAATTATATAATTTCCACACGGCCTTAATATCCATAAGGGGTGTAATTGCCCTGGTCATTTCCACCCAAAAAGTCTTCACCCCATTCTCCCTGCCATATTTTTCCAACCTATCTTTTTCGGCTGAAACAGCCGTTACCTGGTAATGCTGATTCATATAGCTAAGCTGACCCTCCAGTAGTTTTTCCAGCGAAAGAGGGATCGTGGTAATGCGGATGAGTTTTTTGGGCATAGGCTAAAGTTACACCGCAAAACTAAACCTTTTTAAAAATATTTATCTGAAAGTAGTGTTAATGAAAAAAGGTCATGCTTACGTATGACCTTTTTCGTTTTATTATTGCTAATTAATCGGGAACTACCCTTATGGTTAATTCTACGGAATCTGTGCACTCACCTTCTGTAATAGTGTAAGTGGTGGTATAGTCTCCCAACTTCTCATCTCCTTGTCTGGATTTATATAAATCAATCAGAGATCGTATGCTTGGGTTAAAAGTGCCATCTTCAGGTACAGAGGCATCTAATAAACTTTTATATAAATTTATAACTTGGTAAGTTTCCAAAGTAGGTATAACAGATTGTGAAATTTCCCTGGAGTTATCAGGTCCGGCATCAAAATTTTCACAAGGATCGAAAACCACAGCTGATACTACAGTAAGCGTTAATTCAACGGAATCTGTACATTCTCCTTCAGTAATTGTATATGTAGTGGTATAATCCCCTAATTTTTCATCATCGTCTCTCGATTTATATAAATCAATCAGAGATCGTATGCTTGGGTTAAAAGTGCCATCTTCAGGTACAGAGGCATCTAATAAACTTTTATATAAATTTATAACTTGGTAAGTTTCCAAATTAGGTATAACAGATTGTGAAATTTCCCTGGAGTTATCAGGTCCAGCATCAAAATTTTCACAAGGATCGAAAACCACAGCTGATACCACAGTAAGTGTTAATTCAACAGAATCTGTACATTCTCCTTCAGTAATTGTATAAGTAGTGGTATAATCCCCTAATTTTTCATCATCGTCTCTCGATTTATATAAATCAATTAGAGATCGTATGCTTGGGTCAAAAGTGCCATCTTCAGGGACAGAGTCATCTAATAAACTTTTATATAAATTTAAAACTTGGTAAGTTTCCAAATCAGGTATTACAGATTGTGAAATTTCCCTGGAGTTATCAGGTCCGGCATCAAAATTTTCACAGGGATCAACATATTCCTGAATAGTATAATTAAAATAATACCAATTACCATTTTTCTCATATTGATCACCCGCCCATGTATGAACTTTTTCCGATCCCATCAAAAATTCTGAAAATGAAGCAATAGTTATATTTTCAGAATAATCAGAAACCGGAAATTTAAAAGTATAATTATTGACTGCCGGGGAAAATTTCATGTCATATTCCATTTGCCCTTGAGGCAAAGCACCATTCCCTCTAACCGGGAAATCACTTAATTCTCCGGCTAGATGAAACCGGACCCTGTTAAGTTCATACCCGTTTTTTGCCGAAACACTAATATAGATAAACTCATTATCGTTGATGACCTCGATAACCCCGGCCTCTTCAAAAGGATATGAAATTGTTTCACCCCCCTCTATTTCTACAACAGCTGAAATATCCTGTAGTGCATCCCCAACAGGAAGAAAATCATCCTCTACTGAACAGGAAAGGATAATTGCTGATACCAAAATTGCCCCAAATTTTTTCATGATATCTTGATTAAAAATACTTATCTAATTTACCAAATAAGGGCCATAAGCCACTATACAATTAATGGCTTTTCGATGTCAAGTATTGATTTTCAGACAAAAAGCTATAAATAGAAGTAAATATGTGAAACCACACATTTCTCGAAGAATTTTCCTCTAAAACATTTGTTAAAAAAGTATTTCAACTGATTTTCTTGTAGACTCGAATCCTCAGTTTTAACTATATTTGAATCATAAACAGAATTAAATGCAAAATAACCTTATCATTTATGGAAGTGGAAAATTTGCGGAGTACATTAGGTATGCTTTCGAATATGATAGTGATTACAGAGTAAAAGCTTTTTGCTTAGAAGCTTCGTATTTATCAAATTTAGCAGACCAAACTCAAAACGGATTGGAAATTTTAAATTTTAATTCTTTAAAAAATACCTATGATCCTTCCAATTTTGAGTTATTTATTGCAATTGGGAATGACGCGCTAAGAGAACGTATTTTCAATGAAGCTAAATCGATGGGGTATAAACTTGCTAGTTATGTTTCTTCCAAAGCAACGGTATTTGAGGAGATAAAAATAGGAAAAAATGTTTTTATTTCTGAAGACACCGGAATACAACCATTTGTTGAAATTGGTGATAACACTATAATAATTGGTTCTAAAATAGGTCATCATACCCATATTGGAAATCATGTACTTCTAAGTATTTCAACTATTGGCGCTAACTCATATATTGGTGATAATTCATTTTTGGGCCTTAATTCTACAATAAAACCAAATACTAGAATAGAAAAAAGAAATATTATAGGTATGGGGTGTAATATAACGAAAAACACCAAGGAAAATGAAGTGTACTCCTCAACCCCTGCGAAAAGAAGAAATATAAGTTATGGCGATTTGAAAGATAAATACTTGTAGCCCACTTGGAATTATGGACTATAAAAAATTTAAAGCGAAATTTCAAAAAGCTCAGGTTAAAGAATTTCCTAATCAGGTTAATGAGACCCCCCTGGTTAGCATCATTGTACTGGCCTACCAACACGCCGAATTCATTTCTAAATGTTTGGATGGAATACTTAATCAGAAAACAAACTTTCCTCTTGAAATAATTATAGGAGAAGATGCTTCTACTGACGGCACTTTAGAAATTGTAAAGCGGTATGCTAGAAACAACCCTGATAAAATTCGGCTCTTTTTACATAATCCACTTAATAAAATCAAGGTTTTAAAAGAAACAACGGGAAATTTTAATGCAGCCTATTGCTATTTTCAATCAAGGGGTAGATATATAGCAATTTGTGAGGGTGATGACTATTGGAACGATGACTATAAACTTCAAAAACAGGTTGATTTTCTTGAGACCAATCCTGGCTTCATCCTTAGTTTTCATAGTTACCAAAACAAATATTACAAACCTTTACCACAGGACATTAAGTATTTGCAACCAGATAATGATATTGACAGGAAGGATCTCATCTTGTTAAAAGAACATCCTTTATTACTAACTACATGTTTTAGAAATGAAATGAAACAAATTCCAAGGGAATTATTGGAAGTTCTTAACCTGGATACATTTCTATTTAGTATCCTGGGGGAGTTTGGAAAAGCCCATTATCAGAAAGAATTAAGACCTGCTATAAGCAGAAAACATACTGGCGGAATTTGGAGTTCTAAATTGAGAATTAAACAACTGGCATTAAAACTCCATACACTTAAAAAACTGGAAAGCTATTATAAAAATCGAAACAAGAAGGCCTATATACATTTTAAAGAAAAAAGAAGATTTCAGGCAAAAATGTTAATTCGCAAAGCTATAAAACAAGCAAACCGGAAAGCTTTAATTTTTGGAATAAAAAATTACCTTGGTTAAAAATCATCTTGGGGACCAACATTCAACTTAAATAAGAGGTATAAATGAGAAACCCTGGTTTTTATTCATTTTTCCATATTTTTTTACCTAAAAAAGGAATTGAAGTCAAAATGATTTTTAATCCGGGTTTAAAACCAGGTTTTATCTTAAATGCTTTAATGAAAAAATTCCTGCTTTTTTTAAAGTTTCCTTCTTTGGCAAGACCTGCCCCCGCTACTCCTAAATAATCCTTATATTCCTGGGGATTTCTTTTAAACCAGAGGTTGTGTTTATCCAATAAAACTAAGGTTCCAAAAAGAACGGCCTGGTTATTATTTCTTATTCGGTTTTTTGAGTGCTCATGAACCCTAACTAAAGCTTCATTAATATATATATATGAGAGTTTATTAGTTAAAATATAGGGCAATACTCTCAAAATAAGATCTGTATTTAAACCTGACGCCAAAGAAGGATCAAAGCCACCAATTCCTTGCAGAACTTTCTTATCGATGCAAAGTGTTCCTGATTTAAAATTTATCCTGATATCAAAATCACCCATATATTGAGGTAATACAATATTTTTAGTCTTATTAACCTGTATACGCTCATATCCACAGGAGATTAAACTATATTTCTCTAGTATCTTTTTATTAATTTTCTCTAGCCAATCCGGTAATGCTTCATCATCACTATCTAAAAAAGTAATATATTTTGATTTTGCTCTTCGAATGCCCTCATTTCTTTTATCACCTGCCCCAGAATGCTTAATAAAATAGAAATAGGTGATCCGGGGATCATCAAAGCTTTTAACAACTTCCTGGGTATTATCATTTGAACCATCATCAAGAATAATTAGTTCCCAGTTTTGAAAGCTTTGCTCTAACACACTTTTTAACATTCTTTTCAGAAATTTTCCTCGGTTAAAGGTGGGAGTAATGATTGTTATTGCTGGAAGCATGATGATAAAATAAGTTAGTCTCTGCTTTTAGAATAAGGTGGTAAGGATTATGCCAGTTCAAACTTGAAGATAATGGAAATAATTTTATACATAATAATTCATTTCTCTTGATGAAATAACTCCAGCCATACTCAATGATTTAAATCCAAATTTATTTCGGCAGGATTGAAAATGCTCTAATAAATGTTTCAGTTCCTGTAGACTCTTTTCAGGCTTTCCCCCAAAGTTATGGGGATGCCACCACAAATGATATATTTCCTTATTCATACCTGCTGCACTCATCTCAGATTTTATCCTTTTCAAACGGGTTTTATCAAGAAAGACTTTTCCACTATTTGGTCTTAGCAACCTGCTTGCTTTTTGTCCGGTAATTCCGGGAGCTATTTCGGGAATATCCCTGTAAGATTTGTTGTTCATGCCGATATAGGCATCCCCCGTTCGAAAAATCTTCTGCTGAAGACTGTCGTGCTGAGTGTTCTTCCAGTACCACACCTCAGGATTGGTTCTAACTGTGCCTATCCCGGTCTCCCTGCATACTTCCAGATAATTTGAGTTATACTGATTTCTGGGAAAGACCAGAGATTCTAACCTGATTCCAAATTTCTCAGCCAGCTCCCTGGATTTTTCCAGATCAGCTTTAAAACTCTCCGGGGTTTGTCCGGGCTCCAGGCAATAATAATGGGAATAAGTATGTGTTCCTATTTCCTGTCCCGGACTTTCTTTAATTCGTCTTATCAGATCCGGAGCAAAACAAAGCTCTTCGGTTTCTTTACTTTGGATAGACTTTCCGTTTCTATAAGCAGATAGCTTCTTATTCTCATAGTTAGGGAGGATATCAGGAATATTTTGGTTCCACTCATCCCAATTCTCATTAAATAACATACCCACCGTAGCCCAGGTGCATTGAATTTCATACTTTTCAAAAAGATTAAGAATTTCAGGAATAAGTTTTCTGGTATTCCGAAAATATTCTTTCTTTTCCCTCCAGTCCACCTTATCAAACACTCCCCACAGTAATTCAAAATCTAATGATATTATCAAAGCACCATTCTCCATTATTTGCATTTAAAATTGAACTAACAATAATTTTATCCTTTATAGACTTAAACCTCCCCAATTCGCCCTCCGAAGCGTTAGCGAAGGAGGAACTTTATCAAAAACTCCCCAAAGCAGTTCGAAATCAAGGGATATACCAAAGCCACATTTTCCATTAAAAATCAATTTACTAATAAAAACATTTGCACAAAACTCAGAGCTAACAAAGTGAGAACACTCTTATTAATTAAAACTCCTGCCACCTATTTCAGGGATATACAAGATTATACACTAAACAATGAATGTTCTAAAGCAAAAATCTCGAAGGGTAACCGAAAACCGAGAACCCACAACTCACAACTGAAATTAACTAACTACCGACTCACGTAACTTCATTTCTTCTAAAGCTTTCTTTCTACGTTTCAATTTCATAACCTTATCATATTTCTTCTGCGCCAGATAATAATAGATTACAAAGAACAGGAAGTACATTACCATAGATTTTTGCCGCATAATAATCCCCAGATTAGACATTATAAATGTCATAGCAAATGAAGAAAGAAAAAAAACTACTAAACTCATTTTTACAGAGATCGGAGATTTTTTTAAAAAAGAAATAAAATCCTTTTTAAAAATTTTTAACGATAAAAGCAAATAAATTAGATTTTCTGCTGAAACAATCAAACCTAAAACCCCTGGTGCATCAAAAAACAAAGGTCTATACCAAAAGGTAAAAAACTTTAATGGTAATGGGTAAGAATCCATGGAAACTCCGGATCCTGCATTATCTAATTTCTGAGAGCGTCCCTCTGAAAAATTTTCAAAATCAGAAACTAGATTTTCAGAATCTTCAAGACCAGCTACACCCAAAATTTGATCTTGTACCATTATTAGTCCGCCAATCATTCCTATATAAATCAAAAGTTTTCTCGTAAATGAAATTTTTTCTTTACCCGTCATATACCCTAAAACCGTTCCTACTGCAACAAATAAAAATACATGAGGTCTAATAAAATAGATTAGTGCCGAACCTAAAATTAAAGTTATAAGCTTTGATTTGGGATTTTTTATAGCATAAGCAAACATCATCAAACCCAAAAAAATTGGGGCGCCCTTACCTAAAGAAGCCGTCCAGAAATGCATATTAGGAAGAAAAAGTGTAAGAATTAATAGGTCAAAATTTTTAAAAACCTTGATCTTAATAGGTATATTCTCCCTAAAGAACATATAGGCATATACAAAACCTACATATCCAAACCAGGAAAATAAAACCATCATCATCTCATAATTGAAACCCAGTACATTAATAAATGGCCAGGATAAAAAATCGATAAAGGTAGTGCTCGTGCCAAAATATTCTCCCCAGGAGTCCCCCCATTGGGGTCGATCAAAATATAATTTAGAATCAGATCGGTTGAAGCTAGCATAAGTATAATACACCAGAAAAAAGAAAAGATGATAAAAATACAAGGAATTCATCAATTTCTTCGAAAACCATTTATGTCTCTTTGAAAAAGAACTGAATAGGCCCTGATTGATGAGAAATAAAAATAATATTAAGACTAAGGCTCCTATCATCTAAAACAATTCAAGATCTCCCAAACTATAAGACCAGGTTTTTATATTTAAAAATTCAGCTTGATTAAGGTTTATAGGTTTATAGGTAAGAACCGGACCAAAATTCCCCGTAATTCCCGTTTTAAAATTAATCCTGGCATCAGGAGATATACTTAGAACCTTTGCCCCCGATGCTTTTGCTAATTTCAGAATGGCCGATTTAGCCGGTTTCTTTCCCTTCCCGGGAACTATAGCTTCAGATACCCTGAATTCACTGAATCTTTTTCTTTCTTTTACGTAACCGGCAATAAAATATTCCTTCTCAAAGATTACTACATAATCTTGTAGTGGATTATTAAGATAGCGCCATTTTATATAAGCTAAATCTTTTGGGGTAAAAAGTCGGTCACCTGCCTTTAATTGCTCAACGTAAGTGTTGAGGAGGTCTGAAATAGTATCTTCATCACCTGAGGTTTCGTATTCTAATTCTTTGTTTTTAAAATTTAGTAAATTTAAAGGGCGCAACTGTATTTTGAGCTTAGCCACTTCTTCCCATCCCATTTTAAGATATCCCGGTTTGCTTTGCGTATTTGGGGTATTAAAAACAAAATGATCACCACGTTCCTTTCCTATCTCTAAAGCCTGTAAAGTAAGCTTTTTAAATATCCCTTTCCCCTGGTGATGTGGATGGGTGGCGGTATCCACCGCTCTAAATGCAGAATATACCTCTTCTCCCCGTTGCCATTTCCAACGCATAAAAGCACGTACCCCTACAATTTCATTCTTCTCCTCCGCCACCAACACCAAAGACTCCCCAAAGGGATTGTCAATATGTTTATAACGCCAAACCTCTTCCGTTTTTTTGGAAGAAGTTTCCCCAAGACTGGCTTTTAGAACCCTCAAAATCCCAGGTATATCAGAATGATTAGCTTCTCTTATTTGCATTTTAAACCTTTAATTCTATTACTAAACTAACATTATAAATTGAATTCCCGAATTGATTCACGGACTAACAACATCCGGTTTAAGCGTTTTCAAAAATTAACCCTTTCCGCTAAACAATGAATAACTGAGAACGCATAACAGACAACTCACAACTGAAAGATCCATCATTGCGAGCGAAAGAAGGAGCGCGGCAATCTGTTGTTTTCCTCAACAGAGAAATCAAAACTGAGAACTCAAAACTGACAACCGTATTAACGCATCCCGAATTAACCAATTAACGAAACCACAAACTATAAACATCAAACCCCAAACATTCTAAAATCACTAAACTAAGGTTGAACCTTAAACTTTGAACTTTAATTCGAATACGAACTATAAATTTCCTCCAACTCCTCAACCATTTTTTTTAGGCTAAACGCTTCGATTACTCTTTTACGCGCTGCCAGCTTATATCTGGCTAACTCCCCTGGTTCAGCGATAAGGCCTTGAACTTGACCTGAGAGCTCCTGCCATTTATCCACCGGAACAATCAACCCATCTTCCTTATTTCTTATAACTTCTTTAATTCCACCGGCATCAGTAGAAACAACTGCACATTCCATACTCATTGCTTCCAGCAAGGCAATAGGCAGGCCTTCAAACGATGAAGACATCATAAAAATATCCATCACCTCGAAATAAGGTTTCACATCCGTTTTCAGACCGGGAAAAAACACAAACTTTTCCAGTTCAAGAGCCTTCCATTCCTTTTTGATCTCCTCTTCTAATGGGCCTGCCCCAACAATTATCCCGTAAACATTTAAATTCCTCTTCCTGATTTTTTTTATCACCTGTAACCACTCCACAAGCCGTTTCTGAAACCTGAACACGGCCACATTCCCAATCACAATGGCATCTTCCGGGATTCCCAGCTGCAATCTAATCTCTGAATGTTCAGACCTTTGAAAAGCCTCGGTATTAACCCCATTTAATAAAGTTCTGACCGGAATTTTCGGTTGAATATTTTTTTTAATGGAATTCGAAACATCCTGAGATACTCCCAGCGACAGGGACTGGAAATTAAAACTGAATTTATTGATACTCTTGGTAGCGATATGATAACGCTCCTGCATATTATGTTCGGTATAGATCACCGGGATCCCGGTTCTCTTATGTACCAGTCGCCCGACAAATCCGGCCCAGGGAAGATGGCAATGGACAAGGTCTATTTTATGCTCTTTACAATATGAGTCAATTTTCTTATACTGTAAAAGCAAATTAATATTATCTTTTGCCTCAAAGCAGGTCACTTTCCCGCCCGCATCTTCAATTGCTCCCACCATCTGATCCTTCCAGGGAAGAAAATAGATATAATGAAATTCGAATTTTTCTTTATCATGAAGCTTAAGGGTTTCGGGTAGCAACATTTCAGCTCCTCCTCTACCTAAAGATTTTATAATGTGAAGAATTCTTAATTTTGTCATTGGAAATTTCTTGAGCAAAATTACTTCAATAATAGGCCTAACCAAGCTTTTTGGAAAAATTTAATAATTGGATATCTAAAAAACAAAAAAGTTTTTAAAACGAATCCTCTGATTTAGAGGTAAATAGTATCGCCCTAGCCCGGTAACCATCAAATGTTTTTTTTATCTCCAAACTAAGCTCATTAAGAACTTCTAAATCCCTGGTATAATCCCGATGAGCAGTAAGAATCCAAAATTCATTTGGTAATTTATCTTTAAAGCTATGTTCCTTAAACTCATAATAATCTCTTATTTGAATGTCTAATTTCAATAACTTTGCATAAGTTTTAAAATACCGCCCTTCATACACTATATCATAAATGGGTAATTGAGAATCATTTTCTTCTTTCAATTTATTTAGAACCTGCCTCCAATTCTCTTTTTTATGTTCCGAATAATAATCTCTATTAAATATTGAATAGAATGACAGAGAAATAACTATAAGACTTAGTATTAAAAATTTTCTTAATTCATAAATCCCTAGGGATATAAGGAGTATGATGGGAGGAAGTACAATTATGGTATATCTCTCTGTCAAAATTGGAGTTGATAAAATACTCCGAATGAAGGATAAAGCATAAGTTATAATTATCAGTAATAATAAAAAAACCACACCTTGCTTAATAGTTTTATCATAAGTATAATATTTGATTAAGGCTATACTTATTAAAATCCCAAACAAAACCACCGAAAATCGAGACTTGAAATAAAAAATAAAATAATACCACCAAAAATTCCACGGCGGACTTTGAATCCAAAATTCATTTAATCTTGATAAGCTAAGGAGGTTATAGAATAATGGTAAGATAGCCAGGGATATAAAAAGGCTTAAAACGGCAAGTGTTATAATATTCTGCTTAAAAAAGTCTCGCTTAAATGATATTATAAATAAACCATGAGATATGACTACAAAAAAACCAAAATAGTGAGTATAAAAAACACTGATGACACTGAAAAAATATAGTATGAAATTTTTCTTTGAAGGACTTTTAAGAAGCTTAAAAAGCATTATTGAAGCCACTATGGACAACAACAACAAAAGACTATATGCTCTGTTTTCCTGAGAGTAATAAATTGCAAATTCATTAAGTGCCAGGATAACTCCTGAAATCGCACCTATTTTCTTATTAAAGATTTCCTTACCAAGGTGATAAATAGCAACTACAGCAAGGCTTCCCAGTATGGCGGAAAATAATCTTCCTGACAGTTCTGTAAAACCTACCAAATTATACCAAGACCACAATAATAGTTGATATAATGGAGGTCCCCCTTTTAGGGTTTCAGAAAAAACAACCTTTAAGTCATTGTTGGGATCACTTATATATGCCGAAACTAATTCATCTAACCAATAACTCTGGAAATTTATATTATAAATCCTTAAAAAAAAAGCAACTAAAAATAAAGCTATCAATCCGATCAAAGAAGAATGATAATAACTAATATTATGAGGGAACCGCATTATCTTTCTAATATTTTTAAGTATCACATATTATACGGTTATAAAAATCTAAAAATTTCCCTGAAATTTTTTCATTCATAAAATTTCCAGTAACCAATTCATAAGCATCCTTGGTTTTATTCCAATCAGGATTTTCTAAAATATTGACCACGGCCTCTGCAAAGTCTTCCTCGTGTCCTTTTTTTATTAAGTCCCCGGTATTATCATATAAAATCTCCGGAATTCCGCCTACATTATAAGCCACCACTGGAGTTTTACAATACATAGCTTCAAGAATAACACCCGGAAGTCCTTCTATAATACTGGGTAAGACTAAAGCATCACCTGCTTTGATAAATGAAAGTGGATTATCCCTAAAGCCGTAAAATTTCACCTTAGAACTCAAACCTTCATTTTCAACTAAGGCTTCAATCTCTTCCAGCAAAGGACCATCGCCAATTAAATGTAAAACTATATCATTCTCTTTGGGTATAAGCTTTTTAAAAATTGAAATAAGCCCCCTATGATTTTTCTCAAAACTGAAACCACCCACATGAATTAAATGTTTTGACTTCTTAGGCTCGAGTTGTATTGGTTCTATACTATTTTTATTTTCCAAACCTACAGGAATGACTTGAGTTTTACCTAGTAAGAAAGGGAAATGAACCAGCAAGTCTTTTTCCGAAGCTTTAGATACCGATGCTACCCCCACTACGTTTCTATATAAAAAGGAATTTAATCGTTTTTGAAGTCCGGACTTTAAATATCGCCCCACCTCACTGGCATTTCGAAATATTATAGGAGTTTTCCAACCAAATATTTTTTTTGAAAAAATCGCATATTTTAAGGTGTCTCCGGCATTGGCCTGTATAATATCGGGTTCAAACTCCTTAATTATCTCATTCAATTTTTTCCAGGCTTTATAATCTAAAAATCTCAATTTTGGGGAGGCCTTCAGGCTTTCAATTTCTTCCTCCCAGGGAAGATTTGCATTACCTGAAAATACCGAAATCATTTTAACGCTATTTCCATTATTTTTTTGATGAATAGCTAATTGGCTCGCAAAGATCTCTGCCCCACGATTTTGAGGTTTTTGAATAATATGAAGAATTCTAAGCTTTTTCTCCTGTACATTACCTGATTCCAAATTTTGTTTTGGAGCGGCTTTTAAATAAAAGTTTTCATATTCATCTACCACTTTCTCAAGTTCAAATTTTTCGATTGCCTTTTTTCGGGCATTTTGGGCCAATATTTGGTAATTTTCCGGATTCTTTAGAACATTTAAAATTTTAGAAGCGAGCTCTTCAACATTTCCTTTTTGATAAATTAAAGCACAATTCTCATCTACACATTCCAGGTTTTCAGGAATATTCGAGGCAATAATTATCCTTTCAGCCATCATTGCCTCTATTAAGGCTCCCGGGAGGCCTTCTGAATATGAAGGATACAGGAAAATATCAGCTTTAACCAATAGTTTTTGAATATTATCTATTCTACCTAAGAATCGAATATAGTCCTGAATCCCTAACTTTCGGGCGTGCCGTTCCAAATTCTCCCTAAAACTGCCATGGCCGGCAAAAACAAGTTGGATTTGTGGATAAACCTTAATTACCTGAGGCATAGCTTTTAATAGATCCAGTTGCCCTTTTAAAGGTATTAACCTGCTAACGTTTAAAAGAATTTGATTTTGGTTATTTAAATACGGTAGATCCCCATGAACTTTTAAGGGATCAAAATTTGCACTTTTTCTTCCCCTATAGATAACCTTTACCTTATTAATTCCTATTCCTAGGGCTCGGGAAGTATTTTCTTTTATGGTATCGGAGTTTGAAATGAATTGATCAACCAAAGGAGCAGATCGCTTATCAAGATTTTGAAAATAGGAAAGTTTAAGTTTGTCCAGAGTGTTCTTTTTCCTAAACCTTTCCGGGGAATATGCATTGCTCACAAAGCTTCCCACCAGATAAATTTGAGGCAGTACTTTTTTTAACTTCCTGGCAATAATCTCAGACCTAAACAAAGTAGCATGAACAATATCGGGTTGCTCTTGTAAATAAATAGTTTTAAGCTTCTTAACAGCAATATTAAAGGCATATTTTTTCCTTAGATCCAGAGAGTAAACTCTAACCCCGGCCTCTTCTAATCTTGGCTTGAGCATATCACCCTGATAAATATGTACAAAAACCGGAATGATGCGGGTAAAACTTCGGGTTATTTCTACCAGGCTTTTTTCAGCTCCGTAGCCTTCAAGGGTATCGATTATATATAAGACTTTAATTTTATTCACAGAATTAAAGTTTGCCTTCAAGGTCTCCAAGAGATACTACGAGGTTTTTTGGAATATTATAGTCATTCCCTTTAAATACGATCAATGCCTTCTTATGTTTTAATGAAAAAACAGGTGATATTTCTTTATTAATTGGATTCTCAAGAAAATATACAAAAGGAGTCTTCTCCTTGGCAAGAATTCTTTTTACTGCTCTCTGCAGTAATTCATTATCACCATAGGTATCACATAAAACGACCGTTGGTATTCCTTTGATACGGTCCTTTCGATAAATAACGTAAAGCAGTTTTTGATCTGATGATTTATACTTCACTTTTTTATAATTGGAATCATTGTAACGCCATTGGATAAATTTAAGAGAATTACCAACCTGAAAGAGATTGCTTGAGGAAAGTATATCTGAAGAGTTTTCCGATTTCGTTATATCCATTAAGCTTTCTCCCATTTTTAATTTTTTAGGCACGATTAATCCAAATTTATATATGTAATTGTGCTTAGGCTCTTTCCAACCCAATTTTAAAAATTCGGGGTGACTATTAGAGTTTGGATTAGCCAACAGAATTTGATAATCATTCTTATATCTTTCCAGGCCTTTGGTCATTAATTTCTTAAAAATACCTTTTCCTCGCATATCAGGTGAAGTACAAGCATCAAAGGGACGGATACATTTTATCCTCTCCCCCTTTCGATTAAAAAAGTTATATCGCATATAAAAAACTACCCCTACTATTACCCCCTGGTTAGTTGCAACCATGGATATGGAAGAACCAAATGGATTATTAAGATGTTTCCAGATAAGAAATTCTTTTGTATAATTTGGTTGTAGATTTTTCCTTATAAGCAATACAATTTCATCAATATCCTTATGGTAATCAGTTTCTCGAAATTCCATTTAATCAGTTCTGGGATTCAACATTAGGCATTAAATTGAAATAGAAATCTGCCATTCCTTCTGTCATAGCATCTTCAGTAAATTTGTTTAAATAAATTTCAAAGGATTTTTCACCATATTTATTAATCAAATTTTTATTCTCATAATAAAAATTTATCTTTTCTGAAAGCTCTAAAATATTCTTAGGTTTAAAAAACATAGCGTTAATATTCTCTTGAGCTACCTCCCGATGCTCTCCTATATCACTCAACAAAAGAGGTTTTGCTAAAGACATAGCTTCAATAACACTGCCAGGTAATCCTTCATATAAAGAAGCTGATACATAAATATCTGCTTCCTTTACAACTGGATTAATATCGTTTAAATACCCACAAAATTCAACTAGCTCTTCAAGCTCATGTTTTTTAATGAATTTAACCAAATCTTTCGTGGCCGACCCCTTCCTACCAACAATTTTTAACTTAACCTTATCTCTATTCATCAAAGTTGCCTCTAAAAGATAAGATAATCCTTTTTGATACTCCTGACGAGCCAATGTTAATAAAATTAACTTATCATCCTTTATTGTATTTGATCGTTTTTCAATTTTGGGTAGAGGTCTACCTCTCTCTACAACTTTACAATTAAAATCACGTCCATAAACTTCCTTATAATGGTCTGCAACAGAATAGCCAACGGAATGAAAGTAATCGACAGCATAAGAGGTAATTCTGTCCAGCATTCTAATTATTTTGGTCTTGGCTTTGATTATTTTACTTTCATAATCTCTATCCATAGAATACGTCTTGTTCACTAAACTTTCAACATATTTCACTTTAGAGCCTATAGAGGAAAACCTGCCTATTATATTAGACTCGTACAAAACACTATGGATGATTTGAGGTCTATGTTTTTTAATAAGTTTTTTAAACCGCCAAACTCGTGCGATAAAATTACTTTCTTCGATATGGATTAAAGGTATTTCATGTTCTCTTAATTCATCGTAAAATCCAGGATTATATAAATAGAGATAAGCACAAACAAACTCTAATTCAGGATATTTTTCTTTAAGTTTTATTATAAAGGATGCAGTTGATTTTTCGGCTCCCCCTCTTCCGAAAGAGTTTATTAAAATTAAAATTTTCATGTTTCTTTTTTATAGGACTTCTAATATAACTTTCCAGAATTTCATTTTATTTTATTAACTGCTTTAATAAAAGGTAAAAGTTTGGTGTGCAGTCCTGATAAAATAAATATCAATTTCCACTTAGGAGTATGATCATTTAATCTCAATCTGGAAATCCTTAATGGATTTAATTTATTTCTATTTATTTTATGATCAAATAAAAAAGCTAATTGAATACCCAACTCTTTTAATTTATTCTCTGACTTTATTGTGAAATTTCCATTCGGGTAAGCGAAGAAAAATGGAGAAAACTTCAAGCTTTTGAGTTTATCAATGGCCATTGACAACTCTTTATTGAGCTCCAAATCAGAGACTTTATCAAACATCGGGTGTGAATGAGAATGATTTGCAATAGTTATTCCAGCGTCCGACATCTCTTTAAGCTCATGATTTGAAAGTTGCTTAATATTCTTATTTGGTAAGCAGCTATCTTTCCTTATTTTTTCTAAAAACCTTTTTCGTTCAAAATTATCCCATTTTTTGACTTCCCACACCATTCTTTCTCCTTCAGTTTCACCTAAATAATATTTTATTTCATCCCACCAAAATGGCTTGTTGGTATTAATTAGATCAGTAATGACAAAAATAACTGCCGGTATATTAAATTCCTTTAAGATTGGCATTGCATTTTGATAAATAGAATAATCCCCATCATCAAATGTTAATAAAACAGAATTTTTAGGTAACTCTTTATCAAGATAAATATTATCATATAGATCAAAAATTGAAATAATCTTAAAATATTTCACCAAAAATTTGATTTGGCTTCTAAAGTTTTCTTTTGCAGAAACTTTATGATAGGCTAAAACTCTTACTCCATTAATAAACAGCATTTTTTGATTATTTATTTATTAATATGTTTTTCCCATTCTTTTTCTAAAAGCATCAAAAATGGAAAAAAACATCATTCGGAAGTTATAATTTCCATATGGAATTCCTTTTAAATATCCTGCTAACATTTTTCCTAAAGCCCTGGAAATAAATATAAAAACTAAACGCCAATTTCTAAATTTATATAAAAACATATATATATTGTTTCTATAAGAGTAATAGTCTCTTTTTATTGCAGAATGACTCTTCTTAAGAAAATAAGAACGTTTTACTTGAATGCCTTTTCGGTCTTTAAAAATTCTATGTTTAAGCATTGATTCCCCGCTAACTAAAATTCTATAACCTTTCAGTTTTAACTTTTGTAAGAATTCAAATTCCTCAAAACCAAAAAATAATTTAGCATCAGGAAAAACCTTAGTTTCCCTTAAAGCTGTACCGCTAATTAATAAATTTTGTCCACCTCCAATAGAATCAACGTCCAGTAAACCTTTTAAATCTTCATCTTTATATCGTACCAATAAACCTTTACTAAAGTCAAATTTCCCTCCAACCGATCCAATGGCCCCTATTTTTGAAATGGAATTTCCTAATTCAATCAAATGCTCAAAAATATCAGGGAACAGAGGAGGATCATCATCATCTCCCCAATAAATCCATTCGAAATTTTGAGAGGCTAAGGTCTTTAATCCAAAATTAGCTGCTCCAGCAGGCCCTATATTACTTCCCATTGCATGATATTCTAATACCGGGTTATTAAAACCCTCAATTAATTTTTTAACATTACTTTTACTTCCATTGTCAAGTACGAGTAACTTCCCGGGAACTATTGTTTGACTCAAAACTTTTTCGATAGTACTTTTAAGTATTTTCTCCTCCCTGTTGTAAGTAATTACAAAACCAGCTAATTTTGTGTTACTTTCCATCTAATACTCCTTTTTAAAGAAATTTATTAATGTGTTTTTCAATAAAGGAGCATCAAACTTAATTGGTTTTTGATTGGCTTGGTTTATAATTTCATCCCGATTAATATTACTAACCTCCTTAATATGCATACAACTCTGCTCTTCTAAACCAACCCCACTATAATAATCCTTAAACTTAAAATCTCCTCCAACTAGTTCATTTTTAAATTTAAATCTAATAGATGGTATACCATAAGCATCGGCTACGATTAATCCATGCAATGAGCTCGAAGCAATATTTTCACAACTTAGGATCTGATCAATAAAATTGTGAATATCTTCCTTAACCATTGGAGATATTAGTAAAATATTTTTTTTTGAATATTCTTCTTTATGTTTTTCAAAATCTTTCAATTCTGTATAATGGGGAATTATTCCCAATTTAAATTTTTTACTAATAGAAGGATTATAAATACTCGGAAACAGTAGCGCCGGATCACCATATACTCCGTTAAAAGAAATGCCCTGCTTTTTCAAAATTTCAGCGGAATATTTTCCGCGAACAGCCAGGACTTTAAAAGGTTTTCCAATTTTCTTTTCGGTTGGATGTATGAAACCCGATCCCCATATAACTGAATTGTTCAAATCACCATTTAAAATGCTTCCAATAGCAAAAAGAGGGCTTTTATTTCTAAAATTATAATTTCGTTTATAAGAAACCACCTTTTTTCCAGTAATCTTTTCAATTAAAAATGGGTTTACATAGTCTCCCCAATTTTTAGTGAAATCCTGATAATAAAGAAAAATGGTTTCCTTCTTAAAACTTAAAAAAAAATCCTTGGAGAATAAGTTCCTTACTTTAATTCCGTGTGAATAAATTTTACTCTTTAATTTCTTGTTCAAAGCCATTTAGTATTTTTAAATATTGTTATTTCTAACAACCCATATTTTATTTCGAATTTCCGGAAAGTGACTTATCATATACCTTAATAAAGCCTTCATCTTATAAGGTTTCTTTTTAAAGGCTTTTAACAATAATTTCCTCCCTTCTTTATGATAACCAGATCTGATAGCCGCCACACCGGCTACCGAATAAAAATAATAATAGGCCGTTGGATTTGAGTCAAAATACTCCTTATGTTTTGTTAAAATACTTAAGCTACCTTGATAAATAGATAAGTTATTATGCCTTATTCGAGGCCCTTTATGAATATAAACTTTTAGCAGGCAATTTTCCGTATACCCCCAATTTATTCCTCGATTAATTAAGTAAGGCAACAGTCTCAATCTTAGTTCTGTATGTTGTCCTGAGGCTAGTTTAATATCATAACCTCCAACATCAAGAAAATATTCTTTTAATACCAGGAATGTCCCGGATAAGAAACTACCATACAGAATATGCTTATTATATTCCAACTTTTGTGGCAGTACTTTTGATAATAATTCTCCTTTTTCATTATATTTTTCCAAACCGCAAAATGCAATATCGGCATTTTCCAGTTTTACAATATCCATCAACTCCTCTAACCAGGTGTTTCGGGCTTCATCATCACTATCAAGGAAAATAATATAATCTCCTTTGGCTTGATTTACTCCATAATTACGTGAATCTGTTGCGCCGCTATTCTCTGTGTAAAAATACCTGATTCTTTCATCTTGGTATTCTTTTATACATAATTCTGTTTCATCGGTACTACCATCGTCAACAATTATTAACTCCCAATTTAAATAAGTTTGACGAATAACACTTTCAATCATTCTTTCAATCAAATTGGCGCGATTATAGGTGGGAGTTATTATAGAAATCATTTAAAAGCTTTAGTTTTTAATAATGAGACCATATCCTTAAGTTTTAAGGATTTTAATAGGTTTGAGCGCGATATATTTTTCCAGGATTCATTTAATAGAATTTTTTTGGATAGTAAAGAAATAGCATCTTTTATTTCACCATTATACTTACTCCTTGTATAACTATTAAATTCCTTTAATAATTTGATGTTATTCGAATTTATTTCATTCCTTTTTCTTTTATCAAAAAGATTCCTGGAAAAAATACCTTGAGCATGAATTCTATATACAGCAGAGTTTATATTTAAAAAAAAGAATTTGCCTTTATCACCTAATAATAGGCTTAAAGCCCGGTCTCCAGATTTAACTTCAAAAATAAATTTTGGGTACTCCTTTATGATATTTCTAAAAGCCAAAGTTGGAGTTGGAAAAAAACCGCCTCCCTTTTTAATAATTTCATTTATTTTAAATGTCTTTTCCTCCTTTAATTTTATAAAATCTTTAGTTATATTAGAAGTTTCGTTTAATATTGTTGCATTGGTAAAACAAGCTACATATTCGGGATTTGCTTCCAAAAAATCTATCTGCTTTTGCAATTTATAAGGGTCGGTCCAGTAATCGTCGCCTTCACAAAGAGCAATGTATTCACCTCTAGCGGAAAATAAATTAGTCATTAAAATAAATCTTCCGGTTGGTGAACCGCCAATTCCTATGTTATTTTCCCTTCGATGTAAATACAATCTTATTTTATTAGGGAAGTTTTCGGCATATTCTAGACAAATTTCTCTTGTACCGTCGGTAGATGCATCTTCACCTAAAAGAATCTCAAATTCAAAATTGGTTTTTTGCATCAGAATACTATCCAAACATTCCTTAATAAAATTAGCGTGTTGATAGGTTTGCACACAAACTGAAACTAAGGGTCTGGGAGAAACGAAATTTGGCTCCTCAATCACCTTTTTATGCTCAAATTTTCTTTTAAACTCTATTAAATCCACTTAAATACCTTATTTAACACCTTAAAATCCTCATCTGCTTTAATCTCATCAAAAATGAAATGTGGAAGTTCTGTCTGCCAGTTATCATCTTTCGACTTCTTCTTAAATACTGAGTAAGCATCCTCATTATTTAATTTTGAAGATTTATTTAAGAAATCCAAGGTTTGTGTTGTCATTTCAAGGCCACAAAAATTAAAAAGGTCCTTTACCACTGTATTTTTATCAGTTAAAAGTGAATCATAATTCACCAAATAAAATCGCTCCGGATAATTTTTCTTCAAATTCAAAAATAAAAAGGTTACTTCTTTCCATTTTTCATAACCATTAAACTCTTCCGGTTTATTTAGGTTCTTTTTTGGTGCAAACCTCCACTCTTCTTCAATGTTCCAATCCAATTCTTTTTTAAACTCTTTAGGAGCACGTAACCAGGAATTGATAACAGAGAATGGATTTCTAAGTAATCCTATAATTTTGGAAGTATCATCCTGCTTTAATAAATTTTCTAAAATATTATGATACCGAACTTCTTTATATACAATATGGGTAATAGTCTTTTTTGTGAAATTCGGAACTTTACTATTTCTAATGGCATCTTTTTGTAGTACAAAGTCATCAGTACTTTGCAAAATATCTTTAAAAAACCTGTTAATATCATCTAATGAAGATTTTTCATTTAATTGATTTTTATGCATATAGGAAAAAAGTGGTTGAAATCGGTAAGCTACTCTTGGATGAGAATCAAAAATACTACCTAACCACGTTGAACCAGATCTCGGTACACTATGTATTGCAATTTTATTAAATTTCATTTTAGCTTTTTAAATTAACTTACCACAACCCTTACAAGATTATCCCTATTTTGAATAAGATTTTCAACTTGCTCGCTTTCCTTAAAATTAAAGACTAAAGTGCCAATTGCATAATTTGCTGATGAAAAGGGATAAACCTTGTCTCGGCTATTTATCCAAATATCTTTTTCTATTAGAAAAGCTTCTATTGAAGCATCTATTTCAAGACCATGAAATTTCCCTTCCTTCCTACTAAACAAGATTAATTCTGTCCAATTACCATTATAAAGCTTTTCTTCCGGTACAGTTATTTTTTCTCCCATAGCTCCTTTTACAGCAAATTCTATTAGGTTTAATCCTGTTGCATACCTAACCATTTCAGATAACCTATTCCCGCCTCCTCTGGGAGCCATCTCCATTATATAAGCTTTTCCATCCTTTCCTTCCCTTACTTCAATATTAAAGATTGATGTTTGAAGGTTCAAAAGAGTTACTAACCTTTGTAACTCTTTTTTAAGTTCAATCTTATTTGTTCTACTAATATTTGAGGGCCAGCTATATGCTGAGGGAGTGAAAGGATTATTAGAATTACTATTGAAATATTGATTGGAGAAAGTTACAATATGTAAATCCCCATTAATGGAAAAACAATCTGAATCTGAAGGACTCCCTTTTGCTTCTATAAATTCTTCTATAATAAAAGTATCTGAAATAGAATGCGTTAAAGCATTTTCAATTGCATATTTTAAATCTTCTAATTCCTCAACTTTTGACACCCCTTTACTGCCTGCTGCATCCACCGGTTTCACTATTACCGGCAAATTAAATGTATTAAACTCCTTAATAGCTTCATCAAAAGTATTAAAGGTTTTTGCCTTAGGAACTGTGAAATTATGTTTTTCAAGAAATGTCCTGAATAAACCTTTATTTTGAAGAATCTCCACTGATTTTAAGGGGCAACCAGGTAATCCCATCTTTTCGGCTACATAGGCTGCTGATACAACGCCTGGATCCACAGCAAAAGACATAATCCCGTTTATTTGGAGCTTTCGTGCCAGGGCTAAAACCGCTTCATGGTCAGTTATACTAACATTATGATATTCATCGGAATATTTATGGGCTATATTCTCCGGCAGATAATCACAAGTTATGGTATAATAACCGAGTTTTTTGGCCTCCTTAATTACTGGAATCAAATATCTTAGCCCGCCTAGCAGCAACAACTTTTTCATTTTTAAAAAATTTCCAAAATTTTAATTAAGTGAGAAATATCTAAATCTTTATATAATGGCAAACATAAAATCCTTGAGGAAATACTTTCAGAATGAACCATCTTACTTTTACCTGTATAATTTAAGGTATTCAGGGAAGGATAAAAATACCTTCTAGGAAAAATCTCTTGTTCGTTTAATTTTTTCTGAACTTTTAAAAGTTGCTGCTCAGTTTCAAAAATAATTGGGTAATAACTGTAATTCCAATCGGTATCCTCTCGGAGTTTCAATTTTCGAACTTTAGTGAAGTCCAGGTGATCGTCGTAAAAGCTTACAATTTCTTTACGTGCTTCCAAAATACCTTCCATATATGGCAAAACACTTAACCCCATCGCAGCCTGTAGCTCACTCATCTTAGCATTGATCCCAACCCCGTGAAAATCTTCCGGCCCGTTATGACCAAAATTATGACTATAGAATAGCTTATGGTTTAGTTCTTTATTCTGGCAAAATATGGCACCGCCTTCCCCGGTATGAAATAATTTAGTGGCGTGAAAACTACAAGTGCTTACATCTCCATAATTAAACAAACTTTCTCCTTTATATTTCACTCCATAACAGTGAGCTGCATCATAGATCACTTTTAAACCGTGCTTTTGGGCAATGCGTTCAATTTCCTCAAGATTACAGGGGTTTCCAAAAACATGAGTGGCAAGTATTGCCGTAGTCTTCTCAGTAATAGCTGCCTCAATTTTTGTTTCATCAATAGTAAGGTACTCCGGATGGATATCCACAAAGATGGGGGTGCAATTTTCCCAAACGATAGCAGAGGTTGTAGCCACATAACTAAACGGGGTGGTGATCACCTCTCCTCCTTTAGCTAACACTTTCAAAGCTATCTGAATGGGCAGGGTCCCATTAGTTGTTAAGGTTATATTTGGGACTCCCAATTCGGTTTTCAAATTAGCTTCTAGTTCTTTTACCAGTTTACCCCTATTTGTTAACCATTGGTTCTTCCAAATTCGTTTAAGGTGTTCTTGATAATCTTCTAGAGGCGGAAAAAATGTTTTGGTTACAGGAATCATTACCAGTCAAATCTTTTATTTAGTAATTGAAAAAGTTTTTCATTATGTTCTTTATAATGATCTCGTAAATATTTTTCTTCTTCCGGCCTCATTTTCTCAGAATACTTTCCGACATGTTTATTTTCGTATTCTTGATGATCAAGAAATTTTAACGAAATATTTAAAAAAGAACAAATATTTGTTAAGGTAGCTTTTTTATTTTCCCTTAAGGTTGAGCTTTCTAAGATCAAGATCTGCTCATTGGGAAATAGATCAATATATCTTTTTATTTGTTCATAATAATAACCACGACGAATAAATGATGGCTCTAAGCTATTAACATTTTCAACCTCTTGTTTGATTAAATCCATGAAATCCGGAAAATATTCATTATTTATTAACGGTATCATTGATTTTCCATCTGACTTATTAAACTTTCTAATAAGTATTTCTTTTTTATCTTCAGGAAGACTATGAATATTCTTGAACATATTATAATGTGAAAATGCTCTTGAGATTGGATTTCTTAATAAGATTATAATTTTGGCCTCGGGATTATAATCATAAATTTTTTCCGGAACAGATGGATGATATAAATATTCCGGACTGGCATCTAAAAAGATCTTGGCGGCCTTTTTGGACTTTGAGAATTGTTTCTCATACCAATATGTCCCAAGTCTAAAAATTTGTTCCTTCGAAAAAAAGCCTATTTCTTTTTTATAGCCTCCGGTAACTTCAGGTGACTTTTCAAGGTAGTTAAACAGTGCAGAAGTACCCCCTTTTTGGGTTCCAACTATAAAAGTATTAACTTTCTGGTAAGGTTTGATATTCAAATAATTTAATATGCTACCTTGAATAACAGTAATTCTCAACTTAAAGTTTTTAATTTTTTGTTTTAATTTTTGCATTTAAATGATTTTTAATCTTCCTGAACAATATTAAAGAAGCATTAATTCCTTTTCCTGATTAATTCAACTAATTTAACCAGTCCATCCAGTTTTATTAAGTAGCTGAAAACCAAATAAGTTAGAGTACCCAATAATATCCCAAGGGTAATTCTTATAAAATTAGTTTGATCAATAATAAACTGATCTAAACCATAAACTGCCGCCCCCCCAATTAGAGCAAGTAAAATAATTGGTACTATATCCTTTATCTGCTCAAATGCGGGATAATTAATAAATTTTTCGGTATAATATGCATTAATAAAAAAAACAAGAAATGATAATATTATCTGGGCATACAATAAACCAAATATCCCAAACTGTATACCTATTACAATGCCTATTACAGTAAGAATCTTTTTATATACAGAAAGTTTTAAAACCAGGTCGCTTCTTCCTTTAACTTTTAAAACATTAAGATTATAAGAATGAATTGGATACAAAATTCCTGTTATACATAATATTTGAAAAAAAGGTACTGCCGGTAACCATT
The DNA here is from genome assembly GCF_002078605.1 of Salegentibacter sediminis. Classification (GTDB taxonomy): domain Bacteria; phylum Bacteroidota; class Bacteroidia; order Flavobacteriales; family Flavobacteriaceae; genus Salegentibacter; species Salegentibacter sediminis. The sequence goes on along the minus strand of NZ_MSJR01000002.1, from coordinate 317,760 downwards.
TTTCAGTAAATAAAAACACAAATATTGGTTCCGCAAGTATTGCTAAAAATATAAGCGTTGGAGCAATTACAAATACAACTATTTGCATTAATTGTTTATAAACCCTCTTAAGCCGAACATTATCATCCTGAATGGAAGCAAAAAGCGGATAGGTTACTTTACCTAAAGCACTTGAAATATTTCTTACGGGTAATTGTTTCATAGTCTCTGCCCGTGTATAAAAACCAACCTGCCCGGCAGAGAAATACTTACCAATAACTATTAAATAAATATTGCTAAAAACTTTCTCTAATAAACTCGAAAACATGAGCTTATATCCAAAATTAAAATGGTCCTTAAATTTCTGAGCACTAAATTTTAAGTCAGGAGTCCATTTAGAATAAATCCAAAACTGTATTGAACTTAAAAAAGAGGAACTTATATTACTCCATACCAAACTCCAAACTCCATATCCTGAATAAGCCATACTTAAACCTACCACCCCTCCTAATATTGTGGAAGGAATACTTACTATAGTTTGGGTTTTAAAATCCAATCTTTTAGTCATCCGCGTTCTTTGCACCGTGGAAAAGGCATCGATGATAAAAATAATACAGTATAATCTTATTATATTGGTTAAAATATTCTGCTCATAAAAAGAAGCAATTAAAGGAGCACTAAAATAAATTATCCCATATATCAAAATACTGGTAACCAGGTTAAAATAAAAAACAGTAGAAAAATCACCCTGATCGGGATCTTTTGTACGGATCAGAGATTGGGTTAATCCGGAATCCACTAAAACCTTTCCCACCGAAACGAAAACAGCAATCATACCTATTAACCCAAACTCTTCCGGCATAAGTAGCCGGGCTAATACCATTGAAATAATAAAACCAATTATTTGGTTTCCAAACTGCTGAGCAAAAGTCCATACCATCCCCGCAGTGGCCTGTTTTCTTAGGGACATTTAAATTGATTTAGCAATCTCAGTAAGATAAGCTCCGTATTTAGATTTTCCATATCTATTAGATAAATCATTGAGCTCATTTTTAGAAATAAACCTTCGTTGATATGCAACCTCTTCAATACAACCTATCATAGTACTTTGCCTGTTTTGCAATACTCTGATAAACTCTGTAGCGTCATCCAGGGATTCTACCGTACCCGTATCAAACCAACTCATACCTCTGGTCATAACACCAACTTCTAATTCACCGGCTTGGAGGTACATATCGTTAATGGCAGTAATCTCTTTCTCACCACGTGCAGAAGGTTTTACATTTTTTGCATATTCCACCACCCTATTATCATAAAAGTAGAGGCCTGGCACTGCGAATTTGGATTTTGGTTTCGTAGGTTTTTCCTCTATACTGATGGCCTTTTTATCTTCATCAAATTCTACAACTCCATAACGCTTCGGATCTTTAACCGGATAGGCGAAAATTGCTGCACCCTCGATATTTATTTTGCTTCTTAGCAAACTCCCCAAACCATTTCCGTAAAAAATATTATCTCCTAAAACAAGGGCTACTTTCTCATTTCCTATAAATTCTTCACCAATTATAAAAGCTTCTGCCAATCCATTTGGTTCTTCCTGTACTTCATACTCAAAATTGCAACCTAAATGGGAACCATCTCCTAACAATTTTTTAAAGGCTTCCTGGTCATGAGGAGTGGTTATGAACAAGATATCCTTAATTCCGGCCAGCATCAATACGGAAAGCGGATAGTAAATCATAGGTTTATCATATACCGGCAGTAATTGTTTACTTACTGCTATGGTAATTGGATATAACCTTGTTCCACTTCCTCCTGCTAATATTATTCCCTTCATGTCTTCTCGAATTTCACTGATTTAAGCGAATTAACGCGAATATTGTTTTTTATAATAGTCTTTATAATTACCACTGGTAACATTATCCAACCAGGTTTTATTCTCCAGATACCAATCAATGGTTTTTTCAAGCCCTTCTTCAAAAGTGACGGAAGGCTTCCACCCAAGCTCTTTATTAATCTTGCTAGCATCTATAGCATAACGCTTATCATGCCCGGGCCTGTCTTTTACATAAGTGATTAACCTGGCAGATTCCCCTTCTTTTCGATTCAATTTTCTATCCATAATTTGGCATAGCAAATGGATAAGATCAATATTTTGCCATTCATTAAAACCACCAATATTATAGGTTTCCTTATGCTGTCCTTTATGAAATGCAAGATCTATGGCTTCAGCATGGTTTTTTACGAAAAGCCAGTCCCTGGTATACCTGCCATCTCCATAAACAGGGAGGGGTTTATTATTCACGATATTATGAATAAACAAAGGAATAAGCTTCTCGGGGAATTGGTTGGGACCGTAATTATTAGAACAATTAGAAATAATATAGGGAAGACTGTAAGTTTCTCCGTAGGCCCGAACGAAATGATCTGAACTTGCTTTAGAGGCAGAATACGGGGAATTTGGATCGTAGGAAGTGTTTTCTGTAAATAATCCCGCCTTTCCTAAGCTTCCGTAAACTTCATCGGTACTGATGTGATAGAACAATTTATCATTAAAATTATCCTTCCAGAATTTCCTGGCGGCATTCATTAAATTTAAAGTCCCTATCACATTGGTTTTTACAAAAGCAAGTGGATCGGTAATGGAACGATCTACATGGGATTCTGCGGCAAGATGAATAACAGAATCAAATTTATATTCCTCAAAAAGGCTGTCAATTTTTACAGCATCATTTATATCGGCTTTTAAAAATTTATAATTTTCTGCTTCCTCAATATCCCGTAAATTCTCCAGGTTTCCCGCATAGGTAAGTACATCCAGGTTATAGATATTATAAGCTGGGTATTTATTCACAAAAAGTCGGACAACATGAGAACCGATAAACCCGGCTCCTCCGGTAATTAGGATTCTTCTGTTTTCCATTTTATCCTTTATATTATTATTTATTTTCATCCTGACCTGTGAAATAAGATTTGAGGCGATTTCCCAAATACATTTTTCCGTAATGTGTTTTTAAATACTTTTCTCTCTTTATCGCATCCGATCTTGAGATACAACCTTCAAAATAAATCAATTTTAGTGGTCTACGATACTTAGTAGACGTTACCATTCCCTTTTGATGAGCCTCAAATCTTGATGATAAATCACTAGTTAAACCTGTATATTTCTTTTTGTCCTTTAGGCTTTGAAGAATATAAACATAAAAATATTTACCTAACTGATTTATCATCATTTCACGGGTTAAATCCGGCTCCACCGGTAATTAAAATAGATCTTTTATCCATGCTCTTCTAAATAATATGTTTTATACCAGTCTATAAATTGTTTAACCCCATTTTCAATATCAACAGAAGTAGCATAGCCAAATTTACTCCTTAGGGCTTCCACATCAGCCCAGGTACGAGTAACATCTCCCGGTTGCGCAGGAAGAAATTCTTTTTTTGCCGGTGTTTTAGTTTGTTTTTCAATTTCTTCTATAAACCGCATTAAATTTACCGGCTTGCTGTTTCCTATGTTATAAAGAGAGTAACTTTGATTATTATCCTGACTTATGACTTTATATACCCCATCAACTATATCATCTATATATGTGAAGTCCCTTTCCTGATTCCCTTCATTAAATATTTTAATCGGACGCCCATTCATTATGGCATCCGTAAATAAAAACATAGCCATATCAGGTCGCCCCCAGGGCCCGTATACGGTAAAAAACCTTAAACCGGTTGTTTTAAAACCATATAAATGACTATAAGTAAAGGCCATTAACTCATTGCTTTTCTTTGTAGCAGCATATAGGCTGATTGGGTGATCTACAGCGTCCTCAGTAGAAAACGGCACCTTCTTATTTTGCCCATAAACACTCGAGCTACTGGCATAAATCAAATGCTGAATTCCATAATTTCTACAGCACTCCAGTAAATTGGCGAAACCAATAATATTGCTGTCGATATAAGCTTCAGGGTTTTCAATACTGTAACGAACTCCAGCCTGAGCAGCTAAATTAACCACCTTTTCGAATTTGTGATTTTCAAAAATTTTAGGCAACTCCTCCCGGTCTTCCAGGTTTAAACGTACAAATTGAAAACTATTAAGATTACTATGGCAAACTGAATTATATTTTTTAGCATCCTGTTCTTTAATTCCTAACTCTTTCAACCTATCAAATTTCAGTTGAGGATCGTAATAATCATTGATATTATCCAAACCAATAACTTTCCAGCCTTCAGCAATTAATTTTTCGCATAAGTGGTATCCGATAAATCCTGCAGCACCAGTAACTAGAATTTTTCTATTTTCCAAAGAAGTCTCCATTTTAGATTTCAAAAGTAGGTTTTCTCTATAGTTCTAAACCCTAAATTAATCTTAATATAATCCCAACAATATTTAAATATGAGTATAACAGTAAACACTTTAATCCGTGCAATTCGCTAGAATTCGCGACAATTCGCGTTTACACAATCATTCCCGCCGCAACGGTTTCGTTAGTGTTTTCATCTATTAAAATAATACTTCCGGTATTTCTGTTATCTCTGTAAGAATCCAGCATTAACCTCCTGGTGGTTCTTATTTTTACCCTGGCGATATCGTTCATTTCCAGTTTAGAATCTTCGCTATCACGTTCAAAGGTATTGATATCCATTTTGTATACTACCTCTTTTATCATCGCCCTTTCTTCATTTGAGGTATGCATTATGGTATATTTTGCACGGGGTTTTATAGCATCATTGTTCAACCAGCAAAGCATTACATCAAACTCCTGTTCTTGCTCCGGTTGGTTGTTCTTCTTAACGATCATATCTCCCCGGCTTACATCTATATCATCTTCTAAAGTAATCGATACAGACATGGGGGCATAAGCTTCTTCAACTTCCTCCTCTCCCGCATTGATCGACTTTATCTTAGAGGTAAATCCTGAAGGCAGTACAGCTACTTCATCACCAACCCGGTAAATCCCACTGGCAATCCTTCCGGCATAACCCCTATAATCTCTGAATTCCTCACTTTGTGGTCTTAATACAGTCTGTACAGGGAAACGAGCATCAATTTTATTGATATCACTGCTTATATGGAGATTTTCCAAAGTACTAAGTAAAGTGCCGTTCTGATACCACTTCATGTTTTCGGAGCGATTTACCACATTATCTCCAAGTAATGCGCTAATGGGGATAAAACGAACATCTTTCATCAATAGCTTCGAGGAGAATTCCTCAAACTGCCCGATAATGTTGTTATAAACTTCTTCAGAATAATCCACCAAATCCATCTTGTTAATGCAAACAATGAGGTGGGGGATATTCAACAAAGAGGCGATAAAAGAGTGTCTCTTGGTTTGCTCGATCACGCCGTGACGGGCATCGATAAGAATCACCGCCGCATTAGCGGTAGAAGCTCCGGTCACCATATTACGCGTATACTGAATATGCCCCGGGGTATCGGCAATTATAAATTTTCGCTTTGGCGTGGTAAAATACCGGTAGGCTACATCAATGGTAATCCCCTGCTCTCTTTCATCCTTTAGTCCATCGGTGAAAAGTGCGAGGTCCACCCCGTCGTGTCCCTTCTTTTCACTGGTCTTGCTCACAGAATCCAGTTGATCTTCAAATATAGACTTCGAGTCGAATAAAAGCCGGCCTATTAATGTACTTTTTCCGTCGTCTACTGAGCCTGCTGTGGTGAATCGTAATAGTTGGTTGTTATTTATCTCCATGTTTTTTATGCTTTAGGCCTCAGGCTTTATGCTTTAGGCCAAAAATGTATTTTAGTTGTCGATTAAAGTTTTTATATCATAAATTAGCAATGTAATTTCTGACTCAATCTGAACAATTTTTTCTTTATTTCATTTACTTCCTCAAAACAAATCCTAAATGTATTTTCATCTATAAGTTTTAAGTCTTTACTCAATATGAAAAAGTATTCTAATTCATGAGCTGAACCTAGAAAAATTTGTACAAATCTGTTAAAGTCTTTGTCTGAACCCCTTCCACAACCTTCACTGAAATTCGAAGGTATTGAATAAGCAGCCCGCTGCATTTGAGAAACTAACTGATATCTCTCTGAATTAGGGAAAGAAGAAGTTATTTTATATACATGCAAAGTCAATTCATGACTTAACTTCCAAACATCATATTTCTTAAAATCTCTCATTATTGACGGTAGTTGCGAAGGCATACAGCTTATGGCATAAAGCCTAAAGCCCCATATTAAAAATATCCCTGCTTTTTCCTATCCTCCATCGCTGTTTCACTCCTTTTATCATCAGAACGATCTCCCCTTTCTGTTTTACGCATTGCAGAGACTTCCTGAACAATTTTTTCCAAATTATCAGCATCAGATTCTATCCCGCCGGTGATCGTAATATCTCCCAGCGTCCTAAACCTAATTTTCTTTTTCTCTATTTTCTCTCCTTCCTCTAACTTCAAATATTCTGAAACCGGAATCCAGGAATTACTTCTGAAGACCACTTCTCTTTCATGTGCGAAATACAGAGACGGAATACTAATATTCTCACGCTTTATGTAATTCCACACATCCATCTCGGTCCAGTTACTAATAGGAAAAGCCCTGAAGTGTTCCCCTTCAAAATGCTTTCCGTTTAAAAGGTTCCATAATTCAGGACGTTGATTTTTTGGATCCCATTGTCCAAAATCATCCCTATGACTAAAAAAGCGTTCTTTCGCACGCGCTTTTTCTTCATCTCTCCTTCCGCCGCCAATAGCACAATCTACTTTATTAGTTTCAATAGCATCAAGCAAGGTCGTAATTTGCAAAGCGTTTCTGGTGGCATTTTTGCCTTTCTCTTCTGCAACACGGCCTTTATCTATTGATTCCTGTACAGAACCGACAATAAGCTTTACACCAAGTTTATCAATTAGATCATCCCTAAACTCTATAGTTTCCGGAAAGTTATGTCCGGTATCTACGTGCATCAGGGCAAAAGGGATCTTACTGGGGTAAAAAGCTTTCTTTGCAAGGTGGGTTACCAAAATACTATCTTTTCCGCCGGAAAAAAGGATCACAGGGTTTTCAAACTGGGCCCAAACCTCTCTTAAAATATAGATGGCTTCCGACTCTAATTCGTCTAAATAATTTAAATAATACTTACTCATTATAATTTCAGTTTATCCTGAAGAACTTCCATAATTCGCTCAACGGCGTGTTCAGGAGCTTCTTCTTCAGTTTTAATTTCTATCGCAGGTTTTACAGGTTTTTCAAATGGAGCATCTATCCCGGTAAAATTCTTGATTTCTCCGCTTCTGGCTTTCTTATACAATCCTTTTACATCCCTTCTTTCACACTCCTCCACAGAAGTATTGACAAAGACCTCTACAAATTCATCCTCCCCTATTATTTCTTTTATTGAATTTCTATCTGACTCCATGGGCGTAATAAAAGATGCAATTACTACATTCCCGTTATCGACAAATAATTTAGCTACCTCAGCAATTCTTCTTAAATTCTCGTGTCTGTCTTCTCTTGAAAATCCAAGGTTCTTATTCAGCCCCTGGCGAATATTATCTCCATCAAGGGAATAAGTGTTAATGCCCTGTTGAAACAATTTCTCTTCCACCTTATTTGCCAGCGTAGATTTCCCCGATCCGGATAGGCCCAGAAACCAGATCACAAAACTTTTATGTCCGTTTCTTTTATTTCTTACCTGACGACTAATTTCAAACTTATGGGAGACTAAATTATTCATATTTCCTGTTCCTGTAATTGTTTTTCTTTTTTAATTCTTTTTCTTCGTTGTTTCAGACCATAATCGATCTTATACCAGGCGCGCTCGTGCAAATAATATAATATCATTTTGGTTACCACTTCAGCTCCACCCACTTGTAAGCCTACCATAGGGTCTCCGGAAATTGCCCAGGCCAGAATCATAGTATCCAGGGTACCTACCAGCCTCCAGGTAACGGTTTTTGCCAGGTGCCTTTTCTTACTGTCACCGTTTTTAGTGATTCCGGCTCTAATCCTGAACCATACCCGCTCATGCAGATAATATAAGAACATTTTTGTGACTACCTCAGCCGCTCCAATTTTCAAACCCGTTAACGGGTTGCCGGATATCAACCAAGCCAAAAGCATGGTATCCAGAGTTCCAATAATTCTCCAGGTGACACTTTTGGCGATATGTCTTTTGTAGGATTTAGCCAAGCCTGGAAACCAAAAAGTAATTATTCAATAAATTTTCCCGGTTATATTTCATGGGTTCAGCGGTTTGCCTGTCAATAACAGATAAACCTACTGCATTGCAGATTGCCTGCCCCGCAGCGGTATCCCATTCCATGGTTGGAGCAAATCTTGGGTAAACATCGGCCTTACCTTCAGCCACCAGGCAAAACTTTAAAGAACTGCCTTTTGATACTATCTCTACTTCTTTATTGTATTTGCTTTTTAGATTCTCTATATATTCCAGAGTATCCTGATTCATATGAGAGCGACTTCCAACCACACGAATTTCAGTTTTAGTTTCTGATGGAGCAATTTCGGTAAGGGCCAGGTTCTCCACGTCCAAATTTTCTTCGGCAACCAAACTGGTTTTAAAGCTTTTCTGATTCTCTACATCACCGATATACAAGTCTTTCTTTGCAGGTACGTATATCACTCCAAAAACCGGGACATTATTTCGAATCAAGGCGATATTAACAGTGAACTCCCCGTTTCTCTTGATGAACTCTTTGGTCCCGTCTAAAGGATCAACGATCCAGCATTCCTGCCAGTCTTTTCTTTCTGAAAATTCAAGTTGCTTGTTTTCTTCGCTGATAATAGGTATACCGGTAGGCACCAAAAAGGAATTTATAATATCATTTGCCTCGTTATCGGCTAGTGTCAATGGAGAATCATCCGACTTTGATTCCACCTGAAAATCTTCATTTTCGTAGATTTCCATAATTCTAATTCCTCCTTCAACCGCTGCTTTAACAGCGGTTTTATAAGTATCCTTCATAATATATTCTTTTGGGGCCCAGATTAATCGCCAAAACTCGCAATGTTTTTAAAAATGGACAACTTTCATAACTGATTTAACAGCAATTTAATTCTTCTCACAGACAATCAGTATTCCAGTCTAAATAATACCGCCTCATTAATTCACAACATCCTTTTGTCACAAAGTTCACCTCCCATCTCCATCACTCCTTCCCAACTATATCAACTCCCAATCGCATAAAATTCAAATCCAATTTCTTCCTTGGTCTTTCTTTCAAGTAACCTGCGCCCATCAAAAAGGAAGGCTGGTTTTAGCATCTCATCATAGATTCTCTTCCAGTCCAATTCCATAAACTCATCCCATTCTGTTAATAAGGTCACTGCATGAGCATCTTTTGTGGCTTCATACGGTGTATCCACCACCTTAACCCTGGTACGGTTTTCTTCTGAAGTCCGGGTGTTGAGATAATCCAGGTCAGCATAGATCTGCTCTGTTTTAACTTTTGGATCGTACACCACAATTTCTGCCTGCTCATTCAACAAATAGTCTGCCACGTAAATCGCTGCAGACTCCCGGGTATCGTTAGTGTCTTTCTTAAAGGCCCAGCCCAGTAAAGCGATCTTCTTTCCTGAAACAGTATTAAATAAGGTCTGTACCATCTTTGCTGCAAACCTTCTTTTTTGATGATCATTCATCAGAATTACCTGCTCCCAGTAATCGGCTACCTCATTTAAACCGAAAGATTTTGATATATAAACCAGGTTTAGGATATCCTTTTGGAAACAGGACCCTCCAAAACCAACGGAGGATTTTAAGAATTTTGGACCAATCCGGGAATCCATTCCTACTGCTTTAGCCACTTCATTCACATCAGCTCCGGTTTTCTCACATAATTCGCTCATCGCATTGATACTGGAAACCCGCTGCGCAAGAAAAGCATTAGCCGTTAGTTTGGAAAGTTCCGAAGACCAAACATTTGTAGTAAGTAATCTCTCTCTTGGCACCCAATGTGCATAAACATCTACCAAAGCCTCAACTGCATCTTTTCCTCTTTCGGTATCTATATCTCCACCTATAAGCACTCTATCCGGGTTAACAAGGTCATCCACTGCAGTTCCTTCAGCTAAAAACTCAGGGTTGGAAAGGATCTGATAGTTCACCCCGTTTCCGGTATTATCCAATATATTCTTTAAAGCTTCGGCGGTACGTACAGGTAAGGTAGATTTTTCAACTACAATTTTATCGGTCCTAGAAACCCGTGCAATTTGACGGGCACAGAGTTCGATAAATTTAAGATCAGCGGCCATACCTTTTCCAATTCCATAAGTTTTAGTCGGGGTATTCACCGAAATAAAGATCATATCGGCCTTATCTATAGCCGCGTCAACATTAGTTGAAAAGAAAAGGTTTCTACCTCTAGCCTCTTTAACCACAGCCGATAGTCCGGGCTCATAAATTGGAATGTTCTCTACATCTTCATCATTCCAGGCAGCAATCCTTTCTTCGTTAATATCTACAACGGTAACCTCGATCTCAGGGCATTTTTGCGCGATCACCGCCATTGTTGGCCCTCCTACGTAACCGGCGCCGATGCAACATATATTTTTTATTTGTGTCATTTGTATATTATATCTTTTTATCAGGTAATGGTTTCTTGTAATGCAGTAACGAAGTAACCATGTGATGCTGTTATTTTGTAACCATTTTTAACCCTATAATTCTTATATATTGGTGGATTTCAAGGTTCAATACAAACAACTTTCTCAAACTACCTCACCTTTACTTTTTAACAACATTAATTTTTTACAGCGTCACTACATCACTTCTTTACTCTTTCAAACTTTGTATTAATTTCAGGATCATTCTCCTGATATATATTATTTTCTCCGCAACTTTCGGATTCTCTTTAATAAAATCTAATCTAGAAGCAATCTCAAGTTGAGTTTCTATCTCTGCCACAGAACCTAATGAAATATAAAGAAACCTGATAAATTCCTTTTTACTACTTCTAGCCGCACCTTCCGCAATATTAGATGAAACTGAAACGGAGGCTCTTCTAATCTGCCCCGTCAATCCGAATTTTTCCACCTCTGGAAAACTCCGACTTATTTGATAAATATCAACAACCAAATCAACACTTTTCTTGTAAACGGTTAAATCTTTGTGTGATTTCATTAAACAAGGTTATAGTTATAAATTCAAAACTTCATCCCATCATTACTCGTTCACATGGTCACCGCATCACTCCTTCACAACGTCACCAGATTACAACTTCTTATCACACCTATCCCCAAGGACCCCCTTCACATCATACACCACGGTACTTCCATTCTTCAACTTTTCCAGGTCAAGATCTAAAAATTCTTTATGAGCTACTGCAAGTACAACAGCATCGTATTTCTCATCAGATAATTCACGAGTTGTCTCTAAACCATATTCATGCTTCACCTCCTCGGGATTCGCAAGTGGATCATAAATGGTCACATTGGTACCATATTCCTTAAGGTTTTTTATTACATCTACCACCTTAGTATTTCTTACATCGGGACAATTCTCTTTAAAGGTAATTCCCATTACAAGAATATTAGCGCCTTTCACCTTCTGATCGTTCTGCAACATAAGCTTAACAACTTCTGAAGCCACATATTGCCCCATGGAGTCATTCATTCTTCGACCGGCGAGAATGATCTCCGGGTGGTAGCCTATCTCCTGGGCTTTCTGTGCCAGGTAATATGGGTCTACGCCAATGCAATGTCCACCAACTAAACCGGGCTTGAATGGCAAAAAGTTCCATTTGGTTCCGGCTGCCTCAAGCACATCCTGGGTATCTATCCCCATCATATTAAAGATCTTGGCGAGTTCGTTTACGAAGGCTATATTAATATCCCTCTGTGAATTCTCTATGACTTTAGCAGCTTCGGCTACTTTAATAGTTGGTGCCAAATGAGTACCTGCAGTAATCACTTCTGCATACAGCTGGTTGACTTTCTTTCCTATTTCCGGAGTAGAACCAGCAGTAACTTTTAATATTTTATCTACGGTATGCTCTTTATCTCCAGGATTAATTCTTTCAGGAGAATAGCCAACGAAAAAGTCTTCGTTGAACTTCAATCCACTGGCTTTCTCCAGAACAGGTACACATTCATCCTCAGTTACTCCGGGATAAACTGTGGATTCATAGATTACCACATCTCCTTTCTTAAGAACTTTCCCCACAGTCTCGCTGGACTTGTAAAGCGGAGTAAGATCAGGGCGATTATTTTTATCAACAGGAGTTGGAACCGTGATGATATAATAATTACAATCTGCTATATCTTCAAGATCGGCGGAGCAGTATAAACCATTCCCGTTTTTCAATTCTACCTTTTGAACTAAAGCCGATTGTAATACATCATCCTCTACTTCCAAAGTAGAATCGTGACCAGTCATTAATTCTTTAACCCGTGCTTGATTAATATCAAAGCCTAGCACCGGATATTTGGTAGCAAATAATCTTGCAAGAGGAAGACCGACATAGCCTAAACCGATAACTGCAATTTTAATATTGTTCATTTATTATTTCGTTTTTTCGCTTTATTGTGAGCATGTGACGCTGTGAACCTGTAAAAAAGTGATTAAAAGAAAACTCGTTGTCTAGGTTACACTTATACTTCGTCACTCCTTCACTTCATTACTACTTTACTTTAAATTATTCCAATACCAAGATATCGCTTCCTTTATCCCATCTTCAATTTTATGACTTGGCTTATAACCAAGAAGTTTCTCAGCCTTTTCAACTGAAGCAAGAGAGTGTGGAATATCTCCGGGCCGGTTAGGTCCGTGTTTCACTTCCAGCTTTGCTATTTCAGCATCATATTCCGAAAGGTATTTTTTGAGTAATTGTGTGAGCTCTACCAGGTTGGTCCTGTCTCCTACTGCCGTATTATATACTTCATTAACCGCCTCCGGGTTCTCACTGGTCATTGCAAGCAGGTTCATTTGAAGCACATTGTCTATATAGGTAAAGTCACGGGAATAGGTACCATCTCCATTAATAACAGGACTCTCATGTTGCATAAACTGCATCACAAATTTGGGAATAACCGCGGCATAAGCCCCGTTGGGATCTTGTTTTCTTCCGAATACATTAAAATATCTTAGCCCTATAGTATCAAAATCATATGCCTTCTGAAAGATATCTGCATATAATTCATTTACATATTTAGTAATGGCATAAGGAGAGAGGGGTTTCCCGATTTCATCTTCGATCTTGGGAAGTTTTTCTGAATCTCCGTATGTTGAAGAACTGGCAGCATATACAAAACGTTTAACCCCGGCGTCCCTTGCTGCAACCAGCATATTCAGGAAACCAGAAATATTTACTTCGTTACTGGTAATGGGATCATTTATAGATCGAGGCACCGAACCTAAAGCCGCCTGGTGAAGTACATAATCCACTCTTTCACAAGCTTTTTTACAGGTTTCAAGATCGCGGATATCTCCTTCTATAAGGGTGAAATCGGGATTATCCTTAAAGGCTTCGAGGTTGTGGCGATGTCCGGTGGCAAAATTATCCAGACAAATTACTTTAGCGTCAAGGCTAAGGAGAGTTTCACATAAATTGGAACCAATGAACCCGGCTCCACCCGTTACTAATACATTTTTACCGGCAATTTTATCGGTTGGAAAGTCGATCATGTATAATTGGGAATTTTAACATTTTAACAGCCGCAAAGATAGAATTTATAAGTTTCAGGTTTACTAAAGAAACCTTAAAGCTTTAAAAAGGTTAGGAGCGAGATTAAAACTTTAAGGTATACGGTCTACTGTTTATTTTTTGTTTGACGTTAAATCAATGCTATTTTACTCCAAATCCTTTGTGACATTCACCTTAGGAAAGGTCTTCCCGAGGGAATCTAACTCAAGAAAGATAGAGAGTTTTGTCATTGCATCTGACTCCGAAGGATTGAGAATAAGAAGGTCCGCAGGTCTATATCTAAAATACTCTTTCACATTTCTATTATGATTTTCATAATAATGTATAAGGTGTTCTTTATTGTAGGGATCATCCTCGGCAACATTACAGGCAATCTCCAAAGCCTCCCAGGCCCATCTCTGGGTTCTGTTTAAAGATGCCTTTAATTTCTTCATATCCGAGATTTTCTCTTTTGAACCCCACTTTATTGAATGGTATTTAATTAAAGATTCATACCATTCCTCGGAGTCATTTCTTATTGTCAATATAAATTTACTTCCCGGAAATTTATGATCCAGAATAATGTAGGTATAGGGTAAACTAAATGGAATATCCTGGAAGAATTGTGCCGAATAACAATACTTTATAATTCTGTGAAAATCTCGCTTACCCCAGTCATATAAAAAATTCTCAGCTTTTTTCTGAGAACCAATTATAAAACCCAAGTCAGCCATAGCCGTTTTTAAGGAAGTGGTTCCGGTTTTATTTGCACCAATTCCAAACACTTTTGGTTTGTTGTAAACCCGAAAATAATTATTTATCGTTTTAATCCTCGAACGTAGCATATAAAATATTAAAATCAGTCAAAGTTAAGTATTATCACTTAAAACTGGCTGTCACAAATAAATAGTGTTATTTATTAGAAGTCTGGAAATCAATTCCAAACAAATAATAACTTTTGAATTTTAACTTTGAATGTTAAATCTCTTCTAACTTGATCTATTTTGTATTTAGGATTGATCGAAAGCATTTCGCGCTTTTTTATTCCTTATCTATCTTAATAAATTAACGAATAAAATATATTAACAATTATTAAAAATCCAGAAATTAAAGATTCTTTATTTTTTTTCTTATATCGAATCCACCGGATTTAAGTTTTAAAATTTCTTTTGAATTTTAAAATTCAATATTTGGGAAAATTTATTTGCCCCTTCTTTATTTAAATGATCAGCATCGTAAAAATCTTTTGGTTCGAGAGAATTAATCTGAAGAAAATTATAATAGAATACATTATCAAAATCCTGAGCTAATTTTTCACAATAACTAATAGTAAGATCAAGTTGCTTTTCATTTAAGTTAGCAACATAACTATAATATGCTGGCGGAGTAACCAGGTAAACCTCCCATTTATTTTTATTAGCTATCTGAATTATTTTTTCAAGGTTTTTTAATTGAAACGGCAACAAATTTAATTTTTTTTTGGTATGTCTTTTAGCTGCTTCCAAGCCGGAAAACTGTAATTCTTCCAAAGTGACATTTACGTTTTTTGGACCCCAGCCTAGGGAATCAGCCAATATTAAATTATTGTCTTTAAAATAAAAATCAAAAACTTTAGCCAGCGTTTGACTACCTTTTTTGTTCAAAATTTCAAACTTTATTGGATTTCCTATTCCATAGTAAATATTATAATATGGTGCTCTCCAACTTTCAACTCCATTTTCAAGTGAACCAAAAAGCGAAAAATAGGAGATTGGAATGATCAGTTTTTCTAAATTTTTAAAATCCGCTTTGTAATTTTCTAATATCTTTAGATCATAATCAAGAGATTGTGAAACCATAGCAGCATTGAATGCTGGTTGCTCCAACAATTGGGGATTAACTCCTCGATAAAAATGGGAACTTCCTAAAACCAGAGTTTTTAAATTTTGAGCGTTTTCATCTAGGAATTCCCGTTTTAATGAATAATCGTTAGGAATGTTCCTTAATGCTAATTCGCTTATTATAAGGAAAAAAATTACTGGAAAGCCGATAATCAATATTCTTATTAAAAACTTTTTCATTTATTAAAATTGGAAATAAATAAATTGTTGTTCTTCACCAGCGGTATAAAAAATTAAAAAAGCAATCGTATAATAAGCCGCTAAACGTATAAATATTGATTGATTTAAGAGTAATTTTTCCAAAGCGAACTGGTTCCTTCTTTCTAACCATTCAATAAATATAAATATTGCCAACAATGGAATCAGAAATTTTGCATAGCCAATTCCTTCATAATAGGGAATACTTAATAAAGATTCAGAAAACATCCCTCCCAAATAACTTATCGCGTGACCAATATTCTCTGCTCTGAAAAACACCCAGGCAATTACAGTCAATCCAAAAGTTAAAGTCATTTGACCAAACTCTTTCAAAGAAGGAAAATAGGAATCCTCGGCTACTACCTCCATATTCTGACGGTTTTTATTGGTTAGGAGTAATGGGAGAAAATAAACTGCATTCAATGCACCCCATACAATAAAAGTCCAGTTTGCCCCATGCCAGAAACCGCTTACCATGAATATTATAAAAGTGTTTCTTACCTTCATCCAGGTGCCACCCCGGCTTCCTCCAAGTGGTATATACAAATAATCCCTAAACCAGGTAGATAAAGAGATATGCCAACGTCTCCAGAATTCTGCGATATCCCGGGAAAAATAAGGGAAGGCAAAGTTTTGCATTAATTTAAATCCAAAAATCCTGGCCGTTCCTATGGCAATATCAGAGTACCCGGAGAAATCTCCATAGATCTGAAAAGTGAAAAACACAGCTCCCAAAGCTAATGTACTCCCAGACATATCTGCAGAGTTTTCAAAAATATGATTGGCATATACCGCACAGTTATCTGCGATTACTACCTTTTTGAACAGTCCCCACAAAATCTGCCGCATGCCATCAACTCCCTGGCTGTATTCAAATTTTCTCGGCTTATAAAATTGGGGCAGAAGATTGGAGGCTCTTTCAATTGGCCCGGCAACCAACTGGGGAAAGAAACTCACAAATGCCGCAAAAGAGATGAAATTTTTAGTTGGTTCAAGCCGGTCTTTATAAACATCTATTGTATAACTCAAAGTTTGGAAGGTGTAAAAACTAATTCCAACAGGAAGGATGATATTAAGAGAATTTGCATTTAGTTCGTAACCCGCGATACTAAAAGCAGATTTAAAATTATCTAGAAAGAAATTATAATATTTAAAGAACCCCAGGAAACCAAGATTAACCAGGATACTTATCCAAAGTAAGACTTTTCTTCTCGTTGGGGCTTCGGTTTTACCTAAACTCACCCCCACAAAGTAATCTACTAAAGTACTAAAAAGAATCAATGACAAAAATCGCCAATCCCACCAACCATAGAAGACATAACTGGCTACAGCAACCAATAAGTTTTGCCATTTTAGACTTTTGTTAAATACAAACCAGTAAAGAATAAAAACGATCGGCAAAAAGATCGCAAAGTCCAGAGAATTAAAAAGCATTCATTCCAATTTTAAAACAGAGGTAAATATAAAATCATTTTTTTTGATGTTGAGAGTTCCAGCATAGATTAAACCATCCAGATTATAATTAACTCAATAAAAAATGAAACAGAGTTTTGTTATTGCATTTCCTACATTTTAGCTTTAACTACTTATTTTCACTAGCCTCATTCCTATTCAAAATCAGGAATTCTTTCGCTACAAATTCTGTGAAATATTGCGCTCCCTGAAAATTGAAATGAGTATGGTCTCCCCAATTGGCCGCTTCAAACAAGGAAGTTTGATCCAAGAATTTTTCGTAATCTATTTTATTTTCCGATGGCAAAGTTTTGTAGTTTGCAACCATTTCCTTAGTATAATTTTTAGGTGTTAAAATAAAAATTATGGAAATATTTCTTTCCTGTGCTTTTTTGATTATTTCATTAATTTTTTTTTCAAAAGCCCCATTTGATTTGCTTTCATTAGCCTGAAATAACTGAACACCTTTTGATTGATAATTGGATATAGTAATTTGATTCATTTCTTTTCTACTATCAATAGCAAAAAAACCTTTATTATCAAATTTTTTAGACTCCTTTGAATGTGAATAGGACTCTAAGCCTTTAAGCTTACCTAGATTAAAAATATTTAAAGTTTCACTTATTGAATATGAAAAGATATAATGTACTCCAATTAAAAAGTCTCGAAATGTTCTAATATCCTTATCTAGAACATAGTTAAGGATAAAAGTGAAATTATCAGAACTCTGATAATAAATATTTTTATGGTTATCAATCTTTTCCCAGGGCACACTCATAACCTGTTGAAACTCTATCATAAAAGTTGCATCTTTTATAGAAGTATCATTTAAAATTGAATTGATTAAAAAAATATTTTCATTAAACCAGGTTCCGTAACTTCCCAAATTATACGAATTAATATCCCTGTCATTTACCTGCATAACCGAATCAAATACTTTAGGGTTAATTCCATTCACAATCCTACTTGAGCCAAAAAAATATAAATTATAATCATTTAAATCATTTTTAATAGATGAAAATTTTTGTTCAAACATCTCATTTCCATAATACGTCCGAATAGGCAAAATAAATCCCAATACTAAATTGAAAACAAAAAGAATTATTGAAAATATTAATATTTTATTTAAGAATTTTTTCATTTAAAACTGAAAATATATGAATTCCTGATTTTGTCCATAAAATAATAAAACTAATATAGAGATCGTTAAGTATAAGGTTTTCCTTAAAACATTATTTTTTAATAAACCCTGGGATAAGGCATACTGGTTTCTTCTACCTAACCATTCAACGGTAAAAAATAAAATTAATATTGGTATTAAAGTTTTAAGAAAAGAAATCCCAGAGTATGAGGGTTCATTAAAAAATGACCATGAAAACATTCCTCCCAAGTAGCTCACGGCATGTCCAATATTCTCCGCTCTAAAAAACACCCAGGCAATTACCGTTAGTCCAAAGGTTAAAGTCATCTGTCCCATCTCTTTCAATGAAGGCAAATAAGAATCCTCGGCCACCACTTCCATATTCTGACGGTTTTTATTAGTTAGTAGTAAGGGGAGAAAATAAACTGCATTCAATGCCCCCCATACAATAAAAGTCCAGTTTGCCCCGTGCCAGAAACCGCTTACAATAAATATAATAAAGGTATTCCTGACTTTCATCAAAGTGCCTCCCCGGCTTCCTCCCAGGGGTATATACAAATAATCCCTAAACCATGTGGATAAGGATATATGCCAACGCCTCCAAAATTCTGCGATATCTCTGGAAAAATATGGGGATGCAAAATTCTGCATTAAATTAAAACCAAAAAGTCGGGCGGTTCCTATAGCAATATCTGAGTATCCGGAGAAATCCCCATAGATCTGAAAGGTGAAAAACACAGCTCCCAAAGCTAAAGTACTCCCAGACATATCTGCAGAGTTTTCAAAAATATGATTGGCATATACCGCACAGTTATCTGCGATTACTACCTTTTTGAACAGTCCCCACAAAATCTGCCGCATGCCATCAACTCCCTGGCTATATTCAAATTTTCTCGGCTTATAAAATTGTGGCAATAAATTAGACGCCCTTTCAATAGGACCTGCAACCAACTGGGGAAAGAAACTGACAAAAGCCGCAAAAGAGATGAAATTTTTAGTTGGTTCTAATCGTTCTTTATACACATCTATGGTATAACTCAAAGTTTGGAAGGTGTAAAAACTAATTCCAACAGGAAGGATGATATTAAGAGAATTTGCATTCAATTCATAGCCCGCGATACTAAAAGCCGACTTAAAATTATCCAGAAAAAAGTTATAGTATTTGAAGAATCCCAGGAAACCAAGATTAACCAGGATACTTATCCAAAGTAAGACTTTTCTTCTCGTTGGGGCTTCCGTTTTGCCTAAGCTCACACCAACAAAATAATCCACTAAAGTGCTAAAAAGTATAAGCGAAAGAAATCGCCAATCCCACCAACCGTAGAAAACATAACTAGCTGCAGCAACCAGTAGGTTTTGCCATTTTAGATTTTTGTTAAAAACAAACCAGTAAAGAATAAAAACAATCGGCAGAAAGATCGCAAAGTCCAGGGAGTTGAATAACATTTTCTATAGTTCTTTCAGAAGCATCGGCAAAAATAGAATTATTATTTGTTTACCTCCAAGCATCCAACTTATTTCTTGAAAAGTATTTTTAGATTATAAGATTCTGATATACCGGATACTCTTTAGAAATAAATCAAATAAATCAACTCGTAAATAATCACATCTAGCTAGGTCCTCCTTCGTTATTTCTCTGTAAAAAAACCTCTGTTAAAAAGAAATTATAGGGAAACTTCAAAGAAGCACCGGTATGGCATAGCATACCTAAATCTGCCCTATAAATAATCCTCTCCAGGGCTATAGATAATTTAGAATTTGGTAGACTCCAAATGTACCAGGCTGGTTTTAAGTATTCTCTCGGTGCCGGATTTATCTTTATTGTAATTATTAAGACGAGCCTCCAGTAACTGCATTGCTCCCGTTCCCATCTCTTCGGGAAACTGGTCGATATAGCTGATACTCGGAGTTAAAAAGTTGGCGAGTTCTTTCCCTATAAAACCTATAACTTTCAGATCCTCAGGGATATTTATTGTATGTTCAAAAGCCGATCGGTAGACCTGCATGGTACTTTCAAAATCGGTGCAGATTACTGCCTCTACCTTATCCTTAACAAGCATCTTTTCGGTTTTCTCTTTTAAAGACTCCGGCCGGGCCGAGTTGGCGATATAATAATTTTCATTTTTAGGCAAAGCCTCTTTATAACCCTCTATCCTCAGTTTTCCCACACCCATATGATGGATAGTAGTAGCTATTCCTATTTTTCTAATGCCTTTTGCCAGTAAGCCTTTGGTTACATCAGCAAAAGTACCTACATCATCTATTCCTATTCGGTCGGCGGGAATGTCAAAATTTATCCTGTCATACAATACTACCGGGATTCCATATTCCACCAGTTGGTATAGATGGTCAAATTCTTTTTTTCGTTGAGTCTCTTCTGCTACAGCTATCAAAACCCCATCTACATAACCTGTGGTTAACATATCACAGATCTGCTTCTCTCTATCCAACTTTTCATTAGAAATATAAGTGATCACCTGCAAACCGGCACGTTGGGCTTCTGCTTCAATCCCCGAAAGTACACGGGCAAAAAAGGAATTGGAAATATTTGGGATAATAACTCCAATAGTCCCACTCTTGCTGCTTTTAAGATTTACAGCTACCGGATTAGGCCTGTAATTATGCAATTTAGCAAGTTCCTTTACCCGCTCAACGGTCTTGGCGCTTATCTCGGGGCTGTCATTTAAAGCTTTGGAAACGGTTGAAATTGATACATTAAGCAGTTTTGCTAATTCCTTAAGGGTGATCTTATTCTTCATAATCTCTCTGAAAAATTAAAATAATTTATAAAAGTATGAATATTTCCTGGAAATTATTCTTTACCCTGATATGTTTCATGATTTTATTAAAGATTTAATAACTTTAAAAGGCCTTAAAAATAATTCTAAAGAAAATGTTTGCTAAAATAAACCAAACCGAATATCCCCCAAAAAAACCTACAATGGTTTGGGATGGCACCTGCGGCTTTTGTAAATTCTGGAAGACCCGTTGGCAACTAAAAACAAAAGCTAAACTCCGATTTGTTACTTACCAGGAGGAAGCTGGCGAATTTCCTGATATTCCAGAAAAAGAATTCAAAAAGGCAAGCCGACTTATCGAACCCGATGGCAGGGTTTACAGCGGGCCCGATTCTGCCTACAGAAGCTTATACTACACCGGTGATGAAAAATGGCATCATTGGTACCAACAATATTCCTGGTTTGAAAAGTTAAGTGATGAAGCTTATAATCATATAGCGAAAAACCGGGATTTTTACTTTAAGCTTACTAAAGCACTTCTGGGAGAAGACCCTGTCAATTTTAAATTCTACTGGCTTTTTTACCTTCTCGCTGTTTTTGTTATTTTGGCATTATTATGAATTTTCTGCGTACCTATTGGTTTTTTATTCTTGCAGCCCTTATCACCATAATCGGGATCCTCACCGGCTGGTACCTGTTTATTTTCCTTGTTTTCCCTCTTAGCTTCTTCCGCAGAAAAAAGAAAAATGAAGATGAGCAACAAGGAAAGGACTTCTAAACTTTTCTTTTCTCCGGAAGTAGTTTTTATCACGAGTTAAACTTATCCTAAACCCCCGTAGTAGTTTGCAAATATTGGGCTTGCGCCGTAATTTAATACTCTAATCATGTCAAAATAATTAAAATGAAAGATTACGGAACATTATCCCAGGCAATTAATAAACTGAAACTGGAAGAAGGATATGAACACGATTTCAATCTGCTGGATGAACAAATTGAGATCAAATCTAAAAATGAAACTTATGGCATTGAAGAATTTGACGTTGATAAGGTGCTTCGTTTCGAAGGAATGAGCAACCCCGACGATAATGCCATTCTTTATGCCATATCCACAACCAATGGCCGAAAAGGTGTCCTTGTAGATGGTTATGGAATTTCCAGTGGACAGGTGTCCGATGAAATGATGAAAAAGCTGGACCTCAAGGGCCATCGCCCAATCGATTAATAACTCGTTAAACTTCTATTAAAGCAATAATACGGCTTGGCAAGCTCACTAAACTATTGTATTTTAGTATCATAATTTAAGAATCAATAAACAAAAACTATGAGTTACTTAGGATTAGATAAAAAGAAAACCGAGAACACAGTTAAAGAGCTTAATGTTCTCCTTGCCGATTATCATCTTTATTACCAGAAACTTCGGAATTTTCACTGGAACGTTATAGGAAAGAATTTCTTTGACCTTCACGAAAAATTCGAAGAGCTGTATGATGATGCCAAGCTAAAAGTAGATGAAATAGCCGAAAGGATCTTAACCCTTCGCCATCAGCCAACAAGTAATCTAAGCGAATACCTGAAAGCTTCAAACCTTAAAGAAGCAAAGGCCGATCTTACCGATTACGAAATGATTGAAACGCTCCTGAAAGACCACGGCATCTTGCTAAAACAAATGCGTAGCGTGGTAGAAGTTGCCGATAAAGCCGGCGATGAAGGTACTATAGATCTTATTGGAGCTTACATTAGAGAACTGGAGAAAACAAGCTGGATGCTTGACGCCTGGAAAATGAAAACTACCGATGGTCATGCCCCGGTAAAAAAGGCTAAGTAATCCCCTCTCTTAATGTTCGATGATTATAACTTTTATGATTCCCTGAAAAAAATAGGGAGCAAACTTCAGGAATGGCTGGATACAATAATTCTGAATTTACCGAATTTTGTGCTGGCCATTCTTGTTTTTGGCCTATTTCTTATTCTGGCACGCTATCTTGGCAGAGTCCTGGACCGACTGTTAAGGATTAAGATTAAACAGGTTTCCATCCGCAGGATGATCATAAAGGTTCTCAAGCTTGTCGTAGTACTTATTGGCTTTTTTGTTGCCCTGGGATTACTTAACCTGGATAAGGTTTTAACTACTGTTCTTGCAAGTGCCGGAGTTGTAGGTCTGGCTATAGGCCTTGCCCTTCAAGGCACTTTAAACAATACTTTCTCCGGGGTTATTCTTAGTTTTCTTCCAGAAATTCAAATAGGTGACTGGATTGAAACTAATTCGTACGCCGGGCAGGTTATAGATATCAATCTTCGGAATATCGTGATCAAACAGTCTGATAACAATTATGTAGTTATCCCCAACTCCAAAATTGTAGAGGAACCCTTTAAGAATTTTTCAAGTACTCCCCGGTCCCGTGTTATGCTCGACTGCGGAATCGCATATAATTCCAATTTGGAATTTGTGCAAAAACTCAGCCTGGAAACCATTGAAAAGATCTTCCCTCCCAAATCCAACGAGGAAGTAGAGTTTATGTATACAGAGTTTGGCGATAGTTCTATTAATTTTGTCATTAGGTTCTGGACAGATGTCACTAAAAACCGGGATATTCTAATTGCCAAAAACAAGGCTATCATCGCGATCAAACAGGCCTTTGATGCCAACGATATCACCATCCCATTCCCTATTAGAACTATCGATTTCTCTAATAACTTATCCATAAAAAACCCCGACAACAATCAGTAAAATGAAGACTTTTAAACTATTTCCATTACTGGGGATTTTCCTGCTATGGAGTTGTGAAGATTATGGGCAGTTACTAAAAATTCAACACCTCCCCGCCACTATGAAAGAAGTAAGCGGAATGGAAAAATTTCCCGGCTCAGAAATGATCTGGATGATCAATGATTCAGGAAATGAAAATGTACTTTATGGTCTTAAGCCGGGGGAAACTACATTAAAAGACATCGAAATAAACAATGCTGAAAATAAGGATTGGGAAGACCTGGCTTGGGATACCTCAGATTATCTATATATCGGAGATTTTGGCAATAACCGCAATAAACGGGATGATCTGGTTATTTATAAAGTAAAGAATCCTGAAAAAATTACTTCGGAAGAAATTACTGCAGAAAAGATCTCTTTTCGGCTGGAAGATCAAACAGAATTTCCGCCGAAAAGGAAACACAGAAATTTTGATATAGAAGCCTTTGCACATTTAAACGGAAATCTATACCTCTTCACTAAAAATCGCAGCAGCAAAAGCAACGGAGTTTCAAAGATCTACCGTTTGCCTGATGTCCCGGGCAAACATAAGGCAAAATTAATAGGAGAATTTCAGTCTTGTAAAGAGACCTCCTGCCGTATTACGGCGGCTTCAGTAAGTGAAGATCAGAAAAAGCTGATCTTGCTTACCAACAAATCTTTATACGTGATCACAGATTTTAAAGGTGATGATTTTGCAGGCGGAAAAATAAAACACCTGGAATTTAGTCATAATTCTCAGAAAGAGAGCGTTTGCTTCAAAGATAGCACAAGCCTTTACCTCACCGATGAACAATCGGCAGGCCGAGGAGGAAACCTATATGAATTCAGAATAAATTAAAACACAAGACGCAGCCAGCCCAGGGAATCTTCATTATAAAGCACCCCTGTACTAATAAAGTAACATAAAGTGAAAAATTGAAGCGCCCCATCTAACCAGATGGGGCGCTTCAGGTTAAAATTATTCTTATGTTTTAGCTATAGCAGAGGAACCAATCTTAGAATTCAAAGCCAAGGCCAAAAGCAAACCTCCAACCTTCCGAACCCTTAAAGAAACTAAAGGTCCCGTTTACGGCTCGAGCACTGGTCACCCAGAAACCACCACCGTAGGAGTCGTGCCATTTGTCACTCTCTTCAAAATCATTCCAGACTCTACCCAGATCATAGCCTCCAAAAACTCCTAATTGTATTGGTAAAAAGCCGGTCTTGAATTCATCAAAACTATAGCGCAGGTCTCCTCCTGTAGCAAAGGCGCTTTTTCCTATAAACCTATGTAACCTATAGCCTCTGAGGCCGGTTTCGCCCCCAAGGCGTGCGGCCTGATAAAACTCATAACCATCGCCCATATTTAAATGTGCCATCACCTTGGATTTTAATACAAGTTTCCGGTTTCGGCTCAGGGCATTAAAAAAGCTCCAGTAGGGTTTAAAATATCCATAATGTTGATCGGTATCAGCGGTATTGATCTTCCCTCCCAGGTTTAACTCAAATTTCATCCCCCGGGTTGGATTTAAGGAATTATCGTAGCTTTCATAGCGATATAAGGCATCCAGTCCTGCAAAATATTTTCTCTCGAAGAAATCTTCATCAGTAATATTAAATTCTTCGTGGATAAACCGCCCTTCGGTATCTTCTACTTTATTACTTTCAAAATTCGCCAAATAACTAAAGTAGCTCCCAAAAGGTGTCTTTTTTACAAATCCGGCTTTAGCAGCATACCGGCTTATTTTCACACGGTTATAATCCATTCCCAACTCGTCATCGAAGTTTTCTGTTTCGTTTCCATAGCCAAAAAGGTTACTGGCAAAATTCGGGCTGTTATAACTGGCCCCTACCCGTAAATTATATCTCCCAATAATATTAGCGAATTCTCCTTCATAATAAAGGTCGTAGCCATTAGTTGCAAAATAATAACCTCCGCCAAAAGTATGTTTCGAGGTAAACGGATTGCGCTTAAAGTTGTTTACGGTATATACACTTTCAATCCCTATTTTAAACCCATCATCAGGATTATACCCCAACCCCGGTAAAAAGGCTCCACCCTTAAAGTTCTTTTTATCTTTATCGTAGGTATTAATATCATAATGATCTCTAAATCTAAATCGGGCATTTCCCTCCTCTTTAATTGTATTGGGTAATGATTTATGATCATAGACCTTTAGGTTTCGGCCATTTTTAATGGTATAGATATCATTTCCTAAACCTCCGATGATCCTCAGGTAAATTTCCTCATCTCCTTCTCCATCTACCCGGATCTTATCTTCGTCATCCAGTCCATATATCCAGATATCTTTTGTTTCTTCTCTGGAATAAGTTTTCTCACTGAGCGTCTCCGCACGTTCCCCTCCTTTATTTCTTGTTATTTTAACTCTGGTTTTACCTTCCGGAAGGCGGGTAACATCTATAAAATCATCTTTATCGGTACCGGTTACAATGGCAAGACTGGCCAAATGATCATAATAACGCATCGCAATATCGACAATATTATCTCTTCTTCCTTTTAACTTTGCGATAAGATCTTCCAAGGTTTCCTCTCTGCTTTCCGGGGGAAGTTTCTCAAATGCTTTATCTATGTCTTCATCGGTCATATTCTCCTGAATAAACTTGGCCTCTTTCAACCAGGTTTCTCGGCCCACATTTTGCAGCAGGGAACGGTCAAGACCAACCGCTGCGATATTAAACCATTCCACATCTTTAATATCCTCATCATACACGGCAAATTGATTTGCAAAACCAGCAAGTGCTCTGAGCGTTCCGAAGAAAGCGCCATCAAAATTAGAAAACACCTGATCGCGGTCTCTGGGAATAGCTTCAAAGTGGCGGTTTCCTTCCTGATCTTCGATCTCGGCCCAGCGCCATTGGTCCTGGTGGCGATCCCAGTCGCCTATAAGCATATCGAAAATACGGGATCTTACGTATCGCGGCTCATCGAGGGTATATTTTTCATCTCGTCTTAGCCTTTCAAACATATCGGCGGTGCTCACAATGTCGTGATTGGGGCTTCCAAAACTTTCCTTTCCAAGCCAATTCTCTTCCGGGCGTTCCACAATCATATAGATATCATCTCCGTGCTCCTCATTATATCTTCCCAGGATTGGCTGCTTTGGCATATAAAACAGTTCAGGGTTGGTGTGATGAACGTCAACGGCAGAAGCCAAGCCAGGCACTGCTAAAAAAGCATATGGATGTGCAGCAGTATAAAAATCGGTCATCAGTCTCTCTGCAACGGTATTTTCCAGATCATCCTGAATAGGAGTCGTCTTAAAGGCCACTTTTTGCAAATACTGCACAGATTCCTTCCTTATCCTTCTCATATTATACTCCCGGTTCAAGGTATCTTTCATTCTTACCGAGACCGTTTGGTGCCCTCCCGATTTGATGAGGGGTTCGAGACCACCATATAAAGTATCGAGATCGGCCACTTTCACTTCTATATCTTTTCCGTAAAGTTCCCGGTAACGCTTACCCCAAACGGTTCGGTGAAAATCACTTTTTTCGGTTTCTTCTTTTGAATAGACCGATGTAGTAATTGTTTCAGGAAACTCTGTGGAGAACTGACTTAGATCGTATTCCTGCGGCGCAGAATTAATTTCCTTCTGAAAAAGTAACTTGGCTTTATTTTTTTCATTTCCGTAGAAACTTACCCAGGAAGAACCATCCTTAAACACATCCAGAACGGCAAATCCCTGCCCGCTATAGGCAAAACGCCCGTCATTACTAAGGCTGGCAAAAGTTCCTTTAGATCCTGAGCCTGAAACGATCTGCTTGATATTACCATTATCGATATACTGGAGAGAATGCTCGTGCCCTGCAATAAATATCACCCGCTCTCTTCGGTGGGCTATGGTCTCAAGCCTACGGGCCAGCGACTTATATCTCTCATTCTGAAGATCCTGAATAGACACCCCTCCTGTGGTCCTAATCAACATCGCAAGGGAACCCAGGATGGGAATTGGCAACTTCTTTTGACTGGGATAAATATGTCGGTTGAAATTGTACTGCCCTCCGTGAATTCCATTAGAAAGTACCGGATGGTGCAGAGTTATGAGTACAGTTTTATTCTGACTCTTTTTAAGCTCGGTCTCTACCTCCAGCAACATAGCCTCGCGGGTTTTGATCTGTCCGCAATCGTCGTTAACCTTTGGATGTTTGTCCCAATCTGTAAGATACCATTGGGAATCGATGACTATAAGTTGAATATCCTCTGATACCTCTATAATTTCCAAACCACAGCCTGTTTCAGGAGACCAGATAAGATTCTCTTCAAATTTCTCTTTTAAATAATCTTCCTGACGATCCAGCCCGGGAATACCTTGATTGTACCAATCATGATTGCCGGGAATTACAAGTACATTGCCATCATATTCCTCAATGGCGTCAAGTTGAGCATCAAGCATATACTCGGCCTTTTCTCTTTCCGGGTCTCCTTCTGGCGGCATGCCATCGGGATAGATATTATCGCCAAGAAAGAAGGTATAATTTTCAGGCTTTTTTACCGAGTCCAGGAAATTTTTAAAAGCAATAAGGCCTTTAGAAGAACCCCCTTCAGGTGAGTACCCACCATCGCCAATTAAGTAAAAGGATTTTTCTATTTCTTTTGTTTCGGGGTAGCCAAAGTCCTCTTTAGGTTCATCTTCATGGATTTTCGGTTTTACCGTAACACAGGATGTTAGAAGAATCGAAAAGGCGATAAAAGGAAAGAAGATATTTTTTTTCATATATGAGTTTGATCTTTTTTGTAATTTGGCTTGGACAAAAAAAAGTGCACATGAACCAACTAATAGAGAAAGCCGATAAATTTGTGCTGAATCTTTTTAAGGAAAAATTACCCAATACCTTTATTTATCATAACTACAAGCATACGCAGCGAGTGGTTAAAAGTACTAAAGAATTAATTGATAATTCTGAAATTAATGTTAAAGAGAAAGAGGCGCTATTACTGGCGGCATGGCTCCATGACACAGGATACACACGTACTTTTAAGGGGCACGAAAAAGAGAGCGTGAACATTGCAACTTCCTTTTTAAAAGAAAATAATGCCACCCCTGAACTCATTGAAAAAGTTCAGCAATATATAAAAGCAACCTGCTTTGATACTGAACCGGAAACTCTTCCCGAAAAGATAATAAGGGATGCAGACTCCTCGCACTTTGCCAAAGATTATTTCGAGGAAACCAGTGAATTGCTTAGGCAGGAACTGGAATTACAAAATATAAATAATTATACCGCTCCAGAATGGGTGCAGGAAAATATTGAAATGCTTACCGAAAAGCATCAATTTTACACCACTTATGCGCTTACCACCTGGCAGCAAGGCAAAGAAAAAAACCTGCTCGACCTCATTGAATCACAAAAAAAGCAGGAGAAAAAGCTTAAAAAAGAAGAGGCTAAGGCTCGCATGAAGGCGAAGTTTAAGAATGATAATCCTGAACGCAGTATTCAAACGCTTTTCAGGGTCACTTTGCGGAACCATATAAAATTAAGCGATATTGCCGATACCAAAGCAAACATCCTTCTTTCAGTAAATGCTATCATTATTTCCCTGGCATTTGCTAATTTGTTGCCCAAACTGGACGCCGAAACCCATAAACACCTTCTTATTCCCAGCCTTGTATTAATGCTGTTTAGTGTGGCCTCTATTATTCTTTCCATTATGTCTACCAGGCCGAACGTAACCAGCGGCGAATTCACCAAGGATCAGGTGAAGAACAGAGAAGTAAATTTACTCTTTTTCGGAAATTTCCATAAGATGCCTTTCGAGCAGTTTCGTTGGGGAATGAAGGAAATCATAAAAGATAAAGATTATGTTTATGAATCCCTGATGTTGGATTTACATTTGCTGGGAAAGGTTCTACACCGAAAATATATGCTGTTAAGGTTAACCTATTTAGTCTTTATGGCAGGAATTATTCTTTCGGTAATAAGCTTTGTAATCGCTTTTTATTTAGTTTAATTCCTGCATAAGGTCTTCATAAGTAATGGTTTTTTCGGGGTCTGCTTCATCTGGGGTATAAAGGATATTCACCCTTATGGCCTTTAACCCAACAACTCCCTGGACATCTTCCAACTCAAGGATTTCCACCTCCTCGCCCAAGTATTTCTTGGCCTGAAGGTATTTGATATAGCGAAGGTATTCGCGCTCATCGCTGCGTTGAGAATAGATTATTGCGATCTTTCCTTTTTGGGTGATTCGCTCTTCAGTATTTTTAATGAAAGCTTTATCGATACGTTTTTTAATGATCTCATAGCGGGCATTATAGGTGCCATCTACATCAAACTTCTTCTCATCCATGCGATATCTTATCGACAAGGTGGAATTATAGACAAGAATTAAAGAAGCAGCATCCAACTTTATAGGCGTATTTTCCTGCAATTGGTAGAAACGATTTTCCATTTCACACATCGTACTCAACTGCCACAATCTCATATTATACAAATAGACTTTATTAAAGGCTTTATTTCGCGCCATCGAAGCTCCTATGTAAATATTGTGATCTACACCATCGGTCTTATAACGCTCAAAATAATGCGGATAGATCTCCTGTGCCTTTACCTGTTTCCTATCTATATAGCGAGACATCGTCCGGTTTATTTGTTGTACGGTTTCATCGTAATTCTTGCGATGGTTATATACAATCCCTGTTTCGGGATTAAGTTCCTTTTGATAGTCATCTACCATCTTCTTCAGTTCAGGAGATTGCTTTTTGAGATGTGAAACAATAGGATTTACCTCTTTTTGCAATAAATTAAATACCTTCTGTTCACTGGAGGCATTCAGGCTTTCCTTTAGTTCCTTTCTAAAATCGGCAATTCTGAATTTCACCTGTTCATAGATAGGAAGATTCTCTTTTTCGTAGGCCTTGTCTATAATCTTCACAATGATTTTTAACTGATGTAGTAAATCCTTCTGAATAGCTTCATTTCTGGCCTCAGAGGAAGCCACTACATCTATTTGCCCATATAGAGGATATATATCCCTGAAAACAATATCCTTAAAAGAAGCCAGGCCGTCCTCGTCAAAATCTTTAATGAATTTCTTGGCTTCCCTTTCAAAGACCCAAAGCACACTTGGATGAATGGAAGTGCATTCACTTTGTATCACCGCTTTAATCCTGTTTTCAAAATCGGTACGGTTTCGATCTACCGCTGTCGCGATATAAGGAAGGATCTCGTCAAGCTTAATGGTATTAATACTATTAAGTTCATTTTTTCGGGTAGACACCAACTCCAGAATTCCCAAAAGCCTGTTGTTTTTGACCACTGGTGCCAGGATACAACTCTTTATATCATTAGACAGCAATTGTTGAGACAGGAAATTATTATTGGTTTTTCTGGCATAAGCCTTCACATTCGGAATACTGAAGAAACTGCGTTCTTCAAATAATTTTCTAAAACCTTTCTCGCATAAACCAGTCTTACAATCGCTCTCCTGCTTGTTGTTTAAAATAAAACTCCGGGCATCCTTGCTTTCCATTCGTTCAAAAAGGTTATCCTGGGAGTTATACACCGTGTAACCAACTTTTAAATCGGGGATCTTATAAATAGATCGAAAGATTTCCTGCAGTTTCAGCAATTCGTCCTTTTGAGAAGCCTGTTCAAATAACAGGGTGGTTTTTAATTCTGAAATAGCTTCATCTATAGTTACATCGGTAAGGTTCAGGATAATAAAACCTTTGAACAGCCAGCTTTGAGGTGGGAACATTTCCTTCCAGACAGAAATATCTTCAAAATTTTGAATGAGTTTATCTACATCCTCCTGGCTTATTTTCTTTGCTTTCTCGGTAGGTTCCAAATCCACAAAATCCCCGTTTATGGCTACACGATAGTGACGCATAATTCCATTTTCATCAGGAATATCATAATACATGGGCCTGGAAAAATCTATATCGTATCCATAGTAAGCGTTCAGGATATTGATACACGCGTGGATGTAATGCATATCTGCATCCATATTACGCATTTGAAGATTAAAATCTTTTCCCGTATTATTCATTATCCGTTTTAATCTTTTGGAACGGTTAAAGAATATATTGTGATGAGGGGCCGAAGCTGTTTTAATCTCGTTATCGCTTAAAATACTGGGGAAGATATCATCCAGCAGGATTTTTATAGGTTCTTTAAGTTCTACAAGTTCTTCGCGATCTACAATACCTTCTGTCAATTGGGGAAAAGAATCTACATAATCCAGGATTTTCTCAACATATTCCCGGGAAATCCCATCTATTCCATTTGCAAGTTGTGCTTTATAAACATCAATCACCTTGTGGAAACTGATCTTAATCTTAAATGGAAAATCTTCAATTTGTTCTTTCATTACCTGATAATATTGGGTAAAATTACATTTTCTGTAAGCCCGAACTTTGATGAAGCTCCAAATTAACAATATTTTATAAAAATGAAAGACTCTTCTGTTAGCAGTTGTTTATTTTTGCTGAAATTAAATTTGATATTATGAGAAAACTATTAGCAATAGCCGGCCTGGCCTTATTAACAATATCCTGCCAGGATGATAAAGGTTATTCTATAAAAGGTACTGCTGAAGGTATTGAAGACGGTAAAATGCTCTACATTTCTGAGATCCAGAATCCAAATTCCCGTCCCCAAAGAATTGATTCTACCGCGATTAATGATGAAAAATTTGAGCTCGACCTTACTGAGGTGGAAAGCTCTAATTTAAGCTTCTTAGAAATCGAAGGTATAGATGGAAATGTGATTTTTATTTCTGAAAATCAACCTATAAGTTTCGAAATTTATAAGGATAGCTTAAGAACTTCCGAGATAAAAGGTGGAAAAGAAAACCAGACCCTAACAACTTATCTCGACCACCTTAAAGAAACTAATAAAAAAGTTGGTGAAGGGCGCCAGCAAATGCAACAGGCTTTTCAGCAAAGGGATTCTACTCAACTAAGAGTGCTCCAGGAAACCGAAGCCGAATTGATGGATAATGATAAGGTCTTCAAAAAGAAAATGGTGAAAGAAAACCCCGATTCTTTTGTATCGGTAATGATCCTTTTGGATATGATGAATATGAAATCTTTTCCGGTTAATGAGATCAAAGAATTATATGAAGGCCTGGATGATGAAGTAAAACAAAGTTCCATCGCAAGGTCTTTGGAACAAAAACTGGAAAGCGAAAGCGCTGTGGCAATAGGGAGCAAAGCTCCTAATTTTACCGCTCCAACTCCCGAAGGAGAAGATCTTTCTCTGGAAGAGATCCGCGGAAAAGTTACCGTTATAGATTTTTGGGCTGCCTGGTGCAAACCATGTCGGATAGAAAATCCCAACGTAGTAAAAATATATGAAAAATACCACGATAAAGGCCTTGAAATTATAGGAGTTTCCCTGGATCGTCCAAACCAGAGAGATAAGTGGCTTAAGGCAATTGAAGAAGACAAGCTACCCTGGCACCAGGTATCTCATCTGGAATTCTGGAATGAACCGGTGGCAAAGCAGTATGGAATTCGTGCTATTCCAGCCACATTTATCCTGGATAAGGATGGCGTAATAGTGGCCCGAGACCTGAGGGGACAGAATCTTGAAAACAAGATCGCCGAACTTTTAGGGGAAGAATAAAAATTACTGGACATAAAAAAAAGCGCCGTACGGCGCTTTTTTTTATGTCATATTTATATTAATGTAATTGAAAGCCTACATTCACGGTTACACTTATTTCCATCTCCCCGGGAGAAAGAGTTTGCTGTGAGCCCGATTCTTCACTCATTTTCATATCGGCCATGCGATATACCGGCTGAAAATTATTCCCCGATGACTCACTGATGGTAATCGCCTTTCCTACCTGCTGATTCAGGGGCCCGGCGAATTCCTCGGCTTTTCTTTTAGCAGCGAGAACCGCTCTTTTTCGAGCTTCGGTTTTATACTTTTCTACTTCTGAAGATTTAAACTGAATGCCGTTAATTCCATTCAACCCATTTTCCAGCAATCCGCTTATTATTTCCTCATATTTATCAAGGTCTTTTAAAGTAATGCTAATAGCCTGTCTTGCTACATACGTATAGGATTTATCGTTATAATTATACCTTTTATTCAGGTTAACATAATCGGTTTGGATATTGCTTTCAGGAATATCCTGGGCTTTTAAATACTTCAGAATAGCATCTGCTGTTTGGTCATTTTCTTTTTTTACCGTACTTGCATTCACCCCCTCATGTTCTATTTGGGATTTTATTATAACCTCGTCAGGAACCACTTTAACGATCCCTTCTCCTGAAACAAAAATTCCCTGTTTCATATTGTTTTCTTGGGCCAAGATGCCCATACTTAACAAAATTGCACTAAGCAGAAGTAGTTTTTTCATAATTATATAAGATTAGATTTACACCTTTAGGAACAAGAAAAGTACCAAATTACAGTTTTCCCATTTTCTGCAGCACAAATAAGACTACAATAGGAATTGCTAACAGGATAACCATGAGCAGGTGGTTCTCCATAACCCAGGGAGCAAGGATAAGGGTTAACACATATCCTCCTACAGCTCCGCCAAAATGTGCATCGTGGCCAATATTGCCCAATCTTTTTTTCATTCCGTAAATAGTATATAAAAGATAACCTATTCCGAAGATATAGGCCGGCACAGGAATAATAAAAAACAAACCAAGCATCATATCGGGTTGCAGGAGTATCGCCGAATAGAGCACTCCCATAACAGCACCACTGGCACCTACGGCTGTGTAATGCGGCTCGTCTTTATGAAAGAAATAGGAAAGTAAATTCCCTAATATTAAGCTCACCAGGTAAACAATTAAAAACCCAACGGAACCGATTCCATAAATCACCACATTGGCAAAAAAATAGAGTGTAAGCATATTTACAAACAAATGTGTTGTATCCACATGCAAAAAACCAGAGGTGAAGACCTGATATTTCGCGCCCCTTTTTAGATCAGCTATATTGAATTTAAATTTTTGAAAGAATGAATCATCATTAAAACCCTTAAAAGAGATAAGAACATTCGCGGCAATAATGATAATGGTAACAAGGTTTAATTCCCCCATAATTGGATTTAATTTAATGTCAAATATACCATATATTTGCTGAAACTTGTCTTATGCATCGCCTGGTTTTCTGGTTGACCTACCCCCTGCTCTGGTTTATTTCTATACTACCTTTCCGGTTATTTTACCTGGTTTCTGATATGGTTTTTGTATTGGTATATCACCTTATTGGATACCGAAGAAAAACCGTAAAAGAAAATCTCGACCTGGTATTTCCTGATAAATCTACCGAAGAAAAGAAGTCTTTTCAGAAGAAATTCTATCGCCATATGTGTGATATTTTTTTGGAGATGATAAAAAGTATTTCCATTACTAATGAAGAATTAAAAAAACGATTTGTTTTTACCAATCCTGAGGAATTTGAAAGGTTGAAGCAACTTGATAAAAGTATTGTCGCGATGTGCGGGCATTATGCGAGTTATGAATGGTTAATCGCCCTACAACTCCACGGCATAGACTATAAGGCTTTCGGAATATATAAGAAAGTAAAAAACCCTTATTTTGATAAATTGGCCAGAGATATTCGTGGGAAATTTGACGGAGTATTAATTCCCACAATTGAGGCAACTGCACAAATTACCGCCTTGGAAAAAGCCGGCCAACGTGGTATCTATGCCATGATTGCCGATCAATCTCCCAAACGCTTTAAAAAAACCCATTGGATAGATTTTATGGGTATTAAGGTGCCCGTGTTCATAGGCTCTGAGGTTCTGGCCCGAAAACTGGATATGGCTGTAGTTTATTTAAATGTTGAAAAAGTGAAACGGGGTCATTATGCTGCCACTTTAATCAATATTTCTGATAATCCCAAGCAGGAACCAGAATTTGCTATTACTAAAGAATATATCAAATTACTGGAACGCCAGATTAACAATGACCCTCAGTATTATTTATGGACCCATAAACGGTGGAAGCACCGTCACAGGCCCATAACTAATGACTCTATTGTTATAGACTAAGCTATAATAGATTTGATTTCTGCAATCATCTTTTGGGCAAGATCATCGGCTTCTTCTTGAGATTTTGCCTCGGTATAAATTCGAATTATAGGTTCGGTATTAGATTTTCTAAGATGAACCCAGTTTTCAGGAAAATCTATTTTCACTCCATCTACGGTAGACACTTTTTCTTCCCGATGTCTTTGCTCAACTGCCTTCAGGATTCCATCTACATCAAGATCAGGGGTTAATTGAATCTTATTTTTACTCATAAAATAAGCGGGATATTCTTTTCTCAATTCTGAAACCTTCTGCTTTCGTTCAGCGAGAAGACTTAGGAATAATGCCACCCCAACCAGACTATCCCTCCCGTAGTGGGATTCAGGATAGATGATTCCGCCATTACCTTCACCTCCAATAACGGCATTGCTGTCTTTCATCAACTTCACCACATTCACTTCTCCTACTGCGCTGGCCTTGTAATTCCCATTGTATTTGTTGGTCACGTCACTTAGGGCCCGGGAAGACGAAAGGTTGCTTACGGTGTCACCCGGAGTTTTTGAGAGTACATAATCTGCACAGGCTACCAGGGTATATTCTTCGCCAAACATTTGGCCATTTTCATCAATAATTGCCAACCTGTCAACATCAGGGTCTACAACGATTCCCATATCGGCCTTTTCCTTAACCACCAGATCAGAGATGTCCTGGAGATGCTCTTTTAAAGGTTCCGGATTATGCGGAAAGTGACCGTTGGGTTCACAATACAGCTCTACCACTTCCACGCCGAGTTTTTTTAGTAATGCCGGGATGACAATTCCCCCGGTGGAATTTACCCCGTCTACAACGACTTTAAAACCAGCTTTTTTAATCTTCTCGACTTCAACGAGCGTTAGTTTAAGGACCTCCTCTATATGAGTATCCATATAGTTCTCTTTGAGAGTAATTTTACCAAGCTCATCAACCTCAGAAAAATTAAAATCTTCAGACTCCGCAATACCAAGGATCTTTGCTCCTTCTTCTCCGTCCAAAAACTCTCCTTTGGAATTTAGCAACTTAAGGGCATTCCACTGTTTGGGATTATGGCTGGCGGTTAGGATG
Source organism: Salegentibacter sediminis (assembly GCF_002078605.1). Taxonomy (GTDB): domain Bacteria; phylum Bacteroidota; class Bacteroidia; order Flavobacteriales; family Flavobacteriaceae; genus Salegentibacter; species Salegentibacter sediminis. Next base: position 280,973 of record NZ_MSJR01000002.1, on the reverse strand, counting down.
ATACCACCATCGGCTTTTTCCAGTGGCACTGCAATCTCTACAGTAGGGGTCGTAGACAGGCCAAGGTCAATCACATCTATACCGAGACCGGTAAGGGTGTTCATGGTTAACTCCTGGATCATTTTCCCTGAAATACGGGCGTCTCTTCCCACTACCACCTTTAATTTTTCTTTATCTGAAAAGTTCTTCAGCCAGGAACCATAAGCAGCAGCAAATTTCACGGCATCCAATGGGGTAAGGTTTTCACCGGTTTTGCCACCAATTGTTCCCCGAATTCCGGAAATAGATTTTATTAAACTCATAAATATATATTGATTTTGTAAAATGAAATTTTAACAAATATACAAGTCACGGGAAGTATCAGACAAAACTTAACACAAATTAAACAGGAAGAACCCAGAAATCACTAACTTTCTTCAATGAATTACCTGGCCCATATATATCTCTCTGGAGAGGATAATGAATTGAAAATCGGAAACTTTATCGCAGATTCTGTGAAAGGGAAAGATTTTCTGAAATATCCCGGTAGGATTCAACAGGGAATTATTCTGCACAGGGCTATAGATACTTATACCGATGTGCATCCGGTTTTTGCCAAAAGCCGAAAAAGGCTTTTTCCCCGATTTCGTCATTATAGCGGAGTTATTGTAGATGTATTTTATGATCATTTTCTGGCAGCAAACTGGAAAAAGTTTTCAGAAGAATCTCTAAGCTCCTATACTTATAAATTTTATGATTTATTGAAAGAAAATTGGGCGTTTCTTCCGTCAAGGGTTCAGAATTTCTACCCTTTTATGGTGGAGGATGATTGGTTTTTTCAATACCGAAGCCTGGAGGGTGTAGAGAGAATTTTGGCGCAAATGAGCCGACGGACAAGTTTTACCTCCCAACTACATCATTCTGTAAAAGATTTAAGGTTGCATTACCAGGATTTTGAAAATGAATTCGAGGAGTTTTTCCCTGACCTGGTTGATTTCACTCAAAAGGAAATAAACCAATTAAAAACTTAAGTGATTTCCTGTATTTTTTACATTTTTTTTTCGGCCATTTTTCAGTTCTGATTTTCTTAGTATTTTTTTTGGGGAATTTTAACACAGTTTTGTGTGGAACGGGATTCCCCATTTTAAATTCCAAAAAATGTTAGCATAAAAAAAGCCCGGAAATTTCCGGGCTTTTTTGCTAATGATTTTTGTTCTAAGCTTACGCCCAGTACCAAACGCCATCTATTAAATTTAATTGTCTCCAACCAAACTGGGTTTTCAGATACCATTTATCATACATTCGGAGAACCGTCACTCCATTTATAGTATAGTATTCTCCGTTTTCATAAGTAGGAGCAGTTGTACCTCCAGGATACATTGCCGCTATCCCTTTCTTGTCCCCACTGGACAATTGAGTTCGTTGTACATTATAGGTGCTCCCATCCGTCCTTGTTATGGTTGGCTCTCCATTTTTTGAAAAAGAATAAGAACCATACATCATTATAGACCCAAGATCCAGGCTGGAAGTATACTCATCTCCATCAAATCCACCTTCATCGTAGGTATGAAAATTATGCTCTGTTCCACTTTTTACATTATCATAATGTACGGTAATATAGTTATTCCTGTCAGCCCGACTTTGCTCGTGCCAAAGGCCTACCGCATGCCCAATCTCGTGAATGGTATTCCCGGTAGAACAGCTGCTGGAAAGGGTGATATTTTGTTTCCCCCCAATCATTCCAACATAAGAAGAACATCCTGATCCGGAAGTGAAGTATATATAATTTGACTGTCCTGATCTTTCTATAAATTCCATGTTGGTGTTAGCCTCCCAATGCTTCAAGGCATCATAAACCCTGTCTTTATTAGGTAAGCTTCCGTCAATGGCGTAATAAACTTTATTATCTGGCCATAAACCATTGGTACGGCCTACACTTTTAAAATCAATTTTTTCGCCTTTTTCATAAACCAGTTTTTGGGGCTCTGAACTGGCTAAATGGGCAGGAATCATTATATCCCCCTGATAAACGTAATCCTTACCGTGTTTCTCGACCGGAATTTTTTGTCCGGTATAATAAATCTCCGATACGGGGCCAACATTATCGGGATAGGCTATCTCTGTAAGTGATTCCCCAACTTCGTTGGTCCCTGTTTGCGTTTCTGCTTCTTCCGTTTCATTAATTGGATCTTTACTACAGGCCAGAATCGTTAGAACCGATAGTAACATAAATTTGCTTTTTCTCATAAGTAGGGTTTTTTACCTAAATTTTAAATTATAATATTTTAGTTAAAATTTACTCACCCAGGTTTTACAAAGGTTATTCCAAAAATTTTTATCAATAAAGCCTCTAATTAATTAACAGTCAGTTTCCTACAAAAAAAATAATGAGCAAGATAATTGGTTATCCTGGGGCCGGCTTGTTCCCTATCTTTTCTTATGATTCTTTTTATAAAACTCACTGAAAATGAAATGTTTATAAACAAAAATTATTTGATAAAAAATGTAATCCTCTGGATTAGACCCTACTAACATACTAAACCCTGCATTTTAATAGAACTTTTTGATAATTTTAACAAAAAAAGCTGTTCGGAAAATCCGAACAGCCTCTTTTACTACCAACCTAAAGGATGATAATAAAAAACTAACCAGTATATTAGTCACCCCCCGGTTAATCAATAACTGGTTAGTATGTTACGTGAATTTAATTTATCGCCGGGCAAACATTTACCCGCATATCCAAATCAAATCCTAAAGAGTAATCGCCCTCGATAGTCATTGTCGCAGTGCCTACATTCTCGAAATCGAAACATTCTATATAGTCTCCAATAATAACTTCGGTCTCATCAACTAAGTAAGCATCATTAGATATATTCATGGTAATTTCAATAATTACATCCCCGTTAGCATCAACACTTACTCCTACATTTCCTACTACAGTACCATCAACAAGAAATTCGTAAGGAAATTCATCACTCACATTATCCACATTAAAGCTTGTAGTCTCACAGTTACTTGAAGTATCAGGATCTGGTAAACAAGGAACTACCACCACTGCTCCACAGTTTGGATCTGGATTATTAACACAACCTTCAGCTTCATCAGCATCAATAATACCATCACAATCGGCATCTGGTTCCTGGTCTGGATTAGCTAATTCAGGACAGTTATCCAGACTGTCTCTTATTCCATCGCCATCACCATCAGGACAACCATCTGTTGCCACTGTACCAGGAGTTTCAGGACAATCGTCAACTCCATTCAGCACACCGTCATTATCACAATCAGCTTCCGGATCAGTTAAATCACATTCATCACCTCCACCATTATCATCCTCACATCCGAATCTCAAGTGAGCATACTCGGAAGTTGTACCATCATCATTTAAGAGCGACATTATAGCGTTTCGGGTTAAGGTACCATCAAGAACAATATCCGGAGCTTCCCCATAAACATCATCCCAATCTTCCAAAGTAGCTCTCCAGTAGATATAAGGCACATCACCACCCAGATCAGTTGGATTAGGTAGCGCAAAACATAATGGTGCTACTGATGGATCTTCACCATCTGTATTAGGTACAGGATATAATAATTCATTATATAGTAAATCCCCGCTGTCATCGGTTCCCATATATACTTCAAATGAGTAGTAGGCAGGATAATGTCTTCCATTTTCATCGCAATAATTGGCAAACACACAGAATTCAAAAGCCTCTTTTCCAATAATGTCAAAGAACAGGTATCCATATTCGTTAACCATGCGGTCATCAAAACAAAGAACCTCAACATCTACATATTTTTTAACTCCGGCTCCAAGACTTATATCCAAAGGCAGCGCATTATCCACAAAATCCTCTAGATCACCTCCACTTGTGGGAGCAAGCCAGATCATATCTCCGCCTTCATTGAAGACAGCGAAATAAGTAAGGACATAATCCCCCGGAGTCAGTTCAAGATCTGTGGACTCCTGAGTAAACCATACATCTTCCCCATCTTCCTGGATAGGTGTGGGGTGAACATTAACTACTAAAGGTTCTTCCATACTACCTACGTTTTCGTCTCCGGTAAGAACAATTTCGACATATGCAGGTTCATCATCAACACAAGTAGGAATACCTAAATTAGCCTGCTGTCTGCTGTTGTCCACAAGATCATTTAAGACAGTTCCAAAGGATAATGTGGCCTTGGCATCATCTGGTAAAACATCGGTTTCTTCTTTACTACACGAGGTAAATAACATTGCTATTATTGCAATGGCTCCAATGTACTTATTAAAATTTTTCATAATTAAAATATTTAAGAATGGTTATTAAAGTGTTTGGTATTTAAAAAGGGAAAGGCGTATTACACCTTTCCCTTTTTTATTTTAGTCAAATTCATGTAAATCAATCGCTCCACATGCAACAGGTATCCCGGGAACATATTCCCCGTCTACCGTCATTCCATGGATGTTGATAGTTCTATTTTGCAGTTGTCCTAAGGCGGTTAATTCAGCGGGGCTTAGAGTGAATTCTCTGTTATAATTAAGCGATCCCCACATAGAATGAGCCCTTGGCCATTCTCCGTTTTGTTCCTTCAAGTCAAAGATTGGCCCTCCGGAATCATCACAGCTATCACCCTCATGAATATGTTGAGGATGTGTTTTATGCATACCTTTTTCAAGGTTGGTAGCCATAACAGTAGCTCTTAGCATATCATCTTCCAACTTGAAGTAAGCAAAACCAAATACCTCAGATCCGTTTTCAGGATATAAACAGGCTTTATAATGCTTGGCATCATCTCTTGGATCCTGGAAAATAGGAGGTTCATCCCCGGTTTCACAACCTTCGCGGAAGTGCCAGTAATCCAGGTTATCTTCCCCATCAAAGAAGCTTTTTACTTCCTGATCGGTAATACTTCCAACTCTAATTATTTCTTCAGTAACATCTCCATAAGCATCAGAACTTAAAAGTGTTATTTCATAATAGTATTCATCATCCTCACTGGTGTCTGGCAAGGCCATACATAATGGGGTTCCTGCCCAGTCTCCATCGTCATTTAATTCTACGGTATTGCTTAGGTCATCATAAAGCTGAGTACCTTTTTCTCCATCTTCCCATACCCATACATCTACACTAAAGGCAGCAGGATAGTGTCTTCCACTAGGAGGACAGAAGTTTCCGAAAATACAGAACTCAATGGCTTGTTTTCCAATTATGTCGAAGAACAGGTATCCATATTCATTAACCATACGGTTATCAAAACACAGCACTTCTACGTCAACATATTTTTTTACACCGGCTCCCAGACTGATATCCAGCGGAAGTGGATTATCTACAAAATCGGCAAGATCTCCCCCGGAAGTGGGCGCAAGCCAAATCATATCCCCCCCTTCATTGTATACCGCAAAATAGGTTAATACATAATCACCAGGAGTTAACTCAAGGTCCCCAGATTCCTGGGTGAACCATACATCCTGTCCATCTTCTTGAATAGGGGTGGGATGAACATTAATTACCAATGGTTCTTCTTCAGTTCCAATATTCTCATCTCCGGTAAGAATTACCTCAACATAAGCCGGAGCATCATCTACACAGGCAGGAATACCGAGATCGGCCTGTTGTCTACTGGTGGTAACAAGATCGTTAAGAAGTGCCCCAAAGGAAAGAGTTGCTTTCTCGCCTCCGTTCTCGATCAACGGAGTTTCATCCTTACTACAGGAGGTGAAAAGCATCGCGAAAACCGCAAAACCTCCAAGGAATAGTTTAAAGTTTTTCATAATTAAAAAATTAAGGTTAATAAATAATTGAATGGTTAATAAGAATTATTGAGATGGCCGGTTGGCCTTTGATTTTTCAATAATCCCAGTGAGATATGAAGCTGATTAATCTCCGGCTCTCCATTATTCTGTATGGAGAACCGGATATTAATTTTGCTACATTTAAAATTATCTAGTCCATATCCTCATCTCCAGGACAAACATCCAGGTGTACTACCAACCAGAAGTCTCCGTCACCGGAATACTCATCGTCAGTACTCCAGCTATAGTCGTCTTCGAATGCTGGAAGTTCATATCCAAATTGTCCGGGAGCAGTAGAGGTTGGCATATCTTCATCATCGAAGTATATATGACCACCTTCAGCATCTGCGCCATCACATAGATCAATATCTACGGTTACATCATCGCCCTCTACAGTTAAATGAACTACACCTACTAAATAGCCTTTATCAGTGTCATTTTTACCTGCTGCGGCATAAATGTCATACTCATAAGTTCCATCAGCACCGTCGAAGTTAAGGGCCCATCCCCAACGGTTGTTCCCTAGTTCAAGGTCCTGTAGGGTGTAATTACCAACCATAAAGGCAGTTTCACAGGTATCAAGATCTGTTTCACAATCGTCTCCGTTATCATCTTCCAGACAGTCTGGAATTCCATTTTGATTGTCATCGACATTGTCATCCTCATCAGGACATACATCACAGGCATCTCCTACACCATCTTCATCAGTATCGTCCTGATTTTCATTATCTACGAAAGGACAGTTATCACAAACATCTCCAAAGCTATCATCATCAGAATTTAGTTGGTCCGGATTGTAATCATTAGGACAGTTGTCATCATCATTTGGCCAGCCATCATCATCGTCATCATTTGGTGGGGGAGGTGTATCGCCACAGTTGAAACGGATGTGTTCATAATCTACATTGTCATCTCCATCAAAATTAGCTTCAATTTCATTTCGGCTCAGAGATCCGCTTTCAGTAAAGTCTCCAACTGTTCCATATACTTCATCCCAATCAAGCAGGGTTATTTCATAATGGATGTATTCTACATCGTCACCGTATGAAGGAATATTTGGAAGTGCAAAACATAAAGTCTTTGCAGATGGATCATCCCCGGTGGCATCAACATCATTAATCACCCCTGAATAAAGCATTTCATCTTCACCTTCTAACCAGATATCTACTGAGTAACGTGCAGGATAGTGTCGACCGTTATCATCGCAATAATTCGCAAAGAAGCAAAATTCAAAGGCTTCCTTACCAATAATATCAAAGAATAAGTATCCATATTCATTGACCAGACGATCATCAAAACATAGGACTTCAACATCTACGTACTTCTTAACTCCGGCTCCAAGCGAAATATCAATCGGTAAAGGGTTATCTACGAAGTCCTCCAGATCACCTCCTGTAGTAGGGGCTAACCAAATAAGGATATCGTCCTCACTATAAACCGCAAAATAGGTAAGCTCGTAATCTCCTGGAGTTAATTCCAGGTCGGCAGATTCCTCAGTGAAATATACCATTTCCCCATCCTCTTCAATAGGGGTTTCATTTACGGGAATCATTAGAGGATCGGCCATAGTACCCACATTTTCCTCTCCGGTAAGTACTACGTGTACATACGCCGGCACATCTTCACTACACAGGGGAATTAAGTCACCTATTGCCTGTTTATTGGCATTATCCATCAAGTCATTTAAAGCAGAAGCAAACGAAAGCGTCGCTTTTTCCTGATTTTCAACAACCGATGGGTTGTCCTCCTTACTACAGGAGCTAAATAGCATTGCAAAAATTGCAATTGCTGAAAAAAAATACCTAAAGTTTTTCATCATTAAAGATTTTTAGTTAATAATTATTTTAGAATGGTTAATAAATATATAGGTACCCAAAATGGGTGATCTATCAATAATGCATTAAACACAGTTGTTGGGGAAAGTTCACATACAGACAAGATGGAAAGTGGGGTGACTATCTTATCCTAAAATTCTAATATAAAAGTAGAATAATTGTTGCCGGAGTACCATGGGGGAAATCCCGTAATAATGAATTAAATGTAAGAATCAGGCCTTTTGAAAATCAATCAAATTATGATTAATGGCATAGATAATACTTTCAAGAATAGTTTCAGAATTTGTTCTTTTAATAATATTGGAGCGATGCTTCTCTATGGTTTTTGGAGAAATAAATAAGGTGGAAGAAATATCTTTTGTTTTATATCCTTTGATCAATAACTGGATAATCTCTTTTTCTCTTTTAGTGAAGCTAAATTTCGGAATATTACTATTTTCCTTAAAACAAGCCTCCACCAATTCTGAATTTGTCCCGAGCTTGGGATTTACCAACACCTCATCTCCATTAAAATCTATAATCATAATAAAATGATTCCCGTAGTTCTTATTTAGTTTTGAGAAACTTATTTTTGCATCGCGTACCTTATTAGACCTAAGAAGAAGAGCCGTTTTTGTAGATGCTTTCATATGCTTGCCTCTGCCAAAATTACGAAGGGCATTCTTCACCTTAGCTTTATTTTCACATTGTACTAGATCGGTAAGTTTTAATCCCTGGGTTTTCTCGATCCTAAAATGCTGCCGGAAAGAATCATTCATCGCAATAATTTCATCCTGTTGAAGCAATACCACAGGCTTAGCCATTAAATTGAAGAGCCCCATAAAGGAATCTTTCCAAAAATTAGAAAGCGAATTATTCGCGAATACGAGTTTTATGATTTTTCCGCAGAGAGCTGGAACGGTGGGTGAATAGATAAATTCATCAACTACTCTTCTAAAACGACTCTCTACTTCCATCTTCAAACTTTCATCGGCATAAACGATCAGCCAGGCTTTATTGAGAAAATGGGTGGATTTAAAATTGGAGATATTTTTAAAGTTTCTTCCCGATCTATAGGAAGCATAATCAATCAGAATAATATCTGGTAATAAATTGAGGGCCGTATTAAAACCCGTATGTAAGGAAGTAGCCGTATTAACTTCAAAATGTAAACTTAGCCCATCCTTAATGCCCCTCTCGAGTTCGCTCCTGCTGGTAATCAACAGCAGTTGTTTCTTATCTGTAATCATTCCACAATATTTTAGTGTGCCTAAGCACTGGTTAATAAGCATTACTAACTGTTTGGGGCAGTAGTTTACAAACTCGCAATAAATTGGAGTTTAGCTTCCGGGGGGGAATAATTAAGATTTGGGTAAGAAATTTACTATCTCAAATATAGGTGAAATTACCCATTCTTCGGAAATATTTTCTGTAATATTATACTGACAATCAACAAACTATAAGCCTGACTTAGAACCTCTTTTCACAGATTAAGATTGAATTTTATGGAAGCTTAAAGTTTTGTTTAACAAAGCATTTGCATTTAGTGTGGGCAAAAACATTCTTAAAACAGTATTAAATCATTAAAAATATTACGTCTTAATTAACAAGCATCAGAATAAGCTTTCTTTTTAGTTAGCAACACTTTAAGTACCTTTGCCCCCTTGTTTAAAAATATGGCAGAATTCGAAGAATATATAGAAGTTTTAGGGGCCCGGGTCCATAATCTCAAAAACATCGATGTTAGAATACCACGTGAAAAACTGGTGGTAATTACCGGACTTTCAGGTTCCGGGAAATCATCTCTGGCTTTCGATACGATCTATGCTGAAGGACAGCGCCGGTATATCGAAACATTTTCGGCCTATGCCCGGCAGTTCCTGGGAGGCCTAGAACGCCCTGATGTTGATAAAATTGATGGTCTATCCCCTGTTATTGCCATTGAACAAAAAACTACCAGTAAGAATCCCCGAAGTACCGTGGGTACGATTACTGAAATTTATGACTTCCTGCGACTTTTATATGCCCGCGCCGGAGAAGCTTATAGCTATAATACCGGTGAGAAGATGGTTAGCTATACCGATAGCCAGATCAAAGACCTGATCCTGCAGGATTTTAAAGGAAAAAGGGTGAATGTACTGGCCCCGGTGGTAAGATCAAGAAAAGGACACTACCGCGAGCTCTTCGAGCAGATCGCAAAACAGGGTTTCGTAAAAGTACGTACCGATGGTGAGATAAGAGATATCGTAAAAGGAATGAAGCTGGACCGCTACGTAACACACGATATAGAAATTGTAGTAGACCGGCTGAAGATAGACGATAAGACCGAAGCCGATAAACGCCTGGATGAAAGTATAAAAACCGCCATGTACCATGGCGATGATGTGCTAATGATTATGGAGCAGGAAACCGGGGAGTTACGTTTTTTTAGCCGAACACTTATGTGTCCTTCAACCGGCGTATCCTATCCAAATCCTGAACCTAATACATTTTCCTTCAATTCTCCAAAAGGAGCCTGCGATTCCTGTAACGGGATAGGCACCTTATTCAAGGTGAATATCGATAAGATCATCCCAGACCCTAAAAAAAGTATTCAAAATGGTGGTCTTGCACCTCACGGGCCCCAAAAGAAGAACTGGATCTTCTCGCAACTGGAACTTATTGCTGAGAAATATGATTTTAAACTTTCCGATCCTATTAGTAAAATCCCAAAAGAAGCCATGGAGCTCATTCTTTTCGGCGGAAAGGAAAAATTCTCCAAAGAATCCAAAACCCTGGGTATTACACGCGATTTTAAAATCGATTTTGAAGGGGTAGCTACTTTTATTGAAAAGACCTATTATAATAACGACTCTACTTCCCTTAGGCGCTGGGCAAAGGAATATATGGATAAGATAGAGTGCCCTGAGTGCCAGGGGACCCGTTTGAAAAAGGAGTCTCTTTATTTTAAAATTCACGATAAAAATATCGCTGAACTCGCCCAGCTCGATATCAGCGATCTGGCGAAATGGTTTAAAGGCCTGGAGAAGCACCTCAGCACTAAACAAAATCAAATCGCTTCTGAGGTGATAAAAGAAATACGAACCAGAATTCAGTTTCTCGTTGATGTTGGTCTAACCTACCTGGCTCTTAATCGGGGTTCCAAATCGCTTTCGGGCGGGGAAGCTCAGCGTATCAGGCTGGCGACCCAAATAGGTTCCCAGCTCGTAGGAGTGCTCTACATTTTAGATGAACCCAGCATTGGCTTACACCAGCGCGACAATGAAAAACTTATCAATTCCCTGGTTTCTCTACGCGACCTGGGAAATTCTGTTATTGTGGTAGAACACGATAAGGATATGATAGAGCGGGCAGACCATGTTATAGATATTGGCCCTGAAGCCGGAAAACACGGTGGCGAGATAATAAGTGAAGGAACCCCGTCAGAATTAAAAGAACACGATACGCTTACCGCTGCATACCTTAATGGAACCAAAGAAATTAAGGTTCCTTCAAAGAGAAGAAAAGGCAATGGGAAATTTATAGAATTAAAAGGGGCCACCGGAAATAACCTGAAGAAAGTTTCGGTAAAAATTCCGCTGGGAAAAATGGTGGCTGTAACCGGGGTTTCCGGTAGCGGTAAATCTACCCTAATCAATGAAACCCTCTACCCCATTATGAATGCCCATTATTTTAATGGAGTGAAGGTTCCTATGCCCTATTCTTCTATAAAAGGCCTGGACAATATCGATAAGGTAATCGATATCAACCAAACGCCAATTGGAAGAACGCCGCGCTCCAACCCTGCAACTTATACAGGAGTGTTTTCTGAAATTAGAAATCTTTTCGCCAAAACCCCTGAATCGCTTATTCGGGGCTATAAGCCAGGCCGTTTTAGTTTCAACGTCAAAGGAGGTAGGTGTGAGACCTGTAAAGGCGGTGGGCTAAGGGTAATAGAGATGAATTTCCTGCCTGATGTTTATGTGGAATGTGAAACCTGCCAGGGAAAACGCTTTAATCGCGAAACCCTGGAAATTCGGTATAAGGGAAAATCAATTTCAGATGTTCTGGAAATGACCATCAATGAGGCTACACATTTCTTTGAAGCTATTCCCAAAATTTACCGCAAACTAAAGACCATTCAGGATGTAGGTTTAGGCTATATTACCCTGGGGCAGCAAAGCACTACCCTTTCAGGTGGGGAAGCACAACGAATAAAACTGGCAACTGAACTTTCTAAAAGAGATACCGGAAATACCTTTTATATCTTAGACGAACCTACAACAGGTTTGCATTTTGAAGATATAAGGGTGCTTATGGAGGTATTGAATAAATTAACCAATAAAGGGAACACTGTTTTAATTATCGAGCATAATATGGACGTGATTAAAATGGCAGATTATATAATAGATATCGGTCCCGAAGGCGGAAAAAATGGCGGAAAACTTATCGCCAAAGGTACCCCGGAAGAAGTATCCAGATCCGGAAAAGGCTATACCGCCCCCTACCTTAAAAAAGAATTGAATTAAAATATCAAAAATCTAACATGAGAACTAGCTTAAAGAATAAAGCCTGGAATGAAATTAAAACAAACGATTCCTGGGCTATTTTTAAAATAATGGGGGAATTTGTAAACGGTTATGAAAAACTGAGTCAAATTGGGCCCTGTGTTTCCATTTTTGGATCTGCACGAACAAAACCAGATCAGAAATATTACAAACTTGCAGAAAGAATTTCCAAAAAAATCGTAGAAAACGGATATGGCGTAATTACCGGTGGTGGCCCCGGGATTATGGAAGCCGGTAATAAAGGAGCACACCTTGGCGGCGGAACTTCGGTAGGACTTAATATAGACCTGCCTTTTGAGCAACACGATAACCCTTATATCGATAATGACAAAAGCCTTGATTTTGATTACTTCTTTGTTAGAAAGGTAATGTTCGTAAAATACTCCCAGGGCTTTGTAGTAATGCCAGGTGGCTTTGGCACCCTGGACGAGCTTTTTGAAGCAATAACCCTCATCCAGACTCATAAGATCGATAAATTCCCTATAATTTTAGTAGGCACCGAATTTTGGGGTGGCCTGGTAGATTGGGTGAGAAAAACCCTTCTGGATAGCTTTCAAAATATTAGTGAACCCGATATGGATCTGGTTCAGGTGGTGGATACGGAAGATGAGGTTATTGAAATCCTTAACCAGTTCTACGATGAGTATAACTTAAGTCCTAACTTCTAATTAAAATGAGTTTAGGGCTCATAAACTTTGATTATATTTAGCGAAATTCTGTTATACGCTAAATAGCCTTGTTTCCCTTGAAGTATTTTATTTTTTACCTGCTGCTCATTACAGGAATAGGTTTGGGTTTTTCTCAAAACTCTATCACTATAAACGCGCAGTTAAACGACTCCCTGAGAACCTTTGATATTCAGCAGGAGATTGTTTACCAAAACGAAAGTAAAGATACTTTAAGGGAAATTTATTTAAATGACTGGGCCAATGCCTATAGCAGTAAATCTACTCCCCTCGCCCAAAGATTTGCTGAGGAATTTTCCCGGCGCTTTCATTTTTCAAAAGAAATTGAAAGAGGAGGCACCTCCATTAATTCCCTTTCCCAAAAATCCGGGGATTCCCTTTCCTGGAGCAGACCGGAATTGCATCCTGATATTATAAAAGTTGAACTCCCCCAAGCCTTAGCACCGGGAGAGGAATTTGAAATTCATCTTGATTATAAACTCAAAATTCCTTCCGATAAGTTTACCCGGTACGGAGTAGACAATGTTGGAAATTATAAATTAAGATACTGGTACATTAACCTGGCGGTTTACCGGGATGGATGGCAAATTTTTAGTCATCGCAATCTTGACAATCAATTCACAAGTCCGGCTAATCTGAACATCACCCTTAGTATTCCTCAAAACCTTTATATTGCAAGTGCTCTGGCTAAAAGCAATTCCCATACTTCAAAGGGTGTGAAAACCGTAAAGCTTGTAGGACTTCAAAGAACAGAATCTAAACTCTATCTTACAAAAAGTTATCTCTTTGATTCGGAATATGCCCAATCCCATGAAATTTTAACCGATGTTGAAGACGATGGACTCCAGCCGGTAGTTAAAAGTGTTATTCTGGACAGAATAATAAAATTCATTCATGAACGTCTGGGAACTTATCCTCACAGCACCTTATTTGTTACACAGGAGGATTATTTAAACAGTCCGATTTATGGCCTCAACCAGCTCCCGAGTTTTATAAGACCTTTCCCTGATGGTTTCCAATATGATATCAAACAGTTTAAAACCATAACAAACAACCTGCTTAAAAATTCTATTCAGGTGAATCCCAGGGAAGAACAATGGGTGAATGATGCTATTCTGGTTTCTCTTATGATGGATTATGTAGCCAGATATTATCCCAGGATGAAATTAATTGGAAACCTGAGCGATATTATAGGAATTAGATGGTTTCACGCCGCCGATCTGGAATTTAATGATCAGTACCAGTTTCTATATATGAATACGGCAAGACTCAATCTGGACCAACCACTTGCTACATCGCAGGATTCCCTTATAAAATTCAATATAAATATTGCAAACCCCTACAAAGCCGGAGTAGGTGTAAAATACCTGGAAGATTATTTGGATAGCGATGCTATAAAAAGTGCAATTCAGAAGTTTTATAAAGAAAACAGTATGAAGCCGGTTTCAGAAAAAGATTTCAAATCCTATTTGGAGGCGGCTGCGGATAAGGATATCTCCTGGTTTTTTGAGGATTATGTAGCTAAAAATGAAAAAATTGATTTCCGAATAAGTAATCTGGTAAAGACCAGGGATTCGCTGAAAGTAACCGTCCTGAACAAACGTAGAAACGGATTTCCGGTTTCCCTTTACGGCCTTAAAGACGGACAAATTGTTTATAAAACCTGGGTGAATGATTTTAATAAAGAAAAGACCGTAAGCATCCCAAGAAAGGATATAGACAGGCTCGCCCTGAATTATGAAGGAATAATCCCTGAGATTAACCAAAGAGATAACTATAAGCGAGTAACAAAACTTCTTAATAAGCCCCTACAAATCCGACTTCTTCAGGATATTGAAGACCCACGATATACCCAGGTTTTCTTTATGCCAGAATTTGATTATAACCTTTATGACGGAATTTCTATTGGGCCCAAGATGTATAATAAAACCTTTCTGAATAAAAATTTCCAGTTTAGTATTTCTCCCAAATATGGGTTTAACAGTAAAACCATAGTGGGTTCTGCCTCTTTACTCTATAACCAACAATTCGAAAATAAAGAGCTACATTCTATACGCTACGGACTTAGTGGCTCCCGTTTCTCCTATAATTATGGCCTTTTCTACGAGAAATACACTCCTTTTATTGGCTTTTATTTCAGAAATAAATACCTAAGAAACAATGAAAGGCAACGCCTGCTTATAAGAAATGTAAATGTGAGACGGGATAAAAACCCAGCCGTTCCATTGGACAGACCAGATTATAATGTTTTCAACATAAATTACCAGTATAGCAAACCCCATTTGGTAGATTTTCACGGGGCTTCTTTCGATTACCAGCTTGCAGAAAAATTCAGCAAGGTTTCCATGAGCCTTGAATACCGTAAGCTCTTTAAGAACAACCGGCAGATCAACCTGAGGTTCTTCGCAGGGGCATTTTTATATAATGATAGTCAAAAAACCGATTACTTCAGTTTTGCCCTGGATCGGCCTACTGATTACTTGTTTGATTACAATTACTACGGAAGAAGTCAGGGCAGCGGGCTTTTCAGCCAACAAATTATTGTCGCTGAGGGTGGCTTCAAATCTCAATTGCAACCGGAATATGCCAACCAGTGGCTTACCACCGCTAACGCCAGTACAAATTTATGGAAATTCATCTTTGTTTATGCAGATGCAGGTTTGGTGAAAAACCAGTTTGAAAGTGCGAAATTCCTCTATGATTCAGGATTGCGTCTTAGTCTTGTGGACGATTATTTTGAAGTATTTTTTCCGGTTTATTCCAGCTTAGGTTGGGAAGTTGGGAAAGAGAAATATGATCAAAGAATTCGTTTCATCGTCTCCCTGGATATTAATACCCTTATTAAACTCTTCACCCGCCGGTGGTATTAACAAAAATTTATACCATTCAGATATTTTTGGGATTAAGGAAACCAATTATCTGATATTCACTTAAACCGTTAAACACTTCCGTTTTATTTCATAAATAATAATTTAAGTCAAAAAAAATAATTATTTCGTAAAATATTCAGCTTTTAATGAATTGTGTATAATTATAGTTTTCGTTACATTTGTTATTCAATAAAATGAATGTTCATGCAAAGCGAAACACAGACTAAAGATTCAATTTCATTTGAAGATTTCAAGGCACAAGTGCTGGAAGATTACCGCGTTGCGGTCACCAGTCGCGAATGCAGCTTACTGGGAAGAAGGGAAGTTCTTACCGGAAAAGCTAAATTCGGGATTTTTGGAGATGGAAAGGAAGTGCCTCAACTCGCGATGGCCAAGGCATTTAAAAATGGCGATTTCAGGTCTGGATATTACCGCGATCAAACCTTTATGATGGCAATCAATGAACTTAGCATTGAACAGTTCTTCGCAGGACTTTACGCCGATAATAATATTGTAAATGAACCCATGTCTGCCGGAAGGCAAATGGGCGGGCATTTTTCCACTCACAGTTTAAACGAAGACGGAAGCTGGAAAAACCTGATGCAACAAAAAAATTCCAGTGCCGATATCTCTCCTACAGCAGGCCAGATGCCCCGACTTTTGGGTCTGGCCCAGGCATCAAAAATCTATCGGAATGTTGAAGGAATTGATGCTGAAAAATTCTCAGAAAACGGGAACGAGGTAGCCTGGGGAACCATTGGTAATGCCAGCACCAGCGAAGGCCATTTCTGGGAAACCCTAAATGCTGCAGGCGTAATGCAGGTGCCTATGGTTTTAAGCGTTTGGGATGATGAATATGGAATTTCGGTTCACGCCCGGCATCAAACTACTAAAGAAAATATTTCGGAGATCATTAAAGGTTTCCAACGTGATGAAGATAATAAAGGTTACGAGATAATAATCGTGAACGGGTGGGATTATGTTGCTTTGGTTGAAGCTTATGGGAAAGCCGCAACAATAGCCCGAAGAGAGCATTCCCCCGTTCTTATTCATGTAAAAGAATTAACACAGCCACAGGGGCATTCTACCTCGGGATCGCATGAGCGTTATAAAAGCGAACAAAGACTTACCTGGGAGCGGGAATATGATTGTAACGTGAAATTAAGGGAATGGATAATCAGCAATGATTTCGCTACAGACGAAGATCTTGAAAACCTTGAAAAAGAAATAAAAAAAGAGGTACGGGAAGGCAAAAGAACAGCCTGGGAAAACTATTCCAACCCGATGAAAGAGAAACAAAAAGAGTTGATCAAACTTCTCGCAGAAATCTCAAAATCCTCTGAAAAAAAGAATGAAATAGTAAGCCTGGCTAAAGAGCTTAAAGCAATAAAAGAGCCCCTTAAAAAGGATGTGTTTTCTACAGCAAGAAAAAGTTTACGCTTCCTGGTTCAGGACGAGCCGGCCCTTAAGCAGGATCTTCTGGATTGGATAAAAACATATGAAGACCTTGCAAAAGATGATTACAGCAGTCATTTATATATAGAGAATCAAGCTCATATAGAAGAGGTAAAACCTCAGTATGCCTCAAATGCACAGGAAGTGGACGGGCGTATAATCCTTCGGGATAATTTTGACCAAATCTTTGGCAGCAAACCGGAAACCTTAATCTTTGGTGAAGATTCGGGAGAGATTGGTGATGTTAACCAGGGGCTGGAAGGGCTTCAGAAAAAATACGGAAAACTACGGGTCGCCGATGTTGGGATTCGGGAAGCAACAATTTTGGGTCAGGGAATTGGGATGTCGATGCGAGGTCTACGCCCCATTGCAGAAATCCAGTATTTGGATTATTTAATGTATGCCCTGCAAACCATTAGTGACGACCTTTCTACCGTACAATATCGTACCAAAGGAAAACAAAAAGCACCACTTATTATAAGAACCCGTGGACACCGATTAGAAGGTATCTGGCACAGTGGTTCCCAAATGGGAGGTATTTTAAACCTGGTACGTGGCATTTATGTTCTCGTACCAAGAAATATGACCAAAGCCGCTGGTTTCTATAATACACTACTGGAGCAGGACACTCCAGCACTGCTCGTAGAATGTCTTAACGGATACAGGCTAAAAGAAAAGATGCCTGAAAACTTAGCCGAGATTCGCACCCCTATTGGGAAAGTGGAAACGGTAAAAGAAGGAAAAGATATCACCCTGGTTTCATACGGTTCTACTCTAAGAATTGTTGAACAAACCGCCCAGGAACTTGAAGAATTTGGCATAAACGCTGAAGTCATTGATGTCCAGTCGTTACTCCCATTCGATTTGGAGCATGACATTGTAAAAAGCGTTGAAAAGACTAATCGCCTTCTTGTAATAGATGAAGATGTTCCCGGAGGAGCTTCTGCATTTATCCTGGATAAGGTTTTAAACGAACAAAATGCATACAAATTTCTGGATAGTAAACCAGATACTTTAACGGCTAAAGAACACCGTCCTGCTTATGGCACCGATGGTGATTATTTCTCCAAGCCATCTTCTGATGATATTTTTGAAAAGATTTATAGCATTTTTAATGAAGTAAACCCTGAAAAATATCCAAAACTTAGATAAGCACATTAATTATTTAAAGGGAAAAAGCCACGGAAATTACTATCCGTGGTTTTTTTATTTTTATTTCTCCCAAATCGTCTAAATCTCCTTACATCCAGTTCCTGGAAGTAACTTCGGCCTTATACAAAACATAATTTACATAGGGCAGAATATCCTTTGTAAGCGCATAAAATCTTAGATCACCCCCGGCAGTATGGAATACAACATTTACCAGGTCTCTTCGGCGATACCAGATGGGTTGTTTTACGCTTGTAGATTGTATTTTAAATAATTCGAGGGTTTCTTCAGTCATATTCCATAAGCCTTTCTTCTTTTGCAGGAATTCCCCTGTAACTATTAGTTTTCGTTTTCTAAATGCTAGTATTTGTAAACTTACCGCGGCAATAATATATAATCCTGCCAAAACCAGAACAGCCCATATTTGGAATGGTATAAAAGCTGTGAAATACCATATTGCCAGGAAAACCAGCACAGGCAACATTGCCAGTGCAATTTTCCGGAATAGTAATAATCTGTCCGGCCTAAAAGTACTGCTGAAGCTATCTTCAGATGTTTCGCTGTATAGAAAAGACTTTATCTTTTTTACGATATCTTTTCCTAAGCCAGGAATCTTAATTTTATTTTTCTGAAGTTCATCCTCACTACTGGATAACGAAATTTGAGCTTCATATAGGTTTAAACGTTTTTGAACGGGATTCGTTTTTATTCGCATTAACTGAAGCCTTCTGGGCTGCAAAGAGACTTTGGTATTGGTTTTTAGCCCCATCTCTACCTCCATTTTATCCTTATTCTGATGAATTGTTAAGCCATAATACTTTATAAATACTTCGATAATTGTTATGCTAATACTCAAAAGCAACAGCAGGACAAAAAGCATGGCTAACATCCCAATAGACTGCAAAACCCCCGAAAATTGAGTAAAATAGACTTCAACATCATCCATGCGATCTTGAAAATAAGTATTTATCCTGTTGTAAATACTCGTCACAAAAACAAAAATTAAGGATAGGCCGCGTAGGTAATTAGTACTAATCCCAATTTTTAAAAGGGTAAGCATAGATACCTTATGAATCCAGAGTTTTTCATTTACGGCTTCTACCGTTTCCTCTTCAAATTGTTTTTCTTCAGTTTTTTCAGCTTTAGCTTTTAAAAGAATTTCTGAAAGTTTATTGGCATCTTTTTCAGAAATAGCCTTTATCTCCACTTCCTTTTGATTGCTCCCGGCTGTATCTATTACCAGACTATAGACATTTATCACACGCTGAAGGATAGAGCGCTTAAAATATACCTGCTGAATTTTATCGAAAGGAATTGCAGTATTTTCTGAAGAAAAAATGCCTTCTTCCAATACGAATTCCTCACGTTCATAATCGATATAAAAAATGAACTTACGGTAATAAAGATAGCTATAGAGCAAGGTTAAAACACCTAATACCAGCAAACCAAGGGCGGTAAAAACTAAGGTGCTTTTGCTGGGACCGCTTAATAACAAATAAGCACCCAGCGCCCAAAATATCCTGAAAAGTTTATAAAGACTGGAAAGGAAAATAAGAACAACCCCGGCTATGGTCTGCCGCTGGACGGTGCTATAGGCTTTAGGATTCATCATTGGAGATCTTAACCGCGATAGCTTCTTTTAACCGCACAGCCATTTCCGGTTCTAAACCTGGAATAGTGATATCGCTCCCACTTCCCCCAGCAGTAAAAATATTAAGGCTGGAAATGCCTAAAAACTTATCCCAAATACCTCGTGAAATTGAAGCGTGTTGCACCCTATTAAATGGAATGATCGTGGTTTTACTGAAGATAAAACCTCTTCTATAAATAATATCCTTCTCCCTAATCGCATAGCCTAAAGTTTGAAGCAGCCTATAATTATTCCAAAACCTGAATATAAAACCTATTAATATAACCGAAAAAATAAGTCCAGACTGCAAAGGGTTTAACTTAAAAAACCAAAAGACACCAAGTGCAATAAACAAGACGAGCATAAAAATGCCCGTCTGAATATTCATTTTTATAAGATATTTAGACGAAACTGAAGAGTAGGCTACCGACTCATATTTGGGGAGGGAAGCCAAATCTATCTGTTCGTTGCTAAAACCTTTGCTTATGGGATCCATTTTTTATCAAAATTTGGTTTTCTCTTTTCCAGAAAAGCATCACGGCCTTCTTTGGCTTCATCGGTCATATAAGCCAGACGCGTAACTTCTCCGGCAAAAACCTGTTGCCCTACCATTCCGTCATCAGTCATGTTCATCGCAAATTTCAGCATTTTAATAGAGGTTGGCGATTTTTCCATAATTTCCTGGGCCCATTCATATGCGGTATCTTCCAACTCATCGTGCGGAATTACGGCATTCACCATTCCCATTTCATAAGCTTCCTGCGCCGAGTAATTTCTTCCGAGGAAAAAGATCTCACGGGCTTTCTTCTGCCCTACCATTTTTGCTAAATAAGCCGAGCCATATCCTGCATCAAAACTCGTTACATCGGCATCGGTTTGTTTGAAAATAGCGTTTTCCTTACTGGCAAGCGTTAGGTCACAAACCACGTGTAAACTATGCCCGCCCCCTACTGCCCAACCGGGAACCACACAAATTACGGCCTTTGGCATAAATCGAATTAACCGCTGAACTTCAAGAATATTCAAACGGTGATAACCATCTTCCCCAACATATCCCTGATGCCCGCGGGCTTTTTGATCGCCACCGCTACAAAATGCCCATTTTCCATCTTTAGATGAGGGCCCTTCAGCAGCAAGTAAAACAACCCCAATCGAGGTATCCTCGTGGGCATCGTGAAAGGCATCCAGTAATTCACTGGTAGTCTTGGGCCTGAAAGCATTTCTAACCTCAGGACGATTAAAGGCAATACGGGCTACGCCATTGGCTTTCTTATAGGTAATATCCTCATATTCTTTAACTGTTTTCCAGTCTATTTTGCTCATAATTTTTATTTTAATGTAAAAATAAGATTTTTTGATGCTTCCGAAGAAATTAATAATTTAAACGAAAGTCCTCAGATTTGCATTATTTTTGATATTATATAAAAAACCTCAAGATGAAATTCCGCTTACTAATTCTTTTTTTCTTCTTCTCTGGTATTTCCGGCCTGGTAGCTCAGGAATTTGAAGCCTGGAATGAAGCCGATTTTGATTTAAGCCGAAAGGAACTCAACCGAAGTCTCGATGACTTTGATTTCGGATTTGAGAAATCAAATTTTAATCTCCCTAATGGAAAATTCCTGAATGTAGATCAAAATAAAAGAAACGGAATAGACATCGTGGCTTTAATCGATGAAAAAAACAACTACCGGCAACGTACAGTAGATATTGGATCTCCTCTTCCTAAAAAAGAAAGAAAGGATTTTGAGTTCTCTAATAACACTGGATTGTACAATCGGGCTGAAGTAGAAAACGATGCTCTTAATTCGAATCCTTATTATCGAAACCAGCGAATTTATCAAAACGCGCTTCATAATTCAGGTTTAAGAAGTATGTATGGTCGCCGTCTCTATTTCTCTCCCTACGGTAGGTATTATTGATTTTCCTTTAAATAGATCCCGTCTTCGGTGATATCTATTTTTCGTTGCTTATAAAGATTTCCTGCGGCTCGCTTAAAACTCTTTTTACTCATCTCCAGTACATTTTGTATCACGGAAGGATCTGATTTATCAGTGAGTTTAAGGTGGCCCTGGTTTGCGGCAAGTTCATCTAAAATACGCTGCGCATTAGGTTCAATACTTCTGTAGCCCGGTCGCTGTAACATCACATCTATCTTTCCGTCTGGCCTGGTCTTCTTAACGAAGCCTTTCATGTAATCTCCCACATTAAGGGGCTGGAAAATCTCATCGTTATAGATGAGCCCAAGGTGAATTTCATTGATGATCACGTTATACCCAAGATCGGATTTGTTACTGATAATAAGATCCACTTCCTCGAAAGGCTCAACAGTTAATTCAGAATTATCGAGAAAAGCATGAACCTTACTGGAAGCTACTAAACGATTGGTATCTTCGTCTAAATAACAAAATATTAAATATCTCCCACCTTTTTTCATGGGGTAAGCCTGCTCCTTGAAAGGAACAAACAAATGTTTCTCCAAGCCCCAGTCCAGAAAGGCACCAAATTCATTTACTTCCACACATTTTAAAAAGGCAAATTTATCAAGTTTAACCAGGGGTTTTAAAGTTGTTGCTACAGGCCGCTCTTCGTGGTCCAGGTAGACAAAAACTTCAATTTCGCCGCCTATTTCCCAGCTTTCGGGTATATATTTATTCGGAAGTAAAACCTCATCACCTTCTTCATTGGTAAGAAAAAGTCCGGGCTCCGTCTCCCGGTCGATGGTGAGACTATGGTATTCACCAATATTCAGCATAACATAAATTTAAAATGCAAAGATACTTTATAATTAACGGCTTTCACCTAAAAACAGAAAATCCGCAATTTGTTTCCAAAAAGCGGATTTTCTTATTCTATTATTTTGGTCTAGTTATAGACGCTTTCTTTCTTGAAATACTTTGTAAGCAAGTAATACACCACTGCGCGATATTTATTTCGGTTAGATTTCCCGTACTTTTCCATCACCGCATTTATTCCCACGTCAAGCTTCTCGTCATCCTTAAGGCCTAATTTCTTGATGAGAAAATTCTTTTTCACAGTTTCCAATTCAGACTCTGAAGAACTGGAAACGATTTCCGCATCACTTGAAAAGATACTTGGACCTAAAGCTTCAGTTACTTTTCTAAGGAGATCCACATTTGGCTCTTCCCCTACTTTTTCTTTTACATCCTGAATATACTTTCCAACTTTTTCATCGGTTTTAGTCGCCATATTTTTTAGTTTAACTGGTTAATAAGCTTCAAGTTAGCAAAACCAGGGTTTAAAAACGAAATTAAAATCTTAAGATTTCATAAAATTGAAGTATTCTAATAATACCTCATCATTGAGTTTTCTGGGGGTGAATATTTCCAATAGCCTGGGCCTTTCTGATTTCTGAAAAAAGCTTCGCATTTCCTTCTCTATTTCTTCTGAAGTTTTTGCTGAAGAATATTCCAAATCATAAAGCTCACATACCGGTTTGGCATCCAGGTGATGTACCGTTTCAAAATAGGTATCGAAATTCTCGGTATTCTTGTTCCCGGGAAGTATCCTGAAAATCCCGCCTCCCCGATTGTTCAAAACAATAATCCTGAAGTTAGAGGGCAGATAATTATTCCATAGGGCATTACTATCGTAGAAAAAGCTAAGATCGCCTACAATCAAAAGTGTTGGTTCGTTTGAATGGCAGGCTGCACCGGCAGCCGTAGATACACTACCATCGATTCCGCTGGTGCCGCGATTGCAAAAGATTCGTAAACTCTCTTTCCATTTAAACAATTGCGCATAGCGGATTATTGAACTATTCCCTAGCTGCAGCATATATTTTTCAGGAACTTTAGGCGCAACAAGCTGCATAGCCTTAAGATCAGAATAAGGAATCTCATTCATATATTCCTCGTGTCTTGCCTGGCGTTTCTTCCAGATATTTTTCCAGTATTTTCCATAATCGCTCTCCTGTTTTTTAATTAGAGGAAGAAAATTGCTAAAAAAGGAATTTACATCAGTTTCAAAATGTTTATTTAAACAGAAAAAGGTATTGTAGGCCTTTTTATCGTCAATATGCCAGTGTTCTTGTGGCTGATATTTCCTGAGAAAAGCTTTGATCTTTTTGGACACTATCATCCCGCCAAAAGTGAGCAGGATTTCCGGCTGGAGTTTCCTAAAATGGAATTCCGGATCAGCCTCCCTTTCAATGGGGCCCACCACAGTATCTATCCTGGTAAAGAAATCGGGGTGATGTAAATTGGAAGTGGTTTCGGTAAAAAAGATTACCGAGTCATCTTTAGCCAGTTCGTTCAAAAACCTTTGTTCAACTGCATTGGGTTGAGCCACTCCCACAATTACCATCTTTTTCTTTGCCCTATTCCAGATATCGGCATAAGCGCTTAATTGCTTTTCAGAATAATTACGCTCTTTGATCTCAGGCAAAATCTGTAGCGGATTAACCTCTACATTTTCTACCAGGTCGTACAAAGGCTCATAAAACGGTACATTGATGTGCACAGGACCTTTCCCTTCTATCGCCCTGTTCAGAGCCAGATTTATCTCCCTCTCATTGTGTTTTTGCGCCTCAAATTGTTTCTGCTGAAGCTTAGGATCACTCGATGTTTGGTCTAATACCAACTCTGAGTGCAAATTTGCGGAATACAGTATATGATTTTCAAAAACGTTCTTCTGTCGTATAGTTTGCCCATCACCAATATCGATGCGTTCTATTGGCCTGTCAGCTGAAATAATGACAAGAGGAATATCACTGTAAAAAGCTTCGGCGATAGCGGGATAATAATTCAACAAAGCAGATCCCGAACTACAAACCAGGGCTACGGGTTGCTGTAGTTGCTGAGCCATTCCCAGGGCAAAAAATGCCGCGGCACGCTCGTCTACTATACTGTATGGTTTAATTTCGGGATGATGGGTAAAACCGAGGGTGAGCGGAGCATTTCGCGAACCCGGGGAGATTACTACGTGATGTATATTTTTGGCCACACAAAGTGCTACAACCGAGCGGGCAACAGGTATTTTGGAGTATTTCACAAATTTATGTTTTGAAAAGTGTCCCCCTGGACTTAACTCAGGGGCTCCTGGGAAATTGAGTAATTACTTCAGAACGACCTTCTTTTGGTCACCCAAATTTACAATTTTTCAGGGGAATTATTTTACTAATACAGCCTTGATGGTTTGGGCCTTGTTTTGAGTTTCCTCGAACTCCAAAACAGGATCTGAATCTTTGGTTATTCCGCCCCCAACGAAGATCTCAGCTTCATCATCTTCTATCTTCATACAGCGTAGGTTAACAAATAGAGAGGTTGACGAGCTAATACTTCCGTAAGCCTGATTTTCCTGATTTCTACGGTTTGAGCTACGTTTAATCTCCTTTTTGAAATTCAGTTCTCCCAAAAAACCGGTATAAAATTCACGGTCGTAATTTTCATTTTTTAAAATGAATTCCATAGCGCTATTCCTGGGCATACCGCAAACTGCAGGAGTGGGATGAAGCGTCATTATCAATTCCTTCAAATTTGAGGTACCGGGTTGAATATCCCCTTGAATATCGGTGCGCAAATGCAGGAGATTTCCGGCTCTGGCTGTGTAAGCTTCCGATTGGTCCACCCGCCCGACAGATACTTTTTTAACATTTTCCAGGATATAATCGGTCACGATCTTTTGTTCTTCAATTTCCTTATCTCCCCAGCTCACATTAGTAAGACCTTTAAAAGCCTGGGTGCCCGCCAAAGCCATTGTTTTGAATTTATTCCTTTCAACTTTAAGCAGGGTCTCGGGAGTTGCGCCCAACCATATATCGGTTTTAGGGTGAAACCAGATATAAACAAAAGCCTCTTTATATTTTTTAAGCAAGTCTTTAAAAATTTCCAGTGGTCCCAGTTGGGTTTCTATTTCTTCTTTCCTGGAGAGCACTACTTTTTTAAAAACTCCCGCTTCAATTGCATCTATACCTTTTTGCACAAGATTCTCGTGAGCCGATTTTTCCTTCTGAATAAATTGTTCAGGTGGAAATTCAGGACTTTCTTTTTCTAAAGCCTTTTCATGATCTATAAATCCGGAATATTCTGTTTGAAGAAATTCAGCGCTTTCCTGCGGAATAATATAGGTTGGTAATTCCTTCTGAAAAGGGGCGAAAATGAATCCGCTTTCGGTGAAATCATTCACCAGATTTTCTGAGGTGTCTTCCTGTAAGAGGGCGGTGGTCATCCCCCTACCCGAACCCGGATCGTGCCAGGCTACAAAAGGCTTTTCCTGGTGCAATTGCTCTTTTAACCGATTAAAAAATTCTTCTGCATTCATCATTTACTTATTTTTTGGTAAGGCAATAGTGGTAAGTTTTACAAGGGAGATCAGGTTGTTATCCTCATCGGTAATCTTTATTTCCCAAAGCTGTGTGGTTCGACCCTTATGTATAAAACTGGCTTTAGCATAGACAAAACCTTCAGCAACACTTTTTAAATGATTGGCCGAAATCTCTATTCCCCGAATAAAAAATTCTTCAGTATTCAAAAAAACATAACTTGCCAAACTGCCCACGCTCTCAGCCAAAGCCACACTGGCACCGCCGTGCAGCACGCCATCTGGCTGATGCACTTTGGAGCTTACCGGCATTCTCGCAATAAGATAATCTTCTCCTGCTTCAGTAAATTCAATATCAAGGGTTTCCATCAGTGTGTTTTTACACACCTTTCTGGAAAGCTCCAGAATTTCTTCTTGGGTCATCACAATAAGATTGGTTACTTTGTAAAAATACGTAAAAAATGAGCAGTGAGAAACAGGTTTCCTACCAAAGCACCAATACCTATGAGGTATTAAACGATTTTACCACAAAGACCAAAAACGTATGGGTGGTTTGCCACGGAATTGGCTATTTAAGTAGATACTTCCTGAAATATTTCAAACACCTCGACCCGGAAGAAAATTATATCATTGCACCACAGGCCCCCTCTAAATATTATCTCAACGGAAAATACACCCACGTGGGAGCCTCCTGGCTAACCCGTGAAAACACTGAGCTGGAAACCGAAAATGTACTGAATTATCTCGATGAAATCTATAAGTTGGAAAATCTGAAAAATGCTCCGAGACTTCTCCTATTCGGGTATTCCCAGGGGGTTTCGGTAGCAACACGATGGGTGGCCCATAGGGAGATCGCTTGTGATCACCTGATATTGCATTCAGGAAAGGTACCTGCTGAATTGAATGCTAAAGATTTCACTTTTTTGAAAAACACGAGCTTTACTTTCATCTATGGAGAACAGGATGAATATTTAAAAGAGGAAATTATTAAAAAAGAGGAAGCACGCCTGGAGCAAATATTCCCACGGAATTTGAAGATTCGCAATTTTGAAGGGGGACACGAAGTCAACAAAGAATTTATAACCGAATTTGCTTAAATTGTGTCTTCGACTGCGCTTGAAGTGACATAATCGTTTTTAAGGATTCAAGATTCTAAATGAAACAAAAAAATACTTCTTCCAAAACATCTATTTTAAAAAGTATAGGTCCCGGCTATTTATTGGCGGGAGCAGCTATTGGAGTTTCTCATTTGGTGCAAGCCACTCGCGCTGGAGCCGATTATGGGTTTATACTTATCTGGGCCTTGATCCTTGCCTGCATTTCAAAATATCCTTTTTTGGAATTTGGCCCCAGGTTTGCCGCAGGTACGGGAAACCATCTCATTACCGGTTATAAAAAACTCGGCAAATTTCCTTATTGGATCTATATTTTGATCACCCTGGGAAGTATGTTTATTATTCAGGCTGCGGTGACTATTGTCACCGCCGGTTTAGCCGAGCGACTCTTCAATTTTGGCTGGTCACCTTTTCTTTGGAGTGGCATTATTCTCATTGCCAGTATCGCCTTACTTTTAATAGGAAAATATCCCGGCCTCGATAAAAGTATGAAAGTGATCGTCACCTTATTGACCTTTGCCACTCTTGCCGCGGTCATTATGGCTTTTGGCGCTGGTACAGTGAATGATGCGGTAACTACCGAATCGCCTTCGCTTTGGACTACTGCCAGTTTGGGTTTTATCATCGCTTTTATGGGCTGGATGCCTATTCCATTGGATGCTTCGGTTTGGCACTCCATCTGGACCAAAGAAAAGGCGGTGCAGAATAAACAGAAAATTTCAGTAAAAGGTGCATTTGTCGATTTTAATGTGGGTTATCTTTCGGCTGCATTTATTGGTTTACTTTTCTTTTTGCTAGGCGTTTTAGTAATGTTTGGCAGTGGCACTTCGTTTTCCAGCAACAGCGTGGAATTCTCGAGCCAGTTGGTAGAACTCTACGGAAAAACCCTTGGAGTCTGGAGCAAACCTTTGATCTCCATAGCAGCTTTTGTTACCATGTTAAGTACCGTTCTAACAGTTACTGATGCCTACCCGAGAGTGATTTCTGAATTAAAAAACCCCGAAAAGAATAAACCTGCTGATAAAAAAGAAAAATGGAAAATTTACCGAATTTCCATTTTCATTATCCCGATTTTTTCACTTTCTATATTATTTTTCCTGTCGGGCTCCTTTACACTTTTGGTAGATTTTGCCGCCGGACTTTCATTTCTATCTGCACCATTTTTGGCCTGGTTTAATTATAAACTCGTTACCGGCAACCAAATGCCAAAAAAACATCAACCTGGAAAGAATTACCGCATTTTCAGCCTGGTTTGTTTTTGGTTTTTAGTGCTGTTTAATTTAGGGTATTTGTATTATACTTTTGCCCCCTAGCCACCGAAGAGGAAATTTATATAAACTAAAAAAGCGTGAACTTTTCAGTTCACGCTTTTCAATTTAATCTATTGTCTTTTGAGAACCCGACTTTCGTTGGGATAAGCGATTCGCTCAATTTTCAAAAAGCTCCGAACTCAACATACGATTCAGACTTTTCAGGGATCCCGAAGCAAGTTCGGGATAAGCGATTCGCACATTATTCAAAGCGCTTTTCGCGCTTTGAATAATGGCTCTCTGCTTACTTCACTTCCTCAAAATCTACATCTTCTACATCGTCACCACCTTTGGAGTCTCCTCCTCCGGCCTGGCCACCTTCGGCGCCGGCTCCGGGTGCTCCTTGGGGGCCTCCGGCCTGCCCGCCCTGGGCTTCTGCCTGTGCTTTGTACATCTCTTCTGAAGCGGTTTTCCAGGCTTCATTGATCTTATCTAAAGCAGGTTGGATGGTTTCAACTTCTTTTGTTTCGTAAGCTTTCTTCAACTCTTCCAAAGCTTCTTCGATAGGCTTCTTCTTCTCATCAGAAAGTTTATCGCCAAATTCTTTCAACTGCTTTTCAGTTTGGAAGATCATAGCATCAGCTTCGTTAAGCTTATCTACTTTTTCTTTGGCTTTTTTATCGCTTTCAGCATTCGCTTCAGCTTCTTTCTTCATTTTCTCGATTTCCTCTTCAGTTAATCCTGAAGAAGCTTCGATACGAATATCCTGAGATTTTCCAGTTGCTTTATCGGTAGCACTTACTTTAATGATACCGTTAGCATCAATATCAAAAGTCACTTCAATTTGAGGAGTTCCTCTTGGCGCTGGTGGAATTCCGTCAAGGTGGAATCTACCAATTGTCTTGTTATCTGCCGCCATTGGACGCTCTCCCTGAAGCACGTGGATCTCAACTGAAGGCTGATTATCTGCCGCCGTAGAGAAAGTCTGTGACTTCTTGGTTGGGATCGTTGTATTAGATTCGATAAGCTTAGTGTTAACTCCTCCCATAGTTTCAATACCTAAAGAAAGTGGAGTAACATCAAGTAGCAATACATCTTTTACATCTCCTGTAAGTACACCACCCTGGATCGCAGCACCAATTGCCACAACCTCATCTGGGTTTACACCTTTAGAAGGTTTCTTTCCGAAAAACGCTTCAACTTCTTCCTGGATCTTAGGGATACGAGTTGATCCACCAACAAGAATTACCTCATCGATATCGCTTTTAGAAAGACCTGCATCACTAAGTGCCTTCTTAACCGGCTCCATAGAACGGGTTACCAAATCTGAAGCTAATTGCTCAAACTTAGAACGAGTGATCGTTTCTACAAGGTGTTTAGGGCCGCTTGAAGTTGCCGTTACATAAGGTAAATTGATCTCTGTTTGTGTTGAAGAAGACAACTCAATTTTAGCTTTTTCAGCAGCTTCTTTTAAACGCTGAAGTGCCATTGGGTCTTTTCTTAGATCAATATCTTCAGCTTTTTGAAAAGTATCTGCAAGATAATCTATTAATACTTCATCAAAATCGTCACCACCAAGGTGTGTATCACCATTAGTAGACAATACTTCAAATACACCATCACCTAATTCAAGGATAGAGATATCAAATGTACCCCCACCAAGGTCATATACCGCGATCTTCTGGTCCTGAGATTTTTTATCAAGTCCATAGGCCAATGCTGCTGCAGTAGGCTCGTTTATAATACGGCTTACTTTCAAACCTGCGATCTCACCGGCTTCTTTTGTAGCCTGACGCTGAGAATCGTTAAAGTATGCAGGTACGGTAATTACCGCCTCATTAACATCCTGTCCAAGATAATCTTCTGCGGTTTTCTTCATTTTTTGAAGTACCATTGCCGAAAGTTCCTGCGGAGTATATTTTCTTCCGTCTATTTCAACACGTGGAGTATCGTTATCTCCTTTTATAACTTTATAAGGAACTCTTCCTGCCTCTTTAGAAGACTCAGAATATTTATTCCCCATAAAACGCTTGATAGACGCTACAGTTTTTTCAGGGTTGGTTACCGCCTGACGCTTTGCAGGATCTCCTACTTTTATTTCGCCACCTTCCACAAAGGCAATTACAGAAGGCGTAGTTCTCTTACCTTCGGCATTAGGTATTACCGTTGGTTCGTTACCTTCCATTACGGCAACGCACGAGTTGGTAGTACCTAAGTCAATTCCAATTATTTTACTCATAACTTTATACGTTGATTTATTTTATTGATTTCAATTCGATTCGCTCTGTTAAAGTCAATCATTATGCCAGCAGAAAACTTCTGACAGGTTGTCACTTTCATCTGAAAGCCTTACCAAATCTACTTTACGAAATCGTTATAAACTTTCTATTTTAAACTATGCTTAAGCCTGACAAATCCTTATTTTTGCATTCAAATATTTGCTCTGAATGCGAAAAATTGAATGTATTAGCGTTTTTGATATGCTGAAGGTAGGCGTTGGCCCCTCCAGCTCTCATACTCTTGGTCCCTGGCGTGCTGCCCAGCGTTTTATTGCTGAATTAAAGAAAAAAGGCTGCTTCGACCAGGTGGAAAAACTCCATATAGATTTGTATGGTTCCCTTTCTTTAACCGGAAAAGGTCACGCTACAGATGTGGCCACACTTCTAGGCTTATTAGGTCACGATCCGGTTACTATGGACATCAGCATAATTGACAGGGAGATAGAAAAAATCCGTCAGAATGCTGAATTGTTGCTCAACGGAGAAAGAGCTATCCCTTTTAATATAGAAAACGATGTGAAGTTCAACCGTAAATTCCTGGAGTTTCATCCCAACGGAATGACCTTTAGGGCAAGCCTGGCAAACGGGAAGAAATACTCTTCCTCCTTTTATTCCATCGGTGGTGGGTTTGTGGTAAAAAAGGAACGTAAGAATGCCAGCAAAAAAATGCAAAGCTTTTTGGAATTTCCGTTCCCCATAGAAAAAGCTACCGAATTACTTCAGTATTGCAAGGAGCAAAATATGAGTATTTCTGAAGTAGTTCTGGAAAATGAAAGATCCCTCCGCACCGATGAAGAAATAGATAAAGGCCTCCGCCAGGTTTGGGATGTAATGCTGGAATCTATGTATATTGGATGTCATACCGAAGGCACCCTTCCCGGGGGCTTGAATGTGAAACGACGCTCCTTTGAGATGCACCAACGCTTAATAGGAGACGAACAATATTCGAATGCGGAAGAATGGATCACCGCAATAAGAAGGACTGAAGTAAAATTCCGCCAGATCCTTAAATGGGTTAGCTGTTTCGCCTTTAGTGTAAACGAGGTAAACGCCTCGCTGGGCCGGGTAGTTACTGCTCCTACAAATGGCAGTTCGGGAACGCTTCCGGCTGTGATGATGTATTATATGGTAATCGAAAATCACAACGCCACTTTTGAAGATTTAAAGCGCTTTATGCTGGTTGCCGGTGAAATTGGCAGTCTCTTTAAAAAAGGAGCCACCATTTCTGCTGCTATGGGCGGGTGTCAGGCCGAAATTGGAGTTTCCTCAGCAATGGCTGCAGCAGGCCTTACTGACCTTTTAGGGGGCACTCCCGAACAATCCCTTATGGCCGCCGAAATCGCTATGGAACATCACCTGGGCCTTACCTGCGATCCCATAGCCGGATTGGTACAGGTGCCTTGTATTGAAAGAAATTCAATGGGGGCAATTAAAGCTATAAATGCCGCTGAAATCGCCCTGGAAAGCGATGCCAGTAAAGCTAAAGTTCCCCTGGACAAAGTTATTGCGACAATGTGGGATACCGCAAAGGATATGAACTCAAAATACAAGGAAACCTCTGAAGGCGGGCTTGCGGTGAAGGTGAGTTTGAGTGATTGTTAGAACATCCTGCTATAATCGTCATTACAAGGAGGCGATAGCCGACGTGGTAATCTGTTCTATATCAATTATCTGTTTCCAGGTATGAGTTATTACGAATCTTTACTATTTTCAGAAATAAAAATTCGTGAATTTGTGGCTTAAAATAGCATACAGTTTTAAATTGCAGTAATAATCAAATTTAAGTCTTTGCAGCTCCTAAATCTCCCACCAAAAGTCAGCAATCTTTTTCGAAATTACTGGTTAATGCTGGGAACCTATTTTTTGTTCTTTTTTTTGCTGGGTTTTCTCACAACAGTAATTCCTTCGATCGATCTTGAAAAATACCAGCAAACCGAGCTTTTTAATTTTATGAATGAAAGTCCGCTGGCTTTCGTGATTATGGCGGTGGTTATCGCTCCCGTTCTGGAAGAAAGCCTTTTTCGAAGCCTGGTAAAACCAAGCCTTACCGAAATTTATATTTTCATCTGTGCGGTTTTTAGTTTTATCGCTCTTGCTTTTATTCCTGTGGAGTCTAACGCTATATTGAAATATAGCCTGGTGGTATTATCAGCTTTTATACTTTTTCTCTTTTTTTCTGCTCTTAAACCCAGCCGTTTTTTAAGAAAATTCAGGATATTTCTTTGCCGTAATTATGTGAGTTTTTGGATGATCACCGCTATTCTTTTCGGGTTGGTGCACGTATGGAACTATATCGAAGGTTGGCAATTCGACTTAATTCTTTTTATTTTAATATTTCCGCGGATAATCGCCGGATATTTCTTCGGAAAAATTAAGCTTGAAAACCATAGCCTGCTCTGGCCAATCTACCTGCACGCAATGAACAATGCAGTGGTGGTTTTCTTTCTTTTGCCCCGTCTCCTTTAATTTAACAAAGGCTTATAAGTTGTTCCCTACCTCATTTTGTAACTTATCAGCTGAATAAAAAAAATAATTATGAAAGCTGCTCAAGTAAAAGAAAAGGGAGGAGATTTTGTCCTTTTAGATATTGATAAGCCCTCCCCAAAAGTAGATGAAGTTTTGATAAAAGTAGAAGCCTGTGGCATTTGCCATAGTGATGCTTTTGTAAAAGACGGGATTTTCCCCGGAATTGAATATCCACGTGTTCCCGGCCATGAGGTGGTGGGCCTCGTGGAGCAAGTAGGCGAAAAGGTGAAAAACTGGAAAAAAGGTCAGCGAGTTGGTGTTGGCTGGCACGGGGGACATTGTTTTGAATGTGAGCCTTGCAGACGTGGCGATTTCATTAGCTGCGAAAATGCCCAGATTAGTGGAATTTCGTATGATGGAGGCTACGCCGAATATATGTGTGCCCCAAAAGAAGCTATCGCGGCCATCCCTGAAGAGCTTTCTTCAGCAGAAGCTGCTCCCCTGCTCTGTGCTGGAATTACGGTTTTCAATGCCTTGAGAAATTCAGGAATTAAACCCGGAGAGCTGGTAGCCATTCAAGGAATTGGGGGTCTGGGCCACCTTGCTGTGCAATACGCCGCAAAAATGGGAATGCGCACCGTGGCGATTTCTTCCAGCAATAGCAAAAAAGAGTTGGCCAGGGAACTCGGCGCTCACCATTTTATCAATACCGATGAAATGGATGCCGCCGAAGAATTGCAAAAACTGGGAGGAGCCAAACTTATCCTGGCTACCGCACCCTATAGCAAAGCCATAACATCGGTTGTTGGTGGCCTGGGAACAGATGGGAAATTACTCATGGTAG
The DNA here is from genome assembly GCF_002078605.1 of Salegentibacter sediminis. Classification (GTDB taxonomy): domain Bacteria; phylum Bacteroidota; class Bacteroidia; order Flavobacteriales; family Flavobacteriaceae; genus Salegentibacter; species Salegentibacter sediminis. The sequence continues at coordinate 246,831 of NZ_MSJR01000002.1, read as the reverse complement.
CTGCAACCGGCGACCCGATAGAAGTTTCACCTATGGAATTACTTATGGGAAGAAAATCGGTGGCAGGATGGCCCAGCGGGACGGCAATGGACTCTGAAGATACCCTGAACTTCAGCGCACTAACCGGCACCAAACCAAAAATTGAAGAATATCCACTGGATAAGGTAAATGAAGCCTATGACAGGATGATTAATAACAAAGCCCGTTTCCGGGTGGTACTTAAACCATAATCTCCTGGGATATCGAGGAGAGTCGGGCTGTTAGAGCTATAAAAAAATATAGCTCCCGACTCTCCTCGAACTTAGATTCCCGTACCTTCGTGACTGGTCTCCTTTTGACAAAAATCTCAATTTCACCTCTTTTTATCTTTTTTATCTTTGCCAAAAATCTTTGGTTATGATTCCCTACTCAAAATTCTCCCTCTTTCTACTCGCTTTCCTCTTAAACTTCAGCAGTTGTAAAAATGTTGAATCGGAAAATACTTCTGAAGAAAATTCAAAAGTGACTTCCGAAAAAAGCGAACAAAGTTTTCACGAGCAAATGATGATCGAGATCGAAAAAATCGAAGTCAGGGAAGATTTAGCGTCAACTGAAGGTATGATAATGCTTGAAGGAGGCACTTATACTATGGGGGGAAATTCCCGGCAAGCCAGGCAGGATGAATTTCCGCAACACCAGGAGACTATAAAAGACCTATGGGTTGACAAAACCGAAGTGACCAATGCGGAATTCAGGAAATTTATAGAAGCTACGGGCTACTTGACTACCGCAGAAAGAGAATTTGAATTGGATGGGAAAACCTACGCCCCGGGGGCAATGGTATTTGATCCTGAAAATCCTGAAGCCTGGTGGAAATTCATTGAAGGCGCCAACTGGAAGCATCCCGAAGGCCCCAAAAGCACTATTAAAAATAAAGACGACTTACCCGTAGTCCAAATCTCCTGGTACGATGCGATGGCCTATGCCAAATGGGCCGGGAAACGCTTACCAACCGAGGCCGAGTTTGAATACCTGGCCCGTGGAGGTAGGGATAAACAGGTATACCACTGGGGGGATGATTTTTCTGTAGCTGCAGAATTTGTAAACTTCCACCAGGGAGATTTCCCTGTCTCTAATTCACAGGATGATAGTTTCGAGAACGCCTCGCCGGTGAAAAGTTTTCCTGCCAATGATTTCGGACTTTATGACATGGCGGGAAATGTCTGGGAATGGTGCCTGGACACCTACTACCCCAACGCCTACAGCAAACTGGAAAGCAGAACCGATGGATATTTCAGGGAATATTTTAATGCCGAACAACATAAGGTGATTCGCGGTGGCTCCTTTCTATGTAGCGAATCCTATTGTACAGGTTATCGCAACTCTGCCCGAATGAGCTCCACCCCAGATAGTAGCCTGGAACACCTTGGTTTTCGTTGCGTCAAAGATATTTAATCTTTATGGCAACCCGTTTTCTCTCGGGTATCTACCAGGTAAATGATCTTCCACTGCCCGTCTTGCTTCAGGAGTTGGAAAGAATTCACCCCACAATGGCTGATTTCTCCATTTAAATAAAATGAATATGGTGTGGAAACATTAGCCATTTTTCCGTGCACCGAAATCTCAAAACTATGAAGCACCTCTTCGAATTTCGTGGTATCAGGAATTGAGGCTATTCCTTGTAGAAATTTAGAATAGGAATCGGTTGTGAGTTTGGTTTCATTTTCTGCAGAAACCGATATACTTTGTAAAACAATATTCTGATGGGCAAAACTTCTTAGTTTTACAGTGTCTTGCTTATGAAATGCCTCAAAAAAACCAACAACCGTTTTTTTAGCCATTTCCTCCTGGGTTAGTGTTTGCGAAAAACTTATTGTCACAAACAAAAGCAAAGAAAAGGTAATAAGAGATTTCATAAAGCTTGATTTTTGATTGATGCGGTCTAATTTACTACTTTTACTCAAATTTAAAATTCGATAGATGTCTGTTGCAAAAAAGGAATATAAAAGGGTAACCACCAAGTCTCTGGTAGATATGAAACAAAATGGTGAGAAGATCGCAATGCTCACCGCCTACGATTATTCTATGGCAAAAATCGTAGATGGCGCCGGGATAGATGTCATCCTGGTGGGCGATTCGGCCAGTAACGTAATGGCCGGGCACGAAACTACGCTTCCTATTACTTTAGATCAGATGATCTATCACGCTCAAAGTGTTATCAGAGCTATTCATCGCGCCCTGGTAGTAGTAGATCTTCCCTTCGGAAGTTACCAGAGTGACCCCAAAGAGGCTTTGCGTTCCGCCATTAGGATTATGAAAGAAAGTGGGGCTCACGCCGTTAAACTTGAAGGTGGAAAGGAGATTAAAGAATCCTTAAAACGAATTCTTCACGCCGGAATTCCGGTGATGGGTCATTTAGGGCTCACCCCTCAGTCTATTTATAAATTTGGAACTTATACCGTGCGAGCGAAGGAAGAAGCTGAAGCCGAAAAACTTAAATCTGATGCCAAACTGCTTGAAAAAATTGGCTGTTTTGCCATTGTATTGGAAAAGGTTCCTGCTAAACTGGCCAGGGAAGTAGCTGAAAGCATCAACATTCCCGTTATTGGAATTGGTGCTGGAAATGGCGTTGACGGTCAGGTTTTAGTAGTTCATGATATGTTGGGAATGACTCATGAATTCAATCCACGATTCTTAAGGCGCTATGCCGATCTGCATTTGGAAATGACTAAAGCTTTTGAGAATTTCAGGGACGATGTGAAAAGTAAGGATTTTCCGTCAGACCAGGAACAGTATTAATGCGCGGTGGGCAGTTTAGATAAATTTTGCACTTGGAAAAGATCATTTCAAATAAAACCAATCTTCAGGTACTTTACGAAGACAATCACATTATTGTGGTGAATAAGCGTCCGGGGGATATAGTGCAGGGTGACAAAACAGGCGATAAACCCCTTAGCGAGGTGGTGAAATCCTATCTCAAGGAAAAACACAACAAACCCGGAAATGTATATCTGGGTGTGGTGCACAGGCTGGACCGTCCTACCAGTGGAATCGTAGTTTTCGCCAAGACCTCCAAAGCGCTGCCCAGACTTAACAAACTTTTTCAGCAAAAAGAAGCTGAGAAAACTTATTGGGCGATTGTGAAAAATGCCCCACCAAAACAGGCCGCCACCCTCACCCATTTTCTCAAAAGAAATCCGAAACAAAATAAATCCTACGCTCACATTAAAGAGGTTCCAGACAGCAAAAGAGCTGTCCTGGAATACCGGGTTCTCAAAAAACTTAATAATTATTACCTGCTGGAAGTAGATTTACACACAGGCCGGCATCATCAAATACGCAGTCAGTTATCTGCCATTGGTTGTCCCATAAAAGGAGATCTAAAATATGGTTTTGATCGCAGCAACAAAGATGCAAGTATACACCTGCATGCCCGGGAACTCAAGTTCATACATCCGGTAAAAAAAGAGGAAATTCATTTGATTGCGCCGCCTCCAGATAAAGTGTTATGGAATAACTGTGTTATCTAAAACAATCCTTGAATAAATCTTTATACTCTTTTTATTTTTTATAATAATTTCAATTTCCGCTTACTCTTCAGAAAACAAGACTGGATATTTTAATACCGTCTTCTCTTTTCCAACGGAAAAATAAATCCTGAAGGCAATCTATCAGAAATTATAATAGTGGGAAATTTTCCCCTTAGGTAGAAAGCAGAAGTTGTCTTTTCCGAAGTGGAGACCTAAAAACGGTATTTTAGTGCCCTTGGAGATATATTTTGTCTATTTTTCTTCAAAAATAACTACCTGCTCATCTTAGATAATTTAGTGGAGATTACCTGGGCAACAGGTTTATTATTTATTTTACTTTCCAGCCAGGATAAAATATCCAGGTATAAAAATGATCTACGTTCGTATGGGTGGTCCTCATATTTTTTTAGAGTAGTGTGAAGTTTGCGAAATTCATCTTTGATATCCAAAGGAGAAACATCTGGTAAATTTCTCAAAAAACGGATCATTTCCTTCTGAACCTCGTGCAAATCATTCATCTTAATTAGGAACTTATAAGTGGATTTGATTAAACTTTCCAGATGATAGTCCATCCCGGCTTCGTAATGGGCCACGAGGTTTAGAATTCTGGAAAAACACATCAAATCTTCCCGCATCTCCAGGGATTTATTATCGATTATCTTTTTAAGAAATATGATACATTTCCTGTTATCCCCATTACCAAAATATAAACAGGCAATCTTATAATAGAAAACCATTATATGGTGTTCGTCTATTCGACCTTTATATTTTTTTATTTTCTTCTGTAATTTCTCCACCAGCTCTTCGCCATTGGCAAACTCCCCCTTCATAAAGCGAAGGTTTAATTTATTGGAATACAGGTAAAGAAACGAAAGGGCTTTTATATTATCATCATCGGGTATTTTAGGGTCTTTAAGGGTGGCCTCCATTTTCTTCAACACCTTTTCAAACAACTTCACATGATTCAAATAAAAAAGTGACTCCAGTAAGTAATGATTGCCCTTTAAATAAGAAACAGGATGCAAGGAAACCAAATGCGGATACTCATTAAAAAGATCTATCCATTTCATGGAATAGCGGTAACAGGCTAAAAAGTCCTGTGTGATGAAACTAAACCATAAATGTGCTTTATAAAGCCAGAGTTTTTCATGAAAACCCAGCTCCTTAAAATTATAGTCGGGAATATTGTCGTAAAAATAACTCCTGATGGTGGCTGCCTCCTCCTGGGTCCTGGCATAACCCATTTTTAGAAAAATCCCGTATAGCTGTAAGGAAAGGTTTGATAATTTGGCGTTTAATTGTGTTCGTGCACTTAGCTCTTCGGTTTGTTGGATCAATAACTCAGCACGGTTTCGAATACTTCGGGTGATATACTGAGATTCTATGATCTTTTCCAACTCAAGAATTTCATAAGCCAGACTTTTCTCCTCGTAGTGCAAGGCGGTTGTTTTGGTTTTATCAAGCAGTTTAAGGGCCTGATTGTATAAACCTTTTCGGTAAAGAATATATGCAAAATCCAGTTGTTCCCTAATTTGCACCGGTACCGTTTGATTTGCAGGATTGAGCCTTAAACTCACCAATATCTGCTTGTATAAATGTGCCTTTACATTTGAAAGCTGTTGCTTACTAATCCTGGTTTTCTGTAATATCTCCTTCTCATCATACTTTTTCAGCTTGGTCATCACCTTAAATAAATTCAGGAATTTACTGTCGGTGTTCACTCCAATTCTCCCCACATATAAAGAAAATTGTCGCTTCTCAGAGGGCGAAAGAGACTTTATAAGCGAAAACAGGTTGTCATTCAATTCATTAGTCATTGTAACAAGTAGGTTTGTAAGTAACTGTAAATCAGCATAATTACGACTTATATTTAGTTTTTATTATCGTAATACTCGTTCTGAAAACAGAATTAAGGCCAGGCTAAAACTATACTTTAGTTAAAGATAAAGCAAAATAAATCTCTTATGAGCACAGAAAAGGTAGAAATTTTTGACACGACGTTACGAGACGGAGAGCAGGTTCCAGGTTGTAAATTGAATACAGCCCAAAAACTAAAAATAGCTGCGCGCCTTGATGAGCTGGGAGTAGATGTTATTGAAGCAGGTTTTCCTGTTTCCAGTCCCGGCGATTTTCAATCGGTTTACGAAATCTCAAAATTGGCTAAGAACGCCGCCGTTTGTGGACTCACCCGTGCTGTTAAAAAAGATATCGAAGTGGCTGCTGAAGCTCTAAAATATGCCAAAAAGCCACGAATTCATACCGGGATTGGCACTTCAGATTCTCATATTAAATATAAATTCAATTCTACAAGAGAAGAAATTATTATGCGTGGTGTTGCCGCGGTAAAACACGCCAAGAATTTTGTAGATGATGTTGAATTTTATGCTGAAGATGCGGGGAGAACAGATAACGAATTTTTAGCTCGTGTCTGTACCGAGATGATTAAAGCCGGAGCCACGGTATTAAATATTCCTGATACTACAGGATATTGTCTTCCTGAAGAATATGGAAGAAAAATAAAGTACTTAAAAGATAATGTAAAAGACATTGATAAGGTTAGAATTTCCTGTCACTGCCATAACGATCTGGGTCTTGCTACGGCAAATGCCATCGCGGGAGTGATGAACGGTGCCCGCCAGATAGAATGTACCATTAACGGTATTGGTGAGCGTGCAGGAAATACGGCTTTAGAAGAGGTTGTTATGATCTTGAGACAACATCCGAATTTGAATTTAAATACTTTAATAGATCCTAAGTTCCTTTTTGATACCAGTTGTATGGTTTCAAAAGAAATGGGAATGTTTGTTCAACCAAATAAAGCCATTGTAGGCGCTAACGCCTTTGCACATAGCTCTGGAATTCATCAGGACGGAGTGATCAAAAATCGTGAAACCTACGAAATTATTGATCCTGCCGAAGTTGGAGTTACCGAATCGGCTATTGTTTTAACTGCAAGAAGCGGAAGAGCAGCTTTGGCACATAAAGCCAAAAAAATGGGATATAATTTAACTAAACTTCAATTAGATGAAGTTTATGCAGAATTCTTGAATTATGCTGATGCGCGAAGATGTGTTGAAGACCATGATATCCACGAGATTATGCAAATTTCAGAAAGAAGAATAAGAGCGATCGCCTAGATGCGGACGCAAAAATGGCAGCACAGGAAAAAATTATAAACCTGTGATGAATTCCCGGGATGGGATTGAATTTATAAACAAATGAAGAAAACTTTATTCGATAAAATTTGGGACGCTCACGTGGTAGAATCTATACCCTATGGGCCCGATATTTTATATATCGATAAACACCTAATTCACGAAGTCACGAGTCCGCAGGCCTTTAACGAGCTAAAGGAACGTGACATTTCGGTCTTCCGACCAGATCAGATTGTTGCTACGGCCGACCATAATACACCCACTGAAAATCAACATTTACCGGTTAAAGATTTATTGTCCAGAAAGCAACTTAAGGAATTAACCCAAAATTGCGAAGAAAATAATATTACGCTTTACGGTCTTGGCCATCCTTATAATGGGATTGTTCATGTAATGGCACCTGAACTTGGGATTACCCAACCGGGAATGACAATGGTTTGTGGTGACAGCCATACCTCTACTCACGGAGCATTTGGCACTATTGCTTTTGGAATTGGCACCAGCCAGGTTTCTCAGGTTTTTGCCAGCCAGTGTGTTTTGGTTCAAAAACCTAAAAAATTGCGTGTAAACGTAAATGGAAAACCTAAAAAAGGGGTTTTACCAAAAGATGTGATTCTTTATATCATAAGCAAACTGGGAACTAATTCTGGAACAGGATACTTCTGCGAATATGCCGGAAATGTATTCGAAGAAATGTCTATGGAAGGCCGCATGACGGTTTGTAATATGAGCATTGAAATGGGTGCTCGTGGAGGACTTATAGCTCCAGATGAAACGACGTTTGAATATGTAAAGGGCAAAGAATTCGCACCGAAAGGTGAAGAATTTGAATCGGCAAAAGCTTACTGGGAAACTCTAAAAACCGATGAAGACGCTGAATTTGATCAGGAATATTCATTCGATGCCGAAGATATTGAACCGATGATCACTTACGGAACAAATCCGGGGATGGGAATTAAAATCACAGGTGCAATCCCCATGGAAGGTGGAAAAAGCGACGCTAAAGCTTTGGCTTATATGGGCTTTAAGCCCGGAGAATCTTTATTGGAAAAACCTATTAATTGGATTTTCATCGGAAGCTGTACTAACTCAAGAATCGAGGATTTTAGACAGGCAGCAGCTTATATAAAAGGTAAACAAAAAGCGAAAAATGTAAATGCCTTAATTGTACCGGGTTCACGCCAGGTGGCCGCACAAATTGAAGCAGAAGGCCTTCGCGAAGTATTCGAAAATGCCGGTTTCACGCTTAGACAACCGGGATGTTCCGCGTGTTTAGCGATGAACGACGATAAAATTCCTACCGGAGAATACTGTGTTTCTACCAGTAACCGAAATTTTGAAGGAAGACAGGGACAGGGTTCCAGAACAATATTAGCAAGTCCGTTAACTGCAGCGGCCACAGCTGTTTCAGGAAAATTAACCGACTTTACAAAACACTTAAATTAAATGGAAAAGTTTATCACTTTAACCGATACAGCGGTTCCTTTAGAAATAGAAAACGTAGATACCGACCAGATAATTCCTGCAAGATTTCTAAAAGCAACCGATAAAGCGGGATTTGGAGAAAACCTGTTTCGGGATTGGCGTTTTGATAATAACGACGAACCACATCCCGAATTTGTTTTAAACAAACCGGAATATAAAGGATCTATTTTAGTAGCAGGAGATAATTTTGGTTGCGGATCCAGCCGGGAACACGCGGCCTGGGCAATTAAAGCATACGGATTCAAAGTAGTTGTTTCCAGTTATTTTGCCGATATCTTCAAAGGAAATGCTCTTAATAATGGTCTGCTTCCGGTTCAGGTAAGTCCCAAGTTTTTGGAGCAGCTTTTTGTTGAAATCACCAAAGATACTTCCATAGAAATTAAGGTAGATCTGGAAGCTCAGAAAATTAGTATTCCGAAGAAAAATATTTCAGAAAGCTTTGAAATAGATCCGTACAAGAAAACCTGTATGCTCAATGGTTTTGATGATATAGATTTTCTGGTAAGTAAACTGGATGCGATAAAAGAATATGAACAGAAAAGATCACAAAACCTGCAAGCGACCACACCCTTGTAGTTTATAATCGTTTTCGTCGAGCTGAACTTGTTTCAGCTTCAAACATGATAAAACAACCAAAAGAACTTAGATCCTGAAATAAATTCAGGATGACACAATCAAAAGCTTTTAGAAGTATTAAAAAATAACCACACATAAAGAAGAAGAAAAATGAAATTAAAAATAGCAGTCTTGCCCGGAGACGGGATAGGTCCTGAAATCACACAGCAATCAGTTAAAGTTTTGAAAGCTGTAGCAGATCGTTTTGATCACCACTTTCAGTTTGAAGACGCCTTGGTAGGTGCGGCAGCAATTGATTTGCTGAACAATCCGTTACCTGAAGCTACGCTGGAATTGTGCAAGAAATCTGATGCTGTGTTATTTGGGGCTATAGGACATCCAAAATATGACAATGATCCAGATGCAAAAGTTAGACCCGAACAGGGACTTTTACAGCTAAGAAAAGGCCTTGGGCTTTTTGCCAATATTAGACCCGTAAAAGCTTATGATAAACTTATTGAACAATCGCCATTAAAGGCCGATCGCATTGCCGGGGCAGATATGGTTATTTACCGGGAACTTACCGGCGGGATATATTTTGGCGATAAGTTTACGGCTGAAGACGGCCAAAGCGCCACCGATGTTTGCACCTATTCTGTCGAAGAAATTTCCAGAATGGCACACCTGGCCTTTAAAGCTGCACAACAACGTTCTAAAAAATTAACGCTGGTAGATAAAGCCAATGTATTAGAAACTTCAAGGTTATGGCGAAAAACAGTGACTAAAATTGGGGAAGAATATCCAGATGTAGCCTTGGACTTCCTTTTTGTAGACAACGCAGCAATGCAAATGATTCTTAACCCAACTCAATTTGATGTAATTCTTACCGAAAATATGTTTGGCGATATTCTTTCAGATGAAGCTAGTGTAATTGGCGGTAGTATCGGGTTATTGGCATCGGCATCTGTAGGAAAAGAAAACGCAATGTTTGAACCTATTCACGGTTCCTATCCGCAGGCAACCGGTAAAGGAATTGCAAACCCTGTTGCCTCCATTTTATCGGCTGCAATGCTTTTAGAACATTTCGGTTTGGTAGATGAAGCTGAGGCAGTAAAAAAGGCGGTGGAACTTAGTATCAAACTAAATGTTTGTACTATAGACATTAACAAAGATAACCATTATACCACAGAAAAAGTGGGTGATTTCCTTGAGGGACTTATCAGTGAAGTTGATAATATTAGTATCAACAACGAGAACCTAAACCTTGGGCAAATGACTATTATTTAAGATTATTTTTCTTCAATTATGTTTTGAACCCTTCGCATTTCGTGTGGTTTTGCGGAGGGTTTTTTAATGAAACTTGACCTGATGGGAATTTAAATAAATTTCCACCAGGTCTTAGTTGAATTAACCCCGATGAAAATCGGGGTCTTATATTGTTTTAATTTTGGTAGAACTATCCCGACTGAAGTCGGGATCTTATTGTTCTATACTCACATAAAAATTCAAATATCTAAACCGCATCCTTTTTTCTCCTAATTTCGGCTAAAGCAAGATTATCTTTACTGCCCAAATGCGAATGCTTTTTACCTTCAGAAGCTTCATAAGTTCCTTCCTGCACCTGGCCACCTATTATTTGATAAGCCTCTCTAAAAGATTTTCCCTGCATCACCAAATCGTTAATACTATCTACCGTAAAAAGATATTTATATTTTTCATCCTGTAAATTGATATCCTTCACCTTAATTAAAGCGATGGAGTGAATAAAAACATCCAAGATCTCTTTAATATTTTCTACCGCATAAATGCTGTTTTCTTTGATCAGTTGGTAGTCTCTATGATAACCGCTTGGTAAATTATTGGTAATTAAAATCATCTCGTTAGCAATGCTCTGTAACTTGTTGCATTTACCACGAATCAATTCAAAAACATCAGGATTTTTCTTGTGTGGCATAATGCTGGAGCCGGTGGTAAGTTCATCGGGGAATGTGATAAAATCGAAATTCTGACTCATATATAAACAAATATCCATCGCGAAACGAGACAGTGTATTTGCTACTGATGAAATATTAGAAGTCACTGTTCGCTCACATTTTCCACGTCCCAATTGCGCAGCTACTACATTATATTTTAAAGTAGAAAACCCTAACTCTTTGGTGGTGAATTCCCGGTCTATAGGAAAAGAAGAGCCATAACCTGCTGCAGAACCTAAGGGATTTTGATCTACAACCTTTAGCCCGGCTTCTAGTAAATAAAGATCGTCGATAAGTAATTCTGCGTAAGCTGAAAACCATAATCCAAAACTTGAAGGCATCGCTACCTGCAAATGCGTATATCCGGGAAGAAGTTTCTCCTGATGTTTATCTGCAAAGCCTAAAAGAACATCTATTAATTGCTTGGTTTTTCCAGAGATACTTTTCAAGTTTTCTTTGAAATACAACTGCATAGCTACCAACACCTGGTCGTTCCTGGAGCGGGCGGTATGGATCTTCTTCCCGGTATCGCCCAGGACTTTGGTTAGTTCAAATTCGATCTTGGAATGTACATCTTCAAAATCCTCTTCAATCTCAAAACTTCCATATTCAAGTTGCTGCTGAAGTTTTGCTAATTCTACTTCTATACTTTTCACTTCTTCTGAAGTCAAAATACCAACTTTCCCTAACATTCTTGCGTGAGCTTTTGAAGCTTTTAAATCATATTCGGCAAGGTGCATGTCAAGCTCCCGGTCATTTCCCACCGTAAACTTTTCGATCTTTTTATCAATTGATATTCCTTTATCCCAGAGTTTCATACTTTATCTTTTTTTACTCCACAGGTATAAAAACCCGTGATTGCGATATTATTTTTTTAAAGCTTTATCCAGCAATTTAATGTACTTCTCAATTCCCTCTTCTACTTCTTTTACATAAATAAATTCATCTGCGGAATGTGATCTGGTTGAATCTCCCGGACCTAATTTTAAAGAAGGACAGCTTAACATCGCCTGGTCTGAAAGTGTAGGCGAACCGTAAGTTTCCATTCCTAAAGCAACTCCAGCCTTTACTAACTCATGATTATTCGGAATTGAAGAAGAATTCAACCGAAGCGAGCGTGCAGTTATTTCATCAACCGGAGCTTTTTTCTTTAAAATTTGTTCAATTTCAGCGTTGGAATACGCATCATTCACCCGAACATCTATCACCAGGTCTACATGGCCAGGCACTACATTATGTTGGCTACCGGCATTGATTTGGGTTACCGTAAGTTTTACTTTCCCCAGGGTTTCAGATTCCTTCGGAAAATCAAATTCCTGAAACCATTTTAAAACTTCCGCCGTTTTATAAATGGAATTATTATCATTGGGATGAGCGGCGTGTGAAGGAGTTCCCTTTACTGTAGCATCAAAAACTACCAGGCCTTTTTCGGCAATTGCCATTTGCATTAAGGTCGGTTCACCAACTATAGCAACATCAACTTTTGGCATTTTAGGTGACAGACATGCAATACCGTTTTTCCCGTTTATTTCCTCCTCAGCAGTTCCCGCAAAAATCAGGTTATATTTCAGTTCCTTTTCCTCGAAGAACCAGCTGAAAGTTGCAAGTAAAGAAACAAGACAGCCACCAGCATCGTTACTACCCAAACCATATAATTTGCCGCCATCAATTTTAGCTTCAAATGGATCACGGGTATATGCTGAATTTGGTTTTACCGTATCGTGATGTGAATTAAGCAACAAGCTTGGTTTAGCCGGATCAAAATATTTATTGGTAGCCCAAACATTGTTCAAATGCCGATAAAAGCTTATCTCTTTAGTCCTGAACCAGTCTTCCAGTAATTCGGCTGTTTTATCTTCTTCCTTTGAGAATGATCGAGTCTCAATAAGATTCTTTAGTAAATCCAGGGCCTCCTTTTGTAATTCTTCGAGCTTCATTAATCCGTGATTTTAGTATAAACTGATTCTTTTTTCAATAGTCTGAAATCTCCCAGGAAAATATTCTTAACACCACTTTCCAAAGCCTTGAAGCTGTTGTGCAACTTAGGGAGCATCCCATCGCTTATTATTTTTTCTTCAAGTAATTCCTGGTATTTTTCACTGGTAATTTCTTCAATCACCGAATCATCGTTTTCGGCATTAGCCAGCACACCTTTTTTCTCAAAGCAGAAATAAAGTTCAGTCTCATATATAGCGCTCATCGCTTTGGCGATTTCCGCGGCAACAGAATCACCATTTGTGTTTAACAGCAAACCAGCTTCTGTACAGGAAATAGCCGAAAAAACCGGCGTAATATTTTGTTCTAAAAGTGAATTTATAAATTCTGAATTAACCTTCTCCACATCTCCTACAAAACCAAAGTCGACTTCCTTTACAGGGCGTTTTTTGGAAACAATGCTCATCCCGTCTGCACCACTTAAACCAATTGCATTGGTTTGAAGCCCCTGAAGTTTAGCAACAATATTTTTATTGATAAAGCCTCCATAAACCATAGTGATCACCTTAATCGAATCTTCATCGGTGATTCTTCGCCCTTCAAACATTTGGGTTTTATAACCGAGTTTTCCTGCAATTTCGGTAGCCAGGTTTCCCCCACCATGAACCAGGATCTTCGGGCCTTGCAAAGCCACAAAATCATTCAGGAATTCAGCGAATTTGGATTCATCTTCAATAAGCTTCCCTCCTATTTTTACAACTTTTAAAACCTTGTTTTTCATATTTCCTTAATTCCGTCCATTAGAGTACGATGAAACTGAATACTGTTTAAGCATTCTTCCCTAAATCTTTTGCTTTCACTTTTTCTTCTAAAATTCTTTTCAAAACCGCCTGAGCAGCAAAAGTTCTGTTTCCCGCCTGTTGAATCACCACCGAGTTTTCTGAATCCAATACCTCATCGGCAATTACCATATTTCTTCTTACCGGCAAACAATGCATCACTTTTGCATTATTGGTTAATTTTAATTTTTCTGCAGAAAAAGTCCAGTTTCGATCCTCACTCAGTTTCTGTCCGTAACTTTCATAGCTACTCCAATTTTTTACATACACGAAATCGGCATCTTTTAAAGCCTCAGCCTGATCGTGAATAACCGAAACATTTTTAGTGATTTTTGGATTTAGATCATAGCCTTCAGGGTTGGTGATCACAAAATCAACATCCAGATTTTGCATAATTTCAGCAAAAGAATTGGGTACACTTTGCGGTAAGGTTTTTGGGTGCGGCGCCCAGCTAAGTACAACTTTTGGCCTGTCTTTTTTCTTTAATTCTGAAATAGTAATTGCATCGGTAAGTGCCTGCAGGGGATGGCCCGTAGCACTTTCCAAATTTACAACAGGTACAGAAGCATATTTTTTAAAACTATTTAATACCGTCTCAGCCTCATCTTTTTCTTTGTCTTTTAAATCAGGAAACGCTCGTACTGCGATGATATCGCAGTATTGCGAAAGCACCGCTGCCGCTTCTTTAATGTGTTCGGCTTTATCGGAATCCATTACCGCCCCAGCTTCAAACTCCAACTTCCAGCTATCGCTACCGGCATTCATCACCATTACTTCCATTCCCAACAATTTCGCTGCTTTTTCAGTACTTAAACGCGTACGTAAACTGGGATTAAAAAACAGCATTCCAAGGGTTTTTCCTTTACCGATTTCTAAAGTAGATGTGCTTTTTTTCAGCTCTAGCGCTTCGGTAATTAATTGCTGTAAATCTTTTATATCTGATAATTCTGTGTAATTTTTCATATTTAGCGTTTTATCCTTCAAGGTCTACAAGACCTTGAAGGTTTTAATTTCCCTTATTCCTACAGGGTTTATAAAACTTTGCAGAAATGTTTAATTAAGAACAATCTTTAAAGCTTTAAATAACTCATCAAAATGTTTCTTTTTTATATTTAGTGGCGGTAAAATTCTTAGCAATTTTTTATTGGCCGAGGCTCCTGTGAAAATTTGGTGTTTATACAATAGCTCTTTTCTTATTTGTGCGATCTCAAAATCGAATTCTAAACCAATCATTAATCCGCGACCTTTGATTTTTTTGATCTGCGGAATTTCTGCCGCTTTCCCTTTTACATATTCAAAAAGTTCACTGGCATTTTTCAGAAGATTTTCTTTTTCAATAACCTCCAAAACCGAAATCCCCGCGGCACAGGCCAGGTGATTCCCACCAAAAGTAGTTCCCAGCATTCCGGGTTTTGCTTCAATAGCTTTATCGATTAAGACTCCGCCAATTGGAAACCCATTGCCCATTCCTTTCGCTATGGAAATGATATCAGGTCGAATATTGTGTTTCTGAAAAGCAAAAAAATCTCCTGTCCTCCCATAACCCGACTGTACCTCATCTGCAATTAAAACTGAATTATATTTTTTACACAATTCAGCGGTTTTTTGATAAAATTCTGTAGAAGCTTCATCGAGTCCTCCAACGCCCTGGATCACTTCAAAAATAACCGCAGCCACGTCGCCTTTTTTCAACTCTTTTTCAAGCGTATCAGTATCTTCAAAAGCAATTTTCGTCGCTTGATGATGTTGATTGAATGAAGCTTTAATATTTTCATTGTCGGTCACCGCAACCACTCCTGAAGTTCTTCCGTGGAAAGCATTTTCAAAATAGATCACGCGATCTTTCCCGGTATGAAAAGAAGCTACTTTAAGCGCATTTTCATTGGCCTCAGCTCCCGAATTACATAAAAACAGGCTATAATCTTCTATTCCTGAAAGTTTTTCCAGCCCGTCGGCAAGTTTTTGTTGTAACGGATTTTTAACCGAATTAGAATAAAAACCCAGTTCCGCAACCTGCTTAGAAATAGAATTCACATAAGCAGGATGGGAATGTCCAATAGAAATTACCGCGTGGCCGCCATAAAGATCCAGGTATTTATTTCCTTCTTTATCAAAAACATAGGCGCCTTTTCCCTTCACCGGAGTGATATCATAAAGCGGATAAACATCAAATAATTCCATAGTTAGTCGGTTGTAATGGTGTTAATTTTCTTGAAAGAAGCCTGGATTCCTTTTATCAAGGAAGAACTAAGGCCGTTGTGTTCCATCTCATTTAAGCCTTCTATTGTGCAACCCCGTGGTGTCGTCACCTTATCAATTTCCTCTTCAGGGTGTTTACCAGATTCTATAAGTAAACTGGAAGCACCCAAACAGGTTTGCATAGCCAGCTGCTGTGCATCCTTGGCATCAAAACCAAGTTGCACAGCGCCCTGGGTGGTAGCGCGAATCAATCGCATCCAAAAAGCGACTCCACTGGCGCAAATTACCGTAGCCGCCTGCATCTTGTTTTCCGGAATAATAATACTTGTACCCAATCGATTAAAAATAGCCTCAGCAATAGCGATACGTTTTTCACCTTTTTCGTTGCTACAAAGACAGGTCATTGATTTACCCACTGCAATTGCCGTGTTAGGCATTGAACGCACAATAAACTGATCCTTACCAACAATGGCTTCCATAGCAGCGATCTTAAAGCCTGTTACGGTAGAAATAAGCACATGCTTCTCGGTAAGCTGATCTTTTATCTCTTCCAGAATTCGCTCCATTTGCGTAGGTTGAACCGCGAAAACAAGGATATCTGAATTTTGAACAGCTTCCCGGTTATCGTTAGTTACTGTTACCTTTGAATATTCTTCGTAATTCTGAAGCTTCTCGATCTTTCGTTTTGTGAGATAAAGCGTGGTAAACGCATTGTTCACAATAAGGCCTTTGGCTATGGAAAGCCCAAGGTTTCCGGCTCCTATGATTGCTATTTTCATATTTTTGGTTTTAATTGGTTACTCTTGCCACGAATTCACGAATCATCCGTAATACATTCTTTATAATACTCGTCATTGCGATCCCGATTTTTATCGGGAGAAGCAATCTGTTAATTGATAAAAAGATTACTTCACTGCTTTCGTAATGACGTTTTATATTCGTGGCTATTTCATTAAAAATAACTCGCTTTTAATTTCAAGCCTGAAGTCTCTTCTAAACCAAACATCAAGTTCATATTTTGAACGGCCTGCCCCGAAGCACCTTTCAGCAAATTATCAATCACACTGGTGATTAAAATTTTATTCCCAAATTTCTGTAATTTCAGCAAACATTTATTCGTATTTACTACTTGTTTTAAATGCAGCTCTTCCTCTACCACAAACGTAAAAACCGAATCTTTATAGGCTTCAGAATAAATCGCCTTGGCTTCTTCCAAAGTTCCTTCAAATTTTGTGTAGGCAGTTGCGTGGATTCCCCTGGAAAAATTCCCCCTGTTTGGAATAAAATTTATTTCCGGTAGCTTATTATTCTGTAACTTTTTTAAACTCTGCCCTATTTCATTTAAATGCTGATGTTCAAATGCTTTATAACTGGAGAAATTATTATCTCGCCAGGTAAAATGCGTAGTAGCCGAAAGTGAAGTCCCAGCTCCGGTTGCTCCGGTTACCGCATTGATATGCACTTCATTCTGCAACAATCCGGCTTTTGCAAGCGGCAAAATTGCTAGACTAATAGCCGTTGCAAAACATCCGGGATTTGCAATAAAATCAGCTTTTTTGATCTTTTCTTTATTGAATTCAGGCAACCCATACACAAACGCATGTTCTCCATTCATTCGATAATCGGTACTTAGATCTACAATTTTTGTTTTTTCCGAAAACTGATTTTCAGCAAGGAATTTTATAGAATTTCCGTGTCCCAGACATAGAAAAACCACATCTGCATTTTTATTGATCTCCCCGCTGAACTGCAAATCGATTTCACCCAGTAAATCCTGGTGCACTCCTGCCACAGGTTTCCCCGGTTGAGAGGTGCTATAAACAAAGTCCAGCTCAACCTCTGGATGGTTTATCAAAATCCTGATGAGTTCCCCGGCCGTATAACCGGCGCCACCTATTATTCCTGCTTTTATCATTTTTCTGCTTTAACGTATTGGTAGATCTTGCCAGCATTCGAAAGAATTTTTATAAATCCTTTAGCATCCTGGGAAGTCCAGGCTTTATTTTCTTCGCCATAATTTCCGAAGCTGGAATTCATTAAATCATTTTCAGATTTAATTCCGTCTAAAGTGAATCTGTAAGGATGCAAAGTGATAAAAACCTCTCCGCTAACCTGCTTTTGTGAACTTTCTAAAAATGCCTCCAAATCTCTCATCACAGGGTCGAGGTACTGACCTTCGTGTAAATGCGTACCATACCAATTGGCCATATAATCCTTATGCTGCAACTGGCATTTGCTTAAAGTGTGCTTCTCAAGCAAATGATGAGCTTTAATCGTGATAATTGCGGCAGCGGCTTCAAACCCAACCCTGCCTTTAATTCCTATAATGGTGTCACCCACGTGAATGTCCCTGCCAATGGCATACTTTGAAGCG
Organism: Salegentibacter sediminis; assembly: GCF_002078605.1. Lineage (GTDB taxonomy): Bacteria > Bacteroidota > Bacteroidia > Flavobacteriales > Flavobacteriaceae > Salegentibacter > Salegentibacter sediminis. The sequence goes on along the minus strand of NZ_MSJR01000002.1, from coordinate 228,807 downwards.
ATATTTTCCAGGATTTCAATATTCTTCTCCGGAGTATTTTCTTTCCCATTTACTGCAGAAAGCACTCCTTTGGTAAAACTCAAGCTTATTTGTTTTGATTCTTTCTCCTGAAGTTGGGAGGGATAAGCACTTTCAGGAAGTGGTTTTTCTGAAGTCAATGTTTCGGCGCCGCCAACACTGGTACCCCAAAGTCCTTTGTTTACCGAATATTTCGACTTTTCCCAGTTCATCTCCACTCCGTTTTTCTGCAAATATTCGATCTCTTCCTGTCTGCTGAGTTGTTTGTCTCTTATGGGCGTGATGATCTGTATTTCAGGCGCGATGATTTGAAAGATCATATCAAACCTTACCTGGTCATTTCCCGCCCCGGTACTGCCATGGGCAATATATTTAGCATCAATACTTTTTGCGTAATTCACAATCTCTATGGCCTGTACAATTCGTTCAGCACTCACCGAAAGCGGATAGGTATTGTTTTTTAAGACATTCCCATAGATTAAATATTTCACCACTTTTTGATAAAATGAGGAAACTGCATCAATATTCTTATAGGTCTTTGCCCCTATTTTTTGCGCGTTTTCTCCAATTTTCTTCACTTCTTCTTCTGAAAATCCACCGGTATTCACACTTACCGCATGGACTTCAAAATTTTCTTCTTTAGATAAATATTTTGCGCAGTAGGAAGTATCTAAACCTCCACTATATGCTATAACTACTTTTTTCATTTTTTTAATTTAAATCGTGGGGTTCGCCACGAATTCACTAATATTTTATATTTCTCCTCCCTGAAAGGCTTGCGGGATGGTTTAATCCTTCCGTCAGGCTTTCGCCTACCATCTTCCCTTGAAATGCAAGGAACAATTCAGTTTCCGTTTTTCTCCTTTTTATAAAACAGGGTTTGTTTAATATTCTTCAGCCTTTTAAAAGCTTTATCATTTAAACTTTCCTTTTTCTGTGTTTTTTTGAGATCTTTTTTTCTTTCGGGATCGTACATCATCCCGGTGCAAAGGCACATATTACGTTCTGTCCTGGTAAGGATATCGTAATTCTTGCAGGTTTGGCAACCTTTCCAAAAGGCGTCATCATCGGTTAATTCAGAAAAAGGGACGGGTTGATAGCCCAGCTCGTAATTGATCTTCATCACGGCCAGTCCGGTAGTGATTCCGAAGATCTTTGCCTGCGGATATTTCTTTCTGGAATGCGCGAAGATCACCTCCTTGATCTCCTTCGCCAACCCCTGATTTCTGTAATCGGGGTGTACGATAAGCCCTGAATTCGCCACATACCTGTCGTGGCTCCAGGTCTCGATATAGCAGAAACCGGCGAATTTCTCGCCATCAAGGGCGATAACCGCATTGCCTTTTTCCATCTTGTTAATGATGTACTCGGTCGTTCTTCGGGCAATTCCGGTACCACGAACCTTTGCTGACTCTTCTATGGTGTCGCAAATGATCCCGGCATACTGGGAATGAGAAGTATTAGCAATGATTATTTTCACTGACTAAAGTTTTAAAGATGAAATGAATTTTTAAATTTTCGCTGAAGGGGGAACTGGACTCACCTAAGTTCCAATAAATTTACATACGCCCGGGGCGGCGGCGTGTAAAACGCGGGTTCCTGGCTGAAACTAAAATATAAGCGGGCTTTTCAGAAAGATTTCTGAAGAGAACTGAAGTAAATATGTAAAAAAGTTTTTTCAAAATGTGATAATCAAATAATATTAAAAAAAGGACAGAACAGGTTAATCGCTTAGCAACGGCGGATGCGGCGCAAGCGAGTAACGGGGAATATTATTTGTGTCGTTTTTATCACGCTGTAAATGTAATGCAATTTTTTAACCAACAAAAAATTCACACCAAAAATTGAAATAAATTTGGCTTGTCATTCAAATATTCCCCGTAAAAATTCTTCGCTTTCATCCTGGCAACCAGCGGCTCAAAATCGGCCGGGTCGTTTAATTCTATTCCTACCACCGCAGGACCGTTTTCCCTGTGATGCTTTTTTGAGTATTCAAAATGGGTGATATCGTCATTGGGTCCCAATACCTTCGCCACAAATTCCTTCAAGGCTCCTGCCCTCTGCGGAAAGCTTATCACGAAATAATGTTTTAAACCGGCATACAACAAGGCTCTTTCTTTGATCTCGGCTGTTCTGGTGATATCGTTGTTGCTTCCGCTCACAATACACACCACATTTTTCCCCTTGATCTCTTCAGCAAAATAATCTAAAGCTGAAATAGCCATAGCCCCTGCCGGCTCCACTACAATAGCATCCTGATTATAAAGATCGAGAATGGTCTGGCAAATTTTGCCTTCAGGAATAGTAATCATTTTATCCAGATTCTCTTTGCAGATCGCAAAATTCCGGCTGCCTACTTTTTGTACCGCAGCCCCATCTACAAAACGTTCGATATCGCTTAGTTCTACCACTTTCCCTTGTTTCAGTGAGGAAGTCATAGAAGCTGCGCCTTCAGGTTCTACTCCAATTATTTTTGTCTTGGGAGAAAGTTCTTTAAACATAGAAGATAATCCTGCTAGAAGTCCACCGCCACCAAGAGGAGCAAAAACATAATCTATAGGTTCATTTGCCTGTTCCAGGATTTCTAATCCAATAGTAGCCTGACCCTCAATCACTTTTTCATCGTCAAAGGGATGAATAAAAACCAGTCCGAATTTCTCGGCGTGTTTCATCGAGCTTTTAAAAGAATCATCAAAAGTGTCCCCTTTTAAAATTACCTGAACCCATTGGCCACCAAACATTTTAGTTTGTTCTACTTTTTGCCTGGGAGTGGTAATTGGCATATAAATCACGCCTTTTGCCTGCAGTTTATTGCAGGCAAAAGCTACACCTTGCGCGTGATTTCCGGCGCTGGCACAAATAACCCCTTTATAAAGTTGCTCTTGTGGAAGGCTTGAAATCTTACTATAAGCCCCGCGAATTTTATAGGAGCGAACCTGTTGCAAATCTTCCCTTTTCAGCAGAATATTTGCTGAATAACGGTTGCTATAGGTAAAAGAAGGAGCCAGCGGGGTTTTTACCACCACTTTAGAAATTCGTTCAGCCGCTTCTTTTACCGCTTCCAGACTGGGTTTGTATGTTTTCGTTTCTGCCAGCAAAGTGCTCATCTTATTCGTGTATTTTCTTCATTGCGGTCATCGCCTTTCTCAAAGTGCCACCAACCTTTTCTACGGGATGCTGTCTTATCGCATCGTTCACCGCTATCAATTCCTGGTTATCAACTCCGGTATAATCGGTTCCGAAGGAATGGCCTATAACCTCTTTCGGCAGTGCGTTCACATAATCTTTGATCAAAGGCTTGGCCGCGTGGTCGAAAAGATAACAACCATATTCGGCAGTGTCTGAAATGATCCTGTTCATCTCATAAAGTTTCTTTCTCGCTATCGTATTCGCGATAAGCGGCGCCTCGTGCAGCGACTCATAATAGGCCGACTCCTCGACAATTCCGGCTTCCACCATAGTCTCAAAAGCCAGCTCCACTCCCGATTTTACAAAAGCGGTTAATAATACTCCTTTATCGAAATATTCCTGTTCCTTGATTTCTTCGGAAGTCGCTTCGGTTTTCTCAAAAGCGGTCTGTCCGGTTTCTTCACGCCAGGTCAATAATTCCTTATCATCATTGGCCCAGTCTTTCATCATCCTGCTGCTGAAGGCTCCGGAAATAATATCATCCATATGTTTTTGAAACAGCGGACGCATTTTCTGCTTCAAATCTTCAGCAATTTCATTTGCCCTAATTTTTGCAGGATTGGACAGTCTGTCCATCATATTGGTGATTCCTCCGTGTTTCAAAGCTTCAGTAATAGTTTCCCAGCCATATTGGATCAATTTCGCTGCATAAGAAGGTTCTACCCCTTCAGCTACCATCTTATCGAAACTCAGAATAGACCCTGTTTGCAGCACTCCACATAATATGGTTTGCTCTCCCATAAGATCAGATTTTACTTCAGCAACAAAAGAAGACTCCAAAACTCCGGCACGGTCACCGCCCGTGGCCACGGCATAAGCCTTCGCCCATTCAAAACCGATTCCCTGAGGATCATTTTCAGGGTGTACTGCAATTAGTGTAGGTACTCCAAATCCTCTTTTATATTCCTCGCGAACTTCACTTCCGGGGCATTTTGGCGCTACCATAATTACCGTGATATCTTCGCGGATTTTCATTCCTTCTTCCACGATATTAAATCCGTGGGAATAAGAAAGCACCGCGTCTTTTTTAATATGCGGTTGAATTGCGTTTATTACGGAAGTATGTTGCTTATCTGGCGTCAGGTTAATTACCAGGTCGGCGGTGGGAATCAATTCTTCGTAAGTCCCGACTTTAAAATTATTTTCTGAAGCATTTTTATACGACTGGCGTTTTTCCCTGATCGCTCCTTCTCTTAGGGCGTAGGAAATATCCAATCCGCTGTCGCGCATATTCAAACCCTGGTTAAGGCCTTGGGCACCACAGCCAACAATTACTATTTTTTTATCTTTTAAGGCAGCTACCCCATCGCTAAATTCTTCGCTTTGCATAAATCGGCAGGTTCCTAACTGGGCCAGTTGCTCTCTCAATGGCAGGCTGTTAAAATAATTCGTCATCACTTTTATTTAATTGGTTGTATCAAATTGTTTTAAAATATTCGAAATCGGCATTTCGTTTTTGGTCACCGCAATAGTTCCTGAACGTACGAATTGCATAAGCCCGTAGGGTTTTAATTTTTCATATAAACTATCTGTTTCACTGCGTTTTCCGGTTTTTTCTATCACGAAAAATTTCTGAGTTACCGTCACGATTCTCGCATTGGTTTCTTTGATGAAATCCTGAATGCTCATATCTTCCACAAATTCTTCAGAATTCACCTTATACAGCGCGGTTTCCTGGTAGATCATTTCCTCATCGGTATGATAAAAAGCCTTGATCACCTCGATTTGTTTTTCGATCTGTTTTACGACTTTCTGAACCTGTTCTTCGGTCACCTGCACCACAATAATGAAACGCATCACGCCCTCTACCTCGCTTTTAGACACAGTCACACTTTCTATGTTGATATGTCTTTTAAGAAAGATCGCTGCGATTCGGCTCAAAAGCCCAACATTGTTTTCGGTATAGATCGATACTGTATAATTTTTCTTTTCCATTACTCCAATAATATTTCTGAAACTGCCGCTCCCGTTGGAACCATTGGGAAAACATTTTCTTCCTGTTCAACTTTTACTTCAAGGAAATAGGCTTCTTTTGATTCCATCATTTCCTTAACGGCCTCGGCTAATTGAGCTCTTTCGGTCACCTGATTGGTTTTTATGTGATAGCCTTTAGCAATAGTCACAAAATCAGGGTTCACCATCTCGGTGGAAGCATAGCGTTTGTCAAAGAAAAGCTGCTGCCACTGGCGTACCATTCCGAGGAAACCGTTATTAAGAATTACAATTTTCACGGGAGTTTTAGTTTGAAAAATAGTTCCCAACTCCTGGATGGTCATCTGGTAACCTCCATCACCGATAATCGCCACCACCTCACGGTTTGGTGCCCCCATCTTGGCTCCAATAGCTGCGGGCAAGGCAAAGCCCATTGTCCCCAACCCTCCTGAAGTCACCTTGCTTCGGGTTTGATTAAATTTTGAATAGCGGCAAGCCACCATCTGGTGCTGCCCTACATCTGAAACAATTACTGCATCGCCTTTGGAGCAGGTGTTGATCTCGTCGATCACCTCGGCCATTCCAATTTTACCGCGTTCAGCATTGAGATCGTTTTTGATGATTTTATCGTATTCAATTTTATACAGATCTTTAAATTCCTGATGCCAGGCTTCGTGTTTATTTCCCTCGACCAGCTCAAGCAACAAGGCCAGTGTCTTTTTCACATTGCCCAAAACCGGGACATCGGCTTTTACATTTTTATCAATCTCGGCCGGGTCAATTTCAAAATGGATCACTTTAGCCTGTTTGGCATATTTCTCCAGATTTCCGGTCACGCGATCATCGAAACGCATTCCTATAGCAATTAGCACATCGCATTCATTGGTGAGCATATTAGGAGCATAATTGCCGTGCATTCCAACCATTCCTACATTCAGCGGGTGATCGGTGGGCAATGCCGAAAGCCCTAAAATGGTCCAGGCCGCCGGGATACCGGTTTTTTCCACCAATTGCTTCAGCAGTTTTTCAGCGGCACCCAGGATTACTCCTTGCCCGAAAACTATGAATGGTTTTTTAGCTGAATTGATCGCTTCCGCAGCCTTTTCCAGCTGAGGCATACTTATCTCAGGTTCGGGCTTATAGCTCCGAATTCCGGAGCATTTTTTATAACTGAATTCCAAACTGGCAAACTGGGCATCTTTGGTGATGTCTATCAAAACCGGCCCTGGACGTCCCGACCTGGCGATATAGAAAGCTCTTGCTATGATCTCAGGAATCTCTTCAGCTTTTGTAATCTGGTAATTCCATTTTGTAATCGGAGTAGAAATACCAACAATGTCGGTTTCCTGGAAGGCATCGCTTCCCAGCAAATGCGAACCCACCTGCCCGGTGATACACACCAGGGGCGTAGAATCTATCTGGGCATCGGCAATCCCTGTGACCAGGTTCGTAGCTCCGGGCCCTGAAGTCGCCATCGCCACTCCAACTTTTCCCGTAACCCTGGCAAAACCCTGTGCCGCGTGCGTAGCGCCCTGTTCGTGCCGCGTGAGGACGTGGTGAATCTTATTCTGGTACTTGTACAATTCGTCATAAACGGGCATAATCGCTCCTCCGGGATACCCGTAAATGGTTTCCACACCCTCTTCAAGCAAACACTTTATCACGGCTTCAGCTCCTGAAACTGTTGTAGTGGCTGGGGTGGCAAGCTTTTCGAAACTAGCTGTTTTTACTTCCATAATTCACCTTATTAAAATTCGTCAGTTACGCAGCCTTGTGAGGCCGAGGCAACCGTTCTTGCATATTTGTAAAGCACGCCTTTGCTGAATTTAAGCGCAGGGGCTTTCCACTTTTTCTTTCTTTCATTTATCTCTTCTTCGGAAAGGGCTACTTCAATCCTGTTGGTTTCTGCATTGATGGTGATCTGGTCGCCATCTTTTAGGAATGCCAGCAAGCCACCTTCCTGGGCCTCGGGAGTGATATGGCCCACCACAAAACCGTGGGTTCCGCCAGAAAATCTTCCGTCGGTGATTAAAGCCACATCTTTTCCCAGTTTCGCCCCCATAATGGCTGAAGTAGGTTTGAGCATTTCAGGCATCCCGGGACCACCTTTAGGACCCTCGTAGCGTATGACCACTACATCTCCTTTTTTCACTTTCCCTTCGGAAATTCCGTCGTTAGCAGCATATTCTGAATCGAACACCCGGGCCTGCCCGGTGAATTCCAAACCTTCCTTCCCGGTGATCTTTGCCACGGAACCTTCTTCTGCCAGGTTTCCGTAGAGAACCCTGATATGTCCGGTTTTCTTGATAGGATTTTCCAAATCTCTTATCACATCCTGCCCTGTTTCCAGGTCGGGAACTTCTGCGAGATTTTCAGCTAAAGTTTTTCCGGTTACGGTGAGACAATCGCCGTGCAGCATATTATTTTTCAGCATATATTTTAAAACGGCTGGAATACCGCCTATTCTATGAACATCTTCCATCGCGTATTTCCCACTGGGCTTAAGGTCAGCCAGGAAAGGTGTGTTGTCACAAATTCTCTGAAATTCATTCAAACTGAATTCTACTTCAGCCGCTTTAGCGATTGCAAGAAAATGCAGCACTGCATTGGTAGAACCTCCAAGCACGGTAAGCAATCTGATGGCATTCTCCAGGGCTTTTTTAGTTACAATATCCCTGGGTTTGATATCTTTTTCCAGCAATAATCGCATCGCCTTTCCGGCTGCGATGCTTTCGGTTTTTTTAACCTCATCCGTAGCCGGATTTGAGGAATTATAAGGCAAAGACATTCCTAGTGCCTCAATGGCTGAAGCCATCGTATTTGCGGTGTACATTCCGCCACAGGCACCGGCCCCGGGACAGGCTTTCTCAATAATACTTTCGTATTCTTCCTCATCGATATCGCCCGCAGTCTTTGCACCCCAGGCTTCAAAAGCTGAGACTACATCCAGCTTCTTCCCCTTATGGCAACCGGAAGCAATGGTCCCCCCATAGACCAAAACCGCCGGTCTATTAATACGCAGCATCGCCATAAGAGCACCTGGCATGTTTTTATCGCAACCCACTACGGTTACCATGCCGTCGTAAGACATTGCGTGCACCACAGTTTCCATAGAATCGGCGATGATATCACGGGAAGGAAGCGAGTACCTCATCCCCGGGGTGCCCATCGAGATCCCATCGCTCACGCCAATGGTGTTGAAAATCAATCCCACCAGCTCGGCATCTGTACAGCCCTGTTTTACCAGTTTTGCCAAATCATTTAGGTGCATATTGCAGGGATTGCCCTCGTACCCGGTACTTGCGATCCCCACAAAAGGTTTTTTGAAATCTTCTTTGGTAAGGCCTATGGCATGCAACATAGCTTGTGAAGCCGGTTGCGAATCGCTTTGTGTTAAAATTTTACTGAATTTATTAGGCATTGCTTTTTTCTTCTTTCACTTATAAAAAATTAAAAGTAGCCTGATAAGATTTGGACGAAGTTGTTTGAACTGCTGCTTAATTACTTTCAAATGAAATTTGAAGTATTTAATAATCTGATATTCAATTATTTAAGTGCTTTTTGATTACGATAGCTGAAAAACATCTCTTTGGGGAGAAATAATTTTAAGACAAAATCCTTATAAAACCAGTAGATACAGGCTTTCTGAGGAATTCTTATTTAATTGAAATTATATTGAAGAATGAGGATTTAAAAGATAAATATTTATAAAATTCGCAATCTTATTTCTATCACCACCTGAATTCAAAACAAAAGATTGCCGCGGCCTGCGGCCTCGCAATGACGAATTCTCTCCTACAACGTCATTGCAAAGGAGCCCGATGGTAATCGGGAGACTGAAGCAATCTGTTATTGAAAAATTCTAATTTCCTTGAAGGTCCTCACTCCCATCGAAAGATTGCCACGGCCTTCGGCCTCGCAATGACGGGCAATTACTTCTTCTTCTTTAGCGAATAAAGATCCTTACGCCGGTCTTTCATATTTCTCACGCTTCCGAAGTTATGAAGCTCTTTAAGCAAATCCAGATCTACGTCTACCAGCAAGGTGCTTTCAGTATTTGGGGTAGCTTCAGCCTTGATTCCGTTCACCGGGAAAGCAAAGTCTGATGGGGTGAACACCGCGCTCTGGGCATACTGAATATCCATATTATTCACCTTAGGCAAATTACCAACCGAGCCGGCTATAGCTACATAACATTCGTTTTCCACCGCTCTGGCCTGGGCACAAATCTTCACACGGGAATATCCATTTTGGGTATCGGTCATAAAGGGTACGAAGAGAATATTCATACCTTCTTCGGCCAGTATTCTTGAAACCTCAGGAAATTCTATGTCGTAACATACCAAAACCCCAACTTTTCCACAATCGGTATCGAAGGTTTGTAGTTTGCTGCCGCCTTTCATACCCCAGGCGGTTTCTTCGGCCGGAGTGATATGCAGTTTTTCGTAGCGTTCGTAAGTTCCATCGCGACGACACAGGAAGCCTACATTGTACATATGTTCCCCAATTACCATTGGCATACTCCCGGTAACGATGTTGATATTATAAGTAATCGCAAAATCCCTGAAAGTCTCCAGTAGGCGTTCGGTATAGGTGGAGAGTCCGCGTATGGCTTCGGGCTCGTTCAAATGATTGAACTCTGCCATTAGTGGCGCGTTAAAAAGTTCAGGAAAAAGAATAAAATCACTCTGGTAGTCGCTAACCGCGTCTACAAAAAATTCTATTTGCGACACCAGCGAATCATAGTCTCTGAAAAGACGCATCTGCCACTGTACCAGGCCCAGCCTAACCACGGTTTTTGGGGTGTCTATCAGCTTTTTGGTTTTGGTGTAGTAGATATTGTTCCATTCCATCAATACCGCATATTCTTTGCTTTCAGCATCGCCGGGCAGATATCCTTTGATCACCTTTTTTACGTGAAAATCGTTGGAAAGTTGGAAAGACAAAACCGGGTCGTGAATCTCTTGTAGCTTTACTTTTTCAATATATTTTTTCGGGGTAAGTTCTTTGGCAAATTTCGCATAATTGGGGATTCTTCCCCCAAAAGCGATAGATTTTAGATTGAGTTGTTCGCAGAGCTCTTTTCGGGCTTCATACAAACGCCTGCCCAAACGCATTCCGCGGTACTCGGGATGTATAAAGACATCTATTCCGTAAAGCACATCGCCATTATTGGTGTGGGTAGAGAAATTCTCCCCACCAATAATCTCTTCGTAGGTATGATTCTCGTCGAATTTCTTGGAGTCTATGATTATCGCTAATGCACAACCCGCGATCTTATTATCGATCTCGATACAAAACTGTCCTTCGGGAAATTTATTTACGAGATTGCGTATCTCGTCTTTACTCCAATACTCATCAGGCATCTTTTGATAACTCTTTATCATAGAAACCTTGAGTTCCTGGTAATCTTTTAATCTAAGGTTACGGAGGTCTATTTTAGGCGTTTCGTTCACGATCATAAGGTTTTACAGCCTGCGAAGATACAACTGAAATTATTAATACCTCGGTCTTGATAACCGGTACTTTAAATAAGATATATTTTATGTTTAATCGCAAAAAGCACCAGGCCAATGCGGCTGCGAACTTTGAGTTTATTGAACAGGCTTTCGCGATAACCGTCTATGGTCTTCGGACTTAAATTCATTTTTTCTGCAACCTGTTTGTAGGTCATCTCAGTACAGGCCAGGCTAAGAAACTCTACTTCCCGGGCGCTTAAATTTTCGAAGGTTTTCGCTTTTCCGTGGTTCTCTAATGCATCTGAAACTTCCTGGGTGTAATAATAGCCTTCATAGATCACCTGCTTCAGGGCATAACGGAATTCATCGGGGTCTATATCCTTCAGCAAATAACCACGGCAGCCAAGTTTCACCATTCTAAAAATGGTTTCTTCGTCATCTTCCATGGTTAAGGCAAGCACTTTTTGATCGGGATAATTATCTTTTAACCAGGCCATAGTATCGTGCCCATCCATAACCGGCATTTTTATATCCAGAAGTACGATATCGGGTTTTGGGCGATTAGCTCCAAAAAACTCCACGAGTTCCTGGCCGTTTTTATAAAGTCCGGAAACTTCGAATTCTGCAAAAGAATTTACCAGATTTTGCAATGATTTTGCAAACAGATTGTGATCATCTACAATAGCGATCGTCTTACTCATAATTATTTTTGCCCCTTGGTTGGATAGGCTAAAGATAAGCAAGTTCCTGCACCTATAGAAGAATCTAGCGAAAACTTCGTGTTTACCAGTACAGCGCGGCTTTCCATATTAAAAAGTCCGGAGTTTTTTGCGATGCTTTCCTTATCGAATCCTTTCCCGTTATCACAGGCTTTAATTCTTATTTCCCCGGAAGTATAATCCAGGGAAACCTTTAGTTCTGAAGCCTGGGCATGTTTGATGACGTTGGAAAAGAATTCCTGGAGTATTCTGAATAAAATAATACTGTCTTCCTGCGGAATCTCCTGCTTTTCTCCGGTTACATCCAGGCTGGTTTCAATTACGCCCATCCGCTGAAATCTTTCCAGTTCGTTTTCTACCGAAGTTTGCAAACCGGCATAGCCAATCACCTGGTTGTTGAGGGATTTTGAAAGGGAACGCACTTCCCGAAGCGAATTGGCCACAGTTTCCTGGATTTCTGAAGCTGAAGCTTTTTCATCTTCTGATAAGCTTTTTGAGAAAATATTCAACTGCATTTTGGCCACAGAAAGCAGCTGACCAATATTATCGTGCAATTCCCAACCCACGTTCTTCAAGGTTTGTTCCTGCATTTCTATACGAGAGCTGGCAATTTCCCGCTCATAACGCTGTCGGGCTTCAAATTGCTCCTGCAACAATGTATTTTTTCGTCTTTGATAGACGACAAAGAATACGATCACAAAGGCCGTAAGCAAAAGGATGACTACAATAAAATAAACTATGAGTAAGAGTTCTTCTTTAGAGAGCATTTTAAAAAACCATAAGTAAAAATAGAATATAGCCAAATATTAGTTCCCAGAATAGCTAAACTGAATAAGGAAACAAATTCAGGACTAATATTATCATTAAAATAATTAGAATAAATCTTGAGAGGACTTATGGTCAATTTAAAAACCAATAAATCCAAAGCAATATAAACCGGCAAAGAATATTTAAAATTAAGAATTTTATTAGATTTCAAAAATTCAAAAAAAAATAGCCTCCAATGCCAAGACTTCATTCTTTTCTATACTTCTTTATAATTTAAACCTCCGGGTTTAGATTTATGAACATATTCTAGGACAAACCCAAGAATGAACATTCCGTACAAAAATATATTGGCATACCGCAATACCGAAGCAAAAACCTCAATGAATTCAGGGTTTGTTTTAGTAAAGTATGCAGAGTAAATATTAATCGGTTGTACAATTAAATAATATATCAAGACGCCGGTAAAAACGAAAAAGAATAGGTTCTTTTTAAAAAACAAAATTTTATCACTGTTGAGAAAATCATATAAATAAACTCCTACACTTACTGAAATCCAAATTGCTCCAACTAATAATATTGGCAGGTTATAAGCTACAAAAATATCACTACCCAGCGCGATTAAACCAATAGAGTATATAAGGTAAATTCCGGATCCATACTTAATAAAAGCCTTCAATTTAGGATTTAAGATTTCCGCCTGAATAAAATAGGCATAACATACAAAGAAGTAAATCTGTGCTAAATTAAAATACCAGGTATTCCTGGAAAATGGAGAATCTTTTAAAAAAGGCGCCGTTTGGTAATTATCAAAATAGGCCCACAGAGAATAACCTCCTGAAAAATCTATTATAAAGACTGACCAAAGAAAATAAACAAATAGCCTTTTATATTTTGTTACTTTAAAATTCAGCAACAGGAAAATACTACCGGTAAAGGCAGCCAAAAATTCCATTAAAAAAGTTATATATATCTTCTTTTCGATATAGAATTCAAAAAGTTCGTTCAAAAAATTTAAATTTTAAATAAAATTATTCACCATAAACACCGGGGGGCCATAAACCACTGCCTGTGTTAAAAGGTTCGATTTCAGGGTTATCCTCAAAATCTGACTCTTCTTCCTCTATATTTTCCGATTTCTGTTTAGTAGCCGAAAGAAAAACAGTGCTCAGACTTGGTTTTCCATTTCCCGGAGCATAAGATCCCATCCAGATACAAACTCCTGGATCTTCGATTCCCTGTTCCCCAGATTTTTCTTTTACATACTTAAGATACTCCTCTAATTCAGCCACACTAAATTTTACAGCGCAAACATCCTTGTGTTGTTCTGATCTTTCAATGGCTTTTCCTCGGGTATGCCACCATCTTTTTTGAAGCTCTTTTGCCTCCTGGCGGGAAATACATTTTTTTGGTTTTTCCATAATATTGGTTTTTTGGTTGGTTTACTTAAAATTTTGTTAAGCTAAAATTAGTGAAAATTCCCGGAGCTTAAAAAAAGTAAGAGAATATGAGACTGTTACCGGGTTAAAATAAAAAAGTGCCGTTTTGGTTTTACGGAAACCTAATTACCCTACCAATTAGTTTTCCACCTCAACGACACTTTTTTGCCCCAAAACACTTTAGCTAACTAAAATGACTGATACAAATGTAGACGAAGGCCTGGTTGTCTACAAGGGGAAAAATCCCCTTTTTGATAATTCATTGAAAGAAATGTAATTTGAATTCTAAGTACCCACCGGTTTCCAAGTTTTTAGGAACCTGATTTAAAATGTACTTCCTCTCCTGTCTTCTTCTGGGCCAGGATGTTAAGGGAGTGCTCACTAAGCTGAAGTACTCTGGGATAACCGCCTGTAGTTTGGCAGTCGCGCATTAAAACGATAAGATTTCCTCCCGGGGTAAGTTGTACGGTGCCGGGTAGGACCGGCCCGGTGATGATGGGTTTCAGTAAATTTTCGAGTTTTTCACTAAGTTGAACCGCCATCCGGTTGTTGTTTTTGTCTATGCTGAATTTATTCTGAAGTAACTGGGTTTTTAAAGTTTGGGATAAGAGTTCAAACTCAGGTCCCGGGTATACCCTAATTTCTTTAGAAGTTAAGTAAGAAGCATCAAATTTTACAGAAGCATTAGTTTCCCGTTTCTCGTTTTCAGAAGACCAATACTTCAAGGTCATTCCCTTCTCAAGCTTTTCATTAGCAGTGATGCCTTCGTACCAACTACGGCTTTCCAGGGCTTTTTCAGTTCTGAAACCATCCACCACCGCCAAATAAGCACGCATCCCAAGTTGGGGTTTGCCAAAAGACAACAAATCCCCCGCATTTATCTTTATCACCTCATTATTTCGAATTTCTGAATTATTAATTCTGGGAGAAAGATTAGCTCCGCTAATAGCAATTTTAGTGGTTGCTGAAAATTTAAGCTTAGGCCCCATTTGGGTTATTTCCAAAACGGCAGCATCGGCTTTATTTCGTAAAATAAGATTTGCAGTTTTTAATGCCTGCCTGTCCATCGCTCCCGAAAAAGGAACTCCGTATTTTTGAAATCCACGCCGGCCAAAATCCTGTATGCTGGAAAATAATCCCGGGTGTAAAACTTCAATTTCAGCTTCCATAGTTTTCCTTTTTAAATTGAAATTTTCCTTTTGAGATCTCTTCGGAAATTTCTAAAAATTCATCTTTAGAAACCGAATAAAATTTCACCTTGTCGCCGGGGGAAATTTCACAAGGCGGATTGGAATTTTTATCGAAAAAGTTCACCGGACAATTACCTAAAATCTGCCAGCCGCCGGGACTGGATTTTGGGTAAATCCCGGTTTGATTTTCACCTATCCCCACCGCCCCTTTTTCGATCTTCAACCGGGGTTCGTTTTTACGGGAAATTTGAAGCTTTTTATCAAGGCCCCCGAGGTATAAAAATCCGGGTAAAAAACCTATAAAATAAACCGTGTAAAGAGGTGAGGTATGAAGATCAATAATTTCTTTTTTGGACAGGTTTTTTTCCTTTGAAATATAATCGAGGTCCCACCCGAATTCTTCCTCATAACAAACGGGAAGATGAAAAATTTGCCGGTTGGATAATTTTGTTATCTTAGCCTCAGCAAACAGCCGTTTTAAAGCTGAAACCTCTCCATAGACGTCTTCTATAGTGAAAAGATAATTAATTAATAACGAGTTATATGTGTTAGTCACCTCAACTTTTACTTCATCATAAAATTCTTCCAGCTTATTTTTATAAAAAAGCAACTTTTCGAGCAGGTTTTCATCGATCACCGGCTCAAATTGAACCAGGATCGCCCGCTCCCCCATCGCCGATATTTTAGGAAATTCAGCCATTAAGTGTTCTTTATTTTAATATTTTCATCAGCCAGTTTTTCGTGCAGATATCTCAAAATTTCAACCGAATTTGGGGTGTCGCTATGCAGGCAAAAAGTGTTCGCTTTACAACTGATTTCAACCTCATTTTCACAGCGTATTCTCCCTTCAGAAAACATCAAAAACAGGTGCTCAAAAACGGCTGCTTTTTCAGTGATCAAAGCATTGGGTTTTGAACGCGAAACCAGGCTGTAATTTTCGTTATAATTTCTATCGGCAAAGGCTTCAAAAATGAGTGGAATTTTCCCTTTAGCCATTTCAGAAATCACCGAATTCTGAGGCACAAAAAGCGGCAGAATTTCATCGAATTCCAACACCGAATCGATCACTATCCGGGCGATATTTTCATCTTTGGCGGCATCATTATACAAGGCTCCATGAGATTTTATATGGCTGAGTTTTGCACCTTCAGCTTCAGCGATCTGCTTTAAGCTTAAGATCTGGGCAACCAGCGAAAGTTTAAGTTCTTCCGCAGAAATTTCCAGGCTTTTTCTTCCGAAGTTTTCTTTATCGGGATAAGAAGGATGGGCACCTATCTCAACCTTGTGCTCCATAGCCAGAGCTACGGTATGTTGCATGGTCTCCAGGGTACCTGCGTGACCACCACAGGCGATGTTACAGGCCGATATAAGCGGCATCAGGTCGGCATCATATTCACCTCCCTCACCCAGGTCGCAGTTGATATGAATTTCTTTCACGGTTTAAGGTTTTAGACAGTATTCGATAAAGATTAAAAGCTACCAATCACACTTACAATGGCTTTTACCCCAAGGAAAACAGATAATGCGATTACCAGAATTCCCAGAATATTTTGCCAACTACTATTGCGATGATGCCCCAGGACCGAATGTTTATTAACTACCCAAAATAAGAAAATAGCGATTACAGGCAATAGAATTCCGTTGGCAATTTGCGCAAACCGGATGATCTCGATAGGGTTGATCTGTAAAGACGAAAAGAAAACACCCAGGATGAGCACTCCGGCCCATACCATTTTGAATTTTGCAGAAGCCATCCCGCCTTTCCAGCCAAGAGAACCCTGCACCACGTATGCAGCAGCCAAAGGAGCGGTGATCGAAGAGGTAATCCCGGCAGCTAAAAGTCCCAGTGCCATAAACCAGGTTGCAAATTTACCAAAAAGCGGTTCCAGGCTTAAGGCCATATCGGCCGCGGAATTCACATCGGTGATCCCTGCCGAAGCAGCAGAAATAAGGATTGCCATAGAAACCACACCTCCCAGAAGAATAGATACAACCAGTTCCTTTCGCGCTGTTGGTAAAAACGACGAATCCTTCCATTTCTCACTTACCAGAGAGGCGTGCAGGAATAAATTATAAGGCACTACTGTAGTACCCACAATAGCCATAACCGTAAGCAGACCGGCCGCATTGGTATTTGGAATAAAGCCTTGTAAGACTTTAAGGATATCGGGTTTGGTTAGAATGGCGGTAAGCACAAAGCTGATGCTCATTAGCAGCACCAACCCAATAAATACTTTTTCCAGGGTTTTGTAGCTTCCGGAGAAAAGTAAAAGAAAAGCGATAAATCCAATGAGCAGGCTCCAGAGATTGAGCTGGAAACTCCCCAGCTGTAAGCTCTGATCTCCAAATATCGCCTGGGCGCCAAGAACTGCTCCAGTGATATTTCCGGCTTCATAGGCGGCATTTCCTATCACTATGGCCGAGAAGATTAGAATGACTGAGAAAACCTTTAAAAATGGCCTCTTAATCTCTTCACGAATCACTTCGCTTAAACCTTTTTGCGAAACCACTCCTAAACGCGCGGCCATTTCCTGCAAAACAACACAGGAAAAAACAGAGAGCAATAGGGCCCACAGCAGGCTATACCCAAATTCCACCCCGGCCAGGGTGCAGACGGTCACCGTTCCCGGGCCAATAAATGCCGCCGAGACCAGGATTCCCGGCCCAAGGTTTTTTAAAAAATTTCTCACTTGCCCTTGCGGGATTCATTAAGTGCGTAGATAGCAAAACTGCCTAACCAGTGGCCACCTTCGTAGCTATCACCTACCAAATTAGGGAAGGAATAAGCTACGTGACTGTCGGCAAGGCTCTTTAAATGCCCGAATTCATCCGGATATTTATTGACCAGGCCGTAAAAAACCCAGGCGCGGCTAAAATTGAGACCATCGAGATGCACCAGTTTTCCATCGGTGCGATCGGAAACTTCGCCTACTTCAATATTAAAACCTTCATTCTTGAGGTTAGGCATAAAATCGTCTAACCACATCATAAAGGCGTTTTTCGGTAAGACCCTACGCATAATATTCACCTCCTCTAAACAGGGAGAGAGAAAGTCGAAGCCACCCGGCTCCCAGGTTATGGGGCAATGATCATCACTAAGGTAAAAATCCCTTGCTCGTTTCGAAATGAGTTCTTTCAGCTCCTCATTTTCGGCGGTAACAGCATAGTCCCAGGCGTAAGAGAGACCAAAAGCTGTATTTTCGTGTTCTCCAACCCTGATAGGGTAATTGAGTTTTGGGAGAAACTCCATATATCGTTCTACTATAAGATTGGTTAAAGGCTGGAGGTTTTGATCAAGTTCCTGTGCCAGGGGATCATCCCAGGTTTTTATTTCCTGAGCCAGTTTAAGCAACCAGGCCCAACCGTAAGTACGCTCGTAAGAATCACTATGTTCTCTTCGGAAATATTCGAGCTCCTCCTGAATATTTTCAGCAGAAAGACTTTTTTGAAGTAATTCCCTTATTTCTTTTCGCTTTTCAAGCTTCGGAAATTGTTTTAGCAAACTTATAAGGGACCAATGCCCATGAACCGAAGAATGCCAGTCAAAACAGCCGTAAAAGGCCGGATGAAGCTCGCTGGGTTCGCCCATAGCTTCTTTATTTTCCAGGGTTTGGCCCAGTTTATTAGGATATTCGGTTTCAATACAGTTAAGGGGAAGTTCTGCAAGTTTGTTGGCTTCTTCGAGATCAAATTCTATGATTTCGCTTTGTAAAGCCTCAGTGATTGTAGGTACTTTTATACTATCGGCTTCCTCTGCTGAAACTTTTTCAGAGCTTTCGTTGTTTTTACAGCCGGAAATAATTATTAAGAGAAGCAGGATTATTCGTTTCATTGATTTTTGGGTTGTGAGCTAGTAAAGATAAAAGTTTAAAAATAAACCCGTTAAAATTTTACATTCATTTATAATTTAGGACCTCAGCCCAACCAGCCGTCCCGATCCAGGCTTCTATACTGAATCGCTTCGCTGATGTGGTTGGCGGCAATATTTTCCGATTGCTCTAAATCGGCGATACTACGGGAGACCTTTAAAATACGATCATAAGCCCTTGCAGAAAGATTGAGCCGTTCCATAGCTGTTTTCAAAAGTTGTTTAGATGCTTCATCCAAATCACAAAATTCCCTGATCTGCCTTACACTCATTTGAGCATTATAATGCACATTCTCATTTTCTTTAAATCGCTGCGTCTGAATTTCCCGGGCCGCGGTAACTCTTTTTCTTATCTCCACACTACTCTCTCCCCTGCGTTCTTCACTGAGCTTTTCAAATGGAACCGGCGTCACCTCGATATGAATATCTATTCTATCCAGAAGAGGGCCACTAATTTTGCTAAGATAACGCTGCATTTCGGCAGGACTGGAAGTTACCGGTGAATCGGGATCATTAAAGTAACCACTGGGACTTGGATTCATACTGGCTACCAGCATAAAACTTGAAGGATAGGTAACTGTGAATTTCGCCCGGGAGATGGTGACTTCCCGATCCTCCAGGGGCTGGCGCATTACTTCAAGCACGCCGCGTTTAAACTCAGGAAGTTCATCTAAGAATAAAACCCCGTTATGGGATAGCGAAATTTCCCCCGGTTGGGGATAAGCCCCGCCGCCCACAAGGGCAACATCTGAAATTGTGTGATGTGGGCTTCTGAAGGGGCGTTGAGACATCAAGCCTACATTTTCACGTATCCTGCCAACTACGCTATGAATTTTAGTGGTTTCCAAAGCCTCATGCAGGGTCATAGGTGGTAAAATGCTGGGCAGGCGTTTTGCCAACATGGTCTTTCCCGCTCCGGGCGGACCGATTAAAATAATATTATGACCTCCGGCTGCGGCTATTTCCATACAGCGCTTAATAGATTCCTGCCCTTTTACATCGGCAAAATCGTGTTCCGGGTTATCCAGATTTTTATAAAATTCTTCCCGGGTATTAATGAGGGTTTGTTCCAGGGGTTCTTCCTTATCAAAAAACCTGATTACCTCCAGGATATTATCTACGCCATAGATTTCAAGCCCGTTCACCACAGCGGCTTCTTTTGCGTTTTGCTTGGGAAGAATAAAACCTTTAAAGCCTTCTTCTCTGGCTTTAATAGCAATAGGAAGCGCTCCCTTTATAGGTTGAAGGCTTCCGTCGAGGGAAAGCTCCCCCATTATTAAATAATCTGAAATGTTTTCGGCCTTGATCTGGCCTGATGCGGTTAGGATTCCCAGGGCAAAAGTGAGGTCGTATGCCGAACCTTCTTTCCGAAGATCAGCAGGAGCCATATTCACTATAATCTTTTTACCGGGAAATTTATAGCCCGTATTTTGGAGGGCGGCGGTTATGCGATAACTGCTTTCTTTTACCGCATTATCGGGTAAACCAACCAGATGATATCCAATGCCGGTAGCCACATTTACCTCAATGGTAATTGTGGTTGCTTCTACCCCAAAAACGGCACTTCCGTAGACTTTTACCAGCATTTAAAGATTTTGTTTCCTTAAATTTAGTAAAATTTACGAAATGATTTGAGTGTTAAACGTTTAACACGTGATTTCGGTAATAATCTATTAAACCATCAATAGGTCTTCTCACTATATTTCCTACTTCAAGCCCATATGGCTGAACTACTGCCCGAATAATATCTTCGCTAAAGAAAGCTATACTTCCTATAAAATGTATTGGCACATTCTGCGCTTGTTTATAAGACAAAACTCTGGAATGCACAAAATCAGTAATACCTTCGTGAACCAGCTTGTAGAAATATCCATTCCGCTCGTTGGTAAAGATAAATTCGGCAAAATTTGCGAGGTAGGTATTTGGATTTTCTCTTCTATAGAGGTTTTTCTTTATCTCGTCTGAATCAAGGTTATATTTCTGTTCAAATATAGTCACCAATTCCGGAGGCATTCTCTTATAGTAATAATCCCTTAAAAGTCTTTTTCCAAAGTAATTACCACTGGCCTCATCCATAAGAATATATCCAAGGGAATGCACAACCTGGTGAATCTCTTCACCGTCGTAATAACAGGAATTAGATCCCGTACCCAGGATACAAACTATACCAGGTTCTGTAGTTGCGGCATATACAGCAGCTACAATATCTTCTTTTACGATTACTTCGTTAACATTGGTAAAAAAGTTGGTAAAAATATCTTCCAGGAGTTTACGGGGTGTTTCAGTCCCACAACCGGCACCAAAAAAATGTACCCTTTCTACTTTATCTTTTACTTCACGCAATTCTGCGTTTTCTTCAATACGCTGTTCAAGAACCAACTCAGGAAAGACCGCCGGGTTAAGCCCTTTGGTTCTGGTTTTAAAAACCTGTTCTCCCCGGGCATTCAGTAAGATCCAATCACATTTTGTTGAGCCACCGTCTGCTAATAAAATCATTTCTTCGTGTGATTTAAAAAAAAGCCTGATGAAAATGGCTGTAGGATTATGATGAAATCCTACAGTTCCAATTTTCTTTCAGGCTTTTTTCATTTAAGTATTATAATGATGCAACGTGCATCGCCAGTTTAATTATTGAAGCAGAATAACCATATTCGTTATCATACCAGGCCACTAATTTAAAGAAATTATCATTTAGTGCAATCCCTGCTCCGGCATCAAAATTACAGGTATGCGATTCTGAAACATAATCCTGAGAAACCACAGCATCTTCGGTATAAGAAATCACTCCTTTGTAATCTCCTTCGGAAGCTTTTTTGAATGCAGCTTTCACCTGCTCATAAGATACAGATTTGTCGGTACGCACGGTAAGGTCTACTGCAGAAACATCGGCGGTTGGCACTCTAAAGGCCATACCTGTAAGTTTCCCGTCCAGTTTTGGAATAACTTTTCCTACTGCTTTTGCAGCTCCTGTAGAAGCAGGAATAATATTTAACAGCGCACTTCTACCACCTCTGAAATCCTTTTTAGAAGGACCATCAACTGTTAATTGAGTTGCTGTAGTAGCGTGAACTGTAGTCATCAATCCTTCAACAATTCCAAACTCATCATCGATCACTTTTGCAAGTGGAGCAAGACAGTTGGTGGTACACGAGGCATTAGAAACTATATTATCTTCAGCCTTAACATCTTTATGATTAACACCCATAACGAACATAGGCGCATCTTTAGAAGGAGCTGAGATCACAACTTTTTTAGCACCTGCAGTAATATGCGTCTGCGCCTGATCTTTACTCGTAAAGATTCCGGTACATTCTAAAACCACATCTACATCTACATCACCCCATTTAAGGTCTTCTGGATTTTTTTCTGCTGTTACACGAACAGTATTTCCATTCACAATAAGATTCCCATCTTTCACCTCAACATCTCCTTTGAATTTTCCGTGAACCGAATCATATTTAAGCAGGTATGCCAGGTGATCTACGTCAAGAAGATCATTGATTGCTACAACTTCTACATCTTTATTTTCAGCCGCTATTCTAAAGGCTATTCGCCCAATACGACCAAATCCATTAATTCCAATTTTAGTACTCATAATTTTAAATTTTAAATTTTACACTGAAGTGATGTTAGCCACCCTTCTTAACTCTTTGTCTAATTCACGCTTCTCTTTGAGCGCTTTTTCCAATGAAACATGAACTACTTTCTGATGGTGTACTCCAACCATAATATTGGATTTACCATCGGTAAGCGCTTCCACTGCTCCCACACCAAGCTTACTTGCCAGCACGCGGTCAAAACAACTTGGTGAGCCTCCACGTTGAATGTGCCCCAGTACCGATACCCTGATGTCGTACTCTTCATATTTTTCACCTATATGTTCAGCAAGTTCAAAAATTGTTTTACCGCTTTTCTCACCTTCTGCCACAACGATAATGCTTGAGGTCTTTCCGGATTTTTTACTCTTTTCCAGAGAGTCCATCATTAGCTCTATTCCCCCTTCTTCTTCAGGAATAAGGATTTCTTCAGCACCTGCGCCTATCCCGCTATTTAAGGCTATATCGCCGGCATCGCGTCCCATAACTTCAACTAAGAACAGTCTGTTATGTGAACTGGCGGTATCCCGAATTTTATCAATGGCTTCAACTACCGTATTTAATGCGGTGTCGTAACCCAGGGTATAATCTGTACCACTAATGTCGTTATCGATGGTTGCCGGGATACCAACCACCGGAAAATCGAACTCCTGATTGAACAAAAGTCCCCCGGTAAAGGTTCCATCCCCTCCTATAACTACAAGGGCATCTACCCCCGCCTTTTTCAGATTTTCATTTGCTTTTGCTCTCCCCTCTTTGGTTTTGAATTCCATAGAGCGGGTAGATTTAAGGAAAGTGCCGCCTTTATTAATTACATTTCTTACAGACCTGGCATCAAGCTTTTCAAAATCGCCTTCAATAAGACCCTGATAGCCCCGGTAAACACCTGTGCATTCAAGATTGTAATACGAACAAGCTCTTACTACAGCTCTTATTGCGGCATTCATTCCAGGAGCATCTCCCCCGGAAGTTAATACTGCTATATTGTTGATTTTCTTTATCATTACCTCAAAGCTATTTCAATTGATTAATATAACCTAATTTTCGCAAAAACTAAATCGTTTTCGGTTGATAACTAACAAAAACAGCCCGTTTTAGCGGGCTGTTTTTATTAATTTAGGAGTTTTTTTAGTTATTTACTAATATTCGATACTCCCAAGGCTTAAATTCTAAATTTTCATTTTCTTCCATTTCTACAGTTGCCCCAGACATATAATCTATATACTCTCCGTCAAGTCTAACCGTAAAATTCAACGAAGCATCACTGAAATTAGAAAGATAAATAAGTTCCTGACCATTTTTCTCACGTTTAAATGCCATAACTTTCTCTTCTTCTGAAGTTTCCAGAGCTTCATAAGAGGCTGCCTCTTTGGCTCCGTGCAGGGCAACATTTTGGTTCTTAAGCTCCCCTAATTTCTCAAGGATTGGCCATATCTTTCCTTTTTCTTTAGAAATAGTATCTTTTTCAAAGAACCTAAGTCTTTTATCTAAATCATATTCCAGGCCGCTGTAAATAAGTGGCATCCCCGGAAGCGCATAACTAAAGGCAATCATAGCTTCTGAAGCCTCTCCCATTCGCTCTTTCACCGTACCATTCCAGGAATTTTCATCATGATTAGTCACGAAATTCATCAGGTAGTCATCTTCCTGGTAGGTAGTATCGATCTTTTGCATATAGGCATTCCAGTCTTTCACAGTTTTCTTGCCCTGGGCCATTTCATTCATAATGTGGTGACCTTCCCAGTTATACCCCATATCGAAGGCATTATGAAATAAATCCTTATCCTCAGATTCGGCTAACATAAACATGGGTTTATGGGAATTCAGTTTTTTTACTGCCTGCTCCCAGAATTCGGTAGGAACCTCACCGGCCACATCGGCACGGAAACCGTCAATATTATATTCTTCCACCCAGAATTCCATCTCTTTGGTCATCGCTTCCCAAAGTTCTTTATTATCATAGTTAAGGTCGGCAACATCGGTCCAACCCCAGCTTTCACCCGTATCGGGATTTAAAGGATCAACGATCTCTCCTTTATCATTCTGAGTATAGAATTCAGGATGCTCCTCCATCCAGTGATGATCCCAGCCGGTGTGGTTGGCCACCCAATCAAGAATAACATACATCCCGTTTTCGTGTGCGGTATCCACAAGCTCATTGAAATCATCAAATTCTCCAAATTCCGGATTTATCCCGGTATAATCAGCAATAGCGTAGTAACTTCCCAGGTACTTTTTTCTCTCTTCTTCATCTTCAATATCCTCAATAGATAGACCCTGAGTTGCTTTACGATTCTTCATGGAAATAGGATAAATCGGCATTAGCCAGATCACTTTTACCCCTAATTCCTTTAACTGCGGAATATCTTTGGTAAAGGCCTCGAAAGTTCCCTCAGGAGAATATTGCCGAATATTGGCCTCATAAATCACTGCTGATTCCAATGCTTCATTAGATACCGGCTCCAGACTTTCCTGTTTTTCTTCTTTTTGCTCTTCCTGCTTTGGTTCATTTTTACAGGATACCATCAGCACCAAAAGCGCCATTATTATCGAAAATTGTTTCATATTTATAATTTATTTAGTTGAATTTTGTTGTTAAAAGATATACTCCTTCTCCGTTTAATTCCAGCCTGTCATTCCATTCCAAAGTTTCTTCGGAAATAAGATTTTTTAGATTTTTCCCATTCAGGTCTAATTGTTCAAACCTTTCAAGGTCTAAACTGAATTTTTCCTCATTTTTATTCAGAATAACAACTACACTTTCGCCTTCAATTTGCCTTGCCGACACATAAACGCCATCCTGAGGTGCAAAATGAAGAGTTTTACCTGTGTGAATCGCTTTAGAGTTTTTGCGGTAGTTTAAAATTTTCTTCAGAAAAGCCTGCATATCTGCTTTTTCTTCTGAAAGCCCTTCCCCGGTGAAAGCATTTGTATCATGATCGTCCCAACCTCCCGGAAATTCGGTACGGATGAGCCCATGGTCACCCGGATTGGCCGTATCATCCATCAAAATCTCGGTCCCGTAGTAAATTTGAGGTGTCCTCGGAAGCACCAGCATATAAGCAACAGCCATTTTGGTTTTTGCTACATCTTCCTCCAATTGAGTAAAGATCCTGCTCTTATCGTGGTTATCTGGAAAAATCATTATATCCTCAGGACGCTCATAGGCAAAATCGTTCGCCAGGCCTTCATAAAGTCTCGTGAGCCCAGTGCCCCAACCTTCATCTTCTTTTAAACCTTTTACAATTTCTCCCTGCATAGCAAAATCCATTGTAGATCTAAGGTTGGATTCGTAAGCATCTTTATTTTCTACACCATCCTGCCAGTAACGAATTAGCAGTGGATTATAACTCCACTCTTCTCCTACGATATTGAAATCGGGGTATTCGGTCATGATAGCCCCGGCCCAGTCACTCATAAAATCTTTATCCGGATAAGGATAAGTGTCCTGGCGTATTCCGCCAAGACCGAGGTATTCAATCCACCAAATACTGTTTTGAATAAGATATTTGGCCATAAATGGATTTTCCTGATTTAGATCTGGCATAGTATCTACGAACCAGCCTTCAGTCATTTTTCTCTTATCTACATCGGCGGCATAAAAATCCTGGTTGGTGGTTCTTATGTGGTTAGATTTGGTTATTTCCTTTCCCTGTTCAAATTCTTTCTGGTAATTCAACCAATCTTCAAAAGGCAGATCGTCCATCCACCAATGGCCTGAACCTATATGATTTGCCACCTGGTCCATAATAAGTTTGATGTCTCTTTCCCGGGCTTTTTCAGCCAGCTCTTTATAATCTTCCAGAGTTCCAAAACGAGGATCAACCCGGTAAAAATCGGTCATGGCATATCCGTGGTAAGAGCCGGATTCCATATCGTTAATCAATAAGGGCGACGACCAAAGAGCAGTAAAGCCCATTTCGTCTATATAGTCAAGATGATCTATAATACCCTGTATATCGCCTCCGTGCCTGGCATAATCATCTTCCCGGTTTATGGTTTTTTCTCTTAAGGACGAATCTTCATCGTTGGAAGGATCTCCATTGGCAAACCTGTCAGGGGTGACAAGATATATCGCATCTTTATTATTGAACCCGATAAAATCAGATCCAGGCCGGGTTCTTTCTTTTAATTCGTATTGGTGAACCAGTTTTTTACCGTTTTCCAAAGTGAAATTAATTGGAAAGCTTCCAGCTTTAGCCTGTTCTGTTAATTTTAAATCCAGGAACAGGTAATTGGGACTTTTCGCGCGATGAACATCTTCCAAATCAATCCCAACTGCATCAAGACTAACCTCAGCCTCCCCTATATTTTCACCATAGATCATTAATTGTAACTCATCATTGTCAAAGCCAAGCCACCAGTTAGGTGGTTCCACCCTTTCAATCTGAGCCGCCATAGAGAGGCTTCCCAGGAAAATAAGGCTGATTATTATTTTTTTCATCTTATAAATAATTAAAAAACCCGGAGCTCAATAATGAACTCCAGGTTTAAGTTTAAACTGTTTTCTCCTCGTTAGGGCTTACCTCTAAAGATTCGCCATTAACTTTGATCTCTATGGAATTATCGCCTTCAAGTGAAAACCTGGTTTGATCGCTGGTAACGGTAACCTTCAGGATTTGATCCCTAAAGTTCACTTTAAAGGAATAGGCTTCCCATTCCGCTGGAATTATTGGAGTAAACTCCAGCTGATCGTCTTTAACACGCATCCCGCCAAAACCTTCAACAATACTCATCCAGGTACCGGCCATACTTGTAATATGGCAACCCTGCTCTACCTCGTTATTATAGTCGTCGAGATCCAGGCGCGATGTTCTTAAATAAAATTCATAAGCCTGTTTCATTCTACCAAGAACCGCCGCCTGAATACTGTGCACGCAAGGCGACAGGGACGATTCGTGAACGGTAATTGGCTCATAATAATCAAAATGTTTCTCAAGCTCTTCTTTGCTAAAGTGATCTTCAAAGAAATAAAATCCCTGAAGCACATCAGCCTGTTTTATGTAACAGGAACGCAGGATTCGGTCCCAACTCCATTTCTGGTTGATTGGTCTTTGGCTTTTATCCAGTTCACTTACAGGTTTAATCTCTTTGTCCAGGAACCCATCCTGCTGAAGGAAGACTCCATCTTTCTCTGAAAACGGGAAATACATATCGTCTGCAACTTCTTTCCAGGAAATCAATTCTCCATCGGTAAGGTTGGTATGGCCCATAATACGCTCATAATCCTCTTCGTAACCATGCTTCACCTTTTCGATTATTTCCATAGTATATTCCAAACACCATTTCGCGATATAGTTGGTATACCAATTATTGTTTACGTTATTTTCGTATTCATTGGGCCCGGTTACTCCCAGAATAACGTATTTATTTTTTTCACTACTAAAATTGGCCCGCTGATGCCAGAATCTGGCGATAGCAATCATCACCTCCAAACCTTTTTCCGGGATATATTCAAAATCTCCGGTAAAACGTACATAATTATAGATGGCATAGACCATAGCGCCATTACGGTGAATCTCCTCAAAGGTGATTTCCCATTCGTTATGGCTTTCTTCCCCATTCATCGTCACCATCGGGTAAAGGGCGGCACCGTTTTTAAAACCTAATTTTTTGGCGTTTTCAATGGCTTTATCCAGTTGATTGTACCGATAGGTCAAAAGATTTCTGGCCACTTTTTGATCTTTGGTCGCCATATAAAAAGGAATACAATAAGCCTCGGTATCCCAATAGGTGCTTCCGCCGTATTTTTCTCCGGTGAAACCTTTGGGACCAATATTCAGCCTTTCATCTTTACCTAAATAGGTTTGATTTAGCTGAAAAATATTGAAGCGAATTCCCTGCTGGGCTTTTACATCTCCCGAAATAGTAATGTCTGCCATTTCCCAGATCTTTGCCCAGGCTTCTTTTTGCTGCTGAAGTAAATTCTCAAAACCTGAGGCTATTGCAATATCCAATACTTTTTTCGCTGCTGAAAATAACCGGTCTCTATCATGGTTCATATCGGTGACATAACCGGCATATTTTCTCAGACTAACTTTTTGTCCCTTTTTGGCATTCACTAAATAAGAAAAAGTAAGCTTATCATCAGTTTTAGATTCCTTAAAACCCAGGTCTTTCTTTTCTCCAGCAACCCAAACTTCCGATTGCATAAAGGTGCCCACGTGGAATTCGGTTTTTAGGGTTTTTGAGAGAATGAAACCCTGGTTTCCTTCAGTTTTAACCTCTAAAGTCTTCCAGAAACGCTCTTCCCAGTTGGCATCGGTATTGGTGATGCCGCCGTCGAGATAGGGCTCAAAACGAATTTCTGCATCGCTGTTCAATACTTCTACTTCAAAATCTATGGCGCCCAATTCATCTTCAACAATAGAAAGAAATCTGGTTGCTTTAACCGAAATTTCAAGGTCATTTGGTAGCACAGCCACAAAACTGCGGCGGTGAAAGCCTTCCTTCATATTAAGCTCTCTTTTGAAATCTTTTACCTCTTTGCAGGTAAAAAGATCCAGAGCCTTGCCATTTACAAAAACATTTATTCCAATCCAATTTGGCGCATTCAATACTTTTGCGAAATATTCGGGATAACCGTTCTTCCACCAGCCTACTTTGGTCTTGTCGGGATAATAAACCCCACCGATATAGCTACCCTGAAAACTTGGTCCTGAATACTCTTCTTCAAAATTAGCACGCTGGCCCATCACCCCATTTCCTATACTGAATAGGCTCTCGGATGATTTTACTTTCTCTACATCGAAACCCTCTTCAAGTATCGACCATTCGTTTGGTTTTATATAATCCTGGTTCATTTAATTCTCTATTTACTAAGTAGTTGTTCTATAAATTCTCTATCTATTTCCGTGAAATCGGAAAACACATAATCGGCTTCCCCTAAAGTGGTTTTATCGCCAATTCCTATACTCGTCATATTAGCCCGGTTCGCGGCCTGAACACCAGCCACCGCATCTTCAAAGACAATGCTGTTTTCTGGTTTTACACCCAATTTTTCAGCAGCGATCAAAAAGACTTCTGGGTTGGGTTTAGCTTTGGAGACATCGGTTCCATCTACAATAGCATCAAACTTTTCTATAAGATTGAGTTTTTCAAGAATGGTTCGCGCATTTTTACTGGCTGAGCCCAAAGCAAAAGGGATATTATTCTCAATTAGATAGTCAAGAATTTTGGGTACTCCCGGTAAGATTTCAGACGCATCCATCTCATTTACATAAGACAGGTAATTTTCATTCTTCAGGTCCATCTGGCGTTGGAACTCCTCTTCTGAAAGTTCCTTGCCTCCCCATTTCAATATTTTTTGAAGTGAATGCACACGGCTCACTCCTTTAAGTTGTTCGTTTTGTTCTTCGGTAAAATCAAAACCAAGATCGTTTGCCAGCTTGCGCCATGCCAGAAAATGGAATTTTGCCGTATCTACTATCACTCCATCAAGGTCGAAGATCACCGCTTTTCTCTTCATCATTTCCATAAGTTAATTTTTTACCCGATAATCGGGATTTAATAATTCGGGGTTTGCCTCGAATTTCAAATCTTTTTTTCTGTTTTATTTACGAGCTTTTTCAGTGATTTTTTACTTCTATAGGTTCATCTGCATCATAAATTCTAACTGTTAACAGGGCTGCAATAAGAAAAGCCACCCCACTGGTCACCAGGGCATAGATTGGATTTCCGCCATAGAGATATTTCACCATCGGCCCACCAATAAGTGCATTGATAATTTGAGGGATTACGATAAAAAAGTTGAATATCCCCATATAGACTCCCATTTTTCTAGGTGGAATAGAACCTGCGAGGATAGCGTAAGGCATAGCAAGAATACTTGCCCAACCTATCCCTACACCAAGCATAGAAAGCAATAACCAGTATTGATTGGGCATTATATAAATTGACAATAAGCCAAGCCCCCCTATAACTAGGGAGATCATATGAGTACTTTTTCTACCAATCTTTAATGCAATAGCGGGTAGAAAGAAAGCAAAAACGGCCGATACCGCGTTGTAAACCCCAAAGAGTACACCAACCCAGTCTCCCGCATCCTGGTAAGTTTCACTACTATTATCTGAAAGCGGTAAATCATAGATATGATGCGCTATTGCCGGAGTTGAAAAAACCCACATTCCAAATAAACCAAACCACGAAAAGAATTGCACCCAGGCAAGCTGGCGCATTGTGAATGGCATATTTTTAAAGTCGGTGAAAATATCCAGAAGACTGGATTTTTTTTCATCCTCTGGCACTTCTTCCTCCACGTGCTCATCCATTTTCTCAAGTTCCCCGGGAGAATATTCTGAAGTAGTAAAAACAGTAACCAGAATACTACCCACCAGGATCGCTGCACCAATCACAAAAGAAAGCAACAGGTTTAAGGGGACTTCCCCGGCTACGGTACGGTTACTTATATCGAACCAATTGGCCAATACGTATGGCAACCAGGACCCAATAACCGCTCCAACTCCTATTAAAACTGTTTGCACACTAAACCCAAGGGTTCGCTGGTCTGAGGGTAGGTTGTCTGCCACCAGGGCTCTAAAAGGTTCCATGGCAATATTAAAGGAGGCATCCATCACGAATAGCATACCCGCCCCAATCCAGAGCGAAGGTAGAATCGCGATAAACATATCGGCATTGGGCATTAAAATAAGACCAGCCGCTGCAAGAAGAGCACCGGTAAGGAAAAATGGACGACGCCGGCCCAATTTGGTCCAGGTCCTGTCACTATAATATCCAATAATTGGTTGAACTACCAGTCCGGTGATAGGTGCGACCAGCCAGAACCATGAGAGTTCGTGAACATCGGCACCAAAAATTTGTAAGATTCTACTCGCGTTGGCATTTTGTAGAGCAAAACCCAGTTGTATTCCCAGGAATCCAAAACTCATGTTCCAGATCTCCCAAAAACTCAAGGTTCGTTTTTGCATATCGTAAGTTTAGATGTGTTACGATAAGCGCTAAGACTTATCAAAACTTAATTAGGTAGGAAGTAAAAATATAAGTTCTGATAAATTGAAACTGGGGCAAATATAATAAAATTTTAAAAGTAAAAGTCTAAATCAGTTTTTTGTGGATTCTCTACGAACCAAACTGGTTTCTACGATAACAGTTTTATAAGACTCTACCTCATCGGGTTTTCTTTCCAGTTTATCGATAAGAAGGTGCGCTGCTTCTGCACCCATCCGGGTGCCGTGCTGGCTTACGGTGGTAAGGCTTGGGATGAAATTCTTAGAAAGCTCTCCATCTGTAAAACCGACAACCGAAACATCTTCAGGTACATTTCGACCCAGGCGTCTTAAAGATCCTATTGCCGAAACCGCAAATTGCTCGTTTACAGCAAACAAACCATCTATATCCCTGGTCTTCAAAAACTCACCGATCTCCTTTTCGCTGTTATCCATATCCTCTATTTTAAGAATAAGATCTTCATCCACAGGATAGGCATTTTCCTCAAGAGCTTCAATATAACCTTTGGTTCTAAGTTTGCCTACACTCACATAGTCTACGGTGGTAAGTATTCCAATCTTTTTACAACCAGTGTTTATTAAATGCTCCACAGCTTTTTTGGCTCCTATTATATCATCAATAATAACTTTATCACAATGAACCTCATCTACTACCCTGTCAAAAAGCACTACGGGCATCCCTTGATTTATAACTTCAGTGAGATGATGGTAGTCTTCTTTTTGCATGGTTTCCTTGGCCAGGGAAAGAATAAACCCATCGGTACTGCCATTTGCCAGGAGATCGAGGTTGAGGACCTCCCTGTCAAAAGAATTATTTGAGAGGCATACAATTACATTATAACCCTTTTCATTGGCTACCTGCTCCACGCCACTAATTACTGTTGTGAAAAAATAATGTACGATCTCAGGAATAATAATCCCAATAGTCTTGGTCTTTCGGTTTTTAAGGCTTAGAGCAATATTGTTGGGTTTGTAGTTGTAAAGTTTCGCAAAGGCCTTTATTTTTTGCTTGGTATCCTCCCCTATTTCGGGGCTGTCTTTAAGAGCCTTGGAGACGGTTGAAATAGAAACATCTAATTCTCTTGCAATTTGCTTTAAGGTAAGTTTAGGGCGCATACTATTTAATGTGAAATTAATAAATCAAGAAGTCCTCTAACGTGATATGGTAAAAATATCACAATTTTCATGGCTTAACATTAATAATAAAAAAGTTTTCAACACGCAAACGTTTTCGGACGTTGGAGGTGACCAGAATCACTTTGGAGGCTTTATAATTTACCTACTTTTATCCTCAGGAAGTAAAAATATAAGATTAATATTTAGTTAAATCAATAAAATAATTTATGAAAACACTATTCAAAAGCACGTTGATGTTGCTCCTTATGCTACCAATGAGCTTTTTCGCCCAGGAAAGCATTAGCGGGGTGGTTAGCGAAAGCGCCTCCGGCCTTCCGGTCCCGGGCGCAAACGTTATTGTGAAAGGAACCACCAACGGTACTGTAACCGATTTTGACGGGAATTATACTATTAATAATGTAGAACCGGGAGATGTGATTGTCTTCTCCTTCTTAGGTTTTGCAACTCAGGAAATTCCTTATGAGGGTCAAACCACCCTTGATGTACAACTTGATGAAGATGCTGCTACTTTGGAAGAAGTGGTATTAATTGGATATGGTAGTACCTCAGAACAGGATGCGACCGGATCGGTAGAAAAGGTTTCTTCTGAGTCCTTTAATAAAGGAGCTGTAGTTTCTCCTGAACAATTGCTTTCAGGTAAATCTGCCGGGGTTAGAATTACTCCAGGTGGCGGTGCTCCGGGAGAAGGTGGCCAGATTAGGATTCGTGGAGGCTCGTCCCTTTCAGGAAACAACGACCCTCTAATTGTAGTAGATGGTATTCCATTAGACCAAAGAGGAGTTCAGGGGGTTAGAAACCAGTTAAACTCGATTAACCCTAATGAGATCGAAGACTTCGTAATCCTTAAAGATGCTGCTGCAACTTCTATTTATGGTTCACGTGCATCTAACGGGGTAATTCTTATTACCACTAAAACCGGTAAAAAGAGCAGCCCGCTTGAGCTGGAATATGACTTAAAAGTTTCCGCGGGAAGAATTATAGACAAAGTAGATAATTTGAATGCTCAGGAATTCAGAAAACTTATCGAATCTACTCCGGGTACAAATCCAGAGCTTTTAGGTGATACTGAAACCGACTGGCAGGACGAGATCTATCAAACTTCTGTTGGGGCAATACATAACCTTACGGCTTCCCAGGGATTTGAAAATTTCTCTTACCGTGTAAATTACAACCACACTTCTCAAACCGGAGTATTAAAAACCGATGTGTACGAAAGAAATGCGCTTAATATCGCATTGAACCAGGATCTATTTGATAATCACTTAAAACTGGCCTTAACTACAAAAGGTATTGTAGACGAAAACCGTTTCGCAGATCAGGGAGCTATTGGAGCCGCTGTGGCTTTTGACCCTACTCAACCGGTATATGATGAAAGTTTACCATTTGGAGGCTATTTTGAGCACAATACTATGAGCAATGGCCAGGTGATTCCTCAATTGCAAGCTACAAGAAACCCTTTGGCGCTTCTTGAAACCCTTGATGGAAGAGGAAAAACAATGAGAAATATCACCAATTTAAATGCGGAGTATAAGTTCCATTTCCTTCCGGAATTAAAATTCAACGTGAATGCCGGTTTTGATTATGCAGAAAATGAAGGGCATAATTACCGCCCAAGTTATGCAGCCGGAAACGGATTATATATTCAAGGTAGAGAATACGCTCAGGAATACTCAGGGATTAACCGTAACACACTTCTGGATTTTTATTTTAATTACAAGACGGAACTGGAAGCCCTTGACACCGAGATGGATTTAACCGCAGGTCACTCTTACCAGGAATTCTATATTGAGAATAATGATGAGTACACCGTAGCCGATGACCCTGGTTACCGTGTTGTGCCTACAGTTATTGACCGCAATTCCCTGGAGTCTTATTTTGCCCGGGCTAGTTTTGATATCGCCAACAAATACCTGATCTCAGGTAGCGTTCGTCGCGATGGATCTTCCAGATTTGGAGGAGATAACAAATGGAGTACTTTTCCCGCAGCATCTGTGGGTTGGAAGATTCACAATGAGGACTTCCTAATGGACTCCAATACACTTTCAGAATTAAAACTAAGAGCAGGTTACGGGGTTACCGGTAACCAGGAAATTGGAAGTAACTACGGATATATGGGAATCTACTCACCTAGTGTGGGCCCAGCCAGGTACCAGTTTGGGAACCAATTCTACAACACCCTTAGACCAGAGGAATTTGATGCTGACCTTAAATGGGAAGAACTGCAAACCTATAACCTGGGTGTAGACTTCGGGTTCTTCAATAACAGACTCTCAGGTACTGTTGAGGCTTATTACAGAGAAACAGAAGATCTTCTGGCAACCGTACCGGTACCGGCAGGAGCTAACCTAAGTGACCTTTTGGTGACCAACGTTGGTGAAACTGTAAGTAAAGGTATTGAAGTTGGTTTAAATGGAACTATTATCCAGAAAGAAGACTTTAACTGGGATATGAACTATAACATCACCTTCCAGGACCTGGAGATTACCAGGCTATCCTTAGGTGAAAACCCAAATTTCTTTATCCCTCAGGGAGGTATAAGTGGTGGTGTTGGTAACAACATCCAGATCTGGAAAGAAGGTTACGATCCTTCTACCTTCTTTGTATTCCGCCAGGTTTATAACGAAGCTGGACAACCAATTGAAGGGGCTTATGCAGATGTGAACGGTGACAATGAAATTACCGAAGCCGACAAAGTGCCTTATAAAAAGGCTAATCCAGATTACTTTATGGGATTCACCAATACCATAAACTATAAAAACCTGGATTTCAGCTTTACCTTCAGAGGAAGCTTTGGTAACTATATGTACAACAATACCCAGTCTGGAAATGGTTTTGTAACTGCAGGTACAGTAACTCCTCAGGATTACTATTCAAACCTCAATAGCAATGTTCTGGAAAGCAACTTTGTGAATAACCAGTTATTTTCAGATTATTACGTACAAAGAGCAGATTTTGTGAAGCTGGATAACATTTCATTAGGGTATTTATTCCCGGGTGAAGAAGTAGATTTCAGAACCTCATTAACTGCGACCAACCTTTGGACCATTACAGATTATGACGGGCTTGATCCTGAAATCTCCAATGGGATTGATAATAATTTTTATCCGAGGTCTACCAGTGTTGTACTTGGTCTAAACCTTATATTTTAATAATAACAAAATAATATACTAGCTATGTTTAAAACATTTAAATCAATTCTGCTCGTTTTTCTTGGGGTGGCCCTATTCTGGTCGTGCGAGAGCGACCTGGAATTGCAACCTGAAGATAACAGGAGCACAGCTGAAGCTACCTTCGATAGCCCCGAGGCTTACAAGCAGTTTTTAGCAAAACTATATGCCGGTCTGGCTGTTAGCGGCCAGGAAGGACCAGCCGGAAATCCCGACCTGCAAGGTCTTGACGAAGGTTTTTCTCAGTATTTGAGACTATACTGGATGATGCAGGAATTAACTACCGAAAATGCAGTAATTGGTTGGAATGATGGTACCATAAAAGACCTTCACGCCCAAAACTGGACTTCAGGAAATGAGTTTATTAGAACCATGTACTCTAGATTGATGTACCAGGTAGCACTTACCAACGAATTTTTGCGACAAACCACTCCCGAGCTTTTGGATTCCAGAGGAGTTGAAGCTGCTGATAGAGAAAATATTCTGGGCTACCGTGCCGAAGCCAGGTTCCTTAGAGCACTTCATTATTACCATGCTTTAGATTTGTTTGGGAATCCTCCTTTTGTAACTGAAGAAGACCCTATTGGAGCCTTCCTTCCGGAGCAAATTCAAAGTCAGGAGTTGTTCACTTACATTAAAACCGAATTGGAAGCAATTGAGGATGAGATCACTCCGGTAGGTTCTGCAGAATATGGACGTGCCAACCAGGCCGCAGTTTGGATGCTGTTGTCTAAACTTTATCTTAATGCCGAAGTTTATACCGGGACTCCCCAATATGATAAGGCTATGGAGTATTCTCAAAAAGTGATTAATACCAACTATGAACTTGTAGATGATTACCAGAAGCTTTTCCTTGCAGACAACGATAAAAACGGAGCTCAAAAGGAAATTATTTTTCCTATAACTTTTGATGGTAACAATACTCAAAGTTACGGCGGAATGGCATTCCTCATTCATGCATCTGTAGGTGGTGATATGGATCCTGCAGACTTTGGAGTTAGCAGCGGTTGGGCCGGATTAAGAACTACCTCTGCCCTGGTAGAACAGTTCCCGGGAGAAGCTGAATCTGCCGATAACAGAGCTTTGTTCTTTACTGAAGGACAAACAAAAGAGATCAATGACCTCTCCAGCTTTACCGATGGATATGCCGTTACAAAATTTAAAAACGTAGATGTAGACGGAAATCCCGGTAAAGACAGCACCGGAGAATTTCCAGATAACGATTTCCCAATGTTCCGCCTGGCCGATGCTTATCTAATGTATGCTGAAGCACACCTGCAAGGGGGAGGCGGAAGTCTTTCTGAAGCAACCAGATTAATCAATGATTTACGTGAGAGAGCTTACGGCAATCCAAGCAATAACATTTCTGAAGGGGATCTTAGTTTAGATTTCATCCTTGATGAACGTGCAAGAGAACTTTACTGGGAAGGCCACCGCAGAACAGATCGCATAAGATTCGGGGTATTTTCAGACCGCGGCGTATGGCCATGGAAAGGAAATGTTCCTCAGGGAACTACTACAGGAGCTTACAGAGACCTTATGCCAATCCCGGCTTCAGACTTAGGCGTAAACACCAACTTAACACAAAATCCAGGATATTAATTTTATAATCACATTAAAAATGAAAAAACTTTCAATTTTATTATTCGCATTTGTCGCGTTAATCAGCTTGAATGCATGTACAAGCGACGATGATATAGTATTTGTAGCGCAGCCGGATCCAGAAGGGATTGAATTTACCAACTCTTTCTCCGACGTATACTTACTTACCAGTAGCACGGGGGAAAACCTTGCAGAGCGCTTTGTATGGAATGAGGTAGACTTTGATGCTCCAACTACTATCACCTACGAACTTCAGGGAAGCACCGATGCCGATTTCACTGTAGTCGATATTTTAGGAAATACAGGAGGAAATAACCTCGGAGTAACCGTAGATCAAATGTTAAGCCTGGCCGAAGATGCAGGTCTTGATAATGATCCTGCAACTGAGGAACCTAATGCCGGAGATCTTTACTTTAGAGTTCGGGCTTTTGCAGGTGCTGGAGAAGGTAATCCTTTGGAAGAATATTCTGAAGTAAAGAACCTTAGTGTTGAACTTCCGGAAAGTGGAAAAGAAGCAGAGCCTGCTAAAAGAGAGCTTTACTTTGTAGGGGACGCTACCGAAGCAGGATGGGATCCTGACAACAACAACACTCCAATGTTTAGAGACCCTGCAAACGAGAATGTTTATTACTTCCAGGGCCGTTTCGCCGGAGGTGGTGATGTTGAAGGTTTCAAACTTCTTGAAATTCCTGGACAATGGCAACCACAATGGGGAGGTACAGATGGTGTTCTTTCTGTAAATCCTGGAGATACTGATGATCCTTCTGCATTCGGCGTTGATGCTGATGCTTATTATTCCCTGATGGTAGATGTAGATAATATGACCTACACCTGGGAAGAAATCGATGAAACAGCAGCTACGGTTTACAATGAAATAGGAGTTATTGGAGACGCCACCGCTGATGCTTGGGATGCCGATCAGGATATGACTCAATCTGATTTTGACCCACACATTTGGTATGTTAACGATATCGAATTAACAGATGGAGAAATTAAATTCAGAGCCGATAATGCCTGGGACGTAGACTGGGGCGGTGATACACCCATAAGCGGACTAAGTGAATTAAAAGGAGCCAACATTCCGGTAACTGCCGGAACTTATGACATTTGGTTTAACACACTTGATGGCCGGTATATTCTTATTCCGCAAGCTGCAGAGTAATTATATATCTTAACAAAAAGGCTGTCTTCAGAAGGCAGCCTTTTTTAATTCTAAACAAATGAAAAAAACAAGATTAATACTACCGGTGTTTTTGGGACTCGCTTTGAGTTTCACCTCCTGTTCCAAAGATGATGATCCCGTCCTGGTTCCTGATGAGGGCAATTCCGGAGAGGTTCCTGTAGAACCAAACGAAAAGGAATTCCTGGACCTTAATAATTATTCCAGCGGGCAGAAAGTAATGATGCAAACCTTTTATTGGGATGTAGAGCCCCGTCACGAATGGTGGAATATACTTTCAGAAAAAGTGGAAGATTGGGCAGATGCAGGGATAGATCGTTTATGGTTCCCGGTAGCTACCAAAGGCCAATCGGGAGGCTATTCTATGGGGTACGATCCTTCAGATTACTTCGACTTTGGGGAATATGATCAGCACCAAACTATCCCTACCAGATTCGGGACAAGAGCTGAGCTGGAAAGCCTCATAGAAAAATCACATGAGCTGGGACTTGAAGTAATTGCCGATATCGTTATAAACCATAATTCCGGAGGAGGAAAAGAATGGAACCCCTATCGGGAAAAAGAAACCTGGACCCTTTTTAATGAGGAAAACGGAAATGCGTCAGGCTGGTTTAACCGCGATTACGAGAATTTTTATCCAAACAGTACCAGCCCCTATGATGATGGCAGTTTGTTTTATGAGGAAACCAACCTGGATCATAATCAGGAATATGTGCAGGATTGGCTATGGAAAAAAGAAAATTCGGTGGCCAAATATTACATGAATGAGATGGGCTTCGATGGCTGGAGGTTCGATTATGTTCTTGGTTTTGAGCCCTGGGTGGTTAAAGCCTGGCTGGATGAAGTAGGTGGTTTTTCTGTAGCCGAGCTTTGGGATGGAAATGCATCGAACCTGGCTAATTATGTAGAGAAAACCGGTAGTGGCGTCTTTGATTTTGCTACTTTTTACAAATTGGATGAGGCCTTTGATCGACACAATGATCTTACTTACCTCGAAAGAGATATGTTATGGAAAACCCATCCCGATAAAGCAGTAACCTTTACCGCAAATCATGATACCGAAAAAGATAGTAATGAAGACAATAATATTTCCGTGGAAAATAAAATGAAAGCTTATGCATTTATTTTAACACATCCCGGATATCCCACTATTTTTTATTCCGATTATGAAAATGACAATTTCAAGGCTGAAATACAGCAATTAATTGAGATTCACAACAGTTTGGCCATAGGAGATATAGAACTTCTCCATGTAGATAATGACGAATATATTATGAAAAGAAACGGAGATAATGAAAACCCCGGATTAATTCTATATATTAGCACCAGCGAGAATACAAAACGCAGAAACGTTCAAACAAATTGGAAAAATGTTAGCCTGTTAGATTACAGTGGTAACTCAACATACATCCCTACCTCCGATGAAAACGGAACAGTCAATCTGGAAGCTCCTGCAAACGGATATGCCATTTGGTCTGTTTCAAAATAAGAATCTATTTTGAATTTTCATAGGTGTTAATTCAAAGAAGGCCGGCTTAATTTTTAGTCGGCCTCTTTTTTTACTTCAAATTCAGCAGCTTATTTCTCACCAAATTTAATTTCCCTTTTTTTCAAAATTTGTAAACTTTTAACTGTTGATAAATTTTTATACACCTGATTTACAGCTTATTAACAATTCATTTTTGATAACTTTTTATTTTAATAATGCAAATTGTTGTGTATGTTTATCTATATTTACAAAACAGTATTTCAAAAAACTGGATTACTAACCTGAAAATTTAAATATAATATGAGCGCGCCAACAACTACCGCCCCTCCAAAAACTTACAGCCAGGATGAAGCTTTTAAAGCTTCTCTGGAGTATTTTAAAGGAGATGACTTAGCTGCCCGGGTATGGGTTAACAAATATGCCCTGAAGGATTCTGAAGGAAATATTTATGAGCTTACTCCAAACGATATGCATCGCCGCATCGCAAAAGAAATTGCCCGAATCGAAAAACGTTATCCAAATCCGATGAGTGAAGACGAGGTTTTTGATCTTATCAAAGACTTCAAATATATCGTTCCACAGGGCAGTCCGATGGCGGGAATTGGAAATCCGTACCAGATCGCTTCGCTTTCAAACTGTTTCGTGATAGGAAACGATGGAAATTCAGATTCCTACGGCGGAATTATGAAAATAGATCAGGAGCAGGTACAGCTTATGAAACGCCGGGGTGGTGTTGGCCATGACCTTTCTCATATACGTCCTAAAGGTTCTGCGGTAAAGAATTCAGCTCTTACCTCTACCGGAATTGTTCCTTTTATGGAGCGGTATTCCAATTCTACGCGTGAAGTAGCACAGGACGGAAGACGTGGTGCCCTTATGCTTTCAGTTTCTATCAACCACCCCGATTCTGAAGATTTCATCAATGCAAAAATGGAACAGGGCAAAGTTACAGGTGCCAATGTTTCTGTTCGTATAGATGATGAATTTATGCGCGCGGTAAAAGACAATAAAAATTACGTTCAGAAATATCCAATCTTCAGTGAAAACCCAAAGAACACCAAGGAGATTGAAGCTGATAAACTTTGGAAAAAGATTATTCATAACGCCTGGAAATCGGCCGAGCCGGGAATTCTTTTCTGGGACACCATTATCAACGAATCGGTGCCAGATT
Organism: Salegentibacter sediminis; assembly: GCF_002078605.1. Classification (GTDB taxonomy): domain Bacteria; phylum Bacteroidota; class Bacteroidia; order Flavobacteriales; family Flavobacteriaceae; genus Salegentibacter; species Salegentibacter sediminis. Next base: position 187,920 of record NZ_MSJR01000002.1, on the reverse strand, counting down.
GTTATGCCGATCTTGGGTACAAAACGGTATCTACCAATCCTTGTGGGGAAATTCCGCTTTGCCCTTACGATTCCTGCAGGTTATTGGCGATAAACCTTTTCTCGTATGTAGAAAATCCATTTACCGAAAAAGCGAGTTTCAACTTTGATCTTTTCAAAAAACATATCGCAGCCGCTCAGCGAATTATGGATGATATTATTGATCTTGAACTCGAAAAGATTGACAGGATCATTGAAAAAATTGACGCCGATCCTGAAGGACTTGAAATAAAAGGGGTGGAGCGTAACCTTTGGCTAAATATTCAGAAGAAAGCAAACGAAGGAAGAAGAACCGGAATAGGTATCACTGCTGAAGGTGATATGCTTGCAGCCCTGGGCATTAAATACGGTAGCGATAAAGGCATAGATTTCTCTACAGAAATCCATAAGACCATTGCCCTGGAAGCTTACCGGGCATCGGTTTATGCAGCAAAAGAACGTGGCGCTTTCGGGATCTTCGACTCAGAAAGAGAAAAGAACAATCCATTCATTCTCCGTCTAAAAGATGCCGATGAAAAATTATACTATGATATGTTGGAGTACGGCCGAAGAAATATCGCCTTACTTACCATTGCTCCCACAGGAACCACCAGCCTAATGACCCAGACCACCTCTGGGATCGAACCTGTTTTTCTTCCTGTTTATAAGCGCCGAAGAAAAGTAAATCCAAACGATAAAGATTCCCGAGTTGATTTTGTAGACGAAGTTGGCGATTCCTGGGAAGAGTATGTGGTTTTCCACCACCGTTTCAAGGAATGGATGAAAATTAATGGCCATGATGTAGACCGCCATTACACCCAGGCCGAATTGGACGAGCTTGTAAAAGCTTCTCCTTATTACCAGGCTACCTCTAACGATGTAGACTGGTTAAGCAAAGTGCGTATGCAGGGAGCGGTTCAAAAATGGGTAGATCACTCCATTAGTGTTACTATTAACCTTCCAAACGATGCTACCGAAGAATTAGTAGGTCAGCTTTATCTTGAAGCCTGGCAAGCTGGCTGTAAAGGGGTAACCGTATATCGGGATGGCTCTCGCAGCGGGGTTCTCCTGTCAAATGAAGATAAAAAAGAAGAGGAAGAAACAGAAAATCACTCTCATTTCCCCACCACCAGGCCGGAAGTTCTTACTGCCGATGTGGTTAGGTTTCAGAACAACAAAGACAAATGGATTGCCTTTATAGGACTTATAGACGATAGACCTTACGAGATCTTTACCGGATTTTCTGATGACGAGGATGGAATTCTTATCCCACGATGGGTAAACGAAGGACTGATTATCAAGAACAGAAACGAAGACGGAACCTCAAGGTATGATTTTCAGTACCAGAACAAGCGAGGCTATAAAACTACCATTGAAGGATTATCACATAAGTTTAATCCTGAATACTGGAACTACGCAAAACTTATTTCAAGTACCTTGCGCCACGGAATGTCTATTGAAAAGGTGGTAGACCTCATCAACAGCCTGCAACTGGATAGCGAGTCTATAAACACCTGGAAAAATGGTGTGGCAAGAGCCCTGAAGCGTTATGTCGCCGATGGTACCCTGGCTCCAAAACAAAAATGCAGCAATTGCGGCTCATCTAATCTTATGTATCAGGAAGGCTGCCTTACCTGTCAGGACTGCGGTTCTTCCAAATGTGGATAGACAACTCTTGTAGGATTAGATTAAAGAAAGGTCTTTCAGTAATTCTGAAAGACCTTTTTGTATTATGGCAGATTTTAATTTGCTATTTAAGCGATACGCTTATAATTCCAACACCGTGCTTCTCTAATTTTTCCTTTTCATTCAGGCCAGGCCCGATAGAAAACTGAAGGCTCTCCACCTCCTCAATATCAAAAGTCTTCAAATTATTATGTTCGAAATAATAAGGCAGAAATGAAGGATAAGGTCTTGGGAGGCTAATCGTTTTCACCGGCTCTAAGTCTGAAATGGGGATCTCATATTCTCTGGTTTCCGGACTCAGGCTGAGAATCGTACCAAAAGCAGCTCCATTTTTCATCAGTAAAGCTACCTGCAGTTTTGAATTTTTTTGATTTAAAGCTCTGGCTTTAACTACTAATTTATTTTTCCCTGCAAATTCAGCTCTTCTTCCTTCGGTTTTTCTATTGAAATTATATTTGAAGGAATAATCATAAATTGGAGTAGCCTCTGGGTTTTCAATATCTTTTCTGTATAATTCCTCTACATTCACCTGAAATTCGGCTTCACCTGCATTATGAGTAGGCACCAGATTTAGAGTCGGCAACCACTCTCCTACTACATAATCTTCGTCCTCTATTGCATTAAAAAGAACAAGTGGGGTATCCTCTTGAACAATTTTCACTTTATATTCTTCAGAAGAAAGAAAATCCCACTCCCCCGGGTTGCCTGTTACATTTCCCGGGAAGGTATAATCTCCCGATTCGGTTTTAACGATAATTCTATACTGTAAAAACCCATGGGTTAATAATTTTTCCGAAACCTCAGCCGAATAAGTGTAGCCGTTTTTATTTTCCAAGGCTATGCTTTCGTAAGTATTCCCGTTTTGCAACCAGGCTTCCACCTTTTCGATCATTTCATTGGAAACGATCTCTGCTGAAATCACTAATTCTGAAGCCGAAGAAATAACCTCAACCGGCTCATGAATTACATAAGTCCTTTCCACCGTAGACTCTGGTGCGCTGAATTCCTCCAGCCTGAAATTTTGTAAATCTGCCGAAGTTTTGTCGTATTCTACATCTGAATTTTTAAGAAGATAGGTCCCGGGTTTTATATTGAAAGTATTTTTAGAAGCTATAGTTTGAAAATCATTGCCTTGATTTATGGCTTCAAGAATAAACTCATCAGACAAATCTGGCAGATCCAGGCTCATTGGCCATTCTTTCCAATTGATAACGCTCACTGTTTTCTCCAGGCTGTTAGTACCAAACGGATTATCTACCAAAATCGCATCGGGTATCACCTCTAATCGCCAAACGCCATCCTGTATTTTATCGAGAAAATAAGCCCCCTGGCCTTCATATTTTACCACTTCTGAATTCCCGTAGCCGGCAATCAGTTTTAATTCTTTAACAGACCGTGGCAGTAGAGAGTTTGTGTTGGAATAGATAAATTTCTCTTCTGAATTTAAAACCGCCAGATCCTTTTCATAACTAACCTCAAAATCCTTGAATTTTAAATTATCGGGATAAGTTCCGAAATCACTGTTAAGTGGAACCCTATGGAATATCTCACCGGCGATCATTAAGGCCAGGGCCTTTTGGGGCGTATACGCCAGGTTCATATAATGGGTGTTGTACTCTGTATTCCCGTGGGCCAGGTAAGTAGGCTCATAAGCAAAATGTGTCCCGATTTGAATGCCGGCCTCTCTAAAACTACGGGCCATCGCAGGATAGATATAGGATTTATTCACATCGGCAGCATCGAATTCATAAACCAGTTTAGCTGCCCTATTTTTGGTGATTACCTCATCAAATGGGATCTTATACTCGTTTACATTTGGCAGTAAATTGCCTTCCAGTTCCTTCTGAAAACCCAGCCCGGTAGGATACCATTGGAAAGTTCCCCCTTGAATATCGGCATCAAAGTAGGCTTCGGCCAGGTTGATACTATGAGTAACATTGTAAAAAACAGGTTTTTCGGTACCCGAACTGCGCATTGCATCAACCATCTTCTGAATAAATTCTGTCACCTCTGCAGGTTTGCCCCTGTGGTGCGGTTCATTACTTATTTCAAAAGCGATAATATTCGGTTCATTTTTATAGGCCACACCGGTGTATGGGTTCACGTGGTTTAAGAACTCTGCCAGGTAATTTTGCTGTGCTTTTATAGCCCCGGAATCGGTAAGGCTTTCTGCTTTTCCATATTTATGGGAGAAGCCGGGAGTATCCTTATCGGGTTCAGGCCAACCGTTGCCCCAATATGCAATGGGAGTAATCACAAAATTTATCCCCCTGTTTTTTAATTGTTTTAGGAGATAATCGAAGGTTTCCAAATGTTCGTTTTCCAGCAAATTTCCTTCTTCATCACTAATTTCGGTGTCCCAAACGTGAATTCTGTAAAGGTCAAAACCCAGCCTTGAAAAATGATATACATCCTTATCTATGGCTTCTTTTAGGTCAACATCCAATTTCTGGCCGCTGCGATAAGCGTGGGCAAAAGGAACCGAATAATTTACCCCAAATCCTTTGACTTCTTCCTTGTTGTGCTCCCATCTCATAAGGCCTTCATCATCTACATACACATTTCCTTTTTCCTGAGAAAAGATAGCCTGCGAAAAAAAAAGGGCCAGGCACATCACAAGTAGTCTTAAAACCATTTTCTAAAAAGTTTTATACATCACATATTTCAATAGCCTCTTTCAAAGCCACCATTTTATTATCGTAAGTTGGAATAAATTCCTGGGCAACATAACCATCAAACCCGGTTTCCACAATTGCGTTCATAATTGCCGAATAATTTAGTTCCTGGCTATCATTGATTTCATTCCGGCCGGGAACACCGGCAGTGTGGTAATGGGCAATATGTTTGTGATGCTTTTTAATGGTAGCGATTATATCGCCTTCCATAACCTGCATATGGTAAATGTCATAGAGCAATTTAAAGTTAGGGGCATTGAGTTCATCGGCAAGTGCTACTCCCCATTCAGTGTTATCGCACATATAATCGGCATGATCCACCTTGCTGTTAAGAAGTTCCATAACCAGATTAACATTTTTTCTTTCGGCATATTTCAGCAAGGGCTTTAGACCGGCCACGCAGTTTCTTATCCCCGTTTTCTCATCCCTCCCCCGGCGGTTGCCGGAGAATACTATAACATTTTTTATATTATGTTCTGAAGCTTTTTCAATGAGTCCTTTATAATTTTTCTGCAAAGTTTCGTGATTTTCAGGAGCATTAAATCCGTTTTCTATATCAGCAAAATCATCGGTCGCCATAGAGCAAACCAGGCCGTGTTTTTCAACGGTATCCCATTCCGAAGGTTTTAAAAGATCTATAGCGCTTATCCCTAAAGCTGCACATTCCTGAGCGAATTTATTCAAGGGAATATCCTGGAAACACCAGCGACACACAGAGTGATTAATATTGAGATTCTTTTTATCAGCCTGGTGCTTATCGATAAAATTAATGGCTGCAAAAGAGGAAACTACTCCGCCAATACTAAGAGCTCCCGACCCCAATACCATGGTTTTAAGCGCATCACGCCTGGAATACTTGTTGCCCATAACTAATTTCTTTTTGTAATTTCTATAAATGTAAATTTTACAATTATATTATTAAAAACAAAAATTTAAGCCTTAATTTTTTAACAAGAATTTTAGATTTAACATTCAGCGGTATCTATCAGGTGATTTCGAAGTTGTAACCCGATTTCAATAGTTTCTGATAGTTTTTGTGATCAAATTTATACAGAAATGCTCCCCGGCGGGAGGTAGACTTGTCTTTTTCATCAAGTTTTATAAGCACATTAAGAGAAAGAAGTTTTTTTCTGAAGTTTCTTCCATCCAGTTCCTTCTGATAAATAACTTCATAGAGTTTTTGCAACTGGGGAATGGTAAATTTTTCGGGAAGAAGCTCAAATCCAATAGGTTGATACCGGGCTTTTCTTCGTAATTTCTCAAGGCCATCGGCCAACATCATATCATGATCCAGGACAAGTCCGGGCACCTCATTTATATCGAACCAATGAGCGCCATGAGATTCAACCAGCTTTTTGTCATAATCATTTATCCTTATCAGGGCATACTGCACAATAGAAATAGTCCTATATCCGGGATCCCGTTCAGCCGCCCCATACGCACCTAGCTGCTCCATAAAAACATTTTCCAGGCCGGTGATTTCGGCCAGAACTCTTTTAGCAGCCTCATCTACATCTTCATCCAAATTCACAAAACTGCCTATTAAAGACCATTCTCCTTTCCTGGGTTCGACTCTCCGTTTAAAAACCAGCAATTTAAGTTGTCCCTCATCAAAACCAAAGATCAAACAATCTGTGGCAACGTACATTTTATCACTGGGCTTGTAAAAGTCTACTGTAGTTTCGGGCATCCATTTAAATTTTCCTTAAAGATAGGTAAAAAGAAAAATTTATGGATATTTAAATGAATGTAAATTTTACATTTATTATCTTTGAAACTCATATAAATTTTCAGATTTTGCATAGCGACGGCAATTTTAAAGATTTTAAAGTTCAGGTGGAAATTGAGTCCCCCGGACGCATAAACCTCATTGGAGAACATACCGATTATAACCAGGGTTTTGTGATGCCCACTGCAATTGACAAGAAGATCTATTTTAAGCTGGGTAAAAACAATTCAGCATCGCTTTGCCGAATTTATAGCGAAACCTATAATTCCTCTTTTCAGTTAAATTTGCAAAAGATCACAAAAAGTAAAAACCCCTGGGAAAACTATATTCTGGGGGTTGTAAATGAGATACAGCAACTAGGGAAACAGCTCAGCGGTTTCGATTGTGTTCTAAAAAGTGAACTGCCCATTGGGGCAGGAATAAGCTCATCAGCAGCCCTGGAATGTGGCCTGGCCAGTGGGCTAAACGAATTGTTTGAACTTAAGCTAAGCAAAATTGACATCATTAAACTCGCTCAACGGGCCGAACATAATTTTGTTGGTTCCAACTGCGGAATAATGGATCAATATGCCTCGGTGATGAGCAGAAAAGATCATTTAATTCTTCTTGATTGTGAGAGCCTCGATGCTGAATATATTCCGGCCGATTTCAGAAATTGTAAAATATTATTGCTGAACACCAGGGTTTCCCACAGTCTGGCCGATAGCAAATACAATTCCCGCAGGCAGGAATGCGAAGAAGGTGTAAGAATTATTGCTAAAACTCATCCTGAAGTAAAAAGTCTGCGCGATATTGATGAGCAAATGCTTGAAAATTCTAAAGATAAATTACCCGGCAAAATCTATGAGCGATGCAGCTATGTGATCGAGGAAAACAAAAGAGTTCAAAAAGCTGCCGAAGCAATTAAAAATGGTAATGTCACAGAATTTGGGAACCTGATGTATGCTTCCCACGACGAGCTGCAACATAAATACGAAGTGAGCTGTGCCGAGTTGGATTTTCTCGTCGATTTTTCCCGGGATAAGGAATTTATTTATGGTGCCCGGATGATGGGCGGAGGATTTGGAGGTTGTACTATCAATCTTATTGAGACCGATAAAATTGATAAATTTATCGAGGAAGCAGACAAAGCCTATTTCGGGAAATTCGGGATAAATCCCGAACCAATTATTGTCGAAGCCGATGCCGGTACCATTATAACCAGAAACTAAGATCATGAGCACAAATATCAATACCACTCCACACAGAAGGTATAATATATTAACAGGGGAATGGATTCTGGTTTCGCCACACCGAACAAAACGGCCCTGGCAGGGAAAAACAGAGAAACATACCTCGGAAAAAAGAGAAACTTACGATCCTTCCTGCTACCTGTGTCCGGGAAATACACGAAATAGTGGTAAAACCAATCCTGATTACAAAAAACCTTTTTCTTTTGAAAATGATTTCCCCGCGCTATTGCCACAAAATCCTTCCGAGGCCTTAGAGCAGGATCTGTTGCGGGCCGAACCTGAAAGCGGAATCTGTAAAGTGGTATGTTTCTCACCAGATCATTCTCTTACCTTACCCATAATGGAAATTAAAGATATTACAGAAGTGGTAAAACTCTGGAAAAAAGAATTTGCTGAACTGGGCGCAGAGGAGAATATTAATTATGTGCAGATCTTTGAGAATAAAGGTGATATTATGGGGTGCAGCAACCCACATCCGCATGGGCAGATTTGGTCTCAGCATTCAATTCCAACCGAAGTTCAGAAAAAATCCAAACATCTTAAAAAACACTGGGAAGAAAACAAACGTAGCCTGCTAAAAGATTACCTCAACCTGGAGCTAAAACTACAGGAACGCATCCTTGAAGAAACAAAACATTTTGTTGCACTGGTTCCGTACTGGGCGGTATGGCCCTTTGAGGCCATGATAATTCCGAAGAATCATTATCAACATATCGGGCAGTTAAACAAAGAAGAGGAAGTAGATTTTGCAAAAATCATTAAGAAGCTCACTATTAAATATGACAACCTCTTTGAAACCTCTTTTCCCTACTCTTCGGGGATACACCAGGCGCCCACCGATGGCCAGGAACACCCCGAATGGCATTTCCATATGAGTTTTTACCCCCCGCTATTACGCTCGGCCACAGTTAAGAAGTTCATGGTAGGCTACGAAATGTTTGCCGGGCCACAACGTGATATTACCGCAGAGCAGGCAGCGCAAAGATTAAGGGACTTACCAGATGAACATTACTCCATCCGGTAAGTTAAATTTATTTCTTACCAGAATAAGGCGTAAAGCATAACCAGGATAAGCAACACGGCGAAACTTCCAATATTGAACGCACGACCTGTTTTAAATAATTCCTTACTTAAAGGAATAGACTTCTCGTGGTTTTTACCCTTGCCTTCCACCAAACTAATAATAAGCATAAGCGCCATCGTAAGAAGCCAGGTCGCCATCATCTGATGCATAAATGGAAGATTAAGGAAGAAGGGACTATCAATCCAGACGTTCGGTCCTATTTTAAAGTAAAATGCGATCGGGATAGATGCCAGCACTCCATAAATGGCAGCCTTATTGGTAGTTTTTCTCCAAAAAAGTCCCAGCATAAATACCGCCAGGATGCCAGGGCTCACCACTCCTGTATATTCCTGAATGTATTGGAACACCTGCCCAAGATTTTTTAATTGGGGAGCCAGAATTACCGCGATAATAAGGGCAACAGAAGCAGAGATTCGACCAACTTTTACCAGGCCTTTTTCAGATTTTCCTTTTTGGAAATAGGGCTTATAAATATCCATGGTAAATATAGTAGCGGTAGAGTTGAGCATAGAAGCAACAGACGATACAATAGCAGCCGCCAGTGCTGCTAATACAAGGCCTTTAAGTCCTGCGGGAATAAATTCCTTTATCAACCAGGGAGCAGCATTATCGTTTATTACATTTCCCGTACCCGAAAAGAAAGAAATATCGGTAAATGTAGAAGAAATCTCCCCGTTTGGTCCTGTATTCATCACAAAGGCGATTATACCGGGAATTACCACTATTAGGGGTATAACAAGCTTTAGAAAAGCAGCTAAAACAATTCCTTTTTGAGACTCCCTTAAGCTTTTTGCTGCCAGGGTTCTTTGAATTATATACTGGTTAAAGCCCCAGTAATAAAGGTTAGCTACCCACATACCACCAATAAGTACAGCCAGCCCAGGAAGGTCCCACCAGGCATCTTTCCCATTTGGCGTGATAATCTCGCCTCTTTCAAGAATCATAGAAAACTTGTCTGGTACCTGCTCATAAATAGAAAGCATTCCGTTTATAACTCCGCCTCCATCAGTAACATTATCAAGAGCAATATAAGTCATGATCAACCCACCTATAATAAGTAATATAACCTGGACAACATCGGTCCAGGCTACCGCCGAAAGCCCTCCATAGAGCGAGTAGGCTGCGGCGAAAAGAGCAAGTCCAAAGATTGAATAAAGGAATATGGAACCATCGCCATCACCAATAATCGTATCCAGGGCGGTAGCTCCCAGATATAATACCGAGGTGAGGTTTACAAAAATGAAAAGAGCGATCCAGAAAACGGCAAGGATAGTTTTGAGGCTTGTCCCATACCGTACCTCCACAAATTCAGGAATAGTATACAATCCTTTCTTGATGAAAATAGGCAGGAAAAACTTACCTACAATGAGAAGCGTTAAGGCTGCCATCCATTCGTAGGAGGCGATGGCAAGACCTATGGCAAAACCAGATCCCGACATTCCTATGAATTGCTCTGCCGAGATATTGGCAGCGATTAGTGAAGCTCCAATAGCCCACCAGGGAAGCGATTTACCTGCCAGGAAATAATCTTCAGAAGTACTTCCCTTTCCCCGGGAAACCCACAAACCTATCGCAACGATACTTAAGGCATATCCAACAAAAACCAGTTGATCTAAAAATCCAAACTCCATACTTTTATTTATTATTATGAAAAGCTTTTATGTGCCCCGAAAAAACCTGTTAAATATAGGATTAAATAATTAATAAATGTAATAATTACTCTTATTAATCATATTAGGAAACAACCTTAAAATTTAGAGAAATCTGGTTAGAATACCTCTCCCCGGGTATAAGAACGCTCGATGGAAAATTCCTGAAATTAGGAGAATCAGGAAAATTTTGGGATTCCAGGCAAATAGAAGGATACTCTTTAGAAATCAGGGTTTTATACTCCAAATCATCCGGCAGTTCCTCGGGAGCATAAGCCACCAGCGCGGGCTGATTGGTTTTGACTTCCATCTTTATTCCGGTTAATGGGGCAAACAGCACCGCTGCATTTTCATTCTTCTCATTATTGAGAACAAAACTATCGTCTAACGGGCGATTTCCGATAAGCTTGCTCTTGCTAAAATCCTTTGGTTTATTTTTAAGTTTCACCAAATCCCCAGTTGGCAGCATTTGCTCATTCACCTGAAGAATTTTATTTGCTGAGATTTGAAGAAAATGATCACTCACACTTCCTTCTCCATTCAGGTTAAAATAAGCATGATTAGTTAGGTTAACGACGGTTTTCTTATCGCTGGTAGCAGTGTATTCGATTAAAATTTCATTTTCTTCGGTGAGGCAGTATTTCACTGATGCCTTTAAATTTCCGGGGTAGCCCTCTTCCCCATCTTCACTGAAATATGAAAGTGTAACCGATGGATTTTCTCCGGAAGTCTGTTCTTCTATTTTCCATATTTTATACTGAAACCCATATTCTCCGCCGTGAAGGTGAACTCCATTTTTCTGCTGAAGCTCAAAGCTTTGGTCATCCAGTTTAAATTTTCCGCCGGAGATACGGCCGGCGTAACGCCCTACAGAGGCCCCAAAACATTTATTATGGTTTTTATATACCGGCTTAACAAATTCAGTAGCTTTAGGAGAAACTATCACATTGGTGGGTTTTCCCTTTTTATCTTTAATTATAAAACTAAGAATGGCCGCTCCATAATTAAGAATTTCAAGCTTGCTTTGTTGTTTGTTCAACAATTGAATGGTTTTCAATTCTTTTTCTGTGATCGTTTCCAATATTTCTAATTAATTAGTTTTTCTCTTCTATCCAGTTCATCACTCTTTCCTCGAGAATATTTAACGGCATCGCTCCATTCAATAAAACCACATCGTGAAATTCCCTAATATCAAAATCATCATCTAATTCGGTCATTGCGGTTTCTCTTAACTCAAGTATCTTATTCATACCTACTTTATATGCTGTAGCCTGCCCTGGCATGACAATATGTCTTTCCACCATTTTAATGGCATCACTTTCAGCATTCGGGGTGTTTTGTTTATAATAGTCAATAGCTTCCTCCCTGGTCCATTTTTTAGCGTGAATTCCGGTATCTACGACTAACCTGCAGGAACGCCAAAGTTCCATGGCAAGCCTTCCAAAATCTGAATATGGATCTTCATAAAAACCTATTTCTTTTGGAACCAACTCACTGTATAACCCCCATCCTTCAATATAGGCAGTATAAAAGCTATGCTTCCTGAATTCAGGAATATTTTCCAGTTCCTGGGCAATTGCTAACTGCATATGATGGCCGGGAATTCCCTCGTGGTAGGCCAGAGCTTCCATTTGATAGATGGGCATAGCCTTCATATCATATAAATTAGCATAATAGATGCCGGGCCTTGAACCGTCTTTAGCCGGTTGCTGATAAAAAGCTTTTCCGGCGCTACGTTCTCTAAAAGGCTCTACTGCCTTTACCACAATATCGGCTTCGGGCTGGGTTAAAAAGAGTTCATCAAGTCGCCCTTTCATGGTGTTGATAATATCGGTGGCTTCAGCGAGGTACTTTTCACGGCCTTCAGGGGAATCTTCATAATAGAATTGAGGATCTTCCCGCATAAATTGAAAGAATTCCTGCATGGAGCCCTCAAAACCAACATCCTCCATAAGAACCTCCATTTCTGCATGGATCCTGGCTACTTCAGATTTCCCCATCTCATGAATTTCTTCCGCAGTAAGATTGGTGGTGGTAATTCTCTTTAATGCATTATTATAAAATTCATTTCCTTTCGGAAACTTCCAGGCACCATCCTCAGTGGTTGCACGCTTTTGTTGATTTTCCAGGGTAGCGATCAGGTTTTCGTAAGCGGGCTTTACCTTATCGATAAGAGCCTGTTCAGCATCGCTTATGAGTTTTCGTTTTTCCTCGCCAGAAATATTTAATTTCTGAACTTTTGTATAAAAGTCATTTAACAGCACACTTCGCTCGCTGGCCTTACCGAAGGGCTTTCCTTTTATAATATTCCTGCTGTCCTCCAGCACTTTGTCAAAAACGAATTTGGGAGGAACTATTCCATTCTGCTCCCTTATTTTTATATTGCCTATAATATCCTCTATCAAACCGGGAAAACCTTCCAGGCGCGAAATATATGCCCTGGCATCACTCACCGAATCGATACGATGCATGTTGATAAGAAAGGCAGGCAGCTCTGCCTGGTATCCATGCATCTGGTTTACGGGATAATTGTAGAACCGATAATCATAATCGGCGATCTCATTTTCGATTTGTTGTTTATAAAGCCTGTAGCTTAAACGGGTCTCTTCGTTTAGGGCCTCCACATCAACCATTTTAAGGTATTCAAGGCGTTTTTTGGCCTTTTTTAGATCTTCAGCATATTTCAGGTGAGAAAGATCATCCCATTTGCCATAATTCGATTTGTCTCCCAAACGGGTTTGCAACATCGGGGAATCATCTACATCCTTCTGAAACTCCTTTTCAAAATACTGGTTGAGTTCAGCTGATGCTTTTTCTATTTCAGCTTCCGAATAATGGTTTTTTTCTTCTCCGCAAGCAACAAGAACTCCCAGCAGAAGGATTATTATATATTGTTTTTTTATTCTGAAATTCATTAAATAATCAATTTTTTATTTCGGTGAATTTAATCTTGGAATCTCCAAAAACAGTATGTGTTTGCGTTTTGAAATCTTCTTCTGAAGCTTCAAAAATATTAGGCACATAGGTTTGCGGGTTAAGATCTATAAGTGGGAACCAGGTACTCTGCACCTGAATTTGCAGTTTGTGACCTTTTTTAAAGGTATGATTTATATCCTGAAGCTTTATTCGCAACTCTGTTTTTTCATTAGGGGTAAATGGCTCCGGCTTTTCAAAACTGTTTCTATAACGTCCACGCATTACCTCACTTCGCACCATCATATGATAATTATCCATATCGAGATGTGGCATGGTTTCTTCGTAATCTTCAGCATCCATAGGATAAACATCAATTACCTTAACTACCCAATCGGCAGCGGTACCGGTGGTTGCAACCTGCAAAATGGCTTCAATTTCACCGGCAAGTTTCATATCTTCTTCAAGTCGTTCGGTTTCAAAAACAAGCACATCGGGCCTTCTGGCGGCAAAGCGCTGGTCCCCCGTCATATATTCGCGGGGTGTGAAAACCGCCTTGATCTCATCGTTATAAGGCACCGGTTTTTTTACATCGCTTACAAAACTCTTTTTTGTTGCTGAAGCCTCATTTGTCAATTGTTGGTCATCACCCAGGAAAAACACTCTTTCTTCTCCCTGTGGAGGCCATTGCTCATAGGTATTCCATTCCCGCTTTCCGGTGTCATACAAATAAGCTTCAGGCAAACCTGAATTATTATCAGCATCAGCTTTTAGAAAATGATTAAAAAACTGAGTTTCTATATTCTGCTGATAATCTTTTGAGATATTATCTCCAAAATATACATTCCCTACAGCCTGTCTTTCGGTTAAACGTGCCCAGTCACCGTGGCTCCATGGCCCCATTACCATGGTATTGTAATTGTCGCTGCGCTTCTCAATATTTTTATAAGTTTCGAAGGGACCGTACAAGTCTTCAGCATCAAATAAACCTCCAACCACCATTACGGCCGGCTCAATGTCTTCCAAATGCTGAATAATTCCCCGACTCTGCCAGAATTCATCGTAATTAGGGTGTTCTTTTAGCTGTTGCCAGAATTCGTTGTCTTCTCCGTAATATTTATCAAGATTACTCAATGGTCCATTGTCCAGGAAAAACTGGTATTGATCCTGGGTACCGAGACCCGGAAGTTCATACCAGGCTTCATCGGTAGGGCCGTCTTTCTGGTATCCAAAAAGGGCGGTTGCTCTCCAATAACTTAAAAGATAGGCTCCATTATGGTGAAAATCATCAAAATAAAAATCTCCAATTCCGGCCTGGGGAGAGGCAGCTTTTAGTGCAGGGTGGGCATCCAGCAAAGAAGCTATTGCATAATGCCCGGGGTAAGATATCCCCCAGGTGCCTACCCGGCCATTATTGTTTTCAACATTATTGATAAGCCACTCAATACTATCGTAAGTATCGCTGGATTCATCGGTTTGATTCCCCTTTTTATTGGGAATAAAGGCCCTCATATTATCATATTTTCCCTCACTCATCCATCGGCCCCGCACATCCTGGTAGACAATAATATTGCCTTCCTGCATCAGGAATTTATTAGGCCCTATAAGCGAACGGAATTGATCTTCCCCATAGGGACGCGAACTATATGGAGTTCGCTGCATAAGAATTGGATATTCTTTAGAAGTATCTTTGGGAGAATAAATTGTAGTATGCAATTTAACCCCATCCCGCATGGGGATAGCGACTTCGGTTTTATTGTAGTGTTCTTTTACCTTAAATTCCTGGGCTTGAGCAACAAACGAAATGCTAAACCCACTGATAAACAATAGTATAAATAAATTTCGGAGTAAATTCATCTTAAGAATATATTTTTAAAGTTCCTAAAGATAGAAATTACCCGCATAAACAGGAAGAATTTTTAATTTTTAGAGTCCTCCCGGAATTTTTCCAGGCCTTCCTGCAACCAGTTGTAATATTTATCGGCATCTGGCATATAACCTACGGGCTCATGTAACATATTTACCTCAGGATCAACCAGCACATAAAAGGGTTGGGAGTTGTTTCGGAAATTGATGGTTTGAAATGTAGCCCATTTATCGCCAATAGTCTTTATAGGTTTAATACTGCCATTTGGCCTTATGTAATTAAACTGCTCATCTTCTTCCAGTTCTTTGCGATCATCTACATAAAGAGAGATAAGGATATATTCATCTCTAATAGTCTCAAAGACTTCTGGCTCACTCCAAACCTGTTCTTCCATTTTTCGGCAGTTTACGCAGGCCCAGCCGGTAAAATCTATCATTATTGGTTTGTTTTCCCTCTTTGCCGCTTCAAGACCTTTATCCCAGTCTTTATAGGCTTCCAGACCAAGGGGAGCCTCGGTGTCCTTATCATACACACTGTAAAACAACGGAGGTGGAAATCCGCTTAGCAATTTTAAATTGGCGTGACTGGTATTGGTTAGCCCGGGAATTAGATAGATCACAAATAAAAGTACCAGTACTCCTACGCCAAATCGCCCTTTACTTATTCTTTGCTTAGGACCATCGTGTGGGAAACTTAGCAAACCGAAGAGGTAAGCTACCAAACCTAGACCTGCAAGGATCCAAATTCCTATAAATATCTCACGTTTTAAAAGTCCCCAGTGCTGAACAAGATCGGCATTAGAAAGGAATTTAAAAGCAAGCGCCAATTCGATAAAACCAAGGGTTACCTTAACTGTATTAAGCCAGCCCCCGCTCTTGGGCAACGAATTTAACCAGTTTGGAAAAAGGGCAAACAGAGCGAAGGGTAAAGCTAAAGCAAGGCCAAAACCACCCATCCCAACTGAAAGCTGCATCGCTCCCCCATCGCTGGTTAAAGAACCTCCAAGCAGGGAACCAAGGATTGGCCCGGTACAGGAAAAGGAAACCAGGGCCAGGGTAAGGGCCATAAAGAAAATCCCTATAAATCCTCCTACACTGGAAGCCTTATCATCCATTTTACTACTCCATGAACTGGGCAGAGTGATTTCATAATATCCGAAGAAAGAAAAAGCAAATATTATAAAGATGACGAAGAAGAGAATATTCAGCGTAACATTGGTGGAAATATTATTCAATAATTCTGGATTTACACTATCCAGAAGATGGAATGGTATACTAAGTAAAAGATAGATCAAAACGATAAAAAAACCATATAGGATGGCATTGACCGTACCTTTCTTACGGTTTTTTGCTCCTTTTGTGAAAAAAGATACCGTTAACGGGATCATCGGGAAAACACAGGGAGTAAGTAAAGCGATGAGCCCTCCCAGGAAACCAAGAAAAAATATGTTGGTGAAATTATTCCCTCCTTCTTCATCACCAGGATGATAAGCTTCCATCCCCTTAATGTCCATATCGAGGGCATTGGCAAGTTCCTGATCTCTGTCGGAGACCTCAAGATCGGTAAACCCGGCGGTTACCTGTTTTTCTTGTAGGTTTATGGTAAAACGTTCTGTCTCGGGAGGCAAACATTGCTCATCATCACAAACCGAAAAATAAATTTCTGCAACTACCTCACGAACCTCAGGGTCAACAAGCTTTATCTTTTGTGTAAAGACAGCCTCATCATTAAAGTAAATGATATCGGCGCCAAAAACCTCATCGTAATAGGGCTCGGCATCGGGTTCTTCGGTATGACCTATTAGTTCATAGGTGTCAGAAGAGTTATTATAAGTAAATTTAGTAGGGATTGGCGCGATTTCAATATCGGCTTCCTTTTGAGAATAAAGATGCCAGCCTTCTTCCAGCTTAGCGGTAAAAACAAGTTTATAAATACTATCGTTCTCTTGTTCTACCTCAGCTTCCCAGCTTATTGGATTTGAGAACTGATAATTTTGATCGTTGTCGTCAAAAATCTGGGCATTAGCCGTTGTGATTGATATAACTAATAGAAACAGACTTGCCAGGTACCTCATAAATTACAGGTGATTTTTAATATTTGCTGATCTGGGGAACTTATTGCGAACCGATTATCGGCCCGTTGGTTGATCACCCACACTATTTTTTCTCCCGAACACAGCAGCCAGCTGTTTTCCTTTTCGGGTAAGGATAATTTTTTGTCCTTAAAGAAGTCGCTTAGCTTTTTCTTTCCTTTCATTCCGAAGGGATAAAAATAGTCCCCTCTCCTCCATTTACGCACAACTAACGGGTATTCAAGCAACTCTGAATTAACATAAATACAATTTTCTGCCTTCTCCTCTATCGCTTTAACCTTAGAGAAGGTAAAAGTACCTATAGGCAGCATCACAAATTCTTCATTCTCTTCAATAAAAAAATCCTGTTTGTGTGTTTCTGAAGGGAGCTCGGTAAGAATAAGCTTTTCCCGGTCTTTTATCAACCTGTGAGTAGCCGAGAAAACCATCTTGCCGGGTTGGGCGGTCAGGAGACTATGCACATCATTCCATTCAGTGAAACCAAACGATTTCAATAACTGATATAAAACCGATTTGGTATTTGGGATCTTCTGAAGAAAAGCAATATCCAATTCATAGCCCAGCTTTCCCTTTTTTACCGTTTCGGGGTAGATAAGGCTAATGTAGTCTTCCACCAGGTCCTGGCTTTCTTTTAAATGAGCCTGGGTTTGCAAAAAAGACTTTAAAAACTCAGGATTGAGTTCCTCCAAAAGGGGCACCATTTCGTGCCTTATTTTGTTCCGAAGATATTTGGTGGAGGCATTACTGCTATCTTCCCGCCAATTTATATGTTGCTGTTTCGCATAGGCTTCAATCTCTTTCCTGGAAAATTGAAGCAGGGGGCGTATTACTTTATTATGCTCCGGGTTTATCCCCGATAAGCCTTCCAGCCCCGTCCCACGAACAAGGTTTATAAGAAAAGTTTCCAAATCGTCGTTGGCGTGATGGCCGGTGAGCACATAATCAAATTTATATTGCAGTCTTAACTCTTTAAACCAGTGGTAACGCAAATCCCGCGCTGCCATCTGGATAGAAAGCCCTTTATCCCCGGCATATTTTTCGGTGTTGAAATTCTGAGAAAAAACTTCGGTCTCCATCTCCCTGGCAAGCTTTTTAACAAAGCTTTCATCTGCATCGCTCTCTTTTCCGCGCAGGTTAAAATTGCAATGAGCAATGGAGATGTCCAGTTTGGCCGCTTTGCACAAATGCATAAGCACAACGCTGTCTAAGCCTCCACTAACCGCCAGCAATAACCTGGAATTGCAGAGATAAGGGAAATCATTTTTGATAAGATTTTTAAAGGCTTTTTCCATCACATTTCAAAGATACAAAAGCCTGATTTAAGAAAGCACCTGCCGCATTGCTTTTGCCTTTAAAAGACATTCTTCGTATTCCTTCTCCGGAATTGACTGCGCTGTTATTGCTCCCCCAACCGAAAAAGACACGTATTTTTTTTCTGAATTATAAAGGATACTGCGTATCACCACATTGAAATCAAAATCCCCGGTGGGTGTGAAATATCCAACTGCACCGCTGTAGAGTCCACGTTTGGCATCTTCCAGCTCCTCAATAATTTTCATAGCCGAAATCTTTGGCGCGCCTGTCATACTCCCCATAGGGAAAGTAACACGCAGAGCTTCAACCGGGGGAATATTCTCGTCAAGTTCTGCAGAAATAGTAGAGATTAATTGATGTACCTGCTTAAAAGGATATACACGGCATAATTCTTCTACCTTCACACTCCCTTTTTTGGCGATCCTGGAAAGGTCATTACGCACCAGGTCTACAATCATCACATTTTCTGAACGTTCTTTGGGATCATTCTTTAGGTTTTCGGTAATTTTAGCATCCTCTATAGGATCTTCTGCTCGCCGGGCCGTACCCTTTATAGGTTGGGAAATAAGTTTAGAACCTGTTTTTTTGAGATAGCGTTCAGGTGATGCTGAAAGCAGATAATGTTCTTCCAGCCGCAAAAAAGTTGCAAACGGCGGTCCCGAAATTGCATTGAGTTCCTCAAAAATCCTGAAAGGATCGATCACCCGTTTTTCTGAAAAGAATTCCTGGCAAAAATTAGCCTCATAAATATCCCCCCGCTGAATGTGATTTAGCATTTGCTCCACCTTTTTCAGGTAATCCTGTTCCGAAGTTCGGGCCACAATTGTGGAGGCCCCGGCAGGAGACTCCTCAACCATTTTCTGCTGAACATTTTTAGGGTCACCTTGCTTTATTTCTTCCAGGTCATCTTCCATTTCATCATCAACCATCCTGAGGTACTGCATCTCAAGATGTTCTCCCTTCAACAGAAATAATTTCTGAGGCTGAAAGAAATAGAGGTCGGGAAAAGCTAAACCATCAAAATTTCTACTGGAAAGTTTTTCCACATCATTTTTCAGGTCGTAGGATAAATACCCAAAGATCCAGTCTTTGGTTGTCTCCTGATATTCCTGAAGCTTATCGAAAGCATTGTGATAATCGGTTTTGATAGCGGTAAAAGCCCCCACTGCAAGTAGCGCATCGAATTCGCCATGCTTTTGTATATACTCATTGCTATCCAGCCAGGCTACCTCCTGAAACTGCCTACTCCAATGAAGTAAGTTTTGTTTAAAATCTTTAGGGTTTTCTACTGTAAATTGTCTTGCGCTGCGCACGAATACTTAAGTTTGGAAGGCAAAGGTAAAAAGACGAAAGCTAAAGAAGGAAGCTTCTGCGAAAGCTTTTTTCATAATTTGGAAATTAATTCAGTTGGTTTTTGATAAGAAATAACTAAAATTAATTTTCTATACTGTTTTCAGAGGCTTCTTCCACATCCTGGGAGAAATTGGTCAACACATCTTCGATCCCTAATTCCAGTACTTCATTTAATATTTTTCCATCCTGAAAATTATCCCGGAAAGATGGGAAACTAAAACTTTGTACCACCTGCCCTCCAAAACGCGGAAAAATTGTTTTGCAATATTCCAGGGCTGCAGCGCCACCCCTAGCTCCCGGAGAGGTACTCATAAGTAAAATCTTTTTTCCAGCCAGGAAATTACGATCAAGCCGTGAAAGCCAATCGAGAATATTTTTAAAAAATGCAGAAATGTTACGGTTATGTTCATTGACGGTAATAACCAGGCCCTCGTGCTGGGAGATCTGATTTTTAATTATACTCGCATTTACGGGGATGCCCCGCTCAAGTTCAATATCGGCGCTATAAATCGGCAATTCATAATCGGTTAGGTGTATGGTTTTGATCTCATGCCCCTGAATGCGCCCGGTGATATGGTTCAATAACTGTAAATTGATAGACCTACTGCTGTTGGAGCCCGTAAAAGCAAGTATCTTCTTCATAGTTGGTTTAGCTTGAACCCAAAAATACCGAAATATAATTTAGAGTAACAGCTTAGAAAGTTTTCCTTAACATTTTTAAAAGCCTGCAAAGAATGTGCAAATGGTTCTTTCGGGATGAGATCACGCCTTGCGGGGGGGATTAGTTCAACTAACTGGTTTTAAAAGCCGCTAAAACGGTTCGTCAAAAGAATTAAACAAAAACCTAATCTTTGAATAAGGTCTTTTCTGCATGAGATCCCGCCTTACGGCGGGATTAGTTCAACTAACTGGTTTTAAAAGCCGCTAAAGCGGTTTTTAAAACCAGAGTTTCACTAACTTTGTCCGCCCATAAAAATTCAAACTGTGACTTTTCAGGATTTAAATATTACCACGCCTTTGCGTAACGCATTGGATGATCTCGGGATTACTTCCCCAACCCCTATTCAGGAACAAAGCTTTTCTACCATTATGTCGGGCAGAGATATGGTAGGAATTGCTCAAACCGGGACGGGAAAAACCTTTGCCTATATGCTCCCTCTTTTAAGGATGCTTAAATATTCTGAACAGAAGAATCCAAGAGTACTTATTCTCGTGCCTACCAGGGAACTGGTGGTACAGGTCGTGGAAGAGATTGAAAAACTTACCGCTTATATTAATGTACGCATTGTCGGGATCTATGGCGGGGTGAATATCAATACCCAACAGCAAAACCTTATGCAAGGCCAGGATATAGTTGTGGCCACGCCGGGAAGACTCTATGATTTAGTTCTCAGGAGGGCGCTTCAGCTAAAATCTATCCAGAAACTGGTGATCGATGAAGTAGATGTCATGCTGGACCTGGGCTTCAAATTTCAGATCAATAATATTTTCGAATTGCTTCCGCAGAACCGACAAAACATAATGTTTTCAGCAACGATTACTGAAAATGTTGAAAATTTGATCGAAGCTAATTTTAAAAGTCCGGAGAAAATTTCGGTAGCCGCCAGCGGAACTCCCCTGGATAACATCCAGCAAACGGGCTATCGAATCCCGAATTTTAATACCAAAGTGAATTTCCTGAAACATATTCTTCAGGATAAAGAAACCTACTCCAAGGTACTCATCTTTGTAGCCTACAAACGTATGGCCGACCGACTTCACCAAGAGCTTGAATCGTATTTTCCCGATGAGTGTACGGTAATTCACTCGAATAAGACTCAAAATTACAGGCTGCGTAGCATCAAACAATTTGGCAACGGATTTTCCAGAATTTTAGTGGCAACCGATGTAATGGCCCGTGGGTTGGACATAGAGTCGGTAAGCCACGTGATCAACTTTGACACCCCAAAATATCCTGAAAATTATATGCACCGCATTGGCCGTACGGGACGGGCAGAAAAAGAAGGAAAATCGATTTTGTTAACTACCGAAGCTGAAACCGAATACCTGGAAAATATTGAGGCCCTGATGAAGATGGAAGTCCCCCAAAAGGAGCTGCCGCGGGAAGTTGAAATCTCTACCGAGTTGATCCCCGAAGAGCAACCAAAGATATTTGAAGCGAACAATCCCTCAAAAACTTCAGATGCTGATGCTCCCGGACCTGCTTTCCACGAGAAAAAAGAAAAGAACAGGAAAGAAAACCTGGGCGGATCTTATAGAAGGGAAATTGCGAAGAAATACAAAAAGCCCAAAACAAGGGGGGACAAAAACGCTAACCGAAGAAGAAAAAAATAATATGTACCAAATAAAAAATGAATTTCTTAGCATAGCCGTAAATCCTGTAGGCGCTGAACTTTCCAGCATTAAAAACCTGGAAACCGGCATTGAACATCTCTGGCAGGGCAATCCAGAGATCTGGGCGAGCCAGGCACCGAATCTATTTCCTGTAATTGGAATTTTAAAAAACGGAGAATACAATTTTGAAGGCAAAACCTATAAAATGCCCAAGCACGGGTTTGTGCGTCACAACGAAAATATTCAGTTGAAAACAGAAACCGAAAACGAACTGGTTTTTGAATTATCATATTCAGAGGAGAGTCTGCAGCATTATCCGTTTAAATTTAATTTCGAAATCGCATTTAAACTAAAAGGAAAAAATCTGGAGGTGTCTCATAAGGTCTTTAATTTAGATACGAAAACTATGTATTTCTCCCTGGGCGGCCACCCGGCCTTTAATGCCCCGCTTTTCGAAAATGAGAATTACGAAGATTATTACCTGGAATTTGACCAAAAGCTGGATCTTAGAAGCTATTTACTCAATGAAGAAGGGCTGGTTAGCGAAAGAACTAAAGGCATTCTTGATAATGAAAATAAAATCTGGCTGAAAAAGGATCTTTTTGAGAATGATGCGCTTATTTTTAAAAATATAACATCAAAGAAAGTAGCTCTTAAAAGCAAAATATCGGGAACGGTTTTAAGCCTGGAATATCCGGATTTTAAAAATCTCGGAATATGGGCCAAACCCGGTGCACCCTATGTATGTATAGAACCCTGGCTGGGCATCGCAGATGTTGAAGGCACCGATCAAAATCTCAAAACCAAAGAAGGCATTGAACAACTGGAACCAGGAAAGTTTTTTGAGGCAGGGTATACAATTAATATTCTATAATATCCCGTATAAATCTCTTTCTAAATAAAAACCCCGCTTTCATAAGCGGGGTTTTTTTATCTGTTCTTGTCTGAATTAGGTTCTGTTCTTCTTCTTTGCGGCTTTGGCGGCACGCTTTTCCTTTAAACTCAAAACCGGCTCTTTTTTAGCCGAATTCTTCGAAGGTGATTTTTCTTTTGCCATCGTTTCTATCTTTAGGATTAACCTTATAAAGATAAGCAAAGAAGAGACACCAAATCCATTCGCCAGAAATAAAAACAAAACCCAGAAATCGTAAAAATTCCGGGCTTTTCTGTGAAATCTTATTCTAAATTATACGTGAAGTGGTCGGTTATCGGTAGCGGCAAGAGCAGCTTCCTTAACGGCTTCAGCATAGGTGGGATGTGCGTGGCTCATTCGCGAAATATCTTCGGCAGAAGCACGGAATTCCATTGCAGTAACCGCTTCAGCAATAAGATCGGCGGTGCGGGCGCCAATCATATGCACACCTAAAACCTCATCGGTCTTTTCATCGGCAAGGATTTTTACAAATCCATCTATATCTCCACTTGCTCTGGAACGTCCCAGGGCGCGCATAGGGAATTTACCTTCTTTATATTTAACCCCGTCTTCCTTAAGTTGTTCTTCAGTTTTTCCTACGGAAGCAACTTCAGGCCAGGTATATACTACCCCGGGAATCAGGTTATAATCGATATGTGGTTTTTGTCCGGCGATAGTTTCAGCAACAAAAGTTCCTTCTTCTTCGGCCTTATGGGCCAGCATCGCACCACGAACAACATCTCCAATAGCATAGATATTCTCTACATTGGTTTGCAGGTGTTCGTTTACCTCAATCATTCCCTTATCGGTTAGTTTTACTCCGGCGGCATCGGCATTTAAACCATTGGTAAAAGGTTTACGCCCTACAGATACCAGGCAATAATCTGCCTTTAGTTCGATTTCCTTATCCTTTTTATCATCGGCTTTGATGATTATCTCGTCGCCATTGCGCTCTACCGACTTCACTTTAGTTGAAGTGTGGAATTTCACACCTTGCTTCTTAAGCACCTTTTGAAGCTCTTTTGAAAGTGCAGCATCCATTGTAGGGATAATTCGGTCTAAGAATTCTACGACAGTAACCTCAGCTCCCAAACGACGGTACACCTGACCTAATTCCAGGCCAATTACTCCGCCGCCAATCACGACCATATGCTTAGGAATTTCTTTTAATTTTAAAGCTTCAGTAGAAGTTATTATTCGTTCTTTATCCAGCTCGATAAACGGAAGATTAGCAGGTTTGGAACCTGTAGCGATAATGGTTTTTGCAGCCTCGATGGTTTCGGTTTCCCCATCGTTTTTCTCAATATTGATATGGGTTTTATCCTTAAAAGAACCTACACCTTCAAAAACATCGATCTTGTTTTTATCCATCAGGTACTTCACTCCGTCGCAGGTTTGACTTACCACCGAAGATTTACGTTCCATCATTTTCTCAAGGTTTACTTTTACCTCGCCCGGAATATCTATCCCGTGTTCTTCAAAATGTTTTACAGCATCGTGGTAATGATGAGAAGAATCCAATAAAGCTTTACTTGGAATACAACCAACATTAAGGCAGGTTCCCCCTAAAGTTGAATATTTTTCTATGATTGCAGTTTTCATTCCCAGTTGTGCGCAGCGTATAGCGGCCACATATCCGCCGGGGCCAGAGCCTATAACTGCAACATCATATTTACTCATAATTTTATTTTTTGTGTTGATTTTTTAACAAAGTAAACACAAAAGTACAACTATTCGGGGCAATGACCAATGTACAGCCTATTCCTCACAAAACTTTAAGAATTAAAGCTTAATGGCTGTGGTATTCTTTACTTTCTCTATAGTAAAAGTACTCTGCGTGCTACCAATATGATCCAGGGTGGTGAGCTTAGTCACCATAAATTCCCTGTAGGCAGCCATATCTTTTACCAGAACTTTTAAAATATAATCATACTCCCCACTCACATGGAAACACTCCAGAACCTCCGGCAAGCTAGTAATTTCGGCTTCAAAACGGGTAAGATAATTCCGGGTATGCTGAATAAGTTTTATCTGGCAAAAAACAGTAAATGCTTTTTCCACCTTTTCCGGGTTTAATAAAGCTACGTATTTAGAAATTATCCCTTCCCTTTCTAAACGTTTAATACGCTCATATACCGCGGTAACTGAAAGATCAAGTTTCATAGAAAGTTGCTTGTTCGTCATTTTACTGTCCTGTTGCAGATACTCTAAGATCTGTTGGTCTTTATCGTCTAATTTCATTTTCGGAAAAATTTTCTATTCTAAAAACCAAACATACACAAATCAAGATTATTATTCTTTAATAAAGCATTATTATAGTTTATTTTACTGATTTTTAATCCTCCTATTGATTTTTATTCTGAAATAACTGTAATTTGATAAAATCTTAAATATAAAACCCATGAAATATAAACCAGCAGATAAAATTCAGGATTTACAATACTTTGGAGAATTTGGAGGGGTGAATCCTTCCATATCCGATTCTTCCACTTACACTTTTCTTTCAGCCAAGACTATGTTTGACACCTTTGAAGGAAATGCAGACGGTTGTTATCTATATTCAAGGCATTCTTCTCCTTCAAATCTTTACCTTGGTGAAGCCCTTGCAGCGATGGAAGGCACCGAAACCGCAAACGTTGCCGCCAGCGGAATGGGCGCTATCACCCCAGCCCTGCTTCAATTATGTAAAGCCGGAGACCATATTGTTTCCAGCCGCACCATATACGGAGGCACTTATGCGTTCCTGAAGAATTTCGCACCCCGACTCAACATCAACACTTCATTTGTTGATATTACTAATGTCGAAAAAGTTGAAGCGGCTATCACCGAAAACACTAAAGTTTTGTATTGCGAAGCCGTGAGCAACCCATTACTGGAAGTAGCCAACCTTCCGGAACTTGCAAAAATTGCCAAAAAACATGGGCTCACATTTGTTGTGGATAATACTTTTTCTCCACTTTCCATTAGTCCAAAAGAACTGGGTGCGGATATCGTGATCCATAGTTTGACGAAATTTATTAACGGAAGTAGTGATACCGTGGGCGGAGTTACCTGCGGAAGTCAGGAATTTATAGACTCTCTTAGAAGCGTAAATGACGGGGCCAATATGCTCTTAGGTCCTACCATGGACAGTATGAGAGCTGCTTCTATTTTAAAGAATCTCAGGACACTTCATATCCGTATAAAACAGCATAGCCACAATGCGATGTACCTGGCAAAAAAATTCCAGGCTGAAGGGCTGAGAACCGTTTATCCCGGACTTGAATCACACCCAGGCCATGAAACTTTCAAAGAGATGATGAATGAAGATTATGGTTTTGGGGGGTTACTTACTCTCGATGTGGGTAGTCTGGAAAAAGCCAATGAACTTATGGAATTGATGCAAAAGAAAAACCTGGGATATCTTGCCGTGAGCTTAGGCTTCTACAAAACACTATTTAGCGCACCCGGAAGTTCTACCTCTTCTGAAATCCCGGAGGAAGAGCAACAGGAAATGGGACTAAGTGACGGGCTTATCCGTTTCAGCATTGGCCTGGACAACGACATTGAAAGAACCTTCCAAATGATGAAGGAATGTATGGAGGAAGTTGGAGTTCTTAATAAATAGCAAGGCTTTAATTATTTCAGGATTTAAATCAACAAAGACCTCATCGCAGATTTGCAATGAGGTCTTTTATTTTTAGTTGACTATCTTTAATAAAATAAGTTATATTCTGAATTCTAATTTCACGCTTCATGAAGATCTTAAAATTTTTGCTCATCCTTCTTTTTTTCAGTTTCAGCCTTAACAGCCTTGCTCAAAACCAAAGTGAAATTCGGGCCTATTATGGTATTTCCTCCAACAGTTTTGGAAATAATCAAGACCTTATTGGCGCAGCCAGTTATGATCCTGAAACCGCCTATGAGCTTGGTATGAGGTACATCCTTAGAATGCAGAACGGGCTTGGTCTTGAAGGCGGGGTGGGTTTCTGGACCGGCGATATCGAAATAACTTCGGCCCCAATGCCTGAGCAAACTTCCAGAAGGGAACGACTCCAGATTACCTCTATCCCGGTTCTGCTAAATTACAGGTTCCTGGAATTTTTCTTTCTAAACGGCGGACCGGTTCTTGATTTTCAGAATTCCGACAATAGTTTCGATTCACAATCGGGTATCGGTATTAGCGCCGGAATAGGATTAAATCATTATATAAGAAACTTTGTAATGTTTGTGAACCCCAATTTCAGGTATTACGCTTTAATTCCTTTTGAAAAGGAAAATCATCACTCAAAGCTTTCAGGATTTGCCATTCAGTTCGGGATGGGATATCGTTTTTAATTTTAGCCCCCCCTAAAACTTGTCGGTTTTACTGTAAAATCGTAAAATTACGGACAGAAACGATAATTTTAATCCCCGCTTCCCCGAAGAATTATTCTCAGGGAGGTTTTACGATATAAAAGCCCTAAATGGAAAACGAATCTACCAGCCCACAGGATGAACAAATTGTAGAAAATAGAGAATTAAATATCTTGGAAGCCTTAATCCCCGTTATTGCGCTCGTAGCGATGCTTGCTTTTAATGTGTATGTATTCGGGGATGACGCGCTTAGCGGTTCCAATCAATTTATTCTTTTACTTGGCGGTGCGGTTGCAGCTATCGTGGGTTACTTCAATAATACGAAGTATGATAAAATGATAGATGAAGTGGCTTCAAACATTCAAAGCACGGCGGGAGCGATTCTTATTCTATTAATGGTTGGGGCCCTGGCAGGCACCTGGCTAATTTCTGGCATAATCCCCACCATGATCTATTATGGCTTACAAATTCTAAATCCCACAATTTTTCTTGCAGCCTGCGTAGTGATCTGTGCGGTAATATCGGTAGCAACAGGGAGTAGCTGGACTACCTCGGCCACTGTGGGTATTGCCCTAATTGGTATTGCTGAGGCATTAGGAATCTCAGTAGGTATGACAGCCGGGGCCATCCTTTCAGGAGCTTATTTTGGAGATAAACTTTCCCCTTTAAGCGACACCACAAACCTTGCACCGGCTATGGCTGGTACCGATCTTTTTACCCATATTCGGTATATGACCCTTACTACGGTTCCCACCATTCTTATAACGATTGCTGTTTTTGTAATTATTGGCTTAAACCTGGAACCTACAGGAATAACCGACACCTCCGCTATTCTTGCATCTATAAAAAATTCATTTACAATTTCGCCCTGGCTTTTTGTGGTACCTCTGGTAGTAATTCTTTTGATCGTTAAAAAGATATCTCCACTTATTGCTCTTTTATTGGGAACCCTTCTGGGAGCAGCAGCCGCATTAATTTTCCAGCCCGGGATAGTAGCTCAAATCGCTGGAGCAGATGATCTTACTTTTGTAAGCGGTTACAAAGGGGTAATGCAGGCCATTACCGTAGATACTGCCGTAGAAACCGATAATGAAAACCTTAATGACCTGTTCTCTGCAGGGGGAATGGCCGGGATGCTTGGTACCATCTGGCTTATTATTTGCGCCATGGTCTTTGGCGGAATTATGGATGCTATTGGTGCACTTGCCCGAATAAGTAAAGCTTTACTGAATTTATTTCACACCACCTTCGGGCTTTTTGCAAGTACGGTATTTAGCTGTCTAGCCCTTAACGCTACCGCTTCAGATCAATATCTGGCCATCGTGGTGCCCGGCAAAATGTTTGCGAAAGCATACAGGGATAAAGGCCTTGCTCCCGAAAACCTTAGTCGTGCCCTGGAAGATTCGGGTACGGTAACTTCAGTATTAGTACCCTGGAATACCTGCGGCGCTTATCATAGCGGAGTGCTGGGTGTGCCGGTAGCCTCCTATTTTGGTTATGCAATCTTTAATTATTTGAGTCCGTTTATGACATTGATCTTTGCCGCCTTCGGTATAAAGATCAAACAACTTAGCGAAAAAGCATCTTAATTAAATAGAACTTTTCTATTTAGAAATAATTTTAGCATAAGCAAAATTTATAATCAGATAAACAATAAAAATTTGAATCTGTATGAACTTTGAAGTCATTCTGTAAATTTGCACGCAGAAATAAAAACCAATAAATCAAATTTTAAAAATTAGAACAATATGTCATTAGTAGGAAAAAAATTTCCAAACCTTAGCGTAGATGCAATGAATGAAATGGGAGACACTTTCAAGATCAATGTTCTTGAAGAAGCTCAGAAAAACAATAAAAAAGTATTGCTTTTCTGGTACCCAAAAGATTTCACCTTTGTTTGCCCCACCGAACTACATGCATTTCAACAGGCTTTAGAAGAATTTGAAAAGAGAAATGTTATGGTAATTGGTGCTTCTTGTGATACTCCTGAAGTACACTTCGCCTGGTTAAATACTCCAAAAGACAATGGTGGTATTGAAGGCGTAACTTACCCAATTCTTGCCGATACAAACCGTAACCTAAGCTCACGTCTTGGTATCTTGGATATCACCGGAGAGTCTTATGATGAGGAAACCGGAGATCTTACTTTAGAAGGAGACAACGTAACTTACCGTGCTACATACCTTATCGACGAGGAAGGAAAGATCTTCCACGAAGGTGTAAACGATATGCCACTTGGTAGAAATGTTGCTGAATTCCTAAGATTGATCGATGCCTATACTCACGTACAGGAAAAAGGTGAGGTTTGCCCGGCTAACTGGGAGGAAGGGAAAGAAGCGATGAACGCTAACCGCGATGGAGTTGCCTCTTACCTAAGCTTAAACTAAAAAAACTCAAACACTGTTATGGTAAAAGAATTAGATCAGGATAACCTGGGCGAGATTGTTGAGAATAACGATACTGTTGTTGTTCAATATATGGCCGGATGGTGTGGTAACTGCCGCTTGATGAAGCCTAAGTTCAAGAAACTGGCTTCAGAAAATGAGAACGCCACGTTCTTAATGGTAGATGCCGAAAAATTTCCGGAGTCAAGAAAACTGGCTAAGGTGGATAACCTGCCAACTTTCGCGACTTTTAAAAACGGAAGTTTTAAAAACCAGGTTCAGACCAATAAATTCGAGCCCCTAAAAGACTTAGTAAATGAAGTTACCAATAATTAGGCACCTACAACGCAATAACGAGCTGGAAAAGCTTGAAAATGCCATAGAGGTCCTGGAAAACTACACCGAGCACCGCTCTGTTAAAGATGATGAGATGGACGTGATTGGGGAATTGGTTTCCAACCTTTGTGGAGCTGTAGAAGTGCAGAAAATGATTGATGACGGCGCTGATGAAAAAGATGCCGCCAACGGATTTATGAAGAAGGTAATTGGGTCTATAGACCAATAAACATTCTTCAAAAACCCTTAAGAACAGGCCGCTTTCCAAAGAAGCGGCCTGTTTGTTTTTATGATAATTTTAGTAAAAGCCTGTCACATAAATCCTAAATTTATCCTCCTTAACCAATAAAATATGATATGTCTCAGATAACTTTAAAAGGAGAGCCTGTTAGTACCTATGGAAGTCTTCCAGAAAAAGGGGAAAAAGCCCCGCATTTTCAATTAGTAAAAAACGATTTATCAACTGCAACCCTTGAGGATTTTAAGGGTAAAAGAGTAATTATGAATATTTTCCCCAGTATAGATACAGGGGTTTGTGCTACTTCAGTGAGGAATTTCAACCAGAAAGCTACTGAACTTGACAATACCGTGGTGCTATGCATTTCGAGGGATCTGCCTTTTGCTCAAAAAAGATTTGTAAATGATGAGGGCTTGAAAAATGTGGTAAATCTTTCAGATTTCAGAGAGCGGAATTTTGGAAAAGATTACGGCTTGGAAATGATTGACGGCCCTATGGAAGGATTGCTTTCGCGGGTTGTTATTGTTTTAGATGAAAACGGAAAAGTAATCCACAGCCAGCAGGTACCGGAAATCGCCGAAGAGCCAGACTACCTGGCGGCACTTAAAAACCTGTTATAATGCGGGATTCTTTCCTCGGAAAACGCATACGAGGTGGTGGATATGCCATAAAAGGAGCCTGGCTGTTGCTGCGGCATGAACCCAGTATTCAGGTTCAGTTTGGGATAGCCATCATTATAACGATCACAGGAATCTATTTTGACATCACTAAAACCGAATGGCTGTTCCAGTTTACAGCCATCGGGCTGGTGATGGCTGCTGAGGGGCTAAACTCTGCTATTGAAGCCCTGGCAGATTTTGTCCATCCTGATTTTCACAGCAAAATTGGCCATATCAAGGATGTGGCAGCCGGCGGAGTCTTCTTTGCAGCCCTTATCGCCGTAATCATCGGTGGATTTATCTATATCCCCTACCTCTTTTAAATCAGGAAAAAGGCAGAGAGAGCACCGGAACAGCAGCCCTGGAGGCCATCATTCGGGTTTTGCTGCGATGGATAAGAGACTCCCAGAAACTGTATTTATGTGGGATCATTACCAGGATATCTGCAGGTAATTTTTTAATCTCCTTTTCGATCTCCCCAATTATTTCTTCCGATTCTATTTCCATGTAATTGTAGTTAAGCTCTGCAAGGGCATTTTCCAATAACTCCTTCGACACCCTCTTTCTATTATCTGCTTTTACATGTAACACCTCTACTCCGGCCTCAAAAACCCTGGCCAATTCCTTTATTTTTTCTGAAATAAGTTGTTCATCCTCCCTGAATCTATCAATGGCAAAGAGGATCTTATGTATACCCGAAAAACTGCTTTTTGCCGGAACAGCTAAAACCGGATAGCTCAGTTTCATAATTGCCTCGGTAGTGGTATTTCCAAAGAGATCCTGAGCGATAGATTGGGCCCCCATTCCCATTACGATAAGATCGGCCTCATACTTTTTGTAGATTTTTTCCAGGGCCCTGCTCACATCCATAAGTAGTCCCGACTCATACCCTACCTCCAAATCAAATTTTTCCCCTATTTCCTGAGCCTTCCTATCCAACTGTTCAATATTTTCCTGTTCCAGATGCTTTAAAGTCTCGGCTGGCATTATTGAGTTGGCCACATGAATAGGAATGCTGAAAGAATTAAACAAAACCAAACGTGCCCCTGAATTTTTAGCAAATTCGGCGGCATAATTAAGGGCGTTCTCAGATTCATGAGAAAAATCCAATGCGACAATAATAGTTCTCATACCGGTATTTTTTAGAAAGAAAAAGAAGAAAATTCGTCTCTTAAAGTTAAGGGTTTATGGGTTGTTAAAGGTGAAAACAGGAAAAGAAATAGTTGACCGGTGTCATATTTCCTCAATTTTTGAGTTATTGATCTACCGAAAATGTTAATTTTAAATACAAAATAGCTTTTGCTTACATTAGATGATCTAATTTGTATTTTTGCCCAAAATCTCTCAAAGCTTATATGGCCAGAAAAAAAACTAAAAACAAAAAAACCACCACCAGGAAAAACAATAAGGTCTCGCTCAAATTAAACAGGCAGCAGAAAGTGGTTTTAGGGAGTTTTTTAATGTTATTTGGCATTGCCCTAATCATAGCTTTCACCTCATTCTTATTCAACTGGCACGCGGACCAAAGCACCCTCTCTGAATTTGGAAACAGAGAAATAGAAGCCAGAAACTGGCTAAGTAAATTTGGGGCTTTGGTGAGTGATTTTTTCATATACAAAGGATTTGGCCTGGCTGCGTTCGTATTTGCGGGCTTAATAGGCATAAGTGGGATCTCCCTGTTTTTTAATCTGAAGTCCCTGCGACTTGGGATCTATTGGTTCTGGGGAATTCTGGTGATGATTTGGATTTCGGTATTTTTTGGTTTTTTTGCTGAAAGCAATGCGCTTTTAGGCGGAAGGGTTGGTTTTGAAACCAACGATTTCCTTCAGGATTACCTTGGTTTTTTCGGCACAGCACTGCTAATGCTGTTCTTGCTTATCGCGTATTTAAGTTTAAGACTCAGGATCACTCCTGAAATGGTAGGCGGGTTTATAAGTCGAAAACATAAGAACTTTCAAAATGAATTTAATTCAGATAAGCCTGCAGCCTCCGAAACCGATGAGGAGTTAAGCTGGAAAGAAGAAACCATAAAAAAACCAGAACCAAAAACTTCTGAAGTAAATCTGGACCCGACTCCTTCAGAAGAGAAGAATAAAGAAAACAAAGTTTCAGAAGAGAAAAAACCTGTAGCTCACGATGAAGTGGCTATGGAAGTGGAAACACCGCCAGAGGAAGAAGTGGAAGAGGATAAGCAAAGCAGAAAACTGGTGGAAGATTTCGGGGAATTTGACCCCACCCTGGAACTTAGCAACTACACCTTCCCTACCCTGGAATTATTAAAAGATTACGGAGGCACTATTACCGTAGACCAGGAAGAACTCGAGGAAAACAAGAACCGGATTGTTGATACCCTTAAAAATTACAAAATAGAGATCGCGCAAATAAAAGCGACGGTGGGGCCCACGGTTACTCTTTACGAGATCGTACCCGAGGCTGGTATCAGGATCTCCAAGATCAAAAACTTGGAAGATGATATTGCGCTTTCACTTTCGGCGCTGGGAATAAGAATTATTGCCCCCATCCCGGGGAAAGGAACCATCGGGATCGAGGTTCCGAATAAAAATGCCTCTATAGTTTCCATGCGCTCGGTGATCGCCTCCTCAAAATTCAGGAATGCCGAGATGGAACTTCCTATGGCCCTCGGAAAAACTATTTCCAATGAAACCTTTGTAGTAGACCTGGCAAAAATGCCTCACCTGCTTATGGCCGGGGCCACAGGGCAGGGAAAATCAGTGGGCTTGAATGCGATTCTTACCTCCCTCCTTTATTCCAAACATCCTGCAGAAGTGAAGTTCGTACTGGTAGACCCGAAAAAGGTTGAACTCACCCTTTTCAATAAGATAGAGCGTCATTACCTGGCAAAATTACCCGACACTGAAGATGCTATTATAACCGATAATACCAAGGTAATAAATACCCTTAATTCCATGTGTATCGAGATGGACAACAGGTACGAACTGCTAAAGGATGCCATGGTACGTAACATCAAGGAATATAATATTAAATTCAAAGCCCGCAAGCTCAACCCTGAAAACGGGCATAAATTCCTGCCTTATATCGTATTGGTGGTAGACGAATTTGCCGACCTGATAATGACCGCCGGAAAAGAAGTGGAAGCACCTATTGCCAGGCTGGCGCAGTTAGCCCGGGCTATCGGAATCCATTTAATAATTGCAACCCAACGGCCCTCGGTAAATGTAATTACGGGAATTATAAAAGCCAACTTCCCTGCGAGGATTGCCTTTAGGGTTACTTCTAAAATAGATTCCAGGACCATTTTGGACGGCCAGGGCGCCGATCAGTTAATTGGCCGGGGAGATATGCTTTTCACCCAGGGTAACGAATTAAAAAGGTTACAATGTGCTTTTGTAGACACTCCCGAAGTGGATAAGATTACAGAATTTATTGGCTCTCAAAAAGCCTATCCCGATGCCCATCAACTTCCGGCATACGAAGGGGAAGATAGTGGCACAGGAGTTGATATAGATGTGAGCGAGAGAGATAAACTCTTTCGGGAAGCCGCAGAAGTGATTGTCACAGCACAACAAGGCTCGGCTTCATTATTGCAACGTAAATTAAAACTTGGCTACAACCGTGCCGGCCGGATTATAGATCAGCTGGAAGCCGCAGGAATAGTTGGCCCGTTTGAAGGCAGTAAAGCCCGCCAGGTTTTGATTACAGATCTCGTTGCATTAGATCAATTATTAAATGAAGAACCAAACACCTAAAAAAGTAATGAAAAAATTAGTATTTATTATTGCAGCCCTGGTTAGCATTAATCTTAGTGCCCAGAATTCACAAAAAGCCGAAAAGCTTTTAAATGAGGTTTCCTCAAAAGTGAAAGCTTACGATAATATGGTAATAGACTTTAAATATTCTTTAGAAAACACCGCAGAGAATGTAAACCAGGAAACTCGTGGGGATGTGAGCATTAAAGGAGAGAAATATCTTCTTAATCTTATGGGTACCACCCAGATGTTCGATGGAGAAAAAATCTATACCATAATTCCGGAAGACGAAGAGATAAACATCTCTACCTATGTAGAAGAGAACGAGAATAACATTACTCCTTCAAAGATGTTCAGTTTCTATGAAGAAGGGTATAATTACGAATGGGATATCGCCAAAAACGTAAAAGGGAGACAAATTCAGTATATCAAGCTTACTCCAAAAGACAGCAATGCCGAAGTAAAAAATATCCTGCTGGGAATAGACAGCCAGACTAAACACATCTACAACCTCATTCAAACTCAGGATAACGATACCAAAATAACCATTACGGTAAAAAGTTTTAAAACCAATCAGCCGCTTTCACAAAACCTGTTTACCTTTGACGAAGCTCGCTACGATTCTTACTATATAAACAGACTCGACTAAATTGAAAATATTAGACAGGTACATATTAATCAGCTACCTCAAAACATTTTTTACAGTTTTTATCATCCTTATGTTCATCTTCGTGCTCCAAACCATTTGGTTGTACATAGGTGAACTCGCTGGTAAAGACCTTGACGCTGAGGTGATTTTTAAATTCCTGCTCTATTTTTCTCCCAAACTGGTGCCCCTGGTTTTACCGCTTACCATCCTGCTTACCTCTATTATGACCTTTGGGAATTTCGCCGAAAACTATGAGTTTGCGGCTATGAAATCTTCCGGCATTTCCCTGCAGAGAGCCATGCGTAGCCTCACTTTCTTTATCCTTTTGGTGAGTCTAACAGCCTTTTTCTTTGCTAACAACGTTATTCCAGCCGCCGAATTTAAATCTATAAACCTTCGCAAAAACATTGCTCAGCTTAAACCCGCGATGGCTATAACCGAAGGGGTTTTTAATGAAGTGGGGACCATTAATATTAAAGTCGATAAAAAAAGCGGGCCTAACGATCAATACCTCGACGATGTAATCATCCATCAAAAAACTGCAAGAAGCGGGAATTTTACCGTGATCAAAGCTGTAGAAGGAGAACTTGTAGGGAGTACAGACTCTGATGTTTTATCTCTAATCCTAAAGGATGGGAACTATTACGATGAGATACAACCTTCAGATCTTTCCAAACGAAGGAATAAGCCCTTTGCCAAGAGTCACTTTAAGGAATACACCATTAACCTGGACCTGTCAGACATTAACAATGTAGATCTGGAAGACGAGTCTTATAGCAACACCCAGGGCATGCTCAAGATTTCAGAATTAAACCAAAGTATAGATTCTTTTTCTACCAGCTATAATACCAATATTAAGGAATTCTCCAGGAATATGTTTAACCGTACAGGCCTGCGAAATATAAACACCAATCTTGAGCCGGCAGATACTGTAAAAGTGATAGAAAATTCTATCCTGGAAAATTATGATAATAATGAGGCAATACAAATCGTAAACCTGGCTTTAGGAAATGTAAACGGTTCTATGTCTCATCTTATCCTGAAGAAAAATGAATTCAGAACGGCTACAAAACAACTCAACAAGTTTGAAATCGCGCTGCACGAAAAATATGTACTGGCTGTTGCCTGTATCGTGCTGTTTTTTGTGGGTGCTCCTCTTGGTGCCATAATTCGTAAGGGAGGTATGGGTTTACCTATGGTAGTTGCCATCCTTATTTTTCTTACCTATCATTTTATCGGGATCTTTGCCAAAAACAGTGCAGAGGATGGGAGTGTGAGTCCATTTCTGGCGAGTTGGCTCTCCACCCTTATCATGTTACCTCTTGGAATTTACCTCACCTACAGGGCTACCACCGACCAGGGACTTTTTGCCTTCGATAATTTAATCGACCCCTTTAAGAAAGGCCTTAAAAAAGCCGGCCTATTGCGCCGGAAAACCGAAATAGAATAAATATCTTTGCAGCCAAATACCGCAAAAATGCCGCAGAAAACTTCAACCCAGCACAATATTAAATTGCATGATATCAAAGACGCCATTGATGATATTCGCGCAGGAAAAGTCATTATCGTTGTAGACGATATAGATCGTGAAAATGAAGGTGATTTTGTGGCAGCCGCCGAAATGGTGACCCCAGAAATGATCAATTTTATGGCTACTCATGGACGCGGGCTAATTTGTGCCCCAATAACCGAAGAACGCTGCCGCGATCTCAAGCTGGAAATGATGGTTGGTAAAAACACCGACCCTCTTGAAACCGCTTTTACCATCTCGGTAGACCTTAAAGGACAGGGAGTAACTACAGGGATTTCAGCTGCAGACAGGGCTAAAACCGTAAAATCCCTGATCGACCCGGCAACCAAAGCTACCGACCTAAATCGGCCAGGGCATATTTTTCCACTTAAAGCCCGGGAAGGCGGGGTTTTAAGAAGAACAGGACACACTGAAGCCGCAATAGATTTTGCTCGCCTTGCAGGTTTTGAACCTGCCGGTGTGATCGTAGAGATCATGAATGAAGATGGTACCATGGCCAGGCTACCACAGCTTATGGAAGTTGCCCGGCGATTCGATCTTAAGGTGGTCTCCATTGAAGACCTAATAGCCTACAGGATGCAGCACGATTCTCTTATCGAGAAGAAGGAGGATTTTGATCTGGAAACCCGCTTTGGGAAATTCAGGCTAAGAGCTTACCTGCAAACCACCAATAATCAAGTGCACATCGCTCTAACAAAAGGGAGCTGGAAGTCTAATGAAGAAGTTTTGGTGCGTGTTAATTCTACCCTTATCAACAACGATATCCTGGGAACTCTCACTAATGATGCCGATAAAAAGCTGGACAGTATGTTCCAGGCTATTAACGAAGAAGGGCGTGGGGCCATTGTCTTTATCAATCCAGCCAGCCAGTCCCTAAACCTTTTAAACAGGCTTTCTGAACTGAAAGATCTTCAGAAACAAGGCGAGACAAAAGCTCCCCCAATTCATATGGACAATAAGGATTTTGGAATAGGCGCGCAGATCCTTCACGACCTGGAAATTCATAAGTTCAAGCTGCTTTCAAATTCGCAGCAAACCAAACGAGTGGGAATGATTGGGTATGGATTGGAAATCACCAGGTATGTAAATTACTAATCCATTTCAATTATCACATCTTCCAGGGGCCTGCGCACTTTTTTGAAACTGGAAAACATATCATCTTCGGCACGGTACCCAACAGGAAGTACCAGCACCGACCTAAGGTTACGGTCTTCAAGTTTTAAGAGTTTATCGTATTCATCGGGCTGAAAACCTTCCATAGGACAGGCATCAATTTCTTCGATCGCACAAACTGTAAGTAAATTCCCCAGGCTTAAATAAGCCTGGTTGATGGCCCATTGGGTGATTTCGGTAGAAGCTTTCGCTTCAAAATCCCCGATTAAAAATTCTTTGAAAGGCGCAAGGATTTCCTCCGGAGTTTCACGAACATGCTTTACCCGTTTAAAGTAATTTTCAATAAACTCCTTCCCTACCTTCTTTTCGATGCAAATAACAAGCACATGAGAAGCCGTGCCCACCTGTTTCTGGTTAAATGAAAAATTCTGGAGCTTTTCCTGAAGCTTTTTATTTTTAACTATCACCAACTTTAATGGCTGCAAACCATAGGAAGTAGCTGTAAGATTAAATGCCTTTTTAAGGATCTCGATCTTTTCGCTGGTTAATTCTTTTTCAGCATCAAATTTTTTGGTAGCATAACGCCATTCCAATGCCTTTATATTGCCCATATTGCTGTGCTTTTATTTGGCACAAAGGTAAACAATGTTACCAGCCCGGTAAACGTTAAGGAATAAAATAAAACTATAGGTATAATAATATGACCTATCTTTATGAATGTATTATAGCCGGAGAAAATGAAACAAATTAAAAAGGTAATTCTCGCCACAGTACTTTCCTTAATTATTGCCATTTTGATCGCTCTGGGTCTAAAAGCATACATTGAAAGAGATACCCAGCACCTTATTTTTGAGGATATTTCGCTGGTTCCACCTTCAGAAACGGTTATTGTGCTTGGTGCCAGTGTACATTCTGACGGGAAACTATCCCCTATCCTAAAAGACCGCGTAGATACCGCCCTTGAACTATATAGGAATAAAAAGGTAAAACGTTTCCTGGTCACCGGGGATCACACTACCGACGATTACAATGAAGTTAACGCAATGGGAAATTACCTGATGAAAAGGGGAATTCCCGAAAGTAAGATCCTCCTCGATCACGCCGGCCTGGATACTTATGATAGCATGTACCGCTCGAATGCTGTTCTGGGAGTAGAAGACGCCATTGTAGTGACACAAAAGTTCCATTTGCCCCGAACTATTTTTATCGCAAAAGGCTTAAAGCTTCCTTATACCGGGTTTGCCGCCCGAAGCCATTCCTACAAAACCACCAATAAAATAGAACGCCGAGAGCTCCTGGCCAATTTTAAGGCACTCTATGAAGTGCTATTGAAAAAAGAGCCTACTACCCTGGAAGACAGGCTTTAAGTTTATAATATTTTCTTAAAGGTTTTTTCGTATCTTTAGTTATACTAACCATAAAACCAAACTAAAATGTTTCAATGGCTAATCCACATTATCATTGATGCCCTGGTATTACTGGCTGCAGCAAATATGATGTCTAAAGTAGAGCTAAAAGGCTTTAAAACGGCAATTTTGGTTGCCCTCATTATTGGAGTGCTTAGCTTCCTGCTCAGCTGGTTACTCACCGGTATTCTGAATGTGGCAACCCTTGGCATATTTTATTTTCTGGGACTCGGCTTTGTAACCCGGGTAATCGCCTATGCCATTATTATCGAGATCGCCGATAAATTCAGTAAAGATTTTAAAACCGTTGGTTTCCTACCATCGCTCTGGCTAGCCATTCTTTTGGCTATAGTTGGAGGGATAGTAGACGCCATCTTATTTTAGGCTAATTCACACTTTTCTTCTGATGCTTCGGAAACAAGTGTTTCCGGAGCATCTTTTTTTCCCCTAATATCCGTATAAACAAATTTGATACAGAATTAACAATCAGAGGCAAATGATACCCTATATTTGCCGGTTTGATGTAGCATAGGAAATAAAATATGGAAACTCTTAACGGCCAGAAAAATATAAAACTAATCGTTACCGATATGGATGGAACCCTGCTGAATGACCGGCACGAAATCCATCCCGATTTCTGGGAAATCGAAAAAAGGCTTTCTGAAAAAGGTATCATGTTCTCGGTTGCAAGCGGCCGGCAATTCTATAATCTCGAAGCTAACTTCGAACCGATTAAAAACAGGATGATGTTCTTTGCTGAAAACGGCACCTTTGTTTCCCATAAAGGGAAAGAGCTCTACGTTAATCCTCTCAATCATGAAGACGCCATTGGTTTTATTAAAATGGGCCGCAAACTGGAAGACACCAAATTAGTGCTCTGTGGAAAGGAATCGGCATATGTAGAAACCAGGGATAAGGACTTTATCGCTCATATTTCCCAATTTTACCAGCGTCTAAAACCGGTTGAAGATCTTACCAAAGTTAATGACGTTATTCTAAAGGTGACCCTGTGCAATGATAAAGGGGTCGAGGAACATACCTACCCGCATTTTGTAAATTATACCGATAGGTTCAAGGTTGCTATTGCAGCAAAGGTTTTTATCGATATTACCGCATTAGACGCCAACAAGGGAAATGCGATAAAAGACGTACAACGGGAATTGAATATTTTGCCTGAGGAAACCCTGGTATTCGGCGATTACCTGAATGACCTGGAAATGATGAAAAATGCAAAATACAGCTACGCCATGAAAAATGCTCATCCCGAGATCAAGCAGGCAAGTAATTTTGTAACCCGGTACAGTAATAATGAAAACGGCGTTTTAAAGACAATAGAAGAACTAGGACTGCTCCACAATTAAAACCCAGGCCTATTTCACAATAATATTAAGTTTAT
Source organism: Salegentibacter sediminis (assembly GCF_002078605.1). Taxonomy (GTDB): domain Bacteria; phylum Bacteroidota; class Bacteroidia; order Flavobacteriales; family Flavobacteriaceae; genus Salegentibacter; species Salegentibacter sediminis. The sequence goes on along the minus strand of NZ_MSJR01000002.1, from coordinate 147,287 downwards.
CAAGGCCTGTATTGCCTGTTTTTGGATCGTAGGCATAGACCTCAATTTCATAATCGCCTTCTCCCAGTTGTACAGTTTCAGAGAAAGTACTCGCTTTACCTGTAGGCTTTAGATCGACCTCCTTCTGTTCTTTCCCATCCGAAGAAATAAGCGCCTTAATCTCATAACCCGAGGCATCCCAGGTACCCGCTTCGGTTACGGGGCATCCACACATCATTACAATATTAGCTTTTATCTCTATGTTGCTTTCTGAACTTATAGTTTCATGAGTTTGAGGCGATAAAATATCTACCACAAAACCGGGGATTTCTAAAATAATGCCATCTCCAGTAATGTCCTTTCCCGGGATAATCCATAATTGGGTTGAAGACACCGCTTTAGCCTGTTTTTTACTCATGGGTCCATGGGCTTCTATACTTACAAAAGTGGGCTTCTCCAGCTCCAAACTGGCCTGGTAGCCGGCAGTCTTTTCAGTGGTGATTCTTTTATAGCGCTGCACTGGTGAGATCAGGATGGTCCCGGTATCACCCGTTATCCCTGTAGTAAGCCCTTCATCGAGTATTCTTCCGGTTTCTACATCCCTAATGATGATTTTGGCACCACCCATGGAAGTCCCAATAAATTTGGCATCATTAGCACCAGCCCTTACCATAATTTTAGTTTCCTGGGCAAATAGATTTCCCGCGGAAAAGAATAATACCAGGATAGTTAATACCAGATTGAATGTACTTTTCATAATTTAGATATTTAGTTCACTAATTTATAAAATCCCATTTTGATTCGGCATTCTATTATTGCATAACTTGATTTTCAGGATTTACCAGGTTTTTAAAATTAAGAGAATCGGCTTTATAAGCCTGAATATAGTTCTTTAAGGAATCCAGTTCCTCTTTATTTATAAAATTGGCCAAAGGATTTTCAGCAAGTTTTAGCCAGGGAGCAGGTTCATTGAAATTATAAGTTCCGAAAACAATAAACGGGGTACCATTTTTAAGCAATTGATTCCCTTTTAACTGCCACATATCAGCCCAGTAATAAATATACTTCGCATCCTCCATAAAAAGCCTCACACAGGAATGACTGGCTGGAAATCCCGGTAAGGTATACTGATGAATGCCAATTCCTTCAAAATTCATGAAATTAAAATAATACGGCATAATCCAGGAGGAGTTCACGGTACTTACCTTCCTTTTAGCTTTGAAATTTGCATAGTGAAGCCCGTTGGGAGTGGGCGTAGATTGTTTCCCGGAACTTACCGGGCCCCAGCGGCACAATTGCCCGTATTCATAAACTCCAAAGGCCTGCACCCGCTGATTTACCAGGAGGGTCTTTGGCAGCGAATCCAACAAATCCAGGTGTTCAGGAAAGGGGCTATAATCGAAAAAATTCTCTGAAATACTATCTGGCCTAATAAGTTCTAAGCCCGATTTTAAGCGGTGAGGATCTATACGGTTAAGGCTATAAATAATTTCCTTTTGTACCTGCGAATAATCCTTAAGAAGTTGTTCCAGCTGTGACCAGTTTTTAATAGAATCCCGGCGGTATTTAAGTTTGAAAGTATGGGATATGCTGTCTCTGGAAGCTTTAAAAAAAGTATCCTGCACAAAAGGGCTCTGCTGGGGCAATGCCCTCCCTGAGCCTTCCATTTCTCTACCACATCCCTGGAGAACCAGGATAAAAAAGCTTATCAAAAACAGGTTAATATGGTGAATATATTTGCTCAATAGTAAGGGCTGAAATTTGGGTATATTCCTTATCTAATATAAATTTTGAGCCTGATATCCTTAGCCAAGAAAGCGTTAAAAAAGAAAGCGCGGGGAGAATCCTTTCTATTATTCCTGTCATGGACTGATCTTCGTCAGTTTATTTACATCTTCTTAAAAAAAATTATTCTTAATTCTTTTGGTTTTATACCTTTACCAGCCTTCAGATTTCACCTGCAGGACATAAATTTCTGGCTGGATGACCCATACATTTCCCCTTGAAATTCTTATCGCAGAAGACGATCAGCTTATTACCGAGTTGCAGAAAAGACAATTAGTTAAACTGGTGGATTCCCCCTTAAAATGCTTTTGGAACGGAAAAACCTTAATGAATCATCTTCACAATGTAATCGAAGAGCGGAAAGCAGTTCTAATCTTTTTAGATATTAATATGCCTGTAATGGATGGCTGGGAAGTTTTAGACCAGATCAATGAGTTATATGCTCATAAGAATATTTTTGTGGTTATGCTCACCTCTTCACTATTTCCGGCAGATAAGAAAAAAGCGCTTTCTTACCCCCAAGTGATTAGCTTTAACAATAAATTTCTCGAACACGAAGATTACAAAGAACTTTTAAACATAAAAGTACTTAACCCCTTTTTTAATTCTGAAGTCTTCGCAGAATAAATCCAGGACCTAATTCGAAACTGACTTTTCGATAAATGACCCCTTTCTGTAGATGAACTGCAATATAGGCCTGAGATTTACCATTCATTTAACGTGGGGCCCTAAGCTCTGATTTTCCAAAGTGTCTACATTTGAAAATAGAACATCGGTTTTCTATTTACTATCAAATTAATACACCGACTGATAAGCTTTAAAATTTAAATTTTGGATTATCTCTTAATATTCATAGCCGTCCTTGCTTCTTTTATTGGGGGAGCCGCCTTATACCTTCTGGTAAAGTTTAGTAAGGAACATAACCGGGACGACACCTGATCCCTATCTTTCTTCTTTGTCTCATTAAAAATCAGTTTCTCCGCTATTTCTACATTCCAAGATTCCTTCCAAAGTCGGGACAAATAAGTGGTAGTATCACCCAGGTATGTATCAGAAAGAGGATAAAAAACAAAACCCCCATCACGATGGCGTGAATGATATAAGTACTGTCCCCGGTGGGTTTAATCCTGGGCCATAGCAAGCCGAAGGCTCCTACTACGAAAAGTAAGAAGGGTAAGCCTGAAAAGAGGATCAAAAAACTAAGGCTAAAATCAGCCTCCAACACCCCATAAAAAAGAATTCCAAGAAGCACCGCGAGAATAATCAATATCCAGTAGACAACTTCAGTAGTCTTATTTTTCACCTTTACCATGATCCATACATTTTAAGATAAGTCCTTTAAAATTAAGAAATAAGATCTTATTCAAAATGATTAAAATCATCTAAGCCAGAATGGAAAGTTCTACTCCCTACGGGTAAACTATAAATTCTATAGCCCACTATCTTAAATTATACCTTAATCCAAAAAGCATATTCCCTTTAGGCATAGGCACCAGGTTGGTTTCGGTATATTCCGTATTGAAGATATTATTGGCCGCTACATATATTTCCAAATCATCCAGGCTCAAGCGAATGTTGAAATCCACAAGGCTGTAAGATTCTCCCAGGCTACGCTCAGCATAGGAATAGATAACACTGTGGCTCAGGTTTTTGATGAATTGTGAAGTGTATGTTGCCGTGAAATGATGCCTGAGAGAATTAATAGAGTACTGGGAAAAATCCAGATCGAGATCTTTTATATTATCCTTAAGGTAGGTATACCCCAGGTCAAGGTGTTGCCGGTGATTATTGATATTATAGCCATAAGAAAGATTAGCCTCTACCCCTTTTGAATTTACGTCCCGTACATTTTTTGCCTGCCAGAGATCATCTAGATTTTCTTTCACGTAATCTATTAGATTGCGCGCATCGCGGTTGAACAATGCCACAGAAAACTGCAATTGGGAAGCCAAATACTTCAGGCCAAATTCTTCTGAAACAGCTTCTTCGGGTTCAAGATCTTCATTCCCAATGGTATTGGGAGACTCGTAATAAAGATCGGTGTAGGTAGGTATTCGGTAAGTATAGCCGATATTCCCATAGGCTCTCCATTTGTCGGCCAACTGGTAACCTACATCTACCCCGGGAAAGGCGTGAAATTTAAAATCTGAAAAATAATTAACGGCCAGGCCGGGAGTTACATCGAGGCGGTCGTTTAGCAATTTGAACTGATGTTCCAGAAACAGAGTCGTCATAAAACGTTCCCTGTCTCCCAGGTTGTTACTGGAAAGAAAAACCTTTGCCATATCAACCCCAAATCCGGTTACCCCAAGATTTGAAGTGTATGAAGCATTTACTTCAGCGCCCACTTTATTACTGATGTGCAGGTTCCTGTAAACAGAGGGATCCTGCCTCAAATAAATATATTCATCTTCATTTCTTCGCCAGTACACCCTCGGTTTCAGGCTGAGATTTCCTTTCTCGATAATGCTGGAGAAGCCTAAAAGGCTGGCCTGGGTTTCTTCATATTGGTCTACGGCTTCAGGGGAAGCATAAAACCCGTTAGCTCCAAATTTCCGGTCGGCGAAAGCGGCGATCATCTCGATAGGTAAGCTTTCAGAATCAAAATTACTTTTTATAAAATACTGCTGATTATCATAATCGGTATTGTAGCGATATCCATCTGAAAGCTGCCGCGTATAATTTATGATATGCGAAGATTTCTCCAGCTTACTGCTAACAGTCACCGAAGCATTTTTTTGCTCATAAGAACCCGCTTCCAGCCCTATCGATACTTCATTGCGGAAAGCATCTTTGGTAACAATATTAACGGCACCGGTAAATGCATTTTGGCCATAGACCCGGGCGGCAGGGCCTTTAATGATCTCTATGCGTTCAATAACTTCCATCGGCAAAGCGAGGTTAAGCGTATGATGTCCCGTTTGCGCATCTTCTACTTTAATCCCGTCAATTAGCAGTAAAGTCTGGTCAAAGCTTCCCCCACGTATGTAAAGGTCGGCCTGGGCCCCACCGGTACCTCTACGCCGAATATCCACTCCGGTTACCTGCTGCAGCAAATCAGCAAGGTTATTTGCCCCGGAATTTTTTATTTCTTCTGAAGAAATGAGCTTAATAGTTCGGGAATTTCTGGAAAAAGGAAGATCGATGCGACCTGCAGTGAGCATCACTTCTTCAAGTTGTTCTGGTTGTTCCGGGTTATCCTGTGCCCGGCTAAAGCCGAATGTCATACATACGACTGCAAAAAAAAGTAGATTTCTTTTCATTCCTGGTTGATTTATCAAATCATGAAGGGCTTAAACCCCGGCTATCCTCAAAAAGTTTTCAAATTCAAGCCGGCGAAGGTAAAAATTATTTCTTCGTAAGCTGAACTTTTATTTTTTTGATTTAGAGACAGGAAAAAAAATTTATTTCAAATTCTACTTTCCTTCCGGCTTCTATAAGCCGATTTAAGCAAACCTGATTCCGCTAACTTTAATTAGGAAAGCTTCTTTCTTTTCTGGCGTTTCTTTCTTCTTCCCTTCAGCCAGATCAGAAATCCGGTTATGGAAAGAAAAGGCCCGGAGAGCCCGATTAGGCTATAGAGAATTTTAACAGTCAGCCCTCCAAATTCAGCATAATGCAAAGGCATTACCGTGCTGGCGAGTTGATTGGAAAAAGAGGATCCCGTCACCTTTTTTACTGAAGTGACCTGCCCGGTCTGGTAATCCAGGCGGATGTAATTATAGAATTCACTGAAATAAAAAGCATCCCCAGCAAATTTTCCGAAGACGGTGATATCAGCATTTTTATTTAGAGGAAGCCGTATATAAGTTGGGGTGAATTGAGGAAAATCTGTTTTCAATTCGGCCATACTTTCATTCAGCGAGATCTCCAATTTCGGACCCGATGGTGCCGGTAATGGATTAAGGCCGGCTTTAGCAACCGTATAGGCAAGTATAATTCCCGTCACCACCAAAACCAGGTTCAGGAATAAAGCCCAGACCCCTACATACCGGTGCAGCGAAGAATAGAAACTCCGTTTATTGTGAGGCCTAAGCCTGATCCTAAAAGCAAAGACTTTAAAAATAGATTTGCGGTAAAGGATTATCCCACTAAGCAGGGAAAGGAAAAATACGATTCCAGCCAGCAGGATAATTATCCGCCCTACAGCCCCCGAATGCAGGGAATAATGTAGCTTTAAAAGCCAGGATGTAAAATGCGTGTTGGCATCTACTTCTCTCAAAATCTTTCCCGAGGTGGGGTGAACAAAAAGATAGGCTCGTTGCTGCTGATGCCGTAAATCAAAGACCAGGACTTTTCCCGGTTCAAATTGCTTCAATCGAGTATCCCAACCGGGATATACCGCCTGGACTTCCTCTATAGCCCTGTCTAATTGCAATTCCCCTGAATAATCCTGCTCATATTGTGTCCTAAAAAACCAGAAATCCAATTCCTTATGAAATACCAGGATACTACCCGACACCCCCATAATTAATAGAAAAAGTCCGGCAATAAGCCCAAACCAGGAGTGATATTTTAGTAATTTCCGGTTATTCATTTAGAAAAATAATACTGCAGCCATCCAGGGATGGCCGCAGTAGAAATATTAGAGTTCCACTTTAAGAGACAGGTTAAAGCGTGCCCCATTGGCCTTTATATAATTGGAGTCTCGCGCGCTCCACTGCGAGATAAGATTATAGTAATCTTCATTCAGCAGGTTTTCGATCCCCAAACCAAGGCTGGTGTTCTCTGTTAAACGGTAGGTACTGGTAAGATTTACCAGGTTAAAGCTTTCTACGGGACCTTTTCCGTAGATATAATTGCCGTTGGCATCAGGATCAAAATGATCTCTTTTCCCACTGTACACATGCGATAACCTTGCCTCCCAGTTCTTATTTATGTCGTAGGCCAGGTAGGTTACCGTTTTTAATGGTGGTATGCGGTCGCCGTTCATATAAGTATCATAGTCTCCATTATCTTCCGAATCCAATTTTCCTTCGGTCCAGGAAACCGAACTACCAAAACTTAGGTCGGGACTTATCCTGGTATCCAAAGCCAATTCAAATCCATAGACCTTCTCCGGTTGCCGGGCAATCTGGAAAATACCATTTACTTCGCGATAAGTTGCTCCAAGATCTGAAGTACTTATAAAATAGGCTCCGCTTAACCGGGTAGCCCCAAAATTACTGTTAAACCCTACCTCATAGTTATTAGCGATTACCGCTTCCGAAGAGATCAGACTTACCGTATTCTCAGTAGCGGTTCTCAGGGTACGACCAAGATCTGCAATAGAGAAACTCTGGGAGAAGCTCACAAAGGGATTAAACAGCTTAAGACCATTATACCTCAGCCCAATATTATAGGTGGTGGCATCGTAGGTTATTTCCCCTCCATCTACACTAACCCCTCCATTGGGTGTTTCTCCACCATAGGGAAAGATGTATATAGTACTGTAATCTGGCACATCAATATTGATATTCTCAAAGCGAAGTCCGGCTTTAAGTACGAAATCCCTGTAAAGTGTTTTAAGTTGTGCATACGGCGCCAGGTTGGTCATATCCATCTCCGGGGCCCACACTCTTCCGTCTATGAGTTTTTGAGAAGTTTTATCGTTAAGCACATCCAAGCCGTATAACAAATCCCCGGAGATATCATCACCTATCATATACGGAGATTTAAAGTTAAGCCGTAATCCTTTTTTCGCCGATTCTACTGTAGACTGGCCACCCTCATAGCCTTCTTCAGCATTATAGAAATAGTCGCTAAAACCATACACCGTCTTAAAATCCTGCATGTAAAGATTCAATTTAAGATCGGTATTTCCTACGAGATCAATTGCGTCATAAGTGAGCTGGGCATTATGATTATGCCGGTTCCCCTGATCTACTCCCAGCACTTCCCCAATAACTCCAATTGCGGGGCGTTCTCCATAAACTCCGTTTTGATTTACATACTCGGTGTCCTGATTACTGCTGAAGTAGTTATACATGATTTCTACGGAATGATCCTGAGCAAGATCGTAGTTCAGTTTCCCGAACAGGCTGTACTGGTTGGTCTCCCCCAAACCGTAGGTAGGAGAAACCACCTCGCCTTTTGCATCTCTGAAGATTCCCGTTTGCTGAAAATTCCCGGAAAAAACATAACCTAGTTTTTCAGTACTTCCAGAAAATGTCTGTGATAGTTTAGAACCTATTGTATGCTCAACATTCACCAGGGAACCCTGGGCACTAAGCTCGGTAGTGCTCTGTAGCTTTCGGCCGGTACCCGGTTTTTTGGTGATGTAGTTAATAATCCCGCCGTCGGCTCCGTTCCCGTAAATCGCGGTAGCTCCTTTTATAACTTCAATACGTTCAATGGTATTTGGATCTATAGTATTAATATCGCGACCGCCGGTTCTTAAAGGTGTGGATTGTGGGATCCCATCGATTAAAACCAGCATATTTCTTCCTCTTAAGGTCTGGCCCGTATTACTGGTTCGGTTGGTACTAAGAGATATCCCCGGGATTTCGGTTAATAGCGCCGCAACCGAATTACTGGTCTTGTTAAGCCGCTCTATCTCCCCCGAAGTTAGAATTGATACCGAAGAAGGAACTTCATCCAAAGTCTCCCGGGACCTGTTGGAAGTAATTATTATCTCTCCAAGGTCCTGCTGGTCTTGATTTAGACTTATATCAATACTCTGAATTTTTCCCCTAAGAAGATTAACCTCTTTGGTAACCGACTCATATCCGATAGCCGAAAATGTGAGGTCATAACTTCCCGGCTTCACATCCTGTAATTGGTAAACCCCATCGATATTAGAAGTCGTGCCCATGGAAGTGCCTTCGAGAACTACATTTACAAATGGAATTGGTCTATTCTGTTGGTCGGTCACCGTTCCCTGCAGACCTGTTTTATCCTCTTGTGCAGCGCTGGATAATACTCCCAGTATTACTGCACATAGAATGATGAAATGTTTCATTTTTACAAACTGTTTTTATTTAGACTGGTTTTAAATTGAGGTCAAATGTAGAATCAATCTAAATAAAAAACAACTCCATTTGCTTATAAAAATGAAGATGAAAATCCCCATCCCTGTAATTTACTGATAACGTACTTTTTATATTTTCGCTTTTTATTTTAAAAAAAACGGGAAGATTAAATTTATTTATCCCCGGGTCTTACCACAGGAGTGAAATGGGAATAATTGAGGTCAGAAAGCCGTGCTCCATTTCAAATAAAGAAAAAGCCTAAATGGATTTATTTGACAGGAGTAAGTGATAAACTTTACTTGTTAATAGTAGTAGGAAAAATTTCCGCAGAAATATGTGGAAATAAGTTACAAGCATTCTGAATTAGCGAACTGGAAATCAGTAAAAGAGAGAAATAAACCAAAGGGCGAAAGCCAGCAGGATTAAAATAAAGAAGCTTATAAAAACATAATGGCCTTTATTATAAAACCAGGATTTCCCTTTCCTTAGTACAGGAACCAATGCAGCTGCTGTTTTGTTTATTTTCAATATCTTTTTCTTTTAAGAGTAAAAAGGTCTGCAAAAATCCTAAGCACAAGACTTTCACATTTCCTTAAGATTTGTTGCAATGTACGTGCCAGTTATTTTCCTGATGCAATTAAAAACCGGATACGACCTTAGACAAGAATGTAAAGAATTCCATAAGTCGGCTTGGGGAGGAACAACTTTCAGAAAGATTCAAGGGATTGCGCTTTATTTGTTTTGCTAAAACAAAGAGACCGGTACAGAATTAAACGCCCGGGATGCCAGGTAAAGGTACAGGGCAGCATTCTTAAAGAGATTGATGCCCTGTAAAACGCATAAATTATAATTCAATTTTTGCTCCCAGTAATTTCACGAACTCTCTTATAAATGGTGCGTGACCGGGCCAGGCCGGAGAAGTAACCAGGTTCCCATCTACCACAGCTTCGGTGGGTTTCACTTCTTTATAGGTGCCGCCGGCCAGTTCAATTTCAGGTCCTATACTCGGGTAGGCGGTGAGGGTTCTACCTTCCACCAGGTTAGCTACCGTAAGGATCTGTATTGCATGGCAAATCGCTGCCACAGGTTTATACTGATCAAAGAAATATTTAGTGATCTCCAGCACGCGCTCATTAAGCCGCAGGTATTCCGGTGCCCGCCCCCCGGCGATAACAAGGCCTTCGTAATCTGAGGCTGTGACCTCATCAAAAGAAAAATTAAGCTCAAACAGGTGCCCCGGCTTTTCGGTATAGGTCTGGTCTCCTTCAAAATCGTGGATGGCGGTTTTTATCTTATCGCCTTTCTTTTTATCGGGGCATACCGCATGAACGGTATAACCAAGCATTTCCAACATTTGAAATGGCACCATAGTTTCATAGTCCTCAGCGAAATCGCCGGTAAGGAAGAGTATTTTTTTCATAATAAAATCATTTAAAGCTAAGCAAGCTTAATTTACTAAATCCTACAGGTATCTGGATTAAATAATCGTTAAAAACCAGCCCATTACAGAGAAAAAGAGTCTCGTTTTTTATAAATTATAGATTCAAAAACCTAGCACTATGCCTAATAGAAGACTTTTCATAAAACAAACTGGGCTTTTACTTGCTGCCAGTGCCCTGCCCTTCCCCAATTTTATGATTCCGAAGAAAAAAGAAAAACTCGGTATTGCCCTTGTAGGTTTAGGTTATTACAGCAGCACTCAGTTGGCCCCGGCTCTTCAGGAAACCGATTTGTGCGAATTAAGAGGCATAGTTACCGGGAGCCCGGAAAAAATTCCGGTATGGCAGGAGAAATACGGCATAAAAGACAGGAATGTCTACAATTATGAAAATATGACGGCTATGGCCAATAATGAGGAGATCGATGTGATCTACATCGTCCTGCCAACCGGCTTGCATGCCAAATATGCAATTAAAGCCGCCGAAACCGGCAAGCATGTTTGGTGTGAAAAACCTATGGCGCGTACTGCAGATGAATGCAGGAACATCATTAATGCCTGCGAAGAAAATAAGGTAAAACTTTCTATAGGATACCGCATGCAGCACGAGACCAATACCCGAAAAATAATGAAATGGGCAGAGACCAGGCCTTTTGGGACCATTGAAAATCTTGAAGCCCAGGCGGGGTATTATGGCTCCCCGATGAACCCCTGGAAATTAAAAAAAGAAATGGGTGGCGGGGCCATGTATGATATGGGTGTATATCCCTTAAATGCGGCAAGGTACAGCACGGGGATGGAACCTATTGCTGTTAGCGCCACTCATAGCACTAAGCGCCCGGAGATCTTTACAGAGGTAGACGAAACCACCAACTTCGAACTCGAATTCCCCAATGGGATCACCGCCAGCTGCAAGACCAGTTTTTGGGAAAACCTGAACAACCTGGAAATAAATTGTAAAAACGGATGGTATTATTTAAGGCCTTTTCAGAGTTATAGCGGGGTAAAAGGCAAGGCCAGCGATGGCACTATCTTGCCGCCCTTCGGGAAAAATCAGCAGGCGGTACAAATGGATGATGACGCCCGGGCAATTTTAAACGACACCCCGGTTTTGGTCCCCGGCGAGGAAGGCTTGCGGGATATCGCGATCCTGGAAAAGATCTATGAATCGGCAGGCAGGAATGGGGAGAGGCTAAGTCTTGAGTAGGCCTTTGAGAAAAACTCTCCTTCTCTTCGCTTTAAAGATCCCACTTAAGTTAGCGGAAACGAAAGTTCAAAGTAACCCGATATAACTACCGGCCGGTGCCTTTTCTGTAAACTTCCAGGAGTTGAAACTGGATGAAAGCAGTTCTTCCACCTCTTCGATATCTCTTTTAAAATAGGTGTAGTAGATATATTTTGCCGTTTCCTCATCGAGTTCAGCAGGGTTTTGTCTAAGCGTCCTGAATATTCCCAGTCTCCTTCCGGCCACCTTTTGTTTGCCTAAATTAAGGCTGATCTCTTCAGGGGAAAGCTTGAATTGAAGTCCGAGACTTTCTTTAAGTTCCAGCAAGATCTCAAAAGGCGCACGCCGTAGTTCTTCAAATTCCAGGATTTGAAGCCGGTGTTCTTCGGTTTGTTGCAGCAAAGATCTTATCCCTTCGGAATATTTTCCTGCGATGATATAACTCGTATTCTGTGGCCCCAGCCCCACTTCCGGCGGACTACTATCCCATTTTACAGCTTCTATAAAACTGGAACGCTCTGTACCTTCTTCCCGGTTTTTTCGGTAGGCAGCAAAACCGCGCCATACGGGATTCCTAAGCATCAGATAAACCCTGGCCTGTGGTAATAAATATTCAGAAATATCGGTTTGACGAAGCTCCTCCAGGCTTTCGAATTCGAAGATCCCTACCCGTAGATTTTCAGTTTCTTCAACCGATTTACATTCCAGGATAGCTTTATTCTGAAGGATTTCAGGAGCAGTACCGGTTTTTATATTCTGCTTTAAGAGATCAAAAACCTCCCTGGCACCACTATACTGCGAGGCAATTACCAAACAATCGAATTTACTTTTCATTGGGGCTATAGTATGTTCCGGAAAAAGATCGCAAAGGCAATTCTTTATGTTCGCGCCATTAATAGGCGCACAGCAATCACCTTATGATCCGGGATCCGGAAAATTAATCTTATAACAACAACCAACGTAGTAGGTATAGCCGGTTTTTAATATCTAATCAAAACGCTAAAGCATCTTCAGTACATTGCTCAAAAGTTCATCGCTTTACAAGACTATAAATCTGTAGTTTATAGCTATAACTAAATTAAAAAAATATAGTCTAATTTGAATCCCTTCATAAATAAGTAATGAACAGGTTATTAACTATTTCTGTGAAAAACTTTAATTCAACTAAAAAAAGAAGCTTTTCAATAAAAAACTATACTTTAGACTTTCCTAAAAAACAACTTCAAGCTGGCATTAAACCTATGGGAAAATCAAAAAAGGATTTAATCCTACAAAGCATCTCCTTCGCCATAACTTTTGGAATAGCTTTCTTTGCTGTTCAGTATTTTTTCTTTAATACCAAAAACCTGGAAGAACAACTTGCCGATGCGGCCCGGGAAGTCAATAAAATTTCCTCTAAGATGGTCGATGAATATTCCCGGCTCGACAGCGCCTCTGCCGTGAGCGATCAGGTTTTTAAATATCACTATACCCTGGTAAATATGTCTAAGCAAGAGGTAAATACAGATACTGTAGAAAAATATATTAGACCGGGCATCATTGAAAATGTAAGCTCAAGCCCCGATCTAAAAGATTTCCGGGATAATAATATCACGATGAGCTATAATTATTATGATAAAAACGGCAAGTTTATCCTGAATATAGATGTTACCCCAGAGATGTATTAAGGTCTAATACTATTCCTGCCAGGCTATATATAAACCCCATTTTTAATTTATTTGGTAAAGTGTCGTCTCTAAAACTCCTTTAAAACCGGGAGATTTTACAGATAATATTTGTTTTTCTTCTTTAACCTTCAAGTTAAACGGCGACGCTAAAAGTTTTACTCCACTTTGCTTTTTAAGCCTGATTCCCTGCCCTGAGATAATATCTTTATTGGGTTCAAAATCTTCTTCCGGTAAGTGTTCGGTTAGAATAACATATTTATAATTGTATAATTTTTCAACTACACTTTTTATTTCCGCATTCGATAGATGTTGTAAAACCTGCCTTAGAATCGCGCAATCTCCCGAAGGCAATTCATCTGTTGTAATATCTAAAGCATGAAATTCTAAATTATCTGCCTGAAAGGCTTTCTTGTTATAGGCTATAAGCCCAGGAACTATATCCAGTGCGATATACTTTTTGGAGTATTTTACCAGTTCTTTCCCAATATTAAAATCCCCGCAACCCAGATCACAAACTACCGGGGGAGTCTCAAAATCTTTTAAAAAAGCAGATACCGCAGCTATATATGGATTTACTACTTCAGGGTGATGTGAGCCTAAACCGGAATAATATTCAGATTCCTCGCCACCCCACAGATTTTTTTCATAGATCTGCGCCATAGCATCTTTAGTTGGCCAGGGCTTTTTTGCTTTTTTGTTTTTTGTCATTGAAAAGATCAATACCGGATCATCACTCAAAAGTAATGGATTAAAATAATATTCGATAAGATCCTGATTCCGCTTTTATTCATAAGCGCTCTGGTATTAAAGTCAAAGCAAATATCCGTATGAAGTTTTACGCTAAATTTGGCACTACTTTAAAGATTATGAAAAGAGCTTTAGTAAGATATAGAAAAAGTGCTTTTGGAAGTTATGTTACTCGCAATCAAAAGTACGCTCCCATTCTTTTTTTTATGGGTGGTTTTATCTTTGATACGTTGACCTTAGGGAGAATAGATCGTGTTTATGATACGGTAGTACTTTGCTCACATATGACATTATTATCCATAACGCTTTATTTATATAATACAGTGAATAATGATAAGTGGGAAGGTACTTTTATTAGCCGTTATTCCGAATATTTGCCGCTGGCTATACAGTTCTTCTTTGGCGCACTTTCAAGTGCTTTTGTCATCTATTTTTTCAGAAGTGTGTCTATGTCAAAAACTATATTTTTTTTCATATTGCTGGTCCTGCTCTTATTTGCAAACGAGTTTCTTAAAAAGAAGATCTCCAATAAATACCTTCAGTTTAGTGTTTATTTTTTTATAAGTTTTACCTTTTTCACCTTCATGATTCCCACGCTGATTAGGGAAATGAATACCTTTATTTTTATCATTTCCGGACTTGTAAGTTTGGGGTGTACGCTGGCACTCATCAGTTTTATTTACAGGTCAAGCCCGGGCACAAGAGCTGAGATTAGTCTGAAAAAACTGCTCGGTATTATCTTTTCTATTTATTTAACAATCAATGTTTTTTACTATTTCAACCTTATTCCCCCGGTGCCGCTGGCTATGGATACCGGGATGGTGGCTCATGAAGTGCGGAAAATAAATAACGAATACATCGTTACTTACCAGAAGAATGAATGGTATGTATTTTGGCGTAAATATGACATTAATTTTCTTCGGCAGGAAGGTCAGAGGGTTTATGTGTTCACTTCTGTTTTTGCACCTACAGATTTAAAAAAGTCCATTTTTCACAGGTGGAAACGCTACAATCCCGAAACCGGGAAATGGGAAGTAACAGATGATATTGGCTTTGAAGTTGCCGGTGGGCGTGATCGTGGTTACCGGGGATATACTTATAAAAACAACCTTAGGGAAGGCCAATGGAAAGTTGATGTAATTACAGAAGAGGAACTGGTACTTGGTGTTGTGGATTTTGTGATTAAAAATACTTCTGAACCTCTTAAAGAAGGAATGGTAAAGAAAACATTTTAAAAACTGTTTCCTCAATCCTCTTCAATGCTCTAAAAGTCCTTGATAAAGCGCTTCAGAACCCTGCATCGACTTCCGGTAGGTTTGGTAAAATTGTTCTTGTGGTTATTGGAATTTCGATTGCCGAAAACCTTGTCCCCCATGCTGCACAAAGTCTTCCAAAATCTCTAAAAAGAACAGGTACTACAGCTATATATGGGTTTACTACTTCAAGATGATGTGAGCCCAACCCGGAATAATATTCAGATTCCTCGCCACCCCACAAATTCTTTTCATAGATCTGCGCCATAGCATCTTTTGTGGGCCAGGGCATTTTTGCCTGTTTCTTTTTTGACACTGATTTAGGTTTTAATCCCTCATTTCTGTACTTATAAATTCAAGTTCTTTCCATTCAGAAAAACTTCCATCTTTATAATTTTCTTCAATTTACAAAAGGGCTCATAAAAGCTGTATTTGTAAACGAACACTCTTTTACTTTTTAGTACTCTTTTTTAATCGTGGCAGCAAATAAAAACAGGAGCCGGGATCTAATAAAATCTTTCTACAGCACATATTTGAAAGATTTAAAATTCAGCTAATATTCGAGACCTACCTATGATTTCAGGATGGAGTGGCTTTCATCTGGAAACCATATTTTGGAATCCAAAAGCCTGAAACAGGAAATTAAAGAAAAGTTGCAGAAAGCTTATAAATAATTAAATCTTCAGGGGCCGCGATCTGGTGTTATTTATTCCCACTAGCTGTCATGATCCTTCTATTTAGCATCTCATGCAATAAAAGTTACATTTCTTCTCTGTAAAAAATTATAAATTGATGCGCCAACCAAGGTCCTTAATTTTCAGTAACTTAGCTAATCATTTTCAGTAAAATGGCAAATAAAAACATACGATCATTATCGTCCCGTAAAGGTTTAGATGATAATTTGTTCGAAAATATAGCAGAATTATCGCATAAAAACGCACCAAAAAAAGACTTCCAGAAATTGGCAAAACGCTTTTTGGTCGATGATTCCGTGATAGTTGGCACATCTTCTTTCTACGATTTTACCAGGGAAGAAAACCGGGCTAAAAAAATCCATGTGTGCAGTGGAACAGCTTGTATGGTGGCCAAAACTCAAACAAATCTCCAAAAGAATATAGAAAAGCATTTCAAAAAAGAGGAAATTGGTCACGCTGCCTGTGTAGGTCATTGCCATACCAATAATGCTTTCATGTTCGATGATAAAACATTTTCAGCAGCTACAAATGAGGAATTAACAGAAATCCTGTCAATGCGGGGGCAATCGGGAACTCCCAATAATAGCTATAATATAGCTTCCAATACCACGCCTGTTCTAACTTCAAAGATTGAGAAGGTTTCTAATTTTTATGCGCTTTCCGAAAAATTTAAAGCAAATCCTCAACAGGTTATCCAGGAACTAAAAACCTCAAATTTAAGAGGCCGTGGTGGGGCGGGTTTTCCGTTTTGGTTTAAGTTAGATGCTGTCATTAAAGAACCCTTAAACGCCACCGGAGAGGAAACCCAAAAATACATTGTGTGTAACGCAGATGAAGGTGATCCGGGAGCCTATTCCGATATGTATCTACTGGAACATCAGCCGCATAAAGTTTTGTTCGGGATGTATATGAGCGGCTTAAGCGTTGGAGCCGATACCGGGGTTTTATACATACGTGGGGAATATCCTGATTCAATCAGAATTGTTTCCAATGCGATTCAGGAATTAAAAGATAACAAGCTGATTGGCAATTTTAAATTTAAAATAATTCGCGGGCAGGGCTCGTATGTCTGTGGGGAAGAAACCGCCTTATTGAATTCCATTGAAGGTTTACGCCCTGAAGTGCGGGTGCGGCCACCTTATCCAACTCAATATGGTTTGTATGGCAAACCAACGGTCTTGAGCAATGTAGAAACCTTCGCAAATATTCACTGGATTTTAGAAAATGGTGGCGCGGCTTATGCCTCCCTGGGAACAAAACTATCTACGGGCACAAAACTGGTTTCCCTGGACAGCTTTTTCAATGCTCCGGGAATATATGAAATTGAAATGGGCACTCCCTTAGCCACCGTTTTTAACGAGTTTGGGAAAGGGGTAAAATCAGACATTAAAGCATTTCAACTTGGTGGCCCCTTAGGCGGTATCATTCCAATGCATAAAATCGAAGAGCTGAGTTTAGATTTTGAAAGTTTAAAGTCAAACGGATTCCTCTTAGGTCATGCCAGCGTAGTTTCTATCCCAACAGATTTTCCAATGATTAAATTCCTGGAACATTTATTAGAATTCACTGCCGATGAATCTTGCGGAAAATGTTACCCGTGTAGGATTGGCTCTTTTAGAGGTATGGAGTTACTTCAAAAAGCACAAAATGAAGACTATAAAATTGACCAGCACTTATTCGCTGATTTATTAGAAACCCTGGAAATTGGTTCTTTATGTGCACTTGGCGGAGGAGTTCCCTTACCAATAAAAAATGGATTGATGTATTTTAAAGAGGAGTTAAACCAGTATTTCACTTCAAACTAAAATCAATATGAAAGCTTTTATAAACAACATAGCATACGATTTTATCACAGGTGAAACCATCCTGGATTTCGTTAGAAGAATTGAAAACAACAAAAACGCCATTCCAACAATGTGTCAGGATAACAGATTGGAAAATTTTGGTTCCTGTAGAGTTTGTTCTGTGGAAGTGGCCCTTCAAAAAGACGGACCAACAAAAACAATGGCTTCCTGCCACACCCCGGTTACTAAAGATTTATACATCTATCACAATACAGAAAAAATAAAAAGGCTTCGCAAGAATATTGTTGAACTGGTTTTATCAGATTATCCTACTGATAAAGTCTTTCCTGCTGAAGATAAAAAAGCAACCCCTTTTCAGGAAACCATCGCCCAAATAGGAATTCCTAATGTGCGCTATCCCGAAGGAGAAAATCATTTAGAGCTTGAGCCGGACAGATCACATCCCTATATAAAATCAGATCTGTCACAATGCATCAACTGTTTTCGCTGTGTTAGAGCCTGTGAGGAAATCCAGGGGGAGATGATCTTAGGAATGTCCGGTCGTGGTTTTGCCACCAATATCATTAAAGGCTTTGATGAAACTTTTGATGAATCTGCCTGTGTTTCTTGTGGCGCCTGTGTACAGACCTGCCCAACAGAAGCTTTAACCGATAAATTTGAAACCAAGACTTTGATCGCCGATAAAACGGTAAGAACAACCTGTACGTATTGCGGCGTTGGCTGCCAATTGGATGTTTCGGTAATCGATGGAAAAATCAGGGGCATTCAGGCTCCCGAAACTGCTGAAGTCAATGAAGGTCATACCTGTTTAAAAGGTCGTTTTGCGTTTCAGTTTTATGATCACCCAGACCGTTTACGCGAACCGATGATTAAGAAAAACGGCAAATTTGAAGAAGTTTCCTGGGATGAGGCATACGATTTTATCGCTCACAAATTAATAGATATAAAGAACAGGCACGGCGCAGATAGTATTGGAGCCATATCTTCCTCCAGAGCTACCAATGAGGAAAATTATTTAATGCAAAAAATGATTCGGGCTGCGATAGGAACCAATAATATTGATGGTTGCGCACGTGTATGCCACGCTCCTACTGCCTATGGAATGCAGGAATCTTTTGGAACAGGCGCAGCAACAAACTCCATTGAAGATTTAAAACAAACCGATGCAATTTTCCTTTTTGGAGCGAATCCGCTAAAAGCTCATCCGGTAACCGGAGCAAAAATTAAACAGGCTTTTATGAAAGGAGTGACCTCTATTGTGGTAGATCCTATCAAAACAAGTCTGGCTGAATTGGCAGATTTTCATTTACAAATTAGACCGGGAACCAATGTGGCTATTTTAAATATGATAGCACATTACATTATCAAAGAAAACCTGGTTAACCAACATTTTATTGATGCTTATACCGAAAAGTACGAGGAATTTAAAGCACATGTTGAAAATCTGGATATGGATGAATTAGAGACCCTCACAGGAGTTTCTAAAGCCCTGGTCAGGAAAGCTGCTATTGCCTATGCGAAGTCTGAAAGAGCCATGGAATTTCATGGTTTGGGAGTTACAGAACATTTTCAGGGTAGTAAAACCGTAATGTTATTATCCAATCTGGCCATGATGACCGGGAATATTGGAAAACATGGAGTGGGGCTAAATCCGTTACGTGGGCAAAATAACGTTCAGGGTGCTGCAGATATGGGGGTACAACCACATCAAGGTGCCGGTTATATGGATGTTAATAATCCTGAAAATCAAAAATACTATGCAGAGAAATACGGGGTTGAAAAAATGCCGGAGTTTGAAGGCTTGAAAATTCCGGAAATGCTCGATGCAGCCATTGAAGGTAAGTTAAAAGCGCTCTACATAATGGGGGAAGACACTATTATGACCGATCCCAACACCAATCATAGCATTAAAGCTTTTGAAAATCTGGAATTAATTGTTGTTCAGGAACTATTCATGACTGCCACAACCAGGATGGCAGATGTAGTCTTGCCGGCTTCCTCCTACTTTGAAAAAAATGGAACCTTTACCAATGGAGAACGAAGAGTACAGCGCGTTAATAAAGTCATTGAACCTATTGGAAACACAAAACCAGACGGCCAGATGGTTATTGATGTGATGAGCCGTTTAGGCTACGACCAACCCACCGGTCTAACCTACGACGCTGCCAAAGTTATCGAAGAAATAGCTGATGTTATCCCATTTATGAAAGGATTATCCTGGGAACGTTTAGGAGAAAATGGCTTACAATGGCCTATTAAAGAAGACGGAACAGATACTAAAATGCTTCATATAGATGGGCATTTTAAAAAAGGAATCGGTACTTTTCATCATTTCGATTTTGAAGAAAGCCCTGAAATTAGCTCCCACGGAGAAAAATATCCCTTTATTTTAACCACGGGAAGAGAACTGGAACATTACAATTCCGGAACCATGACCCGTAGAACAGATAATCAAACAATTCTTCCAAAAGATGTATTAGAAGTACATCCACGAGATGCCAAAGAAAAAGGGATTAAAGATAATGAAACAGTGCGAATTTTTTCTGATAGAGGAAGTGTGCACGTACCCATAAAATATTCCAAAAACGTCAAAAGAGGCGTTTTAAGAACCACTTTCCATCAGCCTGAAGTGTTCATCAACCTTATTACAGGAAGTGTTGGAGATAAAGAAACCATGACTCCTGAATATAAGGTTGTGGCAGTCGATTTTGAACGTATTTGATTAAAAAATATGCAGACACTAACCTACGAAGGTTTACACATAGAAAACGGAATTCAGAAAAAAGTAGACGATGCTTTAGTTGTTGAGGCTGCCTTGCAGATAAACATCAATAAGGAGCCCTACACGGTTGTTATGAGAACTCCTGGCGATGATTTCGAGTTAATACGCGGCTTGTTATATGCCGAAGACATTTACCAGCATACAGCTAATCCCGGTTTTGAAGTTATTGAAGAACGGGAGCAGGAATTCTCTATTGTAAATGTGAGCATCCCTGAAAAATCTTTGGGAAAAGGCTACTTAAACAAAAGAACCCTACTCTCTGTTTCTTCTTGTGGAATTTGCGGAAAACAAAAACTTGAAGATATTGCAGTAAAAGGATGCAAACTGGCCAATCATTCCGGTTTCGATTTTCAGAAAATTGAAGCAATGTTTGCTGAAATGAAACAGCGGCAAGAAACTTTTACAGCTTCAGGCGGATCGCATGCGGCCGCATTATTCGATATCAATTACAAGCTGCTAAGTGTAAAAGAAGATATTGGCCGGCACAATGCCGTTGATAAAGTTATTGGCGAATTATTGATGAAAGACTCTTTAAAAACTGCCAATTGTATGCTGGTTAGCGGGCGGGTTTCCTACGAAATTATTTCGAAAGCTTTTATAGCAAATATCCCCTATGTGATAGCCGTTTCTGCCTGCTCAAGTTTGGCTGTAGATTTTGCGAAAGAGTTTGGGATTCGTCTCATTGGCTTCTCCAGGGGGAACAAAGCCACCTTATACTCTTAAAGATAAAACTGTAGATTCAAGAAAGGTTCATTAAAATTTCTTTTCAAGTATATGAAGATATTCTTCAGTTTTATTAAGCTTATGGTTTCGGTTTTCTGTTTTATCTGCCTTGAACCTTTGATATTCTTTCGAAACTAATTGGTAATTACCGTATTTTTCCATTGTATCCTGCACCTCTTTCTTCGACATTAACCCTTCATTGTTGTAACTTAAAAATATATACTTGAAATTAGAATATTTGATTAAGTTGTCAAAAGCACTTAACACGGTTCCCTTGCTGCAATACTGAGATCGATTGTAATCTCTTAAGCCTGTTTTGCCTTTTGGAGTAAATTCATCATAAAGCGCTATTGTATTTAAAAGATGATAGTTTGCTCCATATTGTCGAGCATTATATGGAGGATCCAAATATAAAATATCCCCCTCAATTGTTTTTATAAGTTCATTGCTGTCTTGGTTAAAAACAAGATGTTCATTCTTATTCAATTGGTAGTCCGCAGGTTCTAGAATTAAATCTTTTTGAGCTGATTTTTTAAGCTTCTTGAGATAGGCACCATAGACTGAGGCTGTATTTGCTACTTTGTCAGAACTTTCCAACAAACTAGCCAGTAGAAAAAAATAAGTCGCATTATCTATTGTGCCTTCATTCCTCCACTTTTGGATTTGAATCCTAATGGAATCGATTTTTTTACCATTCTCATCTGAGAAATATTGCCTAGATCCTTTTTCTCCAATACAATAATTACTATAAATAAACCCTTTAACAGGGGAAAGATCATTTAATCTTTTAATGAAATAATCTTTTTTATCCAATGGGAGGTGGTTTCCAATATAATTCCGATTAAGAACATAGCTATAGTATTCAAAATCGTTGCTGATTACTTGTTTTACAAGTTTTTTGAAATTACGTCCCACTATTCCAGTACCGGCAAAAAGATCACAGAAAATTTTATTGGAAAGATCTGCCCCAACAACTTTTTGTACGTTCTCTAATATAAATGGATTTAGTTTATTTTTGGATCCTATATAATTCATATCTGGATATTATTGAGCGCAAATATAAAATATCCTAGCAGTTGACTCTATTTGTTATTTCTTTTTAACGTAGGAGCTTGCCTGAATGCAATCGGATCAAACCAAAAACAACCTTCACAGCCTATAGAAACATCATATAGTTTACTGCCCTTAATATAGGAAACGGTATAGCCTAATAGTTTTGCATCATATCTTTCCCCAGTTTGTACACAGACTTTACAGAATTGCCTTTTTGCATCATTAGCAGGTTTGGATAAGGGCTGAAAATCATTTAATTTTTGGCTGGCAGAATTCATAACTTCTAAGTTATCTTTCCGGCCATCCTTATGATCTACTTCCGTTTTATGATCACAACTTCTTCTTGTACCGAGAACTATACATCTTTTAGAAGAAATTTCTTTTTTAATATCAGCTCTAATAGTTTGCGATAATTTACTTGATTCAGAGTTGTTCAAACCATTTAATCTTATACGGTCAATTTTAACCCCGGGAGTAATTGTTTTATCAGTTTCGACATTATAAGTCTTAGCTAAAACTGAGGATCTACGGCCCCAACTTAAACCATTTAATAGCTCCAGTTGGGAATACTTCCCTACAAATTCTGAAGTATTCACCCACCTGGAAATTCCCTTTTCATTAGGTTTAGCAAGTTCAATAAAGAGTTCATGTTTTTTCATCTTATAAGAGGATTTTGTGAATATCTATTACGCTAGTTGGGTAATTTTTGTGAGTACGTGATTTTCATCTATTGAAAATGAGTAAACCTCTAATTTTTCAAGATTTGGAATTCCTTCCTTAAGTAATCTTTCCTGTTCTTTTTTAAATTTATTTTTCATTGTGAGGTACCAAGGGGATAAAATACCTTTTCTACTTTTTTCCTTTGTTAAAAATTGGAAATATTTGCCTCTGTTATTCTTAGGAACTTCAGGAGGTGCTTTGAGAATAAGAATGGGAATAATATTTTTATACTGACTTTTATATGCTGAAATCCATCTCGCATATTCTTTTATCTGATTATAAATGGACTCATTGTAAACAAACTTATTTTTTAATTCAATTAGAATACACTTTTGGTGATCTGTTCCGAACAGTAAATCCATTCTTCGCTCGCTAAATGAACAGGCAATTTCATTGGCTATAAAATTTACGTTTCCGTTAATTTCAGGCTTTAGGACCTCATTTAAGATTCCGTGATTATTAGCTTTAGCAGTAAATAGTATCCTTAGATCTTCCTCTTTATAAATTTTGTTTAATCTTAGGTCAGAACGAGGCATTTCTGTTGTGCAATTTAAATCATAAGCGTTATTATCATTTAAAACACTAATTTTTCCATCCGAATAAGAAAAATTATTTGCATTTTCTAACAAAATATTATTTTCGATAAGTCCTGCCTTAAATAAAGAAAATTCTTTGTCATCAATCGAAATACAACCTCGATTGCCTTTGAGTTTTTTAAAAATCCAAGACCACTGCATATTAAAAATAGAATGATTTAATATTTTCAAAGGATTTTCCATCATATCCCATTCAGAAATGTAATTTTTATATACCTCCTTAGGTCTAATTCTCATCCTATAAGTGAGGGTTTTCGTACCTAAAGAATTCCCTAGGTACTGAGGGTGATGACCATCATAACAATTATAATCGTAAAATACCTCTCCCACTGCTTTAAAAATTCCGAAAAATCCTCTTTTCATTACATAAAAAATGATATTATCATCTTCACGTATACTAAGGATATCAGCTAATGCTCCTCCTTGATGGGGAGCTCCATTCTTGCCGGTTCCAATGAACATATAATTTAAGTGAGGCTTAATTGTGATTTCATCGACAGTTAAAATATGTGTCGCCATTAAAACATTTTTTTAAAGGTTAATATATATTCATGCTTAAAAATATAGTAATCACTATTCAGGGCCCGATATCGCCAAATCCCACCTTTACCTTGTTTAGCTCTGTTTCCGGCAATGTTCTTTACCACAATCCCTTTAAGTTTAACTTGAAATTTTTGTTTAACAGCATTTATAATAAGTGAGGATAAGGGAATTACCTCTCCCTTTTTATAAACATCCCCTATCACGATGGAGAAGTACCTTTCCTTCTCTAGATAGCTCAGACAATTTTTTATTACATCGAGCATTTTATTTATAAATAAATCAGTATCAGATATCTGAGATAGATCATTCTTATGGCTCGTAAACTTAATAATATCCAGATAGGGCGGGTGCATGAGTACATAGTGAACCTTTTCAGCTTTCATAGATTCTAAAGAGGTAGTAATGGCATTGTCAAATTCTTCCTGAGAAGTGACATCAGCAATTTTTATAGAATACTGAATTTCAGAAGAATTCTTCATGTTGTTTTTAACAAAATTGAAAATATCCTCATTTATATCAAACCCAATAAAATTTCTATTTAAATTCTCAGCTTCATAAAGCGTAGTACCGCTCCCTAAAAAAGGGTCTAAAACTATTTCTTCATTTCTTGTATACCGCCTAATCAACTGATTAGGAATTTGTGGAATGAAATTTCCGTGATACACATTTGAATGTTTACCTGATTTTTCCCGTTGCTCAATAATCCATAAACTATCAACATTTATGTCGCTTTCTTTCCATTTTTTAATATCTAGATCGTTATATTTCATTTTCTATAATCTTATTTCTCTTATACTTTTTAATTTATAATTCTCATCCCAATAAGTGACTAATTTTAAATTGAAAACATTATAATCATCTGTAATTTTTTTCTTGGATTTGTAGATCATTTTATAAGAAACATAGTAATCTCCATCTTCCTGCTCAACTACTTTAAAAGAGTCCCAATCTATTTCTGAACTTGAAAATGGGTACTTTCCTCTATGATTTTTCGCAATTTTCAGTATTTCATTAAGGCTGGGATCGGTTGCGCCATACCAGCTTATTACATTGGGACTAAGAAATTTTGGCAACTTTTCAATTTGATTGGAATTCATAGACTGACAGTAGTCTTTTACAATTTCTTTTAGTTGGTCTTCAGCAGCAAGAGGTTCTGTCGAAAAACTAAAAGCGTAGAATGACAGGAGAATTGCCACAACTCCAATACAGGCAGCTATTAAAATTTTAGGGTCGGTATTCTTTGGTTTTTTAGTTTCTTTAAATGAAGGAATTTTTATTTTTCCTTCAAATTTTTCCTGATATTCTGCCTTTTTATCCTCTTTAAATTTCTGTTTTATTTCTGAAATAGGAAATAATTCCTTTGTAATGTTAAAAGCGTGCACTTTTTCTGGACTCAATGATCTTTCTTTAGCTTCTTCAAATGGGATTAAACTTATAAAATCCGGATTGTTGGCTTTACCACCGTAACCAAAAGCTATAAAAATGGGACTATCATCAGAATTTAACTCGGGGAAGCTTTTAAATTGTTGTTGGCTAAGTACATCATATTTACTCTGAAAGGTTTTGGAACGGAATTTTGCCTCAACATAAAGTTTCTTTCCTGTCACTTTAGATTTAAACTGGAAATCAGGTTTTAGTGAGCTCTGGACATATCGTTCAGTATTTTGCTTGTAATCATTTGTTTTATGCAAAAGTTCATAGTGACTTTCAGGAAATATTATATTCTGGACAAAATTTTCAAATTGCTCTCCTTTTGTCCAGGAATTCTCGTCGTAGTTTTTTTTCATTTAATAAGTTTATTTTAAGCCCCCACCCCTCTCACAAACACCTCCACAAATTCCTTCATCTTGTTAATAATCCTGTCCCCTATTTCACGGGCTTTTAATATGCTGGGGCGGTTGTCCAGACATTTGAAGACTTCATCCCTCAGCGGCTCGTGTTCATTATAAATATAGGCGTCAATCAATGATTTGAACTGTTCCTTATCCAGGTGTTCTTCTTCACAGAGGTTTGCCAGTGCGAGTACCCGCTGATCACTCCAGTATTTATCAAATTCATCGGGAATCGAATCTATATCCTTTATTTTTGGGAGGTTTTCTTCTATGAATTTCTCAATTAATTCCCGCTTGCTGCGAAGCTCTACATCTCCTGCGAGCAGATCAAGAATTTGCTTTTTCTGCTGGGCGGCAGATTGTCCTTTGGCTTGTTTTAGTCCGGCAAGCAGCTTTAGAATATACGCCACATTCACTTCATCGCGATGGATCAACTCCAATTCAAAATCGACATCATCCAAAATGGAGGCTTTCTGTTTCTGGTGATCGCCTTTTGCTTTCTCGTAAAGGTCGAGATACTTGCTCTTGTAATCTTCAAAAGTCTGCTCATCTATTGGCACATCTTCCCAGCTAAAATCTGCAAAAGAGGTCAACACGTTCTTTGCCCGAATTAGCGCCCGGAATGCCTGCACAAACTCCAGCTCCTCTTCTTCAGAGGGTAAATTGTCAACACTCTTTACTGTAGGGGCAACTTTCAGCAGATTGATTAAAGCTTCAGAAAATTTCTCGCTGATCTTATCGTAATCAGGGAGGAGGATCTCTTCTTTTGCGTCTTTATTTGAGAATAAAGCAATGGCTTCATCAGTAGCTTTCTTTAGGTTACGAAATGATAGTATCTCTCCCTGGGATTTTTTCTCGTCCAGGATCCTGTTTGTTCTGGAAAATGCCTGGATGAGTCCGTGGTGGCGTAGATTCTTATCTACATAAAGCGTATTCAGCTTTTTGGCATCAAAGCCTGTGAGGAACATATTCACCACAAGAATAATGTCCAGTCGGTCTTCATCTTTAAAACCAACTTTCTCCCGGTTTTTATATCTCTTGCTGATGTCCTTAAAGTAATTCTCGAAATCTTTGCTGTCACGGGTGGAGAAGGCGGTGTTGTACATTGTGTTGTAATCTTCTATGAACTCGTCCAGCTTCTCCCGGGTATGACTGGTTTTATAAACGACCATTGGTTCTGCCGCCATTGCTTCTGTGTCTGGCAGCAAACCCTGGACTTCTTCATCTTCTTCGTTGGCGCCGTAAGTGAAAATTGTAGCGATACGAAGATCATGTTCTCCTGCTTCCTTCTTCTTTTTAAAGAGTTCGTAGTACCTGATCAGGTTTGGAATACTGCTCACGGCAAAAATGGAAGAGTAATCGCGGTTCTTGGTTTTGGTGTCGTGATATTTGATAATGTAATCCACAATCTTCTCCATGCGCTGCTCGCTCTCCAGTACTTCTTTGGTGTCAATATCTTCCACCTCAATATCGACAAAGGTGTTGCTCTTCCGCCTGTACCTACCAATGTATTCAATGCTGAACTTAAGAACGTTCTGATCCCGAATAGCATCTGTGATCACATACTTATGCAGGCAGGCTCCAAAAAGGTCTTTTGTTGTTCGCTTTCCTAAATCATTGTTGGCGGCATTATCTGCAAAGATCGGGGTACCGGTAAAGCCGAAAAGCTGACTGTTTTTGAAAAAGCTGGTGATCCTCTTATGGGTTTCCCCAAACTGGCTGCGGTGGCATTCGTCAAAAATGAATACTATCCGCTTTTCCTGCAGGTGCTCCATTCGGGACTGGTACCGCCCGGGGGAAATAGCATTGTTCAGTTTCTGAATCGTGGTAAGGATGAGCTTTGTATTGTCTGCAAACTGGGAGACCAGGGAGTTGGTATTATCGGTGACATCAACGCTGTCTTTTTTAAAGCTGTTGAATTCCTTCATGGTTTGGTAATCCAGGTCTTTCCGGTCAACAACAAAAACAACTTTGTGCACCTGCGGCAGGTCCATCAGGATCTGGCTCGCTTTAAAGGAGGTTAAGGTTTTTCCCGAACCCGTGGTGTGCCAGATGTAGCCATTATCCTTTGAAGTTTTGACCTGCTCAATAATAGCTTCAGTTGCATAAAACTGATATGGGCGAAGCACCATCAGGACTTTGTGCGTTTCATTCATCACAACATATCTCGAGAGCATTTTCCCAAGCTGAGCAGTATCTAAAAAAGCCTTCGTAAAATCAAATAATTCTTTGATGTTCCTGTTCTGCTTATCTGCCCAGAAAAAGGTCTGTTTGAAGGTGAGCGTTTGCAGCGGGTTATTGGAGAAATACTTAGTGTCCACTCCGTTGCTTATCACGAACAACTGCACGAAGTTGAAGAGCCCGTAGTTGTTCCAATAGGAGTGGCGTTTGTAACGGTTGATCTGCTTAAAAGCTTCTTTTAACTCGAGGCCGCGCCGCTTGAGTTCGATTTGAACCAGCGGCAAACCGTTGACCAGAATAGTGACATCATAGCGGTTTTTATAGGTACCCTGCTGTACGACCTGGTTGGTAACCTGGAACAGGTTCCTGGTCCAGTCTTCCGAATTAAAAAAGAGCACCCAAAAAGATTCCTCGTTGTCCCGGGTGAGCTGGTATCTGCCACGCAGAATCTTCGCCTTTTCGAAGACGTTACCTTTAGCCAGGTGATTCAGGATTTGTTCAAATTCCTTATCTGAAAAGGAGGTGTCATTAAAAGCCTCCAACTGACTTTTAACATTGGCCAATACTGTAGCCTCAGAATTTACAGTAACTCTGTCATAGCCCTGACTTTGCAGTTGCTTTAGCAGCTTGTTTTCTAATTCGGCTTCAGATTGGTAGCTCATTATTATTGATAAATATTAAATCCATAAGGGCTCTTTTTGCCAGCCCGATTTCATCCCGAGTGCATTTTGATCTACATTCGGATATTTTATAAATAAGGCATTCAGCTTTTCAGTAAAATGGTTAACAGGCTGCACAATGTTCAGCATATACTTCATTAAGCATAAATGAATATATAGGTATTGGAACTGTCCCTGGGACGGAACCTCCCCTATCCATTTATGGGGTGGTTTAGATAATAACTTTGGAGCCCCGGGAAGATTCCTGTTCCACAATCGGGAGTGGTGAGCACAAAAATTCCTAATCTGCGATATACTTTGGAGCCAGCTTGGGAGGTACGTATGATTTACCGCTCCATATTCCCTGGCAATAATATCTTTAGATTTCACTGTGCTTTTAAGATTACCATATAACTTAGACAAGGCACCAAAACTAGTTTGCTCCAAAGATTTCCAGGCAGGTGGAAACCGAAGGTCATCTTTGTGCTTCTTAAAATGAGATTTTATAGTAACATCTTTGGTACGGCTTATTTCTTCTTCCAAATTGGCTAAAGTTTTTACCAAAGCCCGACTATCCTGAAACAATTCGAAATTCTGAAACCACCAGGCGTCAAATTCCAGAGATAGATGATAGATCATTTTGGTGCGAAGACTGATCTCCAACTTTTCTATAACATCAAACAATAGAATTCTCAGTTCCCGATCAAAATTATACAGAGCAATAACATCTGCAAATTTGCTGTTCGGTTTGAAGATATGCTCTACTTTATCCTTTTGCATCACGTACCAGTATTCCCCCAGCCTATAATAGCTAATGTGAGAAAGAAAATGCTCAGCTTCATCTTCCGGATTAATAATTAATCCTCTGGATTTAAGCTGGGCAATTTGCTCCTGTATGGTAAATGCTCTTTTTTCGAACATAATTTTTAAACTAAAAAACCCCACAAGACAGCGCCATGTGGGGTTTAAATATTATTTCTTAAAAGCAAAAGACACACCCTGGGACGCTGTTCTTACGGGTAGCGCGGTGTGTACTGTTAATGCAAATGTACAACAATTGTTGTAATAATTTATCCTATTTTCAATTTGGTTGCTCATTTTTTAAAATTCTCACACAAACATCTGTTGCAACAGCCCTTTTTTAAAGCTTTGCGTTTTTTCTATTTGGTGCGAAACCGCTTCTATTTTTTTATCAAGGGCAGATAAAAAATCTGCTATTTTCTGTTGTTCTTTTTCGGAAGGAAAGGGAACATTAAACTTTTTCAAATCTCCACCATTTATAGAATTTATAGTAGCCCCTAAATTTCTATGCACCTCCTTTTTATAGATAGGAGAATCGAAATAATGAAACAGGAATAAATTAAAAGAGCTTCTATAGATAGTCATAAAAGCGCCAAATGCCAGTCCTTCATCGTGTTTATTGATTATTGCATTTTTACCTATTAATCTTTTGCTCCCGTTCCTTACACAGATTAAAATATCATTTTCTTTTACAGGATTATAGGATTCTACATTTACATAAACATTATCATTAAAATGCAATCTTCTGTTTTGGACATTTGAAGATCTTAGAACCAGGGTTCCGTCTTCTACGATATCTTTAGGACTGTAAGTTAAACCTGAAACAATTTTTCCCACCTCTCCCAGTCTCTTTCTCTCCCACTCCGGATACTCCTTTCCATCCTCCTCCCCTTCGACTCCTTTCAGGGCAGGTTTAAACCTCACCTCCTGCGAAAACAGTTTTTGCATCACGCCTTTTTTATAGGTCTCTAAAAGGGCTTTTTTGCGGGTGAGCTGTTGGATCTTTTTATCTACCGCTGAGAGGAAAGACGCGATTTTTTGTTGTTCGGCATTCGAAGGAAGAGAAATTTTATAACCAGCTAATTGAGGTGCTGTTAATTGAGGAACTCCTGTGCTTTCAACAAACCAATTAATACGATTTATTGCAAATTCAAAGAAATAGATATTCTCCTTGTTTTTAGGTTTTAATACAAGTAGCCTCACAATTGGATAAAATTGATGATTTCGCGCGTGCGCAATTCCGATATTCACACCTCTTCCAGCAACTGTTATAGTCCCAGCCTCAACAGTGTAAATGTTGGAATATCCATAAAAACCTTTATCCTTTTCTGCATTCGCATAAATGGGATACTGAAACTTCTCATTTTTATATGGGCTGATATTTTCTTTTTTTATATCTCCTCCAGCATTAATTTGAAAAACTTTACCCAATTTTTTTTCAGACCATTCAGCAGTAAATTCTTTAAATCTTAGTTTAGGAACAGTCTTAATTTTGACCTTCTGTAATATTTCTGCCTCCATCTTAAAAAGGTTGTTCAATTCCTAATTGCTTACAGAAATCGGCTATTTCAGCATCGGTTTCCCTCATATCCTGCTCCAAAGTTTTTAAGTCTGCAGCAACAGCATTAATATCCACGGGCTCTTCTTCTTCAAAAGTGTCTACATAGCGAGGAATGTTGAGGTTATAATCGTTTTCCTTTACTTCAGCCAAAGAAGCAACGTAGCTATATTTGTCTGTAGTTTTTCGCTTTCTATAAGTGTCAACGACCTTCTCGACATCCTCTTCCCGCAGGTAATTTTGGGTTTTTATCTTTTCATAATGCTCACTGCTGTCAATGAACAAAATGTCTTTGCTATGCTTCCGGTTTTTCTTCAGCACAAGAATGCAGGTGGGGATTCCTGTTCCGTAGAAGATATTCGCAGGTAAACCAATCACCGCGTCAAGATAATTTTTGTCCTGGATGAGATATTTACGAATGTGGCCTTCGGCCGCACCGCGAAAGAGTACGCCGTGTGGCAATACACAAGCCATGGTACCGGTATCAGAAAGCTGATGCACCATATGCTGCACAAAGGCGAAGTCGGCTTTGGTTTTTGGCGCGAGTTTTCCGTAGGCTGCAAAGCGGTCGTCACTCATAAATAACGGGCTCGCGCTCCATTTTGCAGAGAACGGCGGATTGGCGACTATGGCTTCAAAGCGTTCATCAAAATGATCGGGCGACGGGTTCTCCAGGGTATCTTCATTGTAGATGTCAAAGCGCTTGTAATGCACATCGTGCATGATCATGTTCATCCTGCAAAGGTTGTAGGTGGTAGGGTTGCTCTCCTGTCCATAAAAAGCGCCAACTTCGGCTTCCTTGGAAACGCGCAGCAACAAAGAGCCGGAACCGCAGGTAGGATCATAGACATTTTTCACCTGGCCTTTCCCCAGCGTCACCAGCTTTGCCAGCACTTTACTTACTTGTTGGGGCGTATAGAATTCCCCGGCTTTTTTTCCAGCACCCGAGGCAAATTTGCCAATCAGGTATTCGTAGGCATCTCCTAAAACATCATTTTCGGTGTTCTCCAGGTCAAAATCCACCTGGTCGAGATGGGTGAGCACTTTTACAATTAGTTCATTTTTGGCTTCTTCAGTTTTTCCAAGTTTACTGCTGGTAAGGTCCAGGTCTTCAAAAAGATTCCCGAAATCTTCCTCGCTTTCGCTGCCCATGGTGCTTTGTTCGATATTCCGAAGCACTTTGTCCAGGTCGGCCAGGATAAATTTGCTCTTTCCGTTTCCGTTACCCCGGCGGGCCAGTTCGCTAAAGAGTTCTGAAGGTTTGAGAAAGTAGCCAAGGTGCATCAAGGCATCTTCTTTAACAGCTTCCAGGAAAAGGTTTTCCTGAGGATGGCCTTCCAGTTGCCGAAAAGTGAGGTTATCCGGCTTCAGGATCTTATCGGCATGCAATTCCATCTTCCGGCTAAGGTACTTGTAAAAGATAAAGCCTAATATATAATCCCGGAATTCATCGGCTCCCATTTTTCCCCGCAGGGTATTGGCAATGTTCCAGAGCTGATTTTCCAGTTGTTGTTTCGATTGGGTCATAAAATAAGTTGCATATTTTTATATCCCATAATCTACCAGAATTTATAGCAGAAAATAGTATATTGAGTGTAGGGATTGTAAATCTAAAAATTTTCTTAATGCCTTGAAAGGTTTTTCCGTAAATTCATAAATAAGGGAACCCGCAAAGAGTACCTACTTTGCTAGCACAAAGTCTCTTTTGTTTGATACTCATTTTGAAAAGAGCTTGGGTTTTAAAAAATAAAGGATTAACTGCGTTGATCCCGGGGGGGGGGGAACCTGCAAAGAAAACCCACCCCGCTACCGCGGGGAGTTTTTTGTTTTGCGCTCATGCTGCAAAGCGAGCTTTCATTATAAAAAGGAAGGGATTAACTGCGTTGATCCCGGGGGAGGTACCAACAAAGCTTGAAATGCTTCAGGCTCCGCCTGAAATCATTTTCTTTTTAAACCAGCCTTTCAAACTGCGTTTGAGGCTGGTTTAAAAAGAAAATGCTTCCCCTTTCAGGGAAGCATTTCAGGCTTTGCGGAGGAAGAGGGATTCGAACCCCCGGAGGTGTGACCCTCAACAGTTTTCAAGACTGCCGCATTCGACCACTCTGCCATTCCTCCTTAGCGGATGCAAATATAATAAGCTTTTTCAATTACACCCAATAAAAACTTCATGTTTTTTAGCCGCTTTTGCAGCTAATTAATTTTCAGCTACTAAGCGCAAAAAAAAATTAGTTGTTTTGTTCGCTTTTCCTAACTTTAGCTGAAAATCCCTTCCCGATGAAAAATTTTTATGCCTTTATGATCCTGCTGCTTAGTTTAGCTACCTTGAACGCCCAAAATAAAGATCGCATGGAACAGGACTGGCCCAATCTTCAGAAATATCATAAGGAGAATCAGAAGCTTAAAGATGCAGGTAAAAAACCCCTTGCCGTTTTTATGGGAAATTCCATTACCGAAGGCTGGGTAAATACCCATCCCGAATTCTTCAGCAAGAATAATTTTATAGGCCGCGGCATAGGAGGTCAAACCACCCCGCAGATGCTCATTCGCTTCACCCCCGATGTGATCGACCTGAAGCCTGAAGTGGTGGTTATCCTGGCCGGCACTAATGACATTGCCGGCAATACCGGAGCCTCTTCCGTAAAAATGATCACCGATAATATTAAGGCTATGGCTCAACTGGCCCGGGCCAACGGGATAAAAGTGGTGCTGAGCTCCATTCTTCCGGTTTACGATTATCCCTGGCAACCCGGAATTAACCCGGTAGAGAAAATTGCTGCAGTAAATAAATGGATGGAAAATTATGCCTTGGAAAATGAGCATACCTATCTCGACTATTTCCCCGCTCTGGCCAATGAAAAGAAAGGAATGAAATCTGAATACGCCGAAGACGGTGTTCATCCTACCAAAAAAGGCTATGCGGTTATGGAGCCTCTTGTTCATGAAGCCGTGAAAAAGGCGCAGCAATCTAAATAGAAGAAATTTATTCCAGGTATCCTGTTTTCGGTGCGAGCCCTTGATTATTAATGCTGAAAACCCCTATCTTGGGACTTTTTAAAACAATTACTTAAACTATGAAATGAGCATAACGCGATTTCATTACAAACACAAAAAATTATATGCGAATTGCATAGGACAATTAAAAATCAATAAGTATCAACCTATGAAACAAATATTGTTATGCGCCCTTACCGCAGGGCTTGTTAGTTGCGGTGTGCATCAAAAGAATGTAGAAAACGCAGATCCTATGGAGTATGCCAACAGCATTACCTCTCAGGAGCTAAAAGATCACCTCTATGTCTTCGCCGGAGATGAGTTTGAAGGTCGCGATACCGGGGAACCGGGCCAAAAGAAAGCCGCCGAATATCTTCGTGCCGAATTTATTAATTTAAATATCCCTTCGCCCGCGGGGGTAGAGAATCATTACCAGAGTATCCCTACTGAATTTTTCGATGGAAAACTGAAGGCCTCCGAAAACGTCCTGGGATATATCGAAGGAAGTGAATTTCCTGAGGAAGTACTGGTAATCACCTCTCACTATGACCACGTAGGCATTGATGAGGAAGGAAATATCTATAACGGCGCCGATGATGGCGGCTCCGGCCCCATGGGAGTTATCGAAATCGCTGAAGCCTTTGCTGAAGCCAGAAGAGATGGATACACCCCAAAGCGCTCTATTCTTTTTATGTTGTTAACCGGAGAGGAAAAAGGCCTTTTAGGATCAAAATATTATATTGAAAATCCTGTTTTTCCACTTGAAAATACCGTTGCCAACCTTAATGCCGATATGATTGGACGAATTGACGCCGAACACGAGGGCAACGAAAACTATATTTATTTAATCGGGAGTGATAAACTCAGCACCGAGCTGCATGAACTCAGCGAAAACGTGAATTCAGAATATATGAATATGGACCTGGATTACACCTATAATGATGAGAATGACCCTAATCGTTTTTACTACAGAAGCGATCATTACAATTTTGCCAAAAACAATATCCCGGTGATCTTTTATTTTAACGGAGTACACCCCGATTATCACCAACATACCGATACCCCGGAAAAAATTGAATATGAGGCCTTAAAGAACCGCGCTCAGTTAATTTTTCTAACCGCCTGGGAAATCGCCAACCGCGATGAACGCCTGGTAGTAGATAAAGCCGCAGAAACCGAAGAATAAGCTGCGTTCAAAACTTAGGATAAGCCCCGTTTTTTCGGGGCTTTTTCTTTCTCTCTAATCAATCTATTGATTATCAGACTATGGCAGATTCCAATAATTTATTACCTTGTAAAAAATTATCACAGTAAAATGATCGATTTCGACCAGGAAACCTGGATTTATCTCGCCATTATCGCGGTTTTTCTAGTTGTTTTTATGTGGAACTCACGCCGCGCCAAACAAAACAGGAAAGCCCGCAAAAATGAAAACTTTAGAAGACGCTATCTGGCACGCCGGAAAAAACAACAGTCTGAAACAGAAAACCAGGTCTAAGTTTTCATAAAGCTTTATACGGGATACTTTTTTCACTTCCTTTTGTACCTTTGGGGGAAATAGCATTTATGAAAATTTACACAAAAACGGGAGATAAGGGAACCACGTCTCTTTTTGGAGGAACCCGCGTTCCCAAACATCATATCCGCATAGAAAGTTACGGCACGGTAGACGAACTGAACTCCTATATAGGATTAGTCCGCGATCAAAAGATAGATAAACAAACCCATAAGATCCTGATAAAAATCCAGGATCGCCTCTTTACTATTGGATCGATGCTGGCCACCGAACCAGAAAAAGCCACCCTGAAAAGCGGAAAAGAAAGGCTGAATATCCCCAAGATTACTGCCGAAGACATTGAAGTCCTCGAAAAGGAAATGGATAAGATGAACGAAAACCTTCCTGAGATGACTCATTTTGTACTTCCGGGAGGGCATCAAAGCGTGTCATTCTGTCACATAGCGCGTTGTGTTTGCCGTCGTGCAGAACGCATGGCTACAGCTTTATATGAAATTGAAAAATTTGATGAAAGGCTGCTGCAATACCTCAACCGACTTTCTGACTACCTCTTTGTACTGGCACGGAAGTTGAGCCACGACTTGCAGGCTGATGAGATAAAATGGATCCCTCCAAAATCCTGATCAGAGCATCAGTTGGTTTTTAAAATTAAATTTTCCATTGAAAGTTCTAATTTTAGAAAAAGTTCTTATATTATTGAGGAAATAATAGATTTTTTTCTT
The DNA here is from genome assembly GCF_002078605.1 of Salegentibacter sediminis. Taxonomy (GTDB): domain Bacteria; phylum Bacteroidota; class Bacteroidia; order Flavobacteriales; family Flavobacteriaceae; genus Salegentibacter; species Salegentibacter sediminis. The sequence continues at coordinate 111,066 of NZ_MSJR01000002.1, read as the reverse complement.
TGCTATATCAGTAAAAAATTTATTTTTGCAAAAATAAAAAACCCGATTAACCAATGTACTGGACTTTAGAATTAGCATCATACTTAAGCGATGCACCATGGCCGGCAACCAAAGATGAGTTAATTGATTATGCAATCAGGACCGGAGCCCCTTTAGAGGTTGTGGAAAACCTGCAGGCTATTGAAGATGAAGGAGATTCTTACGATTCTATTGAAGAGATTTGGCCCGATTATCCTACTGACGAAGATTATCTTTGGAATGAGGATGAATATTAGAAAACACGCAAAAAAAATAGAAAAAAGTCTCCAAAGCGAGGCTTTTTTTTTGCGTACATTTGAACCTTATTAAACGTAAAAACTATTATGAGTTTTTTAGATTCTGTATTAAAAGTATTTGTAGGCGATAAGTCCAAAAAAGACATCAAGGAAATAACTCCTATAGTAGACAAGATCAAAGCCCTGGAGCCCGATTTCGAAAAGCTAAGTCTTGATGAACTAAGAGGGAAAACCACCCGGTTTAAAGAGCAAATCGCCGAGGCTTTAAAAGAGGTAAACGCTCAAATCGCCGATCTGGAAAAAGAGGCCGACGAGTCTGATGATATCACCCGAAAAGAAGATATTTACGCCGAAATTGATGCTTTAAAAGATAAAGCCTACGAAATTTCAGAAAAGGTTCTTAACGATATTCTTCCCGAGGCTTTCGCTACGGTAAAAGAAACCGCCAAACGATTTTATCACAATACCGAGCTTAAGGTTACCGCTTCAGAATATGACCGGGAACTTTCAGCAGAAAAAGATTATATCACCCTGGATGGGGATCATGCAATTTGGAGTAATTCCTGGGATGCCGCAGGAAAACCCATCACCTGGGATATGATACACTATGATGTTCAGCTCATTGGTGGGGTTGCTATGCACCAGGGAAAAATTGCAGAGATGCAAACGGGGGAAGGTAAAACCCTTGTGGCTACGCTCCCAATGTACCTTAACGGCCTAACCGGAAACGGAGTGCACCTGGTAACGGTAAATGATTACCTGGCCAAGCGTGATAGCGCCTGGATGGCTCCTATTTTTCAGTTTCACGGTTTAAGCGTAGATTGTATAGACTACCACCGCCCTAATTCGGCGGCCAGAAGAAAAGCCTATAATGCCGACATCACCTACGGTACCAATAATGAATTCGGTTTTGATTATTTAAGAGACAATATGTCTCATGCGCCCGATGACCTGGTACAACGCCCTCATAATTACGCTATTGTCGATGAGGTGGATTCTGTACTGGTAGATGATGCCCGTACCCCCCTTATTATTTCAGGACCTATCCCTAAGGGAGACGTTCACGAATTCGACCAGCTGAAACCTGCCATCTCCTCTATTGTTGAAAAGCAGCGCAGCCACCTTACCAAAGTGCTGGCCGAAGCCAAAAAACTAATCAAAGAAGGCGAAACCAAAGAAGGAGCTTTCCTATTATTAAGAGTCTACCGCGGACTTCCGAAGAATAAAGCGCTTATTAAATTCCTTAGTGAGGAAGGGATCAAGCAGTTACTGCAAAAGACCGAAAATCACTACATGCAGGACAACAACAGGGAAATGCCTAAAGTTGATGAAGACCTGCTTTTTACTATCGAGGAGAAAAACAACCAGATAGACCTCACCGATAAGGGTATTGAATTCCTTTCGGGAAAAGATGACCCCGATTTCTTCGTGATGCCTGAAATAGGCATGGAAATCGCCAAAATTGAAAAAGAAGAACTTCCTAAAGAAGAGGAAGCCGAGAAAAAAGAAGAGCTTTTCCGCGAATACAGCGTGAAAAGTGAACGTATACACACCCTGCGCCAATTACTTAAAGCTTATACCCTATTCGAAAAAGATACCGAGTATGTGGTGATTGATAACAAGGTGAAGATCGTAGATGAACAAACCGGGCGTATCATGGAAGGCCGTCGTTACAGTGACGGGCTGCACCAGGCAATTGAGGCCAAGGAAAATGTAAAGATTGAAGATGCTACCCAAACCTTTGCTACGGTAACCCTTCAGAATTATTTCAGGATGTACCGCAAGCTTTCCGGGATGACGGGTACTGCGGTAACCGAAGCCGGGGAATTCTGGGAGATCTATAAACTGGATGTTGTTGAAATTCCAACCAACCGTCCCATTGCCCGTGATGATAAAGAAGATTTAGTTTACAAGACCAAACGTGAAAAATACAATGCAGTTATAGACCACGTTACCGAACTTTCCCGTGCAGGAAGACCAGTGCTTATAGGTACCACTTCTGTAGAAATTTCAGAATTGCTAAGCCGTATGCTGAAACTTCGCCAGGTACCGCATAACGTGCTTAATGCGAAATTGCATAAAAAAGAGGCCGATATTGTGGCTGAAGCCGGTAAATCGGGAATTGTAACCATAGCCACCAACATGGCAGGTCGTGGAACCGATATTAAATTGAGCCCTGAGGTTAAAGAAACAGGTGGTCTGGCCATTGTAGGTACAGAGCGCCATGATTCAAGACGTGTAGACAGGCAGTTAAGAGGTCGTGCCGGACGACAGGGAGATCCCGGAAGTTCTCAGTTCTATGTTTCGCTGGAGGATAACCTGATGCGTTTATTTGGTTCAGAAAAAATCGCGAAACTCATGGATAGAATGGGGCTGGAAGAAGGCGAGGTAATTCAGCACTCCATGATCTCCAAATCCATTGAGCGGGCCCAGAAAAAAGTAGAAGAAAACAACTTCGGAATTCGTAAGCGTTTGCTGGAGTATGATGATGTGATGAATGCCCAGCGGGAAGTGATCTACAAGCGTCGCTACCATGCCTTATTTGGGGAACGCCTGCGCGTTGATATCGCCAATATGATTTTTGATACTTCTGAGGCCATCACCGAAGGAAATAAAATAGCTCAGGATTTCAAAAACTTTGAGTTTGAACTTATACGCTACTTCTCTATGAGTTCCCCGGTTACCGAGGATGAATTCGAGAAAATGGGTGTACAGAAGATCGCCGGTGAAGTTTATAAAAATGCCTATAAACATTACCAGGAGAAGATGGAGAATAGTGCCGAAAAGGCCTTCCCTGTCATTAAGCAGGTATATGAAGGGGATAACAAGTTTGAGCGAATCTCTGTTCCTTTTACCGATGGGCAAAAAACCCTTCAGGTAGTCACAAATCTGGAGAAAGCCTACGAAACCCAAGGAGCTCAACTGGTAAAAGATTTCGAAAAGAATATCACCCTGGCAATTATTGATGATGCCTGGAAAACTCACCTTCGCAAGATGGACGAGTTAAAACAGAGTGTACAACTGGCAGTTCACGAACAAAAAGATCCGCTTCTTATTTATAAATTCGAAGCTTTCGAATTATTCAAAGCAATGATAGACCAGGTGAATCGGGATGTTATTTCTTTCCTCTTCAAGGGAGAAATTCCGGAAGGAAATGTATCTAATATTTCTGAGGCAAGACAACCAAAGAAAAAAGAAAATCTGGAAACCCAGAAAGACGAGATTCCTAATATGGATGAACGCGCCGCTCAAAACCGTGCCGCGGGCCAAACGCAGCAACGCCGTCCCCAGGTTACCGAAACCATTACCAGGGACCAGCCCAAAATTGGCCGTAACGATAAGGTAACCATCAAAAACGTGATGAGTGGAGAAAACAAGACTATGAAATTCAAACAAGCCATCCCACTTTTAGATAAAGGAGATTGGGTGCTGGTAGACCAATAGTTTTCTTAAAAATTAATACCGAAGAATCCCGGAGCTGTAGCTTCGGGATTTTTGTTTTAAGGAGAAACTGATTTTTTTTCTATTTTTAACTTAACCAACCAATTCCAAAAAATGAAGAATTACGCTATCGAGATCAAATGGGGAATCATCTTTTTTGTTGTTTCCCTGCTATGGATGTTTTTTGAAAAAGCCATGGGGTGGCATGATGCGCTTATCTCCCAGCATGCCATGTACACCAATTTCTTCGGCCTTTTAGCCATTGCTATCTATCTCTTTGCTATTTACGATAAACGAAAGAATTATTTTCAGGGTAAAATGACCTGGAAACAGGGTTTCGTGTCGGGGATAATACTCAGCATTGTAGTGGCAATACTTTCTCCCCTGGGACAATACATCACTCACGAGTTCATCACTCCTGATTATTTTGAAAATGCCATCGCCTACAGTACAGAAAACAGTAGGATGGAACAGGAAGACGCCGAAGCTTATTTTAACCTACAATCCTACATCATACAATCGGTGTCGGGAGCGCTAATGATGGGGGTGGTTACCTCTGCTATCGTTGCGCTTATTTTAAAACGGAAATAAATTTAGCGCCTTAATTTCAGTAATAGATCTGGATCGGGACAATTGCGCAGGTAAAAATCCAGATCCCGTCTTGAAGCCACTCCCGGGAAGTCCCCTATCTTATCTTCCAGGTGACCGATGATCTGAAAATGAAGATGCGGTGCATAATCCCCGTTTTCTCCTGCCGTCCCCAGCTCCCCTATCTTTTCCCCTTGTTTAAATTCCTGGCCGGGTTTCAGATTTTCCAGGGATTTCCGACTAAGATGACCATACAGAGAAAAGAATTTATCGCCATTAAGACTGTGTTCAAGAATAATGGTTGGACCATAATCCCCAAAATTCGCATTATCCTTAAAACTATGAATTTTTCCATCCAGCACTGCCAGGACAGCGGTGTAGGCCGGTGCCCAAAAATCCATTCCCATATGAATATCCCGGTCATCCTCAAGATGACTAAAAAGCTCACTGCGTTTATAGAGTTTTCTAATCTCAGAGTACCCGCCAAAGGCCACCTTTTTCCCCGTGTGCTTCAGATAATCATCTATGAATTTCGAAAAGGATTCTGAAGAGGAAATATCGATTTTCTCAAGTTCCTCGTTGGTTGCCGAAAGATCTATCGCGATATAATCCTCTGGGGTAAAACTGGTATCCAGCACACTGGTAAAGCGTTGTGTAAGGTTCCAGATAAACTTTTCAAATCCTGCTCTCTCCATCTTTTTAGCTTTTAAATCAAAAACCCGCAACAAAAGCTGCAGGTTTTGATTTTCCAAAAATAAGCGCTGGATTTTAATTTAGCAACACATCGCTAAAACTTGCTTTAATTGTTACCGAAGCATTCGCATCACGGGTCTTATTATAGCCGTTAAGGCTTTCGTTATCATAGGAGTTGCTGCTTTTAAGCTTTAGAGCTGCAGGCGTTTTGATCTTGCTCTTTGTACCATTATAACTAAAATTATAGGCAACATCTGGCAAAGACAATTCCATATCGCTGTTCTCGAGACTCACATCCAGGTTTTTAAATCCGGGTTGCAGTTTGCCGATCTTTAACTTCCCAAAACTTCCACTAAGTATCCCGGTTTCCCCTATCTCATTAAAAAAGATATCGCTGGATTTAGAGTCGAGTTTTATGCTTCGGGCTTTATCAATTTTAAAGTCTTTCACATATCTCGTACTCAACACCCCATAATCCCAGGTTTTAATCTTTACAGGAGTATAGGCTACTTTGATTTCGGTTTGTTTACCGCCAATGGTATTTGCTTTAAAGCGACTATGAGAAAGATCGGCTTTTAGATCTTTGGTGGTTCCGCTAAGGTTTACATCTCCGTGGCGAACATCCAGATTTAATTTGGCGTTTTTAGGGATGTTTAGCTTCAGGGTCTTTTTAGCCCCACCATCCTTACTTTTTAGCACCTTGATCATTCCTGGTTCCCCATTACCAGCTTCCATATCTGCTTCAAACTGCTGGGCCCATTTTTCCATATCCTCTCCAAAAGTTTCACCCCAGGCTTCCATTTTCTTTCCGAACTCTTCGCCCCAGGCTTCCATATCTTTTCCGAAGTTTTCTCCCCAAACTTCCATATCCATCTCAAATTTCTTCATCTTCGGATTATTCTCAAACTGCTGCCCCCATTCTTCCATTGCCTTTTCGAAATCCTCGCCAAAGTTTCCTTCCATCTCCTTTTCAAATTTTTCGAGATATTTATCGCCGTCTTTTCTATAGGCTTCATAATCGAATTTAATATTGCCCATACTTTCGGCAAATTCAGGCGGAAGTGGATTGTCGGTAAGGCTTTCCAGCATAGGCCCCAGGTTTTCCAAAAGCGGACCGAGCATTTCAGGCAATTGCGCTAAAGGTTCCTCCAGGGCTTGCATACTCTTTTCCCAATTAACAACTACGGGTCCAGAGGTGATCTCTACTTTTCCTGCCGAAGTTTTAATTTGAGGTTTCCAGTCTTCGATAAGCTTTTTACGGGCTTCCTCATCCATCCCTTCGGTATCCAGAAGCGCTTCCACTCTTACTTCATTCTTATCCCAGTAATCCACCACAATATTGGTATGACTGCTGTTAATCTCTATTTCGGCATCAGAGTTGACCTTATAAGTTTTATCTAAGGTTTTGGTTTGGGCAAACGCGACGGCACTGATGAATGCCAGTATCGCGAATAAATTATACCTGATAGTTTTCATATTGTTCGTCTTTTGATTGATTGATTTCCTTTAATTTATTCTTTAATTTATAGAGCAGTTCCAACCTAAGCTGAAGGTTACCGATCATGGCATCGATACTTTGCTCATTGGGACCATTTTTGCTTATTTCCATATTCAGGCGCTGATATTCTTCATCCAGATCTGCCAGTTGTTCCATAAAAGAATTGATAAGATCCCGGTTCTCGTCATTGATATCAATTTTAGCCAGTTCCATATTCAAACTCGCCAGATAGAAATTCTCGATTTTCTTGAATTCAGGCGAAACTTCACTCAGCTGAAATTGTTTCTTTGCCGGAGTTTCAGGGCTGGCCTGTTCCTTCTGATCTTCTACCTCCGTTTCGACAACTGCGGGTTCATTGCTGAATTCATTAGGCTGAAGCAGGTAAAAACCAATCCCCAGGGCTACTACCAACACAGCCGCTATTTTCATAAAGAAATAAAGCTGATTGTTCTTTGAGCTTTCAGGAAAGGCTTCATCCAGCCTGGCCTCAAAGCGTTTTTTATGCCCCTTTGGTAATTTTTCGGGAGTATGGGGGGCTTCGTTCTTAAACATTTCCCTAATATCCTGTTCCATGTCTTTGTGATTTTAATTCTTCCTGCAATTTTTTCTTTCCCCGGTGCACCAATGTTCTTGAGGCCACCTGGCTTATTTCCATTATTTCTGAAATCTCTTCGTGATCATAACCTTCCATCAAAAACAACATTAATGGGTATCTGTATTTTTCGGGGAGATTTTCCATGCATTTTTTAATCTGCTCCAGGCTTACCCCTTCTTCTACCTTCCAGTTTTCATTTTCATCTACCGAGCTTAACACCTGTTCGTTGATGGCCACCAGTTCCAGTTTCTTAGCCTTTAGCTTGTCAATACATTTATTGATAACTATTTTCTTAAGCCAGGCACCAAAACTAACCTCCCCGGTGAACTGATTAAGCTTCGCGAAGGCCTTTATAAATGCCTCCTGCATTGCGTCTTCGGCTTCAAAACGATCTTTCATAAACCGGTAGGCCACATAATACATGCCTTCGCTGTACTTGTTGTAGAGCTTTAGCTGGGCCCTGCGGTCATTTTGTTTACAAGCCTCTATTAATTGATGTTGTATCAAAATTTAAACTGATTGGTTACTATAAAGACGAAAGTTTTTTTGCAATGTTGCAATCCTGTTTATTTTTTTGAAATTAGTTAAAATCAACTTATAATGCCTAAATTTAATATGACAGAAGAAAAAATAAGAGAAGATTACAAGCTGTATTTAGTTTCTCCGGAAAAAAAATTGCAATGAATTCTACCCTCAAAACCACATTAAAGATCGTAGGCATTATCCTGGTATTATCGACCGCGATAATTTATTTTCTTCGAACTACCACCAAAACGCATAGTCCCGAGGAGACCGTAACTTTTTCAAAAGGAGATTTAGAACTGGAAGTGTTTTATAACAGGCCTTATAAAAAAGACCGGGTGATTTTTGGAGAGCTGGTTCCATATAATGAAGTATGGCGAACCGGTGCTAATGAAGCCACAACTTTTACCACCAATAAGGATATTCTTGTAGATGGGTCAGATCTAGAAGCCGGAAAATATACCCTCTGGACTATCCCTATGGAAGAATCCTGGAAGGTGATCTTTAATTCCAGGATGTATCCCTGGGGTATTGATCTTGAGGAAAAAGCATACCGGGATCCCGAATATGATGTGCTGGTGCTCGAAGTGCCTGTGAATAAATCGGACAAGAGTATCGAACAATTCACTATCCTCTTCGAGGAAGCCAATGATCTTATTTTTATGGTATTATCCTGGGATAAAACCAGAATCGCAGTGCCTATAAAAGAAAAAGAGCCGTCTTCCAACGGCTCCTGATCTTTTCTTCACGAAAGCGTACATTAATCTTCGTCTACCAACAAATTAAGAGTCACATCAATATTATCGCGGGTTGCCCGGGAATAAGGACAAATCTCGTGAGCCTCATTGATGAGTTTCTCTCCTGTTTCCACATCAACCCCGGGGATATAGCAATCAAGTATTGCTGCAAGCTGGAGCTGGTCTTCTTCAGTTTTACCAAGGTCTATTATAGCCGTTACGCTAAAATCACCAAGGTCTACCTTGTGATCTTTAGCTACTGCTTCCAAAGCACTTCCGAAGCAGGCAGAATATCCGGCTGCGAAAAGTTGTTCGGGATTACTGAATTTTCCCCCTTCGCCTCCCAGGCTTTTAGGCATACTTAGTTTCATATCTAAAACGCCATCATCACTGGTGGTGTGCCCGTGTCTGGCTCCCTTGGTTGTTACGTTGGCTGTGTACAATGTTTTCATCTTCTTGATTTTAATTAACTTTATTGTCTGCTTCAATATAACAAGCAAAAAATACCGGGGCAAAAAATGAATTCATAAATTTGTCATAAATAAACTCAGCTTGGCTAAAAAAACCACTCCTTCTGCGCTACACGAATCAGGTTCTGAAAAGTCTGCGGTAAGCGTGAATTCAGATGCGGCTAAAAAATTTAAAGCCCGCCGAAAACATACGCTTTCAGAAGAAGATTTGCTCACAAAACTCCTTGAAGGGAACAAAGCGGCCCTGGGAAGAGCCATTACCCTTATCGAAAGCAACCAGCCAAAACATAGCAGGAAAGCAGAGCTTCTTATTGAAGGCGCACTGGCCCACGCTCAAAAATCGATACGGATAGGAATTACAGGAGTACCCGGAGTGGGAAAAAGCACTTTTATTGAGAGTTTCGGCACTTACCTTATAAAACAAGGCAAAAAGGTGGCTGTACTGGCGGTAGACCCCAGCAGTACAGTGTCCAGGGGAAGCATCCTGGGCGATAAAACCCGGATGGAAAACCTGGTAAAAGAGAAAAACGCCTTTGTGAGGCCTTCTCCTTCGGGCGAATCTCTGGGGGGAGTGGCGAGAAAATCAAGGGAAAGCATTTTGTTATGTGAAGCCGCAGGTTTTGATGTTATACTCATCGAAACCGTGGGCGTGGGACAGAGTGAAACCACGGTGCATAGTATGACCGACTTCTTTTTACTCCTCAAACTGGCGGGTGCCGGTGACGAGTTGCAGGGTATAAAACGCGGTATCATTGAAATGGCCGATGCTATTGTGATAAATAAGGCCGATGGCGATAATCTTAAAGCTGCCCGGGAAGCTAAAATGGAATTTAAAAGGGCTTTAAACCTCTATCCCACTAAAGAAAGTGGCTGGCAGCCCAAAGTCAACTTATGTAGTGCCTTGAAAAACACAGGAATTTCTGAGGTATGGGAGCTGATATTAAAATATATCAAACGAACAAATGCCAATGGATATTTTGAACACAATCGCCGGGAACAAAATAAATTCTGGATGTACCAGACCATAGAGGAACACCTTAAAAATCGTTTCTACAGAAATCCCGAAATACAGGAAGCATTAAAAATTCAGCTTAAGGCAATAGAAAACAATAAGACCACAGCATTCGCCGCTGCCAATGAATTGATCAGGAAATTTGAGGCATCATAAATTCTTTGTACCACTGAACCTGTTTTTCCAATCCTTCGTACAATGATATTTTTGGATCGTAAGCGATAATCTCACGGGCCTTTTCAATTTTCGCACGGGTTCGCAACTGGTCTCCGGCCCGCCTTGGTAAATGTTTTAGCCTAATTTTTTTGCCCAGGATCTCCTCGATAAATTGGATTCCCTCACGGGTAGAAAATTCTTCTTCACTCCCCAGGTTAATAATTTCAGTATTTAGTTTTTCATAATTCGTCAGGGCCTGGCTAATTCCATCCACAATATCTCCCACATAAGTAAAACTCCTTAGGTGTTCTTCACTGCCTTCAAAAAGCGGGAACTTTTCGTCCTTACTGGCACACTCAATTAACTTTGTGTATAATTTATCTGGCCGTTCCCGTGGGCCATAAACCGAATATAATCTTAGCGAAGAAGCTTTTAACTTCTCACTTCTGGCAAGAGAAAGCACCAGTTGTTCTGCTGCCAGTTTACTAACTCCGTAATTGGAGACCGGCCGGGGAACTTCAGTCTCAGTAAAAGTGGCTTCCCTCCCGTAGATGGAAGAGGTGCCAATATTAAAGAAGTGTTTCAGATTCTTATTCTGAAGGGAAAAATTCAGTAAAAGCTCTGTCGCGTATACATTATTCGAAAAATAATCATCAAAGCTGCTGTTTGCCGAGATACCCGGACGACCGGCAAAATGAAAAACAAAATCGAAATCCCGGGGCAGGTCCCGGTAATCTTCGGGCTTTCTTAAGTCCTTTTCAAAAACCTCCACATTCCTTTTCTGCAGAATTTCAGCATTTTGCCTTTTCAGGGATACATTGTAATAATCTGAAAAATTATCAATTCCACTAACCTGGTACCCGAGGTCTACAAGTTTTTCGGCCATATGTGAACCGATAAATCCTGCCACCCCGGTGATTAAAACTCTCATATAAATAAATTGGAATTATCAGCTGCAAATTACAATCTTAATTCAATTAGTCCCAAGGGGCCTTTATAGAAATTTTAAATCTCCTGTTTTTTATTAATACCTTTGCCGCCTAGTGTGATCCTTTTATGCAATACGAATTTACCATAATTGTTCCGCTCTTTAATGAGGAAGAGAACCTTTTAAGAGTTGAACAAGCCTTAAGCACCTATTTAAACAAGTCTATAAAAAAGAGCAGCGTTCTCCTGGTAAACGATGGTTCTGTAGACAACAGCCTTAGCCTTATTGAAGAAATTTGCAGCAGGCAGGAACACTTCAGGTATATTTCTTTCGATAAAAACCGCGGTTTGAGCGCGGCTATAAAAGCCGGATTTGATCATGCCGAATCCCCTTTGATTGGATATATAGATTCTGATCTCCAGACTGACCCCGATGATTTTGACCTTCTTTTAGCTGAAATAGGGGAATACGACCTTGTTACCGGGCTTAGAGCAAATCGTAAAGACAAATTTGTCAAGAATATTTCCTCGAAAATCGCCAATAATATCAGACGGAGTTTCACCAATGATGGAATGGAGGATACCGGCTGCCCCCTTAAAGTTATCAAAAGCGAATATGCCCGGAATATCCCAATGTTCCAGGGTTTACACCGGTTTTTACCGGCGATGGTCCTTTTACAGGAAGGAAAAATAAAACAGGTGCCGGTAAGACATTACCCCAGGCTCGCCGGTACACCAAAATATCATCTTTGGAACAGGTTGGGCGGACCTCTGGTAGATTGTTTTGCCTATTTGTGGATGAAGAAAAAATACATCAACTACAGGATCGAGAAAAAAGGATAGATGGAAAATTGGCAGGTTTATGCTATTGGTTTTACTGCACAAATTTTATTCTCGAGCAGGTTACTGCATCAGTGGATTCTTTCTGAAAAGCAGAGAAAGGTAGTTACCCCCGGGCTGTTTTGGAAACTTAGCCTCTTTGCCTCATTCCTGTTATTTATTTACGGCTATTTGCGCGATGACTTTGCTATTATGTTCGGGCAGGGTTTAACCTACTTTATCTACATAAGGAACCTCTACCTGCAGGGCACCTGGCAGCGCTTACCCGCCTGGTTCCAATGGCTTCTGTACTTATTTCCGCTTGGAGTAATCGGTTTCTTTTTTACTTTTAAAAGTTTCCACATCGAAAAATTATTCTTTAATGAAGATATTCCCTTCTGGCTGCTGGCTATGGGAACTTCGGCCCAGATAATCTTTAATTTCCGATTTATTTATCAGTGGTTTTTTTCAGAAAAAATCAAGCAATCTGTCCTCCCTCTCGGCTTTTGGGTGTTAAGCCTTTTTGGGGCCGGACTTATCCTCATGTATGCCATCCTGAGAAAAGATCCAGTGCTTTTTTTAGGACATATTTTAGGAAGTATCATTTATGTTAGAAACATCGTTTTAAGTCTGAAAGCTTATGCCTAAACTGCAAAAATTTCCTGATAAATATCTCCTGATACTTTTCCTGGTAGGGGCTGTAATATTTTTAACCCAGCTTGATGTTTTGTACGTAAATATCATGGAAGCCCGCAATTTTATTGCAGCCCGTGAAATGCTGGAAAAGAATAACTGGCTTCTAACCACCTTAAATGACCTTCCGCGTTATCAAAAGCCACCTTTACCCACCTGGCTCACTGCTTTAAGCGCCGGGATCTTTAGGAATTACGATCTGTATAGCATGCGTCTACCGGCTGCTCTCATGGCCATGATGCTTTTGTTTATTTTCTATGCTTTCCAGGCTTTAATCAAAATTCAGAAAAAGCAGGCCTTTTTAAGTGCACTAATTTTAGCCACCTCGTTTTACATTGTTTTCTCAGGGCGGGACGGGCAATGGGATATTTTCACCCACGCTTTTATGATGGGCAGTATATTCTTCCTGGTTAAAATCTTTCAGGAAACCAAGAAGCTTTATCGAAATGCCATTTTTGCTGCGGTTTTCTTTGCAGCCTCCCTCTTAAGTAAAGGCCCTGTATCTCTTTATGCACTCTTTTTACCATTTCTAATCGCCTATGGCCTAACTTATAATTACAGAGGATTCAGAGGAAAACGCCTTGCAGTCTTACTTTTCATAATCCTGGGAATTTTACTTGGTACCTGGTGGTTCATCTATGTGAGACTGCTCGACCCGGAAAGCTTCCTGAAGATCGCCACACAGGAAACCTCAAACTGGGCCAATTATAATATAAGACCATTTTATTATTACTGGAGTTTTGTGGTTCAAAGCGGTATCTGGACTATCCCTTCATTTGTAGCCCTTCTTTATCCTTATTTAAAGAATAAAGTTTCCAATCCCAGGGCATATAAATTCTCCTTTCTATGGACTATTGCCGCCGTGGTACTGCTCTCTGTTATTCCCGAAAAAAAATCGCGTTACCTGCTCCCGGTGCTCATTCCTATGGCAATAAATACAGGTTTTTATATTGAATATCTATTCCGGAACTTCAGAAGCCTTTCTAAGTCTGAAAGCTGGATAGTCTATTTCAACCACGGACTAATAGCTTTAATTGGGCTAATATTCCCTCTTGCGGCCTTTTTTTATCTCGATCTTACCGGATTTTGGTTTTGGTACATAGCAGTTTCTGTTACACTGTTCGGAATAGGTTTAATGATCCTTTATTTTCTGTGGAAAAAGAAATACCCCCCGGTTTTTTATCTAACAGTAAGCTTTATCGCCGGAATTATTCTTTTTGGTTTTCCACTGATGTATTCTTTCTTAAAAAACCCCCACTTCAACAATATTAGCAACCTGAAGCTATTAGCACAGGAAAAAAACTTCGAAGTTTACGAATATAAAAGTTTTACACCCGAGCTTATTTGGGAATATGGAAGTTCTATTCCAATAACAGAGGATTTACAGAGCCTGGAAAACAAAGATTCCTTCGGAATATTATTTATGGAAGAAGACAGTCTACAGGTAAAATCCCATTTTAAAAACTTCGAAATAAAGCAACGCGAACGCTACGATCTTAATTACGTTAACCCCGAAGCCGGTGGTTATAAAGACCGGTTAATAAGGGCATTCTATTTTTTAGAAAGAAGGGATTAGAGCGAAAATTTTTTCAGTAAATATTTCTGAAGCAGATAATATAAAAAGCCGAAAAAGCCTCCAATGAGAGCACCGGTTAATATATCTCCCGGATAATGCACTCCCAGGTATACTCTACTATAAGCTACCAAAGCCGCCCAAAAAAGAAGAAAATAGATCATTTTAGGAAAATACTTTCTAAAAACGAGACCCAGGAAAACAGCCACGCCAAAAGAATTGGAAGCGTGGGCCGAAAAATACCCATATTTCCCGCATCTCACCGCGACAAAACGGCTATATTCCTTTATACCTTCCTGACCACAGGGGCGTAAGCGTTGAAACCCATCCTTAAAAATATTCCCCAATTGATCGGTGGTGGTGATCAAAAGGGTCACCAGCACCAAACTTAGCAAGGTAGCCTTCCAGCCTAATTTTTTAAAGAGCAAGAAAATAAGGATAGCATAGAGAGGTATTGCGGTCCATTTATCGGTAACCAGCAACCAAAACCAATCCCATTGTTCGCTTCCCAGGTTGTTGAGAAAAAGAAACAGTTTATGATCTAATTCGATAAGACGATCCATAGCTTAATCTTCTTCGTAACGGGATACCTCTCGATCGTAGAATTCAGAAGCCTCTTTGATTAAAGCTTCAGTCTCGTTGGCAAGTTCCTCTTCATCTGCGGTATCGAAATCCTCCAGCCATTCTACCTCATCATTTTCAAGGTTGATGATAAAACGGGGGAATTCGGTATGTACTACGAAAACAGCATTGGGATAGTCTGTATTATCGCCAAGAAGAAATTTCGGAAAATCCATAATAAAATAATTAATTTTGAGCCAGTACGGCTTTCTTTTCAATTAAACGTTTGCTTAAAAAGTTGAACCGAAGATACAACATTAATGCGGAAGCAGTAAGGCCTGCCAACAATCCTAACCAGATTCCCATACTTCCTAACTGCTCGGCTTTACCATAGTACCAGGAAACCGGAAACCCAATAAGCCAGTATGCGATAAAACAAATAAGGGTAGGTATTTTTACATCCTGAAGACCCCGCAAGGCGCCTAGAATAACTACCTGTAGCCCATCGCTAAGCTGAAAAAGAGCGGCTACAATAAGTAATTGGGCTGCAAGAAGAATCACTTCAGTATTATCGATATAAAAAGTAGGCAACCAGTCTTTAAGTAAAATAAAGCCTAAGGCAAAAACAGCCTCGATAAGGAATACCAGTAAAAAGGTGGAAAATGCTATGCGCCTAAGGTCCTTAAAGCGTCTAAGCCCCTTCTGGTTCCCAACTCTTATTGTGGCTGTAACTCCAAGACCAACTGCGATCATAAAAGTCATAGAAGCCAGGTTAAGGGCTATCTGGTTAGCGGCCTGCGGATTGGTGCCCAAAGTACCGGCAAGAAAAACGGTAGCGGTAAAAATAGCCATTTCGAAAAACATTTGTAGAGCGGTGGGAAAACCGAGGGCCAGTAACCTCTTAAAAATATCTGGTTTAAGAAGTTCCTTTCTGGTCCATTTGAAATATTCAGCGAATTTTTTCTTTCTTCTAAGGATTTCCCACACAAACCAAAGCATAAAAAACCGGGAAATCAAGGTACCAATTGCTGCTCCTTCCAACTCCAGCCGGGGAAAGATCCAGATTCCGTAGATAAGCAGGTAATTGAACACCACATTCACCACATTGGCAATAAGGGTGGCGTACATCGCATATTTAGTTTGGGAAAGCCCATCGGCAAATTGCTTAAATGCCTGAAAAATCATAAGCGGGATCATGGAAAAAGCCACGATGTTCAGGTAAGGAATGGCCAGGGCAACCACTTCCGGAGGTTGATCCATATAGTTTAGAACCGGCTTGGCAAGCACCAGCGCCAGGAACAAGAAAATACCATTGAGCGTACAAAGAATTACTCCGTGGTGAAAATAGCTTCGGCCTTTATCAATATCACCAGCACCATCTGCTTCAGCAATGAGAGGGGTAATCGCAAAGGAAAAGCCTATTCCAAGAGAAAGCGCTATAAAAACCATTCCGTTTCCCAGGGAAACGGCAGCAAGAGGGGCGGCGCCCAACCTACCAATCATTAAGTTATCAACAAGACCAACCAGGACATGGCCCAATTGCCCGAGCATTACCGGAAAGGCTATACTAAGGTTTCGGCTGAATTCTTTTGTGTATGCTGATAATTGCAAGCTTATTTTTTTAGGCTGCAAAGATAGAATGTTTTATCACCATAAAAATTGAAAGAGCAGGAAAATTCGGTAAGCCTAATTCATAAAAAAACCGGACTTAAAAGTCCGGTTTTAGAGATAAAATTTTCCTTGTTTAGAATTTCTGCTGCGACTGGGTATTTATTTGTTTGATCCCGTATTTATCAACAAGGTATATCAACGAAGTCATTGTAGCAGCTCCAAGTTCTAATTCCCGTTTGTTCACATGTTCAAAGGTATCTGTGGCCGCATGATGATGATCAAAATAACGTTGGGAATCAGGACGAAGTCCGGCGAGAACCATATCTCCGTCTTTTAAGGGACCGATATCTGCCCCGCTTCCTCCCAGTTCAAAATAATGGATTAGATAAGGTTTGAATAAAGCCTGCCAGCTTCTTATCTGTGCAAATTGCGCCTCATCGGCATCAAAGGAAAAGCCGCGTGGGGTAAACCCTCCTGAGTCGCTTTCTAAAGCGAATATGTGTTTTTCTCCTTTTTCACGCGCAACTTTGGCATATTCATTTCCGCCGCGAAGTCCATTTTCCTCATTCATAAAAAGCACCACCCTAAAGGTTCTTTTTGGTTGATATCCCATCTCCTTAAAGAGCCTTAGCACCTCCATAGATTGTACTACCCCGGCTCCGTCATCGTGAGAACCATCACCTAGATCCCAGGAATCCAAATGCCCTCCAACTACCATAATTTCATCGGGAAATTCACTTCCTGTAATCTCTCCTATCACATTATAGGAAAGTACATCTTCGTGTTGCTGGGAATTCAGTTTAAAATAAAGTTGAAGATCGGGTGAAATTTTCAACATACCACTTACATAATCGGCATCGTTGGTACTAATTGCTGCTGCGGGTATTCTTTGTGCCACAGGCGTGTCTCCATAACTCATTGACCCGGTATGCGGGTAATCATCCTGTTTTAAGCTTAACGACCGTACTATTACCCCAACCGCGCCATATTTGGCTGCTTCTTCTGCACCTGAATATCGCTGATCTACACAACCTCCATAAGCTTCAAAAGTATGGATGAGTTCAGGACGCATCGGGCGATTATAGAACACGATCTTTCCTTCTATTTTTTCTCTCCCCAGTTCGGCCAGTTCTTCCAGGCCTTGCACCTCAATCACTTCGGCTTTAGTCCCGCCTTCGGGAGTGGAAATCGATCCACCAAGGGCAGTAATATTTAAATCCCGGGTTTCTCCCGGGGCTGTTTGCAAATAAGAAAATTCCCTCGCTCCGCGGGTCCATTTTGGAACCATCACCGGTTGCAACCAGACTTTATCAAGGCCCAGGTTTTCGAGTTCGGCTTTGGTGTACTCCACGGCTTGCTGAGCATTTAAAGACCCTGAAAGCCTTCCTCCTATTTTATTGGATAAATGGTCCAGCCACTCATAACTCTTTCCTTCCAAAAGGGCATAATCATATATCTTTCTTAATTGTAATGAATCTTCTTTAGAAGAGGATTCCTGTCCACTTGCAGCAACAAATACTGAAGTTATAAAAAGCAGGCTAAGTAATCTTTTCATTGAAAAATTATAATTTAATAAGCACGAAAATAACTATTCCTTTTAAACCCCTAAATATATTCCTCTAAATTCTTAAATATTTCAGGAGCCTATACCGGTTCTTTTACCTTTGCAAACATATTGAGGTGTTTGGTAAAGTTTTATGGCAACCAAATAACGTGCCGTGGCTTAGAAATATTGAGAATTAACCTCCCTGGAAGCTCATCGGTTAAAGGGCAATAATGGCCTGCAGATTTTTACCTTCAGGAACAAATTTGGTTAGGGTTTATTAAAGATATATTCCTGAAGAGATTTTGGAATCGAGGGGGTTCACTTTTTTCCTTAAGGAAATTAAAAAGTTCTTTATAAGATTTACGCCCTATTTGGGTAACGAAAGATACAATCTTTAAGAAACATTTTTTTTACATTTGCCCACTAAAATATACTGGCTTGAAAAAGGAAGAAAAACAGGAAATAATAGAAAAAGTAACCAGCCTTTTAAAGGAGATTCCTTCTTCAATGGATATCGTTAAAAAAGGTGGAAACCGGCATAAACGCTTTCAGTATCTCGCCACTCATATGGTGGAAAAGGCGATAGAAAAGGATGCCCTTATTATTTCTGAAAACAGAAAAGGAATAGCCATTTTATTTAAAACCAATAGTAAAGCCGATAGTTTCTGGAAAGATATCTGGACGCAGTTAGGCCTGGTCATTAATGTTACCGGCATAAAGAATGCCTTCAGCATTATTAAAAATCAGAATTATATAAAGAAGCAACGCCCCGCCGAAGGCGACTATCTTTACTGCTGGTTTTGGGGTATACTCGCCGATTCCCGAGGCGCCGACACCCAGGTTGGCAAAGAGATGAAAGACGAGTTCTACCGGCAGGCCAAAGAATACCAGATTCCTCTTTATGCCGAAACCCGGATGCGCAAAAACTCTATTGTTTACCAGCGCTTCGGATTTGAACTTTTTCACGAGTGGCAACACCCCAGCGGGGATACCATGTATTTTTTAAGATATTTCCCGCCGGCTAAGGATGAATAACTTATAATTTCCCTGCAAAAACCTTTACATCGTCTTCGGTAACCTCGTTACCTCCTAAGATTATAAGGCGTTCCACTACATTGCGTAATTCCCGTATATTCCCACGCCAATCATATTCCTTTAATAACTTTAAAGCTTCCGGAGTAAACTGTTTTTTATTGGTACCGTGTTCGTTAGCGATCTTTTCGCCAAAATACTCTACCAGCAGCGGGATATCTTCACGCCTGTCATTTAAAGCTGGCACCTGGATTAAAATAACGGCCAACCTATGATAAAGGTCTTCCCTAAATCGTTTCTCCTCGATCTCTTTCTTCAGGTTTTTATTGGTAGCGGCAATCACGCGAACATCAACCTTTATATCCTTACTACTGCCAACCCGTGATATCTTGCTCTCCTGGAGGGCACGTAGCACTTTCGCCTGTGCCGAGAGGCTCATATCCCCTATTTCATCCAGGAAAATGGTACCTCCATTAGCGAGCTCAAATTTTCCTGCACGATCTTTATTAGCCGAGGTAAAGGCTCCCTTAACGTGACCAAAAAGTTCACTTTCTATCAATTCTGATGGAATTGCAGCACAATTCACCTCTACCATGGGGCCCGAAGAACGGTCGCTCTTTTGGTGCAGCCAATGCGCCACCAGTTCTTTACCACTACCATTGGGCCCGGTGATTAGCACCCGGGCATCTGTAGGAGCTACTTTTTCGATAAGATCTTTAATATGCTGGATGGCCTTAGACTCCCCAATCATTTCAAAATTCTTGCTTACTTTCTTTTTAAGGCGGGTGTTTTCCACCACCAGTTCTTTGCGGTCCAGCGCATTGCGAACGGTATTAAGCAAGCGATTGAGATCGGGCGGTTTAGATATATAATCAAAAGCGCCCATCTTCATCGTGTTTACAGCGGTATCCAGGTCTCCATGGCCGGAGATCATCACCACAGGTACTTCCGGTTTTATCTTTTTGATGGCTTCAAGGACTTCTACACCATCCATTTTGGGCATTTTGATATCACAGAGGACCAGGTCGAAATCCTCATCTTTTATCTTTTCGGTGCCCGCCAGGCCATCTTCAGCCTCGATTACAGAATATTTTGAATTTTCTTCAGTAAGGATTTTTACCAAAACCCTTCTTATAGATGCTTCGTCTTCTATTAATAAAATTTTTGCCATAATTATAATATACTAAATTTTAAACCTCCGCGGCAATAAAAAGTATTGGTTTTATTGATGGTGTAAAGGTCTTCCATGTCCTTATCCCTTAAGCGAATATCATTCATTAAGGTATAACCTGCGTAGGTATAAAAAGAAATATGATCGGTGAAATGATATTCATAGCCCAGGCCGCTAAGCAGAATAGTCATGGAAATACTTTCGGCAGTCCCGTTATTAGCGGTCTGCACTTTAAAATTTTCCTGAATATTCGCGAAAAATCCATCGAGGGTAACAAAGGCCTGCATAGAATGCTTATCGTTAAAATAATGCTTTAAATTAGATTTTGGAGTTCCCACGGTATAAGACCACCTGGGATGAAATCTCTTGTAATAGTTCACAATGGGCAGCGGAAATGGAAATCCGGTAGTGGTAGAATAATTTAGGCCGAGAATTAATCGCCAGGGCTCTACATAGCGTTCATCCTCTTTTATCTTGACGAAATAAACGGAACCTATATAAATAAGGTCATCATTAATAACCTTATCGGTTGAAAGATTTGAAGCGATCTTTAAACCAGCTTCGGCGGCAAACCGCCAATCTTCACTTAACTTAAAAGTATAAGCCAGATTCCCTTTAAAGGAATGGAAGCGATCCAGCTTTTGAGTATTAAAATTCTCTGAATCCTCATACTTAAAGTTCACATTGCGGTATTCCACCCCCGGGATGAGATAAGCTTCTTTATCATTAAGTTTAATAGGATAATTCACAAAACTCCGGAATCTTCTAAAGGAATTATCAGAATTCGATTGCGGAAAATAAGTGTATTCAATTCTTGCAAGGTCTGTTGTTTGGGCTGAAAGCTTTTTTGGCACTCCCACCAATAACAGGATTAAACTTAATAAAATTAATGCTCTACACATCTTCTTTCTATTTTTTAGATAGGTTGTCATTAAAAATATGTACATCCCGCTGTGGGAATGGAATGGTAATATTGTTTTTTCTAAATTCCTCGTCTATTTTAAACCTCAGGTTGCTTTTAATCTTGGGGTCAACAAAACTATCGCTCACGTAAAAATGAACGGCAAACAACAGGGCCGAATCTCCAAAATCCTCAAAAAGCACAAAGGGATCTGGAGTATCAAGAATACTATTATTCTCTTTTGCGCACTCAAGCAGGATTTGTTTCACCAATTGAGTATCGCTGCCGTAGGCAACTCCCACTTTAACCATTTCCCGAGTGGTTTTATGATTTTGGGTATAGTTATACACCACGTCACTCATGAACTTATGATTGGGAATTATCATCACTTTGTCGTCACGGGTAATTGCCCTGGTGGTTCGGAGTTTAATTTCAAAAACTCTTCCTACCCGCCCGTTTACTTCAATGACATCTCCAACCAGAAGTGATTTGTCTAGAATAATAAATATGCCACCAATCACATCCTGAAATAACTCTTGTAAAGCTAAACCTAAACCGACAAATAATGCTGCCGATGCTGTTAAAAGTATTGTAATATCTATTCCTGCAGAACTTAGGGTTATTAAGATTACTACAACATATATGAAGTATTTTATGAATTTAAAGACACTAATAAATTTCATTTTATCCTCATCTACAAGTTTTCCTGTAACGAAGGATCTTATTATTCTTAGGATGGTACTGGTAAGAACAAAGGCTATAATAATTAGTAAAATCAATCCTATGGTGATATAAATCCTATCACCCCCCAGGTCATAAGAAAACAGTACATGGTTCCATATATCCTGGATTAGACCCCAAATATCCTTTTCTATTACCTCTTTAATATTTTCTGCTGTGCTTTGGTTCTGCATTTTTAATATTTAAGCCATTTAAATAATTCTTTATAGCTAGCCTTTTTCCCATACATCAATATTCCTACCCTGTATATTTTTGAAGCCAACCATACCACTCCTAAATTAGTAATTAAAAGTAAACTTAAAGAAATGGCCAGTTCATACCAGGGAACCCCAAAAGGAATACGCATTAACATCACGATTGGGGAAGTAAGCGGAATCATAGAGAAAACCGTAGAAATACTACCGTGAGGATTTTCAATCACCGCAAAAAAACCAACGTAAATCCCCAGCATAAGTGGAAGAATTACCGGGAACATAAATTGTTGAGTGTCGGTTTCGCTGTCTACCGCTGCACCTATAGCTGCATATATTGAACTGTATAGAAAATATCCCCCCAGGAAATAAATCACAAAAAATATGAATAAACTCAGCAATGGTAAATTATATACATCGGTAAGGAACAGGCTTAGGTCAGACTGGGCCATCTGTCCCATAATTTCCATTTGTTCTTTTTGGGTAGACAGAATATCAATCCCCAGAGTGAAACTCGTAATCCACAATAAAACCGCCCCCAATATAACCCAGATGCTGAATTGGGTTAGGCCCGCGAGGGAGGTACCTAAAACCTTACCTAACATAAGATGTATAGGCTTTACTGAAGAGACAATTATTTCGATAATTCGATTGGTTTTTTCTTCAATTACACTGCGCATCACCATATTACCATAAATTATAATGAACATCATTAATAAATAACCGGCAATACCCCCAAAGATCATTTTGATATAGTTGGACATCTTGGAAGTTCGCTGTCCCGAAAAATTCTGAATTTCAACATCTACATTTACTTCAGCCGCCTCCATGGCGCTAATATCTATCCCCCGCTGCATCAATTCCCTTTTGGTTAGTCTGTCAGAAATTGTTTTCTCCACAGCCTGCACCGTCCCTAGACCCGGAGGTTCTACTCCAAAAAACTGGATCTGGCCCACGCCCCCATTCTCTTTTTGAGGAATATAAATCAAGCCATAATATTCCTGTTCCCTAACCTTAACCAAAGCTTTTTCGAAGGAAAGATTGGAGAAATCGAGATATTGAACCTGCCTGCCATCTTTAAAATCTGAAGAAAAAATACCGGTCTCATCATAAAGGGCTATTATTTGCTGTTCGCTGGTATTCAACATACTTAAGTACCCCACTAACATAAACATCCCAACCAGAATCAACGGACTTAAAAAGGTCATGATGATAAAGGTTTTATTCCTTACCCTTGCTAGGTACTCGCGCCTTATGATTAATTTCAAATTACGCATCACGGGTAACGGTTTGGATAAAAATATCGTTTACTGAAGGGATTACCTCCACAAAATGATTTATTTGTGCCCGGTTCAAAAGGAATTCCAACAAATGATTCGCCGATTCATTTTCCTGAAGTTGAATTCTTAATTTTAAATCGGTATGAATGCTTTTAAAAGTAGCATTACCCACAATAAATTTTTCCTGAAGCTCAGCCAATAATGCAGGTTCATTTTTTGCTTCCATCCCCACTTCAAATGTGTTCGACTTATACTCTTTTTTAATATCTGAAACACGGCCATCCAGAAGTTTATTGGATTTGTGAATAAGGGCCATATAATCACAAAGCTCCTCCACGCTTTCCATACGGTGGGTTGAAAAAAGAATGGTTGCTCCTTCCTCTTTCAATTGAAGAATTTCCCGTTTTATAAGCCTTGCATTCACGGGATCAAAACCACTAAAAGGTTCATCAAAGATCAACAATTTTGGTTGGTGAAGTACCGTAATGACGAATTGCACCTTCTGAGCCATTCCTTTAGAAAGCTCCTGAATCTTCTTGTTCCACCAACCTGAAATTTCAAGTTTCTCAAACCAGTATTCCAGGCGCATTTTTGCATCAGCCTTAGAAAGCCCCTTTAGTTGTGCCAGGTAAAGGGCCTGCTCCCCAACTTTCATTGATTTATAAAGTCCCCTTTCCTCCGGCAGGTAACCAATATGCTGAATATCATCGGGATGTAGAGGTTTATTATCCAAATAGATCGCACCACGGTCTGGCATAGTGATTTGGTTAATAATTCTAAGCAGGGTGGTCTTTCCGGCGCCATTGGGACCTAAAAGGCCAAAGACACTGGCCCGGGGAACATTTATAGAAACATTATTTAGTGCAGTATAATTTCCAAAGCTTTTGTAAATATTTTCTGCCACTAAGAGGTTATCCATACGCGAGGTTTCGATATTGGTAAAGATATTGAAATGACAGGAGAGAGGTTTTGAATTAAGAAGAATTTATAATTTACAATTCCGCCTAAAAAACAAAACCCACCCTTAATTGAATTAAGGATGGGAAAAAAATTGCTATGAAAAAGAAAAATTATCACCAAAAGACTTAGTGATAATCAAATATATAAATAATTTCTTAAAATTGGAGTATTAAGAAAACATATCTTTAACCTTTTCAAAGAAGGATTTATCAGATTTCTCGGGATTTGGTCGGAAATTTTCATCATCGGCCATGCGTTCAAAGAAATCTTTCTGTTCTCTGGTAAGTGTCTTAGGGGTCCATACATTTACGTGCACCAGCAGGTCCCCTTTGCCATAGCCGTTAAGGTTACCAATACCTTTACCGCGTAACCTCAGGATTTTCCCCGATTGCATCCCTTCATCTATTTTAATACGAACTTTTCCATTAACCGTTTCAATCTCTTTAGAAGTTCCGAGTACGGCTTCAGAAAGACTGATATATAAATCGTAATGCAGGTTGTCCCCTTCGCGCTGCAAACTGGCATGTTCTTTTTCCTCTATAGCTACCAGTAGGTCTCCTGGAACACCATTACCGGGAGCATCGTTTCCCTTACCTGAAACTTTAAGCTGCATTCCCTCTTCTACCCCTGCAGGGATTTTTATGGAAACAGTTTCTTCTTTCATCTTAAGACCCTGGGCATCTGCATCAGCGGGTTTCTGATCTATAATCTGGCCCGAACCGCTACAGGTACCACAGGGAGAAGCCGTTTGCATTCTTCCCAAAATTGTATTGGTAACCCTGGTCACCTGTCCTGTACCATTACAGGTACTACAGGTTTTATAAGTGGTACCGGGAGCCTGGACTTTACGTTTAACTTTAATCTTCTTCTCTGCTCCGTTAGCTATTTCTTCCAGGGTGAGCGCCACGCGAATACGAAGGTTACTACCTTTGGCACGGCGCCTTCCTCCGCCAAAGCCTCCTCCGAAACCAGAGAAACCTCCACCGCCAAAGCCGCCGCCAAAAATATCGCCAAATTGGCTGAAGATGTCATCCATATTCATACCGCCGCCGCCAAAGCCGCCGCCACCTTCAAAAGCCTGGTGGCCAAACCGGTCATAACGGGCACGCTTATCTTCATTGCTCAATACTTCATAAGCCTCTGCCGATTTTTTAAACATTTCTTCGGCTTTAGGATCATCAGGATTTTTATCCGGATGATACTTGATAGCCATTTTCCGATATGCTTTTTTTATTTCGGCAGTAGAAGCACCTTTGCTAATTCCTAATATGTCGTAATAATCTTCTTTCATTTGGTGTTTTTGCGATTCAAAAAATGCTTTATACTCGATAATCGAGATTTAAATGCTACGAAGCATGTATTCTTCTCTTTCAAGGCCTCGTGAGCTTGCTAAGAGCTGGCTTACTTCCCGGTAACTACTTTGGGATAACGAATAATACGCTCCCCAAGTTTGTAACCCCGCTCCACTACATCAACAATCTTGCCTTTAAGGTCTTCGGAAGGCGCCGGAATTTGGGTGATCGCTTCATGCTGATCGGAATCGAAATCGTCTCCTTTTTCAACATTCATAGCCTCCAGACCTTTGCTTGTAAGGGTTTCTCTAAATTTAGTATGTATTAGCTCCACTCCCTTTAGCAGGTTTTTATCTTCGGTTTTCTGAATTTCATTTAAAGCCCTGTCAAAGTCGTCCAGCACAGGTAACAAGGCTGACATTACTTCCTGATTGGCAGTTTTAAATAACTCCAATCTTTCCTTGGAGGTGCGTCTCTTGTAATTTTCAAATTCAGCAAAAAGACGTAAAAACTTATCTTTTTCTTTCTGAACCTCTTCTTTTAATTTATCGGTCTCCGAAAACTCATCGTCCCCCTGCTTATCTTCGGCACTTTCTTCAACGTCTTCAATGGCCTGGTCGATAGCGTCTTCTACTTTATCCTTAACCGAATTATCATTTACCTGATTATCGTTATTTTTAGCTTTATCTGTTTTCTTTTTACTCATTTTTTCAGCATTTAAATACGGGCAGAAACGGTCAAAAGTATTGCCAATTCTTATCAAATGTCAAAATGTCACCAATTCTTTTTAATATTGTTTTAAGAAATTTCAAACTCCGGAAAGCTTACTTTTGAAATAACCACTAAATCGACTAAAAATGAAAGAACTACTGAGTAAGACCATCTTTATTGGTTTATTAAGTTTAGCTCTAACCGGGTGTAAAAATGAAAACAATAAGGCCAGAACCGAAGAAGCCAGAGATATTCGCGAAGCCAATATTGAAACCAAAGAGTTTAAAGTAAATACCGACGAATCTGTAATTCACTGGAAAGGCAAGAAACCTACCGCCACTCACAGAGGAACTATCAAATTAGCCGAAGGTTCCTTCAAGGCAAACGACAGCACCATAGAAAGTGGAAGTTTTGTAATTGATATGAAATCCATAGAGGTAGCCGATCTAGAAGGCAAAGACCGCTCTGATCTTGAGGCCCATCTAAAGGGCACCGTAGAAGGTAAGGAAGGAGATTTTTTCAATACCGAAAAATACCCTGAAGCGAACTTCAAGATCACTGATATCAAGGAAGAAAACGGGCAGACAATGCTTTCTGGCAACCTTACTATAAAAGAAGAGACCAAAAATATCACCTTTCCGGTTATGATTAATCGTAGTGGAGATCAGGTGGAAATTTCCAGTGACGAATTCAGTATAGACCGAACTCAATGGAAGGTTAATTTTGGATCAAAATCAGTTTTCGATGGGCTTGGAGATAATTTTGTTTATGATGATATTAATTTAATAGTAAAGCTTGTCGCCGAGAAATCTTAAAACCACCTTTCAAACCAATAAAAAAGTCACCATAACTGGTGACTTTTTTATTACATAAGATCTTCCAGGGCCTTCGCTAAATTAGCGTATTCAAATCTATAACCGGTATGTTCTATTTTATCGCTGCTTACCAACTGACTGGATAACACCAGTCTTGACATTTCTCCCAGAACTGCTTTAATAGCAATTGCCGGAACATTAGGCAACCATACTGATTTCCCCATTTTAGAAGCGACTTCGTTCACCAGTTCCTTATTGGTCACGGGATTGGGAGCAACGGCATTAAAGGTACCTTCCAGTTTATTTTCCAGAGCATGCACAAAAATACCTGCCACATCATTAATATGTATCCATGACTGCCATTGTTTGCCACTACCAAGGGGAGAACCCACATTAAAATTCACAGGCTCCTTAAGCTTTTCCAAAAAACCACCCTCGCGAGCTAGAACCAGGCCTATTCGTATTTTGGCAACATCCATTCCCAGGTCAGTAAAATTCTCGGCGGCTTCTTCCCATTTTACCACAACCTTCCCCACAAAGGAATCGTCTACAGCTTCATTATCTTCGGTGTAGAGTTTTTCCAGAGAACTGGGATAGATACCAATAGCACTGGCAGAAATGAAATGGGTGATATGATGATTATTATCCTGAAGCGTTTTATACAAAAGATTAGCCGTATCTACCCGACTGCTTATAATTTTTTCTTTTTGCTCCTGCGTCCAACGCTTAGCAATACTCTCACCAACAAGATTAATTATAGCACTAACCCCCTTAAGAGCTTCAGGGTCTATTTCCTGTTTTTCCGGGTTCCAGTAAAATCCTTTATAATCAGGTTTTGATTCAATTTTATCTTGGGTAGTAGTAAGATAATTTACCTTAATACCTTTTTCCTGGCACAGCTGAGTAACCTGCGATCCAATAAGGCCCGTAGCACCGGTAATTAATACACGCATTTTTTCTTTACAAGATAGGTACTTGTCTTGGGCTTTACCAGCACTTTATTAGAGGTTTAACAAGCTAGCCTAACAACTTTTTGTCGCTCTTAACATTTCACGTTTTCCCGGCGGTCCCTCTAGCCTTTCAACGATGAATCCTACCTTTTGCAGAGCGCGCCTAACACTACCTTTTGCCGAATAAGTGACCAAGATTCCTCCATCTTTTAAAGCAGAATGCATGATCTCAAAGATTTCTTCGGTCCAGAGCTCCGGTTGTACCCTGGCTCCAAAAGCATCAAAATAAATTATATCAAACTCGTTTTTAGCAGAGATCTCATCGAATTTCTTCTGAAGTTTTTTCAGCTGGAAATTATCACTTATCGATATATAATGTTCCCAGGGGGTCCCGTGAATTTTCTGAAATGCCCATTCCTGATTTTCTGCTGAAAGGTTTTCAGGATAATTTAAGGCAGCAATCTCCTGTGAAGTAACCGGAAAAGCTTCTACCCCGGTATAGTTAAATTTTACTGGAAGATTCTGCGCTTCTAAAAAAGTGATAAAAGCGTTAAGTCCGGTTCCAAAACCAATTTCCATTATAGAGAGCTCAGGCTTAGGGCTGGCTTTTAAGTAATGATACAAACCCATTTTAATAAAAACGTGCTGAGCTTCCTGCACCGCGCCGTGTTTAGAATGATATTGCTCGTCCCATTCCGGTAAATGAATTGTTACAGACCCATCGGCGGTCTTGATAATTTTCCTTTCCAAATTATTCTTTTACTAATACCCCATGTGCCATGAAAGACCTGGTTAATGCGGGTTCATTGATAAGTGTTATTTCTTCAGGGGTTTTCCCTGCATCTTTTGCATAATGTTTTTGATTTTCAACCGAAACTTCCTCCAGATAGGCCTTTCCGGCGACGATCACTTCCCTGTCTTCAATATCTTTAGGAACAAAAAAACCGTAATCCTTAAAGCTAACCCGCACTTCTTCCCCAGGCAATTCCAGAACCATCCAACACCCTTTCATCTTGCATAGGCTTTTTACTTTGGTAGAAAATTTAATATTTAAGGTATCGCCAGGTGTCAAAGATTCAAAATGATTTTGTGCAGCCAGAGGTCCCAGTGCGTTTTCCGATGAAATTTTCTCCCCGTAAATAGCGTATGACCCGTCTTCAGAATAATTTTGAGCAAAATTCATATTCCAGCAGAAAATGGCCAAAAACAAAGCGATTACAGAAAATAATTTATTCATCATACTTAGGCTTAGGGGAATTAGCAAAAAACTAATTTACCAAAACTTTTGATTTTTATTCTGCCAATATTTCGGTAAATTTGTTAACTAAATTTAAACCAATGAAAACCAATACTTCCTCTCTCGAAATTATAAAATCTCCTACCTCTAAACTTGATCAAACAAAACTGGATAAGCTCGTGTTTGGTGAAATCTTCACCGATCATATGCTGGAGTGTGATTATGAAAATGGAAAGTGGAAGACCCCAAAGATTAAACCCTATGGCCCCATAGAGCTTATGCCTTCGGCCAAGGTTTTCCATTATGGGCAGGCGGTTTTCGAAGGAATGAAAGCTTTTAAGGATGAAGAGGATAAAATCTGGCTTTTTAGGCCCGAAGAAAACTTTAAACGAATAAACATATCGGGTGCAAGGCTTGCTATTCCTGAATTTCCGAAGGAGTATTTTTTCAATGGTCTTGAGGAATTATTAAAATTAGATAAAGAATGGATTCAGAAAGGTTTCGGCAACTCCCTTTATATCCGGCCTTTTGTGATCGCTACCGAAGAGTGCGTTTCTGCTGCACCATCTACCAAATATAAATTTATGATTATTTGCTCCCCGGCCCAGGCTTATTACAGCGGCGAGGTAAGAGTGAAATTTTCTGAAACTTTTAGTCGTGCTGCCGATGGCGGGGTGGGATATGCCAAGGCTGCCGGTAACTATGCTGCGCAGTTCCATCCAACCAACCTGGCAAAAGAAGAAGGCTTCCAGCAGATTGTTTGGACCGATGCCAATACTCATGAATACCTTGAGGAAGCAGGAACAATGAATATTTTCTTCAGGGTTGGAGATAAATTACTCACTGCACCAACCAGCGACAGGATCCTGGATGGGGTGACCCGTAAGAGCCTTATTACTCTGGCCGAAGATTTTAATATTGACGTGGAAGTGAGAAAAGTAAGCGTAAAGGAAATTGTTGAGGCTGCCAGAAACGGGGAACTCAAGGAAATGTTTGGTGCCGGCACCGCAGCTGTGATCAACCCAATTGTTGGCTTTGGATACAAAGGCGAAAAATTTGAACTTCCAAAATTAGAGGATACTTACGCAAGTTTCTTTAAAGACAAACTAATGAAAATTCAGTATAACCAGGCAGAAGATAAATACGGCTGGAGATACGAAGTAAAATAGTCCTTTTTTAAAATTTTACAGGGATTCTTAGAATTCGGTCCAGCTCCGGCTTTCCTGATGCATTGCCATTTTTAAGCAATAAATATCCGTTTTCGGTATCCGGCTTTTTAAAATCTATACTGCCTTTAAAGGCTACAAATTCCTCGGTCATCCAATTAGAACCTACCACTTCTATGTAGCTTCTGCCAAGAGATCGAAAATTACCATCAAGAAGTTCCACGGGAGCTGTGGCTTCAAAAAACCAGTTCCCGCGTGCTTCTCCTTTAATTTCCAGAGGAGATTCTATCGTTTTTCCCCTAACCGCCAATTCAATCTTTATTAAATCGGAAATTTCTTTGCGATCATAATTATCCCGGGAGAACCAAAGACTTTTAATAATTCCATCGATTTCCTGTTTGGATTTTTCTTCCACCTTTCCAAAATATAAAATCTCATCTCCGCCCAGTGGGTCGCATTCTTCCATAGGTATCTCCTTATTCGCCGAGGATTTACATCTGGCTTCGAAGTCCCGCACTTTATACCTGACAAATATTCCGCCATATTCACTCCAGGTCTCTGGAGGAGTAGCAAACCGAAGATACAAACCCCACAGCTCTCCATTATTCAGTAAATAAACCCGGGATTTTTGTTTATCAATCTCAAAAGAAAGAGGCAGTGGGTTGCCGAATTCCTCCAAAGATTTTTGAACTCCTGATGGGCCGTCTACCCCATAGCCCCTGGGTAAAAATGAAATATAGGCATTTCCGAAATCTTCATGAATAACAAATGGAGGCTCCCCCGGATTATTTTTTCGGAAGACATTTATTACCGGAGCCTTCCCCGGAAGACTATCCTCTATAACTTTATAATTATCAGGATATTCAAACCTCAGCTGAAAATCTGGAGAACTATAATTCTTGAGAGACTCTCCATCAGGAGTAGTTTCAGTTTTTTCGGTCTCCGGCTCTTTTTCTGATTTCTCTTTACAGGAGGAGAAAATCAGCAAAACCAGTAAGATATAATAAGTGTATTTCATGATTTTAATATTAATAAAAAGCAGAAGCATTCGGGAAAACTTTTTATTTGAACCCCTGCCTATTTTTATAATTTAAAAGTTTCCCTTTTGTCCTGCATAAGTTGAGAAGATAAAACTATAAAAATGTAACTTTGTCACAAATTATTAAGCATGTTTAGCACCGGTCAATTAATATTTGCTGCCCTCTTCCTTATTGCATTTGTTGCAATAATCACTTTCTCCTACCGGAAAGACACAAAGCTGCATAAAAAGTATTACAAAGGCAGTATTTACGTATTAATTGGTTTTATTGCTTTTATTATTCTTCTTTTTTTTCTGAAATCCTGGCTTGGTCATTAATCTAACCGGGAATAGGCAATTTTGGTTTGTTAAATTCTTTATCTTAGCAGTATAATCAACCACTGCCAAAATGAAAATATTTAAATACCTACTCTTTTTACTTCTTATAATTGTAATTGCCGGCTCAATTTATATCGCAACCAAAGACGGAGAATATCACATAGAAGAAACCCGAATAGTTCCGGCGCCGGCAGAAGTGGTTTTTAATGAAGTGAATGAATACCATAATTGGCGAAACTGGGAACCCTGGTCGCTGGAGGCAGAAGATATGGTGATTGAATATGAGGAAAAAACCCGGGGGAAAGATGCCGGCTATTCCTGGAAGAGTGAAAAGATGGGAGATGGCAGGATTAAAACCCTGGATGCAAAACCCTTTTCCAGCATAGAACAGCAAATAAGTTTTGATACGCCTTTTGGTACCTCCACCAGTAAAATTTACTGGGAATTCAACGCCATGGAAATGGAAGATAGCACCAAAGTGACCTGGGGAATGAAAGGTACCCAAAGTTTTATGGAAAAACTTGCTTTTAGTTTCCAGTCCGAGACCTTAAGTGGGATGATGAGGCCAAAGTTTAGAAAAGGCCTGGAGAACCTGGAAAATTCTGTAATAAAGAAAATGGAAGAGTTTTCCATCAATGTAGATGGAGTGATACAGCATGGAGGAGGTTATTATATGTACACCACTACAGCTACAAAAATTTCCCAGGTTAATCAGCGGGTGCAAAAAATGATCGCAGATGTAAGAACCTATATGGAAGAAAATAATATAGAAATAAGCGGAAAACCTTTTACCCTATACAACGAAAGGGATGAAAACGCGGGCACAGCAATTTTTTCGGCCGGGATCTTTACCCCGAGTCAGGTGGTAACGCCCAATAACAGCCAGATACTCAACGGCAATCTTCCAAATCAAAAAGTACTTAGAACAAGCCTCAAGGGAGACTATAAGAATCTGCAGGATGCCTGGAATACTGCTTACGACTATATGCAAGAACACGGTCTGGAATTAAATGAGGAGGAAGATGTTTTTGAAGTATATATCACCGGACCTGAAAGTAATCCAAACCCGGCAGAGTGGGTCACACAAATTCATATTCCGATTAAATAGTTTTAATGGCTAAACAAATTATCCTTGTTTTTTTAGGTGGAGGCCTGGGCAGCGCTTTAAGGTTTTTGATAACCAAATACCTGAACAAGGCTCATTTTAGCATTCCCTACGGCACTCTTAGCGTAAATATACTTGGAAGCCTTCTCCTGGGAATAATTCTTGGTTGGGCTATAAAGAACAACGCCCTGAATTCAAATTTCAATCTTGCACTTGCTATAGGCTTTTGTGGCGGCTTTACTACTTTTTCAAGCTTCGCTTTTGAAAATCAGTCCCTTCTAAAGTCGGGAGATTATCTTCATTTCATTATTTATACCCTGGGGAGTATCATCCTGGGAATTCTCGCTATAGGTTTAGGGCTATTATTCTCTAAATCGATATAACCCCCTTTAATTCTCATACGAATTTCACAAAAACAACACTTTTATTCATATAACCCTTAAATTTTATAGGGGTATTTATAATATATACATAAAAATAGACACACCACCCCCTGTTTTTACTCTTCTGAAAGATTATTTTTATACTTTTGGTTCAAATCAACAGTCGGTTTGAACTTATCAAATAAGCATACCGGCTATTTATTCAAAGCACGCATGAAACCATGCGAATTACATAAAACCATAAAAAAGACAAGAAAAATCTTCCTATGAAAAAGATTGAAGCAATAATCCGAAAATCGAAATTCGACGAGGTTAAGAATGCTCTTCAGCAAATAGATGTGAATTTCTTCACCTATTGGGATGTCACCGGAGTGGGAAATGAAAAACACGGCAAGGTTTACCGTGGAGTTGCCTATAGTACGAGCGATATTCAAAGACGCATGCTTTCTATGGTGGTTAGTGATGATTTTACCGAAGCCGCGGTAAACATCCTTTTAGAAACCGCTTATACCGGGAATGTGGGTGACGGGAAAATATTCATTTCTCCAGTCGAAGAAGTTTACAGAATACGAACCAGGGAAACCGGAATAAAATCTCTTAATTAATATGGACTACGCTGTTTTTACCACCAATAATTTGTGGATGATGATCTGCATTGCCCTTGTATTTATTATGCACCTGGGCTTCTCCCTACTGGAAATCGGACTTACCCGTGCAAAAAATACTATTAACATCCTCTTTAAGAATGTGATGATCCTCATTATCGGGATCCTTTCCTATACCCTTGTTGGGTTTAGCCTAATGTACCCGGGAGAAACTTTCTCAGGAGCTGTATTCGGATTTTCTAATTTGGGTTTGCTTTTACCCTCTAATGGACTCTCAGCCGATTATGCTGATGGCGCCTATACTTTTTATACCGATTTCCTGTTTCAGGCAATGTTTGCAGCAACGGCAGCCACGATTGTCTCTGGCGCAGTAGCCGAACGCATTAAACTTTCAAGTTTTTTAATCTTTTCCATATTGTATGTTGGTTTTATCTACCCCATAACCGGAATGTGGAAATGGGGCGGCGGTTTTCTGGATACCATTGGTTTTTACGATTTTGCCGGTTCTACCCTGGTTCATTCTGTGGGGGGCTGGGCCGCCCTGGTAAGTATTATTTTATTAGGCGCCAGAATTGGAAAATTTAAAGAAGGGAAGATAAGTGTGATTCCCGGCCATAGTATTCCGCTTGCAACAGTTGGGGTCTTTTTACTTTGGTTTGGCTGGTTTGGTTTTAATGGCGGCTCTGTTCTTTCTGCCGATCCTGCCACCACCTCGCTCGTACTGGTCACTACTTGTATTGCCGCTTCTGCCGGAGGCCTTGGAGCCTTCGTGGTCTCCTACCTGAGATATCGCGACAATGATTTGAGTATGATTCTGAACGGAGTTCTTGGAGGATTAGTAGGAATAACTGCCGGAGCCGATCTAATGGGGGTTATAGATGCTCTCGTTATAGGTTTCATTGCAGGAGTGCTTATCGTCTTTGCCGTGGCATTTCTTGATAGTTTAAGGCTGGACGACCCGGTAGGTGCTATTTCGGTACACCTGGTCTGCGGAATATGGGGTACTCTGGCAGTAGGTATCTTCGGAGAATTAGCAGGCTGGTCGCAATTACTGAATCAGTTTATAGGAATTTTTAGTGTAGGCCTGTTTTGTGTTGCCTCTTCGTTTTTTATCCTTTTCGGATTAAAGAAAAGTATAGGTCTACGGGTTACAAAAACTGAAGAAATAGAAGGCCTTGATGCTCATGAGCATGGCACAGCAGCCTATACCAGTCTTGGAATGAATGAAAGCTGATTAAAACTTCTTTTCCCCGGCAGAAATAGGAATTTCCAGATGATTTTCCTTCGGAACCATGGGACAGGAATATTTCCCACTATACGCACAATATGGATTATATGCTTTATTGAAATCTAAAATAATGGAATCACCCTCCGGTATCCTTAAGTCCAAATACCGTCCGCCGGAGTAGGTGGTTTCACCATTCGTGAGATCTGTAAAAGGAAGAAACAAATAATCATGATATTCAGGATCTGAAGCTAATTCCTGATTCTGATAACAATTTAATTTATATGTCTTGCCATCAAGGCTGAAGTAAATCTCGGCATATTTTCGGTATAACGGAAGTCGGGAAGTTGTGGTACGCATTGCAAATAAAGGCGTGTCTGGAGTTCTTACAAAATTAGCTTTTAAGCTGAATTTAGCATCGATCCCAAAGTAAGTGAGTTGTTTAAATTCCCGAAAATCTTTTTCTTCAAGGGGAGATTCTTCTTCGGTTGCAAATTTTAAGTCTATCGCCTCACGGTGTTTGAGTATTTGCTCGTAATAATCCTGCTTCTGGGCTGCACAAAGATCACAGAAAACCAAAAGCAGAGAAAAAACTACAAACTTCATTTAAAGGAGTGGTTATAATATTTTGATTCTCCCAGGTATTTTTTGATTAAATCATTGTACTCCTGGCTCAATATTAGATCAAGAATCCCCTCAATATCATAGAGCGCATCGATGTTTTTATACCCGGTTCTTAACAGGTCCTCCAGATACATCAAGGCTGTTTGATGATCCCCATCGTGTCCTGCGAGAGAAATAATTTTCAAATATGCTTCAGGATCTTCTTTATCCAGGGCAGTTCTCAATACACTCACAAATATTTTGGTATCAATCCCCGCCTGGCTTTCCATGATAATATCGAAATGACTTAGAGAAAGTTCCCTCAAAAAATCCTGTAACCTGGTATAGATTTTTTTTTCGGCGGGACTGCCTTTCTCTGCGAGTTCCTGAAGTTCTTGTATTTGGTATTCCCACCACCCGATATTTTCAAAATTAGTGCTAAGTATATCCATCTCCATCAGGTAGCGATATTCCTCCTGTTTTTCAGCCTCCAGATTCTCTGCCCTTCTAAAATCTCTTCGTTGTTGCCTATAAGCTTTATTACGTTTTAAAGACTTCAAACGATCTGTCACCTTATCGGAATTGACATTAAAAAGGGCGTACTTATCTTCCATCTGTTCCAGTTTTTCGTAGGCCCTAAGATAATCTCTCTGGCGGCGTAGCATCTCAGTAGACTCCAATTCTTTCTCAAATAAACGCTGGATGAATACCTGGTCTTTTTCTCTCAGGCCTTTTGCCATTGCATCTAAACTAAAAGCAGAAACAGCATTATTAAGCACAAAAGTATCGGGCCATTCCTTATTATTACCATCGAAATAATTAATTTCAGTGGGAAACTTTTTCTGTTTATAAAAATCTACAAAAGCCTGTAGGCCAAATAGGCCCGCATCTTCATCACCTGCTACGGCACTAAAGAAAAAAGGCTTCATCTTATCGGTTAATTCAGGGTTCACCCAGGCATCGCCAACTGCAAGTACTCCACGAATATCCTGGTAAATTAAAGGTGTGGCCGAGGCGAGTTCAGCGCCTTCCTTTAATCCGCCAACGTATACCAAGTTTGGATTTACGGGTATTGAGATTAATAATCGGGTTATAAGTCTGTTAGCAACCTGTAGGTTAGTTTGCAATGGAGTTTTATTTAAAACTTCATTAGATGCTGCAATGATATAACCTTGCTCCTCGGCAATACTTCTGAAGAGCTGGGTAGTAAGTCTACCACGCCCCTGCGGATCAAAAATAACCAGGGTCGGCCAGGTCTCGCCATTTTCAAAATCTTGCGGAATGTAAAGTGAAAAGGTTTCAGAAATACTATCCTCCACCTTAAGGCTGTCTACCACTCTCCCTTTGGATATAACTGTCTCCTGTGACCAGATTTGACCAAAAAAAAGAGTACCTATTAAAATACTTAATAATAAACCTTGTTTCATATTAAACCTTTACTATAAAGATACACAATTTGAAATTTAATATTCTTCCATAAAAAAAGCTTTCCTCTTAATTAGAGAAAAGCTTTTTTTTTGGGGCAGAATTTAATTCTTTATTTATTTTTCACTCGCTGAAATTTCATTTTTTCAGAAGGAAAGATCAATTTAGCCAGAAGGGATATCACCAATAAATCGGCGAATATCAAAAATAATACTCTCACTACTTCAATTCCCGAGAAGCTAAGGCCGGTAAAGCCTATGAGCCCCGTCACCACTGCCAGTATTAAAAAAATTGAACTATATTTTCTCATAACTTTTTTTATTGTTTGTTGTATACAAATCTAAGCACAGATCAGTCGTATAAGTATTAAGAAAATTACAATTAATCCCTATTTAACTAAAAGTATATGCAGGGCGTAAAAATACGTTAAGGATTCTTAGTAAAGGTGTTTTTTTTAACAAATGTAGAGCATCCTTCTTTAAAATCTTATTAACCCAACCGTCTCTTTATAGGAGCATGCTCAATTACATTGGAGAGAATAATATGAGTTTTTATTTCGCCGTAGGTAATTAACCTATCGATAAATTCGGTGAGATGAACCTGGTCATAAAGCACAACTTCCATGATGATATTCTCGTTCCCTGTTATTCGATAACAGTTAACCACCTCGCGGAATTCAACTACTTTTTCCAGAAATGGTTTTAACCGGCCCATAAAAGCTCTTAGGGTAATTATTGCCTTTAACTGATGCCCCGTTTTATGATAAGACACTTCGGTTTTATAACCGGAAATAACCCCTGCATCTTCCATTTTTTTAACTCTTTCTGCAACCGCGGGAGAGCTTAGGCCTATTTCCCGTCCGATCTCAGAAAAAGACCGACGTGCATTTTTTTGAAGCTTTTCCAGGATAGCCCAGTTTAATTCATCAAGCTGCATTTTTAATTATTTTATAATTTATTCTTTAAAATCAAAGATAAATTAAATATTTAAGTTTAAAAACTAAAGATGAGACTGCAATTTACATGGTAATTTTAAATAAAAAATAACCAGGATATGGACTCCGCATTTCCCAACAACACTTATCATCTTCCAGTTTATAGAAAAGCTCTTGAGATCTTTAAGATTTCCAGGGCTATCGCGGCCTATTTTTCTGATGATAAGCACGTTATCGAAATGGGTTTTTCAGCTAATCCACAACACTTCCAGGCGGGTACTCTGGTAACAGAATCTTTGCAGCTCGCTCCAGGAATTGCCTCGGCAGCCTCTGCCCCTAATTCAGATTCAAGGCTGCAACGTGTTAAAAATATCAGAGCCGTTGCCAAAAACCTTAAATATCTTTGTAGAAAGCTTGAAACCTGCGGGGTAAAAGAGGTGGAATTTCTGAACCTGCTTCGTAAGGAAATCCATCTTTTCGATAAAATGGTTTCCGATTGGCTCCAAAATCACAAGGCTTAGCTCTTAATCAAAGAAAGCTAAATTTATTCCCTGGATCAACATGTTGGTTCCGATTATCGCGATAATCAATCCCATAATTTTCTCGATAACTATAATCTTGTTCTGGCCTATAAAGCGCACCAGGTAATCGCTGGAAATAAAAGCCAGGTGATTGAGAAGCATAACGAGCCCAAATACCACCACTAAAATTGCCATATCCAAATAACTGGCTGTTGTAGTATAGTTCATGGCTGTTACAATGGTACCGGGACCTGCCAAAATTGGAATTGCCAATGGGGAGATAGAAATTCCCTCGTTGAAATCTATTTCGGTTTGGTTATCAATACTGGATTGCTGCGCTCTTATCATTTCAAAACCAACAAAAAATACCAAAATACCCCCGGTGATTTTAAAGGCAGGAATAGTAAGTCCGAAGAATTCAAAAATGTATTTTCCCAGAATTATAAAACCGGAAACAATAACAAATGCGGTGAAGGTTGCCTTCTTGGAAATATGTTTCTTCCTGCTCCTGTCGGCCTGTTTAGTAAGGCTCATAAAGATTGGAATATTTCCCACCGGATTATTGATGGCGAAAAACGCGGTAAATACCCCTATGGCAAACAACCAAAAATTTTCCATAGTTTTATCCTTTAGACACTTACGAAGTTACAGGTTAATTTTAAGAAGCTGCAAAACTAATCTGAAAATTCAGAGTGACAAACTAAAAGAACTAAATTTTAATTTAAAAATAGGTTCCTGTAAGAAAACGAAAAACGGCATAGTACCGGAGATTTTTTTGAGAAGCGATACATTAAAGATCCTTGCCAAATTTGCCGGTACCCAGGGGGGGGCAGATCTTTGAAGAGCTTTCTTTCTCCCGAAGATATGAAGTCATAAAAAATCCCGGAAAACAGGTTACCGGGATTTAATTATTTATAAGCCCCTCGTGCAATATCCTGAGCGCTGCGTTTTTGAAAAGCGTCACCCAATTAATAATAGATCCCACTTCGCATTGCTCATCGGGATAGACCTCTCAAAACCACTTGGTGGCTCAATAGATCCCGATATCGCATCGCTCATCGGGATAAGCAGCCTGCACCTTTTTCTCTGCCTTCCAGTTGAGAAAAAGGGCGATCTGCTTACATATTTCTTCTATACTGCCCTCCAACTTCAAACATCGCCTGACTAATTTGTCCCAGGGAACAAACTTTGGTAGCATCCATCAGCACCTCAAAGAGGTTTTTGTTATTTACCGCGGCTTCTTTTATCTTATTTAAAGCAGCCTGTGCTGAGTCTTCTTTGGCTTTATGAAGCGTTTCTAAGGTTTTTATCTGGTGTTGCTTCTCTTCTTCTGTCGCTCTTATCACTTCTCCCGGAGTAACCGTTGGTGAGCCGGTAGAACTTAAAAACGTGTTCACTCCAATGATTGGAAACTCTCCGCTGTGCTTTAAAGTCTCGTAATACAGACTTTCTTCCTGTATCTTTCCACGTTGGTACATAGTTTCCATTGCACCAAGTACTCCTCCCCTTTCGGTGATACGATCAAATTCTAAGAGCACTGCTTCTTCTACAAGATCTGTTAGTTCTTCAATAATAAAAGATCCCTGGATTGGGTTTTCATTTTTGGCCAAGCCTAATTCTTTATTGATGATTAGCTGTATAGCCATTGCTCTTCTTACCGAAGCTTCAGTTGGCGTGGTGATGGCTTCATCGTAGGCATTGGTATGTAAAGAATTACAGTTGTCGTAAATAGCGTAAAGCGCCTGCAAGGTGGTCCTGATGTCATTAAAATCGATCTCCTGGGCGTGAAGTGATCTTCCGGAAGTCTGGATGTGATACTTCAACATCTGAGCACGAGAGTTGGCTCCGTATTTCAGTTTTAAAGCTTTAGACCATATCTTTCTGGCAACTCTACCAATCACGGCATATTCAGGATCAATCCCGTTGGAGAAGAAAAAAGACAGGTTAGGCCCAAATTTATTGATATCCATTCCCCGGCTCAGGTAATATTCCACGTAGGTAAAGCCATTGGCCAGGGTAAATGCCAGCTGGGTAATGGGATTGGCTCCTGCTTCGGCAATATGATACCCCGAAATGGAAACCGAATAAAAATTGCGCACTTTCTCCCTGATAAAATATTCCTGAACATCCCCCATTAAACGCAAAGCGAATTCTGTAGAGAAAATGCAGGTGTTTTGTGCCTGATCTTCTTTCAGAATATCGGCTTGCACTGTACCACGAACCACGCTAATGGTTTTTTCCTTTATTTGTGAATAAACATCAGCGGGAAGAACCTGGTCTCCGGTTAATCCAAGAAGCATCAGGCCGAGGCCATCATTGCCTTCTGGAAGTTCCCCACGATAAACGGGCCTGTCTATGTTTCTGTCGTCGTAAAGTTCTTTAAGTTTAGCTTCAACACTATCTTCGAGACCGTTTTCCTTAATATATTTCTCACATTGCTGATCGATAGCAGCATTCATAAAGAACCCGAGCAGCATAGGAGCCGGGCCGTTAATGGTCATACTCACCGAAGTAAAAGCATCGGCAAGGTCAAAACCAGAGTATAATTTCTTCGCATCGTCCAGGCAACAGATGGAAACTCCTGAATTCCCGATTTTACCGTAGATATCAGGACGATGGTCCGGATCGTTTCCGTAAAGGGTAACCGAATCAAAAGCTGTTGAAAGTCGTTTTGCCGGCAGCCCCAGACTCACATAATGAAAACGCCTGTTGGTTCGCTCCGGTCCACCTTCTCCGGCAAACATTCGGGTAGGATCTTCCCCTTGTCGCTTAAAAGGATATAACCCAGCCGTAAACGGGAATTCTCCGGGAACATTTTCCTGCAGGCACCATTTCAAAATATCACCCCAGGCCCTATATTTCGGAAGGGCAACTTTAGGGATTTGAGTATGGGAAAGCGATTCGGTATGGGTGTCTATTTTTATCTCTTTGTCCCGAACCTTGAAGCTATAAACTGGTTCCCGATATTTAGTAACCTTTTCCTGCCATCCCAGAATCGTCTCCCAGTTATAAGGATCGAGATCCATCTTCATTCTATCGAATTCGGCAAATAATAGCTTTACCAGGTTTTTCTGTTCCTCACTGGTATTTTCAAGTATCTCCTTCTGGTCAATTCCGTGTTTTGTCAGGAATTTATCCTGATCTTTATCCAGTTTCATTCCTGAAACCGATTCAATGGTTTTGAAAATACCATAGAGCTTTTGGGCCACCTCAGCCTCGCTGGTAGCCTTCTCATCATAAGCCCTGTTATTTTCAGCGATTTCTGAAAGGTAACGGGTGCGTTTTGGTGGGATAACGAAAATTTTCTCGCTCATTTCTGCGGAAACTTCAAAGTCTGAGTTAAGGTCAACTTTGGTTTTTTCCACTATCTTATCCATAATCTCGCGATACAGCGTGTTCATTCCCGGATCATTGAACTGGGAAGCTATAGTACCAAAAACCGGAAGATTATCAGGTTTCTCGTCCCAAAGCTGGTGATTGCGTTGGTATTGTTTCTTTACGTCCCGTAAGGCATCCTGCGCCCCGCGCTTATCGAATTTATTGATGGCCACCAGATCGGCAAAATCAAGCAT
Source organism: Salegentibacter sediminis (assembly GCF_002078605.1). GTDB lineage: Bacteria > Bacteroidota > Bacteroidia > Flavobacteriales > Flavobacteriaceae > Salegentibacter > Salegentibacter sediminis. Next base: position 69,172 of record NZ_MSJR01000002.1, on the reverse strand, counting down.
ATCGATTTTTTCCAGCTGGGTTGCAGCCCCAAATTCAGGAGTCATTACGTATAATGAAACATCGGAGTGATCCATAATTTCTGTGTCACTTTGCCCAATTCCTGAAGTTTCCAGAATTATCAAATCGTATTCTGAAGCTTTTAAAACCTCCACGGCTTCTGCTACGTGTTTCGAAAGAGCTAAATTAGACTGTCTTGTAGCCAGAGAGCGCATATACACCCGGGAATTATTGATCGAATTCATCCTGATGCGGTCTCCCAAAAGCGCCCCCCCGGTCTTTCTTTTTGAAGGATCTACGGAAATTATCCCGATATTCTTATCGGGGAAATCCAGCAGAAACCTGCGAACCAGTTCATCTACCAGGCTTGATTTTCCTGCACCTCCGGTACCGGTAATTCCCAGTACGGGAATTTCGCTATTTTTCAAATGTTTTCTTAGCGGTTCAAAATGCTGAAGGAAGGAATCGTGTTTATTTTCAGCAAGAGATATCAGCCTTGCAATAGTATTAACGTCTTTATTTTTCAGTAATTCCGATACAGATTTTTCAGAATTAAGATCGGCATGAGCTTCATCAGCTATTTTCACCATATCATTTATCATCCCCTGAAGACCCATCTCACGTCCGTCATCGGGAGCATAAATGCGGGTAATCCCATAATCCATTAACTCCTTGATCTCTTCCGGAAGAATTACTCCACCTCCACCACCAAAGATCTTGATGTGGCCAGCGCCTTTTTCCTGGAGCAAATCGTACATATATTTAAAATACTCGATGTGACCGCCCTGGTAGGAAGTCATAGCGATAGCCTGTGCATCCTCCTGGATCGCGCAGTTCACGACCTCTTCAACACTTCGGTCGTGACCAAGGTGGATCACCTCCACCCCTGTAGATTGGATGATGCGTCGCATGATATTAATTGCGGCATCGTGACCGTCAAAAAGAGAAGCAGCGGTTACAATTCTTATTTTATTTTTAGGTTTATATGGGCTCTGTTGTTCCATTTGTAATGATATCGATTTTTAGGTTCCGCAATTTACGAAAATCGCAAAGAAATAAGACTTGGATTAACATTTTTCAGGATTCAGAGAGGGATCATCAAATATTAGGTTTAAAGGGCTCTTCAGGCTTTTCTAATATTCACAAGAATTTTATTGATACCTTTGAAACAAAATCCAGATTATGAAGAAGTTTTTTGTCCTGCTTAGTATTTTTAGTTTTTATTCCTGTGCGGAATTACAGCAAATAGCCAGTGAGTACCCGATAGGAGTTACCGACACCGAAATAGCTTCCGGCCTGCGCCAGGCTCTGGATTATGGCATCGATAAACAGGTTACCAAACTCACCGAGGAAGATGGATTTTACAGTAATGAACTCGTAAGAATCGGTCTTCCGCAGGAATTGCAGAAAGTAGATAAAACCCTAAGAGATGTTGGCCTTGGTGCGCTGGCCGATGAAGGCCTTAAGGTGCTAAACCGTGCTGCAGAAGATGCTGTAAATGAAGCTACCCCAATCTTTGTAAATGCGGTGAAAGAGATCACTTTCTCAGATGCCCGAAATATCCTTCTGGGTAGTGAGAATGCTGCCACGGTATACCTCACCAATAAAACCGAAGATCAACTCTATTCCAGCTTTAATCCTGTAGTTAAACAATCCCTTGATAAGGTGGGAGCTACAGAGGTTTGGCGCAATATTATTAACAGATACAATAACCTGCCATTAACCAATAAAGTAAATCCCGATCTGGTAGATTATGTAACCACAGAAGCTTTGGAAGGGGTTTATACCATGATCGCCATAGAAGAAAAGGAGATCAGGGAAAATGTGTCTGCCAGAAGTACTGCCCTGTTAAAAAGGGTTTTCTCGCTTCAGGACTAACTCCATCTCACTAAATCTGCGGGTTTATTTTAATTTTTTAACAAATCCAGTGACAATAAAGCTTATTTTACAATAAACTTAACCAAAGCTTGGCAATCCTTAAGCAAGCCTAAATCTATCTTTGTAGGCGAAAGGAAGATGCTATGTTTAAGATTTTTGAAACAAGAACAAAAGAAGAATGCATGTGCGATAAGTATAAACAACTTATGCATCGTGCCTATAAAGTAGCTTTAACCGATAAAGAAGAAAGTGACAGGTTAAATGCTAAAGCCAGAAAAATACTGAACGAACTCCAAAGAATGGAATATGATAAAATAGACCATTAATCGGTCAGGTTTTTAAAATAATCTATTGCGTCTAATAAACGGGACCCATACCAGCTAAAATACTCCCCGTCCACCAATTTTATTTCCGTTCCAGCCTCTTTAAACAAGTCAATATGTTTTTCAGAAAAAGGATAGGGCTCTGAAGACAATAAGATTAAATCAGGTTTTTTTGTTTTTAATTCTTCCAGGCTCGTAACCGGGTACCGGTCTTCTTCATAAACATTTTCAAAATTATTCAATTTCAGGAGAGTATCGATAAAGGTATTTTTCCCAGCAACCATCAATGGTTTCTTCCAGATAAGATAAGCCACTCTTTTTGTCGCTTTTCCCTTTTTTAAATTCTTTAAAACCGAAATTTTCTTCTGAATGGATTGCAGCATTGTTTTAGCCAGCTCTTCCCGGTTAAAAACCTGCCCGTACTGAAGCATCATTTTAAAGGCATCTTCAATTTCAATGATATTAGATACGTGAACAGGGGCAATGGCTTCCAGGGCTCCCACCATTTCAGGAGTATTCTCCTCTTTATTACATAAAATAAGATCGGGCTGTAGGTCCTTTATCCTATCCATGTGCACCTCTTTGGTTCCGCCAACAATCTTTTTTGTTTTCCGGAGAAAAGCAGGATGCACACAAAATTTGGTGATACCCACCAGGGATTCTTCCAGACCCAGATCGAAAAGAAGTTCGGTTTGGCTGGGCACCAAAGACACCACGCGCTGGGGAATGCCATCTAATACGATCTTTCGTTGAAGTTGGTCCCGCAATTCCATAAAAAGAGAGTTTAAAGTTGCCTCATTTCCTCGGCCATCTGCCGTTGGAGAATTTCTGCTTTGGCTCCCGCTATTTCCGCAAAATTAGAGGATTCGGATGCATAAATTATCTTTCTCGATGAGTTAACCAAAAGGCCAACGTTTTTATTCAAGCCGTATTTACAAACATCTTCAAGCTTTCCGCCCTGGGTGCCTACTCCGGGCACCAACAAAAAATTTTCAGGAATTATCTTCCTAATCTCCGATAGAAATTCGGCTTTTGTGGCTCCCACCACATACATAAGTCTCTCGGCATTTTCCCAGGTTTGGGAAACGCGAATCACTTTTTTATATAACTCCTCCCCATCGGTTTGAAGATTCTGAAAATCGGCGGCACCCTCATTAGAGGTTAGCGCCAGGAGAATAGTGTGTTTATTTTCAAATTCAAGAAAAGGTTCTACAGAATCCTTTCCCATATAAGGAGCCACCGTCACCGAATCAAAACCGAGATCTTTCAGGAAGGTCTTGGCGTACATTCGGGAAGTATTCCCTATATCCCCCCTCTTGGCGTCTGCAATTGTATAAATCTCGGGATATTCCTGGTGCAAATAATTTATAGTCTTTTCCAGGGCTTTCCAGCCGTCTACCCCTTCAGCCTCATAAAAAGCGATATTTGGTTTATAAGCCACGCAAAATTTATGGGTAGCATCGATAATAGCTTTATTAAAACTAAAAATAGGATCCTCTTCAGAAAGAAGATAAGTAGGTATCTTTTCCAGATCAATATCCAGGCCTACACATAAAAAAGATTTCTTCTTAAATATTTGTTCGGTAAGTTCTTCGTTGGACATTGAAACTGGGTTTTAGGGGGATTTAAATTTTTATTGGTGGTTTACATTAATGCTAAAAAAGAGACCTCCGCCTGCGCGAAGGTGACTTTTTAAAATACATCAGAATTCTCTTTGAGCTTTTCGGTGTTTTCTACCAGTTGTAACTCATCGATTATCTTCTGGATATCGCCATTTATAATATTTCCGAGGTCGTAAAGAGTTAAATTGATACGGTGATCGGTTACCCTACCCTGGGAATAATTGTAAGTTCTAATCTTGGCACTTCGGTCTCCGCTGGAGACCATAGAGTTTCTTTTGGCAGCATCAGCTTCCTGCTTCTTGGCGAGCTCCATTTCGTACAAGCGAGAACGAAGTACCCTAAAGGCCTTTTCCTTATTCTTATGCTGAGATTTCTGGTCCTGGCACTGAGCAACCAATCCGGTTGGTTCGTGAGTAAGTCGCACCGCCGAATAAGTGGTATTCACCGACTGGCCACCAGGACCTGAAGAACAGAAATAATCTATTCGTACATCTTTTGGGTCGATTTCCACATCAAATTCTTCAGCTTCCGGCAAAACCATTACCGTAGCTGCCGAAGTATGCACCCGGCCCTGGGTTTCGGTTTGCGGGACACGTTGTACACGATGTACTCCCGCTTCAAATTTTAAAGTTCCGTAGACATCTTCGCCGGTAACCTCAAAGATCATCTCTTTAAAACCACCGCTGGTTCCTTCGCTAAAGTCAACAATGTTATGCTTCCAGCCTTTACTTTCAATATATTTGGTATACATTCGATAAAGATCTCCCGCAAAGATACTGGCCTCGTCCCCACCGGTTCCGGCACGAATCTCCATAACGACATTTTTCGCATCGTCGGGATCTTTAGGCACGAGCATCATTCGTATTTTCTCTTCCAGTTTGGGAAGCTCTTCTTTTGCCTCTTCCAGCTGCATCTTGGCCATCTCGGTCATTTCGGCATCACTGCCATCGGAAATAATCTCTTCGGCTTCCTTGATATTGTTGGTGAGCTCCATATATTTTTCGCGCTCATCCATAAGGGCCTTGAGATCCTTATATTCTTTATTTAATTCTATATATCGCTTTTGGTCGGAAATCACATCCGGTTGAATGATAAGATCATTCACCTCATCAAAACGCTGCTTTACTATGTTAAGCTTCTCAATCATATAAACCTCACTGATTTTAGGTTAGCAAATTTACGATATTTTAGGCGATTTAGGCTAATTGAAATTTTAAGCTGTTTGCGTCTTTTCTGAAATGAATAAATCTCTCCCACGAATATATTTCCTAACTTTAAAAACAGTATTAAAACTACCGGTTTGTTTCTAAAATTCAGATTGTTTTTCGTTTTCTACCGCAAATTCTTATTTGTGAGTATAATTTTGAATGCTTTCCTGGTTTTTTTGGGAAATCCGGCAGAGGTCACATTACTTCTCAAATTTTTTCTTTTTGCAGGTTTGTTTGCCTGGTTTAGATTTACTCCAGAAGAGGATCAACTTATATTTTATAGAAATTTTGGAATTAGTCCGCGGTTTCTTTTGGCCGGTTGTTTTATTTCAGAATTTTTACTAACCGCCTTTTCTTACAAATTTTTCAGACTGCTTTATGGTTTTTGAACTGGAAAACATAGAACTGAGTTTTGGAGAAAAGAACATCCTCTACGGAGTTTACCTAAAGGCCGAGACGGGGAAAGTAACCGGCCTTTTGGGTACTAACGGTTGCGGAAAGACTTCGATGCTTAAAGTTTTCTTCGGAAATCTCACTGCTAACAATCAGCTGGTGAGAGTAGATGGAAAGGGCTATCTCAAAAAATTTTACCGAACGGGGATGGTAAAATTTCTCTCACAGAAAAACTATCTGCCATCACATATCAGATTAAAAAAGCTCTTTAATTTTTTTGAAGTTAACTGGATTGAATTTGCTAAAACTTTCCCGGAACTGGCTTCAAAGCAAAAACAAAAGATAGGCGAACTTTCAGGGGGTGAAAAAAGACTGGTAGAAACCTGGTTGATCATAAAATCTAATGCAAAACTGGTACTACTCGATGAGCCGTTCACGCACCTGGCTCCGGTGTATATTGAAATTATAAAAAAGGAAATATATCGGGAAAAGCAGCATAAAGCCTTTGTGATCACAGATCATCTTTTTAGAGAAATCCAGGAAATTGCCGATGAGCTTTATTTTTTACAAAAAGGCTGCACCCAACTTGTCAAAAATTCAGGCCATTTGGAGGAACTGGGTTATATCAACCCAGATCATTTAAATTAAAAGTTATTTTAATACTCAAATTTCCCGAATTCACTTTGTATGGTTAGTTTTTTCTCTTCGGAAGCTTCTACCCTACCTACAATTTGCGCATCTACATTGAAGGATTTGGAGATTTCTATAATTTCTGAAGCAATAGCCTCATCCACATAAAGCTCCATCCGGTGGCCCATATTGAATACCTGGTACATCTCTTTCCAGTCGGTTTTGCTTTCCTGCTGAATGAGCTTAAACAGCGGTGGTACCTCAAACAGGTTATCTTTAATAATATGTAGGTTTTCAACAAAATGGAGGATCTTGGTTTGTGCTCCGCCACTGCAATGCACCATCCCGTGAATTTCCTTATTGTTGAATTTTAAAAGGATCTTTTTGATTACAGGAGCATAAGTACGGGTAGGTGAAAGCACCAGTTTCCCCGCATCAAGCGGAGAATTTTCCACCTTATCGGTAAGTTTCTTTGATCCGGAGTAGATCAAATCTTCGGGAATTCCATTATCGAAACTTTCCGGATATTTCTCGGCTAAAATCTTGGCGAAGACATCGTGTCGCGCCGAGGTGAGCCCATTACTCCCCATTCCGCCGTTATACTCTTTTTCATAGCTTGCCTGTCCAAAGGAAGAAAGGCCAACGATCACATTCCCGGGTTTAATATTGGCGTTATCGATCACCTCGCTGCGTTTCATACGTGCGGTTACGGTAGAATCTACAATGATTGTACGCACGAGGTCACCTACATCGGCGGTTTCGCCCCCTGTGGAATGGATTTCCACACCAAATTCTTTTAAATCTGTAAGCAGTTCTTCGGTCCCGTTAATTATAGCAGAGATCACTTCTCCGGGAACCAGGTTTTTGTTTCTCCCGATTGTGGAAGAAAGCAGGATATTATCAATTGCCCCAACACACAACAAATCATCGATATTCATGATGAGCGCATCCTGGGCGATACCTTTCCATACCGAAAGATCTCCGGTTTCTTTCCAATACATATATGCGAGCGAAGATTTGGTTCCGGCGCCATCGGCATGCATGATGAGGCAGTAATCTTTATCCCCGGTGAGATGGTCTGGGACTATCTTGCAGAAGGCCTGCGGAAACAAACCTTTGTCTACATTCTTAATTGCGTTGTGAACATCCTCTTTTCCGGCTGAAACCCCTCTTTGGGCATAGCGTTTACTGGTTTCCTGACTCATGTTGTTGTGTTGAAGACATCAAAGATAAACAGTTTAAATCTTCCAAAAAACTAATTAAAATAAAAAAGCGGCAGCCCGTTAAACAGACTACCGCTCCCCCCGTAAAATTCATTTATTCCCAATCGGGCATTTTTGCTCCCTCAATCAACTCAAACCTATGAGAACCATCAGAATCCTGATCTTCCAAATACGCGGTATATATATTGTTTTGAGACACGCCATCATTAGAGGTGTTGACGAAAATTATCTCTGCTTCATTAGGCGAAAACCGCGGATCTAGGTCGTTTGTGCCTTCCAGTTTACCTCTACTGTAATTCTGGACTGATGAGCTTTCTAAATTGTAAATAAAAATATGAGAATCTAACCTTCTATAATCTGAACTTTCATATCCGGAAATATCTCTGGTAAATAACAGCAGTTTATTATCTACAGAAAGATCCAGGCCTCCTACTGCCCCATCTACATTTGAAAGTACGGTTTTGACCTTATTACCTTGCGGATCAATTATATAAATCTCGGCCTCATAGCCGCTGGCATTATTTACCAGAAGAGCCATATTTCCATTTTTTTCGCTTACATCCACTTCAGTGATAAATTTACCTTTTGGTTCCTGGTAAATTAGTTCAGTATCGTTTCCGTTCACGTTTACTTTATAAAGTTTCGAAAAATTAGGATAAACCAAACTTGCTCCATCATCAGCCCAGGAAAAATCAAGTTGTTCCAGATTAAATCCGTTAACCGGAATATTACCGGTAACGCGGGTTTGCTGTGAACCATCCAGGTTCATCGTATAGAGGTGAGTTTGGTTTGATTCAGTTTTTAAATATGCTATTTTATTGGTTCGGAGATTTTTTCTCGGTCTAAAACTGTTTACTTCAGAAGAAGTGAGTTGATATTCGTTCTCATTTGGGTCCATGGCATAAATCACATTATTGCCATTAACCGATTTTACATAAAAAATTCTGGACTCGGGATGTTCTAAGGTAGTAAAGGATTTAACCTCACTCATCACAGGGTTATTAACGCTATCACTCACTTTCACCTGCCAGAAATATTTATATCCATAATTAAGGCCTTCCAGCCTAAAGATAGTATCCTGGATATTGTCATATTTAAGAATGTCGTCATCCCGGTTATTACGGATTTCTAATTCATAAGTTAAACTGTCGGTATCGGGGTCACTAGCCTCCCAGATTAAATCTAATTCAAGAGATTGACCTTCAGCATTATCTTCAGGAGTAATCAATTTTGGTGGATTTGGAGCCCGGTTGTTTCCGGTTCCTTCTGCCATTTCAATTACTACGTTAGAAGTGGCTCCTGTGGTAACAGCCACCCCTTTAAAACTCGTAACGTAGCCGTCTGCCTCTGCTTTAACAGAATAAGAATTCACCAAAATATTTTCGAGGAGAAATTCTCCATTTTCATCGGTAAATACCGTTGTAGATGCCGGAGTGGTAGTAATTTCGACTTCCTCTATAGGCTCTCCGGTAGCTTTAGAAATTACCAGCCCGGTAACCGATCCTGTTAATTCTTCACCAATCGTGTCTTCGGAACAGGCCTGAAAGATTCCTAAAACCGAAAGAAGTAATAATTTATATATGGTTTTCATTTTCGATAATATTTGATGGGTTAGTAATAAAAATTAATGCCTATTCCGAAATTATAGTAGTAATCATTCCGCTTACCTTGTTCTATATAATCCAGTTTATCATCAAAAAGCAGATGATGTTCTCCAAAAATTTTAATGCCTATCTTTGGTGATAATAAATACCGCAGTCCGGCACCATATTGCATTTTTAGAAAATCGGACTTTATATCTTCGGCATTATTTTCATTATTGAAACTATCTAAAGCTTTAAGAAAACCTGAACCCGCATACACATAAGGGGCAAGATCATCATTGGGGAGCAGGTTCAATTGAGCATTAAGATCGAAGCTTCCATAATCATTCTTAAAGGCGTTCTTATTATCTAATTGAAAATAATTTAGGGAAGCCCCTAAACTAAAATGAGGGAAAATATCGTGCTGGTATTCTAACCTGGCTAAAATTCCCGGTTGCTTTTTTTGATAATCTCCATCTATTAAAGCTATTCCGCCAGAAAAACTTAAATTGTTTTTGTAAGAACGATCTACCAACAATCTTTCATACAGTTCCGTATTATCATCCTCCTCTTTATTTTTTAGGTAATTGGAAACCAACTGGTGATTAACTTCGTCACCTCCACGTGCAGACCACAGCCTATCCTGTACTCCTTCTACTATAAGATCATGCACTGCCTTTTCTATAGCATCCTGAATAGCCATTTGAACCGGTTCATTGTGGGTAATTCCGGTTTCGGCCTCCAGTAACCTCTGGAATTTCACAAAACGAAAGATATTTCCATCTAAGGCCTGGGAAAGGATGGTCTTGGATACATAGACGGTTTTTAAAATTTCCCCGCTGCTGGTAGAGACAGCCCTTAAATAAACGGTAATCCTATCCTGCCTGTATTTGGCAGAACCACCTACACCAAAATACCGGGCTCCAATGCCTCCGGTGATAATATTGGTATCATAGGAGATAATCCCTCCTTCCAATATTAATCCCGCATAAAGTAATGCCGGTAATGGCGGTTCATTAGGGTTCAGGTTCTTAATATATTCCTGTTTTGTATTACGAATTATATTTCTCTCGGTAGAAAGATTACTTAGATTTTCCCTTTCTATGGGAATGAACCAACCAGAGTCCTCCAGGGCTTTTATTAAGATAGTTGTCCCACCCTGGGTTACAGCAGTACTAAAAGTAGAACCATTCTCTACTGCTTTGTATTGGCCGGTTTGATCACTGAAGTTATAAACCGCAACCTCCACCGGGTCACTCGCTGGGGGTAAATCTAATAAAGGTTTACTACTGGTTGTTAATTCCCCGGTTCGGGATGAACTTTTTTGAAATGGCTGATTGAAATAAGCAGCGCAGGAACTAAATGAACCTATGACGATTATGGCACAGCATAATTTTAGAATTTTAAACATAACGAGGGGGGATTTAAATATTATGTATAAGGGATTATTATTTGGGTTTCCTCTCCGGTAGAAGTGTCCAGGATATTGATAACTATCCCTTCCAGACTTCTGTAAATTTCCATATTCAGGGTTCCATAAGTAAAGGTTCCTTCCTCATCAAAATTAAAACCTTCCAGTTGGTCGGCTAATAAAGAGCGGGAGATCTGGCTAAGAAGTTGTCTATTTATATTTTCGTTAAGACGCTCTAACTCTGATTTCTCTTCCCTGGGGTCTACCGGCGCTTTGTGCTGGTTTTGTGCAGTTGCCGAACTCAACATCCACGAGTAATTATAAGGGTTTCCCCCAAATGCCGGATTAATAGGAGTGTATGTTAACTGCTGGGCCGTTAACGGATAGGCAAAAAATCCTAAAATAATCAATAAGACTAGCTTTTTCATTTAATAATGTTTTACGGTGGTGGTTTGTTGTTCTAACTTTCTAAGTTGATTTATACTTCGTTGCATGGCGATTTCTGCCATCTGTTTTAAATAATCCCGCCGGGGTTGTGCAAAAAATCTCATAATTAACTCGTCCTGCACATATACCGAAATTCGAGTCATTCTCCCTCTTCCCGGGTCTTCTTCAATCTTAATATTAAAAGGAGTGGTGATTTGCCGGTTATAATAATCGGAATAAAAAAAGCGATAGAAATCCCTACCCGCTTTAGTGATAGTATTTTCAATTACTAACCCATTGATTACAAATCCATCCTGGGGTTTTGCTTCATCAGTACTTATTTTTATTTCCTTCCTTTCCGAAACTTCTTTAATACCTTCTTCTGTAAATTCAAATTCGAGCTTATCACGGCCTACCGGTTTACGATCTTTATCATATATAAGATGCATCACGATAATACTTCCATTTAAGGCTCTATTAACCTGGGTAGACGATAAAATTATTTTTTCATAAGCTTTTATAAAGAATCTATCTCCCTGACTTGTTCTGGAGGTATTCCCCTGGGAATCCTTTTTTATCACAATAAATTCATACTCCAGATTGCGATCGGCGGAATTCAGGTTTTCTGCGACGGCCTTGAAATTTAGAAATTCGCCTTTGTCTTCAACCTGAATAGAGGCTTTTATCACCTGGTTCAGGATCTGGCTTTTTACCTGAAAGACAAGCGCAAAGCAGAAAAACACCACTAATCCTATGTTTCTATGAAAACCCATCAATTATAACTATTGATAATCAAAACCGGAGTGGCTTCTGTTTGATTAAACCTTATGGATTTAGTAAGCTCATTTATCCCATTTCTCTCAAATATTTGATCATTCCCCGTTTGTTGCAGTTCTAATGAGATTTCTTCAGTAGGAGCATTTACAAAGTCCTTTATTGAATTATAATTCCCGAGCTGAAAAACATCTGTATAAGCAGTTTTGGCAATATATTTCAAGCTGGTATTGTTATTATTACCCTCCTGGCGAATATTAATTTCACTGGCTTCTGTTCGGGTCATGACATTTACTTGATTCATTTCCCCAATTTGTTCAAGGAAAACCGAGTTGCCGGTGATTTCCTGAACACGGGGATTTAAGCTTGTAAAAATTCCCAAATAGGATAAGGTTTCCGGGGTGAGTTCTTTTCCTTCCTCCACCAATTCTTCATCTGTAGTCTCTATATAGGTTTGAGCCGTAGATTGAGAAGAATACAAGATAAAACCAACTATTAAAATATAAATTAGAATTCTCATAGTTTTATATATTTAAAAGAGGGGAGAGAAATTTAAATCACTCTCCCCAATTTGGATTACTAACCTTAAATTAATTGCAATCCTGACAAATATCTGGAGTAGATGGAACTGGAGTACCAGTCCAGGTCTGTGGAGTCAACATATCGATTTCACATTCCTCAGCTAACCAATCATTAATAGACTGGCTACCATCTGTTTGAACAACATCAATCTGGTTACCTCCCGCTTGTGGATGTGGATAAAGGTTTTGCTCAGCAATATAGCTTTGTCCATCATATTGAGAAATAACTATTTTATTGTCGTGACCTCTTTGAGCAGTACTTACCCAGTTATCATCGCCATACTGAAAGGTAAATGCTTTATTTCTGTTACCTTTTTGTGAAGTTAGCGCTATGTTGTCATCACCATACTGAAATTGTCCGGCTTTATGACCTTTACCACTTTGCACTATCCCGGCATTGTTATCATCTCCATCCTGCATTTGTTGCGCCTTATTACCTCCACCGTTAGATGGTCCAAATAAATCCTGTACAATAAAAGAGTTATTGTCATCTCCTTCCTGATTCTGATAGGCATAATTTCCTCTACCAAAAGCTTCAACCCCATATTGACCTATATTAGCTTGGTTATCATCTCCATTCTGTTTTTGAAAAGCCTGAGCACCTTTCGAGAAAAGAGAAGTATTATTTGGTGTCCCATCAACATCATAAGTATCATCTCGTAAATCATCCATTTCATTATTAAATCCTACTATACTGTAAGAAGGATTAATACCTTGGGCAAGACGAGCACGGTTTGCATCACCTGATGTGGCCTGAGTTGTTTGATATTGGTCGGCATAGTTACCTTCCCCATCCTGAGCGGTATGTGCATAGTTTCTGGCACCTGCACCTTCCTGAAGCACCCAGGATTCATTATCATCCCCTTGTTGATCAACAAAAGCCCAATGTCCACTAGATCCGTCTGGCGCAGCTATCTGTCGTATTCTTGACCTCAAATTATCTCCATCCTGATCGGTATAAGCATCGTTATTATCATAGGTTTGAATGGTTTTCGCCTGGTTGTTCAAACCGTCCTGGTCTATAGCAGCGTAATTATCTTCTGCATTACCATTGTTTCCCTGGCGTATGTATGCCTGGTTACCTGAACTTAGAACGTTAAGATCAGTTTGTCCCTGTCTGGTTATAGCATTGTTTCTGTTGCCTTCCTGAATGGTAAGTGATAGGTTTTCATCCCCGGTTTGTAATACATCTGCCGCATTTAATCGACCACTGTTAGCATTAATATCCCCGGATTGAAGTATCTCGGCCCTGTTCCCGCCAATAGTTCCAACACCGTTAGCCTGATAGGTGTAAACCGATTGTTTGGTTCCTGCCTGTCTAACCCTTACCCTGTGATCGTCACCAAATTGCTCAGATTTACCTTTGTTGGCATTAACATTACTACTGTTATTAGGCACAGTAGTTTGGGATTGAGCTGTAGGTGCCCCGCTCACCTGGGCAAACCCAATCGCCCCAATCATTAGCGCCGCAGCGCTTAAAATCACTTTTTTCATAATAAAAAGATTTAAATGGTTAAAAAATTAATTAATAAACTACAATTTCAGTTGGGGCAATAGTGATTCCGGCTTGGGGGGTAAGCCTAAGAAATTTTACAGGGTTTTGTAGGGTAAATTAATTTGGGGGATATATTCGAAACAGTTAGGTAGGATGTCACTGTTTCAATCTGGAAACTAAAGTATCAAATTATTTTAGAACTTTTTTAGGGAATGTTCGGGTTTTCGACCAAAGCATCTTTTTTTATATAAATTACTCATATTGAGGTAAAAAGGGGAAAACCACCTAAAGTTATTTCTTACAAGTGTTAAAGACAGGCACAAAAAAACCACGTACTCCTAAAAGCACGTGGTTTCTAACAGATTTAATCCAATCTATATTACCTGGTGAACAGGAGTTCGCGGTATTTGGTTAATGGCCAAAGCTCATCGTCTACCATTAGCTCCAGTTTATCACAGTGGTATCTTATCTCCTCAAAGAAAGGTTTTATCTCATTGCAATACTCAAAGGCACGCTTCTCCGGGTCTTCTATCTTATTGGCGACTTTTCTTGCCTCAATCATCTCATTCACTTTGCTATTGATCTTAGCGATGTGTGCCGAGATTTTCTCAATAATATCCAATTGTTCTCTGGAATGTTCTTTGAAACCTTCGTTGTAAATATGCTTAAGGCCTTCTACATTCTCAATAAGTAGATTCTGATAACGAATAGCAGTAGGAATCACATGGTTCCGGGCTATATCACCCAGAATTCTTCCCTCAATCTGGATTCTCATTGAATATTCTTCCAGCTCGATCTCATGACGTGCTTCGATCTCTACCTTGTTCATCACTCCCATTTCCTTGTAAAGATCTATAGTCTTTTTAGAACTCATTATCTTAAGAGCTTCAGGTGTAGAGCGGTTATTACTCAAACCACGTTTTGCAGCCTCTTTTTCCCAGGCCTCACCATAACCATCTCCTTCGAAACGAATTTTCTTTGATTTCTTGATGTACTCCCTAAGCACATTGAAAATGGCATCATCCTTCTTCATTTTTTTGTTCTTAATCAGCTCATCAACTTCCTTTTTGAAATCTTTAAGCTGCTTGGCAACAATAGTATTGAGCACGGTCATAGGATTCGCACAATTGGCAGTTGATCCTACCGCTCTGAATTCAAATTTGTTACCCGTGAAGGCAAAAGGTGAGGTACGGTTTCTATCGGTATTATCCAGAAGAATCTCCGGGATCTTTCCAACAACATTCAGTTTCAGGTCGGTTTTCTCTTGAGGAGAAAGCTTACCGTCGGTAACTTTTTCCAGTTCATCAAGAACCTTGGTAAGTTGCGAGCCGATAAAGGTTGAAATAATTGCAGGTGGCGCTTCATTGGCCCCAAGCCTGTAGTCGTTAGATGCACTTGCGATAGCTCCTCTTAATAGCTCCTCGTTATCGTGTACCGCTTTAATGGTATTGATAAAGAAAGTTAAAAACTGAAGGCTTTTCATTGGAGTTGAACCAGGTCCTAACAGGTTTGTTCCGGTATTGGTACTAAGGGACCAGTTGTTATGCTTTCCACTTCCGTTAATACCTGCAAATGGTTTCTCATGGAATAAAACTTTGAAGTCGTGTCTCTCGGCTACTTTAGACATCACATCCATTAGCAAAGAATTGTGGTCTACCGCCAGGTTAGCTTCCTCAAAAATAGGAGCCAGTTCGAATTGGTTTGGCGCTACCTCATTGTGGCGCGTCTTCACGGGAATTCCCAATTTCATACATTCTATTTCCAGTTCTTTCATAAAAGAAAGCACTCTGGAAGGAATTGAACCAAAATAATGGTCGTCCAGCTGCTGTCCTTTTGCAGGGGAATGCCCTAAAAGAGTTCTTCCCGCCAGTTGTAGATCTGGCCTGGTATTATAGAGAGCAGAATCAATTAGAAAATATTCCTGTTCCCAACCCAGGGTAGCATGTACCTTGGTTACGTTCTTATCAAAGTATTTAGCCACTTTTGTAGCTGCATTGTCCACCGCCTGCAAGGCACGAAGTAACGGAGTTTTATAGTCCAAAGCCTCTCCGGTATAACTTACAAAAACAGTGGGGATACATAGGGTAGTTCCCCAGATAAAAGCAGGAGACGTTGGGTCCCAGGCGGTATATCCACGTGCTTCAAAGGTATTTCTAATACCACCACTTGGGAAACTGGAGGCATCAGGTTCTTGCTGAACGAGTTGTCCACCCCCAAATTTTTCAATTGCCCGGGTAGGTCCATCGGTCTCAAAAAAAGCATCGTGCTTTTCTGCGGTAGTCCCGGTTAAAGGCTGAAACCAGTGCGTATAGTGAGTCACACCTTTGGAGATTGCCCACTCTTTCATTCCTGTTGAAATATGATCGGAAACACCGCGGCTTATCTTGGCTCCTGTCTCTATTGCATCTTTCACATTCTGGTAAGCTTCTTTAGTAAGAAACTGACGCATTACATCTTCATTAAAAACATGG
The DNA here is from genome assembly GCF_002078605.1 of Salegentibacter sediminis. Lineage (GTDB taxonomy): Bacteria > Bacteroidota > Bacteroidia > Flavobacteriales > Flavobacteriaceae > Salegentibacter > Salegentibacter sediminis. The sequence continues at coordinate 53,156 of NZ_MSJR01000002.1, read as the reverse complement.
GTAGCGTAGATCTCAGATCTTCTTGGAGGCTCATCCACCTTTACCGGCTTACGGTTAAAAGTTTGTTTTATTGCTTCAAATCGTAAAGTTGACATATTGTGCTGTTTGAATTTTAAATTTCAGCATCAAATGTAGGTATTTTAATCGTACCCCCTCCAAATAATAGGGTATAAGATTTAATTTTTTAACTTTTATTAATACAACCCCCTAATTTTATCCCAAAAATGCAAGACCGATAAAAATTACATATCCTACAAACAATATCATACCTTTATATCGGCTTATAATATATTGTTTAGGCAAAAATGCCAGGGGAATTAATACAAAAGAGATAGCGATCATCCAGAATATATCGCTGGAAAGAATTTTATCAGACTGTAAGTAAATAGGTTGAATAAGTGCTGTTAGACCCAAAACCGAAGCGATATTGAAAATATTAGAGCCAATAAGATTCCCCAGAGAAATTGCTTTCTCCTTTTTTAAAGCCGCAATTACCGAGGCTGCCAGTTCGGGTACACTTGTCCCTATGGCGATCATAGTAACTGAGATAACGCGTTCGCTCACTCCTAAGTTTGTTGCCAGGTCGACCGCCCCGGAAACCAATAATTCTGAACCGCCCCACAGGGTACCACCGCCAATTAAAAGCCAGATTATCATTTTAAAATTGGTGGTTTCCTTTAAAGAATCATCAATCCCTTCTACAGGCAATTCAGCTTTTTTTCTCGAGCGATAGATAAGTAGGATAAGATAGATCACCAGCCCAATAATGAGAGCTAAGCCTTCCAGGCGAGAGATGTTTTCTCCTGAAGCCAGGAAATAATAAAGAGCAATTGAAAAAAGCATCATTACTGGCCAGTTGAAACGGTAAAACTCACGATCTACGGCGAGAGACGAAATAATAGCCGTGATTCCTAAAACCAGGCCTATATTAGCGACATTGGAACCTATTACATTACCCAGGGAAATATCTGAAAACCCATCGAGGGCGGCCTGCAGACTCACAATTAGTTCGGGTGCAGATGTAGCAAAAGAAACTACCGTGAGCCCTATCACCATGCGGGAGACACTCAATTTAAAAGATAAAGCAACTGCCGCCCTCACCAAAAACTCACCTCCAACTACTAAAAGCGCCAGCCCTATTAAAATAAAAAGTATGCTCATCAATATTTTTTTGCGAAGATAAAAGAAACTGTGGCCTGGGATTAAAACAAAATTTTAAAATTTCTTAAAAAGTAAAATCCATCTTCCGACTCATTACTTTTATCCTATCACTATTCTTTGATTTTCAATATCTTTGGTTGAAACTAACAGACCTATGAAAAAGAAGTTCTTTAAATTTCTGGCGAAAATGAACAAAAAAGTTTTACCCAGCTATTCAAAAAAACAGCTTGACTTACAGAAAGCCAGCAAGCTACAGATGGCAATTATAGGTTGGAAGCTCTGGGTCACCAAGAATGCCCTCGATTAATATCTCAACAAAGATTCTACGGGGTAATTCTTTAGTTTTTCCCGGCCTTTCAAGAAGCTAATTTCCACCAGAAAATTACATTGCACGATCTCTCCGCCTAGTTTTTCAACCAGGTTACAGGCGGCCAGCGCCGTACCACCGGTGGCCAATACATCGTCATGAATCAATACCCTCTCCCCTTTTTTTATAGCATCCTGATGGATCTCCAAAGAATCGGTGCCGTATTCCAGCTCGTAAGCTTCGGTGTGGGTTTTATAGGGAAGCTTTCCCGGTTTTCTAATTGGAATAAAACCTGCATTAAGCTTTTCAGCTAAAAGGGTTGCGAAAAAAAATCCGCGGGATTCCACTCCAATAACTTTATCGATTTTTTCACCATTTAATTTTTCAATAAAAGAGGCTACCGCAAAGCGCATGGCCTCCGGACTTTGAAGCATTGGGGAAATATCTTTATAAACAACCCCTTTTTTAGGAAAATCAGGGATGTCTCTTATATATTGCTCAAGATTTATCATAAGCGCAAGATAAGAAACCTCCCTAATTAGAAGAAAGCCTACTTGCTCATTTTTTCGGCTTCTTTCTCCAATTTTTTCACATTGGTAGGATAGGGATTTTCTTTTAAGCTTTTGGCAAGGTGCACCAGGTTATTAGCCATAAGCAAGATCATATTATTGGTGAATTCATGATTATCAGCTTCGGCTTCAATATAGCTGGGGCCAGGGCCGGCTTCTCCAACGTAATAGCTAAATGCGTTTACAGGAATGCTGAAACCTTGTTCAGAAAGATCGAAAAGCATACTGGAAATGGCTTTTTTGGCTCCGTCTTCATTACCATCTACCATTACCCCGGCAACTTTATTATAGGTAGGGTATTGCCCGTTCTTATCGCTTCCTTCTTCCATAATGCCGTCAAAACGCTCTCCTACCAATTTGGCTACGGCACTGCGATCTCCACGCCAAATTGGGGTCGCAAGGATTAAAATATCGGCTTGTTTTACTTTTTTAAGAATATCTGGCCATTCATCTCCTTTTCCTTCATCAGAAGTGTTACCGAAGGCTACCTCATGGTCTACCACACGAAGGATTTCAGTAGTAACCTCCAGGTCATTAAAAACTTTTTCGGCCTGTTCAATAAAGGCTTCGGTGTTAGAGGTTTTGGGTGATTTTTTTAAGGTGCAATTCAAAAATAAGGCTTTCAGTTTCATATTTATTTTTTTGGTTCTCCCTGCAACTTATTAAAAATGAAAGCATAAGCCCGTTAAAACAGGGTTAAAGAAGGCTTAGGAGAATTATAAATATTAAGCGGAAGATTTTCCAAAGAAACTTAAATCTCTGTTATTTAAAATCTCCTTAACGTCTAAACCGAAAAATTGAAGCGATATTTAAGGAAAAGAAAAATTATGGATTTAAAAGGGAAAGTTGCCGTAGTAACTGGCGCGAGCAGCGGAATAGGAAGAGCAATTGCAACAAAACTCTCGGCCGAAGGTTGCAAAGTTGCCCTGGCCAGCCGCAGCCTGGAAAAACTGGCAGAGATTAAAAAGAAACTCCCAACGGAAAGTTTTATCGCTGGAATGGATGTAAGCAGTACCGCAAGTGTGAATGGTGCCTTTGAGAAAATAAGGAATGAATTCGGGAAAATAGACATCCTGGTAAATTCTGCCGGGGTCATGCCCCTCACCTACTTAAAAAACCGTCATTTGGAGGAATGGCTGCAAACGATTGAAGTAAATGTAAAAGGAACACTGCGTTGCATTCACGAGGTTCTTCCGGCTATGAAAAAGCAAAAAAGCGGACATATAATCAATATCGCTTCGGTTGACGGGAAAGAGATCTTTGAAGGTGGTGCGGTTTACGGAGCTTCTAAAGCGGCGGTTATTGAGCTTTCCAGAGCAATGCGCATGGAGCTTTCTCCTGAATTTAATATCAGGGTCACTTCCATTGAACCGGGAACCGTAGAAACAGATCTTCGGAAAGATATTAGTGATGAAGAGCTTTTAGGAGATAAAGAATATGGTGGCAAGGAGCCCAAACTAAAGCCCGAAAATATCGCCGATGCCGTCTATTATGCATTAACCCAGCCGGCTTCGGTAAACGTGAACGAGCTATTAATAAAGCCTACCGGAAAAAGTTAGTCATTTTATTTTGCTATAGTTAACCTGAAGATTACACTTGAGCAAAAATAATCCATTCAAAAATAATTCTCTTCAGGAATAGGAAATAGCAAAGATATTTGCAGCTTGCAGTCACCATGGAAAGCAGGAAGAAACAACGCATAGCTTTAAGCACCTACTTTTTTATCTCGGGTTTTTTCTTTTCGACCTGGGCTTCCCGCATACCCAGCCTGAAGACATTCTTTGACCTGAATGAGGCAGAATTGGGAAATTTACTCATCACAATGCCCGTAAGTTCTATGATAGGACTGCCAATTTCTGGCTGGCTTGTTTCCAAATTCGAAAGCCGATTCCCCTTGCTGGCCTCCTTTGTTTTGCTGGCATTGGGCTTGCTGGGAATAGGATTTACCTACAATATATTCACCCTGGTGATATCAATCTCCCTCTTCGCTTTTTCAATGCGAATTTTCAATATAGCCATAAACACCCAATCCCTAAGCCTTCAGAAAAAATTTGAGCGAAAGATAATAGGATCTTTTCACGGCCTATGGAGTACTGGCGGTGTAGCCGGGGTTGCAGTTTCCACTTTAATGATAAAACTGGAAATACCTATATTTAGCCATATACTTATAATCGTTATCGCAGGAATCCTGGCGGCAGCAGCAAGCTTTTCATTTCTGCTGAAAAAAGACAGATCTACGGCAGGAAATAAATTAAGACTCGGAAAACCCGATAAATTCATCCTCTACCTGGGCCTGCTTGTATTTTTTGCGGCATTATGCGAAGGCGGCATGTTCGACTGGAGTGGCGTGTACTTTAGAGATGTAGTGAACGAGGATATTTTCACCCTGGGTTACCTCATCTTTATGATTTTTATGGCACTTTCCAGGTTTTATTCAGATAAGATAATGGAACGGCTCGGAATGCAGAAAACCTATATGATAAGTTCGATGTTTATCATCTCGGGGATTCTATTGATGACCCTTTTCCCTAATTTCTGGGCGGCGCTGGTTGGATTTTGCCTGGTTGGTCTCGGCGTGGCTGCTGTAGTGCCTATGAGCTTTCTACTTGCGGGTTCTTCGGAAAAATATTCTCCCGGAATGGCTATTTCTATAGTGACTACCTATGCCATTGCGGGAATGTTGCTGGGCCCGCCCATTGTTGGTTACATCGCTCATCTTTTTAATTTGAGAGTTTCCTTTGGACTTTTCCTTCTCGCCGGATTAATGCTTATCCCAATCTCGAGACAAGTCTTAAAATTCAGGGAGTCTCAGGTTTCTTCCGAAAATACTTAATGGATTTTAGTTAATTTTCAGGTGTACCTTTCCTGGTCACAGAGCCTTCCGGCGGATAATCGAGCGATGATCGCAGCGCTTCGATTTGCTCTTCGCTGTATTTAGGAATAGGCATTTCGCCTTTTTCCCGCCATTTTTTCACCTGGTTTTCTGCAATTTCGCCTTTTTCCCGGGAGAGCCCGGCATCTTTAGCGAAGTAAAGTGTTTGAGAAGGGAAAGCGAAATCGGTGCCACTGCGTTCTACCACGTCCATCATTAAAAGCATCAGGTCTTCCCTTATTTCCAAAAAGTCATTATAATCTAAGGCATTTAGATATGCAAAGATTTCAATATCCAGGGAGCTGGCCCCAAACCCAATAAATCTAATTCTTGCAGGGTCATCAAAAACCTTGGGATGAGAATAAAGAACTTTCCTTAATTCGGCTAAGAGAAATCTCAGCTGGTCGGGACTTGTTTCATAACGGAAATTAATAATGCTGTTAAACCGAAATTTATCACGGTAAGCATAATTCTCAATGGTATCTGAAGAAAATGCGCCATTGGGGATGGTCACCAGGGTACGATCCAGGGTACGGATTCGGGTAGATCTCACCCCTATTTTCTCTACCGTCCCGGTGATCTCCCCTACCCGGCAAAAATCGCCTACCCGTATTGGTCTGTCGGCGATAAGGGTAACACTGCCTACAAAATTTTCAATGGTTTTTTGCGCTCCCAGGGCCAGAGCTATACCACCAATTCCCAGTGCCGCCAGCCCGGTAGTAACATCAATACCCAGTATTCCTAAAATGGCAATAACCCCAAAGATCACTATAGCTATCTTCGCCGCTCTCTGTAGAAACAGGACTATGGATACTCCTGCAGGATTACCTCTTAGAATCATCTTTTGTTGAGAATACTTCCCCAGGAAATCAGACAATCGCCACAAAAGTATAAGCAAGGCCGCTATACCAGTTAGAATGATGAGTACACTAAATTTTTGTCTTATGATAATAGATAAGCCCATATTTCTGGAGAAAATCACGAAGACCCAAACCGCAGCATAAAGCATTAAAGGCAGTTTAAGGGCACCAATAATACCTGAAACCGGATCTTTTTTTGCAGCTTTCACTATCCTTGGTAAAAGGAAACTGATAAAGCTTATAACAGCCCAGGCCAAAGCATAACTTAGAATAATAAGCAATACAGCAATTATCCATTGGCCGGCGGGCACACCTCCCCAGATACGATTCTGTAGAAACCCTGGCATAATACGGTTAACAAAAACAGTTTTATCCAGCGTTAAAGAAGCAATCTCACTTAAACTTTCTTCCGAAAATAACCAAACAGGGTAAGCATTTTCATCTTTTGTTTGAACCAGGAGAATGTCTATCACCTCGCCATCGGCCGAAACGCTCCCAATTCTATCTGTGTCCTGATCCAGGTTATCATCGGTGCGTCCCTCGGGGTTGTTACTGATGAGGGAATAAGGCAGAATATCTCCTCCCTGGTCTAATAAGTTCAGTAGCACCTTTACAATTTCTTCGCGTTCCTTTTGATTAGAAGCATTGGAAAATTCAAGGTACCTGGCGGCCCGGGAATAATTTCGGTCTGCCATAGCATCAATAAAACCAATTACCGTTCCTCGTGGGCTTCTCCGGCCCAGGGCGTCTTCGGGAATTTCCTCTTCTTTCTCTTCATTTTCAGCCGGAGCACCCAAAATTTGAGCCTCTGCATTGAAAGACATAAAAGAAAATAAAAGCAGAAAAAATAGAAAAGATTTTAAAGTTGAAATTCTGGAAAGACAATAATGCATGGACAGCTAATTTCAGTAAATAAAAACTTGCCCTAAGATAATAAATTATACGGAAAGCCCGTTGCCGAACTGAGTCTGGTGAGCTACAAATATTAATCAAATCCATTCCTTTGAAATGTTTCAAAGGTCAGAATAACTTTGGTTAACAGGAGAGCGATTTCAGCTAAAACTTAAAATGAAAGCTTATTCCAGCGAAAATAAAGCCTGTAATTACCATAGAAAAGATAAAATAATAAGACTTTACTTCTTCACCGGTAACTCCCCGGAAGAATTTCCAGGGGAGACCACCGGTTTAAAGAGCTGCAATGTTTTGGGGCAAAAAAAGTATCTGTATCTTTTTTTTACATTGCGGCGATACATTTCTCATAATCAAAGCTTAAGTAACTTAATCTAAAAAAGCTAAGGTTAGGAAATGCGAGGTAATTTAAGAGTAAAATCTATATTCACAAATCCTATTCTCTCATTTATAGTGTTTTTAACATACAAGTTATAGGCATGCCAAGAAATATTAGCATCGATAAGACTGCCTCCTAAGGGCTTTATTTTTATTAACAAATATTCCCAAATCGGGCTGGTAGAAACCGAAATGTATTGCAGTGGTTCTGGGAAAGTGAGGCTTCCTACAGGGAAAGTGCAGAAAAACTTATAATTTAAGTAGAAAGCTGTATTTTTGATTGGCTATCCACTTCAGATTAAAATAAAAGAATTATGAAAAAAATTGTACTCTTATTACTCATAAGCCTGATGGCAAGTTTCACCGCCTGTAACACGGAAACGGGTGAAGAGATTATCGTAATCGTAAAATACAAGACTCTTCCCAACAAAAATATAGACGCCCTGGCAAGCATGGAACGCCTCATAGAAGAAGTTGAGAAGGAAGACCATTTCGTAAAGATCAAACTTCACGTAGACAAAGAAGATAATTCCAATATTTTGCTTTACGAGGTATGGAACGATGAAAACTACTACAAGAACCAGCACATGGAAACGGAGCATCTCCAACAGTTTAAAGCTGAATCTGAGGAATTTCTAGCCGGCCCACCCGAAATTTCATATTGGAAAGAGCACTCGGTGTATGAGTAAAGAATAGCGTAAAATTTTATTGTTTCCCCAAGCTTTAGCTTTTCCGGAAAATTAAAAAGTCTGCAGCAAAAGCTGCAGACTTTCTGGTTTTAAGTGACCTTGCCAGGATTCAAACCTGGAACCTCCTGAGCCGTAATCAGGTGCGCTATTCAGTTGCGCCACAAGGCCATTAAATATCGCTTTTCCTAAGCGGTTAAGCGGCTGCAAATATATTGTTTATTTTAAATTCTGAAAAAGAAACTTGAAATTTTTTTCTATTAAACTATTTCTGCACTTAAACCGGCATCAAGTAATTTTGAGCAACGCGGCTTGAGATCTTCATACGGCCCTGTTTTTACGGTGCATTTCCCTTTGTAGTGAACAAGCAGAGAACATTGCTCGGCCTGTTCCGGCGTATGATCGCAGGCATAAATAAGGGTTTCTATAACGTGATCGAAAGTATTATAATCATCATTATATAATATGATCTCGTTTTGCTTTTTCTTTTCCGTTTTTTTAACAACTTTTTCTAAAACTTCTTCCTTAGTACTCATCATCATCAAATTTTAGGACCTCAAAGGTAATAAAAAACTCATTTAGAAAACTTTACCGCTACCCAGTTATTTCTTTCGAAATGTTCCACATATTTTAAACCTAGCTCTTCACAGGCTTTGCGGATAGCCGAAATATCCTCTTCATAAAATCCGCTTAGATATAACTCCCCCTTCTCTTCAAGGGAAGCTGCATAGACGGGAAGGTCACGCAACAAAATATTCCGGTTAATATTGGCCAGGATAATATTGTATTTACGCCCTTCCAGCAGTTCAGCACCCCCTTCTTCTACACTTACATTATCGCAATTATTGCGCTCTACATTTTCCAAAGAATTCTGATAACACCAGTTATCGATATCTATGGCATCCACAAAATGTGCGCCTCTCATACTGGCAAGAATAGCCAGAACCCCAGTGCCACAGCCCATATCCAGCACATTCTTATCGATAAAGTCGTTCTTCAGAATATGCTGAATCATCAAATGTGTAGTTGCATGATGACCAGTTCCGAAGGACATCTTGGGATCTATCACGATTTCATATTCGGTTTCAGCCGAAGGATGAAAAGTCGCCCGGATGCTGCAACGATCGTCTACCACGATGGGACTGAAATTTTTCTCCCACTCTTCGTTCCAGTTTACTTTCTCGATCTCGCTCTTTGAGTATGAAATCTCCACCTCATCAGATTGCAGGATATGCACCTGGGCAAGCAGGTCTTCTTCATATTCTTCCACCGGAATATAAGCCGTTACGCCATCTTCTTCTTCTACAAAACTCTCAAAACCCAGGTAACCCAATTCGGCAATAAGAATCTCTGAACCCGGCTGTAGTGGCTCAATTTTAAACCTGAATTCGAAGTAATTCCCAACCATCTTAAAACGAATTTACAATCTCAAGAAAATCTACCGCTTTAAGACTGGCACCTCCTATTAGTCCACCGTCCACGTCTTTCTTAGCGAAGATCTCTGCGGCATTGGCCGGCTTTACGCTTCCACCGTATAAGATAGAAACATTTTCAGCGATCTCTTCGTTAAAGGCTTCTGCAATATTTTTTCTGATAAACGCATGCATTTCCTGAGCCTGTTCAGGGCTGGCTGTTTCTCCTGTTCCGATGGCCCATACCGGTTCGTAAGCCAGGACGATATTCTTCCAATTCTCTTCAGAAATCTGGTAAAGACTTTCTTTAAGCTGCTTTGCAACCAAATCAAAATGATTTCCGTTTTTACGATCTTCCAATTCTTCCCCAAAACAAAAGATCACCCGCATATCCTGTTCCATGGCGGCGTTCACCTTATTTGCAAGTATCTCATTTGTTTCATGGAAATGTGCGCGGCGTTCGCTATGGCCAAGAATTACGGTATTAACACCAATGCTTTTAAGCATTTTTGCTGAAACTTCGCCGGTAAAGGCTCCGCTTTCGGCCTCGTGCATATTCTGGGCAGCCACGAGCACAGGTGTATCCTTTAATACTCTAAAAGCCGTATATAAATTAGTGAATGCCGGAGCCACCATTACTTCTGCTTCAGGCTCTTTCACCAATTGCATTTTCAGGTGACCTAAAAGCTCTTCCGTTTCAGCAAGGTCATTATTCATTTTCCAGTTTCCGGCTACTATATTCTTTCTCATAATTCTTTATTTTTCCGCAGAGGGATATTTTACATTTAATTTCTCCGGAAGCAAAACCTCCGGCACTTACAAATATATTTAATACACAGCACATAGGAGTTATGCACCTGGCTTAAAGAGATGTTTTTACCATTTCCTTAAAGATTATTAGAAATGACTTATAATTTTATATCGGCAGCATCATACCAATGCTTCTTTTGGGTGATCGTCCCCTTCTCCAGAGTAAGAATTCCGGGATTGGAACGCACAATTGCTTTGAGCGCAGTTTCGTCGGTTTGATAAAAATCAAAGTTGAGATCGTATCTTTCGATCAAACTACGGCGTTCATCTTTTCCTGAAGCAGTAAGTCCCACTACGCGATAACCTTTATTTAATGCTTCTTCGCTAAGATTTTTCACCGCTTTGTAACCCTCTTGTTCCGTTTTCAGAAGATCGTAAGCTATTATAAGCAGGACTTTGTCTTCAGCCAGGATCTCTTCGGTAACATCCTCTCCATTATCTTCTATTTGAAAATCGGTAACCGGTGGCACATAACCTTCGCTAAGTTGTTTTGTTTCCACATCTATATATTCACCGTCAATCTGAGGATACTCCCCATTATTTGTTATTATGACCTCTTCCCCGTCTTGCTCGAATTTCCATTTATATTCAAAAACAGCTTTTGGAGCATCCTCGGGTACTACCATCTGTTCCTTGATATTGTTACCTACTTTATAGGCCCTGAAATCGAAAACGGGTAGATGCATAAGCACATAATAGGCAAACATAAAACTCAGCATAAAAAACAGGAAGATAATCCACCGGTGCGAAACCGGGGCGAATACAGGCGTGATATACTTTATTTTTACGAAAAGAAAAACTATAAGCACCAGCAGGAACACATCTTTATAAAAGGATTGCCAGGGCGTAAGCGGAATCGCATCTCCAAAGCAACCGCAATCGGTAACCTTATTAAAATACGCCGAATAAAAGGTTAGAAAAGTAAAGAAAAGGATCATTAGCAAGAGGCTCCACATCGTAAATTTAGGCAGGTAGCCAATAAGCAGCATAATCCCTAATACCAGTTCAAAAACCACAAGGATAATAGCTAAAACGAGCGCAAAAGGAATAAGAAACTCGAGATTGAGCACTTTCTCCCCAAAATACTCCTGAAGTTTAAATGAAAAACCAACGGGATCATTGAGTTTGATAAATCCTGAAAAAATAAATAAAACCCCAACCAGCACCCTGGCGATTCCAACTAGTAATTTCATATCGAATTGTTTTAATTGCTTTATTCCTCTCCGGCTTCAGTAAACAGGATAAGTGCAAAAACCGAATAATTAATCATATCCTGGTAATTGGCATCTATGCCTTCGCTAACGAGCGTTTTGCCTTTATTATTCTCAATTTGCTTGACCCGAAGGAGCTTCTGGATAATGAGATCAGTAAGGGAACTAATACGCATATCGCGCCAGGCCTCCCCGTAATCGTGGTTCTTATCCTGCATAAGCTGGCGGGTTTCGGCAATTTTTTCGTCATAAAGCTTTACAGCAGTTTCTGTATCAAGATCGGGCTGATCTGCCACTCCCTTTTCCAATTGAATTAAAGCCATCACAGAATAATTGATGATGCCTATAAACTCAGACTTTTCATCTTCATCTACTTTCTTGATATTCGATTCCTGAAGCTGGCGAATTCGCTGTGCTTTGATAAATATCTGGTCGGTAAGTGACGGAAGCCTCAGGATACGCCAGGCGCTCCCGTAATCTTTCATCTTATTGGCAAACAACGCGCGGCAGGTATCCACAACCGCGTCGTATTGTTTTAAGGTATGCTGCATTTAGAAGTTCTAATTTGCGTAAATTTCGACAAATAATTCAGATAGTCAAAATTTAATGAATACCTCCGGACAGAGTGTAAGTATGAATGTCCTAAAAACTTAATAATTAATGACGATAAACTGCAAAGGAAACCTCATAGATCTTTCCCGGCCAAAGGTGATGGGAATTCTCAACATTACTCCCAACTCTTTCTATGCTGATAGCAGAATTTCCAGCGAATCCGTCCTTCAGAAAAAGGCAGAAAAAATGTTGAAAGAAGGTGCCACTTTTATTGATATTGGGGGTTACAGTAGCCGCCCGAATGCTAAGGACGTTTCGCAGGAAGAAGAACTAAACAGGATTATACCGGCGATCGAACTTCTGGTTAAAAATTTTCCGGAGATCATAATTTCCGTAGATACTTTTAGGGCAGAAGTGGCAGATAAAAGCATTCAAGCCGGGGCGGCCCTCATTAATGATATTTCTGCAGGCAGTCTGGACGATAAAATGATGTCTATTGTTGGAAAGCATCAGGTACCTTATATTATGATGCATATGCGGGGGACTCCTAAGACGATGCAAAGCATAACCGAATACCAGGACCTGCCGCGGGATATCATGTATTATTTTTCAGAAAAAATTAAACTCGCCCGCGCATACGGCATAAACGATATCATCACCGACCCCGGCTTTGGTTTTGCAAAAACCACCACACAAAACTTTGAACTCTTTAAAAACCTTGAACTCTTTAAAAATCTCGAGCTGCCTTTCCTTGTAGGTGTTTCCAGAAAATCAATGATCTATAAACAGCTGGGGATAAGTGCAGAGGAAGCTCTCAATGGAACTACTGTTCTTAATAGCCTGGCATTATCCCATGGAGCTTCTATTTTACGGGTTCACGATGTCAAGGAAGCCGTGGAATGTGTAAAATTATACTCACAGGTGTGCTAATACTCCTTAATTTTCTATTTTTACACAAAAGCCCTTTAATTTGGATATTCTAAATCTGCGCATTCTTGATATAGTAGATATCGTTCTTGTCGCACTTCTGCTGTACTATCTTTACAAGCTTATTAAGGGAACTGTAGCAGTAAACATCTTTATAGGCATTGTAATCGTGCTGCTTTTTGGGATGCTTACCCAATTATTGCAAATGGAACTCCTAAGTAGTGTGCTGGGAGAGTTTATAGGGTTGGGGATGTTCGCCCTGATTGTGGTTTTTCAGCAGGAGATCAGGAAATTTCTTTTAATGATAGGTTCCACAAATTTTACCCAAAGAGGAAAATTTTTTAAGAATTTGCGGTTTATCAAGGATGATCTCGAAACTACTACCAATGTAGAAGCCATAGTAAATGCGTGCGAAAGTATGGGGCGCACTTATACCGGGGCCCTAATGGTAATTCAGAAAAGCACCAACCTTGATTTTGTAAAGAATTCGGGGGATGACATGTATATTGAGCTCAACCAACCCATTATTGAATCTATTTTTTACAAGAATTCTCCCCTGCACGATGGTGCAATGATTATTGAGGACAACAGGATAACTGCAACCCGGGTTATTTTACCTGTATCCAATGATAGGGCAATCCCCCTGCGTTTTGGTTTAAGGCACCGGGCAGCAGTAGGCATTACCGAAAAAACAGATGCCCTGGCCCTGGTGGTTAGCGAAGAAACCGGCCAAATCTCTTATATAAAAGACGGGGAATTTGTGATGTTTGAAAACACCAAAGAACTTATAGAAAAAATTAAAGAAGACCTCAGTTAACCAAGCGGTTCTTCAGCCATAAATTGTACCTCATAGAGATTGCGGTAATAACCCTTTTCTTTTTTAAGCAATTCAGCGTGAGTCCCTATTTCCATGATTTTACCTTCATCCATCACGATAATCTTATCGGCTTTTTTAATTGTGGCCAGCCTGTGTGCGATCACAATTGAGGTACGACCCTGGGTAATCTTATCGGTAGCCTCCTGGATGAGCAACTCGCTATAGGTATCTACCGAAGAAGTAGCCTCATCTAAGACCAGGATACTTGGGTTGCTCATATACGCTCTTAGAAAAGATATTAATTGGCGCTGCCCGGAAGAAAGCATTGCTCCTCTTTCTTTTACGTTGTAGTGATAGCCACCCGGCAGGGTATTAATGAATTCATGAATCCCGATTTGTTTTGCGGCGGTCACTACATCTTCTTCAGAAATTTCGGGATCGTTCAGGGTGATGTTGTGCAAAATCGTATCTGCAAATAAAAATACATTCTGAAGCACTACCGCAATTTGTGATCGCAGCGACTGGAGATTTATATCCCGAATGTCGGTGCCGTCAATTAGAATCTTCCCGCTGTTTATTTCGTAAAATCTGTTTAGAAGATTGATAATAGTAGATTTTCCGGCACCGGTGGCACCTACAATCGCAATTGTTTCTCCGGGTTCGGCCCGGAAGGATATTCCTTTCAGCACTTCTTCATCATCAACATAACTAAAGCGAACATCTTTAAATTCGATCTCGCCTTTAAGGTTTGTTACCTCTATTTTTCCCTCATCTTTAATAGAGGATTCCGTATCCAAAATTCCGAAGACACGATTAGCGGCAACCATACCCATTTGCAGGGTATTAAATTTGTCGGCGATTTGACGTAACGGCCTGAATAGCATCTGGGAAAGTTCAATAAAAGCCACGATAATCCCCAGGGTAATCTCCCCACCTTCTACTGCCCTTAAACCTCCAAACCAAACAATAAGTCCAATGGTAATAGAAGTAGCCATTTCAGCAATTGGAAAGAAAATAGAGTTATACCATACCGTTTTCACCCAGGCATTTCGGTGCTTATCATTAATTTTTTTAAAATTTTCATATTCGGCTTTTTCGCGGGTAAAAAGCTGTACGATCTTCATCCCGGTAATGCGTTCCTGTACGAAGGTATTCAGGTTTGCCACCTCTGTACGCACTTCTTCAAAAGCAACCTTCATCTTACGCTGAAACACCCTGGTGGCGTACATAATTAAAGGTAAAACAGTTAACACCAATAGGGTTAACTGCCAGCTCTGATAAAACATAAAAGCAACGACCACCAGCATTTTAAGAATATCGCTAATTATCATAAAAAGCCCCTGGCTAAAAATACTGGCAATGGTTTCAATATCGCTTACCGCTCGCGTAACGAGTCGTCCTACCGCAGATTTATCGTAATACGCCATTTTAAACCGCAGCATATGCCTGAAAAGATTCACCCTAAGGTCCCGAACAACCTCCTGCCCCAGCCAGTTGGCGTAATAGATAAAGAGAAACTGAAAAATAACTTCCAGAAGAAGTATCCCGGCCATAAGCGCTACAAAAAACACCAGGTTCTCATAATCGGCCGGCATAATTGCATCATCTATGGTAACCCTAAGCAAATAGGGCCTCAGTACCGCAAAAAAGGATAGCAAAACAGCGGCAACTCCTACAAAATAAAAAGTGATTTTATAAGGCCTGGTATATTTAAGCAGGCGCTTAAATAAATTAAAATCGAATGCATTTCCAGATTTAGATGCCATTTACTCTACTGCTATTTTTATTTTTGGATATGTGATTTTTGTGAGGTACAGCGCTCTTGCCGGCACCGAAGTTCCTGCCTTACTCCTGTCTTCACTTTTAATTATTTCGTGCAAGCTTTCTACCGAAGTTTTTCCCAATCCAATTTCAATTAAACTCCCAACAATAGCACGCACCATATTCCGCAGAAACCTGTTGGCTGTGATGCTGAATTTTAAAATATCCCCATCCCACTCCCACCGGGCCTCTTCAATTTTGCAATTATAGGTTTTTACATCGGTTCTCGACTTTGAAAAACACTTAAAGTTAGTATAAGTTTTCAAGATCTCTGCGGCTTGATTCATTTTATCTACATCCAGACACTTCTTAATAAAGTAGGCCCGGTCTATCAAAAATGGGTCTTTTTTATTAATTATATGGTATTCATAGCTTCGGCTCAAGGCATCAAACCGGGCGTGAGCAAGGGGTTCTACCTCAAAGATATCATAAACAGCAATGTCTTTTGGCAGCATAGAGTTGAGTTTATACTGAAGCTGTTCTGTATCTATTTTTTCCTGAATATCGAAGTGTGCAAAGATCTGCTTTGCGTGCACCCCGGCATCTGTCCTGCCAGCCCCTGTTATTTCTATGGTTTTCTGAAATAATTTTCCAAGGGCCGTTTCAATTTTTTCCTGCACCGAAACCGCATCTGGTTGGTTTTGCCAACCGTGATAATTCTTTCCAAAATATGCCAGTTCTATAAAATACCTCAAGTGAATGCGATTATTTTTCTATATTTTCGAACTGCAAAGATAAGGCAATTATCACAAGCTGAAATCATACCCATCGGGGGAATTAAATAAGTCTAAACCAGAAGAAATAGTTTTGAAAAAGATCCTGCTTTTAAGCGACACCCATACCTATATTGACGAAAGAATCCTTCACTATGCC
Organism: Salegentibacter sediminis; assembly: GCF_002078605.1. Classification (GTDB taxonomy): domain Bacteria; phylum Bacteroidota; class Bacteroidia; order Flavobacteriales; family Flavobacteriaceae; genus Salegentibacter; species Salegentibacter sediminis. The sequence goes on along the minus strand of NZ_MSJR01000002.1, from coordinate 36,991 downwards.
GCCCAGGCCGACGAAATATGGCACGCCGGCGATATTGGTAATCTTTCAGTAACCGATGCTTTACAAAAGCTTAAACCCTTAAAAGCAGTATATGGAAATATTGATGGAGCTGAAATAAGAAGAGAGTTTCCGCTTCACCAACGCTTTATATGTGAAGGCGTAGATGTTTGGATTACCCATATTGGTGGTTACCCGGGAAAATATTCGCCGGCAATAAGGGAAGAAATCAGAAAAAACCCTCCTAAACTTTTTATATGTGGCCATTCTCATATTTTGAAGGTGATAAACGATAAACAATTAAACCTGCTCCATATGAATCCGGGCGCAGCTGGAAAACAGGGTTTTCATAAAAAACGCACTATGCTTAGATTTAAAATTGAGGCTGCGGAAATCAAGGATTTAGAAGTGATAGAGTTAAAAAGTAAGTAGGAAGGCTTAGTAAGCAGTATACAATTAGAAAGTTTGTGTCTTTGCGATGGAGGCACGACTGAAGCAATCTGCTCTAATAATTTCACGAAAAGCTTTTGATTTAAAGACTACCTCGCTTGTAATGACGGAAAGAATTAATATCCTCAATTCCAAACATTCAGAGTTCATCAAGATATACCAAATTGATTCCGCTTCACTTACAAAAACTAAAAAACCCGAAGCTTTCACTTCGGGTTTTCACGCACTAATACTACTAAGATGATAGGCTTATCGTAATCGGTCCACAGATTTTACGAGATCTTCGTCCTTTTTAATAGCCTTATTGGCCAAAACAAGAAAAACGATAGAAATGATTGGAAGAAACATCCCAATATCCTTCTTTGAGATTATCACCTCTCCGGATAAGCTTAGCGACCAATAAACAAACACTCCTAGTAAAAAAAAGTTTAACAGTATATTTAAACGCCCCAGCACAAACTGAAGCTTTCTGTTTTTGAACATAAAAATACTCACCAATGAAAGCAATGCCGAAGAAATAAACATGATAAAAATCATAAGTTCATTATTCGCATATACGGGAGCACCTGCTGAATTTTCCCAAAGCGGAAATAAAAAAATCAATCCACCGCTAATAATAGCAGCCAGTAACAAGTAAACAGTCTGTATTCTTTGTAGCATATCGGGGTTACAATTCGCCACAAAAATAACAGATTCTTTAGAAAATTCCACTTTAAATATTAAAATAAAGTCGTATCATTGCATAAACAATTCGTAACCTGTTCTAAACAGGTTACTTAAGTCTCCAAATTTTTTTCGATTCTTCCACGAGAAGTTTTAATCAACCCAAACACAAAATTTTATTCTTATTTATTCATGTTTGAAATTTCAGAATTAAAAGCTAAAAAGCTACCTGAACTTCAGGAAATCGCAAAGTCATTAAATGTTCCTAAATTCAGAAGCCTTAAAAAATCAGATCTGGTTTATCAAATCTTAGATCACCAGGCTGCCAACCCTGCCATCGCGAAGGAAGTTCTGGCCGAGGAGCGCCCAAAAAGCTCCGAAGCTTCAGAAAAACCACAGAAGAAAAAAACCGGAAAAATAGGCAGCGATAAAAAACCACCAAGACAAAAACAATCGGATTCTCCTCAAAAAGAAGAAAAACCACGAGCTAAAGCCCAGCCTGCAAAAGAAAAACCTCAGGCCAGGGAAAACAAAAGACCGGAAAAACGTTCTTCCAAAGACTCAAGAGATTCCAGGGATGATAACCGTGGTAATCAAAGAGAGAAACAGGAGAGCCGTAGTAAAAATACTTCGAGCCGTGACAACGGAAATCGTGATAACAACAATAATAACCGTGACGGAGGAAACCGTGACAGTCGGAATCGCTATCGCGAGCCCGATTATGAGTTTGATGCGATAATTGAAAGTGAAGGGGTACTCGATATCATGCAGGACAACTATGGTTTCTTAAGGTCTTCAGACTACAACTACCTTACTTCCCCAGATGATATTTATGTATCACAATCGCAGATAAGATTATTCGGCCTTAAAACCGGAGATACGGTTCTGGGTCAAATCCGTCCGCCAAAAGAAGGAGAAAAATATTTTCCTTTAATAAAGATCAACAAGATCAACGGCCTGGATCCGCAAGTAGTAAGAGACAGGGTTTCTTTTGAACACCTCACTCCACTTTTCCCAAAGGAAAAATTCAATATCGCCGATAAACAAAGTTCTATTTCAACCAGGATCATGGACCTCTTCTCCCCTATTGGAAAAGGACAACGTGGAATGATCGTTTCTCAACCTAAAACCGGTAAAACCATGTTGCTAAAGGATATCGCTAATGCAATTGCAGCGAATCATCCTGAAGTATACCAAATCGTTCTCCTTATCGATGAACGTCCCGAAGAGGTTACCGATATGCAACGGAATGTTCGCGGGGAAGTAGTGGCTTCAACCTTTGATAAGGAAGCTCACGAACATGTACGTGTTGCAAATATCGTATTAGAAAAGGCTAAGCGCCTGGTAGAATGTGGCCACGACGTAGTAATACTTCTGGATTCTATTACCAGGCTTGCGCGAGCTTACAACACCGTACAGCCTGCCAGTGGGAAGGTACTTAGTGGTGGTGTTGATGCAAATGCCCTTCACAAACCAAAGCGTTTCTTTGGTGCTGCGCGTAATATCGAAAATGGTGGTTCTCTATCCATTATCGCAACGGCACTTACCGACACAGGTTCCAAGATGGACGAAGTTATCTTTGAAGAATTTAAAGGAACCGGTAATATGGAGCTACAACTGGACAGAAAGATCGCTAACAGAAGAATTTTCCCTGCAATAGACCTTACTTCCTCCAGCACACGTCGTGACGATCTTTTACTGGATGAAAATACCATACAGCGTATGTGGGTACTGCGTAAATATCTTGCAGATATGAACCCTATTGAAGCTATGGAATTTATTGAAGAGCGTTTCAAACAAACCAGGAACAACGAAGAATTCCTCATTTCGATGAATGCCTAATCTTCAGAAAGTTATAATCACAAGAAAACCGGGTTCCTTAAAGGATCCCGGTTTTTTGTTTTCTGCTGAAGAAAATTCAGCACTAAAATTTCAAATTTATTTGGAAAATGAATTCCATTAAGATTATATTTGTACCTGTATTGCGGGAGTAGCTCAGTTGGTAGAGCGTCAGCCTTCCAAGCTGAATGTCGCCGGTTCGAACCCGGTCTCCCGCTCTAAAGACCTCTGCATTTTTTGTGGAGGTTTTTTTTATTTAAAAAAATTCAGGACCGGGTGAGAAGCCTGTCCTGAGTGAGCTTGAAAAGCGAACCGAAGGGAACCCGGTCTCCCGCTCTAAAAACCTCTGCATTTTTTGCGGAGGTTTTTTTATGTTTATAAATAAAGATTCAAATATTCATAAAAGTCTTCCAGGATATTACTATTTAAATCCCCTCCCAGGGTCTATAGTTTTTTGTTTCATTCATATAGATGGCAAACTTCTATAAAGTCTTGTTAAATGCCCCTAAAAAAAGGAGTTTTTCTATCAAAATAAGCTTATTTTTAGCTTAATAAATAAAAAACAGTATTCATTATTATGAAAGATAAACCCGGAAAAACCCAGGATCTAATAGATGCAAAATTCTTAGAGAAACGTAAAATATTTCTTTGGGGCGATGTAAACGATAAAACCGCTAAACACGTGATTGATCGTCTTTTGTACCTGGACATGGAAAGTGATAAGGAAATTCAATTTTTTATAAATAGTCCCGGAGGTTTTGTAACCGATGGATTTGCCATTTATGATACCATGCAGAGTCTTAGAAGTCCGGTTTCTACTATTTGTTCAGGCCTGGCAGCATCTATGGGATCTATACTTTTATCTGGAGGCACCAAAGGAAGAAGGCTTATCCAACCTCACGGTAAAGTAATGATTCATCAACCAATGGGTGGAGCCAGAGGCCAGGCTTCCAATATTGAAATTCAGGCGGCCGAAATCCTTAAAATAAAAGAACTGAGTGCGCGCATCCTTTCAGAAAACTGTGAACAGCCTATAGAAAAAGTAATGAAAGATTTTAATCGCGATTACTGGATGAACGCTGAAGAATCTATTGAATACGGAATCGTGGATGATATTTTAAAGAAGTAACATGGATATTAAACATAAAGAAACCGAAACCCGGGGAATGTTCTATCTGGAAAACAATGAAGGAGTATACGCTGAACTCACCTATACTCATAAAGATAATGATATTCTCACCATAGACCATACTGAAGTTAATGAGGATCTGGAAGGACAGGGTATTGCAGGGAAATTGCTTAAAAGAGCCGTAGAATATGCCCGCAACCAGGGACTCAAAATAGATCCGCTTTGCCCTTATGCTGAAGTACAGTTTGAACGAAATGAATCTTACCAGGATGTAAAAGTAAAATAGGCGGGGAAGCCTCTCTCCCAGTTCCTGTTTTACCGCTCCAAAATAACCTACATGAAAATAATTAGATTTTCCCTTTACTTATCTCTCGTTGCAATTTTTGCCTGTAATAATAACAACAAGGAATCCGGAATTGAAACAAAAAATGCTCCGGATATCGAAGAAGTTAAAAAACTTTCTTCTGCAGCAAATGTTGAAGAAAAAATTCAGCAATGGCAAAAAGAATCCGCTAATTCAGGGATTCAGTTAGAAAACATACGCCTGGTAGATAGTTTTTATTCCCAGCGGGAATACCAACCGGTATGGAGCAATAGGGAATTACGGGAAGATCTTTACCGTAGTATTGAGAATGCCCCCAACCACGGACTCCAGTTTAAGGATTATCATGGGGATTACCTGGAAATGGCCTTATCTAATTTAGCTAATCTTGACCAGGAAGAAAAAGACTTATTAGAACTCGTGCTCACCGATGCTTTCTTCACCTACGGAAGACATCTGAATTCAGGTAAGTTAGACCCTAAAAAACTTTACTCTATTTGGGATATAGACAGCAATACAACCGATTTACTCCCGCTGTTCGAAAAGGCCATTTCAGAAAATAAAATTTCTGCCACACTGGAAGACCTGGCCCCAAATCATATAGTGTATAAAGGGCTACAAAAATCACTTAAGGAGTATCGGGTCTTAAAGGAAAAGGAGGAAAATCCAACCCAGGTCCCGCAAGGAGAAAGTATTAAACCGGGTGATACCAGTTCAAGAATGGCGATGATTGCCCTGAGGCTTAATGAATTGAATTTTATAGACAGTATTCCGCCAAATTCAACCCATAAGTATAACCAGAATTTACAGGAAGCCATCCGGAAATTCCAGGAACACCACGGGATAGAAACCGATGCGGTAATAGGCGAAGGAACTATCTCTGAGCTTAATAGTACCTACGAAGAACGTTACAAGCAAATATTAGTTAATATGGAGCGTTGGAGATGGCATCCTCAGGATCTGGGCGATCACTATATTATCGTTAATATCCCTAATTACAGATTGCATCTGGTTAAAGAAAAAGATACCATTAGCAGTAACCGGGTGATGGTAGGAACTGAAGCCCGAAAAACACCTGTTTTTTCAGATAAAATTGAACATATTGTCTACAACCCTACCTGGACGATCCCTCCAACCATTAAAAAGAATGATGTTATTCCGGCAGCAAAAAGGAATAGCTCTTATCTTACCAGCAGGAATATGGCAGTTTTTGATGGTAGCGGCCAAAGATTAAATCCTTCAGAAATAAACTGGAATAACCCAGAGGTGGTAAATTACACCTACCGCCAGGAAGCAGGTCCCGCCAACCCATTGGGAAAGGTAAAGATAATTTACCCTAACAGGTATTCTATTTACCTCCATGACACCCCCTCTAAAAAGCTTTTCGAGAAAAACTCCAGGGCTCAGAGCTCGGGCTGTGTAAGAGTTGAAGGGGTGTTAGACCTGGCCGAATATTTATTAAACGACCAGGAAAAATATACTTCAGAAAAAATTCAGGAAATTCTGGATTCAGGTAGAACTACTACCATCAAGATTACCAAAGATGTTAGGGTTCATCATTTTTATTGGACGGCCTGGCGTGAGGGCGATGAAACCCGATTTGCCGAAGACATTTACAAGCAGGATAAAGAAATTATGCAGCTGTTACTGAATTAAGCAGCTTGGAGTTTTTAAGGTAATTTTTGTCTTCTTTGTGGATATAAATCACAGATCTTCCTTTTATCTTTTCAATAAGGTCTTTAGCTATAGAATTTGGAACTGCAGGGCAGCCATAACTTCTACCTAAACGCCCAATTCTATCTATAAAAGATGGCTCAGCATAATCTGCTCCGTGCACCACTACATAACGTTTTCTGGCGTTGTGATTAAAACCTTTCTCCTGTCCGTCTAAATAAAGAGAAAGCCCGTTTTTACCATAATAAGTTTTTCCGGTTACATAAAACCCAAGGGAACTTTGCAAAGAATTAACCGTATTTGAAAATTTAGTGGCAAACTCGCCGCCGGTATTTTTTCCGTGGGAAACGTAGGTGTGAAATAAAACATTTTTGGTATTCATATCTAGAATCCACATTCTTTTGGTAGTAGAAGAAAGACCAAAATCGATAACGGTTAAGAGTTGATTTCCTACTTTACCTTTTGCATCAAGTTTAGAGTAACCTGTCATTGCTCTTTCAAATACCTTTAAAGTCGGCATACTGGCGCTGTTTTCAGCAAATTCACCATAAACTGTTGCAACTTTTTCAGAAAAAGTTTCAATTTCTTCGGAAACCAATGCGGGGGCAGCAGAGGCTTCAAGCTTTGAGTTTAAAGTTTTAGGAAGTTTAGAGGAAGTTGTAAATGCGAAGGAAAAAATAAGGATTCCAGTAATGGTTAAGATCTTATAAATCATAGGCAAATTTTAAAGTTTTTTGTTGTTCTGTTAATTTATTCCAAAGGATATGCCAATCCGCCCAATTTTGACTTTAATTGAGACACACCCCGCTTAAAAAGGCAAATTTTAACATAATCAAGCAATATCAGGCTTATTTTCAACCAATTATATCATTAAAGCTGGGTTTTCTAAAACGCAAATTAAACAGATGTAGTATACAATTCGGGAAGAATTTTTGTTAAAATTTTAATTTACACGATATAAAATAATGAGAAAAAATAGTATCCTTTTTTTAAGATTCCTTATTGAACTGGGATTATAATTTTGGCTCTGGGGAAATTCTGGCTATCCGGTCACGAGCTAGGATGAAAAAGACAAGAGAAGCCATAACAACATAGATTTAATAAAACATTAGTCGGAGATGCTTAGTGAAGGCTAAAATTTGTTTTTATCTTTATAGCCAAAATTTAATTGTGTTATGAATAAGAAAGTTTTACTGATGATCCTGGACGGATGGGGAATTACCCAGGACCCTAAAGTCTCTGCAATCGCACAGGCTAATACCCCGTTTATGGATTCGGTTATAAAGGAATATCCCCATGCCGAATTACGCACCGACGGGATGAATGTAGGTTTGCCTGAAGGCCAAATGGGAAACAGTGAAGTAGGACATATGAATTTGGGCGCTGGTAGAATTGTATATCAGGACCTGGTAAAGATAAACATGGCAGTAGAAAAAAATACCTTAAAAGACGAGCCGGTACTTGAAGAAGCCTTTACCTACGCCATTAAAAACAATAAACCCATCCATTTTATGGGCTTATTAAGCGATGGCGGGGTCCACTCCCACATCAATCACCTCAAAGGTCTTCTCTCGGCTGCCGAAGAATTTGGGGTGAAGGAAAAATATGTTCACGCCTTTACCGATGGCCGTGATGTAGATCCACATTCGGGAAAAGGATTCATAACAGAGATTGAAGAGCACCTAAAGAAAACCAATGGGAAACTAGCTTCGGTAATAGGAAGGTATTTTGCTATGGACCGTGATAAACGCTGGGAACGGGTAAAAAAAGCCTACGACCTTATTACCAAGGGCGAAGGTTATAAAACCACCAATGCCGTTGAAGAGGTGGAAAACAGTTACAAGAATAATATAAGCGATGAATTTATAGAGCCTATTGTTCTTACCGACGAGGCCGGGGAACCAGTTGCCAAATTGAATGAGAAAGACGTTGTTATTTTCTTCAATTTTCGAACAGATCGCGGGAGACAACTTACTCAAGCCCTTACCCAGGAGGATTTTCCTGAATATGATATGAAAAAAATGCTGTTATATTATGTGACCATCACCAAATATGACGATAGCTTTCAGGGGATTAATGTAGTTTTCAAAAAAGACAATATCAAATCCACTCTGGGAGAAGTTTTAGAATACACCGGGAAAAAACAAATCAGGATAGCTGAGACCGAGAAATATCCTCACGTTACTTTTTTCTTTTCAGGAGGACGCGAAAAACCCTTTAAAGGGGAAAAAAGAATTATGTGCAATTCTCCAAAAGTAGCTACCTACGATCTGCAACCGGAGATGAGCGCTTATGAGTTAAGAGATAAGATCATTCCGGAAATCAGGGAACATTCAGCCGATTTTATTTGTCTGAATTTTGCAAATCCCGATATGGTAGGCCATACCGGAGTATTCGAAGCCGCCGTGAAAGCCTGTGAAACTGTAGATTCCTGTGCTAAAGATGTAGCTGAAGCAGCCCGCGAGAATGATTATTCAGTAATAATAATTGCCGATCACGGGAATAGTGAAACTATGATCAATCCAGACGGAAGTCCAAATACAGCTCACACCACCAACCCGGTGCCCCTTATTTTAATGGACAGCGACGTAAAAGAAATCAAAAGTGGAAAACTTGGAGATATTGCCCCGACCATATTAAAACTTATGGGTATAGATCAACCCGATTTAATGACCCAGGACCCTTTAATTTAAAACAATGACGAGTAAGATATTACTAATTATTCTCAGCTTGTTTTTAAGCGGGAATTTTTCAGAAGAAGAAACTAACAAGCAATCGGAAGAAGAACTTCAGGAGGACTTTCTTGTGGGGGAGTTTCAGCGAAAAGAACTGGAACAAAATCCGTATTCATATTGGTTCAACAGTGGCTACAGCAATTATCAGCCGGAAGAAAAACATATGAAGGTTATAAAAGAAAACATCTCTGATTATGAAATTGTTCTATTTATGGGTACCTGGTGTGCCGATAGCCAATTGGAAGTTCCCAAACTCTATAAAATCCTGGACCAGGCCGGTTATGATTATTCCAAATTAACTAATATAGCTGTTGATCCCAATAAGGAAACCCCCAATCATATTGAAGAAAATTATGAGGTTAACCTGGTACCCACGATTATCTTTTGCAAAGATGGCGTAGAAGTAAACCGGTTCGTAGAATTTTCATTAGAGACATTTGAAGAAGACGTGGCAGATATTGTAAGCCAAAAAGCTTACAAAAATCCATATGCCGATTTTTAAAACCAGAAACATAATTTAAGTTTAATCTTTCTAATTTTGTATTATGCCAAAATCCCTTACAATAGCAGTAGATTTTGATGGCACTATTGTAGAGAACAAATATCCCGAGATTGGCAAACCTATGCTTTTTGCTTTTGAATCCTTACAGAAGCTACAGGAAGAAGGCCACTTGTTAATCCTCTGGACCTACAGGTACGGCGAGAAATTAGAAGAGGCAGTTGAGTTCTGTAAAATGCGAGGGATCGAGTTTTACGCTGTAAATAAAAGTTATCCTGAAGAAGATTTCGATGAAGGGATTAGCAGAAAAATCCTTGCCGATATTTTTATTGATGACAGAAATTTAGGAGGAATGTTAGGTTGGGGAGAAATATATCAGAAACTTACCAACGGAAACGAAAGACCGCAGAAAAAGCGCTACGGTTTTTTAACCGCTTTTAAAAAATAAAAATGATTATACCTAAAACTAAAGAAGAGATAGAATTACTAAGGGAAAGCGCCCTTATAGTTTCAAAAACCCTTGGTATGTTAGCTGCTGAAATAAAACCCGGCATCACTACCCTTCATTTGGATAAAATGGCTGAAGAGTTCATAAGGGACCACGGTGCAGAACCGGGCTTCCTGGGAATGTATGATTTCCCAAATTCTCTTTGTATGAGCCCCAACGCCCAGGTAGTACACGGAATACCGAATGACATACCTTTACAGGAAGGAGATATTATTTCTATAGATTGTGGAGCACTTAAAAATGAATTCTATGGTGATCATGCCTACACTTTTGAGGTAGGAGAAGTTTTACCAGAAATAAAGGAACTGCTAAAAGTAACCAAAGAATCTTTATATGTAGGAATTAGAGAATTTAAAGCAGGAAATCGCGTCGGGGATGTTGGATACGCCATTCAGCAATATACCGAGAGTCGCGGTTATGGTGTGGTAAGGGAACTTGTAGGCCATGGTCTTGGAAAAAAGATGCACGAGGATCCAGAAATGCCAAATTACGGTAAACGCGGAAGAGGAAAAAAGTTCGTGGAAGGAATGGTAGTGGCCATAGAGCCTATGATTAATCTCGGAACCAGAAGAATTAAACAGTTGCCTGATGGCTGGACAATTTTGACGGCAGATAACAAACCCAGCGCACATTTTGAACATGATGTGGCCCTGGTGAACGGAAAACCAGAATTGTTATCTACCTTTAAATATATTTATGAGGCTTTAGGAATAGAGAGTGATGAGGAGGTAGAATTTAGAGCACAGGTATATGATTAAAAATTTTAGACAGGAACGGTGGGAAACCTTGCATAAGGAAGAATGGCAGGAGAGATTTATCTATAAAGTTTCCAATTTTGGTCGTATGATCAGTTTTCTTAGAAATCCTGAAGGAGAACTTGTTAAGGGAGGCAAAATAGGAGGCTACCTCAATTTCTCGGTTAAATTAAAAACCGGAAAATCCAAAAGCTATTATATTCACCGAATCGTTGCCGAGCTATTTCTGAAGAAAAAAGAGGGTGATAAGTACGTGGTTCACAAGAACTTTCAGAAAGACGACAACCGGGTGTCAAATCTTGCCTGGATGACCCAGGAAGAATGGGTGAAACATCAATATAACAGCCCCAAGGTTAAGGAAAATAAGCACAAGAGGAAATTACGTAAAGTGGTTTCTTATTCAAAACTCACCTATGCCCAGGCGGTTATCCTTAAAAAGAAATTACTGGACCCTAACCGAAAAACCCGAATAAGAGTGCTGGCCAAGCAATTTGGAGTTTCTGAAATGCAACTGTACCGCATCAAATCGGGAGAAAACTGGGGAGATATTGAAGTTTGATGTATACACATCAAGCAGAATTGTAAATTAGATGAAGAAAGTTTTTAAGCTAATCCTCAATGCTTTTCCCAGGCCATTGCTAATTCGTTTCAGTTATCTCGCCAGACCACTGCTGAAGTTGGCGCTGCGCGGAAATAATTATACAGATCCCATTGATGGTAGTAGCTTTAGAAAATTTCTTCCCTACGGTTATGTAAAGCAGCGGGAGAATGTACTCTCCCCTTCTACCCTTTCCCTGGAACGGCACCGTTTGCTCTGGCTATATTTAAAAAATGAAACAGACTTCTTCACCCGCCCCTTAAAAGTTCTTCATTTCGCACCGGAACAGGCCTTTTACAAGCGATTCAGAAAATTAAAAAACCTCGATTACACCACAACAGATCTTAATTCTCCATTGGCCGATGTAAAGGCAGATATCTGCGATTTGCCATTTTCAGATAACGAATTCGATTTTATTCTTTGCAATCACGTGCTGGAACATATTCCCAATGACACCAAGGCTATGCAGGAGATTCACCGGATATTAAAACCCGGCGGGACGGCTATTGTGCAAATCCCGCAGGACCTGAACCGGGAGAAAACATTCGAGGATGATTCCATTACCGATAGAAAAACCCGGGAGAGAATCTTTGGGCAGTATGACCATGTGAGAGTTTATGGCAGGGATTATTTTGATAAACTTAGAAGTATCGGATTCAGGGTGGAAGAAATTGATTATAGTAATGAATTAACTTCAGAAGAAATAAATAAATACCGTCTGGCAGAAGGGGAAATAATTCCCGTTTGCCACAAATAATTAATCTCTCAGCGTCTTTTTAAAGCCCTCTGAAGCATATACAACAGGCTCTCCCTTCTTCACATAGATAAAATAAGCATCAACATTATCAAGCTTTCCCAGTAAGGCTGAAGCCTTTTCAAATCCCATAGCCATAAATGCCGAGGCATAAGCATCGGCAAGGGTACAGTTTTCAGCTAAAACCGAAGCGCTAAGAAGATCGTTTTTTTCGGCCAAACCGGTGAGGGGGTTAATGGTATGTACAAAGGTATTCCCCGAGGAATCTGTTTTGAATTTCCGATAATTTCCAGAAGTTGCCATCGCCCTGTCTTTTAAGGCAAGAATGGTTTGAAAAGTTCGCTCTCCTTCTACCTGTTTAGGGTCATCTATAGCTACAATCCAATCGGAGTCTTTTTGTTTATTTCTTCCTTTAGCCACAAGCTCGCCCCCTAACTCGATAAGATAATCTGAAACATTTTTTTCATCAAAATATTCAGCAATAACATCAATGGCATAACCTTTAGCAATAGCATTAAAATCGATATAAATTCCGGGTTCGGCTTTTCTAATTCTATTATCAGGATCTAACTCAAGTTTATCAAAGCCCACAAGCCGATGAAGGGAGTCAAGACAAGCTTCATCAGGTTGTTTAAGCCCCTTTTTAGGTCCAAAACCATATGCATTTACCAAATTACCAACCGTAGGATCAAAAAAGCCTTCGCTCTCCTTATAGATCTTTTCTGAGGCACGGAATACTTTCACGAAATGTTCATCTACCACAATACTGGTATCGCCCCGGTTAATCCGAGAAATATGAGAATCCTGCTGATATGTGCTCATCGATGTATTTATAATCTCGAATATAGAGTCAAGAGCAGTTTCCACTTTTAATTCTTCGTCTGAAAAATATTTGATATTATAAGTGGTTCCCAGTGCATTGCCGGAAATACTTTTAGCAGAATTTTCAGGTTGACAGGCCATGAAAAGCGTCAGCAAAAGCAATAAAAGTATATGTTTATTCATCGATTTAAATTTCTTGCCAGCCATCATAATTTACCACATAAGCTTCCCCATGGGAAACAGGTTTCTCGTAATCTTCAGAATTGGCCAGGCCAACGCCTGCATAAAAGGTGCGAGCTTTAAATTTTAAGGCGTGATCTTTTATGGTCTGCAGAAATTGTCCTTCTAAGATTTTAGGATCATGAGGATATTCTATCGCACGAACAATTACAAAATGTAGCTTCTTATCCTTAAGAGCTACAAACTGTGGATCCTTTTGAATTTCACTATTCACCCCCAAAAATTCATAGCCTTTTTCCTCGAGGTCTTTTCCTACAATATTCATTGCAAGATTATGCAGTTCCTGGTCGTTTAATTTTGCCATAATGCAAAAATAAAAAAGACCGTCTTCCCAGACGGTCTTTTTAGCATATTTATAGGAAGATTAACCCCCAAAGTCATCAAATCTGATATTCTCATCAGGAATACCGAAGTCTTCACCCATTTTCTGAACGGCCTTGTTCATCAATGGAGGTCCACAGAAATATAATTCGATTTCCTCAGGCTCTTCGTGTTTACTCAAATAGTTATCGATAACCACCTGGTGGATGAATCCTACGAATCCATCTCCTTCATCATCGAGATCTTTTTTCACTTTCCAGTTATCTTCTTCCATTGGTTCAGAAAGCGCCAGGTAGAATCTAAAGTTAGGGAAGTCCCTTTCCAGAGCTCTAAAGTGTTCTGTATAGAACAACTCTCGTTTCGAACGTCCACCGTACCAGTACGTCACTTTTCTGCCGGTTTTAAGGGTGCGGAAAAGGTGGTAAAGATGAGAACGCATTGGAGCCATTCCGGCACCACCCCCAACATAAAGCATTTCTGCTTCACTAGGGTTGATAAAGAATTCACCATAAGGTCCTGAAATGATTACCTTATCACCTTTTTTCCTTGAGAAAATATAAGAAGAAGCAATACCTGGGTTAACATTCATCCAAGCATCTTTCGCCCTATCCCATGGTGGCGTGGCCACACGAACATTAAGCATAATTTCACGGCCTTCAGCAGGGTAAGAAGCCATAGAATAGGCTCTCTCTACGGTCTCAGTGTTTTTCATTACCAGAGGCCATAGTTGAAATTTATCCCATTCTTCCTTAAATTTCTCAGGCTCACCCGGGTGTTCATCGGGGTGGGCTGTGATATCCATATCGCTGAACTTTACTTCACATTTAGGAATCTCGATTTGGATATAACCACCGGCCTTATAATCCATATCTTCAGGAATTTCGACAACGAATTCCTTGATAAAAGAGGCCACATTGTAGTTTCTTACTACCGTTGCCTCCCATTTCTTAATTCCGAACACTTCTTCCGGAATCTGGATCTTCATATCTTCCTTTACTTTTACCTGGCATCCAAGGCGCCATCCCTGTGCAATCTCTTTACGGGTAAAATGTGGCTCCTCGGTAGGAAGAATAGCTCCTCCTCCTTCAGAAACAATACACTTACACTGAACACAGGTACCCCCACCCCCACAGGCCGATGGTAAAAATAATTTATTATCCCCTAAGGTAGAAAGCAAGGTTCCTCCGGAACCTACCTCCATATCTTTTTCTCCGTTAATATTAATTGTTACCGGTCCTGACGGTGCCAGTTTAGCTTTGGCTCCAAGCAAAATGGAAACCAATAACAGGATCAATACTAAAAATACTACTACACTTGCTATTACAACTGTCATAATCCTACTTTTTCGATTATATTTTAATTCCCATAAAACTCATAAATCCAAGAGCCATTAGTCCGGTAATAATAAAAGTTATTCCCAGGCCTTTTAACGGAGCCGGTATGTTTGAGTACGCAATTTTTTCACGGATGGCTGCAATTCCCAGAATAGCCAGGAACCAACCAATACCACTTCCAAATCCATAAGTAACGGCTTCGGTTATGGCGCCAAAGTCTTTTTGCTGCATAAATAATGAACCACCAAGGATGGCACAGTTTACCGCAATAAGCGGAAGAAAAATACCCAAAGCACCATAGAGGGCAGGAGCAAATTTCTCTACGATCATTTCTACCAGTTGTACCATAGAAGCGATTACCGCAATAAACATAATAAAGCTCAAAAAGCTAAGGTCTACATCGGCATATTCAGCTCCTAGCCATTGCAGGGCACCGGGTCTTAACAGGTAATTGTCCAGCAAGAAGTTAATAGGCACTGTGATTGTAAGTACAAATATTACAGCAGCACCTAAACCAACAGCTGTTTTCACGGTTTTGGATACCGCCAGGTATGAACACATCCCGAGGAAGTAAGCAAAAACCATATTTTCTATGAAAATACTTCTTACAAATAAGTTTACATATTCCATTATAATTATTTTTTAGCTGTTAGTTGGTTTCTTCAATCAGTTTGCGGTTGCGTGCTCGCTGTACCCAAATTATAAGTCCTACAACAATAAGAGCCATTGGAGAAAGCAGCATCAATCCGTTGTTTTCGTATCCGAATGCATACAGGCCGGTGGATTCGGCAAGGGTTGCGCCTTTATGGCCCAAAACCTCAAAACCAAATAATTTACCAGAACCTAAGAGTTCTCTGAAGAAAGCCACGATTATTAAGATAAGTCCATAACCGGCGGCATTTCCAACACCATCCAGAAAAGACTTGTAAACTCCGTTACCAAGGGCAAACGCTTCAAGACGTCCCATCACAATACAGTTAGTAATAATAAGACCGATAAATACCGAAAGCTGTTTACTTACATCATAAGCATATGCCTTTAATATCTGGTCTACCAAAACCACCAGGGAAGCCACTACAACAAGTTGTACAATAATCCTGATTCGGCTTGGAATCATATTACGCAACATAGATATAATCATGTTACTAAACGCCATTACCGCCACAACCGCAATTGCCATTACCACAGCCGGCTCTAACTGCACGGTGATCGCCAGGGCCGAACAAATACCTAAAACCTGAACGGTGATAGGGTTATTATCGTCTAATGGATCAGATAATAATTTTCTGTTCGCCTTCGATAGAAAATGTTCCTTCTCTTCTGAATTAGACATGAAGAGAATCATTTCTTTTTTCTTGGCTTCCTTTTCTTCGGAAGTATATTTTTTCTCGTTAGCCATAATTATTGAATTGCTACTTTAATATCCTTTTCCTTTTCAAAATAAGGGAGATAACGCTTAAGCCTTTCAGAGATCATATCTGAAACCCCGTCACCGGTAATAGTGGCTCCTGATATTGCATCTACCTGGTTATCGGCTTTATCGGAAGGATCTATATCTCCTTTCACAACAGATACTCCTACAAGATTTCCGCTTTCATCAAAAATCTTCTCGTCGGTAAATCTTTCTCTAAAAAATTCTTTAGTGATCTCGGCTCCAAGTCCAGGTGTTTCTCCCAGGTGGTCAAAAGTGGCACCGGCAATGGTGTTCACATCATCCCGCAATGAAATATATCCAAAGATCGCATTCCATAATCCGTTACCTCTTAGGGGAACGATATAGAATTTTTCTCCATCTACTTCGGCTATATATAAAGGAAAAACTTGCTCTGAGGCGGGCTTTTTAAGCTCCTTGGCCAGGTCTACCTGGAAAGCATCTACCTCCTCATCTACAGATCCATCTTCGCGAAGACTAATCTCCTCGGTGATGTATTGATTATATAGTTCTTCAGCTCCCGCCCTATCGGTTTCAACACCAATAGTAGCAAGAATACTCTGCATCTTTTCCTGTCTTACGTTTTCTCTTTGCGTAGGCTGCAGGGAAGTCGCGGTAAAGGCTAAAACGCTTGCTACTATTACTACCATAATAATAGCGAACATAAAAGTATAGCCGTTACTGTTAGTCTTATTTACTGATTTCTCTTCCATAACTAAACTGCTGTTTTAACCTGCCCGGTGGCAGTTTTAATTCTTTTTCTTCTGCGTTTAATGTTAGCCTGAATTACATAGTGGTCTATGGTAGGTGCAAACACGTTCATCAACAGAATTGCCAGCATCACTCCTTCGGGATAAGCCGGGTTAAATACCCTAATCATTATCGAGAAGAATCCGATAAGGAATCCGTAGATCCACATTCCCCTTTGGGTTTGTGCAGCAGATACCGGATCGGTAGCCATAAACACAATTCCGAAGGCTAAACCTCCAATTAGTAGATGATTTGCCCAATAGAAATTTGTCAACTCATTTCCTGCAACTCCCAGGGAAGGAAGAGCATTAAAAATCAAGGCCATCACGGCAGCTCCTACAAATCCACTCAGGATAATTCTCCAGTTTCCAACTTTTGTAAGAATTAGAAGAAGTGCTCCAGCAAGGATGAACAAGGTGGAAGTTTCTGCAACCGATCCCGGGATTACCCCGTAGAACATATCCCACATACTGTAAGACACATTGTCTCCGGCCGCAAGCGAACCAAGAATTGTTTCTCCAGAAACCGCTTCTACATTACTCGCCTCACTAACCCAAACCTGGTTACCCGACATATAGGTAGGATAGGCAAAAAAGGCGAAGGCCCTTGCCGTTAAAGCCGGGTTCAGGATATTCATCCCTGTTCCCCCAAAAGCTTCTTTACCTATTAATACTGCGAATACTACCGAAAGAGCCAACATCCATAAGGGAAGATCAATTGGCATAATCATAGGGATAAGCAAGCCGGTGACCAGGTAACCCTCGTTAACTTCGTGGCCTCTAAAGATCGCAAATGCAAATTCAATTCCCAGTCCAACCGCGTATGACACCACGATCATAGGAACGATCTTTAAGGCTCCGTGCCCAAGCGCATCCCAAAAAGTAAAGGCTTCCCCTAATTGGCTGTAGTATTGATAGCCTGCATTCCACATTCCGAAGAGAAGCGCTGGTATTAAAGCGATTACCACAGTAATCATCACCCTTTTCAAATCTACCGCATCCCTAATATGTGCTCCTTTTTTGGTAGTGTGATTTGGTGTAAACAGAAAAGTATCTATCGCATTTAAAGCGGGCGCATACTTCTCATATTTCTTACCCTTACCAAAAGGCTCTCCTATTTTATCTAATTTTTGTCTAATCCATTCCATATTTTTCCTGCTTTTTAACCTACTTCAGTAATCATTAGATCAAGGCCTAAACGAATTACTTCCTGAATTTCAATCTTCGAGGTGTTTACATATTCTACCAAAGCGAAATCTTCAGGAGCAACTTCATAAATCCCCAGGTTCTCCATTTTTTCAATATCACCGGCCATACAAGCTTTTATTAGCTGCATAGGGTAAATATCCATTGGTAAAACCTCTTCCATTTCACCGGTAACCACTAAAGCCCGCTCTTCTCCATTGAGATTGGTGGTAGGCTTATATTTTCGGTTAGGAAACAACCACGAAAGGGAAGTTCTGGAATTTGAGTGAATATTATTATAGGTGAAAGGCATCCAACCAAAAGCCCTGTATTGATTTCCTTCCGGGATTAATGTTAGTTCGTTTTCCAGAAAACCGAGGTACTGATTATTGGATATCTTGGTTCCGGTTAATACGTTTCCAGAAATTACACGAATATCGTCGCTAACCTCCCCTATAAATTCCGAAACATTTGCACCAATTTTTGAACTGTAGTATTTGCGGTCTTTTGCTTCACTACCGGTTACTGCAATGGTACGATCGGCTTCGAATCGCCCGGTTAAAAAGAGCTTACCTATTATAGCCACATCTTCCGGATTAAGAGTCCAAACTCTTTCTCCCTGGTTAATAGGATCGATCTTATGGATTTGCACCCCAACATTTCCCGCTGGGTGCGGCCCATCTACATTATGAAGCTCGGCACCTTTTATCCCTTTTAGGGCGGCTGCCGAAGAATCGTCTAATGAAAGATGAACTTTTCCTGAAGTTAGTTTTTGAAGGGCGTTAATTCCTTCCTGGAATTCCGCCTGCTTATCTTTTAGAATGAAGCCCCAGTCTGGAGCCAAAGGAGCAGTACTTACCGCCGAAATAAAAATAGCTTTTGGGCTATCTTTAGGATCGGCTATAATGTCGTAAGGCCTTTGATTGATAAACGCCCCGCAACCGCTCTCAAGTATCCTGGATTTAACGGCTTCAGCATCGGCTGACGAAGCGTCCATTTTTCCAAATTCTTTATAAGCATCTTCGGGATCTGCTTCTATAATTATTTCCATAATGCGGCGTTTATCACCACGCTTAATTTCCTTAAGCGTCCCGCTAACAGGACTGGTAAAACGCACCTCTTCGGTGTATTTTGAGTAGAAAAGTTCGTCACCGGCTAGCAGTTTCGCACCTTCCTTTACAACCATTTTGGGTACTACAGTATGAAAATCTGGCGGTTTAATGGCATAGGTCTTAGACCTTGGAGCTTTTACCAGCTCTTTTTCCGCCTCCCCTTCTAATCGTAGAGATAATCCTCTTTTAATTCGAATGTCTTTTGACATAGGATGGAGTGTATGTTAAAAAATTTTTTTTAAAGTCAGGCAAATTTAGGAATTTTAAACCCACAAATCCCAATAAAAACAAGAATTTTCAGTCTTTTAATCTGTTAAATTGAAATGTTAAAAACTTCGGTATGAGAATTGTAATTATCTTTGAATATATTTCCTCACAATGAAAATGATCCTCGTCATAATTCCCGTTATTTTTACATTTTTTAGCCTTAAGGCACAAAGTGAAAAAGAAACCTTACCTCCAAATTATATTTATACAATTCAGTTTGATGGGAGTTCCATTCAAAATGGAAACCCGATAATTCAACAGGGAGAGAAACTTAAATTGAGTTTTGATGATATTATAGGAGATGAAGCCGATTATTATTACACTATCGAACATTACAATTACGACTGGAGCCCTTCCCAACTCTCAAAATCAGAGTACATGGAAGGCTTTGACGACATCAGGATTTTTAATTACAAAAATTCCTATAATACCCTGCAGGGCTATTCCCATTATGAACTGGAGATACCTAACTCCAACACCCGTGGCCTAAAAGTTTCGGGAAATTATATGCTGAAGATCTTCAATGCAGCAAAAGAACTTGTATTTTCCCGAAAATTCATGCTTTACGAACCTATTGCCCAGGTCTCGGTAAACATAAGGCGCTCGCGCGACCTCAAATTAATTTCGGAAAAGCAGGTAGTAAATTTTTCAGTAGAAAGCCCCGATTTAATTCTGAAGAATCCAAATGAAACAATTAAGGTTCTTATTCTACAGAATCAGAATTTAAAAACTGCAATAAAAAACATCAAACCCCAATACACTATTGGCAATGAGCTGGTTTACCGCTACGACCAGGAAACCGCATTCTTTGGTGGAAATGAGTATCTTCAGTTTGACAATAAAGACCTTCGAGCGAGTACCGTAGACATTAATTATATCGAATTAAACGAACTTTATCATCATCACTTATTTCCAGACAGAAGCAG
The DNA here is from genome assembly GCF_002078605.1 of Salegentibacter sediminis. Lineage (GTDB taxonomy): Bacteria > Bacteroidota > Bacteroidia > Flavobacteriales > Flavobacteriaceae > Salegentibacter > Salegentibacter sediminis. The sequence goes on along the minus strand of NZ_MSJR01000002.1, from coordinate 16,680 downwards.
GGCTAATGAGCCTTACACTTACCAACCCGATATTAATGGTGGGTTTGTAGTACGAAGTCTACAGGGCCGGGAACCAGAGATAGAAGCTGAATATTCCTGGGTACATTTCAGGCTCCAAAATTACAGCGTCCTGGAGGGTGGAGAAATTCACATCTATGGTAATTTCAATAATTTTCAAACCGATCACACCACCAAATTAATTTTGAATAAAGAAACTGATGTTTACGAGGCTGCCCGACTGTTTAAGCAAGGCTTTTACAATTATAAATATGTATTAAAGAAACCAGATGGAAGTATTGACGAAGGTTTCTTTAGCGGCAACTTCTATGAAACTGAAAATGAATACCAGGTGCTGGTTTATTACCGAAGTCCGGGAGCTCGTTACGATAGGCTTATCGGGGTAGGCAGCGCCAACTCCACCAGCATCACCAACTAATCAACTTAGACTTAAATGGAAAAAGAAAGAAGCCATTTAAAATATCGTGGTAAGCGCTGTCTTAACTGTGATCACGAACTTGACAGAAGCGATAAATATTGTCCTGCCTGCGGACAGCTGAACAGCACAAAAAAGCTCGCTCTAGACGATTTCTTCAATGAATTCTTTGCAGGCATCTTTGCCTACGATTCCCGGTTTCGGCGAACTATCAAAGCATTACTTTTCAGGCCCGGTAAGATTTCGAAAGATTATATTTTAGGAAAGCGAATGCGCTATGCTAACCCATTCAGGTTTTACCTTAGCGCTTCTATTATATTCTTTCTAATCTGGGGGTTTGTAAATAGCTTTGAGTTAGATCCAGTTCCTTCAAACCTGGATGCTGACGAGATCACCACTGCCCAACAAGCCACTGATTCTCTTGATATCCCTAATCCTGAAATAAATGGTAGAGAAATTAAGTTAGATTCCCTTATAAGAACTCAGCAAGCCAAAGAAAGAGCAACTTACCAGGAGGTGTATCTCGATTCTGTCGCCTTAGACAGTATGAGGTTTTTTGAGGCTAACAGTAATAAATTTAATATTTATTCAAAATTTTACAAACAAACAAAGATACTATCCTCCTCACAAGCTATGGACAGCTTAAGGCATCCCCAAAGCAATTTTAATCACTGGCTCTACAAAAAAGCTGCCGATTGGAATATACTAAAAAGCAACCCACAATTGTTCCTCAATTATTTTATCAATAAGTTGCCATTTATCATCTTTTTCTACCTCCCGGTTTTTGCCTTTTTTATCTGGCTGCTTTACCTACGCCGAGCATTTAATTATATGGAACATCTTATTTTTACCTTTCACGTGCAAACCACATTTTTTGTCCTCTATGGTCTTGCAATTCTTGTGGATTACATATTCAATACCGAGTTAGGAATCACACTGGCAACCTTAATTTTCATCTTTTACCTCTATAAAGCTATGCGAAAATTCTACGGGCAAAATCGTGTTAAAACCATTGTAAAGTTTATGTTGCTCAATATTATATTTTTTACCTTAGCAATTATCGCAGGGGTGGTATCCATAATCGCATCTTTCGCACTATACTAAGAGATAATTCAATATGATTCAACAAGTTACAAGAGGAATTAAGATCTCTGTTGAGACCAGTTTTGAAGGTTCTGTTTTCAGAAGCTACAGGAAATTATTTGCCTTTGCTTATCGAATTACTATTGAAAATCAAAGCAACGATTCGGTGCAATTAACCTCCCGATACTGGAGGATTAAAGATGCCTTGAATAATACCGAAATTGTAAAAGGAGATGGAGTAATTGGCAAAAAGCCGGTAATAAAGCCAGGGGAATCTCATTCCTATAGTAGCGGTTGCCTGTTAACTTCACCTTTTGGGGCTATGAGCGGATATTACAATATGGTTAATTTCACCACCACCCGAAAATTTAAGGTTCAAATTCCTTCTTTTAAACTAAGTGTTCCCTTTGCTTTAAATTAGAGTTTCAGTTTTTTCTCTGTTATTTGGGAAGTATTCAGATCCCTGTACCAGAAATTTATATGGGATGGTTTCGCGATTATTTGAGAAATACTTTGGGTTTTTAAAAAACCCCGGTCCATTACCAGGTCCTGTTCTTTATCCCCAATTCCTGCGTTATGATGAAAATTCAAAATATTTTCCGGGTTTAGGCTACCCCTTATTTCTGCGAACCACTCCTCCCTCCTTGTTTTAACCACTTCAGAATATAAAGGAGAAGAAGACCAAATATGCGGGACTAACTCCAATTGTTTAATATGTTTTCTTTTTTCGTCCCAAACCAATTCAAAGAACTCCAGTTCTGTTTTCCAGTCGGCTAAAATTAAAGTGAAAGCTTCCACGCCATCAAAATTATATTTTTCCAGACTGTCAATAGCATTTTCAGCAGCAAGAAATTCTTTCACAACCAACCCTCTACTTAATCGATAAGGCAAATTTCTCTGGTGGGGCTTGAACTCTCCATTCATAAGGCAAACCACTCTTTTTTTTGAACTCCCCCCTATCCAGGTACCTCCGGCCCTCTTATCTTTAGGCATAATTAAATTGGAGCCATTTATATTTTCATAGTCAGGGGGCAAAGTTTGCCTTTCCACGATTTCATCTCTGTTGAAGGTTAAAACAAAGCTATTTTGCTGAATACTTAAAGGAGCCAAACTGATGGTGCACATAGAATTTTCTTAAAAAATTACCTCAAAATACTAAAATAGTTAAGCTTTCGTGAAGTCGATCTCGTTATTGCCTAAAATCGCTTAATTTTTTTACCTTTAACAGCAAGAATTAATAATCAGAAAAACTTAAATAAATTATTATGGGAAAAGGATTTTTTCACGTTCCTGTGGCTGTAAATGAGCCAGTGAAATCGTACGAACCGGGATCACCGGAAAGAGAAGAAGTATTGCTTACTTACAAAGATCTATATAACACAAAAATGGAGGTGCCTTTATATATTGGCAAAGAACAAATTAAGACAGGAGACACGGCTACCATGCATCCTCCTCACGATCACAAACATGATCTTGGTGTTTATCATAAAGCAGACAAAAAACACGTTCAACAGGCTATAGACTCTGCTCTGGAAGCACGTAAGGAATGGGCAAATTTAGAATGGGAACAGCGTGCTGCTGTATTTTTAAAAGCCGCCGATCTTATTGCGGGGCCTTACCGCTCCAGGATCAATGCCGCTACTATGATTGGCCAGTCAAAAAATATTTTTCAGGCTGAAATCGATTCGGCTTGTGAGTTGTGTGACTTTTTACGCTTCAACGTAGAGTATATGTCCCAGATCTATGATGAGCAACCCGAATCTTCTGAAGGCAACTGGAACAGGGTAGAGTACCGCCCACTGGAAGGATTTGTATATGCCATTACTCCATTTAACTTTACCGCTATTGCAGGAAACCTACCTTCAAGTGCGGCTTTAATGGGGAATGTAGCAATCTGGAAACCCAGTGACAGCCAGGTATTTTCAGCACAAATTATCATGGAAGTGTTCCGTGAAGCAGGATTGCCCGATGGGGTTATCAACATGATAATGGGAGATCCGGTAATGATCACCGATATTCTTCTGGACAGTCCAGATTTTGCCGGGATACACTTTACCGGTAGTACCACTGTATTCAAAGATATTTGGGGTAAAATTGGAACAAGGATAGAAAAATATAAAACTTACCCACGCATAGTTGGGGAAACCGGTGGTAAGGATTTCATTGTTGCACACCCTACCGCAAACCCAAAACAAGTGGCCACTGCCATTTCCCGCGGAGCTTTTGAATTCCAGGGACAAAAATGTAGTGCCGCCTCCAGAGTTTATATTCCAAAGAGTATTTGGCCTGAAGTTAAAAATTATGTAGCGGAAGATGTAAGTTCTTTTAAAATGGGATCTCCCGAAGATATGGGCAATTTCATTAACGCCGTTATTCACGAAGGAGCCTTCGATAAATTAGCAGGCTATATTGACCGTGCGAAAAAAGACAAGGATGCTGAGGTTGTAATTGGTGGTAATTACGATAAATCTAAAGGTTATTTCATAGAACCTACAGTTATTCTAACTACCGATCCCAAATACGTCACTATGGAAACCGAACTCTTCGGTCCCGTAGTTACTATTTATGTATATGATGATAAAAATTTCTCTGAGAAAAAATGGGAAGATTTGCTTGAGCTTGTAGATAATACCAGTATCTATGGACTAACCGGAGCAATTATGTCTGGAGATCGTTATGCAGCGGCCAAAGCCACTAAAATGTTGCAAAACGCTGCCGGAAACTTCTACATTAACGATAAGCCCACAGGTGCTGTGGTTGGACAACAACCTTTTGGTGGAGCCCGTGCCAGTGGAACTAATGATAAAGCAGGTTCTAAACAAAATCTCCTACGTTGGATTTCCCCAAGATTAATTAAGGAAACCTTTGTAACTCCTACAGATTATAGATACCCATTCCTGGGAGAATAGTTTTTGTAAGAATTTATCTTACAAAAAGTCACAGCCTTAAAAAAGCTGTGGCTTTTTTTGTTTTTAAGGTATTCCTCAGCATTCTTTAATTCACCCCAACCCAGCATATTTAAACTTCAAAAAGCTGTATTCCAATTAACTATAACTTTTTTATAATAGGAAAATTTAAAACCGCGTGCATTTTAAACGATTAATCAACCCATTCAACGAAAAAAACATTCTTACTTCTTAAAATTCCTTATTTTTAAATGTTAATTGTCTTCGCCCCAATGGTTTACCCAGCCAGACCTCAGTTAGCATAAAATTATCCCTACGTAATTTATTGTTCCACCTAATGCATTACAATTATGGGAAAAAAATTACTCGTTATATTCTTTATATTTTCCTTGTTTCTGCTGAATTCCAGAAATGGATTTGGGCAGTGTACAGATAATGCACCAAGCGTTACAATTTCTACAACTTCGGGAGCTATTTTGTGTGAAAGTGAGACTATTTCTTTTACATCAACTATAAGTCCATCTTCCCAAACAGAAGCATATACTTACCAATGGCAAGTGAAAGTTGGTAATAATGCTTATACTGATATTTCTGGTGCAACCGGTAAAGATCTCAATAATTACGCTCCAGCGATTGGAAATAACAGATTTCAGTTGATCGTTACTTACTGTAGCGGTACTACAGATGAAAAAACTGTTATTAGTCCGGCAAGCGGGATCATCACTGTTTACAAGGAACAAACGGGAAATGTAAGCATTCAAGCCGATAAAACCGAAATATGCCCCGGGGAGGAGGTTGTTTACTCTATTACCAACATCAATAATCACGGCGGAAGCAGTGCCCAGTATGAATGGCTTTTAAATAATCAGCCATTTTCTCCTGCTGAGGCGACCACAACCTTAAAATATAGTCCAACGGGCTCTGATGTGATCTCCCTAAGGGTAAATTCCGGGACTCCCTGTGTTGATGATTTTACAAGCTCAGGAATCACAGTTAAGCTTAAACCTGGCACACCTAATCAACCCACAGCAATACAGGCACCGGCCTTGATTTGCCCGGGCGTGGAGGAAGAATATAACATTTCGGCGGTTACCAATGCCACCGAATACCTCTGGACCCTGCCCGATGGCACTACCGAAACCACTGCTTCAACAAAACTTCTGTTAAGCATAAATACCCCGGGTAGTCATACGCTTTCGGTTCAGGCGGTTAATGAATGTGGAACAAGCCCAAAAGAAACTATTGCCTTAACGGTAAATACCGGAATACCGGATAAACCCGGTCCTATTTCTGCACCGGTACTGGTATGTCCAGGCATTGAAGAAACCTATTCGATTAGCCCTGTTTCCGATGCCGATGATTATATATGGACTTTGCCCGATGGAAGTAACCAAACCACCAGCTCTCCAGAAATAAAATGGACCTTCAATAACTCCGGACAATACAATATTTCAGTTGCTGCTCGTAACGAATGCGGCACCGGTATCGAAGAAACTTTAAGTATAACCGTGAATGATGGAATACCATCAACTCCAGCAGTAATTAATGGTCCTACTGAAGTTTGCCCCGGCGAGATGATAACCTACTCGGTAACCAATGATAATACCGTAACAAATTATGAATGGAGCCTCCCCTCTGGCTGGACCCTCACGATTAATAATGGTAATGAAATTGAAGTAACGGCCGGAAATTATAATCAAAATGGCCAGATTAGTGTAATTGCAAAAAATGATTGTGGGAATAATGCTCCACAAACACTTTCTGTTGAAGTTAAACCAGGTATTCCCGCCCAACCTGAAATTTCAGGAGTATTAAATGCCTGTACCGGCACCGAAGAAATTTACACTATTTCCGAAATCGATTTTGCTGAAGAATATACCTGGGAGTTTCCTTCAGGATGGAATGTAAATAACACCAACTCGAATATTGTAACTGTAGCTGCCGGAACAACTTCGGTTAATGTGCTTCCCGGCACTAACGGGGGAACGCTTTCAGTTTTTGCAAGCAATTCCTGTGGGGACAGTACCGCAGACACAGAAACGCTAAATATTGAAGACCCGGCACCCGCGATGCCCGGAGCCATCACCTATCCTAATTCCGGAGATGGGGAAGACAATAAAGTGTGTTTGGGAACAGCCGGCACCTACACTATTGCTCCGGTACCAACAGCTACTTCTTATATTTGGACATTGCCTGATAGTACAACTCAAACAACCACCGAACCTGAATTAGTATACACAGCCACCTCTGCAGGAACCCTGGATCTCTCCGTTCAGGCAGTTAATAATTGTGGGGCAAGTACTGCCAAAGAATTTGAAATTGTTGTAACCGATGGTGTTCCGGCACAGCCCGGTGCGATCACCTCAACCTCTTACTTGATATGTCCACCCGCTACACTTAGTTTAAGTGTTCCGAATGATCCAAATGCATTAGGTTATGAATGGTTTTTACCTTCTGGTTGGGATATAACCGGAGAAAAAAACACCAATTCAATTACGGTGAATGTTAGTGCCTCAGCACAATATTCCAATCCTGTGGTAATAGGTGTGGAGGCTTTTAATATTTGTGGTAATAGTACAAGAAGAGAGACTCCAGCTAATCTAAATGATGCAAATGCCATTGCCATAAGCGATTATGTATTTGTAGATCTTGGAGAAGATTTAACTCTATGCAGTACCAATGATCCTGTATCTCTGGATGCCCAATTAAACTTTGGTGGAAAGAAATTAAAGGTTTCCAGTCTTAGTTCTTCTTCAGGCGTAAATATTAACTTTCCTTCTGGTGCTATTAGTGATTTATCATTTAATTACACCCCTTCTGGTACTGATTTAGCTAACGGCTCTGTCACCATCACTATAATTACCGAAAAGCCAAACGGAGCTTGTGACGCAGGAGAAGATGCTGTTACCTTATATTTCCGTGACGACCCCACTGCACAAATCATTGGCCCAAGTGAAGCCATATGCACCGGGACTGAAACCGAATTTTCCATTAGCGGCACACCAAATACCACAGTAACCTACAGTCTTGGAGGAGTAAATAGTACGGTAGAACTTGGCAATGGTGACGGCACCACTGCTTCAACAACACTTTCCACAGGAACTTTAACCGAAAACACTAGCATTGTCCTGGTCTCATCAGAATATACAGACGGAGATCCTGGTTGTCCAGCTACGCTTAACGATTCAATCGAAATTGAAGTTACACCTATTCCAACAGCTACAATTTCCTATTCCGGGCCTTATTGCAATTCGGGAACGAATACTATTGATCAGCCCAACCTGCAAGGGGAACATTCATACCAGAATGGCAGTTTTACAGCAACAGGAGACCTAGGCAATTATATCGATGATGAAACCGGTGTTTTTATTCCAGCAGAAGTTGATCCCGGCACCTATACTGTAACCTATACCATTCCGTCTTCAGGAGGCTGTGAATCAGAAATTGCGACTACCGAAGTTAGCATTACCGAATTACCAAGTCCGGAGATTAGCTATGCTGAAAGCCCATTTTGCTCAACAGTAGCTTCGGGCGATGTAACGCTTACAGGAGGTGGAAATTACCAGGGCGGAACATTTACTTCTACTTCGGGATTGGATATTAACCCTGAAACAGGCCAAATCGATCCGACAAATTCCACAGCAGGAGATTATACGGTAACCTACACGCTTGCTGCTTCAGAAGGCTGTGAGCTTGTTGAAACCACCACAGATATCACTATTACTGAAAAACCTGAACCTGAAATATCCTATACAGCCAACGAAATCTGTGAAGCTGATACAAATACTTATCAGGCGACGCTTTCAGGAACCGGCTTAGTTACCGGGGGCATTTTTTCTGCTCCGTCGGGCTTAAGTATTGATTCAGAATCCGGACTAATTACTCCAGCAAATAGTAATCCGGGAACTTACATTATAACATATACTCTTGACACAGCGGGTGACGGATGCGACGAGGTCACTACCCAAACCGAAATAACCATCACAGAAATACCTTCTGTCACCATATCTTATCCAGGTCCATACTGTGCATCTACCACCGGACAAAAAGCCGTTGAATTCACTAATAAAGTGGGTGCCTTTGAAGGAGGAAGTTTCACCTCTACCCCTGACGGGCTTAGCATCGATGGAACGACAGGAGACATTACTCCTTCCGGTAGTGATCCCGGAGAATATACAATAACTTATACTATACCTGCTTCAGGAGGATGTGAATCTGAAATTTCAGAAACAACGGTCATTATAACCGCAGTTCCAGGAGCAACAATAAATTATGAAAATGCCCCTTTCTGTACATCTGATTCAAGCCCACAAACACCGGTTTTCAGTGAAACCGTTGGAGCATATGATACCGGTAGTTTTAGCGGGACTTCAGGTTTGGAAATTGATTCTCAAGGTAATATTATTCCTTCTGAAAGTACTGCCGGGGTGCATACGGTCACCTATACCATTCCTGCCACAGAAGCTTGTGAAGCCGTTACCACAACGGTGGAAATTGAGATATTTAAAGAGGTTAGCATTAACTCCCAGCCATTTGATATTGGGACCTGTTCGGGAGAAGACGTTAGTTTTGAGGTTTCAGCTACAGGAGATGGCCTCTCCTATCAATGGTACTTTGAGGACGGAACTGAGGTCCCAGGTGCTACCTCTGAAATCCTTGAATTTTCTTCAGCAAATTCAACAAATAGCGGCACTTATTATGTGGAGGTCTCCGGGGCAGGGCCATGTGCCAGTGTGGCTTCAAATCTGGTTACCCTTACTGTAGATGAAAATATAACAATTGAAACCCCACCCCAAGACGAGGTAGTATGCCTTGGGGATGATGTAGAATTCGTTATAGCTGCATCTGCGACAGGCGGAGAAGTCCAGTATCAATGGTTAAAAGATGGAGTAGAGATTTCAGGTGCAACCAATGCAACTTTAAATCTAACCAGCGTGGAGCTCTCTGATGCTGCAGAATACAGCGTCTTTATCGAAGGCCCGGCAGGATATTCCTGTTCCACCATCACTTCTGGTGTCGCAGTTCTCAGTGTTAACGAACCACCTGTTGTTGAAGCAGGAAACAATTTTGAAGTATGCAGCACAACCACTGTCATTGATGTTGGTAATGGAGCCACCGCTTCCAATCATACTTCTCTCATCTGGACGTCGAATGGACTGGGAGTAATATCAAATGCTACTAGTTTAAACGGTGCCTCCTACGAACCTCATCCCGATGATATTGGTGAAACTATAGAATTCACCTTAACAGCTATTCTGGAGGTTGGTGAAGATCAGATTTGTGCTGAGGCGGTTGATACCAGGGAAATCACCATAATACCTCAACCGGTAATTACGGAATTCAGTTATATCGCCACCGATAATTCAGCAACATCTGGTGAGTTCTGCGAAACCGATGAAACCAGCTATCTACCATATACAGCCGGAGATTACCTTAATAGTGGGACTGGAGAATTTTCAGTAAACAAGAATGATTTAAGCCTAAATAGCACTACCGGTGAATTTACGCCAAATGGCACAAGCCCCGGTGTTTATATCCTAACATATACTTATACCATCAATTCCGAAGAGGCCGGTTGTACCGAGGCAAAAAAAGAGTTTACTGTGACCATTGGTGAAAAACCTATAGCCGATTTCTCCTACGATACAGAGGTGTATTGCAAAGATACCAGGGATAATACCTTAAATACTGATCCGGTTATTTCCTTTGATGAAGGACACGACGAATTTGACAGTTTTGTTGTTGATAATAACGGGCTTGAATTAGACCCTGATACAGGCGCAATTGACCTCAGCACCAGTGCTGCCGGCACCTACATAATCACCCGAACTGTAGATTATTCAGGTACAAATGAAGATGGATGTCAACCGGTTACTGCAGAATTCACCATTACCATTAACGAGAAACCTATTCCTGATTTCACTTATGCTGCCACAGAATTTTGTTCAGATCCGGAAATGGCCACCACAATTTCTCCAGTTTTAAGTCAAAACGGCAGTATTGGCGAATTTACTTATGCCGCTACTCCAACAGAAGCTAATTTAGTTTTAGATTCCGCTACGGGTGATATCGACCTGGCAAATAGCGATGCAGGTAGCTTTACCATAATCAATACCGTGGATCTTACAGGGGAAAACGAAGATTCCTGTGGAGAGGTATCGCATGAATTCACTATTAACATTTCAAAACAACCAAAAGCGGCTTTTGAATATACTCAAACCGATTACTGTATTTCCCAAACTTCAGCCACTGTTAAAGAAGGTTTTCAAACGGGTGGCAGCTTCAGCAGTACTACCTTAGGAAACCGCCTGAATCCAGAAACCGGGGAAATTACCTGGACGATTAATGATAGTGGAATTATTGGAAATCATACAATTACCTACACAGTCGAAGGGGATGGTGCTTGTGTAGATGCTATAGAAACCTCTGAAATTACTATAGATGCACTTCCTCTAGGGGGAGAACTAAAATTTTCTTCAGGGCGTATCTTTATGACCTGTGAAAATGCCGTTTCGGGTTATGCTGAAGACCTTATCTTATCGGGTCATGAAGGAGAAATTGTTGAGTGGGAATACCGAAATTCGAATAGCACCCAGTGGACCCCTATAAATAACACTACTAATAAGCTTGAAGGAACCGACATTGAAATGTATGTAAATAATGTTTCTACAGTTTTCAGGGCCGTAATCACCAATGGAGCTTGTGATAATAAAGTGTATTCTGCTACAGCAATAGTTAGTGTAATCCCTTCAAATATTAAGCCGTCCCCTGTAGAGGTAGATCCTGAAGTTCTGTGTTTTGGCAGTGAAATTCAGCTTAGCTCTGAAACAGGTTATGGAGAAGAGTTTGGAAAGTTTGAGGGTGGAGATTTTACCGATGCCGGTATAAAGAATAAGGGTTGGAATTTCACTGATCCTGATGGGAATGAAATTGATTATAATGCAAATGCAGACTCCGGCAACCCCATTCACTGGCACAAAACACAACCTAAATGGAAATTTGAAACTGCAGACATTAATACCAATGAAATCACAGGAATGTGGTGGAACCCTCTTAGCGATGGAAAAACCAATGAGCATTTTGCTATAGCACAAAGTACCTATGATTCTAATATGGACACTCCCACCTTTAATCTTACAGGTATGGATGAGGCTGTTTTAACTTTTGATCAAGCATTTAACCTTACCGCCAACGCTACTATAAGAGTGGTTTTATTAAAGAATGGTACTGAATACAAAGAATTGTATAAAATCACCGGACCTGCAAGCAGTGGCTATTATGAAGGCTTTGCAGACGGAACACCAGGTGTAAATAATATGACTTTTGATTTAGGCAGCTATCTCGGTGAAACAGGCCTGAAAATTCGATTTGAATTCAGGGGAGAAAGAAATGGTGATATTTGGGCCGTAGATAATATCAAAGTGCCAGAGGGGCCCCAGGATGTATTACTGCAATGGTTCTATGATGAAGATATAAACGACTCTGAAAATGTGTTAGAACAAATAGGCCAGGATAACGAAAAAGTGGTCACATTTGTACCCCGCAAAATCGGTTGGAACGATTTTGAAGTTAAAACTGCCATTCTACTGGACAGTAACGGGAATGCCTGTGAGAGTTTAGATAACTCAGAAACCATCAGGGTTTTTGTTTTTGATCAGTATACCACAGAAGTTGAAGCTATAACCGGACCCTGCGGAAATTATACCGCTAAATTGAATGCCACAACGACCGGAGATTTCCAGGGCGAGATTCCAGTTACCGACTACCCTACAATTGATGGTTATATTGGCGCCTGGGTTATTGAAGGACCTGAAGAGTATATTTTAACCAATCAGGACTCTGAAAGTGAATTAGATCCTGTCAATAATCCTAATATAATTTTTGAAGCGGAAAATTTTGGGGACTACACCATTAGCTGGGAACTAACCCCAACAATTAAAGATGAGAATGGTGAGATAATTGAAAATACCGGGTGCCCACCTATTCACACCCCTGTAGAATTACCAATTCTTGCCTGTACCACCCTCGATTTCGATGGAATCGATGATTATGTGGATCTTGGAAATAATTATAATGGCAACCATTTCATTGAAGCCTGGATACGTCCATTCGACAGGCCTCTTGAAGATGGCTCTGGCACTACAGATGCCTCCAATGGTGTTATTTTTAGCAGCTCAGGTTTTGAGATAAGAATGGAAAATCTACCTGCAGGTATTCAAAAGAATACCCGATGGTATCATATAGCCGTTGCCAATAATGGGGATCTCTGGGTTGATGGAATTCCATCGGGAAATATCACGGTTACTGGTTCAGGTATTAATAATACGAGTATAGGAGCAAGATATAATGCCAATACCAAAGCAACTTCAAACCATTTTTCAGGTTGGATAGAAGAACTTCGGATCTGGAATAATGCGCCTTCCCAGAAAGAAATTCGCTTCATGATGAATCAAAGATTGAAATTGGATGGCACAGGAACAGTAATAACACCCTTAGAAGGAGAAATTATACCTAACAGAACTGTAGCCGGAAGTTACAACACCCTTAATGGAAATAACCTGGATTGGCAAGAAGATCCATTTTACGATCAAACTGCGGGGGATTTAGCAGGCTATTACAGACTAATTTCTGAAGCACCCGATCCTTCAGGTTTAGGTGCTCCATGGGGAGTTAATTTTGCTGCTGCTTTAATGCCTCAAAATGGGGAAACCCCGGATCTAGCAATCAATAAAATTCCCGGTAGGTTGCATAATATGACAACCAACCAGGAAAATACGGCACCATTGCCTTATATTTCGGCTATTGACGGAAAAATTTGGGCTGAAGTTGATACCTGGCTGCGTCCTGCAGTTTGGGATGCACCTAATAGTTATGGAATTAATGGGACAACTCCAATAGACTGGAACATAGCCCGAATAAATCATAATATAGATTCAGGAGATAGAGACATCACAGTATTAGGCCTGAAATCTGAAACTGCAGGCAAATTATTAAACATAACCCGATCAGGAACTCAGGATGAGTATAATCCTGGGCAAATGTTAAGAGTTACCCATTATCTCTTGCTTAATGGGAACATAGATCTGGTAGGTGAATCACAATTACTGCAGGATTCCGGAAGCATCTTAGCAGAGGAAAGTGCAGGCTGGCTGGAACGCGATCAACAAGGAAAACGAAACAGCTTTGTTTATAATTACTGGTCATCACCGGTGAGTATCCAGGATGCTGCAAATAATTCCGGCTATACGGTGGGAGATATTTTGTGGGATGGTACTACAGCCTCTAATCCTCAAACAATCAATTTTCAGGGGGCCTATTGGGCAGCTGATGGAGGTAAATCTAACCCTATCACCATTAGCACTTACTGGATCTGGGGCTTCTCGCCTGCAACTGCTAATCTTTATGCAGAATGGGATCACGTAGAAGCCGAGGGTTTATTAAAAACCGGGGAAGGCTATACTATGAAAGGTTCCGATGGCACGGCTTCCATTACTGCCGATCAGAACTATGTTTTCAAAGGTAAACCTCATAACGGAGATTTTGAGTTACCGATAGCTACTGGACAGAATTATCTTATCGGCAACCCTTATCCCTCAGCAATTGATGGGCATCAGTTTATTGATGACAATGGTGGAGGAAATGGTGTTTTCGATGGCACTATATATTTCTGGGATCATTTTATCGAGGTAGATCATATCCTGGCAGAGTATATTGGAGGTTATGCTTATTTAACCAAAACAGGAGCTACTCCTGCATTTTCTAATGATGACCGAATAAATGAAGAAGGAGGTACAGGCAAAAAATTACCGGGACAATATATTCCAGTAGGCCAGGGATTTATGATAAATACCACTGGAGCCCTGGGCGGGGATATAAAATTTAAAAATAGTCAACGGGTATATAAAAGAGAAACAGGAAGTGGCACCTCTATATTTCTGAGTCACGAAAATCGTGAAAAAACTTCTAAACAACAGCAAGAAGAGCCGCCTCGTATAAGGCTTAATTTCAGATCTCCTACAGGGTATCACAGGCAGATCCTAGCGGCTGCAATTCCAACAACTACTAATGGTTTTGATTGGGGTTACGATGCACTCTTAAGAGATAACAGCGTAGAAGATATGTTTTGGATGATCGATGAAGATAAATACGTAATCCAGGCAGTGCCCGACTTTAATGAAGACCAGGTGTTACCGCTGGGAGTAAGAATTAAAGGACAATCAGAATTTACATTTAAAATCGATACCCTGGAAAACTGGCCGGCTGATAAACCGGTATATTTGAAAGATAATATGAATGACAGCATTCACGATTTAAGAAAAGCTGATTATAAAGGAGTTTCAGAAGTCGGAGAAATACTAGACCGCTTTGAGATTGTGTTCCATAAAGAACCTGATCAAATTATTCCTGAGGAACCAAATCCGGAGGCAGAATTAACCAATATCCAAATACGTTACCATCATGACAACAGAGAATTGATAATTATGAACCCTGATCTTATAAAAATTAATGAAGTAATGATCTTTGATCTGGTTGGTAAGCGAATCCAGGATTTTAAAGAAATACCTCAGGCCAAAGAAATCATTTTGGATATCAGGCCAATAGGCTCCAGCGTATACATTGTAAAACTGCTTACTCCCTCAGGAGTGAAAAATATCAAGTTCCTGATGAAGTAATTAATATTTATTTTGAAAGATAATTCCTACGAATAAAATAATTTTAATCCCTAATCAGGCCTTTTATCTGATTTTTAAGCCTTTAAATATAAAATTTAGGCTATAAAATTTGTAGGACTTAACTTTTTATATGTAATTTTACTCTTTCTTTAACGAAGAATGCCTATGGGTAAAATTACTCTCCGGTTGAAATCTTTTTCAATCAGTCTCCTCCTTACTTTATTCAGCTGCAGTTTTCTGTTGGCTGCAGACTTTCCTGTGAAAAATATAAATATTAGTTCAGGAGAGCTAACCCCCTATTTCGTAGGCTTCTATTTATATGAACCTACAATTACTGCACCTGAAGACGTCAATGAGGTTAATGATTCCGGTGAGTGCTATTCTTTAAAAGCAAATATCAGTTTAGGTACTCCAAGCCTTGGAGGATCAGGTGGTAGTGTCACCAATAATGCACCGAACGAATTTCCAGTAGGTCAAACCACGGTTACCTGGACCGTCACCGATGATTCTGGAAATACCGCTACCGATACCCAGTTAGTAATTATTTCAGACAATGAGAATCCAAAAATCACCCTCGGAAATGAAATTTCTGACACCACAGATGCAGGCCAATGTTCTGCTTCTATTGCTATTCCTAACGCTACTTTCAGCGACAATTGTTCTGGCGTAAGTTTAAATTGGAAATTAACCGGGGTTACCACCGGAAGTGGAAACGGGCAGGTAGGTACAAAAACATTCAACATTGGGACTACAACGATTACTTACACCGTGACCGATGCGGCAAATAACTCGGTTACAGAATCTATTAACGTAATTGTTCAAGACAACGAAAATCCGACAATCACCGCTCCGGCTGATTTAGTTATAGATTCAAATCCTGGAAGCTGTGATGCTACTAATGTAAGCCTTGGAAGCTCTACTACAACTGATAATTGCGGAGTTGCTTCGATAGAAAATGATGCTCCCGCTACTTTTCCATTAGGAGAAACCACTGTAACCTGGACGGTCACCGATGATACAGGAAATACTGCTACTGCCACTCAAAAAATTACAGTTGAAGATAATGAGGCACCAACAATTACAGCTCCGGCTGATTTAGTTATAGATTCAGATACAGGAAGCTGTGACGCTATTAATGTAAGCCTTGGCAATTCCACGACAAGTGACAATTGCGGAGTTGCTTCTGTAGAAAATGATGCGCCGGCTACTTTTCCATTAGGAGAAACCGCGGTAACCTGGACGGTCACCGATGATACAGGAAATACTGCTACTGCCACTCAAAAAATTACAGTTGAAGATAATGAGGCACCAACAATTACAGCTCCGGCTGATTTAGTTATAGATTCAGATCCTGGAAGCTGTGATGCTACCAATGTAAGCCTTGGAAACTCTACTACAAGTGACAATTGCGGAGTTGCTTCTGTAGAAAATGATGCTCCGGCTACTTTTCCTTTAGGGGAAACTACAGTAACCTGGACGGTTACCGATAATGCAGGAAATACCGCTGAAGCAACACAGGTCATTACCGTTGAGGATAATGAGATTCCAACTATTACAGCTCCGGCTGATTTAGTAATAGATTCAA
>NZ_MSJR01000019.1 GCF_002078605.1 Salegentibacter sediminis | reverse complement strand
AGCTTCTTCGGCAGTTAACGCATTGGTCTCATTAATTGCATCATTTTCTGTTGGATAGAATGTTACATTACCATCGGCAGTGGTAACCCCATCGTTCAGATCAAAGCTCTGATATCCGGTTTCCCCATCCTCACAATCTTCAAGATCAGTCACCACAAGGTCAGGATTATCATAAACAGTGATATCAAAAGAATCAATGGTGTAACAAGTATCATCCTCAGTGTTTTCACTACGCACCCAATAAGTAGCTCCGGTTAGCGGTACTGAAACATCAGCGGCTTCTTCGGGAGTTAACGCATTGGTCTCATTGATAGCATCATCTTCTGTTGGATAGAATGTTACATTACCATCGGCAGTGGTCACCCCATCATTCAAATCAAAGCTCTGATATCCGGTTTCCCCATCCTCACAATCTTCAAGATCGGTCACTACAAGGTCCGGATTGTCATAAACAGTTACTGTAAAAAACTTAATAGTATGGCAATTTTCATCCCCATCATCGTCATTATCAAGCCGGGCCCAGAAAGTTTTAGCGCTATCGGTAAGTAATACAGTTACATCAATAGGGTCAATTGCATTTTCAGGTACCATAGCATCAGCATTGGAGGAATAAAAGGTCAAAGTTCCCATATCCTCATTACTGATGGCATCATTAAGATCAAATGAGGCACCTCCCGTTTCTCCTTCTTCACAGGATTCAAGATTGGTCACGTCAAAATCAGGTATCTCATAAATAGTGACAGTCACTTCTGCCCTTGGGCCCTCACATTCGTTTACGGTACAACTAACCCAGAAAGAAGTGGTCTCAGTAATAGGGTTAATGGGGGTATAGGAAGCTCCTGTGTAAAGCAAAGTTCCATCCGTTTCGGCATCATACCATTTTACAGTTCCTTCACAACCGGTAGCATCAAGTGTACCAGACCAGGGCCCGCAACTTTCAACATCTGTAAGCTCGGGTGCAGGAGGGGTCAGGTCAAGACCAAGCTGAATAGGCCCTACCGGGAAATCCTTAAGCTGTGCGGTCCCCGATTCACCTGAAGACCTAGTCCTAACAAATAGGGTACTAAGAGAAATACATGGATCTTCATTTTCTTCAAAAACCTTGGTTAAATTCACTGCTCCTTCAACCCATTGGTTGATTTCATAATAATCCTTTCCATAAGCATCAAAAGGAACATTGGTAATGCTTTTATTGGTAGTTGCATAAATAAGACCTTGATAGTCGTTTATATCTTTTAAATCATAATGGTACCCCCCAGAACCATCCGATTCCCAACGCAGGATAGCGACGGTAGCTACTCCCCCGCCATTTCCATAACCAACAGTAACGAGAAGATCTCCAATATTACGACCGCCTGTTTCTGCGGGTGCCTTACTTATAAAACCACCGGAACCTGTACCGAGACCGGTCATAGTTAGGCTGTCCTGTAAAAACTCAAAATCTATATAACTATCACCATTGGTGACTGCCCTGTCGGCAGCAAAGAGTACCCAGAGATCATCGGGGTTACCAGGGTTACCCAGATAATCTAACATTTGATCATCACCATAAGTAAAATGAGCAGCTACATTTTGAATTTCATTTTTGGGTGGAGATGAGCCTTCACCCCAGGTATAGGTATTAGGATCCTGATCTATTTTTGCATCAGTAGTAAAAATAGTAGGATCTTTCATATTCCCCATAGGAATAGAATCCTGTAAAAAATAGGTGAAATCATAAATTGGAATGAGCGTCTCATTAATTAGATCTCTTCTAAAAATACCACCGGGATCGGTGTTATTCTGATCATTAAAATCCTCAAAAAACCAGTCACCAACTAAATTGTATGTTGGATCTGGTACTCCGGCCCTTGCATCGCCATCCACAGCGAACCCACCAATTGGGGTTTTGACAGGAACAGCACCTTCAATGATTACCTGAGAGAACACTCCTGTGGTAAGCAAAAAAGAGGCAAGTAAAATTAACTTTCCCAGTGACCCGGTAAATTTTCTTAAACAAGTTAATCTTTCAGACGGATTATCCTTAGGAAAAGGATAATCAGATAAAGTAAAATCTTTCATAATTGAAATAATTTTAAGGTTAGTAAACACTAGGTTAAGAGAATTGTGGGCATCAAAAAATTAAATAAGTAATACACTAAGAGGGGGGATAAATAACTAAACCGGCAGAAGCCGCTAGTTTAAAACCTTACAGGTCTCCGGGGGGAAATGTATATAGGGCAGAAAATCTAAGTTTTTGAAGCGTTTACGGTAGGTTTTCGCGGCTATCAAAACTTTTAATAAATTTAATATATAGAGCAATACAAATTTAATCCAAGTTAAAAAATTTAACCCAAACCACTCATTTTCAGTCTTTTTTACGGGATTTCCCTTAGAACGGTTTTGTTAAAATCAAAGGATTATAATGGATTGAAATCGGGGATAATTTAAAATAAAAAAGATAAATGAAAGCTTGGTGTTTTAAATTATTGCTAATAAGAAACAGCTTCCTTTTATTTTGGAGTAATGGTTTTGTCTTTTTCAAAGTTCCCGGCGGTTAGTATAGAGGCAGATAAAATGTACAAGGAATTCCCTTCACTTTACCCCATAAAAAAACCCTTCACCAAATAAATGATGAAGGGT
>NZ_MSJR01000018.1 GCF_002078605.1 Salegentibacter sediminis | reverse complement strand
ACAGTCTCATAGCTCAGCTGGTTAGAGCGCTACACTGATAATGTAGAGGTCGGCAGTTCGAGTCTGCCTGAGACTACGAGCATCGCAGATGCGAGTATGCTGAACTTGATTCAGCATCTTAGTTGAAGGCGATATAAAAGTTCATTTGAAATAGGAAATTTTAGAGGTTGAGTAGCCGTTATAAGTACTGTTAACTGATAACTGTTAACTGACAACTGAAACACGGGGGATTAGCTCAGCTGGCTAGAGCGCCTGCCTTGCACGCAGGAGGTCATCGGTTCGACTCCGATATTCTCCACGATTCTTTAGATCTAGGGGAGATAGGTAATACAAACATCAGGAAACGCGAAAGCATATTCGTTTGGTTGCCATCGAGTTTAGATTGTTATAGAGGAAAAAAGTTCATTGACATATTGAGAAACAAAGAATACGAGAAAACTACAGTTATAGAATTTATTTTTATAACGAGGTAAATTAAATTAATAGAATACTTAGTGATTTATATAATAGGTCACGAGAAATTCGAGCATAAGCAAGAAGCATACAAGCTAGATAAGGGCGTATGGGGAATGCCTAGGCTCTCAGAGGCGAAGAAGGACGTGATAAGCTGCGAAAAGCTGCGGGGACTGGCACATACAGGTTGATCCGCAGGTATCCGAATGGGGCAACCCACCATATTGAAGGTATGGTACTCCGTAAGGAGGGCAAACCCGGGGAACTGAAACATCTAAGTACCCGGAGGAAGAGAAAACAATAGTGATTGCGCTAGTAGCGGCGAGCGAACGTGCATTAGCCCAAACCATATAGTTTACGGACTGTATGGGGTTGTAGGACCACAATATTTGTTGCAAACGGAATTAGAACAGGTTGGAAAGCCTGGCCATAGACGGTGACAGCCCGGTATAGGTAATGAATGCAATGATAGTGGTATCCTGAGTAGTGCGGGGCACGAGAAACCCTGTATGAATCTGCCGGGACCATCCGGTAAGGCTAAATACTCCTGAGAGACCGATAGTGAACCAGTACCGTGAGGGAAAGGTGAAAAGAACCCTGAACAAGGGAGTGAAACAGATCCTGAAACCATACGCTTACAAGCGGTCGGAGCCCTTTGGGGTGACGGCGTGCCTTTTGCATAATGAGCCTACGAGTTACCGTTTCCAGCAAGGTTAAGTGATTCAGTCATGGAGCCGTAGCGAAAGCGAGTCTGAACAGGGCGTTTAAAGTTGGTAATGGTAGACGCGAAACCGTGTGATCTACCCTTGGGCAGGTTGAAGCTGTGGTAACACATAGTGGAGGACCGAACCCGTTGACGTTGAAAAGTCTTGGGATGACCTGAGGGTAGGGGTGAAAGGCCAATCAAACTCGGAAATAGCTCGTACTCCCCGAAATGCATTTAGGTGCAGCGATATGATAGTTTTATAGAGGTAGAGCTACTGATTGGATGCGGGGGCTTCACCGCCTACCAATTCCTGACAAACTCCGAATGCTATAAAATGTTTTATATCAGTGAGGGCATGGGTGCTAAGGTCCGTGTCCGAGAGGGAAAGAACCCAGACCATCAGCTAAGGTCCCAAAATATATGTTAAGTTGAAGAAACGCGGTTGGACTGCCCAGACAGCTAGGATGTTGGCTTGGAAGCAGCCATTCATTTAAAGAGTGCGTAACAGCTCACTAGTCGAGCGGTCCGGCATGGATAATAATCGGGCATAAACATATTACCGAAGCTATGGATTTTGTACAAGAGTACAGAGTGGTAGGGGAGCATTGTAACAACGGTGAAGGTGACTTGCGAGAGTTGCTGGAGTGGTTACAAAAGAAAATGTAGGCATAAGTAACGATAATGCAGGCGAGAAACCTGCACACCGAAAGACTAAGGTTTCCCCAGCTATGCTAATCAGCTGGGGGTTAGTCGGGACCTAAGGCGAACCCGAAGGGGGTAGTCGATGGACAACAGATTAATATTTCTGTACTTGCCCCACGTTAAAGCGGACGGAGGCGAACAGTTGGTGCGTGCTGACGGAATAGCACGTTGAAGGGAGTGGTAACACCCCGATAGTACACAAAAGCTTCGGCCGGCGTGATAATCCAGCGAATCGACTTCCAAGAAAAGCGAGTGGAGGCAACCCGTACCGCAAACCGACACAGGTAGTTGGGATGAGAATTCTAAGGTGCTCGAGAGATTCATGGCTAAGGAACTAGGCAAAATGGGCCCGTAACTTCGGGAGAAGGGTCGCCCATCTTCGGATGGGCCGCAGTGAAGAGGTCCAGGCGACTGTTTATCAAAAACACAGGGCTCTGCTAAATCGAAAGATGATGTATAGGGCCTGACACCTGCCCGGTGCTGGAAGGTTAAGAGGAGATGTTAGCCCTTGTGGCGAAGCATTGAATTGAAGCCCCAGTAAACGGCGGCCGTAACTATAACGGTCCTAAGGTAGCGAAATTCCTTGTCGGGTAAGTTCCGACCTGCACGAATGGTGCAACGATCTGGACACTGTCTCAGCCATGAGCTCGGTGAAATTGTAGTATCGGTGAAGATGCCGATTACCCGCTACGGGACGAAAAGACCCCGTGCACCTTTACTATAGCTTAGTATTGACTTTGGACAAGTGATGTGTAGGATAGGTGGGAGACTTTGAAGCGCCGTCGCCAGGCGGTGTGGAGTCATTGTTGAAATACCACCCTTTACTTGTTCGGAGCCTAACCTCATTAGATGAGGGACAGTGCTTGGTGGGTAGTTTGACTGGGGTGGTCGCCTCCAAAAGAGTAACGGAGGCTTCTAAAGGTTCCCTCAGCACGCTTGGTAACCGTGCGTAGAGTGCAATGGCAAAAGGGAGCTTGACTGAGAGACATACAGGTCGATCAGGTACGAAAGTAGAGCATAGTGATCCGGTGACACCGCATGGAAGGGTCATCGCTCAAAGGATAAAAGGTACGCCGGGGATAACAGGCTGATCTCCCCCAAGAGCTCACATCGACGGGGGGGTTTGGCACCTCGATGTCGGCTCGTCACATCCTGGGGCTGGAGAAGGTCCCAAGGGTTGGGCTGTTCGCCCATTAAAGTGGCACGCGAGCTGGGTTCAGAACGTCGTGAGACAGTTCGGTCTCTATCTGTAGTGGGCGTTAGAAATTTGAGTGGACCTGACTCTAGTACGAGAGGACCGAGTTGGACTAACCTCTGGTGTATCTGTTGTTCCGCCAGGAGCATTGCAGAGTAGCTACGTTGGGAAGGGATAAGCGCTGAAAGCATATAAGCGCGAAACCCACCACAAGATGAGATTTCTTTAAAGGACCGTGGGAGACGACCACGTTGATAGGCCACAGGTGTAAAGGCAGCAATGTCATAGCCAAGTGGTACTAATAATCCGTAAAGCTTGATGCGATTCCTCCTATCCTGCAAGGGATGGGAGGAG
>NZ_MSJR01000017.1 GCF_002078605.1 Salegentibacter sediminis | reverse complement strand
ACTGTTTCACAAGATTTTCCGTCTCCATTATTTACTATTGACCTTAAAAGTCCGAATTGAATTGTCTTATATTTTTCCGCATTTATTGAGTCTCCAACTATTTTATAAGTCTGTCTCAATATTTTATGTGCCGTCATACTCGTGTAGTCAATACTCAACATCTTTTTCGTGATAGAAATAATACTGTCATATTTCGATTCCGACATTTGGCGATACATTTCTTTTTTCAAATCCCCAAATTCAGAACTTCTTTCAGACGCAATTTTGAATTGATTGCTTTCTATGAAACTTTCTCTAAATGATTTATAGTCAATGTCAGTTTCTCCATTTTCAAGCATTTGCACTGTTTTACTGTAATCATCGTCAAATTCAGGAACTTTAATTTCCGTTTGTCCAATTACAATCTTGAAATTGAAGAGAAGTATTATAGTTATAAACCAATGTTTAATCATAGTTCGGGATTTTTTTTCAGCTTGCACATAACGGTCTCGTATATTCGTCAGTTGTGGTAGTGAATATACGGATTTGTCCGATTTAGTTTTTTAATTCTTGATTTCTGTAAACTTTCTTTTAGCTGAAAGGCCGCAATTGCGAATATGCGTTGTTGTGCACTGTGCTTTACCACTAATTTTCATTTATATATTCATTTATTAGGGAAATGACTTTATCCGAGGTAAGTTTATCTTTTGGGCTACCACCCACTTTATGAGGAACGTATTTTTCATTTTTTAATTCGCTCAAAATATTCGCCTTTTTATTTCCTTTGCCACTATGATGAAAAATTTGTCCGGTAATTATTAAGTTGTATTTACTTTGCCCTTTGATTAAACTTCTTAGTAAATTACTATTTTCAAGTTTAGAATTATTGTAAAAATCAATATTCCAAGAGTTAATTTCTATACCCAATTTCTGAAAGAATTTATTCAATTCTTCTCTAATCATAGCTGAGTCTGTCACTTCTCCTAAAACACAAATATTAAATGGATTAGGTAAGAGAATTTGTTTTATCGGTTCACTTTCTAGATTTTGAGTATGAGAAGATATTAATTCAAGATTTTTCTTTTGTATTTGTAAATCTTTCTCTTTTTCCTCTAATTCTAAAGTTGTGTAATCCAAAAGGAAATCTTTATTCTCAATTTCTGAAAGTAATTTTTTGACTTTTTTATCTAATTCGGTCTGAGTTTTCTTAAGATCTAAGAATGTGTAAATGTCTAAAAGTGTTTCTTCTATATTTTGTACATCTGAGTATTTCCTTGTAAGTATTACAAAACCGTCAATTTCAATATACGGACCAATCTTAATTCCATTTGCTTCATTTCCAATTCCTATTGTTTGCCCAATTCTAAGTTCAAGGCCAATAGTATTTTTTAACAACTCGTATAAATTTATTTGTAGGCCTGCTCCATTTTTGGTTTTAAATGGGATTTTCTTTAGGAAATTATTT
This sequence comes from Salegentibacter sediminis, assembly GCF_002078605.1. Lineage (GTDB taxonomy): Bacteria > Bacteroidota > Bacteroidia > Flavobacteriales > Flavobacteriaceae > Salegentibacter > Salegentibacter sediminis. Next base: position 3,895 of record NZ_MSJR01000017.1, on the reverse strand, counting down.
AATTCATCCTCAATTGTAATAACTTGAAAGCTTGCGATTTGTCTTGCAGAATACCTTCTTAAAATAATGAATCCGTCATCACAAGAATAAAGGATTCTTTCTATATTAAATTTTGACTTTTTGTTAGATAAACTTTTCGAAACTAAATCTTCTTCTAAATGATTTAATTTCTCAAATTTCTTTTTTAAAACTTCTTCTGGATTAGGTTTTTTCATTAATTCCGGATTTCAAAAAGCATTGTGCACAACGGTCTCGGTTATCGCCAGTTGGCGGAGTAGGGAACACGGATTTGTCGGCTTAGTATTGGTTTGTTGGTCAAGTTAATTATTTTCTTTCTAACGCTGCCGCCTATTGGCGATGAACCGTTGTTGCTGCGCGTTTTTTTAGAATCATCTTCTATTTTAGTTCTGTTATTTCGTGAAATCCTTTTTCGTTCATTCCTATTCTTTTTAATCCGACAGAATCACCAAAAAATTTTATTGATACAATAGCAGACTTATTTTCATCCGGTTTTGACCAGGATAAATTATTTTCAAGTATCTCTTTTATATTTAATTTATCAGTTTCAATATTTGTTTTATTTTGTAAACTAAGAACGCAAGATTCACCATTTTTATAAACTAAAATTTGGAAAGAAAGGACACCCCTAATCCTCTTTACTACTTCTTTATCAAATTTTGTTGAAAGTATATTGATTATATCTTCATTTGGTGTAACTGTGATTTTATCCTTCTCCACTACAAAATGTGAAGTTTCACATCCTTCAAATTTTTCCTCAAATAAATTTTGACTCGATAAGTTGAAAGGAATAAAGAATAAGAATATTAAAAATGTCCAATATAATTTATCAGTTTTCGAAATAATAAAGTTGTTTATCACTATCTATTTATTTAATGGAGTTTTAAATTTTTTTGTGAGGAATAATATTAAACCAGCTGTGAATATAATTGTTCCAATTAGAAATCCGTCAAACAGATCCGGCCAAAGCATTATTTTAGAAACAAACTCGTATATGATCAATATTAATCCGAGAAATATTAGAAATTTTGAGAATTTCATTTTTGTTATATTTTAGTCAGTCAGTTTATTTTCTTTACTGAATTATGTGAAAATGCGCTGCAACGGTCTCGGTTATCGCCAGTGTGCGGAATTTAGCACACGGAGTTGTCGGCTTATTGTTTTGTTGTTTGTAGTTCTAAGTTATCGATTTTGTTTGAATACCGCATATTGGCGTTAACCGATGTTACCCACCGTTTTGTATATGGTTGCTAATTTGTTGTATTAAACCATCTGTATATCCATTCCACTTTTTTAAAACGATTCCATTTTTATCAAATAAATAATAAGTTGGGGTGGCAAAAACTCGATATTTAGTAAATATATCACTATACCTTCCTTTTTCATCACACACACTTGTCCAGGATAAATTGTTGGACTTGTAATTTTTAAGCCAATCTTCTTTATTTTTGTCAACGTTAACTGTTACGATTTCAAGTTTCTCATTTTGCTCTTTTGACAGTTTTTTGATTTCTGGTACTGCCTTTAAACACCAACTGCAATAGGGAGAATAAAACTCTAAAAGCACATATTTGTCTTTGAAAAAATTTGAGAATGTTACTTTATTTCCATTTTGATTTTCTGCTGTAAAATCATAAAACTTATCACCTTCTTTCAAAGGTTCATTTTCTAAGTAGGTTTTCAATACTTTCGCATATTCTGAATTTTCAAAGTCAGTATTTAGATTAGCGATTTGCTTTCTTATGAAAGGTTTCGGGAACTCAGTTTTATATAAAACCAGTTGTGAAAGTGCATAATCTGAATTTATATTTTCGGAGATGAAATTTTCTGTTATTTGATTTGTTTTATTGTCAATTGTGATAATTATGCCATCCTCTTTTGACCAATATGCTTTTTGTAGACTATCACTCCATTTGTCCTCTCTTCTTAATGCAAACATTTTCTGCAAGTACTCACTCCTCAAATTATTCAATGAATCTGTTCTCTGATCTAGATCATTTTTGTATTTATGATATTTTGAACCAGTAATCTTAAGGTCATTTGGAAAATCATTTTTATTGCCTTCAATCTTAATTTTTTCATTTCCAATAAAGATAAATGAATAAACTCTCTCCTCATCATTTTGAATATTTAGATTTACTTGAATTGGAGGTTTTTCAATGGTTCCCTTAGCTTCAAATTTTCCATCAATTATTTTGGTAGAATCTAGAACTTTTCCATTTGAAGCATTGGATACTAAGATTCTTGAACCGTCTTTTATACCTTTTATATTGGCGGTAATATGGAAGTTTTTGTTTTCTGCTATTTTCTCTTGTTCATTTTCTTTTTTGCAACCAATTATGATAGTAAATAAAATTATGAATATTGATTTTTTCATTTTTATTTAATTAGTTCAGTTCTGTGTCAAAAAATGGTGGGTAACGGTCTCGGTTATCGCCAGTTGGCGGAGTAAGGGACGCGGATTTGTCGGCTTAGTATTGCTTTGTTGGTCAAGTTAATTATTTTCTTTCTAACGCTGCCGCTTATTGGCGATGAACCGTTGTTACCTAGCGTTGCGACACGTTCGAGTAAGTTCTCTAACCGACCATTGCCGCGCTAAGGCACCAAAAATTATGAATGCTATCTGGATTAATAAAAATAAATTCTTTTACGATTTTAGCTTTAGCAGGCTTTTAGTTTTTTAAATCTGGTTTAGAATTATGAAATTCAATAGTAAGATTTGGTGTTTTGAACCTTTTTTAGTTTTTAATTTTTTTGTCAAGTTTTTAAAATTTTTGTGTGTAAATTTTAATTAAAATTATCGGAATAGTAATATCAATCCGAGAATTATGAGAGTCAGTTCTCCAAGTATGATTTTGATATTATTGGCTTGCACAAAATCTATTTTATCATTTTTAATAAATTGATTCAATGTCCTGATCCCTAAAATTAAACCAGCTGATATTAATATTATTCCAAGAATTAAATTCAAAATTATTTTATTTACTTTTTAGTTTTATTTTTAATCTTAGGATTCATTTTAGTCGGAGCAATGCTTGGTAACGGTCCCGGCTATCGCAAGTTGCGGGAGTAAGGATGCGGATTAGTCGGATTAGTTCTTTTAATAATTGATCTCTAAAATAACAATTTTCAGCAAACTGCCCGTTATTTGCGATGAGCCGTTGTTGTGTGTAGTTTTATTAGACTTTTTTTAGTATCCAAACATTTTTTTTATTCAATGAAGTCAATTTTAAATTCCCATTTGCCTGTTTTTCAATTAAGAATTTTTGTGTTTCAGGATTAGCATTTTCAAATTTCACATTAGAAAAATAAATGTCTATGGCCGAATTGTAACCTAAAAGGGGTTTTAGATTTACTTCAATATCATTCATTCCTAGTGATGAAAATTTTAGAGATTTTATTTTATCATTAAATAAACTGAATGCGTTACTAGATTTTATTGTCGTAGCAATAAATATTTCTCCATTTTCATCATTGAAGTGGACTATAGCATCTGGATTTTGTTTTTCATTTTTATAATGAACATTAAGAAATAGATTTGTCTGGAGTTTCTCCAAACTATTATTTTGTTCTATTCTGTTTTTCTTAGTTACTACAAAATCTTTTTCTTCTGATTCTTGAAAATTTAAAATCAAAGTATCACCTTTAAATTTGAAATTTCCTTTTCTAATTGTTGATGTTTCTAAGTGTTTTTTGGTAACCTCTTTGAATAAATAATTTTTTTGAAAATTAATAAAGGTGCTTTCCTCTGTTCCTGGAAATTTATCTATTCTTTGATATTCTCCAGAAATATTTTGTGCAAACGCAGGAAGATAAAGCAATGAGCTTGTGATTAGAAGTAAAATTTTATTCATTGTTTTTTAGCAGAATTTGGATA
>NZ_MSJR01000016.1 GCF_002078605.1 Salegentibacter sediminis | reverse complement strand
GTGTTGTTTCGTCATTCCGGGCTCGACCCGGAATCTCATCCTGCTGGTTCTCCGTTGTGAGTTGTGAAGTTGTCGGTTGCTCACTCAGATGAGACCCTGAATCGAGTTCAGGGTGACGGTTGTTTTGTGTTGTTTCGTCATTCCCGGCTGGACCCGGAATCTCAACGCGCGGGTCTCCAATTTTAAAAGTCGGATTGCTCTACAATTGTTCCTTTAAACTCCCCATTAGTGAAGTTCAGCAGGTCAATTTCGGTTTCAGGATTACTCCAATCCTGAATTAAATTGAGTTTGAAATTACCTTTTATGGTATTGCTCTCAGAGTGGTATTCAGTAATTGTAAGTTGGGAGGTTAACTCCGGGTCTAGCGTATAGAAACTTGTTATTACGTCCCCACCAATGGTGGTATAATAGTTAGCCTGCGCATCTGATAAATTATAGGTGCCTTCTTCTTTAAACTTAATTTTGAATACCACAACCTGTTCGTCTCCGGCACCAAGCAGGGTTAAGGTATCATTTTCCGGATTAAGATATACTTCAGGATCTCCATTCCAATTCTCCTGGTTTATTTTTGCTGAGATAAAATCAGGTTGCGTATTATCATCATCTTTACTGCAGGAGAGAAGTACAAAAGTGAACAGTAAAAACAACAAGGGGATAAGATTTAATTTTTTCATCATCTAATGGTTTAGCTTTCTTATTAGATGGGATAGAAGGTAAAAGGTTGCGTGGAAATTAAATCTTTTCCTTGCGAAATTCCAATCAATATCTTCATTCTTAATATCAAAGATGAGGTTTTCTGAAATCAGTAGTTCTTTAGGTTGATCATCTATTATCTGCTCTTGCTTAATTCTTTATATTTTATTCTTGCGTGTTCATTATCAGGATTCAGTGCTAAGGATTTTCTATAATTTTCGATTGCTTTTTGGTGCTCTCCTAAAGATTCATAAGCCTCTCCCAGGCTATCATAAGCATTGAAGGAATTAGGGTAGTTTTTTGTATTCAGGATAAAGAATTCTAAGGCCCTGGAATTGTCTTTAGCATTTTCGTTTTGTAGCAGGCGATAACCTAATTGGTTTACAAGATGCTCGGGAGGATGAAAATCCCAGGAAAGTCGCTCTGAAAGTGCTTTAAAATGTTGTTTTAACTGCGCTATGTCTGCCACCTCACGATAGGAGATTCCATAACCTTCAAAAATTGCAGAGATTCCATTATGGAAAGCAATGATGGGCACTGAGCTGTGATCTTCTTTCTCGAAGTATTCTAATTTTGCAGGTAATTTACCTTTGCATTTACTATTCAGGGCTTCATACAATCTTACATGGCGATCACGATTTCTGATATTCCTTTTACCCCAATTGGCAGTGGCTATGTAAAGAAATCGTTCAAAGGGTCGCTCAGTCAGGCTATCTAACTTTTTGTCCATGGTTTCGGCATCCCAGGTCCCAAAACTGGGATCAACGGCAATAAAGGCCCTGAAAGCGGTCTCTTCTTTCATATAGGCATGAGTGGCCAGTAAACCTCCCAGAGAATGCCCAAAAAGGATTCGATATGGTGCTGTTCTATACTTTTGGTCCAGTTCCGGAATAAGTTCTTCTTCCAAAAAGCTTAGAAATTTCTCGCCTCCACCCGAATTATTCGCTCTTACTGTCACAATTTTTTCTGGGGTGTAGTCTCGTCTTCTATCAACATTTTGAATACCAACTACGATCATCTCTGGAATTTTCCGGTTTCTGTATGAATCAGAGCTCATATAGTTGAGCATACCTGAAACCGCTTTAAAATGTATATTTCCATCAAGTAGAATGAGTACCGGATAGTTTTTATAAGATGATCCTCTATCATTATATGATTCAGGAAGACTAATCCAATATTCTCGGTCTTCATTTAAAATATCAGACCTAAGGGAATGTTTTGTGCCGATTGTAATTTCTTCGAGATCCTGCGATTTTACCGGGTTAATTCCCAGCATCAAAAGTAGTACTACAATGATATTTTTACTCATTCTGTTTTTTCTTTATGATTGGTACTCGACTTAGCAAAGTACAGTTTTTTAATTCTTTAAACTATTCAAAAGTTCTTTCCAGTCAAAGCTTTCTTTATTTGCCTCATTCCATTTCTCAACATCTGTAAGCATCGCATCAATTTTGTTTTTATCAATCCATTGACCATCTACAAACACTCCTGAAATTTTACTGGTATTGCTGATGTTTTCCAAAGGATTTTCATCGAGTAAAATTAAATCTGCAAACTTACCGGTTTCAATAGTTCCCATTTTATCTTCAATTTCAAGCCATTCTGCACCTAGTCTAGTCGCAGAAGCCAATGCTTCTTCATTGGTTAAACCAGCTTCTACCAACAATTTTAATTCGTCGTGAAGTGAAAAGCCCCAGATAATACCCGATATTCCGGCATCGGTTCCAGCTAACATAGGCACTTCATTCTCTTTAAATGCTTTGACCAACAGTTTGTGAAAATCAGCTTGTTTTTGAAAATATTCTATTAGTTCGTCAGATGCCCCGTAGTGACTGTTTGAAGTTATCCACTTACTTTGCATTAGTGGATGAACATACTTAAAGCCCGGCAACTTTTGAATATTCTCTAAGGATTGCGCTTGCTTAATAATTGATTCCATATTACTTAAGTTCGGAATCAACCAGGTACCATTCTCTTTTGCCAAACGAGCGAATTCCTGAGCTTTTTCGTAAGTATACTCATTGGTTTGTTTAGATAATTCTTCAGCGTGTGCAATTAAACCAAAATGAGGAATAAAGAAATCCTTTGCTGGTTGTCCTTCAAATACGCCAGGAATATGGCCAACGACTTTCATGTTTTGCTGTTGAGCTTCATCTATTATCGCTTTAAAAGTTTCTTCATTCAATTTACTATATACTTTAATAAACTCATATTGCTCACCCTTAGCAATTCTAACGGCCTGTCTTCCGTCTGCTGGATTTGTAGCTGTCATATTAGCATTTTCAGCGTCAATCAATGCGGCCAAAGCTATTCTTGGTCCAATTACATCTCCTCTTTTAATTTCATTTCGTTGCCCTATATGTTCTGGTCTCGCACTCAATTCAAAAACACTTGTAACCCCATTAGCAATATACAGGCTCATGAGATCCTGGGTATCAAAATTTATCAAAGGACCTTTTGTTGGATATAATACAAAGGGAGTTGAACTTGCCAGATTATGCACGTGCATATCAATTAATCCGGGGATAAGCCATTTATCTTTCCCGTTAATTATTTTAGCATTCGCCGGAATAGAATCATTAATAGATTGGATTATATTATTTTGAATAACAATGCTTGCATTTTCAATAAGCCTATTGTTCTCAGTCATCGGGATTACATTGATGTTTTTTATAGCGTAAGTTGTATGTTCCTGATTTTTGGTTTCTAAATTTAAATTGTTTTGGGCATTTAAATTGAAGCTGATAACTGCAAACAGCATTAAGATTTTAAAGTGTTTCATTTTGATCTTTGATTGATGATTTGCCTTAATAGACAAAAATCTCCTGCTTTAGTTACAGTTTGTGGCCTAAGTTGTGCCCAATAGGGTACAGGTTTTGAAAAATGTTTTTAATTCAATAAAGATAGATCAGATAAAAAAAATACCCCTTAAGCCTGAAGTTCAGGTAAGAGGTTATTTTTCAAACCCGGGAGCTTTTGAGCGGTTAATTTAAAGTGCCGGCATATTCGCTGGGGCTAATGTTTATAAGGCTCTTAAAGGTTTTTCTGAAGGAATTTCGGCTGGTATAGCCACATTCTTCGGCTAAAGCATCGATGCTATTGTTCTCCAGGTAGCCTTCCTCAATTAATTTCTTTGCATGTTCTGTTCGGAGGTTATTTTGGTAAGCAGCAAAACTCAGCCCGTAATACTGTTTTAGAAAGTAAGAGATATGGTGGGATGGCATCTCCAGTTTTCGGGCGCATTCCGAAAGTTTAAAGTCCTTCTCTAAATGGCATTTATTTTCTTTAAGATGTTCCAGTTTTTTTAATACCTCTTCCTTTTCCAGGCCAAACTTAAGATCTTCTCCTGCTTCAATGGAATTAAAATTAGAAGTAGATCCCGGTTTCTGGGGATAACCATATAAAATACTGGGAAAATAAACAGGGATGAGGCCAATTAGAAAAAGAGCGATATAAAGAGAAAGAGTAATTATACCTCCGTTTTTGTCTATCATGATTAGGGAATCGAAGATCTTAAAGAGCATCATCTTTTCCAGGGCATAAATAATAGCCAAAACAGCCATAAACATTAAAACTCCCCAGAAAGCCATTAACCATTTATCAAGGATATTCTTAAGGGCTTCATCCTCACCATTTTTTACAAAGAATTTTATTTCGGGAAATAGAACTATTAAAACTCCCAGCTGCCACAGATGGCGCATGAGCAGATGCTGGTCCAGGCTTAAAAGTAGGTATTGTACATTCAGCCTCCTTTCGGGTTTCGCAATTGTTTCTGAAAGAATACTATTATAAAAATCTGCAGGTTGTAGGTAAACGTAGGTAACATCTATGACTCCTATCAGAAATGGTACTAAAAGGATCAATTCGGCTTCATCCAGTTTAAACTGATCGGTTAGAATTACTTTAAAGTAATAATAAATTGGAATAAATATTAAATGATAGGGGAGAAGCGGCCAAAGGAAAAACCAGGTAAAATGTTCTAAAAAGCCCCCATCAATAATGTAGGCCTGCAGTGTATATACCGATAAGAGAAAATAAAAACTCCCCAGGATATGCGTTGCCATGGTATTGGTAGATTTTTTAAAAAATAAGGTAATAGATAGAAAAAAACCGAAGATCGCTACTATCAGGAGAATAATGATCATATCTTTTGATTACAAGGCAAGGGGATTATAAAGGGGGTAGCATTCAATTAAGTAAGTATTATACTTTATTTTGTTACTTAAGAAAAAGCAAAAGATAATATTTATTTTTAATTAATTACCCGGCATTTTCCTGATTGTTAAAAATTTTAACAACTCAAAGATATATATTTCAACAAATATTTAAAACACAAACCCGGAAAAGGGGAAAAATCTCCTTATTAAATTTTTTTTCTCGGTTTTGAGCCATGAATCTAAAGCATTGGCTTTGTTGTGATCATAGCATTGATTGAAATGATAGGCCCAGGGAAGAAGATAAATAGTGCCTTTTATAAAATTAATCTGCTCTCCTATCCTGTTTGACTTTTTTTCCTTTTTCACTTTCCGGGGATCTCTCTGTAGTTACCTCATTGAAACTTATATTTATGCCTAATCCAAGCCAGGGTTCTTTATTATACTGCCAATTAACCTCATTATCATTTCTTCCTAAAAAATCCCAGCCTAAAAACATCCCCAAATTAGCATAGGGTTTTGGTTTCAATAGGACCCCCATAGAAGTGGTGAAGGCATTGGCAGTCCGGTCTTCTAAAACGTCGCTGTTCTTCGGATCCAATTTTACACCGGTTAAGCCAATACCAAAACTTAAATCTAACCAGGATCTCTCCGAATTATAGGAACCGAATCCTAAAATCATATTGGCCTGAAGAGATAAAGCAGATTCGAAATCGAAATCTCCACCAATTCCCCTTAATCTAAAAGGTACTGTATATGCTCCAACAGAAACCCCTTTAAAGTGACTATAAATGGGAGCGGTAAGTTCACGAAATTTTTCTTTTTCCATATAAAAATGATTTACCACTTCATATCCCAACCCGTTTGGAGAAACAATACTATCCTCGGTTAAATGATTATGAATAAACTTATTATATATTTTTTTAAGCTTATCACTGTTAAAGGGCCAATATTTATAATAAACGTAATCTTCATCTTCGTAGATGAAGAAAATTTTTGAGTCCAAAGGGACTCCAATATCAGTTTTTCCATCACTACGGGTTTGCAGTTCCAGGGGTCCTGGTGGAGATTGTATAAAATAGTAGCTGCCGCCTAAGGAATCATTATCGGTAGGATTGTTTTGGGCAGAAATACTGAAAGTAATTACAAAAAACAACAGAAAGAAGAATTTAGTTTTCATAATAGCTTGATTAGGTTAGTTTTATAAATATAAATCAGGCTATTTTTGTTCAGCCGGGGATTTTTCCCCTTTCTGCTTCGATCCCCACGCAGCGACAAATGCTTCGCAGCTGCAGTGAATTTATTTCCGGCTGACTTTTATCAGCCGGGATCTGGTTAGTTTAATTTACAGAGATAGCGATAAGCGCTCCTACTATTGCCGAACCTGTAACATAAATCCAATATCCTGTACTGTAAGGCGGAACTTCCACAAGTTTAGTTATTTCTCTCCCTTTGTCCAGTTTCACCGCCATTTCAGCATTTAATTTGTCTTTATACCAGCTATTTTCAGAAGTATAATTAATTACGTGGGCACCTTCAGGGACTTTTTTTAGCGTTACCGATTTTGCAAATTTCCTGTCCACTACCAAACTATCGTTAATAGTTACAAAAGTTCTTTGGGTAGGTTTGCTGGGTTTAATAACCAGAGTGCCGGTATTCGTAACCTCATTTTGATAGTCTACATAAATGTGTTTAGCGCAGGATGTAAATAATAATAATCCTAATGCTAAGGCAAAAAGGCTAATTTTCTTCATGGTGTATAGGTTTAAAGTAGGTCCTACCCGTAAGGCTTTTCAGTTAGGCCGATTTTTTATAGGGCTTGTCTCCGCTGCTTTTTCTTAGAACTTACTGATTAGATTTTCAGATTTTGTAATTGTTTCCTTTTCCGAAGAAAAGTTATCTTCCTGGGCCATAATGAAATCCTTGTAATTGGAAATTCCTTCAAGCCTGATCAAAGCTCCCGATTTCAGGCTTAGCTCTTCCAGGCTAAAATTGGGAATATCCTCTGCAATAAATTCCTGAAGCTCCGGAAGGCTAAAATTCATCTCGTTCGTTTTCCTGCCTGTTACGGTCCAGACTATGTCGTAAGGCTGATCTGATGGGACATAATGGAAAACGGCTTTATAATAATCTGCAGGAGTTGTGGAGGTAAACGAGTATTCAGTTCCCGCGGAAGAAGATTGCAGATCCCATTCGGGGAAACCATACGACTCTTTGATCGAGTTGGTTTTTTCATCCAGGGTATATTGCTTTTGATCCCGTTCAAGGATCATACGCAGTTTATAATTTTCAAAGAGATCTTCGGGAATTGCAAAAGTGTGGGAGCTTCGGCCATCTCTGGCTCTAACTTCAGCAATACCTGCATAAAAATTATTTGGGGCTGTACTTTCTGCACCGCCTATGAAAGCAGAGAAAGAGTTGTTTTCCGGAAGATCGATTGTCAAATCCCTGGTGATAGGAGGGAGGTCCTGAAAATCAACACTTATTTCTGCACCCGGACTAACATTCTTTTTCAGAAAATACCTTCTAAAATCTTCAGTTTCTTTCTTTACGGTAAAAAAGAGATGATCAGGATCCTGTCTCAGGCGTATGTCAAAGGTAGCTTCATTCTCAGAAGTATTTCCGGAATATGAGGGGTAATTGTAAATAAAATGTTCCAGCCTGGAGCCGGTATTAAGTATTTGCACAGTGGCTTTATCCAACCAGGCTTTCACCAATGGATTTTCAAAGGAGAACTCGTAAGGATCAACATCAGTATAAGTACTTATCCTGAAGGAGGTGCCTCCGGGGTGTACTATTTTTTTTACAAAGCTAAGGTTAAGCTTTTGGGTGGTGAGATCATATACTTCCTGCAATTCTGTAGTAGAGGCATTTTTTAATTCTCCGCTGCTAATTACTTCTCCTTCTTCATTAGTGAGATAAACAGCGCCACTATATTCAACATCCGGATCATCCGGAAAATAATTTGGTGCAAGACTGACGCTTAATAAGCTTTTGCTTTCCTCAACCTCCGGTAATACATCCGGATCTCCATCTTTGGAGCAACTCCATAGAAGAAAAAAACATACTGGGATAACAGCTAACTTTAATAAATAATTTGTTCTCATACCTAAATTTAAGTTCCGCTTAGAGACGCGGAAGATCATTGATTTTATTTTCTGGTTTCTGAAATGCTTTTGAGCTTATAATTGAGATCTCATTTGATCAGGTTAATTATTTCCATTCTAAGGCTACCGGATTTTTAATTTCTGGTAAACATATGTTCGAATGCGGCATACTTCAGTTGAAGGATCGAAGACTCTGAGTTTTGAAATTCCTCAATAAGCGCATTATAGTTATCGTTATTATTTAAAACAATGCCATTGCGATGAGATTTGAGGGTAGAGAAAAACTTCACCTCAAACCATACCTTGTCGAGTTGTTCCTGCTCCTCTGTTGTGATGGAATTGCCCCCCATCATTGCATTCATTTTTTTACGGGCTATACTTTTAATATTATCGGCAACATTAGCATCGGTAGGCAGGTTGCGGAGGGCACCTATTATAAAAAAGAGCTTCCCGTAGCCAATCTTTTCGATATACTCGTCGCCGTATTTCAGTTGGTAGAGTTCAGGGTTTTCGTTATAAACTTTGGCCAGGGAATCCCGTACCTCATAATGGTCCTGAAAATGTTCTATACCGTCTTCATACTTACCTCCGCTCATCAAAACACCTCTTTCGGTTACCGGGTACTGCTCAATGACCGACTGGTATAGTTCGGTGCTTACAGCAAATTTGGTAGCAAAATAATCTCCCGGGTTATAAATTTCATCGAATAACCGATATGGAAACATAAAGGAAATTGGGTCGGCATCGTGCTCCCAGGTGGGGCTTTGGGAGAAAGACTGGTTAAGTTTGTTGTAGGAAGTTTCCGAAGATCCAAAAGGATTGGCGACCGGCATATGACTATTCGCGTAAATACCCGCACCCACCTGCTCCTGGTAAGGATAGTTTTTATCAAGAATACTTTCCCCGTTTTTGGTAATAGTGACCCTGCGTTTTCCTGCGGCTTTATCGTAGGAGGTGATGGCGGTGCTGCTATCGTCGGCCGCAGTAAATTCCACCAGGCTCAATTCTCCGTCTATGTAGGTGTGAATAGCCGTACCTTCCTCGCTATACACTTTCTTGACCGAGGGCAGCCCGTTCTTATATTCGGTTTCTAACCACAGACTTCCGTCGGGATGGTAGTATTTAGACCAAAGGGGCTTATTGTCTTCACTGCGGCTCACTTCCATATATAGGTGGTGTTGCGGATAGCTGGCATACACCCTGGCCGATTTTATATACCCGTTTTCATAATATTCGAACTCTTCGGTAGGATCTTCGGATAACTGATACCGGCCTTGCTTTATCCAGCCATTTTGATGTTGATCAAGCAGTTCGAAATGGGAAGTAGATGTTATAGAGTAGTCGGTTTGCGGCACATTGTCATCTTTTTCGCAGGAAGACAAAAGTATGCTTGCTGAAAGGAGTAGAGGTAGAAAGTAGTTCTTATACACAGTATGGGTTTTTACAGTTATTATTAATTAAACACCGGCCAGACATAATAAAAATGGCTTTTTCGGTTAGTAGGAATTTTCTGTATTTTGTTACAGGAAAGTAACTTTTTCTCAAGAACCTAAGGGCTAAACAACTTTATAAGCAGTCTTTTACCAATCTTTCCTGGCTATATAAAATCCGTAACTATAATAATCTTTGAATTTTTGATACAAGTCGATTTCCGCCTGATAATCTTTAACTACTTTTCCCGCAAGTTCCGAATTGTTATGGCGTTGCAGAAAAGTCTCAAATCCTGCCTGCATTGGCTTGTAATAGCTTTCCATCCAACTGTCCTGACTTAAATAAAAATAGCCCACGAGAGAATAGCCATTATTTTCTAATTGCATGATCTTGTTAGCGGCAGTATCGATTTCCGGGTATTCCGCCTTCCAGAATTCTTCAATCTCTTTTGGTCGGGATTGAGTTATCCAGGTAACCTCACTTACCGCTAAATACCCGCCGACTTTCAAATAGTCTTTCCATTTTTTCAGTCCGTTTTCGAATCCAATGTTATAGATCGCAGCTTCTGACCATATAAGATCAAATTCATCCTTCTCAAATGATAAATCGTCCATTGATCTTTCAAGGCTAAGGATTTTGTCCTTCAATCCTAATTTTTGAGCTTTTTCATCGAGTTCCTTCAAAAACTCCGGGAACAGGTCAACTGCTGTTATTTGCCCGTTTAAGTTTTTGGCCAGGGAGATGGTTTGTCCACCTGTACCACAACCCATGTCGGCTACTTTCAAGGTTTGGTCACTCGGTAAATTCAATAGATCAAGTGCTCTGCCTGTGTCTTTTTCACTTCCCGGGCCCTGCCTTTCTGAATTTTTGTGTAAGTCGATGATCAATTCTAATTCTGTCACTTGTTTATTTTTTAGGTTACTCACCAGAGTTTCGCATATCGCAAGTTGGGGGAGTAATGGAAGCAGATTTGCAGGCTAAGATCTGGTTGTTTAATGAAGTTAATTGTTTTCTTTCTAAACATTCCGCCTATTGGCGATTCAACGTCTTAAGTTTAAATGCTCCAAATTTTGATAGTGCTTTGTTATTGGGCGTAATTATTTTGTTGTTATACTTTGTAAATATTCTTTTGGAGTTATCACTGGTAGCAAAGACTTTTTGAAATCTTTTCCATTTCTGGTAATTATAATATCGCAATCTGAGTCCGTAGCACTGAAGTATTGTAAGGCATCTTCAAAATCCTTAAAATCAGAGTTCATTCCTTTTTCAATAATGTGTTCATCAAGTTTCTTTAACTTATAGCCTGAATTAACATACTTTACCTTAGGGTTCTAAGTTGTTGTTTTTAAGTTAGTTATTGTAAATATACTTTTTTATAAGAATTAAAATTTCAGGAACCATTGTTTACATGCCTTGTTGTAAACTTTGGCGCCTCCATTATTTGTAATTAAATATTTATCGGGATTTTAAATAATTTGCCAGAATTATAAAGTTGAAAACCAATAAAACTATTAATGAGATGGCGATGATTTTTTGAGAGATAGTAAGTTTGAAGTTTTTCAAACTATTAAATGCTGGAAATCTTTTTATATAAATAAAGCCTATTAAAAAATATAAAATAATGTGGCAAAATATAAGCGACCAGACTAACGGCACTTCATAAAATATTGTGATGATATTTATGATATTTAACGATAATAGGAAACTTAAAATATGAGAAGGAAAAATCAGATAAAATTCTTTTTCTTCAGAGTAAAAATGAATATAAATTTTGGACAATAAAATAAAAGGTAATTCTACCCAATAAGGTTTTAAATTCTTTGAATCTCTTAATTCATTTAATTTGTTGGTTTCCAAAATTTCTTAATTTTTATTTCAAAATTTGATTAGGGCCATGGTTTATATGGGTTTCGCTTACCTCCAGTTGTAGAAGTAGGGATGCTCCCGGTAGCTATCGGGATGTCGGCTTGTTGTTTTCTTGTTTGGAGTTCTAAGTTATTCTTTTTCCTGGAATACCGCATATTGGCCCCGTTAATCGCTGTTAGCCACTGTTAATATTATCGTGGATCCTTATTCACTGTCAAAATAATTTTCAATCTTAAACTTAAAATCAGTTTGTTTTTCAGGTCTTATAGTGATATTTCCATAAGTTCCTTTTACTTCTGCTTCCGAATCCCAATTTCCTCTTGTAAATTTAAACTGAGCTGGACTTTTTAGTTTAAGAGTTATTGTTCTTTCAAAATCAGAAATTTTATCCATTTTGATTTTATCAGGATTCCAATTTCCTAAATTATCCTGATTGCCGGTAATATATATTGTATCTTCTTTATTTAGAACTTTTACTTTTATTGTTGATTTATACTCTTCTTTACTTAATTCTTTTCCTTGTAAACTAAGTATTTCTTTAAAATAAAAATCAAGTCCTTTCTTTAAACTTGGTGGAAATGTACTCCAATGATTGTATTCGGGAAATTCATTGATTTGAACTTTGAGAGTATTGGTCTTTAGTGTTTTGTTATAAAAAGAATATACTTTTTCTCTCGCAGGTTTCCATGCTTTCCAATAGTCTATACCTTCATTAGCATTACTTAAATATAAATAGGTCGGTTTTTCAATTTTGGAATATTCATAATCGACAAGCTTGTTTGCCAATTTCCCGTTATCATAGGCAAGATTTGGTGAAATAGCTAAATAAGCATTAAACAAATTAGGGTTTTTAAGAAATGAATCTAATATAAATGATGCACTTAAGGAATGCCCAACTGCGATTTTGTTATTTAAAGTTCTGTAATTTGAATCTATAAAAGGTATTATTTCGGTACTTACAAAAGCAAAAAAATTGTCGGCATTTCCAGAATACTTTCCATATCTATCCTTTGAGTTTTTAGTTTCTAACACCGGTAGTAAATCATTATTCCTCGCGTAATCAAGTTTTTCGTTATATGGAGAAGTAATTCCGACAAGAATGTAAGATTTTGTATTATCAGTCAAAAAGGAAATCATTGCACTGGTGT
>NZ_MSJR01000015.1 GCF_002078605.1 Salegentibacter sediminis | reverse complement strand
AAATTCTGAATCAACATCAGATGATGCTCCTAAAAACCGTCATACCGGACTTGATCCGGTATCTCATCATATAGGGAATTTCTTTCATCATCTCACTCCCATGAGACCCTGAATCAGGTTCAGGGTGACGCTGGGTTTTTAAAATCGATAACCAGTAAAAAAAGGTGTCGGGGGATTAAAAAAAATAAAGCCCGTCAATTATAACGGGCTTTATCTTTTTATAAGAAAATCTTATTTCAAATTTTACTTCTCAAACTCTTTAAGAGTGGTGGTAATAATATCTACACAATCCCTTAGTTGTTCCTCGTTCATCACCAATGGTGGCGCAAAACGGATGATATTACCATGAGTTGGTTTCGCCAGCAGGCCGTTTTCCTTAAGGGCCATACAGATATTCCAGGCGGTATCTCCCTCAGGGGAATCGTTGATAACGATAGCATTAAGCAGGCCTTTCCCGCGTACCAGTTCAACAATATTTGACTCCCGGATGTAATCGTTAAGCAATCTTCGGAAGAGTCCGCCCAGTTTCTCGGCATTTTCTTCCAGCTTTTCGTCTTTTATCACTTCCAGGGCTGCAGTAGCTACGGCACCGGCCAGGGGATTTCCGCCAAAGGTAGAGCCGTGTTGTCCGGGTTTGATTACTTCCATCACCGTATCGTTGGCCAATACTGCAGAAACGGGATATACTCCTCCCGAAATAGCTTTTCCGAGGATAAGGATATCGGGTTTTACTTCTTCGTGATCTACGGCCAGCAATCTCCCGGTACGGGCGATCCCTGTTTGTACCTCATCGGCGATGAAAAGTACATTATATTTTTCGCAGATCTCCTTTGCGCGTTTCAGGTAACCTTCAGAAGGCACATAAACTCCGGCCTCTCCCTGAATAGGTTCTACCAGGAATCCGGCGATATTATCGTTGTTTTTAAGGGTTTCTTCCAGGGCTTCCAGGTTGTCGTAAGGGATCTTCAGGAATCCGGGAGTGTATGGTCCAAAATTCTTTCTCGCTCCTTCATCGTTGGAGAAAGAGATAATGGTCGTGGTTCTTCCGTGGAAATTATTTTCACAAACAACGATCTGGGCTTCGGTTTCTGCTACTCCTTTCTTCTCGTAGGCCCATTTTCTGGCGATCTTGATAGCGGTTTCGACCGCTTCTGCTCCAGTATTCATAGGCAGAAGCTTATCAAAATTAAAATATTCTGAAGCAAATTTCTCATAAGGCCCCAAGACATCGTTATGGAAAGCGCGGGAAGTAAGGGTAAGCTTCGCCGCCTGGGTAGAAAGCGCCTCTACAATTTTTGGGTGGCAATGCCCCTGGTTTACCGCAGAGTAGGCCGAGAGAAAATCGTAATATTTCTTTCCTTCAACATCCCACACATGGACACCTTCGCCACGGCTCAACACCACCGGTAAGGGGTGATAGTTGTGTGCTCCGTACTTGTCTTCCAGTTTAATAGCTTCTTCTGAAGATGAAATTTTGGTTAATGGCATTTTCAATAATTTTATATTACTTTTTTCGCAATTCCTTCTTTAAGCTGAACGACTTCAGATTTGGAGAGAAATCATCCAAAATTTGAATTCCTGCAAATTACTAAATGTTTCCTGAAATTTTCAAAAGCCGGGCTAATAAATCTTAGCATTTATCCTATTTTTGCGCTATGGCAAGAAGGAATAAAAACAAGCTCTTTGAAGCTGTTGAAGTTATAGACGCCGGAGCTAAAGGCAAGAGTATCGCCAAGGCCCCGGACGGAAAAGTAATTTTTATAGACAATGCGGTTCCCGGCGATGTCGCCGATGTGCAGACCACCAAAAAACGACGTGCTTTCTACCAGGGCACCGCGGTTAATTTCCATAGTTTATCTAATAAACGCACCGAGCCGGAGTGCCGGCATTTTGGCGTTTGTGGAGGCTGCAAGTGGCAGAATATGGAATATAAATACCAGCTGGAGTACAAGGAGAATGAGGTAGTAAACAACCTGCAGCGGTTAGGAAAGATCGAATTACCAGAAGTGACTCCTATCCTGGGAAGCAAGGATATCTATTTCTACCGGAATAAAATGGAATTTTCTTTTAGTGACAGTAGATGGCTCACTATAGAAGAGATCCAAAGCGGGGAGGACATCAGGGATAAAAATGCCTTAGGTTTTCATATTCCCGGGATGTGGGACAAGATCCTGGATATTGAAAAATGTCATTTACAGGAAGACCCCAGCAATGCCATAAGGAATTTCGTAAAGGAATTCGCTACAGAGCACGGGCTTCAATTCTTCAACACCAGAGAACAAAAAGGCCTGTTGCGTACCCTAATGATACGCACCGGTTCCACGGGTGAACTTATGGTCCTGATACAGTTTTTCAAAGAAGATAAGGTAAAGCGCCAATTGCTTTTGGATGCCCTTGCAGAAAAATTTCCGGAGATTACTTCGTTGCAGTATGTGATAAACGGAAAAGGCAACGACACCATTTATGACCAGAAGGTGATTTGTTATAAAGGTCGCGACCATATCTTTGAAGAGATGGAAGGCCTTAAGTTCAAAATCAACGCAAAATCCTTTTACCAAACCAACTCGACACAGGCCTACGAACTTTACAAGGTAGCCCGCAATTTCGCCGATCTAAGCGGGGAAGAATTGGTTTACGATTTATATACCGGAACAGGAACCATCGCCCAATTTGTGGCTAAAAATGCAAAAAAGGTAATCGGGGTTGAAGCAGTACCGGAAGCCATTGAGGATGCTAAGGAAAATGCCGAGCGCAACGGAATTATGAACACCGAGTTTTATGTTGGGGATATGAAGAAGGTCTTTACCGAAAACTTCATCAATAAACACGGCCATCCGGACGTTATTATTACCGATCCGCCGAGGGACGGAATGCATAAAGATGTGGTAGCCCAAATAATTGGTATCTTGCCAAAGCGAATTGTATATGTGAGTTGTAATTCGGCTACCCAGGCGAGGGATCTGGCACTGCTGGACGAGCATTACAAGGTAACGAAAGTTCAACCTGTAGATATGTTCCCACAAACCCACCACGTAGAAAATGTGGTGTGTTTAGAAAGCCGGCAAGCTCCCGGAAGCAAAAATGAGGAAGGTTTAGGCTAAAATTTAAGAGCCTGTGTCAAATTCCCGGGTTCGGGTTAACATATAAATAGATGAATAAGATCTTTTTAAAAATCATTCTAGTTAGTTTTGGAATATTCCTTGTTTCCGGGTGCCAGCGTGATGATCTATGTCCCGCCTCTACCGATACCACTCCCCTGCTCATTATTAAATTCTTTGATATTGAAGAACCAGAGGAGACAAGGTCTCCCACTAATTTACGGGTTTGGGACCGGGAGAGGGATACTATCCTCCTGGACAGGGTAAATGTAGATAGTATCGCAATTCCGCTGAAAACCTTTGAAGATAACACCGAATATGCATTTACCATAAATGCCCGGGAAATCGATGAAGATGAGGATGAGGACGGGGATGATCCAAATATCCTTATCCCAAACACCGATATTTTAAGATTCACCTATGGCCGGGAGCAGGTTTATGTGAACCGCGCCTGCGCCTATAAAGTGATTTATGCTGATCTAAGGCTCAACATAGATTCAGGAGACGATGAAGCCTGGATTCAAACCTATACTATAGAACAAACTGAAGTTGAAGATGAAACAAACCGCCATATCTCTATTTTCTACTAGCCTGATCTTTTTGCTGTCCACAGGATTTTTGTTCGCTCAGGAATCTACAGCGCTGGATTCTATAGACCAACGGGAGAAATACGGCATACGGGTAGGAACCGACCTGAGCAAACTGGCGCGTAGTTTTTTCCAGGATGACTATGAAGGTTTTGAGATCATGGGCGATTACCGGGTGTATGATAATTTCTATGCTGCGGCCGAAATTGGATCTGAAAGCCTTCCTTTTTCAGAAGATAATATCAGCGTGGTTTCTACGGGACAATATGCCAAAATTGGGGTAGATTACAATGCCTATGAAAACTGGACCGGGATGGAGAATATGATCTTTGCCGGTTTGCGGTACGGATTCTCCACCTTCACTCAGGAGCTTCACGAATACACCATTTACAACACCTCGCAGTTCTTCGGACCCGATGTGCGGGATGTCGATATAGAAAACAGCGGACTTAATGCCAGTTGGATAGAATTGATTGGAGGCTTGAAGGTAGAGCTCCTCAATAATCTTTATCTCTCGGCCAATGTTCAGATAAAACGCAGGCTTTTTCAAAAAACGCCGAATAACTTCGACAACCTCACCATTCCCGGATTTAACCGTACCTACGACGACAGCAATTTTGGTGTTGGCTACAGCTATGGGATATCCTACCTGATACCGTTTTATAAGAAGTGACGGTTCGCAGTTCTCGGTTTTGAGTTGTGAGTTCTCGGTTATCGGTTGTGGGTGGTCGGTTGTGAGTTGTCGGTTATCTCTTGTTTGTGGTTTGGTGTTTGGTGTGAGTTTTGTGGTCTGTTCTCTCTTCCTCTATTCAAATTCCTTTTATCGCTCTACATAATCCCTTACCAACTCATACCCGAACAGGATGGGATCCCGGATCAGGTCCGGGATGACGAGCAAATTAATGTTTGGCTCAATTGCTATGGGATCGGTAGTCGATTGTCTGTTCTCGTCTCGGTTGTGGGCTCATTGTTGTTTGTGTTGAGTTTTGGGTGGTGGTCTGTTCTCTCTTCCTCTATTCAAATTCCTTTTATCGCTCTACATAATCCCTTAACAACTCATACCCGAACAAGATCCCGGGTCAGGTCCTGATAGCTATCGGGAACCGGAATGCCAAGAGCAAAGGCTAAGCTTTAAAAATTATTTTATTAGATTTTCACAACAAGTCTATTAATATGTTTTTTTTTGAATTAAACAGTATTGAGTTAGAATTCGTATTTTTGATGAAAAGCTGATTGCTATGGATTTAGAAGCTAGAAAAATAGAATTTATAAAAGACTTTCTACAACTTCAGAGTGAGGAGGCCATTTCCCGACTAGAAAAGGTTCTAAAGAAAGAGAAAAAAAATGTCATTGAGAAAGACTTCAATCCAATGACACAAAAAGAACTTGACCAAAGAATTGACCAATCAGAAGAAGATTTTAAAAATAATCGTTTCAAAAAAACTTCTGACTTATTATCTAAATATAAATAATGAAGTTAGAAATAATTTGGTCAAAATTTGCTGAAAAGCAACTTGACGAAATATTTGAATATTATTTTGAAAACGCCAGCCCTAAAGTTGCAAAGGAATTACTTGAAAATTTATTAGCAGAACCAAATAGATTGATCAATAACCCAACTATGGGACAAATTGAGATACTTCTAAAAGAAAGAAAAACAACCTACAGATATCTAATTTTCAAAAATTACAAAATTATTTACTCTATAGACCCAAAGAAGAGGTTTATTAAAATTGCTGATGTATTCGATACAAGACAAAATCCATCAAAAATAGAACGATCAGATTAAACAGGCAGCTGTCGAAGTCTACTCCCCTTCTAATTCCCTCTTTTCACTCTACATAATCTCTTAACAGCTAATACCCAACCAGGATGAGATTCCGGGTCAGGCCCGGAATGACGATACTACAAAGAAAGTCTACTCCATCCGCTTCCGTTTTTTGGTTCCCGAATAGATCTGGTATTTAAGTAGCTTAGATTCCAGGGCGCCGTTGTAGAGTTTTATTTTTCTTGAAGGCCGCAGGCCTACGTGTTTTATAGCTTCCAGATTGGAAGTGATAAACCAGGCATCGGTGTCGGGATAGCCTTGTTTCAGCGTGTCACCTATTGACTTGTAGAAAACAGGCATATCTATGTCCAGCCTTTCACCGTAAGGCGGATTAAACAACATATGCAAATGCCGCTCCCCTTCCTTTTGAGACTCGAAGAAATCCTGTCTTTCCACTTTTATAAACTCTGAAAGATTGGCGTTTTCAATATTATCTATAGCCTTATGCACGGCCGAAGGTGCTTTATCATAACCTTTAATGCTGAAATGAAATTCCCGCACCTTTTTTAATACTGATTCCTCTATTTTTTCAAAAAGAGCCTCATCCCAGTCTTTCCATTTTTCGAAGGCGAATTCTTTTCGGTTAAGGTTAGGCGGGATATTACAGGCGATCATCGCTGCCTCGATGAGAATGGTTCCGCTTCCGCACATGGGATCCAGGAAATCACTTTGTCCATCCCAACCTGAATGCAGCAACAGGCCGGCGGCAAGCACTTCGTTGATAGGGGCGATATTGGTGGCTGTCTTGTAGCCACGTTTATGCAGGGATTGCCCGGAACTATCGAAAGACACATTACAAAAGTTCTTTTCGATATGCACATTGAGGCGCAGCGTAGGGAAATCGAGGTCTACATCGGGACGTTTCCCGAATTTATCCCGAAAGCGGTCTACGATGGCATCTTTGGTTTTAAGCGAGATATATTTAGAATGCGTAAAAGTTTCAGAGTGAACGGTAGCATCGATAGCCAGGCTATCGTCTACGCCCATAAACTCTTCCCAGGGCAGCGCATAGATATTTTTATAGAGTTCTTCTTCAGAATTAATTCTGAAGCTGCGATAAGGTTTCAGGATCTTAATGGCGGTACGTAGGCAGAGGTTTGCTTTATACATAAAGCCCAGGTCGCCGTAAAAACTTACGTTTCGGGTACCTTCTTTAATATCCATCGCACCGAGACTCAGTAATTCTTTAGCCAGAATTGGCTCGAAACCATACATGGTCTTGGCTATCATTTTAAAATTATCCATATCGCTTTTTTAGAGATGGCAAAAATACATTAATTTTGGCGGATGTACCGAAGAACGGGAAAGGAATGAAAGGGCTGCGCCTTTTACATTTAAGAACCAGGTTAAGAGAAAAAAATGGAGTCGGTGCCGCGTAATTTTCAGGAACTAAACCGACAAACCTCTTTCATATTCAGCAATTAATGATTTACTTTTTACCTTTAATCTCGGTTCTTATTGGTTATGTTATTTCGCGGTTTCTGAATCCGGGGACCTCTACCGGCTTTAAATTACTGCTGAGTTTTAGTGGGGCTTACCTGCTATCGGTTACGGTTTTTGAATTACTCCCTGAGGTTTATGCCGAAGCTATTGACGGGATTGGCATTTTTATTATGCTGGGGCTCTTATTGCAGATTTTACTGGAATTTATTTCCAAAGGGGTGGAACACGGGCATTTACACACTACAGATAAAAGTACAAAGTTTCCCTTAATGTTACTGGTAAGTCTTAGTATTCATGCTTTACTGGAAGGGGTGCCGCTTGATGAAAAGGGGCATTTATTGCACGGGGTGGTGATACACAAGATCCCGGTAGCTGCAATTTTATCGGTATTTCTAATACACTCGAAGCTTGCCAAATGGAAAGTTTTTCTGTTTTTGGGAATTTTTGGGCTTATGACGCCCTTAGGCAGCTTTTTAAAGATGAATGTTCCGCTTATTGAGCAAAGTGCTATCTATCTTAATGCGATAGTGATAGGGATCTTTCTTCACGTTTCGACTACGATCCTTTTTGAAGCTTCGCGGAATCATAAGTTTAACGCCTCGAAATTACTGGTGATTATCACCGGAATCTTACTGGCCTATTTTATTTAAGTATGTTCAGCAAAGAAGAGAGCAAAAAATTGCGGCAACAGTTCTGGACCAGTTTTGGGATAGTTTACAGGACCAAGTGGATTCTTTATGATACCAAACAAAAGGAGATTCAGCTTAAATTTAGTTTCACCCGAAAATTTGCACAGGTATCCCTGGACATTACCGATCCCGACGCCCTGGTTCGGGCCTACTATTTTGAAAAGCTATTGAGTTTAAAAAGGATTATTACCAACGAATATTTGCCCGATGCGGTTTTCGAGGAGCATTATGAATTGCCGGAGGGAAAAGTGATCTCAAGGCTTTATGTGCAGCTGGACGGGGTGAATATTCACAAGCGGCAGCAGTGGCCTGAAGTAATGAAGTTTTTAAACGAGCACATGCTTCAGCTGGAAGCGTTTTTTAAAGAATATCGCGATTTTCTTAGCGCGTAGCTGGTTTTGGGTGTTTTGAGGATGGCAAGGGGTTAAGCCAGATTGGTACGAGGCACTATATTGTTCGGTTTATTTTTATAGGATTTTGCCGGGTATCAAAAACATCATTTATTTCAATTCGGTTTTCCTTATTATTTATCCAATAAATGATCTTATAACTCTTATATACCAGGTATCTGAATTCTTCTTTTCGGCTCTTTAATAAATCTTCAGTTTGACCAATTTTCGGTTGCGTTTTTAGTTTAAGTGTCGTGTTATAAATTCCTTCAACGAGTTTTTTCGCTATCTGAATACCTGCTTTTTCCCGGTAATATTCATAAATTATTCTGAGTTCTCTGTGAGCAAAATCAGTCCAATATAATTTCACTTCCAATTATTAATTTTAGCTTTTAATTCGTTTGCTTCTATTAATCGGTCATTTTTGGAATCATCCATAGATTGATCGATTCGGGAATTAAGCTCGTCTAAAGTGAATGGTTTTAAATCCTTCTGTTTGCCTTTTTTATTCTCTTTCTTCAAAATTTTTTCCAGTTCCTGGATAACATCCTCACTCTGAACTTTTAAAAATTCCTGAATAAGTTTAAGCTTTCTAGTTTGTAAATCCATTTTAATCAGCTTTTTATCAAAGGTACGGATTTTTCATTTTTGTGATAAATTTTCCCAGAAAGGAATTTTCAACCATAAAACCCAAGTTCATCATTCAAAATGTGGCTTCAATTTCCTTCAGCAAAAAATTTCCGTAGAAAAAAGAATCAGGCAAATTCAGCCCAAAATATTCAGCACTAAAAAGCAGGGATTTTCCGCAGTAAAAAAAGGGGCAGGATTGTTTATGTTGAGGGATATAAAATTTTCTAATGTTAGAGATCAAACTATACCCTTTAAAGCATCGCGGAGCCTTAAATATTGGGATATCTTTTCCTTTTAATATGGAGCTTAATCAGGAGGTGGGAAAGATAGCCGGAATACGCTGGAGCCGGACTAATCGCTGTTATTATTTACCTTTTTCGCAGCAGAACAAGAGCAAACTTTTTGAGTTGCTAAAATCTAAAGGCAGGTATATCGATTATTCGGCATTAACCGGGGTACAGCCGGAGCCCGCCCGGAAACCGATACCTTTAGATAAGCCCAAGCAGCAATTACTGGACACCTATCTATCTTATTTAAGAGGCAAACGCTATAGCCAAAGCACCCTTAAAACCTATCGCAGTTTTATAGAGAAATTTCTATTGAGCATAGACAAAGCCCCGGAGGAACTCACTAACCGGGATTTAGAAATATTTTTTGAGCGGGAGATCGCGGGGAGGAGTTATGCGATAAGCACCCACCGGCAGTGTGTGAGTGCCCTGAAGCATTTTGCCAGCCTACAGCAATTCCCAGAGCTGGAACCCGAAGCGATAAACAGCCCGAGGAAAGATAAAATTTTACCCACAGTTTTATCTAAGGAAGAAGTTATAGACTTGTTGCGGGCAACGCGCAACCTCAAACACCGGGCTTTGTTTGCCTTGTTATATGCATCTGGTTTACGTGTTGGGGAGGCTTTAAACCTAAAGTTAAATGCTATAGATATTGATCGTCGGCAAATAATAATAAGGAGTGCCAAGGGCCGGAAAGATCGTTTTGTGACGATGGCAGAAAGTTTTATTCCCTTATTGCTAAACTACCTGGACACTTACCGGCCCAGGTTTTATTTTGTGGAGGGGTACAAGGGCGGTCAATATTCGGGGTCCAGCGTTAGGGCGGCA
Source organism: Salegentibacter sediminis (assembly GCF_002078605.1). GTDB lineage: Bacteria > Bacteroidota > Bacteroidia > Flavobacteriales > Flavobacteriaceae > Salegentibacter > Salegentibacter sediminis. Next base: position 3,102 of record NZ_MSJR01000015.1, on the reverse strand, counting down.
TTAAAGCAGGCGTGCCGGCAGGCGGGCATAAAAAAGCGGGTTACCCCGCATAGTTTACGACATTCTTATGCTACGCATATGTTGGAGAATGGGATAGACATCAGGTATATTCAGAGTTTGCTAGGGCATTCACGGCCAGAGACCACGATGATCTACACCCATGTAACGCAGAAGGATCTCATGCAGATTAGAAGTCCTTTAGACGAGACTCTAAAATCCTTATCGAATTCGGATAAAAAAGAAGCAAACCTGCGTTTATCCCGAAATAATTTGGATTAAAAGCGTATATTGCTGAGGATATAACACGTTGTACACAATGCTATGAGAAAAATTTCACTTCAAATATTAATTCTGATAATTATAATTGGATGTTCTCCAAAAATTAAATCGATAACTGAATACAAGAAAAATGAAAATAAACTTTCAAAAAATAGAATTGCGGAATTTGATAAAAATGGCAATAAATTTTTAGAAAGAAATTTCGGAAATCAAAGAAGCAATAGAATTGTGAGAATAGAATATAAGAACGGTAAAAAAATTGAAGAAACTAACTGTGATTATTTTCAAAAGCAAGATACGTGTGTAATTAGACAATTTTCAGTTTATGAATATAAACCAAAAGAAAATTTAAAAATTCAAACAATGTATGAAGCTGATTCGACTGTTAGATTTATTAGAAAATTTCATAAAAAAGGCAACTTAGAAGTAATAAAAACCAGCACTTGGGAAATGTTTCCAACAAAAGATCCAGATCCGGAAAAAGCTATGAAACTTACAGATTCTGTTTTTTACGATTCAAAAGGAAGAGAAATAAAAAGGTTGCATTATAATGAAGATTTTAATAAACCTTGGATAGAAAAATATAAATATTCTAATAATGGTTATACAAAAGAAATATCTGGGACAAGAATGGATACCACTAGATTTTATAATTATTCAGAATTTGATAAAATGAGTCAGAAAAAAGAAATTGATTTTGAATTTAAAGACACAACTAATTATAAATACGAGTTTAAGTATTACTAACGCACTGTGTACAACATCGGTTATAGCAAATTGCGGGCAGATTAACTGAAATTGATTATTTTGGTTACCAACAAAACCTGGTTACGCTGACAAATACGCACTCCCTACTCCGCAACTTGTCAATAACCGTGACCGTTGTGCGCAAGCTTGAACAAAATCCATTTATATTATGAAAAAAATAATAGCTGTTTTATTCAATGTCTTCATATTGATAACATTATCAAGTTGCAAAAATGAAAATTCAAGTGACAAATCATCGGATAATCCATTCAACGGTAAAGTTAAAACCGTAACTCAAAAAGCATATGAGGCCGAAGAGAAATTTGGAGAAGTTGTTCCAGGTAAACCAGATGTTAATATGGGACCAGATTGGATTTCATTCAATGAAAATGGTAATATCATAGAATTGAAATATTTTGATTCAGAAACAAACGAATTAATTAGGAAAGAGAATTATATCTACGATAAGAGTGGCAACCTAGTAGAAAGAGAAAATGATGGGAAAGAAGATAGATTCAAGTATAAATGGGTTCTCAAATACAATTCTGAGGATCAATTAGTCGAAGAATTAAAACTTTTAAATGATGGAACAAAAGAGAGAAAAACAGTTTACAAGTATGATGAAAATGGGAATATCATCGAAGAAAAAACTTTCCATACCAATTTGACTAAAAAAGGTCCTTATTACACGTTTAAATACAATGATGACAACCAACTGATCGAGAAAAATTCTTTTTCACCAGATGGAACTAAAGATGGACGAACTACACATCATTACGTAAAAGGAAAATTAAAAGAGATAAAAAGCTATAATGAAGATGGTTTGTGGTTTAAATATTCTTTAAATGAAAATGAGGATCTAATTAAGGAAATATCCTATAAATCAGATGAAACAATATCATTTGAAAATGATTATAAATATGAATATGACCAGAACGATAATTGGATAAAAAGAACTGCTTATATGACAAGTGGAAATTATATTCAAAATCAACCAACAAGTATTACTACAAGAGAAATTGAGTATTATTAGATCTAGTAAAAAGCCAGCGCACAACAACGGCTCATCGCAAATAACGGGTAGTTGATTGAAAATGGTTATTTTAGAGACCAATTATTAAAAGAACTAATCCGACAAATCCGCGTCCTTACTCCCGCAACTTGCGATAGCCGGGACCGTTGTGCATAATGCTCAAGATAAATCCTGGAAAAAAATAATTTAAACTGAATAGAATTGTATCCAATATTAATAATATCATTATCGATTTTAACAGCAATAATATTTCTGACGAAAGTTTTTCTAGGAGTTAAATTTTTAAACCTAAAAAATAAAGGACCTAAGAACATTATTTCCTGGTTTATAATTTTAGCATTTTCAACTTTCCATATATGGTTTCCATATAGTTATGATGGAAAAAAAGAAATAATGATTAATTATAAAAAGAAGCTTAATCTGCTAACATATATTTTTTACATCTTAGTAATTTTAATGGCGATTATCATATTTTTTCATATTTACAATTTAAGACAAGGTTAATAGATGATTTTAAAGCTTCAAATCCTTTCCTTAATATCTTACTCCCTTATAATCCTAATGGGAGAAATTATTGGAATACCATTATTATTTTGGTTAGTTTTCAAAAGCTTTGACTTAGGTAGTCCTGAACAAATTTATGCAGTTTTAGGAATAATTGGGCTCACTCTAAATTTCACGAAACACATTAAAATAAAATTTGTCAAGATTATTAGTTTTTGTCTAATGATAATTCCGATTCTGAGCCGGTTAGTAAAAATTCCTATTGAAAAATTCAACTACTTATCTTTTCAAATTCCTTTACTGATATTTATAATTTTATACATAATTATCATTTTAAAATCTGTCGATAATAAAGCCTCAAATAAAATTCAAAATGAATAATAGAAACCCTAAAGCACTATGCACAACATCGGTTCATCGCAAATAACGGGTTCAATCAAAAAAAGTTTAATTTTAGAAACCAGGAAAAAAAATGGTTAAGCCGACAAGTCCGCATCCCTACTCCCGCAACTTGCGATAACCGTAACCGTTGTGTGTAA
>NZ_MSJR01000014.1 GCF_002078605.1 Salegentibacter sediminis | reverse complement strand
TCGATTCAGGGTCTCATCTGAGTCAGCAACCGACAACTTCACAACTCACAACGGAGAACCAGCAGGATGAGATTCCGGGTCACGCCCGGAATGACGAGACAACACAAAAACAACCGTCACCCTAAACTTGATTCAAGGTCCCATCTGAGTGAGTAACTGACAACCTCACAACCCAAAACGGAGAACCGGCAGGATGAGATTCCGGGTCCAGCCCGGAATGACGAGTCAACACAAAACAACCGTCACCCTGAACTCGATTCAGGGTCCCATCTGAGTCAGCAACCGACAACTTCACAACCCAAAACGGAGAACCGGCAGGATGAGATTCCGGGTCCAGCCCGGAATGACGAGTCAACACAAAACAACCGTCACCCTGAACTCGATTCAGGATCCCATCTCAGTGAGAAAAAACGATAAACCCTAAACAGGTTCACAACAATTCATCCTTCAATTGCTACACTTCAGTCATTTTATTTTTGTTTCCGGGCTTTCTGTAATCATCTTTACCTTATAAAACGAAAAAAAATGGCAACAGCATTGATAATTATCCTGATGAAGCTCGTGGAAGCAATGGGTTTACCTCTTGACATACAGCCCGAAACTCCCCCCGCTACCAGAGAAAATATTATCATGCCTACAAAAGTGACTTCTGCTTGTGTTAATTTTGTGAAACCATCTGGTATGAAAATCAATTCAAACACCTAATCATGAAACTTCTTCAGAAAATATTAAAAGTAAGTCTCGCCATTTGTGTGTTGGTTATAATCTTAGAGCTTATCTTCAGCAATCAGGATTTTGATAAGCTTATAAATTATAGAACCTGGGGGATATATTTTTTCTACAGCCTTGTACTTACGGCTATTAACGCAGCTTATTTTTCTTTTTTCAATGCAAAAATAGGTTGGAAAAATGCAGGTGTAAAACGAGTGCTTTTCGCTTCGGCAGGTTCCATCATCCTCACCTTAATCGGATTCTTTTTTTGCCGGATGGTAGACTTTACCGTTTTTCGTTCGGTGGAATTCACCGAATTCCTTGCCAATGAACGTCTGCGCTTTTATTTGTTGCCATTGCTTTTTACCACGATTATCTCCCTGTTCTTTCACGTGGTTTATTTTTATAAAGCATTACAGGAAGAGAAAATAACCGAACAGAAGATAATTGCCGGGAGTGCTTCAGCTAAATTTGAAAGTCTGAAAAACCAACTGGATCCGCATTTTTTGTTTAACAGTTTAAATGTACTTAGTTCCCTCATCGAAGAGAACCCGGAAAAGGCCCAGAAGTTTACCGGCTCTCTTTCCAAGGTATATCGGTATGTACTGGAACAGAAAGATAAAGAACTGGTGAGTCTGAAGGAGGAACTGGAATTTTCAAGGGTGTACATGAAGCTTTTACATATGCGCTTTGAAAACAGCATTCACTTTGAAATCGACGAAAATTTTACTTCCGAAGAGGCAAAGATCGTTCCCCTCTCCCTTCAACTTTTATTGGAGAATGCGGTAAAGCATAATATCGCCAGTGAGAGTCGGCCTCTTATTATAAAGATCTACGAGGAGCAGGGACACCTGATCGTAAAGAACAATCTGCAAATAAAAGAAACCCTGCATCAACGCGAAGGGGTGGGTCTTGAGAACATCATCAATCGCTACGGGCTGGTGACGAAAAGAAAAATATTTATCGAAAAAGACCGGGACACTTTTACGGTAAAATTACCAATATTAACTAAACAATTGTCAATTATGGAAACCGATCAAATGCAACATGAGAACGCTTATTTTAAAGCAAAAGAAAGGGTAAAAGAGATTAAGGAATTCTACTCCAACCTAATATCCTATATGGTTGTAATTCCATTTCTTATCTTTATTAATTATTATACCTACTGGGAATTTAAATGGTTTTGGTTCCCGCTTTTCGGCTGGGGTCTGGGACTTACTATCCACGGGTTTTCCGTATTCGGCTATGGAGCTGCCTGGCAGGAACGAAAGATCAGGGAGATAATGGAAAAAGAATCACAAAATAAAACCTGGAACTAATGGAAATCAATAAGAACAGCCTGCAGTACAGGAATGCCCAAAAAAAGGTGAAAGACATCAAGGGCTTTTATGTGCATCTATTGGTATATCTGTTTATCAATATCGTTATATTTATTGTTAGCACCAGGGATGAGGGCTTCATAAACGGCCTGGCTAATATCTGGAATTACAACACCGCATTCTTTTGGGGGATTGGTTTGTTTGCGCATTGGGCAAGTGTTTTCGGCCCGAATGTGCTGCTCGGAAAAGATTGGGAAGACCGCAAGATCAAGGAATTGATGGATAAGGAAAAGAAGAAAACCTGGGAGTAACTGGAAATTATGAAAGTACTAATAGTTGAAGATGAAAAACCCGCCGCAAGAAGGCTCGAGCGCTTATTGGAAAAGGCAGGGATCTTTGTGACAGCCACCTTAACTTCTGTGGAAGAAGGCATCCAATGGTTCCGGCAAAACCCCCAGCCCGATCTTATCCTGCTGGACATCCAGTTAAGCGACGGACTCTCCTTTGAGATCTTTGAGAAGGTTGAAATAAACTCTCCTATTATTTTCACAACCGCTTATGATGAATATGCCTTGAAGGCTTTTAAATTGAATAGTGTAGATTATCTACTTAAACCCATTGACGAGGAAGAGCTGGAGACAGCTCTGGCAAAATTCAGGAACAATCATTCGGGGGCCGATCAGGTAAAGCTGGAAGAGATCAAAGCCCTGCTCAGCGGAACTGATCCTTATAAAAAACGTTTTACCATTAGTGTAGGCCAGCACCTGAAGATCATAGACACCGAAGACATAGTTTGTTTTTATTCCGAAAACAAAGCTACTTACCTCCACACAAGCGAAAACAGGTTTTACCTGATAGACCATAGCCTGGAGAAACTGGACCCCCTACTCAACCCGAAAGATTTCTACAGGCTTAACCGTAAATTCATCATCAATCTCAAAGGCATTGAAGATATCATCACCCACTCCAACCAACGCTTCCTGGTTAAGTTAAAAAACTTCAAGGGTGAAAAGATCATCGTTAGCCGCGAACGGGTAAGAGGTTTTAAAGACTGGTTGAAATAGTTAGGCAGGAAATTTCAGACCGTCACTTTGAACTCAATTCAGGGTCTCATCTTAGTAAGCAACTGAGAACTTCATAACTGAGAACTGAGAACGAAGAACCGCGCGATGAGATTCCGGGTCACGCCCGGAATGACGAGACAACACAAAAACAAACGTCACCCTGAACTTGATTCAGGATCCCATCTGAGTGAGCAACCGAGAACTTCACAACCTAAAACGGAGAACCGGCAGAATGAGATGCCGGGTCACGCCCGGAATGACGAAACAACACAAAACAACCGTCACCCTGAACTCGATTCAGGATCCCATCTGAGTGAGCAACTGAGAACTTCAGAACTCAGAACTGAGAACCGCCTGGGAGATTCCGGGTCACGCCCGGAATAACGAATGAACACAAAACAACCGTCACCCTGAACTCGATTCAGGGTCTCACCTGTGTGAGCAACTGACAACTTCACTACTCACAACTGAGAACCGGTAGGATGAGATTCCGGGTCACGCCCGGAATGACGAGTGAACACAAAACAACCGTCACCCTGAACTCGATTCAGGGTCTCACCTGAGTGAGCAACTGACAACTTCACAACTCACAACTGAAAACCGGCAGGATGAGATTCCGGGTCCAGCCCGGAATGACAAAACAACACAAAAAACCGTCACCCTGAACTTGATTCAGGGTCTCATCTTAGTAAGCAACTGAGAACTTCATAACTGAGAACTGAGAACGAAGAACCGCGCGATGAGATTCCGGGTCACGCCCGGAATGACGAGACAACACAAAAACAACCGTCACCCTAAACTTGATTCAGGGTCTCATCTGAGTGAGCAACTGGCAAGCTCACAACTTAAAACTGAGAACCGGCAGGATGAGATTCCGGGTCCAGCCCGAAATGACGAGACAACACAAAAACAACCGTCACCCTGAACTTGATTCAGGGTCTCATCTGAGTGAGCAACTGACAACTTCACTACTCACAACTGAGAACCCACAACAAACAATAGTAGTCCAGGAGCTTAAAAGGAATAAAAATCTTCTTCTAACTTCTTTTTACGGCCTTGTAACCGGGAAATTGATGCAAATAATAATATTGGATTTAGGCTCTGAAGTTCGTAAGTTTCAAATCTTAAATGTTTTTCACGAATGGCAGTATACATCGTAATGGGGGTTTCGGGGGTGGGAAAGTCCACAGTTGGAAAATTACTGGCCCTGCAGATGGACCTTCTGTTTTATGATGCCGATGATTTTCATCCCCCTGAAAATGTGGAAAAAATGAAAGCGGGAATTCCATTGCAGGACGAAGACCGAAAAGGCTGGTTGGATATTCTTGCCCGAAAAATAAGCACATGGAACCAAAAGGGCGGTGCCGTTCTGGCCTGTTCAGCCCTGAAGGAAAAGTACAGGAAACAACTTCAGTCTATTCCCCGGGAGCAGCTTACCTGGATATATTTACATTCTACTTTTGAATTGATCAAAGAACGACTTCTGCTTCGGAAAGATCATTTTTTTAAACCTGAATTACTCACCTCTCAATTCGAGACCTTAGAACCACCAGGCTACGGGATACATATTGATGCCAATAACTCCCCGGAGCAGATAATACAACAGATCATGCAAAAATTAAATAATAAAATCTCCCGGATCGGGCTTTATGGGCTGGGAGTGATGGGAAAAAGCCTTGCTCTTAATCTGGCTTCAAAAGGGGTGCAGGTATCGGTTTTTAACAGGCACCTTAAAGCTGTGGAAGAAAATGTTGCAAAAGATTTTGCCGCCTCCCATAGCAATGATTTCAAATTTAACTGGTTTGATGAGCCTGAAAAATTTGTTGCTTCTCTGGCGCGCCCCCGAAATATTATCTTAATGGTAAATGCCGGGAAAACAGTTGATGTTGTTATAGAAAATCTGCTGCCTCACCTGGAAAAGGATGACCTGATTATCGATGGTGGGAATTCTCATTATAAAGACAGTGAGAGACGTGAAAAGTTTTTAAAGAAGAAGGGCATTCTGTTTTTGGGAACTGGAATTTCGGGGGGAGAAGAAGGAGCCTTAAAAGGGCCTTCCATAATGCCCGGAGGGGAACCTACCGCTTATGATCGTATTGGCGATATTCTGGAAAAGATTGCGGCAAAGGATAAAAACGGCAAAGCCTGTTGTACTTATATAGGCCCTGGGGGTGCAGGTCATTTTGTAAAAATGCTGCATAACGGTATTGAATATGCCGAAATGCAGTTTATTGCTGAAATTTATCATTTTATGCGGTTTTCCCTTAGTCTGGACCAGGAAGGAGTTGCCGGTTTTTTTGAAAAATGGAATAAAGAAATGCGATCCTATCTGCTGGAGATCTCCATTGAGATTTTAAGGAAAAAGGAAAATGCCGAATTTATTCTGGATAAGATTCTGGATGCCGCAAAACAAAAAGGAACAGGAGGTTGGTCTACCAAAGCAGCCCTGGAATTAGGCGTGCCTTTAGATACCATAACCTCAGCAGTGATGGCCAGGATTATCTCTGGGAAAAAAGAACAACGAGTAAAGGCAGCAGAAATTTATAACACAAAGCCCCATAAAAAAGAATTTAAAAAGATTGAGAAAAGTCTGTTTCAGGCTTTTCAAGCTGAACAAATAATTAATCATGCCATAGGATTTGACCTGCTTAAATCGGCTTCAGAAGAATACCGCTGGAATCTCAATCTTTCTGAAATCTCCCGCATCTGGACCAATGGATGTATCATCAGGTCTGGTTTAATGGAAGATCTGGTAAAATTGTTCCGTGAAAATAAAGACGAAAACCTTCTGTTGCATAAAGAGATTGTTGATTTTATAAAAGAGGCCCGTCAGGATCTGATTCTCGTAATCACCCAGGCGCTACAGGCGGGAGTCCCGATGCCGGGTATGTCGGCAGCGCTAAATTATCTTTTGAGTTTCACCGCCGCACAAACCTCAGCAAATATGATTCAGGCACAGCGGGATTATTTTGGCGCTCACACCTATGAACGTGTAGGTAAACCCAGAGGAGAATTTTTTCACACTAAATGGTAAAAACCTAATTGATGGATATACAATTACTACTGGCTGTTTTCATAGGCATTGCACTCCTGCTTTTTTTAATTTTAAAATTAAAGATCCAGGCTTTTCTGGCCTTGCTGCTGGTATCTTTAGCGGTTGGAATTATCGCCGGGATGCCTGCCTCAGATATTTTAAGCAGTATGCAGGAGGGAATGGGAGGTACCCTTGGCTTTGTAGCAACGGTGGTAGGTTTAGGGGCATTATTTGGAGCCATTCTGGAACATTCGGGTGGGGCCCAGTCTCTGGCGGCCTATATGCTTAATAAAACCGGAGACAAAAAATCTCCCTGGGCCATGATGCTAACCGGATTTGTAGTCGCCATTCCCGTGTTCTTTGATGTGGCATTTATAATCCTGGTTCCGGTAACTTACGCCCTTAGCAGGCGCACGGGAAAATCCCTGTTGCTTTATGCTTTGCCATTGCTCGCGGGACTTGCAATAACTCATGCTTTTATCCCGCCAACCCCGGGACCCATCGCTGTGGCCGATATCCTGGGAGTAGATCTGGGTTGGGTGATAGTTTTTGGGGTACTCACGGGGATTCCTACAGCAATTGTTAGCGGACCTTTATTTGCAAAATTTATTTCTAAGAAAATTCATATTGAAGCAAAAGTATTTGAGGAAAAGAAAGAAGAGATTTCCAATGTCCCTTCCCCGGGAATGATCTTATGGATTATTGTTACTCCAATTTTTCTCATTGTATTGAATACCCTGGTTAACAGCCCTTTTTTTGCTGAAGCCACCCTCCCGGGTCTTATTGTATATATTATCGAATTAATAGGGCATCCATTTTCAGCTTTAATTATTGCAAACTTCATTGCCTGGTATTTCCTGGGGATAAAAAGAGGGATGACCAGGAATTATCTGTTAAAGATCTCTACCCGGTCCTTTCAGGCGGCGGGAGTTATAATTCTTCTTACAGGAGCAGGAGGTGCATTTAAACAGATCCTGGTTAATACCGGGGCAGGAGAAATGATTGCTGAAGCTTTGAATAATTCCTTTTTTAATCCACTGGTTTTCGGCTTTACTGTCGCAGCATTAATTCGCATCCTCCAGGGGTCTTCTACGGTAGCCATGATCACTGCAGCCGGAATAACCGCACCGGTTCTGGTAGGTGCAGGTTTATCGCAACCCCAAATTGCCCTTATGGTAATCGCTATTGCTTCGGGCGCAACTATACTTTCTCATGTAAATGACAGCGGATTTTGGCTGGTAGGTCAGTATCTGGGTTTGACTGAAAAGCAAACCTTTAAGTCCTGGACTGTCATGACCGGTTTAATTGCAATTACGGGACTCGTTTCTTCACTTTGTTTATGGTATTTTATTTAAAATCTGGCTTGTAAGACTGCTGAGAAACCATTTCCCAAAGATCATTCAAGGGGGATTATGTAAACCTGACATAATTTATTAATAGAGCCAGATTAATTTTTGGATTTTCCCCGGTGAATTAGAGGAAGAAATCTTAATTTTAGATAAAGATGCAAGGCCCCTAAAATTGTATTTAGAACCACAGACTGAAAAGAAATGAAAAATGTAACCATAGACAATTACTTAGATCCCCATTACATACACCGAAGCAATTGGTTAAGAGCTGCTGTTCTGGGGGCGAACGATGGAATAATATCTATTTCAAGTCTTGCCATTGGAGTTGCAGCTGCAAGTTCTACAAGAGAACCAATTGTTTTAGCCACAGTAGCAGGACTGGTTGCCGGTGCATTATCTATGGCTGCCGGAGAATACGTTTCTGTGAGTTCACAAACAGACACCGAAAAGGCGGATATCGAAAGAGAAAAACAAGAGCTTGAAGAAATGCCCGAAACAGAATTGAAAATTTTAAGCCAGATCTATGAGAATAGGGGACTAAAAAAGGAAACAGCAAAGCAAGTAGCCCTAGAGATGACCGAGTATGATGCTTTGGGGACCCATGTTAGAGATGAATTAGGAATAAATGAGATTAGTCAGGCCAACCCAATTCAGGCAGCTGTAGCTTCAGGGGCATCATTTATTGCCGGGGGTGTCCTACCGTTATTGGTAGTACTTTTTTCCCCAATAAAAGGAATGGAATACCTGCTTTATGGTTTCACAACTATTTTTCTGATCATTTTAGGAGCAACCTCGGCAAAAACAGGGGGTTCAAGTGTAACAAAAGCTATCTTGCGAATTACAATCTGGGGCACAATTGCCATGGGACTATCGGCCCTGGTGGGATATATCTTTGGCGTTAATGTATAATGCCCGGGGGCAGGAACTCAGTGAAAACACCACTCTGATTTATAACCACCCTTAAGAGGTGAGCCAACTACAAAAAGATTCTTAGGAAGAGAATTTCCAAAAGCGCCGGATGAGGGTGGGATAATTCTATTATAAAAATGGCATCCTTAGAAAGAAATAATTAACTTCACCAACAAACCAGATCTAAGCCCACAAGTGTGTGTGCTACTCCGTCAACTTGCGGTAAGGCTAAGGCCTGGTAAACATTTCAAAACGATTTATGAAAGCATGGAATTTTCAGGTAAATAATAGCCCTCAGGAGATTAGCCAAAAACTAGAATCCTCGTTGGGAGTCGCTGATAGATTTGTTTTTAAATTGGATGCCCATGAAAATAATCCGGTCCAATTTAAACTCCGCAAACGCTTTTTATTGCCATTTGAAATAAATACCCAAAACAATCTTATTGTGAATGGAAAAATAGTAAAAGCAGCTGCGGGGAATAAGACTGATATTGAAGTTTCCTTTGCGCAACATCCATTAGCGCTATTATTAATTTATGGACATATAATTCTGGGGCTGGGTATTTTAGTTGGGATTTTCCTAAACCTCAGTAGCAATTCCTATATGTACCTGTTTGGAGGAAGTTTATTAGCGATAGGAATTTTATTAGGCTTTCACTTAAAAAAGGATTTTGATAAGAATGTGCAGGAATATAAGTTCTTGATTGCTAAGATATTAGAGTTTTGAAAGGATAAAGTTTCAATTCCAATAGCGACTAAGCTTTCAAAGAAAATAATTAACCTGATTAACGAACTAAGTCCGGGCCGTCCGGGCCGTTTCCCTGGCCCAGGGGAGACAAAGTTTACCGCCCCAGGTTAAATAAACTTAAGAAATTAGGAATAGATTACATAAGGAACTCACAACAGACCCTAGGATGAGATTCCTCGTCGCTCCTACCTCGCTCCGTCGGAATGACAGGAACACCCTGCCTTATTTGTCATTTCGAACGAAGTGAGAAATCCCATCTGAGTGAGCACGCACAGCTGCGCAACAAGATGAGATTCCGGGTCAAGCCCGGAATGACGATTCAAAAAAAATTGCAGAACAGACAACTCACAATGAAGAACCGACAACCCAAACCACTTCCCCCGTCATCCTGAGCCTGACTCAGGATCTCATCCGAGTGAACACGCACAGATGAGCAGCAGGATGAATTTCCGGATCAAGCCCGGAATGATGACTCAAAGAAAACCGCAGCACCGAGAACCCACAACGTACAACTGAGAATTTCACAACTCACAACTGAGAACCGTAGGATGAGACTCCTCACAGCTTAGGGGTAAAGAAAAAAACCACTGACTAATGGCCAGTGGTTTTTTGAACAAATCATCGAACTTTAAAGACGATCTTCTGTTTTTAAGATTAAGGAAGTAACATTGACTATTGTCCCGCAAAACATTATAACCCTACTTATAATTATGATCCGGGAACAGTTTATAAATAGCTACTACTGTAACTCTCACTAATCTCTCCCAAAACTAAATATTAGGCTAAAGCAAAGGAGCGTGAATTAGTAAACGTACCGAATTTGAAAGTTATCGTTAAACCTGTAGCTTAAGAATAACAGCAGTGCCTTTATCTTTTTCAGAAATAATTTGTAATGCTTCTTCCACATCGTAGCCCAATAAACTTAATCGCTCTTTCACTAAATTCACACCTTTGGATTCGTGCAATTTATTGCTGGAAGCCCCTGAAAATCCAAGCCCGTTGTCTTCAATTTTGCATTGCAAAACACTATCTGACAACAACTTAAAAGATACTTTTAAAGTTGGCTTACTCACAACCGGTGAAAAAGCATGGACGAAAACATTCTCCACAAAGGTTTGTAGGATCATCGTAGGAATTTCTAACTCGTAGGGATCGATTGAAGGGTCCATCTCAAAGCTCACCTTTATTTTATTATCAAAGCGCGTATTTTCAACCCGAATATAAGATTGCAGATATTCAATTTCTTCAGTGAGTAATATAGTAGGCTTGGTACAATGATCCAGGTTTAGCCTGATTAGCCTGGAGAAATCCCCTAAAAACCCGGTGGCTTTATCTACATTATTGTCCATGATAAAATACTGAATGGAATTCATCGCATTAAAAATAAAATGCGGATTCATTTGTGCCAGCAGGGCTTCCATTTTGGTTTCTTCAAAGCGCTTTTGGATCAAGCCTTTCTGTGCTTCAAATTTTCGGGTTTGCCTTATCTGAAATCTATAAATACTATAAATTACCATCATCACCAGGCTGGCCATCAGTAAAGCAAACCACCAGGTCTTCCAGAATGGTGGCAATACAGCCAGACTTAACAAGGGTTGAGTATAACTTAAACCTGTGCTTTCATCTAATATTTTTACGTCTATTTCATAATCTTCGGGTGGTAAAGAAGGCAGAAATATTTCTGGGGTGGAAGAAGGAAGACTCCAGGGCTCATCAGCATTTAAACGATACTGATATTTCAATTTATTCGGATAAGGATGCGCATTGGTACTGAACTTCAGGAAAACCGTATTTTCATTGTGCGCCAGATTCAACTTATCCTCATCGCCTAATAATCCCAATGAATATTTATCGTTGTTGATAAAAATATCTTTCAGGTTTAATCGATCTACCAACGCCTTCGACTCACTTACCGCATCCAGATCTACCTCATAATAGCCGCCTTTACTCCCTATAAACAAAGTATTCTGTATTACTTCGGCACTCAGTAAAACCTGTTCCAGGCCCTGTTCCTTATCTAAAAAAATAAACCGCTCGTCTTTATAGAGATTTAATCCTTTTTCGGTGCCAATAATTAAAGTTCCCTGATAATCCTTCAAAAACGAAATGGAATTCCCCTGAATTTTAGCACGGGGTATTTTCTTCAGAATTTTAAATCCTGCCTCATCATTTAGAATAAATACATCTCCGAACTCACTCGAAATTGCCAGGTTTTCTCCTAAAGTTGTGATGTGTTTTAGTTTTTTCTCTTTCCAGATTCCGTTTTTTAAATAAGACTTAAACCCATTATCTTCCCAAACATAAAGTCCGGAAAAAACCGATAAAAAATAAGTTTTACCCCCCTTTTGTAAACTGCTTACTACCATAGTGGGAGTTTGGGAATCCGCTTTATTAAAATGGGTATATTCAAAAGCGTCCAAATCACGGTACACTCTTACGCCACCATATGGATTTGTTTCTATAAGATTCCCATCTGGCGTAAAATTAATCTCTTCGGTATGCAGGGGTAAATAACGATCCAATTCCCCGGAATCCTTAATGGCAAAGATTCCGATATTGGTGTTCACCCAGTATAGTCCCCGGGATACTTTTATATCATAAAAACTTATATCTGCGGCTTTTGTAGTATAATCCAGTTCATAAAAATCATCCCGGTGCCTCGGAAGTGGCAATTTGGTATGTAACACATAGTTCTCCTGCCATTTTTTAAGTCGGGCTAAACTTATTCGCTGTTTATTTTCTCGCCCCTGTAAAAGGATGCCATTATTTAATATTACTGCGGAAGTGTTTAGAGTATTAGCATAATCCATGATATCTTTCCCCTTAAATTCATGGAATTTTATTTGCGGATTTAAAGCAATCTCAAATAAGCCGGCATCCCTGGTTCCAACATATAATTTTTCAAAACTGGAATCATAAGCCAAAGAAATTACTTCTTTGCTGAAAACATTAAATTCTGAGGCCCTCGAAACCATATGGTGGTTTAGCATTTCATAAATTCCTCCATTGGTGTCATAGATCCCCCAGGCTGCTGCAAAAATTTTATCATCTTTGGTTTTTACATAATCCCAGACTATGGAAGCTCCATGTTTTTTTAATGGAAGAGAATCCTTTTTACCAACATAACCTGCAAGACTGGTTTTTGTAAAAAACCCCTTATTACTGCTATAAATACTGTCATTATCTACAAAAACAGAATAAATGTATTCATGATCATTCACCTTAACCAGGTCTGTTAAGCCCTTCTCATTCAGAATTCTGAAAACTCCTGAATTATAAGTCGCCACGTAAATTTTTCCCTGATATTCAAAAAAATCCTGAACCCTGAACAATTCATCCCCGGGAGAATTATTTAAGGAAATTACCTCATAGGTATTTATATCGATCACAGAAACACCGTCACTGGTACCCACGTACATTTTATTCCTGAAGGAAAAGAATTTAGTGATTTCGTTATGGACCAATCCATCTTTTTCTGAAATCACTTTAAATGTAAAGCCATCGTAAATGCTAAGACCTTCCCCGTAGCTGCCAAACCATAAATTGCTGTTTTTATCTTCGGCAATGGCCCAACAGCTGTTTAAAGCCAGTCCGTCTTCTTCAAAAAAGTATTGAAATTCGTCATTTTCCTTTTTAACAACTCCGTTCTCAGTGCCAATCCATAGAATGTTATTGCTATCAACCATTAAGGACCGCACAGCATCATTTGGTAGCTCCCTGGCGGCAGTGTAATGATTACCGGGATAATTCTGGGAGAAGGCTAGACTAAAGCATAAAAAAAATAAGAGGAAAAGCTTAGTTATTTGGTAGAATGGCATTGATAAACTCTTCTTCTTTTCGGAAAGAAACAGGAAGTTTTTCTCCGTTTGTTAATTTAATTTCCTTGTTTGCCTTATGATAGCTCACCACATAATTTAAATTGATGACGTAGCTTTTATGAACTCTTTTAAAAACAGAGGCCGGAAGGATTTCTTCCACGTGTTTTAAAGTTTTCGAAACAGTTTTAATGCTGCCATCAATTTTTTTAAGGCTGCAATAATTACTTTCGGCTTTACAGTACAGAATCTGATTAGTATGAATGAGTTCAAATCCTTCTATCGTCGGAAAAGCAATTTTTCTTACGTTCTGGTCATTTACATTCAGATTCTCCAGTAATAAAGAAAGTTTCTTCTGGGCAGAATTGCCTTCATTTTTTCTATCAAACCTTTTTATGGCTTCGGCCAGATCTAAATGATTAATGGGTTTCAATAAATAATCCAGCGCACTACGTTTGATAGCTTTAATGGCAAACTGATTATAGGCGGTGGTGAATATGACCTCAAATTTAATAACATCAAAATACTGGAAGAGTTCAAAACCATTCTTTTCAGGCATTTGAATGTCTAAAAAAACCAATTCGGGTTCGTGTTGTTTGATCGCAAGAACCCCGGAATCTACTGAAATGCATTTTCCCACAATATTAAATTTATTGGGAAAATACCTGTCGAGGGTTTTCTCCAATAAATTCTGAGCATTGACTTCGTCGTCAATAATTACCGCTTTAATCATAAGGTAAAATTACAATTAAATTGTGAGTTTCTTAACATTTTGAATTATGGCTTTAGAAGGCTAAAAAAGTAATAGAATTGGACCAACACTATGAAATTTCCCTGCGCCGGAATTACGAAGAGAATGAGGCTTCGTTAATTGGTTAACTCGGGATGCTTAAAAGAACCCACAACCCCCGTCACCCTGAACTCGATTCAGGGTCCCATCTGAGTAAGCAACCGGGAACTTCAGAACCCAAAACGGAAAACTATCAGGATGAGATTCCGGGTCAAGCCCGGAATGACGACTCCAGGAAAGCCGCAGAACCGAAACCCCACACCCCACAACCGACAACTCACAACTGAGAAAAATACACTTCCACCGTCACCCTGAACTCGATTCAGGGTCCCATCTGAGTAAGCAACCGGGAACTTCGGAACCCAAAACGGAAAACTATCAGGATGAGATTCCGGGTCAAGCCCGGAATGACGACTCCAGGAAAGCCGAAGAACCGAGAACCCACAACCGGAATCGCCCCACTTCCCCCTTCCCTTCTTCGGCAATAGTTTTTATCTAAACACCATAGCTATAAAATATAAAAACACAAAAGCAATAAGGAAAAATTATAGTATTTTTAGAATATAAACCGCTAAAACTTTAAATTATGGATAGAAATGATCAATCCAACAACCCCGATAGCCACAAAGTCTGGGAAGTAAATGAATCCAGCCGATGCCCCTTTATGGGCGGAGCTGTGGAAAAGACTGCAGGAACGGGAACCAATAACCGCGACTGGTGGCCCGATATGTTGAACCTGCACATCCTGCGCCAGCACTCTGCTTTATCGAACCCGATGGGGGAAGATTTCAATTATGCAGAAGAATTTAAAAGCCTGGACCTTGCCGCTGTAAAAAAAGACCTGAATGAACTTATGACCGATAGCCAGGACTGGTGGCCGGCAGATTATGGGCACTATGGTCCATTCTTTATACGTATGGCCTGGCACAGCGCCGGAACCTACCGGATAGGTGACGGGCGTGGGGGGGCCAGTTCCGGCTCACAGCGGTTCGCACCTTTAAACTCCTGGCCCGATAACGCCAACCTGGATAAAGCCCGCCTCCTCCTCTGGCCCGTAAAACAAAAATACGGAAGAAAGATCTCCTGGGCCGATTTGATGATTCTCGCCGGGAATGTAGCCCTGGAATCTATGGGGATGGAAACCTTTGGTTTTGCCGGAGGGCGGGAAGACATCTGGGAACCGGAAGAGGACATCTACTGGGGCTCGGAAGGCGAATGGCTTGGCAACAAGGAACGCTATCAAAAAGAGAACCTGGAAGATCCCCTTGGGGCTTCCCATATGGGGCTCATCTACGTGAACCCCGAAGGTCCCGACGGAAACCCTGATCCTATAGCTGCGGCAAAAGATATCCGGGAGACCTTTGGAAGGATGGCGATGAACGATTATGAGACCGTAGCCCTGATCGCGGGAGGCCATACCTTCGGAAAAACCCACGGGGCGGCAGATCCCGAGAAATATGTGGGTGCCGAACCTGCCGGAGCCGGCATTGAAGAAATGGGCCTGGGCTGGAAAAACAGCTTCGGAAAAGGCAACGCACAATATACCATCACCAGCGGAATTGAAGGGGCCTGGACCCAAAAACCAACCCAATGGACCAACCTTTTCCTGGATAATCTATTTGGCTTTGAGTGGGAGTGCCATAAGGGTCCGGGTGGAGCCTGGCAGTGGAAACCAAAAAATAATGCTGGAGAAGGCACGGTACCCGATGCCCATGACCCTTCAGTGAAACACGCGCCTTTTATGCTCACTACCGACCTCTCCTTAAAGGAGGACCCTGAGTATAGAAAGATCTCAAAACATTTCCACGAGAATCCGCAGGAATTTAAGGAGGCTTTCTCTAAGGCCTGGTACAAATTAACCCACAGGGATATGGGACCGATTTCCCGATACCTGGGGCCGGAAGTTCCTTCTGAAGAACTTATCTGGCAGGACCCAATTCCGCAGCCAGATCACGAATTGGTGAACAACAATGATATTTCTGGCCTTAAGCAAAAGATTCTCGACTCAGGTCTATCGGTATCAGAACTGGTATCTACCGCCTGGGCCTCGGCCTCCACTTTCCGCGGTTCGGATAAGCGCGGGGGCGCCAACGGAGCCAGAATCCGTTTTGCTCCCCAGAGACATTGGGAAGTGAACAATCCGCCACAGCTACAGAAGGTTATTGAAAAATTAGAAGAGATTCAGAAGGATTTCAACGAAGCTCAGTCCGGCAACAAAAAAGTATCCCTCGCCGATCTTATCGTGCTGGGCGGCGGCGCTGCCATAGAGAAAGCAGCTCGTGAGACGGGACATGAGATAAACGTACCTTTTAATGCGGGCCGTGGGGATGCTTTGGAAGAACAAACCGATGCGGAGGCCTTTGAACCGCTTGAGCCAAGAGCCGATGGTTTCAGAAATTATACAAAACAAAGCGAACATATATCCACTTCAGCAGAAGAAATGCTGGTTGACAAAGCCCAGTTACTCACTCTTACTCCACCGGAAATGACGGTATTAATAGGCGGAATGCGAGTTCTGGGCACCAACTTCGACGGGTCTAAGCACGGGGTTTTCACCAAACGTCCAGGCCAGCTCACCAACGATTATTTCGTGAACCTGCTGGATATGCGAACCACCTGGAAAGCCAGCTCAGATGCCCAGACTGTCTTTGAAGGCAGTGACAGAGCCAGTGGGGAGAAAAAATGGACCGGCACAAGGGTAGACCTCATCTTCGGATCAAATTCAGAGCTAAGAGCTCTGGCAGAAGTTTACGGTAGCGAAGATTCCCAGGAGAAATTCCTAAAAGACTTCGTGAAAGCCTGGGCTAAGGTGATGAACCTGGACCGGTTTGACCTGAGTTAATTTCAGAAAACCAAAATTAAGTTTGAAAAAAGGTGGTCGGGGTTCCGGCCATCTTTTTTTTGTTGGGGACAGCTTAATTCAGAATCTTTCCAAAACAATTCTTTAGTATCTTTAGGTAAACAATAAACCATAAGATGAAAAGATTTATATTATTGCTCAGTTTGATAATCCTGGTTGCTTCCTGCAAGGATAAAAAAGACAGCTACAAAGAGCCTGAATTGATTGCTAAGGCTGGATCACAGGAACACCCGGGAAAAGCCCTTATGGAGAAACACTGTTACGCCTGTCATTCGCCTGAGAGCGGGATAAGGCTGGGGCCGCCGATGAGCATGGTGCAAATGCATTATCTGATGGACGACATCACCAGGGAAGATTTCATCGCCGATATCATGAATTTTGTAAAGGAACCTACAGAAGAAAAAGCCAGGATGTATGGAGCTATCAGAAATTTCGGACTTATGCCCTACCAGGATTTCCCTGATTCAGTAATAAGACAGTTGGCAGATTATCTCTATGAGGCAGAGTTACCTGAAATGCAAGGGGGAGGAATGCATGGCCGTGGGATGGGCATGGGCCAGAACGCCCAGGAAAACACATTAGCCAAAACAGGGATGGAGATCGCCCAGGCCACTCAGCAACAACTTGGAAAGAATCTAAAGAAGGCTTTAAAGGAAGGAGGCCCTTTGCATGCCCTGGAGTTCTGTAACGTAGAAGCTATTCCCTTAACCGCACAAATGGAAAAAGAGCATAATGCGGTGATAAAACGAGTATCAGACAAAAACCGGAATCCCGCCAATGCTGCCAACAAAGAAGAGAAATATTATATAACCCATTTTAAGCAGGCAATCCGTAATGGCAGGGAACCCGCGCCTGTGGTAATACCAAAAGGAGAAAAAAACAAGTTCTACTATCCCATAGTCACCAACAAGATGTGTTTGCAGTGCCATGGAAAACCTGAAGAAATGAAGCCCGAGGTTTTGCAAAAGATCAAAGAACTCTATCCTGAAGACAGGGCCCTGGGCTATTCAGAAAATGAAGTTCGGGGAATCTGGAGCATTAAATTAGAATAGGACCAGAGCCCTTAAAATATACTAAATAGTCTTAAAAGCACATTAAATAAAATTATGGTAAAGTGATTTTTGGGTACATTTAAAATGCCATCAAAAAAACACTTGCTATGAAAGTTTATTATTGCCGTGATGCAGGTTTCGATTGTAAGGTCGAAATCCGCGGAGAAAATAAAGATGAAATTTTACGCCTGGCCGGACTTCACTCCCATGAGGTACACGGTTTGAAACCTACCGGGCAAATAAAACAGGATATGAGAAGACTTATCAGAGAAGAGAAACCTCAATCTGATGAATATAAAATGAATCGCTAATTCAAATTCTTTTAAAAAAGACCTTCAGTTCCTGCTCAAAGCAATCGAGGGGCACCCGGTGTTCCATTTCGGGCCGCAGGTGCATATATAATGCTGATCTACGATCCAGATGTTCCCCCAAAAAGTTTAAGGTGTCTGCTGGATTTACCACGGGATCTCGTTGCCCTATCACCAATTGTTTAAAAGCGCTAGCATGAGGATTTAGCTCAGGCACCTGTTGATATGTAGTTCGGGCCTTTAATGCCGGGTTGAAAAGCAGTGCCGGCACATCCAGCCGGTTGGAAATATAATAACCTGCGAAGCCCCCCATACTGCTGCCTATCACCGCCCCGAATTTGGTGTCGACATATTTGCCCAGCACCCATTCTATAGCGTTGGGGATATTGTAATAATCGATATTTGGCGCGAACACCTTTCCGTATTTCTGAAGCCGAACCCTTTTGGCTTCATTGAGCTTACTTTCGAGTCCGTGCAGGTATAAAATATTCATAATTCAGAATTTATATTTATAATAATTGCCTTTCAAAGAATCTATAAATTTAAGCTTTAAAACCGACAATTAGAAGGTTTTAAACCCGGTGGGATCAGTGGTTTTTTAATTGAATGATCCCACGTTGGACCTCATAGCAGGCTCGCATCAGCAACTTAAAATCTCCGCCCTGCAGAACTTCCACCAGAGATTCCATTTCCCGAATATATTTACGGGCAAAACCGGGATCGTTTTTAAGAATATCGCGGGTGTTATCTACCACATCGGCGAGCTTGATAGTTTTGGCCTCCGGGCTTATTCCTGCCTGCCGTTCCACCTCTTTTTGCTTGCGCTGACGCCGATTGAGATGCGGGTAATTCTTTTTCTCGTATTCATCGGTTAGTTCCTCCACCAGAGCCATTATTTTTCTCCCGAATTTTCGCTCAATGTCCTGCAGGGAGACCGGGGTATCCTCTACCACATCGTGTAGGTAGGCCGCACAAATCATTTCAGGGGTATGGGCTACGCTTCTCACCAGTTCGGCCACGCGGATAGGATGCTCTATATATGCTTCTTCAGAATATTTTCGATGCTGGTCTCCGTGAGCTTTCCGGGCAAATTCCAGGGCTTGCTTTTCCATTTTTTCTTTTGAAGATAAGGGATTTTGTAGGTTTATCAAATAACAAAAGTCCTCGTGCTTTCACGAGGACTCAGGATGATAGTTGTATCTGGAAGAAAGGTTTATTTAACCCCCGCTCTGTCCATTTCTTCCAGGGTATTTGTAGAGCGAGTGTTCTTTTTGCTGTTTCCTTTGCTGAAATTATAGCGAAGGTTCAGGCTTACGGCCTGTTTATTGAAATACTGATCTATATTGAACTGGTTTTGGCCAATTTCCGAGGTGATCTTTAGATCCTGACTTTTGAAGATATCGGTGAACCTTAGGGTCACGTCCAGCTTATTATCTATAAAGCTCCGTTTTATGCCAGCGTCAAGCCATTGCATAGGCTCAACGTAATAAATACCAACCGTCATTGGGCCCTGAAGGGTAGCGTTCAACTCCAGTTTGAAATCGGCCGGTAAATTGATCTGATGATTAGATTGCAGCATATAAAACAATGATTCATTCACCACATCTATACCATCAATTATCGTTTGATTATCCTGGTAATTTAAAATGAGGCTGTTATTACTGTTCCAGAATGAAGTAAACTCTACAGGAGCTATAAGGCTGGCCATATAGGAGCTGTAATTATCCAGGTTCCCGGTGGTTACCTTAGTGATTCCGGTGGCTTCGTTTACCGAGAAGATTTCAGTATTGTAATCGGTTATACTTTCATATTGAAGGCTGAGATTATACTTGCTGAAAAAGTTCTGAATGATACTGAAGGAATTGGAAAACTGAGGTCTCAGGTTCGGGTTTCCCACAATTAAATTGTACGGGTCTATAAAAAATTGAAACGGATTTAGCCTGTCGTAGGCTGGACGTTTGATCCTGCGATTATAAGAGTAAGTAAGTTCATAATTATCACTTACTTTCTGGTTAAGTTGCAGATTCGGAAAAAATTCCAGATACTCTTTTTTGTTCTCCTCCCCCATAGAAGCCGAAATTCCCAGGCCATTCGTTTGTTCCAGCCTTAACCCGGCATTTATGCTCCAGGTCTCATTAAATTGTTTGGAGAATTCTGCATAAGCCGCATATATCTCTTCCTCATAGCGAAAACTGTCGCTGTTTTCCGGTTGGAAAACCCGTTCCCCGTTTTCATCGATATAGAAATCGAGGTTTGACTTTGAAACTACCTTACTGGCTTTTACTCCTGTCTCCAGATTTCCACCATTGCGCAGCGGCAGGTTAAAGTCGACTTGCCCGGCATAAATGTCGTAGTTTGAAAAAGATTCATTAAAAAGGATTTCATTTTCAGGATCGGCAGTAGGATAAACATAAGCATTATAAAATTCTGAAAAAATATCCTTCTTTAAAAACGCATAATCCAGATTTGTAGAGATACTGGTGCCTGCGGTATCCAGGTTCATTTTATGATGAAAGTTTAACCTGCCATTATAGGTGTCTGTAGTTTTGTAATTTTCTGAAGCTATATCTGCAAGCTTGTCTCCAGTGTTATTATACAACTGGCTGTCGGTTAGCCATTCATCATCTATCCCGGTATAATTAAACTGTGCCATCACCCCTGCGCTGTGGGTTTCATTAAGCTCTACATCGCTCCCGGCCATTACCGAGGGCACCAGCTTTATATATTCCTGGCGTCCCTGTTGCTGGAATTCAGTGATATCTCCTTCTTCTGGATAGATCCGCTCTACTTCAGCATCTCTAACCGTCCCCCGCTCTGAAACATCAAGATTAATGAAACTGGACCAGTTCCCCTGGTTAAAATTAAAATTAGTGCCACTGTTAAAGAGGTTGGGTTTGCCTTTGGTATAACCGGCATAAACGCTACCACTAAAGCCATTCATACTGTTCTTTTTAAGATTGATGTTTAGCATCCCGGCGCTGCCCTCTGCATCGTATTTTGAGGGTGGATTGTTCATCACCTCGATGCTTTTGATATTTTCGGCCGGCATTGATTCCAGCAGATTTTTCAGGTCTTCCTGGCTCAAATAGGTGAGTCGGCCATCCAGCATTACCGAAACCCCGCTTCTTCCGTTAAGCTTAAAATTTCCATTTTGGTCGGCAGAGACCCCGGGAGCCCTTACCAGCATTTCGTAGGCATTGTTCCCCGCGGCCATAGTGGTTCCTTCCACTTCCATGGTCACATTCCCGTTCTCCACCTTCATTCTGGGTTTCCAGCTTTTCAGCATCACTTCATCGAGCATAGTAGTCTCTTCGGAAAGCAGAATAACTCCCAGATCGTAATTGAAACCGGGGCCTGAGACTTCGAGTTCCTCAGAAAAATTATCGGCATAACCGATGGCTGAGAATTTCAGGACGTATTCACCTTCTTCTGATGGCTTTAAATTAAAATTACCATCAATATCAGAGGTAGTCCCTGTTACCAGGGTGGAATCCGGCAGTTTAATCACAGAGACCGTAGCAAAAGGAACAGTTTCCTCCTTTTGGTCTTCCAGTTTGCCGGAGATTCCCTCCTGTGCTAACACAAATTGACTAACTAATAAACATACACTAAAAAATAAATTACGATACAACTTCATCACTTTGATCTTTAATGGGTTAATACTTGTTTTATACCTCAAAGATGAAGGGAAACGGGCCCTTAGGGAACTAGATTCTGACGAAGCGGGAAATCTGATGGGTGAAACGGGATATGGGGTAGATGAAATGGAAAGGAGTTTTTAAAATTTCCCTGAAATTGCCTTCAGATGGATGAACCTTTAATATTCAGAAACCATGAATTCCACAAAAAAGCTATTTATTCTTTACTTTTACCTGAAACAGTTAATCAAGAAATATATCACCTCCACCGGATTACATAACCAAATCGCTGCTGAAGAGCCTTTACAGAAAGAAAATTCAAAAGGATGGATCGGGAAACTTATATTGAAAGCCCTGGTAACCAGCATTTTTATTTTCTTTACTATTGTATATCTTCACCAGGGAAATTTGTTTCTTAATCAGGATGGCACCTCGGTCTTTAATAAGATTATGGCCTTTGAATTGACCGCTACCTTTGTATTTCTTCTTTCAGTATTCCTGGTTCACCGCGGAATCTCTTCTTTTGTGAACCTAAAACTTAAAGGTTCTCCTATTGTTTTAAAATCCAGCGTAGAAGCCCTGCTGGTAATTTTTAGTGCCGTACTCCTGTTGTTTGTGACGGTTCTGATTCCCTTTTTCCTGGTATTCCCTGAAATTGACGTAATTGATATGAAGATTAGGCTTAATTACATTTTTATGGCTATTCTTGCCTTAATCTTCTATTATTTTGGAGAAAGAGAACAGAGTAAACGGCGCCTGGAAAAGGAATTACTGCGAAGCGCAAAACTGCAAAAAGAAAGTTTTGAAGCCCAATTACAGCATCTTCGGAATCAGATGAATCCGCATTTTCTGTTTAACAGCCTGAATGTCCTGGCAACCCTGATTAGGATAGATCAGGCCCGGGCCATAAAATTTGTACAAAAATTATCGGAAGTATATCGGGCTTTTCTTCAAAACAGTGAAAAAGAACTGATAAGCTTAGAACAGGAATTAAATGTCGTTAAGGCTTACACTTTTCTACTGAAAACCAGGTTTGGAGATGCTATCACCTTCAACATGGAGATACCTGAAGAAAAAAAGGAACTGTTTATACCACCCGGGGCTTTACAAAGCCTCATCGAAAATGCGGTTAAGCATAACGGGTCCACAAGAAAAGACCCTCTGGTAATTAAGGTCACTACTGAAGATGACAGCCTGATTGTCTCTAATAAAATAAAATCAAGAAAAACAGCGACCACATCAACCCAAACAGGTTTAAAAAATCTCATCAACAGGTATAGATTCTTAACCGACAAGCAAACATCATTTCAAAGAGTCAATGGAAACTTCATCGCAGAAATTCCTCTTTTAAAGTTAGAATCCAAAGAGGAAATTATGAAAAAACAAACCTATTAGAGTGAATCTCCCTGCAAAACATAGTCATTTAACTACATCACCCCATAATAAATACCGGGTGTGGATGAAAAATATTATTGTAGCCATACTGGTTACCCTAGTATTATACCTGGTCTCCATATATATTTCACGTGGCACTGTATTAATACCTCTTGATTACACCATTTGGGTAGAATTAATTTTAAGCGTATTTTATTTTCTAATTCTTTTCTGGTTATACCCTAAAATTTCGAGATTCATCCATTCTCCTCCTTTTCAAAACCTGAACAGCCTTCTCACCAATTTGGCGGAGGGTTTTATCGTGGTTTTAGCTACCATATTTTTAACGGCGGCCATTAAATTGCCATTTTTATGGGTAATAGTGATATGGGTTGAAGAAGTACAATGGTTCCCCGATGCTGTAAGGAGAGGTTTTGTAATTCAAGCTGTTTCAGGGCTATTTTTCTACTATTTTGTAGAGCGAAACAGAATAAGGAAACGTCTGCAACGGGAGAGATTGAATGCTGCCCGCCTGGAAAGGGAAAAATTTCATGCTGAACTACAGGAACTTAAGGACCAGGCAAACCCTCATTTTTTGTTCGACAACCTGGAAGTACTCACTCCCCTTATCACAAAGGATCCGGAGGAAAGCGTGAGATTCGTAGAAAAGCTTTCTGAGGTATACCGCTCTTTCCTGGCTTCCAACGAAAATGAATTAATCACATTTAAGGAAGAGTTGGAAACACTAGATGCTTATAGCTACCTGGTAAATAGCCAATCAGGCGAAACTATTAAAATTCACAAGGATTCTCTAAAAGATAGCGGGAATTTATATTTACCTCCGGGAGTTTTATTTTTTGTAATTGAAAACCTTGTGAAAATGGAAAATTCAAATGCCAAAGATAAACCGGAGATACAACTATCTGCAGAAGATGGAAAATTAAAGGTGAAATGCCATAAATATTGGAAAAGTGTTTTTTATTCAGAGGCAGGAACCAAATTTGAGCCTATAAAAAGCAGGTATGCTTTTTTCAGCGAAGAGCTGCCAGAGGTTTATTCCGAAAACAATCAGCTGGTAGTAGAATTACCATTATTGAAAATTAAAGATAATGAAAGTAGTAATTATTGAAGATGAAAATTTTGCAGCCCAGGCCCTGGCGGCGATGGTCATGGAACTAAAGCCCAGAACCAAAATTCTTGAGATCCTGCCAAGTATTGAGGAAACTGTAGCCTGGTTTAAAACAAATACCCCACCGGAACTAATTTTTTGCGACATCCATCTATCTGACGGAAACAGCTTTGAAATTTTTAACCAGGTAGAAGTATCCTGCCCTGTTATATTTACTACGGCTTATGATCAATATGCCATTGAAGCCTTCAAAGTAAACTCTATAGATTATCTTTTAAAACCTATCAAGAAGGAGAAACTCACCGGCGCTATTGCAAAGTTTGAAAGTTTAAACCATCAAGGGCTTCACGAGCAACTGAATAATTTCCAGCAACTACTTCAAGATGTTCAGAGTAAATCTAAGCCTAAGACAAAATCCAGATTTATGGTAAAAAGCGGACAAAGTATCCAGGTGATCCCCACAGAAGAAGTAGCCTATTTTATAGCCGAAGACGGAATAGTTCTTTTAGTGAATTGTGAAGGAAAACGATTTGCGGTGAATAATAGCCTGGATCAGTTGGAAGAACAACTGGACACCCATAGTTTCTTCAGGGCGAATCGGCAGCTAATTATAAATATCATGGCAGTGGAAAAAGCTGAAAGTTATTTTAAAGGAAGATTGCTCCTGCGTACCAAACCTGAAACTCCCGGGGACCAGGTAATAAGCAGCAGTAAGGCAGCAGCTTTCAGGCAATGGTTGGAAATGTAGGCTGGAAACCTATGCCTGTTAAGAAAAAGGTATTATCCAAAACAGAGGGTTTCCCCCATATCTTCAGAAGTATAAATTCATTAATTTATTCCTGTCCTCAATGCTGTGAACCAATCTGCTATAAAATCAGGAGATATGGATCAGAACTTTACATTTCTTAATTGGATCAAAAAATACCACAAGGAACTAACTGCCATAGGCATTGTGGTTTTTGTGATCATCTTTGTGACCGTTTTTTTGAATGTGAAATAAGCATGATTTCAATTTAATCCCGGTCGCGTTTCGGTAAAACCCGCGCTTGATCTATACCCGGATGCAGCTATACTTCCTGGGGTGGTTTTTTTTTGTTGTCGTGCTAGTATCCCCGGGTTTTATTTTAAACAAAAAAGAGGTCGCCTATTGGCAACCTCCTAAATATTCGGCTCCTTATAGAGGCTGTGGTTTCAGGAAGTTTGAAATAATTTTTCCTCGAGAATCATTTTCGAAGTTTGTTCGGGCAGCGAGTCTTCCCAGCCTTCTTTCCCTTCTTTAATCATTTTATGCACCTCTCTGGAGAAAATATCGAGAATTTCAGGTTGGTAGTTTTTAATATCGACTACTCTACCGTTATCTTTAAAGAATTTGTATAATTCTTTCATCCCTTTCTCCACCTTGAGATTATCAGAATTCAGAATTGTATCCCTCTCTTTTAGGGGGTATAAGTAAATCTTCAAATTCTTAAAAAACAATTTCCCAAAGGCTTCCAGGATGCCCCCACTAAGATGCTGGTAGTATTTGGTTTCAAAAATTTCGGTAAGGGTATTTACTCCCATGGCAAGACCCATTTGAGCTTTGGTGTGTTGCGAAAAATATTCCACCACCTTATAATACTCCTGAAAATCGGAGATCATCACCGTATGTCCCATGGCACACAGTAAGCGCGCCCGGTCCAGAAAATCTTTCTCATCAATATCTCCTTCGGCCTTAAGGTTGTTTAATGTCATTTCAAAGATCACGGTGGTATTTTCCGGATCAACTTTCCTTTCCTTTAAAAACAGCTTTAAGGACTCTTCATACATGTTCATATTTACCTTGGTGACAGGCCTGAAGCTCCCTCTTAAGGTTAGGATATTCTTTTTATAAAGCACGCTGGCAGGCAATACATTATTGGCATCGGCATTGAACATTACCGCTTCGGTTATCCCTTTCCGAAGTAATTCCAGGCTAAGTAACCGATTATCTACAGCGCTAAAGGCAGGCCCATGAAAATTAATCGCATCAATTTCAATCTTATCCACATCGATATGATCGTACAGACTCTTTAAAAGTTTCTTTGGATCATCGTGATAATAAAAGGCCCCATAAATAAGGTTTACTCCCATCAAGCCCAGCGTACATTGTTGTTGCATGGCGTTGTTTTCCTGGAACTGAATATGGATTATAATTTGGTTATAGTCCCCTTCAGGTTCGGTTTGAAATTGAATTCCTACCCAGCCGTGACCTTTGTATTTCTTGGCATAATCTATAGTAGCCACCGTATTGGCATAGCTAAAGAATAATTTATCGGGATGTTTCTCTTTTGAAATAAGTTCTTCAATAACCCGGGTTTCAAAATTGAGCATATCTTTTAGCCTGGCCTCGGTAACATATCTGCCCTGGGGCTCACGACCATAAATAGCGTCACTAAAATCCTTATCATAAGCACTAATAGTTTTGGCGATGGTCCCGGAACTCCCTCCTGCCCTAAAGAAATTACGTACCGTTTCCTGGCCGGCCCCTATTTCGGCAAAAGTACCGTAGATGTGTTTATTTAAGTTTATTCTCAGAGCTTTGTTTTCTACGGAGTGGCTGGATTGAAAATCTTTCTCCCCCTTTAAGATATGACTCATAATTATATTATTTTTCTGAAAGGTTGTGACGGTAATTTTGGGCTTATCAGTTATTTTACTTCGGAACTTTATGCTGAAATAATCAGAGATCGGTTAGAAGAAAATCTGAAACATATTTTTTTAAAAATAAGTCTCAGTCGATTTGCGGGCACAAGCTAGCTATTAGATTTGTTTATCGCTTGTCAATCGATAATTATTTCGGGATATACTGATCATGATCACTATATTCAGGACTTTTTTTAAAAAAACCTCATCCAATTACGCAAGATTCTTCTTCCGTTTAAGTTCGCTTTGAATTGCTCAAAATGACGAAAAATATAATCTGAATCAGAATGAATTTTAATTTGTGAGCTCCATATTTTTTCAGATTAAATCAGATTGAAATTTCCTTATAAGAGGTTCCTACAAAAGATCAGCAAAAAAATTATTATTAGTTGTGCGAAAAACGCGTGATTAGATCAGGCATTTATTTTTTTATAAAGTCTAATACCTCCATTTATTGGCTAAGGCTACCAAACTGAGCATAACAGGAACCTCAACCAATACACCAACTACAGTTACCAAAGCAGCCGGACTCTGGAGCCCGAATAGGGCAATGGCAACTGCAACCGCCAGCTCGAAAAAATTACTCGTTCCTATCATAGCTGCGGGAGAACAAATCGCATGTTTCAAATTTAGTTTTCTGCCGGCAAACCAGGTAATAAAAAATATAAAATAGGATTGAATGATAAGTGGAACCGCTATTAACAGGATGATCAATGGATTATCTAAAATATTAGGACCCTGAAAAGCAAACAATAATACCAGGGTAAGTAAGAGCGCCAGGATACTTAGAGGTTTCAACTTTGGTAAAAAATGATTTGTAAACCACTCTTCCCCGTGTTTTTTAACCAGTACTTTATTGGTGATCACCCCGGCTATAAGCGGTATCACCACAAAGATGAGCACCGAAGCCACTAAGGTTTCATAAGGGATACTAATATCGGTGATCCCTAATAACAGTCCAACCAGGGGCACAAATGCTACCAGGATAATCAAATCGTTTATAGAAACCTGCACGAGGGTATAATTTGGGTCACCATCGGTTAAATAAGACCACACAAAAACCATCGCGGTACAAGGTGCTACTCCAAGCAAAATCGCTCCGGCAATATATTCCCCGGCCATCCCGGGATCGATCCAGGCTGAATAGAGATGTTCAAAGAATATCCAGGCGAAAAAGGCCATGGTAAATGGTTTTATCAGCCAATTCACAACCAGGGTGAGGATAAGACCTTTAGGAGCCTTACCGACATTCCTGATACTACTAAAATCTATTTGCAGCATCATGGGATAGATCATAAGCCAGATGAGGATAGCGATTGGGATATTTACATTATAGATCTGGGCATCGGCTAACACCTGCATACTTTCGCCCAGTAGATGGCCAATTAAAATTCCTGCTGCAATGCATAGCGCTACCCACAAACTGAGATAGCGTTCAAAAAACGGGATTTGTTTCTTAGGCTGCGTCATTATTGCTTGATTTTGGAAAAAACATAGTATAATTCAGTAGCGATTTGAAGACTGCGTTCCCGGTATTTTTCCTTCTGTTGGGGTGTACCGTCAAATTCTTTGGGATCGTCGTAAGGAATCGGGATTCGCTTTTCGGCTCCAGCGATAAAAGGACAGTCTGCATCGGCCTGGGAACAGGTCATGATCGCTGCAAAGCCGGAAACAGGATTGAATGTATGATCAAAAGTTTTGGAAAAACCAATTACCGGATGGGAATTAGCAGCATATTTAATGACATATACCGGATTCTCATCCTGAGAAATCGGGCTTATCTCAAACCCTTGTTCTGCGAGGATTTCACCAACTACCGGAAACATAGCGGTAGCTTCGGTTCCTCCCGAATAACAACTTAGCTTTTCAATGTTGAAATATTCAGCCATAACCTGTGCCCAGATCTGGGCGAGATGACTTCTTCTCGAGTTATGGGTACAAATAAAGTTAAGCTTAATCGGTTTTTTGGCTTTGAGCTTCTCCTCAATAAAATCAATAAGAGGAGCCAATTCCGCTTTTCGGGAATCGGGAATTGATTGAAGTTCCAGCGACTCAATGATTTCTTCAATTTTTCTAAAAATCATATCAAATAGACTAACAACAGGAAAAACCGCCGGGTTCATAACTATCAAAAAAGACCGTAAACCTGTCTTTGATTTCCTGCCATTTTTCAGGATTGATACAATAGTTCACCGACACGCCTTCTACCGTTCCCTGGATGATACCGAGGTTTTTTAATTCTTTCAGATGTTGGCTGATGGTGGCCTGCGCCAATCCTAATTCTTCCACCAGGTGCGTATTACAACAAGTGTTTGCTCTTAGTAAATATTGCAGGATCGCTATGCGCGCAGGGTGTGCAAATACTTTGGCATATGTAGCCAGCTCATTCTGAGTCGTGCTAAATAAATCGGATTTTGTAACTCCCATTCTATATAGTTTAATTAATTAACAACATTCGCTCTCTGGAGAGCAAGCATTTGTTGCCACCGTCTCTTTACTCGGGATCCCACACTTATCTTTGGCAAGACAATCGGTATGTTTGGTAGTGAGCATAAAATTGGTGCCATCGAAGTCCAAACCAAATTTTTCAATGGTTTGTCCCTGATATTCCACTTCTATCTCCAGGTCTTCTATTCCCAAAGTTTTTTGAGAGAGCTCTATGATGTGCATTAATTTTTCTGAATGCAGGCGATGATCATAATCGTTTGCATTCCATAGCTGAAAATTAACCACTTCCTCCTTGCGTACGCTTCCGCCACAATCGATAAAATGTTTGGTGACTTTTCCTATCTCGGTCACGTGAAAATGATTAGGCACCAATTCACCATTAGGCAACTGAAAAGCAATTTTATCCAGGTAGTTAAGCTGTTGTTTTATTTCTGAAAGTTTCATAGTAAATACGTAATATTGTATCATTGCAATATTACGATTAAATAATAACAAGGCAAATGAAAAACCCTGCTTTTTTATGATATAAAAAAGTCACTTCAGTGGAATTTAAGCATTAAAAACCACCCAGCAATTCGCCACTTAAGGATTAGTACCGGGAGCACACCTTAGAGCCATAACTTAGATAACCTTTTTTTTTGTCAGAAAAACCCGACCTGATCATAATCATATTAATATGACAAGGTTTATGTTAAGTTTGTGCTTTTAAACAAAAAAAATGAACGTCTTATTACTTTCAGACTTTTCGCAGGTGGCAATTAATGCCACCCATTATGCCATGGATTTACTTAGGGAAGAAAAGGTTTCTTTTATCCTCTTGAATATCTACGTGCCTGATTCCGATGCATCTGAAGAGGAAAAGGAAAGGAAGAGAACGGCAACAAAAGCAAGACTACAGGAACGAGTGGATAAGCTTAGAGAGCGTTCACTTGACAGACCACACCAGGTAAACGGCCATTATTCAGAAGATAATCTCGTAAATACCACCCGTGACCTGCTGGCGAAAAATAAAATCGATCTTTTGGTTATGGGAGCTGTGAGTAAAGATATGCGACATTCTACTATTCTTGGGGATCATACTTTTGAGATCATTTCCAAAATAAAATGCAATCTTTTAGCTGTTCCAGAGGACGTTCAATTCAGGGAGATCGAAAGCATTCTGATGCCGATAGATTATTCAGTTTCCCTGCATCGGAAAAACCTGAAGTTTCTAAAAGAGAGTAAATTTTTACATAATACTCAGCTTAGTGTTTGGGAGTTAGGAGACACCATCGCTCCTGAACATACACCCTCAAGAACTTCTGTTTTTGAAGACCTTGACCAAATGCAGGTGAGCTTTTCTAAACTAAACGATGTAGAGAGTTACGACCAAAGTGTATGGAATGAATTTCAGAAGAAATTCGATGTAATCAGCCTCCTGGCAAAAAATATTAAAATTTGCCGTCACATCATGCATTCTAAACACGGATACTATTTAACAGCCCCTAACAGATTGCCCATTTTTGTCTTACACGATTAAGAAGCCGGAAGTTATTTTACATCCTGATTACCCTCAATCCATAAGGAATTTAAAGCCTGCTGTTATAATATTAGAACTAAATGTAGAGTCCCGGTCATATTTATAAAACTTTATATCTACACTTTTTAAACCAAATTGCCAGATGTGCATTTTGGCAAAAATATCGGTGTAGGAAACTCCAAATCCAAATTGATCTGCGGAGTATTCCGAAAGGTCATAATCAGAGGTGTAATATTCATCTGTAGACAGGGCTGCTTCATAAGGTCTAAAGTAGTCTGCTGCCGTTTGATTATAGAATCTATACGAGGGATACAGCGTAAACTTATCTGTAATCTTAACAGGAACTTCAAGACTTGCGGTATGGGAGGTAACTCCCCAATCATCAGAATAATAACGATAAAAAGTTCTCATCGTAAATATTTCATTGAGGTACCAGTTTAAACGCCCCCCAACGGCTATTTTAGACCTTGAATCAGACAAACGTTCAACAGCATCGGCGAGGTGAAAACTATCAATAAAAGAATCGGCTACATCCCCAAAATATACTCTTTGGAAGGGCGTAGACAATAATCCGTCCTGTTGCACAAAATCTATTGCTATTGACCCCTGCAGGTTTCTATGGAGTATTTGGGAGAATCCCAATCCTAAGGAATACGAATTACGCCCTTCCTTGTCAAATGCTGAAAATTGAGGATTATAATTGGAGTTACCTGTTATAGTATTTTGGGCAAACAACCGATTGCTCAAACCATCTCCGCCTTCCCCAAAAGGTCTCAATTCTATGGGATAGATTGCATTCCAGGTGTCTATATATACGTTTCCGTTTACACTAATCTCAGTATTCTTTTCATTAAAAAGTTTAGTATAACTTCCCCCAATACCTACAGAAAAATAATCGTATTCTGAAGATACCGAAAGTTTTGCAGACCAAATATCGTTTCTATCATCTGAGCTATGGCTATAACTCCCTGTTAGATTTGCCCAAAGGTCTCCACTGGAGGCTCCGGAGGATGCCTGAAAAGGATCTGCCGGGCCATCATCAAAGGGATCTATGTTACTTGAGGAGGCAGATGTATATGCAGAAACTCCTGCATCAATTGTCAACACATCGTCGTCGTTTAAGGGAATGGAAACCACAAAAGTTCCTGTAGCATCGGTTAACTCCTCTGTCCCAACACCTCCACTAACAGCAGCATTGTCACCATCCTGGGTGTAATAACTTGTAAGAAAATCTACTTCAGTGGTTTCAAGAACACGTTTTTTATAAACTTTTGTTGAGTCCTGGGTTGTTTGTGAGTACACATTCGCAAAAGCGAATACCCCAATAAAAAGCAGGATATTTTTGTACATAGCCATCATATTAGTTACAGCCGCAGCCGCCTCCAGTTTTTCCTCCATTTGCACCCACGGCCGCTTCCCGGTAGGAATGGGCAGTAGTAAGATTGCGGTCTACTTTCTTTTCTGAAAGCAGCATATCAGGATCATTTATATTCACCTTCTCATATTCCTTTACTACCGCACAGCTACAAAAAGAAGTAGTTATTAAGACCGCAGTTATAAACTTTTTCTTCATAGTTTATCAAATTCAATATTCTTTGACTTAGTGATATTCCCTTTATCATCAATTATAATACACTCAATTCCTGGCAATTGATTGATGCGGTCTAATCCGGTTTCTTTACCCATAACAAATACAGAGGTCGCTAGGGCATCGGCTAGTTCTGCCTTTGGTGCAAAGACGGTTACACTAATAATTCCGCTTGACGGATAGCCTGTTCGGGGGTCAATAATATGGGTATATCTTTTCCCCTGGAAATTGACATATTTCTCGTAATTACCGGAAGTTACTACCGCGCCATCAGTAATAGGCAATAATGCGAAGACCTTATTTTTGTTCATAGGATTGGTAATAGCTATTTTCCAATCCTCCCCATTAGGCTGCTTTCCCCAGGTATTCATATCACCGGACGCATTTATAATTCCAGAAGCCACCCCTTTTGAAATGAGCAGAGCCTTAGCCTTATCGGCAGCATAGCCTTTACCTATGGCTCCAAAACCGATTTTCATTCCCTTCATTTTAAGAAATACGGTGCTGTTTTCTCTATCCAGAAAAATGTTCTGAAAGCCAACTTTTGCCACAGATGCATTTATTTCTTCTTCTGAAGGCATTTGCGTCATACTACCATCAAATTTCCATATTTTATCCATGGAGGCATAAGTAATATCAAAAGCACCATCGGTTAATTGGGAGATCTTAATAGAGCGTGCAATCAGTTCGAATAGTTCAGGGCTTACCTTAACAGGGCTAACACCAGCATTTCTATTTATCTCAGAAGTTTGCGAATTAGCATCCCAGGAGGAAATGAGTTTTTCAATTCTTGAAATTTCAGCCACCGCAGTATCTATATGTTTATTTGCAACAATAGAATCTTTTGCCACCACAGTAATTTCAAAACGGCTACCCATTAATTTGAGTGTGCGTTTGTATGGCTGCTGCGCCATAACTGTTACAGAAAACAGAATCACAAATAAAGTGAGGAGGCCTTTCAAGTTATTTTATTAATGAATTTAATTCCTTAATATAATTTTGTGGTGTTGTTTTTTTGTAGCCTGTCTTCCCCAATACCTCCCCCTTTGAATCGAGGACAACCACAAATGGAAAAACACCATTTTTGTTGTAGGTTTCTGCTAATTTAGCGTTTGCCTTTCTTTGAGCTTCTGATAATTCGTTTTTCTTTTTTCGGGGAAAATCTGCCTGCAACATTATGTAATTGTCCGTTGCATAATTTTTAAAGGCGTCTGTACTCCAAACTTCCCTGTCTAATTTGATGCAAGGTGCACACCAGTCTGAACCCTGGAAAACCAATACGATTGGTTTATCTTCCTCGCTTGCAAGTTCTTTTGCCTTTTCAAAATCTGTCTCCCATTCCTGGGCAAAAACAGTACTTAAATTTAAAAGTAGAATTACTAATATTAATCCTTTTTTCATTTTTTGTGTTTTATTACCTAATAACGTAAATATGTTTTGAATCGTATTAATGTGAGGATGTGCGATTTGCTCTGGTATTAGAAGCTTGAATTTTTCATTCCTTACAGTTTTAAATTTTTCTTTTTTTTAAAAAAATATTGCAGCCCCCGGCTTTTCCTTGTTATAGACTAATTAAGAGGACTTTGGATGACGTTCTGGTCACTCCGATTACACTTTTGCCAAAAGCCTGAAAGACAGCTTAACTTCCAGAAAAAACATCATCCCAGGTAAAGTTTTCACTTCTTAGTAAAGCCTCAATAATACGCCTGCGTTTTTGTAATTCCTTTGTTGTTTTTCCGGATTCTAAAGACGGGAAATCATAAGAATCTACCGTAGTTTTTTTCAGAGAGAGGTTTGAGGAGAAGTTCTCTTGAATATCTTCTAGAAAACCAGATATAGACGAACGCAACAAGTTTAATTCCTTTTCAAAATTTTTTGCTTCTTTTGAATGAAGGAGAATTGTAACTGCTTCATCTAATCTTGCTATATTAATACTAAAACTATCCGTGGATTTACTCTGTCTATAAAAGTGAACAACAGGATAGGCATGATGATTTACAGAATGTCTATCTATCATTTTTTGCATCTCTAAAATTTGCTGATAGCTGAAGGAAGAATCAAAATTTAAAATATTTCCTGCAATGGCCCGGGGACTATGCCCTACATTATATACACTTTTAGACAGGCTCCTCTTATTTACCAGCGCAGATGAAACGGAAAGGAAATATGTCATCGCGCTTGTGAAGAAAATAAACCCAAAAAATGAAAAAGAACCGGTTACCAGTTCAAAGACCGGGGTAGTTGGTTTAAAATTCCCCATCCCCAGGGTGGAAAGAGTATAACTGGTAAAATAAAAGCGCTCCCAGTGATTTGCAATCCTGCCGCTGCTGTTTGTGATGGCTTCAGGATTAGAAGAATAAACCAAAAAGAGGCCACTCCAAATTAAGAGCAACCAGAAAAAAAGAATCATTAGATTCACAAATAATCCATTATAATTATATGCTTTTCTTCCAAAAAGCTTCACACAAAACTGAATTAGCCTATCGGAAAAAACAGAAATATTCCTGGAAACGAACCCAGTACCACTTCCGGAAAGTGTGGTGAAAAAAAAGTCATGAATTGCTAATAGCAATAGTATAATCCCAATAAATAATAATACTCCAGACATTAATTATTCTTTTCTTCTAAATTAAAAAAAAACCTTTAAGGTAATTGGCTTTCTCCCATTTGTTCTGGATTGTTCCTGTTAGTGTACGACGATTATTAATTCATCTTAAGTAAGCGATTAGCCATCATTGGCCGCCATAATCACTCAGGTATTACAAATAGCACAATTTGATTCTCCTGTTAACTTTCCGTTTTCATCAAATTCGTACTTACAGCATTCCCTGAAATTTTTCTTTAAAATAATTTTTGCCCTCCGTATTCTTGCTTTTACATTTTCAAGGCTTATCCCTAATTTGTTTGCAACATCCTTTTGTTTATAAGCTTTTATATAAACCAATTCAATTACTTCCCTGTAAATTTCAGGCAGCTCATTTATGAATTTATCAAAACAGCAGATTTGATGATATTTTGGCAAAGGAATTTCTTTATTGGTATTTACCTGCTCCAGATAAATTGACTCTTTATGAAAGTGATTCACTATTTCATTTCTGGCAATTTGAAAAACCCAGGCTTTTACTTTTTCTTCTTTTTTAAGCCTGGCGAGATTATCATGAATTTTTAGAAAGGTATTCTGGAAAATATCATTGGCAGCATTTTTATCTTTCACCTTCTTAAGTATGAAAAAATATAATTCATCCCCGAAATTGTTCCAAATTTTTTGAGTTTCCATATATAAATATAAAAAAGCTTAGTTCATAGACTAAGCTTTATCAAATTTAACAACAATCGCATTTATCACAATCGCATTTGGAACAAGGACAGTTACTCTCCAAACAATTTCCGCAATTACATTTAGTACAATCACAGTTGGTGCATTTACAATTATTCATAGTCATAAAATTTTATTGTTCCCTAAGTAGACCGATAAATCCTAAAAAAGATACATTAAATTTTGTTTTTTTAAGCAGGCTAAATTGAAAAGCAGCAAACTTGCCTGATAAAATTATCCTTTTCCGGGTCAAGGTCTGCAGCTTTTTCCCTGCGGCATCCCGTTTTAGCCTTTAGTATCCTAAACTTATTATTGTGTAAGTAAGGATTAAGCCATAGCATAGATTGGTCTTAACTATAAAGGAACCCATGATTCAATTAGGGGAAACCGCTATTT
This sequence comes from Salegentibacter sediminis, assembly GCF_002078605.1. Taxonomy (GTDB): domain Bacteria; phylum Bacteroidota; class Bacteroidia; order Flavobacteriales; family Flavobacteriaceae; genus Salegentibacter; species Salegentibacter sediminis. Next base: position 6,647 of record NZ_MSJR01000014.1, on the reverse strand, counting down.
GGACGGCTTGGCAACAAATGTTGCTTATACCCTAAGGAGAAGATGCTAACTTTATAGCGTGAAAGTATCAGCTAATTTAAAAGGTGTTTTTCTGGCTTTTGTCTCTGTAATTGCCGTATCCAACGTTTATATATTCAGTAAAGCTGCCCTTATGGAGGTCAGTCTGCCTCAGTTTGGAGTTTATTGGTTTGCCATTGGACTAACCTGGATATTTTTTTATGGTTGTACCCAAAAAACTTACAGATCAATAAAGCAATTTGCCAAAAGAAACCTGGGTATCCTACTAATCCTGGGTATTATTGAAGTAGCAGGCAGTTATTTCTTCTTTAAGGCCATACATACTATCTCCAATCCGGCAATCACCTCTTTTATTGGAAACATATCCCCTGTTTTTGTTATAAGCCTGGGCTTTTTCCTATTGAAAGAACGTTTTAACCGCAAGGAGTTTATAGGGATGGTGCTTGCCGTTATGGGTGCATTTATTATAAGTTATAAAGGCAATACCTCCATTGATGATATGTTTATTGATGGCACTCAATATGTATTGTATTCCGGTGTATTTTCGGCTGTTAGTTCCGTTATCATTAAAAAGAACATCAGGAATATCAACCCTATAATTTTGACCACCAACCGTAGTTTCTTTTTACTGATCTTTTCAATTATAGCCTTGTTATATACCGAAGATCCTTTAGCAATAAGTTTTAAACCTTTATTGAATATCTTCATTGGAGCTTCCCTGGGACCATTTTTAACGGTAATTGCAGGATATTTGGCCTTACAGTATATACCCTTATCCCAAAAAGCTATAATCAACAGCACAAAGGGGCTTTTTGTATTATTTGGAGCCTATTTATATTTTGGCCAGTTTCCCGAAACTATTGCTTTAATAGGAGGACTCATCACCATTCTTGGATTATTACTAATAGCCTTTGGAAAATCTAAGCTCCCAAAATTCAGAAAAGATCAGGATTTTTAGAAAGTTGAATTTTAGATGAGCTCTTAGAAAACTATAGCAATTCCAGCAACGTCCATGACTTTAGGCATACGGTAATTCATACTCAGCTGTTATAAAACCAGGCCTATAATTTATAAAATCCCTTTTCTCTTCTTTCCTTAAAACCTATACCCTATTCTCAAATGCAGATTTAGAGCTGCCTCACTGGTATTTTCGAGATAGCCGGCTTGTTTGGCAAAGATATAACGGTATCCCAAACCTATGCCGGTTTCATAGGTAAAGTGACTGCCCAGATGTCTTCTTATGCCCCAGGTGGGAATGATGGAAATATCACTAATAATACTGATCTCGTCGTAGTTTGAAATCACGAACCAATCTGGGTGATAAGCTGTTTTAAGCGACAAAAAATTCCCGCTATTGCCATCTATTCTTCTTGATTTTTCCAGGCGTTTATTAAGGTTGTAGTACCAACGGGGTTCCAGGGATATTACCGGGGTGATTACATAACCGGTCTTATCGTAAAAGGAACCTCCCCATATGCCGCTATCGAAGCCGATTTCTGTTCGCAATGCAATTTGGTTGGAAAGCTTAGTCTCATTATGGCCCCAAAGACCAAAAAGTCCGGTTTGGATGCCGAAGCTTGATTCTTCTACACTTGCGTTTTGGGCATTAACAAAAATGCTTAGACTGCAAAATATTGCAGCAATCAGGAATTTTTTCATGAGGTTAAGTTAGGATAAAGGCTGGTTTAGTAAGTGCAAGCTAAACTTTTTCTTGAAAATATCGAAATCAAGATGTTGCCAAGGGTTTTATCATAAGCAAAAATCGGAACATCTAAAAAATCTGGAATAACCTGGCGCACATTTCATGTTTAACATTCATTCACGAAAGTATTTAAGGTCTTCCCAAATAACGTCTGCTTAACAGAATAGTCCAGAGTTAGATATTACTTTCATAAAAACCAAAAAATAGAGAAATTATGAGAATGTTGAACAACTTATTAGGAAAAACCGGTCTTTTAATGCTCTTTATAAGCATCATTAGTTGCGGCCCAGGAAATATGGGCGATGGAGACACGCTAAGACAGGATGCAATGGAAGCCAAACAAGCAATGACTCAGGCCGATGATAATCTTCAGGAATTATTCAACACTTCTGTGGGATATGCAGTCTTTCCCAACGTAGGTAAAGGTGCATACATTATTGGTGGTGCTTCAGGTAACGGTATAGTTTACGAAAATGGAACTATGATTGGTTACGCTGATCTTAAACAAGTAGATATAGGACTTCAGGCAGGCGGAAAAGCTTACAGAGAGGTTCTATTTTTCAAAACCGAGGAAGCCCTTGATGATTTTAAGGACGGCGAGTATGAACTTTCAGCAAATGCCTCCGCGGTCATTGTCGAAAAAGGTAAATCTAAAACCATTAAGTTTCAGGATGGCGTTGGTGTAGCTACTATGCCAAAAGCCGGAGCGATGGCCGGAGTATCGGTTGGCGGACAAAGCTTTCAATTTACTGAGGAATAATCTATAAACACCGAATAGCAAAGCCGGCTGAAAAGTCGGCTTTTTTTATGGTCGAATGATTCCCGACTAACTAAAAAGCTGCAGGAAATTCTCCAAATTGAAAAAACCTAATTGGGGGTAAAACCGGGGTGTTTTCCAGGTTATTCAGAAATTCTTGCTAAACCACAATGGGGCAGGTAATTTTGTAGTTCTAACAGAAAAAAGGAAAGGAGAAATACTTAAATTCCCGACATATAAAAGCGAGGTGTCTAAATGACCAAATTATGCAGGTCAACTGCAAGCTGCTAAAATATGATATTCAATGAAACAAAACGAAAGAATAATAATTCTAGGAGGTGGGTTAAATGGCCTTACTTTAGCTTATTTACTTTCAAAAAAGAATATTGAGACCATAATTTTAGAAGCCTCCTCAAGATTAGGGGGAAGAATACAAAGCATACAGGGAAAATTAAACACTCCCCTGGAGTTGGGGGCAACCTGGTTTTCGGAAAAGCATCCAAATTTAATTTCCCTAATTCAAGAATTGGACTTAAAAAAATATCCGCAATTCTCTAAAGGCCTTTCACTTTTTCAAACTAAATCTTTTGAACCGGCACAAGAATTCTATGTTCCTGATTCAGAAGCCCCTTCCTATAGAATAGTTGGAGGCACTCAAATGCTCACAGATACCTTAAGCCGCAAAATAAGCTCTGAAAACATCCACCTGAACACCAAAGTAAATGCTATAAAACAAGCTGGGAACCAATTGATTATTAAAGCTGATAATGGTTTAGAATATTATGCTGATAAGGCAGTGCTATGCATTCCTCCACAACTTGTTGTTTCGCAAATTCAAATTTCTCCTGCTTTACCGGAGGATGTTTTACGAATTCTACCGGAAGTACAAACCTGGATGGCGGGAGCCATTAAATTTGTCCTGGAATATGAAGAGCCTTTTTGGCGACAGAATGGTTACTCAGGCATGTTATTTAGCCACTCCGGAATTGTTACCGAGATGTACGACCACACCAATTTTGAACAAAACAAATTTGGCTTTACAGGCTTTTTAAATGCCGGAGCAGTCTCCTATCCCCGGGAGGTGAGAAAAGAACTTGTTTTAAAGCAATTAAAAGAACTCTTAGGAGAACAAGCTTTGAACCCGAGCACTTACGTTGATAAAATTTGGATAGATGAATTCATATCTGATGGCAACCAAATTATCCACAGGCCCCATCAAAATAATGGACATCCCTTATTACAGAAAAGCTATATGAACGGGAAGATATACTTTTCGGGAACAGAAACAGCACCCGCATTTGCCGGCTATATGGAAGGTGCAGTTATCGCGGCATTAAATACTGCCGATAAATTACTGAAATAGTTTTACCGGTCTAAACCCTGATAAAGCTTAAAACGAACCTAGAAAAAAACGGGAACTTCCAGATAAAATTGAACCACTACATTAAAATAGCTTAATAATCAATCTATTTTAAGATCTGGAATCTCCTTCATTTTTCCATTTTCAGATTTACCTAAAACAATAACTTCCTTACTTTCCTTATATTCTTCAATAGCCAGTAGCAGTTGCTCTTTGGTATCCCTTCGAATTTTGATGCCGGTTTTTTGGTTCTTATTTCGGACTTCAATATAATATCCGTCTCTTAGATCTTTAGCTTTTGTGGATGGTCTACCCATAATGAATGTTTAAAATAAAATAATGGCTCAATCTTAATATTCTTTCGGCCTAAAATAACTATAACCAGCCAAAATAAAAGGAAATACTGAGCAAAGCCACAAAATTCTTTAAATTATTGTTCCTTTTTCAGGAAGATTGGGAATTTACAATGGCAAATAATCAGTTTTAGGGAGCTTCCTCCTCATAACCTGTTTCAATCAAATCTTTGCAATCATTAAAATCGTCTAAATAATCGATGAAAGGTAATTTTTATCGGACCAAAGGTCATATTTATAAAATTTTTTTAGGTTTTATTTTAAATTATTTTAACATTTGCCTATTAAACCTTAATTATCCGATTAGACGAAGAGGTTTTAACATAAATTGAATCAAGTACTTTTTATCAATCCGAATTCTTTATGAAAATTCTCTTAGTAGATGATGATCCCATGGCGCATCTCATAAATGAAAAGTTGATCTCTGCTGCTATGGATGATCGAAATCCTGAAATTATTTCCTTTTATAAGGCAAATAAAGCTTTAGCCTTTAATCTTCAACACATCAGATCTAATTCCCTCGAAAAACTATACATCTTTTTAGATCTCAATATGCCTGAATTCAATGGGTGGGATTTTCTCGAAGGTTTGAAAGAATTTAATGACAACAAGATTTCTGTTTATATTTTAACCTCTTCAATTTCTAAAACTGATAGGCAAAAAGTAGCTGCATATAAATTTGTAAAGGATTACCTGGTTAAACCATTATCCATTCCACTAATTACTAAAATTTTCAATCAGGAAATAGTGCGATGTAAATAGGAAGTTGAGTTCTTTTATACTGCTGATAGCCTCTACCGGATCTTCTTTGCCCGAGGCCCCTGCCTAATTTCTTCTAAGACTTTTCTCTGGGGCTCATTTGTTCTATCCTTTTTCCCTTAAGTGTTAATAAAATAGGATATCTTCATCTGCTTTATCCCGGCTTTCTTCTGGATATATCTGTAAATTGTTGCGTATAAAACAAGTTGTAAGCAATTTTTAGGAAAATCCCGGAAATGAGAAAAAAATCAATTCTTTCAAAGAAAATTATTAGAGGTATAAATAAGTCAATTAATAATTCTGACTTAAAATTGGATTTGGATTTTCTAAAAGAAAAAAAATATTACAATTACGAAATTGAAGAATGGTACGGTGAGCAATTTAAAATTAATGGAGAATTACGAAAACTAATTATTCGAACTTTATTGAATACTTATTTCGAATGGAAAAAAGAACTGGACAAATTAGGTAAAGATTATTATTTAGCAATTTGGCTTTATAATCCAAGAATGCTAAAATCTGAAATTGTTTGTGCAATTGAAGAAAAGATAAACTATTACGAAAATGAAAATTTCATACCTTCAAAAGGTGATAATTACCTTGATTTAAATCAATTTGGAAAATTCTCATCTGATTTGAAAAAATTTAATTGGGAAGGAAAAATTGATTTTGACTCTTATGAAGAATGGGAAATAAATTGGTCTAAAGAACAATACCCAGACAAAAAGGAATATTATAAGAACCAACGATTCTATAAAAAGCTAATTCAAGAAGAATTTCACGTAGTTGAGAGAAATAATGAAAAAACCTATTTTTATCCAAAAGGAGATATTTGGATTGGGAAATTGAAATAAAAAACTGCTTACAACATCGGTTAACGACCCAATATGCGGTATTGTAGGAAAAACGGTAACTTAGAACTCCAAAGAAACAAAACAACAAGCCGACAACTCCGCGTGCTAATCTCCGCACACTGGCGTTAACCGTAACCGTTGCCAACAATATTTAACCAAATCCTCCTCCGAATGGAATTTAAAAATTTACCGATTGAAAATGAAGAGTCTAGATTTAAAAACCATTTAAACATAGATAATAATAATCGAATAATATTATCCGGAATTTTTGGGATTGGTAAAACGTATTTCATTAATGAGTTTTTTAAAAGAAATAATAATGAATACATAGAAATCAGATTAAACCCTGTAAACTATTCGGTCTCTGCTAATGAAGATATTTTTGAGCTAATTAAATTCGATATTGGATTACAGTTATTTAAAGAAAATCCGGATTTTGAAAAAATAGATTTTGGGAATTACCTAGCTACTGAATATTTCTTTCTTAACAACTATCAATCTTTAATAGAAAAACTAATAACTAAGCTTTCTAAATTAGATCAAAACTTAAATTTTGTAGCAAAACCTATTTTAGAACTAAGAAAAAAGATTCTTGCATTCAGGAAATCAAAAAAAATAGATGATGAAAATGATTTAAAAACATTTCTTGAAGAATTCACGAAAAAGGATGGTACTATTCGAGAAGAAAATGCATTGACCGTATTAATATCCTTTCTTTTACAAACATTAAAACATACTTATCCTTCCAAGAAAACAGTTCTGGTAATTGATGATCTAGATCGTATTGATCCAGAACATATATTTAGAATTTTAAACATCTTTTCTGCACATTTTGACTATTACT
>NZ_MSJR01000013.1 GCF_002078605.1 Salegentibacter sediminis | reverse complement strand
AGGTCAACCAGTTCGTATTCAATTTTAGCACTTGGTATTATATTGTAAAATATCTGCTGGTCAATAGACAAAAGACGATCATACATTTTTCCAATTTGTGCAAATGCTTGGACTGGATTTTTTTGTCGCTCAAAAAATAAATCTAGTTCAAAATCAAATTCTTTGTTATCGTCCATTCAAGTTAATGGTTTTGGTTGTTTTGAAGTGGTTCTCTAAATGCCGCCCAACTTGTTTTACACTTTACTAAGTATTCTTTATGCTATATATTCTACGGGATTAACACTATTTTCCCGGCCCACACTCCTAACAGCAATTCCAATATCTTCCTCAGTCAAGCCATAAAGCGCATAGCCCGGCCGGGCGATTTCTGTTGCTATGGCTGAAGGCTTTACTCTAAAAAAAGTTGTATGGAAAGCCTTTTTAGGCTTGAGTATAGATAGGTTCCCGGGATTAATTTCTTGTTCCGACTGCATGCAGAAATGGGCTTATGCTTATCAAAAACGGCATTGTAGGGAAGGCCGACTGTTGCAGAATCCGTTGCAAATTGATCCTGCTTGTTAAATTTTTAACAAGATAGGAATTTGAATTATATTTTGTAGGAATTTCTGAAAGAATCTATAATTAATTAACTTGTAAACATCTTTTAATCAGGTTTAATAAATTTAAGCTCACAAAATAACGCTGCCAAACTAAAAACAATCAGAACTTAATGAGTAACAGAATTCTAAATGTTCAAAATATGCTGTAGTTGCTAAGCATATTTATGCTGCCTGCTTCCGGGTTTGCTCAGGCTATAGTAGAAGATACTATTAAGTTTTCAGGGGAAATAAAAGTGATGTCTTATAATATTCATCACGCCAATCCTCCTTCACAAGCTGATGCTATCGATATAGACGCGATTGTTCGGGTAATAAAGGATCAGGATGCCGATCTGGTAGCGCTACAGGAGGTAGATTCCGGCACCGAAAGGTCGGGAGAAGGGAATCAGGCAGCCTTGATTGCAGAGAAATTAAATATGTATTTTTATTTTTCAAAGGCACTTAATTTCAACGGAGGAGAATATGGCAATGCGATACTTTCCAAATACCCGATAGCGGAGGCTGTTACTCACCGATTACCGAATGAACCGGGAGCAAATACTGAAGACCGGGTGATGGCTACAGGAAAAATAAGACTACCTGATGGCAATAAAATTGTTTTCGCCAGTACTCATTTAGATTATAAAGAAAACTCCCCGAGTAGAATCCTGCAGCTTAAGAGGATTCTTGAAATTGTGGAAAAAATGGAGCTGCCGGTAATCCTGGCAGGAGACTTTAACGATGTTCCGGGCTCTGAAACTATAGCGATCTTAGCATCGGCATTTGAGTTAACTTGTAGTGCCTGTCCGCCCACTATCCCCGTAATAGCACCCACCAGAGCTATTGATTTTATAGCGTATAAGCATCCTCAACAAAAATTCAGGACAAAAGCTCACAAAGTCATTGACGAAAAATATGCTTCAGATCATCGGCCGGTTTTTGCCTTAATTGAATTATTAAAATAAATTTGAGTTAGACTGTTAGTTTAAGCGCTACTTCTTTTTGACATTCGATTATTAGCATAGAAATTAGCGTTGTGAACATATCGCCTCAGGCTTTAGATTTGGATTTAAATATCTTATTTTTACCCAAATTCAATTCCCGCTATGAATACCAGAGAAGAACAACTAAAAGCATTCGATCGCCTCCTAACCATCATGGATGAACTCCGGGAACAATGTCCCTGGGATCGTAAACAAACCATGGAATCTCTGAGACATCTTACCATAGAAGAAACCTACGAGCTAGGAGATGCGATTCTGGATAATGATCTCGAAGAGGTGAAAAAAGAATTGGGAGATGTGTTGTTACACCTGGTGTTTTATGCTAAAATTGGCAGTGAGAAAAAGGCTTTTGATATTGCCGATGTCGCCCATAGTATATGTGATAAATTAATTGACCGTCATCCTCATATTTACGGAGAGGTGAAGGTTGCCGATGAGGAAGAGGTAAAGCGAAACTGGGAGAATCTGAAATTAAAAGAAGGTAAAAAGAGTGTTTTGGAAGGTGTGCCGCGTTCGCTGCCGGCATTGGTTAAAGCAAATCGTATTCAGGATAAAGTGGCTGGGGTTGGCTTTGACTGGGAAGAGCCACAACAGGTTTTTGAAAAATTACAGGAAGAATTGGGGGAATTACAACACGAAGTCAATGCTCATAATGAGGAGAAAATAGAAGCCGAATTCGGGGATGTGCTCTTTTCGATGATCAATTATGCCCGTTTCCTTAAAGTCAATCCTGAAAATGCGCTGGAACGTACCAACAAGAAATTTATTCAGCGGTTTCAGTACCTGGAAGCTAAAGCAAAAGAACAGAATAAAGCTCTAAAAGATATGACGCTCGCCGAAATGGATGTTTTCTGGAATGAAGCAAAATCTCTCTGATTATTTGCTAAACACCATTAGCTTGGATTCTAGCTCAAGCTTGCTGAATCCAAAATTATCTCTGATCCAGATCAGGCTTTTTTCAGTATAAAAAAATACGTGCGTGGGATCGTTTTTGTAATACCAGGTGTCAAAGTCTAAACCTTCGGTATATAGCGAAGTTTTGCAATAGAGTTTTCCGCCGGGATTTAGTTTGTAGGAAAGATCCCGGAATTCCCTGGCTGGATCATGAAAATGCTCCATTACTTCACAGCATATAATGAAATCGTAGAAATTTTTCAAGACGCTCTTATCCGGATAAAAATATGGATCAAAAAGTGCTACAGAATAGCCTTGTTTTTCGAGTTCACTGGTAGCCACGGGGCCTGTGCCACACCCATAATCCAAACCGGTGTTCTTAGCTGAAAAATCATTTAAAACCCTGGAGGTTATCGGACTTACAAATTCCTGATAACGCGGGTCTTCAACATCGTTGTTGTGAGTTAGATACCGCTGTTTTTCTGCCTCTTTATTAATATAAAATTCAGGTAAAAGTTGAATGCCTTCACAGTTAGTGCAAACAACAAATTCCCGATTTTTACTTTTCCAGAATGTTTTGGTTTCAGCACCGCATAAAGTGCAATTCATTCTGAACAATTTTAATAGAGCGATTTGATCTTGCGTAATTTTTCTTTCCAGACTTCAAGCTGGGCCTTATGATCGGCGATGTTCTTGTGAACTTCCTGTACCAATGGATTATCCTCATCTACATTGGAGAAGAATTGGAGGTTATTCTCTAACTGGCGAATCTCAGCTTTGGTTTCCTCTATTTTCTTGGTGAGGAAATAATGCTCATTCTGCAACTGTCGGTCGTCTTCGGCCTCATTGATAGATTGAAGCTTATTTTCATATTTCATCATCTCGACCTTGGTCTTGTCCATATCGAGTTTATTGAAGACCTGGTCTAAAGTCTTATTGAACTTTCCTTCAATAAACCTCTTATTATGAGGGACTTTTCCCACTTCTCTCCAGGCTCCGATCAGCTCTTTAATCTTCGGAAGATCTTCCTTCTTGTCCCCGCTAAGCTCAAGGGCTTTTAGTTTATCGAGGATTTCCTTTTTCTTGTCGTAAGCTTCAAATTCTTCCTTGTTTTCTTCGTTACGGTTGGCGTGTAGTCTATCAAAATAATGATTACAGGCTGCTTTGAATTGTTTCCAAACCTTATCGCTGTCTTTGCGGGGTACGTGACCAATCTTTTTCCAGTCGGCCTGGATCTTTTTCATCAAAGGAGTAACGGTCTTGAAATCATCGCTGTCCTTATTGTCCTCGGCAATTTTGATGAGTTCCTTTTTCTTCTCCAGGTTATCGTATTGCTGCTTTTTAAGATTCTTGTAGAAAGTGTTTTTACTGCGATTAAATTTCCTTACTTCCTGCTTAAACTGGCTCCAGGTTTCTTCATTTTTACTGCGGGGTACCTTGCCGGCTTTAAAGAATTCTTCCCGCAAGGCCTCAATTTCTTTAATCTTTTGTTGCCATTTATTGTGGGTGGTGTAATTCTCTTCGGCAATTAGCCTGATCTTTTCAATGATTTCCTGTTTCTTCTTCCAGTTTTCCTCAAATTCTTCATCGAGTTTACTGAAGTATTCCTGACGCTTATCGTGGATCTTTTTGGTGGTTGTGCTAAACCGGTCCCAAATCTCTTCCCTAAACTCTTTACCAACAGGACCAAGTTCTTCCTTCCACATTTTATGAAGCATCTGCAGCTCCCTGAATGCACGATTTACATCGGCTTCCTGTAATAGTTCTTCAGCACGATCTATCACCTTGAGTTTCTGTTCGAGATTATGTTTGAAATCCATATCCCTAAATTCCCTGTTTAAATGCAGGAAATCATAGAAATTCTCGACGTGGTGATGGTAGGTGTTCCAAACATTATTGTATTGATCTCTTGGGATTGGCCCGGCGACCTTCCAGCGATCCTGGAGTTCCTTAAAATGTTTGTAAGTGGTATTTATATTCTCTTCAACATCAATTAAGCCTTTTAATTCCTCAATAATTTCCATACGTGTATTGAGGTTTTTATTGAGATCCTGCTTAAGCTGCTGGTAATACTTATTTCGTTTTTCTTTATAATCAAAAATAAGGGAATTGAATCGTTTTTTTAATGGAGTGGAGTAGTGGAAATCAATTATATTGCCCCCATCGGCCAGAAAATCCTCTTTTTTCTCTTCCAGTTCCTCATCAAATTTTGCATTGAATTCGGCACGTATTTCTGCTACGTGCTCTTTAATTGCCTGTACCTTTTCGGTCTTTAAAAGATGTTCCAGTTCGTCTACCAGAGCTTCCTTGCTCATAGAGTGGTAATCTTTCTGCTGAATATTGTGACGCTCCCCGGCACTCTCGTCTTCACTTTCTTCGGCTACCGCCTCGTCAACATCTTCCTGGGCGTCCTTTGGGGTTTTATTTTTGCTTTTTTCTTCTTCCTCCTCCTCATCTAAAGATTCTTCTGAATCTACTTCTGTTTTATCTGCAGTAGCTTTAGCTTCTTTGTTCTCCGCAGTTTTAGTTTCATCTGAGTTATTTTCTGAAATAGCCTCAGGTTCTTCATCCTTTGAAACTTTCTCAGCTTCAAGCATAGATTCTTCCAAACTATCGGCCGTTTCCCTGTCCTTTGAAGATTTTTCTGAAGAAGCTTCTTCAACCATAGCATCTTCCAGCTCGCTTTCTTTTTGCTCTGAAAGGCTTTGCTGTGATTCTTTTTCTTCAGATTTCTCCTCTTCTTCAGGCTTAGAAAATGAATTCTCCTCGTTTACATTTCCCTGGCTTTCTTCCTGCTCTTTATTTTTAGGCTTTTGCAGGCTTTCGTTGGAAAGCTCTTCCTTTCTGTTTTCATTTTCTTCTTGAGACATATCTTTCAATGTTAAGGTTCGTCAAAATTTATTTAGGCTGAAAGATAGTAACTCCCCTAAAATTGGACAAACAATTAGCTCTATTTGTAAAGATTAAAAACTAATGGAATTGGGTCTATGAGGTCCAAATATTCCAGGCAGCTTCGGCCTGAAGTTCCAGCATTTTAAGGCCATTAGAAACAGTTGCGCCTTGCTGTAGGGCGAGATCCATAAGTTTGGTGCTTTCAGGATTGTAGATAAGATCGTAAACCAAATGTGAAGAGTTAATATGCTTAAAAGCCAGGGGAGGGTGTTTTTCTACTGCCGGGAAAGTGCCCAGTGGGGTACAATTAACAATAATGCTAAATTCCTGTAAAATCTCTTTATTTATCGAAGCATAATCAAGTCTTCCAAAGTCTGCTTTTCTTGATACAAATCTGAAATCAATTCCAAGGTCTTCCAGGGCATAGGCAATAGCTTTTGAGGCGCCTCCTGTTCCCAGGATAAGGGCCTTCTTATGATGTGCTTTCAGGAAAGGTTTTATCGATTGTTGAAATCCTATAAAATCGGTGTTATGACCGGTCAAAGTGTAGTCCTTTTCCACTTTTATAGTGTTTACGGCTCCTATATTTTCAGCATCGACAGAAAGTTTATCCAGATAGGGAATTATAGCTTGCTTATAGGGAATGGTAACATTTAAGCCTGAAATTTGCGACTCCTTCTGCAGAATAATCGGGAACTGATTGATTTCCTCCAGGTCAAAATTTTTGTATTCTGCAGCGATATTTTCCCTTTTGAACTTATCAGCGAAATAAGCTCTTGAAAAAGAATAATCTATGTCTTTTCCTACAAGGCCGTAAGTTTTCATGCTGAGGTTTTCATTTTAGAGTTTTTCTTTTCATACCAGGCCAATCCCAGCACCAGGACGGCACCCAGAATAATAAAAAAGATTGCCATCCAGGTTTCAAAAGAACTGAATGACGGAAAGTACCGGTCGTAATTATCCAACACCTTATTTCCTGTGCTGTCTATCTTTATATTTCCATCGGCTCCAATCGCATAGATCTTTTCCTTCCAGGGCCAAACGACCCCAAGCGATCCGGTAATGAAACCTATAATAGTGGCAAAAGTGTCTTTTTTATAATGTTTCAGGACAAAACCCAGAAGATGAGATAAACTTACCAGTCCGGCAAGGGAGCCTAAAGCAAAAACAATCATCACTTTTAAAAGGCGTATTCTGTCGGCATTTTGCAAAAAGCTGAAGTCCAGTAAGAGGAGATCGGTGATGGTGTCATAAAGTGCATTTACCGAATCTACCAGTAGGAGCACATAATTTCCCAGTAAAATAAGGATGAAAGACCCGGAGAGGCCCGGGAGGGTCATTCCTGATACGCCTACCATCCCGCAGAAAAATACGAACCAGAGGTTGTCATTCTCTTTTGCCGGTTCCAGAAAACTAATAGCCAGTCCAGCCATAATTCCCATAGCTACAAAAGCCAGACTGCGCTGGCTCCATTCCTCAAAATCCATACTTATATAGTAAATAGACCCAATAATCATCCCGAAGAAAGAGGCCCAGACGTATAGCTCATATTCGAGCATTAGCAGATCCAAAAGCTTTGAGACACTGAAATAACTAATGAGCATTCCTAAGATTAACAACCCCAGAAACTTACCGTTTACATATTGATACAAACTTCCAAACCTACCATTTATCAGCAATTTGAACGCTTTGAGATTTATCTTCTGAAGCGAATAAATAAATTCCTCATAGAACCCTGCTACAAAAGCCACCACGCCTCCCGAAATACCGGGGACTTTGTTGGCGGCACCCATAGCCAAACCTTTAAGTACCAGTAGTACTTTGTCGGTAAGGGTTCTAGTTTGTTGCATCTTCCTGTTCAGGTTTTTTACTGGCAAAGCGTTCCAAAAGAAAGATTAGCAGGAAACCTGCCAGCATTAAAATTATTGCATAAAGAGTATTGGGCTCTCCGTCAAAATTCCATGGTAAAACCGAGGCCTCTTTTAGAACGACCTCTTTCTCGCCGTAAAATTCGGTTTCCAGAACTTCTTTCCAGGGCCATATTTTATTCAATGAGCCGGCGATAAATCCTGTGAGGACAGCTAGGGTGACATTGGTATAATGAACAAAAAGCCATTTTAGTAACTTAGAAAAGCTTAGAAGCCCCACTATAGCACCCACAGCAAAAATCCCCAGGGTTTTAAAGTCGAAATCGTGTGCAGCTTCGGTTATCGTCTTGTAGGCCCCCAGTAAAACAAGGATAAATGCTCCGGAAATTCCCGGTAAGATCATGGCGCAAATGGCAATGGCACCTGCAAAGAAAATAAAGAGGTTTCCGGTGTTTGCGCCAAGAGGAGGTAAAGAAACAATATAAAAGGCTATAGCTGCTCCTACCAACAGAGAGAGTAGTACTTTAAAATTCCACCTGGGAATCTGGCTACCTACATACCATACACTGGCGACTACCAGTCCAAAAAAGAAAGACCAGATAAGTATAGGGTGGTTTTCTAAAAGGTAATTAGCCAGCCGCATTACGGTAAAAAGGCTTATAAGTATCCCTGAAAAAAGAGCAAGAATAAAGGGCCCATTGAGCTCTTTCCACATGGCTTTGAAGCCATCTGTTCTCCAGGTTTTAATCAAAGAAGGTTTTACCCCACTAATGGTGGAGATTAGTTCCTCATAAATCCCTGAAATAAAAGCGATTGTTCCTCCTGAGACGCCGGGAACCACGTCGGCAGCACCCATAGCTATTCCTTTTAAGCTTATAGTGAGGTAATCATAGAAGCTTCTTTGCATTCTTGAAAATTATAAATTCCGTCCAAAGTTAGCAAAATAACTAAGAGAGGTTTATAAAGGAATTTATAATTTCTTTTACGCTTTTACGCTGAAAGATTTGTGGAAAAAGTTCTTCGATAATGATATAATATTCAGCATCAATTTTAAGACCGTTATTCAGGTGATAATAAGCTTTATCCCCTTCGTTCAGGTTAAAATATAAACCGGCAAGCCTGAATTCCACTTCGGCAGAATCGGGATGAAACTCCAGCGCCTGATTCAAATTATTAACTGCGATTTCAAATTCGCCCAGGTCGGTAAGGATATCGCAACGTTTAATCCAGGTTTCCAATTCGTAATTACCCAGTTCAAGGCTCTTTTTATAGCCAATTTCTGCTTCTTCAAAAAATTTCAACCTGTTATTGATCCTGGCATAACGCTTCCAGTAAAGCACATTCTCTTCGTCGATACTTATCGCTTTATTGATATAGTAAAGTGCTTTTTGATAGTTCTTCGTTCTAATATAGAAATCGGTGATGGCAATCCAACCTTTGTCAAGCAACGGATCTTCGTGCACGCACTGCTTGTAATGTTTTAAAGCAAGATCATCTAGGCCGAGCTTTTCAAAGCTTTTTCCAATACGTAAATAAGCAAAGGAAGTAGGATCGTCCAGTTCCAAAGTTATTTTGTAGTTTTCTATGGCTTCATTATAACGCCCAAGTTTCTCGAGTACTTTTCCCTTTTCAAGATAAGCTCCAATAAAATTATCATCGCTTATTATAGCAAAATCAAAAGCCGAGAGTGCTTTCTGATATTCTTTCAAATCAAAATATTGTTTTCCTACCTGGTGCCAGGCTACCTCGCAGTACGGATTTTTATCCAGATACATATTCAGGTAATCAATGGCTTCTTCCTTTTGGTCAAGGAAATCGAAGCAATACATAATATTATAAAGAGCAGAATAATCTTCTTCGTCGGCTTCCAGACATTTCATAAAGCTATACTTAGCGTTCTCGAAATCTTCAAGGAAGAGATATTCCATTCCGATTAAGGAATATACCTCGGCCTCATCCAGGGTGTTTTCCAGTGCCATTTCCAGCATTTGTATGGCTTTAAGGTGCTCGTCTCTCTTAGAGAAGATCTGAGCCTTCTGGATGTAGATCTCCTCATTAGAAGATTCCAGGTCCTGAAGTTCGCTAAGTAATCCATCGGCAAGATCCAGTTTATCTTCAAATACCAGAATCTCTACCTTAAAAAGTTTAAGGTTTGTAGAACCTGGGTGTTGTGCCAGGCCTAACTTAACAGCCTTCTTGGCCAGGGCAATTTTACCGTTTTCCAGGTAGTAGTTTATTATGTTCTCAAATTCGTTAGAATCAAAAAACAAAACATCGTTTGTTTTTAGCATAGATTCAAAGCGGGTGAGTGAGAAATTGTTTTCGTCGTTATGGCTTAATTGCATAGACAGGGAATTACGGGATTTCTACAGTTCTAAATTTATAAATGTATATGTATGAAAACCCCTAAATTTTATATTGTTGTTAACAAATTAATTAACAGGTTATATCTTGATTATCAATCTCCTCCAATATGTCAAGAATAATGCCACAACCTTTCAAAATTTCTTCTTCTGAAATGGTGAGGGGAGGGGTGAGCCTCACGGCCTTTTTTTCAAAGAGAAGCCAGAAAAGAATTAGTTGCCTATCCTTACACCTTAATATGACCTGGTTGGCAATTTCTTCGGAAGGCAGGATAAGGGCAAGCATAAGTCCTAATCCGCGAATTTCCTTTATCAGCGGGTGAACAAGCTTACTTCTGATTAGTTTTTCCTTCTGAAGCGTTTCTGCCATAAGGTCAGTTTCGGTGATTTCTTTTAAAGTGGCCAGTGCCGCAGCCGCTATTACCGGATGGCCTCCAAAGGTGGTGATGTGTCCCATTTTAGGATGGTCACTCAGGCTATCCATAATTTCTGAAGAAGCCGAAAAAGCCCCAATAGGCATTCCGCCACCCATACCTTTACCCATGGCTACGATATCGGGAACCATATCAAAATTCTCGAAACCGAAGAGTTTGCCGGTACGCCCAAACCCGGGCTGGATCTCATCCAGGATTAGTAATGCCCCAACTTCTTTGCAACGTTTTTTGAGTTTTTTTAGGTAATCTCTTATAGGAAGAATAATCCCGGCACCTCCCTGAATGGTTTCTACAATTACAGCGGCAGTTTTCTCTGTAATCTTCGCGAGATCTGCTTCAGAATTAAAACGGATAAAACCAATATCTCCAAGAAGTGGCCTGAAAGGTTTTTGTCGTTCTTCATAATCCATAAGGCT
Source organism: Salegentibacter sediminis (assembly GCF_002078605.1). Lineage (GTDB taxonomy): Bacteria > Bacteroidota > Bacteroidia > Flavobacteriales > Flavobacteriaceae > Salegentibacter > Salegentibacter sediminis. The sequence goes on along the minus strand of NZ_MSJR01000013.1, from coordinate 39,500 downwards.
TAAAGACCCCATGGTATTGCCATGATAAGCCTGTTTTGCTGCAAGTATCTGAGTACGACCGGTAAATCTACGGGCTAGTTTTAGGGAGCCTTCAATAGCTTCAGTTCCTGAATTAGTTAGATAGGTTTTCTCCAATGACCCCGGGAAATGTTGAGCCAGCAATTTAGTGAGTTCTACTGCCGGTTGCTGGGCATATTCCCCGTAAACCATTACATGAAGATATTTTTCGGCCTGTTCCCTAATGGCAGCTACTACCCGCGGATGGCAATGTCCCAGACTACAGGCTGAAACTCCGGCAACAAAATCCAGATGTTTCAAACCATCGGTGGTATAAATATAGGAGCCTTTTGAGTGAGAGACCTCAAGCGCCAATGGATGTGGCGTGGTTTGCGCCTGGTATTTTAAAAAATCCTCTTTCAATTATCTTCTCCTCCTTCTTCCTCTTGTTGAGTTTGATCTTTCAACTGTTCCTGTAATTCTTCTTTCTCTTTTTTGTAATCGGGTTGGGGAATGCTATCCCGCTTATTGGGAATAGCATCGTTTTTTTTCTGCTGAAATCCTTCAGGAAGCCTTAAACTATCTTTACTGGTAGCTGTAGTATCCTCTTTTTTATTTTGAAGATCTTCCGGCCTTAACCTGGAATTTTCATTCAACAACAGGTCATCTTCTTCCCGTTCTTCAAAGAATTCTTCAGCCTCATCAGGCAATGGGATTCCCCTTATTGGAGTTAATTTTGGAGCGGGCTTTCCTTTGAAAAGGTCTTCCTTGCTTAACAGTCGTTCTTCTCCCCGCCAGTTGAACCCTGTAAGTTGTCTCGCATTAATCGGAAAATCTTCTTCGGGCGTTAAGGTGCCATCCACATTCTTATAATAATAAATATCGTCTATCTGCCTTTCGTTCATCAGGATCCTGATGGAACTTGAAAGGGTTTTATTGATCCCGATAAGCTCCTGTTCACTATTTCTGCTGTAATAAAGTGTTTCGGTGTTTTTATTGATATCTACCTGGAAAAGTTCGTTGTCTTCAAAGAGACCCACCAAATCCATACCCTTCACCTGATTATATCCCTTAATGGAATCTTTCTGAATAAGGAAAGCATTGTTGAAAACCCGCAACGAATCCAGTTGTTCTGTCTCAACATTGCTTTGTAAGTGGATGGTATCTCCCGTCATCTGGCTTTCCCCCGACCATAAAACCGGGCTACGCCTTGTAGTGATTGAAGTGACCGGACCTTCATTAATATTGATCAACTTGGTGAGTCCTGTCGCCTGGTCGGTATAGATGGAATCACTTTTTCCACTCATATCGCTTTTGAAAAGTCTTACATCATAATAGCCTCTAATAACCCGGTGATCCGGTTTTCCCGTGATCATAATAGTATCGCTATGAATAAAAAGCGAGTCGTTATCCTGCACCGAGGCTGCAACGGCTCGTTTTGTGATAAACACCGAGTCTTTGTCGCGAAAAACCTCGGCATAATGGCCGGTTACCAGGCTCTTATTAATGGTATCGGTGACTTTAATATTATTGGTTGCTGAAGCAAAATTTGTATTCCGGTTAAAGTATAAACTATCTCCTTCAACCCTCCGGTTATTGTAATCTATGCGGGAATTTTTTACAAAATACCCTGTATCTCCCCGGGTATCGTAAAATCCGCGTTCGCAGTAAACGGTGCTGGTTTCACTTTCTATGGTTGATGGGCCATAAAGATAAGCGTGGCCACTCTCAGAATAAAAATCGAGTTGTTCTGAATTGATCACATATTCAGGGTTAGTTAAAACCACCTCTGAAACAAAGGAATATTTATCTTCCTCCAGGAAATATCTTCCAATATTACTGGTGAGCACACTTGCCGTGTCTGTCACTTTTCCACCGCTGCGATAATAAGCCTGCTGTTTACTGCGATCAAAGAACAGGCTGTCTGTCTCCAGGGTGGTTTGTGGCCTTTCCATCTTAACATTTCCGCTGGCAAAGGCAAATTGGGTGTTTCCGTTATACTCGGCGTAATCGCTTTGCATTTTTACGGTATCGCCCTGTTGCATTCTTACATTTCCGTAGGCTTTAAAAAAGTTATCCTGATCGTAATGAATGGCCTGGTCGCACCATATCTCAATTCCTTCGTGAATAAAATACACCTGATTTTCGACTTTCCCCAAAATAATCGCTCCGGGATAACGCTCTTCGTTCTTGAGCGTTCGGTCGCTGGTATAATCGATCTTTCGTCCTTCCTGTGCACGAAGAACTCCTGCAGAAAGAAATGCGATAAAGATATAAATGAAAAAGTTTTTCAAGTTGAAGAAATTTTCATCAAAAATAACGAAAATAGAAAGAAATGATTGTAATTCCCGTTAATTATAAAACCTGTCACTGAAAGTGTTCTTACTGCTGGTTGAAAGCAAAAAAAAAAAGACCGGTTAAAAACAACCGGTCTCTTATATAAATTTTTTTCAATTACCTTAGGATTGTTTGCTTCCTGTCTGGCCCAACAGATACCACTTTTATAGGTACCTGGAGTTCTTTTTCGAGATATTCCACATAATCGTTGAATTCCTTGGGAAGTTCAGAGGCCTTGGTCATTCCCGTAAGATCGGCTGCCCAACCTTTGATTTCGGAATAAATTGGAGTTACGTTTTCAGCTTCAATATTATATGGAAGATGCTGGATCTTTTCTCCTTTATAATTGTAAGCGGTACAAACCTTTAGTTTTTCAAATCCACTTAGAACATCACCTTTCATCATGATTAACTGGGTGATCCCGTTAACCTGCACGGCATATTTAAGTGCAACCAGATCCAACCAGCCACATCTTCGTGGTCGTCCGGTTGTTGCGCCAAATTCATTTCCTACGCGGGCCATGGTTTCACCATCTTCATCAAAAAGTTCGGTAGGGAAGGGGCCACTACCAACACGGGTAGTATAGGCCTTAAAAATCCCATAAGCTTCCCCAATTTGATTGGGTGCTACCCCTAAACCTGTACAGGCTCCGGCAGCGGTAGTGGTGGAGGAGGTTACGAAGGGATAGGTTCCAAAATCAATATCCAGTAATGAACCTTGTGCGCCTTCTGCCAGTATGGTTTTTCCTTCTTTTTGTGCCTGATGTAAAAAGGCTTCGCTATCTATAAACTGAAGTTCTTTTAAGGTATCTACGGCATCACAGAATTCCTGTTCAAGTTCGGCAAGGTCATACTGAACATCAACATTGTAGAATTCAATCATTTTTTCATGCTTATCTGCAAGCGCACGGTACTTATCCTTCCAGTTGTCCAATTCCAGGTCTCCAACGCGAATTCCGTTTCGACCGGTCTTGTCCATATATGTAGGACCAATTCCCTTGAGGGTAGAACCAATTTTCGCTTTTCCTTTTGAAGCTTCAGAAGCTGCATCAAGCAAACGGTGGGTTGGTAGAATTAAATGGGCTTTTCTGGAAATAAAAAGTTTCGATTTATAATCGATATTATGCCTGTCAAGGTTCTCCAGTTCTTTTTTAAAAATCACCGGGTCTATCACTACTCCGTTCCCAACCAGGTTAATGGTCTTATCGTGGAATATTCCCGAAGGAATAGTGTGTAAAACATGTTTCTGACCATCGAACTCCAGGGTGTGCCCGGCGTTTGGCCCTCCCTGGAACCTGGCTATAATATCGTAATCTGAGGTAAGAACATCAACAATTTTTCCTTTGCCTTCGTCTCCCCATTGGAGACCGAGTAGTAAATCTACCGCCATGAAATATTAGGTTAAGTGGTTGTTTTTTTGTTGCCGTAAAAGTATAAAGAATGTTTTTTAATTTCTATATCAAAAACCTCTTCTATGGTTTGTTTTATAGATTGGATACGTGGATCGCAAAATTCTATAACTTCCCCGGTATCGGTAAGTATAATATGATCGTGCTGCCTGTCAAAATAAGACTTTTCATATTGTGCCTGGTTCTGCCCAAATTGGTGCTTTCTTACCAATCCGCATTCCAGTAACAATTCTATGGTGTTATAGAGCGTGGCACGACTAACACGGTATTTTTTATTTTTCATCTTAATATACAAGGATTCGATATCAAAATGATCGTCGTTGTTATATATCTCGTGCAAAATCGCGAAACGCTCGGGAGTTTTACGATGGCCCTTTTCCTCCAGGAATTTAGTAAAAACGTTTTTTACAACAGCCTGATCGTTTTTATTTACAACTTTTTTGCTCATAATTTGATTACAAAGATATTGGATTATTCACGGCTAACCTTGTCTATGCCGTTAATTTTTTTAAGCCTGTCGATGATCTTATTTAAGATAGAATTGTTTTTTACCACCAGGGTAATCCTGCCGTTAAATACCCCATCCAGACTTTCAAAATTAATCTTCTTCATATTAACGTTCAGATTGCTGGAAATCTCCTGGGTAACTTCGCTAACCAGGCCTACATTATCCAAACCGGTGAGTTTGATCACGGCTTTAAAATCCTGTTGGGAGGAGTCTATCCATTTAGCCGGGATAATCCTGTAAGCATAATTGCTTTGGAGCTGTAAGGCATTGGGACAGTCCTTTTTATGAACTTTTATCCCGTCATTAACAGTTACAAAACCAAAAACTTTATCTCCTGGGATCGGGTTACAGCAATTGGCCAACTTATATTCCAGGGTCTCATCTTCGTCCCGGCCAAAAACCAACTGATCATATCTGGTGGTGATCTCATCTTTATTGAGATCTTCAGCTATTACAGGTTTCTTGATCTTACGCTTAATATAGCTCACCAGGGCATTACTTCTGGAATTAGCGAATTCTTTAAGCTTCTGGTTGTCGATCTTACCAATACCAACGCGGTAAAATAAATCCAGACTGGTTTTTAGATTAAAAAACACTACTAATTCGTTCACCGATTTCTCATTGAACGGAATTTTCTGAGCCTTTAATTTTCGTGCCAGAATTGCCTTTCCTTCTTCGGCGATCTCTTTCTTTTCTTCTTTAAGGGAAGATTTAATCTTAGCCCTTGCCCTTGCCGTGGTGGCATAATCCAACCAGTTGATATTGGGTTTGGCGTTTTCTGAAGTAATGATCTCTACCTGATCCCCGCTTTTTAGTTCGTGACTTAAAGGCACCAGTTTATTGTTTACCCTGGCACCGCGCGTTTTTAATCCAATTTCAGTATGGATGCTGAAAGCAAAGTCCAGTGGGGTAGAACTTTTAGGCAGGGATTTGAGATCTCCCTGTGGGGTAAATACAAAGATCTCTTTGGAATATAGATTCAGTTTGAATTGCTCCACGAAATCTACAGCATTAACATCGGGGTTTTCAAGGGCTTCCTGTAGTTTATTCAGCCATTCTTCAATTCCGTGATCTTCCTGAACGTCTCCCTGCTTGTATTTATAGTGTGCCGCATAACCTTTCTCTGCGATTTCATTCATCCGGCTACTTCTTATTTGTACTTCTACCCATCGACCTTTCGGCCCCATAACGGTGATGTGCAGGGCTTCGTAACCTGTTGATTTCGGGGAAGATATCCAGTCCCGTAAACGGGTAGGGTTGGGTCGAAAGTGATCGGTGACTATAGAATATATTTTCCAGGCCAGGAACTTTTCATTGGCAGGATCGCTATTGTAAATAATCCGGATTGCAAATTTGTCGTATACCTCGTCAAAAGACACATTTTGTGCCTTCATTTTGCGGTTTATAGAATATATTGATTTGGGTCTACCCTTTATTTCATATTCCAATTCTTCCTGATTCAGGGAATCTTCAATCACCCGGGAGAACTCCTTAATATAGGCGTCCTGCTCCTCCTTGCTTTCTTTAATTTTGGTGTGGATGTCTTTGTACACCTCTGGTTCAGTATATTTTAATCCAAGATCCTCCAGTTCTGTTTTAATATTATAAAGTCCAATTCGGTGGGCCAGGGGTGCATAAATATAAAGGGTTTCCGAAGCTATCTTTTCCTGTTTGTCCGGGCGCATCACATCCATAGTCTGCATATTGTGAAGCCGGTCTGCTATCTTAATGATAATCACCCTTACATCATCGTTAAGGGTAAGTAGCATTTTTCTAAAGTTTTCAGCCTGCAAGGAAACATCTTTGTCTTTTTTTAGACTGGAGATTTTAGTAAGTCCATCAACAATTTTGGCTACTGTCTCCCCAAACATCTCCTGGATTTCTTCCAGGGTATATTTGGTGTCCTCTACCACATCGTGTAAAAGAGCGGCAGCAATTGAAGTGGCATCCAAGCCTATCTCTGATGCCACGATCTTTGCTACGGCAATAGGATGGAAAATATAAGCCTCTCCCGATTTTCTGCGTTGATCTTTATGCGCCTCTACCGAAATATCAAAAGCTTTCCTTATCAGTTTTTTATCCTCATCGCTTAAGCTACGGTAACTAATGCGCAGGAGCTCCTTATACTGCCTTGCAATTTGTTTGTTTTCCTTTTCTATAGCTGCTTCTGTCATAAACTGAATATACGATTAAGATTGATATGAAACAAAAATCAGGCCCGGGTTAAATTCCTGTAACGTTGCAGGAGGGGCGGATGTGAATAATGTATGAAAACATAAGCTTTGTGCGGGGTGAGGTTGCTTAAATTGTTGCCTGACAGCTTTTTTAAACCGGAAATGAGGGGTTGTGCCGAATAGGTTTCCCGTGCAAAATCATCGGCCTGATATTCAAATTTTCTCGAAATCAGGTTCATAATCAATCCGGTTAGTTCTGAAATGGGGCTGTACAGAATTCCAAAAGCGACGAGTCCCACGTGAAAAGACGGAATTTCAACCCCTAAAGCCTGAGATAAAACAGGGCTTCCAACAAATAAAGACAAAAGCCAAAGGGTGAACCCGGTAGTAAGAATCGATACCGTTAAATTAACGATAATATGTTTTTTCTTATAATGCCCAACTTCGTGGGCCAGCACTGCTACAATCTCTTCTTCCTCGAGGTCATTTATCAGGGTGTCAAATAATGTGATTCGTTTTTCGCTACCAAAGCCCGAAAAATAGGCATTGGCTTTTGTACTCCTTTTTGAGCCGTCGATCACAAAAATATTATCCAGTTTAAAACCTACACTTTGAGCGTAGCTTTCTATTTTATTCCGAAGAGAACCTTCTTCCAGGGGAGTTTGTTTATTGAAGATCGGAACAATGAGCCTGGCATAGAACATATTTATAAATACTGCAGAGAGGGCCATCACTACCAAGGCGTACCACCAGAAACCGTCTCCTGCAAAATCGTAGAACCATACTAGAACCGCCAGAATTGCGCCACCAATGAGGCTCATCATTAACCAGCCCTTCAGCTTATCAAGCCAGAAAGTTTTTTTGGTGGTTTTATTGAAGCCGTATTTTTCCTCAATGACGAAAGTACTGTACCACGAAAACGGGGTGGTAAGGAGATCACTCCCCAGCATAATTATTCCGAAGAAAATAAGAGCGATCCAAATTGGATTATCACTAATGCTTCTAGCAATACCATCAACCCAGGGGAAACCATCCAGAATAATAAATCCCAGGGTGAGGGCCAGAGAAAATGAGGAACTGATCACTCCAAAACGATAACGCTCCTTTTTATAGCGCTGTGATTTTTGATAAGCCTCATCATCGTATACATCGTCCAGTTCCCTGGGTACCGGGTCATCAAAATGTTTCGCGTTCAGGTGGTTCAGGACCTTATCGATTAGAAAATCCAGGACAATTACTGCGAGGATAATATAATAAAGAGTTTCGGGATTCAAGTGATTTAATTTTGGGGTTTAATGCTTAAGAGCTCGCTGTCTCTTTGCCTCAAAAATAAGAATTCCGGCAGCAACTGAAACATTCATAGAATCTATTTCACCACCCATAGGGATTATGATGTTTTCTTCTGAATTTTCCAGCCAGGAATCTCCGAGTCCACTAGCTTCTGTTCCCACCACAATGGCTGAAGCACCGCTGTAATCTATTGTTGTGTATTCCTTTGAAGCCTGAAGCGCCGCGGAATAGATCTTTATATTTTTCCTTTTTAAAAAATCTATGATTTCCTCTGTACTGCCCGTGGCAATTGGTATGGTAAAAACACAGCCTACACTAGACCTGATGATATTAGGATTAAAAAGATCGGTCTTTGGATTGGCGATGATCACCCCGTCCAAGCCAGCGGCATCGGCAGTTCGAAGCAGGGCGCCTATATTTCCGGGTTTTTCAGGAGCCTCGGCAACAAGTAGGAGCGGGGCTTCAGATTTAAATTTCAGGTTATCCAGATTAAGTTCTTTGCTTTCAAATAGGGCGAGAACGCCTTCTGTACTTCCGCGGTAAGCCAGTTTTTCATACACTTCAGAAGACAATTCGGTTATTTCTGGTTGCTCACTTAGATCGGAAATTAATTCTTCCAGTTTTTCTTTTGGGAAAAGCTCTTCACAAAAGTAGAGTTTTTTTAAGCTTAGGCCTCCTTTGAGTGCCAGTCCTGTTTCCCTAATACCTTCCACTAAAAATACGCCTTCTTTGCGACGCAGGCGTGATTTTTCCTGAAGCTGATGAAGGTGTTTGACCTCTTTATTCCGGGAACTGCTTATTTGCTTGTACATAAGGTAAAATTAATCAGATTTGTATAATGGCAAATGAAAAAGCTCCCGAATTTTCGGGAGCTTTTCTGTTTGTTTTAAAATGGGAAAATTATTTGCTTTCCCGTTCGTATTTGTCCATATAGCGTTCGTAGAGTTCGGTTTGGTGACTCTCCAGGCTTAACTCCCGCCCCTGGATAAATGCTTTTTCTAAAATGTTGCCCCGCATATCAAGGGCATCCCCTTCGCTAATAAACAAAGTGGCGTCCTTGCCTTCTTCGAGACTTCCGGCGAAATCCTCTATTCCAAGGATTTTTGCAACATTAAAAGTTATAAGGGAAAGAGCGTCTTCTTTTTCCATCCCGTAAGCAACAGTGGTTCCTGCATAGAAAGGAAGGTTTCTGGTGTTCATTCTCTCCATGCTTCCACTGCTTTGTAAACCAACCAGCACGCCTTCGTTATGAAGTAGTTTGGCTAATTTATATGGGAGATCGTAATCATCATCTTCGTTTTCGGGTCTGCTGTGAACACGGGTAATCAAAACCGGGATATTGTTTTCCTTTAATTCGCTGCTGAGTTTATGGGCTTCATATCCTCCCACGATAACAAGCTCATCCAGATTCTGGTCTTTCTTAAACTCGATCACATCCTGGATCTCTCTTTCGCCATCTACATGTACGAAGACTTTTTTGTCTCCATTAAAAACACTTTCCATAGCGAGATAGGGAAGATTTTTAATCTTTCTTTCTCCACTCAGGTAAGCACGGGAAGAATTAAAAAACTCTGTCAATTCTCTAAGATGCTGCTGATATTCTTCATTCGGTTTTATTCCGGGATCTTCACCGGCCCACCAGCGACCGCGGGAAAAACTCCCGGGCCAGTTAATATGTAGTCCATCATCTTCTTTTACAACGGCATCTTCCCAATTCCAGGCATCAAACTGCATTATGGAGGATGTACCCGAGATCCTTCCGCCACGAGGTACGATCTGGCCCATCAGCACTCCGTTAGGGCGCATGGATTCTATCAGCTTGCTCTCCGCATTATAGGCGATTAAACTTCTAATATGCGGCAGCATTGTTCCAATTTCGTCCTCATCATCTGTGGCGCGTACTGCTGAAATTTCCACCAGGCCTAAAGTAGCATTGGCGGCGATAAAACCAGGGTAGAGATGTTTTCCCTCAGCATTAATTATTTCTCCCGAGGCTTCAATATCTCCCGAGGCTCCAATAGCTGTGATTTTGCCGTCTTCAAAAGTAAGGATGCTGTTTTCTATTAGCTCTCCGTTACCGATATGAGCGGTTGCACCCACAATACTAATGGTCTTGCTTTGTTCTGGGGCAGGGGTTTGTTGTGCCAGCCCTGTTCCCAAAGAACAGATAAATACGATTATGAATATATATGTAATTCTCATTGTCTTTTGTTTTTAGTGGATTTCTTCAAGGAAGTCACAGTGAATGTGTAGCGTCTCCTTTTTGGTTACCGGCTGGGTTTTTACGCCGTTATTCTTGGCTTTCAGCATCTGGGTGATGAGTTCATTCCTTTCTTCTGAAATTCTCTCGCGTATTTGTTTGTCTCTTTCGATATCAAAATAAACCGTACCCTGGATTAGTGTTTTTTCAGGCTTGGCATAAACCGAAAGAGGGTGGTCGCTCCATAAAACCAAATCGGCATCCTTGCCGGTTTTTATACTTCCTACCTTATCATCTATATGAAGCAATTTAGCCGGGTTAAGGGTTACGAATTTCCAGGCATCTTCTTCAGAAACTCCGCCGTATTTCACGCTTTTTGCTGCTTCCTGGTTTAACCTTCGGCTCATTTCGGCATCGTCACTGTTGATGGCCACGGTTACGCCCTGGCTGTGCATTATTGGAGCATTGAATGGAATCGCGTCATTAACTTCATATTTATAAGCCCACCAGTCAGAAAAAGTAGAGCCCCCGGCTCCGTGCTCTTTCATCTTATCGGCTAATTTGTAACCTTCAAGAATGTGGGTGAAAGTATTGATATTGAAATCAAAATTTTCAGCAACTTTCATCAGCATATTAATCTCGCTCTGTACATAGGAGTGCGCTGAAACATAACGGTCCATATTCAGGATCTCTACAATGGTTTCCATCTCAAGATCTTTTCTGTAATCCTTATCGCTTTTCTTGTTCTCTTCATATTCGCGGGCACGGGTAAAATAATCGGTAAAGACCTGTTCCACTCCCATTCGCGATTGCGGGAACCTGGAGCGGCTGCCCCAGTTAGATTGTTTTACGTTTTCTCCCAGGGCAAATTTGATAAACTTAGGGGAATCCTCAAAGATCAAATCTTCAGCCGATTCACCCCACTTTAGTCTCAATATTGCCGAACGCCCTCCAATAGGGTTTGCCGAACCGTGTAACAACTGAATGGTGGTGACACCTCCTGCAAGATTTCTGTAAATATTGATATCGGTCGGGTCTACCACATCTTCCATACTTACTTCAGCCGAAGAATTATGTCCCGCTTCATTAATTGCCGAAGCGGCAATATGGGAGTGCTCATCTATAATTCCGGTAGTAAGGTGTTTTCCTGTAGCATCGACCACGGTGGCGCCTCCGGCATTAAGATTTTGTCCAATTCTGGAGATTTTTCCGTTCTTCACAAGAACATCGGTGTTTTTCAAAATTCCTTCCTCTTCATTGGTCCAAACCGTTGCATTAGTGAAGAGTATATCCTCCTGTTTTGGTTTCTCTGTAAAGCCATAAGCATTGTTTGGAAAGCTTACGGGTTTTACTTCAGGAATTTCTTTGGTTGCTTCCTTTTTTTCTTCGGAAGTCGCCTCAACTTCTTTTCTGCTTGCAGTAAAAGAAGTTTCCTTTCCGTTAGCAAGAATGGCCTTTCCCGAAATTTTATCGGTTTCTGAAGGTACATTTGCCACCAATCTGATGTATTCTGTTTTGGTGGTATCAGGGGAAGAGAGCAAGAGATTCATCCAGTTATCAACAAAACTGAGTTTTGAACCTATTTTTGTATCGCCCAATTTCACTTCGGCTTTTGGTTTGGCAGGTTCCCCGCTGATCTTCACCTCATAGGAATTGCCATCTACGGGCAGCTCATAATCACCTTTAATATTGGTGATGTTCATATTTTCCAGAACGGCTCTTTTTCCCTGTACCCAGTTTTCAAAAAGCGTGGTTTCCTTGTCAAAAAAGTCACCCGAAGTTATGATGAAATTCGCCCAGGCACCTTCTTTAATTGCTCCAAGATTGTTTTCCTCGCCCAGAAGACGGGCAGGAACGGTGGTTAAGGCAGCAAGAGCATCTTCTTTGCTTAGACCGTATTCCAGTGCTTTAATAAGATTTTTTCTGAAGTCTTTTTCAGCATCTATCCCCTGGGTGGTTAAGGTAAAAGGCACCTTGTTTTTTGCCAGTATTTTTAAATTAGCAGGTGCCTGGTTCCAACGCTTCATTTCGTGCAGACTTACCTTCGAGGCCATAAATGGATCTTCCACATCGTAAGCATCAGGGAATTTCAAGGGCAGAATATAGGTGGCTTCACTTTCTTTAATTTCATCAAGACGCTCATATTCAAATCCGCTTCCCAGGATGGTGTACTGGATTCCGAATTCATCACCAATTTTATCGGCTCTGAGTTCATCCAAAAGATTATCTGTAGTGAAGATCTGTAGTAGGTTTTTATTGCTGTTTAAGGCTTCTAAAGCAAGGTCTTTGTTATCTGCTTTTCCTTTTGCATACCACGCGGCATCATAATAGGCCTGGCGGATAAGGGCCATCGCACCCATTTTGGAAGTAGGGTAGGACTGCCGGGAAGTTACGCTTTTGTCAAATGATAAATATTGCGCAGAACGCTGATTCAGGATCCTATCGCCGTTGCTTCCGTCAGGATTCAACGCGATTAGCATCCCGTTTCCTCTTATAATTCCATCGGCAAGGTGAGTGTTTACAACTCCAAATCCGGCTTTATGCAATTTACCGGCTTTTTCCTTATCAAAGTTGAAAACCGAAAGCGGATCATTATCGGGACGAATGTGGTCGTTCCAGTAGTACCCCTCTCTGCTCGCGTCATATTGTGGCTGGCCGTTGCCATTGCTTGCGGCTTTTGGCTTTTCCACACCAAATTCGCTGTAAAGATCAATAAAGGAAGGATAGACTTCCTTTCCATTAAGATCTATAGTTTGGCTGTTGGCCGGCACTGAAATATTTTTTCCTACCGCGCTTATTTTGCCATCTTTTATGGCGAACATTCCATTCTCAATAATGGTAGTAGGGTTAACATGAATTCTGGCATTTTTAAAGACAGTAGTACCGGTTTTTGTGGTCTTTACGCCATCATTTTTAGGGAAATACTCCTGGGCCTGAAGCTGGGCTCCTGCCAGGAATAAAAACAGTAGAAATTTTAATTTCATAAAATGTAAGGGTTTAATAAGAATGCAAACTTTTTGTTAGAAAAGCCGGTAAAATAAGAAAATTTTAATAAAAGCCTGTGCCGGTTGCTCCGGTATTTTTCTCTTCTGAAAAATAATTCACAAGAAGTGCCACAACGTAGCTGTAGCTCTTCATGCCTTCGGTCTGGTTATTGGCCATCAGGTATCTATTATAAGTTGCCTGAAACAATGGCTCAAAAGGATTTTGATGCCGGAACCAGAAATTGTCTACTTCACGGTAGTTCGCCAGGATCCCCGGCCGGATTTTCTCTTTTAACTCTTCAAATTTATCCTGGTCCCGACGGTACAATTCGTTGAGACTGTAACGTAGGGCGAAGGTATGGCCCGAATACCTGAAATAAATATCGGGATGGTTCATCGTGGCCAGGCAGGCTATGAAATTAGCCTCATTTTCCTTGGCAAATCCCAGCTGATGACCAATTTCATGGCTGGCTGTGGTAGGGATCTTAAACTTCACGATCTGGGTATTAACCTGGGCCTCTCCGGTTAAAGGATTCAGGTATCCGTTAAACCCCATATAGGTAAGGGGAATACTATAAAGCGATCGTTTTAAATTTGGATTTTTATAGGTGAGCGCGGGATATTTCCTGCTCAGATGATCATAGCCTGCAATGCTGTGTTCAAATAACTCTTTTTTGGAATACGGGATTTCTATTGCTAAAGAATCATCATAAGTTAATTGGGCGTGAAGCTCATTAGAGCTGGAAATAAGGTTTTCTGAAAGAATTATAAGTTCTTCGGTGGTATAATCGGGGTCTAATTTCAGAGCCTGGTGCAGAGGAAGCCGGTAATAATTAAAACCCCAGATAAGGTGAAAACAAGCGTAGATTACCGAAAGTGCTGCAAGACCGTCTATGATCCACTTTCGCGGACTTCGGAATCTGGTTCTGATCCTACGTATTATCCATCTTAACAACATCAAAACCAATACGGCGTATAGAAAGTCACCCAGGCTGAAAGGGAGGTAGCCCAAGGGAAAACGCATAAATCTGGAGATCCAGGGGTAGATTCCGCGACTATAATTGTTTTCAATAAACAATGGGTATTCGGCCAAAAGGCCAATTACTATGATCTGAACCGGTAGCAGGCCGGCAAGTATATAGAGGCTTTTTCTTTTCACTCGATAATCGAGATTTAGTTTTGAGGTATTGATAATATCAGAATGTCTTTAAATTATAAATTATTTTCTTCTGATTGTGTGATGTTCTTTATTTCTCAAAAATAGTATTTATCGCCAGAAGGGCTACTTTTTGACTAAATTCCGCGAAAATAAGTTTTTCATTTTCCTTCTTGCTTAATTACCAATACCTTTGTGAAGATACCAAATATTAAACCAATGAATGAAGAAATAAGAAACCTGGAACCTAAAGAATTATGGAATAATTTTGCCGATCTAAATGCGGTGCCTCGGCCTTCAAAAAAAGAAGAACGTGTTATAGAATTCGTTAAGAACTTCGGGAACCAGCTTCAGCTGGAAACCCAGGTTGATGAAGCAGGGAATGTGCTTATTCGTAAACCTGCAACTGCAGGGATGGAAGACCGTAAACCTATAGTCTTGCAGGCACACCTGGATATGGTTCATCAGAAAAATAATGATACCGATTTCGATTTTGATACCTCAGGAATCGAAATGTATGTAGACGGCGATTGGGTAAGAGCCAGGGGAACAACCCTTGGAGCCGATAACGGGCTGGGAGCCGCGAGTATGATGGCTATCCTGGAAAGCAAAGACATTGCCCACCCTGAAATTGAAGCGCTCTTTACTATAGACGAAGAAACCGGAATGACAGGAGCAAAAAATCTTAATCCTTCAATGCTTAAAGGGGAAATCCTACTTAATCTCGATACCGAAGAAGATGACGAAATTGGGATTGGTTGTGCAGGAGGAGTAGATATTACCGCGCTACGGGATTATGAACTCGTAGACACCCCCGATAATTCCGTAGGTTACAGCATTACTGTAAAAGGTTTGCAGGGCGGACATTCAGGAATGGATATTATTAAGGGTCTTGCCAATGCCAATAAACTGCTTACCCGTGTGCTTTACGATTCCAATAAGGATTTTGGATTGCGTTTAGCCGAATTTGATGGAGGTGGATTGCGAAATGCCATTCCGCGTGAAAGTAAAGCGGTGGTAGCTATTGACCGATCGAATACTGATACTTTTTTGAATGAAACTTTGGTGCTGGTTAGAGAAATTAAAGCTGAATACTCGGCCCTGGAACCAAATCTGGACATCGAGATTACCGAAGTTGATGTACCGGGGCAGGTGATGAAAGTGGAAGATCAATTGGATGTGATAAGAGCACTTTATGCGGCACATAATGGGGTCTATCGTATGAGCCCCGATATTGAAGGGCTGGTGGAGGCCTCAAATAATATTGCCAGTGTAACTATCGCTGATGGTAAAGTAAAAATTAACTGTTTAACACGATCTTCTGTTGAATCTTCTAAAAATGATCTGGCCCATAGCTTACAAGCTGCTTTTGAGCTTGCCGGATTTAAAGTAAAACTTTCGGGAGAATATCCCGGCTGGGCACCAAACCCCGATTCTGCTATCCTGAAGGTTTTAGACGAAATCTATCAAAAACAAAACAATACCAAAGCCGATATTGCTGCCTGCCACGCCGGACTGGAATGCGGTATTATAGGTAACCATTATCCCGAAATGGATATGATTTCATTTGGGCCGACCATTCGCGGAGCTCACTCTCCCGATGAGCGTGCCAGTATCTCTTCAGCTAAGAAATACTGGAAATTTCTACTGGAAGTTTTAAAGAATATTCCGAAGAAATAAAAGATATGTCAAAAAAAAGGCTGCCCGATCAGGCAGCCTTTTTAATTTTTATACTTCACTAAGGTTTATTCCTGTATTCCTACAAGTTCTACCCTGAAGATAAGATCGGTATTGGGAGGAATAACACCTCCGGCACCGCTCTCACCATAAGCAAGGTGTGAAGGAATATAAAGAATGGCTTTGTCTCCAACCTTCATTTGCTGAACTCCTTCTTTAAAACCTGGAATCATAGGTGCTTCCGGACCATAAGGGATGGTCATAGACTCATATCCACCCTGGTCTTTTCTCTGTTGACTGAATAACCCAAGTTCCTGGGCGAGCTCTTCGTTGTTGGTATCAAAGATTCTTCCGTCCTGGAAGTAGCCTTCATAATTAACCTGAACCATTTGGCCATCGGCTGGCTTTTCGCCGTCACCTTTTTCTTCAAAATAGATCTGAAGTCCGCTTTCAAGTTCTTTAGCCTCTTCTTTTAGAACGCTAAATTTTTCAGAGTTTTCTGCCATGGCATCGTCCAAACGTTTCTGAGCTGCTTCTTCCTCGGCCTTTAATTCACTAAGCTCCTCCTCAAATACCTTGGGAGCATCAAAATTCTTGGCATCATTACCCTTACGAATAATATTTACTTTTTCCATGATAACCTCTTCAACTGGTCGATCGCTGGGATCGGTTTCCACTTTTCCGATAGAATCTACCACGTCCTGACCTTTAACAATCTTTCCAAAAACGGTATGTCTTCCATCAAGGTTAGGCGTTGGGGCCAGGGTGATAAAGAACTGACTTCCGTTAGTTCCCGGGCCGGCATTTGCCATTGATAATACACCTTTGGAATCGTGGCTTAGATCGTTGTTAACCTCATCGGGGAAGCGGTAACCGGGACCGCCCGAACCAGTGCCCGTAGGATCTCCCCCTTGAATTACAAAACCTTCAATGATTCGGTGAAACTGGATTCCATCGTAAAAATTTTTGTTTTTATAGGTGCTGTCTACCATAGTGTTCTTTCCCTCGGCAAGGGAAACAAAACTCGCTACGGTTATTGGGGTTTGATCATAAAAAAGTTCAGCTACAAAGCTGCCTTTATTGGTTTGGAATTCGGCATACAGGCCGTCTTCAAGATCGGGGTATTCGTCATTACAGGCAAAGAGCGTAAGTGCCATCGCCAAAAGAATAAAGATTTTAGTAGTTTTCATTATTTAATCGTCGTTTTTAGATTCATTTTTATTGATATCGTGTAAAGTCACTTTTGCCATCACCGGAACGTTCGTCCCGATTTTATTTTTGTCTCCATAATATCCATAAGCTTTGTGAGAAGGAAAAAGAAAGGTAAGGGTTTCTCCTTCTTTCATAAGCTTTAAACCCTGCCGGAGTCCGCTAAAAAGTTTTTCCTGGTCGATGGCATATTCCCTGGTAGGTTTTTCTCCTTCTGCATAAATGGGGTCTCCGTCAAGAGTGGAAAGACTATAATCAAATTTTACAAGATCTCCGAATTCAGGCATTTCGGTATTTGAAGAATCGGTGGATCTTTTGTTGTAGTAATACCAAAATCCGTCATTAGAAGCATAGTATTCTGTAGTAGAATCTTTTTCTATTAAAGCTTTGATATACTCTTCTTCGGCGGCCACCAGTTCCCGGTTGCGCTCTACCGATTCCCGGATGTATGACCCTGAATTCTGGCTAACCGGATAGCGCGCCTCGGGCGACTTACAAGCGCCGAACACTAATATTACTAATAAAATAAAACCGACTCTCATTTGGTTAATTCATCTTTATACTGTGGGAGGAGAGCCTCAAAACGTTCCAGAGTTTCTTTCAGGCTGAGCTCGCTTTTTCCTCCTGCGGCATTTATATGTCCGCCTCCTTCAAAATTTTGCCTTGCAAAAGCATTTACTGAGAAATCATCTTTAGATCGGAAGGAGATCTTTATGATGTCTTCCTGTTTATTTTCTATAAAAATAGCTGCAAATTTTATTCCCTGGAGTGCCAGCCCGTAGTTCACGAAACCTTCGGTATCACCTTTTCTGAAATCGTGGCGGTCAAGTTCTTCCTGAGAAAGGCTTATGTAAGCTGTTTTGTACTCAGGCATTACTTTTAGGTTGCCTAAAGCAGTACCCAAAAGCTGCATTCTTTTTTCTGAATTGGTATCAAAAACCTTATTATGAATTTTCCAGTTTTCAGCACCTTTGTCTATAAGGTCGGCAACAACACGGTGGGTAAGGCTGCTGGTGGCACTAAATCTAAAAGAACCGGTATCAGTCATAATACCTGTATATAGGCAGGTCGCGATTTCGGGACTTATATGGTTTGCAGCCCTTAATTTCTCCAGGAAGTGGTACACCATTTCACAGGTAGAACTCATAGTGGCATCACTGTAAGTATGGTTTGCATAATCTGAGGGTTCCTGGTGATGGTCTATCATTACGAAAACCGCCTGAGAATCTATAAGGGCTTGCACCATAATTCCGGCGCGGTTTAGTTCGTTAAAATCGAGAGTGAAAACCAGGTCGGCATCGGCTATAAGCTGGTTGCAGCGCTCCTGTTCATTTTCATATATGATTACCTCCTCGCTCCCTGGTAACCATTTAAGAAAATCGGGGTAGTTATTTGGTGCGATTACCCGGGGATTATGGCCTTTATCCTTTAAGAAATGCCACATCGCGAGAGAAGCTCCTATGGCATCACCATCGGGACCTTTGTGGGGTACAATAACAATATCCCTGGCACTGGCCAGCTCGGCGGTAATCTCTAAAATGCTTTGTTCTATCATAGTTTAAAGGCTAAAGATACAATTTATTAACTTTTACTAATAAATGAATCTTTAAATTTGATGCGAAAGCAAATCAACAAAAAATGAAATTAATATTTAGAATTTTACCTTTTTTTATTCTTTTTTCCTGCGGAAGTACCACCGGGCCTTCCAAAAAATATCCTGAAGAAAATTACGATTTTGTGCTTGCTTTTGGGAGTTGTAATAAACAGGAAGCTCCCCAGCCATTATGGGAACCAATTTTAAAAAATGAGCCCGATGTGTTTGTGTGGGGCGGCGATAATATCTATGCCGATACCCCCGATATGCAACTGATGCAGGAGTATTACCGGATGCAACAAAATATGCCGGGATATAAACAACTAAGCTCAAGCATACCGGTTTTAGGTACCTGGGATGACCACGACTATGGAATTAACGACGGCGGAAAGGAATGGGAATTTAAAGAGGAAAGTCAGCAGCTATTTCTTGATTTTATGGGTGTTCCGCAAGATGATCCCCGCCGCGAAAGGGAAGGGGTTTATCACAGTGAGCTATTTGAAACCCCAAAGGGAAGTATTAAGTTGATTGTTTTAGATAGCCGGTATTTCAGAGATGAGCTTGAGCCAGACGATAAACCCGGTAGGAGATATAAAGTTAACAACAAGGGAACTATTTTAGGCGAACAACAATGGCGATGGCTGGAAGAAGAGTTAGAAACCAGTAATGCCACTTTCAACTTAATTCTAAGCAGTATCCAGGTGATCTCTCAAGAGCACGGTTTTGAAACCTGGGGTAATTTCCCTGCCGAAAGAAAAAGACTACTTCAGCTAATAGAAGATTCTGCAGCAAAAAATATAATTATATTAAGTGGGGACCGCCATATTTCAGAATTTTCAGAAATGAAGCTTGAAGGTCTGAATTATCCAATGGTTGATTTTACCTCCAGCGGACTAACACATAGTTATACCGGTTTTAGTGGGGAACCAAACCGATATCGAACCGGAGAAGTGGTAAGCGATCTTAGCTTTGGGCTTCTTAAATTTGATTTTAAAAATAACCAGGTACATATGGAAATGCGGGGGGAAGAGAACCGCCTTCTTCAGCACCAAAAAGTGGAGTACCCACATATAAAGCATTAAACAACTTGCATTTGGAAGGGATTTACTTATTTTTGCCCAAATTTTAAAAAGCATAAAATGGCAGGAAACAAAACATTCACCATGATTAAACCCGATGCAGTAGAAAAAGGGAATATTGGTGGAATACTAGAACAAATTACCGCTTCAGGTTTTAGAATTGTAGCGATGAAGATGACTCAAATGACCAAAACCGATGCGGAAGAATTTTACGCGATCCATAAGGAACGTCCGTTTTTTGGGGAATTGGTGGAGTTCATGACACGTGGCCCTATTGTTGCCGCTATTCTTGAAAAGGACAATGCTGTAGATGACTTTAGAACTTTAATTGGAGCTACTAATCCTGAAGATGCAGCCGAAGGAACCATACGTAAGAAATATGCTACTTCTGTGGGTGAGAATGCTGTACACGGAAGCGATAGCGACGAGAACGCCACAATTGAAGGTGCTTTTCATTTTTCTGGAAGAGAGATGTTTTAAAGAGAATTTTTGATCTATACAAAAAGCCATCAGGTACTACCTGATGGCTTTTTTTATTCCATTATCCTACAAACACCAATATTTTTACGATTAATCTTGATAATCTGAATGCTATCGAAAAATTCAGGTTTTTAGGGAGTTTCTTTTTAAATTTTAATGAAATATAAAAAGAAAAAATATGAAATTTATTGTTAGATGTTTAGTTTTAGTCGCGTTGTTTTTAAGCACTTCAATTACTGCCCAGGAATTGGAAGGAAAATGGATTGTATCCGGGAATAAGAGTTTTGGAGCTTTTCCGGGCATACACCTGATGCAGGTGAGCGAAGATTCCTTATTTCATTACAACTTCGATAAGTTTATTACTAAAACCTCTTATAAAACTGAAAACAATAAACTAAAAATCGATACCCTTGCCTTTGCCGAGTTCAGATTTAAGCATCCTAACCGCTTAAGTATTTCTTCTGAAAGGATAGAGAGTCCAATAGATTATATAAGGCTGGTTCCTACAAAAACGGAGTTGAGCAGTGAGGAGATCAAAAAAATTAAATACAGGTTAGAACGAGGCGGGAAAAATTTTGAGATAGATTTTCTAAATCACCCCGATAATAAAATTGTCCATTCCTATTTAAAGAAAATCGACCAAACCTACTTCCTGGCCATCTACAGGCACGGTAAAATAATGACCGCTGTGCCTTTGGAAAAAATAACACGCGATAATTTATTCCTGTATGGTTTTTCTCAAGGCCCGAATAAATTAGTGGCTACGGTCATTGAATAGTTTTAGATATATGAATGAAAAAACCTGCCTGAAAAAAAATTTCCAGGCAGGTTTTTTATTTGGGCATATTTTAAAAATCTACTTTTCGTTAGGTACGGGAAAACCTCGATCGCGCATTAAAGCATCAATTTTCGCATCCCTTCCTCTAAAACTTCTGTAAGCTTCAGCCGGATCCATCGCATTTCGCGGAGCGAATAGATATTTAACCAGTTTTTGGGCAACATTCTTATCGTAGAATCCACCCGGCGCTTCGCTAAAGGCTTCCGCAGCATCAGAGGTAAGCACATCGGCCCATAGGTAACCGTAATAACCGGTTGCATAACCCTCACCTGAAAATACGTGACCAAAGTGCGGCGAACGGTGACGCATCACGATTTCTTTTGGCATGCCCAGTTCTTCCAGGGTTTTCTTTTCAAACTCCCTGGGTTCGATCTTGTCGGGGTCGGTGGTGTGATACTTCATATCCATTAAGGCTGAAGCGAGAAATTCGGTAGTGGCAAATCCCTGATTAAAGGTAGAGGCATTTTTGATTTTGGTTACCAGTTCATCGGGAATAACTTCGTCGGTTTCATGGTGGCGAAGGAAGCGGTTAATCACCTCATCGGTAGACAACCATCGCTCCAGTAGTTGAGACTGGAATTCGGTGTAGTCTCTTACTCCTCCATTAAGGGTTGGGTACTTCACATCGGCAGCCAGGAAGTGCAGGGCGTGCCCGAATTCGTGAAAGAAAGTCGTGGCATCATCCCAGGAAATAAGAATGGGCTCGCCTTCGGCAGCTTCAATAAAATTAGAATTGTTAGAAGCTAAAACCGGTTTTGCACCTTTTAGTTCAGAATAACTGCGGTATGTGGTGGCCCAGGCACCAGAACGTTTTCCCTGCCGGGCGAAAGGATCCAGATACCAAAGTCCAATCAGGTCTCCGGTAGATTTATCGGTTACTTCCCAAACATTTACATCTTCATGAAATACTGGTACCGATCCTTCTTCAACAGGAGTAAATTCAAAATTAAAGATCTCTCCGGCAGTGAAGAAAAGCGCCTGGGTTAAATTACCCAATTCCAGGTATTGTTTCACCTCTTCGCTGTCAAGGTCATATTTGTCTTTTCTTACCTTTTCGGCATAATAACGATAATCCCAGGGTTCAATGGTGATACCAGCATTTTCTTTATCGGCTATGGCCTGCATATCGGCAACCTCTTGTTCCACGCGGGCCAGGGCTGCCGGCCATACTGCTTCCATGAGCTCCATGGCGTTTTCAGGATTCTTGGCCATTCGGTTTTGTAATCTCCACTGGGCAAAATTATCATAACCAAGAAGTTCAACCCTTTCGTCACGAAGTTTCAGGATATTTTTGATCACCTCATTATTGTCGAATTCATCATCGTTATCTCCACGGGAATAATAATTATTCCATACTTTCTCCCGTAATTTCCTTTCATCGGAATAGGTGAGAAAAGGATCCATAGAAGAGCGGGTATTGGTTACCGCGTATTTTCCAGGCTCTCCACGTTCTTCAGCGGCGCTGGCAGCAGATTTTATGTAGGATTCGGGAAGGCCACCTAACTGATCTTTTTCCAGAAAGACCACGTAATTCTCCTCTTCGGCTAAGACGTTATTTGAGAATTTGGTGTAGAGCTTAGAGAGCTCTTTGTTGATCTCTGCATAACGTTTCTTATCCTCTTCATTGAGGGCAGCCCCTTCCATGGCGAATTCCTCATAAATAAGGTCGATAACTCTCTGTTCCTGGGAAGCCAGGGGGTTTTCTTTAGAGTCCTCATAAACCTTTTCGATTTTTTTGAAAAGTTTCTCGTTTTGGGAGATCTTAGAACTGTATTCCGAGATCTTTGGAGAGAGTTCTTTTTGAACCTCTCTGAATTCGGGGCTGGACATATTACTGCTAAAAATACCATAATAGGTAAAGACCCTTCTCAGTTCTTTTCCGGCTTTTTCCATTGGTACAATGGTGTTCTCAAAAGTGGCAGCCTCTGGATTATTGGCGATCTTATCGATTTCAGCCAGGTGCATCTCCATGGCTTTTTCCATCGCGGGTTTTACAAGATCGACTTCCATCTTGTCAAAAGCAGGAACCCCAGCGTAAGGTCCTTCCCATTCGGCTAATAAAATGTTATCCATATCCTTATCTTGTGCCAGAGCATTGGAACTCAAAATGGTTGCCAACGCGAGCATTCCGGCGTTTTTTAAAACTTTCTTCATTAAAGATTATTTTTGATTTAAACGCCTTGAAGATACGAAGATTTTAGGATTTGGCCTTATCCTTTTTTTAACATTTCGGTTCAAAGTTTCCTTAAACGAATGCTCTCCATAAAAATTCCTATTATCTTTGGGCAGGGTTTATAAAAACCCATCCTAAATTAAATATGAACTATTAATTAAATTACTAATGAAAAATTTAAGCAAATTCGTTTTGATCTTTGGAGCTATGGCTATGATAGCCTGTGGTGAAAAGAAAGAAAAAGAAACCGAGGAAAAAACTACCATTGGCAACACTTCCACTGAAGAGACCACGCAAACCAAAGAAGCTGATTCTCAGGATGCTGCTGATTCTGATATTGTGGAGATCACTATCGAAGGAAATGACCAAATGCGTTTCAACAAGGATGAAATTAGAGTTAAAGCCGGACAAACAGTGCGTCTTACTTTGAAACATGTTGGCCAAATGGACAAAGCTGCAATGGGACACAACTGGGTACTTTTAACCCAGGGAACTGATATCCCTGAATTTGGTGGTGCTGCCGTTAGTGCCAAGGACAACGATTATATTCCTGAAAACACCGATAATGTGATCGCTCATACCAAAATGATTGGTGGGGGAGAAACCGCTACTGTCGAGTTTGAGGTTCCTGAAAAAGGAACTTACGATTTTATCTGTTCGTTCCCCGGTCACTATTCTTTAATGAAAGGGAAGTTTATCGTAGAGTAAATCTACGCTCTTAATCATATTAATGCCTGTTTTCACTTGCTGAAGGCAGGCATTTTTGATTTTGGTAGTTAATACTGAATTTTTTTTAAAACCTGAAATGGAAATAAACCAATTTCAGGCTTTTATTCTTGCCATTTCTTTAAAATCCTGCCCTGTTATTGGAAGGGAATTATTAATATTATAAAAACCTCCTTCCAGGCCTTAAGTTGCCTTAAATTTTTGATTTTTCGGGGCTTTCAAAAGTCTGAAAAGCTGTAGTTTTAGGCTTTTATTTTTAGTCCAAAAAGACCTCTAATGGAACGGCATATTGTAATTGATTTTGACAGTACTTTTACCCAGGTTGAAGCCCTTGATGTATTGGGTGAGATCTCCCTGGCAAGCGATAAAGAAAAAGAAAAGAACCTCCGGGAGGTTGAAAGCCTAACCGATCTCGGGATGAAAGGGGAATTAGACTTCAGAGAATCCCTGGAAGAGCGTCTTCGCCTTTTAAAAGCTCATGAAGATCACCTGCAGCCCTTGATTGAAAACCTGAAAGAACGTGTTTCTTCTTCCTTTATTAGAAACCGTCAGTTTTTTGAGGAGTATCACGAGAACATTTACATCATTTCTAATGGCTTTAAGGAGTTTATCGTACCTATTGTGGAAGATTACGGGGTACGCCCGGAAAACGTTTTTGCCAACACCTTTGAATTTGATGAGCATGGGAAGATCGTGGGTTTTGACCGGGAGAATGTTTTATCTTCCAATAACGGAAAAGTTGAACAATTAAAACGCCTCAATCTTCAAGGCGATGTGTATGTTATTGGAGATGGCTATACCGACTATGAGATCAAGGCCTCGGGACTGGCTAATAAATTTTATGCTTTTACTGAAAATGTGGAACGGGAAAAAGTGCTTCAAAAAGCCGACCATATCACCCCGAGTCTGGATGAATTTTTATTTGTACATAATATGAACAAAGCTATTTCTTACCCTAAGAACAGAATAAACGTCCTATTGCTTGAAAATGTGCATCAGGATGCTGTAGATATCATGAAGAAGGAGGGCTATAATGTAAGTGTTCATCCTGGAGCGATGGATGAAGATGAATTGGCCGAAAGGATCAAAGATGTGTCGGTGATAGGGATTAGGTCTAAGACACACCTAACCAAAAAAGTACTTGAAAACGCCAACCGCCTTATTGGAGTGGGAGCCTTTTGTATAGGCACCAATCAGATCGATCTGGAAGAATGTCTTAAGAAAGGAATTGCGGTTTTTAATGCGCCCTTTAGCAATACCCGGTCGGTTGTAGAACTCGCGATAGGTGAAATCATTTTGCTTATGCGAAACCTGCCCGATAAGATCAGATTGATGCATCAAGGCAAATGGGAAAAATCGGCTAATAATAGTTTTGAAACCCGCGGGAAAAAACTGGGTATTATTGGCTATGGAAATATTGGCGCACAGCTTTCGGTGGTTGCGGAGTCTATTGGTTTTGATGTATATTATTATGATATTGAAGAAAAACTTCCCCTTGGAAATGTTACCAAATGCAATTCTCTGGAAGAGCTTCTCAGTACCGTAGATATAATAACACTTCACGTCGATGGCCGTAAGGAAAACCTCAATATGATTGGGGAAGAGGAATTTAACCAAATGAAAGATGAGGTTATCTTTCTGAACCTTAGTCGTGGCCACGTGGTAGATATAAAAGCCTTGAAGAAGAATATAGAATCAGGCAAAGTACTGGGCGCAGGGATAGATGTTTTTCCAAAAGAACCAAAAACAAATAACGAGGAATTCGAATCGGAATTACGCGGCTTGCCTAATGTGATCCTTACTCCACATATTGGCGGGAGCACCCTGGAAGCACAGGAGAATATCGGGAATTTCGTGCCGGGAAAAATAATTGAATATATCAATACCGGAAGTACTACCAACTCGGTAAACTTCCCGAACCTGCAACTACCGGTGCTGAAAGATGCCCATAGGTTAATCCACATTCACCGCAATGTACCCGGTATCCTGGCTGATATCAACCGAATTCTGGCCGACCATGACATCAATATTGTTGGGCAGTATCTTAAAACCAACGAAACTATTGGTTATGTGATTACCGATATCGATAAGGAATATGACAAAGCTGTAATTAAAGACCTGAAAGGGCTTAAAGGGACTATACGTTTCAGAGTTCTTTATTAGGAATAATTTATAAACCAAAAAGCCACAGTGTTCCAGGGAATCTGTGGCTTTTTTTTAGTTATCTGTGGGCAGGATCCTTTTTCTTCAATCTTCTCTAACTTTGGTAATCCATTTTAAGTGCCTTCCAATATATTTATCTTGTTAATTCGACTTGTAAGTGGTTTTTACATCTTCAGGTTAATGAAGAGTGCTGTTTTCTAAAGTCACGGGAAAACCCCCAGCTTTAATTAAGTAAATAACTCCTAAATTTATTCTCCAGGCTATTCTGGATTACCCTTAATCTTCCTGTCGCTTCCTGTTTTGGAAAGTTTATAACTAACTAAATCAATGGAATTATGAGAAAATTATATCTCCTAACTGCATTTTGTTCCATTCTTACTATTAATTCCTGTACCACCGATGCAGAGCTAATGGAGGAACTGCCAGTGGCCGAAGATCTTATCAGTCTTAGGTTTGGACCTGTGTTAAACGATGTGGTTTTTCTAAATTCCGGGCAGCAATCACAGCAAAGTGAAAATACAGAGGCAAATAACAATATAAAGGAGCAGGACGAATTTATGCAAAACTGTGAGAGCGCTATTCCGGCATTTCTGGATATTGTACTTTCCAGGGATGGAAATATAATGCTGGGAGAAATGGATGCTCCGGTTCGCATTCCTATTCACCAAATTCCTTTTAACGATCCAAACGGAGGCAACAGCCAGCCTGTTTATTTCACCCAGGAATCACCTGCCTTGCAATTACCACCGGGGAGCTATCAATTGGAGTACGCTACAGTGCTGGATTCCAACGAAAATATGATTTGGCTTGCTCCGCGAATGGGAGATACCCCGGGAAATCTGGCCAACCTGGTAGATAATCCATTACCGCTAAGTATAGATCTAGGTTCAGGAGGTAAACCTTATGTGCCTCTCGATGTGATTTGTTTTGATGACCGAATTGTTAATCGCTATGGCTATATCTTCTTCGATATTCAAGGTTTGGAAATTATCGAATTTTGCATCTTCGGAAATTATTGTGATGAGAACGGAAGACATTATTCTGCCCATTTTTCAGTTGATATCTGGAAGTATAGTGGGGACCCGGAAAATCCTAAAGGTGAAAATTTATACAGCGGATTGGAAAATGCAATCTGGGTGGAAGATGATTTTGAAAATGGAATGTCCACAGAAGGGGCCACCACTTTATGTGTACAACTTCCCGATGCTGCGGGCCTTGATGAATATTATATGGAAATAAATTTGCTTCCCGGTTTCGCTAATTCTGAAGAAGAACTTATTAGGGCGGGTGTTATTACCGATGAGGATGTTCGTGCCCTATTTGATGGGCCAGGGGCCATGGATCCCTTTCATTTTAGAGAAGGCTGCACAAAATCTGATTCTCCCGACCTGTTCGGGCTTGGACAAGGCTAGTTATTTTTGAACCCTAATCCGGTTTTTATAGAGATAAATCATAAACAAAAAAAGCACAGAATTCCTGGAATTCTGTGCTTTTTATAATTAAAAATATATTTAAAATTCTTCATCTTCAAAGATGAAATCTACGGCCATTTGCGCGTGTAAATCGGTGGTTTCCAATAAAGGTATATTGGTTTTGTCCTGCGGTATAAGAATGGGCAATTCGGTGCATCCCATAATAATGGCATCGGCGCCTTTCTTTTGAAGATTTTCCAATTGATTCAGGAAAAATGCTCTGGCTTCGTCGGTGAATTGACCCTGGGTTAATTCTTTGGAGACAAAGCCATGGCAATCGTCAAGGTATTCATCTTCAGGAATAATCACTTCAATTTTATAGATGTCTTTAAGTCGGTTTTGTAAAAAACCCTTGGTCATGGTAGGTTTGTTTCCCAGTAGTCCCAGGCGTTTATAGCCTTTTTTCTGAGCCTCAATTCCCACAGCGTCTGCAATATGAAGAATAGGGATATTAATTTTAGGCTGAACATAACTATAAACCATATGCGGGGTATTGGCACAAATAATAATTGCACCCGCCCCGGCAGCTTCCAGTTTTTTCGCGATCTCAAGATAAGCGCTGTTTATGGCTTTCAGGTTTTGCTCGCGCATGAGCTTTATGTTGAGACTGTATAATAAGAGCGGGGGATTTTGATCGGCCCCGATCCTTTCGCCGGCTAACTGATTTAGCAACCGGTAATATTCAATAGTAGAGTGCCAGGAGGTGCCTCCTATCATTCCCAGTAATTTCATTTTTTACTAATTAAGTTAATAGTTCATTATTAAACCTGGCCGCCATGGAGCGCCGGGTAGCGATATATGGATGTCCCAAATTCTTAAGAGTGGTTAAAAGCTTAAAAACAGCTTCATCCGATTGATATTTGAAGGAAATTTTTGAGTGTTCCGCATCGATATTAATTTCACTGAGGCCTGGAATAGCCGAGACTTTTTTCAATATTGCCTGGGCGGCCCCATTGTTCTTCAGGTTTTTTACGATTATGTTGGCTTTCATGATTGCTGGATTTAGAGAGTTACACCATCTTCTGAATATAGGATTTGTTGCGATTTTCTACTGTAACCGTAGTTACACGGTCTATTAATTAATTCCAGCATCCAATATCAGGAATTTCTTTCAGGAATTTTATGAGCTTAATCAGGAAAATGGAGGATTTTCCCAGTATTTCTTTACCATTGAAGCCAAAGATTATTTTCTTCGTCCTTATCTATAGTAGTGCCTAGTTTTTTACCCTCCCGGCTCAGGGTTTTCTGAAGCCATTTTATATCCTTTTTAGGAGCGCCATGTAAACTAAATTTTTTGATTTTCATTGGTATCATTTTTAGACTTACCAGCTGGCCAGTGGTCATATCGATTTCAGGAAAATACATCAGGCTTAGATCACCCCGGAATTCTTCCCGGCCACTTATTCCTTCGTAATCATTGATGAAATCCCCGGCGCCGTAGATAATTAATTTGTTTTGATACACCTCCAATCCCATGGGATGATGCGACGAATGCCCAAAAATAATATCTACGATGTCCTGGTCGATAAGTTGATGAGCGAATTCCCTCTGGCGAGAAGAAATATCATAACCCCAGTTCCCTCCCCAGTGTATGGAAAATACTACCAGGTCGCCGGTTTGTTTTTGTCGTGTAATATTGTCCTTTATTCGGCTTAATTCCTTATCGCTCATTCCCGGTAGATAGTTAAGTCCCGAACGATCGCTACCTGCAGCCCAACTTTCAAAAACGCCGCTGTTAGGCATTCCATAGGAGAAAACAAGCACCCGGCCTTTTTCGGTTTCCAGAACCGAAGCTTTAGCGGCCTCCCTGTCGTTATTTCCAGCTCCTGAAAAAGATATCCCTGCTGCCTGCAGACTTTTCATTGTTTCCTCTAAACCCTTCCGGCCCCAGTCCAGGCTATGGTTGTTGGCCAGGCTTATATGGTCTATTCCGGCCGAATTGAGAACTTTTACATTTTCGGGATGCATCCGGTAATGAATACCCTTACCTGGCCAGGCTTTATCATTGGTGGTGATACTAGTCTCCAGATTGATGAGTTTCAGGTCTGGTGCATTCTGTTGCCAGAGCTTTAGCGCTTCCCCCCAGGGGTAGGCATAGGAAACCGGTTGTTTTATCTTTCCGTGTTCACGTTCTGCCAGCAAGACGTAATCCCGTGCATCTTTTACATAAGCTTCGTACAACTTCGGATCTACAGAAGTGGGCAGCACCTGATCGATGCCCCGCCCGGTCATCACATCTCCGCTAAGGAAAAGCTTTATTGTACTATTTTCTTTGCCCACTAATCCTTTTTTGGTTTGTGAAATGGCAGCAGTTCCCAACCAAAACAGGAGGCTTGCCAACAGCATTAGCTTTTGATAATTCTTCATCCCAAAAAGCCTTTCAAAAGTATCTCTTAAGTTAAGAATATCTGGCCATTTTAGTTTTGATTACTATCTTTTTTTTTGGAGCTTTCAGCATAATTTTTACAATCTTTTAACTTTGGTAAAACTTGATTTTAGTCAGTTTTTCTGATCTTTTGAGGGTTAACAGCAGCCCGGGGTTTTTATAAGCCCTATTTTTGTGCCACAAATTAAAAATCATGAATAAAGGAATTTACATTGCTACGCTGGAATCTCACAGTGGAAAATCGATGATCACCCTGGGGCTCATGCGCACCCTACTGGGGAAAATGGTTAAAGTAGGCTATTTCAGGCCTGTTATCGATGATATGCCTGTGGGAGAAAAAGATAATCATATAGACACCGTTATAAGCTATTTTGACCTGAAAATCCCTTATGAAGATACTTACGCTTTTACAAGAAGCCAGGTAATCCAGAAGAGAAATGAGGGGAAGACCGGAGAAGTGATCGATACCATTATAAGAAAGTACAAAAATCTTGAAGAAAACTTTGACTTTGTACTGGTAGAAGGTAGTGATTTTTCTGGCGAAGGCAGCGTTTTTGAATTTGATGTGAACGTAGTGATCGCTAAAAACCTGGGTATCCCTGTGATTATCGTGGTTAGCGGCCAGCATAAAACCTGGGAGGAACTTCTTGGGAATCAACAGATGGCATACCGTGCCTTTAAAGATAAAGAGGTGCAGGTAATGGCTATGGTGAGCAATAAAATAATGGAAGAGAACCTGGAGCCTGCAAAAAAGAATATGCGCAGCTTCCTGCCCGAAGAGGTGCAGGTATTCTCTATTCCGCTTATCGATAATCTGAATAATCCAACCCTGAAGGAGATTGTTAAAACCCTAAACGGAAAAGTCTTGTTTGGGAAAGAATTTCTTGACAACCAGACCGGGAATTTTGGGGTAGGGGCAATGCAGCTTCGTAATTATCTGAATACCCTGAAGAATGAAAGCCTGGTGATAACCCCGGGGGACAGGGCAGATATCATCCTCGGCGCCTTACAGGCAAATATCTCCAGTAACTATCCCCGTATTTCGGGAATTATCCTAACCGGTGGACTTACCCCTGAAAATTCAATTATAAAACTTATTGAAGGCCTTTCGGATATTGTGCCTATTATTTCGGTAGAGGAAGGGACCTTTAGTGTGACCAATAAGGTGGGCGCTATAAAATCTAATATCTATGCCGACAGTATTCAGAAGATCCAAACCACCATCGGTATATTTGAACGCTTTGTTTCTATCGATCCTCTGGTAGAGAAACTCACTAATTATGAGCCTCACGGGAGAACTCCAAGAATGTTCCAGTATGATCTGGTTAAAAGAGCTCAGCAAAGCAAGAAACATATTGTACTGCCTGAAGGAACCGATGAAAGAATCCTTACAGCCGCAGCGCGATTGATTAATATGGATCTTGTGGATATCACCCTGCTGGGCGATGAGGAAATAATTAAAAAAACGGTGGCGAAACTAGGCCTTAACCTTGATTTTGATAAAGTTAATATCATCGATCCGGTTAACTCGGCCAATTTCCTTGATTATGCTGAAACCTTTTATGAACTCAGAAAACATAAAGGAGTGAATATGGATATGGCCAAAGACAGAATGAGTGACGTTTCTTACTACGGAACCATGATGATTCATAAAGGCCATGCTGACGGAATGGTATCGGGAGCTGCACATACTACCCAGCATACTATATTGCCGGCACTTCAGTTTATCAAGACTAAACCGGGTGTTTCGGTAGTGTCTTCGGTATTTTTTATGTGTTTGGAAGATAGGGTTTCTGTTTTTGGTGACTGTGCCATCAATCCAAATCCCTCGGCCGCAGAGCTTGCCGAGATCACCATTTCTTCGGCAGAAAGTGCAGCCGCTTTTGGAATTGACCCTAAGATCGCGATGCTTTCTTATTCCTCAGGAAGTTCAGGAAAAGGAGCCGATGTAGACCGGGTACGGGAGGCCACTGAAATCGTGAAGTCCAGCCGACCAGATCTTAAGATCGAAGGTCCTATCCAGTATGATGCCGCGGTTGATATTAGCGTTGGAAAATCTAAGCTGCCCGACTCAGAAGTTGCAGGGCAGGCCAACGTGTTGATCTTCCCCGATTTAAATACAGGAAATAACACCTATAAAGCCGTACAAAGGGAGACAGGAGCTCTGGCAATTGGCCCAATGCTTCAAGGTCTCAACAAACCGGTAAACGATCTTAGCCGTGGTTGTACGGTAGATGACGTTTATAATACGGTAATTTTAACAGCCATTCAGGCACAAGGAATTTAATGAAACCAGCAAGCAGCTGGACCCAAAACTTGATTACTCAGGAATATGATTATAAGCCTGTGCCTAAGTCTAAAATTGGGATTAAAATTATAAACAGATGGAAAATATTTTAATAATAAATTCAGGGAGTTCTTCCTTAAAATTTCAACTTATAAAAATGCCCGATGAGACCGTGCTGGCCTCAGGAATGGTAGAACGCATCGGTTTGGAGGGCGCTAAACTTCATTATAAAAGCGCGGCCAATACAATTTCCAAAGAACTGGAAGTTCCAGATCACGCCGTAGCCTTAAAGGCGATTACAGGTCTTTTAATGGACCCGGAGAAAGGAGTGATAAAAGATGCTTCAGAAATTCCAGCAATTGGTCACAGGGTAGTTCACGGTGGAGATAGCTTCTCTAAAACAATTATTATCGACGAAAAAGTGAAAGCCAAGATCAGGGAGTATTTTTCTCTGGCTCCTTTACACAACCCACCTAACCTGAAAGGAATTGAGGTAGCCGAGCAACTTTTTCCACAGGCAAAACAGGTAGCGGTTTTTGATACGGCTTTTCATAGAACTATTCCTTCCCGGGCAGCCCAGTATGCGATCCCAAATTCTTTTTACGAAGATCACCACATACAGGTTTACGGATTTCACGGAACCAGTCATAAGTATGTTACCCAGTTGGCAATTGCCGAACTTAAAAAGGAGACTTCAAAAATTATAAGTGTGCACCTTGGAAACGGGTGTAGCATTACCGCGGTACAAGATGGGAAAAGTATAGATCACTCCCTTGGTTTCGGACCGGTTAACGGTCTTGTAATGGGTACCCGTAGCGGGGATATAGACCAGTCGGTGATTTTTTATATGATTGAACAACTGGGATATTCCGCACAGGAGGTGAGTGATATCCTGCATCATAAAAGTGGCATGATGGGCCTCACGGGATACAGTGATTTACGCGATATCGAAGAGCAGGCTGCAAAGGGTAACCGCCAGTGTCAGCTCGCTCTGGATATGAATGCCTATAGAATTAAGAAATACATTGGGGCCTACGCCGCCGCGATGAATGGAGTTGACGCCATAGTGTTTACTGCCGGGATAGGGGAGAACAGCGATGTGATTCGTGGCCTGGTGTGCCGGGATATGGATTTCTTCGGAATTAAATTGAACGAAGAAAAAAATAAGGAACGCTCAAAAGAGTTGAGGTATATCAATGCTGAAGATTCTAAGGTGAAAGTACTCGTGATCCCAACTAATGAAGAGTTAGAGATCGCCCAGCAGACTTTGGAATTAATCTCTTAAAAGTATAATTAATGTAAGATCAAAAGCCTGCCGGTTCCCGGTGGGCTTTTGTTTATCAGGCTACAGGATTAAAAATTAATTTCTTTACCAGGAACTTTCAATTTGGCGTAAATGTCAATACTTATGAACTTTCCGTTCTTGATTTCCGAGTCCCACATAGTTCCCTCGTGTTGAAAATCAAGCTTTGCCATTGCCCTTTGGCAGTTGAGATTACCGGTTTCTACAAAGCCTTCTATTCTGTGAAGTTCAAGTTGGTTAAAGCCATAATTACAAATCAATGGCATTGCCTGGCTCATTATTCCCTTGCCCCAGAAACCGGGAAGTAACCAAAGCCCAATTTCAGCTTTTCTATGTGCTTTGGAAATATTATTTAGTCCGCCGGCTCCGAAAAATGTCTTATTGTCGGGCGAACAAATTGCCCACCAGCATTGAGAAGCTTCAGCAAACCATTTCATTTGTTCCTTTGTTGCTTCCGGACTGTTGAAACTAATCCCGTAATATTTGATTACCGCGGGATCTGAAAGTCCTTTGTAAATGTTTTCTAAGTCGGTTTCAAGGATTTCTCTAAGGATAATCCTGGAAGTTTGAAGACTGGGAAGTTGGTTTTTCATAGCTACCAATTCATACAAAAAGAGGGTAAACTTTAAATCCAGCCGAACCGATTCAAATTTATTATGGAACCGCTACAACTATAAGTCTAATTTACAATTCTCAATTTTAATTTATGTTGGTTAATACGTAGGTATTTCAGAACAAGAGGAGAGGAGCCATAACTCCAATCCTGAGTTCATTTCTATTATAGTTAGCCAGGCCGAGGTTCTCTTTGCCATAACTGGAGTATTCGTAAAACCTGCCAATATATGCAAGGAAGAAACGAAGATCGATGTCTTTAAACGGACTGTAATAAATGGTGGGAATCATTCCATAACTCGTGCCCAGGTGTTCGGTTTTGTTTTCTATTTTATCATAGGCGCTACTGGTCATAAGAGTTAGTAAGCCTTTAATTTTGGGGCTAAAGCTATACTCTGCTCTTAACCAGTTTTCTGAATATCTTACATCTTCGGCTACCGCTTCGTCATTGCGAAGATTAGTCACCACCCCTTTGGTATCCACCTGTTCATAACTGTAATGAAAATCATGCATAAGGCTAAATTTCCCTTGTTCGTATTTGTGACCTAAGGTGAAAAAATAGGTTCCCCTGTTTTTTACTTCGTTGCCGTAGCTTAGGCTATAAATCGTTTGGAATTTACCATCAAAAAAGCTTCCCCGCCAGTTCCCCACAACCGATACCGGCCAGATGGGTTCCTGAATGTTTTCAGCAATTACATCCCCATAAAGGTCTTCATAAAGCATGGTTCGTGAGTTTAATACCTGCAACCCGAATTGATGATCTTCTAATGCCTGGTAAGTAATTCCGGCCCCGGTGACAAAAGCCAGGGCGTTCCCGTAAATTTCATTGTATTCCAAAACATACATCGGACTGAACTCGTATTCATAACCACCATAAAACGGATTCATTTTACCAAGCCTGAGATTAAGTAATTCACTTAATTTAACGTCCAGGTAAGCAATTTCGATATTGTTGCCAAGAAGATCCAGGCTCTGTACATCACCGCCTTTATTAAAGCGGTGCCTGAAACGGAAACTCACATTTTCGTGCAACTTGCCCGCAATTCCAAGCGCTGTAAATCCATTCTGAAATTGCATCCCGTTGTAATACTGGTCTCCACCCCTAAACTTATAGGCCCTGAATTCTACCCGCATATCGAAGGTGAAATCTATATCCTTCAGGAAACTTTTATTATCCAGGGAAAACAGCGGTTTGGCCAGGCTGTCATTTACCTGGGAAAACCCCAATAGTGGGATTAATAAAAGCACACTTAATAAAAATGACTTTATCATAAAATATAAGGAATTTATGATTTATATCTTAGTAAGATTTCGGGTAGAAATATCACTAATGCTCGGGTTTCCTTTAGAAGGGACAACTTTCCTTCTGAAGTAACCTTTTTAAATTTACTAAAAATTAATTGAAGTTAGCCTGGTTTTAAACCAGCTTGTTTCAAACGAGTACGCTACTTCAATGCTGTCTGGAGGATTA
This sequence comes from Salegentibacter sediminis, assembly GCF_002078605.1. Lineage (GTDB taxonomy): Bacteria > Bacteroidota > Bacteroidia > Flavobacteriales > Flavobacteriaceae > Salegentibacter > Salegentibacter sediminis. Next base: position 3,976 of record NZ_MSJR01000013.1, on the reverse strand, counting down.
GCGAAAAAATATATTTAAACCAGCCAAGCCAAAAGATTGGCAAATACTTTTTGAATAAATTTATATTTTAGCACTTCATTAACATACTACCTGATCTAATTATGGAAGAAGCAGTTGATTCCCCTAAAAAAGGCATTTTAAACAGAGCCCTTGATTTAATTGAAAAAATGGGGAATAAATTACCCGACCCCGCAATTCTGTTTTTCTATTTGCTCATTTTTATATGGGTGTTATCGGCAATTCTTTCTCCTTTCGATTTTGGGGAAACCCATCCAATGACCGGAGATAGCCTGAAGGTCCAGAACCTTCTCACCGGCGCCCAATTAGCAGCGTTTCTCGCCAATATGGTAAATACTTTCGTGCTTTTTGCTCCTCTGGGAATAGTTTTGGTTGCAATGCTAGGAGTAGGGGTCGCAGAACATTCCGGTTGGATTGACGCCGGCCTGAAAAAGCTCCTGAACTTTACCCCTAAAAAACTGCTGACTCCGATGCTTATTTTAATTGCTATCGTGAGTCACACCGCTGCAGATGCCGGGTATGTACTGGTAATCCCGCTGGGGGGTGTCATTTTTTATGCAGCGGGACGCCATCCCCTGGCTGGTATTGCAGCCGCTTTTGCAGGGGTCTCCGGAGGCTTTTCTGCAAACTTTATCCCATCGGCCATAGATCCGTTAATTATGAGCTTCACCCTGGAGGCTGCCAGGATTCTTGATCCAGATATTAATTTGAATCCATTAAATAACTGGTATTTCACCTCTGCTTCAACCTTATTGATCGTACTTGTTGGATGGTGGATAACCGATAAAATAGTGGAGCCAAGGCTTTCCAAAGTAAAAATAGATGGGGATGAAGATCAAATGCCTAAGATGGAGAAAGTAACTTCCAGGGAAAGTAAAGCTTTCTGGATGGGACTTTTGGCCATGGTCTTTGGACTTATTGGATTGTTTCTGTGGGCATACCCTGACGATTCAGCCCTTAGAGGTCCCGGGATGGTCGATCCCGAAGTCCAATCCCTCACTTCATTTCATGCGCCTTTAATGAAAGCAATCGTCCCTTTGATCTTTGTTCTCTTATTGATTCCGGGGCTTGTTTTCGGATTTGTATCCGGCAGGTATAAATCTTCAGGAGACCTGATAAAAAGCATGACGAAATCTATGGAAAGTATGGGCTATTACATCGTTATGGCCTTTTTCGTCGCCCTTTTTATAGATGCTTTTTCACGTTCTAATATTGGGCTTTTGATAGCTATCAAAGGGGCTAATTTCCTCCAGGCATTAGACTTGCCGGGACAGGTTACTATTGTTGGGATCGTGATATTAAGTGCTTTTGTGAATTTAATGGTGGGTTCTGCATCGGCAAAATGGGCCCTCATTGCACCTATATTTGTGCCTATGCTCATGCAATTGGGTATTTCACCAGACCTTACCCAGGCAGCTTATCGGGTAGGAGATTCAGTTTCCAATATAATTACTCCGCTTTTACCTTATTTCCCCCTGGTGGTTGTTTTCGGGCAACGCTATGTTAAAGGGATGGGAATTGGTACCCTGATATCCATGATGTTACCATTTTCTGTCATTTTCTTGGTGGCCTGGACCATCTTCCTGTTAGTCTACTGGTGGCTGGGAATCCCATTGAGTTTTGAGGCTAATTATCTCTATCCGGCGCCTTAATATTGAATAATTATTCAACACTATAAAAAGATGTCTACCAGATCCGGTAAACATCTTTTTTGTACCGTAATTTTTTTACTTCGCCGGCTAATAGTTGTTTACAAGAACTGTAGCGGAGATATTTAACCTCTTTCGGCGCTTCTGTACTTTGTAATATTTGTTGGTGATAATTAGTTCTTTTTTAGCATTTCAGGAACCTTGTCATAATATTCTTGTGTAAGGACTTCTGTCCAAATTGTAGGTTGTTCACCACTATAAAATGCCAAATATGTTACATCGCTATTTTTTGTAGATGAGTGCCAATGTTCTGTATTTTTCTCACACCTAATTACATCACCTTCTTTTAAAATTATAGGTTTTTTTCCTCTTTTCTGATAATAAGCTTCGCCATCTACAATAACTAAAATTTGCACTGAACTATGCTTATGCCAATCTAATGTTGAATTAGCTTTAAAAGTTGCTTTTGTTATGTTATAACCTAATTCAGCGTCGTCGTGAATTATTGGATTTAACCAGGCTTCTCCGATGTAATGAGTATTTGGTGCTTTTGTACCTTCTGTATGATATGAAGAAATATTGTAATCAGAACTTTGAGCAAATAGAAATAATGGGGCTAAAAATATCAGTGTAAAAATTAAATTTCTCATAGTTTACTTTTTAAATTAATTATTCTTCTTGTTTCTACCAACCTAAATGCTTGTGTACAACGGCCGAGCATGACACATGTCGCGGGAAATAGGACTCGGAATTGTCGGTTTGTTGCTCTTAAATAGGTTTCTAAAATAACCATTTTCACCAAACTGCCCGATATTTGAGTTATGCGCTGTTGTGAAACAGTGCTACCCGCTCGAGTGAGTGCGCTTTGTATTTAAGTCAGCTGCGTTTTCAGCATTAAAGTTCTAATTATCGAGCTCTAATGATTTTGCCACTCAACGAGGGGTGCTGGACTAATTTCAATCAAACGATTGTTGCCTTCTTTTACTGAAGAATCTTATCAAATAAATTCCCTCTTATCCAGAACGTAGGTCGCAGAAATTTTCAGATGTAGAGTGACCTTTTATATTTGCAATGAATTTATGTTCAGATTATTCATCATTCAACCCCAAAAATTTGCTGGCGTTTTCGTAAAGTATCATTCTCTTTTCTTTTTCGGTTAAAAAATCGAGTGAATTAAAGTAATTTATGGAAATCTTAATGGCGTCGGGCCATACCATTTGGTCTGAACCAAACATCACCTTGCTCAGTACGCCGTACTTTTTACAGCTTTTCAGGAAATCCACAGCCATCTCCTGTGTTAGTGGACTTACCCATAACAGAACACCCAAATCAGCATATACATTTGGATAATAAGCCATTAACAGCACGGCATTTTCCCAAAAACTAGCACCGGCGTGTTGAAGGCAAACCCTAAGGTCAGGATATGTTGCAATAATGTCTTCTATTAATGCCGGGTCCCCTTTAAAAACTCGTTTTGCCTTATTTTTGGAACCCGGATCGGGAGGACCAGTATGGTACATTACCGGTATTCCATATTTGTTGCAAACATCTAAGTACGGTTTATAAATGGGGTTGGCTAAGGTTATTCCTTCATAGACCGCTCCAATCTCCCCAAAGACTTTGATCTTTCCGTTTTTAATCAATTCATCAAATTCATCTATAGGAATCATTTCTGTATTGGCAGCGTAACCGGGAATAAACCGGTCGTCTGCTTCCATCCATATTTCATTGGCCTTTATGCTGTTACTTATAACAGCATAATCAATATGCAAAGAATCCATTAATTTAATAGTTCTTTCAAGATGTGCTTCAGCATTAGGAGGTGAGGGAATATTCCCTGCAGGATGTGGAACTCCTCCATAATATATATCATCGGTATACGAATGCAGATGTACATCTATAATCTGGCTTAAACAGAGATTAGCAGAAAGCATCAAGGTGAATAAAAGTATAATGATTTTCACTGTATTGAGATAAAATTTAATTCAAGTTAGAAATTCGATTGGTAGCATTAAGTCACCGGTAAGTACTTGTTTTCAGTTACTTCCCTGTAACTTCTACCTAAACACCATAAGAACCTTTCATACCTATTCTATAAATATAACTCTTTTCTGTGTAAGGATGGAAATGAACTGATTGTTTATCAGTTAGTTGTGACACTTCTTACCTCCCAGAAAGGTCATTTTAGAATTCACTATTTATCTCATTCAGTTTTATTTTCCTCTGTTTTTTGATCAACGGTCTTGGTTCGTATGTTAGATTTCTCGCTTTGGTGGCGGTAGAGCGGAAGTTATTAGTACTGATGTACT
>NZ_MSJR01000012.1 GCF_002078605.1 Salegentibacter sediminis | reverse complement strand
GACCCTTCATCATTTATTTGGTGAAGGGTTTTTTTATGGGATAAAGTGAAATAATTTCAGGAAACCTTACTCTTAACTTTTTTTGGGAAGCAAACCTATCTCAAGATTCTTTTGTTATCCCCAAATGGATAAATCTCCAAGGATATTTATCTTTATTAAAAAATTAAGTAAAGAAGTGATAGATTAAATGTTTTTTACTTAAATTTCATCTTTAAATTTATTTTTTGAAATAATCCATAAAGTATTTCATCCATGAGAACCTGTATCTTTTTACTTTTTATCTTTACCTCTTTTAATTCATATGCTCAGGATATCCCGGCACGCTGGGATGAATTAACCGCCAGCGATTGGCCTCTAGCTATGGAGAAATCTAATAAAACTATTATTCTCCCTATTGGTGTTCTGGAAAAACATGGCCCGCATGCACCTATGGGATCCGATCTTATCCGTGCCAGGGAATGGGCAGCCCGTGTGACTCAGGAAGAATATGCAGTGGTTTTCCCTGATTACTTTTATGGACAGTTGAACGAAGCTAAACACCTGCCTGGCACCTTTTCTTTACCTCCAGGATTAACCATGGAACTACTGGAGGCCACTTGTGAGGAGTTAGGGAGAAATGGTTTCGAAAGAATTATGATTATTAATGGCCACGGAGGAAACCCTTCAATGCTTAGATATTTTGTACAAAACCAGATGGCAAGTCAAAGAGACTATGCAGTTTATTTTTACGATCCCTCTACTGATCCTGATTTTCAGGAAAAATTAAATACACTGAGGAAAACAGATCCGGCTGGTGATATGCATGCTGGGGAGTTAGAAACCTCTTCTTTATTATATTTGCGTCCTGAACTTGTGCAATTGGACAGGGCTACCAATGAATCTGGTGCCGACCAAAAAAGACTACCGGAAATTCCGAACGTATATACCGGTATTTGGTGGTATGCCTCCTTTCCTTTACATTATGCTGGAGAAGCAGAAAAAGCATCTGCAGAACTCGGCGAATTAGTTATCGAACAAAAAGTTGCATCTATGGTAGAAGCACTTCGGGCTATTAAGGCTGATGATAAAACTCTCGAACTTCAGCAAGAGTTTTACGAGAAGGTTCATCAGCTTTCTGAAGAGAAATAATACGCAGCAGGTTGTTGCTTTAATCAAAAACTGCCTTAACTACAGTAAGAATTCCTTTAAACATGAGAATCATTGCGGCAATAAGAGCAATGAAACCTATGGCCAGTACTGGAATAAACCAGGGATGTTCCTGATTGTTAAATGCCGTAAATAAAACACTCGGCCCAATTAAAGATAAAGGCAGCGCGATACCCAGGTATTTTAAACCTTTACCCATTACCTTTTTGTTTGTGTGTTTCATTTTTCTATAATTATTTTACAATATAAGAGCTTGTATCCACTTCTGAAAGGTGAAAGTAACCAAAAGGATAATTTTCTTTGTTGCTTCGGTTTATCACATTTCCCTTTACCGTTGCTGGCTGGGTTTCAAAAGGCCCTCCACTGTTTTCTCCAATTTGTGCTCTTAAAATAAAGAGATATTCATAATAAGATTTTGAAATTCCGTACATCTCGATATCGATTTCATCTCCAGGTTGTATGTCTTCATTGGAATAATAACCAAAAATTTGATTGCCATCCGTGAATTTGTCCTCATAGATCTCCAGACTTATTTTATCATTTCTGAAGATAAAAAGGTAGAAATTAGGTTCATTAGCAGGATCGGTATAAAAAACTTTCACCTCAATCTCATCACCTCCAAAACCTCCGGTGGCCGTTTGTTCGATAAAATCAATGTCTGTTACCCCCATCATCGTTCCAGTAGCTGTATACAGCTCATCATTATAAATAATTTCCAATTCATAGGTTGCGCCTATTTCAGGCTTAAGATTCTCATTGATGTAATAGCCCTCTGTAGTATGTATGAAGTCATATTGAAGACCTTCTTCTGAAATTATCCTTACTGAAGCATTTTCAACCGGGGGGGTCTCCTCATCATAAAACGGAGCTGTTTGCGATAACCGAATTTGCTGAATATTACTTTCAGAATCTTTAAAAGATAGAATTGAAGCTTCAACAACTAACCTTGGTTCAGTCTCCTCTAAGGAAATATCTACAACGTCTTCACACGAGGTAGCCGGAAAAATAAGGAGTAAGCCGAATATTTTTAAAAGCGTTTTCATTTTTAAAAGCTAAAATTATAAGTTACAGAGGGGATAATTCCGAATAAACTTAACCTAACGGCTTCGTTGACTCCTGTATCGCTATTTTCTCTGAAAGTAAGGGAATAGGCATTTTTTCGATTGTAAACATTGTAAATTCCAAAACTCCAGGATGACTTAAAATCCTTTTCCGAAGAAATTTTTGGATTATAATTAGCGGAAAGATCCAGCCTGTGGTAGGCCGGAAGCCTGTTGCTATTCCTTGGAGAATAAACGGGCACCGTTATGTTCTCATAACTGTATTGCGCGGTGGGAAATGTGGAAGGTAAACCCGTTTGAAAGCTGAAGTTCGCATTGAATTCCCATTTCTTATTTGCCTCATAACTGGCAGTAAAACTTACATCATGCGTTTTATTGTAATTGGAATTATACCAGTCACCGCCATTAATACCTGTTTCTACCGGCGTCCTGCCCGGTGTTTTTTGTTCTGCTTTGGACAAGGTGTAGGCCAGCCATCCAGTGAACCTTCCTTCATTTTTTCTGAAAAGTATTTCCAATCCGTACGCCCTGGATTTTCCGTTTAGAATTACTCTCTCAATATTATTATTAGCTATAAGATTAGCACCATTTACATAATCAATGCGGTTCTTTACTTTTTTATAAAAAGTTTCGGCCTCCAGAGAATAGGCCCCGTCCTTAAAATTTCTAAAATAACCCAAAGCATATTGATCCAGGATTTGAGGTTCAATAAACGGGCCGCTGGGCGTCCAAACGTCTAAGGGGGTAGGGGAGCTGGTATTGGAAATTAGATGAAGATATTGGGTCATCCTGTTATAACTCGCTTTAACCGACTGATTAAGATCAAAGCTATAGGCGATTGAAAGCCGTGGTTCAAAATTCCCAAAAGAACTTATTATTTTGGCCCTTTCGTAAGATTGCGAGCCTATTGGTTCAGCTTCTTCATAAATATCGCGATCTTTATTATAGATAACCGGAGAATCATCTTCATAGGTGCTGAGTTCATCCGGGCCTAACCGAAAAAAACCGCTATACCTTAATCCATATTCGGCTGAAAACTTTTCAGAGATATTGTGTTCTGCTGAAAAATAGACAGCACTTTCGAAAGCATGCTTATTATTAAGTTTAAAATAATTTATTCCGGAAGACTCGTCAATAGGTTCGATCTCCCCCGGATTAAAATCGTAATATGTATTCTGAAAGCCATATTTTAACTGAAAAGTATCATTTAAGTAATGGTCAAAATCGTATTTGAGGTTGAGATTCTTTATTCCGCTATCCCAATTAAATCCTACAAATCCCAGGGTTAATCCATAATAATAATCACTGTAAATCACCGAAAGGTTGGAAAATATATTATCGCTGAAAATATGATTCCATCTAAGGTTTAAAACGGCATTCCCATAAGTGTTTTTGAAATTTCGGCTTAAGGAAAAAACATCCCTGCCAAAATATCCTGAAAAATAGATTTTATTTTTATCATCCAACCTATAACTTAACTTGGTGTTAAGGTCATAGAAATAAGCAGAATTTTCGTTATCGGTAAATTTTAGAAAGAGATGCGCATAAGAACTGCGACCTCCAATAAGAAAAGAACCTTTGTCCTTAACTATAGGACCTTCGGCCAGGAGCCTGCTTGAAATTGCACCAATCCCCCCTTGCATTTTCAATTCTCTACTGTTGCCATCACGTTGATAAATATCCAGAACCGATGAAACCCTGCCGCCGTATTTAGCCGGGATTCCTCCTTTATAAAGTTTGAGATCCTTTATAGCATCAGGATTGAAAACTGAGAAAAAGCCGAATAAATGCGATGAATTATAGATCGTAGCTTCATCCAACAAAATCAGGTTTTGGTCTACGGCACCCCCCCGAACATTAAATCCTGAAGAGCCTTCGCCGGCATTCGAAACACCCGGCAGAAGTAATAAAGATTTGATCACATCTACTTCTCCAAAAATAACCGGCATTTTCTGAATGGTATTTATCGAAAGCCTGTTAAGGCTCATTTCCGGTTTTTTGATGTTGAGACCTTCAGATCTTTGGCTTATGACTATTTCATCGAGAATTTCTGAACTTTCTTTTAATTTAAAATTCCGACTTGTCTGGCCAGAAACAGTAATTTCTTCTGAAATAGTTTGAAAACCAAGATATGATATCACCATTTCAAAAGTGCCTTCCGGTATTTTCAATGAGTAAAAACCATATTCATTGGTCACCACCCCTGTGTTTAGGGACGGAATAAGCACATTAACTCCAATTAAAGTCTCATTGCTGGCTGCATCGGTGATAGTTCCGCTTAGGGTATAGCTTTCCTGGGCAAAGCTTGTGAAGGCAAAGCAACAGGCTAAAATAAAAAGGTAAAAATTTTGTTTCAATTTTTGATGTAAAGATAGAACAGGTTAATTCAAAATAAAAATGCTAAACATTAATTTGGGTATTGTTTAATGATAGAATGTTCAGTAATAAAAATAAAAAAAGCCGGAGATAATCCGGCTTTTATTCAATTACTCTGGGTTCACTATGCAATTATATTATTCAGGGTTTTGCTAGGTCTCATGGCGTTGGAGGTGAGTTTCTCCTCTGGTTTATAATAACCACCAATATCGACAGGAGATCCCTGCGCGGCAATCAATTCTTCATTGATCTTGTCTTCGTTCTCTTCAAGTGATTTTGCAAGTTTACTAAAGTGAGCTTTTAAATCGGAATCCTTCTCCTGTGATGCAAGAGCCTGAGCCCAATATAAGGCGAGATAAAAATGACTCCCCCGGTTATCGAGTTCATTGACTTTTCTTGATGGGGATTTGCTGTTTTCAAGAAATTTATCGGTCGCATCATCAAGAGTTTCAGATAAAATAAGAGCTTTTTTATTATCGTATTTATCTCCCAGGTGCTCCAGGGAAGCGGCCAAAGCTAAGAATTCTCCTAAGGAATCCCAGCGCAAATGCCCTTCTTTAAGGAACTGCTGCACGTGCTTTGGGGCAGATCCTCCAGCTCCGGTTTCGAATAAACCACCCCCGTTCATTAAAGGAACGATGGAAAGCATCTTGGCACTGGTGCCTACCTCAAGAATAGGAAATAAGTCGGTTAAATAATCCCGAAGCACATTTCCGGTAACTGAGATCGTGTCTTTTCCTGCTTTTACTCTCTCCAAAGTATAACGGGTTGCTTCGGCAACAGACATTATTTCGATATCGATACCAGAAGTATCGTGATTAGGAAGGTATTTATTTACCTTTTTGATTAATTCGGCATCGTGGGCCCGGTTTTTATCAAGCCAAAATACAGCCGGCATTCCGGTGGCCTTTGCACGATTAACGGCCAGTTTTATCCAGTCCTGAACCGGAGCATCTTTTACCTGGCACATTCTCCAGATATCTCCAGCTTCTACTTCGTGCTGGATGAGGATCTTCCCGTTACTATCAATTACTTTCACTGTTCCATCAGCAGGTAGTTCGAAGGTTTTATCGTGAGAACCATATTCTTCGGCTTTTTGAGCCATCAATCCAACATTAGGAACAGTCCCCATAGTGGTTGGATCAAAGGCCCCGTGTTTTTTACAGAATTGAATAGTTTCTTCATAAAGTGGTGCATAACTACTATCGGGAATTACTGCTTTTGCATCCTGAGTTTCATCATTCTTATTCCACATTTGCCCTGAAGTTCTTATCATTGCCGGCATAGAGGCGTCAATAATAACATCACTTGGCACGTGCAGGTTCGTTATTCCTTTGTCTGAATTCACCATCGCAACATCGGGACCATTCTCGAGGTCATTTTTGATCGCGGCTTCAATTTCGTTCCTTTTATCTGAAGGGAGGTTGTTAAGGGCGTTTATAACGTCTCCGAGACCGCTATTTGGATCTCCTCCTGCTTTTTTAATATCTTCTGCATATTTCTGAAAAACATCTTCGAAGAAAACTTTTACCGCATGGCCAAAAATAATGGGGTCTGAAACCTTCATCATAGTAGCTTTCATATGCAAAGAAAACAAAACCCCTTTTTCTTCAGCATCTTTTACCTGTTCCTTTAAGAAAGCAACAAGCTTTTTCTTGCTCATAAAGGTTCCATCTATAATTTCTCCTTCCAGCAGGGCCAGGTTCTCTTTAAGAACTTTCTTTTCCCCATCTTTTGAAGTGAATTCAATATTTACTTTAGTAGCATCAGAAAGCGTGACTGACTTCTCGTTGGCTTTAAAATCGCCTGTTTCCATGGTCGCTACATGGGATTTAGAATCTGAACTCCATTCGCCCATTTTGTGAGGATGTTTTCTGGCGAAATTTTTCACGGCTTTGGGGGCTCTCCTGTCAGAGTTTCCTTCTCTTAAGACGGGGTTTACAGCGCTTCCTTTTACCTTGTCGTAGTTGGCTTTCACCTTCTTTTCCTCCTCAGTTTTTGGTTCATCAGGATAATTGGGAAGGGCATAGCCCTTTTCCTGTAATTCCTTGATTGCTGCTTTAAGCTGTGGGATAGAAGCACTAATATTAGGAAGCTTTATGATGTTTGCTTCAGGCTTTTTAGCTAGTTCTCCCAATTCGGCAAGAGCGTCGCTGACTTTCTGATCGGCTTTAAGTTTTTCGGGAAACTGTGCGAGAATACGTCCGGCAAGGGATATATCTTTTGTCTCAAGACTAACTCCCGCTGCTTTGGTGTAGGCTTGAACTATAGGAAGAAAAGAGTAAGTTGCCAGAGCAGGTGCTTCATCTGTTTTGGTATAAATTATTTTAGCGTCTTGTGTCATCATTTAATTTTTATCGGTATAATTTACTAATGCTTAAACTCCAGAAACGCCCGCAGAAATCCCGGGCGTTAATCATCTGTGCAATATAAGATTTTTCAGGCTTTTATCATAGCTCAGACTTTTTAATAAGAGGTTAACCGGGTTGAAACAAGACATAAAAAAAAGCCATTTCATCTTAATTGCTAAAATGAAATGGCTTCACTGAAGTATCATACTATCACCGAATGTTTTAAAATTCTTTATAGGACAAAAGCCCTGGTGTGCATGAACTTCAGTTGAAAGTTTTTATTCGTATAAACGAAAAAAACTTTCAAAAAACGATTTTTATCTTTCAAACTATTTTTGACATTGCAAAAAATGAGCGTTATATAGAAGATAAAAATCCAATGTAAAGAATACTTCTTTACATAAAGGTTTAAAGCTTAAAATCCTGGTGTCATTATCAGCTTTAATATGAATTCCTGATATTAAATATACAAAGAAAAAAGTCATTTTTCTCTAATGATTTTGTTAAATATTAACCGAAAGAGGACTTAGTTAGGGTATAAAAAAAGCCCCGATTTTCGGGGCTTTTGGATATATTGAAGAAAAATGAATTATCTTTTTGCTTCTTTAATACGGGCTTTTTTACCGGTAAGGCCTCTAAAGTAATAGATACGTGCTCTTCTTACTTTACCTCGTTTATTAACCTCAATTTTTTGAATTGCAGGTAGGTTAACCGGGAAAATACGTTCTACTCCAACAGTACCACTCATTTTTCTAATGGTGAAAGTTTGAGAAGATCCCGATCCTCTTTTTTGGATTACTACCCCTCTAAAAAACTGGGTACGGGTTTTTTGTCCCTCTTTAATTTCGTAATACACGGTGATTGTGTCACCAGCAGAAAATTCAGGAAAATCTTTGGTAGCTACGAATTCGTCCTGTACAAATTTAATTAACGATTCCATCGATATATTTTTAAGGTAAAATCCAAAACAACATTTACGGTTTTCGCCAGAGGTTATTTTAGAATGAGTGCAAAATTACAAATATAAATTTTAAAAACAAGTAGGTAAAGAAGTTATTTTTCTGATTCATCCAGGAGATCCGGTCGGAGCTTTTTGGTTCGCTCCCAGGCCTGTTCTTCCCGCCATTGCTCAATTTTTGGAAAGTTGCCAGAGGTTAATATCTCCGGAACTTTCCAGCCCTTGTAGGAAGCTGGGCGGGTGTAAACCGGCGGTGCCAGTAAATCATCCTGAAAGGAATCGGTTAAGGCTGAAGTCTCATTGCCCAATACTCCAGGAATTAGCCTTATTACAGCATCACAAAGAACTGCGGCTCCTAGTTCTCCTCCCGAGAGCACGTAGTCTCCAATAGAAATTTCCCTGGTAATAAAATGATCTCGCACCCGTTGGTCCACTCCTTTATAATGACCGCAAAGGATAATAAGATTTTGATGGAGGGAAAGCTGATTCGCAGTTTTTTGCTCAAAACGTTCCCCGTCTGGAGTCATGTATATCACCTCGTCGTAATCTCTTTCGCTCTTAAGTTGGGTTATGCATTTATCAATTGGCTCTACCATCATCACCATTCCTGCACCGCCTCCAAATTGATAATCATCAATTTGCTTATAATTATCGCTTACATAATCCCTGAGGTTATGGAGATGAATCTCAACCAAGCCCTTTTCTATAGCCCTTTTCAGGATAGAAGCCTCAAAAGGACTTTTTAGTAGATCGGGAACTACCGTAATTATATCGATACGCATATAGTATTTTTTAGAGATTAACGCAGAATATTTTAACCGTTAGAGGTTTTGTTGCGCTCGTCCTGAAGCATCCTGCCTAGACGCTGTTCCTTTTCCAGGGCTTTGGTGCGGTAAAGATCAAATTCTTTCTCTGTTTCAGCTAAACGCTTACGAGCCTCACGGGTAGTAGCGTGAGAATTTTTATAGCGGTAAATGAAGAATAACAAAGCAATTAGTAAAATGCCCACTATCCCCCACATCATTCCCATGTAACTACCTTTACTCATGGGCATTCCCAGGAATTTGATAGCATCTTTTTCAGCATTTACCTTTTCCAGGTCTTGCTGAGTTGCCTGCAGTTTTTCTTTAAGCGTTTCGATTTCGGCAACTTGCTCCTTCGCAGTGTTTTTCTGGGTTTCAATCTCAGCTCTTAATTCATCAAAATGGCGGTTGGTGTTGTTCTTTAATCTGATAAGGGCATCATAATCAACAACCTTGTAGCCCTGGTAATTATTTGAGCTCTCAATAAGTTCATTGAATTCATCCTGAACGGGATTTGTGCTTAGACTGTCCTGGGCATAAGATTGAAGACTCAGCAGACTTAAACTTAAGATTCCGAAAATAGTTTTGTTCATTACTTTGGGGTTAATGCATTAATTAATATGGACACAACGCCGGGTAGGATAACTTATTGTAACAATTTAAATCTTAATTCTAAATCGTTTATTTTTAAATTTTTGGGGCTGCAAAGTTAAGGATAAAAAGAAAAAACCCACCAATAAAAGGTGGGTTAAGATGTAATAAAATTTGAGTTTATTCTAATAGTAGGTATATCTTCTTACTTTAGCGACATATTTGGCCAGTCTAACCACCTGATGACTGTACCCATATTCATTGTCATACCAGATATAAAGCACAAGGCTCTTCCCATCTTTTGAAACTATGGTCGCCTTGCTATCATAAATTGCAGGGGCATTGGAACCTACAATATCCGAAGATACCAGTTCATTGTCTACGGCATATTTTATTTGTTCAACAAGTTCACCTTCTAAGGCATATTTTTTTAAAATAGTATTTACCTTGTCAACACTCGTTTTCTTTTGGATCTCAAGGTTAAGAATTGCCAGAGATCCATTAGGAACCGGAACCCGTATAGCATTTGAGGTAAGTTTGCCTTCAAAAACAGGTAATGCTTTAGCTACAGCACGCCCGGCGCCAGTTTCGGTAATTACCATGTTTAGGGCCGCAGCTCTTCCTCTGCGGTATTTACTGTGCATATTATCTACCAGGTTCTGGTCGTTGGTGTAGGCGTGAATGGTTTCCAGGTGTCCTTTTTCAACTCCTAAAGAATCCTGAATTGCCTTTAAAACAGGGGTTATGGCATTGGTGGTACAGGAAGCTGCAGAAAATATCTCGATCTCATCAGGGTTGTACTCCTTGTGGTTAACCCCATGAACTATGTTCGGCACTCCTTTTCCCGGGGCAGTTAAAAGCACCCTCGAAGCTCCTTTGGCTTTTAAGTGCCTGCTTAGTGCTTCTTTGTCCCGGAAGGCTCCCGTATTATCAATTATCAAGGCATCCTCTATTCCGTATTTTGAATAATCTATGTCTTCTGGCTGATTGGCCGAAATGATGCGTACGGTAGTACCATTTATTATTAATGCCGAATTTTTCTCATCCACTGCCACCGTTCCTGAGAAGTCGCCGTGAACTGAATCGTTTTTAAGCAAAGAAGCCCTCTTTTCCAGGATTGTTTTATCTACTTTTCCCCTTGTAACTATGGCTCTTAACCTTAATTGGTTTCCTTTTCCGGTTCGGTTCATAAGTTCCCGGGCAACAAGCCGTCCAATTCTTCCAAACCCATATAACACCACGTCTTTGGGGATTAATTTGGTGTAGTCTTTGGCATCTTTTAATTTATGAGAAACAAATGCCATGGCATTGCTGTGTTTCTGATCTTCCAGATGGAATTCATAAGTGAGTTTACCAATATCCAGTTTTGCTGGAGGTAATTTTAGATCCTGAATGGCCTTTGCAATCTCTACCGAATCAAATATGGAGATGGGTTTTTGAACAACTTCCCCGGCATATTCGTGTAAATTAAGAATGTCACTCACATTCCGGTTTAAAAGCTGATTCCTGAAAAGTACAAGTTCAATAGACTTGTCATACCATAAGTCGCTAACGATGTTGATAAATTCTACCGTGGCTCGGCGCCTGTTAGTCTGAAATGCCAGTTCTCTTTCGTAACCTTGATTAAAGCTCATTATTTTGTTGTGTGTTTTGTTTAAACTTGCGCAAAAGTATATATTTCAAACGTTTTCGTAAAGAATTTTTGAAATAAAAAAGCTCCCCATATGGAGAGCTTAAATCTTTGAGGAATCATTAATTTTTTAGCGCCATACTACCCGTTGCTTTTCCCCATTCCTATCAATAAAACTAACAACGATAGATTCGGAAGCTTTTCTGTTGTTCATGATTCTTTCCACATCTCCAATATTATTGACTTTTTGGTTGTTTATGGCGGTTATGATTGTCCCTACCAGTTCTTCTGAAGGTAAATTACTCATTAAAGTTCGGGAAATCTTAACTCCGTTTGAGGTGTTATAGGCGTCCAGCTCTTCCTGGGTAGCATTGGTAACTTCCAGCCCGATACTATTGATCCTGTAAATCTCGTTTTTAGTCAATCTTACATTCAATTCTCTTTTTTTACCTTTTCTTAATACGGTCACCTTTACCTCGTCATTGGGGCGTTTGGAATTGATATAACCCGTAAGATCTGAAAATTTGTCAATAGTAATATTGTCTATCTTTCTTATGACATCTCCTTTTTTTATTCCAGCTTTTTCAGCACCACTTCCGGATGTCACTTCGGCAACATAGACTCCCTGAGTTGAATTAATTTGAAATTCTTCAACTGCTTCCGGAGTAATACTTAATCCTCTAATGCCCAAAATTCCTCTTTGAACATCGCCGTATTCAAGAATGTCTTCTACGATTTTTCTTGTAATATTGGAGGGCACTGCAAACGCATAACCAATATAACTGCCGGTTTGAGAGGTTATAGCGGTATTTATTCCTACAAGCTCTCCATTGATATTTACCAAAGCGCCACCACTGTTTCCGGGGTTAATGGCCGCATCGGTTTGAATAAATGATTGAGGGGTAGCATCATAAGTATTGAGGTCTCGTGCCGTAGCACTTATAATTCCTGCGGTAACTGTAGATTTTAGATTAAAAGGATTTCCAACGGCTAATACCCACTCCCCAAGCCTAACGGTATTGGAATCTCCAAAGGGAATATAATCCAGGTCCTCTGCATCGATCTTCAGCAAGGCAATATCAGCAGATTCTGCAACACCTATGATCTCAGCGGTGTAGGTTTGGTTATTGTTTAAGGTAACCTCAACTTCGCTGGCTCCCTTGATCACGTGGTTATTGGTTACGATATATCCATCTGGAGAAATAATTACTCCAGAGCCTGCCCCCTGTAAGGCACGGCCGCCCTGATTTCCGCGATAAAGATCCCAGATATTTCGGGGACCCTGGTAAACCGCAACATTTTTAACGTGAACTACCCCGTTAACCGTATTTTCAGCGGCTTCCGTGAAATCGGCATTAGTGCCGTAGATTCTGTTGCTGTAATTCGCCGGTATAAAATCTTGTGCAGGGCTTTGTTCTTGAATAAGTTGAGACTGGGATTCGGGCTCTATAAATAATTTATAGCTACCAAGAGTGAGTACACCTCCCAAAATAGAAACGATAAGTAAACTTGTGAATTTTTTCATTTTTCCAAACTGCATTTAAATGAAATAAACATTAAATTAATTATTTTAGTTTTGAATCAATGGCTTTTAACGGCCATTTAACAAGGAGTAAATCCGCTGTTTTATTGTATATTTGCATCCTTTTAGTTGCTACAAATGACACTTAATTTCTTTAAATATCAAGGTACCGGTAATGATTTTGTCATTATCGATAACCGTACCCAAATTTTCCCCAAAAACAATACCAAATTGGTAAATTTCTTATGTGACCGCAAATTTGGGATTGGTGCAGACGGTTTGATGTTACTCGAAAACCCGGAAAAGGAAAATGATGATTTTAAAATGGTTTATTACAACGCCGACGGCAACCAAAGTAGTATGTGCGGTAATGGAGGGCGTTGTCTTGTAGCATTTGCCAATTACCTTGGAATTATTAAAGATGAAGCAAGATTTACTGCTATTGATGGACCACATAAAGCCAGCCTTAGCAACGGGCTGGTGAGTTTGCAAATGCAGGATGTAAAAGCAATACAGCAGGAAGGTGATGCCTTGTTCCTGGATACCGGATCTCCCCATTACATTCAATTTACCGGGGCAATAGATTCCTTGGATGTTAAAACACAGGGTGCGGCCATACGTTACAACCAAAAGTACAGGGAGAAAGGAACAAATGTAAATTTTGTGGAGCAGCTTGGCCCCAACGCATTTAAGGTTCGTACCTACGAGCGCGGGGTGGAAGATGAAACCCTATCCTGCGGGACCGGGGTTACAGCGGTAGCTATTGCTGCGAATGCTTCTAAGCGGACTTTGGGAAAAGATGTTACGCTCCATACTCGGGGAGGAGACCTGAGCGTGAGCTTTAAAAAGGATGGAGAGGCTTATAGTGAAGTATGGTTAACAGGGCCGGCTACTCAGGTTTTTAAAGGAGAAATAGTATGCAAACTCTAAAAGGAAAGAAAATATATCTTCGCGCTCTGGAGCCGGAAGATCTTGATTTTGTTCACGAAGTCGAAAATAACGAAGATTTCTGGGAGGTAAGCGCCACACAGTCTCCGTATTCAAAGTATATGATAAAAAAATACCTGGAGAATGCCCATCGCGATATCTATGAAGTGAAACAACTTAGGCTCGTTATTTGTAACTATAGTCATAAAGCGGTAGGTCTAATTGATCTTTTTGATCTGGATCCTAAGAACAAAAGGGCTGCCATAGGGATTCTTATTGCAGATCCTGCAGATCGCAAGAAAGGCTATGGAGCCGAAAGTATTTCCCTTATCTGTGATTATAGTTTCAAACACCTCGCGTTACATCAGGTATATGCCAGCGTAACTACCGGAAATGAAGCCAGTGTAAAATTATTCGAAAGTCTCGGGTTTACCTGTGTTGGTGTTAAAAAAGACTGGATTTTAGTTGAAAACCAATACAAAGATGAAGCTCTTTATCAACTCATAAATAAATAATGTACATTAAAAAAATACTCGTTGCTATAGCTATACTTGGAGTTATAGCTTTGGCCGGATTTAGCTATTATATCTATACCAGCATTTTCTCTTCTAATACCGATTTTTCTGATAAACAGGCGGTAGTTTATATTCCAACCGGTGCCAGTTATCAAACTGTAATAGATAGTGTGAAACCATTGATCAAAAATATGCAGTCTTTTGATGCCGTGGCCAGGAAAAAGGACTATCCTAACAATATCAGGGCCGGACGCTATGTGCTGGATAAAAACATGAATAATAACGAGCTGGTTAATACCCTGCGCTCCCGCAATACTCCAATAAACGTAAGCTTTAATAATCAGGAGCGTTTAGAAAACCTGGCTGGAAGAATTTCTACCCAGCTCGAGGCAGATTCGGCCAGTTTGGTTGCGGCCTTTAAGGAGGAAGCTTTTCTAAAAGAAAATAATTTCACCGAAGCCCAGGCATTGGCGATGTATATTCCCAATAAGTATGAATTTTTCTGGAATACTTCTGCTGAAGAATTCCGGAGTCGCATGAAGCGTGAATACGATAGATTCTGGACTTTGGAACGAAAAGAAAAAGCTGAAGCCATAGGACTTTCCCCTAATGAGGTGACTGTAATCGCGTCAATTGTTCAGAAGGAAACAGCTAAAGTAGATGAACGTCCCAAAGTTGCCGGAGTTTATATGAACCGATACAAAAATGGCTGGAAATTGGATGCCGATCCCACAGTGATCTATGCCATTAAACATGAAAATCAAAATTTCGATACTATTATAAAACGGGTTTTATATAAAGACCTTACTTTGGATTCCCCTTATAACACCTATTTATATAAAGAATTACCTCCCGGCCCAATAGCTATGCCTGATATTTCCTCTATCGACGCGGTGTTGAATTATGAGGACCATGATTACTTCTTTTTCGTAGCCGATGTTCAGAATATGGGCTATCATAAATTTGCGAAAACTCTCGCCCAACATAACCGAAATAAGCAGGAATATGTGCGCTGGATAAATAAACAGGGCATTAAGCGTTAAAGATCTCCAAATTTAATTCTTATTAAGGTTTTAATAACTTCCTGGTAGCAAGGTTCTTATAGTCTTGTTAACCAATGACAATCTTTTGTGAATTGATTAACAGGCTGTGTATCAAATTATTAAAAATTGTTGTACATTTGCCCGGCGAATTTGAAGGGGGTTTATGTCTTAAAATAAGCATAACCCACATCCCTTCAGAAACCAAATGTAATGAGAAGGAAAATTGCAAAATTTTCAATCTTGCCTGTTTTAGCAGGCAGTATGTTTTTTAGCTTTTCAACAAAAAAAGCTGCAAACCTGGAGATGTTCTCCACCTCAGATCTGGATCTGGATTATACTGTGTCATTTGAGGAACCCGAAACCAAAATCCCTGAAGTACATACAAAACTGCCTATACTTGGCAAATCTTACCTTGGATTTAAAGAAGCGGTAGGCTTCAAAGAGTCCGGTGGTAGATACGGTGTGGTGAATGAATACGGGTATATGGGGAAATATCAATTTGGCAAAGGAACCCTGGAACTCATAGGGATCTATAATCCAACCGAATTTATTGAGTCTCCCGAGTTGCAGGAAGCTGCTTTTTACGCAAATGCTTCCCGTAATAAATGGATACTAATTAGAGATATAGCCCGTTTCGAAGGTAAAGTGATTAATGGAGTGAAAGTGACAGAGTCCGGGATATTGGCCGCGGCTCACCTTGCAGGCCCGGGTAGTGTTAAAAAATATCTTAGAAGCTGGGGAGCGCATGCTTTTAGTGATGCCTTTGGAACGAGTATAAGGAATTATATGAAACGTTTTGGGGGATATGATACTTCTTTCGTTCGGCCGGAACGCAGGGCTAAAGCCGTAATTCAACCTACGCGGACTTAAAATTCTTTCTGAATAATAAAAATAGCAGGCCTTTTATGAAGGTCTGTTTTTGTTTTCTTCCAGTCCGAAGCAGATTTGGTTATCACAAATTCTGAAGCTAAGGTAAGATCACAGGCCACACAAATTCTGGTAGCCGGATGCAGGTTTTGAACCAGGTCTTCCAGCATTTTGTTGTTGCGGTAAGGGGTTTCAATAAAAATTTGCGCCTGATCTTTTTCTGCCGAAAGCCGTTCCAGAAATTTAATCTCCTGTTTACGTTCCTTTTTATCTATTGGGAGGTAGCCGTGAAAACTGAAACTTTGCCCATTCATGCCACTGGCCATCATCGCCAGGAGAATTGAGGAAGGACCCACAAGCGGTATAACCTGAATTCCTTCGCGATGAGCTATTTTTACTATTTCTGCGCCGGGGTCTGCAACTCCCGGACATCCGGCCTCACTCATCAGGCCCATATCCCGGCCTTCTTTACAGGCATCGAGGAATGTTGGTATTTCAGTTGCTTCTGTGAATTTATTAAGGCTGTGTAGATGTAAGGCCTGTTGGCTTTTCTGCGGCAGCAGTTGCTTGATATGTCTTCTGGCTGTCTTTTCGTTTTCAACGATGAGGTCATTTAAACCTTCTAAAACATTCTTTACTTTTTCTGGAAGTACATCCAGTGGGTTTTCGTTTCCCAGGGTAGTTGGAATTAAAAATAGCCGGCCAGAATATTTAAATAAATTTTCAGCCATTAAATTTTTTCCTCGTGAAGTTTGCGCGATATATTCTCACAGGCTTCCTCGAGCATCTGGTAAACATTCTCAAATCCATGATCACCACCGAAATATGGATCGGGTACATCTACATTTTCTCCAGGGAAAATCTCGTTCAAAATGAGTTTTACCTTTTGTTTGTCCTCTTCATGACGGGCCAGAGAGATCACATTTTCATAATTAGAATTGTCCATCACATAAATATGATCGAAATTGTCAAAATCAGAAACACTAAATTGTCTCCCGCGCTGGTCGGTGATGTCAAGATCGTATTTTCTGGCTACAGAAATCGATCTTTTATCGGGCATTTCATCGATATGATAATCGCCGGTGCCGGCAGAATCCACATGAACTTTATCCCGGTCAACTTTAGATTTCAGAATACCTTCGGCAAGGGGTGATCTGCAGATATTGCCGAGGCACACCATTAATACCCTGGTTTTCATAAGAAGAGTTTTTTATACTGTAAGCTTTTTGCTGAGGTCTTCAACAAATTTTTTAAATTGTTTGTCGGTCGTAGCCAGATTATCTACAGTCTTACAGGCGTGCAAAACCGTGGCATGGTCACGTTTTCCTATTTGAGAACCTATACTCGCCAACGAAGCTTTGGTGTATTTCTTGGCAAAGAACATTGCGAGTTGTCTCGCCTGGACTATATGGCGTTTCCTTGTTTTAGACTGAAGGGTTTGTACATCCATCTGGAAATAATCGCTCACCACTTTCTGGATATAATCTATAGAAACTTCGCGTTTGGTGTTTTTAACGTAATTGTCTACAATCTTTTTGGCGAGCTCCAGTGTGATATCTTTTTTATTGAAAGAGGAGTGGGCGATAAGCGAAATTATAGCTCCTTCCAGTTCCCTGATGTTTGTCTTAATATTATTAGCCAGAAACTCCACGATATCTTCGGGCATTTCTACCCCGTCGCGATAGAGCTTGTTTTTTATTATAGAAACGCGGGTTTCAAAATCTGGATGCTGTAATTCTGCTGAAAGCCCCCATTTGAACCTTGAAAGTAATCTTTGTTCAATATCCTGCATATCTACAGGAGCTTTATCGCTAGTTAGAATTACCTGTTTTCCATTTTGGTGCAGGTGATTGAAAATATGGAAGAAAACATCCTGGGTCCCCGCCTTTCCGGAAAGCAGTTGAATGTCATCTACAATTAAAACATCAATTATTTGATAAAAATGGATAAAATCGTTTCTGTTATTCTTTTTAACCGATTCGATATACTGCTGAGTGAATTTTTCCGCAGAAATATAAAGGACGGTTTTTTCAGGATATTTATCTTTTATCTGAACTCCTATCGCATGCCCCAAATGGGTTTTTCCCAGGCCAACCCCGCCAAAAACAAGCAATGGATTAAAGGATGTTCCTCCTGGTTTATTGGCTACGGCCATCCCGGCAGATCTTGCCAACCTGTTGGAATCACCTTCCAGAAAATTCTCGAAATTATAGCTCGGGTTTAACTGAGATTCGATCTTTACATTTCTTATTCCAGGAATAACAAATGGGTTCTTTAATTCGGGATTTTTATTCTTAATGGGAACATCTACTTCCTGAGATGCCATATTAGATCTTTGCGTGCTTGGAATTTTCTCTGTAAAAGGGAGCTTATTACCATAGGTATTCTCCATCTTAATTACATATACCAGTTTTGCTTTTTCTCCTAATTCCCGGGTAAGCGATACTTTAAGAAGCTTTACATAGTGCTCTTCAAGCCACTCATAAAAAAATTTGGAAGGCACCTGTATGCTCAACGCACAATCGGTAAGTTTTACGGCTTGTATAGGCTCAAACCATGTCTTATAGGCCTGAGGTGTGATGTTATCTTGTATAAAAGCCAGACAGCTATTCCAAACTGATTGCGCAGTTTTCGACATGCTTTGTTGTACGTTATTTATGGGTTAGTAGATAGTTACAATGGCGATCAAAAGTGTTAAAGCTTCCGATCTTGGTGGAACAAATATGTGAACAAAAAATGTAAAAAAAAAACCATTTAGGGGTTGAATTTTAAGAAAATTTTATGCATACTTAAATCCGCTTATGAAAGTACAAAACCTCACCCGATTAACCTATTAAATCTTTATGAAAAGCCATACAAATTTTGTTAAAGTAAGATATGCCGAGACCGATCAGATGGGAGTGGTGCATCACGGGAATTACCCGCAATACCTTGAGATTGCTCGCATCGAGTGGTTGGAGCAACTCGGGATTTCTTACAAAACTATGGAAGAAAATGGGATGATGTTGCCGGTCTACGAGATGCATTTCAGGTTTATTAAACCTGCCTTTTTTGGGGACGAGCTAAGAATTACCACCCGCCTGAAAAGTCAACCAAATGTTAAAATTGAGTTTGAGTATGAAGTGCACAATGAAGCGGGCGATTTACTTACTCAGGCTTCAACAGTGTTGGTATTTATGGATTCAAAATCCAGGCGGCCTGTTAGGTGTCCAGAATATATACTTGACAAATTAAAGAATTAATTCTCCAGCTTTTTTATTGCAACTTTATAGGTGGTGTCGAATTTCTGAAAAATACTTTCTGCCTCCTTTTTTCTTACAGAAATCCTAATCTTACAATCCAATTCCAATTTCTGTTCGATCACGTTCAGGTCATTTTCCTTGATGATGCGCATCACGGTATTCATTTCGGGATAATCAAATTTTATTTCAAACACCTCGTCTATTGTTCTCGTTACAATCTTCGATTCTTCTAAAGCCATTTGAGCCGAAGTTTTGTAGGCGTTTATCAAACCACCAACCCCAAGTTTTACTCCGCCAAAATAACGCACCACTACAATTAGAATATTGGTGACCTCAAAAGACTGGATCTGCCCGTAGATAGGCATTCCTGCCGAGTTTGAAGGCTCCCCGTCATCATTGGCCCGGTACTGAATTTCCTCTTTTCCTAGCTGCCAGGCATAACACCAGTGTCGCGCTTTATGGTGCTTGTTTTTTAATTCTTCCAGGTGAAAGTTGATTTCCTCTTCGGTTTTAACCGGGAAAGCATAGCCAAAAAACTTAGAATTCCTGTCCTTAAAAAGAACTTGTGGGGAGGCCTTGGTTATGGTTTTGTAGGTATCCTTCATTTATTGGGAGTTTGCCACTAATAAAATACTAATTATCGCTAAAACAAGCCCGATCCAGTTTTTTCTTAAAAGTACTTCCTTGAAGAAGATGATTCCAATTAAAGTAGAAGCCAGGACAATGCCAACGTGATTCATGGTGAAAAGCACCGAATTTTCAAATTGTGGGCTCCGAAGCGCCATCACAAGAAAATAGATCGAAAAATAATTAGGGATTCCTAAAGCGATTCCGCCCGCCAGGCTTTTCCAGCTGAGCTTTAATTTTCCTGAAATTCCCTGTATAATAATGATAAGGGTTCCAATAAGCCCGGCTACGGCAAATATACTGGTAGAAAACAATCCTACATCTGTTTCAGAAACATAGAAATTTTCCAGGAAATTAAGGCTGGTATCAATAATCCCGCTCCCCAAAAATACCAGGAAGGGAAAAATCAGATTTTTTTTCTTGATCTTCAAGCCCTCTTTTTTCTTTATCGAACTTAGATAAACTGCGGCCAGGGTAAGCACAATTCCTAAAAGTTTCAGGAAACCGGTGGTTTCATTGTAAATAAAAATTCCGAAGAAAACAGGAAGCGCTACCGACATTTTTGAAGCGATCGATACTACCGCCATTCCACTGCGTTGGGTGGTAATGGCTGCAAGATAAAATACACCTATGAACAGGCCACCAAGAAAAAGGGACCCCGGGAACCAGGTTTCCGAAGGAATTCTTATCAGGTCTTGAGTGCTTTCAATATAGCCGACAAAACCTACCGTACAGGCGATAAAATAATTTACAATTATGGCCTGCAGGGTGTTTACCTCATATTTTTGATAAAGTTTAAAGACCACAAAAATTATGGTGGAAGAGAGAATGCTTAGCAGCAGGTAGATCAAAACAGTTCCTTTTTAGCGGTGAAAAGGTCTATAACATCTTCCCGGGTAGGTTCGATATTCCAGGTATGAATGCCAAGTGCAGCAGCAGCCTCGGTATTTTCGGTGGTGTCGTCTATAAAAAGACATTCCTCCGGTCGAAGTTCGTGTTTATTCAAGACGAACTCGTAAATCTCGGCATCAGGTTTTCTATAGTTGATCTCGTGAGAAAGATAAAACGCATCGAAACAGGCCTTGAAATCTTCATAGAAAGGCACATTTTTCTTCACCCATTCTATGTGGAGCTCGTTGGTATTGCTTAATAGAATGAGCTCAAAATCCCTTTCTTCTGAAAGTTTTTTCAGGAACTGGTAGCGGTATTCTGGAAAATCTATCAAAATTGCATTCCAGGAATTCACGAAGATTTCCCTTTCCAGCTGCTCGAATTCAACCTGATAGGAATTTATTAATTTTTCTGAGCTTATTAAACCCTTTTCATATTCCCTGTTGAGTTTCAGGATCTCCTTAGTAAGATCCTCAATGCGGTGTTTTCGCATCTCCCGAAGCGTTGCCGGTTTATCGAGGTTGATGAAGACATCTCCAAAATCGAAGATTATAGCTTTAATCATTGATATATACTTTCAGGTTGTCGTCTTTAATATTTTTTTCTGAAATAATCTTTCCTGAAAAAACAGGAGCTTTTACGCCATTTCTCAGTTGAACTTTTCCGGTGAATATCCTCGCTTCATCCCAAAGATCGTCATCTATAAAAGTCTGAAGCGTTTTGGCTCCTCCCTCAATGATCACCGATTGCAGTTCGTGCCGGTATAAAACCTCGCAGATCTGCTGCGGAAGTTTGCTTTTAAAATCTATTTTCTCAAAAATTAAATTTTTTCCCGTGACAACTACTTCTTTAGGTTTTTCGGTAAAGACAAGTGTTTTTACACTGCCATCGAACAAGGCAGAATCCTTTGGGATCCTATGGTTTCGATCCAACACGACCCTAACGGGATCAGGGCCGTCCCAGAGTCGGGTGCTTAGTTTTGGATTGTCAGCCACCGCGGTTTGAGTCCCTACCATAATACCTTGTTCTTCACTTCGCCACTTATGCACAAGTTGATTGGAATGTTGATTGGTGATCCAAACCGGTTCGCGTTTCTCTTGTTTTTCAGGAGCGATAAAGGCATCCTGACTTTGTGCCCATTTTAAAATTATATAAGGTCGTTTTTTTTGATGAAATGTGAAAAAACGCCGGTTAAGCCATTGACACTCTTTTTCTAAAATTCCCACCTGTACTTCGCAGCCGGCATCTAGCAATTTCTTAATTCCTCTGCCTGCAACTTCTGCGAAGGGATCAACACTGCCTATCACTACTTTTTTTATGCCTTTGGCTATGATAAGATCGCTGCAGGGAGGGGTTTTTCCATAATGACTGCAAGGCTCAAGACTAACATAAATCGTGGAATTCTTTAATGCCGACTGGTCTTCAACCGAATTAATGGCGTTAACTTCGGCGTGGGGTTCTCCTGCAATACGATGCCAGCCCTCACCAATAATCTTATTTTTGTATACAATTACACTTCCTACCATGGGATTGGGGTAGGTAGTTCCCAGCCCGTTTTGGGCCAGTTGAATGCATCTTTTTATGTATTTTTCGTGTATATTCACCCCACAAAAATAGGATTTATAACAAGAATGAGTAGTTTTAAAATAAGGGAAATTAAACCCGAAGATAATGAGCAGGTTGCCGGAGTGATTCGCAGCGTCCTGGTGGAAATGGGTGTGCCAAAAGTTGGTACTGCATACGAAGACAAAGCCCTTGATGATATGTATGGTACTTTTCAGCACCCGCGAATGAATTATTTTGTTCTCGAAAGTGAAGGAAAAGTCATAGGAGGTGCAGGAATTGCTCCATTAGCGGGATTGGAGGAGAAAGTTTGTGAACTGCAGAAGATGTATTTTTTGCCCGCGGCGAGGGGTAAAGGCCTGGGCGTACAAATGATGGATACCTGCCTTAAATATGCCGGTTCCCAGGCCTTTGAAAAGTGCTATATTGAAACCCTTCCGTATATGGAAAACGCGCGGAAACTCTACGGGAAAAGTGGATTCAAATCTCTGGAAGCCCCTATGGGAAACACCGGCCATTATAATTGTACGATGTGGATGATAAGAGACGTGTAATGGTGTTTAGTAAATATATCCTTAAGAACAAAAATCAGAAATTTGACCATATCTGAATTAAAAAGATCGTTTCTCGCTGAGCTGACCAAAGAATATCCTTGTGAGGAGGCAAATTCATTTTTTGGCTTGCTAACTGAAGCTTACCTTAAAATGAGTAGATTACAGGTAGCTCTGCTACGGGATAAGGAAGTAAGCGACTCAGATATTGCTAAATTTAACAGTGCCAGGGAACGACTTTTAAAACACGAACCTATTCAACATATCATTGGTGAAACCGAATTTTTTGATTTGATATTTCAGGTGAGTAAGGATGTGTTGGTGCCACGTCCCGAAACCGAAGAATTGGTACAATGGATACTGGATGATCTCCAGGCAGAACCCAAACAAATAAAAATATTGGATATAGGCACCGGAAGTGGCTGTATCGCGATTAGCCTGGCAAAAAACCTTCCTGATGCAGAAATTTCGGCGATAGATATTTCAGCAAAGGCTCTGGAAACCGCTAAGTTGAATGCCATTAATAATAAAGTGGTTATTAATTTTGCCGAAAGCAATGTGCTGGAGTTGGAAAAACTAGAGCAGGATTTTAACCTTATCGTCTCTAATCCACCCTATGTTCGGGAATTAGAAAAGGCTCAAATGCATCCAAATGTACTGGAATATGAGCCTGAGACTGCTTTATATGTAAAAGATGATGATCCTCTTGTTTTTTACCGAAAAATTGCCGGGCTGGCCCAAAAAGCCCTGAAGCCTGGTGGTAAACTTTATTTCGAAATTAACCAGTACCTGGGGCTGGAAACGGAAAAATTATTACAGGATTATGGCTTTAAAACCGAACTCCGGAAGGATATTTACGGAAATTTCAGAATGTTGAAAGGGGTAAAATAAACCTAAAAAAAATGTTGATTTGGAACAAACACAGAAAGAAAATACCCTTAAAAGTATTGCCGTGTTTTGCGCTAGCAGTGAGGGTAATGATACTCTAATTTCAGAGGAGTCTTATCGCTTAGGTAAAATTCTCGCCCAGAGAAATATAAACCTGATTTTTGGGGGGAGTAAGCTTGGCCTTATGGGAAGGCTGGCCGCCGGAAGCCTTGATAATGGGGGGGAAGTAATAGGGGTAATTCCCAATTTTCTCAAAACAAAAGAGGTGGTGCATCCCGGTCTAAGTGAACTTATTACCACCCGCGATATGCACGAACGCAAACTTAAAATGCACGAGCTTAGTGATGGTTTTATAGCTTTGCCCGGTGGCTTCGGAACTTTTGAAGAATTATTCGAGATCATAACCTGGGGACAACTCGGGCTACATGCCAACCCGATAGGCTTGCTGAATATCAATGGTTTTTATGACGAATTAATAGCGATGTTAAAAACTATGGTTCGCAAGGAATTGCTTAAGAAAGAGAACTTCGATATGTTACTCATCGCTGAGGATATCGAAGAACTTTTGGAGAAAATGTATAATTTTAAGCCGCTGCCCGTTCCTAAATGGATGAATAAGGAGCAGACCTGATTAACCAAAATTGTAAAAATGAAAATCTGCAGACTTCAGTTATATACTTCAAATTTCAGGGAGCAATTGCACTTTTATCGCGACACCCTGGGTTTGAAGGTGAAACAGAATTCCGAAGAAAATTTTGAAGTGCAAGTTGGGTATAGCCTGCTGGAATTTCAATACCAACAGGATGCTAAACCTTATCATATTGCATTTCATATTCCCGATAATCAGGAAGGCGAGGCGCTTGAATGGGTGAAGGAACGTGTGCCGGTGATAAAAAATAACAGGGAGGAAATTATAGATTTTAGTGCCTGGAATGCAAAATCCTTATATTTCTATGATGCCGATAAAAATATTCTGGAATTTATCTCCCGCGGAGATTTCAGCAAGCCTAAATCTGCTTTGTTTTCAGAAAAAAGTATCCTGGGCATAGCAGAGATTGGAATTGGCACCACTCAGGTACGGGATAAGTTTAATTTTTTAAATGCACATTTTGGCCTGGAGAAATACGATGGCGATTTTGAAAAATTCTGTGCTATTGGAGATGATGAAGGCTTGTTGATCACTATAAACCGAAATAAAAAAGACTGGTTCCCGGCCGATGATAAGATTTATGCTGCTGAATTCCGTGTGGATTTCCGTTATAGGGAAAAGGAACACCAACTAATTTTTGAAAACGATCACCTGAAGACGCTTTCAGAATAAAAATATTTGAAGACATTATATGACCACTGAAGAAAAGATCAGGCACTTACGTGAAGAATTAACTCATCATAATTACCTCTATTATGTGCTGGATAAGCCTGAAATAAGCGATTATGACTTTGATATGAAGCTTAAGGAATTGCAGGAACTTGAAGAGCAAAATCCAGAATTTGATGATCCCAATTCCCCAACCCGGCGTGTAGGTGGTGCGGTGACCAAAAGCTTCGCAACAGTGGTACACCGGTACCGTATGTATTCTTTATCCAATTCCTATTCTAAAGAGGAGCTCCAGGATTGGGAAAAGCGCGTTAAGAAGCTGGTAGATGGGAAACTGCAATATGTATGCGAGTTAAAATATGATGGGGCTTCCATAAGCCTCTCTTACGAGAAAGGAAAATTAAAACGGGCTGTTACCCGCGGAGATGGTTTTCAGGGAGACGATGTAAGTAATAATATAAGGACCATCAGGTCTGTTCCTCTTAAGTTGAAGGGAGATTATCCCGAAAGTTTTGATATTCGTGGAGAGATCATCCTGCCTTATGAAGGTTTTGCCAAAATGAATGCTGAACGGGTAGAAGCCGGGGAAGAACCTTATGCTAACCCCAGAAATACAGCTTCAGGAAGCCTGAAGTTACAGGACAGTGCCGAGGTGGCCAGAAGGCCATTGGATTGCTTGCTTTATTCTATAATTGCTGATAAAATCCCAGCCAAAACTCATTTTGAGACCCTGGATAAGGCGAGAAGCTGGGGTTTCAAAGTACCAGGGGAAGCTGAATTGAAAAATAATATTGACGAGGTGCTGGAGTATATTAATTACTGGGATATCCATCGGCACGACCTGCCTTATGAAACCGATGGGGTAGTGGTGAAAGTCAACGATTTGCACCAGCAGGAGGAACTCGGCTATACCGCAAAATCGCCACGTTGGGCAATTGCGTATAAATTTAAGGCAGAGCAGGAAGCTACAAAGCTTAAAAAGATAACTTACCAGGTGGGCCGAACCGGAGCGATCACTCCCGTAGCAAACCTGGAACCGGTAAAACTTGCAGGAACTATTGTAAAGCGGGCATCTCTGCATAATGCCGATCAGATCGCCAAGCTGGACATCAGGGAAGGGGATACGGTTTTTGTAGAAAAAGGAGGAGAGATTATTCCCAAGATTGTGGGGGTTGATTTTACCAAACGTGATCCAAGTACTCCCGAAACCCAATATGCTGAAAACTGTCCTGAATGTGGAACCAAACTGATAAGAAAAGAAGGAGAAGCCCAGCATTACTGCCCTAATTATAACGGCTGTCCACCACAAATCATAGGGCGCATTCAGCATTATATTTCCCGTAAAGCCATGGATATTGAAGGCCTGGGGGGAGAAACCGTGGCTTTGCTTGTTAATGCAAATCTCATAGAAAACTACGCCGATTTGTATACCCTGAAAAAAGAGGATGTTTTACCCCTTGAACGCATGGCCGAAAAATCAGCTGAAAACCTGATTAACGGCATTGAAAAGTCAAAAGAAATTCCTTTTGAAAGAACCCTGTTCGCCCTCGGGATTAGGTATGTTGGGGAGACAGTGGCTAAAAAGCTCGCCAAACATTATAAGAGCATCGATGCATTAATGAGCGCTTCTGAAGAGGATCTGGTCGCTATAGATGAGATTGGAGAGAGCATTGCCCGTAGTGTAAGGGAATTCTTTGCTTCAGAAGAGAACAGGGAAATAGTTCAACGTTTAAAGGAATACGGGGTTCAGCTGGAGATAGATGCTGAGGTACTCGCCAATCATACCGATAAACTGGCGGGAAATACCTTTGTTATTTCCGGGGTTTTTGAAAAAGTCTCCCGTAATGAGCTCAAGAAAATGATAGAAGAGAACGGAGGGAAGGTGTCGGGTTCTATTTCAGGAAAAACAGATTACCTGGTTGCCGGAGAAAATATGGGTCCCAGCAAACTTGCTAAAGCTGAAAAACTTGGTACCAACATTATTTCTGAAGTTGAATTCCTGGAAATGTTAGCCTAAGTGATATTTACAATTAAAATAAATCTGGATAGCAAAAAAACTGGTTATTAAACAGCAATCTTAACTCCGTTTGCTTCAATATTATTTTTGCTATCCAGGAAAAAGTCTATCCTTCCCAGGTACAGGCCGTAGCAACCTACCTGGTTCACCAGTACTTTTTTACCAGCCCGGTTGGTTTCTACAGTAGGTTTTTCTAAAAAAGTATGGGTGTGCCCGCCTATAATTAGATCTATGTTTTCTGTTGCTCGAGCCAGCTTAATATCTGAAACTTTGTCGTGCTGATATTCGTAACCCAAATGCGAAAGACAAATCACCAGGTCGCACTTTTGTTCTTTTTTGAGTTTCCGGCTCATATCCTGCGCAATTTCTACAGGATCGAGATATTGGGTTTCCTTATAAAGTTTTTTTGTCACCAGCCCATCCAGTTCCACACCTAATCCAAAGATACCGATCTTAACTCCATTTTTTTTGAAAACTTTAAAAGGCTGAGTATGTCCGTCCATTATAGTGTTACTAAAATCGTAGTTGGAAGAGATAAAATCGAATTCTGCGTGTGGCAGTTGAGCATAGAGCCCTTCTATTCCGTTGTCAAAATCGTGGTTTCCAATCGTGGAGGCATCATATTTCATCTTGCTCATGAGCTTAAACTCCAGTTCGCCTCCGTAAAAATTAAAATATGGGGTGCCCTGAAAGATATCGCCGGCATCTAATAATAAGGTGTTAGGATTTTCTTTCCTGATCTTTTCAATTAAAGTAGCTCTCCTTGCCACCCCACCCATATTCGGGTTACGGGCATCATCGGGACCAAAAGGGTCTATGTGGCTGTGTACATCGTTGGTGTGCAAAATAGTAATGTGCTTTTTGTAGGCCGGGGCCATGGCGAGGGATGAAAGTCCGCCGAGACTAATAAAAGCAGTTGCGGCTGTGGTTTGCTGAATAAAATTTCTTCTTTTCATTTTTTAATTTTTTCTAATGAACCTGTTATCTCTTTCAGCTTTTATAGTGTCTGTTTTCTGGAAATAATCAATTATTGCGTTGCGCAGTTTGTAATCTACATTATAGAGAGCAACGGGATTTTGAAAGAAATTCATATTGTCGCCGCCTTGTTGCAAATAATCTGAAGTTGCTACAAAATACGTGCGTTCAGGATCAATCTCCCCGCCTTGAATTGTTGCCGAAGTAATCTTAAAATCCCTGTTCATTTCAATTTGAATGCCACTCACAGGATGTGCAGTTTTAGCTCGTTCCAGATATTCCAACATTTCCAGGATCTTATCCCCTGATAATTCGGCGATCACGATCTCATTTTCAAATGGCATGAGCCCATAAGCGCTTCGGGCATTCACCTCTCCTTTGTCCAGGCCCGAGCGAATTCCTCCTTTATTTAACAATACCATATCGATTTCCTTCCCGGTACGGCTCTTTAAAATGGGATTTGCCTGTTGCATCACGATATCGGCCATCATATTTCCAAGAGCGGTATTAAGCTCGCCTTCACTTTTATTCATACTCCTTGGGTTATACGCCAGGGTGCTGTCCAGGGTTTTGTTGAGGTGTTCTCTGTAAGGCTGTATGAATTCCTCTACTTCAGCATCGGCTTGCTGATTTTCGTCTATAGCAATTCTTTTTCCTTCTATTTCTGAAAGGCGGAGGTTCTCGGTCTTACAAGAATTCAGTATTAGCAAACTGAAAGCGAGAATACCAATATTTTTTAGAGCGATCATTTTCTGAAATATTTTGTGCAAAGATAAAGCAGATATTTGAAGTTTATTCCTGAAGAAGAATTTAAACTTAAGCCGTAGAATGGTGGTTTTAATCAATTTTTACTATAAAACGGGGGGATTATGCAATAAACGCTAAACTTTATTATATTTATCGCAATTAAACTTGAATGAGATTTCCAATACTTTTTTGTTCCATTCTTTTTCTGGCCATCATTAATATCTATGGGGTGGTCTCCGGGTCTCCTTATTTGGTTTTAGGATCGGGGCTATTATTTTTCCTGCCTCTTTTGGTTTTTTATTTTAAAAAACTTAGTGCCGCTAATTGGAATCTGGTAGCCTTTCTCTGCTTTTCCCTCGCGGCCATTTTAGCCGATAGTCTGGAGGAAAGCTGGTATTTGAAAACCGCCGGACTCATCTGCTTTATGTCTGCTTATATTTTTTTGGGTCGGGAAGCTTTGCATTACACCAGGAGAGAACATGCCAGTAAATATATGCTGGGCTATTTTTTGTTGGTGGTATTGGTGAATTCTTATTTGCTAATTGAACACTTGTTACAGCTGGAGCTTTACATAAACAGTCAGGCCGAGTATATACTTTATGTTTTGTATTACTTGAATTTGTTGGTATTTGGGGGGGTAGCCCTAATTTTTTATCTCAACTCCTATTCGAGGAAATCGGTTTATTTTATCACTCTTGTCCTGGCATTTATTTTTGCCGATGTTTTCAGGGAAATGGGAGAATTTTATCTGCGAGACACCGTAGTCGTGGTGCTGGGGAACCTGCTTAGGTTTTCTGCTATTCTCTTTGCCTTTCTCTTCTTTGTGACTCCCGAAAAAAAGCTTCGACTTTTACATATGATTTAAGCACTTTGTTGTATTTATTTTTACAAAAAAAATAAAGCTGTTAAAAAAGTGACTTTCCTTATTTTGAAAGACTTTAAAAGCATTTCTCTCTGTTTTTAATTATTTACATTTGTCCACCCAAACGAAGTGTGTTGCTGGAATCTTATAAAATCTATCTTGCTAAGAAAAGGCTTAAAGCTGTCGCGCCAAAGGATGCTTCGGTTGTCCCAGAGTTTAAAAACCTGCTTTTACTTTACGATTCACCTAATGAAGGAATCTTAGATAGTATGACAGGATTAATTAAGAAGGTTGGAATTCCTGAGGAGGGGTTTCAGATTATTCATTGTGGAACTGGTGAAAAAATCAGGGAAGAGGCGATAGTTTTTCAGTTTAAGGATATCGCTTATAATGGAAAGCTTAAAAACCAGGCTTTGATGGATATTATTCAGTCTGGCCCCGATCTTGTAATAAGCTATACTGAAAAAAACAATCCGGAAGCTTTGTTTTTGCGGGAGGTGATCCCGGCCCGGGTTAAAGCCGGAAGATTTGAAGAAAAAGAGGTGAATCTTAGTATAAACGATGGGAATAGACCTGAAGTTTTTACTGAGGAGTTGACCAAATATTTAAAGATTTTAAAAGGAGAATAAATAAAAATGAAAGAATTTGTTGGTACCGGGGTTGCGCTTATCACCCCGTTCAGGGAAGATTTTTCGGTAGATGTGGAAGCCCTGGAAAACCTGGTCGAAAACCAGATTGAAAACAATATAGATTACCTGGTTGTGCTCGGCACGACCGCAGAAAGTGCCTGCCTCACCAAAGAGGAAAAAGAACTTATAAAGGCTACTGTTGTAAAAAAGAATAATGGCCGCATTCCTCTTGTCCTGGGAGCCGGTGGGAATAATACCGCGGCGCTTGCCGGGGAGTTGAAGACCGAAAATCTGGAAGGCTTTTCAGCTGTGTTATCGGTGTCTCCTTATTATAACAAGCCCACTCAGGAAGGAATTTATCAGCATTTCAAGGTGATAGCAGAGGCTTCAGCCTTGCCTGTTATTTTATATAATGTGCCGGGTAGGACCGCCTCTAATATTTTGCCCACAACGGTAAATCGAATAGCCAGGGATCTACCTAATGTGATTGGGATTAAAGAAGCAGCTGGCGATATCGCACAGGCCATGAAGCTTATCTCCCTGGTTCCCGAAGATTTCCTTGTGATCTCTGGCGACGATATGATTACCTTACCCATGGTGCTGGCCGGAGGAAAAGGCGTGATCTCTGTTATTGCTCAGGGCTTTCCGAACGAATTTTCAGAAATGGTAAATCTCGGGCTGGCGGAAAAAGCAAAGGAAGCCTATAAATTACATTATAAAATAGCGCCTTCTATAGAAATGATTTTTGCTGAAGGTAATCCTGCCGGGATCAAAGCTTTGCTTCATAAAAAGGAACTCTGTCAAAATGTATTGCGCCTTCCCCTTGTTAAGGCTTCAGATGCTTTAACAAAGCAGATAAATGATTTTGTGGATAGCTTTTAATTATAATTTTTTACCCCCGTTCTTATAGCGGGGGTTATTATTTTTGGACTGCCTTCAACCTTAATCCGGATTAAGTTTTTCCTGAGATTACAATAAACCTCCTGTTTTCGGGTTATGGCCCTGTGATTGAAAGTTTTTTTATACTCAGGAAAAAATGTACTTTTGCCAGATGTTTTTACAAAGAATGAAAAAAGCCTTTTTATTAGTTAGTGTATTGTTGCTAAGTGTCTCCTGTAGCGAGTATCAAAAACTCCTGAAAAGCGAGGACACCGGTGCGAAATATACTACCGCCGAACAGCTTTATAATGAAGCTAAAGAAGAAGAAAGCAAACCAAAGTTTAGGAAGGCACTTCGTCTTTTTGAACAAATTGTACCTCAATACAGGGGTAAGCCGCAAGGAGAAAAATTAAGTTTCCTTTTTGCCGATACTTATTACCAGCTGGGGGATTTTTACCTATCTTCCTATCAGTTTGAGCGTTTTCAGCAATCCTATCCTAATTCTGAAAAACTAGAAGAGGCCGCTTTCAAGAAAGCTGCGAGTTATTATGAGCTTTCCCCACGCTATGACCTGGATCAAACCGATACCCGTAAAGCTATTACCGAACTTCAGGCGTATCTAAATACTTTCCCTGAGGGGGAATATGCCGTTCGAGCCAATGAACTGGCAACCGAATTAAGAGTGAAACTGGAGAAAAAAGCTTTTGAAATAGCAAAACAATACCATACCACCGGCCTTGCCCGTGCAGGTAATTACAGAGCTGCGATTACTTCTTTTGATAATTTCATCAAAGAGTATCCGGGTTCCCCTTTTAGAGAACAGGCGTTCTATTACCGGTTTGATGCTGCTTACCTGCTGGCTATAAATAGCTTTGCCAGCCTTATGGAAGAGCGTTTAAATGAAGCAAAAACATATTACGAAAGTTATGTGAAGCGATATCCGGAGGGAGAATACCTCTCTACGATGGAAGCTTCTGTAGAAGATATTGAAACGAGGTTACAAAATTTATAATAAGCAAGAAAGAATGATGGACATTAAGAAATCTGAGGCCCCGGTGAACACTACCACTATCGACAAGAATAAGGTAGACGCGCCAACCAACAACATTTATGAAGCTATTTCTGTAGTAGCAAAACGCGCTAACCAGATCAATGCTGAGATCAAAAAAGAATTGCTTGAGAAGCTGGACGAATTTGCTACGTACAACGATAGCCTTGACGAAATCTTTGAAAATAAAGAGCAGATAGAGGTTTCTAAGTTTTACGAAAAACTTCCTAAGCCACATGCTTTAGCGATTCAGGAGTGGTTGGATGACAAGATCTACTACCGTAATACCAAGGAATCTGAAGAAGCATAACCTGGTATTATGTCGGTGCTAAAAGGTAAAAACGTACTCTTAGGCGTTACCGGTGGTATCGCTGCCTATAAAACTGCCTTTTTAGTAAGACTTCTTATTAAAGCCGGTGCCCATGTAAAAGTGGTGATGACGCCGGCTGCTAAAGAATTTGTTACTCCTTTAACTCTTTCCACACTTTCGAAAAACGAGGTGTATTCATCTTTTACCAATGAGGAAGATGAAAATGCCGTTTGGAATAATCACGTAGAACTCGGCCTCTGGGCCGATTTTATGATTGTAGCCCCTGCCTCGGCAAATACTTTGGCCAAAATGGCTTCAGGGACCTCCGATAATTTACTGCTTGCCGTCTATCTTTCGGCTAAATGCCCTGTGTTTTTTGCTCCGGCTATGGACCTGGATATGTACAGGCATCCCTCTACCAATAACAGCTTCGATCAACTTAAGGAATACGGGAATATTATGATCCCGGTGGGAACAGGGGAACTTGCGAGTGGGCTCCATGGGGAAGGCCGTATGGCCGAACCCGAAGATATCATGCAATTCCTGGAAGAGCATTTTTCAGCCCTGCTTCCTTTGAAGGAAAAAACCATATTAATTACTGCTGGTCCAACGTATGAGGCTATAGATCCCGTGCGTTTTATAGGTAACCATTCCAGCGGCAAAATGGGTTTTGCCCTGGCTGAAAAAGCTGCCGCTCTGGGAGCCAATGTGATTCTTGTTTCCGGTCCCACACATTTAGAGATCAGCGAGCCAAACCTGAAACTCATTCGCGTGGTGAGCAATGAAGAGATGTATGCCGAGGTAAATAAATATTTTCCTGAAGCCGATGTGGTGATCGCTGCTGCCGCAGTTTCCGATTACAAACCAAAACAGGTAGCCTCCCAAAAAATTAAGAAAAACGACAATAATCTTACGTTAGAGCTGGAAAAAACCCGTGATATTCTTGCCGGCCTGGGAGAAATTAAAAAAGATCAACTGCTCATCGGGTTTGCGCTGGAAACCAACGATGAACTTGAAAATGCCCGCGGGAAGCTGAAACGTAAAAACCTTGATTTTATAGTCCTGAATTCACTTCAGGATAAAGGAGCAGGCTTTAAAAAAGACACCAACAAGATCACTATCGTGTTTCCTGATTCGGTTAAAGAATTTGATCTGAAACCAAAATCGGAAGTAGCGGCTGATATATTAAATGAAATCGTAACTTTGATAAATGCGTAACTTACTCCTGATTTTTTTGATGTTTGCCGGCCTTAGTCAAATGAAGGCTCAGGAGCTCAATTGTCAGGTGGTTTTAAATACCGAACAAACGGGCCAAAGCAATCTTTCTGTTTTCCGCACCCTGGAACGTGCCCTTGCCGAATTTGTAAACCAAACCAACTGGACCGATAAGGAATTTTTACCCCATGAGCGCATTAACTGCAGTATGTTCATAACCCTGAACAGCTTTGAAGGAGAATCATTTTCCGGTACCATCCAGGTGCAATCCTCACGTCCTGTTTACGGCACCACTATGGTGAGTCCGGTTTTTAATTTCAACGATGAGCAATTTGCTTTTAATTACCGCGAATACCAACCCTTAAACTACAGCCAAAACTCCTATAGCTCCAATCTCGTTTCTGTGGTGAGTTTTTATGTCTATACTATTTTAGGCCTTGATGCCGATACTTTTTCTCCTGAAGGGGGGACTGAATATTATCAGGAAGCTAACAGGATACTTACCACCGCCCAGCAGAGTGGGAACCAGGGCTGGAGTGGCGCCGATGGTAATAATTCCCGCTACCGTCTCAATACCGATCTTCTTTCAAATACCTTTGCCGAATATCGTAGCGCTCTTTACGAATATCACCGCCTTGGGCTGGATGAGATGCATCGTGATGCAGAAAAAGGCAAAATAGTAATCGCCGATGTTATGGCGGAACTGGAGACGATGAATCGTCGTCGTGCAAATTCTCTCTTACTACGTACATTTTTCGATTCTAAAGCCGATGAGATCTCTCAAATATTTAGCGGGGGACCTGCCATTAACCGGCCCGGACTAACTCAAACCCTAAGCAATATTGCCCCGCGTTATTCCCGAAACTGGCGAAACCTGCAATAATTATTTTCACGGTTGATTGGGAAATATTTCTCCCGTATATTTAGCGCAAATTTCAACAACTTGCTTACTGCATTATCCATAAAAAATTACGCCCTCATTGAAGATATAAATATTAAACTTCAGGAAGGCTTTACTATAATTACCGGGGAAACCGGTGCCGGAAAATCTATCATGCTTGGCGCCCTTGGCCTGCTGCTGGGAGATCGTGCCGATTATAGTGCTATTCGCGACACTGCTAAAAAGTGTGTCATCGAAGGGGCTTTTAATATTGGGAATTATAATTTGAAAGACTTCTTTCTGAAAGAAGATCTGGACTTTGAAACCCAAACTATTATTCGTCGGGAGATATTGCCTTCCGGGAAATCCCGGGCTTTTGTAAACGATACGCCGGTAAAGCTTTCCTCCCTGAATAAACTGGGAGGTTTTCTTATCGATGTTCACAGTCAGCATGAAACCCTTAGCCTCGGAAATAATGAGTATCAGTTTCAGGTGATCGATACCATCGCGGGAAATGAAAGTTTACTTCTGGATTACCGAAATCGCTTCAGGGATTTTAAAAAACTTAATCGCAGGCTTGAAGAATTAAAGGAGGAGCAGGCCCAGGCCACCAGGGAATATGATTATAATCTTTTTTTGCTGAATGAACTGGAAGAAGCAAAACTCAAACCCGGAATGCTGGAGGAGCTGGAAAGCCGCTATGAAGAGTTGAATAATGTAGAAGAACTTACCGAGAAGCTGGGCTCTGCCGTAGAACTCATCGGCCGGGAGGACATTGGAAGTTTGGAGACCCTCAAAGAGGCACGGGTTGGATTGTCTAAAATAGCTGGTTTTTCAGGTACTTATGAAAGTTTGAACGATCGTGTGGAAAGTATCATAATTGAACTCGATGATATCGCGCAGGAACTTTCAGACGCCCTGGAGCGGGTTGAAGCCAATCCAGAGGAACTGGAAGCAACAAACCAGAAACTTCAGCTTATTTATAATCTTCAGAAAAAACATTCCGCAGAGAACATTGAAGAATTACTGGAAATAAAAGACCGGCTTCAGGAAAAAGTATCGGTGAGTGAGAATGCCGAAGCCTCCTTGCTGGAAGCTGAAAAAGCTATTGCAGAAGCCAAAAAAGGCCTTGTTGAGGTTTCAGCGAAGATCCACCAGAATCGAAAAAAGATCATTCCGCCATTTATAAAACAAACCGAAGAGATCCTTGCCGGTTTAGGAATGCCAAATGCCCGCCTTAAAATCGAGCTAAAACCTCAAAAGGAGTTATTGACAAACGGCCAGGATCAATTATTCTGGTATCTCGCGGCCAATAAAGGCGGAGATTTCAAGGAGATGAAAAAGGCGGCTTCGGGCGGGGAATTATCGCGTATTATGCTGGCGGTAAAAAGTATTCTGGCTGCACAAAGCAGTTTGCCAACCATAATTTTTGATGAGATCGATACCGGGGTTTCCGGGGATATTGCGCAAAAAATGGGAGAAATTCTCCAGCGTATGGGCGAGTCTATGCAGGTGATCGCGATCACCCACCTTCCGCAGATAGCGGGGAAAGGGAATAGCCATTTTAAGATCTTTAAAGAAGATTCAGCACGAAAAACAACTACCAGGATAACTGAACTGGAACCTAGCCAGCGCATAGAAGAACTCGCGATGATGCTGGGCGGGAATAATATTAGCGAATCGGCAATGGCACATGCCAGGGCGCTGTTGAATTAGAAACTAACAGGTTGAGCCTCTGACGGGAATTTTACTATCTTTACAGGCTCAACAATCTATAAAAAACAATACCATGTCATACAACCTGCTAAAAGGGAAACGAGGAATTATTTTCGGTGCTTTAGATGAAAATTCTATCGCCTGGAAAACTGCAGAACGGGTAAATGAAGAAGGCGGAAAGTTTGTGCTTACCAATGCACCTATCGCAATGCGAATGGGGAATATTCAGCAACTTGCTGAAAAAACCGGTTCGGAGATCATACCTGCCGATGCCACAAAAGTAGAAGATCTTGAAAACCTTGTTGAAAAGGCGATGGAGATTCTTGGCGGTAAGATCGATTTTGTTTTGCATTCCATCGGAATGTCGGTAAACGTGAGAAAGGGCAACCATTATACCGATATGAATTACGACTTCACCACTAAAGGTTGGGATGTTTCGGCGGTATCTTTTCACAAAACCATGCAGGTTTTATATAAAAAAGAAGCGATGAGCGAGTGGGGGAGCATTGTAGCCCTTAGTTATATGGCCGCACAGCGCGTATTTCCCGATTATAATGATATGGCCGATAATAAAGCTTATCTTGAATCTATAGCCCGTAGTTTCGGGTATTTCTTCGGAAAAGATAAAAAAGTAAGGGTGAACACTATTTCACAATCCCCAACCCCAACAACTGCCGGGACAGGGGTGAAAGGCTTTGATGGTTTTATCGCTTACGCCGATAAAATGTCGCCACTTGGGAATGCCACAGCTCTTGAATGCGCCGATTATACGCTCACACTTTTCTCTGACCTTACCAAAAAAGTGACCCTGCAAAATCTATATCACGATGGCGGTTTCTCCAATATGGGAGTAAGCCAGGAGGTTATGGAGACTTTTATGAAAGACCAGGAATAAGATTCCTATTAAATAAAGGGCTGTGAGGAAAAAATGGAATCCTGTTTTTTCCGGCAGCCCTATTCTTTTAGTACCTTTATAAGATGAAATTGGAATATTCGTTTGTGATTCCTGTCTACAATCGCCCCGATGAGATCAGGGAGCTGCTGCAAAGTATGCTGGCCCTCGATTTTGAAAGGCCTTTTGAAATAGTGATAGTAGAAGACGGTTCTTCGAAACCTGCCACCGATGTTATAAAGGAGTATCAACAACAGCTAAACATTAGTTATTATTATAAGAAAAACAGCGGGCCTGGCGATTCCCGCAATTTTGGAATGCGATATGCCAAAGCCGATTATTTTATAATTCTGGATTCTGACGTCCTGCTGCCTCCCGATTATCTTAAAAATGTAGATCGCTTTCTTGAAAATACTTTCTGCGATTGTTTTGGTGGGCCCGATGCGGCACATCCTGCTTTTAGCGATACCCAGAAAGCGATTGACTATGCGATGACCTCTTTTATAACCACGGGAGGGATACGCGGTAAGGAATCTTCGGTAAATAAATTTGAACCCCGCAGCTTTAATATGGGGATTTCCCGAAAAGCCTTTGAAGCCACAGGCGGTTTCGGCCTTATCCACCCGGGAGAAGATCCCGATCTTTCTTTGAGGCTTCAGAAAGAAGGCTATAAAACCTGCCTTATTCCCGATGCGAAAGTTTATCATAAGCGCCGCATCGATTGGAATAAATTTTATCACCAGGTGGAAAAATTTGGGATGGTGCGGCCAATCCTTAACTTCTGGCATCCCGGATCTGGTAAGATCACCTACTGGTTTCCCAGTGTCTTTACTGCCGGTTTTATTTTTTCCATTCTCTTGTTAAGCACAGGCTTATGGTGGTTTTTTGGTCTTTACCTGCTTTATTTTATGTTTGTATTGCTGGATTCGGCTATTAAGAATAAAAGTCTTAACATTGGTTTGTTTTCGGTCTATGCCGTTCTGGTGCAATTTGTGGGCTATGGATATGGTTTTTTTAAATCTGTATGGCAGCTTAAAGTTTTGAAAAAGAAGCCCGAAATTGCATTTCCACATTTATTCTTTAAACATGCGTAAAACCACGATAAAAACTCCCGACTTTCTAAAGAAATCCAACCTGCAAACCTTTGGGTTTTTTCTCTTTTTTGCTGCGCTGGTATGGGTGCTGGTCCAGTTGTCTAAAGATTATACGCAGGTGGTGTCTATACCTTTGGAATATGTAAATGCACCGATGGATAAAAGTATCGCGGAAGAAAAACCGGTTTCTGTAGATATCAGGATGCAGGATAAAGGCTTTAGCATTTTGTATTTCAGGTGGTTTACCCCTGAATTAAAAATCGACCTGGAACAGGCCCGGGAAGAAAATGGCCACCTGGTTTATTCTATCGAAGCTAACCGCGAAGATATTGTACGGCAACTCAATATTGATTTTGAAAAAAACCGCTTCCTTGCAGAGGAAATTATAATAGGATTTCAGCCTAAGCTGCTAAAACGTCTAAAGGTGATTCCGGAGTTAAATTTGTCCTATGCTGTTGGTTATTCGGCAAATGAAGAAATTCGGTTAAACCCTGATTCTATTGATGTTAGTGGCCCGGAGTCTATTATTGACAGCCTTACCGAAATACATACTTTTCCGATTGAAAAACGAGATGTTAGCGAAGATATTAGTGGGAAAATTGGCATAGACACCATAGGTCTTGAAATGCTGAGTTTTTATCAAACCCAGGTTTCCTATGCCCTTGAAGTTGAAAAATTTACTGAAGGCCAGGTGCGGGTACCTGTGGAAGTTCAGAATGTTCCTTCGGACCTTAACCTGAGTATATTTCCGCAGGAGGTAAAATTATTTTACCAGGTAAACCTTAAACAATACGATTTGGTGAATCCTGAAGATTTTTCAGTGGTATGTGATTTTGATGATATCACCGAAGGGCAGGATTACCTGCTGGCCGAGCTTGTTAGAAAACCTGATTTTGTAACGAATATCCGGCTTAGTGAACGGAAGATCCAGTTTATCATAAAACGATGATGATAGTAGGCTTAACCGGTGGTATAGGAAGTGGGAAAACCACTGTAGCCAATTTCTTTCGAAAACTCGGGATCCCGGTATATATCGCCGATGAGGCAGGAAAACGTTTGATGCTTACTTCTGAAGAAATCAAAGAAGCAGTAGTGGAGCTTTTTGGGGACAAAGCATACTCCGGCGGGGAGCCGAATAGAAAATATATCGCTTCCCGGGTCTTTAAGGATTCAGAAAAACTGAAAGCTTTGAACAGGATAATACACCCTGCTGTGGCAGCCGATTTCCAAAACTGGCTCTCCTGGCAGGAAGCACCATATATTATTTATGAAGCGGCAATTCTTTTTGAATCAGGCGGACATGAAAAATGCGACCGCACTATTCTGGTAACCGCTCCTTATGAGGAGAAAATTAAAAGACTGCAGTTTCGGGATAATTCAGAAATAAAAGAAATAGAGGCCCGAATGGCCAACCAGTGGTCTGATGAAAAGAAGTTAAAACTCGCCGATTTCCAAATCGAAAATACCGATCTAGCCCTTACAAAATCACAGGTTGCAGAATTACATGAGATTCTCTTAAAATCCCGCAAAA
This sequence comes from Salegentibacter sediminis, assembly GCF_002078605.1. Lineage (GTDB taxonomy): Bacteria > Bacteroidota > Bacteroidia > Flavobacteriales > Flavobacteriaceae > Salegentibacter > Salegentibacter sediminis. The sequence goes on along the minus strand of NZ_MSJR01000012.1, from coordinate 50,800 downwards.
ATTGAGGAAAGTTTTGTTAACATTTGGTTAAACCGGTTAAGCTCTAAATGTTAAAATCTTACTTTTGAGGGCATGAATAAAAAGCTTTTCTTCATCCTGGTAGTCTTGATGAGCCTCTCACTTATTGGGATAATTTTCGTCCAGGGATATTGGATTAAGGGTGCGGTTGATGATAAGGAAGAACAGTTTTCGTATAACGCGAAACAGGTATTGATAAAGGTTTCTAATGAAATACAAAACAGGGAGTTAGAAGAGTATTATATAAAATTTATTGATTCTGATTCCACAAACTCTAAGTTGGAAGAATCTAAGCTCACCGAATATTCCTATACCAGCGAAAATAAATTACGCAATCAGTCGCTCTTTCATACCGAATCTATCCTGGAGGAGGATTATAAAGTTTCTTCGGGCTTCTTAAGTGCTACCAGCGATAGTATTCCCTTCACCAAACTTATAAATAAACGGGTTACCAATATTGTTTCCCGGCGAAACCTTGATGGTAACAATACCCTTAGCGCCCAGCAACAAATTTCCCGCATGATGAGGATGGACCAGGTAGAAAAGGATATCCTGCGAAGCAGTATTGCAGAATATACGAGTAAGCTTCCGCTTCATGACCGGGTAAGCGATGAGGTGATAAAAAGACTTATTACTAAGGAACTGAAAAACCGCGATCTTGTTACCGATTTCGAATACGGAATTTACAGCAACTCAATCGCTACAAACCTTCATTCTGAAAATTTCAGTTTGAATCACCCAGCCACTTATGGAGTGCCTCTTTTTTTAGATAATACGGGAAACAGCAATTATCAGTTGCTGGTGAATCTCCCCGGAAAGAAAAAAGCCGTGCTCTCTTCTGTAGTGCTAATGGCAGCCCTCTCTATAATCTTTACGCTTATTATAGTTATCGCTTACTCCAGCGCTTTATCTCAATTGATAAAACAACGACAGATCTCTCAGATCAAAACCGATTTTATCAATAATATGACTCATGAATTTAAAACGCCTATCGCTACCATCAACCTCGCCCTGGACGCTATAAAGAATCCTAAGATCAAGAACGATGAGGAAAAAACCAGTCGATATTTGCAAATGATTCGGGATGAGAACAAACGCATGCATGGGCAGGTAGAGAATGTGCTGCGCATCTCTAAGCTGGAAAAGAACGAGCTCGATCTTAAAAAGGAAAGAATTCAATTGCACGACCTGGTTGAAGAAGCCATGACTCATGTGCAACTTCTGGTAGAAGACCGTGGAGGTTATATTAAAACTCATTTTGCGGCTTTGCGTTCTTCCATCCTGGCCAATCCCGATCACTTTACCAATGTGGTGGTGAATATTCTGGATAATGCCGTTAAATATTCTACCGAAGAGCCCAAAATAGATGTCTATACCGAAAATGTAAAGAACTATATCATCCTTAAGATCCGCGATCAGGGGGCGGGGATGAGCAAAATTGTTCAGAAGAAAATATTCGAAAAATTTTATCGCGAACATACCGGTGATATTCACAATGTGAAAGGCCACGGATTAGGTTTGGCATACTCCAAACGCATCGTGGAAGACCATCACGGGGAGATCACCGTAGAAAGCGAAAAAGGAAAAGGAAGTACTTTTATAATTAAATTACCACTAATATCTTAATATATGGAAACTGAAAACAAAAAAATCCTGTTAGTAGAAGACGATCCGAACTTCGGAACTGTTCTTAAAGATTATCTGGCGATGAACGACTATGAGGTCACTCACGCCAAAAACGGAATGGAAGGCTTTGAGAAATTCAAGAAAGACGATTTCGACCTTTGTATACTTGACGTGATGATGCCTTATAAAGACGGGTTCACCCTGGCTAAGGAAATTCGCGAGAAGAATGAAGAAATTCCTATTATCTTCCTTACCGCAAAAGCGATGAAGGAAGACGTGCTTAAAGGCTATAAAGTTGGAGCCGACGATTACCTGAATAAGCCTTTCGACTCTGAAGTCTTGCTTATGAAGATAAAGGCTATTATGCAGCGAAAAGCAACCGATAGCGTTGCCGATAGCAAGCAGTTTGAATTTAAAATTGGTGATTTCCATCTGAATTCAAAACTGAGGTTCCTAACCTTCCAGGACGAAGAACCTCAAAAACTCTCACCAAAGGAGAACGAATTACTGCGTTTGCTTGCCCTGCATGAGAACGATCTTATGCCCAGGGAGTTGGCGCTAACCAAAATTTGGAGAGATGACAACTATTTTACCTCCCGTAGTATGGACGTATATATCGCCAAACTGCGTAAATACCTGAAAAAAGACGAAAACGTGGAGATCCTGAATATTCACGGTGAAGGTTTCAGGCTGGTGGTGAAGAACAATGAAAACGCAGAAGCTTAATTGCTGAAAATTTTCAGTTTCTAAAACAGGCCTGAAAAATAAGTGCTTTTCAAAAGCACCAACCGGAAGATAAACTTTTGTTTTTCGGGCCTTGTTTTAAACTGAATCCATGGATCTTTTCTCTTCTTAACAGCTTTGGGCTTCCCAGGGGCAATTCTGTTATTTTTTCTTAAGATTTCGCTGCGGGCTAATCACTTCAGCAAACAATATTTATCTTTACTTCGCTTGCAGCTTAAAGATCACTATGAAACGCCCGTTCGAGACAGCCTTGTATGGAACTTTCCGGTACCTTCCGGGCAGGTGCCCACTACCTTTCTTTTTAGTGTTTTTTCTCCTGAATATTTTTGTGGGCAGGGGACAGAATGATTGTACTATCTCCAGCTTAGCACCTGATCCCACGGAGGAAAGCCCAATTCCTATAGATATTGTTCTTGAAGCATCTATAAACCGCGAATTAGTTGCAGATGATTTTGTGGTAATAAACGGGAATATCGGGAATATTGAGAGAGATAAACCTGAATTTGTTAAAGGGGCAGAGGATATTGAAATAGAAAATTTTCAGGTCCAAGGTGATCCTTTCGAAATATTATCAATGGGTATACCGGAATTTCTAGCTGATGAATTTGGGGATGCGGTGATTTCTATTTCTCAATATACAGAAGATGATATATTTTACTTAACATATAGTAATGGAGTGAAAACGCTGAACTTAGTTACTGAGAATAAACAGGCTACATCAATTTCGGGTGGGAATTTGAGTTCTCCTCTGGATATCGAGGCCAGCCTTCCTGGCAGTAATCAGAAATTATACTTAGCAGATAAAGGGGAACAACAGGTTAATGTATATAATAATAGTGCAACAGCCAAAATAGACGATTTTAAGGTTCCTAATTATGATTCTAGTAATGATGTAGGACCAACTGGTATTGTAACGGATAGTTTCGGGAATATTTTTGTCGCAGTTGCATTTACTCCCAGTGGTACCTATGATGTTGAATATGATAAAGTAGCAGTGTACCAACCCGGTAATTATAATAATCCTATAGTTTTTCCGCCTGATGATTCGGAAATAAAATTAGATAGACCTTATAGAATAGCAGTTGATAAAACGGGAAGAGTTTATGTAGCTGATAGTGGAGGTTCAACTTCTAATGGCAGGGTTTTGATTTTTGATGAAAATTACAATCATATTCACACAATTGAGGGAGCCCAGGACAATATTGGAGCGCCCGGTAGTGTTGTAGTAGATGATTTTGGATATATATATGTTATTGATTATCAAGATGACATAACTTTTAATGGTATCTTCCAAAATCCCGAAGACTTAATTTCAGAATATGATAAGATAACATCTACAAGTTATTCTATAAATGTGTATGATTCAAATGCTAATTTTGAATACGTAACGGAATTTAATCAAGGTTTGAATTTACCTGTGGATCTTGAAATTGATTACTGCGGAAATATTCTGGTAAATAATTTAGAACTTACTGGTCCTGCACCAGGAATTTTTTCAGGAATAGATGTCAATTTCGATTTCCAATTAAAAACCTTCACGAGATATGATAATTTCACTGCCGAAGTAACTCCCGAATCAGAAGGACTTGTGAAAGTGAATCTGAATTCGGATAATAGTTTCTTTCTTTGCGATCCCCAACCTGAATGTGAATTTTCTATAACTTATGAAACTGAACAAACACAGGAGCCCGTAGTAACCTGCCCTCAAAACTCAGCATTACCTGAATTACCACTTGATGCAAATTGTGATTATCAATTACCTGATTGGGGTGATCTAATTACAACGGAGAATTTTACACCTACCTTCAAGGTTGTAAACGAAAATGAAGTTAATAATAAATTACAAATTGATGTTGAGGTCTTAAACGGAACTGATCTCATTGAAATCTGCTCTTTAGAGTTTGATCTGGTGGATAATATTGAACCGTTAATTACCTCTTGTCCCGAGGATGAAAATATTAGCCTTGCACCAGGGGAAACCTATACGGTTCCAAACTATCAACCTATGATAGGAATTTCTGATAACTGTGATTCTGGCCCTGAGTACTCCCAAACTCCAATTCCCGGTGCTGAAATTTCAGAGAACACCCCCGTTAACATTACAGTGACTGATGCTTCCGGTAATGTTTCAGATGTTTGCTCTTTTGAAATTATTATAAAGGAAAAAGAGGTGTTTGAAATTAATTGCAAAGATTCCTATACCGTAGAACTAGGCTTAAATGAATCGGTAGCCACAATTCCAACCGAGGAATTTGTGAACGGTGACACCTCGGGAATAGATTTCGAATTAAATGAACAATATTTTGATTGTTCCGATATTGGAACTTTTCCACTTGTCATAAATGCTAAAGACAGTCAAACAGGGGAAACTGCCTCCTGTACGGTAGAGGTAACAGTTTTGGACAAAGGTGCCCCACTATTGATTTGCCAGGCATCAACTCTCCAATACAGTTTTCCTGCCGGAGGTAGCTTTGAAGTTCCTAATCTTTATGAAAACCGGGTTATTGATAACTGTGATGATTTAGAAGATCTGACGATTGTACAAAATCCACCGGTAGGTACAAAATGGGATAAACCCGGGACTTATACCGTAACCTATTCTGCAACCGACACCTATGGTAATTATGATGATTGTACCGTTACCATTGAGCTTTCCGAGGAACAAGGCCCGTTTATAACCTGCCCTGATGAAAATGATATTGCCCCAATAATTCTGGATGAAGATTGTGACTTTGAGGAGCCTGACTATACATCGGAGGTCGGAACCGGTAATTTCACGAATTCACCCACTATAACACAAAGTCTTCAGCGTGTAGACAATACTCTCGAAGTAGAAATTGAAGTTTTTGATGGACAGGATTATATTGGCACCTGCAATTTTTCGGTAGATATTATAGATGACAGCGATCCCGAGATCGTATGTCCTACTAATATTTCGAAAGAGATTCCTTCAGAAGAAAACTCAGCCATAATCAACTATACTCCCCCCCAGGTTCAGGATAACTGTGACAACGCCCCAAAACTGGAATTGATTGCCGGATATGAGTCCGGGGAGGCATTTCCGCTTGGTTCCACAACCGTTACCTGGCGGGTTACCGATGATTCGGGAAATCAAACAGAATGTAGTTTTATTGTTCTCATATCTCAGGAAGACGGTTCTAACCCCACCAACTCAGCTCCCGTAGCGAATGATGATAGTTATTCGGTAGATCAGCATGATGTTTTAAATAAAGCTGCTCCCGGAGTTTTAGAAAATGATACCGATGCAGAGAATGATGTTTTATCGGTAATTCTGAAAGATGGTCCTCAATACGGAACTCTAAGTTTAAATTCTGATGGCTCCTTTACTTATGAACCTAATGCGGGTTATTCCGGCCCAGATAGCTTTACCTATATTGCCAACGATGGCACAGCCAATTCCAATGTGGCTACGGTGAGTATTACAGTCAATTCTGATAATTCTGGCTCTGACTTCCAATGTAAAGACGAAATCACTCTCCAACTCGATGCCTCCGGGGCTGCAAGCCTGCAACTTACCGATCTTTACACGGGGGATGCTTCAGGATTAAATCTTGTAGCTTCTCAATTGGATTTTACCTGTGACAATATTGGAGAAAACACTATTGAACTAAGCTGGACAGGGCAGAGCAATGATTCCTGTGAGATTAAAGTGATCGTAGAGGATAATATAAAACCTGTAGCCCAGGTTAGTTTCATTAGTGTCACTCTCGATGAAAACGGCCTGGCAGAGGTCGCGCCCGAAGACCTGGACGATGGCTCTTATGATAATTGTGGAGATTTAACTTTTAGTCTGGATAAAACACGTTTCACCTGTGAGGATACCGGGCAGAATTCTGTGTCTTTTACCATCACCGATGCCAGCGGAAACTCCTCCAGCATAAACACCATAGTATCTGTAAATGCTAATCCAGGCACCTGCACCGAGCCCGTGCGGGATAATGATTATGTGTTCCTTTATCCAAACCCTACCGATGGGCTGGTGAAGATCTCAACCCCGCAGGAGGTCACGGTAGAACAGGTTTTTGTTTTCGATAAACGGGGCCGGCTTATTCTTTCTAAAGACTTTGATAAGAGTGATCTGGAATATGAGCTGCAGATAGACGGAGTACAAAATGCGGTCTATACGCTACAGCTTCTAACCAATGAAGGGGAAATTATCAGGCGTTTGATTATACGGAACTAATTCTCCCCGGCAATCTTTTCTTCAATATATGCTACAATATCTTCTGCCGGGCAATTATATTGAAACCAACGAATCTGTTCTTGTTTTCTAAACCAGGTAAGTTGTCGTTTTGCAAACCGCCGGGTGTTTTTCTTGATCTCTGCAACTGCGGTTTCCAGGGAATGTAATTCTTTGAAATAATCAAATAATTCTTTATAGCCCACTGTATTAAGGGCATTCAGGCGGCGTTTGGGGAACAGGGCTTCTGCCTCCTCTAAGAGACCTTCGTCCATCATCAGGTCTACACGGCGGTTGATGCGCTCATAAATTATTTTTCTGTCGGCTTCCAACCCGATATTGATCGCCTTAAAATTTCTTTCGGGTTTTTTCCGGTTTAGAAAAGAGGAATAAGGCTTTCCTGACCCTATACAAATTTCCAAAGCCCTGATGAGTCGGTGCGGGTTTTGGAGTTCGGCTATTTCATAATATTCGGGATCCAATTCTTTTAGTTGTTGTTGAAGCGGTTCAATTCCTTTGGTCTCATACTGAACATTCAGCTCTTCCCTGATCGCAGGATCCACCGCCGGAAAATCATCCAGTCCTTCCAGGATGGCTTTTACATAAAGTCCGCTTCCCCCGGCCATGATCACGACCTTATGTTCTTGGAATAATTCATCCAGTTTTTTTATCGCGTCCCTTTCAAAATCCCCCACCGAATAATTGTCTTCCACCGAGATATGCTGAATAAAATGATGCGGGGCTGCTGCAAGCTCTTCCGGGGATGGTACGGCTGTACCTATTTTCATTTCTTTGAAGAATTGCCTGGAATCGGCAGAGATTATTTCGGTGTTAAAGTGCCGGGCCAGTTTTATGGCCAGGGATGTTTTTCCTATCGCGGTAGGACCCGCCACTGTGATAAGGTAATTCTTAGACATTTAATTTTTTTCCGCAGTTATGACAGTATTCGGCATTGTTTAAGTGCTTTGTTTCATTGCAATACGGGCAAACCTGGGTGTTGGTAGGAATTTCTTCTTTACTGCTCCTGCTATATTCTGCGCTAACAATTCCTGTAGGGACGGCTATAATCCCGTAACCCATGATCATAAGCACAGAAGCGAGTAACCGGCCTAAAGGTGTTACCGGGTGAATATCCCCAAATCCTACGGTAGTCAGGGTTACAATAGACCAGTATATACTTATGGGGATATTCTCAAAACCGCCGGCCTCACCTTCTACCAGGTGCATTACTGTACCTGTTATTATACAGATAATAAGCACTGCAAATAAGAATACGAGAATTTTAGGTTTGCTGTTTTTAAGAGCATTTACCAGTTTATTGGACTCACCAATATAACGGGTGATCTTTAATATCCTAAATACTCTTAACAACCTTAATGCTCTAATGGCAAAGAGAAGATTACTGCCTCCAAAAACAAACGCGATATATGTTGGAAGGGTAGACAGCAGGTCTACAATTCCGTAGAAGCTGAATATGTATTTTTTTGGCTTTCGAATCGTTATGATTCGCAGGATATATTCAACCGAAAATATAATGGTGATAACCCATTCCGCGATATAAAAGCTCCAGTAATACCTGGAGCGATAACTCGATACGCTTTCCAGCATAACAAGGATTATACTCAATAGAATAACGACCAGTAGAGCTATGTCAAAGAATTTCCCTGCAGGCGTATCTGCTTCATAGATAACTTCATGAAGCTTTTTTTTCCATTTTGGTGGCTTGTAATCGTCTTTTTCTTTCAAGGAAATTCCGGCTTAGCGTTCTCTCAAATTTAAGTATTTTCTTTTATTGCAATTAAGGATTGATTCTGTATTTCAAGAATGTCATTAAAAAACTTCTTGAGGTATGGGTAAAAACCTGAAACATATAAAGCCCTGTTAAAACTTATTCGGTAATGAATAAATATATTCTTCTCATCAGTTTGTTTTACAACCAGCTGAATTCTACCTCCATCCTCGGGTAAAGTTATCAATTTTTGTTCTGGCAGTTCAATTGGGCTGTAATTTTCGGGTAGCTCCACATTTACCGAATAGGTATAAACATCCTTATAACCAAAATCTATAGGATAAGTTCTTTCTTCGAGCTGAAGTGGATTTTTGCTGAAAAACCTGAAGCTAAACGGATTGAGATAGATCACTTCATCGATTTTCTGTGAAGTTGTGCTTAATTCATGCTGAATTTGGAGCGGGTTGCTTACCTGTTGATGATTTTTGAAGCTGGAAGTAACCACTCCCGTTTGTTGTGCAGGATTAGAGAGTCTTCCGGCAATTTCTGAAACCTGGAGGTTTTCGAGTTTCTTACGGGCAGAAACCGCATGTAAACCCGAGTATATTTGCTGGGAATGCCCCGTAGCAATTCCTGCCGCATCCACCTTGAGAGAATCGCGATAGTAGATAGCTGAAAAATGCTTGACTTCAATATTTATCCAGGAACTTCCGTTTTTAAAATCAACTAATCTTCCGTATCCATTAAGAGCTCTAAATGGTATTTCTCCAAAATCCAGGTATTTTTCAGTGGCGTCTACAAGAAATTCCTGGTCGTCGGTTTTAAGCTGGAGAAATAAATAATTAAAATCATTGATGACCGGGTGGAGCTTTGTGGGAAAACCATTAGCACGGGTAGCACTTAAAACGGGCAAAACTTCAAAACCCTCACTTTCATAGAGATTATGAAGAAGTATATTTATCCCTGAAATATTTCCCGATTTATCCCTGATAACATCCTTAAGATTAAAATCGCGGTACAGCTGGTATTTTCCGTTCCATTTATAATTATTTTTCACAAAATTATAGATCCCCTTTGCTTTTTCGATGTTATTAGGAAGTTGACTCAGGCTATCGGGAAGCAGGTCCTTTACAAGGCGGGTGCGGCTTAATTGCCGGCCAATTGATTGTTTGCTTTTTAACTGCTTATCTACATCCTTCCAGGAAAGGGTGAATTTTCTAATCTGTCCGTCGAGTTGGGTCACCTCTTTTAATTCATAAACCAGCCGGGCAATGTAGTTGTATTTTGAAGTTAAATAAGATTCTTCTATAAAGGCAGGAATATCCCTGATTTCATAAAATGCATGAACACAATCTCCGCTTTCGCTAATTCCATCTGGTTGAAAGCAATTTTTTATAATGCTAACATCATTCTTGTTAAAAGGTAATCCTCCAATGCTCCTGATATTGTAATTGAAATTTCCCGGAATTCGCGTTTCAAAAGTGCTGGAAACTTTTGGAATTTCATCCTGAAACCACCAGGTTTCAAAGCTATAGCGAAAAGGACTTTCCTTTTGGTAAGTATAGGTGAGAACCGATCCGGGAGTCACATTGGGAAAGGTGAATTTTATGAGGTCGAAATCCGGATTTTCTTCGGTGTAGATATCATCGGCTGAAATTTCTGTAGTTTTTACCCGTCCCTCCTCAAGAGTGTAGGTTATGGCTTTTATATTTCTGATCTTCTCTTTAGCACTTTTATTTTTATAAAGCCTGATAGAAATACTCGCCTGGTCATAAGCTTCCTGGTTGAGGATCTTTATTTTTGCGGCATAATCGGTTATTACATTGTAGTTGCCGTCATTTTCATATCGGCTGTAGCCATTCTCGAAAATGTACCAGGCATTTGCAGTAGTGTCTTTTTCGTAAGATGTGGCCTTTAGTTCCTCTAAAGAAGGTTTGTAGGCGGTAAGATTGAAATTTTTTTCCTGGGAAATTGAAGTTAGGCCTGGCAGAAAAAATAGCAGAAGTAAAAGTTTATTCATGTACTGAGAGTTGGATGATTTTTAATCTTTTGTTACGCCTTAAATAACTCTGAATAATATGCTGGGCATCCCGGTCATTTTTCATCGGGGTGATAATAGATCTTATAATGTCCAGGTGATTGATTTGATGATTGAGGTTGTAATAGCCAACTCCTTTAAACTCTCCTTCCTCTACCAGGAGCGCGCTCTTTTCATCGATATCCCGCCCCTTATCTATCACGATCATATTCTGGCTGGAATAAGAGTGCTTAGCTATAAGCTCCCGCGCTCTTTCGTTATATGTCTCTGCAGTCTCCTCGTTTACACAAGCTCCGTGGCAGGTTTTTATGCTGTAATTAAAACAATTGCCCGTTCCTTTCTCCAATCCGCAAAGCCGTTTGCAGAGCTCATATTCCTCTACCCACATTTCCAGAACGTTTCTCGCCCGTTTTAAAGAGGAGAAGGTGGTGATACTGTTTGCTCTTCCTGCTTTTCCTATTTTAAAGTTGATATAACCTCGCTCATCGGTGTGATGGTAGAGGGCGTGAGAAAAAACATTTCTCTTTAAGGCTTTGTTGTATTTGGGTTTATTGTGTTTTATCTCCTGGTTCTCTTTAAGCAATGCAATAAGTTCATTTCCTGTAGCTTCATAGCTCACCGATGCAACTTCCTTTTGCATTTGCCTTGATTTATGATGCTCGTTGGTGAAATGCTGATTCACTCTTTTTTTGATATTTTTGCTCTTCCCGATATAGATGATTTCTCCTTCTGCATCATGCAGATAATAAACCCCGGTAATCCCCGGAAGATCTTCCACCATCCTGATTAGTTTGCTGTCCAGGTTGCGTTTTGGCTCTGCCCGTACTGCATCTTTCAGAATGTCTTTCTCCACATCTTTAGCCAGAAGCATCTTAAAGAGTTTAACCGTGGCCTGAGCATCTCCGTTGGCTCTATGCCGGTCGCTTAATGGAATTCCCAGCGCCCGTACTAATTTCCCAAGGCTGTATGATTGTTGCCCGGGAATAAGTTTTTTAGAAAGCTCTACCGTACAAAGCGATCTTCGCTCATAGTCGAAACCCAGTCTTCTGAACTCTGTTCTGAGTATCCGGTAGTCAAATTTGGCATTGTGAGCTACCACCACACAATCTGTGGTAATCTCTACAATTCTTTTCGCTACCTCATAAAATTTGGGCGCATTTCGAAGCATCTCATTGTTAATGCCGGTAAGGTTAACCACGAAAGGCTGAATAGGCTTTTCAGGGTTCACCAGGCTTATGAATTGATCGGTGATCTGGTGCCCGTCGAATTTGTAAATAGCAATCTCGGTAATTCCTTCCTCATTGTATTTTCCACCAGTCGTCTCTATGTCTAAAATTGCGTACAAAAAATCCTTTTTAATTATAATTTCTTTCGCCAAAAATGCTGCTTCCAATTCTCACCATACTGCTTCCACTTTCGACAGCCAGCTTGTAATCTCCGCTCATTCCCATGGATAGTTCGGTGAGGGCGGGGTATTTTTGCTGAAACTTATCAAAAACACCTTTCAGATACTGGAATTCTCCTTTCACCTGGTTTTCGTCATCGGTGAAAGTGGCCATCCCCATCAGGCCAATTACCTGCGTGTTTTGCATTTTCTGATAAGCTTCGGAAGTAAGTATTTCTTCAGCCTCTTCCGCAGAGATCCCAAATTTGGAATCCTCCTCAGCAATCTTTATCTGAAGCAGGCATTTTATCACCCGCTCGTGTTTTTTAGCTTGTTTATTTATCTCTTTTAATAATTTCAGGCTGTCTACAGCATGAATCAAGCCAACAAAAGGGGCCATGTATTTCACCTTGTTGCGTTGCACGTGGCCAACCATATGCCATTCGATATCTTTGGGAAGGGCTTCCCATTTATCGGTCATTTCCTGGATTTTGTTTTCTCCAAAAATACGCTGCCCAGCCTCATAGGCTTCCAGGATATCCTCGTTAGGCTTTGTCTTGGAAATAGCCACCAGCTTCACGTTTTCGGGAAGCTCGGCCCTGTATTTTTTTATGTTTTCTGAAATGCTCATAATCTAACTTCAAAATTCGTAAATAGTCAACCCGCTTCTTAGTTTAGGCTCAATATAAGTGGTTTTGGGCGGCATGGTCAAATCGGCATCAGCGATCTCCTTGATCTCTCCTATGCTCACCGGTAACATCCCGAAGCCTACGGCAAATTCCCCCGAATCGATTCGGGTTTTTAGTTCAATAAGATCATTACGCCCGTGAATATAGGCGATACGCTTATCGTTTCTGAGATCTTCGATGCCAAGGATTGGTTTTAAAACCTTTTGGTAGAGTATATAAGCATCTAATTTACATAAAGAATCGCTAAAGTCATAATTGGTTTTACGCAAATACAGGGAATAGTATTCCCCGTCAAGATACATATTGAAATGATGTTTTTTGGACGGTCGGTAAACCTCCAGGCCACGGTTTTCTATACGGAAATTCTCATCCAGTAAAATAAGAAATTCCTCTTTGCTGTACCCGTTAAGATTACTTATGAGCCTGCTGAACTCATGAATCTTCAGGTTGCTTTCAGAGATCAAATAGCTCATAAAGAAGTTGTAAGGCTCCTCTCCCGTATGCGCTGCATTCTGCTCTTTCGATTCCTGGGCCAACCTGTAGGAGGAGGCACAGCGATGATGCCCATCGGCTATATAGAGCTGAGGGGTTTGTTCAAACTCCTTTTGGATTTTCTCGATAAGTCCCGGCTGGTCTATTACCCATAAATAATGTAATTCACGGTTCGGGGTGGCAAACTCATATTCGGGGCGGCTCTTCATAACCTCCCGCATAATGCAATTGAGGTCTTCGCTGTCCGGATAGGTTAAAAGTACGGGTTCAGTATTGAAGCCTACTGTTTTCAAATAATCTTTGAAAAGCAACTCCCTGTGATTAATCGTGTCTTCGTGCCGCCGAATTACATTCTCTTTGTAATCTTCGGCACTGGCTGCGGCAATTATGCCGTGTATATTGCTACCCCTGCTTTTTACCTTGTAAATATAAAATGCCGGACTCTTATCCTGAATAAATGTTTCTTCTTCCTTAAACTCTAAATAACGGTTCTTCACCATCTGGAAGCGTTGCCCGCCCTTCAGGTTTTGCTGAAATTTATACCCGGGATTTATGATATGCAGAAAGGAATATGGATTGAACTCCAATTGTGCAGTTAACTCCTCAGCACTGTAATCTTCATAGGGGCGGCTGGCTACAAGGCCTGCTTTGGCCCGCACCGGCCGCACCGCTTTGAATGGAAGTATTTTTGCCAAATTTCTGTATGCTATTTGCTGAATTGTGGCGAAACCTTTTCAGCCTTTTTGTTCTCTGAATAATCATAGAATCCTTCTCCCGACTTAACCCCGAGTTTTCCGGCTCTTACCATATTGGTTAGCAGGGGACAGGGGGCATATTTAGGATTCTTGAATCCGTCATACATCACCTCAAGGATAGAGTGACACACGTCCAGCCCAATAAAATCTGCCAGTTGCAGGGGGCCCATAGGATGTGCCATTCCCAGCTTCATAACGGTGTCGATCTCGTAGACTCCGGCCACCCCGTTGTAAAGCGTTTCTATAGCTTCATTGATCATGGGCATCAGGATACGGTTGGCTACAAAGCCCGGGTAATCGTTAACCTCCACCGGCACTTTGTTCAGTTTTTCTGAAAGTTCCATAATGCTTTTGGTAACCTCATCGCTGGTGTTATATCCACGGATGATCTCTACCAGTTTCATAATTGGTACCGGGTTCATAAAATGCATCCCGATAACTCTTTCCGGATTGGATACCTCCGCGGCGATCTTAGTGATTGGAATAGAGGAGGTGTTGCTGGCAAGAATACTGTCTTTTCGGCAACTTGCATCCAGCTGCCTGAAGATCTTTAGTTTAAGGTCCTCGTTCTCGGTAGCGGCTTCCACCACTACGTCGGCATCTTTTACGCCTTCTTCCAGCTTGGTGTAGCTGGTAATATTGTTAAGCGTGGTTTCCTTGTCTGCCTCGCTTATCTTTTCTTTAGCAACCATCCTGTCCAGGTTACCAGAGATGGTCTTTAGCCCTTTTTCCAGACTTTCTTCTGATATATCGATCAGGTTTACTTTATATCCGAATTGCGCAAAAGTATGTGCGATTCCGTTGCCCATAGTTCCTGCTCCTATTACTGAAATATTCTTCATTTTATTTGGTGTTTGTTGTGTGGTTATTTATTAAAACTGTCAATCACTCCTTTGGCAACCCTCAGGGCTTCAGCGCCCTGCTCCAGGGTAACAATTGGAGTGCTGTTGTTGTTTATAGCATCGGCGAAGGTCTCCAGCTCATCCAGGATGGCGTTATTGGGAGAGACATCAGGATTATCGAAATAAATCTGTTTCTTTATCCCTTCGGCATTCTGAAGCACCATCGCATATTCGTCGGGGTTTTCGGGTGCATCTTTCATCTTTACTACCTCGCATTTCTTTTCTAAATAATCTACCGAGATATAGGCATCCCGCTGGAAGAACCTGGCTTTCCGCATATTCTTCATCGAGATTCTGCTGGCAGTAAGGTTGGCCACGCAGCCATTCTCGAATTCTATCCGGGCATTAGCAATATCGGGGGTGTCACTTATTACCGAAACCCCGCTGGCATTAATGTTTTTTACCTTCGACTTAACTACGCTCAAAACCGCATCGATATCGTGGATCATCAGGTCCAGCACTACCGGTACATCAGTCCCTCGCGGATTGAACTCGGCCAAACGGTGGGCCTCGATGAACATCGGATCCTCTATTCTGGAAACTACTGCTCTAAATGCCGGGTTGAAGCGTTCTACGTGCCCAACCTGACCTTTTATGCCTTTTTTTTCAGCTAAGTCTATAAGTTCACGGGCTTCTTCGTAGGTGTTGGTAATTGGTTTCTCAATAAAAAGATGTTTTTCTTCAGAAATAGCCTTCTTAGCGACTTCAAAATGGGACAGGGTGGGGGTGACCACATCTACCACATCTACTGCCTTAATGAGTTCGTCGAGATCTGGAAAGATCTTATAACCAAATTCTTCTGATACCTTTTTTGCGTTTTCTGTGTTGGCATCATAAAATCCCACCAACTCATATTTTTTTGACTCCTGAAGGAGTCTTAAATGTATTTTTCCTAAGTGTCCTGCACCCAGGACGCCAACTTTCAACATATATCGTAGCTTTTGACACAAAAATAGTGTTTTGATTGTAAATAGTTTAGAAAACGGGGGAATAATCCTTTCTGCTTTTGCTTGCAAAACACCGCTTTCTTTAAGTATTTTTACATCCTAAAATTTTGTTAAGGTGGTTGAGGATAACTTTCGTCATAAAGGAAAAAGACAGCAGCTGGTTAAGACTGTTACCCGCAAGGGAATAACCGATAAAAAGGTGCTGGAAGCCATCGGAAAAATTCCGCGACACCTCTTTATGGACAGTAGTTTCGAAGATCATGCGTATCAGGACAAGGCTTTCCCCATAGCGGCCGATCAAACCATCTCACAACCTTATACCGTAGCTTTTCAAACCGAGAAACTCGAGATAGAAAAAGGAGATAAGGTCCTGGAAATTGGAACCGGAAGCGGGTATCAAACCGCGGTGCTTTGCGAACTGGGCGCGAAGGTCTACAGCATAGAACGCCAAAGAGAACTCTATAAAAAGACTAAAAACTTCCTGAGTAAGATTGGCTACCGTCCTAAATATTTGAGTTTTGGTGATGGCTACAAAGGATTGCCGGAATATGCACCTTTTGATAAGATAATCGTGACGGCGGGAGCACCCTATGTGCCTAAAGATTTGTTGGGACAGTTGAAAATAGGCGGCAGGATGGTAATTCCGGTTGGCACTGAGGTTCAAACAATGACGATGTTTATTAGAAAATCTCCAAAGGAATTCGATAAGACCGAATTTGGGCAGTTCAGATTTGTGCCACTATTAGAAGATAAAAACTAAGTCTATTAGTTGTAAACACGTTCCTTTCTAATATCGCTTTCCACCATTCCGTCTTTCAGTCTCACGATGCGGTGGGCGTGATTGGCTATTTCTTCTTCATGAGTAACCAGGATTACCGTATTTCCATCAGCGTGAATTTTGTCGAAGAGCTTCATGATTTCTACAGAAGTCACCGAATCCAGGTTCCCCGTTGGCTCATCGGCCAAAATTATAGAAGGATTGTTCACAAGCGCACGGCCTACGGCCACCCTCTGCCTTTGCCCTCCTGACAGCTGGTTGGGTTTGTGGTCCATCCTGTCGGCCAGACCTACATTGTTGAGTACTTCTTCCGCCCGTTTTGTTCTCTCGGTTTTTGAGTATCCGGCGTAAACCATTGGGAGGGCTACATTGTCCAGAGCGGTGGTTCTGGGTAACAGGTTAAAGGTCTGAAAGACAAAGCCGATCTCTTTATTCCTGATCTCAGCCAGCTCATCATCGCTCATTTTGCTCACATCTTCTCCGTTCAGAATGTAAGTTCCTGAAGTTGGTGTATCCAGACAACCCAGCAAATTCATTAAAGTTGACTTTCCCGAACCTGAAGGCCCCATCAGGGCAACGTATTCTCCCCGGTCTATGTCCAGATCAATTCCTTTTAAAACCTTTACTATCTCGCTCCCCAGTGGAAAATCCCGGGTGATGTTCCTGATCTCAATGACTTTGTTCATGCAGCTTGTTTTACTCGATAATCGAGATTTTAATGCGCCGGGGCTTCCCCCGGAAGTTAAATTTAGTGTCCATCTGGATGCCTTGTAGGCATACTCCATGGTTGCATACGTGAATATGACGCATCCTTTGCTCGTTTGTTACAATCTGATTATAAAATCTTGTTTTGCCTGTTCTTTTCTGAAAAATATCAATCCCAGATGAAAAGTATCTATGCTCACCCGAACCTCCGGATGTTTTTTGATAATCTCCCAGGCTTCTTCCATCCCCGCCGACCAGTGAATATCATCAAAAATAAAAACCGAATCATTATGCGCGGTAGGAAGTAACAACTCAAAATATTTTAAAGTCGCCTCTTTGGTATGATGCCCATCGAAGTAGATTAAATCGAAAGTTGTTTGTTGTTTTCGGTTTTGGGTTCTCAATTTTTGGGAGGTTTGGGATTTATCCTTGACCGATGAAGCCTCGTGAGCTGTTTGTGGTTTTTGGTTTATTGTTTGTTGTTTGTTCTCCACTTCGTCTCCACTCTCCACTTTCTTCTCTCCACTCTCCACAATATCTCCTAACACCTCTTCAAATTCCCCAACTTTCAGCTCTACATTATCAAATCTGAATTTCTCCAGTTGTCTTCTGGCAGCTCCTGCAGTTTCAGGACAACCTTCAACAGAGATTATCCGGGCATTTGTGTTGAGGGCCAGGGCCGAGGTGCCTATTCCCAGGGAAGTACCCAGCTCCAGAATATCCCTGCACTCCAGGTATTTTGCCAGCCTGAACAGGAATTTGGCTCTCTTCTTCGGGATTCCTACATTCCTGGCTATAGCCGCAATCTCCCGTTCCTTCGATTTAAATACTCTGCTGCCCGCCCCGAAATCGGTAACACTTATCTTTCGTTTTTCCTTCAGTAGTTCCTTTCGGTAATTCTCTAAAACCTCATATTCAGGATACTTCGTCTTATCATAAAAACACCGCGTCACCAGCTCATATACAAAAGGGGAGTGGAGGCCGTGTTGGTTTTGGCTTTTTAATAAGAATCTGAAAAATGAAATGAACGGGTGGAAATGTTTGTGGTTTGTTGTTTGTGGTTTGTTGTTCGTTTCTTTAGAATTATTCATTTCCGGGCTTTTTGAACTTAATTCCTTTTAGGTCTGATTTCCTAAGATAATGTATAAATGCACCTATCTTATTTTCAGCCTGATTACAATCATTCTTTAACTCATTAAACTGGGCTTCTGAAATCAGGCCTTTATCCAGAGCTCTGTAGAGTTGTGACCTTAACTCAGAAGATGAACCCTTTGAGAAACTCAGGAAATTGTGAAATTCTTTATTGCCGCCCCTTCCAAAACCCTCAGCAATATTATCCATTATCGAACCTGAGCTTCTCTCCATTTGATCCCGCAATTTGAAGTTTTTTCCTAAAGCTGTATTCTTAAATAGCTTTTCTGTTTTTTGACAAATTATCCGGGCTAGTTGCCAGGCATCAATATCTTCGAATTTTTCAATTTTCCCCATTGTTTAAAGATTGTTGATTTATCTAAAAATAAACAATAAACCCTAAACAATAAACACCAAACTATTCGGCTTGCGAACCAAGCTCAAACCACCTTTCGGTCTTGGTTTCAATTTTATCTTCTATTTCCTGAAGCGCTATTGAGTTCTTTTTAATTTCTTCGGGATCCAGGTCTTCGAGGAATTTCTGCTGAAGTTTCTTCTTCTCTTTTTCCAGTTTAGCGATCTCCTTTTCCAGCTTCCCGAATTCCTTTTGCTCGTTATAGCTTAACTTACTGCCGCTACTGGTTTTTTTCCAGTCTTTCTTGGTCTCAAACTCTTTGGTGTCTGCTTTGGTTTCCGCCGGACTGCTTTCCTCGTAGTTTCGGAAATCAGAGTAATTACCAGGGAAGTCCTGGATCTCTGCTTTACCCTTGAAAACGAAAAGGTGATCTACAATCTTATCCATAAAATACCTGTCGTGGGAAACCACGATTAAACAGCCGGGGAAATCCAGTAGAAAGTTTTCCAGCACGTTCAGGGTTACGATATCCAGGTCGTTAGTAGGCTCATCGAGAATGAGAAAGTTCGGGTTCTGGATCAATACGGTACATAGATACAGGCGTTTCTTTTCTCCCCCGCTTAATTTTTCCACAAAATCGTATTGTTTCTTGCGATCGAATAAAAAGCGTTCCAGCAGTTGCTGTGCCGAGATCTGCCTGCCTTTCTTTAGTGGGATATAATCCCCAAATTCACGAATCACTTCAATCACTTTCTGCCCCGGCTTTACTTCGATTCCGGCCTGGGTGTAGTACCCGAATTTTATAGTCTCGCCAATTACAACCTTTCCGGTATCTGGTTTTATAGCTCCCGTGAGAATATTCAGGAAGGTCGATTTTCCGGTACCATTTTTCCCGATTATCCCTATGCGCTCACCCTTTTTGAAATTGTAATTGAAGTTTTTCAGCAATTCTTTTTCCTCGTAGGATTTGGAGATATTATGAAGCTCCACCATCTTGCTGCCCAGTCTCTCCATATTGATCTCCAGCTGCACCTCATGATCTTTACGGCGTTGTTGTGCCCGGTTTTTTATATCGTGGAAATCTTCAATGCGTGATTTGGATTTGGTGGTACGGGCCTTAGGCTGCCGGCGCATCCAGTCCAGTTCTTTTTTATAGAGTTGCTTGGCTTTTTCGGTATTGGTTTGTTCCAGTTCTACCCGGCTCTCTTTTTTGTCCAGGTAATAGCTGTAATTCCCTTTGTAGGTATATAACTTTCCGTGATCCAGTTCTACGATTTCGTTGCATACGCGCTCCAGGAAATACCGGTCGTGGGTAACCATAAAAATGGTAAAGTTCTCTTTTCTGAAATACTCCTCCAGCCACTCGATCATATCCAGGTCGAGGTGGTTGGTAGGCTCATCCATAATGATGAAATCGGGTTTCTGGAGCAACATCACCGCCAGGGCGAGTCGTTTCTTCTGTCCCCCGGAAAGGTATTTTACTTCTTTCTCCAGGTCTTCCAGTTTCAGCTTGAAAAGGATCTGTTTATACTGGGTCTCAAAATCCCAGGCCTGTGCTGCTTCCATCTGCTCAAAAGCTTTCTGGTAAGCATCGGCATCATCGGGGTTTTTCAGCGCTTTCTCGTAGGCCCTGATGATCTTCAGAGTATCATTTTCCGAAGAAAATATGGTTTCCTCTATGCTGAGATGCGGGTCCAGATTGGGTTCCTGCCCCAGGAAAGCTACGGTAATGTTTTTACGATACACTACTTTACCTTCATCGGGGCTGTCTGAGCCCGCCAGGATATTGAGTAGCGAGGTCTTTCCGGAGCCGTTTTTGGCGATAAACCCGACCTTCTGCCCTTCATTTATTCCGAAGGAAATATTATTAAATAACTGCAATTCGCCATAAGACTTGGCGATATTTTCTACTGAGAGGTAATTCACAAATTCAAATTTGTCGCAAAATAACAGGAAAATTGCGACTTAATTTTATTATTAGCCTACAAAAACTATATTTGTTAAAACTATCTAAACAGGTTTTGCTTAAGGGATTGGATGAGGAGGGCCGCATTAGCCTTAAACCTTTTTACTTTATTCAGTGGAAGTCCTGTAAAAAGATAGTTTGCCAACAAATAGCCTCTTAAATATGCTGAAGCAGTATAAAAGTATCTTATTTCTTATTGCGGTAGTGCTGAGCTTTTCTTCCTGCGTCTCTACCAAAAGAATTACTTACCTGCAGGACAATGAGCAGGATCTGGATAGTATTATTGAGATTCAGCAACTAAAAAAACCTTACCGTATCCAAACCGGAGACCTGTTAAGTATTCGTGTTAAAGCCCTGGACCAGGAACTAGTTGGGATGTTTAACCCTGTTGATGAGGCCAACCTTAGCGCCACCACCGAAGAGCGTGTGTTCTTTGACGGCTTTACGGTAGACGATCATGGAAATATCAGGGTGCCCACCCTGGGGGAAGTGAATGTGCTGGGGTATACCGAAAAGGAAGTACGTGAGAAGATTGAAAAACTACTGCTGGAAAATTACTTCAAAGATGAGGCGAATATATTCGTTACCGTTAAACTTGCCGGGATAAGGTATACCACCCTGGGGGAAATTGGTACTGGAAGCCAGGTGATCTATAAAGAGAAGGTGACTATCATGGAAGCCGTGGCCAATGCCGGTGGCATAAGCGAATACGGCGATATGCAGAATGTAAAGATCATCAGGCAGTTCCCTCACGGGGAAGAGGTTTACAGCATAGACCTTACCAACATCAATGCGATAAGCAGTCCATATTACTACATACAACCAAACGATATGATCGTGGTGAACCCTTTGCCTCAAAAGGCGCTGGGTTTTGGAACTACAGGAATGGAGGCATTCCGAACAGGGGTGACCCTGCTCTCGGTGGTAACCACTTCGATCTTATTATTTACCCGACTCTAGATGGCACATGAAGATGATCACATATCAGACGTAGGCTCCACCTTTGATTTTAAAGGTTTTGTTCTTAAAGTGATAAGTTACTGGAAGCTTATCCTGCTTTCAGTGGGGATTAGCCTGGCCGTAGCCTATTACAATAATGTGCGGAAACTTCCGGTCTATAGCCTTGGGAATTCTATTTCTATAAAAGACGACCAGAATCCTTTCTTTACTTCCAATACCAGCTTAACTTTTAACTGGGGTGGAACTTCAGATAAAGTAAATACTGCAATGACCATCCTCCGGTCCCGCTCCCATAACGAGGAAGTGGTGGAGAAGCTTCAGTTTTTCACCAATTATCTTGAAGACGGGGAATATCAGCGGGTAGATGCCTACGGAAAAACCCCTTTTGAGGTGGTGACCGACACCCTGAAACCGCAGGCCCTCAATGTTATTATGGTGATCAGGATGAAAGATTCAGCAAGCTATAATATCCAGGCTAATGTGCCCGCGACACTTAGTCTTCAGAATTATGGCAGCAAGGAGAAATCCTCACTTAGTACTGAAGCCAGGGAATTCAACAGAAATTTCAAAATAGGGGAAAAAGTCAACCTGCCTTTTTTTAACGGACGGGTTATCAGAACCAGCCAGGCCCTGCAACCCGGAAAGCCTTTCTATGTTAGTTTCCTCAATTTTGATTCGGCAGTAGGGCGATATCGCGGGGTAAATGTGTCCCCGGAATCCCAGGGATCCTCGGTGATCAGGCTTAGCAAATCGGGAGGAAACAAAGCCAGGATCGTGGATTACCTCAATGGAACAGTGAGGGTGCTGAGTGAAAATATGCTGGCCCGAAAGAATCTTTTTGCTACTAAGACCATCCGTTTTATAGACAGCAGCCTGGCAGTGCAATCTCAGGCGCTTAAGGCAGTGGAGGATGAGCTCAACCAGTTTAGGAATGAAAATGCGATAATGGATATTTCTGCGGAAAGCTCCCAGCTGTCCAATAAACTATCTACTCTTGATCTTCGGAAAGAGGATATTCGTAGACAACTTTCTTACTATGAAACCCTGCGGACTTATCTCGAAACCCGCACCGATTATTCTAACGTGCCGGCACCTTCGGTCGCCGGGATCAGTGAAGGGAGTATCGCCAGTGGTGTATCCAGGATCATTACTCTGGCCGAAGAGCGCAGCAACTATCAATACACCCTGAAGGAAAACTCCCCGGTTTTTGACGATATAGACCGGCAGATAAATTCGGTAAAATCTATACTATTGGAAAATATAAGTTCCTCCAAAGGCCTGTTGCAGGAGGAACTCCGTGATGTAAATCGGCAGATCGCCAACCTGGAAGCCGAGATCAGAACCCTGCCCCAGGAAGAACAGGACCTGTTGAAGATTCAGCGGCGCTATAGTCTGAATGAAAAAAGTTATAACCTCTTTCTGGAAAAACGCAGCGAAGCCGGGCTCATAAAAGCAGCCAACGTTAGCGATGTGATGATTATCGACCCGGCAAAAGATACCGGGGGCGGGCAAATAGGGCCTAACACTCAGCTTAACTATGTTATGGCTGTGCTGGTGGGGGGCGTTATCCCGCTTACCTTTGTTTTCCTGCTGGTTTTCCTGAATACGAATATTCATAATGCCCAGGAAGTAGGCAGGCTTTCACCAATACCCATACTCGGGATGATCGGGAAGAGTAAATCAGACTCTAACCTGGTGGTTTTCGACAACCCTAAATCTTCAATCGCTGAAGGTTTTCGTGGGCTCCGCTCGAGCCTGCAGTTTATGTATAAAAAACAGGGAGTTACGGGCTCCAAGACCCTTTTGATCACCTCCTCGGTTTCCGGAGAAGGGAAGACCTTCTGTGCGATGAACCTGGCTACCGTCTTTGCGCTCAGTCAGCGTAAGACCGTACTGGTAGGGGTCGATTTACGTAAACCCAAGATCTTTGATGATTTCGAACTCAACAACGACCTGGGAGTGGTAAATTACCTTATCGACCAGGCTACTTCCGAAGAGATTATTCAGCAGAGTAAAATACCTTACCTGGATGTAATTACCGCCGGGCCCGTGCCTCCAAACCCATCAGAGCTGTTAATTAATGAGCAGATGGATGTGCTAATGGAAGAGCTAAGACAGAAATACGATTATATCATCCTGGATACCCCACCAATAGGTATGGTGGCCGATGCTCTTAACCTGGTAAAATACGCCGATGCCACTATCTATATGATCCGGCAGGATTACACCAAACGCGGCATGCTGGAATCCATAAATGAGAAATATCACAAAGGCGAGATCAAAAACATAAGCTATGTGCTTAACCACTTCGTGCACCGCGCCAAATACGGCTACGGTTATGGTTACGGTTATGGCTACGGTTATGGCTACGGCTATGGCTACAATCGTTACTCCAAGGGCTATGTGGAGAAATCAGACCCCGCCCGAAAATTTAAGAAGTGGTGGAAGAAGGCGATGAGGAATTTTGAATAATAGTGGAGAGTGGATTTGACCCGGCTATGCCGGGAGAGGAGAATGGAAAGTATGACTGTTAAAGGTCGATTTTTCGGTGTAGTAGTTTAGAGAAACACAAACTTAAAATTATGAAGGACGTACATTTTAACTTTGAGGATCTAAAACTCTATCAAAAAGCATTGGATTTTACAGATTATGCATACGAGCTAGCTGAAAAATTCCCAGCCTTTGAAAACTTTGGTTTACGTTCTCAATTTACGAGAGCTGCGGTATCCATAGCCCTAAATAGCAGTGAGGGTTCGGGGGATACTGATTTGCAATTCAATCGTTATCTGGAAATGGTTTCTGACTCCATACGAGAATGTGTAGCTTGTACCACCATTGCATCCCGTAGAAATTATATTTTAAAGGAGGAAAATATCAAAGCAAGAAATATGTTATTGGAGTTGCTTAAAATGACCAGGGGTTTACAAAGATATCTGAAATCTAAATCAAATAAATAGATTCAGTTCACTCTCCACCAAAAAGATGATTAA
The DNA here is from genome assembly GCF_002078605.1 of Salegentibacter sediminis. GTDB lineage: Bacteria > Bacteroidota > Bacteroidia > Flavobacteriales > Flavobacteriaceae > Salegentibacter > Salegentibacter sediminis. The sequence continues at coordinate 26,390 of NZ_MSJR01000012.1, read as the reverse complement.
TGAAGAAAACAGGGAATCAACTCTCCACTTTCCACTCTCCACTTTCCACTGAATAGAAAAAAATAACCAAAGCCTAAAAGAACAGACCATTGAAAAACAGCCCATCAATCCCTCTCTTTTACTGGAGCGAAATAAAATTCATTTTCAAAGAAAAAGAGAATTACGGCGACCTGCTTTCAAAATATCTTGTCGAGAAAATCTCTGGGCGGGAGGTGAAGTTTGTTCACCCCAGGAAACAGCCCTGGTATAAATGGGATAAATCTCATTACCTGGCTATTGGGAGTATTCTCCCGCATGCCACAAAAGATAGTATCGTTTGGGGGAGTGGGATCATAGACCGGGAGCATCATATCGCCTCTGCCGACTTCCGGGCGGTGAGAGGACCGCAAACCCGGAAGTTTTTGCTGGATCTTGGCTATGAATGTCCGCCTGTTTATGGGGACCCCGCAATCCTTTTACCCGAATATTTTAATCCGCAGGTAGAAAAAGAATATGAGTTAGGCATCATTCCACATTATCACGACTATAAGAAGACGGTGGATCTCTTCGGAAATAATCCCGATATCAGAGTGATAGACCTGATGTGTTTGGATGTAGAGGAGGTGACCCGGCAAATTATGAGCTGCGAAAGAATCCTTTCCTCCTCCCTGCACGGACTAATAGTCTCCCATGCTTATCGCATACCCAGCCTTTGGGTAGAATTTTCAGATAAGATCTTTGGCGATGGTATCAAGTACCCCGATTATTTGGAATCGGTAGATATGCCGGTATATGAGCCACCTTTCATAGACGAAGTTTGCTCCAAAGAAAACCTGAATTCTTTGTTCAATGACTTCCCGGTGCTTCCTGAAAAAGAAAAAATAGAAGCTCTTCAGCAGGGCTTATTAGAAGTTTGTCCTTTTTTACTGGAGTAAAATTTGAATTCTTTCTTTAAATTCTTCTGTTACCAATAGTCTGAAGGCCAAAACCTGAGGCTAGTCTAAGTGCCTGGTAGTACGTAGCAACTGTCTTTTGAATTTCAAATGGCTTCGACCATCCTCCCTTCGGTCGGGCTCAGCCTGACACTCTTGGTTTGTTGAATATTCAATTTGAATACGTGTTGTCACCCTGAGCCCGAGGCGATAGCCGATGGATAGTCGAAGTGCTTGGTAGTAATACGTAGCGACTGTAGTCAGAATACAAAGAGCCTTGGTCCCTTAGGCTGCTGCCACCAGGTCACAGTATCGCTACCTCACATCACCCAACACCAGGCCCGCATTCACCCACTGCCAGATATGAAAACTGCTTTCCCTGTCTCCTGCGCAGTATTTCTCCCATTCCTTCTTCATCTCTTTTTCATTAAACCAGTCGCCTACCGGAGAAGCCAATAAGTTTTCCATTTGTGCTTCGGTAAACTCCCTGAGCTCATCGCCCAGCCATTCTCGCTGTGGTGTTTGTAAGGGGCGTTTTGGAGCATAGCTCAGCTCTTTTGGCGCCAGCTCTTTGAGTATTTCCCTTAACAGGTATTTCTGTACTCCTTCCTTTATCTTAAAAGTTTCAGGCTGTGCAAAGGCGAATTCCACCATCCTGTGATCCAGGAAAGGTTCCCGGAGTTCGGTGCTATAGGCCATAGAGATTCTGTCGTTGAAACGCAGCGCTCGAGGGATCTTGGTGTAGAAGAGGTCACGGTATTGTAAATTCTGAAGCTCACTCTCAAAGGGCTCAGGGTATTTTGGTTTTTCGGCTAAAGCCAGAAAATCTGGGTCCAGGACTTTAGGACGAAAAGCGCTTTTTGTACCGGTTCCCTGAATGGTACTGCTACGCTCCCAATTCAGATAATAATCATAACCGGCCCACTGTTCATCCATTCCCTGCCCATCCAGCAGTACTTTAACTCCATCCTGCCGGGCCTGCCTGAAGATTTTTGAGTAGGCGAGACTGGGAATACCGCCGAAAGGTTCATCCTGAAACTTTGAAATAAAAGTGGCTGTCTCGGCCACCTCTTCCGCGGAAAATCTGACTTTTCTCAGCGGATTCCTGGTGGTTGCGATCATTTGCTCCACCCAGAGCAGCTCATCGTAGCGCTCATCGCCGGTGTAAAAACTGTAAGCTGTGATGTTTTTTTTGTCCTCAAACAGGTTTACCAGGGCCAGTAGCAGCGAACTGTCTACGCCTCCGCTGAGGTTGAAGCCCAAAGGCACATCCGCGCGGAATCTTAAGCTGATACTGTTTTTTAATAAATTATAATAGGCCGCTTTGGCTTCTTCGAAGTCCTTTGATGGTTTAATAGCTAACAGCTGTGCTTTAAAATCATACCAGGCTTTGATGTTGAGTTTTCCCTGGGAAAATTCCAAAAAATGTCCTCCCGGGAGTTGGTGAATATCTTTATAAAAAGTATCCTCAGGCATTCCGTAGGAACCATAGGCGAAATAGCTCGCCCAGACCTTCTCATTAGGTTTGATTTCGGGAATAACTTTTTGTAAAGTTTTGATTTCACTGCCAAAGTAAAAGATCCCTCCGGCTATGGTATAATAAAGCGGCTTCACTCCAAAGCGATCCCGGGCAGCGAAGATTTTTTTCTCTTTTGAGTCCCAGATGGCAAAGGCGAACATGCCATTAAGGTGTTGTAAACAGTCTTTTTCCCATTTGAGAAAAGCAGCCAGAAGGACTTCGGTATCTGATTTAGTGCTGAAATTATACCCGGAAGCCAATTCCTGTCTCAATTCTTTATAATTGTAGATTTCCCCATTGAAAACAAGCTGAAAACGCCCTGTTTCATCCGAAAAGGGTTGGTTCGCCTCAGGGGAAAGGTCTATGATGGAAAGGCGGTTATGGCCTAAGGCAGCAAAGCTTTTATCAAAATATCGCCCGGTGTTATCGGGACCTCGGTGAGACTGGACTTCCAGCATTTTTTCCAGAGTGGACGCTTGTTCTCCTGCACCAATAATTCCGACAATTCCGCACATTTTTTAATAAATATTTTATAGGGAATAATTTGTAAATCTTTTATAGTTTTCGGCCTATTTTATGACCTGAGAATTAATCTATCACCCGTCCAGACTATCCTCTTTCCACTCCCGATACCCATCGGGACCACTCTCCACTAATCCTACAGCTTTTTCCCAATCGGCCGAGGTATCGATATTCACATAGGGAGTACCGGAGGTGTCATAAAATCCGGTTTGTTTTCCGAATAAGGAATTCTGCTCCAGAAGGACTTCGGTTTTGGTTATATAAACCGCTCCATCCCTGAAATAAGCCTTTGGCAATTCCTGGCGGCGGGGAATGATGTTTTCCTCTCCGGTTGCGAGTTTCAACAAGCCATTTTTTTCTTCGAAGATCCAGTGCGGATTGAATTCCGCAGGCACTTCCCTAACCGTAATCAGGGAATCGTAGTTGTTGCTGCTGAATTTTTTAATACAGCTGTCTATGAGTCCTGGCGATCGAAATGGAGTAGTGGGCTGGAGTAGGCAAACGGCATCAAAATTCTGCCCTTTTTCCCTGAAGAAGTTCAGGGCATATTTGATAACCTCAATACTTGGCGTACTGTCTTGCGCAAGTTCCTTAGGTCTAGTGAATGGAACCTCCAGTCCAAGTTTAGTGGCAGTTTCAATTATTTCAGGATCTTCAGAACTTAGAATCAGCTTATCAAGCAAACTTGATGCCTTTGCTGATTCCCAGGTATACTGCAGCAAGGGTTTTCCACCTAGCAGCTTGATGTTCTTGCCGGGTATTCCTTTGCTGCCACCCCGGGCAGGGATAAGACCGAGTATTTTTTTAGTCATTAGGCGGTAGTCTTTAGTCTTTAGTGCTTGATATTATTTTTTATGATCTAAACAATAAACCATAAACAACAAACCCAAAAAAAATTTTAATACGATATCGTTTTGCTAAAAGTCAATTCTGCAGTAGCAAGGATATCAGCGATTCTTTTCCCTGAATCCCCGTTTCCATAAAGATTGGAAGATGGAAAATGTTCCTGGTCCATGGCCTGCCGGGTTGCATGCATGATCTCCTCTTTGTTATAACCCACATCAATCACGTTTTCTGCGCGGCTTCGTCGGTGTTGCCGGTTACCGATGTTAACTACGGGCACTCCAAGATAAGCACATTCCCGGAGACCTACGCTGGAATTCCCGAGCAGGGCTTTGGCGCCTTTCAGCAATCTCAGGAAGTCTATCGGTTCCATATTCTTGAAAAAATGAATATTCTCGGGTTGCTCCAGCTCCCTGAAGGTCCTTATTCCATTGGAGGTGCCATCGGAGCCGGCATCTACATTAGGCCAGAACCAGAAGGTAGGGATGTTAAGTTGCTTGACGGCTTTCAGACTTTCAGTAATATGCAGTTTCGCCTGTTTATATTCCGTGGTCACGGGGTGTTGCATCGCAACCAGGTACCCCTTTTTCCAGTTCAAAGATTTTCCTACCCCGCCGTATTTCTCCACAGGCTCGAAGTCGAGTCCGGGGTTTTCAATGATTTGCTTTGCCAGGTCTATGGAAGGGCAACCTGTGTTAATGACCTTGTCTTCAGCCTCCCCGAGTTTGATAACCCTCTCCCGGGCGTCTTCGGTAGCTACCAGGTGCAGGTCGGCGAGCTTGGTATTGGCGTGCCGCACCTTCTCATCGATGCTGCCGGTAACTTCCCCACCCTGAATATGTACCAGGGGGATATTTTGGTAGGCCGCGGCGATAGAGGTGGCGATGGTCTCAAATCTGTCGGCTATAGTCACCACCGCATCGGGTTGCAGGTTGTAAAGAACATTGGTGAGTTCCATAACCCCCAGGCCCGTAGTCTTGGCCATGGTAGTGGGATTTTCGCCCTCCAGCACCATAAAAACCTTTGCCGCTATGGGGAAACCATCTTTCTCAATAAAATCTACAGCATTGCCGTAACGATCGAGAAGGGCCGAGCCGGCGATCACCAGCTGTAATTCCAGGCCGGGATGCTCCTGTATAGCGCTAAGTGCCGACTTGATCCTGCTGTATGAGGGCCTGGCGGTAACCACCACGCAGATCTTTCTTTTATTCATTCAGACTTTGGGTTTATCGGTTAAAGGTAAGAGATTCGGGAGTAATGAGCAATACGTCTGTTGTAACCGGAATTGTAGGTTTAGTCGAATGCCATTTGGACCTTCAAAAGGGCTTCGACTTTCCATATTTCTGCCCTCACGGCCAGAAACATGGGCTCAGCCTGACATTGCTTCGACTTTCTCTCTAATAGTCCTCCCGGCTGCTTTAGAGGGGCTCAGCCTGACACTCTTGATTGGTTGAATATTCAATTTGAATTCGTGTTGTCACCCTGATTCCGAGGCGATAGCCGAAGGAAAGTCGAAGTGCTTTGTAGTACTGAGCGACTGGTTTTTGGATTTCAAAAGGGCTATGACCTTCCCTCTAATCGTTCTCCCGGCCTCCGAGGACATTACTCTTATTTACACTTCAAATGCTAGCGGACTTTGGATTAACGAATTAACCAATCCCCAATTAAGTCTTCCCCGGTCCTCAACTAATATAATGTTTTGTTAATCACCTGAATAAGTTTTTCTATGGCTGGGATAAATACTAAATTAATACTGTGAAATAATTTATAATTAACCAATAAAAAAGTAAATATTATGGCAATTGTTAAAGTAATTGAGATTATGGCTTCTTCAGAAAAGAGTTTTGAAGATGCTACTAATAACGCCTTGAAGGAGGCTGCGAAAACCGTAAAAAACATCAAGTCTATCTACGTAAAGGATATGAATGGAAAAGTTGAGGGAAACCAAATAGTTTCCTACGGCGTTACCACCAAGGTTAGCTTTGTGGTGTCGCACTAATAAAAAAGTTTGTTTGTCGTAAAAGGGAAGGGCCTAGATGTCTTTCCCTTTTTTTTTGTTTTTCCAGCCTTGACTTCGAGCACGTTGACTTCGAGTGTTTTTTATGAAGCGGGAGCGGAATAGAAAATGTATCGAGAAGTCTTGTTTAGTTCGTACTCCAAGCTGTTCTCGATACTAATTCAAAATTGCTACCGCATTTTGAATTCACTCGAACCCAACGGGCTGGAAGTATTTGGTGTTTTTTTTCTATAATAATTGTACGGACGTTGACTTCGAGTGTTTTTTTATGAAGCGGTAGCGAAATAAATCCCGATAGCTATCGGGAGTATCGAGAAGTCTTGTTTAGCTCGTACTCCAAGCTGTTCTCGATACTAATTCAAAATTGCTACCGCATTTTGAATTCACTCGAACCCAACGGGGAGGCATTCAACTAAATCCATGTAACAATTACGGGCGTTGACTTCGAGTGATTCTTTATGAAGCGGGAGCGAAATAAAGAATTGTATCGAGAAGCCTCGATAGTAAAAACTATGTTCTTAACCACTAAACCAAATTATACCTTATCTTAATACCATGAAAAGGAGTTATCTGTACATCCTAAAATGTAATGACGGTACATATTACACCGGAGTAACCTCCTTTATTGATAAAAGATTAAGGGAACATCAATCCGGGTTTTACAGAGATAGCTATACATACTTTCGTCGGCCGGTAGAACTTGTTTTTCTAACCGAATTCACAGATATTAATTTTACGTTTTTATATGAAAAACAGATTAAAAAATGGTCGAGGGCCAAAAAGGAATCTTTAATAAAGGGTGATTACGAAGCCTTGCCTAATCTGGCTAAGAAGAAGTTTGAAAAATGAATTTTTAATCTTATCAATTCACTCCCACCTGGACCTCGAGCACGTTGACTTCGAGTGTTTTTTATGAAGCGATAGCGGAATAAATCCCGATAGCTATCGGGAGTATCGAGAAGCTTGATGAGAATCTGCTCCTAAGCTGTTCTCGATACTAATTCAAAATTGCTACCGCATTTTGAATTCACTCGAACCCAACGTATCGGTTCCTTGGCTATGAGTGGTCCCGATGGCAATCGGGATTGTATCGAGAAGTGTTGAACTCTACACTAAACAACTACCGCCTAACGACTACCGTCTACCGACTAAGCCATAAAACCGAATATTCTCCTCCACCACAACTTCTGTAGAAAACTCAGCTATTAGCCTCTTCCTCGCAGCTTTCCCCATCTTCTCAGCAAGTTCGCGATCCTTGAGTAGGGTAAGAACTTTCTCAGCATAGATTTTATGATCTTCAGGATTTACTGTATAACCTGTCTCCCCGTCGCGCATCACCTCCTTTGCCCAACCTATATCTGAGGTAACCAGCGCTTTTTCCATGGCCATAGCCTCCAGCCAGGTCATGGGTAGGGCCTCGGCGAAACTGGGGAGCACGATCACCGCAGCCCGGGATATTCTGGACCTTACCTCTTCATAAGGCAGACTGCCCGTCCAAAGTAAATTTTCTTTGGCTTCCTCAGTTAAGATTTCCTCAAACAGGCTTCGGGTGGATTGTTCGGTCTGGATATCTTTTATATCCCGCCCGACCATGATCAAGCGGGCATTGGGGTTTTGCTTGTGAATCAGGTTAAAGATATGGGCCAGTTCCAGGACTCCTTTTTTTCTGATGATACTCCCAAAATATAGGATAGTATCTGGTATTAGCGCTTCTTGGGTTGGCTTGAAAACTTCCACGTCCACCGAATTAGGAATTACCCTAATCTCCTTTTTCAAACCAAAGATCTCCCGGGTTTTATCGGCGGTAAATTTGCTCACGGAAAGCAGGTGATCTGCATTCTTCAAAGCCAGCTTCTCAAACCAGAAGTTCTTTTTCTTCTGTGGCCTTCCTTCTAGCCTGCAGAAATAGGAATCGCTTCCATGCATTCTTATCACCAGCAGACACTTAAGCTTCATAAAAGCCGTTATCCCGGTCCAATCGGGGGCTTCCAGGGCATCTATCTGCTCTTCCAGGATTACCTTGTTTAAATAGAATTCCAGGTATTTCCGGTAGCGGTACCAGCCAAAGAAGTCATAGTTTAATTGTTTGATAAAATGAAATTGAATGCCTTCTTCTTCAAAGACTTCATCTTTTTCCTGCCCGTAAACAAAAACCGTGATGCTAAGCTCTTTTTTTATCAGTTGCTCTGCCAGGTTTTTAATGCTGGTGCCCAGTCCGCCGGAAGGGCTGGAGTGGGGGTGAGGGTATTCTGGGGTGAGGAAGGCAAGGTGCATGTTATTCCATTAGATTGTCTCCTGTTAGTATTCTAGTGAATTCCCTTGCGCCAGTTTTGTTGAGGTGTCCACAGTTGAAAAAATATTTTTGTTGCTTATCAAAAACTGAAATATAATTCTTTAACTCAGGTAAGCGTTTTTGAATGGAATCTATAATGTAGCGATTTTCAACTTTTTTACAGTAGGGGGCAGTAAATAAAACCAAAGGTTTTCCAATGTTATTGGTGAAATCAATCATTTCATTGAGGTCCTCATTTTTATCAATTAGAGAGCCAGGGAAACTACCATCTACATAAAGTCCCTGGCCTTCATTAGGAGTTATGCTGAGGTTGATCTCAATATTGCTTTTTTTCTGAATTATGGAGGCGAATAGATTTCTAATTCCATAATTTCTGTTGTAAACAAAATAACGATAAAAGGGAAGCCAATAATAGGGATTACCTTTTTCTCGCTCAGGAAAAACATTCTTAATTTTTGAATCGGTCAGAAAAGGCACAATTCCAGCCTTAACAAGTTTTGTTAAGCCAATGAGATTGTAATTATAATCAATTTGCATAAAGGCTTTATTAAATGTAATATTGTTTGAAACTACGGCCTTCATTATGAAATTCATATCTGTAATTGTAGCTCCTGACACCCCTAAATTAATACAGGATTTACCTGTAAGTTCTTCTATTAGATTACAATCAATATGTGCTTTTGTTCGGGAAGACCCAAAGAATGCTATATCGAAGTGTTGATCTTTTAGTTGAAGTATCTTTTGAACTTTTAAACGAGGTTCTGAATTCCGAAAAGCATAGGAATAAAAATAATCCAGGCTGACCATTAAAATGGCGGCTACCAAAAATAAGCCCAGAGCATATTTTAAAAATTTCCTCATTAAAATTGAAAATAGATAAATTCCTGATAATCTGAAAAGACTCCCAGAGTTAATATTAAAAGTAGAATCAGAATAAGCTTCAACTTTTTGAAATCACCTTTAAAGGGATGTTCTGTTTTTCGGTGATGCCATTCAAAAGCAATGAAAAAAAAGATTAATGCAATTATATCCACATTATATCTTTCAATGGCTAAATACTGTAAATCAAAATTATTTAATTCGATGATTCCCTTAAGGTAATCAATTGCTGTGGAAAATGAGTCGGCGCGAAAAAAAATCCACCCTATAGTTACTATTCCGAAAGTATAGAGCATTTGAACAGTCTCTTTAATACCTGGTAAGTAGTGATTTTTACCCGCAGTGTCCAGATATTTCCTGTTTCTCCCCACCAACAAAACGGGTATAAAAAATAATGCATGGATTCCGCCCCAAACTATAAACGTCCAATTAGCACCATGCCATAAACCACTAACCAGGAATATTACAAAAATATTTCTTATGGTATGAATTCGATTTGTTCTTGAGCCTCCAATAGGAATGTATAAGTAGTCCCTAAACCAGGTTGAAAGAGAAATATGCCACCTCCTCCAGAATTCTCCCAGGTTCCGTGAAAAATAGGGGTAATTGAAATTCTGCATTAAATTTATTCCAAATAAACGCGCTGTCCCAATAGCCATATCACTGTATCCTGAGAAATCCCCATAGATTTGAAATGCGAAATACACGGCTCCTAAAATTAGGCTAAGAGAATTCATGTTTTCGTGATTATCGAATATTTCATTTACATAAATCGCACAGGTGTCTGCAATCACTACCTTCTTAAAAAGGCCCCATATAATCAAATGTAAACCCTCCCTGGCTTGCTGAAAATTAAAATTCCTTTTAAGGTTTAGTTGAGGAAGTAGGTTTTGAGCCCTTTCTATTGGTCCGGCTATTAATTGCGGAAAAAAGGCAACATACAGACTGAATTTGAGAAAATCTTTGGTAGGTTCCATTCTTTCCTTAAAAACTTCGATAGTATAACTTAGAGTTTGAAAAGTGTAGAATGAAATCCCAACCGGGAGAATAATACTCCAGCTTGAGTAGTTCATTTCAAAACCAAGTTGTGACCAGGCTTCAGACCAACTCTCCAGGAAAAAATTGAAATATTTGAAATAAGCGAGCAAACCTAGATTTGAAAATAAACTTATTCCTAACCAGATTTTGCGAGTCTGCTTTCTTTTGCTTTGAGATATTTTTAAACTTAAAATGTAATCTAATGCGCTGCTAAATATGATTAATCCAAGAAATCTGTAATCCCACCAGGCATAGAAAAAATAACTTGCCGCCAACAGCAGGTAATTTTGAAATCTACCGGAACCATTGAATACCTTCCAATACAGTATAAAAACTACTGGTAAAAATATTAGATAGGGGATTGAGTTAAATAACATTATTTCAAATTCTGTTTGATATTATTTGCTAGAATTTCAGAGAATCTACTTGCTCCTTCATAATTGAGATGGAAGGTGTCATAGAAATTAGTACTAGTACAGGCGATAGGGTGATCACTGTAATTCAGAAAATAAACATTTGGAAATGTAAGGCTGAGATCTTGAATCTTTTTAATCATTGCATTCCGAACCTCAGCTGCTCTTTCCAGACGATAATGATGTTCTGGAGCCCATACCAGATAAATCTTTGTTGATTTGGGCAATTTTTTAAGGGTTTCGGATAAAGAATTAAATCCGGGTTGATAGTTTTTCAAAGCTAATTCTGAATTTGATAATTTCTCAAGCCGCTGCAGGTTATTCGAGTCTATATTAAATTTTTTTTCAACTCCAAGAAAAGCATCCTGGGATGAAGCATTATTTTCCACCATCAAACTTTTTAGACTTAAAATTAGATATTTGAAATTCCCATTGTAGTTGAGAAGTGGTAAGAAATTCCATCTTTTAAACTCAGGATCAATTTCTTGTAATTGTGTAATTAAAAATTCACTTCTATTGTAAGGTATAAATTGCGCTTTATCGGGGATTTTATCGGAGGTGGAGAAATGTGCCAGATCTACATTTTGAATAAAAATTTCCGGAGGCTTATTGGTTCGTAAATAGGTATCCAATTTTATTTTTTGTAAATTAAATGCGCCTGCATCAAAACTGATGTTTTGAGTTTTTTTGTTCAGAATTCTTTGAATAACCTGAGGGTTATAAGATACTGCCCCTCTCGAGGAACCCATAATAAGGACTTCACTGTTTAAATTGCCTTGCACAATTGGTTTCCAATGACTAATATTTTGATATGCTGAATTTTTCAGTCCATAATCAGATATGACCTGAATGAAAGTTGCAATCAGGTAGGTAAGCAAAAGTATTTTACCTATATAAATGAATAACCTTGCCAGATCTTTCTAATTAATTTTATTTATAAATTTCCATAACCTTCCCGAGGCATTATCCGCCGGAGCCTTGTTTATTTTTTTAAACCATTCAAGGGCTTTTTGAGCTTTTTCGTTTGGATTCGTTAAAGCCTCTACCAATTTAGTGGAGATTTCATTTTTTGAATTCAGCCAAAAAACTTCATCTCCGGTAGGCATGGATCTAAAATGCACAAAATTATAAACTTTTCCGGGAGACCAGCCCGGGTTGATTTTTTTCTCTGCTTCATAGTTAAGATATATACAGGGCTTACCAAAAATCGCAAAATCAAAGACCATAGAAGAACCAACATTAACAACAGCTTCTGAATGCAGGATCGTATTCACCTGTAATTCCAGATCTTCCTTTGTAGGTAAAACAGTATTCCAGTTATCGCCGGATTTCTTCCAAAGGGGCGCCAGTGAAACGATGAGATCTTTATTTGTTTCCAACACCTTATCAAATCTATCGGAAAAATCCACAGGGCAGCGCCGGAAGATGATTCCCAGTTTATTTCCTTTGGAGTTTAATTTCCTGGTTGCTTCGGCTATATCGTTGAGATATTCAGGGTCATCAGGAGAGGTGGTAATATCATCCCCACTGAAACAGATATATTTTTTCGAGAGATCAAGTCCGTACTTCCCGAAAAACTCTTTCCTGCTTTGTCTCAGGCTCAAATCATAATGCGGCTCGAACTGTGGACTGCCTGTAACTTGTATCTGTGATTCGGCAATAAAGGGATAGTATTTACGTAACTCATCCTTCATATACTCACTCCAAACAAAATAATGATCGCTTTCCACCACCATGGTGGCTTTGGGGAGATTATCCCAGGAAAAGATAAAAGTAGCCGTGGGAATTCCAAGGTCTTGCGCAGCGGTTAAAGGCGAAATGGCATTCACCGGCCGTTGGTTGGTACAGAAAACCAGGTCGGGCTTTTCTTGTTCCAGAAGGCTTCTGCAATTTTTATAGTAGTCTCCTTTTCTTTCAGAAGTTTTCATTTTATTCCTGAGCCTCTGCAGAGCTTTCTCTCCCTTATGACTACTCACCAGGGCACTGACTATCCCATCCTTTATTTTTCCTTTAAAAGCTTTTGCTGAGCCCGGAAATTTATAGTTTTGATAAACAGGATCCTTGAACTTATTGGTGAAATGGTCGAGTTCGGCTTCAATCTTTGCTCTTTTCAGCAGATCGGTTTGAGCCCGGGCCTTGCCCTTGAGTTTGATCTCTTTATAACCCATTGCCTCAAGGTCAAAAGGGGTGTGGTTCCAGAAGATCACCTCCCATCCCATTTTTTTCCCGATTTCTACAAAAGAAGTAAAAGCAAAGTTTCTGAGACCGACTCCGTCGGGAAGTAGGATGAATATTTTCTTTTTGGGTTTCAGTGCAGTTGGTAGTTAGCTTGGTTTCAAATATAGGGAAAAGATTTCGCCGCCTAAGAAAATAAGGAATTCTAACTTTAAAAATGATAAATAAATTAAAATAAGTACTTTCAACTTTCCTAATTATATTTTTATCTAAATCAAAATTAAATGAAAAGGGCTCATCTGGCTAAAATCATCAAATACATTCCTTTTAATTGGCTTCGCATTTCACTGTATAAAACTTTACTCGGTTATCAGATTGGCAAAAATGTGAGTATCGGGAAAAGTTTTATATTATGTGATACGGTCGAAATTTTAGATAACTCTATAATTAGAAACAATACGTTTATTTCTTGTAAAAACTTGTCCGTAGGTGCTGGTACCAAAATTAATAGTGGTAATACAATCATGGGGAGAGCTGATTTCACCATTGGAGAAAATTCAAGAATTATTAATGAGCATTTTTTTGATGTTTCTGATAATATCAGGATTGGAAATAATTCCTGGATTGCGGGAAAAGCCAGTCAATTTTGGACTCATGGTTCCATTCATACGAAAGACCGTAGTAAGGATTTGTCTATTTCAATAAAGGATAATGTTTATATCGGATCCAATGTAAGCTTTGCACCAGGTGTAAAAATTGAAAGTTTAAATTTAATAGGTCTTGGTAGCGTGGTGCATTCATCTATAAACAGCAGCCACAATATTATTGTTGGTAATCCGGCTAAGATTATTAAAGAAAATATTGATTGGAGAAAAAATTGGTGAGAGAATGATTTCTCTTTTGATGTTTTCTTCTTGGGGCTTCGACCCTTCGACTGCTTCGCGCTCAGGACAAGCTTTTCCATATTTCTGTCCTAATGGCCAGAAACATGGGCTCAGCCTGACACTATCGGTTTTAAGCTAACACTTGTTAAAACACATTGTCACACTGAGCCGGCTGCGGTAGCAGACGAAGAGCCTGTCCTGAGCGAAGCTTTTGCGGAGTCGAAGGGAAGTGCTTAGTAGTAAGTTGCGAATGTCTTTTGAATTTCAAAGGGGGCTTCGACTTTCCTCCCCCTGGTCGGGCTCAGCCTGACATTGCTTCGACCCTTCGACTGCTTCGCGCTCAGGACAAGCTTTTCCTCCCCCTGGTCGGGCTCAGCCTGACAGTGTAATTTTTAAACTAGCATTCAAATTAAAATGGGTTGTCACACTGAGCCGGCTGCGATAGCAGACGAAAAGTCGAAGTGCTTGGTAGTACTGAGATAATGTCTTTAGAACCCTCAAAATATTTCCCTCTTAGTTCAGCTATAAATTAATTATTTAAATTGTAATATGAAATTGTATTACGTCTACATAGTTGAATGCAAGGACAATTCTTACTATACAGGTATCACAAATAACCTGAATAGAAGATTATGGGAACATAATTCAGGGTATGATGAGAATGCGTATACTTTTTCACGGCGCCCGGTAATATTAAAGTGGAGTGAACAGTTTACCGATCCCCAGTATGCTATAATGGTGGAAAAACAAATCAAAGGTTGGAGCCGGAGAAAAAAACAGGCTTTAATTAATGAAAACTGGAATGACCTGATAAAATTTTCAAGAAGTTACGGGCGGTACGGGAAACCAGATAAGGATTTAGAGGAATAGGTTACGGGGTAATAAGTTAGAACTAATATTTTAACTTTAAATGGGCTTCGACTTTCCATACTTCTGTCCTACCGGCCAGAAATATGGGCTCAGCCTGACATTTTTGGTTTGCTGATGGCTTATTATTAAAACGCGCTGTCACACTGAGCCCGGCGGTAGCCGAAATAGCCTGTCCTGAGCGTAGCTTTTGCGGAGTCGAAGGGAAGTGCTTAGTAATAAGTTGCGAATGTCTTTTGAATTTCAAAGGGGGCTTCGACTTTCCTCCCCCTGGTCGGGCTCAGCCTGACATTGCTTCGACCCTTCGACTGCTTCGCGCTCAGGACAAGCTTTTCCTCCCTCTGGTCGGGCTCAGCCTGACACACCTGGTTTGTTGATAGCATATTATTAAATCCACTTGTCACACTGAGCCGGCTGCGGTAGCAGACGAATAGTCGAAGTGCTTAGTATTACGTAGAAGTTTTTTTAGAACTTTAAAAGAACTTTCCTTTTGAGAGTTGCTCACCCCTTAGGTATTTTTTTTCTCAATGTAGGAAGAACTTCTCCCAGCATTCCTATAAGAAGCAAAAGTTCCAACCCCACCTGGGGCATACGAAAACGGAAGCCGGAATAGGTGATGATAGTAATCCCAATGGTAGATAGAACAAGACCTATTACTAATGATCGCAACAACTTATTCCTGGAAAAGATTAATAAATATAAAAGCGAAAAAAGTGCAAGAACCTGAAAAATTATCCGTCCTGTTTCCAAAACTCCCGGTCTGGGAGTTTCAGGAAATGGATTGAAGGCGCTTTTTAATTTCTTCCAAATAATTGGCAATACAAGATCGGGATTGGTTTTGATAAAGTGCAAGCTGGCATTTTTATAAAGCTCCATTCTTTCCACCTCATTGTTTGATTTCTCAGGCTTGTATTCATAATCCTTTAGAACTAAAGTTTCATCTGCCAGGTCACCTTTTGTATTAGTATGCAATCTGGGAACATCTTCATTCCAGCCCTTAGCCATTACTGCCCCGGAGGAGGTGGTTAAGATAAGCTCGCTCGTATCCAGAACTATGGAATTCCTGATTACCCAGCTAAAAACAATAGCTGTGCATATGAGTGAACTTAGGAATAAGCTTTTAAAGGGTATTTGTTTTTTGATAAAAAGAATTAACCATATCGAAAAAGGTAAAAAAATATAATAGGGGTGGGCGAGAATCATAATTCCCGCTACCAAAGATTGCATGATAAAACCTTTTTTATGTTGGAAGTACCTTACAAGCAAATAGACCCATAAGCTCATAAAAAAGAAGGTTATAGGTTCTGAAAGGAATACCCTGGAATAAAGTTGCCAGGCCGGATGAATTGCATAGAGAAAGCAACCGGCAAGGATAAGTACCTCTTTTATTTTTAAAAGTTTTAGCGTTTTATAGAAGATAAAAATTCCCAGTAAGTGAAGCAGGAATTTAAAAATAAGAAGATAGGTGAGATTATAGCCGAAGATAAGAAATATCCCGGCAATCAAAAAGGGCCATACCGGAGGTCTCCAGGTACTTTTGCCTACAAAGCTTATCTCCTCCCAGGAGATTTGTTTGTTTTTGAATGCCTCCATTAAGCTGCCCTCGGAAACTTTTATGTGGCCGTATTTCTGAAATTCAGCCAGGCTAAGTCCGAGTCCTATAAAGCTGACAGCATCTCCTCCTGTTTCATATTTGAGATTATTAGCTACATAAAAATTATAAACGAGTATGCCCGATACCAGAATTCCAAGTAAAATTTTTAATGAGATAAGAGGCTTGGTTTTCATCTTAGCGGGCAATAATATTGTACTTAAAAACACACCATAAAGCCCGTAACCCGTCTTTCCAGTTTATTTTTTTGCCTTCTGCATAAGTACGCCCGTAATAAGAGATGCCCACCTCGTAAATTCTTATACCGGGAATTCTACTGATTTTTGCAGTCACCTCGGGTTCAAACCCAAAACGTTTTTCCTTTAAGGTCAAAGATTTCAGAATATCAGCTCTGAAAAGCTTATAGCAGGTTTCCATATCGGTTAAATTGAGATTGGTAAAGGCATTGCTTAGAAAAGTGAGAAATTTATTGCCTATAGAGTGCCAGAAGAAAAGAATGCGGTGCGGGTTGCCTCCCATAAACCGGGAACCATAAACCACATCCGCTTTTCCTTCAAGTACCGGCCTTAGGAGATGATTGTATTCATCAGGGTCATATTCCAGGTCGGCATCCTGGATGATTATAAAATCTCCTGATGCCATGTCAATCCCTTTGTGTATTGCCGCCCCTTTCCCCAGGTTGGTCTCCTGCTTAAAATAATTAATATCAATTTCGGGGTTTTTAGTAATGAATTCGGTTATTAATTCTCCTGTCTTGTCGGTAGAATGATCATCTATAATCAGGATCTCCCTCTCCAGGGAAAAATCCAGGGCTAAGATTTTTAATTCCTCTAAAATGGGAATTATGGTTTTCTCTTCATTATAAGCCGGGATGAGGATGGATAGTTTTTTCAAGAGGCGGTTAGTTTAGATCAAATATATCTATTTTTATATCATCTTCTCATTATTGAATTTCTATTCTCAAGGGTTTTATCCGTTTTTTAGACTTTTCAATTATCGGAAAATACATCTCTCTTTTTTCTTTATAGGTCGGGGTGTAAAACTATTTTGAACAAATGCTTTTTACTTTAAACTTTTTAGTATCCGTTTTAAAAAATCCTTAGCACCTATCTTAATCAAACATTGATTAGTGAAAATCAATGTTTTCGTTTGAAAGATATTCAGACGATCTTTAATGCCGATTTTCGAATATCTGGCTTTTGCTGGCTTAAAGTTCTTTTTTGTTATAGGGAGGTTGTAAAACTTTTCAATTTCGTTAATCACCTTTTTAGGGTTTTTCAAAAAATCATTATAATAAATAATTAGGGTATTTCTATTATTAGTTTGGTGGTTCCAGTTATCGTAAAAATATACCAAATCATTATAAAACCCATCTCTTTTGGCCTTAATAATAAGATCTTCTTTTTTTAGTTTGGTATCATATCCAGGGGGAAGACTGTTGTAATTTCTTTTGGCGCCTCTTTGGTAGGCCATTATTATTTCTTTAGGATTTCTTAAAAGAACTACCTTGGGTAGGTTCTTAAGTAATTTGAGATTGTTTGCAGAAGGAAAGATATGTTGTTTGTAGAAGGTGTCCTTCCGGGAAAATTTATCGATCTCATTCTGACTTAACTCCCTAATATCCGAATGGACCAGGTGAATTTTGTTACTTGATTTCGGGGGGGAGTTCTCCCGGAATGAAAAATCCTGTACTGCCTCAAGCTTATGAAGCTCTCCTATGGTTACCATTAAGGAGGTACTGGCACTTTTTGGGATAGCGATTATCAGCAAATCAAATAATTTTTATTGATATCAATTCTGAGCTCATAATCATATTCATATTTCTCTATAACCAATTGGTTGCTTTATGAATTTCCAAAATAGTGGCTAAATATACCTAATTATAAGCCGGGATGAGGATGGATAGTTTCTTCAAGTAGTTGGTTAAGTTTACTCAAAGATATATTTTTTCTGAAAACAATTTTTATAGTTAATTAGATTAAGGAATACTGCTAGTTAAAAGCAATTTCACTAAAAATTTTCTTAATTTCACCCACCAATTGATCTAAGCTTTGAAACAACCGGAGAACGACTGGCTTTATGAGATAAGCCCCAAGCGCAAGGTAATAGACCTGAATTTTAAAGAGATTTGGGACTACCGGGATTTGCTCATCCTATTCGTTAAACGGGATATAGTTACGGTTTATAAGCAAACCATCCTGGGGCCATTGTGGTTTTTCATCCAACCTTTGTTTACCTCGGTGATCTTTACCCTGGTTTTTAACAATATAGCTAACATTCCCACAGGCAATGTGCCGCCTTTTCTCTTTAACCTGGCCGGGATAACGGCCTGGAATTATTTTAACCAGAGCCTTACGCAAACTTCCAGTACCTTCAGGTCTTATGCCGGTATCTTTGGGAAGGTATATTTCCCGCGGGTAATCATGCCCTTAAAGACGGTAATTTCTGGCTTGTTTAAATTTGGCATTCAATTAAGTATTTTGGTGATCTTTTATTTTTATTTTCTTTTTCAGGGGTATGAGCTACAGCCCAATACTAACCTGTTTCTTTTTCCAATTTATGTTCTCATGATGGCTCTTTTAGGTCTGGGGGCAGGGATGACGATCTCTTCTTTCACCACTAAATATCGTGATCTTACGGTTTTAGTGGGTTTTGCGACATCTTTGTTAATGTATATCTCGGCGGTACCTTATCCCTTGAGCGAAGTCTCTGGAAAGATCCCGGAGTTGGCCTGGTTAGTGAAATATAATCCCCTGGCACAAATCATTGAGGGCTTTAGATATATGCTCCTGGATACCGGTGTTTTTAGCTGGAGCGGCTTTTTCTATACCCTTGCCTTTTCTATTAGTCTGTTTTTAATTGGCCTTGTTGTTTTTAATAGAACCGAAAAGAATTTTATTGATACGGTTTAAACCGATTTTTATTTAGATTTTTTCATATATAGAAGTACACCTTTTTACTTTTTCCTCCAGATCTTTGTGGAATAATAGAAAATTCCATTCCCAATTATTTAGATATTCTCTACACATTTTAAATTCTGAAAGTTTCTCAATTTTGTTTCCTTTTTGCAAGTGAAAAAGCTTATAATCATTTAAGTTGAATAACTCATTTAGACGATTTGCTACACCCACACTTAATACCTCTATAAACATTATAGGTTTGTATTTTAAAAGATAGTTTTCTAATCCCTTTATAGCCTCTGGCTCATGCATTTCAATATCAAATTTAATAAGGTCTATTCCAGGGATGTTCTGATTCTTTATATAAGAGGAAAGCTGGACAGTTTCCACTTCATATTCCATCATCGAACCTTTATAGCCGCTCCAGTTCTTCATTTTATCAGGAGAAAGTGAGGCATTATCATTAGGATACGGTAGGTCATAGAAAAGCTGATTGCCTGTATAATTAGAAACAGCCTTTTCCTCGCAATGAATATCAAAGCTATTAATTTTATTGTTTAATTCTAACCTTTTAAAAGTGTGAATAGAAGGCTCAAAGGCATAAACAGAGCTTGCAGGATTGATGCTTTTTGCCACAAGACTGTAAATCCCAGTATTAGCACCTATATCAAAAATTACATCAGAGCACCTACATAATTCAATCCAAAGCCAGCCAACGTCATTTTCAAAAGTTTTAAAAGCTCCCTCCCAAAAGGTTTCATTTTCTATCATGCTACCATAATTAATCATATAAAAATGATTATTGTTAGGCAGCCGTACTCTGAATTTACCTCGAAAGCGTAATTTTTTTAGAACTGAGCCAGGCTTGTAGGCCCATCTTAAATTGAAACAAATAAAACGCTTTGCTTTATTAGGTAATTTGGTATATGTGTTAAGAAATTTTGCAGTTAAATAGTTTTTAATTTTTTTCATAAGAGATAAAAGTAATTAAATATAAATTTCCGGGTAGAAAAATAGCTTAAATCCTTTGTTGAGTTTGTTAGATCCTTTCTGTTTTAGGATTTAATTATGTACTTTTCGGGCATTAGGTTTCCTTCAATTTATTGATTAAGAAAATAATTAATGAGCGTAATACTTAAAGCCGAAAATATCTCCAAACAATACCGCCTGGGAAATGTAGGGACGGGAACCCTGGGAGACGACCTGAAGCGTTGGTGGTATAGCATTCGAGGGAAAGAAGATCCTTTTTTAAAAGTAGGGGGTGTAAACGACAGAAGCGCCAAAGCCACCGAAGATTATATCTGGGCCTTGCGGGATATTAATTTTGAAGTGAAGCAGGGAGAAGTTTTAGGGATTATAGGCAAAAATGGCGCAGGGAAATCTACGCTACTAAAATTGCTTTCCAGAGTCACCTCTCCTACTACCGGAAGTATTAAAACTAAAGGACGTATTGCCAGCCTGCTGGAAATAGGCACCGGTTTTCATCCTGAACTCACCGGGCGCGAGAACATCTTTATGAACGGGGCGGTACTGGGAATGACCCGGGCAGAAATTAAAGCTAAACTCGACGAGATCATCGCGTTCTCGGGTTGTGAAATGTATATAGATACTCCTGTTAAGCGATATAGCAGCGGGATGACGGTAAGGTTAGGTTTTGCCGTGGCCGCGCATCTGGAACCCGAGATCCTGGTAATAGATGAGGTCTTGGCCGTAGGCGATGCCGAATTCCAGAAAAAAGCCATTGGCAAGATGAACTCGCTTTCGAAAGGGGAAGGCCGAACAGTGTTGTTTGTGAGTCATAATATGGCGAGTGTAAAAAGTCTCTGTGACAGAGGAATCGTGCTGGAAAATGGATTATCTGTGTATGAAGGAGGAGTGGAAAAGGCAATTAATTTCTATTTATCCAATGAAAAAAGGATAATACCAAAGGATTTGAGTACTGTAGAAAACCGAAGTGGTACAGGGCTTGCAAAATTTAAAAGTTTTGAAATTATACATACTAATGGACAAACAATTGAAAATGTATTAAGTGGGGATACTGTTATTTTTGTTTTTACTCTTGATATAATAAACCCTAATAAGAATTTAAATGTTGACCTTGGTTTTTCAATCCATAGCCCGGATGATGAATTAATATCAGTACTTTATAGTTCTTATCAGAATGAAATGATGCAAGTGGAGGAAGACGGCCGCTGTATAATTAAATGTAAAATTGCAGATTTACCTTATAATGAAGGGGAATATATTGTGAAGGGGCGAATTGAATGTGATAAAGTAGAATCAGATTGGCCTAAAGTCCCTTTGGGAAAATTTAATGTGGTTAAAGGGGATTTTTATAAAACTGGTAATCTTGGCTTTAATGGGAAATCAAAACTGCTAATTAAGGGAGAATGGGATTTAATAAATTAAAGGAGTTAATTTTAAAATTAACTCCACAAAAAATTATTAATCTTTATCAGGATCCCCTGAAATCTTTTCAGGAAGATTATTCCACGCTTTCCTACTCTCAGGAAGGTGAAGACTTAATTTTAAAACGACTTTTTGAAGGGCAGAAAAATGGTTTTTATGTAGATGTAGGTGCACATCACCCTAAACGTTTTTCAAATACTTTTCTATTTTATAAAAGAGGGTGGCGAGGTATTAATATTGATGCGATGCCAGGTAGTATGAAGAAATTTAAAGTAGTAAGGCCAGAGGATATCAATATAGAAGCTGCAATTTCAGATAATGACGAATTATTAAAATATTATATTTTCAATGAGCCAGCTTTAAATACTTTTTCATCTGAACTGGCTAAGAAAAAGAATGGTTATAAAAGCTTTAAGATAATTAGTGAAGAAGAAATAAATACAACTAGATTAGAAAATATTTTAGATACTTTTCTTAAGGATGGCTCTCAAATTGATTTTCTTACTATTGATGTGGAAAGTTTTGAAATGAAAGTTTTGAAATCAAATAATTGGGAGAGATATAAACCAAAAGTTATTGTAGTTGAAAAAACTAATTCTACAATTACAGAAGTTCTCAATTCCGAACTATACAATTTCCTTTATAAAAAAAACTATCAGCTATTTGCAAAATCATTTAATAGCTTATTCTTAGTTCTGAAAACTGAAAAAGCCTTGTATGTTAGAAAATAATATGAAAACCCCAATTTTATATCTGGTTTTTAATCGGTTGGATCTTGTCGAAAAATCTTTCGCAAAAATTAAAAATGCAAGACCAAAAGTTTTATTTGTTGCTGCTGATGGGCCTAGAGCAGATGCGATAGAAGATGAAAGAAAGTGTTATGACGTTAGGAATTATATTAAGCAGAATATCGACTGGGAATGTGAGGTGAGTTATTTGTTTCGGGAAAAAAACTTAGGTTGTGGTCTGGCTGTTTCTCAGGCTATTTCCTGGTTTTTTGAAAATGTAGAGGAAGGAATAATTCTGGAAGATGATTGTTTGCCGGGAAATTCTTTCTTTCCTTTTTGTGAGGAACTTCTGATTAAATACAGGGATAATAAAAAGGTCTATCATATTGGTGGTTCAAATTGGCAAAAAGGTAATAAAAGAGGTGATGCCGATTATTATTTTTCTAATATTCCCGGTATTTGGGGGTGGGCCACCTGGAGTGATCGTTGGGCTGACTACAAGTTTGACATATTTAAAAATAAAGAGAACTGGCAAAAACTAGATAAAAGACTTCCGGAAATCACAAATTCTGAAGAAGAAAAAGTTTTTCAATTAAAATGCTTCAATTCTTGTAAAAATAATCAAATAGATACCTGGGATTATCAGTGGAGGTTTTTAGTCTTTATAAAAAAAGGATTATGTATTGTTCCGAATAAAAACCTAGTTTCTAATCTTGGGCACAGAGAAGACAGTGCACATACAAAAGATAGTTCTCATTGGCGTGCAAATTTAAATATTGAAGAAATGGGGTTTCCATTAAAGCATCCTAAACGAATTGCAGTCAATAGAAAAGCCGATAAATTTCTTGCCGATCATTTATTCCTGAATAAGACAAAGAAAAAAAATATAGCTTATAAATACCTTAAAAAGGTTAAGGGAAAAAGTTTTAAACTATTTAAGAAAATAATTGATTAAGATTGGAAGAGCAAAATCTCGTATTCATAATTTCCCAACCTCGAAGCGGTTCAACATTTTTACAAAATCTGCTTTCAAACAATACTGAGGTAAACACCTGCAGTGAATCCTGGCTGCTTTTAAATTTCGCTAATCAAATAAAACCTTCTTTATTGTCAGCTTCTTTTAATAATATTTTAGCAGGAAAGGCTTTTGGAAATTATGTGAATGACCAAAAAATCGATTTTACTAAAAAGCAAAAGGATTTTATTCTGGAGCTATACAGACCGCTTCAGGAAGGTTATAAATTAGTAATAGATAAAACCCCCAGGTACTGGGAAATATTAGAAGAAGTTCAGCAATTATTCCCGGAAAGTAGAATTATACTTTTAAAACGCAACCCTATAGACGTAGCGAGCTCAATAATGAAAACCTGGCACATTAAATCATTATCCCAATTAAGTACTAATTACAATAGAGATCTTTTAATAGCCCCCGGAAAGATCCACTCATTTAGTTTATCGAATAAGACTAATAAAAATGTATATGTTTTGCGGTATGAAGACCTGGTAGGGGACACACAAACAGAAACTGAAAAGATTTATAATTGGTTGGGCATTAAATATTCCTCAGAGGTTTTAGATTTAGATCAAAATAAAAAGTACAAAGGAGAGTTCGGAGATCCCTATCAGAATTCAGATAAGGATTACGAAGAAATAAAGGCCACTTCAGATCTGGTTGAACTGAATAAAATTCAGAAAAACTTTATAAAAGGCTATGCTCATTATCTTGGAGAAGATTTTCTTAAGGAATATGGGAATTATGAGTTTGAGGATCAGAAGAAAACGGTAGAATTTGCATATTTTATTCACAAATTAAGAAATAGGAACCTGGAAGTTAAATTTAAAGAGGAAGTTCAATTCCTTTTGAAGGAAGTATATTTCAGGTTTAAAAAAATGAATTAGGAAAGTAATCATTTTAGAAATTACCGAAGATGAGCTTTTTTAAGGATTAAATTCTAAAATCAAATGGCTAAAGCTCCGTTGATAAGTATTATTACTGTAAACCTCAACAACCTGGAAGGTTTAAAGAAAACCATGCAAAGTGTTTTTGAACAAACCTGGCAGGAATTCGAATATATTGTAATTGATGGAGGCTCAACTGATGGGAGTAAAGAATATATTGAGTCTAATAAAGATAAGATCGATTATTGGGTAAGTGAAAAGGATAAAGGTGTCTATAATGCTATGAACAAAGGTATAAAAATAGCTAAAGGAGAGTATTTGTATTTTTTGAATAGTGGAGATATATTGTACGACACTTTAACTTTAAAAAAGATTGCGCCAAATTTAAAAGGCAATGATGTGGTGTATGGTAATTTAATTAAGGTGTATCGAGATGAAAGAGGAGAACAAGTAGATAAAGGGGTAAATGGTGAAGATGTTAGCTTAAAAACTTTTATAAAGGGTAACCTGAATCATCAGGCAACTTTTCTGACAAAGAATATATTTGAGAAATACGGTTTGTATGATGAAAGTTTAAAAATTGTCTCCGATTGGAAATTATACTTAATTGCCTTAGGTTTAAATAATGCCAAAGTAAAATATAAAAATATCCCAATAGCGTATTATGATATGGCAGGCTTAAGCAGCAATATTAGATTGAGGGATGAAGAACGAAGATATGTTATAAAAAATGAAATCCCTTTACCACTATTTTTAGACTATTTAGAACTTAGGCGATTAGAAGAAAAGCTTAATTCTCCTCGTTATCAGAAATTTGAACAAACTGATAAAAAGGGGATATCACGGAAATTACACTCTATTATTTTTAGATTGTTTTCATAAGAAGGACCTAAGATGTTATAATGGAAAATCCTTTAGTTTCAATTATTATTCCCGTATATAATCGTTCTAATGTAATAGGGGATAGCCTGGAGTCGGTTCTGTCTCAAACTTATAAGCAAGGGGAATGTAATATAGTGGATGATGGATCTACCGATTTTATTTCAGAGTAAATGCAATTTTGTTATGAATCGTAAAGTCGAATTTATATAACTGGAATATTATTAAAGATTACAATAGTATCCCTATTTTTATTGAATTGAAGATATAAATGTAGAATACTTACTTCTATAATTTTTAATGCTTATGAAAATAGCACATGTCGTATTTTCGTTGCTTACTGGTGGAACTGAAACCATGTTGGTAGATTTATTAAATGAGCAAACAAAGAGTAATGCAGTTATGTTGTTTGTTATAAATGATAAGTACCATAATTATCTCTTGGATGAAGTTGATAAGCGAGTAAAAATAGTGCGTTTTAATAGAAAAGAAAAGAGTAAAAATTTCCTGGCTTTTTTAAAGCTTAATTCAATGTTATTCTTGTTTAAGCCTCACCTGGTTCACTGTCATCATCAATCAATCATTGAAGTACTTCTAAACAGGAGAAATGTGATTTTAACCTTACACTGCAATCATACATCTTTGCGGAACCTTCACAAATACAAAAAAGTTGTTGCCATTTCTGAAACTGTTAAAAATAATCTCAATAGAAAAAGCAGTATTATTTCTGAGATGATATATAAT
The DNA here is from genome assembly GCF_002078605.1 of Salegentibacter sediminis. Lineage (GTDB taxonomy): Bacteria > Bacteroidota > Bacteroidia > Flavobacteriales > Flavobacteriaceae > Salegentibacter > Salegentibacter sediminis. The sequence goes on along the minus strand of NZ_MSJR01000012.1, from coordinate 858 downwards.
GGTATTGATATTTCTAGGTTAGAAAAAAAGAAAAATTTTTCCTTTACGAAATTCAAAATTGTTCAAGTGAGCAGACTTCATCATGCAGTTAAAGGACAGCACATCCTTATTAAGGCACTCAATATTCTCGTTCATGATAAAAAGATTCGGGATATTCATGTGGATTTTATTGGTGAAGGACCGTCTGAAGAATATTTGAAAAACTTAACAACAGAATATAACTTGCAAAGTTTTGTCAACTTTTTGGGTATCAGGGATAGAGGCTATATTTATTCTCATTTAAAGGATTATGAGTTATTAATACAACCTTCTTTAGATGAAGGATTTGGATTGACCATTGCTGAAGGTTTAATAGCGAAAGTCCCTGTATTGGTTTCAAATATTAATGCACCCATGGAACTTATTGAAAATGGTGTCTATGGAAATTTTTTTGAGGTTAACAATGAGAATAGTTGTGCAGCACGTATAGAAGACATTATTAAAAACTACGAATTTCAGGTGGAACGGACGGAGAAATCTTCTTTATATGCAAGCAATAAGTTTGATATAAGAAACACGGCAGTTCAATATATCGATCTCTCAGATGGATAATATCATCTTTTTTATATAATCAGCTTCTAAAGATCAGAAACCGGTTGTTTTTCTACCTGAAGGTAGACCAAAAGATGGTAAAATACTTTCGCTAAACATCTATTGATGTTTTTTGTTCCACAATAGTACTGGCAGCCCTCATGTCATTCCTTTATTTAAGGTTATGAATGCTAGATCTTTTGAAGCCATGAAAAAATTTGGCTCTTTGAATGGCACCCCCCAAAGTACAAGGATAACAAGAAAGTCTTATTGACCGAGATGTTAACT
>NZ_MSJR01000011.1 GCF_002078605.1 Salegentibacter sediminis | reverse complement strand
GTTTTTAAAGAACTCCCGCTTACTTTACAACTCTCGTTATCCCCGTAAGCGGCTGCAAATATACAGGGCTTTTTCAGTCCCGCAAGCGTAATTCAAAAGTTTTTTAAAGAAATCTTAATGGAAAAAATTAAGCGCCTAGAAACCAATGACTTTAGTCGGAAAAATACAAAGATTATTTCAAACGAGACAAAAAAATTCCATATTATCACCTATTGTACCCGTTGACGGGGTCTCTTCCATTTATCGGTAAGTTCGACATATTTAAAGTCCAAAGCCGTCGCCTGTGGCTCCAGCACATCCTGATTAAACGAACGCTGAAGAATGTCTTCTATAAGGTAATCTTCATGATTGTTATGCGGATCATATTTTTCCTTTAGGGAGATATCAAATAAACCTGCCGTGGTGTTATACCAGAAGGCACGCCAACCACTTTTAAGATTTCTTACCAAATTAAAGGCGGTGGTGCCAGTTTGGCGGTGGATAAGTTTCACAAGAATCTGACCTTCGGTGTGGGTTAGTTTTTTCAATTCGGCTGAAAATTCCTCTTCGATATAATCCTGAACAATCCTGGTATAGCGTTTCCGATCACTCTTAGTTTCGATTTCATCCAGCCTGCTGTTTAAAGAAACCAGTCGCTCAGAAGCCAATTTGGCATAAGGATATACTTTCCTGGTTTTTCTCCTTAATATAAGGTAACGTCTTCTTTCCTGAAGATTGTCGAATTTCAGGTCCTTCAGAATAACCACCTCATCAAGGTCTATGGCTTCACGGGGAATAGTATCTCCTAATATAATCATATACCGCTTCTGCAGGGTATCAACCTCAGTAGTATCCTCCTGGGCTATTAGACCACCACTCATTAAGAAAATTATTATGAAAAGCTTTTTTATCATCAGAAATTATTTCAGAAATCATCAAGCCAAAATCATTCCAAATTTAATGAATCGTGGGTTGTCATCCGCCTAAATCTTCTTAAATTCGTCCAAATTTCAAACAATATGGACAAAGGAAAAATACTGAATAAAAAATCCATGGATTTCCTGGAGAAATACCTAAATAATGCTGCGCCAACCGGTTACGAAGCTGAGGGCCAGAAGCTGTGGATGGAATACCTTAAACCTTATGTAGACGAGTTTATTACCGATATCTACGGTACGGCAGTTGGCGTTATTAATCCCGACGCTCCCTTCAAAGTAGTTATTGAAGGTCATGCTGATGAAATCTCCTGGTATGTGAATTACATCACCGACGACGGACTTATATACGTAGTGAGAAATGGCGGAAGCGACCACCAAATAGCTGCTTCAAAGCGGGTGAATATTCATACTAAAAATGGAATAGTTAAAGGAGTGTTTGGCTGGCCGGCCATTCATACCCGCGACAAGGAGAAAGAACAGGCTCCAAAAATGGATAATATCTGTATAGATGTGGGGTGTTCTACTAAAGAGGAAGTCGAAAACCTGGGAGTACATGTAGGTTGTGTAATTACCTATCCTGATGATTTCTTTATTCTGAATGAAGATAAATTTGTTTGCCGCGCCCTGGATAACCGAATAGGTGGTTTTATGATTGCACAGGTGGCGCGTTTATTAAAGGAGAACAAGAAGAAACTACCTTTTGGATTATATGTAACCAACTCGGTGCAGGAGGAGATTGGATTGCGCGGGGCAGAGATGATCACCCAGCGTATTAAACCCAATGTGGCGCTAGTGACCGATGTGACCCACGACACCACTACGCCTATGATCGAAAAGAAAACCAATGGTTTCGCAAAAATTGGTGCGGGCCCGGTTATTGCTTACGCTCCGGCAGTTCAAAACAATTTAAGAGAACTGCTAATTGAAACCGCCGAAGAGAAGCAAATTCCTTTTCAGCGGGCAGCAAATTCCAGATTTACCGGCACCGATACCGACGCCTTTGCTTACAGCAATGGCGGGGTGCCCTCAGCTCTTATTTCTTTACCGCTCCGGTATATGCACACCACGGTAGAAATGGTGCACAAAAATGATGTGGAAAATGTAATTAACCTCATCTATGAAAGCCTTCTTAAAATCGAGGAAGGAGAGAATTTCAGCTATTTTAAATAAGAAGTCTTATTCTTATGAAAGAAGCCTTTTCTGTTTATAACGGGAAAGGCTTTTTTATTTTTCTTAATTCAATTTTCACATAGCTTTATTACAAGGGAAAGAGATTTCAGGCTATTTTTATAAAAAAGCTGCTATGACCATTACTCCTGAAGAAGTAAACCTTATTTTACAAGACCCCTATGAGGCAGCCAACCTTGCAAATCTGCGTTATGTTGGCGAGGAACAGCTTTCTATAAAACGCAAAAAACAAGGACGTGGGTTTTCTTATTTTAAGAACGGGACGAAAATAGAAGATAAAAAAACCCTTGAGCATATTAAAAAACTGGTTATTCCTCCCGGCTGGAAGGAGGTAAGGATCTCAAAGAATAGGAACGCGCATCTGCAGGTTATTGGAAGGGACGAGAAGAACCGGAAACAATATATGTATCATCCCCTTTGGTCAAAAATCAGGAATGAGACCAAATTCTTTAAGATGGCCGCTTTTGGGGAAATTCTTCCGAAAATACGGCAGAGGGTAGATCACGATCTTGATCTTCCCGAGATGAACCAAAGAAAAGTACTGGCGCTTATCATCAGGTTAATGGAGGAAACCCATATCAGGATAGGGAACCAGTATTACGCTAAAGAGAATAAAACCTATGGTTTATCCACTTTTAGAAGCAGACACGTGAAGACCTCTCAAGATAAAGTGATCTTTGAATTTACTGGGAAAAAGAACATAAAGCATTCGGTGAGCTTAAAGAATAAAAAACTTATAAAGCTTATTAATAGATGTGAAGAGATTCCCGGTTGGGAATTATTCAAATTTTATGATGAAAAAGGTCAGAAACAAAGTATAGACAGCGGGATGATCAATGAATATATTCACACTATAAGCGGCGATATATTTTCGGCTAAAGATTTTAGAACCTGGAGCGCTTCAAAAATTTTCTTTGAGACTCTAAAAGACTTAGGCTACACCGATAATGAAAAAGAAAACAAAAAGAATCTCCTGCTTGCCTTTGATACCAGTGCCGAGAGTTTGGGCAACACCAGGTCGGTTTGCCGGAGTTATTATGTGCATCCTCGCATTATCAATACTTATGAAACCGGGGAGATAGTTCCTTATTTTGAAGGGGTAAAAAAAGAAAACAACAAAGGCTATCGCTCACTTACAGAAACAGAAAGAGCAATACTGAAGCTCATAAAAGACTATGAGATCTCCATATAAAAAAGCTGAACCAGGGCAGGTTCAGCTTTAGGATATTTCTTTACTTTTTTTTAAGCCTGATTATCGTAGAATTTTAGGGCCTCTATGGCGTCGTCGAGATCTTTCACCTTATTATCTGACAAGTATTTCTTCATCGCATCCTTTTCATCAAAAGTCTTTCGGAAATCTCTTGGTCTCAATCTTACCTCCTGGAGCCGGGCATCCCCGATCTCAAGATAGTATTCCATTTCAACTTTAAGGTGAGCAGGCTTATCTTTATCGTAACCGGTTTTCGCCATCTGGGCTTCAATCACATCAGGTCTTGGCCATCCGAGAAGCTTCACATTATCGCCGTCGTAATAATTAACAAAATACCCCTTTAATAGTTCCCCATCTTCTGTTCTTTTTGAATCTATAAAATAGGTATACCCATCTATAGTATAAGTAATCTTTTCAATACGAGGTAATACATGGATATCCTCCTGAAGCTTATTTAATTTTATTTCCATAATGCCCTCCACAGCATTATAGCGCAGGAAAGCAGGTTGGGCATTACCCTCTTCATCCAGGATAGCTCCTTTTCTGAATTCTTCATCAACAAACGGAGTTCCTGTGAAACCCTCAGGAGTTTTCTTATAAACAGGAATCGTCATTCTATCGTTGATCAGGTTCTGGTTATATATTTGGGAATGGGCATTAATGCCAAAAAGTACGATTAAGCTAAATAAGAGATATCTCTTCATTTTTTTAAGTTTTAGTTGTTTCTACTATAAACAATCAATTATTGTTCCGTCTTTTAACAAGGAGTTAAGATATAAAAAATATCTGTGCACTGGAACCCCCAAAAATCCTTACGCGGCATAATAGCTAATAAGAGTTTTTTAACCACAAAAAAAGCTTGTTCAAAAAGCAGTTAAGTCTTTGAACAAGCTCTCCAAATTTGGTTTTAAGCAAATTAACCTCTTTCGCTTATTATCTCCTCTACGATCTCAGGATTAAGTAAGGTAGAAGTATCTCCAAGATTTTCGGTTTGACGGGAAGCGATCTTTCTAAGGATCCTTCTCATTATCTTTCCGCTTCGGGTCTTTGGTAAAGCACTTACAAACTGGATGACCTCAGGTTTAGCGATAGGCCCTACTTTTTCTGAAATAGACTGTTTGATCTCTTTTCTCAGGTTCTCCCGATCCCGACTTTCTCCCACTTCCTTCAAAATAACATAAGCATAAAGCGCATTTCCTTTGATCTCGTGGGGGAAGCCAACCACTGCCGATTCAGCTACCGCCGGGTGCTCGTTGATCGCATCCTCAATAGGAGCCGTACCGAGGTTATGGCCAGAGACTATTATCACATCATCTACCCTACCGGTAATTCTATAGTAGCCTACCTCATCCCGTAAAGCTCCATCTCCGGTAAAATACATATTCTTAAAGGTGGAGAAATAGGTTTCCCTGTATCGTTCGTGGTTGCCCCATATGCTACGGGCCATCCCTGGCCAGGGGAATTTAATACAAAGTCTCCCTTCAACCTGGTTGCCTTTAATTTCCTCACCCTTCTCATCCATCAGAGCAGGTTGTACGCCCGGGAAAGGTAAGGTTGCATAGGTAGGTTTTGATGGCGTAACGTAAGGAATAGGAGAAATCATAATTCCCCCGGTTTCGGTTTGCCACCAGGTATCTACAATAGGACTTTTTTTCTTCCCGATATGGTCGTTATACCAGTGCCAGGCTTCTTCATTAATGGGTTCCCCTACAGAGCCAAGAACTTTAAGGGAAGAAAGATCGTATTTCTCAACAAAATCGGAGCTGGTTTTAGCCAGGGATCTAATGGCTGTGGGAGCGGTATAAAACTGATTCACTTTGTGTTTTTCCACGATCTCCCAGAAGCGCCCGGCATCGGGATAAGAAGGCACCCCTTCAAACATCAAGGTAGTTGCTCCATTGGCCAGGGGGCCATAGAGTATATAGGAGTGACCCGTGATCCAGCCAATATCGGCGGTACACCAGTAGACATCATTTTCCTTATACTGAAAAATATTCTTAAAGGTATAGGCGGTATACACCATATACCCCCCGGTAGTATGCATCATTCCTTTTGGCTTTCCGGTAGAACCGGAAGTATAAAGGATGAACAGCGGGTCTTCAGCATCCATAATTTCGGAAGCACATTCCTCTGAAGCTTCATCCAGCAAGGGCTGTAACCATTTATCCCGTCCCTCTTCCATATGGATATCACTCTTTATGCGTTTGGCCACCAGGACATTCTCCACCCCGGGACAATCCTTGAGGGCTTCATCGGCAATGCCTTTAAGGTCTATGGTTTTGCCACCGCGATAAGAACCATCGGCGGTAATCATCATTTTACAACCGGCATCATTGGTACGGGTTGCAAGAGCTTTTGAAGAGAAGCCGGCAAAAACCACCGAATGAATAGCGCCAATTCTTGCACAGGCAAGCATTGCAACTGCAAGTTCAGGAATCATCGGAAGGTAGATACAAACCCGGTCTCCCTTTTTGATTCCATGATCTTTTAAGACATTCGCCATTTTATTAACCATTCCATGCAATTCCCTGTAGCTTATATGCCTGGCTTCTTCTGAGGGTTCATTAGGCTCCCAAAGAATTGCAGTTCTATCTCCATTTGAAAACAGATGGCGATCTATACAGTTTTCGGTGATATTGAGTTTTGCATTCTCAAACCATTTTACTTCCGGCTTGGAGAAATCCCAACTTAATACATTATCCCAGCGTTTGCGCCATGTAAAATGTTCTTCGGCGACTTCTTCCCAGAAATTTGCAGGCTCCCGCACCGATTTCCGGTAAACCTGAAAGTATTCTTCTAAATTCTTAATATGATAATTACTCATAGTTTAAATAAAAATATTGATGATGTTACAGTGTATTTTTAAAGTTGTTTAATGATGTTACCGGCAATTTATAAAATTATTATGAAATTCCATTAATAAACCATTAGCCTTAACAGGTTAATTTTATGGTTCAGGGGATAAGTATTGAGAGAAGCAAAATGAGCAGGGCACTTGTATTTTTACCTTAAATAAAAAAGCCTGAAAAAACGCTATTTCACAATTAAGCTGATTCTTCAGGCCTTTTTTAATATATGCAAAGATTTATTTCAAATATTCGAGGACATTTTTCTCAATGCGGGCTTCGATATCGCTGATATCACTTTTCACGAATTTCTCCCCTGTGATATTTTCATAAAGCTCGATGTATCGTTCTGAAACCGTCGTTATATAAGCATCGCTCATTTCAGGCAGCTGCTGACCTTCTTTTCCCTGGAAACCCTGCTCTATAAGCCATTGTCGTACAAATTCTTTGGAAAGTTGTTTCTGAGGCTGGCCTTTTTTCTGAAGTTCTTCGTAGGTTTCAGCATAGAAATAGCGGGAAGAATCGGGGGTATGGATCTCATCTATAAGCACGATCTTTCCTTCGGCAGTCTTTCCAAACTCATATTTGGTATCTACCAGGATGAGTCCTCTTTCTGCAGCGATCTCTGTACCGCGCTTAAACAATTTACGGGTATAATCTTCCAGTATCGCATAATCTTCAGCCGAAACAATTCGACGTTTAAGGATCTCTTCTTTTGAAATATCCTCATCGTGGTCTCCCTGTTCGGCCTTGGTAGCAGGAGTAATTATGGGTTCGGGAAATTTATCATTTTCCTTCATCCCTTCTGGTAAAGCAACCCCACATAGCTCACGCTTTCCAGCTTTATATTCCCTGGCGGCATGGCCTGCCATATACCCACGAATCACCATCTCGATTTTAAAGGGCTCACAATTTTCACCAATGGCCACATTGGGGTCGGGCGTGGCTTCCAGCCAGTTAGGCACAAGATCTTCCGTCGCTTTCATCATTTTAGTGGCAATCTGGTTAAGGATCTGCCCCTTGTAAGGGATACCCTTTGGCATTACCACATCAAAAGCCGAAAGTCTGTCTGTAGCCACAATGATTAGCTTATTATGCTGCAGACTGTAAACATCTCTCACCTTTCCCTTATATACAGCTTTCTGTCCGGGAAAATTAAAGTTTGTTTTGGTTATGGTGTTCTTCATCAAATAATATTAAAAATTAAAGGCCCGAAAAGGGCCTGCAGGTTTATTTCGTTATTCAGTATGTTCTATTTCTTTATAAGCGGCAATTACCTTCTTAACAAGTTTATGCCTTATCACATCTTTATCGTCCAGGTAAATCATCCCTACACCTTTCACGTCTTTAAGTACTAACAACGCTTCCTTGAGGCCTGAGATCACTCTACGGGGTAAATCGATTTGACCAGGATCTCCGGTAATCATAAATTTCGCATCTTTCCCCATACGGGTGAGGAACATTTTCATTTGGGCGTGGGTAGTATTCTGAGCTTCATCAAGAATTACGAAGGCGTGATCCAGGGTACGGCCCCGCATAAAAGCTAATGGTGCGATCTGGATAATCCCTTTTTCAATAAAGGTCTCCAGTTTTTCATGTGGAATCATATCCCGCAGCGCATCGTATAGTGGCTGCATGTAAGGATCCAGCTTTTCCTTAAGATCACCGGGAAGGAATCCCAGGTTTTCTCCAGCTTCTACGGCCGGCCTGGTAAGGATGATACGCCTCACCTGTTTTTCCTTAAGCGCTTTTACTGCCAGGGCAACCCCGGTATAGGTTTTCCCGGTTCCCGCAGGCCCAATGGCAAAAACCATATCGTTCTTCCTGGTGAGTTCCACCAATTTACGTTGGTTGGCGGTCTGGGCTTTGATCATCCGGCCACTAACCCCGTGAACCAGCACCTCCCCGCTTTCAGCAGAAGTTTGATAATCATCTCTGCTTTGGCTGGTAAGCACTCTTTCAATCACATTTTCATCTAATTTATTGTAGCGTCCAAAATGATCCATCAACATAGAAAAACGCTCATCAAATTCCTCCAGCATCTCTTCATCCCCAAAAACCTTTATTCTGCTGCCCCGGGCTACAATCTTGAGTTTGGGAAAGTACTTTTTTAAAAGTTCAATATTCTCGTTATGGTTTCCAAAGAATTCCCTTGGATTAATCTCGGAAAGTTCAATTACAATTTCGTTCAAATGCCAGGAGTTTTAAATGATTGGATATCGACTACATTTTAAAATATTTATAAATAGTTCACTCTTTAAAAACACGCATTCAATTCTTGATAAATACCGTGTTTTTAACGGGATTTTAAAAGGGGATTAGACAAAATAAATTTTATCTTCGCTTTATACAAACTTACATAAAATAAGCTCTTAGAAGTTAAAAAAATATTAACAATAACCTATGGCCATCATTACTTTAACTACCGATTTTGGAGAGAAAGATTACTTCGCAGGAGCGGTTAAAGGGGCGATTTACACCGAGCTGGAGCAGCAGGTGAGGATTGTTGATATTTCTCATTCGGTATCACCGTTTCATATTAGCGAGGCTGCTTATATTATCAGGAATGCTTACAATAGTTTTCCCAAGGGGAGTATCCATATAATTGGGATCGATTCAGAATTTACCCCAGAGAACAAACATCTGGCTGTGTTGCTGGACGATCATTATTTTATTTGCGCCAACAACGGAATCTTATCCCTACTGGCTTCAGAAATCAAACCCGCAAAGATCGTAGAGATCAACATTCACGACAAATTACAGACCAATTTCCCTGTGTTGGATGTGTTTGTAAAGGTGGCCAGCCACCTGGCTCGTGGCGGCACCCTGGAAGTAATTGGGAAAAGCATTAGCGAGATCAAATACCTTAAGGAGTTTGAACCAATAATCAACACCGATAAAAACCAAATAGTAGGCCATGTGATCTATATTGACAACTACGGAAACGTTATCACCAATATTCCCCGTAAACTGTTTGAGCAGGTAGGAAAAGGTCGTAAATTTAAATTGAGCGCCAGGATGGTAGGGTTTGAAAATATTCACGAGTCTTATAGTGGCTGGATCAATTTTGAACAGGAAAAGGAGAAACGCGGGGTTGAAGATGGCAAAAAACTGGCGCTATTCAATTCGGCCGGGTATATAGAATTAGCTATCTATAAAAGCAATCCTTCTACCGTGGGTAGTGCTGCAACCCTCTTCGGGCTGGATCTACGGGATACTGTAACCATAAACTTTCAATAATCTATGCTGATACGAATTGTAAAAATGGGTTTTGATCCCGAAAAAATAGAGGAATTTCTGGCTAACTTTGAAGCTGATAAAAAGAAGATCCGGAATTTTGAAGGTTGCAGGCACCTGGAATTATTGAGAGGAAAAGACAATACAAACCAGTTTTTCACGTATAGTCACTGGACCGATGAAACAGCCCTGGAGAATTATCGAAATTCTGAACTCTTTAAAGGCATCTGGGCTGAAACCAAAACCATGTTCAACGAAAAACCAGAAGCCTGGAGTGTGGAAAAAGTCAATAGTCTATAGACGGTAGTCGGTAGGCTTTGGTTCGTGGAGAGTGGAGAGTTATCAACAAATGATAAACAGCAAACTGAGAACTGAGAACTGAATAACTGAATAAATGTTAAGCATTTTAAATAAGGAAATACAATCATTCTTTTCTTCTCCTATCGGGTATCTGGTGATAGGGATATTTCTGGTGGCCTGCGGCTTGTTTCTTTTCGTATTTCCGGGGGAATATAATATCCTGGATAGTGGTTTTGCCGATATCAAAGCTTTCTTTAACCTGGCCCCGTGGATCTTTATCTTTCTTATCCCTGCCATCAGTATGAAAAGTTTCGCTGAGGAGAAAAAGCAGGGTACCCTGGAACTTTTACTCACCCGCCCCATAGGATTTACCCAGCTTGTTTTAGCAAAATATTTTGGCGCACTCATTTTAGTCATCCTTGCGATTATCCCCAGTGTTTTATACGTTATAACTATTCACCAATTAGGGAATCCCGTGGGGAATTTTGATGTAGGCGCGACCCTGGGCTCTTATTTAGGACTTATTTTCCTGGCCGGCTGTTATACCGCGATTGGGATCTTTGCTTCCTCGCTCACCCAGAATCAGATCGTCGCATTTATCATCGCGGTTTTCCTGTGTTTTTTGAGCTATTTCGCTTTTGAGGGACTTTCCTCGGCAAGTATTTCAGGCGGAAATTACGGACTGGAATACCTGGGAATAAGTTATCATTACCAAAGCATAAGCCGGGGCGTTATAGATAGCCGGGACCTGATCTATTTTATAAGTTTCATCTTTCTTTTTCTTAAGCTCACAGAAATCAGACTTAAAAACCTGCAGCAAAAATCCTGATCTTGAAGCACAGCAATACATACAAATCGCTTGTTATCCTTGTTCTGACCATTGCAGTGTTGAATTGGCTGGCATCAGCGTTCTTTACCCGCTGGGATCTCACCCAGGATAATCGATATACCCTCTCCCCTGCCGCACTGAAGATCATTAATGACGTAGAAGAGCCGGTAATTATTGATGTTTTTTTGGAGGGACAATTCCCGTCGCAATTCAGAAGACTCAGAAATGAAACGCGACAAATGCTGGAAGAGTTTGCGGCTTATAATCACAATATTAAATTCAATTTCACCGATCCCCTCGAGGAGGAAAATGACGCTGAAGCTATTGCTACCGAATTCTACGAGCTGGGGATGACCCCGGCCAGGATCTCAGTGCAGGAAAGCGGAAAAAGTTCGGAAGAGCTCATCATCCCCTGGGCAATGGCCAATTACGGAGATAAATCGATCAAAATTCCTTTGCTAAAAAATCAGTTAGGGGCTTCAGATGAAGAGCTGGTGACCAACTCGGTGCAGCAACTGGAATACGCTTTCGCCGATGGTTTGAGCAAGCTCATTTATCCGCGGAAAAAAAAGATCGCGGTGATGCGCGGAAACGGAGAACTGCCTGATGCCCTCATCGCAGATTTCATCCGTAGCCTGCAGGATTATTATTTACTGGCACCTTTTACTTTAGATTCTACTGCAGTCAATCCACAGAAAACCCTGAACGATCTTAAAGAATACGATCTCATCATCGAGGCAAAGCCTACAGAAGCTTTTTCAGAAAAAGAGAAATACGTTTTAGACCAGTATACTATGCAGGGCGGTAAATCTATCTGGCTCACCGAAAGTGTGGCGATGGAAACCGACAGTTTATTGAACCCAACCGGGACTGCCCTCGCCTATCCCCGGGACCTCAACCTGGGCGATATGTTCTTTTCTTACGGAGTTCGGATCAACCCGGTATTGATCAATGATATTTATTCGGCGCCTATCATTTTGGCTTCGGGTAGTGGCAATAATACGAGGTTCAATCCCTATCCCTGGTTTTACAGTCCGTTTAGCGCTTCGCCTAACGATCATCCTATTACCAGCAATATCGAAGCAGTTAAGTTTGAATATGCCAACCAGATAGACACCTTAAAAAATCAGGTAAAAAAGACCATCTTGCTAAGCAGTTCCCCACAGACTAAAGTAGAAGGAACCCCAAAAGAGATCAGTTTAAGTATGGTGGGCAAAGAGCCGGATCTGAACAGCTATAGAGACGGCGAACAGCCTTTAGCGGTTTTACTGGAAGGCGAATTTACCTCGGCTTATAAAAACAGGATCAAGCCTTTTTCTTTAGAAAATGATCTTGGAAGCAGTAAGGAAACCAAGATGCTGGTGATCGCTGATGGTGATGTCCTCAAAAATGAATTACGACAGGGAGAGCCCCTGGAACTCGGCTTTGAGCGATACACCGGAAATACCTACGGAAACAAAGAGTTTTTGATGAACGCGGTGAATTATATGCTCGATGACACCGGCCTCATAGATATTAGAAGCAAGGAGATCAACATCGCATTTCTGGACCAGGTAAAAGCTTCAACAGAAAGAGAGAAATGGCAGCTCATCAATTTAGCTATGCCTTTAATCCTGTTGGCCATCTTTGGTTTTGCCTTTAATTTCTTCAGAAAAAGAAAATACGTAAAATAACGCAAAGCCTTTCGTAGGGATTCTCTTCCACAGGGAACATATTAACAATTTCTACAACTATAAAATTTACAAAGCCTTATTTTAAGGCACCTTGCAGGCTTTAAACATTATTTTGATGTTAATAAAAATTCACCGGGAAACAGGGGATTTTTGAAGTATTGAAATATATTTGTAACTGATTCTAATTAATCAAGAAAAGCCGATGAAATTTATTGTATCCAGCAGTTACCTGCTGAAACAGCTTCAAATACTGGGCGGAGTAATTAACAATAACAACACCCTCCCTATACTAGACAATTTTTTATTTGACCTTAAGCAGGATGAACTTACGGTCTCTGCCTCAGACCTGGAGACTACGATGTCTGCCAAGTTAAAGGTAGATTCAGATTCTGAAGGAAAGATCGCGGTGCCTGCCAAACTGCTTTTGGACACTTTAAAAACCTTTCCGGAGCAACCGCTCACCTTTGTAGCTGAAGATAACAATACCATAGAACTTAGTTCCAACCACGGAAAATACGCCCTTGCCTACGCGCAGGGAGAGGAGTTTCCAAATCCTGTTGAACTGGAAGACCCCAGCAGCACAAGATTAGAAGGTGATATCCTTGCCACGGCTATCGGGAAAACCATTTTCGCTTCAGGGAACGACGATCTTCGTCCGGTGATGAGCGGAGTTTTCTTTCAGTTTTCATCTGAAGGGCTCACCTTTGTGGCCACCGACGCACATAAGTTGGTAAAGTATTCCCGCGAAGATGTTACCGCCAACCAATCGGCTGAATTTATTATGCCGAAAAAACCGTTAACTCTTCTAAAAGGAATTCTGGCGGGAAGCGAAAGCGAAGTTTTAATCGAATACAACGATTCTAACGCGAAGTTCACTTTTGATGACACCGAGCTTGTTTGTAGACTTATCGACGGAAAGTATCCGAATTACGAGGCGGTAATTCCGAAGGAGAATCCGAATAAACTAACCATAGAGAGAAACCAGTTTTTGAGCTCAGTGCGCAGGGTTTCTATCTTTTCAAATAAAACCACGCACCAGGTAAGACTAAAGATCGCCGGGGCCGAGTTAAATATTTCTGCAGAAGATGTAGATTACAGCAACAAGGCTGAAGAGCGTTTAACCTGTTCTTACCAGGGCGACGATATGCAGATTGGTTTCAATTCACGTTTCCTTACGGAAATGTTGAATAACCTGACTTCAGATGAAGTGCAACTGGAGATGAGCCTGCCAAATCGTGCCGGAATCCTTACGCCGGTAGACGGACTGGACCCGGGTGAAAAGATCATTATGCTGGTAATGCCAGTGATGTTGAATAACTAGTATTGAGTACTCAGTATTGAGTATTGAGTATTGAGTATTGAGTATTGAGTAAGATAATTAATCAAAAAACCTTTCAAATAATAAAGATTTGAGAGGTTTTTTATTTATAATTATTTCAGGATCTTGATGCTCAGTGGGTAATGTGGCATTTCGCCTTTGCTCACCTTAAGGGCATTCACGATGGGTAGCACGATCATAATTACAGCGATTACGAACAAGGCTATTAGCCCGAGACCTAAGAGAAAAATGAGAGGAACGGCTATAATGCTGTAAATAAACATACTTATTTGAAAGTTAAGGATCATCTTACCGTGGTGGTCCATCCCCGCGACTTTGTCTTTCTGGGTTAACCACAGAATAAGCGGAACAAGGAAGCCGCCAATTCCTGTTACCAGATCCAGCAACTGACTAAGATGTGTTAAAACAAGCATTTGGTTATCTTCTCTCATTGTTTGGTGTTTGGTGTTAATGTTAAGAAGTTAATTAACTCCTATATAAATAAGACGCCCGAAAAATAAAAATGTTACAATCTATGGGTTTTGTTAATTTTCTTCAAGCACTTTTGGAGAGGGCTGCAGGGCAACCTATCTTTGCGCTATGAAATTGAATGACACCATAGTGGCGCTGGCAACTCCTTCGGGAGCCGGGGCTATTGCAATAATAAGGGTTTCGGGACCTAAGGCGATGGAAATCGTGGCTCCGCTCTTTAAAGCAAAGAGTAATAAACCTCTTGAGAAACAGCCCAGTCACACTTTACATCTTGGAAACCTCGTAGATGGCGAACGCAGCTTAGACGAGGTATTAGTCTCTGTTTTCAGGGGTTCGAAATCATATACCGGTGAAGAAACCATAGAGATCTCCTGCCATGGGAGTCCGTATATACAACAAGAGATCATTCAATTAATGATTAGAAAAGGATGCCGGTCTGCCGAAGCGGGAGAGTTTACTATGCGTGCCTTTTTAAACGGTAAAATGGACCTGAGCCAGGCCGAGGCCGTTGCCGATCTTATTTCTTCAGAAAACCAGGCCAGTCACCAAATGGCTATGCAACAGATGCGTGGAGGCTTTTCCAGTGAAATTCACAGGTTAAGACAGGAGTTATTGGATTTTGCTTCCCTGATAGAGCTGGAATTAGACTTTTCAGAAGAAGATGTGGAGTTCGCGAACCGGGAACAATTTAAAGAACTGGTGGCTAAAATTCAGCAGGTGCTTAAAAGACTCATAGACTCTTTTGCCACAGGAAATGTTTTAAAGAATGGAATCCCCGTAGCCATAGTGGGCGAGCCCAATGTGGGAAAATCCACTTTGCTCAATGCCCTGCTCAATGAGGAGCGTGCTATTGTTTCGGAGATTGCTGGCACAACCCGGGACAGTATAGAAGATGAGATGAGTATAGGCGGGGTTGGCTTTAGATTCATAGATACGGCCGGAATACGGGAAACCCAGGATGTGGTGGAGAGCATCGGGATAAAACGAACCTTTGATAAGATCAGTCAGGCGCAGGTCGTAGTTGCCTTAGTAGATAGTGGTAAGTGGAAAGAGGAAAATACTACCTCTTCTGCCCTTCAGGCATCTTCTCCTAATGGGGGAGAAATTTCAAAACTCTTCACAGAAATAGAAAAAATAAAGAACAAGTTTCCCCAGAAGCCACTTGTCATTATAGCCAATAAGATAGATCAGCTTTCAGAAGAAGAAAGAAAAGAACTCCGCGAAACTTTAAATAAGATTAAGGGTGCAAGCCTGCAGTTACTTTCGGCGAAGACCGGCGAAGGTGTGGAGGAACTGAAGATGAAATTGCTGGAATTCGTGAATACCGGAGCCTTGAGAAACAACAACACCATAGTAACCAACAGCCGGCATTATAACGCCTTGCTAAAAGCTTTGGAGGAGATCAATAAGGTTGAAGAAGGTTTGAACAATGATCTTTCGGGAGACCTGCTGGCTATAGATATCAGAGAGGCACTGCATTATTTTGGGGAGATCACCGGAGAGGTCACTAACGATGAATTGCTGGGAAATATATTCGGTAATTTCTGTATTGGTAAATAATTCAGGTATTTTATTTGGTGTCAAATGATATCAAATAACACCAAAACAGTATATTTTAAAGGGCTTAACAGCCCTTTTTATTTTTATCGTATTTCTCTTCTTTTCATGTTTTTAAACCTATTTTTGTACCTCTGGTACACCTCAATGTTAAAATTTGTTTCTCAGGTGTACCTTGGTACACCTCATATTCTTTTTTTGGCTATCTTTATGAAAAACAAACAGATATGAAAATCAAGCTAAAGAAGAAGAAACTAGCCTCCGGAAAGTATAGCCTGTATATCGAATACTATAAAGGAAACGTTAGAGATGAAAATGGGAAACAAACTCATAAAAGGGAATTCGAATACCTCAAAGAATATTTACATATAAATCCCAAAAATGCTTCTGAAAAAAAGGAAAATGAAGAAACCCTATTAAGAGCTGAACAAATATTATCCATCCGAAGGGCTGAATACGCCCAAGGAAAATATGGGATAAAAGATAAGTCAAAAGATAAGCTCCTGTTCCTTACCTATTATGATAAACTCAAAGAAGAGCGTTATGAATCCAAAGGAAATTATGATAACTGGGATGCTGCTCAGAATCATATTGAAGCTTATGTAGGCAGAAAAAAAATAACCTTTGAAGATATAGATGAAGGCTTTGTTCTGGGATTCAAAAAGTATCTAAACAAAAAAGCAAAGACCAAGTCTAACACGCTATTATCTCAAAACTCTAAATACACCTACTATAACAAATTTAAAGCTGCCTTACGCCAGGCTTTTGATGATGGTTATACCAGAAGAAACTATGCTACAACCGTAAAGGGTTTTGCACAGGGAGAAACAACCAGGGAATATCTTACGCAAGAGGAATTGCAAGCTATGGCCAAAGCTTACTGTAAGCATCAAGTCCTTAAAAATGCATTTATGTTTAGTTGTTTAACCGGACTGAGATGGAGTGATATAAACAAGCTTACCTGGCTTGAGGTTAGAGATGAAGACGAAGGATCACGACTGATTTTTAAACAAAAGAAGACTTCAGGACAAGAATATCAATATATCTCCAATCAGGCAAGACAACTTTTGGGCAAAAGGAAAAGAGAAAATGACCGTGTATTCCAGGGGCTAAAGTATGGAGCTCATTTTAATGCCGAAATTCTTCGCTGGTGCATGCGTGCGGGAATCACAAAACACATAACCTTTCATAGTGCAAGACATACTCACGCAGTATTACTATTGGAATACGGAGCAGATATTTATACGGTTTCAAAAGTCTTAGGACATAAAGAAATAAGAACGACCCAAGTGTATGCCAAGATTGTAGATAAGAAAAAGAAGGAAGCAGCTAACTTGATTCCTGAGCTTGAAATGGACTATGAATTTTGATATAATTAAATATCTCACAACATTAGGTTTCATATATATTTATGGGAGGTTAGTACTTCATTATGGCTCCTTTTTTTTAAATTTTATGCTCGATCAAGGCGTATCCTGGAAATTAAACTTCGAAAAGCCAAGACTTCTTTTCGTTGTTTTAGGTTTGGGATTAATGCATTTTATGGCGTATACCCGGAATACCATTAAACCCGATAACTATTTTGTACTTGGGATTATCCTTAGTGTTTTTTTACTCGGCTTCTTTCTTTCAATTTTACCCTGGACAGATAAATTTAAAAAGAGTATCCAAGGCCAAAAATTGGTCAGCTCTTTAAAAAAGGACAATAATTTTAACCTGGCTATTTCAGATGATCAGCTCCAAAAGTTATATCATGATTTAATGAGATATGATCTTTTGGATTCCGAAAAGACAAGTCTGCAGGATTTTAAGAATGTCCTCACTAAAAATTGGGACGATCATAATTCAAAAATTCAGTTTAATATGGATGGGCCAAGCTCCCGCGAATTTTATGAATATCTTTCCAAAACATTTCCCGGTAATACAATGACTATGAAAAGTCTATTTATCACTTCAAACCTGGTTATGCGACCCGACGGCAAGAAATACAATTACAATACACTGAAAAATGCAGCTACGAGATCACCGGTTTCTAAGCATAATGAAACGCTTGAAAATATTTTTAGAAGGCCGAGTTGAAAGAATTTACAGTAAATAACTCTGAAACCTTATTCTGTGATTCCTGTTTTAAATTCTGTAAGGATTTCTTCTGCATAGGCGAGATCCCAATCTTTCAAAATAGCCCATTTTTTTAGAAAATCCGAGTTCTGAGGCGAAGAGGTATGTTTTTCAAGAATTCCCAGAATTCTATCTTCCAAAGTTTTTGAGGACTGAAGATATCTTCTAGCATTTCTCCCTAAAACCCGGGCTGAAATTTTTAACTGATCTAATTCTCCTGCGGGAAAAATATCATTGTGATGCTCCAGGATCTCATCATAGTTGTAATCAAAATAATGCTCAATAATTTTTAAAATATCACCTGGATCCTGGTCCCGGTCTTCCGGCCTGTCACTCCAGGCTATAAGTTTTAAGATTACCATTCCCGGGAGAGGTGGGATTTGTACCAACTTCTCATCTATATAGATTTCCCTGGCATCTGCAAGTACCTCTTTTAAGCCAAGTACGTGAAGATCTATATTGCGTTTATTAAAATTCATAGTGAATTCCTCTTCAATTTCCCCAAATGGAAGCACATCTACTACGGCATTGAATGCTTTATTGTAAAAGGTCCAGGGTGCCTGTACCTTGGTAAATCCCTTTGATTCCAAATCGGAAATTATTTTTTGATACTCTTTTGTAGAAGAGATCATTATAGCAAAATCTATGTCTTTGGTACCACGGCTCGGTTTAATGTTTTCCTTTAATAACTCCAATGCAATGGCACTAACCCCAATCAAATAATAAGGGATTTTGTGTTTTTGCATTATCTCATCTATAATTTCAAAAACCTCCTTAAAATAGGGAATTGCAAGTTCTTTATAGGATTGGTTGGATGTACTCATCAAAAATCTTTTGAGCTGTTTCTCTACAGCGTTTATCATCTTTTAAAATAAGATCGGTATAAACCAATAAAGGAGGTGCCGTGGCACCTGAATCCCCACTCCAGAATTTTTCGTAAACCAGGAGTTCTCCATTAGCATTTGGCTTGAGATCGTAACTTTTCATCAGATTTATCTGAGACTCATTGCTATAAAAAATAAATTCTTCAGGTCTCAGATAACCTGTTAACAGATCTCCGGCAGGCTCCCCCCCCCAATGGGTTTCTCCTTGCTTCAATTGGAGTTTTTGCCAGTCCTTTCTTATCTCATAACGAGCTCGAAATAGTTTAGGTTTTAGAATCTTTTCATAATCATTGATCCAGCTGGTTAAAAGTTCTTTTCTGTTCTGCCAGACAAAGTTTTTCTTATGAGTAACAATAAAACCATTTTCTTTTAGCGTTTTAATTACTCCTGGCACGGTGCCAAGGCTTACTCCACTTTTTTCGGCAATGCTTCTTTGATTGGCATTTATAAGTTCTGGTTCTAATAAAAAGC
Source organism: Salegentibacter sediminis (assembly GCF_002078605.1). Classification (GTDB taxonomy): domain Bacteria; phylum Bacteroidota; class Bacteroidia; order Flavobacteriales; family Flavobacteriaceae; genus Salegentibacter; species Salegentibacter sediminis. The sequence goes on along the minus strand of NZ_MSJR01000011.1, from coordinate 72,346 downwards.
CAAATACAAGTTTTAAACCTGTTTTTGTGAATCCTTTTCTAGCTGTGTCTTTCTTTTTCTTTATGGGTTTATTGGAATCGATAAAGAAGAAAGAATCATCTGTTTTTAAAAAAAAATTACCATTTTCTTCAAGGTAAGCTATTTCCTCCTTTTGTAATTGACCTTTTATGGCCGGAAGTAATCTCTCGGCCACTAGTAAAAAATTATCATGCTGCCGTTTAGTTTTAATAAGTTGAAGGAGTTGATGTTGCCTCAGTTCTTTTTTTATTTCTATCACCATTTTTAAAGACGGCCTGTTAGGAAAATGCAGGATTAGATTACCATCTAACTCCTCTCCTGCTTCAAACTTTCCATATATATGTGCGGGATCTTTAAGGTTTTCTAATGCTTTATGCAAGATTTCAGCGTCCATCTGTTCACGTTTTTATTGTGTTCACGATTCGTGAACAGTATAAATTTATGAACAAATATAAATAAACTAATATAATTTTTAACTAAGTGACGCAATAAAATAGAATTGCAATGGTATCTCATATTTACTGTGAGCCTGGAATCTTTTCCCCTGATAGGGAAAATCCTTCTTTGCTGGTTATATGCATAAACATATAATAATAAGGATCTCCTAAAATTTATATGTGATCACATATAAATTCAAAGTTTTTTCTATTCTCGTTTTCTGAATTGTATACCTACATAAAACTTTACATACCTGGTATTCAAGGTATACATTTCTGTTTATTTCCCTTCTTAGTTTTGGTTCCAGAATTCTAATTACAAAAGCGCTTTTGTTCATTTTCTAACTTAAATTTTTCAAAATGAACGAACTGAAAATTTTAGAGCAACTGGACCGTATAGAAAAATTAGTCCGTGCTCACAAAGCCGTATTGACTTTTGATCAGGCCTGTGATTATACAGGGATTTCGAGAAGTTACATGTATAAACTTACCGCCAGGGGGGAAATTCCTTTCTCCAAACCCAGAGGTAAATTAATCTTCTTCTCCCGTGATAAACTGGATAACTGGTTACTGAATAATAGTCATTCTTCTAAAGATGAAATTAAGCGCGGAGCAGTAGAATATACCTTTAGGAATAAAAGGTTTTAAAGCTCTGGGTTATGATGAAAGTTGAATCTAAACTCTATCAGGTTTCTGAACAGAAGAAAAAAACAATCTACGATTCTGTAGATGAGTATGTGTCTGAGAAATATGATATCCGGTTTAACGAAATATCCCACGAGTTTCAGATCTCTATTAGAGGGGCAAATACCTGGGAAGATTTTGAAGTGAACTCTCTACTTATAGAATTAGCAAAATCAAACATTGAGATTAACCCGGGGAAACTTGATATTTATTTGCGATCTAACCTGATTCCAAGATTTAACCCGATTGCGGAATACTTTGATAAGCTACCGAAATGGGTAGGTGGGGATCATATAAGAAAACTCGCTTCCTATCTTCCTACCAGGGAACCTGAGCAGTTTCTTTATCACTTTAGGAAATGGCTGGTGAGAACAGTTAAGGGTGCGCTGGAAGAAAATTATTTCAATAAGCAATGTTTAGTGTTGGTGCATTCGGAACAAAATTCAGGTAAGTCTACCTGGTGCCGGTTTCTCTGTCCACCTGCTTTATCAAGGTATTTTGCTGAAGATATGACAACCGATAAAGATGCCAGGATTCAACTTACCAGAAATTTCATCATCAATTTGGACGAATTATCTGTGCTGGCTAAAAGAGAAATAAATGCGCTTAAAGCTTATTTCTCAAAAACAATGATCAATGAAAGACTGCCTTATGACCGCAAAAATTCAAACCTGCGAAGGACCTGCAGTTTTATAGGATCTACCAACAGGGCAACATTTCTTAATGACGAAACCGGTTCTGTGCGTTGGCTATGCTTTCAGCTTAATGGAAAAATTGATTTCGCTTATTCCCGGGAAATAGATATTGACAAAGTATGGGCGCAGGCTTATTACCTGGCCTATGTGGATGAACAATTCTGCCCGGAATTGACCCTGGAGGATATTATTGTAAATGAAGAAAGAAACAAAACTTATCGGGAAGCCAGTATGGAAGAAGAGCTACTCTCTAAATATTACACGCCAAGCTCAGATCCAGCGGAATTTAAAACGGCATCGGATATAGTACTGCAACTCAATTGCATCAATCCGCGACTGAATATGTATTATATGGGAAGGGCCTTGAAAGCCCTGAACTATGAAAGAGTAAAATCACGCCAAAGTGGGACATACGGCTACCTGATAAAGCAAAGGTTTAAGACCTCTCCTTTAGAAATTTAATATAAACTATTTACCCTAATACCCTGTGGTCCGGAAGAGGCCATCAACAGCGGAGAGATTAGGGGGTAAATAGATATCTAAAACTATCTACCCAATCTACCCTCGGGTAATTAAGGTAGATAGGAATAACAGTAATAAAAGAATAAAACCTCTTGGTTTTACTGGCCTGGGTAAATAGGTAACTTAAAAATTAAAAAATGAACTTAAACAACTTATCGTGTAAAAGTGCCCGTAATATTTGCATCGTAAAAACGCTGGCAAAATTAGGGCACTTTCCCACCAGAACAACGGAAAAAGAAGCTTGGTTTCTGAGTCCCCTGCGGTCAGAAACGCAAGCCTCTTTTAGCGTCTCTTTAATTAAAAACTTATGGTTCGACTTCGGATTGGGACAAGGAGGGAATGCCATAGATCTTATTATGCTTATAAAATCCTGGTCTGTAAGGGAAACCCTCGAATTTTTAAAGAATGATATGGAATCTCTTTCTTTTAGCCCGCCGGATGTTGAACATCTTTTAAATGAGGCAGAAATCCGAATACTGGATGTTCAATTTATTCACCTGAAAGCATTAATTGATTATCTGAAATCCCGGAATATACCTTTTGAGATTGGCAGGAGATACTGCAGGCAGGTTTGGTATGGATGTAAGGGGAAACGATTTTTTGCACTTGGTCTTCAAAATTATCAGGGAGGCTGGGAACTTAGAAATAAATACTACAAAACCTCAAGTAGCCCAAAAACCTTTTCCTTTTTTGAAAGAGGATCTAAACAGCTACTTATCACGGAAGGGATGTTTGATTTTCTTTCCCTGGCAACCATCGATGAAGACTTAGTACAAAGCTCAGACTGTATCATTTTAAATTCCCTTGCTTTTTTGGATAGAATTAAAATGCTCATCCCTAAATATGATAAGGTCCTGATTTATCTGGACAATGACCCAGCAGGCAAAAAAGCAGCCAATTCGCTTTTAAACCTTTTTGATAATGTTACCGATTATAGTGATTCTTATCGCGGATATGTTGACCTAAATGAAAAATTGAAAGATGAAAAATCCTTGACTTTAAAAAATTGATGCGTCGGTAATTGGTAAATGCCTATCGGAAAATTTCAGTTGAAAGGGAAAAGCAAGATGTGTCATTGTAATGACAATCTTGCTTTACGCCCGATGGTTGCAAAGATTTTAAAAAGAAAAAATGAAAAGGGAATATATCCAGGTTCGCTGCTCGATCTACGAGAAGAAGCTGCTCAAAAGAAGAGCGGCCAGGGCAGGAATTTCCCTTTCAGAATATATCCGTGCTGCGGCCTTTGATAGAAATATTGTAGAACGAATAACTCCGGAACAATTACAGTCTTACCAGATGCTGGTACAGTACAAGAACAACTTTACCCGCATTGGGAATATGTTTAAAAAGCGGGATCCAAAGCTGGCCAATGCTGTAGAAAGCCTGGCCAGGGAAATCAGGGAACATTTAAAAACCCTTAAAAAATGATTGGGAAAGGACATGCTATTTCCGGGACAAGGGTATCTATATCCTATGGCTGGAACCAGGAGAAGGAGGCTGAAATTGTACTGAGAGAACACGTGGCCGGAGATACCCCCGCTGAAATAGCCGAGGAATTTAAGATTATTCAGTCTCAAAATCTCAGGTGCACCAATAACACCTTAAGCTTTATAGTAAGCCCAACAATTGAGGACGGAAAGGATTTAAGCAAAAAAGAGCTGGAAGAACTCGCTAAAAAGTTTTTAAAGCAGATGAATCTACAAAACAACCAATCTATTGGGTTCGTTCACCGGGATAAAGCGCATACCCATGTTCATATCTATACCAATAGAATTGGCTTTGATGGGAAGGCTTACAATGACAGCTTTATTGGAAAACGAAGCCAGATCGCTGCCGATAATGTAGCAAAAGAATTAGGGCTTACCAGGGTTCGGGAAGTACAACGAGAAAGACTTAATGAGTTAAAGGGCTTACGACAGGAAATCAAGCGTATAAATGACCGGGTACTGCAGTCAAGGCCAAAATCCCTGGATGAATATATAAGCAAAATGAAAGCTCAGAGGGTGGAAGTAATCCCCACTATCAATAAAGCGAATCAACTGCAGGGCTTCCGGGTGAAATACAAAGGGGTGAACCTTAAAGCAAGTGAAGTCGACCGGTCGATGAGCGGCAATAGGTTAATTCCCTCGATCTCGCAAAACCAGAGTTTAACTAGACTAAGGGAAGCACCAAAAAACCTCCTGGTATTAAAAAAAACTGTGCAGCTAAGTGGCAATCTGTCGACCAAAATAACCAAAGAGCTTGTAAAAGGAGCTATAAAAATAGTGAGGGATACCGGAATAGGGATATGAATTATAAATGTTGAACGATGAAAAAACTAGATGAAATTATGGAACTGATGGCCGATGAGATGGCTGATTTTAAATCTTCCCTTGAGCGCCTTGAGAATTTATCTAATAAATTGCAGAAAACCAGTGTACCGCTGAGTACTGAGGTCTTAGAAAATCATTTGAATTCTTTTCTTAAGATCCAGCAGCAAAAGGAAAATATAAGAACAGGCAACCTGGAACTAATACATTTAAAGCTGGAAAGGGCATATATCCTTCCTAAGAGCCTGGCAAGATTACTTCTCAGTGTTTTATTGGTACTACTGATATCACTTAGTTACCTCACCTATAAGGTGATTGAAAGCCAAAATATGAATCAAAAATTATATAGGCAGCTAAGTAAAGAAGTTCCAATTCATAAAGGAGATAATACTCTAGAATGAAAAAGTAGAATGCGCCCTATGCTGTTTTTACTTTACACTTAACTTCCCGTACGTTATAAAAACAGCATAGGATCCGGCGCAGGTAAGTTATGGTAGATATGGGGGGAGGTTATACATATTAAACTGAGTGCTGAATTAGTTACTCAATCCTTTCTATCTTAAAGGTATTAAAGCTTCATCAATATCCCTGCGTCGAAAATATACTCTACTTCCGATTCCAAAGGATTTAAGTCTTCCTTTACGTGTCCAGTTATGAATAGTGGAAAGATCAATCTGAAGCAGGTCTGCCACTTCATTTCTGGTTATAGATCATCATCATTAACTAATTCGGGTAAATTGTTTTTAAATTCTTCTAACTCTTCACGAACGATCGACCTAAGGTTCGCTAACAGTTCTTCTTTGGTAAGCTTTTCTAATAAAATTGAATTTTCTATGTCTCAAATTTTTAAAATTACATAGGCGAAAATTATATCAGGAACCGAAAAATTAAAGGTAATCTGTCATATTTTAGGTTTGTCCTCTCCTAAATCAAATATTAAGTTTTTAATGAATTATATATCAATTGGAATTTCCCTACCCCATCAGTTTGGTAGGTTCTTCGCTTAATTATTCCTTCAGATAAATTTAAATTCAAGGGATAAACTTATTTCTAACCATACTCCACCGTACATTCATAATCACATTATAATGTGATTTATATATGAATTTCAATTACTAAAGATATAAATACATTAATTTTCACATTAAAGTGTGTATTTTAACGTATTTTTATATCCACAAGAAATTTTGAATTAATTTTTCACAATATAGTGTGGGTTTAAGATGGTAAAATTAAGTCTATGGAAGCAAAGCAGAAGATTGGAGAGCTAATTCAACAGCGTCGCGATACCATGCGAATCACGCAGAAACAATTAGCCGATATGGCTGATGTCGGAATCAATACGCTATACAAGATCGAAACCGGTCAGGCCAACCCTACCCTGGAATCCTTACAAAAAATTACGGATATCCTCGGAATGGAAATTACGCTACAGGTCAAAAAAGTATAAGTAATATATGAGACAAGCGACTATATTCTATAAAGGGAAAGAAGCGGGTATACTAAAACAGCATGATAACGGAAGTTTTAGCTTCCGTTATCTTGACTCATGGTTAGCTGATCCGGAAAATCCTTCTATTAGTCTTACTCTGCCTCGATCTCAACCGGAATATCACTCTGAGTACCTATTCCCATTTTTTTATAATATGCTTCCCGAAGGTGCGAACAAACAAATCGTATGTCAGGCAAATCGATTGGATACCGATGATTACTTTGGGATTCTTATGAATACCGCTCGTTATGATACGGTAGGCGCAATCACTGTCAAAAAAATTAAAGAATCTAAATGAAAGTAGATTATTGCCCCGGAACCTTAGCCGAAGGATATAGTAGTTATAGCAGGACCTGTTTGAAACGGGTTTTTGATGGACGTAAGGTTTCCCACGTGCTGCCTTATGATGCGCCAAATTCTAACCCGCAAACCGATAAACTCTTTGAGGATAATCAAAAACGTATTTCTATTTCCGGAGTGCAGGAGAAGTTCTCTGTAATCCTGGAAAAAAATAAATTGCGCCTCATCCAAAAAGGTGAGCGAGGAACGTATATATTGAAACCCATTCCCACTGTCGGTAAGAAGCGTGACCAAATGCCTGCCAACGAGCATTTAACTATGCAGATCGCACGCCAGGTTTATAATATTGAAACCGCCGAAAATGCGCTTATCTTTTTTAAAAATGATGCTCCGGCGTATATTACTAAACGTTTTGATATAAACCCGGACGGTTCTAAAAAAGCCAAAGAAGATTTTGCCACCCTTGCCGGTAAAACTCCCCAAACACATGGTGAGCATTATAAATATGAATGTAATTACCTGGAATTATTCCAGTTGATGAAAAAATTCCTGCCGGCTTATCGCATTGAAACGCCTAAATTATATAAACTCCTGGTATTTAATTATTTGTTTTCCAATGGTGATGCCCACCTGAAAAACTTTGCCATTCTGGAAACACCTATGGGAGATCACCGGTTAAGTCCGGCGTACGACTTACTCAATACCCGTATCCATGTGGATGATAGTGATTTTGCCCTGGAAGAAGGATTATTGCCCAAAAGTATGGCCCAGACAACAATTGCAGGACAGTTCCAAATTCTGGCAGAACAAGTGGAGATAAAACCGAAACAGTTCAATGAGATCATGACAATTATGATGGAGAATTCTAAAGAAGTCATCAAACTAACCCAGGCATCCTTTTTGGAGGAATCCACAAAGCGAAATTATATTCAGGATTATGAATATCGATTGAAGCAACTGCAAAAAATAAATGCGTAACAGAGATTCAAAAAGTTGAACTATTTGTTCTCAAAGTTAAGATTAGCTGATTCCTAGAGACAGACACGTTATTTGCGATAAACCGATGTTAGCTATACGATGTTTTCGGGGAAAGGATCCGAAAGTTCAAAAAGGGTAAAATTAAGCGAAATCCATATAATTAAATTTAGAATTTTATACACTGCAATTCCTAGATTCAATTCCCATACTTCCCCTGAGCATAAAAGCTAAACTTAAACTATCTAATATTGATCAAAAATATACTTAACAGTATATGTATCAGGAAAATAATTACAAATAAAAACCTTAAATTTATTGGAAATAAGTTTTAGATGGATGAAAATTTTAAATCCTGGTTGATTCGTGAAGAAGGAAAACTGGAGATAACAGGTTACAGTTATTCCCGGGCTATCCATAAACTTTCCGAGCATTACAGTCAATATACCGGTAGACCAACAGATATTCATGCCAAAGACCTGAAAGAGGTTGAAAAGATCAAAAATTGCTATGAAAGCGATGGAAGATTTTCAGAAATGGGACATCAAAGTCATGGTCTCTATAGAGCAGCTATCAAAGCATTTTACAGGTACAAACTCCTACATCCCAAACCCTTGCTACTCATAGGAAATCCAATCTCAAAAGGGTAAGAATTCGTAAAAATAAACACAAAAGGAAAAATCTTACTCAAAAAGTTATAGCATTTCTGAAAAGCCTGTTCCCTCAAAAGGAAATTCGGAAAGTTGAATCCAATTCATTTATAGGTACAAAAAAACAGCTTACAAATCATTTGACTCCTTTATTGGATATTTGGGAAAAGGAGGTTCATGCACAATATCTTAAGGAAAATTCATGTTGTCAGCGTTGCAAAAGTATGGAGTTCCCCGAGGTAATTGAAAAAGAAACAATCAACAAAAGAAAACTCCTAAAAAGTATCTTGAACCAATATTCCGAAAACAAAAAGCAATCCTTCCCGATCAATCCACTAAAAACGAATTTTAAAAACCAAGTCTCCCACCCTGATAGGTTGATGGTCCTTTGTCGCACCTGTAAGAAAAAAGAAGAAGACAGGAAAATAGAACGCTATCCTCACGAGATGCCGCCAATTATGAGAAAGAAGCCACCGGAATTACGGTATTAAAAAATATTGCGCTTTTATTAAATTTTCAAAAACGTAACCTCACAACTCTTACAAAGCCGCTTCTCTTGCACATATTCATTGATGTCATACCATCCGCCGGTTTTCTGCCAGATATCAAGACCGCGCCCCAGGATGATCTTCCAGCCATTGTCCAATGCGATATAGCGGTCGTGTATGTAATTATCGAATTCATAGGTTAAAATAATTCCCATGCTTTCTACAGAATATGCCATACTATCAAATGCTTCTGTAGTGGTTTCCAGATATTCTTCATCACAGGTAGTAACCAAATGAAGCTTGACTTCGGTATCCGATTCTTTTTTATCTGCAAGCAACTTATAGCCACTCTAACTTCCCTTGTAAAAAACCTGGAAAAAACCAACCAAACCAAAGACTTCCAGATTATACTTCAAAAGAAAAATAACATCCTCCAGCAGCAACAGCTCACCGCTTTAAAACTTCAAAAAAGTAACTCTGAAACTTTGAAATGGATATTAACACTTATTGGTTTTTTTAGTGCAGGTTATTTAATCGGAAACCTATAGGGATCGATACAAATACGGGAACCCTGAATCTATTACTCCTTACTGCCCGCAACCGGTTGAAAAATGAAAATTCTGATTTCAATTATTGAAACCAACACTTGTCAAAACCCATAACTAATTTTAGAATAAGGCTTACTATTAATGATTAGCTCACAATCTGACGAACGTTTTATAAAGTTATCCAGTTTATCTTTCTCTACTTTTTCAGGACTTGCAAATAGTTCTTTTAAATTAGGCAGGTCGGCTAGTTTTAAGACTCCATCACAACTTACCTGTGTAGAGCCAAGATGAAGGAACTTTAGCGACTGAAGCTTTAGTAGTGTATTAATAGACTTATCTGTAATATCAAGATTTACCAGCCTAAGTTCTCCTATATAATCCATTTCCAAAAGGCATGGAATTCCGTCATCGTCAATAGAAGTACTATCCAGATCCAATCTTTCTATTCGTTTGATTCTGGAAGTGATAAAGCAAAGCTCCTCGTTGGTCAAATATTCATCCCTGAAGCTTAAATGCTCAACTTCATATGGAATGTTATTTAATCCAAACGAAAATTTAGTTTTCCAGAATCGTTTTTCTTCCTTCCCGAACTTCATTTAAAAATTAGATTAATCAAAATTTGGAATCTCAGGCTCCCAAAGGGATCAACTCCAGCTTAGTCCTTCTTAATTTCAAATTCACCCATGCTAGTAGGTGTTTTTTAATGTTCTTTTTAAAGATAATAAAATCGAATTAAAGTTAATTCATTGAATATATTTTGATCCAAACTTACCAATTGGACAATAGATAAGATCCACTTGGCACTCCCAGCCAAAAAGTTACCGGCTAAAGACTAAAGACTACCAACTAACCAACCCGGCGAGACGGCTCTCTCGCTTCGCACCGCCGTCCGCCTAAAATATTTAAAACAAGTTGCATGAAAAAAGGTCTGGAGCAATCCCCACAGCTTGTCCCGAATTCACTAAATAACAAAATGTCATCTCCGCGGAGGCGGAGATCTCAAATTATTTCTCCAGCTGTTCGTCATCTCCGCAGCTTATCCCGAATTCACTTCGGTAAAGGCGGAGATCTCTATGTAACTCCAAAATTCCTATTCTTCCCCACTCTTCATAAATTGCAAATTCAAATATGGCTAAATATCAAATTATAGTGCCGATTTAAATTATAATTAGAAAAATAAAAATCTCAGTCCTTTCAAATCGGATAACTATACATTCATAAATGCACTTATTTTAGCATTCGGAATATCTGGATTTGCTCCTTCTTCTGAAGCAACCAAAGCTCCTACCGCACACGCAAAATTCAAGGCCTGCTGAGGCTCTTCATCTTGAAGTAATTTGGCTAAAAGAGAAGCCAGGAAGGAATCTCCTGCCCCCACAGTATCCTTCACTTCTATTTTGAACCCGCTGTTATAATATAATTTTTCATCTTTCAATAAAACTGCCCCGTGCCGGCCCTTTGTCACACAAATATCCCTGGTGTTGGTCTTTTCGGCGAGAAAGTGAATATTTTGTTCTAGGGAATGAAATGGAGACCCCAACATTTCGGCGATTTCGAAGAGCTCGTCGTCATTGAATTTAATGAAATTAGCTTTTTCCATTAGCGCAATTAGTAAATTTTTATCAAAGTATGGAGGACGTAAATTAATATCAAACACTTTATATTTCGCAACTTCCAATAAGTCAAATAAAGTACTTCGACTTATTTCATCACGACAAACTAAACTCCCGAAAATAAAAATATTACTATCTGATACAGAGGTATTCATAGCCTCTGAAACCTCTATTTTATCCCAGGCAGCAGGATAATCAATCTCATAGGTAGCTGAACCACTTTCAGAAAGCGTTACATGTACTAACCCGGTTGGGTAATCTTCTTTAGTTGTAATATTTTTTGTAGAAATGTTCTTTTCCTGAAGACAGCCCATTATTTTATTTCCTCTTTCATCATTCCCTATACTACTTATCATTTCGGTTTGTACCCCCAGGCTACTTAACCGGGAAGCGACATTTAAAGGTGCCCCTCCTATGCGTTCCCCATCGGGGAACACATCAAAGAGAACTTCACCAAAACAAACTGCTCTATTATTTGCCATTTTTTCAACTAATCATTTATTTAAAAGGAATCTTTGCAATTTTTCTATTCTGAATCTACTTTGTTAAGTTCAAGAGACTTTATGAATTCCCCTTCTTTGGAAGAATGAATGCGAAGTTCATCAAACGGAGTACCGGGGAAAACAAGGAAGGTAATTACACGTTCCCCGCTATTAACAAAAACCTCCACTGAGGACTTATCCACCCAAATTTCTAAATCCAACTCATTATTCTCCGGTAGCACGTACGGAACCCGAATATTATTATTGTTGAGATTATTAAAATCAAATCCGGCATCACTACGATCTATGAAAATTTCAGAAGCTCCTTTATCATATTGAAGCGTCACCCCGGAAGTCCTATTTCCATAGGAAATTTGGGCAGTATTTACTTCTGAAAAATCTAATTTAGTTTTCAACTTAAAACTTCCTCCTTTAACAACCGGATTATCCTGAATCTCCACACCGGTTGATTTAAATTCTACCAAGTCAGTAGTTACCACTGAATTCATCTCTTCCGCAGGTCTACTTATGATCAGATCCTCGTCCTGAGATAATTTAAGCCTTCGTGGCAAAGTCATTGCGCTTCTCCACGCTTTGGTAGGAACATCCTGTGCGTATGCCCAATTACTCATCCATCCAATAAACAGGTTCCTACCATTAGGCTCATTGCTCCAGGTTACCCCGGCGTAATTATCCGGGCCGTGATCAAGCCATTTAGTTTCTGTTTGATTGGTCTGAAAAGTTTTCCCATCGAAAGACCCAAGAAAATACTGGGTTCCGGAGCCTCCATTAGGTCCTCCTGGATTGATACTTACCAGCAGTGCCCATTTCTCATCGCCATTTTCATTTTCCACCATAAAAAGGTCTGGACATTCCCATACCCCTCCATGAGCTCCCAATCCCTGACCAAAACTTTGCAGAAATTTCCATTCCTTAAGATTAGGAGAAGAATAAAACAAGATCTCCTGGCCAGCAGCTACTACCATTATCCACTGCTGAGTGTCATCATGCCAAATCACCTTTGGATCCCGGAAATCTGTCTTCTCTTCATTAACCAGTACGGGATTTCCCTCATACTTATCCCAGGTACGCCCCCGGTCATTACTAAATGCCAGACTTTGGTATTGCTCATTCGTCTCGGGATTCTGATGTGTGAAAATAGAAACTAATACATCTTCTTCGCCGGTTTTGAATCCAGTCGTATTATGCGTGTCAACAACCGCACTTCCGGAAAATATATTTCCTAAATTATCAGGATATAATGCCACCGGCAGTTCTTCCCAGTTTACAAGATCATTACTTACGGCATGACCCCAATGCATTGGTCCCCAAACATTCGCGTTTGGGTTGTATTGAAAAAACAAATGGTATTCTCCCTTATAATAGACCATTCCATTCGGATCGTTCATCCAGTTCTCTTCAGGAGTAAAATGATACTCCGGTCTGTAATTGCTATCACCCACTGTAACCACTGAAGGTTCATTCAAATCATCTTCATTGGAACACCCTATTATAATTAATGAGAGTATCAGTATTATTAAACCATTTTTTTTGATCATGCCTTTTTATAATTTTATTGCACCCTCAAATAGTCAAGTGCATTTTTGGTGATTACTTCTATATTATCCTGATATTGATTTTCTCCATTATTTTGATTCCACTCAAAGGAACCTAATCCTATCCCGATTGCAGTACCATCGAACTCATCATTTGGAAGTGTTTCGAAAATTCCCATCATATAATAATCGGCAATTCCATCCCAGGTACCTAGAATATTTAAATTACTTTCCTCACTAATTGCTGCATAGGCAGCTTCATCTCCATTACCAAAACCATAATAAGAGGGTAGGTCCACAAATACATAATTATGATCTTCTTTCCAGCCCGGGCCGATAAGTGGAATAATTTTACGTCCATCCACATTACTGGGATTCAAGCCTTCATAAAGCGGATGGGAAGATTTGTCATGAACCCGGCCAATATTAACATTTACTCCCCAGGTGTCTGGATTGTCAAATCCTTCGCCGGCGCCTATTACCGTACCGAAATTGGTGGTCATACGTCCTATAGTCCATAGATAGGGAACGGCATGTGTATTAAGTAAGAGCGCCCCTCCGTTTTTATGGAATTCAGTAATTGCAGAAACCACTTCTGCACTAGTAGCTTCAGCCGGAAGTCCCGGATTATTATCAGATTTATCATAATGCCACCACAGTACTCTGAATTCGCTTAGATCGAGGCCTTCCTCTATATCTGAAAATTGGATATATTCAGCATCAGGATAGTTCTCAAACAGCCAGGCTGCAGAAGCTGCTTCATCGTCATCATTAATAGAAGATATATCTGGAGCAGTTCCAAGGTAACCTATTTTAGTAGTGCCCACGGTGAAGTTAAGGTATTTGGAAGGAGATGAATTTCCGTCTGCATCCATCGCATTTATTTGAAAACGATAAGTACCGTATTCTTCATTTTCATAAGTATAGGAGGTGGCATCTGCCGGTAGATTAATTTCTTCGGAATTGACTCTTAATCGAATACCTGAAATATTTTCATCAGGCAAAGTCCAACTTAAATTCACGTTGGTCCCTTCCTGTACTCCTCTAAAGTTTGTAACAGCTTGAGGTCCCTCCCTGAATAAGCTTACTGTTTCTCCTAATGAATAATTACCATTATCATCGTGTAACTTTACTGTAAAATAATAATCCGTATTTACGTCAATAATCCCATATTCAAACTCACTAACCGAAGTATTAATATTTTCAATACCACCATTATAATTTACCCGAGTTGTAAGGTTCCCTTCGTATGATGGTTGCTCCCAGGTTACCTTAGCAGTATCTCCTACTAATTCTACTTGGAGATTCTCCACTTTAGGAATCGTGGATTTAGCTCCTTGGTCAATTTCCCTGTCGTAGGTACAAGAAGTAACAACTCCTAGAATAACCGTTATAAGGGCAAATCTCTTTATTCTGTTATAGTTGATCATAATTAAAGTTTTTTAGTACCCTGCATTTTGAACATATACATCTTGACTGAAGTTAATCTGTGCCTGTGGAATAGGTAGATATTCTTCACGACCCTCATCAAAAAAGGCTCCATCGTAATAACTTATCTCTTCCGCCTCTTCCTCGTAGTACCTGTTAAGAGTTTCACCTGCAATCCCCCATCTTACAAGATCAAAAAATCTATTTCCTTCCATGGCAAGTTCCAGTCTTCGTTCCCAGCGTAAAGCCTCTCGCGCAACTTCCGGTGTCCAATTAACGTTGTCTCCATCTATATAAGGTCTAATCGCTGAATTGGTTGCATACGACGATATTAGGGAAGTACTCTGTGCTGCTCTTTCTCTAACCTCATTTATTAAAGGTAAAGCTTCATTGTGGCGGCCGATTTCAATTAAAGCTTCAGCCCTCATCAATAATACATCCGCATAACGGATTTCAATTCGATTTTTTGAATTTCCGTAAAAGGGATCTATGTTTACCAGGTATTCTGAATCTGCTGTAACATTCTCTTTTAAAGAGGCAGTATAACCATATGTACTTGGAGACCTAACCCAGTCTTCTCTATAAATATCCTCATTATCATACTTCCATGGTAATCCTGGGATAGCCACGGTATGATACAATCTGGGGTCTACATCATAATTATCTAAATTATTAAAATCGACATTGGTATCATTATAGCTCGAAAAAAGTGGTATACCCTCCTCGCTAACCTTAAATGCATTTACGAGGTTTTGACTGGGCTTATGAAAATCACAACACCCAATTCCCTGGGGTGTTGCTAGAACATCTGAATAATTCAGTCTACCATGAAGCGTCCCATCATTGTTAGAAAATTGAATAGAAAAAACCGCTTCAGTTCCATTCTCATAACTTCCCGGAAGAAAATTATGTGCAAAATCTGCTTCTAACTGATGCTGCCCAATCACTTGATCTGTAGCATCTAAAACCTGCTGTAGGGTTTGTTGATTAATATTTATAACGTTATGACTCTCATCTTGTTCATAAGCCTGATAGAGCCTTGTTTTCGCCAAATATGCATAGGCTGCCGTTTTATCCGCACGGCCAACTTCCGGCTGTTCTATTGGAAGACCTTCTGCTGCGGCTTCAAAATCAGTAGCGATGGCATTCCATAATTCATCATTACTTAAAAATCTATTCGAAATAGTTCCGTATTCCTCAACGGGAATGTCTTCTGTAATGTATGGCACATATTTGTACATGATTTTAAGCATGAAATAAAAATGGCCCCTTAAAAATTTCATTTCTGAAATCCGTGATTGCTTATCCGGGAACTCAGCCTCATCAATTTGATTTAAAGCAGCCAAAGCCTTATTAACCCTGGAGATAGCAATAAAACTGTTATACCAGAAGGCATCCAATTCTCCAAAATCTGGTCGAATATTTTCTGAGACTTCAAAAAAGTGAAATACTTGAATATCATTTGTACCACTACCTCCTTTATAGGCATCATCAGAACGTACATTCCCATATGGCCATAGGCTAAAAGGAATATCATAATGATCATTTCCCAGGGCAGCATAAGCTGATGTTACGAAGCCATCGATATTTTCAGGAGTCACCAATTGATCCTCTGATAAAACTGCATAAGGTTCCTCCTCCAGAAAATCTGAACAGGCTGAGGAGATCGTCAGAACCACTATGCCTAGTAAATATTTTAATTTCTTCATGATTAAGATTTTTTATTAAAGTGATAAGTTTAAACCTAGAGTTAGCGTAAGAGGCTGGGGATAACCCCATCCGGCATTTTCAGGATCAACCCCTGTAAAATCAGATGAAGTTATCATGAGTAAATTTTGACCACTCACGTAAAATCTGGCATTGCTGAATTTTAGTCTTTCAAGGAGATCTTCCGAAAGACTATATCCTACCTGTAGATTTCTAAGCTTTAGATATTGTCCATTCTCTACAAAATAGGTTGAAAAGCGGGATTCGGCATTTCTGTCTGTGGTAGTTAAGGCCGGAATAGAGGAATTGGAATTCTCCGGGGTCCAGGCATCCAAAAGTCGGGTGCCCTTATTCGACCCTACATCATCCACACTCCAGAAGTCTGTTTGGAATTTTCGACTATTTACTACATCAACCCTTCCAACTCCTTGCCAGAATGAGGTAAAGTCAAAGTTCTTATAACCTAAGGTGAAATTAAACCCGTAACTGAAATCGGGATGTGGCACTCCAATCCATGTTCGGTCATCATCTGTAATAACTCCGTCCCCATCTAAATCGCGATATCTGATACGGCCAAGACCTTTCCCTTGTTGTTCCGCAGAATTGAGCACCTCCTCTTCTGTAGAAAATATACCATCAGCAACATAACCGTACATTGAATTTATAGGCCTACCTAAGATATTATCCTCACCTCCATCTCCACCATAATTATTCTGAACTTCCTCTGGAAGATAAGTGATTTCATTTCTGTTCATTGAAATATTGGCTGAAATTTCATAACTGAAATCCCCTTCTGTTTTATCCCTGTAGGTCAATGCAAATTCCCAACCTTCATTTTCCATAGAAGCTCCATTCACCCATCTGTTTCCACCTTCACCAATTGTTCCTAAATAAGGAGGAAGTACTAGTATATCTTCAGTTTCTTTAAAGTAATATTCAATATTTCCAAATAGTTTATACCCAAAAAAACCAAAATCAAGTCCAACATTGGTTTGAGTAGTAGTTTCCCATTTCAGGTTGTCGTTCCCAATTTGAATGCCCCTGAAACCCGATGGCAATAAACCGGAACCTGCGCCTGTCAGGTCGTAAGCCGTTCCATAAGATGTTCCCCAGGTGGGATCCCCACCCGCATAATCTGATACGTATAAAGAATAAATAGCATTATTATCAATTTCCTGATTACCAGTTTGCCCCCATCCTAGACGAAGTTTTAAATCCGATAAAAATGAATAATTGTCTTGTATAAAGTTCTCTTCACTTATTCGCCAACCCGCAGAAAAGGCAGGAAAAGTTCCAAAACGATTATTTTCCCCAAATCTTGAAGAGCCATCACGTCGCAAAGTAGCAGAAAAGAGGTATTTTCGATCAAAGACGTAATCTAACTTACCGAAGAATGACAGTAAGCTATATGAAGTAGCAGAACCGCCATTATAGGCTTCTCCACTACCAGCATCCGGATACATATATTCCGGAGTTTCGAGTATAAAACCCTCTCTCCTTAAATTAATATTTTTATAATCATCCCTGAACATCTCTGTACCGGCAAGTAAGCTGAAATCATGGTCTTCCAGATTAAATTCATAAGTAGCTGTATTCGTCCAGGTCCATTTTAGACTTCTCCAGTCCTCAACATTTACCGCTGTCTCATTATTTTGTAAATAACCAGATTTATAACTTCTCTGAAGAGATCGTTTATAAAAATTGCTATAGTCCAAACCAAAATTCGTCCTTAAATGCAGATCTTCTATAATCTCTAAATCTGCAAAGGCATTTCCAAATACCCTATGATAATCATAACCATTGTCTTTATTATATTCCAATAAACGAACAGGATTTTGTCTGTCATTCATTCCTCCAACTGGTCCTCCCCAACCTTCTCCATCTACAGTTCGAACAGGAATAATTGGAGATGCTTTTAATGCAAGGTCAAGAACACCTGGATTAGTAACTTCGTGGGTTTTATTGAATGTAAAGTTTTCCCCTATTTCTAATCGCTCATCAAAGAATTTATAACTGCTATTCATCCGTGCCGAGATTCTGTTAAATTCCGTTGTCTTTACGATCCCTTCATTGTCATAATAGCCCAGGGAAAAAAGATAATTCCCTTTTTCGGTTCCATTAGTAACCGATAAATCATAGGATTGAGCAAAGCCTGTTTGGGAAATCTCATCAAACCAATCAGTATCTGAAGACCTTAAGGTCTGTTCCTCATCCAGGTATTCGGGCACAATTATATTGTTAAGTACCGCCTCACCATTATTATTATAATCCCAGTCAAACTGATATCTCAAATTATTAGTATTAGGATCTATACCATCGTTCACCTGTGATTGCCATAAAACCCGTCCATATTGCTCAGCGTTAAGAACTTCCTGCCGGTTGGCATAGGTGGAAGAAGACAAGTAGGTATTAAGATTAACCTGCATTCTTCCTTCTTTTCCCTTTTTAGTGGTAACTATAATTACCCCGTTAGATGCCCTTGAACCATAAATACTGGCAGAAGCGGCATCTTTTAAAACCTGAATAGATTCAATATCATTGGGATTCAACTCGTGCATACCAGCTTTAGTAGGGACTCCGTCAATTACATACAATGGGTCTGTATTGTTAAGAGTACCAACTCCACGGATTACAACCTGGGTATTAGATCCACTAGGAGAACCATCTGAAGTTATTTGAACTCCGGGAAGTCTTCCTTGCAAACCTCTTACGGGGTTTGGTTCTGGCTGTTTATTCAACTCATCCATATCAACTACAGAGACGGCCCCGGTTATATCAGTTCTCCTTTGAGATGTATATCCGGTTACAACAATATCTTCTAATTGCTCTGCATCCATAATTAACGAAACATCAATACTTGTTTGTCCATTCACTTCTATTCTTTGGGCCTGAAAACCCAAATAGCTGAAAACTAAAACACTTTGTGCATCAACATTTTCAATTGAATAATTTCCATCAAAGTCAGTTATTACACCTTTGGTGGTACCTTCCACCTGAATGGATACACCCGGCAAAGGCATTTGGTCATCCTGGGAAATTACTGTTCCCGAAATGTCTATTTCTTGTGCCCATACAGAAAGGGGTAAGAAAAAAAAGATTAATAGCTTATAATTCATGTGTTAGGATTTAATTTATTTGATTTATCTGAAGGTTTTCAAGGGTAAATTTATTATCGCCTTCAGCAGAAAAGTTATTAAAGGCCTGCTGCGGAAAAAAGATTTCGGTCATAACCGTGTGACCACCATCAAAGAAAAGTTCAATAGACATATTGTCTATTATTGCCCGAACTTCGAGATTTTCGGCATCCGAAAATCTTGGAGCAGTAGAAATCTTATTGGCAAAATTTTCGTTGAAATCCACTAATCCGGAATTACTTCTATCGATAAAGAATTCTTCCTTCCCGTGGTCGTAACCAAACTTCAAAACATCACCTTTTTCATTGCTAAGAGAGAATGTGTATTTCTTCTCCTGCAATTCTGGGATTTCAAAAAGTATTTCAGCTTGGCTTAAATCCAGATCTGCTGACGTAGCCAGGCTGGTGCTGTCCTTAATCTCTACCGAACTTTCTGAAATTCCTTCAGTACTATATTTTTCAAGTTCACGTACCGGCGTTGAAACAATTCGGTATGTATTCTCCTGTTGTGTAAGCTTAAGATCCCGTGGAAGGGTCATGGCACTCCTCCAGGTTTCGGTAGGAACTTCATTGGCGTATTGCCAGTTAGACATCCAGCCGATAAAAAGGTGGCGACCATCCTCTTCCGGAATATTTGACCAGGTTACCCCGGCATAATTATCTTTTCCGAAGTCTAACCAATAGTTGTGCTCTTCTCCCATGTTGGCAATAGATTCATCGGGAGTAAAAGTGGAACCATCAAAATCTCCAACAAAATACTGCGTGGCAGAGCCGCCGTTTGGTCCACCGGGATTAATGCTTACCAAAAGCACCCATTTTTCTTCATCGGTGTTATCTACTTCCATTTTGAAAAGATCTGGGCACTCCCAAACTCCGCCGTGGCCTCCCAGGTCCTGTCCGAAATCGCTTTCGTGTTCCCAATCTAGAAGGTTAGGAGATGAAAAAAAACTGATTCGATCCTGAACTGCCAGGGACATAATCCATTTATTTTCTTCTTCATACCAAATCACCTTAGGATCCCTGAAATCCCTGATTCCAGGATTACCCAGAACAGGATTATCTTCATATTTGGTCCAGGTTTCACCAGCGTCCAGGCTATAGCCGATTCCCTGGGTTTGAAAATCATCTTCTCCCTCCTGCTCTCTTTCAGCATTGTGATAGGTGAAAATCGCAATAACCGGCGGGGTTTCCCCGTCTCCCAGACCGGAAGTATTATCGTGGTCTACAACCGCACTACCCGAAAAAATAGTTCCGTTTTCATCGGGTTCCAGGGCAATAGGCTGCTCTTCCCAGTTTATCATATCGGTACTGGTGGCATGACCCCAGTGCATAGGCCCCCAAACATTATCATCGGGATTATGCTGAAAAAAGAGATGATAAGTCCCGTCGAGGTAAAACATCCCGTTAGGATCATTCATCCATCCAGATTTTGGTGTGAAATGGAAATCGGGACGAAAATCTTCGTCGGCCTGTACTACTGTATCATTTTCTGAGGGAGACTTCCCGGTCTCGCGATTTTTGCAAGACGTGAAGAGCATGCCTCCCAGGAAAAAGAAAAGTAAGCTTTGATAAATATATTTCATGATTTCTGCTTTGATTATTGATTTTTATATGAAAGTTCCCCGTTATCTTTTAATGCCAGTTCTTCGCTTAATTCTTCCAGAGATTTACCTTTGGTTTCCGGCATCATAAAGATCACAAAGAGAAGCTGTAGCACCATCATAAAGGCGAAAAATGCAAATACGTAACCCGCTCCAATAGTGGAAAACAGGAACGGTATAAGCGAAGGAATTATGGCCGCCAGCACCCAATGTGTTGAAGAGCCGAAAGCTTGTCCCGATGCCCGTAAATGATTCGGAAAAATTTCTGAAATAAAAACCCAAATCACTGCTCCCTGGCCAATGGCGTGTGCCGCAATAAACAGGAAGAGGAATATAGGCACCCAAAGTCCACCCCAATTAAGGAAAAATGCGGCTGCCACCAGTGAGAGAGAAATAATATAACCTATCGAACCTAAAAACATTAATTGCTTTCTCCCAAGCTTGTCTATTAAAAAAACTCCTAATAATGTAAACAGCAGGTTCACCACCCCTATTCCAATACTGCTTAATAAAGCTGTACTTGCACCAAGGCCGGCTTCTTCGAAAATTCTGGGTGCATAATAAAGGAAAGCATTTATCCCGGAAAGCTGGTTGAAAAAAGCCACCAAGAATGCCAAAATGAGCGGAAACCGATATTTTTTCATAAAAATGTTCTCTCCCGAAACTTTAGTCTCTGACTGCTGTTTTATTTCCTGCATTTTCGTCTCCAGGTCTGTATCGGGGTTTATCGACTGCAAAATATCAGCTGCTTCGGAATTTCTTGATCTGGAGATAAGCCACCTTGGGCTTTTGGGAATAAAAAGCACAAAAAGGAAGTAAATAAAAGCAGGAACTGCTTCAATTCCAACCATCCATCGCCAGGGTTCCTCCCCGGTATTTCTTAGTAAATAGTTAGAAAGAAAAGCGATTAAAATCCCTAAAACAATATTGAACTGGTACATAGAAACCAGCCTGCCTCGGTGTTTTGCGGGTGCTATTTCAGAAATATAAGTGGGAGCCGCAATAGTAGAAGCCCCAACCCCTAAACCACCAATAAACCGTAAAGCAGCAAAAGTGATAGGATCATTAGCAAGCGCCGATCCAAGTGCCGAAATAAAATAAAGCACTCCTATTATTAAAAGAGTATTTTTCCTTCCGAATTTATTGGTGGGAATCCCGCCAAAAATTGCTCCTACTACTGTTCCCCATAAGGCCATAGCCATTACTACCGAACCGTGGAAGGCATCGGAGGTCCCCCAAAGTGCCTGAAGTTGTTTATCGGCCCCGGAAATCACCACGGTATCAAATCCGAATAAAAAACCGGCTAAAGCTGCACTTATCGACCAGGCAAATATCTTGTTCATATCTCAATTTATTATCGTGATTACTAAAGTATATTTAAAATGACCCGGGAAATTCTAAGATCTAATCAAAAAGTTATAAAATCGTTAAGGAAGAGCAAATAAGCTTATAACTAACTGGATTAAAGCTGTTTATATCTTAGATTAAAAATTAACGATAACGTTATAGTTATAAATTTGATACACACTTTCCATTTTTGTTACCTTATATCAATAGAATTAAAAGGTAAAAAGTAACATTTTCTTAACTTCTATATTGTTTTGGAGAAACTCCGTATTTATTCTTGAAAGAAGTGGAGAAATATCCGGGAGA
Source organism: Salegentibacter sediminis (assembly GCF_002078605.1). Classification (GTDB taxonomy): domain Bacteria; phylum Bacteroidota; class Bacteroidia; order Flavobacteriales; family Flavobacteriaceae; genus Salegentibacter; species Salegentibacter sediminis. The sequence continues at coordinate 50,055 of NZ_MSJR01000011.1, read as the reverse complement.
AGAATAACCTAATTGATAAGCAATTTCAGAAATATTCAGACTAGAATCCTGAAGCAAATTTTTAGCTTTAGCCAGTTTTTGGGAATTTATATATTCACTAATGCTTATTCCTAATATGGCCTTTACTTTTCGGTAAAGCTGAACCCTGGAAATGTGAAGTTGCTGGGCGAGGTCTTCAACGCTAAAATTGGGTTGGGCAATATTTTTTTCAATTAATGAATTTAAATCTTTGAGAAAATTCTGTTCAGAGGTGTTGAATTCTTCATCCTTAACCTCATCGATTTTATTGGTGTAGTAATACCGTAATTTTTCTCTGTTATATAACACTGAAATAATTGATTGCTCAAGAACTTCAAAATTAAAAGGTTTGGTAATATACATATCGGCACCCGCTTTCAGGGCTTTTAAACGGGATTCTTCGTCACTAAGCGCTGTTAAAATGAGCGTGGGAATATGGGAAGTTCGTAAATCGTTTTTAAGTTCGTGACATATTTCAAAACCGGATTTTTCAGGTAAATTCAGATCACAGATTATCACATCGGGAATTATTTCCAGGGCCTTTTCTATTCCGTCGGTACCGTCCGATAAATATACCCTGAAAAAAGGATGAAATTTTTTATATAAAAGTTGGGAAAGATCAGAATTATCTTCAATAATCAAAAGACACTCCTTGTTCTCATCTTCTACCGGTATAGGGAATTCAAGATTTTCAATTTCCTCATTAAGGATCGAATCCCCCTGGCCTGTTTTTAAGGATAATTCCTTTTCAGACACCTCATAATCTGTAAGGTGATCTTTACCTTTCTGCAGTGACACCTTAAATTCAGCACCTTGACGGGAAGTCACACTAATCTGTCCCTTATGTAATTCAACAAACTGCTTAGTGATATAAAGGCCCAGTCCCGAACTAACTTTTCCATTATTGGTAGCTTGGGTAAAAGGATCAAAGATGCGATGATATTCCTCCTTAGGAATCCCCAGTCCTGAATCTTTAATAGTGATCTCAAAAAGCTTTTCAGTTTCAGAAAGCTTAATAGAAATATTCCCGTTTTTGGGGGTAAATCTAAATGCATTCGAGAGAAGATTAAAAAAAACCTTATCCATCATATCCCTGTCTATATAAGCAACAGGATCTTTAACATTGGATGTAAGTTCAAGTGTAATAGATTTTCTTAGCGCTTCACTTTTGAAATCGGAATAAATACTTTCAATGAAATCGTGGAGATTTGTTCTTACCGGTTTTAATCTGAATGAATCACCTTCCAGTTTCCTAAAATCCAGCAATTCATTTATCAATCTTAATAAACGTTTGGAATTATTGATTATTAACTTGGTTTCATAATCAAAAGCTTTCAGACTCCCGGAAGAATTTTTCGCGATATTCTCTATAGAACTGGTAATTAAAGTAAGCGGTGTTTTGAATTCATGGGAAAGTGCGGTAAAAAAATTGATCTTACTTTCGTTAGATTCTTTTAGTTTCTGAGCAAAATCTTCGATTTGGTTTCTCTGCACTATAATTTTCTGGTTGTTCAACTCCAGCCTTTTCTTGCTTTTCTTGTTTTTATATAGAAGGTAAATACTCCAAAGCATTAGGAAAAAGAGAATAGCCGCCAGACCCATCATAATTTTCACAAGATTGTTCTGGGAATTATAGGTAGCAATTTGCTCTTTAATGGTGTATTGTTGGCGCGCAATATCGTTCTGTTGTTGGTTAATTTTATCAAATTGATTCTGCATTATCCCAACATTCACTGAATCGATAACCACAGTTCGCAAAATATTATTTTTGCCAACGCTGTCCCCGTCTAAAATTTGTTGCGCTAGTTTTATAGCTTCTGCACCCCCCGTGGGATAAAGTATTGTGGCATCCAAAATTCCCTCCTTCACTAATTGAATTCCTCCACTTGGTCCAAAAAGACCATCCACCCCTATAATTTTTATTTGGTCCTCAAGGGAGTAGTCCCGCGCTACCTCCCAGGCCCCCAAGGCCATTCGATCATTATGAGCAAAGATAAAATCGGGAATTACTTCATCTTCAAAAAGTGCAGCTAAAGCACTGGTAATAGAAGATTTTTCCCAATCGCCCTTAATCCTATGGGTAATTTTAAAATCTTTGGTGGCGTTTATAATATCTCTAAAACCCTTACTCCTCTCATGAGCCGGAGATGACCCTTCGGCACCGGTAAGCTCAAAAATTTCAGCACCGCTTTCCTCGCCAGATAGGATATACCGGGCTGCATTTGAACCAATTTCAAAATTATCGGCACCTAGATAGGCCGTATAATTACTGCCTTCAATCTTTCGGTCTATAATTATAGTGGGAATCCCGGCAACCATGGCCTTATCAATTACCGGAGTTATTGGTACGGACTGGATGGGAGAAACAATAAGGATATCTACCCCGGCTTCTATGAATTTTTCAATTTGTTCAATTTGCTTCTCAACATTGTTTCCGGCATCGCTTATTTCAAGTTCAATCTCAGGATGCATTGAGGCTTCCACCTGCATGGATCTATTCATTTGTTTCCGCCAATTATCGGTAGTCATGGCCTGGGAAAAGCCTATGGAATATTTCTGATTTTGGCTTTTATTATCGGTACAGGAAATTGAAAGGAAAAACAAGGCTATTAAAACAACCTTAAAAACATACTTCATATTAAACGGATATAAAATTAAATCAAAAACCAGCTCCCACGAAAAGCCGTAAGATAGAATTGAAAGGTATTGAATTTAATTTTTTTATAACAATTAAAATACATCCCTCTCAAATACGCTGATTTCAATGCGAAAAATAAAAAACAATCTCCCCCATTTAATTTATCAAATAATTTAAATTAAAACCACATTCCCGGCGAGACGGCTCTCTCGCTTCGCACCGTCGTCCGCCTAAAATATTTGAAACAAGTTGCATGAAAAAAGGTCTGGAGCAATCCCGACCTTTTTATTTGAATAAAAAAAGTAGTGCTACCAGTATATAATTAAGCAGCACTACTTATCATCAACCCCTAAATTAAAACTTAAGAATTATCATCTATTGTGGCATCGGGAGCATTCTTTTTTACCGATGCGATTCCGTTTTCCATAGCAGATACGCTAGTATACACCTCGCTGGTGCCTATTACCTGGCCATTGGTCGACTTCAGGTTAAATTTATGACCTGTGGATGTTTCTTTGCGTTCAAAGCGATCATCAGACTGGGAATTGGTACGAACAGATTCTATCCCATTCATACACGAAGGTTTTGCTTTGTAGCCTTCACTGCTTAAAATAACCTGGCCATTTCCGGCCTTTAGGTTAAAACGGAATTCCCCCGCTTTGTCTTTTTTAATCTCAAATTTACCCATAGTAGTAATTGGTTTTTAATATTCTTTTTAAAGATAATAAAATTGAGTAAATTAAAATCATTGCCAATGCTTTGATCCAAACTTACCAATTAGACTGTAGACTAAATCCGCTTCATATTCGCAACCAAAAAAAGCTACCGGCTAAAGACTACCAACTAACCAATCCGGCAAAACGGTTCTCTCGCTTCGCACCGCCGTCCGTCTGAATTTAGAAAAAAAAAATAAGCTTCCTTTAAAATACAACTATAACCCTACCTTATAAAAACTTACCTCTATACGGGGGATAAATTGTGTTAATTCTGTATTTTGGAGGGCACATCCTCGGAATCGAAAAAAACACAACAAGAATTACCATCACGAACAAAAATTATATAAAATGGATAAAACCCCTGAACAAAATCTAAAGGACCTTTCAATTACCTTAAATGAAGTTTCACAACCCATTGCAAGCTATGTAAACTGCGTACGAACAGGAAATTTATTATTCCTTTCAGGTAAAGGACCAATTAAAAAAGATAAAACCTATGTGACAGGAAAAGTAGGAAAAGACTTGACTGTTGAACAAGGAAATGAAGCTGCTCGATTAGTGGCAATTGATCATATTGCAGTTTTAAAAGACGAATTGAGAGACTTGAGTAAAGTAAAACGGATCGTGAAAGCTTTCGGTATGGTAAATTGCACCAGTGATTTCGTTGACCAGGCGAAGGTGATTAATGGATATAGCGATTTAATGTTTTCTGTTTTTGGTGAAAAAGGTCGACACGCAAGAAGTGCAGTAAGTATGCATACCTTGCCTCTGAATTTTGCCGTAGAAGTTGAATTAATCGTTGAAATTGAAGATTAAAATGAACATAAAGACTTATATAATTGACGCATTTACAACTGAGCTTTTCAAGGGAAATCAAGCAGCTGTTTGTTTACTTGAAAATGAACTGGATGAAACAACAATGCTCAATATAGCCAGGGAATTTGGGTTTTCGGAAACGGCTTTTGTTATAAAGCAAAACACAGCTTCCTTTTCCATTCGCTACTTTTCACCAGTAAAAGAAATTCCATTATGCGGACACGCTACTTTGGCTTCCTCCAAAGCAATTTTTACAGAGTTTAAAGAACTGTCCAGAATCATTTTCCAAACCCATTTTGGAGACACCCTGGAAATAAGTCAGACCAATGGAAAAATTGAAATGAAATTTCCTTTACACCAAATAGAGCCTACTGAGTATAATAATGAAATAAGAAAAGCTCTTGGATTAAATGAAATCTACAATTCCGGATATAATACATTTCACAATATGCTATTGCTGGAAATAGAAAGCAGCAGGGAACTCGAAAACCTACAGCCGAACTTTTCCGTCTTGCGTAATACTAAAACATCTCTAAGCGGAGTGCTTGTAACGGCAAAGTCTGTACGTGAAGACTTTGACTATGAATATCGATATTTCTTCCCCTGGTCTGGAGCAGATGAAGACCCTGTAACAGGTGGAGTTCAAAGTTTCTTGGCAAAATATTGGTCCGACAAACTAAAAAAAACAAAGATGAAAGCTTTTCAATGCTCAAAACGCACAGGAAGTATGGATGTTGAATTACTAGAAAATTCAGTACTAATTAGAAGTAATGCAGTCATATTTACATCAGGTATTTTGAACCTGACTTAATAAAAAAATAAAAACACTGCTAATAGAATAAAGGGCTCTGCCTATTCATTAATTTTCCAAATGAGTATTTTCCAAGAATTGATCAATACAGACCATTCCCAAACCACCATCATCATTCGTTTAATGGTAGGTGTGGTTTTTCTTTCAGAAGGCATTCAAAAATTCCTGTTTCCTACCATGCGTGGCCCTGGCTGGTTGCGGAGTCTGTTTAGGTCATCAAAGGAGCTGGTAAATGGTCGATGGACTTGATATTTCATAGCAGAAGTTAATAATGGAGAACGAACTAAAACGGGAGTTAAAAACACCGGGAGCCATTTTAATGGGCTTGGGTTCAATAGTTGGGACAGGCATTTTTGTAAGTATTGCCATTGCTACCCAAATTGCAGGTAGCGGCATTATTATCGCAGTCATAATCGCTGCTGTTCTTGCAGCTCTCAATGGCTTAAGCAGTGCACAACTAGCGGCCGCACACCCGGTGAGTCGAGGTACTTATGAATACGGAAACCGCTTCCTAAACTCTTATTTTGGATTTGCTGCCGGATGGATGTTTTTGATAGCAAAGTCAGCCTCTGCTGCAACAGCCGTATTGGGGTGTATCGGCTATTTATTTTATGCATTGGATGTAAACGCCGATCAAGTGCTCATCATAGGGGCAGGACTTTTGCTGCTTTTTCTGATGACATTACTTGTTTCCGGTGGCATTAAACGAAGCAATCAGGCTAACATACTAATTGTTTCAGCCACCCTATTAGGTCTCGCTTTGCTTGTAATCGTCAGCTTCTTTGTTAAGGGTTTTCCAGTTCAACCTATTATTGATTCTGTAAATGATACCTCCATTACTTCAATTCTATATGGGTCCGCCCTTATGTTTGTTGCATATACCGGTTATGGTCGAATTGCAACGCTGGGGGAAGAAGTATCCCAACCCCGTACTACCATTCCCAAAGCTATCATTCTGGCCATGCTAATTATTGTAATACTCTACCTTAGCGTTTCACTTACAGCCATTCAGGTGATGGGAGCCGAAGCATTTGGACAAACCGTCGAGGGAAAAGCAGCACCCCTGATGCTCGTTGCTCAGGCACTTTCAGTACCCATAATTGGATCTGTAGTCACTATCGCTGCCATTACTGCCATGTTAGGGGTATTACTTAATTTACTGCTAGGTCTGTCCCGGGTGATACTAAGTATGGCACGTAGAAAAGATCTACCCTCTAAACTGGGGAAAATAAATACCAGAAATCAAAGCCCTGCTATAGCTGTCTGGGTAACCGGAGGAATTATTGGCTTGCTGGTATTAAGCGGAGATGTTGTATTCACCTGGTCATTTAGTGCATTCACTGTATTGATCTATTACGCCATTACCAATCTTTCAGCTCTGAGGATGCCCTCAGAATTACGCTTATATCCTAGTTGGATTCCGGCTTTAGGATTATTTGGATGCTTGTTTCTCGCTTTTTGGATTGAGCCCACTTTTTGGATTGGTGGTCTTGTATTACTAGGTGCAGGTTTGATTTGGCATTCAATTGCTTTAAGATTGAAAGCCGCACACAAAAATTAATCTCTAACTAAATTCAAGAGATTTTCTATTGACGTTCACCTAAATCATACCCTCGACAGCAATATTTCCCACAGGCTTGAAGGGCTAGAATCTCCAGGAAGTAAATAAGACATTACCCTTTCCTAAAATCCCAGCGTCTAAAAACTAAAGACTAGTGAGGCTGAAAGAACCGGCGAGACGGCTTCCTCGCTTCGCACCGCCGTCCGCCTTAACTTTACCAATAAAAAAACTGGATTTCAGGGTTCAATACAATCTAACTTTATTCTCGAAAACCTGTTTAGCTATTGAATATCCAGTAGGCCACAAGTAGAACCCCCAACAGGTAAAATGATAAGAACAATATGAAAATAATTCTCGGCGCGTTTTTAGCTTTAGGCCCGGTCAGACTCCAGAAATTCTTCCAATTCCCCATAATCAGAAAAATATATTGTTGAACTTTAGAATTACAAAGATAATAATTTTAAGTTTATTTTAAGATTTTATTTAGGCTACAAGAACATTAATAATTCTCTTTGATAAATTTCAAATCCAGGTTAACACCCTAAATAACAACTTAATACTTGTGTTTGAAGTCCCGTTACAAACCTCATATTGACGTTTTCCTGTAAAGTTTTATCATTTTTATTAACTTTTATTTAAGATTTGTTTGTTTTTTATATCTTTATGGCCTGGTTTGAGTATAAATGTGAAGATCAGTCTTTTATACATTTTGATAAGAAGACTATTTCTTCAGTAAAAAAATTGCTATGAATTTCATTTTAATCGATGATGATCCGGTAACGAATCTAATCAACAAAAAGATTATTCAAATAGCCTGTGGAGATAAGGTGAATACTATCACTACCTTCTTGAATCCGGAGAAAGCCCTCGAATATCTCAATACGATTCCTTTTTATAAGACCGGGGAATACATCATATTTTTAGACATCAATATGCCTGAAATGAATGCGTGGCAATTCCTGGATTATCTTGGTAATCAGAATGAATTTAAAACCAATATTCTTTCCTCCTCAATAGCCAGGTTCGATATAAATAAGGCAGAAAACCATAAATTGGTAAGAGATTACATCTGCAAACCTCTTTCAGTACCTAAATTAAAACATATATACACCAATTCCTGGGAGACAAGCTTAAGTGCCTGAGATTTATCTAAAATCTTACCCATTTTTTAATTTCACCACCCACTGCAAATGGTAAAATCTTTCAAAAAAAAAGGTTCTCCTGTGTATCCCAACCAGCCAGGCTAGCTTTCTAGAATGTATTTCATACTTGGGTATAGATGCCTGGGAATAAATAATAGATAATACTCAATTTGGTATTCAAGAAAAGCAATCCTACAATTTTATAAACGTGTTGAAAAAGATATTAATCAAATTTAAAGTTATTATTTGTAAAAAATCACTGATATAAAAGATTTCAAACTATCCATAGTAGTCAAAAACACATATTAACCATTCATTTAACAGGTCCCCCTGGATACTAATGAGAATAATCGTACTGAGCTGCCTTCGCCACATCTCATCCTAACATAGATCACTCCGGCAGAGAAGAAGGTTAACAACCCTACTAGTAAGACGGCCATCTCTATATTTATAAGGTCAGAAATAACCCCTGTGAGAATAGCTCCTACTGCATATCCTAAATCCCGCCATAACCGAAAAATCCCAATACTTTTTGCCCTGTCCCTGGGGTGAGTATTTTCAGCTATGGTAGCCAGAAAGGTCGGGTATACCATAGCTGTTCCCCAGCCAAGGAGGCTCATTAAACCAACAAACAGCCACATGCTATTAGCCCATACTAATCCAATTAAGACAAGGGCTTGTAATAGCATCCCAACAAATAGCATGTCTTTTTTACAAAATTTATCGGCCATCCTTCCCGTAAATAATTGTCCTATACCCCAAACCGCCGGATAAACAGCTACCACAATTCCTATTTGCTCCAGGCTAAAGCCTCTGGTGGCCAGCAAGATCGGGAATAGCCCCCAGGCCATACCATCATTAAGGTTATTGATAAGCCCTGCCTGCGTAACAGACCCCAGGTTTTTATCTTTCCACGTGGTATCCCAAAAAATGTTCTTCAGTAATGAAACCTCACTGGTAGCTCCCTCTTTTTTGGCATGGCCATGGGTGTCCTTAATAAGGAATATACTGGCTAAAAGTCCCATGATCATTAAACCAATTCCCAGGTAAAAAGGATAAGGTCTTAGTCCATAGACATCTGCTATCCAACCGGTTAAATAGGCAACTACCCCAACAGCCAGATACCCCGCAAATTCATTAAGGCCCATGGCAAAGCCACGCTGCCGTTCCCCTACCAGGTCAATTTTCATCACAACAGTACTCGACCAGGCCAAACCTTGATTTATCCCTAATAATACATTGGCAGCTACAATCCAATTCCAGTTTTCTGCAAACATTAGAATAAAAGGAATAGGAATGGCAAAAATCCAACCTAAAACAAGAAGCTTTTTACGTCCGAATCTGTTGGCTAAAGCCCCCGCATAGTAATTAGCTATAGCCTTAACAATACCGAAAACCACAATAAATGAAAGTATGGCACTGGTGGCAGCTATGCCAAATTCTTTTTCTGCAATTTCAGGAAGAATACTGCGTTCTAGGCCCACCATACCCCCAACAAAGGCATTAACAATTACCAAAAGAGTAAACTGCTTCCAATTTTCTCTTAAGCCGTGTTCTATAGTATCTGTTTTCATATTTTCTCTGTGTATTTATTTTTTGTGAGCTCTTATTACCACAAAACCTCCATTGCCATATCCCTTCTGAGGCTCTTCAAATTTTTCCTCCTCAAGGTTTAAAAGTGTTTGCCAGTATTTGAATTCACTAAAACCTGCTTTTTCCAGTAGTTTGGTTATTTCTGGAACCTCATGGAAATGAGCCGACTTGTAATACGGGTTATTATTTTTATGCTTCTGATATTTTTTACCTAACGGACTTGACTTATCGATCATTCCGATGATTATCGTCCCTCCTGGTTTGGTGATTCGCCAGGCTTCTCTAAAAACCTGTTCTATATTTTGCAGAAAACAATCTACCGTAACCATTAAACTAAAGTCAAAAGAGGCATCAGGATAAGGCATATTTCCCCCTCTTCCAATCTGGACATCAATACCACGACTCATTGCTATAGCAGCCATATTTTCCGAAGGTTCTAAACCATATTTAATTCCAAGAGACTCTGCAAACCTGCCGGTACCTACCCCGATTTCAACAGCCTTTCCGCTATTTGGAATAGCGACTCTAACGGCTTCTAATTCAGAATAGAACCACTTTGCGTGTATATCAAACCAGTGATCATAATCCTCTGCCGCCCAATTGAATGCTTGAATTTGTTCCATAAATAGCTGTTTGTATTAATTACTCATTTCAACAGAAAAACCTTGGGATTTCCAATCAGGAAAGCCTTCTTTTAATCTTCTGGCATCAATTCCGTTTTTTCTTAATAAGTTTACTGCCTCATCAGCATAAACACATAAAGGGCCACGACAATAGGCTATGATTTTTACGTCTGAAGGAAGTTCTCCAAGCCGTTCAGATAGTTCATTTATAGGAATTGAAATAGCATTTGCAATATGTCCCCGATGATATTCTTCTCCGGGACGAACATCCAGGATCAAAGTATCCTTATCATAATTTCCATTATATAAATCCTCCATAGGAATAGGTGTAGGTTTCTGTCCTGAGCGATAAAAATTATTAACTAATTTTTCAGCCTCCGCATTCAACCTAAATCCCAAATCTCGCAGAGCACGCCAGGTTTTAAAAACCTCATCATTGGTAAGCCTGTAATAAATAAAATTTCCTTTCTTATCAATTTCCACAAGACGCGCACCTTTTAAAACCTGTAAATGCTGAGAAGCATTAGCAATGCTTAAACTGGTTTGCTCAGCTATTTTTTCAACCGAAAAAGGCCCTTGTGCTAATAGATCTACGATCTCCAATCTCCGGGGGTTGCCCAATGCCTTAGTTATCTTGGCTAACTCATTATAAGCCTGATCCTTAAAAACTCTTTTATCCATACCCTATTTCTTTGAATAGGCAAATATACAAAAAAGCCAATCTATTCAATTACTTTATTGAATAGTAGATAACTCAGCTAAATAATTTTTGAAGAGGCTTCTTTGCACTTTCGTTATAAAATGTGTGAAATATGTACTGTCAACAACAGCCGGTAAAGCGGTGCACGTTTGTCAAAGTTTTGCACAAAATTAATCCCTGTCTAAAGTCCAAAACTGCCGTCTCAAATTCCCGGCGAGACGGCTCTCCCGCTTCGCACCGCCGTCCGCCTGGTTAAAGGAGAATCACTTGATTTGGTTCTTACTATGGAAGTAGATAATAACTTGGGTTGTTTACTTCGGACTTTAAAAACACTTCCATTTATACTCTCTTTTTGAATTTTTCCTAATCCACTTTTAATAATTTCGATCTACATTTATTTCATACCAATAGGGATTTTCTATTATATTTAAGTACCTGTAATTAGATCAGGAGATTAATGCTTTAAAAAATGATGATAAACAATTTAAAATTACCTGGTTTAATTACCGGTTTATCAATTTTGCTTTCATTTTCATGTATACACAAACCTGAGAAACAACCAGGCTTTACCTATGATAATTCTTTCCAACAAATAAGCGATTCTCTACACTCCTGGACAAATTCACATACACCGGTAGGCGTTGAAGCACTGATCATTAAAAATGAAAAAGTATTATATCATAAGGCATTTGGTTTTAAAGATTTGGAATCTAATGTCCCTCTTGAAATTAATTCAATTTTCAGAGTGGCCTCTATGACAAAACCTATAACTGCAACTGGTATTTTAATTTTAAAAGAAAGAGGTAAACTTCAACTTAATGACAAAATCTCTAAATACATTCCTGCCTTTAAAAAAATAGCTGAAGATTCAATTACTATTGAGCATTTGCTAAGACATACTTCCGGCTATGGGGAATTTCAGATATGGAAAGATTATGGGGAGGAACTTAGAAAACTAAATAATATTCAGGAAGTGGTAGACATTTTAGCAGCCCGTGAACCAGTCTACCCTCTAGGTTTTGAAGAGTATAGTTCATTAAATACCATTTTGCTTTCCCGAATTATTGAAGTAAGTTCAGGAATGCCTGCCGAATTCTTTTTAAAAGAAAATATTCTTCAACCTTTAAAAATGAATGACACCTATTTATTGGAAGATCCACAAGCCGACTGGTTTAAGAAAATACCTAAAACCTATGGAGTAAAAAATGGGATTCCAGAGGTGTATTGGATACCAGGTTCTGATCCTTCTATGTATCCGTTCTTTCGTGGAGCAACAGGGGCAGCCACAACAGCTCATGATTATGCTAAATTTTTACAGCTTTGGTTAAATAAAGGCGAATTAAACGGAACTCGTATTCTCCAGGAAACTACCGTCGACCTGGCATTGGATAACAAGGGCAAAGCTATAGGTTTACATTGGTTTGTGCCTCAATCCCCAATTAAAGCTGATCTTTTTGGACATGCTGGATGGTATGGGACATCGGCATCAGGTTATCAAAATGATAATGCGATTGTTGTGTATCTAACCCAAACCTACAACGCACCAAAAATCGCAGAATTTTATGAAGTACTGGCATATTCAGGGATTCTCGAACACCCGGGCCCATTTGATATTCAAAAAGAATTACCAAAATTGCCTAACCAACCAAATGATGCTACCCTAAGAAAATATATAGGAAAATACAGAGCCATAACTCTGGACAGTATTCATTGGTCCGCTGTAATTGATAATCAGGAAGGGCATCTTCAGGCACATATCAGTAGCGATTTGGACTCATGGAGTGAAAGACTGGTAAATCTAAAACCTGATATATTCGCACCTGGCTATATCAATAAATCCACTCCATTTGCCATTTCTCCGCAAGTATTTTATGAATTCCAGGAACCGGGATCATTTAAGATCAGAGTTTTCGATCGTACAGAATTTAATTTTATTAAGCTGGTAGATTGAAACCTGCTAAGCAATTTCTACCCATTTTAGGCCAGATCACTTCCCCTTTCTATTTTTACTCGTCACTTTTGCAATCTTCCTTATCCCGGATACTACTGATATATTCTACTATCTTTATAGTGATATATCAAGTTGTACCACATTAAAAACAAATAAAATGAAAAGAACAATTCTATTTTTTGTAATACTGTTCGTTACCTATCAATCATACGGACAAAAACCAAGAGCCAGAGATTTGGGTGTTCCATTTGTGGGGGCAACTGGAGAATTTAATGCTATTACAGATGTTAAAGGAGTCGAGGTTGGATATAGCACTATTATTTCTGGGAATGGAGAAAATATAGTAGGTAAGGGTCCTGTAAGAACTGGAGTTACTGCAATATTTCCGAGAGGAAAAGCCAAAAAATTTAGTCCGGTTTTTGCTAATTGGTACAGTCTCAATGGAAATGGAGAAATGACAGGTACAACTTGGGTAACTGAATCGGGTTTTTTAGAAACCCCAATTATGATAACCAATACAAACAGTGTTGGAGTTGTTAGAGATGCAATATTAAAGTGGTATGTAGATACGGATTGGTATAACGGAGACGATTGGTGGTACACCTATCCTGTTGTAGCTGAAACTTATGATGGTTTCTTAAATGACATTTATGGGTTTCACGTCAAAGAAGAAAATGTTTTAGAAGCCATAAAAAATTCATCGAGCGGAAAGATTGCCGAGGGAAATGTTGGTGGTGGAACTGGAATGATGTGCTTAGGCTTTAAAGGAGGTACAGGAACTTCTTCCAGAGTTTTTAAAATTAAGGATTCAACGTATACCCTTGGAGCAATTGTTCAATCCAATTTTGGAGCCAAAAGAAACTTATCAATCGCTGGTGTCCCAGTTGGAATTGAATTAAAAGACACCTTAAATTACGTATTTAATGCGCCACCTAAATCAAGACGACAAGAAGGAGACGGTTCAATTATAGTTATTGTTGCAACTGATGTTCCACTTTTACCTCACCAATTAAAAAGAATAGCACAAAGAATTCCATTAGGTGTTGGAATTGTAGGCGGACGAGGAAGTAATGGTTCTGGAGATATCTTTTTAGCATTTTCTACGGCTAATGAGAATGCATTTAATCGGGATGAAGCAACAACCGTAGAATCAATGTCGAATGACCTGCTAATGCCTGTTTTTGAAGCAACTGTTCAGGCTGTTGAAGAAGCAATTATCAATGCAATGGTAGCTGCTGAAACAATGGAAGGAATTAATGAAAATAAAGCGTATGCATTACCTCACGATTTACTAATTGAAACGCTGAAGAAATATAATCGAATACAAGAATAACGTGGTACCACACTCTATAAGCGTAATGCGGGCGAAAGTGCTAAATTTAACCGAATGGAATATTAACAAACAAAAGTTAGACTGAAAGTGAAGTGCTTCTAATCCCGCACTACACTTATACTTGCCCGTTGGTCAACATTAAACGAACCGAATAATAAAATATCACTGAATGAAAATGAATAAAATTTTAAGAATATTATTGATGTGGTTACCTTCAGTGATAATTACCTTGTTTTATATTCCAAACGCTTTGGATAAAATGCTTAACTCAAATCAAACGGATAAAATTGTAACTAATAGTAGTATAATGATTGCTACTGGGATCTTTCTTTTAGTTTCAACAGCAATGTTCTTATACAAGAAAACAATACTAATCGGAACCTCTCTATTAGCCCTTTATATGACTTTTATAGTATTTATTCATATGTACAAAGGAAAACCTTATGAAGTAGCGATTTTACTTGTAATGGCGACGATATTTGCTTCTTATATTAGGAAACCACAACTATTTCATCCGAAACAAGAAGTGTAGATTTATGAGTCTGAATTAAAAATTGACAAACTGAAAAATGAAATATCTCCTCACCGGGCAGGAAACCGAAAGATTAAAATTTAGACTATTGAAACCGGAAGATTTTGATTCTTGGATGGGTTTATTTAAGGCAAAGAATATTGCCAAATATTTAGATCTTGACATCCATCTTTCAGAATCTGAATTGTGTAAGAAATGGTTCGATAAAGTATTTCACAGATATGAAAATGATTTGGGAGGAATGAACGTTCTTATTAACAAAAAGACAAACAAACTTGTGGGGCAATGTGGACTTCTGGTTCAAACTGTTGAAGAGATTGAGAGGTTGGAGGTAGGTTACGCAATCCTTCCTGAATTTTGGAATCAGGGTTTTGCATCTGAATCAGCAACCAAATGTAAGAATTACGCTTTTGAGAATCAATTCGCCGATTCCCTGATTTCTACCATACATATCGATAACTTAAGCTCTGAAAAAGTGGCCTTAAAAAATTGTATGACTTTCGAAAAAAGGCTGGGATCTTTCAATATTTTCCGAATAGACAGGCAGAATTGGAACAATTAATCAAGTGTACATCACCAAATCCTATTAAAAGCAAAAATCTTGAGTTTCCAATAAGACAGGTCTAAAATCAAAACTTCAGTACTTAAAAATAACGGCAGGTAAAGCGGTGCACGCTTGCCAAAGCTTTGCACAAAATTGCCGCCAAAACCGGTATTTTTTTCTCCGCTTCGCTACAAATAAAACCCCTTTAATTTCGGCACCATTTTCCCTGAGAAAATAGCGCCAAAATTAATTTGTCATCAATTTCACAAAGCTCCGGCCCCGTGCTCCAGGCATTCTTTTTTGAGAAAAAGAGTTCCTCCGCTGCGCTCCAAAACCCATTTCCTCAAAAAAATGCCTTCCTCCATGCTTCCGCGCCCTGCGGGCCTTTCGCAATGTCAAAAAAAGTCATCTGCTTAATGCACCTGAATAAACCCGTTGATCAGCTCTCAAAACTGATAAACTCCGATCTCCCCAATCTTTTTTTGCAACTATCCTGGTTTCCTGCTTCACCCGACGGGTCACCGGGTAAAGCCACAAATCAAACTTTTAAATCTGGTCATCCGGTAAAGAACCCGACCTTTTCTTGGAAAAGCTACTTTTGTTCCTCAACTGGCAGAAAAATCGGAAAACTTGGGAGAAACTTTGATTCCAATTAAAATAGAGCGAAACCAAAGACAGGAATTCCAAAATGACCTTATGGACATAACTGAACTTGGAGACATTGAAGAAAAATTAGTGTGCAATTAACCGGTGAGCTCACCAAAAATTACATATTTAATAATATTTTCTCATTTATTTTGAGATGTTGAAAACAGTCATGTACCTAGTTTACACCTCAAAAAATCAAAATCTTAGTATTTATGGGAACTGATAACTTCTGTATTGGAAAGTAAATTATACATTTTACTTGGTGCCAAATGATATAAAATGATACCAAATTTCTTTAATTCATAGGGTTTAGCAGCTGGCCGGCGATCCTTTCTTCAATATTTTCTGAATATCCGGTGACTTTCTTATTTGCTATAGTGATACTTTTTTTTCTAAGTTTTTGAGCTATCCAAAGATTTTTCAGAATTGGTTATTTCCTAAAAATGTTCGGCCATCTCTATATAATTAATCCAAAGCCTGAGATCGGCAAATGCTGAAAATGGAATTTTAAAAATGTCCTGTGACTGATAAAATTTACTTTAGATAAAACTAAAGCGCTTAGGAATTAAAGCTTTTTTTTCTTCAAAATAATGAGTGACTGAAGCTTTTAAACCCATAGTGTTCCAATCTTCAATATTCTGAACTTCCTCTTTGGGTAATACAAACGAACGCACTTTTGGTGTCCCCATCCTCGTGTCATAAAAGTTCTAGTTAAAGAACCTTTAAACCCAGGGGTGAGATTTGTCATTTTTTTTGAATAGAACAATAATTAGTTTTAAGTATGACAAATCATTCACCTTTAACATTGCTGGTCACAGCCACACTTTTCATTTTTGCCTCGCTTTCCTTACAAGCGCAACAGAATCTTACTGCTAAGGAGATCGTTAAAATGGCCGATGAAAACATGCGGGGAAAGACCTCAGTGGCCGATATCGATATTCAGATCATCAGGCCTACCTGGAAGCGGGAAATGAATATGAAAGCCTGGAGCAAGGGGGATGACTTTTCCATGATCCTGGTGAAATCTCCTGCCAAAGAAAAAGGCACTGCCTTTTTAAAGAGAAAGAAAGAGGTTTGGAACTGGATTCCTTCAATTGAGCGAACTATAAAATTACCACCCTCCATGATGTCACAAAGCTGGATGGGCACCGATTTCACGAATGACGACCTTGTGAAAGAAGCCTCAGCCGTAGAGGATTATGATCATAGCCTTTTGGGCCTGGAGAATTTAAGGACTAAGGAAACCTATAAAATCGAGATGGTCCCAAAACCGGATGCGGCTATAGTCTGGGAAAAGGTAATTGTTTGGATAGATACCCTGGACTTTTTACAGTTAAAAGCAGAGTTCTATGATGAAGACGGGGAATTGGTAAACGTGATGAATACAGAAGATATCAAAATCTTAGGAGGCAGAAAGGTCACCTCGAAAATTGAAATGCTCCCGGTGGATAAACCAGGTTACAAAACCCTGATTATTTACAGGGATATTGTTTTCGATAAAGAGATCGAAGACAACTTCTTTACCACTCGTAACATGAAACAATTGAAGTGATGTTTTTAAAGATCGCATGGCTGAATATCTGGCGGAATAAACGACGAACCCTTATTACCGCAACCTCGGTATTCTTCGCCGTATTGCTTGCTATCCTAACAAGATCTGTCACCATTGGAGTGTATGAAAACATGATTAGGAATATGGTGAGTTATTCTTCAGGTTATCTTCAGGTTCACCAAAAAGGTTATTGGGAGGAACAATCCATAGACAACACTTTTGAGCTAGATCCTGAGCTGAACCAAAACTTACTGCAACAACCCGGAGTCATCCAAATAATGCCACGTCTGGAGAGCTTTGCTCTAGCCTCTTTTAAGGATAGAACCAAAGGAGTTATGATTTTAGGAGTCGATCCTCAAAAGGAAAAAACGGTTAATAACCTCCATGAGAAAATTATTGAAGGGCGGTTTCTTGAAAATGAAAAGGAAAATGCCGTTGTAATTGGGGAAGGCATGGCCTCATATCTTCATTTAAATATTGGCGATAGTCTTGTAGTACTTGGCCAGGGATATCATGCCAGTAGTGCCGCAGGAAAGTACAGTATAAAAGGGGTTATAAGTTTGGGCTCACCTGATTTGAATGACAATATTGTCTATATGCCTATTAAACAAACCCAGGCAATGTATGGAGCTGAAAATCGTCTCACCGCTATCTCTATAATGCTAAAGAAATCGGCAGATCTTAGAGACCTAAAATCGAAGCTTGAGCCCCGGCTTGATCCGGCAAAATATGAGATTATGACCTGGAAGGAAATGATGCCGGAAATCGACCAGTTTATTGAAGCTGATAGTACCGGGCATTTAATTATAATAGGAATTCTTTATTTAATAATTTCTTTCGGGCTTTTCGGAACCCTGCTCATGATGACTTTCGAAAGATTAAGGGAATTCGGGATTCTCATAGCTATAGGCATGAAAAAACAGCTCCTAGGATTTATACTGCTGTTAGAATCGGTTATGATTTCTCTTATCGGTTGCTTTCTTGGTGTGATTGGGGCAAGCCTGGTGATCAGGTGGTTCACAAAATACCCTATTTATTTTACAGGAGAGCTAAAGGAAGTGTATCAGAATTATGGAATAGAACCTATTATCTTTTTTTCTGAAGATCACCAGATTTTAATTACTCAAACCGCAATAGTCATGTTTCTATCGGTTATCCTGGCTTTGTATCCGGGGATAAAAATAATGAGGCTTAAACCAATAGAAGCCATAAATAGTTAAAGATGTTGGTACAACTTGCCTGGCGGAATATTTGGCGCAATAAAACCCGAAGTCTTATTGTAATAAGTTCTATTGCCATTGGCTTATGGGCAGGTATTTTTATCCTGGCTTTCGCCTGGGGTATGTATAAGAATAATATTGATGAAACAGTTTTTAAACAACTTTCTCATCTTCAAATTCACCATCCTTTATTTTCCCAGGAGAATGATGCCAAATTCATTGTCCCCCAATCAAACGAAATTGTAGAAAAACTTAAAAGTCAGGCACAGGTTTCAGCGGTGAGTTCCCGGGTAATCACTTCAGGAATGATCTCTTCTACTACCACTGCACGAGGAGTTAAGATTATAGGTATAGATCCTGCTTCTGAAAAGAAACAGGTCAAGCTCCATGAAATTGTCTGGCAGGGAGATTATTTTGAAACAGGGAAAGAAAATGAGATTTTGATTGGAGAAAAACTGGCCAAAAAATTAAAGCTTAAGTTAAAAAGCAAAGTGGTGCTCACCTTCACTGATGTGAATTCTGAAATTATTTCCGGAGCTTATAGAGTTGGCGGAATATACCGTTCAGGAAATCTTTCTTTAGATGAGGTGAATGTTTATGTTTTGCGACCTCCATTTAGAGAAATTTTAGGCTTGAGTAAAAATGAAACAAATGAAATTGCGATCCTGCTAAAGAATGAATCAGTCCTTACACAGGTTAAAGAATTTGCCAAAAGTATCGCTCACGGTTTGAAGGTGGAAGATTGGAAAGAAATGGCGCCGGAGTTAAGACTGGTCATAGAATCTTTTAATCTCTATACCTATATTATTACGGGAATCATTCTTCTAGCCTTAACTTTTGGAATAGTCAATACCATGCTTATGTCGGTCCTTGAGCGCGTTCGGGAGTTAGGGATGCTCATGGCAATTGGCCTCAATAAGCTAAAAATATTCCTGATGATTATGCTGGAAACCCTTTATCTTTCTTTAATAGGCTGTCCCATAGGGCTTTTGATAGGTTGGTTGACAGTAAAATTACTAGGGAATTACGGGATAAACATTTCCATGTTCTCTGAAGGACTCACTACTTATGGTTTTAGTCCTATGATCTATCCGGCTTTAGACGGCCGGAATTACGTAATTGTAGCGGTTATGTGTTTGATCACGGCCTTGCTCTCAGCGATTTACCCGTCGTATAAAGCGCTTCAATTAAATCCTTCAGAAGCGATTAGAAAAATTTAAAGATATAAGAATATGGCTAAAACGATAATAGATGCGCATAACATCAGTAAAATTTACAATAAGAAAATGGTGCCGGTGAAAGCGCTGCAGGATGTACATGTACATATTGAAGCAGGTGAATTTGTTGCTTTGGTTGGCCCATCTGGGTCAGGAAAATCCACCCTGCTTAATATGATGGGAGGATTGGATAAGCCTACTTTGGGCACGGTAATTATTGATAATATTGAGATTACCAAATTATCAGAAAATAAATTGATCGATTTAAGGCTTCACAATATTGGTTTCGTATTTCAATCTTTTAACCTGATCCCGGTACTTACTTCAAAGGAAAATATAGGTTTTGTACTTCAACTTCAAAATGTTCCGAAGAAAAAAAGAAGACAGCGAGTAATGGAGTTGCTAAAAGAGATAGGGCTCGAAGATAAAATGGACAATAAGCCGGGTGAATTATCAGGCGGGCAACAGCAAAGAGTTGCCGTGGCAAGGGCTCTGGCTTCGAAACCCAAAATCGTGCTTGCCGATGAACCCACTGCAAACTTAGACTCGATTTCGGCTAATAAACTAATGGAGACCATGGCAAAACTGAACCGGGAAGAGAATATTACTTTTCTGTTCTCCACTCACGACCCCCGAGTTATTAAGAAGGCAAGAAGGGTAATCACCCTTGTTGACGGGCGGGTAGATTCCGATGAGGAGCAAATTCCAACATAAAATCATGGAAAAATGGAGATTATTTCTGGTTTTGATGATACTGGTATCATTCAATGTGAATTCACAGGAAGATTCGCCCAGGATCTCTTTACAGGGGTATATTAAAAACCTCCATGAATTCAGCTTTATTGACAGGCTGGACCAACTACAATGGACAAGTCTTATTCATAACCGACTTAATTTTGAATACTTCCCGAGTGATGAATTCAGTATAAGACTGGAAGTAAGAAATCGAGTTTACTACGGAGATGGTGTAAGAAATTTTCCAGGCTTTTCTAAAAACCTGGACTATGATCCTGGCCTGGTAGATCTTTCGGTTAACATATTTGACGAAGATAAGCTTGTTTTTAATACTCTTATTGATAGGGCACTGGTTAATTATACAAAGGCTAATTGGGATATTAGCCTTGGCCGGCAACGAATTAACTGGGGGATGAACCTTGCATGGAACCCAAATGACATCTTCAATACTTATAATTTTCTGGATTTTGATTATGAAGAGCGCCCCGGAAGTGATGCTATAAGGATCCAGTATTATACCGGAGATTTCAGCAAGATCGAACTAACCGCAAAGAGAGGAGAACAAAATGATGACTTTATTGCCGCCGGGATGTACAAATTCAATAAATGGACCTACGATATCCAGTTTTTGACCGGGGTGTATCAAAAGGACCTGATTATAGGAACAGGATGGGCAGGGAACCTTAAAGAAGCTGGATTTAAAGGTGAGATCTCCTATTTTGTACCCTATGAAGAATATCCCGGGAGTGAAAATGTAATGAGCGCTTCCATTTCGGTAGATTATGCTTTTGAGAAAGGTTTGTACGTGAATAGTTCTGTGCTCTATAATAGCTCTACGAATAACTCCCTTTCAACAATAGAAGATCTCATCCTGGCCAGGATAAATGCTAAAAACCTGATGCCTTTCAAATATTCATTTTTCATTCAACTTTCAAAGGAATTTACTCCCATTTTTTCCGGGGCGACTAATTTCATCTATTCTCCCACGAGACATTCCGTGATTTTTATGCCCTCTCTTGTTTATTCCCTGGCGACCAACTGGGAACTAAACCTAACAGGTCAGTCATTCTTGGAATTCAAAGATTACAAGACCCTGGGGAATAGTTTCTTCTTAAGGATACGATACAGTTTTTAAATAATAGTATTTGATAGATCGCTTTTCTGTGCTTCCAGAAATGCCCAAATCACTTGAGTAAGCCTTCATACTGGATCATTTTTCTTCAACTAAGCTGATAACGATCATAATTATAACCGTTCTTTCTTCCGAATTTTATACTATCAAAATCAATAACGAAAACCTTTTCTTAAGATCGGAAATAAAAAAGCTTTAACTATGAAGAATACTGCACCTCTGGGTGATTTGGAAATAGCACAAAAAGTAGAATTGCGCCATATTTCAAACATCGCTGAAAAAATGGGTTTGAGACCTAACGAAATCGAAATGTACGGGAATTACAAGGCTAAGATCCCACTGGACAAGATCGATAAAGAAAAGGTAAAAACAGCAAACCTCATCCTGGTTTCGGCGATTTCCCCTACCCCTGCAGGAGAAGGAAAAACCACTGTTTCAATAGGTCTTTCGGAAGCCCTGAACCGTTTAGGAAAGAAAACCACCGTAGTGCTAAGAGAGCCTTCTTTAGGCCCTGTCTTCGGGATCAAGGGTGGTGCCACCGGAGGCGGCTTTTCACAAGTACTACCCATGGAAGATATCAACCTCCACTTTACCGGAGATTTTTCTGCAATAGAAAAGGCTCATAATCTTTTAGCCGCAATTGTGGATAATAATTTGCAGAGCAAAACAAGAAACCTGGGACTTGATGCGCGTACCATTTCCCTTAAAAGGGTGATGGACGTTAATGACAGAGCTCTTAGAAATATAGTTATTGGTCTGGGGGGTACAGGCTCGGGAATCCCCAGGGAAAGCGGTTTTGATATTACGGCTGCTTCAGAGATCATGGCTATCATGTGTCTTGCTGAAGACCTTTCAGATCTTAAAAGAAGACTGGGAAACATTTTTATAGGATACACCTTCGACAAGAAACCTGTCTTCGCTCGTGATCTAAATGCTGAAGGGGCGATGGCTGCACTTTTAAAAGAGGCGATCAAACCTAACCTGGTGCAGACAATTGAAGGAAACCCTGCTATCATTCACCTCGGTCCCTTTGCCAATATTGCACAAGGAACCAACTCGGTGATTGCTACAAGGATGGGCATGAGCCTTTCAGACTATACCGTTACAGAAGCCGGATTCGGTTTTGACCTGGGAGCAGAAAAGTTTCTGGACATCAAGTGCCAAAGCGCCGGTCTTTCTCCAAAAGCCGTAGTGATTACCACCACTATTCGTGCTTTAAAATATCACGGAGGTGCCAGTTTGAGCAGTTTAACCATCCCTGATGTGGAAGCCTTGAAAAAAGGTCTTCCTAACCTGGAAAAACACCTTGAAAATGCAAAAGTCTTCAACCTTACTCCGGTTATCGCCATCAACAGGTTCATCTCAGACAGTGAGGAGGAAATTCAGATTATTAAAGATCTGGCAGATAAATTAGGAGTTAAAGTCGCTCTTGCCGATGGATGGGCGAAAGGTGGAGAAGGCGCTTTAGAGCTGGCACAAAAAGTCATTGAAGTAGTAGAAGGCAACAAAGAAAAATTCACTCCGCTTTACGAATGGGACTCGGCAGTGATCTCTAAAATAGAAAGCATCGCTAAAAAGATCTATGGGGCCGAAAAAGTTGAATTTGGTTCTAAAGCCAGAAAGGATCTTAAGAAAATCTATGATTTGGGAATGGAAAATCTGCCCGTGTGCATTGCCAAGACCCAAAAATCTCTTTCAGATAATCCTTCGCTCCTGGGAAGACCTAAAGGTTTTACCTTAAACGTGAGGGAGATCGAAATAGCCTCAGGCGCAGGATTTTTGATCCCCATTACAGGAGATATGATGCGTATGCCCGGATTACCTGGTGTACCTGCCTCAGAAAGAATTGATATTGATATGGAAGGAAATATTTCGGGGCTGATTTAAAGGGCAAGAATTATTTTCTTCTAAACAAAAGCGGAACCTAAAAAGTTCCGCTTTTTAATCCTAAAAAATAAGGTTGTGATTTAATTTTTTATCCGGAAACCAGAGAAATGATATTACAATATTTTTGTGTTATTTTAAGATTTTTCGGCCTTCCTCCTTATCTTTATAATCGTTTTTAATTAATCTATCTTCCACACTAATGAAAAAGCTATATTTTTTCCTGATACTTTCAGGATTTTGTCTTTCTGCTAAAGCCCAAACAATAACTCCCGAAAAATTGTGGGAGCTTGAACGAGTTTCTCCAATAGGTTTAACCGATGATGGGGAGCAGGTGATTTTTTCCAGCAGCTCTTACGATATCAATACCAACACCAGTAATTCTAAAACTTTTGTACTTTCTCTTAAAGGCGGGGAACCCACTCAAATAAAATCCTACGACAGTATTTATACAGATCCTAAAGTATCACCTTCAGGCGAATTTAAATTAGTGTCTAAAGAAATAAAAGTCGAGCCGGTTAGCGGGGAGGATTTTTATCCTGAAATGAAAAAATCTGAAGTTTATATTTATGATGATCTCAACTACAGGCACTGGGATACCTGGGAAGACGGAAAGTACAGCCATTTATTCATAAAGAATCTTTCTTCAGAAGAAGAATGGGATATGATGGAAGGAGAACCCCACGATACCCCGCAAAAACCATTTGGCGGTTCAGAAGATTATATCTGGAGCACTGATGGCAGCAAGGTTTATTATGTTTCTAAAAAAGTAAAAGGAAAAGATTATGCAATAAGCACAAATACCGATATCTATTCCTATGACCTGGCTTCAAAAACCACAACCAATCTAACTGACGACAATGAAGGCTATGATACTGCGCCTGCAGTTTCTAAAGACGGTACTCTTGCCTGGTTGCAAATGGACGAACCCGGATATGAATCTGATAAAAATGATATCATAGTTTTGAGAGATGGCCAAAAACTGAATCTCACCAAAGATTGGGATGGAACTGTGAGTAGCTTTCTGTGGAGTAAGGATGGGAAGAAGCTTTTCTTTATAGCTCCTACTATGGGGACCAAACAATTATTCGAAGTAAAACTTCCGAAAAAAGCTTCGGCTGAAGTTAAACAAATCACCAGTGGTCAGTTTGATATTACCGGAATGGCAGGCCAGGCAGATAACAGCATGGTGGTGACCAGAACAGATATGAATCACGCTTCAGAGATTTATCTGGTAGATCTGAAAACCGGAGAAATGGATCAGGTTAGCCACGCGAACGATAGTTTTTATGACGGAATTAAACTGAGCAAGGTGGAAAAAAGAATGATTCCTACCACCGATGGGAAAGAAATGCTAACCTGGGTGATCTACCCACCAGACTTTGACCCAAACAAAAAATATCCTACTCTTCTTTACTTACAGGGTGGACCTCAAGCTCCTTTATCTCAATTTTATTCCTTCAGATGGAACTTTCAGTTGATGGCTGCTAAAGGTTATATTATTGTTGCTCCCAACCGAAGAGGGATGCCCGGTTATGGTGTAGAATGGAACGAGCAAATAAGCGGCGACTGGGGAGGACAAAATATGGAAGATTACCTTTCAGCCATAGATGAAGTGAGTAAAGAAACTTTTGTAGATAAAGACAGACTGGGAGCTGTAGGTGCAAGTTACGGCGGGTACTCGGCTTTTTATCTTGCCGGTCACCATGACAATCGTTTTAAAACCTTTATTGCTCATGATGGAATCTTTAATACCCGTAGCATGTATGGTACCACAGAAGAACTGTTTTTTGTAAACAAAGATCTTGATGGTGCATACTGGCAAAATCCAACTCCCAAAGCCTATACCGAATTTAATCCTATTAATTATGTTAATAAATGGAACGCTCCCATCTTGATTATTCAGGGCGGTAAGGATTATAGGGTTCCAATTGGGCAGGGTCTTGAAGCCTTTCAGGCCGCACAACTAAAAGGTTTAAAAAGTAAATTGCTTTATTTTCCAATGGAAAACCACTGGATCTTAAGCGCTCAAAATGGGATCATCTGGCAAAGAGAATTCTTTAAATGGTTGGATGAAACCTTATAAGGTTAATACAATATTTTAATGCCTGGGAATTTGCCTCGGAATTAAAATAATTGTTAATACAACTGCCTCGTGAGCCAGCTTACGAGGCAGTTTTATTAAGATGGATACTAGTATCTTAGTTAAAAATGTTGGATACCAGAAAAAATTAGTTTCCAGCAAGAATTCTAAGTTTCCATTAAATTGAACTTACTCTAAAACTACCCCAACCCCTATTTTACCTAATAAATATGGGTTATGATCAATGATCAGAATATCATTGGCTTCACTAAGTTTTTGGAGGATCGCATACAATAGATCAATATCGGCGTAATGCAGTCCTGTGCTGGGTTCATCTAAAATATAAAGCGAATCGGTAACTTCGGCCTGCAGCCAGTTCAACAATAATAAGCGTTGTTTCTCCCCGGAAGAAAGAGATTGTACGGGCTGTTCTAAACTAAGATGCGCCAACCCGATTTCCTCTAACTGATCCAGGAGTTGGAGGCTTTTAGCAGGTAGTTTAGCCTTCTTCAGCCATTCTTTTAATTCTATGACATTAAAGGCAAGTACTTCTGCTATATTTTTCGTTTCAACAGTATGCGCCAATATATGTGCCTGATAGCGTTGCCCTTTGCATACTTCACATTTTTCAATGGCATTGGCGGCAATGTCAAGACTGGTCTCCACATAGCCTTTGCCTTTGCAGTTTAGGCACTGACTGCTCTTCGTTTTATAGGAGAAATCTTTGACTTTCAATCCGGATTCAGCTGCAAAGATTTTGCTGATGTCCTTCAATATATCTAAGTATGAAACCAGTAAAGTGGCCGCATGAGTATTTAGCTTTTTAGGCTCAAAATATTGCACACCTGCATAGTTTTTAGGAAAGTCTATGCTTTTACAATTCACAGGCTGCCCAGTCTCAATACTGGGAATCAGGATCTCTTTCACCAGGGTGGTTTTTCCTATACCTGATTTTCCTGTTAGGCCCGTGATGCCTCCAATGGGAAGGTTTAATGAATCCCTGACCAGCGTATGCCTGGCAAGCTTTCTAATGGTAATGAGCTCACTCCCCTCTTTAAGGTCAACCGCCTGGGTAGGTGCTTTCAAAAATGGATGACAATCGGGTTGTTTCAAAAAATCCTGAGGAGTCCCCTGGTACGTAATATATCCTCCCAACTTACCGGCTTGAGGACCGAGCTCCACCAACCTATCCGCCGACAGAATGATCTCCTTGTTGTGCTCAATCACGATGACCGTATTCCCTTTTTCAATAAGTTCTTTTAGAATATTGATCAGGTCGGGGATATTATCATTAGATAATCCTGCTGAAGGCTCATCTAACAGATAGGTAATACCTTTAAGCGGAGAATTTAATTGCTTGATAAGCGCTACCCGTTGGTTTTCCCCGCCGGAAAGGGTGGATGATTTTCGGGTTAGTTGCAGGTGATCTATGTGCAATTGCTTTGCTCGCTTGATGGTATTGATTAAATAAGTCTGAATGCTGGAGATGAGTTTTTGATCCACTTCCTCCTGACAATCATTAGCAGAAAGCCAGTATTCCAAAGCCTTAAAATCCATTGACTTTATATCGTGAATAGATTTTCCTCCAATTTGAAAGGCCAGTCGTTCCGGTTTTAATCCACTAGCCTTGCAATGACTGCATTCTCTATTAGAAAAGAGTGCGGTGAGCTGACTTATATTTTTATTCTTCCGGGTCTTGAAATATTCGTCTTGCAAGTAGTGGTAAAGGCCTTCCCACTTCATACTTAAGGCTTGCGTACCTTCCCGTGTTTTCGTCTTATAAAGCCAGTTGGTTTTCCATACTTTTTCACCTGCCCCGTGTAGTAAAATTTCTTTTTGTGAGTCGCTCATTTCCTTAAAAGGGGTTTCTAAAGTAAACCCATATTCTTCACCCACTTTTTTTAAGATCGCCATATGTTTACCTGCCGGGTCACCGTAATACCCCACTACTTTATTGTGCGCAAAGAGTCCGTTGGCAATGCTTTTATTCTCATCCAATACGAGTTTGTTGAGGTGGGGCAGGAGTTCCTGTCCAAATCCCTCGCAAACTGTACATTTCCCCAATTCGTGATTATTAGAAAAATGACTGGCTGATAATTCCTGACCTTCATACTGCGCCTTTCTCGAAAAGGCAAAGCGCAAGATCTTATCAATCCCCGTTTGCTTTGCTATATCAGAACGCTCTGTAAAGCTCTTTTCCTTCCGCGTTATGCAAATGGTAGGCGTAAGCCCTTCAATATGATTAACCTCTAGCTGAAAATTCACGCCTACCCTGGATTGCTGATAACTCGAAAACTGTTTGGTCATTTCCTGCAGCCCGAAACCGTGCAGCGTATCAATTACCAATGAAGATTTACCAGAACCGGAAATTCCAGTGACCACGCTAAGATGATGCCTGGGCAAATCTAAATTGAGGTCTTTGAGATGATGCGTGCGAGCCCCCCTTATGGAGATCATATCCCTGCGCTGATTTGGCACTTCTTTCAGTTCAGGCAACTCAGCTTTTAAAGCATTATCCACCAGGATATCGCAGGAAGCTTGAAAAAGTGGATGATTTTCAAAACAAATAATACCTGCTGTTTGTTGCTTCAGTTGGTGCAAAGCCTCCAGCAGCTGTCTCACATTTTGCTGATGCAAACCAATGCTGGGCTCTTCCAGCAATAAAAGTGTTTTTTTTGATTGTTTAGCAAAATGCTTTGTAAGTTTAATCCGCTGCGCTTCCCCTCCAGACAAGGTGTTGGAGGCTTGTCCCAGTTTGATATAACCAAGTCCTAACTGCAGCATTAAAGACAGGATTTCTTTGATTTTCTTTTCCCCGGAAAAAAAATCATAAGCTTCTTCAATGCTTAGATTATAAATGTCGGCGATATTTTTTTTACTCCATTGTACTCTCAGCACCTCAGGCTTAAAACGCTTACCATTACAGGTAGGACAAACCTGGTTAATTGTGCCCATCACATTCATAGAAAGAGTGATAACGCCAGCCCCTTCACAGGCCTCGCATCTACCGGTTTTATTATTAAAAGAAAAGGCTCCTTTGCCAAGATTCAAGGCTTTCGCTTCCGGTGTTTTCGCCAGTAGATCCCTTATTTTATTGGCTAAGCCTGTATAGGTAGCAGGATTGCTTCGAGGGGTTTTTCCAATCGGTTGATCTGATACCGTGAGAAGACTCAAGTCCATCTTTTTACCAAAACGGGTGAGGCTTTCAATAATCTGAAGCGTTTTTCTACTCACTACAATCAACTCCCCCGGTTGAGGCTGAAATGAATCTGCTGTTTGCTGTTTTGGTTGCTTCTCAGATTGGGATGTTTCTTTGTGCAATTCGGCTAAGGTGTAACTCGATAATTCTTCCTTATTTAAAAAGTCCTGGACGGGTCCATTAAAGATCAATTCTCCCCCGTGCACCCCTGCTTCCGGGCCTAATTCCACTATCCAATCTGCAGACTTTATAAAATCTAAGTCATGCCCCACCACCATAACCGTATTTCCTCTTCGAATGAGTCGGTGCAGAATATGGAGTAGATATTTTTGATAGTCTAAAGACAAACCGATAGAGGGTTCATCAAATACATAAAGGATACCTTGCAGGCTGCTGTTTACCTGCCTGATCAATTTGATACGCTGGGCATCACCGGAAGAAATATCAGTACTCGGAGTACTCAAGCGATATTCTTCCATTCCAAGTTGTATCAGGTCGTACAATTGGGTGCAGGCCTTATCGACTAATACCTTTTCCCCGGCTGTGTAATCCTGAGATTTCAGCCTATCATATAATTCGCCCAAGGAAAGCTCCATCCAGTCCTTAAAATTGAGACCTTTCCATTCATATTTTAGATGTTCTGCCTTAATACGGGCTCCTTTACAAGCGGGACAAGTTTTGGAACTGGCAAATTTCAGGATATTAGGATTTCTATCCCTTCTTAAAATGTCTTGCATTATAGGAAGCATTCCTTTATAAAATCCTTCTTCACGGGGCTTTGCTTTAATTCCTTTCCATCTAAGCCTGGATTCCAGGCCGTGTTTGCCAAAAAATACTTTTATGCGGTCACTTCCGTTTAAGACCACATCCTGTTGTTCGGCTGTGAGTTCCTTCCACGGTATATCCACGTTAAAACCGTGCGCCTCACAAACCTTATTTAATTCTTCTACGGTGATCTGGGAATAGACAATATAGCCATTGGGCAGGGTTGTGGTAATAGCACCTTCCCTAAGGCTTTTATTTTCATCTCCCACCAATTTATCAAGGTCGATATATTCCGCCTCTCCAATGCCACGGCATAGCTCACAGGCTCCTCTCGGGTGATTGAAAGAAAATAATGACTTACTCATAGTTTCGGCAGCCGAATAGCGCGCAAATAAAATTCTGAAGACAGCTGTAAGCTCAGAGAGTGTACCAAAAGTAGTACTGATAGACTGAAAGCGTTTCGACTGCTCCACCTTGATTACCGGTGGGAGGTCTTGAATATCATCTACTTCAGCGGTGGGTATTAATTGAGCATTTTGCTGGTTAAAGGCAGGAAGACTCTCTAAAAAATAGCGGTAGCCTTCATTCGCAATAATGTCCATTGCCAGAGATGATTTCCCCGATCCCGATAGCCCCGTCACCACAATCAGTTGATTTTCAGGAATACTTAAATCAATGTTTTTAAGATTATTTTGATGGGCATTAACTATATGCATAAAGGCTTGTTGTTTCTTTTTTTGAAAAATAAATATAGAAAGATATTAAGGCTTCAAAGTGATTTTTCAGGAAAACAAAGCATAAGATTCATCTTTCCTTAACTCAATTTTTTCAGCAATAAGCAAAACTAAGGATAGTAAGATGACGAGAGAAATTCTGCTAAAATAATAATTGAAATCTATAGGAATACGCACAGAAGGGCGGTAAAGTTTGAAAGAAAATAATTAACTTCCTCAATAAACAAGATCTAAACTGGCATCCCTACACTACCTACCTGGGTACTACAAGACAGTAAGCCAGCTTTAGAAAAGACATCTTTAAAATAATGACATTAATATTATGAAAAGTATCATCTTAAATAATGGGATTGAATTACCGATGGTAGGATTCGGAACCTATAAAGCTACAGCAAAGGAGGGCATTGAAGCAGTCTCCACCGCAATCTCAAATGGCTATCGTCTAATCGATACCGCAGCAAAATACGTAAATGAAGAGGCGGTTGGAAAAGGAATTAAAGCCAGTGGTGTTCCCAGAGAAGATATTTTTATAACCACTAAATTATGGCGTGAAAATCTGGGATATAGATCGACTAAAATAGAGTTTGAAAAATCTCTCAAGCGACTCAAGATAGATTACCTTGATTTATACTTAATACATTGGCCGGCAAATGCTAAAAATTACGACAACTGGCAAAAAACCAATGCTGATACCTGGCGGGCAATGGAGGAATTGCAAGCCGAAGGGAAAATAAGATCAATAGGAGTAAGCAATTTCTTCCAGGAACATTTAGAAGCTTTATTTCAAACCGCCAGGGTGATACCGGCTATTAATCAAATAGAATTTCACCCGGGTTACTGGCAAAAGGATTTAGTAGCATTTTGTAAGAGTCAAAATATTGTAGTCCAGGCATGGTCGCCTTTGGCAAGAGGAAAGGTATTTGGGAATGAAACCTTGCAGGCAATTGCCAAAAAACACAACAAATCTGTTGCCCAGGTGTGCCTGAGGTGGATTATTCAACATGAGGTAATTGCCATTCCAAAATCCACTTCTCCGGAAAGGATTAAAGAAAATATCAATCTCTTCGATTTTGATCTGACTAAAACAGAAATGGAACAAATCAACAAGCTCCCCGAAATGGGTTTCAGCGGTGAATTGCCTGACATCTGGCCAGGCAGACTTTGATCTAATAAAATATTGGCAACAAAGAGCATAGCCTTCCAATCCACCAGACTCCAGACGCATCAGGCTGTGCCCTACTCCACCAAATCCCTATTATAAAGAGCCTATGCCTTTAATAGCCTATGCTATATCTGCTTTACACAACTGCTTAAACATCTTGTCCAGGCATTTTATTTAAACCTAATAAATCTTTATTTTCGAGCTTTTGAAAAGCAAAGCTCATGAAAGACGATAAAGTGATCCATTATATCAAAGATGTTTTAAAAAATATACCGACCGACTGGTTGAAGCTAACCACTCACAGACTGGATATTTACGATGAAAGTTTAGCCAAGACTCAATTCCTGGAAGAGTTTGAGGCCCTGTACCGGGTCAATAATTCAAATACATCGGCTCTATGTAAATTACCTACTGCTTTCGACTATATCCGCTTAGGCCACCCCTTATCTTCGGTACTGGAATGGGGTATTGCTCAATTAAATGATCTAAAACCGGAAAACGTGATCGGTTTTTCCTCGATGACCATGCCGGTATTAGCCGTGCTAAGAAAGAATCTCTTCGAGCATAAAAACACACAAATTGTCTATTCCGGCGAATTACCCAATTATTTTGATATTGAAGCAGTGCGCCGTGTTTATGGATACGATTTTGAATTAAAGCAGGTGGATAATGCCGAAGATATCTCCGATTTTAACGGCAGTACAATTTTCATTTCCCAACAGGCCAACATGGGCAGGGCTGAGCTTAATCCAAGAATTGACTTTGTCATAAGCCTGCACCCTCCCCTGGGAAGTGTGATAATGGTAAACGGGAAACAAAATGAAACTTATGTTTCAGAAATTCAGCATGTACGAAGAAGAGAGAGCATTGCGATGACCCCGGCCGATTCTTTTTCGGCGCTGCAGCAGCTCGTTGGAGAATCCCCTTCAGCTAAAAAGAAAAGTAATGCAGAGACCAACAAAGCAAAGGTTGTAGGTTCGGTTCAGAAGATTACCGCAACAAATTCAAAAGTGCTGCTTGGTTCCTGTGGGCTCTCTGTTCAATATGCTATCATGATGGGGCTTATTGACGAAGCACTGGAAAAGCACCAGGGAAAAGAAATCAAATTTATTGTTCCCCCAAACTGTTATGGCGGAACAAACGACCAGGCAAGGCGTGTTGCTGCCTGCTTAAAAAATGTAGAAGTGATGGATCTACCGGTTGATGGGGATAAGGATATGGTTCAGAGTACCGATCAGGTGCTGGCCCAGGTTGCAAAGGAAGGTGCCGTACCATACATTATTGCTGAAATTCCAACCAACCCCAGAGTTGAAGTTCCCGACCTGGAAAAGTTAAGAGCTGTTTTAAGCAAAAGCCGAAAAACTAAAACCGGTGAAAATGCTATCGCTCCCGTTTTTATTTTGGATCAAACATTTTGCCCTAACCTACAATTTTTAAAACCAGACGGAATATTCTCAGAGATCAGGACCATTTCATATGTAAGTGGATCTAAATTTCCAAGCGGCGGGAAATGTACTGCCGGTTATTGTGTGGCCAATGAAAAGGCTGAAAGCTTAATGTCATCCATCGAAAAACATCTAAAACTTTGCGATAATGAAGCTACAGCTCTTCAGGTAGAAATACTGGCAGAACAGTTACCTTCCATGAATCAGAGGATTGAGGCTGCTTATAAGAATACCCGTGAATTTGTAAACTTCATCAAAGAGATACTACCTGCTGCAAAGATTAATTTTGTTTCAGAAGACTTGGCTCAACAGGGATTTACACCTTCTGTGTTTTCACTGGACCTACCTACAAAAGGGAATACAGCTGAAGAGAGGGAGGCTTATAAAAGAGCTTTAAACCAAAAACTCATCAACATGATGATTACGGAAATTCCCAATGAAAGCAAATATTGTGTGAGTTATGGACAGTTAAAAGGATGTTATTGGACGATACCCGCCACATCTACCCAGGGAACCACCAAAGAAGACGATAAAGATTATATCGCCCGGGTTTCAGTATCTCCTGATTTGGACCTGGAGCAGCATAAAAAAGTCTTTTCAGACTTTGTTGAGCAAATTTAATCCTTGCGGAGGTATGGAACACCTCCGCTCTTACTTAAAAAAATTCCTGTCCAGTAGGTTAAATCCTTTTAGTCTAAGCCGCTTCCCCGAAGCCGGAAACTAATAATTTTCTTCTTACCTTAGAATGTCTCTTTCTCTATTAGCTGGTTAAAAATCGGAAATGGGAATAATAATATTTGTGTAAATTTAGAATTAAAGTAGTCTGAAACAATGAATATTAGCGGCTTGAATAGAGTGAACAGTATTTTAATTTTTATTATGCTTGTGCTTTTCGGGCTTTACTTTGGAGCCAGTGTTTTAATTCCTCTTACATTTGCGATCTTTCTTGCTGCCTTAATTTTACCACTGGCGCTTTTTTTAGAAACCAAATGGAAGATGAGCAAACCCGCATCTTCTTTTTGGTGCACGCTGGTTATTTTTATCGGCTTGGGCGCCTTACTCTTTTTACTGGTTCATCAGCTGGGGATTGTCCTGAAAGAATTAATTGATACCCGCGATGTTATTGTCAATTTTTTGAAGGACCTGCAGCAAAGCATAGTTGGAAAAACCGGGATCTTTGAGTCTCAGGATGTAGATGTATTTCCCGCCGATTTCACCAGTGTGCTCAGCACTATTAGGGAGGAACTTACCTCCTTTCTCACCAATATTTCAGATATCCTGTTAAAGCTTCTGGTGGTACACGTATATCTGTTTTTACTATTACTAAACCGCGATAAGCTGGTAGAGTTTCTTTTGATGTACACTTCCGAAGGAAAAAAGGATCAAACCTTAAAAATCATTCAAAAAACCCGAAAAGTTTCATATCACTACTTTTGGGGGCGGCTTAAGGTTATGAGCTTGCTGGCGGTGATGTATTTTATAACCTTTAGTATTTATGAGCTCCCGTTTACCGGCCTGTTGGTACTTTTTGGGACGCTTATAACCGTTATTCCTTTTATAGGACCTTTTATAAGCGGGCTTCTGCCTATCCTGGTTATGTTTATTTTCGGGGATACTGCCCTGGAAATAATTTCCTTCGCGGTAATCGTCATGATCATTCAACTCATAGAAAGTTATGTTCTGGAACCGATAATTATTGGAGAAGAAGTTCAGCAGAGTCCGCTGTTTGTGATCCTGGCCATATTTACCGGAGGCTTATTATGGGGTGGTGCCGGACTTATTTTATTTGTGCCCATTTTCGCTATTCTTAAGATCATATTCGACAATTCTGAACCTCTGAAGCCTGTAGGGTATCTTATGGGTTATGAAAGGCACGGGGCTAAAGAAGGCATTCTGGATAAACTGAAAAGAAAGCTGTCAAGGTAGTTTTCTAAAATCTTAATAGGTTTTTTGCCTGGAGCATAAGTTTAAAAGCCAATATTAGCCTTCGCGAGATTCTGGGTTTGAGGTTGGTTTTGGGTTACCTGAAATTTTCGATTCTGAGTTCTCAGATTCCACAAGCTTAGAAATAATAAGATTCTTCCTATAAAAAAAGGCCGCCCTGGGCGACCTTTCATTCTAGAAGGGGCAAAACTCTTAATCTATTTTTACAAATTCGCCTTCACTGTTAAATTCCAACTCTACATCATTAGTAAGTTCAATTTCATGGGCTTTCCTGTCTTTCTCCCAACTTTTCACCTGGGAATCGGGATAATTTTCCTGCAGATATTGAGCAAGCTTTTCAGGTAGAGCCTCTAATGGAAGACTCTCCTCTCCTTTACTGTCAATTTCCAGGGCATTACCATTTTCATCAAAATCAATTTCGATGCCGTTAGAAAGACGAACTTCAAATTTTTCATCTTCCCAAACTTTCCATTGGCTATTTTCTTCAACCTCGGTTATTAAGTCCGAAGAAAAATATTCACTTATATAATTTTGGGCTTTCTCCGGGAGTTTTGAATTATTTGTCTGTGCAAATACACTCAGTGAGAAAATTGTGAATACTGCTGTTACAATTAGTTTTTTCATAACTTGTTTTTTTTAAATTCCTGACAAAGTAAAGTTCAAAAACTGGAAGGAATTGGGAATGGCTGAAGTTGGAATCCTAAATCTTTCCCAATTTCAAATTTAGGTTTGTATCTATGAAGATCCTTATTATAGAAGATGAAAAAGAGATGCGCCGCAATATGCGCGAAACCCTGGAAAAAGAACAGTTCCTGGTAGAGACTGCTGAGACTTATAAAGAGGCGGTGAACAGAACCGGGGTTTATAATTACGACCTTATCCTTCTGGATATAGGGCTTCCCGACGGGAATGGGCTGAAGCTTTTTGAGCATTTAAAAAAGAATGGGTACACAGATTCATTAATTATAGTATCGGCAAAAGACTCCTTAGACGATAGAATAAATGGTTTAAACCTGGGGGCAGACGATTACCTTCCAAAACCTTTTCATATGGCCGAACTCAATGCCCGGGTGAAAGCGGTTTTGCGCCGTAATAAATTAGACGGTGCCCAGGTTCTGGAGATCGGCAATCTTAAGATCAATCCTGAGCGGCACCTGGTGCATATTGAAGATCAGGAACTGGAACTGAACCGAAAGGAATTTGATGTGCTTTTTTACTTATGCACCAATAAGAACCGGCTGGTAAGCAAATCGGCCCTGGCAGAACATGTTTGGGGCGATTATATAGATCAGGCCGATAACTTCGATTTTATCTATTCCCAAATAAAGAATCTTCGGAAAAAACTGGCAGAAGCCGGGGCAACAATCGAAATTAAGGCGGTCTATGGCATAGGTTATAAGCTGGTAATACTATGAAATTACTCAATTACACCACCGGCCATTTAGCCGTAATACTTATATTCTTGCTGGGGATATGGGCGGTTATCTTCTATTTCGAGATACTGGATGAGATCTATGATAGTATGGATGACGGGCTGGATAACCAAAAAATTCTCATTCTCAGGAAAGCACGTCAGGATCCATTTTTATTGCAAAAAAGTGAATTTGAAGACGGTAATTATATCATAACCCCTACCACCGCAAACATTAGCAAAACTTATAAAGATTCTTACCGCGATACCCTGATGTACATGGAAAACGAATCGGAGTACGAACCGGTAAGACTCCTTGAAAGTGTTTTCAGGCAGGATGGAAACTATTATAAGATTAAGGTAGTTACCTCTATGGTTGAGGAAGATGATCTAAGAAAAGAACTCTTCATTTCCCTGTTATATTTATATGCAGGTTTGATATTAACCATCTTATTGCTTAACAGATATTTCCAGAAACGCACCTGGAAACCTTTCTATAAAGTGGTGAAAAACCTGGAAAATTTTAATATCGTTAAAGATTCTAACATTGAAAAGGAAGAAACCAATATTGAAGAGTTTAAGCTTTTAAATAAGCAAATTGGGAGGTTGCTGGATAAGACCGTGCAGAGTTACCGCAGCCAGAAAGAATTCATTGAAAATGCCTCCCACGAATTACAAACTCCCTTAGCCGTGAGCATTAATAAATTAGAGCTGATGGCAGAAAATAATGATCTACCGGAAAAGGCTATGGAAGAACTGGCTGTAGTCCTAAGC
Organism: Salegentibacter sediminis; assembly: GCF_002078605.1. Lineage (GTDB taxonomy): Bacteria > Bacteroidota > Bacteroidia > Flavobacteriales > Flavobacteriaceae > Salegentibacter > Salegentibacter sediminis. Next base: position 13,172 of record NZ_MSJR01000011.1, on the reverse strand, counting down.
AGCTTAGAAAGGCTTACCCGCCTTAACCGGTCGCTATTATTGCTGTCCCGGATAGAAAACCGGCAATTTGATAAATCAGAAGAAATCAACTGGAACAATCTTATCAAGCAGTTCCTAATAGAATTTAAGGACCTCAGCAATTTTAAGAATCTGCAAATAGAGTTCGAAGAGGAAGAAGAAATCAGCAATAAGAGCAACAAGGACCTTGCGGGCTTGCTTATCTCTAATCTTCTCAGAAATGCGATATTGCACTCCCCTGCTGAAAGTAGAATCGTCATACGCGTTAAGTCCAGGGAAATACAGTTTGAAAATCCCGGTAATAAAAGTTTAGATCCCACTACCATCTTTCAGCGCTTTACCGGGTCGAACAAGAAAAGTTCTACCGGTTTAGGCCTCGCTATCAGTAAAACTATTGCAGAGGCCCTGGAGATCCAATTGAGCTATGAATTCCGACAGGATAAACATCTCTTCAGGGTGAAATTTTAAACTTCCCAATTCTTTACAGATTTCCATTAGATCTTAGCTCAAAAATAACAAGATGAGGTTTAATCAGAGCTTATTGATAGTTTTTGCCATGGGTTTGATTTCCTGTGATAGCGATGACTATCCCTATGCTAATATTCCTTCAGTAGTTTTAAATAAATTCGAAATGCACTACCCGAAGGCTCAGGAGGCAGATTTTAAAAAAAAGGATAAGCTTTATGAAGTTTCTTTTGAAATTGAAGAGGTAGACTACAAAGCAGATATTGATGAAATAGGAAGTATTCGCAGAGAAAAATACGAAACCGCGATCAATGAATTTCCAAAAGAAGTTACCGGGGAATTGCTAAAAACATATGATACGGTTAAACTGAAAAAACCCGAAATACTAAGAAATGCAGATGGGGTTTATTTCCAGGTAAAACTGGACCGGTTGTTCAAAGATGAATTGATTGTATTGGATAAAGAAGGTAAAACATTACCTAATATTAATTACTGGAAATAAAGGTTTGAGATGAACAGAATAGTATTTGGAATCGTAGGCATTATTTTCCTCATAGTGGGACTCTTAACTTACAAAATTTCGGGTGAGAATGAGGGTTTAAGCTTTGATGCTTACAGCATAGAGGAAAAATGGGAATTACCCGAAGAATTAAATGAGATCTCCGGAATTACATGGCTGGGGAATGATCTGCTCGCCTGTGTTCAGGACGAAGACGGGATAGTATTTATCTATAACCTGAAGAGCTCCCAAATAGTAGACCGAATAGAATTTGGAGAATCGGGGGATTATGAAGATATAAATCTCTTTAATGAAAAACTTTATGTGCTTAGAAGTGATGGCCTGGTATTTGAAATTTCCAGTTATAAGCAAAACCCCCAGGTTCAAAAATATGTCACTCCCGCTAACAAAATTAGCGGCATCAACCTCGAGGGTCTTAGTGCCAATCCTGACGGAAATATTCTTTTAATGGCTGTTAAGGAACGTAAAGACGCTGATGACAGAAAGGAGGTATTTTCCTTTAAACCCGGCTCGAAAAAACAGTCTTCGGAAGCATTTTTCAGCATAAACCTGGAAGACCCAATCTTTAAGGATCTAAAGGGAAGGACTAAAAACCGGTTTAGTCCGGGTGCAATTGAGTTGCATCCAAAAGATGGAAAAATCTATATTCTAGACGGAACACGCCCAAAACTGCTGATAACAAATTCCGCAGGAAAAGCATTAAAACTTCTTAAGCTGGATTCCAAAGATTTTCAGAATCCGGAAGGTCTTAGCTTTAGTTCAGACGGCGACATCTATATTTCCAATGAGGCTGAAGGAAAACCTGCCAATATTTTAAAGATTTCTATCAACGAAAAATAAGCTGCAATAATCCCCAAATTTATCAGAATGAGTAATATGATTTCCGGGCAAGCTCCGCGTAAAAAAAGTAAAATGCCCCTGTATATTTCCGCAGGAATTATCTCGGCCGTATTGCTAGGCTATTTTTTCATTCCCGGAGTACGGGAATTTTTACAGGAAGCCTGGGCGGTTTTAACCAGTGATGATAATGCCCGCATTAAAGCATGGGTTTCAGATTTTGGATGGTTCGGCCCCCTGGTATTAGTCATTGCTATGATAGTGCAAATGTTCTTATTGGTGATACCCAGCATCGCCTTAATGGTAGTCTCCATTTTAGCCTATGGTCCTGTTTGGGGTAGTCTTATAATCTTAGCCGCAGTTTTTGCTGCCTCTACCGTAGGCTATACCATTGGAAGATTTTTAGGCCCGGTAATAGTACAGAAGTTAATTGGAAGAAAATCAGAAAAAAAGATCGGGGATTTTATTGAAGATTATGGGTTTTGGGCGGTTATCGTCACCCGGTTGAATCCGTTTTTATCAAATGATGCCATTAGTTTCGTTGGAGGAATATTGAGAATGGGCTATTGGAAGTTTATTGGGGCTACCCTGGTGGGAATCGCTCCTCTTAGCCTATTTATAGCAATAATAGGAGAAAGCACCAGCGAATTAAAAACAGGTTTACTTTGGGGTTCGGTGGTGAGCCTTATCCTTTTCTTATTATACGTTTATTGGGATAAACGCAAAAGAAAATCCTAAAGCTTCGCTATGAATAAAGTTACACTCAGGTTCATAATCATCTTTGTTTTTTTGGCAGGTTTTGCTGGGCAGGCGCAGGCCCCGGGGGAATTTTATTATGAAAGTGAATTTGATCTAAGCTTTCCGGCAAAAAAGAACTGGAGTATAGATCTTAGCTTCGGAAACAGGGGCATGCTATTAAGAAGAGAAAACGGCACGAAAACGGCCGGATATCAACATAGTCATATAGAATTCAGCCAGTTTACCAATTACAATTTTTCCGAAGCCGCTATCATTAGTTTGGGATTGAGATACCGATTCAAAGAAATATTTGATGCTACTGAAGCCGATGAGTTCCGGATAATTGAACAATTAGAACTGGAGAACGCCAAAGCACCATTATCCCTTTCTCAGCGCTTTAGGTTGGAACAGCGTTTCAAGAAAAAAACCGAACATCGGCTAAGGTATGAACTGGGATTTTCCAGGCCTATTAACCAGGTTTGGAGTTTTGGAATAGATACGGAATTCCTCTACACTATGGCAAAACATTTTAAGCCCGAGGCTGAACAAAGATTTTCCATTGGCCTGGAAAACGAAGCCTTTAAAAACCTGGAATGGGAAATAAGCCTGGAATACCGACTGGAAAATTATACCCGAGATCTTACCCATGAGCTTTTTATGGTTTCGGGGGTTAATTTTATCTTAGATTAGAATCCGATTTCTAAAACAAATTGAAGGCTTTGGAAGCCTTGCAGGCTAATCTTGGAGCCTTCCCTTAGCGATATCAAATGCCAGGATGGATACCACAAATTAAAATTCCTTAGTTTTATAATCTAATGATTCCGTGATAATTGCGATTTCATCCAACCTAAAGATTCAATATGCCTATAAAAAAAGGTACTAAAAGTCAGCATGACCACAATAATTCTTTGCTGAATTCTAAGCGGCCAAAGTTCAGGGAATATTATATGGAAAAAATTCATGTGGATAAGTTAAGAGAAGATTCAGTGCCTTTTGTAGAGTTGGAAGAAAAGGAATTAAAGAAAGTGATGACTCAGATAAAGGCCAATGCACAAAAAGAATTTTATAAAGAATTAAAAATTCTGGGAATATCAATATTAATCACTGCAGTCATTTTAATCTACCTTAATGATTATTTGAATCAGCTATTTTAAAGCCGGTTTAAGATCCAGCAAGTCCCTTAAAAAAGTTGATCTATAATTATCTATAAAAATGTAAATTGAGAACTCAAAATAAATTAAAATGAAATTTAAACTAACATCCAGAGATTTTAAATTTTTTATTCTTGGCCTGCTGGCAGCTTTTGCATTTTCAACAATCTATAATTGGGAAGAGAATGTAGAATCTTTCAAGAAAGGATATGCAGATGGTCGCCAGGACTACGAACTTTCCAGAGAAAAATAAAGATATTCCCATAGTCTTATCACTTTTGGAGGGGTCTCAATTTTATTGGGGATTTGTAGCTGGGGAAAACGGACTGGAAGTTTAATTTCAGAGAAGTATTTTATTTTTCTTAAGTTTAAGCTTCTTAAAACCAATCTATATGAAAAACATATTAGTGGCCATAGACCGGAAAAAAGAGGCAGAACAATTAATAGCCCGGGCGGTGGAAATCGCAAAACTTTCAAAAGCGAAAATCTGGATCATTCATGTAACCGAACCTGATCCGGATGATTTTCTTGCGCGGGAAGCTGGTCCGCAGTATGTCTATGATAAGAGATCGAAGAAACGCAAAGAAGAAGCCGCGACCATTCAGCAATGGGTTGAAGAGATTAATAAAGACAAGGAGGTAGAAGCAGAAGGACTTTTAATTGAAGGGCCGGTAGTTAAATCTCTCCGCAATATCACAGAAGAGCATCATATAGACCTGGTGGTGGCCGGGCACCGGAAGAAGAATTTTCTCTATAGCCTCTTCACCGCCAATAAGAAAAAAGACCTTGTTGATGAACTAAAGGTCCCTTTATTAGCCGTTCCTTTAGTTTAATCTCCAAAGAGTAAGAACTAAAAACACCTCCGGGCCGGAGGTGTTTTTAGTTTTATAAAATTGAGAAGTTTTCTGTCTTCTTCAATTAACCGGAAGGAAGCGCTTATCCCGTAGTATCGTCTACACTAAGCTCAACTCTAAAGGAGTCCTTCACTATATCATCATCTTCGGCTAAAACCGGTAGATCCAATTCCTCATCGGGAGTAAATTCAAAAATTTTGTCGCCATCATCGGTATGGAGTACCACCCAAAGCAATTCGTTACCTTCTATTTCCGTATTTTCCTCCAGGTCAAGTTTAAGATCGGTATAGGTATCTGGTTCAATATATCGGGGAACCGAAAGTCTGCTGTTTAAATCGGGGGCTCCTGCTGCATCAGAATAAATCACCACCCAGCCGGGATGACTATTAACTACAGCGCTTATATTGAGTTTCCTGTTCTGTTCCAGTTCCTGATCCTCTGCAAGCACGCTACCTGTTGGGTCCGGCAGATCAACAATAAAAGAATGAGCCACCATACTTCCTGAGGAGGTTAAAACAGGGACATCAGCCAGATTGCTCGCACTGTATTCAAAAATCATATCGCCGTCATCCACATGCAAATTAACCCAAAGCCTTTCCCCTTCCACGAGCTCTGTCTTATTTTTTAATCGGATGCTAAATTCCTCATAATCCCCTGCCTTCACATATTCCGGCATAGAAATTATCTCAGTCATCAAGGGCTCATTATCCCCATTGTCTTTTCTTACGACGATCCACCCATCTTTACTAACCGACAAATCCTCTACCATCACAATTTCCCCATCCAGAGGTTGATCGGGAAGCCTAAAACTACCCGTTGGCACCACAATTGGGGAAAGCTCATCATCATCGTCGCTGCAGGAAGTAAAACCCACCAATACAGCAAGCATGAGCACCAACAAAATCTCCTTTCTAAACCACATGACACTTAGTTTTGAATTAAAAGTTCTATTTGAATAACAGAGTTCACAAGGGGAGGTAACTAATACTTTGCTATTAAATATATCCCTTATTAAGCACAGGAAAAATGATATATGTCACTCTTAAATAGCGGGTTTCCGCAGTTTATTAATTCGTTGAGTAGCGATGCTGTGAGCTTAGCTTTTTGGGATGAGATACCGGATAGAATCTGAGGGTGGGGCGTAAAAAAAGGGTTTAACTTTATCTGTTAAACCCTTTTAGGAAAATTATTTAAGATTGATATAATATCTAGGCTTTCAGTTCTTCCTGGGCTTCGGTTGTCTCTGTTTCTATGGCTGTAGTTTCCTCTGTTTCCAAGTCTTCTTCTGAAGTTTCAGAATCCAGGACATTGAATTTCTCCAGTTGTTCTTCTTCCCCGGTAAAATATGGGAATACGTCCAGGATGGGAGATTCGGTGATCGAGGGGATGCTGTAGTCGCCCATGGTATCTTCCATGGCTTTGGTGGTATTCTCAAAAGCCTCTTTCACATCGTTGGCCTGTACCAGCAGGTAAATATTGGTCTTCTTTTCTTTCCCGCTCTCTTCATCAAGGGCTACTAAAGAAACCTTTGATTTAAACCACCTGTCGGAATTTTCGAAGGGGTGAACCTCAGAAAAATTGGCGACTTTTATATTCATGATCCTGAAATCTTCGCTGGTATAAGCGGTCATTTCTTCAGTGATCCTGGATTCTGCCTCTGTAAAGGATACCGCATCCAGCAAATAGGTGTCGGTGCTTACTTTCTGCTCTCCTGTCTCGTGTGTTTTTTTGTATTTCACCTTACATTCATACCAAGTTACGCTCATATCATTTTTTTTAGGGAGCCAAAAATAGAATTAATATCAGGCCTGCAGAAGTATCCTGCGAAGAGATATTCACAAATTTATTTTTTCAGTTTCAGGCTATATTTCTTCTTGCTACTGAAGGGAGCTCTTTTGGCGAAAAACTAACCGGGATTTTTTTAAAGAAACTTTACAATTTAGGATTGGTATTTTGGAGAGGATTTAGACCATGTTTTAAGATTTATAAACTACCGGAAGCTGAGTAACTGAAAGTTTTATTTTACTATCTCAAGTAAAGTTCAAAGAAGCTATTCCTGGGTAAAAAACATTACTTTTTTTTTAAGATTTAATTGTCTTTTAAGCTTTTTTTTAGTAAATATGTTAATCCTTTCGAACAACACCCTACCTATTTTTCGGAATGATCAAAGTTTGTAAACTTTTCTGTTCAAAATTTTAGCACAAAAAAAGGAGATATATAAATATACCTCCTTGAATGTTTTCACAACGGAATAATCCTTATTGTGAATTGCTTCAGAATTGTCATACAATAATAACTAAAAAAAATCATACCTGCAATCTTGTTTTCATTAGGAAACAAAAAATTGATGGTTATAACTTACCGAAAATCATAGTATATGAAAAGAATTTTAGGACTGGATTTGGGGACAAACTCAATTGGATGGTCACTTATAGAACAGGATTTTGATAAAAAAGAGGGTAGAATTTTAGGAATGGGCACAAGAGTAATCCCAATGAGCCAGGATATTCTAGGAAAATTTGATAGCGGAAATTCTATTTCTCAAACCGCAGAAAGAACTGGGTATAGGGGAATGCGCCGATTGAATGAACGCTATCTTTTACGCCGCCAACGTATTCATCGTGTATTAAATGTATTAGGATTTCTTCCTCATCATTATGCTGAAGCGATTGATTTTCACAATAAGTTAGGACAATTTCTTCCGGGAAAAGAAATAAAACTTAATTACAGATTAAACGGAGGTCCGAAACATCACTTTATTTTCCAGGATTCTTTTGAAGAGATGGCGAGGGAATTTAAATCAAAACACCCCGGTTTAAAAATCCCGTATGACTGGACAATATATTATCTGCGTCAAAAAGCTTTAAGGAAAAAGATATCTAAAGAAGAATTGGCCTGGGTGATTCTTAATTTCAATCAGAAGCGAGGTTACTATCAGTTACGTGGCGAGGAAGAAGAAGCGGATAAAAATCAGGAATATGTTTTATTAAAAGTAAAGGAATTAATAGATACCGGTGAAGCCGTAAAAGGCAAACCTCTCTATAAAGTGGTTTTTGAAAATGGTTGGGAATACGACCGCGATATAACCAAAACTGAAGATTGGGAAAACCAGGAGAGGGAATTTATTGTTACTACAAAAACAAATAAAGATGGGGGTGTCATACGCACTTTTAAAAAGGTGGATTCTGAACAAGATTGGATTGCAATAAAAAAGAAAACCGAACAAAATATTGAAGAATCCAATAAAACAGTAGGGCAGTTTATTTACGAGACTTTACTTGACAGGCCTAGTCAAAAAATCCGGGGGAGCTTGATAAAAACCATCGATCGGAAATACTACAAAAATGAACTAATTAAAATATTAGAAGCGCAAAAAGATTTCCACGCAGAATTGCAAAGTGAAGATTTATATCAAGAATGTCTGAATGAATTATACCCTAGAAATGAGTCCCATCAAGCTAACATAAAGGATAAGGATTTCACCTATCTTTTTGTCGAAGATATTATCTTTTACCAACGCCCCTTAAAGACCAAAAAATCTACCATCTCCAATTGCGCTTATGAAAAAAGGTATTTCAAAAAGGATGGAGAAATTCAGGAAAAACCTTTAAAAGGAATTCCAAAGTCCAACCCACTTTATCAGGAATTTAGATTGTGGCAATTTATTCAAAACCTTAAAATCTACAAGAAAATAGCTAATGGAAAGGAAAAAGCTAAAATTGATGAAGATGTTACCAGGTCTTTATTACCTGATTCCGATTCAGTAGTTCGTTTGTTTAATTTTTTAAACAACAGGAAAGAAATCGATCAAACCCAATTGCTGAAATACTTTTCAGATTTAAAATTAATTTCAAAACAGAAAAAAGATGCCTCTGATTACCGATGGAATTATGTAGAAGACAAAAAATATCCTTGCAATTCAACCAGGTCGGACTTTTTATCCCGTTTGAAGAAAGTTAAAGGTATTCCGGAAGATTTCCTTTGTAAAAAAGTAGAGAAGGAATTATGGCATATTGTTTATTCTGTAAAAGACAAAAAAGACTTTGAAAAAGCTTTGGAAACTTTTTCTAAAAAGAGGAATCTCCCGGAAGAAGATTTTGTAGAAAATTTTAAGAAAATACAGCCTTATCCTAATGATTATGGCGCTTATTCTGAAAAAGCAATTAAAAAGCTATTGCCCGTAATGCGAATGGGGAACTACTGGAAAGAAAATTCAGTTACTCCTGAAGTTAAACAACGTGTTGACGATATTTTAGAACGTCTCGAGACCATACATTTCGAAAAGGATAAAATTGAAACTGTTGCGGATGATGCTTATAAAAAGCAAGTCTTGAAAAGCTTTATTAGGTTTGAAGACAAAGCAAATCCATATGAAGGATTAAATACCTACCAAGCTTGTTATGCGGTTTACGAACGTCATTCAGAAGTTACTGAAATCATCAACTGGAAATCGCCGAAAGATATTGATCAATATCTTAATGAAACTTTCAAACAGCATCTACTTAGAAACCCTATAGTGGAACAGGTGGTTACTGAAACGCTTCGTGTGGTCAGGGACATTTGGAAACATTACGGAAATAGCCAAAAAGACTTTTTTTCTGAGATTCATCTTGAACTAGGCCGGGAAATGAAAAATTCAGCAGATAAAAGACAACGGTTAAGTAAACAGAATACGGAACGTGAAAATACCAATCAACGCATTAAAGCGCTTTTGGAAGAACTGCAAAATGAAGGTTTAGAAGCCGTAAAACCTTATTCTCCCAACCAGCAGGAAATTCTAAAACTGTATGAAGAAGGCGTGTATCTTAATGCAAGATACGATATGGTTAGTGAAGACGAAATAGAAGCCATTCGCAAGAAGAACGCTCCTTCGAAAAAAGATATACTGCGTTATAAATTATGGTTGGAACAAGGCTATCGTTCGCCATACACAGGGGAAATAATTCCGATGAGTAAACTTTTCACTACCGATTATCAAATTGAACACATCATTCCTCAATCCCGATTTTTTGATGACTCTTTCAATAACAAAGTGATTTGCGAAAGTGCTATAAATCCGTATCCATACAAGGATAACCAAACCGCTTACGAGTTTATAAAAAATAGCCGCGGCTGCGTAGTACCTGAATTAACAAAGAACGGAAAGGAATGCACCATTTTTTCAGTAGAAGAATATGAAAATCACTGTAAAAGTTATTTCAGAAAAAACCGTACAAAGCTCAAATATTTGTTGAGCGAAGACATCCCGGAGGGTTTTATTAATCGCCAACTCAATGACAGCCGATATATCAGTAAATTTATCAAAGGACTGTTAAGCAACATTCTGCGAGAATCTGATGAAAGAGAAGCAACAGTAAAAAATCTCGTGCCGGTAAGTGGCGCGATTACCAGTGATTTAAAACAAGATTGGGGTTTGAATGATAAATGGAATGAACTTGTTGCCCCACGTTTCAAACGGATGAACGAAATTACCAATTCCAGGGATTATGGCTATTGGGATAATAAAATCAATGCCTTTAGAACACAAGTTCCAAAAGATATTGAAGCTGGTTTTAGCAAAAAACGAATAGATCACCGCCACCACGCTTTAGATGCCTTGGTAATTGCTTGTACCACGAAAGATCATATTAATTACATTACTTCAATTAATACAGAAAGAAAGAATCACAGGTTAGTTAAGAAACTTCGAGAAACGAAAAAGATAACTTTAGGTGGCAAGGAAAGAATAGTTGCTAAATCCTTTAAAAAACCGTGGGAAGGTTTTACTATAGATGCCAAAAATGCTTTGGAAGATATTGTAATTAGTTTTAAGAAGAATATTCGGGTCATTAACCGCACAAATAACAAGACCTGGCAATGGGAAAAGAAAAATGGGCAATGGAAAAAAGTTTTGCAACCCCAGAAGGGTAAGAATTTTGCTATTCGAAAGTCTCTTCACAAAGAAACCGTTTCCGGGTTGATTGACATACCTACTCCAAAGGGAAAAGTGGCAACCGCTACCCGAGCAAATATTTCTAACATTAAGAATCACAAGCATATTGATAAGATTACTGATAAAAGCATTCAAAAAATCTTACGAAATCACGTCAAAAATTACTTCGATGAAAAAGGCAAAGAAGATTTCGAAGCAGCATTTAGCCCTAAGGGAATTACCGATTTAAATAGAAATATTAAATCATTAAATAATGGGAAAAAACATCAACCCATTTATAAAGTAAGGCAATATGAAGTGGGAAGTAAATTCAGCGTTGGTGAGCAAGGAAATAAAACTGATAAATACGTTGAAGCCGCAAAAGGCACCAACCTTTATTTTGCCGTGTATTGGGATGAAAAAAAGAATAAACGAAATTTTGAAACAATTCCATTAAATGAAGTGGTGGAACATCAAAAACAAATGGCTCACATCCCGATGAAGCAAAAACAGCCTATTCCTATAGATCGTACAAAAGGAAAGTTTTTGTTTTATCTTTCTCCGAATGATTTGGTATATGCCCCAAGTCAGGAAGATATAGCTTCAGATATTATTTCTGAAAATTTGAATAAAGAATATATATATAAAATAGTAAGTTTTACAAACAAGAGGCTATATGGTGTTCCTGTTACCGTTGCTAAATCCATTGCAAATAAAACAGAGTTTACTCAATTAAATAAAATAGAATTTATTCAAGAAAAAAACTTGTGTTGGAAACTTAAAGTTGATCGATTAGGAAATATTCAAGAAGTAATTAAATGATAAAACGCTGCCTCATCTTCAAAATCCTAATTACCTAGGAACTAGAAATAGGCAAATGAAGGCTTAAGATACCGCAAAATAATACTGAATCTTTTGATAAAACTTCAAGGTGTACTAATTGAATAAATTAAAATTGGAAGATTATAAAGCCATACTGAGTCCAAAGCACACCTATCACGTCTATAATAGGGGTATTGGTGGTGAGCTATTATTCCTTTCTAATGAGAATTATCGGTATTTCCTACGTAAATATGATAATTACATAGCACCGGTGGCAGATACATTTTGCTATTGCTTAATGCCTAATCTTTTTCATTTTTTAATCCGAATTAAAGAGGAGAAGGTCTTAAAAGAATTTTTTAAGGATAAAATCAAAAACCCGGATTCCAGTATAGACCTGACAGGTTTTGAAAACCTGTCAGGTCTGGTCTCCCGCCAATTCAGTAATTTTTTTAATGCCTACTCAAAAGCATTTAATAAACAACACCATAGAAGTGGGAATCTATTTTCAAGACCATATAAGCGAAAACTCATTAGTGATGAAACTTACCTAAGAAAAGTGATTCATTACATTCATTTTAATCCGGTTATGGCCGGCATTGTGGATAGCTTAGAAAATTGGGAGTATTCCTCTTATGGAAGCATAATTTCCAATAAGAAAACGAAGTTACAAAAGAAGGAAGTTATTAGCTATTTCGATGATTTAGAAAATTTCAAATTTTGTCATCTATATCCTCCAGAATTAACAGGAATAGAATAAGCCTATATAATTTAGGCAATTGAGAGAAGATTAGAAACTAATAATATGATAAAACGTACACTCTTTTTTGGAAATCCGGCTTATCTCAGTACTAAAAATGAGCAGCTGATAGTTTCTTATCCCGGGGAAGGAAAAGAAGATAAAACTGTTCCCATTGAAGATATTGGGATGTTGGTTTTGGAAAACCCGCAAATCACATTGACCAACGGACTAATTACCAAACTCATTCAAAATAAAGCGGCGGTCGTAAATTGCGATAAACAGCACCTACCCTGCTCTATCTTACAACCCCTGGTGGGACATACCGAACAAGCCGAACGATTTTCAGCTCAACTTAGCGCAAGTATTCCTTTAAAGAAAAATTTATGGCAGCAAACCGTTAGCGCTAAAATAAGCAACCAGGCCCAGCATCTTTTCCGTAGAAATAAAAACCATAAAAAACTTGCTCGTTGGGCGGGAGAAGTAAAAAGCGGTGATACCGAAAATCACGAAGCCGTGGCCGCAGCCCATTATTGGCAAAACCTTTTTGATATCGATGGTTTTACCCGGTATAGACACGGCGATCCTCCAAACAATTTGCTAAACTACGGTTATGCGATTCTAAGGGCAATAACCGCAAGAGCACTTATAAGTTCAGGGCTTTTACCCGGAGTGGGCATCTTTCACCATAACAAATACAATGCCTTTGCCCTAGCCGATGATATTATGGAACCCTACCGTATCTATGTTGATGTTTTAGTTTATGAATTGGTGCTTGCGGAAAAAAATATTGATGAGCTAACCACCGACTTGAAATCCCAACTTTTAAGAATTCCTGCGCTGGATGTTTTTATCGATGGCAAATGGAGTCCGCTAATGGTGGCTTTAAGCCGAACTACAAATTCCCTGTATGAATGTTTTGCAAACCTCAGCCGAAAGATCCTCTATCCGGTGTATCAATAGCACCGGTCTCCTGCGGTTTGCCACAAATCGGGACAAATGGAAGATAAATTTTCACGTTTAAATCAATACCGCAGTATGTGGGTACTAGTATTTTTTGATCTCCCAACAGAAACCAGGGCTGAGCGAAAAGCAGCAGCACGTTTTAGGAAAGATT
>NZ_MSJR01000010.1 GCF_002078605.1 Salegentibacter sediminis | reverse complement strand
TAACCAGGCACCGGTAATCACCGAATGTCCTTCTGATCTTACAGTTTCAGCTGATACAGCAATGTGTTCTGCTTCTGAAGTTCAGCTGGGAATGCCGGTGACAAATGATAATTGTGATTCAGAAGTATCTATCACCAACGATGCTCCCGAGGTTTTCGAACTGGGAGAAACCATCGTGACCTGGACCGTTACCGATGAGGCAGGAAACGAAACCACCTGTACACAAACAGTAACTGTTGAAGACAACGAAGCACCGGTAATTACCGAATGTCCTTCTGATCTTACAGTTTCAGCTGATACAGCAATGTGTTCTGCTTCTGAGGTTGAGTTAGGAATGCCTGTGGCATCTGATAATTGTGATGCTGAATTAAGTATAAACAACGATGCTCCCGAGGTTTTCGAACTGGGAGATACCATTGTAACCTGGACCGTTACCGATGAGGCTGGAAACGAAACCACCTGTACGCAAACCGTAACAGTTGAAGATAACGAGGCGCCGGTAATTGCCGAACAGGAGAATATTACAGTAACTACCGATGCGGATAGCTGCAGTGCACTTGTGAATTTCGAAATTCCGGAAGCTAGCGATAATTGTGGTGAGGTAAGTGTTCAATTGACTGAAGGTATGGAGCCTGGAAGTGAATTTCCTGTGGGAACTACAAGCCTGACTTATACCGCTACTGATGCTACAGGAAACTCCAGCAGTACCAGCTTCACTATTACTGTAAATGATAATCAGGCACCGGTAATTACCTGTCCTGAGGATATTTTCTTAACGATAGAAACAGGTTTAACGGGTACGGTTGTAAACTACGAAGCTCCTTTAGCAAGTGATAATTGTTCCGAGGTGGAATTGAGTTTGGAAGAAGGATTGGCTTCAGGGGAAGAATTCCCTGTGGGAACCACAATCGTGACCTGGACTGCTACCGATGAGGCCGGTAACACTACAAGCTGTTCCTTCGAAGTAATTGTTGAGGAAGAAGAACTTCCCGAAGCTCCGGATGCTCCGATTGTTGAAGTAATTCAGCCGGATTGTATCCTTCCGCTGGGAACCATTTTAATCGACACTGAAGAAGGTCTAACCTACAGTATTGATGGTGAAAACTATCAGGCTTCAGGAGAATTTAACGACCTGGAACCGGGAACTTATGAGGTAACCGCAAAAGATCAATATGATCAGGTTTCCGAAGCAAGCATTGTAGTTTTAGAACCGCCTGTAGCCGAAGAAATCCAAACAAGCAGTATTAGTTTGTGTACCGAGGATTCTATGTTCGATCTATTTGAATTACTCCAGGGTGATTATGATACAAATGGAGAATGGGTAGATATTGATAATACCGGCGCCCTGGAAGGAGATTTCATCGATCCATCAATGCTTAGCGTAGGTGATTATAATTTTGAATATCGGGTTGAGGATTCTGCCTGTCCGGTGAGCGCCACTGTGACTGTAAACATAAACGACGACTGTGTGGTATTGCCTTGTGGACTCGAAGATATAAGATCAAGTATTTCAAAAGCAGTGACTCCTAGAAATGGTAGCACGAGTGATAACAAAAACGATTATTTCGAGATCGATTTTGCCGATGAATGTGGGTTCACTTATGATGTGATGATCTTTAACCGTTGGGGTGCCAAGATCTTTGAATCTGATAATTACCAGAACAACTGGGATGGCCAGTCTAATAAATCGGCTACCGGTTCAAACCAGCTGCCATCAGGAACCTACTACTATATTCTGAAAATCAGAAATAGCGGATTCGAACCCATTCAAGGTTATATTTATCTAGGAACAAAATAAAAAAGGGAAATCATGAAAAAAGTATATCTAATCATATTGATACTGTTTGTTGCCGTGCCCGCAACTGCGCAACAGCTCCCTCAATTTACTCAGTATATGTATAACACCATATCTATAAACCCTGCATATGCAGGGAGCAGGGACGGTTTTTCAGTTACCGCCTTAAACCGAAACCAATGGGCGGGAATAAACGGAGCGCCAAACACCCAAACCTTATCCATTCACTCTCCTTTGAGAAATGATAAGGTGGGGTTGGGCCTTTCGGTTATCAATGACAAAGCCGGATACGAAAACTACACTTATTTATACAGTGACTTTTCTTATCGCCTAGACCTAAGCGCCGATGTTTCCCTTAACCTGGGACTAAAAGGAGGGTTTAGTTATTATAACCTGGACAAAGACCTGTTTACCGAGCCCAATGTTATGGATGATCCATTCTTTCAGGACAAATTCAATAAATGGACACCTAACTTCGGAATTGGCTTTTATCTTTCTGCCCAGGACTGGTATATAGGTGCTTCAGCGCCGAAACTTATCAATAATAATAATCACAAGTATAATGAGTTTCTGGCTATGGAACAGGTGCATTATTACTTCACCGGGGGGTATGTTTTTGATTTGAGTGACAACGTAAAACTAAGACCTACAGGTTTAGTGAAATTGACCTCAGGAGCTCCTCTTTCAGTAGATATCTCGAGTACCTTCATCTTTAATGAAAAATTCTACCTCGGAGGAACTTACAGGATAGACGATGCCCTGGGTGCTTTTCTTGACGTGGAGATCTTTGACGGTTTCAGAGCGGGTTATGCCTATGAACATTCAATTTCAGACATAAGACCTTATACCTCTGGTTCTCATGAGGTCCTGCTGATCTATGAATTCAGATTTAAAAACACACGTTATAAATCTCCGCGATTTTTCTAATATAAAAGCTGCTTATTATGAAAACAAATTACTATCTGATATTGATTTCTCTTCTTGCCGGGTTCAGTCTACAGGCACAACAGGGAAAACAGAAGAAAGCAGACAGACTGTATAATGACCTCGCTTATTTCGAGGCCGCTGAAGTGTATAAAGAACTTATTGAAAACGAATATAATTCCGTAGAAAATAAGCAAAAGCTTGCCAATACTTATATGCAGCTGCGAAGCCCGGAAAATGCAGTCTTTTATTATGAAGACATTATAAACGAACCTGATATTTCTCCTGAATATTATTACAAATATGCCCAGGCCCTACGAGGCGTTAAGCGATATGATGAGTCCCGGGAATGGGTGGAAAAATACCTGGCCAGTAATGGTAAATCCCGTGCGGCCCAAAATATGCTGGAAGAGGATAAATACGGTACTAATACCACCTACACTTTGGAAGAGGCAGAATTTAATTCTGAATTCAGTGACTTTGGGGTGTTTGAAAGAGGCGGAAAAATGTATCTTGTTTCTGCCCGTGCTGAAGGAGTCCCGGTGAAGAAACGGGTTTACTCCTGGACCGGGGAACCATTTCTGGATATCTATGAAGTAAATTCTGAAACCAACGAAGTTTCTGCTGTTACGGGCGATGTTAACACAAAGCTTCACGACGGTCCGGCAGTAATTTCGCCAGATGGCAGTACCATGTATTTTACCAGAAATAATTACTTCAATCATCGTGAAGGCAAACGCGATAAGAACGCTACTAATCATTTAAAGATTTATAAGGCAACCTTAAGCGGGAATTCCTGGGGGAATGTAAAAGAGCTTTCTATCAATAATAATGAATATTCGGTGGGGCACCCTGCCCTATCACCAGATGGAAACACGCTTTATTTCACCTCAGATATGCCTGGCGGCTTTGGAGGCACCGATATTTATAAAATGGAGATTAATGGCGAATCTTTTGGAGAACCCGAGAATCTTGGCCAGAATATAAACACCGAGCAAGATGAAAGCTTTCCCTTTATTGATGAAGACGGAATGCTGTTTTTCTCTTCCAACGGTCATGGAGGGCTAGGGCTTTTTGATATCTTCAGGGTAGATCTTAATGATAACAATTCCAGAGTGGAGAATCTGGGAGAACCTATAAATTCAAACCTGGATGATTTTGCCTTTTTTAAATCTTCGGGAGAAAACACCGGATTTATTTCTTCAAACCGGGCAGGAAATGATAATGTCTATGGCTTCAACCAACTCAACCCACTTGTATTAAAGGGTAAGGTGACCGATGCTATTAATGGTGAACCTATAGAAAGCGCCACAATAAGGATCTTTGATGAAGATCAGAATCAGCTGGCATTTCTTGAAACAGACGAAGAAGGAAATTATGAATCTGAGGTTCAACGCAACAAGGAGTTACCCCTGGAGGCTAAACAGATTGAATATGAAGAATTCGCCACTACTATAGATACCCGAAACAGTGATGAATTAGAAGAAATGGAATACAATATAAGCCTGCAGCCGGTTAAAGATGTGGAATATCTTGCTGAGATCGATAATATCTATTTTGATTTTGATAAGAGCAACATTAGAAAAGATGCCGCACAGGAACTCGATAAACTGGTTGAACTGATGAAGAACAAATATCCTGACCTGGTAATCGAAATTGGAGCTCACACCGATTTCCGCGGAAGCGAGCAATATAATGAGAGATTGGCTGAGAGAAGAGCCCAATCAACAAAACAATACCTTATTGACAATGGTATAGACGAAAGTAGTATTTATGCAGCTAAAGGCTTTGGGGAAAGGGAACCGGCCATAGATTGCGAGCGTTGTACAAGAGAAGAACATCAACTTAACAGGCGCTCGATGTTTAAGGTCGTTAAAATGAAGTAAATTCTACCCTGCCCCAGCCAAAAAGGTTCAGCTATAATGGCTGAACCTTTTTATTAATAATGAAAACAAGCTACTACCTTCTAACAAATATATTGGTGAAGTAATTTCTGCCTTCGGCATCTTCTACTACAGAAACCCCAAAGTGGGTAAAATTAGATTCAATATTTTCACGGTGGCCATCGCTTTTTATCCAGGCCTTAACTACGGCATCAGCAGTATGGTAACCATAGGCCACATTTTCACTTACGGCTTTTGCTCCTATACTGTTAACCAGCGTGGTATATCGCGCTCCAAAATTATCATGGCTAACTTTTCCGTTTTCTACCATATAATAATTATGGTCCTCTGCTTCCAGGGAAATTTCCCCAAGTGGACTTAGTTCTTTGAAACCTTTTTCCATTCGGTAATCGTTTATTGCAGAGAGGATATCTTTTTCAATATCGGTATACGTGTAGTTCACCGATGTTTTTGCAATATGATCGATGGAGTTTA
The DNA here is from genome assembly GCF_002078605.1 of Salegentibacter sediminis. Lineage (GTDB taxonomy): Bacteria > Bacteroidota > Bacteroidia > Flavobacteriales > Flavobacteriaceae > Salegentibacter > Salegentibacter sediminis. The sequence continues at coordinate 86,437 of NZ_MSJR01000010.1, read as the reverse complement.
TCTCCTCGTCAACACTGTCTTTTGCACAGGAAACCAGCACCAACGCGCTGAATGCCAGCAAAATAAATCTTGTTGTACTTTTTCTCATAGGTTAACATATTAGACTTGAGGAAAGATAAAAGTACAGATTTAATCGACAAAAAGCATTTTAACAAATGCATTTCATCGATTTTAAGATTTATTTAACAATAAATATAGGATTAATCCTACATACTCATTCTGAATTATGCATTAATATTTGATTTGTAGGAAATTAGCTCAGTTAATTTAATCAAAAAGAATCTCCAGCCCATCATCGGCAAGTTCAGTGGCAGGAAAAATACTTTCGGCTTCTTTTTTAAATAAGTCAATAGAATCATATCGCGTAGAATAATGCCCCAGAATAAGTTTGCCCACCCCTGCCTCCAGGGCTATCTTTGCGGCCTGCTTGGCTGTACTGTGTTGAGTAGGTTCGGCCAGATGAGCTTCCGACTCAAGGAAAGTGGTTTCGTGATACAACGCTGTTACCCCTTTGATTTGAGAAGTGATCCCGGGATGATACATTGTATCACTACAATATGCATAACTTTTGGGTTCAGGCGGATCGGCAGTGACTAAAGCATTGGATATTAATTTTCCATCTTCAGCAATAACATCTTTTCCCTTTTTTAAACTCTTATATAAGGCTACATCAATTTTATAGTTTTTTGCCTTATCAATGAGAAGTTTTCTATCTCCGGGCTTTTCTCTAAAAAGAAACCCGTTAGTATAGACCCGGTGTTTAAGCGGAATGGTTTCTACACTCACCCGCTCATCATCAAAAATAACTTCAGGGGTATTTTTAGTGAGTTCATGAAAATATAAAGGATAATTTGTCCAGGATTTTGAAAGTTTTAGTTGTAACAGGATTATTTCCTTTACCCCTTTTGGACCGTAAACATGAAGCTCATTCTGGCGTTTTAGAAGCATAAATGTAGAAATAAGCCCAACCAGGCCATAAAAATGATCTCCATGAAGATGAGAAATAAAAATGTGGTTTATTTTGGAGAATTTCACCTTATTCTTTCTTAACTGTACCTGGGTACCTTCGCCACAGTCAATAAGAAAAAGATGATTTCCTAGCTCTAGAACCTGAGAGCTGGGATTAGTAAAACTTCGGGGAGTAGCCGCATAACAACCTAGAATGGTAAGTTTCATTCAAAGCTCTTTAAAAACCCAGTTCCCGCTGGATCTCGTCCATTTGTATCACATCTTTGGCTTCCTGAAGAGAAGGAACCACACACAACTCATCCGGGATTTTTTCAATAGGAATAGCATTGTTTATGATTACAAACGACTTTTTATCTTCTTTATGCACATTGGAAAGCTCAAGAAAACTCAGCAATTCCTCCAATTGCAAATTATCATAAGAAGAAATATCGAGAATAAGATTGTCATTTCTAAATTCATCATGTCTTTTGGTGAGGTCTGAGGCAAATTCGACCACAGAATCCTGCCGGGCCTTAATTAAAATAAGATTATCTTCTTTCTTTATCTTCATGGCTTAACAATTAAAACGACCTGGATTTATGTAAATAATTCAGGTTTCTTTTCCTTAAAGTTAATAAAAATGCTTTACTGTTTGATCTTAGAGGCGAGTAAATAAATAACAGCCATTCTCACAGCCACTCCATTTTGAACCTGATCCAGGATAATAGCATTATCCGAATCGGCTACGTCGCTGGTAATTTCAACTCCACGATTAATAGGGCCTGGGTGCATAATGACGATTTCTTTATTCAGACTGTCGAGCATCTTCTTATTCAGGCCAAACTGCTGGGTGTATTCTCTGGTACTCGGGAAATAACTGATTTCCATTCGTTCGTTTTGGACCCTTAGCATATTAGCCACATCACACCATTCCAGGGCTTTTCTCAAATCGGTTTCCACCTTAACCCCCAAAGATTCAATATGCTTGGGAATTAAGGTTTTAGGACCACAAACTTTAACTTCAGCTCCCTGTAATTTCAAGGCAAAGATATTGGAAAGGGCCACCCTACTGTGCAGGATATCCCCAACAATAACTACTTTTTTTCCTTCTACACCACCCAAGCGCTCCCTAATGGAATAAGAATCAAGTAAAGCCTGGGTGGGATGCTCGTGCGCCCCATCCCCTGCGTTAATAATACTGGCCTTTACATGTTTTGAAAGGAATATACCGGCGCCGGGGTTTGGATGACGCATCACCACCATATCCACCTTCATCGAAAGAATATTATTTACGGTATCGATGAGCGTCTCTCCTTTTTTTACTGAAGATGAAGCTGCTGAAAAATTGATCACATCAGCGCTTAAACGCTTCTCTGCCAGTTCGAAAGAAAGCCGGGTTCGGGTTGAATTTTCAAAGAAAAGGTTGGCAATTGTGATATCCCTTAATGAAGGAACTTTTTTAATGGGCCTGTTGATTACTTCTTTAAAGTGGTCGGCGGTTTTAAATATTAGCTTAACATCTTCCTTCTTAAGGTATTTTATACCTAATAAGTGGTTTACACTAAGTTCACTCATCTATTTCTTTCTTTTACTTTCATTATTTCGAAATAAGATAAACCACATCTTCCCCTTCGTTTTCTTTCCAGTTCACCTTAACCTTTTCCTCGTTAATAGCATCAACCTGCCTCCCGCTATAATCTGGTTGAATAGGCAAATGTCGGCTAAACCTACGGTCTATTAAGCTCATGAGCTCTATTTCCCTGGGGCGGCCAAACGACTGTATAGCAGTTAATGCTGCCCTTGTACTACGGCCGGTATACAAAACGTCGTCAATAAATATCACCCGCTTATCTTCAACTACGAAATCTATTTTGGTTTTATTGGCTTCCAGCGGCTTATCGCTTCTGCGGAAATCATCCCGATAAAAGGTAATATCGAGTTGTCCCCACTTTAGGTCTTTCAATTTATATTCCTTCTGAAGAATTTTCAGGATTCTTTCTGCAAGATAAACTCCACGAGGCTGAATCCCGATAAGCACTGAATCTTTAAAATCGGTATGATTTTCTACTAATTGACAAGCCAGCCGATGCAAAATAATATCTATTTCTTTAGAAGTAAGCAGTACTTTTTGGCTCATAATTCGTCAATAAGAAAAGGTTGGTACACAAAAGTAAACTTTTTTCTTATTTTGATAGGCGAATTAAGTCCGATTCTTGGAGAAGAATTTTTGACATTCCATATGCCCAAAAATTAACCCCATCAGTAAAAGAATTTTCTAAAAAATTTCAATGCTTCAGTATTAAGAAAAATTTAATCCAGGCTGGGATAGATAGTGAAATATAATTCTTATTTTCAAGCATAAAAATTAGATATTATGAGTTATTATTTTAATACCACACTAAAAAACACCTCTTTTGAAGATGCTTTGGAAAAAGTAACTGCCGAGCTGAAAAAAGAAGGTTTTGGGGTACTTACAGAGATTGATGTAAAAGAAACCCTGAAAAAGAAAATTGATGTTGAATTTAAAAAATACAAGATCCTGGGCGCCTGCAACCCTCATTTTGCGCATAAAGCTTTAACCAAAGAGGATAAAATAGGTGTGTTTCTACCCTGCAATGTGGTAGTAGAGGAAAACGATAATGGCGAGATCGAAGTTTCGGCTGTAGACCCTATCGCTTCTATGCAGGCTGCAGAAAATAAAGAACTTCACGGTATCGCAACGGAGGTTCAGGAAAAAATGAAAAAGATTATTGCAAATCTTAATTAGATAAAAGGGACTTCAGTCTTATTCTGGAGTTTATGCTTAAGGGCTAATCTCGGTTGGTTTAGTGTCAATACAAAAACTACCCGATATTAGCCCTTGTTTTATTCAGCGTTTTGGCGTAAATTATTGTCAGTTTCAGAACCAGTAATTATGACCAAGCGACGCAACTACGATACCGCCAGTGAAGCCATTAATGACCTCATCCGCCGGGGTTACTCCACCGACTTCACCCTAATCACCGATAAAAACTGCATCATTTGCAACCACTCCTCTATAGAACTCTCTCCCGATGAATTTGAAATCGACGAAATCTATCGTTTTGAAGGCAATACCGATCCCGGAGATGAAATGATCGTTTTTGGCATTTCTTCAGAGAAACATCAGGTAAAAGGCGTCCTGGTGAACGCTTTTGGTGTATACAGCGACAATAAAACCTCAGATATTACGAAAAAGCTGCATATGCATTTGTAAAATGAATTTGCAACCATGACCTCCCCCCCACATAATATTCAGGGACTAACTACTGAGCAGGTTGAGCATTCACGCCAAACCCATGGTCGCAATACACTGGATTTTAAAAAAGAAACCCCCATTTGGGATGCACTTAAAACGGTTTTAAGTGAGCCTATGATTCTACTGCTTTTCGCGGCAGCCTTTATCTATTTTATTACTGGCAATCACGATGATGGTATTTTTCTTTCCGCAGCAATCGTACTGGTGGCTGCGATATCACTTTTTCAGGATGCCCGCAGCCGCAGTGCCCTCGAAAAACTTAAAGCTTTTACCCGGCCAACCTGCCAGGTAATTCGTGACGGAAAGACCCTGGATATCAATATCAGCGAAATCGTCATCGGCGATTACATAATAATTAATGAAGGTAGTAGTATTCCATCTGATGCTGAAATTGTTCAGTCGAATGATTTTTCGGTTAATGAATCAATCCTTACGGGAGAAGCTTTCGCCGTTACTAAATCTGCCGAAACGGAAGATAATATAATTTTTATGGGCACCCAGGTGGAAACCGGTCTGGCTATTGCCAGGGTAACCGCCATTGGCAATAAAACCCAACTTGGGAAAATAGGCAAAAGCCTGGAAGATCTTGGCCAGGAGAAAACGCCCCTGGAAATCCAAATAAATAATTTCGTAAAAAAAATGGTCCTGGCCGGGAGTGTGGTTTTCATATTGGTATGGGCTATAAATTACCATAGGACCACCGATGTTCTCGAAAGTTTACTAATGGCCCTCACTCTTGCCATGAGTATACTTCCGGAAGAAATCCCTGTAGCTTTCACCACCTTTATGGCAATGGGTGCATGGAGATTGATGAAGCGAGGCATAGTCGTGAAACAAATGAAGACGGTAGAAACGCTGGGGAGCGCCACCGTAATCTGCACCGATAAAACCGGCACCATCACTCAGAATAAAATGAGCCTGGCAAAAGTTTATACGCCCCAGGATGGTGTGATGGAGTTAAAAGAAACTATTCCTTCTTCTGAAGTAAAAGGCTTACTGGAAACTGCTATGTGGGCTAGCGAGCCCATCCCTTTTGATGCGATGGAAGTTGCCTTACACAATTCCTATCAGAAACATATTAAACCCGACCGTAGGGCCGAATTCAAAATGTATCATGAATACCCTTTGGATGGAAAACCACCTATGATGACCCATATTTTTGAAAATAAAAAAAGGGACAGAATCATAGCGGCAAAAGGTGCCCCTGAAGCTATTCTGGAGGTTTCAGAAATAGAGACAGCAGAAAAAAATAAAATCCTAAAAGTTATCGATCATCTGGCTAAAGAAGGTTATCGCCTCCTCGGGGTGGCCGAAACCAGTTTCAGTGGAGATAATTTTCCTGAACGCCAGCAGGATTTTAAATTCAGGTTTAAGGGACTACTTGGCTTTTATGATCCTCCTAAAGCCAATATCGGGAAGGTATTTCAGGATTTCTATTCCGCCGGGATAAAAGTAAAGATCGTCACCGGAGATAATCCCGAAACCACTGCAGCTGTGGCACGGCAAGTGGGATTTAATGGCCATAAGAAAGTGATCACCGGCGAAGAACTGATGCAAATGGATGAACCGGAACTTAGATCAAGTTTAGATGAGTATGAGATATTTGCCAGAATGTTCCCTGAAGCAAAAATGCGAATAATAGAAGCATTTAAGGCTAATGGAGAAATTGTTGCTATGACGGGAGATGGGGTAAACGACGGGCCGGCGCTTAAGACTTCTCATATCGGGATTGCTATGGGAAAAAAAGGCAGCGACATAGCAAAACAAGCGGCATCGCTTATTTTACAGGAAGACGACCTTTCAAAAATGGTGCAGGCCGTAGAAATTGGAAGGAAGATTTACACCAACCTTAAAAAAGCTATTCAGTATATAATATCCATTCACATTCCTATAATTCTCACCGTATTTACCCCCTTAGCACTAGCCTGGAAATACCCCGCCATATTTTCCCCTGTGCATATCATCTTTCTGGAGTTAATAATGGGGCCTACCTGCTCTATCATTTATGAGAATGAACCCCCTGAAAAGAACAGCATGCGGCAAAAACCGCGGCCCTTTACCACTACTTTCTTCAATGGAAAAGAATTAACGCTAAGTATTATTCAGGGATTGATTATTACCCTTGGCTGTCTTTTTATTTACCAATATGCTGTTGAGAATGCTTTCGATGAAAACACCACCCGCACGATGGTTTTTAGCGGCTTGATTTCCGCTAATATTTTTCTCACTTTGGTAAACCGATCCTTTTATTATTCAGCCTGGGAAACCTTAAAGTACAGAAATATTTTGGTTCCTCTTATCATTGGGGTAAGTGTCATTATCACCGGCATCATCATTTATTTTCCATTCTTTTCCCGCTTTTTTGATTTTGATAAACTGAGTTTTCACCAATTAGGTTTTAGCATAATTGTAGGTTTCCTCTCAGTAATCTGGTTTGAAGCTTTTAAATATTACCGACGTATAAACTCCCTTCAGGCTCAGGAGGCTTAGAAATAAATCCTATATTTTACCATTAATTTAACCCGATTTCAGCCTGAATTTTATTTCTTTAAGTTATAAATTGAAGCGATGGAAAATAAAATTCTTGGTTTACATCATATCACAGCTATTGCAGGAGATCCACAACAAAATTACGACTTCTACACGAAGGTACTTGGTCTTCGTATGGTTAAGAAAACCGTGAATTTTGATGATCCTCAAACCTATCATTTTTACTTCGGAAATGAAACCGGGTCTCCCGGCACCATTCTTACATTTTTCCCCTGGCCCGGTGCCAAACAAGGAAAAAACGGCGCCGGGATGGCTACCGAAATTGGATACTCTGTTCCAGAGGCCAGTTTGGAATTCTGGCAGAAACGATTTGACGATTATAAGGTAAATTATGAAACTCCTACTGAAGAATTCGGTGAGAAATTTCTAGCCTTTGAGGATCCCGATGGGCTGAAACTGAAACTTGTTATTTCCAGCGCCCCAGATTCCCGTCAAGGTTGGGAGGTTAACGGGATCACCAAAGAAGTGGCATTAAAAGGCTTCCATAGTGTTACTTTAAACCTTCAAAATAAAGCTCAAACCGCAAGAGTACTAACCGATATTTTTGATTATAAGTTAAAAGAAAAAGAAGGAAACCGTTATAGGTATATTACCAATGCTGTTGAAAATGCATCAATAATAGACCTAATAGAAGATCCCTCTTCCGAACGGGGAATTAATGCCGCAGGTACTAATCACCACATTGCTTTTAGAGTTAAGGATGAAGCTTCCCAGCAATTCTTTAGAAATAAGATCATTCAGGCTGGTCTCAATATTACCGGAAAAATAGATAGAGATTATTTTTATTCCCTATATTTTAGGGAACCGGGAGGAGTGCTTTTTGAAATTGCAACCGACAATCCGGGCTTTACACGCGATGAATCACTTGAAAACCTCGGTAGCAGTCTGAAATTGCCCAGAAAATATGAATCAGCACGGGAGAAGATTGAAGGACTACTTCCAAAACTAAGTCAATAGATTATGCATAAGAAAGAACTGCACACTGCTGGAAAAGACCTTGAAAAAGCTAAAAAAGTGCTCGTCCTTTTACACGGGAGAGGCTCCACGGCAGAAGATATTTTAGGACTGAAATCCCGTTTACCTTTAGAGGATTTTGCCTTAATCGCTCCACAGGCTACAAATCAAACCTGGTATCCCTATTCCTTTTTGGCTCCGGTAAAGGAGAATGAGCCCTGGCTCTCTTCAGCCTTGGACCTTCTCGGGGATATTGTGGAAGATCTAATGGAAAAAGGCTTCGATTCCAGGGATATTTATTTTTTGGGATTTTCACAGGGCGCCTGTCTATGTCTTGAATTTGCAACCCGAAACGCCCGAAAATATGGCGGAATAACTGCCTTCACCGGTGGTTTGATAGGAGAAAGCCTGGAAGCTGAAAACTATTCCGGAGATTTTGAAGAAACGCCTGTTTTTATAGGTACCGGAGACCCCGATTCCCACGTCCCTGTAGGACGCGTCAAAAGAACGGCGGAGATTTTAAATAATATGAATGCGGATGTGAGTGTAAAAATCTATGAAAACCGGCCGCATACTATATCAGAAAATGAATTGGAGCTTGCCAGGGATTTGATTTTTAATTAAAACTAAATAGGAAACTTTTTATTCTTAATTGATTTTGTAATCCCGCTCTACTAAGATTTTATTGTAACAAATGTAACTGTGGTAGCTTTGCAATCGCCTTACTTTTGCAGCTGAAAAAGAACATGCAGTTACTAAACAATAACAAACTTATTATAGCCGGATTAGGTGTTGGGGCACTTGCCGGATTTATTTATTACAGCACCATAGGCTGTGAAAGCGGAGGATGTGCAATAACATCAGATCCCGTTAACGCCACCTTATATGGTGCTTTTATGGGTGCCTTATTGTTTAGCAGTTTTAAGAAAAAACCGAAAAAGAAAAACAATATGGATTTTACTCAAATGATTAAAGATGGTGCCACTGTTATCGATGTACGTACAAGACCCGAATTTGCAGGAGGGCATGTGGCTGATTCATTAAATATTCCTCTACAGGAATTAAATAAGCATATGGACGAGATAAAAGCTCAGAAACAGCCACTCATCCTATGTTGTAGGACTGGAAACCGTAGCGGTATTGCCACTCAAATGCTTTCCCAGATGGGAATTGAATGCTATAATGGTGGTGCCTGGGAAGAAGTAAACTACCATCAGGCACAGGCACAAGCTGCTGAAACTGAAAAATAATCGGGAAGAACCGGTTTGGTTCTTCTTATAAAACTATAAATATGGAACCACAAGCGCACTATTATAATCTGGACCTGGAATGGACAGAAACACGAAAGGGGAAAATTTCATCCCCTCAATTAAACGATGAAATAGAAATAGCAACTCCCCCTGAATTTCCTGGAGGGATTGAAGGGATTTGGTCTCCGGAACATCTTTTCACCGCCTCGGTAGTAAGTTGTTTTATGACCTCTTTTACGGCAGTTGCTGAATATTCCAAACTTGATTTTGAAAGTTTAAAATGCCCGGCAGTAGGAAAGATGGAACGCATTGATAAAAAGTTCATTATGAGTGAGGTTATATTGAAACCGGAACTGGTTATTAAAAATGCAAAAGATGAAGAAAAAGCAATGAAATTGCTTCACAAAGCCGAAGAGATTTGCCTGATAACAAGGTCGATAAAAACCGAAGTAAAAATGGAGGCAAAGGTTAAAATTACGGAAACTGTTTAATGATTACCTTCCAAATATGTTGAAAGAACCGGAAATTTTTTTCCGGTTTTTTTATGCTTTTTTTTTGAAAAGCACGATATTCTAATATTGATTTAAATATTATTTTTCCTGAAAATTTTAGGATGACTAACTCAGCAGGAATTAGAATAAGACCTATTCATAGAGAAGATTTCCCCAGCGTTAAAGAGATTTACCAGGCAGGAATAAATACCGGCATGGCCACTTTTGAAACCCTTGCACCTAGTTGGGCTATCTGGAATAAAAAATTCAGAGCAGATTCCAGATTGCTTGCTTTAGATAAAAATAATATTATTGGGTGGGTAGCCCTCTCCCCTGTTTCAGCGCGCCAGGTATATTCAGGGGTGTGTGAAATAAGTCTCTATGTACATCCTGAGTACTTTGGGCATGGAGTTGGCAGAGCTTTACTGAAATCGATTATTGCTCAAAGCGAAAGGAACAATATCTGGACCTTGCAGGCCGGGATTTTCCCAGAGAATGAAGCCAGTATCGCGCTACATAAATCTGAAGGCTTCCGGGAAGTGGGTTACCGGGAAAAGATAGGACAAAGAGATGGAATTTGGCGCGATAATATTTTTCTGGAAAGACGAAGTCCTAATGTAATGTAAAGACTGTAGAACTCTTAAAATACCCTATAAAAAAACCTCCTTAGCAAACTAAGGAGGTTTCTGTTTATGATTAAATATCAGGGTTTACTTCCCTTCCATTTTATCTTTTAAAGCCTGAAGATCGGCATTAACATCACCAATAGTGGTTTTGTCTTTTGTTTGTGCAGCTGCTTTCTTAGCGGCTTGCTTAACGATTTGCTGCTCTTCTTCTTTGTGAATAGCCATATGAGAAGCTACCACTCTCTTAAATTCTTTATTGAATTCAATGATCTGGAACTCTGCAGATTCACCTTTAGTCAATTTGCTACCGTCTTCTTTTTCAAGATGTCTGGTTGGAACAAATGCTGTGATATCTTCATTAAAGTCTATAGTGGCGCCTTTATCTACGATCTCTGCAATCTCTGCGGTGTGTTTAGTACCAACAGCGAATTCAGTTTCGTACTTATCCCAAGGGTTATCTTCAACCTGCTTGTGACCAAGGCTTAACTTACGTCCTTCAACATCTAATTCAAGAACTACAACTTCAAGCTCATCACCTACATTAGTAAATTCTGATGGGTGCTTGATTTTCTTAGTCCAGGATAGATCAGAGATATAGATAAGTCCGTCAATTCCTTCTTCCAGTTCTACGAATACACCAAAGTTGGTGAAGTTACGTACAATACCTTTGTGTTTAGAACCAACAGGATATTTAGTAGTAATATCTGTCCATGGGTCTGGAGTTAATTGCTTAATTCCAAGAGACATTTTACGGTCTTCACGATCTAAAGTTAAGATTTGAGCTTCAACCTCATCTCCTACATTTACGAAGTCCTGAGCTGAACGCAAGTGAGTGCTCCAGGACATTTCAGAAACGTGGATAAGACCTTCAACACCATCAGCAACTTCAATAAATGCACCGTAATCTGCGATTACAACTACTTTACCTTTTACCTTGTCTCCAACCTTAAGGTTTTCGTCAAGAGCTTCCCATGGGTGTTTGCTTAATTGCTTAAGACCAAGTTGGATTCTTGTTTTAGCTTCATCAAAGTCAAGAATTACCACGTTTAGTTTTTGATCAAGCTCAACGATCTCATTTGGATGGTTGATACGAGACCAGCTAAGGTCGGTAATGTGAACAAGTCCGTCAACTCCTCCAAGGTCAACAAATACTCCGTAAGAAGTGATGTTTTTAACAGTACCTTCAAGTACCTGACCTTTTTCAAGCTGACCAATAATTTCTTTCTTCTGTTCTTCGATATCGGCTTCGATAAGCGCTTTGTGAGAAACCACAACGTTTTTGAATTCGTGGTTGATTTTCACAACTTTGAATTCCATTGTTTTTCCTACGTAAGCATCGTAATCACGGATAGGCTTCACGTCTATTTGAGAACCTGGCAAGAACGCCTCAATTCCAAATACATCTACGATCATACCACCTTTGGTTCTGCATTTTACAAAACCGTTTACGATAAGACCTTCGTCGTGAGCTTTGTTCACACGATCCCAGGCCTTGATCACACGAGCCTTACGGTGAGAAAGAACTAATTGACCGGTAGAATCTTCACGAACATCAATTAATACCTCTACTTCATCCCCTACCTTAAGGTCTGGGTTGTAACGAAATTCGTTAAGAGAGATTACACCTTCACTTTTGGCGTTGATGTCTATGATTGCATCACGGTCGGTAAGATTTATTACTGTCCCGGTTACAACTTCATCATCTAAAGTGTCAACGAAATTTTCTGAAACTAATTTCTCAAATTCTTCCAGCTTTGAATCATCAATCGGGTCGATTCCCTCTTCGTAATTGTGCCAGTTGAAATCTTCTAAGAATTTTTCAGGGTTTTGTTGTTGTTCTGTGATGGTAGGTTGTGAAGAATTGTCCATCCCAGCTACTTCCTGAACTTCAGGAGTATCCTGAACTTCTTGTTTTTTGTTTTCTTCAGCCATTGCTGATTAATAATTTGTATCCTGTGTTTTCCCGGAAAAATTAGCAAATGAAACACAGAAGTGTTTATAAAATTTATTTTTAATCCCTTTTGATCTTCCGGACCTTTGCCAAAAAGGAGTGCAAAAATACTACTTATTTTTTAATTATCAAAGCTTTAGCTCACTGCTTCAATTTTATCTTTGGCCAGCTTTAGCACCTTCTCATACTGTTGATCCAAATCCAGGAGTGAATTGTCAATTTCTGTGGCATCATCTGCTTTCAGCAAGGGGGAGTCAGCACGTGTGGTATCCATGTAATCCCGCTCTTTTACATTTTTCAGCACCTCTTCAAAAGAAATGTCATCTCCCCTTTCTTTGAGCTCCTTGTAACGTCTCTCTGCCCTTCTTTCTGTAGAAGCGGTCATAAATAGTTTGAGGTCTGCATCAGGAAAAACAACGGTACCTATATCGCGGCCGTCCATAACCACTCCCTTATCCTTGCCCATTTCCTGCTGAAGTTTTACTAACTTTTTTCTAACCTGAGGAATTGCAGCCACCTTGCTTACCTGCTGTGAGACTTCAAGCAGCCGGATTTCTTTTTCTACATTTTCATCATTTAAATAGATTTCCCCATAGCCTAATTCATCATCAAATATGAATTTTACATTGATAAATGCCAGATGCCTTATAATAGATTCTTTGTCAAAATTTGTATCGCTTACAAAGAGTTTTCGCATCGCATACAGGGTCACTGCACGGTACATAGCCCCGCTATCCACATATATATATCCTAACTCTTTGGCAAGTTGTTTAGCAACGGTACTTTTTCCTGTAGAGGAATATCCGTCTATGGCAATAGTTATCTTTTTACTCATCAATTTCTCTTTAAATGCAGGGGACAAATTTAATTAAATAAGAAAGTTTTCCTGAATATGCTTTCATAAAAAAACCTCCTTTCGGAGGTTATAATTTTTTAAAGTTTCTTGGCATTTTTCACCTTCTGTCCGGTAATCGCTATGTCTATTACCTCACTCATCTCATTCACAAAATGAAAAGTAAGGCCTTTAAGGTATTCCTCTTTTATCTCCTTTACATCGCGTTCATTCTCCTTACAAAGAATAATTTCTTTGATTTTTGCTCTTTTAGCAGCAAGAATTTTTTCCTTCAAACCACCCACCGGAAGCACTTTCCCTCTTAGGGTAATCTCGCCAGTCATCGCGATACTTTTCTTCACCTTACGTTGGGTGAACAACGATACCAATGAAGTTAGCATAGTGATTCCTGCACTGGGACCATCTTTTGGGGTAGCTCCTTCGGGCACGTGAATATGCACATTGTATTTTTCGAAAACACCAGGATCCAATCCGAGTTCATCAGCATTTGCTTTGATGTATTCCATCGCAATGGTAGCCGATTCCTTCATCACTTTTCCAAGGTTACCTGTTATATTCAGGTTTCCTTTTCCCTTAGATAAAATAGATTCAATAAACAGAATATCGCCGCCTACCTGCGTCCAGGCAAGACCCGTAACAACTCCGGCTACTTCATTGTTTTCATATTTATCGCGTTCCAGTTTAGGGCTGCCCAGGACTTCAATTATATCCTCGTTGCTGACTTTTATATTATAGTCTTCTTCCATCGCGATATTCTTAGCTGCATGACGCACCATCTTGGCAATTTGCTTTTCCAGGCCACGCACTCCGGATTCCCGGGTATAACCTTCAACAATTTTTTCCAGCTGAGGCTTGGCAATTTTCAAATTTTCTTTGGTCATTCCATGCTCTTTTAGCTGCTTTGGCAATAAATGCTGGCGCGCGATTTCCACCTTTTCTTCAATAGTGTAACCGGTAACATTTATAATCTCCATCCGGTCTCGAAGTGCAGGCTGGATCGTACCCAGGTTATTGGCCGTGGCGATAAACATCACCTTGGAAAGATCGAAGCCCATCTCCAGGAAATTATCATGAAATTCGCTGTTTTGCTCAGGATCCAGCACTTCCAGAAGTGCCGAAGAAGGGTCTCCGGCATTCCCGATGCTTAGCTTATCGATCTCATCGAGTACAAAAACCGGGTTACTCGTACCGGCCTTCTTAAGACTCTGAATGATTCTTCCGGGCATGGCTCCTATATAAGTTTTACGATGCCCTCTAATCTCGGCCTCATCTCTAAGCCCACCAAGGGAGATTCTCACATATTCTCTACCAAGAGCCTCGGCAACTGATTTCCCAAGAGAGGTTTTTCCTACACCGGGAGGACCATAGAGACAAAGAATTGGAGACTTCATATCGTTACGAAGTTTTAAAACAGCCAGGTATTCAATGATCCTGCGCTTTACATCTTCCAGCCCGTAATGATCACGGTCAAGAATTTTTCGGGCCCTTTTCAGGTCGAATTTATCTTTACTGAATTCATTCCAGGGCAGGTCCAAAAACAGGTCAAGATAATTGCGCTGAATAGAATATTCAGCTACCTGCGGGTTCATTCTTTGCATTTTAGAAAGTTCCTTCTCGAAATGCTTTTGAATAGGCTCCTGCCACTTCTTTTTCCTGGCTCGCTGCCGCATTTCTTCAATTTCATCTTCATGAGATACCCCCCCGAGTTCTTCCTGGATGGTCTTCATTTGCTGGTGAAGAAAATACTCCCGCTGCTGCTGGCTCATATCACTTTGCACCCTCGACTGAATATCATTCTTGAGTTCCAGCTTCTGAAACTCCACATTCATAAATCTAAGGGTTGCCAGAGCTCTCTCCCGAAGATCATTTGTTTCCAGCAGTTTTTGTTTGTCTTCTACCGAAAGGTTCATATTTGAAGACACAAAATTGATAAGAAAAGAAGCACTTTCAATATTTTTTATTGCAAAAGACGCTTCACTGGGAATGTTAGGACTCCCCTTTATAATTTGAAGGGCAAGTTCCTTTATAGAATCTATAATAGCCGAGAACTCTTCATTATCAGTAGCTGGTCTGGCTTCAGGAACTTCCGTAATCGTAGCGGTGAGATAAGGATCTTCACTTACCACTTCCTCGATTTTAAAGCGTTTTTTACCCTGAATTATAACCGTGGTATTTCCGTCGGGCATTTTAAGCACCCGAAGAATTCGTGCTACTACGCCCACCCGGTTAATATCCTTTGCAGTAGGGTTCTCTACTTCCTCGTCTTTTTGAGAAACCACCCCAATAATTTTACTGTCGTTATTAGCCTGATTGATCAGCTTTATAGAAGCATCTCTCCCGGCAGTGATTGGAATTACTACTCCCGGAAATAATACGGTATTTCGTAAAGGCAGTATAGGTAAAGATTCGGGTAGATTTTCTTTATTGATTTCCTCTTCATCTTCAGGCGTCATTAAAGGAATAAGATCTGCATCCTGATCTATTTCCTGCAATGACAAACTGTCAAAATTGGTGATTTTAGTTTTTGCCATAATTTATTTTAAGTCAAACTGTC
Source organism: Salegentibacter sediminis (assembly GCF_002078605.1). Classification (GTDB taxonomy): domain Bacteria; phylum Bacteroidota; class Bacteroidia; order Flavobacteriales; family Flavobacteriaceae; genus Salegentibacter; species Salegentibacter sediminis. The sequence continues at coordinate 70,983 of NZ_MSJR01000010.1, read as the reverse complement.
ATTAACAGTTCGTGTTTTTAATCTTTTTCTTTTCTTTTTCCCTTAGCCTCACCGGCTTAGGTTATAGTATGCGCAATCTTGATTATCTTTAGTCAATTCTTATGCCATCTTAAAATAGAAAGTTTTTTCTCAAAAGTGTAACAAATCAATTTCAAACCCATCTTTATTATAAACAAGATACTTTTTTTGACACCAACCATCACACATATTGACGATCTTGTTTCGCGTTGCCGGGAAGGCGATCAGCGGGCACAAATGGAGATTTACGATCGCTATTATAAAGCGATGTATAACACCAGCTTGCGGATTGTTAAAGACACCGCCGAAGCCGAAGATTTGATGCAGGAAGCTTTTTTAAAAGCTTTTACAAAGATCGAGAGTTTTAAAGGCACGGCGAGTTTTGGAGCCTGGCTCAAAAAGATTGTGGTAAACCTGAGTATTAATTCGTTCAATAAAAATGCTAAGTATACCGAATTCAGTTATAATGATGAATTGAAAAATGAAGCAGATGAAAGTGAAGGAATTGATTTGGAAGAAAGCGCAAATGATGAAAAAGTTAAAAGGATTATGCGGGCTTTAAACTCGCTAAAGGAAAATTACCGCATCGCCTTAACGCTTCATCTAATTGAAGGATATGATTACGATGAAATTTGTGAAATATTGAAAATCTCTTATGCCAATTGCAGAACGACTATTTCCCGTGCTAAAGAGAGCTTAAGAAAAAAATTGCTGAAAGATGAAAACTGATAAATTAACCGAGCTTTTCGAAGACTTAAATTTCGATACCGCGGAGCCCAAAGCCGGGCATAAGGACCGCTTTTTCGAAAAATTAGAACAGTCTAAGAAACAAACCCGGCGTGAACCCAAAGTACGAAGCCTGTGGGGGCCATTCCTGGGAATTGCAGCCAGTATTGCCCTGGCAATTTTTCTCTTCGGAAATATTCATATGAATAATGTACCTGGGAGGAAAGGCGATCTGGCCAGTGTTTCTGCTGAAATGAAGGAAACCCAGAATTTTTATACCTCGGTAATTCAGAAGGAATTGAAAAATATTGAAGCTGAAAAGACTCCGGAAACCGAGGCGATGATTAATGATGCTCTCACCCAAATGGAAAAACTGGAAACAGAGTATTCCAAACTTAAAAAAGACCTGGTGAACAGCGGGCAGGACAAACGGGTTATTTATGCTATGATTAGCAACTTTCAGCAAAGAATTGATCTATTGAATAATGTATTAACCCAAATTGAAAATATTAAATCCCTAAAAACACAAAGTCATGAAAGCACTATTATATAAACTAATTCTTGCCGCGGTTCTCCTCCCCGGCATGACCTTCTGTAATAACGATTTGAGCGGAAAACACACCAAAGAGAAGAAAATCTCCAGGGAATTCAGTGTATCGGCCAGTTCGAACTTAAAGGTAGACAACAGTTACGGGAATATCGATATCTCTACCTGGAATCAAAATAAAGTGGTGATTGAGGTTTTTATCAAAACCAATGGCAATGACGCCGAAAAAGTTCAGGAAAAACTGGATGAAATAGAGGTGGAATTTAATCAAAATTCTTCAGGAGTTAGTGCTAAAACTCATTTATCGGGAAACAACAGTTCCTCCTGGTGGAGCAATCTTTTCTTCGGATCAAACAATGTGAATATGGAGATCAATTACGTGATAAGAGCCCCTGAAACTAATAATATGGATCTTAGCAATGATTACGGCGGAATCTATATAGATCGCCTCCTGGGCAACTCCAGAATTTATTGTGATTACGGAAAGATAGATATCCTGGAACTCAGAGGTGACTCCAATTACCTTAATTTTGACTATACCCGAAACAGTAGATTTGGCTACATTAAAAATGCTGAGATTAACGCCGACTACAGCGAATTTGAAGTTGAAGAAGCAGAAAGGCTAAAAATAAACGCCGACTATACGACTTCCAAAATAAAAAAGGTAAGCAACCTGGAATTCAGTGCAGACTATGGGAGTATAAGTGTAGAAAAAGTAAAGAGATTAATTGGGGACGGCGATTACCTGAGCACCAAAATAGGTAGGGTCTTTACCTCAGCCGATCTTAGCGTAGACTATGGTAATCTTAGCATAGAGAAAATTGTAACTGGCACCAAAAATATTAAAATTAATAGTGATTATGCCGGAGTAAAAATTGGTTATGATGCAAATCAGCCCTTTAATTTTAAGGTGGAGGCCAGTTATGGTGATGTTCAGGGATTGGATGATCTACAGGTACAGAAGCGCCACGACCAGAATACAAAAAAGAGCCTTCAGGGGTATCACTTAGAGAGCAAATCGGGCAACCTGGTAAGCATTAATTCCAGCTATGCCAATGTGCACTTCAGCAAAAAGTAAATAATTCATCAATCAAATAATAAAAATCATGAAACGATCAATCTTAATTTTAGCAAGTCTTTTATTCAGTTTTAATTTAGCCAATGCTCAATTCTGGAAAAATGAAACTGTAAAAGGCAACGGGAACACCACTATTGAAAATCGCAGTACCTCCAATTATGACGAAGTTTACCTCGTTGGATCTATGGATGTGGAACTGGTGGCAGGAAAAGAAGGAGAAATAAAGGTGGAAGCCGAAAGCAACTTGTTGGAGCATATTATAACCGAAGTGAAAAATGGCACCTTAAAGATTAGACCGGCAGATAAAATTAACCTGGCACCATCGCAAAATAAATCTATCAAAGTTACCGTTCCATTTAAGGATATTAACGAAGTGAAGCTTACCGGCTCAGGCGATCTCTGGAATTCCGACCCTATCAGGGCAAATTCGTTTGAAACCAGCCTAACCGGTTCGGGAAACCTCAATCTGAATCTCGATGTAGATTCTCTGGAAAGCAACATCACTGGTTCGGGAGACACGATGCTAAGTGGAAAAACCAATTCCTTTGAATGTAAGGTAACCGGTTCAGGCGATTTCCAGGCATTCGATCTTAAAGCGGAAGACGTTAAAGCAACAGTAATGGGAAGTGGGGATATAGAAGTCTTTGCTTCTGTTTCTCTGGACGCTAAAATTATGGGCTCCGGAGATATCCATTACAAAGGAAATCCCGAAAAACAGGATTTCAAAACAATGGGTTCGGGCGACATTACTTCTAAATAATTTTTATTCCTTATTGCTATGAAAAGGAATTTGCAAATCCTGCGTTAAGGCGCAGGATTTGTTTTTGGTACCCGCATCAGTAAAAATACTCCCGCTATAAAAAACACGACCAGAAAGAGAATGGAATCTCTAATACTTCCGGTAATTTGGGCGACCATCCCGTACATAAACATCCCTATCACTATTCCTATTTTTTCTGAAACATCGTAGAAACTAAAATAACTGGCTGTATCCTTTGTGTCTTCGGGAAGGAATTTGGAATAAGTAGATCTTGATAAGGATTGGATTCCGCCCATAACCAGCCCCACAGCCGCTGCAGCTAAATAAAACTGTTGTGGACTTATAATAAAGTAAGCATAACCACAAATGCTAATCCAGATTAGATTGATACTAATAAGGGTTTTAATGTTTCCGATTTTAACTGCGATACGGGCGGTAAGGGTAGCACCAGCTATAGCTACCAACTGTATCAAAAGAATACTAATTATCAATCCGCTGGTAGGATCCTGTTCTCCCCAATCCAGTTCTTCAATTCCAAAATAAGTAGCAATAAGCATAATGGTTTGCACGGCCATGCTATACACAAAGAAGGCAACGAGGTATCGCTTCAGCATAGGATTATGTTTCATGGCTTTCCAGATACTTTTTAATTCCCTAAAACCATTAAACAGCACATTTCTGGGAATACCTGTACGCTTATTCCCTTTGGGTAAATAATAATAAGTGTATTGACTAAAGCCCATCCACCACAGCCCGGTGAGGATAAACGAAAGTCGGGTTGGAAGGCCTTCATCTTCGAAACCAAACCAGGAATATTTAAGAATTAAAATAAGGCAGATTATGAGTAAAATAACACTACCAATATATCCGAGAGAAAAACCTTTTGCACTTATCTTATCCTGCTGATCTTTAAAGGCGATATCTGGTAAATAGGAATTATAGAATACAAGGCTTCCCCAAAAACCAATAAGCGCAAGAAAGTAGCATAATAAACCTATCCAGAGATGGTCCAGATCAAACCAAAACAGACCAATGCATGAGAGTGCCCCCAGGTAATTAAAGAACTTCATAAAGTTCTTCTTATTTCCAATATAATCTGCGACCCCTGATAAAAACGGACTCAGAAAAGAAACAGCCAAAAAAGCCACGGCAGTTACGTAACTTATAAGGCTATCGTTATTAAAATCAAAGCCTAAAAAGTGAACCGTATCATCTAATTTATTTCCCTCTACATCTCTTACAATGGTAAGCGCTCCGTAAAATATTGGGAAGATTGCCGAGGATATCACCAGGCTATACACCGAATTTGCCCAATCATAAAAAGCCCAGGCGTGAAGTAATTTCTTATCCCCTTTCGGTAATTTTTTCATCTGAGTATTTATAATTTTTAACCTAATTTGGAAATTAGGCACAGGCTTTTATTCAAGCCTCTGTGTATTGCTATTTTTGGGTCCAGCAGCTGCTGGTTTCATCAGGTTAAAAATAGAAAAAGCTGCCGGGTTGCGGCAGCTTTTTTAATATTTAATCGGAATAATTTTTTATTGGAAAGAGCTAACGCCATATTTCTTAGCTTCTGCTCTGGCCTCCGGCGCCCACTTCTGAAGATTATTTATTCTTGTTTGATTAGAAGGGTGAGTACTTAAGAACTCCGGTGGAGCCTGTCCATCACGCTGGGCAGCCATTCTTCGCCATAAATCGGCAGCTTCATCGGGATTATATCCGGCTATAGCCATTAAGGTTAATCCAATTCTGTCAGCTTCTGTTTCATGCTTTCTACTAAAAGGCAGCATGACTCCAACAGTGGTTCCCAGGCCATAGGCCTGCGCGAAAATTTCCTGAGTCTCCTGACTTCTACCACTTACCGCAATACTTCCTGCCACAGCTCCAAGTTGTTGTAACTGGGCTGCACTCATACGCTGAGCCCCGTGATCGGCAAGGGCGTGGGCGATCTCGTGTGCCATAACAACGGCAACTCCGGTTTCAGTTTCAGCAACAGGAAGAATTCCTGTATAAAAAACTATTTTCCCTCCTGGCATGGCAAAAGCGTTTACCGCATCATCCTTCACCAGGTTATATTCCCATCGAAAGTCTTCCAGAAAGCCCTGGTAACCATTAGCATTTAAATATCTTTCGGCAGCAGTTTCTATTTTACTACCTACACTTTTTATCATATTCGCTTCAGCAGTACCGGTTACAACATCATTTTCAGAAAGAAACTGATTGTACTGCTCAAATGAGGCCGGGAAAAGTTGATCATTAGATACAAAATTCAGGTTTTTTTCTCCCGTAAAAGGATTGGTCTGACAGCCAACAAATAATATAGCTGCACTTACCCATATCAAAGTTCTTTTAAGTATCATAATATTTGGTTTTGTTTAGTTAAAATTACAAAAGCCAGAAAACCCTGGTCCTTGCTTTAAGCATCATTTAACAAAATAACTTATTTCAAAAACAATACCACGTCTCCATATCCCAGTGTTTATAAGGAATTATGAAACTAAAATTTAGTAACTTGCAAACTTTCATTTAGCATTCCAATGACCAAATCAAAGAAAGATCAGCTGTCGGTACAGCAACTTCTTATTCCTAATTATATACGTTTTACGGCCAGACTACTGAAGCATACTTCTCCATTCCTGGCCAGTCGTTTTGCAGCAAAGTTATTTCTTACTCCTTTTAAATATAAACTCCCGGAAAGGGAGAAAAAGATGGACCGTAATTCGGTGCAAACCAAAATGAAGGTGCCGGCCTTCGGAAAGGAGATCGTGGTTTACCATTATGGGGATTCCCCACATAAGATCTTACTGGTACACGGATGGAGTGGCCGTGGCACCCAACTCTCCTATATCGCAGAAGCTTTAGTACACGCCGGTTACAGCACCATAAGTTTTGATGCCCCCGGTCACGGAAAAGCCCCGGGAAAATCCAGTATAATGACAGAGTTTATAGAAAGCATCCATTTTCTCGATAAAGAGTTTGGACCTTTTGATGCTGCTATAGGGCATTCTCTTGGAGGTATGGCTTCCCTTCGGGCCATAAAGGAGGGAATGAAAACCGATAAGCTCATTATTATTGGTACGGCTAATTCTGTCACCCACATCACCCGCGAATTCAACGAAAATCTCGGCATGAATAAGGATATTGCCAACAGGATGAAAGCTTATTTTGATGAAAAATTCGGAGAAGACATGGATAATTATTCCGGAGCGGTTTCTGCAGAAGCGGTAAAGATACCCACTCTTGTTATTCACGATAAACAAGATGTAGACGTTCACGTAAGTTCTGCCTACGAAATAGACCGGGCCCTGGAAAACAGCGAGTTAATGATTACTGAAGGCCAGGGACACCGCCGGATTCTGGGTGACAAACAGGTAATTAACAAAATCACAACGTTCCTCACAGACTAATCTTTGTACCTTTAAAATAAAAACCTATGAAAAAATTATTGGTTTTTATCGTTCCGCTGATGCTTTTCAGCTGCAATGGAAATGCTCAAAAAAAGGACAAGACTTCACAGGAATATGAGATAACCAAAACCGAAGCCCAATGGAAAGCAGAACTTTCCGAGGGGCAGTATCGCATTCTTCGAAAAGGGGAAACAGAACGCGCCTTTACGAGTCCGTTAAACGATATTAAGGAACCGGGCACCTTTGTATGTGCTGCTTGCGGGAATCCGCTCTACAAGACAAAATATAAATTTGATAGCGGTACCGGATGGCCGAGTTTTGACAGGCCTATAGAAGATGCAGTCTCCTACGGAAGAAAAACTTCTTATGGGTATGAAGATAACGAAGTTCATTGCGCCCGATGTGGTGGTCATCTAGGCCACGTCTTTAAGGATGGTCCTAGAAAAACCACGGGAAAAAGACATTGCATCAACGGATTAGCTATGGAGTTTGTTCCGGAGGGAAAATAGATTTCTGCCGGAGATTATCCCGCTTTTGAGGAAGGAAATGATAGAATCATTGAGATTTCTACCGTAGTTTATCCTGGTTTCGGGATGAGATAATTAAAGAAGATTCCCACCTGCGTGGGAATGACAAAAAATATTTATATGAAAAAATACGCTATAGAGAAAACTGAAGAAGAATGGAAAAAGGAACTCGGGGAAGAACAATACCGGGTTCTGCGGGAAAAAGGCACCGAAGCGCCAAATACTGGAAAATATAATATGCATTTCGAAGCAGGCGAGTACTACTGTGCTGCCTGCCATACCAAACTTTTTGAAAGCGATGCGAAATTTGAGAGCGGTTGTGGCTGGCCGAGTTTTGATCGCGCCATTGAAGGAAAAATAGAATATGTCCAGGATAAAAGCTTCGGGATGCTGCGTACCGAGATCCTTTGTGCCAACTGCGGAAGTCACCTTGGCCACATTTTTGATGATGGACCTACAGAAACCGGTCAGCGATATTGCGTAAATTCGGCTAGCCTGGATTTCAAAAAATAACAATCAACACCTATGAAGCCCTTCCGGGGCAATTGTCTAACTAAAACTTGTCAAAATGAAAAAATTATTATCAGCACTATTTGTAACAGCATTTTTATTTACCGCCTGTGATGGCGACCAGGGCCCGCCGGGACCTCCCGGTCCTGAAGGGGAACCAGGAGTTAATATAGTGGGACAAACTCTTGAATATGAGGATGTGGATTTCGATTATTTTGGAGATGTAAACTATCACTCCACAATAATCGGGCTGCCAGATGATGTGGAGATTCTAACCTCAGATGCAATTCTGGTTTACAGGCTTGAAGTTATTGAGGATGATGGCGAGGTTTATGAAACCTGGAGTATGATTCCACAAAACTTTTTCCTGGATCAGGGTACAATCCAATATGTGTATAACCACACCGATGTGGATGTAGAACTTATCATTGATGGAAATTTTGATCTTAGTAACCTGGACGCGGGCTTCACCCAGGACCAGGTTTTTAGGTTTGTGATCGTTCCTTCAGATTTTGCTGAAGACACCGGCATTGATGTTGCCAACTTCAACGCGGTAATGAACGCATTAGACCTGCAAGAACAGGATGTTAAAAACATACAGATGTAGTATTGTTGCATTGACTTAAATCAAAAAGGCTTACCGAACTCGGTAAGCCTTTATTTTTGTAATTTCCTGGGTAACAGAGCCCTTTTAAAACTTTCAGTTTAAGCTATTATTCCTTAAATTCGCAACTTCTATAACTGCAATAAAAATTTCCGACTATGAGTAAATATGATATTATTGTTTTAGGTAGTGGCCCTGGGGGTTATGTAACCGCCATTAGAGCCTCTCAACTGGGTTTTAAAACCGCTATTGTTGAAAAGGAAAGTCTGGGTGGGGTTTGTCTTAACTGGGGATGTATTCCTACTAAAGCCTTACTTAAAAGCGCTGAAGTATTCGACTATCTTAAACACGCCGATAATTATGGATTAAAACTTGAAAATCCTGATAAGGATTTTGGAGCCGTGATAAAACGAAGCCGCGAGGTGGCAAACGGAATGAGCAAAGGTGTGCAATTCCTGATGAAAAAGAATAAGATTGATGTTATTGAAGGCTTTGGTAAACTTAAGTCGGGTAAAAAAATTGCGGTAACAGATAAAGATAAAAACACTAAAGAATACCAGGCAGATCATATTATCGTGGCTACAGGTGCCCGTTCCCGTGAACTACCAAGCCTGAAGCAGGATGGTAAAAAAGTGATTGGCTACCGTGAAGCGATGAGCCTGGAGAAACAACCCAAGTCTATGATTGTGGTTGGATCTGGTGCCATTGGAGTGGAATTCGCTCATTTTTATAACGCGATGGGTACAGACGTGACTATCGTTGAATTCCTTCCCAACCTAGTTCCCCTGGAAGACGAAGAAGTTTCAAAGCAATTTGAACGCAGCGTGAAAAAAGCCGGGATTAAGGTAATGACCAGTTCTTCAGTAGAAAGTGTTGATACTTCCGGAAAAACCGTTAAAGCTAAAGTAAAAACTAAGAAAGGGGAAGAAACTCTTGAAGCCGATATTGTACTTTCTGCAGTTGGTATAAAATCCAATATCGAAAATATAGGTCTGGAAGACTTAGGCATAAAAACCGAGAAGGATAAGATCGTGGTTGATGAGTTCTATAAAACCAATGTATCCGGAATTTACGCTATTGGAGATGTTGTAGAAGGACCGGCCCTTGCTCACGTTGCTTCAGCCGAAGGTATCCTTTGCGTTGAGAAGATAAAGGGAATGGAAGTAGAGCCTCTGGATTACGGCAATATCCCCGGATGTACTTATGCTACTCCCGAGATCGCTTCTGTAGGTATGACCGAAAAACAGGCAAAAGAAGCCGGTTATGAACTGAAAATTGGGAAATTCCCGTTCTCAGCTTCAGGAAAAGCCAAAGCTGCAGGAAAATCAGATGGTTTTGTAAAAGTTATCTTCGATGCAAAATATGGAGAATGGTTAGGTTGTCACATGATTGGCGCCGGAGTAACCGATATGATCGCTGAAGCTGTTTTAGGCAGAAAACTTGAAACCACAGGTCATGAAGTATTAAAGGCTGTTCACCCTCACCCAACAATGAGTGAAGCCGTGATGGAAGCCGTAGCAGCTGCTTACGACGAAGTGATTCACCTATAAAACTGAAATAAATTATTTTGAATAACCCTGGCAAAAATGCCGGGGTTATTTTTTTGGAAGTAGATCACAGTAGAAAAACCGGGTATCCCAACTTTCCTTATCATTCCTGAAACAGTCATCATCTTCATCTCCTGAAGAGCTATAATTTTTCTCTACTACCTCCCCTACCTCAAAGGCTATTTCTTGACTAAAATTAGGGCCATCATAAACAAAAGTGTGAAATTCGCCGTGTTCTCCACACGGATCCACCTCTGAAGGCAGATCCTTCAGAAAGCTTTCATCAAGCAATCTTCCGCAGAAAGACTTATCTAATTTTGCAGCATTAACGGAAACAACTATTGCCTTAAAACCGGCCTCAAGGAAATCCTGCATCATTTGCGTAGTATCTTTTTTCCAAAGAGGAAAGACCGCTTTAATGCCTTTCTCTCCAAGCTGTTTTTCCCGGTATTCCCTTAAATCTTCTAAAAAGATATCTCCAAAAATACTGTAGTTGAATCCGTCATCCAGGAGTTTTTCGGTTTCAACCTCCATGAGCTCATTATAGCTTTGCATACTCACATTGCCACCCATTTCAATAAGCTGAAGCGGAATCCCAATGGCAGCGGCCTGCTGTTGCATCAATTCAACGCGGAGCCCATGCATGGAAACTCTATTTGTTTCAATATTTACTGTAGAAACAAGTTTTTGTACTTCATACTCGCCTTCCTTTTGGACATTATAAAGCGCAAAAGCCGCATCCTTACCACTGCTCCAGTTTATATAGGCTTTTTTCATTTTTAGGAGTTGATAAAACTTTGAATGGCCAGGTCGTAACTTTTCAGCCCAAAGCCCAGAATAACCCCTTTCGCCACGGGAGCGATAAAAGACTTATGCCTGAACTCCTCTCGGGAATGCGTGTTGGAAATATGAACCTCGACTACCGGAACTTCAATAGCCTTTACAGCATCTCCAATTCCTACAGAGGTATGAGTGTAAGCCGCGGCGTTAAGTACTATGCCGTCAAATTGCCCAACTGCCTTGTGTAATTCATTTATTAGCTCTCCTTCAATATTAGATTGGAAGTAGGATAACTCAACTTCCCTGAACTTAAATTGCAGATCGGCAAAGTAATCTTCAAATTTCTTATTTCCGTATGTATCGGGCTCGCGGGTTCCAAGAAGATTTAAATTGGGACCATTTATGATAAGTATCTTCATAGGATAAAGATATCAAAAGATTTATTCCGCCTCCTTAAACTGAAATAAAATTCTCCATTCTTAAAAAGTTCTGTTTTTTAAAACCGAAACCCCAGGCCTATTGAATAGGAGCGAAACCGGTAGTAATCATTATTGCTAAACGGATCCTCGGGTTTTAAACGGTTGGTAAGCTCGTGGGAGTATCGCCCTTCCAGGTAGAAAGATGAACTTATATCATAGCCTATCCCCCCGGTTAGTTCAAAACCGGCTCTATCATAGGGATTCAAGGAATTACCACTTAAAATATTAACCTGTGGACCTCCCACCCCATATAAACCGGTTGAAGGGATACGGTATTCCACCAACCCAGCCACGCGATAATGCACGGATTCTTTATTGCTTATAAAACTCACTTCAGGAACTATGGAGAAATCCCTGTTAAGCCTTAAGTTATAATTAACCCCTAAAAACACGCCGGCTTCTCCGGTGATAAACTCACCGCCAACTTCAGAGTAAAAAGTAGAAAAGGATGGATCGATAGCTATATACCCGGCCTGAACGGATAAATTAACAGAAGGAGAATTAAAAACCTGACTCCGGGCATTTTCAAAAATGAACAATGCCAGCAGCGTTAAAAAAAGATTTCTAAACATATTAGATTGAAGGTTTATTCCCTGCAATTAACGAAAAAATTTAATTACCCAATCTAATATTCTTTAAGATACCTAAAAAGCTTTTAAAGTTTAAATTCCAGTCCCACATTCACCGAAGAGAGGTTTTCACCATTATTGCTTATCCCCTGGTAAGAACCGATTATAGAAAAAATACCTAAGCAAACCCCGATTTTTGGTCTGTAATAAAACCCGCCTTCTCCATCTTCCATTAGGCTAATGGCATACCCCAGATCTAAGCCCAAAAAAGCCATACCTACTCCCAATCTTCCGGAAGCGGCAATTGGAAGGAAGCTGATATCATCTGCATCCAATTCACCAAAACCGGTTTCTATATCTTCCACAAAAAACCTGGAGTAACCAAGCATAGGGCCAACTTCTATAACATTCATCACTCCAAAGAGGTAAGCAATATCTGCTCCCAGTTGAAAGTTCGAGAAATCCTCGGCATCACCTACAGGCAAACCTCCGTTAATTCCTAATTTCAGTTCTCCCTGGGCTTGTACTTGATTAAAACCCAAAAAGATCAATGCGCTAAATAAAAGTAATTTTTTCATCATAATATTTTAATTTCTGGTTAAGACATCAATTTAATGAGATTAATACAAAAACCTGATATTCAGCTTAATATTACATAAAAACCCGTAGGAACCTTAACCAAAAAAGCGGAAGATCTCTCTCCCGCTTTACAGCTTTTCATAGGTGTGTGATATAAGCTGATTTAAAACATTAGGCCTACCCCAAGTTGGAACCCGTTATTGTTAACGGCATCATCATCCCAGTTATCACTGTCGAAAGCATCGGTGAAACCGTGAGTATAACGTGCAGAAGCGAAAAATCCGTTATTGAACTTATATGAAGCTCCAAGGGCTCCTCCAAATTCGAAGGTGCTTCCCATCTCAGTATCAAATTCAACATCTCCGGCTCCTGAATCAAATTCATACTCCTCTTCCACCAGGAAGTTAAAAGATGGACCCGCTTCCAGCGATAAACCATCGATTAGATATACCTTGGCAAGTACAGGCACATGAACATAATCTAATTGATATTCTCCCTGGCCTAAACTGCTATTATAAGCTTCGGTCCCCTGGGTAGAATAAAGCACCTCGGGTTGCACGGAAAAACGATCTCCTAAAGGGATTTCCGAAAGCAGCCCTAAATGAAATCCGGTGCGGCTATTTTCATCTTCAAAACCATCAGAGGTCATATTAGAAAAATTAACCCCTCCCTTTACACCAAAATAGACAAACTCCTGTGCAGAGGCGGTGGTTGTTAAACCAAACACGGCTAATACTGCAATTAAAACTGATTTTTTCATCACATTCGATTTTTTAGTTACAGGGGCAAATGTAGGAGGCAACTTCTTAATAAAATGTTATGCAAGCCTAAAGTATTACTAAGTTATTACGCGATTGTTTTTATCTTTAACACATGAAATGGACCCGCGCCCTGGAAGACTATTGCTTGTATTTACGCTTAGAACGCGGACTCTCAGATAATTCAATTCAGAATTACAACCTGGATGTTCAAAAGCTTATCAACTTTTTAGAAGTTAATAAAATAAAACTCTCCCCTCTTGATATAACTGAAGAAACCATACAGCATTTTATATACGAGATGGCTAAAAGTCTTAACCCGCGTACCAGGGCAAGGTTGATTTCAGGACTTCGGGGATTCTTTAATTTTCTTGTTTTTGAAGATTACAGAAAAGATAACCCACTGGACCTGATTGAAGCCCCCAAAACAGGCCGTAAACTTCCCGATGTGATTTCTACGGAAGAAATAGACCGACTAATCTCTGCCATAGATCTGGGAAAGGCCGAAGGTGAAAGAAACCGAGCTATCCTTGAAACCCTTTACGGCTGTGGACTTCGGGTTTCAGAATTGGTAAACCTGCAAATCTCTGATCTCTATTTCGAGGAAGGTTTTATAAAAGTTACCGGGAAAGGCAACAAACAGCGGTTCGTACCCGTGTCTCCATACACCGAGAAATATATAAATATCTATCTGAAAGAGATGAGACCACATCTACCGGTAAAGAAAGAGGCCAGCGACACGCTTTTTTTAAACAGGAGAGGGAATAAACTCACCCGGGCAATGATTTTTACAATTGTACGCCGACTTTCCGAAGAAGCCGGAATTAATAAAAAGATAAGTCCGCACACCTTCAGACATTCCTTTGCTACTCATTTACTTGAAAACGGCGCCGATCTAAGAGCCATTCAGCAGATGCTTGGTCATGAAAGCATTACTACAACCGAAGTTTATATGCATATAGACCGCAAACATCTGCGGCAGGTGTTAGAGCAATTTCACCCACGGGCCTGAATATTAAATTTCTGCTAAAGCCTTTAAATTACAGGATTTTCCGCAGGATTATCATTAAATTAAGGCGACATAAAAGAATATAAAATTTTAATTAAATGAGGACACTTAAGTTTAAAAATAATGATGAAATGCCTGCAATAGGTCTCGGCACCTGGAAATCGGGTAAAGGCGAAGTGGGAAATGCGGTAAAGATCGCCCTTAATAACGGTTACAGGCATATAGACTGTGCCGCAACCTACGGCAATGAGGCTGAAATTGGGGAAGCCTTCACAGAAATATTTTCAGAAGGAAAAATTAAAAGAGAAGAGGTTTGGGTTACTTCCAAACTTTGGAATGATGCCCATAAAAAAGAAGATGTCATTCCTGCCTTAAAGGAAACCCTCAAAGATCTTCAGCTGGATTACCTGGACCTGTATCTCATTCACTGGCCGGTAGCCTTTAAAAGAGGCGTTAGCTTTCCCGAAAACGATGAGGATTATTTAAGCCTTGAAGAAGCTCCTATCATAGAAACCTGGAAAATGATGATTGAGGCTAAAAAACTGGGTCTTGTAAAGCATATTGGAGTTTCAAATTTCAGTAGCATGAAACTGGAAGAACTCATGGAAGAGACAGAGGACATTCCCGAAATGAACCAGGTGGAACTGCATCCTTATCTTCAGCAACCGGAATTGCTAGAATTTTGCAGCAAACATGATATTAATCTCACTGCTTATTCCCCTTTAGGCAGCGGCGACCGAAATGAGGCCATAAAAGCTCCCAACGAGCCTTCGCTTCTCGAAAATAAAGTAATTCAAAAGATCGCAAAAAAACACGGGGCAAGCCCGGGGCAAGTACTCATAAAATGGAGCGTATTAAGAGGCACAGCTGTAATTCCAAAATCAACCAACGAAGGTCGGATCATTGAAAACATTCAAAGTATGGGAGTAAATCTGGACGAGGATGATCTTTCGGAAATTGCAGGCCTTGATAGACATTTCCGGTATGTAACAGGAGAATTCTTTGTAACAAAAGGCAACTCCTATGAAAACATTTTTGATGATGACGATTATAAAGCTTAATACTTCTTCTTATAATAAAAAAAGCCCTGCAATTGCAGGGCTTTTTTTTTTGATTATTTTTTTACTTGGCGATATTGACCGCCCGTGTTTCCCGTATCACGGTAATCTTAACCTGTCCGGGATAAGTCATATCTGTTTGGATCTTTTGCGAGATCTCAAATGAAAGATTAGTTGCCTTTTCATCATTCACTTTTTCACTTTCTACGATAACTCTCAATTCTCTACCCGCCTGAATTGCATAAGCCTTCTTAACCCCGGGGAAACCGAAAGCGATCTCCTCCAGGTCTTTTAAACGCTGAATATAAGAATCCAGCACCTGGCGTCTGGCGCCTGGCCTGGCCCCGCTTATCGCATCACAAACCTGCACGATTGGAGAAAGAAGGGAGTTCATCTCTATCTCATCGTGGTGAGCTCCAATGGCATTACAAACCTCGGGTTTCTCCCCGAATTTCTCAGCCCATTGCATCCCGAGAATAGCGTGAGGAACTTCGGTTTCTGTATCCGGTACTTTTCCAATATCATGTAATAATCCGGCACGCTTGGCAAGTTTAGGGTTTAGCCCGAGCTCAGCAGCCATAACTCCACAGAGTTTAGCGACTTCCCGAGAGTGTTGCAAGAGGTTCTGGCCATACGAAGAACGGTATTTCATTCTACCCACAATCTTTATAAGCTCCGGGTGAAGTCCATGAATACCAAGGTCAATAACAGTACGTTTTCCTATATCAATTATCTCCTCTTCAATTTGTTTTCTGGTCTTTTTCACCACTTCCTCAATTCGGGCCGGGTGAATACGTCCATCGGTTACCAGTTTATGAAGGGACAACCTGGCGACTTCTCTTCTTACCGAGTCGAAACATGAAAGAATAATTGCTTCCGGGGTGTCATCTACGATAATTTCTACACCGGTAGCAGCCTCCAGGGCACGAATATTACGCCCTTCTCTTCCAATAATTCTACCTTTAACATCATCGCTCTCCAGGTTAAACACAGAAACACAGTTCTCTACGGCCTCTTCTGTGCCTATACGCTGGATGGTAGTAATAATGATTTTTTTAGCTTCCTGCTGTGCAGTGAGTTTGGCTTCTTCAACAGTATCCTGTATCAGGGCCATTGCATCGGCCTTTGCGCTATCTTTTAAGGCTTCGGTAAGCTGTGATTTGGCATCATCTGCCGAAAGACCTGAAATAACTTCCAACTGCTGAATTTGGCTGTTATGAAGCTTATCTATCTCCTCCTGTTTCTTCTCAAGATATTCGGTACGATAGGAATAGTCTTTTAATTTCTCTTCCAATTCTTTATTGAGCTTCTTGTTTTTGGCAAGCTCGCTGGAAACCTGGGATTCCTTATCCCTTACTCTCTTTTCGGTTTCATTAATCTTTTTATCCCGGCCCATGATCACCTTCTCGTGCTCTGTCTTAAGCTCGATAAACTTTTCTTTGGCCTGCAGGATCTTATCCTTTTTAATGCTCTCTCCTTCCGATTTTGCCTCCTTAAGGATATTGGCCGCCGATTTCTTGGCGTTTTTAATTGTGCGGGAGGCTTGCTTGCGTTCCAGCAATTTTGCGATGGCATAGCCTATTGCTACACCTAAGACCAAACCTATAATTATAGTAGTGATTTCCATTGTTGAATGTTTATATAAAAAAAAAGCCTGTATTAGTATTGGTTTGAAGTAAACTCTTTAAAATCAGGTTTAGGGCTAACAAGCTGCTCAAGAATCCGCTTTCCCGAGGGATACGGCGCGCTTTTACAACTTAAACTCACCCTTCTTAAAGAATTCGTGTTGAGTTTCTCAAAATCACTAATACAGGCAGTAACCTTATTTTATTTAAAGAACTTTTTAAGAGGCCAGGTGCTGTTGCAAAAGCTCGTTAAGCGATCTTAACTTTTCTTCAGCTTCCTGCATATCTCCTGCTGCTTCTATATCTTTTTGCTCGGTTTGGGCTGCAAACTGCAAGGCACACATGGCCAGTACATCCTGCTTATCCCTAACGGCATAACTCTGCTCAAATTGTTTTATCATGGCCTCGATCTTTTTTGCAGCCTTCCTCAAACCTTCCTCCTGGTGAGGCTCGATTGTTAAGGGATAAACCCTGTCTGCAATGGAGATCTTAATTCTTAATTTATCCATGATGCCTATTTATTCCGATAATTGAACAATACATTGATCAATTTCTCTAATCAAGCTGTTTATCTTGAGCTTTGTTTCTGTCTTGTAATCTTTACTGCCCAGCATCGCGTTGGCTGCTTTAAGAGTTTGAATCCGTTCTCCAGAATTTTCAAGTTCTTCCTTGAGCCGGGTATTTTCAGAAGTAAGTCTGGTCATTTCATCCTGAAGAGAACCCAAGTTTTGCCTCAAAGCTTCATACTTATGAAGCAACTTGCTGATTCTATTTTCAAGATTATCAACTATTTCTGTCAATTCACTCATAAAAGCGCAATCTAATGCTTATTTCCACAAAGTTAACATACGCTTTGAAATATCCCAATACTTTTTATTGCTATTTTAGATTTTACCTAAACCCGAAGCTAACATATTAAGGCTTAAGGCTTTATTTTTTGCATAAAGTTTGATTAAATTTACCACCAGGAAATTGCTATTCTTAACCTAATATTTTATGAAAATTATCACCATTCTAAGCTTATTATTAACAGGCTTAAACCTTTATACCCAGCCCAGTGTCCCCGAAGATTATTTCTCTTCTCCCCTGGAGGTTCCTCTTGTGCTCTCCGGTACTTTTGGGGAGTTACGTTCCAATCATTTTCACAGCGGCCTGGATATCAAAACCCAACACCGCCAGGGACTAAAGGTGCTCGCTACTGCCGAAGGTTATGTGAGCCGAATAAATATTCAACATTATGGCTACGGAAAAGCCCTGTACGTACAGCATCCCAACGGCTACACCACAGTATATGCGCATTTGCAGAAATTTTCTCCAGAAATTGAAGCCTATGTAAAAAAACGCCAATACGCCAACGAAACCTATGAGATTGAACTTTTCCCTGAAGCCGGGGAACTTAAAGTCTCTCAAAATGAACTCATTGCCTTTAGTGGAAACACTGGCGGCAGTGGCGGCCCTCACCTACACTACGAAATTAGGGATGGCAATCAACGCCCTATGAACCCCAAACTTTTTGGCGTTCAAATAAAAGATTCACGTCCTCCAATCATCAATTCGCTTTTTGCCTATCCCCTTGACGGAGAATCGCATGTAAACAATTCAGCTGAAAGACAAAAAATACGGCTCATCCCCTTACAGGATGGGAGTTATACCACCGAAAAGATCGATGCCTGCGGCAATATTGGCTTCGGGGTTTCTACGGTAGACCAGCAGGATATGGCTCCTAATAAAAACGGCGTCTATAAGGTTGAAACTTCGGTAAATGGAGACGATATCTTCGCGCTCAGGTTTAACCGCTTTTCTTTTTCTGAAACCAGGCATCTCAACCAGCTTATAGATTATGAATACTACGCTAATCACAAAAGCAGGGTTCAGAAACTCTACGTAGAACCCGGAAACCCGCTGAGTGTTTACGACAAAGTGATTTCCGAAGGAAAACTGAATATAGAGGATAGCCTGGATTATAATTACACCATCAGGGTGACCGATTTCTCAGGAAATGAAAGACTGATAAGGATCCCAATACGCGGACGAAACAGCGGGGAAATTCAACCTAAAAAAATAAATAAAACCGATTATTTCGTTAACGCCAATCAGGCTTATGCTGCCGAAGAAAACGGAATCGACTTTTATATTCCTGCAGGAAGTTTATATGAGAATACTTACCTCGATGTTGAGTTTAAAGGAGATACAATAAATTTCCATACCGACGATACTCCCATCCATAAAAACATCACCCTGGGATTTGATGTAAGTAAATACAGTCCCAAAGACCGGGAAAAACTATTTATCGCGCGTTTAGGCTACCGCGGAAGACCTCTCTACTCCTCAACCTACAAAAAGGGGGATCGTTTCACCACAGGCATCAGAACCTTTGGAGAATATACTTTGGCCGCCGATGTCACCGCCCCGAAAATAACTCCCGTAAATTTCGGTGACGGGCAGTGGATTTCCTCTAATAATGACCTGAGGCTTAAGATCTCCGATGATCTCTCCGGAATAAAGAGTTATCGGGCCACGGTTAACGGAAAGTTCATTCTAATGGAATACGAATATAAAAACAACACGCTTACCCACAATTTCGATGATGGGGTGGTTACCGAAACCGAAAATGATTTTAAGCTTATCGTTACCGACAATGTTGGCAACAGCACTACTTACGAAGCTAAATTCTTCAGAAAAAATTAAATCACAAGCGGTTACCTGCCTTATCTAAAGCTTTAGGTAAGCGGTAACCGCAATTGTTTTTTATCGGAAATATATTGTTTTAAAGCGAGTAAAGCAGCCAGCCTGGCCTCTTCTCTTATCTCTTCCTGAAGTTTTTCTGCTGAATAATAATTCTTCACAAAATGGGTGTCGAAATTCCCGCTTCTGAAAGCTTCATGTTCGAAAACAAACTTCCCGAAAGGAAGTGTAGTGCTTACCCCTTTTACTTCATAGTCGCTTATGGCTTTCAACATTAACTGAATAGCCTCTTCCCGGGTTTTCCCGTAAGTGATAAGCTTACTAAGCATGGGATCGTAATAAATAGGCACATCCATTCCCTCTTCAAATCCGTTGTCCACTCTTATTCCAGGACCCGCGGGCATTCGGTATCTTTCAAGTTTTCCCACACTTGGCATAAAATCTTCCATAGGATCTTCGGCATAAACCCTTAATTCCAGCGCGTGCCCTTTAATAGTTAAGTCTTCCTGGTGATATCTTAATTTTTCTCCCCTGGCGATCTTTATTTGTTCTTCTACGAGGTCGATTCCGGTAATTAGTTCGGTTACGGGATGCTCCACCTGCAGGCGGGTATTCATCTCCAGGAAATAAAAGTTTTTATTTTCATCAAAAAGGAATTCCACAGTTCCGGCTCCTACATAATCACAGGCGCGGGCTACTTTTACGGCGGCTTTCCCCATCTGCTTTCTTATTTTGGAGTCTAACACCACCGATGGTGCTTCCTCTACCACCTTCTGGTGCCTTCGCTGCACACTGCACTCCCTTTCAAATAAATGGATGATATTCCCTTGAGTATCGGCCAGCACCTGAATTTCTATATGCCTGGGAGAAGTCACATACTTTTCGATAAATACCGACCCATCCCCAAATGCCGACTCGGCTTCACTAATAGCCCTTTTCATCTGGTCTTCCAGGTCTTTATCCCGTTCTACAATGCGCATTCCCTTTCCTCCACCCCCGGCAGAGGCTTTTATGAGAATTGGATACCCTATTTTGCTGGCTATTTTTTTTGCTTTTTCAACATCGGTAATGGCCTCGTCTATTCCCGGCACCATTGGTATGTCATACTCTTTCACCGCATCCTTGGCGGCCAGTTTGCTTCCCATAATCCGAATGGCTTTTGAGCCCGGCCCAATCCAGGTGATTCCCGCCTTTTCTACAGCTTCTGCAAATTCGGCATTTTCACTAAGAAAGCCATAACCGGGATGAATACCATCTACCTCAAGTTTCTTTGCGACTTCAATTATTTTATCAGCTTTAAGATAAGATTCGCTGGAAGCAGCTTTTCCTATACAAATAGCCTCATCGGCAAACTTTACATGTGGGGCATTTCTATCGGCTTCAGAATAGACCGCGACGGTTTTTATCCCCATTTTTTGTATCGTCTTCATTACCCGTAAAGCGATTTCTCCACGGTTGGCAACTAATATTTTTTTCATTTCTTGCTTGTACTTTGTAATTATTTCACCTCTATTATCACCGGAGCTAATCCATTTCAATAAGCAATTGATTCTTATCCACGCCCTGGCCTTTTTCTACTGAAATGGCTTTCACTACTCCATCCCGAGGGGCACTAAGGGTGTTCTCCATCTTCATGGCCTCCAGCACAAGCAGGTAATCACCTTCTTTCACCTCATCACCTTCCTTCACCATCACATCGAGAATTAGTCCCGGCATTGGCGCTTTAATGTCGTTAACCATCAAAGCAGAACTCAGGCTTAGGCCCATCTTATCTATAAGCTGGTCCAGCTCATTGGAAATCTTTACCTGGTAGTTATTGGAATTAATTTTCACCTGATATTCCCGGTTTAGGAAATCGGCTTTGGCAATAGTGCCCTTAAAGCTTCGGTTTTCGCTTAGCATATGATAATTATTCACGGAAACCTGTTGAGTGTCTAAAGCATTGATCTCGTCCTGGGTAAATTCGAATTCAAAAGAATCGTTCACCTTAACGCTGAATTTTTTTTCCATATATATTGGTTTTCAAATAGAATTTGAAGCTGCTGATGTAAATATAGAAAAACTATATAGCTTTTAAAGAATAGCTTTACAGGAAGATTTTACTTCTCTCCAACTGTTAAGAAAGCGTGAATTCACATAATATTAAAGCAAGGGCTTTTCTAATCAGCTTAACTTAGAATGAACCTAAAACCGGTGAATTATGAAAAAATTAATTTTAACAGGGCTACTTGCCGTATTTGCAATGAGCTCAGGAGTAGCACAAACAGAGGAGCAGGTGTCTGCAGAGATTTCCGCCTGGCTATCAGAGCACTTTTCCAATGAAAGTATTATGGATATGCATGTAGATCTGGATGACCAGGATGATGCGTATGAGGTTAAAATGTCTGACGGAACCGAGATTGAATTCGATGTTGAAGGTCACCCTACCAGCATTGATAGTAAGAAGGGGTTCTGGCCGGAGGCTCTACCAGAAGACATCGCCAATTACCTAAACACCAATCACAAGGATGTGAAAGTGGTGAAATATAAAAAAGAAGCCGATGGGTATGAAGTAAAATTAGCCAATGGTACTGAATTGGAATTCGATGCTAATGCCAGGCTTCATGAAGAAGATGATTAAAATGAGCTATTAAAAAACAAAAGTGGCTGCCCGTTTGGACAGCCACTTTTTTTATATAAACTTCAACTTAATTATTTTGAAGTTGCAGCTTCTTTATATTCTTCGATTTCTTCACTGAAATCAAAAACTTTAGCATCTTTAAGTTTATTTTCAAGAATACTACTACCGGCTGCAGATCTGAACCCACCGGCACAGTGTACTACCACAGGCTTATCGGTTGGCACTTCATCTGCTCTGTTTCTTAGTTCATTCAAAGGAATGTTCAAAGAACCTTCGATAAATTTTCCATCGGTTTCAACTTCTGCTTCGTTGCGCACATCTACTACAGTATACTTATCTCTGTTCTTCTTGAAATCTTCGTGATCGAAAGCTTGAGTAGTAAGAGAAACTTTTTCTGAAAGTGTTACAATACCTTTCATTTGTTGCTCATAACCGATCTTAGCGATCCTTTCAAGAGTATCTTCCATATCATCCACACTCTTCACCACCATATAGAATGGTTCTTCAGGAGCGATAATGGCGCCTAACCAGGTCTCCAGCTTATCCTCTTCTGTCACTCCCATGATATTGATAGTGTGAGGAAGGTGACCCTCTCTGTAAGTTTCACGGCCACGACTATCTACCACTACGGTGTCATCTTCAAGGCTTTCCACCAAAAGTTTCACCGGCACACTGTATTTCGCTTTCTGGACATTCATAGCTCCTTTTCGGTTAACATCTACGTTAAATCCGAAGTAAGCCGGAATGAATGGCTGATCTTTAAGGATTTCTTCCACGAACTCTTCTTCAGTCTGGTCTTTAAAAGCCCAGTTCCCCTGCCGTTCGTTTCCTAAGGTACTGGAAGAAGCATCACTCATGTTCTTTCCACAAAGTGAACCGGCACCGTGAGCAGGATAAACTACCGTATCGTCTGGAAGATCATTGAACTTGGTTTGCATGGTTTTATACATAGCCTTAGCAAGTTCTACCCTCTTAGCTTTCATATTACCCGCTTTCTCACGAAGGTCAGGACGACCTACGTTTCCGATAAAAAGAGTATCCCCGCTAAACATTGCAGTTTCTCCATTTTCTTCTGCGATAAAGGTCAAACTGTCTGGAGAGTGACCGGGAGTATGCAATGGTTTTACAGTCGCACCTCCAATTTTTACGCTCTGCCCCTCGTCAAAACCAGTATGCGGATAACTTACCCCTACCATTTCGCTAATGTAAATAGTCGCTCCGGTTTCTTTATGAATCTGTAGGTGACTACTCACGAAATCGGCGTGAGGGTGAGTTTCAAAAACCGCTACGATCTTTGCATTGTTTTCTTCAGCATACTTATAGTAAGGCATTGGGTTTCGGCTTGGGTCTACCAGGGCCATCTCCCCGTTACTTACTAAAGCATAGGAATAATGCGCTAAAGGCTCGTCTTTAAACTGTTTTATCTTCATCTTAATTTCTGTTTAATTATTATTTAGTGATTGTTTATTTTTCTTAAATGGAAAGAGCATCTGATTTTTGAAATCCTCAGGGAAATCACTGTCTCCTTCAAAACCAAGTTCTATATCTCTTCCTTCCTTCGGAATATAGGCCGTCCCGAACAAATAATCCCAAATACTCAGGCTAAGCCCGAAATTCATTCCATAGGGGTGTGCCTCCGGGAGTTCTTTTGAATGATGCCAGATATGCATTTTAGGATTATTGAAAATATAACCTAAAAACCCATAGCTCCAGCCCACATTCGCATGGTTTAAGTGCCCTACTAAAACTGCGAACATATGAACCACAAAGAATTCCTGTATTCCAAAACCTATCATCGCCAGCGGGATGTATTGCACGGTTTTATAAACGATGGTCTCCATAAAATGAAACCTGAACTGTGCTGCAAAACCCATTTCTTTAACGCTGTGGTGCACTTTATGAAATTCCCATAGCCAGGAGCGCTTATGCAATTGCCGGTGTACATTCCACTGAATAAAATCGGCAACAATGAACATAATTAACAACTGCGCCCAAACGGGGAAATTCTGCACTTCGATGGCCACGATATTACTTATTCCCAAAAGAGCCAGAAAATCATTGAATAATTCCACCGCTACATTCGAGATCGCATTATACCCAACCAGGGAAAACAGGAAAAAATTAAATATGATATAGAACGTATCCAGCCAGAAGCCTTTTCGAAAAACCTTTTGATTCTTCCTCCAGGGAATAAAAATTTCCAGCACCCAAACCACCAGGGACAAGAGCAGGAGCCAATAAAAATAATTGGTCCAGCCCGGATTGCTTATTTCCTCTACCAGATAATTAAAATATCCTGTAAAGGAATTCTGTATAATGTTAAGGTACTTCTCCAACCGGATTATTAAAATTTCAGTGGCAAAAATATACAAAACATAAGGCTTAAGCAGTAACTTTTGTTACAATATCTGACCTACTGTAAGTTACAAAATAATTCAGCTAATTGTTTAGCCTAATTTATCGCTACCCTAATATTAACCAATATTTAACCATTAAACCAGCCAAGGATCTTAATAGCCCCCTTATCCCTGTAATCCATTCGGAATAAAATAATAAGGGCAGAGATTAGGGTAAGTATTCCTATTAGCATAACTGCGGCCTCTGTACTCACCAAATCGGCGATCACCCCGGTGAGTATGGCTCCAATCGCGTAGCCCAGATCCCGCCATAATCTAAAAACTCCTATGCTCTTTGCTCTATCCTGCGGGTGGGTATTTTCGGCAATAGTAGCCAGAAAGGTTGGGTAAACCATCGCCGTCCCCCAGCCCAGAAGCGCCGAAAGGACTACATAATGAGTCATCGTTTCTGCCCATACCAAAATTACCAGTACTATTGCCTGAAGCAACATCCCTATAAACAACATATCCTTTTTGCTGAAGATATCGGCCATTTTTCCGGTAAACAACTGGCCTATCCCCCAAACCGCAGGATACAGGGCGGTCACTATCCCTATCTGTTCCAGGTTAAAGCCTTTATGGGAAAGCAGGATAGGAAAAAGCCCCCAGGCCATCCCGTCGTTAAGGTTGTTTATAAGCCCGGCCTGACTAACAGAACCAAGGTTTTTGTGAGTCCAGGTGGTTTCCTTAAAAATATTTTTTAAGCGGGATACCTCGCTGGTATTCTCTTCTTTAGCTACATGATGCCGGGTATCCTTTATCAGGAAATTACTGAAGAATAAGCCAAGTAGCATCAGGCCTATGCCCAGGTAGAAGGGGTAAGGTCTCAGCCCATATTCCGCCGCTATCCATCCGGTTAAAAAGGCTACTACAGCAACTGCGAAATAACCGGCAAATTCGTTCAGGCCCATCGCGAAACCTCTTTGCTTCTCTCCTACCAAGTCTATTTTCATCACTACTGTACTGGACCATGCGAGCCCCTGGTTGACTCCCAACAGCACGTTAGCCGCAATGATCCAATTCCAGTTTTCAGCAAAAATCAAAATAAAAGGAATAGGAATGGCAAAGACCCACCCCAGCACCAGCAA
This sequence comes from Salegentibacter sediminis, assembly GCF_002078605.1. Lineage (GTDB taxonomy): Bacteria > Bacteroidota > Bacteroidia > Flavobacteriales > Flavobacteriaceae > Salegentibacter > Salegentibacter sediminis. The sequence goes on along the minus strand of NZ_MSJR01000010.1, from coordinate 45,613 downwards.
GTTTTTACGACCAAATTTATTTGCAAGGGCACCGGCGTAATAATTAGAAATCGCTTTCACCGCTCCAAAAACCACTATAAAAGATAAAATTGCCGTTGTGGCGGCAATTTCAAATTCTTTTTCAGCGATCTCGGGCAGAATACTGCGTTCCAAACCAACCATACCTCCTACAAAGGCGTTGACCAACACCAGCAAACTGAACTGTTTCCAGTTTTCTTTAAGTCCGAGTTTTACGTCATCCATTCAGATAATTTTGTTAAAAATAAAAATTCGTAACGAAATTGATCTGGTTGAAGTTACTTTTATTAAAGATACTTTCTGCATCCAGGTGATTCTGGTTTTCCCTGTACACCCACAATAGATCGAAACTTAACCCATCAAGGAATCCCTCTACATTATAACGCAGGTGGGTATTCACCTGAAAAGACTCATCAACATTATATTTATTGTATTTGAATTCTCCCGGTTCGGCGCCCAGAATTTGTTGCATCTCCACGCCCAAATGCAGATTGGGCTTTAAAAAGGTATATTCTCCTTTTAAAGCAACAATATCAACATTGCCCATTCCTTCCAGGCGGGAACGGGAGATAGAAGTAAAGAAATGGTCCCTTCCCAATTCCTTCGGAAATAAAAAGCGGCCCGTATCAAAGGCGTGAGTATAGGCGGCCGCAAAGCGCAACCTGGATCTTTGCCAGCTAAGCTGTGAGCTCAGCACCTGCCCGTTCTCCCCGGGCTGCACATAACGATGTTCGTAGGCCAGCTCCTCATTGTAAGAAAATGGCGACTGGTATACATACTGAATTCCCAGGTTGAAATCATTAAATTCATAATCCACCTCGGTCCACAGGGTATTCATTACCTTATCCAGATAAAAATCATAAACTTTAAAGCTAATATTGTTTCTACGGTATCTATAATTGAATATTCCCATTCCGGAAGACTCATAATACTCGTGGTAGTGAGCTTCCTCCCCGTTGGGTTGAAAACCATTATAAAAAAGTCCCAGCCCTTCTTCAAAGTTAAACCACTCGGTGGTGGCCCGGGGAGACATCCCGTTTAGCCAGCCAAGATTGAACTGATGCCGTCTCCCAAAATTGAAATGCGCCCAGCCTCCACGATGGGCAAAAGGTTTCATCCGGCCATCGCTATGATTTAGCAAGGGAGTGTACTCGGTTTCTATTTTTCCGTAGGTAAGATAAGAATTCCCAAACCTGTATCGAATGAACAATTCCTCCAATCTATCCAGATCCTTAAAATTTCCTTTGTTAAGTACATCATAGAGTTCGTATTCGTACCTGGCATTTTTACCCGTTATTGGGTCTTCCATTCCCAGGTCGTTCCCGAAAGTTTTATAAGTAAAAATCCCTTTTACCCCGGCTTCAAAACCTTTATAATTTCCGGTAGTAAAGCCAACTGCTCCCCCGGTAGCATTGGTATAATAGTCCTTTAGATCGCCACGGTTTATGGTATTCATAAAATAATTCCTGATGTGCCCATGCAAATGGGACTCCCTGAAAATATCCCGCAAATGCTCAGGTTCCTGGGATTCCTCATGATGCTCCTCCTGGGAGTAAACTGATAAATTCAGCAATAATAAAAACAGGGCCAAAGGCCATTTTAATAAATAATTCATATATAAAGTTTTTCTGGAATGGGCTTGCGAAAGAAGCTAAAATAAAATCCGAAATCAGTAACAAGGGTTACAGGTCTGTGTAACATTAGTCACATCATGTTTCACTCTCAAAGTTTATATTTGGCTGCTAATTGATGAAAATTAAATCTTACATAGCTGTTTTCTTTGCCCTGGTCTTCCTGGGAAAATTCTTCATGCTTGATGCTAAATTCTTCGGAAGTATATTAGAATCCGAAGATACCAGTTGGGTGAACACATTTTGTAAAAACACCTTCCTGAATTTTTCCGAAGAAAATAAACCGGCCGACTTTGAACAATCATCAAATATACTGGTTATCAATGCCGAGGCTATTTGTAATTCTCCTTTTAATTTTTCCAATATATATTGGCCAGCACCTCAAGCCGAGCCAAATTTTCAGTATTATGATTACCGAAACCCCGCGGTGATTTCAGCATATCACGATAAATTCTATCCCCCTCCAAAAGTTTTGATTGCATAATAGCTATAAAAGTCTACAGAATATTGATTCTGAAGACTCTATAATAAATTACTTTCATAACTTTAATACAGAATGACAACTAAAATATTAGTAAACCGACGTTCGGTTCAAATATTCAGGGTGTTGCTTAGCGGGATTTTCCTCGTAGCAAGTTTTAACCACCTGCTGAATGTAGAAAAGACCGTAAACCGGATAGACCAGGCCAACTTTAAAGGGATAGCCTACTTTTTTGGAAATCCAGAATTACTGGTTATCCTCTCCGGAGTGGTAATGCTTCTTGCCGGATTTGCTTTATTAATCGGCTTTAAAACCCGCTATTCAGCAATTATTCTGGCCCTTGTATTATTGCCAATAACGCTTACCGTGCAGGTAGGCCAGATTAACACCCTGGGACCGCTCTTTAAAAATATCGCAATTATGGGAGGACTCATTTTTTTCATATTTAACGATTTTAAATCAAGAACCCCGTGGCAAGCCCAGGAAGAATAATTCAGATTTTTTTAAAATAGAGGCAAGCCTCTGAGCATTTAAATCTCGATTATCGAGTAAAAACGAAAAATTATAATAACCACACGCAAAAGCGTATTAAATTCTATACTAAAATGAAGACTATTTTATTAAGCAGTTTCGCAATGTTCCTCACTTTATTCAGTACACAGGTAGCTGCACAGGAACAACCCAACCACGATCATAATAAAGATTATGTGGTGCTTACCAAGAAAGTAGATCAGTTAAAACCTATCCTGCTAACCGCCGAAGCACTTGCTGAAGAGGACGGCGACCACTTTGGAGAGTTCCAGGTGATCGTTTGTGGTAAGGATATTTCTCAGTTAACCAATAAACCGAAAATGACTCCTTTCGTGGAGCAAGCCAGTAAATTAGGCGTAGAATTGGTTGCCTGTGGTTTCTCCCTGAATAAATTCGAGGTAGACCGCAATGAGATTCCTAAGGAAATGACCGTAGTAGAAAACGGGATTCTGCACAACCTCCAACTTCAGAAAAAAGGCTTCTATAGCCTCGGACTCTAATCACTAAGTATCAATCACTAAAAACTAAAAAATGACATTTAAATTAAGTTCAATGCTTTTAGGACTGGGAATAATTACTTTGGGACTTACTTCCTGCAACAGTATTTCCGGTTCAAATGGCGATAAAGAGGCTGCAGTTCCAACTGACACCACAAAGATCACCATACTACAAACCGCCGATATCCATGGACAGCTGGATCCGCACCCGGAATTATTCTGGGAAAACGACAGTATTATCTTTAGAGATCGGGGTGGCCTGGCTCATATCCAAACTCTATTTAAGGAAGAAAAAGCCAAGAATCCCGGTAATACCGTAATTATTGACGGAGGCGATCTTATCCAGGGGAGTGGTTATGCAGCACTTTCAGAAGGAGCTATCTTTCCCGATATCATTAAAAATATGGATTATGATCTCATCGTTCCAGGAAACTGGGAAGTGGTATATGGAAAAGAAGTGATGATGAATGTGATGCAAGGCTTTGAAAAACCTATCATCGCTCAGAATATGTTCCACGATGACGGGGAAAAGAAAGAGCTTTTCCCTCCTTACTGGATCAAGGAGATAGACGGGGTGAAACTCGGATTTATCGGTATAAACGATCCCGATGTACCTGTACGCCAGAATCCTATCTTTAGTGAAGGAATCGATTTCAGCGGAATTGATGACAGCGTCAAGGACCTCATCAAAAAAGTAAAGCACGAGGAAGGTGTGGATGCACTATTCCTGGTGACCCACTTTGGGATCTTTAAGCAGGTAGAACTAGCCAGCAATCCAATTGTAAAAGATGTGGATTACATTCTGGGTAACGATACTCACGAACGTGTTCGTGAACCCATTCAGGGAAAATATGCCAGGGTGACCGAGCCCGGAGCCTTTGGTTCTTTTGTTGGGAAAATGGACCTGTATTTTGTTGACGGAAAGATCGTAAAAGAAGATTATGAATTGATGGATGTAGACCCTGAAAAATACCCGGCCGATCCACAGATTGCAGAGTTGGTAGACAAAGCCAAAGAGCCTTATGAAGAACACCTGGAAACCGTAGTGGGCTATACTACAACTCCTATCTACCGGTATCTAACCGTAGAAAACCCTATGGACAATATGATCACCGATGCCGCCCGCTGGAAGACCGGCGCCGACATCTCTATTTCAAATGGTTTCCGATTCGGAAATCCAATTGTACCCGAAGATGGCAAACCGGCCCCTATAACCCGGGCAAACCTTTGGAACCTGCTACCCGTAAACGAAAAAGTGAAAACCGGAAAAGCTACAGGAAAACAGATCAAGGAGTGGCTGGAAAGTGAAATGCACAACGCCTTTGCCCAGGTAGCTACCGAACGTTTTGGAGGTTGGCTGGTGCGCTTCTCAGGAATGGAAGTCGATTTCAACAGCCAGGGGAAAAAGGGCGAACGAATTAACTCGGTTAAAGTAAATGGAGAGGAGATGAAAGATGATGAGTACTATACCATCTCGGCCTGTGTGCGCCCGGGCGATCCGCTGGACAATCTTTGCCGTATGCCAAATGTTAAAGATGTAGAGGTTAAGGATTATTACATCCATGATGTTGTTGAGGAGTACCTTAGGGAAAACTCCCCGGTATCACCAAAACTGGAGAAACGAGCTTATTGTGAACACTTAGGCCCTAACTCCTTCTCTACCGTTCCCGGTACAGATTATGAGTTCCATTAGGAACTTTTGAGTTATGAAAATGCAAAGGGCTGTCTAAAAAGACAGCCCTTTTTTTTAATCTTATATTCTGATAAAAATTGCGCCAGGCTTTACGAGATGCTAATTAAACTCCTGGCAATCTTCAGAAGGAGTATAAACCCCGGCCGCCTGCTGGTAAACCAGGGTGGCTCCTAAATGTCCTGCATAGCCCAGTAGAGCTGAACCGCTTAACATTCCCAGAACCAGGATAAATTTAAATATGTTTCTTTTGAAATTAAGCATACCATAAGTAAGCGCCAGATCTAAAGCAAAGCCAGCGGTGAAAATCCAGGCCGTAATATAAGCCAGGTTCTCGTGATCCTTCAAAACAGTGGGATCACAGAGTTGACGGGAGACAATGCCATCGGCCTGGTTCCCGGTATAGATAGCGATCCAGGCTCCGAGGATGCCCAAGCCTAGAAGGATACTTCCTGCCTGCGGCCAGAGCTTATTCCTGCTCCAGAGCGAAACAATTTTAAATAAAGTGGCTACAAGAAGTAAGGCTATAGGAAAATGAACGGACAGAGGATGAAAAACCTCTGTCCTCCAAAAATCGGGGATTTCCTGCATTGGTTATTCCATGATTTTTACTGAAATAGGATCTAATCTTTTTCCTACCTTTTCCACTTCTACCTCTACTTTCTGTCCCTTTTGAAGTTCAGAGAATTCCACCTCGTTCCCGCCTCTACTTAGTACGGTCTCATCGGTGAAGTACAGTTCAAGGGTTTTGTTGTCGTCGGTTTTAACATAAATCTCCGTTTTTTCGGGTTCTACCTCATCCACGGTGCCCTGGTAAGTTCCAGATTCCACGGTACTGGTTTCTCCACAGGCAAAAAACATAAATACCAACCCGACAAACATGCTTTTTAAAAATACATTTTTCATATTTAATTGATTTTTGTGTTTATCATTATCTAAGGTACATATAAAACAGCAGATTTTTAGGCTTTTCGGGCCAGAAATCGTATTACAGCGGCTTTGCCTTTGTGATATTCTCCTTCCTCCAGTTCGACCTCCAGCTCTTCAAATTCTTCAAATTTATACCCGCTAAATGCCGCTTCCAGCTCCTCTTTGGTATAAAGCATTTCAGCATCTTTGGGCCCGCCCGATTGCGGGTTCTGCTTCTGAAATTCTATTTGTTCTCTGCTGAAGCCTTCAAAAATCACCACTCCGCCCGGTCGAAGGTATTTATCGAATTGCTGAAAGTAATGTTCCCTGATATCTTTCGGGAAATGCGCAAAAATGAGTGCGACAGCATCAAATTCTTCTTTTTTATAATCCAGCTCTTCAAGCTTCCCCACCTGATAGTCAAAATCGACCTTGTATTCCCGGGCTAGTTTTCGGGCCTTCTTTTTTCCTTCCTTACTAATATCGAAAGCAAAAACCTCCCAATCCATCCTGGCAGCATATACCGCATTCCTTCCTTCCCCTTCTGCCGGCAAAAGGATCCTTCCCGGTCTTAACTCATCCAACTTCTCCTGAAAATAAGTGTTTGGTTTTTTTCCGTAGACATACTCTTTTTCCGAGTAACGTTCATTCCAAAAATCTTTCATAATTCTTCTATTTTTTTCTGAAACTGCAGAAAGTAAAGTTCTGTTTCCCTCCCGAGGGAGTGATATGATCAACATTTCTGCACTCCAGGGTTTCAAATTTTTCTTGTAAGAGGGCGCTCAGCTCTTCTTTTGAATACTGCCTGATCTCCCTACCGCTGCATTTGGTGGGGCCGTTTTCAGAAAAGGTGGCCAGCACCACAAAACCCCCGCGTTTCACAGCACGTTCCAGGTTTTTTATATATCCTTCCACCTGTTCTTTTTCTGTTAGAAAATGAAAAGCAGCACGATCGTGCCAGAGGTGGTACATCTTTTCCGGTTCAAAAGAGGCTGCATCGGCAGCAATCCAGCTTATCTGTTCTGCCTTTACTCCCAACCGATCCCTGGCATGGTCCAGCGCCTTTTCTGAAATATCCAGCACCGAAATATCCCGGTATCCTTCCTCCATAAGGTAATCCACCAGGTTAGAATCACCTCCCCCAACATCAATTATTCTCGCGATTAAAGGCAGGTCCAGGGCGGCAATCATTTCCAGGGAAGTTTCCGGCTTTTCCTGGTACCAGGTGGCTTCTTCATATTTCTTACTCTCATATACTTTCTCCCAATGACTCTTTGAGGCTGTACTCATACTTCTTTATTCTTTGATTCCTGATAGCTAATTAGGATTAGACTTATTAAGAATTTTTATCATATTAAAACTTTTCATAAGGTGAAATAATCCGGGCAGAATTACCAATCCCCCTATAAGCAACATTAACGCGAGGTTATTTATTGTAGCTTCGGGCGCCAGATTCTCCAGCAAACTCAGCTCTTTTTCAGCAGTAATGATAATGTAAGGGAAATGAGCAATAATAGCGGCAAACATAACCAGTACCGCCTGTAAACCTGCCAGGTAGCGGCTCCATATCTTGCTTCCACTTTTTATACTTCGCCATAATGGGATCAACAATAAACCTGAGATTCCAACACTAATCAAAGAAATCGGATTATGGATAAAATCCTCTATGAATATAAACCCGGCAAAATACCCGTAAATAAGCAGGACAGATCCCAACACTACCAACACCACCGTGTACAGGGCCGATTTCTTCCTGTAGAGCTTTCTCACCTCGCCTTCCGTTTCGGCTATCAGGTAGTTGGCAGCGAGAAAAGCACAGAGGGCTGCATAAAACAAGCCTATCAACAAACCAAAAAGATGAAGCCAGGGCTCCATAAACAGGTCATAAAAACCGTAATTGGTGTAATCATCAGTAATGATTATTTTTCCGCTTATCAGGGAGGCAAAAGACATTCCCAGAAATACCGGCGTGACCAAACTCCCAATCCGGAATAATCGGTTATACCAAATTTGTGAGCTGTCTACCACCGCATCATAATGCCTGAAAACGAAAGCCACACCCCTTATGGTAATCCCAAGCAACACCAGTATAAGTGGGATATGGAGATAGATCATCATCACATTGAAATAGGCCGGAAAACCTACCCACAGGATTACCAGCAGGATGATAAGCCAAATATGATTAGCTTCCCAAACGGGTCCCATCACCCGGTAGATCGTATCACGAGTAACCTTTCTATTTTTACGGGAAGAAAATAATTCCACGATCCCTGCCCCAAAATCGGCGCCGCCAAGCAGCACATATAGCAGGAGAGAAAACAACAGGAAAAAAAGCACGATATACAACATAATTATTCTTCTTTATTCAGGGCTTTCATCTGCCGGTTCATAAGCCAGGTCACGGTAATACCCAGTATAATATACAAAAACAGGTAAAAGAAGAAACTGTATTTCATTCCCGGCATAGGGGTTACAGCATCTTCGGTACGCATCACCTGGTGGATAATCCAGGGTTGCCGCCCCACCTCGGTCACTACCCAACCGGCTTCCAGGGCGATAAAGCCCATGGGCGCAGTGATGATAAACAATAACCAGTATTTTCGACTCTTAAGCCAGTGTTTCTTTTTAAGGCTGATAAAATAGACGAGCCCGGCAAGCATCAGCAAAGTACCCAGGCCAACCATTAGCTGAAAGGCATAGTGCACAATGGCTACCGGGGGCAATTCGTCATCGGGAAAATCGTTCAGGCCTTTTACTTCAGCATCAAAATCGCCGAAGGCCAGAAAGGATAAAGCTCCCGGGATTTCGATCTTGTGGCTAACCTCCCGCTTTTCCTCATCCACAATTCCGCCGATATAAAGCGGAGCTCCTTTTTGTGTCTCATAATGGGCTTCCATAGCGGCAAGCTTCACAGGCTGGCGCCCTGCCACATCCTTAGCGGAAAGATCACCACTCAGCGGTTGTAAAAATGCGGCCACAGCCCCGAATACAATCGCAATTTTAAAGGCTTTGGTATGCAGTTCGATATTTTTTCCGCGGAAGATCTGCAGCGCGTGCACTCCTGCCACCGCAAAACTAGTAGCTACAAAGGCAGCCAGGGTCATGTGCAGGGCCTGGGTGAACCAGGCAGGATTGAGCAGCGCCTGCACGGGATCAATATTAAGAAACTCCCCATTGATATAATCAAATCCGGAAGGTGCATTCATCCATCCATTTGCCGAAACAACCAGGATTCCCGAGGCCACCCCGGCGATGCCCACGATGATCCCGGTAAACCAGTGAAATTTTTCTGGCAGCTTCTTCCAACCGTAAAGATAAAAGCCAAGCGCTATGGCTTCAACAAAGAAAGCCGCTCCTTCCAGGGAAAACGGCATCCCGAAAATAGGGCCCGCGTGTTTCATAAACTCCGGCCAGAGCATTCCGAGCTCAAAAGATAATGCCGTACCGGAAACCGCTCCGGTTGCAAAAAATATAGCTACCCCTTTCAACCAGGCTTTGGTGAGTTTAAGGTAAATAGGGTTACGGGTCTTTAACCATTTGTGGTGTGAAACCACCATGAAGAAGGGCATCACCATCCCTATACAGGCAAAAATTATATGAAAGCCAAGGGTAAAGGCCATTTGCAGCCTTGCATAATCCAGATTCTCCATCAAGTATATATTTTTCGGGTCTTTAACAAGCCCGATTTTGGGATATTAAATTTAGAAAAAAATCCAGGGCTTCCGCTATAATTCCAGCATTAATTATGGGGAGAATTTGGTTATTTCAGGATTCGTTATTTGGGGAGTGGTTAATTGGTTAACTAGGGATTGGCTCGCAGAGGTTTAGTAAAGAGCGCGAAGCTAGTTGGGGGATATTAATGGGGATGGATTGAGGCCGAGCCGGCCGCTTGTACTTAGAAGTCTACGGAATGGCAGGCATTTACAAAAACTAACCCCCAGGCCAAAACCTTCCGCTGCGCTTCATATAATCCCTATACTCAGGAAATTTCTGAAGCAATAGCTTTTCTTCATAACTACTTTTAAAATAAAAGAGGATAAGCAATAGAAAGGCGATTAGTAATTTATAACCCGAACCCAGATAAAACGCCAGCGAGAAAGCCGTAAGCAGGATCCCCGAATAAATAGGATGCCGGATATATTTAAAAAGTCCGTGGGTGATTAGTTGAGAGCCGTTTAGCGGACTTGGGAAGATAGAAAGGTTGGTTTTAAGTTGAAGCAGCGCTATAATGACTACCCCTGCACCTAAAAAGATGAGGGGTAGCAATAAATAATCAATCCATACCGGTAATCTGAAGTTTAGAAGCGAAATATCTAATAAAAAACTTAAAAACAGCGTCAACTGTAAACCCACATAAGCAATATCCTTCGCTTTGAGATTCAAATTACCGGAGCTCTTCTATACATCCTTCCCTTTTAACATTTTATTCCAGTACAGGTATGGGAGACCGTATTTTTTAAGCATCCATAACCTCCAGTGTTCTTTCGAAGAATCGAAGATGAGCATTTTCTTTAATTCGGGATCGGGGGTGAATTTATTGTCATAATCAAATTCTGCCAGCACCATTTTCCCGTATTCAGTAACCAGCGGACAAGAAGAATACCCATTGTATTTCTTATTATCGGCCGCTTTATTTTTCATCAGTTTTTCAATGTTATCCAGTACTACGGGCACCTGCTTTCTGATGGCCGCACCGGTTTTCGCGGTTGGCAGGGCAGCAACATCACCCAGGCCAAAAACATTCGGGTATTTATTGTGTTGCAGGGAATGATGATCTACATCCAGCCAGCCTTCAGCATTGGCGAGTTTCGATTTCCTTACGAATTCAGGAGCCACCGATGGTGGTGCCAGGTGAAGCATATCGTAATGGATACCCACCATATTTCCATCTTTCTCTATCTTTAGTTTAGCAGGGTTATGTTCGTAGGCTTCAGGCGCAAGTTCATACCATGCGATTTGTTTTTCAGCATCTATTCTTTTAAGAGCATGGTAGAATTTCAGGTTGATATTCTTCCGGTCTACAATTTTCATCAGGGTTTCCTTGATCTCAGGCACGGCAAAGATCACGGTTCCATTGGTAGCAAAAACCACATTGGTCTTATCTTTCAGTCCGTGTTTTTTAAAGTATGCTTCTGCCAGGTACATAATCTTCTGTGGCGCTCCCCCACATTTAATCGGGGTGGTAGGCTGGGTGAACAGCGCGGTCCCTCCTTTAAAGTTCTTAAGAACCTCCAGGGTATGTTTAGGATCGGTATAATTGGAACAAACATTGCCTTTATCTATTGCTTCGGAAAGTCCGGGCACAAGGCTCATATCGTAAGTAAGTCCGGGTGAGACCACAAGGTAATCATACTTGATCTCCCCTGATTTCTCTGTAGAAACCGAATTACTGTCGGGATCCATCGCGGTAACCTTATCCTGATACCATTTTACTCCTCCCGGAATAAGATCGGCCATAGGTCTTGCTGTATCTTCAAAATCGTAAGTCCCGGCTCCTACCAGCGTCCAGGCAGGCTGATAGTAATGGGTTTTGGCAGGATCAATAATCGCGATATCTAAATCTTTATGCTTTCTCTTAAGGCGTGAAGCCATCATTAGGCCACCGGTACCGGCACCTATAATAAGTATCTGATGTTTGGAATTCATAGTATTTTAATTTTGCACTAATTTAGTTAAAGTTAACTAATAGCCTTGTAACGAGGGTTACACTGACAGAGAAATTTTTGGAGGAACTGATCTTGATCAGGTATTCTTTCGGTAGTGAGCTTGTAATGTTTGGAATTGGGGGTTTGGTTAATTGGGGAATTGATTGATTTGGTGACTAAGTGATGGAGGAAATATCCCGACTCCCGGCGGGACACTCGAAGCCAAGGCTAGAAATCATTTTTAAATCAGGAAGTCTTCAGTTCCCAGTGAACCTTTTTCCGAACTGGTTTTTGAAGTTTGTGCTTTTGAAAAAACAAAAACCTCCTCTTAGGAAAGAGAAGGTTCTTTTTTATATTTAAAATCGAAGAACAGAAAAGCTTACGCCAATTCAGCCCAAACTATGTAAATACCCATAATTAGCACGAACCAACCAAAAGCTTTTTTCAGTTTCTTTCCGTCTATAAACTTGTTCAGATAAACTCCCAGGAAAATACCAGCTATAGAAAGCGCAGTAAAGATAAGCAGGAATGGCCAGTCTATCTCCAGGTTCTGCACATCGCCTATAAATCCGATAAGTGATTTTACCGCGATGATAAGAAGAGATGTTGCCACCGCTTTTTTCATCGGTAGCTTTGCTAACAGCACTAGCGCAGGAATGATAAGGAATCCACCTCCGGCACCAACAATTCCGGTAAGTACTCCTACCACTACCCCTTCCACAATAATCAAGGGATAATTATAAGACACCTCTGCAGGTTCCGGTTTTAAAGATTTTTTCTCCCGAATCATCGAGATAGAGGCCAGGATCATAATGATCGCGAAAAAGAGCATGATCCCAATATTCTTGGTGATCTCGAAACCGGCAACATTAAATAAATGCTCTGGAATAGCCGGCACGATGTACATTCGGGTAACGTAAACGGCGATAAATGCAGGAATAGCGAATACTATCGCTGTTCTAAGGTCTACCAATCCCTTTTTCATGTTTTTTATCGCACCCACCAGGGAAGACGAGCCTACCACGAAAAGGGAATAAGCGGTAGCGGTAACAGGATTAACCGACATCAGGTACACCAGCACCGGTACGGTTAAAATCGATCCTCCACCTCCAATTAGTCCCAAAACAACTCCGATGGTCAACGCCCCAACGTAACCCAAAATTTCAATTATTTCCATAAGTTTAGTTTAGTTTTTACCGCTGCAAAAGTACTGCCTTGAGCGCCCGGTTACAGTAACAAGGGTTACACAAGAACATATTAGCAAGGGCTTTTGGAAAACTTATGAAAAGATACTGCTTTTTTCGCTACAATTTAAAGCTGAAGTACCTCAATGCTATTGCGTTGAAGTTTTATTTTACCTTCCAGCTCCAGTTTTTTAAGTAAACGGGAAATCACCACCCTCGAGGTGTGAAGGTCGTAGGCTATTTGCTGGTGAGTATTGTTTACGATTTCATGCTGATTGATCTTGGCCTTGTCCTGCAGGTATTTCATTAGCCGCTGGTCCATATTCATAAAGGCAATGGTATCTATGGTATCCAGCATTTCTGTAAGTCGGGCGTGATAGCTTTCAAAGACGTAATTACGCCAACTCTTATACTTTGAAGTCCACTCTTCCATCTTTTCGATAGGAATCATTATAAGGCTGGTATCGCGTTCAGCCACTGCACGAATTTCGCTACGGGTTTGTCCCATACAACAGGAAAGGGTCATTGCACAGGTATCGCCCCGCTCCAGGAAATATAACAGCAGTTCGTCGCCATCCTTATCATCCCGCATGATTTTGATAGCCCCCTCCAAAAGCAGCGGCATCATCTTCACATAATCGCCTATCTCGATGATCTTTTCCCCCGCTTCCACGTGTTTTAGGATCCCTACCTCTGATATTTCTTTTATTAAGGCTTTTTCAAAAATAAAATGATAAGCCTCTTCTAGTTTTGCAAGCATGAAATATTTTTTAGAGGCCTAAATTAGGAGTTTTTTGTGGGTTATGGAATTTTTTATTGGGAGATATGATCCAGGAAAGAAGTTAATTCGAAAGGCGACATTCCGTCCCGAAGGCTATCGGGATAATCCGGAATCCCATCTGATTAATAAAATCTTCCCCAAATGTCCTTCCCCATTGTCATTCCGACGAAGGAGGAATCTCATTCTGCTAAGAAGAAGAGCAGAAATGACTTTTACTGCAGGAAGCGGACTCTCAATTCCCAAACAAAAAGATTGCCACGGCAGCATTCTCCTTCCAGTCAAATGTTTCCTCGCAATGACGAGCTTCAACCGCACGGAGTTAATTGAACGTCACTCTGAACTTGATTCAGGGTCTCATAATAGAAGTGAAATTTTGAGAGTTAACAAGGAAGGACAGATCTTCGAAAACAAGCTCACCCAATCGCCTCAGCAAAACAGGATGAGATCCCGGATCGAGTCCGGGATGACGGAAGTTTAGCATTTCGGAACATACCAACAAGCCTTTACCCCAACCAAAAGATTGCCACGTCAACATTCTCCCTACGGTCCTATGTTTCCTCGCAATGACGACCTTAAACCAAGAATAAAAGAGAAAAGACAACAGAGAACCCCACAACAATCTCAGCCCCAACCCCTCCGGGATCTTCCGCAGAAAACCCCGGAAAAAAAGCCTGATTATCATAAAATGTTCTTAATTTTGTCTGACTAACTAACTGACCTTTTTCTCCTCATTTCTGAGACACCCTACAAGAAGGTCTTTATTTCCCGTATCTGATGAAATCGGATTCGCAACGGCGACTTAGTGTCGCCGGCATAATAGCGCTTATCCATGGAGAGCGCGCAAAATAAAGATAATATGTTGTGGTACGTCTTATACACTAAACCGAGATCGGAACAAAAAGTCGCGCAGCGGCTGGACCAATTAGGGGTCCAGGTCTATTGCCCGATGATCACCGAGCTTCGTACATGGAGCGATCGCAAGAAAAAGGTAAGCACTCCTCTTTTTAAATCTTATGTCTTCGTAAAACTTCGTGAAAAGCAACGCAACCTGGTATTTAATGTCCCGGGAGTCGTGCGCTATATGCACTGGCTCGGGAAACCGGCGGTAGTCCGCAACCACGAGATAGAAACCATTGAGAAATGGCTCAACAACGACGAGGTTGAGCAGATGGAAATAAACGAGATCTCCCCCGGTGATAAGATTATGATCAACAATGGTTCCCTGGAGGGCAAAGAAGCCATCGTGCGGGAAGTCGGGAAAAAACAAATGCGCCTCATCCTCCCCGAAATGGGATTTTCGGTAGTAGTGAAGACCAGGGAGGTGCTCTAATTCTTTCTTTTTTTGGGTTTACCTCCCCTATTGTCATTCCGACGAAGGAGGAATCTCATCCTAAAAAGAAGAAGAGCTTACTTAATATTTAATGATTCCCTTTACGGCAGGGAGAGGCGGACTCTCAATTCCCCAACAGAAAGATTGCCGCGTCAACATTCTCCCTGCCGTCAAATGTTTCCTCGCAATGACGGGCTTAAACCATGAACAACAGAGAACCCAAAAACTCGCCAACAGGAAAAAGGCCTCAAACCTTCGGCTTCTTTTAGGCTAAGTGTTAAAACAATGGAGTGATGAAGGGATGCAGGAAGGAAGTTTATCCGAAAGGCGTCATTCCGGACTTGATCCGGAATCCCATCTGATTATTAAAATCTTCCCCAAAAGTCTTTCCCCATTGTCATTCCGACGAAGGAGGAATCTCATCCTGAGAAGAAGAGGAGCATAATTAATATTGAATGATTCCCTTCACGGCAGGGAGAGATCGACTCTCAATTCCTCAACAAAAAGATGGCCGCGGGTTAATTCGTTGAATCGGGATTCGATTAGAAAATTGAGCAAAGCGAATTTCCTATGTGAGTGTAGCAGGTTGGGACCGTTAAAAATTTTCGAAGCCTTGGAGAAAATTTAGGTTCCGATCTGCGGTTTTTTCTGCCTCCGACGACCAGAGGAAGAGGAAGGCATATGCCAAAAAAATACCTGCACATAGGACGCCCTTTTTTGTTTCGTTTTTTGGGCGAGCAAAAAATGAAAGGGCAGACAATTCCAAAAGTTCCTTTAATCCAGAGAATAATAATTTAGCTGGTAAAAATGAGGTAATAAAATAACGTATTTTTACTCAAAGCTCGCAGAAGTTTTGCAAAGGGAGGTGACATTTTCGCGGTAGCGGAAAAGACGGTGGGGTTAAGGCAGGCAGGTGCAAACACTCAGCATACCATGATTTAAACCATGGTCGAGATAAATAGTTAACAGAATGGATTCGGGAGAGGGGATCCAACAAAAATTTCAGATACCACTCTCAATTCCACAACAGAAAGATTGCCACGTCAACATTTTCCCTTCAGTCAAATGTTTCCTCGCAATGACGAACCGGGAACAGAGAACCCACAACTCAAAACCGATCCCGATAGCTACCGAAGCACAATCTCCTCTCTTCTAACAAAGCCCGTTGAGTTCGAGTGCCTTTGTAGAGCGATAGCGGAGCAAAGGTGTATCGAGAACTGTTTATAAGTAAGAACGCTGTATGTCCCTGATATAGGTTGACCACCTAAGCCAACTATTTATGAAAGAAAATGTTTTTAAGTCTTCTCCCGCTTGACCCCTTACCCTAAAGGGTGGCGGAAAAAGTACAATAATCAATAAGTTTTGCTGAACAATATCTGAAAGTGATAAGAATTTGAATTTTCCGTTTTAAAGAAAAATCCCCTCCCTTTAGGGTCGGGGTAGAGGGATTTTTCAATCCCGGTAGCCCTTACAAATATAAATTCAGATGCTACTCTCAATCCCCCAACCAAAAGATTGCCACGTCAACATTCTCCTTCAGTCAAATGTTTCCTCGCAATGACGAACCGGAAAGAGAGAACCCACAACTCAAAACTGATCCTGATGTAAATCGGGATTGTATCTAGAACCGCTTAGAAGTTCCAAACCTTTCTTCTTCAAAACGAAGATTTCTAAAACGCCAAAACTCGATCAAACCACGGTTTTAATCGTGGTCAGGGACAAAAACGACAACAGAGAACTCAGAACCGACAACTGAATCTAAAACCTCCGCTCCAAACTCACTCCCACCCCAAAAAGCGGATTATAATTGCTGTTGATATCTGCCGAAAGCATCAAACTCACCTGGAAAGGATCATTCAGGAGCAGGGTTTCCCCGAAGATATGGAGCACATCCTCATTTCCGAAGGGCAAATCTCTTCGAAAAGTACCCTCATTATGGGCGTAGCTCAGCAGCAGTTTATAGGGATAAGAATTCCAGAAAGTAGAAACCTGACCGCCAAAGCCAAAATGATGTGTAATGAACTTATTGTTGACGATAAGCTGCTGTTTCTCATCATACTTAAAAAAAGGAGCCCCCAGGATTCGGCTTTTATAGGTCCAGCCGGAATAATAGGCCACACTATGCCCCAGGTAATTATCTGCTCCCCAATGATTCACATCATTGCTTTGGTCCCGGGTGTAGTAAAGTTCATAGATAAAAGCATTCAGAAGCCGGTCTTTTTTATCATTCTCAAAATAAATCCCATAACGTCCATCGGGAAAATTGTCGAACCGACTTCCGGAGCCATCTTCAAAAATATTATTATAGATAAAGCTCAACTTAAAATCCTGGTACTGTTTATCGGCATAGATTTCCCAGGAACCCAGATGGTTTCCCAGAACATTATTTATGTCTCCCTGCAGAGCAGCTTCCCCTCCAGCCCTCCCGGTAACAATCCTGAAGTAATCCTCAATACCTTCCGGTTGTTCTCCTCTGTCGGGAGAGGTCCCGCCCCACTGCGCAAAATGTTGGATGCCGACCTTAAAGCGCCAACCGTTCCCGGCATCGTGTACCAGCCTGAACATCTTATGATGCAGCTTAGCCCCTTCTACATGCCGGTCTTTTTCCATCAGATATTCCGCCCAGCGGGCTTCAAAGCCCCAGCTCTGAGCCCTGTTAATAAATACAGGCCCATTGGTTTCCAGCTCCAGCCCCGGCATCGGTCTTGCATTAGTGCTCCAGAGGATATTCTCATCCGAAGCGCTCAGACCCTGGTAGTGCTGCTGTTTTTGTTTTATGCCCAACGAAGCCCGAAGCCAGGGATTTTTATACTGCATATAAATTTCATCCGGGAAAACCTCATCCCTACCGGCATTATCATACGCCGCTCCCAATCCAAACTCCAGCTGCGTCCCCGTCCCCAGGTCCAGGCGATATTGGGCGTTTACCAGCCCGCTAAGATCGGTGAATTCGGAAACCCGCCCCCGCTGATTATGATACATCCAGAAAGGCAAACCCTTCTCTGTACCATCATAGTAAGCGCTAAGCTTCACACCGCCGGAAAACGAATCCTGTGCCGACAAAGAAAAAGGGATCAAAGATCCCAAAATTAAAAATATAGTAAAAGCTTTGAAAATAGTATACATGTATGATTATTAGTCTTAGAAATAGTTAATTTGTTAATTCGGTATTCGAAGCTTGTTTATTTGGTTTTCCTGGTATAGAATAGAAATCTTTTCCCACTTGACCCCTTACCCTAAAGGGTGGCGGGAAAAGGGCGAAACTTAATGTGAAATCCTTCCTTTAGTTCTCGAATAGAAATCTTCGGCTCCCTTTAGTCCCGATAGCTATCGGGAGGGGTGAAACGAAGATTTCTCTACTCTTTTCCCGCTCTTTATTAACTTAACCGTTGGGTTCGAGTGCCTTTTCGAAGCGCTAGCGTAGAAAAGGTGTATCGAGAACAGCTTAGAAGTTTTTACTTATCAGGACTTCTCGATACTTTTTTTATTCCGCTATCGCTTTATAAAAAACACTCGAAGTCAACGCCCTGTTTTAAGGACTACAACTACTTAAATCTTAAAGCTTGAAGATTTCATAATTGCCTAGGATCCCGATAGCTATCGGGAGGGGTGAAACGAAGATTTCTCTACTCTTTTCCCGCTCCGCCCCTTACCCTAACGGGTGGCGGGAAAAGTAGTCCTAATAATATTTACAATTTCAATTCATTTATCTTTTCCAGGATTCGTTGTATAATCCCTTTCACATTCCCAATAACCTCTTCATTCGTAAACCTTATAATATGTAAATCTTGAAATTCAAGTAATTCTTCACGCTCTTTATCGGCAATTTTTTGTTGCTTGCTGTTATGATATCCCCCATCGACTTCGATAACGAGTTTAAATTGATGACAGTAAAAGTCGACAATAAAATAATGTACTGGATGCTGCCTCCTAAATTTATAACCTAGTTGATTATTCCTTAAATATTCCCATAACATTTCCTCGGCAGAAGTCATATCCCTTCTCAATTTTCTAGCCTTAGAAAAATTCTGTAGAGGTGCTCCTTTCCACATGCTGGTATCATATCCGGGATGATCTTTTTTCAAACTTTCTGACTTTATTTATTCCCCTTAACCGGCCATTCACTTTAATTTCCTCCTCTAATATAAAAAAGTCTAATCTTCTTTTCCTTCTTTATTCCTAATTCTATAACTATTTGGGATAGGGATAGAACGAAGAATTCTCGAAATCTTTTCCCGCTCTTTATTAACTTAACCGATGGGTTCGAGTGTCTTTTCGAAGCGCTAGCGTAGAAAAGATGTATCGGCTTAGAAGTTTGTACTAATCAAGACTTCTCGATACTTTTTTTATTCCGCTATCGCTTTATAAAAAACACTCGAAGTCAACGCCCTGTTTTAAGGACTACAACTACTTAAATTTTGAACCTTGAACATTGAAAGTTTCGTCATTGCGAAGGATCCCGATAAGGAAACTGAGGCAATCTTTTATTTTAGCTTCAAAGATTGGTAACAAAGGATCCACGCTTCAAGTATCTCCCTCCGGTCTATACTTTCCTCGCGATGACGTGCTGAAAAACGACTTCATCCCTCCCTTTCTACTTCCCGCCAGCCGGAAAAAAGACTCAGTCTGGAACTGCAATACCCACATTAATTAATCCGAGAACTGAAAACTCAAAACTGCCAACTGAAAAAAGACTTCTCGATAAATCCCGATAACCATCAGGAGGGTAAAGGGATTTTTAGGTTCTAAAATTTATATCTCCAGCTTCTACATCTTAAAAATCTTCGGCTCCCTTTAGGGACGGGGTGAAACGAAGATTTATACTCTTCTTCTTTCCCGCTCTTTAATAACTTCGCCCGTTGGGTTCGAGTGCCTTTTCGAAGCGCTAGCGCAGAAAAGGTGTATCGAGAACAGCTAAGAAGTTTGTACTAATCAAGACTTCTCGATACTTTTTTTATTCCGCTATCGCTTCATAAAAAAACTCGAAGTCAACGTACGTTTAAAGAATTAAGACAAAAACCTTAAACCTTGAATATTAAACCATGAACACCAAACAACAAACCAGAAACCCGGTGAAACTGAGACCCCATAACCGACAACCGAGAACTCACAACCGAAAACTGAATTAAAATATCGCAGCCTTATCTTTAAGTCGCTTTAAAAAAGATTTCTTTTCCTCTCCGTAGACATAGCCGTATTTGTTTCCATAACCGAAATTTGCCATTTCCACATCGTTTAATACAAAACTCACATGGTGTAACTTCCCTTCTTTCTTGGCATCTGTTGCAAATCCAAGCAGCTTCTTTTCAGTATATCCGGCACGGGTTACATAAAGTGTTAAATCGGCAAATTTATTTATCAGAAAAGTATCAGCTACCAGCATTGAAGGGGCTGTATCCACAATCACATAATCATACATCGCCTGAAGCTCATTTAATAACTTTAGCATTCTTTCACTTCGAAGCAATTCTGACGGATTTGGAGGAATACTTCCCGATGCCAGAATATCCATTTTTGGATGAGATTCTGACTTGCTTATTATATCCTCAAGATTAATCTGGGGATCATACAGGTAATCACTAACCCCTGTATAATTTCGCGCATTGGTTTCGTATCGTTGAAGCTGCGGGTTACGTAAGTCAGCACCAACAATAATCACCTTTTTCTTCATATTGGCAAAGGTTATTCCCAGGTTGAAAGCGATAAAGGTTTTTCCTTCACCTTTAACCGTAGAGGTTACAAATAATTTTACACCCTTTTCCCTGTCCAAGGAATTCACTAATAAATATTGCAGATTAGTTACCATGATCCTAAAGGATTCTGAAAGTACCGAACGATCATTAACGGTAATAAGGTCGCTCTCCTTCTTTGCAATTCTTGGAATCTCACCTACAATAGGTATATCCTTAGATGCATTTTCTATATCCGTTCTATCCGTAATCTTATTATTCAACAGGTTCCTGATATAAATAAACAAAAACGGAACCAGCAAGCCCAGGATCAATGCTGCCAGTAGTACGATCTTCGATTTAGGCGACACAGGTTCATTTCCGCTGTAAGCCCGGTCTACAATCTTCGCCTTTGGGGCGGTTACTGCAAGGCTCAGGGAGTTTTCCTCCCTCTTCTCCAATAGGAAAAGATAAAGCGCCTCCTTGATATTCTGTTGGCGTTCTATTCCCCGGTATTGTCTTTCCTTGGCCGGAACCGCCGAGATCTGGGAACCTATTGCTGCCCCTTGTCGCTGCAGGTCTGCCTGGGCTATTTGCAGATTAGAACGCATCCGCTCCAGGCTTTGTAAAATATTTCCTTTTATCTGGTTGATCTGGGAATTAAGTCTTACAACTACAGGGTTGCGCTCGGTAGAGCCACTTAAGATACGGTTGCGTTCAAGTACCAGATTATTGAATTCTTCTATCTGCTGATTCACCCCTTCACCTTGTAGCCCGAGATTAGCGGGAAGCAGGTCGCTCTCACTTGAAGCTTTTAAAAAGTCGATCATCGCATTGGCGAGCTCCATTTGGGTGCCTACCTCCTGGTTGCGCTTTTTATATTCGCTGGCCGTCTCGATAAACATTTCCGATTCGGCCTGGATATCGGTAAGCTGATTGGTCTCTTTGAACTCTTCTTTGCCTACTTCCACCGAATCCAGTTCCTCGTTGATGATTGCAAGCCGCTCATCAATAAAAGAAGCGGTGTTTCGCGCTACCAGGTTCTTGTCCTCTATAGCCTCCCGGTTGTATTCCAAAACCAGCTGGTCCAGGATATCCTGGGCCTTGGCCTTCACAGGATCCTGCAGACTAAGCTCCAGTAAACTCGAATTCTTGTCGGTTAAATTCACCTGCACCGCGCCACGGTATTTCTGCACCACGCTTTCTACCGGACTGAACTTTACCAATACAGCTTCAGTTTCCGCCAGGTCCAGGGGATCGCTGTCTATATTATCTACAAGCACCACTTCCGCGAAGTCAAGGCTGAAAGGTTTTCCTATTTCTGCCTGCATCACTTCTTCGGTTTCGGTGTTGATCACCTCCAGCTTTCCGTTTTCCTGAAGTTTTATTCTGAAACTATTTCCGGCTTCATTCTGAATAGTTCTGCGCAATTCCCGTTCATCCATCTTCAGCACCTGCACCTGCAGCGGACTCCTCTCATAGAGCTCCACCGCTTTCACCGGGCCTTCCTCGAAATAGGTCACATTCAAATTCAAAGCCTTTACCACGTTGCTCATTAGACGCTTTGAATTCAGTATCCCGATCTCATTCTCGATGCTGCTGGCACCCATCCCACCAAGCAAACCGAGATCGGCGAAAGCGGCCATTTCTGAACCGGCGTTTTTACCCTCTTCATCTTTAATAATGATGCTGGCAGTGGTACTATATTCAGGAGTGCTATATTTTAAATAAACAAAGGCGAAAAGCAGGGCTATCACCACGCCTATTACGAACCAGGGCCAGTACCGAAGGTACTTGTCCAGTTCTTCCCTTAAATTGATTTCTCCTTCCTGGGGGGGGTTATAAGTAGATTGTTGTTGAGACATTGTAGATTATCTTGTTAGAAGTACTGCTACTGAAACTAATACGGAAGCGATGGAGATATACACCGAGGCATTACGGTTATAACTGGCGCTTTGTCGCTGCGCCTTGTTTGGCTCCACATATACCACATCGTTTTGTTGTAAATAATAATATGGCGAGTTGATCGCATCGGCATCGGTGAGGTCGAGGTAAGCATGGGTTTTTGTCCCGCCTTCTTCGCGTACTACCAGCACATTATCGCGCCTGCCGTAAATACTTAAATCTCCCGCCATTCCAAGGGCCTGGGGTAGCGAAAAATAATCATCCTGCACCTCGAAGGTTCCGGGTTGGTTCACTTCTCCCAATACGCTTACCTGGAAATTTACCACCCGCACGTTCACGATAGGATCCTGCACATACTCCCTTATCTGCTCCTTGAGTTTTGCGGCAAGTTGTTCCTGGGATAATCCTGCTGCATTCACCTTTCCTAATACAGGAAAATCAATAGTCCCGGCTTCTTCCACCAGGTAGGTCTGCAACTGCTGGCGACCACCAACCGTCATTCCCATATCCATCCCACCTTGTGGCACGCCTATCACCGGCAGGTTAAAAGGCAACGCAGCCTGTTGCTGGGCTGCGGCAACACTTATGGTAAGCAGGTCATTGGGTTTTATGCGTAAGCTTTTCTGTTGCTGATTATCCATCCTGGCCTGCGCTTCTTCCAGTCCCTGGAAGTACACCACCTCCTGCCTCGAAACACAGGAAGTAGCCAGTATGAAAGCAAAAAGCCCTAAGGCCGGAATCTTAAATGATTTGGGGAATTTCATTATTTTCAAAATTTGTGCGAATATATTGATTTATGTTAATTATTCCTTAATATTAGTCAGTAGTCTTTAGACTTTAGTTGGTAGTTTTTTTGTTCCGTCATCCCGTCCCGATAGCTATCGGGGCACAACCAAAACTTATTTACTCCTCTCGCCCTTAAAAACTATATTCCTTATCGCCATCCACAGATACTTAGCGTCTGTTTTTATAGGTGCTCTTTCATAGGCTTCAAGATATTTCAGTTCTGAATTGATAATCTCTTCAATTGTTTTAGGCATATCAGCATAAAAAGGTGGTAAAAGACCCGGTTTGGTTTTTGTCCTTTTTTCTTGCAACTCTTTAGTGTATAAATTAAAGTATTGCTGACTTAATGGCCTAACTCCTATTAGTTTCATCTCACCTTTAAAAAGATTGATGAACATGGGTATTTCATCTAGCCAAAACTTCCTGAAGAGCTTACCTTCTTTGGAAATTCGAAAATCATCCTTAAACTTCCCACCTTCCTGCAGCTCATTCTTTTGAAAAATATAATCCTGTAAATATTCCGAATATGGATGCATGGTTCTTAACTTATATACTTTAATAAGTTTTCCATCTTTGCCTACTCGTCTCAATTTTATCAATGGCCCGTAACTGGGATATTTATCAAAAACCGGTTCTTTTATTTTACGCGCAGTAAAATAGGTTTCTTCTTCTATATCATGTTCCTCAGTAATTTCAAAGCCACACGAATAAAGCCGACCAAAAGCCTCCGCCTTTGATAAAACCCTGTCTTTGCCTTTGGTAATTCCGAAATATATCTTCTTTGCAACAGGAAATTTTGGTGTTACCCGGTTTAAAAGTATATCACCGGAATGAACTACATAGTTAAAAGGTTTTTTTTGGGGATGAATAATTCTACGCTTTCGCGAATTGTATTCTTCAAACCTCCCTATAAATTCCCCGCCATTAGATAATCGGGAATTGATTGCCTCCAGAAATTTATTTAAATATCTGATATCATTTAGACGTTCCAGGTTTATTATCTTTTCTAAACCTTCTTCCAATCCTAATATTGAAGTATGGCATAAACTGGAAGTTACCTGGCACGCTTCCACATCTACGGAATCTGCTACAACTTTTTTATAAGCTGTTGTGCCGATTTTTACTTTGATAAAATCTTCTTTGTTTAAATTTTGGTCATGTAGGAAGTCAGTTATAACCATAATTGTTTTTGTTTGTAGGTTGGGAGTAGAAGAGAATTATGATTACCCACTGTAGGGAGTGGGCGGTGGCTAATATTTTGATAGTACGATGAGTGGAAATTCAGGAAGAACTAATCAAATTTTCGATAAGTTTTTCACAAATAAAGTTTGCTGAATTTCCATCCCCAAAAATCGGAGGAAATGACTTTTTTGATTTATACATTTTTTTAAAGGAGTCGATAATTTTATCGTGATTTGCATTTACTAATACCCCCGAACCTTCTTTGATAATTTCAACCCATTCGGTTTCATTACGCAATATTAAACAAGGCTTTTGGAAAAAATATGCCTCTTTTTGAACGCCTCCAGAATCAGTAATAATTAATTCTGCATTCTTTTCTAATTGGATCATATCCAGAAAAGAAACTGGATCAATTATCCTTAACTTCTTATTATTTTTAATTCTTTGTTGAAGTTCTTCTGGTAATTGTTGTAATTTATTTTTTGTTCTTGGATGAAGGGGTAGCACAACCTGCAATTTGGAGGTTTCTATTATTTCTATTAAGCCTTGAAATATATTACTTAATCTCACTGGATCGTCCGTATTATTATTTCGATGAATAGTAGTGAGTATATAAGATTTATCCTTTAGATCTAAAGAGAATTGAATTGAGGACTTACTATCTGATATATCAGAAAAAAATAAAGAATTGTCATACATTACATCACCGCAGTGGAATATTCCAGGGTTGTCAATATTAAATGAACCGTTATTCTCTTCGAAACCCTCATTTAATAAATTTTTGTACCCTGTAAGTGTAGGTGTGAATAGGAAAGTTGAAGAATGATCACACATAATCCTGTTAATTTCTTCCGGCATACTTTTATTAAATGACCTCAAACCGGCTTCGATATGCACGATTGGAATATGGATCTTAGAAGCTGCAATTGCTCCAGCCAAAGTAGAATTAGTATCTCCATACAAAACTATATAGTTAGGTTCTTCAGAAATTAAAATTTCTTCAATACCCTCTATCATTGCAGCAGTTTGCTTCCCATGGGATCCTGAACCCACATTTAAATTATAATTGGGTTTTGGAATTTGCAACTCATCAAAGAAAATTTGGGACATATTTTCATCATAATGCTGACCAGTATGTACAATGATCTCTTCAATCTCTGAGCTAAAGTTCTTTTTTATGGTTCTGCTTAATGCCGCCGCCTTAATAATTTGAGGACGGGCACCAACTATAGTGAGAAGTTTTAACATATAAATCGATTTTGATAATCAGGTTTATTTTTAATTATTTTTTGACTATCGGGATAATTACAAATAAACCATTCTAAAAATTCTGTAACATCTATCTTATCGTTCAGCATCCTCTTTCTTTTTGTCTGAAATTTTTTACTTAAATTTTCCAGTTCAAGTAATTCTGAGATTTTATTTATAATAGAATTCTCATCTCCAACTTTAAAACCATAAGTCAATCCGTATTTTATTTCAAGTTCCTCGAGTACAGATATTCTGCCTGCAAAATCGCTATATCTAATGGATGGGACTCCTAACATTGCTGACTCCACACTCATGCTTTGGCTATCGCAAATTAATAGTTTGGAAAATGAGAGAATGTCATGCATATCACTGGGATCGATAACAAGTTCGAACTTCCTTAAATCTTCATAAATTACATCCTCAGTAGAAATAAATGGTGATAGGCCTTTCTCCTCAACCATGATAATAATTTGAGTAAGCAGTTTTTGATTAATCCCTTTGATTCCAAAGTCATGGTGAGCGGTTAATTTGGCCAGACGTATTATCACGTAATTATCCGGTAGATTATATTTATCCTTAACAGAATTATTGGGAGTAAATACGTTTGGATGAAGATAACCTAATTTCATATACCCTTTATATCCTATCTTCTTATCATTCCATTTACCAACATCACATACCTCAGGACAAAGTATATTATGAGTAAAGGGATAGGTTAAATCCCCAAGAGTTTTTATTACTTCATAATCATCCTCAGTAATGCTTACACAATCTATTTTAAGCATTCTTCCTAACTGGGCAATCGAGGCATCTGTTCCAATCATTAAATCGGGCCGATTCTTTAATATTATAGGTAAGATTTTAAAATTCCTCTTAACCAAACTCCAGGCAATATGAAATTTTGACTTACCTCTTTCCTGGGGTAAAATATTTTGATAGGGAATCCGGTCAGATTTTAATAAATTTTCAAGAACATCCTTTGTTTTTATTAATATAATAATTTCAAAATCTGGGTTGCTCAGTAATCGTTTTATAGTTGCCCGAGCAAATAGGTATTGAGCCGGATGGCCGAAGTAAAATAATATTTTCATTTAGTTTAAGTTGGAATTATATAAATCAATAATTCTCTTGGCAATTATAGAAGATTCTCAACAGCTGATATCCTCTCCCTGTTGTTTTTTTATACTTCAGAGCCTTTTAAATTTTTTTAGCAATATCTACCTTAATAAAGCTAGTCAATTAACATCTTGAAGCTTTCTTTTTTAGATCTCTTATATCTCCAACATTTGTGGCCAAAATTAGTTTCCATGGAATTGCCTCTTTTATAACATTAGGAGATAGCCTTTTAATACTTTTCATTGAATAGTATAAAACTGAATATTTCCTTCTAAATCAATTAAGAATTAACCTTGATTTTTAATAATTGAATCTAAACCTGTAAGACTATTTCCGTTTGAAAAGATTAATATTTTCATAATTACTTATCTATAATTCCAGAAAATTAGTAAAATAAAAATCCCAACAAATAGAATATTCATAAAATTGCTAATGTAAAATTTTCTTTTTCTGTCAAAAAAATCTTGATAAAAAAAGCTTATAAAAGCAAAAGCAATAATATAGATAAAAGGAAAATGAGGAAGAGATTTTCTAAGTTCCAGACCTTCTAAAATAAATACTAAAGAGAAGGTCTCATACATAACAAAGAAAATCATGGGATAAAAGAGGCATAAACCTTTTTTAAAAATGTTATAAACTCCAAACCAAAAGGGAATAGATATGAGTGATTTATATATTAGACCAGGGGCATAAAAAGATAAAATTACTGACTTATTTGGTAAAATAGTTGGTAATGGCCCAATCATTCCGGCTAAAATATTTATGGCATATGTAAATCCAATTCCGCCTTTAACCATTCCAGAGATTTCTTTAGTTTCTATCATCTCATCAATTCCCCCTAACAGATATCGATTTAAAAGAGTTTCTAAAAAGGTACTTCCATAAATCATTCCTCCTATAAAAATTATTATTATAATCTTGCTAAAAAGTGATTTCCTTTGTTGTAGAATATATGTGGTAATGAGTGCAGCTATAATTAGAACTGTTATAGCCGGCCGAAAATACATTATTGATGCTAGAAAAAATAACGTATAAAAAATATAAATTATCTTTCTTTGAAAAAGATAATTATAGTAATTTAAAAAGGAATAGATTACAAGGAAAATTAAAATACTTTCTTTTAATCCAGAGGAATTAAACCAAATAAAATAGGATGAAATACTAAACGTTAAGGCAGCCAAATAGGCAGATTTATGATCCAGAAGGTAACGTCCGATTTTAAAGATACCAATACCAGAAAAAACCGTCAATACCAAATAAAATAAGTTTAGTAAAAGGTTTGATTCAAAAATTTTATATACAGAACTTATAACCAATACTGCACCTAAATCTTCAAAAGTCCAATCATTAAGAAAATTAGAAATCCCATTAATAAAAGAGCCAGAATTTATTTTTATTGACTCTTTGTGATAAAAAAGTGCATCAGCTGTGCTGAAGACAAAATAATTATTACTGAAAGAGTAAGAAATAAAATTGTAAAGGAAAATAAATATTAATGTGTACGCCAGAATTGTCCATCCCAAATTTTTGGAATTGTAGAAAGTATGAGTCATTCCTGTCTGGGCATGTATAACCAAAAAGTAAGTAACAACTGATAAAAGGTGTAAAAAACTAAGCTCCCAATTTCCCCCTCCTCCTAATCCTAAGAATAAAGAATATAATAATACAGAGAATAAAAGGTACCAAAAACTAATGGATTTTATGAGGGGCATTCAGCTATAAATTAAGATTTCAATATTATGAACCTTCTTATATTTTCTATTTTTCTCAACAGGAATGAAATTATGTTCTGAGAAAACAAAATTTTAAAAATACTCATGTAGAGTTTTTATGAATTTCTCTTTTGAATATTCCGCCAACGGATGTTCACATTGAATACGGAATTCAATTTTTCCCGGTTCATCTTGATAAATTTGAATATTTTAAGAGGAGTTTTAAAATTGAATTAAGACCTATTTGTAGAATTTGATGCTACCTTATTGTAAAGCATCAGAATTCGTTGAGCAACTTGACCTAAACCAATTTCGTATTCAACTAACTCTTTCCTCCCATGCTTAAAATCTTCAGACAACACCTTGTGTATACCATTTGCTATAGATTCAGGAAACGGTTCTACTATAATTCCTGCCTTTGATTCTTTAGAAATCAAATCTCGAACAGAACCAACATTTGTGGTTACCACAGGACAATTGCACGCCATTGCCTCTTTAAGAACTTGTGAAGAGCCTTCATATATGGAAGTTATTAATAGTAATTGAGCAGTGTTCATTAAATGAACTACTTCTTTTCTTGATTTATTTTTTAACTCTGTAAGTCTAAAATGTAAATCACATTTCACAAAATGATTGTTAAAAATTTTAACACCTTCATTTGCGAGAGGATAATTTTTAACTTTATTATCAGCAGATCCGCTAAAAAGTATAATAGATTCTCTTTCAAATAGTGGTGAAGCTGGTTTAAATAAATTCATATCAACCCCACAGGTAATAATATTACCTCTTTTCACACCAAATTTCGTCTTTAATTTTGAGGATACAAATATTGTCTCTTTACTTAAATAATAAGCGATTTTTGAAAGCACTACATTTTTCGACTTATATACATCAGAACCATGAAAAGATGTAATTACAGGAATTTTTCTTTGTAAATTCGCAAATAGGCCAGATATTCCATAATGTGCATGGATAATGTCTGGTTTAAATTCATTGATTTTTTTATATAACTTCGGTAAATGTGATAGGTAGCCTTTTACGCCTTTTTTAGTAATAGTAAAATAGTTTATTTCTAATCCTAAACTAATTAAAGAATCAACCTGCTCTTTAATATATGCAGATGTTTTATTTTGAGTACCAGAATGTACAATTAAGACCTTCATAAATATAAATAACTATTCTGAGTATTCTTTTTTGATTTGAGCGGTAAGAGGCCTCAAGTTAAGCCTTACTTTATGTAGATTGCAATTATCAATTAAATCTTTAATAATAATATTTTCTCCAATGTCGTATGGAGTTTTTGTTGCTCTATCTATTGATTGAAAGTAGTCTAAGAATTTAAAATCTCCTCCAACAACCTTATCACTAAACTTTATCCAAGCATTTGGTATACCATATGCATCGCTTACAATTAATCCATGCAAAGAACTTGAAGCAACTTTTTCGCATCGTAAGAGTTGATCGATAACCAAAAATGGGTCTGGATTACAAATATCTATAACTAAAACATTATCATCATTGATATGTTTTAACCTATCATCATTAAAATCAACATAATGTGGAATAATCCCTAACTTATATTTTTTGTCAATTTTCGGATTGTATATATTAGGCATTAGTAGTGCGGGATCACCATAAATTTCGGGACATTCAATGTTCAACTCTAATAGTCGTTTTCTTGTTTTTGGTCCTCGAACGGCAAGAATTTTTTTAGGAGGCCCTATAACAAAAGATTTATCTTTTATAAATCCAGCCCCCCAAACAATAGAATTTTTATTCGCTCTATTTAAAATAGATCCAATGCCTAGTAAGTGTGTTTTATTAGTGTATGCAGTTGCTACCCGTTTAGTTTTTTTATCAGTTAAATACTCAACAACAATTGGATTAAGAATATCTCCGAAATTATTTTTTTTAACTGCATAATCTATCTTTATTGCGTTGGGATAGATTAAATCGTTAATAGAGTATTGAAATCTTCGAATAGACTTTTTAATGTGAAACATTTAGATTTTTTAATTTAGTTTGAAGCTTAATGAATAGTATACTTTTCCAAAATATGGTAGAAATTAAAGTAGAAACTGCAGCCCCTGAAATTCCAAACTGAGGTATAAGTAAAATATTCAATAAAAAGTTAAAGATGAAAGCAAAAAACAGTACATTTCTAACATATACCTGCAAATCCATCATATTTAATATATATAATAGAGGACCAAAAAATATATTAGCCAAGTTCATTGCTACTACTAGATAGAAAATATTTTTAAGATCCTTAAAGCTTTCTCCAAATAAACCCAAGAAAAAATTCGGAAAAATTACTAATATTAAAATAAAGGGTAAAGAGGATATAATGATTAACCGCGTGGCTTTGTTATAGTGTAATTTCAGTTGCTCAAAGTCTCTTAATGCGTATGCCTTAGATATTTTGGGGGTTATATAACTTGTAACAGATGATAACACGAAAGTAACCATTATTGATAATCTAATACATGCAGAGTAGTAACCTACATTTTCTTCGTCAATAAAGTATCCGATCATAAACTTATCTAAGTTCCCCATAAACAAAAGGATGGATGAAGTTAAGAACATGTGGTAACTATTTCGAAGTATTGGATTTGAGTATTTCGTAGTTTTTAAAAAAGAAAGATTTTTCTTTTTTAAAAAGAAATACAAGATCGAAAGAGAGACGATAAATGATATAATAATACCATAGTTTAAAGCATCAATAATATTACCAAGGTTCAGTAATATTAATAAAAGCATAGCACTTACTAGCGAAAGTTGAAATAGTAAGTTCCTAATAAAAGAAAAAACTACTACATTTTCATAAGCTCTCAGTATTTCAGGTATAATAGTAAAGAATGTATAAGGCAATAAGAGTAGAGAAATCCAAATAATATACTCAATAGCGTCAAATTCTTTGAAAAAATAATCATCAAGCAGTGGTGCTAATATAACTAATAATGCACCAATAATAATGCTTGATAAAGTTATCCTGAAAAAGGATTTTCTTAAAAAACCCGTCACCTGATTTGGCGTATTTAGTGAGGGAATTATTTTTAAAAAATAAATGTCTATCCCCACACGCGAAATCATAGAACTAATTTGAATAATAGTGAAAAGGAGATTGAAAACACCTAGATATTTTGCACCATAAAGATTAGAAAGTAGAAGATTCACTAGAAGCATCATACCAGCTCCAGCTATTTTAAAAAAAAGTATCGTAAACGAACCCTTTATTAATCCCATTCTACACTTACTAAAATGTTTGAGAAAAAGGATGCTCAGTCAATTCTTTTCCGGCAAAAGGATGATAATCACCTTTTAATCCAATAGGTTTAGAATTTCTAATATTATGAACTAGCTCGATAGCTGTTCTCGCATCTTCTAAACCGTAACCATCACCATCTAAGACACCTTGATAAACTTTGGTGTGTAAATCTGTAAAGCCCCCACTAAATTCAAGTTCTTCTCCCTCTATCGTAATAGACCTATAGGTTCTCTGTCCTTTTAGCTTAATTTCCTCAGGTAGCACATCATAATTAATGGATAAAAACCATCTTACTCTGGCTCTTTCAAATTCTAAATAACCCGCGGCTCTGTCATGAGTTTGTACATGAACGTCATTTCTTTTTAGCTCACCAAAAACCCAGGATAACATATCATAAAAATGCACTCCAATATTTGTGGCTATACCACCAGATTTATCCTTATTTCCTTTCCAGGAAGTATAATACCAGTTTCCTCTTGAAGTTAAATACGTAAGATCTACATCGAAAATTTTATCTTTTGGAGCAGCCGCGACTTTTTTCTTAAGTTCGATAATGCTTTCGTGAAGCCGTAACTGCAAAATATTCCATACCCTTTGCCCCGTTTCCTGTTCCATGTATTGAAGGGCATCTAAGTTCCACGGGTTTAAAACCAAAGGTTTTTCACATATAGCATCAGCCCCCCTTCTTAAAGCCATTCTTATATGTGAGTCGTGAAGGTAATTTGGAGTGCAAATACTAAAATAATCTGGAGAAATATTTTGCTCATGCCTTAGCTTTTCAATGTGCCTATCAAAACGCTCTGTTTCTACGAAAAAGTCAGCATCCGGAAAATAACTATCCATAATCCCAACACTATCAAAGCGATCTAGCGCAGCAAGCAAATTGTTATTCGTATCTTTAATAGCTTTTAGGTGTCTTGGAGCGATATATCCTGAAGCACCAATTAGGGCAAAATTTTTCATTATAAAGCGGTTTTTAGTTGGTTCGATATATATTCTATTTCCTCATTCTTTAAATAAGGATTCATAGGTAAACTCAGAATTTCATTTGAGACTTTTTCTGCAATCGGAAAATCTCCTGCAGCATATTCCAGGTATGCAAAGCATTCCTGCAAATGCAAAGGTCTAGGGTAATGAATGGCTGTGGGTATTCCTGCTTCTTTTAGTTCTTTCGCTATCACATCTCTGTTCTCCACCCTAATAGAATACTGTGCCCAAACAGATGTATTTGTATCCAGAAGCATTGGCGTTATAAGGGAATCAGAAAGCAGCTTAGAATATTTTTCTGCTACCCGTTGGCGGTTCATTATATCTTTCTCGTAATGTTCCATTTTTACATTAAGAACAGCAGCCTGAATGGTATCCATCCTGCCCCCCATCCCAATATACTTATGGTGATAGCGTTCAGTTTGACCGTGAAGACGAAGGCTCTTTATCTTTTCTGCAAATTTCTCATCACTGGTAAAAACTGCTCCTCCGTCTCCGAAACAACCCAAGGGTTTTGCCGGGAAAAAACTGGTGCAGGCAAAGGTGCTAAGATTACAACTTCGTTTTCCTTTATAAGTCGCACCAAAACTCTGAGCCGCATCTTCAATAACAATTAGATTATGTTTTTCGGCAATTGCATTTATAGTATCCATATCGGCGGTTTGTCCGAAAATGGATACAGGCATAATAGCTTTGGTACAGGAAGTTATTTTTTCTTCAATCTTTGCAGGATCGATATTATAAGAAGTATCTTCAATATCTACGAATACCGGTTTTGCCTTTAAAAATGCAATGGTTTCTGCAGTTGCAATGAAGGTGAAAGGAGTAGTGATAACTTCATCCCCAGGTTGAATATCCATTGCCATTAACGCAAGTAAAAGAGCATCGGTTCCCGATGAACAAGAGATAGCAAATTTAGCTCCGGTAAAATCTTCTAATTTTCTCTCCAGGACACTAATGGGTTCTCCCATAATATAGTTTGAATTAGAGAGGACTTCTCCTATGGCTTCATCAAAATCAGCCTTATGTTCTTGGTATGCCAATGAAAGATTAGCAAAATCGATAGTAGTAGGTTTATTCATTAATCTTTGCGACCTTATTATTTGTTAATCTATAAACCTGTTTAGTTTCAGGGCATGTTCCCAGACCGTTTTCATCAAATTGAAGTTTATGCCCATATTCACTTACCCAACCAATTTGTTTGGCAGGATTACCTACCACCAGGGCATAATCCAGGATAGTTTTGGTAACCACAGCACCCGCTCCTATGAAAGCATATTTTCCAATATCATTGCCGCATACTATAGTTGCATTGGCTCCAATAGAAGCACCTTTTTTTACCGTGGTTTTAGCATATTCCGCTTTTCTATTAACCGCACTTCTTGGATTAATTACATTGGTGAAAACCATAGAAGGCCCAAGGAAAACATCGTCTTCGCAAATTACTCCGGTATAAATGGAAACATTGTTCTGCACTTTAACGTTAGTGCCTAAAACAACCTCTGGAGAAATAACCACATTCTGGCCTATATTACAGCGTTCCCCAATTATACAGTTGGGCATGATATGAGAAAAATGCCAGATCTTTACTCCTACAGCAATTTCACAACCTTCATCTATTACAGCTGTTGGATGTACAAAATATTTATCTTCCATTTCTATAATTTATTATTGGCTTTTTCACCCAAAACCCCCTTCACATCATACACCACCGCCTCTTCATTTTTAAGAACTTCAAAATTGAGATCTAAAAACTCCTTATGAGCTACCGCTAAAACAATTGCATTAAAATTTTGCTTAGGTAGCTTGTTCGTTGTTTTTAATGTATATTCATGTTTCACCTCGGCAGGATTTGCCAGGGGATCGTAAATAGTAATGTTGGTGCCATAAGATTGCAGTTCTTTTACCACATCAACCACTTTGGTATTCCGCACATCTGGGCAATTCTCTTTAAAAGTGATTCCCAATACCAAAATGTTGGCACCTTTTACTTTAAGATCGTTTTGCAGCATCAATTTGATAACTTCTGAGGCTACATATTGCCCCATAGAGTCGTTCATACGCCTTCCAGCAAGAATAATCTCCGGGTGATAGCCCAGTTCCTGGGCTTTTTGCGCTAGGTAATAAGGATCTACCCCAATACAATGCCCACCCACAAGACCGGGTTTAAACGGCAAAAAGTTCCATTTGGTACCCGCTGCTTCCAAAACATCGTTGGTATCGATCTCCATCTTATTAAAGATCTTAGCCAACTCATTGACAAAAGCGATATTAATATCCCGTTGCGAGTTTTCTATAACCTTAGCAGCTTCAGCCACTTTAATAGTCGGTGCTAAATGCGTCCCGGCAGTGATCACATCTTTATATAAAGCATCTACTTTCTCACCAATCTCGGGTGTAGAGCCTGCCGTTACTTTTAATATTTTTTCTACGGTATGTTCTTTATCTCCAGGATTTATACGTTCCGGCGAATAACCCACAAAGAAATCTTCGTTGAATTTGAGTCCGCTGCTTTTTTCCAGCACCGGGACACATTCGTCTTCAGTCACCCCGGGATAAACTGTAGATTCATAGATCACGATATCACCTTTCTTTAAAACTTTCCCTACGCTTTCACTGCTCTTATATAGCGGAGTAAGATCGGGGCGGTTGTTTTTGTCTATTGGGGTGGGTACGGTGATGATGTAGTAGTTGCAATCGGCAATATCTTCCAGGTCAGTCGTACAATAAAGCCCCGTAGCAGCAGGTGCAACTTCAATTGCAACATCATTTTCCTCCACTTTCCACTCTCCACTTTCCACTTTTCCCTTCATTTCAGAATCCACTTTCCACTCTCCTCTTCGAGTGTTCTGAAGAGCACGGGAGTGATCTTCAGAATGTATCGAGAAGTCCACTAAAACGGACTGAAGAATATCATCCTCCACTTCCAGGGTAGAGTCGTGACCACGCCTAAGCTCCGCCACTCTAGCCTCATTAATATCGTATCCTATCACAGGAAACTTCGTCGCAAAAAGCCTCGCCAGGGGCAGCCCTACGTAGCCTAAGCCAATTATGGCTATTTTAATGTTTTCTTTGTTCATGTTGTTAGTTAGTTTCAATCCGTGTAATCAGTCTAAATCCGTGTAATCTGCGTTCCGTAGGAACATGAGCATAGCTAGTAACATTTTCTCAAATGTTTCAATCTGGCAATTAAAAACTTAGGAATTTTACCGCCGGAATGCGGTTGTGATTTACACCATAATTAATTTAGGTCTCTTGCGGTGTAGGGAATGCAAGATTAGTCGTTAGTTGTTAGTCCGTAGACGATAGATTGGGTTTTTTATTAGTCTGTAGTCGTTAGACTTTAGACGGTAATTTCTGTTAGTCGTTAGATTGTAGTCGTTAGACGATATTTTTTAATCTCTACACGGTAGTGGTTAGGCCTTAGATCTAGACTTAGTCTGTAGACGGTAAACTTTTATAGTCAAGAAGAATTCACTTTCCACTCTCCACTTTCCACTCTCCACTTTCTACCGACTAAAAACTAAAGACTACCGACTAAACCAGGTACGGCTTCGCCGCCGTGAGTCACATTCCTGCTTCTCCTCGAAACCTTAAATTGCTGTTAAATAAACCTTTAAGAAAAACGCAAAGGTAAAGGGCTTTTGGCTTAAATAATTACGGGAAACCGTAATAAAGACGTGTTCTCTTAAGGGACTGCAAATATAAAGTTTCACATTTCTTTAAGACAAACTTAATTTGTTAATTTTTTTGTGATTTGTACACAAAGTGATCAGTTGGTAGTCGCTGGACTTTAATCTGTAGTTATTTGGAGGTGATGCTGTGATACTGTGATCGAGGGACGTTGTGATGGAGTGACGCTGTGATGGAGTTAATTGGTTAATTGATTAATTAGGGATTCGTTAGTTCGTTAGTTCGGGAATCGTTAATTCGTTAACTCGGGATACCTCGTTTCTCGACTTATCCCCTCGTTGAGTTCGGTAAATTCAAAATGCGGGAACGGATTGAATTTGTATCGAGAACAGCTTAGAAGTAAGAACTCCCCAAGACTTCTCGATACTTTTTTATTCCGCTCCCGCTTCATAAAAAAACTCGAAGTCAACGCCCGATTTTAAACTAACAACCTAAATAAAGACCAGAGACTAAAAATATCGATGAATGGTTCAGTATTTTTAAAAAAACCATAAAAAACCACCTACTTATCTAATTTTTAGTATATTACATCACTTCCCTACATCAAATTTCATTTTTCAGAGGATAATCAAGCAGTATTAACCAAAAAATCCTTTGCCATGAACAGACTATGTATTTACTCTCACGATGTAGCGCAAATTATGGGTATTAGCCTGAAATCAGCTCAGAAAAAATTAAGACTCATCCGCACTCACTACCACAAGGAAAAACATCAATGTGTAACTATAGATGAATTCTGTGAGTTCACCGGCCTAAACACACTCAGGGTATATAACGAGATCAACCGTATCAACTCCTATACTGCAACTCCCGGCAAATCCCGGGTTTCGAAAGGAATTTATCAAACACAATTTCCTGATAATTCTTAAGCTTTACAAAGGCAATTTCTCATCCTTTTCTTTGCCATATTTCCAATTGGATAGATGAATCTGGTACCTTACTATCCCCCAGGCGAAGTATTCCTGAAAACCGAAGAAACAAACCTTGAACGCCGCAGGAATCTTAAAAATGCGGATCAAAGAATAGCCCCTCTGAGCGAAGTGAAGAAAAATGAGCGAAGCGAATTAAAAACATTTGAACAACAAACCCCAAACAATAAACCATACCCCAAACCGAGACCAGAAACTTCCAACAGAGAACAGAGAACCGTATAAAAGGTTTCGACCATCCTCCCTCCGGTCGGGCTCAACCTGACAATCCAAAATCCACATTGAACATTGAACGTTGAATACCAAACTATAAACACGGGAGGAAACCGATAACCCAAAACCCACAACAGAGAACTGAGAACTGAGAACCGAACAAAAAAACCCCCACCTTTTTTTAAAAAAAAGCAGGGGTTCTCAAATCTGAAAACAGATTCCTTTTCAACCTAAGCGGTAGCCAGAATACACAGGGAATTAAACGCCCCGTTACGCAGGCCGTACTGCACCGTATTCACCTCCTGAAAGAACTCTGCTAACAGCAAAATAAATACCACCCCAGTACCGCCGGGAACCGAATCCGGTATCAGACTAACATCCGTAGACGTGTTGTCCAGAGCCAGGTTTTCAACCGGACTCACACTACATTCATAAGTGCCTAACCCAAAATCAGTCTTCACATAAGCCCCTTGCAGACTAACATGAGTAGCTCCTTCCGGGCTCACGATGTCACGGTTTGGAATAAAGTTAGGAATACCTACCTCTCCGGTAAGCGTATCTATGCTCACCACCGCTTTTAGGATGCTGGCCAGAGGCGCGTTAATATTGAAATTAAAATCATTCAATAAAGCCAATGCCTCCGGATCCTGGATTCCAACCGCAACGCTACGCTGGCCACGTACGCTGGTGCTGTCAAATTTCTGAATCTCACTCATCACTTTGGTCAACCTGCTGGTTAGGCGATTGTCCTTTGCCCTTTGTAAGATGTCATTAACCGATTGTCGCATAAGTTTACCGGCCTGTGCATTGCTGGTGAACTCGCTCATGTTCTCCCGGGTTCTCGCAAAAGCCGGATCCCTAAGGATTCGTTTTTTGGATACTCCGCTTTTGGTCTTTACTAAAGACCCGTCCTGTGTTTTGTAGAACGTTATGTTGTCTAACG
The DNA here is from genome assembly GCF_002078605.1 of Salegentibacter sediminis. GTDB lineage: Bacteria > Bacteroidota > Bacteroidia > Flavobacteriales > Flavobacteriaceae > Salegentibacter > Salegentibacter sediminis. Next base: position 7,262 of record NZ_MSJR01000010.1, on the reverse strand, counting down.
TTCCCTCGATCTTTGATAAGATCCCATTGTTTTTTCCCATAATATAAAATTTAAAGGATTAATAATGAGACAAACCTATAACACATTGTAATACAGCGCAATAGCAGGGGCGTCATCACGACCCTTTTAATCCTTAATCCCACTTTTTACTACGGAAAACACCTGCCTTGGCATTAAAAAACCTTTGAAGCAACATTCAAAACTTCAATAACCCCAACCGGCCTCCCAAACACCTTTTTTCCCTTAAAGCACCCAAACTTCCTCTCCCGTTACCTTTCAGAACCCCATATTCTCACACAACCCCTTTATTTGCAAGGCCTAAGCCCTATCTTCTCCCTACCTTCTTCCTATCTACGCCCTACCTGCTCCCTACCAAGGACTGTTTACATACCATAACTATTTTAAAATCCGTCATGCTGAACTTGATTCAGCATCTCATCCTGAAAATCAAACTATGGCCCTGGATGAGATTCCGGGTCATCCCGATCGCTATCGGGAGGAATGACGGAAACAATATAAATAGTTAAAATCACCGAACCTTGAGTTCGAGTGGTCCCGATGTAAATCGGGATCGTATCGAGAACAGCTTAGAAGTTCCAAAACCTTTTGGATCTTTTCTCTACTTTCCACTCTCAATTCCCCATCCAAAGGATTGCCACGTCAACATTCTCCTTCCAGTCAGATGTTTCCTCGCAATGACGGTCTTGACACTTGAAGAAAAGAGAACAACAACCCCCAAACAATAAACCACAAACCAGGAACTGAGAAATCACAACTGCTTACAATACCAGGTATAAGTATTCCTGATCCCTTCTTCCAGCGAAGTACTTGCTTCCCAACCTTCAGCCTTCAGCTTGCTCACATCCAGCAATTTTCGGGGTGTACCATCGGGTTTGGTCTTATCCCATCTAATCTCCCCGCGATGCCTCACGATTTCCTGGATTAACAGAGCCAGTTCTTTTATACTGATTTCCCTGCCTGTCCCTACATTGTAATAGCTTTCCGGGAGCTTATGTTCCAGGACAAAGTGTACCGCATCGGCCAGATCGTCGGCATACAGAAACTCCCGCAACGGACTCCCGCTACCCCAGACTTCTACGGGCTCATTTCCGTTTATCTTTGCTTCGTGAAACTTCCGGAGCAAGGCCGGCAAAACGTGTGAGCTCTCCAAATCGAAATTATCATTGTAGCCGTAAAGATTAGTAGGCATCAGACTGATAAAATCCTTGCCATATTGTTTCCGGATGGCTTCACAGGCCTTTAGCCCCGCGATCTTGGCGATTGCATAGGTCTCATTGGTTGGTTCCAGGGGGCCGGTGAGCAGGTATTCCTCCTTAATGGGTTGCGGGGCCAATTTGGGATAGATACATGAGCTTCCAAGATAGATAAATTTCTGCACCTCCAGCCTGTGGGAGGCTTCAATAAGATTATTCTGAATCTGCAGGTTCTCCACCAGGAACTCATAGGGATGGTCCCGGTTTGCCAGGATTCCTCCCACCCTGGCCGCGGCAGCTATGACCACATCCGGTTCTTCCTGCTCAAAAAAGGCTTCCACCGACTCCTGATGCCTCAGATCCAGTTCCCTGGAAGTTCTATCTATAAGATTGGTAAAGCCTTCAGCTTCCAGTTTCCGCCAAATAGCCGAGCCTACCATTCCCCTATGACCGGCGATGTATATTCTAGTGTCTTTTTCCATTTAATGTTCTCGTTTTTGCTGGATGATCCTGTCCACCCATGGATTTTCTTGATTCCGCGGATAATCCGTTTAAATCAGTGTAATCTATAAAGTTATTCGAAATAATTCATCGTCGAATAGCCCCCATCTTTGAGATGTTGTTCCTTTTTCATCAATTCCACATCGCTTTGCATCATTTCCTTAATCAGGCTATTCAGGTCATGATCCGGGGTCCAATCCAGTTTGGTTCGGGCCTTGGTAGCATCACCTCTTAGCAGGTCAACTTCCGCAGGGCGGAAATATTTAGGATCAATACTCAACACCTCTTTTCCCGGTTCCAGCTGAAAGTCGGGATCTTCACATTTAAGCACATAAGCTTTCTCCTCTGCTCCTTTTCCTTTGAATTCCAGGCTGATTCCCACTTCGGCGAAGGCCATTTTCACGAAATCACGCACCGAATGGGTCTCCCCGGTGGCGATCACCCAATCTTCCGGCTCTTCGGCCTGCAGGATCATCCACATCACTTTCACATAGTCTTTGGCGTGGCCCCAGTCCCTTTTCGCATCGAGATTGCCCAGGTAGAATTTATCCTGCAGCCCCAACGCGATCCTGGCAGCCGCCCGAGTGATCTTGCGCGAGACAAAGGTCTCACCCCGGCGCGGTGATTCATGATTGAAGAGGATACCATTGGCAGCAAACATCCCGTATGCCTCGCGGTAGTTCACCGTGATCCAGTAAGCATAAATCTTCGCCACCCCATACGGACTCCGGGGATGGAAAGGAGTATTCTCCGATTGTGGCGACTCCTTTACCTTCCCGAACAACTCTGAAGTCGAAGCCTGGTAAATTCTGGTCTTTTTCTCCAACCCCAGCAGCCTCACCGCATCCAACAAGCGCAGCGCTCCAAGGCCATCGGTATTCCCGGTATACTCAGGCATCTCGAAAGAAACCTGCACGTGACTCATCGCTGCCAGGTTATAAATCTCGTCGGGTTGTATCTCCTGAATGAGTCGGATAAGGTTGGTACTGTCGGTCATATCACCATAGTGTAGGATAAAATTCCTGTCTTCCTCATGAGGATCCTGATACAGATGATCCACTCTGTTGGTGTTGAATTGCGAGGCCCGCCTCTTTATTCCATGAACTATATACCCCTTCTTTAGAAGGAACTCACTCAAATAAGCCCCATCCTGCCCGGTCACCCCGGTGATTAATGCTACTTTCTTCATACTTTTATAATTGCGCGGATTATAAGGGATTCCGCGGATATTTCGGATTCTAATATACTAATTAACCTGCTTCCGACATAAAACAGTATTTAATTGGCAGTGGCCGGAGGTGTTACGTGATATTGTGACTGAAGAATGGAGAGAAAGAAAATAAACTAATTTGCAAATGTAGAATTTGATGATTTGGGAACTGGGATTGCTTAAATCAATAATCCGGCACCATTACCTGATACCACCGAAATTAACACTTGTACAACTTAAAAATTAGTTAAAAATCAGTATCTTAGAGAGTATAAAACCGTAACGATTACTACTGTGAAAAGATATTTTATTACCATATTCTTGGTGCTGGCGGCGCTGTTTTCGTTTTCCCCGGAAACGCACGCAGCCACGCTTCTCCAGGACCTGCAACAGGACCAGGAATACACCGAATATAAAGGCCGGGTGCTAAGCAGCGACCGGGAAAGACCTGTGGGCTCTGCCCAACTTACTGTTCTCAATACCAATATTGCAACTGTTACCAATGCTGATGGAGAATTTTCCCTGAAGGTTCCTTCCAATATCGGATCGGCGATTGTGCGGGTAAGCTACCTGGGCTTTGAGAGCAAGAACGTAGCCCTGGAATACTTCAGCGAAGAAGGCACCGAGATCTTCCTGGACCCTTCCGTAGAGGAACTCAGTGAAATCAGTATCTTCCAGGCAGAAGATGCCGGGAAGCTCGTTAGAAGCATGCTAGCCAAGCGTGGGGATAATTACCTTGATCGTAACACGAATATGACGGCCTTTTACCGGGAGAGTATCCGTAAAGGACGCAAGAACGTTTCCCTAAGCGAGGCGGTAATTAAAATTCATAAGAAACCTTATACTTCTTCCGGCAAGGAAGATATAGAGCTGATTAGAGCCCGTAAAACAGCTGATTATGATAAATTGGATACCCTGGCACTTAAATTACGCGGGGGGCCATACAACGCCCTCTTTGTAGATGTGATGAAATATCCCGAATATGTTTTTTATATCGATGATATCAGCGATTACAGTTTTAGCTTTAATGAGCCTACCCAGATCGATGGCAGGTATCTTTATGTGGTGAATTTTGAAGCGAAAGAAAGAAGCGCTCCCTGGTATTTCGGAAAGCTTTATATAGATGCGCAATCCAATAGTCTGGTGCGGGCAGAACTCAACTTAAACGTCGATAACCGTTCGGTAGCCTCCAGGCTCTTTGTAAGTAAGAAACCCGGGAGCACGCGGGTATACCCTATTGAGGTGAAATATCTGATTGACTACCAGCAGCAGGACGGAAAATGGTTTTACGGCTACGGGAGCGCCGACCTTACTTTCGTCGTAAACTGGAAACGGAAGTTATTTAATTCCCGGTATTATGTACATAGCGAAATGGCCGTAACCGGATGGAAACCGGATCCCGGAGATGTCAACCCGAGAAGAAGCGACAGCTACCTGAAGCCCACGGTGGTCATGACCGATGACGTATCAGGCTTCAGCGACCCGGAATTCTGGGGCAGCAATAACATCATAGAACCCGATAAGGATATACAGAATGCGATAGAAAAGATTAGGGAGCAGCTTGATTAGTTTAAAGTTTTTAGTCGATGGTCTTTAGTCTCTATTCCCAATAGCTATTGAGATTAGTCCATAGACAGTAATCTTTATTTGTTGCCGGTTTTCGGCTCATTCTTTTCTTGCCGTAAATTATCTAAAATTGAGTTTTTAATCTGAAACGGGCTTACATAATTAGCAGACTCCGATGTCATCCTGAGTCAAGCAAAGGATGAGACCCAAGTTAATATCGGAATTAGTCAAATATTTAATTCCGGGTTGGATTATTTTAATTAAGCCCGGAGCAGAAAATAGAAAAAAAAAGTCCCGCCAATGGCGGGACTTTGCTTTTTATATAACAGACATTACAGGTTCAGCAAACCTATAATCACAACCTCAAGATTTACTTCGGTATTGGCATCAACAGAAAGATCCAGCAGGTCTAGATCCACATCAGTAGCACTAGCTGCCTCCAGCTCTCCCTTGAATTCCAGTTGCTCATCGGCATCGGTATCTTCATAAGATACAAAGTGCAATTCATAATCGCCTTCTTCTATAAAATGAAGTTCAAAGTCTCCACTACCTTCAGCTACTACAGTACTGTTCACCGCATTGGCGAACCTCAATCCCTCCTCATCGGCAGAGGTTTCAGATTCTCCATAAGCTCCGGTTTCGTAGGCGTAAACCACTACGGCATCTGCGCTGGCAGTACCAAAATCAGACACATTCCCGGTGATGGTTCCGGTTTCGATGCTGTTCACCGCACGAATGCTGTTTGACAGACGATTATCTGAAGTAAAGCTATATTCCCCACTTTCATTGGTTACCACCGCCTTTCTAAGGTCAAAATCCAGTACTACAGCATTATCATTGCTCTCGTGGATTTCCACATTATCACCAAGGCTTAGCTCATTAGACGAACTCGTCAAGGCTTTCTTTTCTCCACTGGTTGTAAGCACATAATTACCAGGAGCTTCTCCTGAGGCATCGGTCTCGTTATCCAGTACCAGAGTGATATCAGAGGTTGTTCCGCTCTCCAGGTCCAGGCTACCTAATAATTCAGCTTCCCCGCTTTGCAGACTGCTCACCTCGATGGTGGTTTTCTCAAAACCTTCAATGGCCTGGCCGTTGATCATCACCTGGGCCACAGTCACAAATACTCCTTGCACTTCAGCATTATCTACCGGAGAGTCTGTTAGGTACACCTGTGTCTCATAGGTCTGGGCATCGGGTTCTCCCGTTCCCAGATCACCTTCATCATCTGAACATGAGACCAAAAGCCCCATGGATAACATCAAAATTCCTGTTTTAAATAAATACTTTAAATTCATAGTTGTTTAATTTTATCGTCTAAGACGACGGATTTGGGTTACACTTAATTCAGGTATTTCTAAATCATACCTTCTGCTTTGCCTTTAAAACGCACTTAGGTTAATGCTATTATTTTGAAGTATCATTTTACGAGCAGTTTAACAGGTTTTCAGAAAGATTTAAGACGGTTTTTTGGGCGTGCCCCTACGCGTCGGGCTATCCGCGTTACACCCTAACTGCTCCTATCCCTCACGCTGGCTGTGACTCCTTATGGAGGAAGCATACAAAAAAGAAGCAGCCGTTTTACCGGCTGCTTCTCCATTCAACTAAGTAATTAACCTGATTACTCTCATTTACCGTTGCCTGAAATTACAGTTTTACTATAGCGGTTACCATTTGCGATAACATTTACTATATAAACCTGATTACTTCTCAAGGCAAAGTCTACCTGAATTGTAGTTACATCTCCTTTAGTAACTCCATCTGCTCTATAGGAACGTAAGAATTGTCCTTTAAAGTCATAGATCTCAATAGTTGCATCAGCAGTGAACTCAAAGTCATACTCTATATTAAGAACCTCAGTAAAGGGTACCGGATATGCAGAGAAGCCATCTGTATTTGTTTCTGCTGATTGAGCTTCCACTGTTGAAGCAGTTTTATTAGGTTTTCCTTCAGGAATACAAGCCTGCATAGCGCTAAACCTCTTGTTTAAAGTATAAACCCCAGGAACACTTTCTGCGCGTAGATCCTCAATTATTTCAGAATATTCACTGGTACATACATCGGCATGCGCAATTAAGTAGAATCCACCACTTACTTCAATATTCTCGATGGTGTAACTGCTTACATAACCTATATCGCCATTCGGGTTCATGTTATACTGTCCGGGAGCAACGGTGTAACTGTAATTTTTGCCTTGTTTCTTATATTGAAGAGGCTCACATCCAACATATAGATGTACAGAACTTAGAATATAATTTTCATAGGCTGTAAAAGTCACATCAATAGTGCCATTTTCATTGTCATAGACAGTCACTTCTCCAACGGCCGCATCTTTTATGTTACATTGAGCTGCACCTGCGTATAATTTCAGTTCAGCCTCAGCTGCATCAGCTGCACTATCATAAAAGTTTGTCCAACCCCAACGACTATCATTTGGTATCATCTCAGGGTATTCACTGAAGCAGAAGGAATTATCCTCTCCATCATAAGCAAAAGCAGTTTCACAGGTTATGCATTCCTGTACGCTTACAGTAATACTTGCTATACTATAACAAACATTATCTCCATAAGTCAACTCACTGCGCACCCAGTAGATATTCTCTCCCAGATCCGGAGTAACCACAGAACTTAATAAAGCTCCTGTATCAGTGTCTGCATCAGTCATACTAGTATGGTAAGTTAACTCTCCACCATCAGGATTGGTCACATACATAGATAGATCAATTGAATCGCCCACACAAATGAAATCTGGATCTGTGGTTGTGATATCA
>NZ_MSJR01000001.1 GCF_002078605.1 Salegentibacter sediminis | reverse complement strand
GGGCTTTTTTAGTCCCGCAAGCGTAATTCAAAAGTTTTTTAAAGAAATCTTAAATAAACACCCAAACAACTTCAGTCTGAACTCTTTAGAAATTATAATTTTTTCCGAAGAAAATCCAAAACAGAAATACACCTAAATACAAGAAAATTCAAGTACATATATTAAGGACAGAATAATACCCGTTATAATCGCCTATTTTTATACTCATACATTATTGCGCAACCAAAGTCAGCTTGTTATCTTTGCGCATAAATTAGTTCAGAAATCAAGAAAATGATCAAGGTAAGTTTGCCGGATGGCAGTATAAAGGAATTTGAGAAGGGCACCACTCCTATGGATGTTGCAATGAGCATAAGCGAAGGCCTGGCCCGAAATGTCATTTCGGCTAAATATAAAGGAGAAACGGTGGAAACCTCAACTCCGCTTAAAGAAGACGGAGACCTTATTCTTTACACCTGGAAAGATGATGAAGGTAAGAAAGCATTCTGGCATTCCACTTCTCACGTTATGGCTCAAGCCATTGAAGAACTTTACCCCGGTGCCAAACTCACCATTGGCCCTGCTATTGAAAATGGTTTTTATTACGATGTTGATTTCGGCGAAGAGAAGCTATCGGAAAACGATTTTAAAAAGATTGAAAACCGAATGCTGGAGATCGCTCGTGAAAAACACGACTTTAGAATGCGTGAAGTTTCCAAGGCCGAAGCTCTTGAATATTATAAAAACCAGAACAATCCCTTTAAGGTTGAGCTTATTGAAAATCTAAAGGACGGAGAGATTACCTTTTGTGACCACTCCAATTTTACCGATCTGTGTCGCGGAGGCCACCTTCCCAACACAGGTTTTATAAAAGCGGTAAAGCTAATGAGCGTTGCAGGAGCCTATTGGAGGGGGGATGAAAAGAACCCTCAGCTTACCAGGGTTTATGGAATTTCGTTTCCGAAGCAAAAAGAATTAAAAGAATATCTGGAACTATTAGAGGAGGCCAAAAAACGGGATCACCGAAAATTAGGGCGGGAGCTTGAACTTTTCACCTTTTCACAAAAGGTGGGTCAGGGCTTACCATTATGGTTACCAAAAGGGGCGGCTTTAAGAGAACGGCTGGAAAATTTTCTTAAAAAAGCCCAGAAAAAAGCAGGATATGAAATGGTGGTGAGTCCACATATTGGACAAAAGGAGCTATATGTTACCTCAGGACATTATGCCAAGTACGGTGAAGACAGCTTCCAGCCCATACATACGCCTAATGAAGGAGAGGAATTCCTACTAAAACCCATGAACTGCCCTCATCACTGTGAGATTTATAATGCTTCTTCGTGGAGTTATCGTGACCTTCCCAAGCGCTTCGCAGAATTTGGAACGGTATACCGTTATGAACAAAGCGGGGAATTACACGGATTAACAAGGGTTAGAGGATTTACCCAGGATGATGCCCATATTTTCTGTACTCCAGATCAATTAGATTCAGAATTCAAAAAAGTTATAGACCTTACTTTATATGTATTCGATTCTTTAGGTTTCGAAAACTTCACGGCCCAGGTTTCCCTCAGGGACCCAGATAACAAAGAAAAATATATTGGCAGCGATGATGTTTGGGAAAAAGCTGAAAGCGCTATCCTCAATGCGGCAAAAGAAAAAGGGCTTGATTATGTAATCGAAACGGGAGAAGCCGCTTTTTATGGTCCAAAACTGGACTTTATGGTTAAAGATGCTTTGGGCAGAAGTTGGCAGTTGGGTACCATACAGGTAGATTATAACCTGCCAGAAAGATTTGACCTCAATTATAAAGGCAGTGACAATGAGTCACATCGACCTGTCATGATACATCGTGCGCCTTTTGGCAGTATGGAAAGGTTTATTGCGATCTTGCTTGAGCATACTGCTGGGAACTTCCCGCTATGGTTAATGCCAGAACAGGCTATCATTCTCTCGCTCAGCGAGAAGTATGAAAAATACTCACAAAAAGTTTTAACTTTGCTAGAAAATCACGAAATTCGCGCCCTGGCCGATAACCGGAATGAAACCGTTGGGAAGAAAATCCGTGAAGCCGAAGTAAACAAATTCCCTTACATGTTGATTGTAGGAGAGCAGGAAGAGAAAGATGGTACAGTTTCTGTACGAAAACGTGGAGAAGGAGATCTGGGAACAATGACCCCTGAAGCCTTTGCCGAAATAATAAATAAAGAAATAAGAGAGACGTTAAAGACGTTTGAAGTTTAATTAAAATACGATAAGCCATAGCAATACGTAGAAAAAGATCAAAGCGACCGCTAAGAGAAATTAAAGAAGATCAACACCGGATCAACAATAAGATCAGGGTTGATGAAGTGCGCCTTGTAGGCGACAATGTAGAAATGGGAGTATACCCTACCAAAAAAGCCCTGGAAATTGCTGATGAGCAAGGCCTTGACCTGGTAGAGATATCTCCAAATGCCAAGCCACCTGTTGTTAAGGTAATGGACTACAAGAAGTTTCTCTACGAACAAAAGAAGCGCGAAAAAGCCTTAAAGGCGAAAGCAAGTCAGGTAGTAGTAAAGGAGATTCGTTTTGGACCTAATACCGATGATCACGATTATGAGTTTAAAAAACGTAATGCTGAAAAATTCCTAAAAGACGGAGCTAAGCTAAAAGCATTTGTATTCTTTAAAGGAAGATCTATTGTATTTAAAGATAAAGGTGAAATCCTGCTGCTTCGTCTGGCCCAGGACCTTGAAGATTTAGGTAAAGTAGAACAAATGCCTAAACTGGAAGGTAAAAGGATGACTATGTTCCTTTCACCAAGAAAGACAAAATAAGCATAAGAGAGTTAATTATAAAAGAAGAGAACATGCCTAAAATGAAGACAAAATCCAGTGCCAAAAAGCGTTTTAAGCTTACAGGTACCGGTAAAATTAAAAGAAAGCATGCGTTTAAAAGCCACATCTTAACAAAGAAGTCTAAAAAACGTAAGCTAGCCTTAACGCACAGTACTTTAGTACACGATGCAGATAAGGACAATGTTAAACTTCAGTTACGTTTAAAGTAAACTGAAGCGCTTAACGGTTTAAACAATTTAAAAACCCTGGAGTTGGGCAAAATCTAACCGATTTTAATAAAGTGTCAATTACCGACCGCCTGCTACAAAAAAATGTAAAATTATGCCAAGATCAGTAAATTCAGTTGCGAAAAGAGCCAGAAGAAAAAAGGTTCTTAAGCAAGCAAAAGGTTACTTCGGACGTCGTAAAAACGTTTGGACAGTTGCCAAAAACGCGGTAGAGAAAGCTATGCTTTATGCATACAGAGACCGCAAAACCAAGAAACGTAATTTCCGTTCATTGTGGATTATGCGTATAAATGCTGCAGCCCGTGAACACGGTATGTCTTATTCTCAGTTTATGGGAGGAGTTAAAGCAAACGGCATCGGTTTGAACCGTAAAGTTCTTGCCGATCTTGCGATGAATCAACCCGCCGCTTTTAAAGCAATAGTAGACAAAGTAAAATAAACAAATATTATACTCTCTTAGAAAAAGCCTGGTGAATAACCGGGCTTTTTTATTTTTCACCTGTAATGGTAACTACCAGCTTCCTGCCGCTGGCGTGATCTCTGTGTTCGCAAAGATAAATACCTTGCCAGATACCTAAGTTCAACTTGCCATTTGTAACCGGGATTTGTAGAGAAGTTCCCAGCAAAGAAGCTTTAATATGTGCCGGCATATCATCGGGGCCTTCGGCAGTGTGTTTGTAATAAGGCATATTTTCAGGAACCATTTCATTAAAATGACTTTCAAAATCGTCCCTCACCGTTGGATCGGCGTTTTCATTAATGGTTAAGCCAGCTGAAGTATGTTTAATAAAAACATGAAATATACCGGTTTTAAAGTCTTCAATTTCATTAATCCATCCCATAATCTCACCGGTTACCAAATGAAATCCTCTCGCTTTAGGCTTAAGCTTTATTTCCTTCTGAAATACTTTCATCTTACTTTTTTTAAGTTTTTTGTGGCTTCTTTTTGGCGGCAGGGAATAATACATTGTTTAGTATCAAACGATAGCCCGGGGAATTAGGATGAAGGGAGAGTTCGGTTTTAGGGTCTCCTACCCTGTGCTGATAATCTTCAGGGTCGTGACCTCCGTAAAAAGTAAAAAAGCCCTTACCTTTAATACCATGGATATACCTGGCTTCCCCGTTCAATTTACTTTCACCCATTATCAACACATTCGGTTTTATTGTTTCTGAATTATAAGCCGTTGTTTGTCCCATAAAGCCTTTTACCAGGCGGGTATGGTTTTGAGTTAACATAGTGGGTACCACGTCCCATTTTGCTGAAAAGTCCATAAGTGTAAAATAATCTGATTCCTTCGGAATTTGTCGTCTATCAGTCATATCAATAGATGAAAATTCATAAACCATAGGGCTGCGTTCCAGAATAAAATCGGTGAAAGCAAAGGTTTTATTATAATTAATTTTAGACTGGTAGCCCGGTTCGCTGGGATCCCCATCAAACATAGGCTCGGCAATGTCAACACCTTCGGCTGCCAAAGCAATATCAAAGCTATCGGTAGCGCTGCACATCGCAAACATGAATCCGCCCCCAATCACATAGTCCTTAATTTTAAGGGCGACATCAAGTTTTTCTTCTGATACTTTGTCATAACCCAATCTTTCAGCCAGAGCTTCAGCCTCTTTTTTCTCTTCGATATACCAGGGTGTAATGCGAAACGCCCGGTAAAATTTCCCATATTGGCCAGTAAAATCTTCGTGATGAAGATGAAGCCAATCATATAAAACAAGAGCATCTCCTAAAACCTCTTCATCATAAATGGTTTCATAAGGAATTTCCGCATAAGTTAGCACCATAGTCACCGCATCGTCCCAGGGCCGGGCATCTCCCGGAGAATAAACCGCTATTTTTGGAGCCTTCTCAAGTACAACATTTTCCATATTTTGTGAGGGACTCGAAATCTCTTTGAGAACTTCAAGGGTCTTTGCATCACTCATTACCTCATAAGATACTCCTCTTATTTTACACTCTTTCTGAAGATTTTCTGTATCAGATATAAGGAAAGATCCTCCCCGGTAATTAAGCAGCCACCTAACTTCAAGGTTTCCCTCCAGGGCAAAATAGGTTATTCCGTAAGCCTTCAGATGATCCTCCTGGAATTCGTCCATCGGGATAAGAATACTGGAGGAAAATACAGGGGAGACCGAAAGAATAAACATAATGGAAATAAAAAAGGATTTGCCATTGGTCCTGGCAAATCCTTTCAAAATATTAAATAAATAAAAGCTGTCTTCCGCAGAAAACAAATATTTTTTAGAATGGCACTTCGCTATCGTCTTCATTATTAAAATCATCATTCATCGAGCTTCCAAAAGCTTCATCGGCACTAGGGCTTGGTAGGTTAGCACTGCCAAACTCCTGCGATTCATCACCTCCACTATTCATTTTGGAATGAAATTCAAATGGTGAATCGAACTCATCTAAGTTATCAAATTTACCAAGATGCCCAATAAATTTAAGCCTGATATTTTCCAGGCCACCATTCCTGTGTTTAGCCACGATAAATTCTCCCTGACCCTCGGTAGGGGTACGCTCTTCATCATCCCATTCATCAATTTTGTAATATTCGGGACGATAAATAAAGGAAACTATATCGGCATCCTGCTCAATTGCCCCAGATTCCCTCAAATCTGAAAGTAAAGGCCTTTTGCTTCCCCCGCGTGTTTCCACTGCTCTGGAAAGCTGTGACAAGGCAATAACCGGTACATTCAATTCTTTGGCCAGCGCTTTGAGATTACGGGAAATAGTTGAAATTTCCTGCTCCCTGTTCCCACCGCCTTTTTGTGAACCACCGGCCGTCATTAACTGCAAGTAATCTACAACTATCAATTTAATGCCATGCTGGGAAGCAAGTCTCCGAGCCTTAGCCCTAAGGTCAAAAATAGACAGAGATGGTGTATCGTCTATAAATAGCGGAGCTTTTTCCAGGTCTTTTACCTTTACGTTTAACTGTTCCCACTCATGTTTTTCCAGGTTTCCGGTTCTTAATTTTTCTGAAGAAAGACCGGTTTCAGATGAAATAAGTCTGGTAATAAGCTGTACGGAAGACATCTCCAGGGAGAAAAATGCCACAGGAATATTTTGTCCAACAGAAATATTACGGGCCATAGATAAGGTTAAAGCCGTTTTCCCCATACCAGGACGGGCAGCAACGATAATAAGGTCACTGGGTTGCCATCCTGAAGTTAGCTGATCGAGCTTCTCAAATCCTGAAGGCACACCGCTAAGTCCTTCCTTATTCGATATTTCCTGGATCCTGGTCTTTGCCTGAATAACCAAACTCTGGGCCGTCTCGGTAGATTTCTGAATATTTCCCTGGGTTACCTCATAAAGTTTTGCCTCGGCACTATCCAGAAGATCAAAAACATCGGTTCCTTCATCATAAGCCTCCTCAATAATTTCGTTAGAAATTTTTATAAGACTACGCTGAATATATTTCTGAAGGATTATTCGCGCGTGAAACTCGATATGAGCCGAAGAAGACACCTTTTGCGTTAACTGAATGAGGTAATAATCGCCCCCAACCTTATCAAAATTTCCATCTTTCTTCAATTGATTGGAAACCGTTAATAAGTCGATCGCCTCAGTGTTTTCAAAGAGTTTGTGTATCGCTTCAAAAATTAGTTTATGGGAGTTTTTATAAAATGCATCGGCATTGAGGATATCTATAATTTCGTCCACCCCCTTTTTATCAATCATCATAGCACCCAACACAACCTCTTCTAAATCAACAGCTTGTGGAGGCAGTTTTCCTTTTTCAAGGTTTATTACATTAGACTTCTGATATTTAAAACTTTGGGGGGCAGTGATTTTTTCCATAGCACTAAAGTAAATAAAATGTTAAGACGGTCTTAAAGAAACCAACTTGAGTTAATTCACAGGTATTCAACATTTGTGGTGTTGATAACTAAGCATTCCTGTTAATAAGGGTAAAAAAATCCGAAACAAAATGTTTCGGATTTTTATCAGGTTATGTTATTTAAGGACTCAGCCTTTAAAGACTCCCATATTCAAATATTTATCCATTCTTTTTTCAACAAGTTCGGTTGGTGATAAGTTTCTAAACTCATCATAAGAAGAAGCAATTGCCTTTTTCACCGTTGCAAACGTTTCCTCCCTATCGCTGTGTGCGCCTCCAAGAGGTTCTTTTACGATCTCATCGATCAGCTTTTGTTTTTTCATATCCCCGGCGGTAAGCTTTAGGGCATCTGCGGCCTGTTCCTTATATTCCCAGCTTCTCCATAAAATTGAAGAACAGGATTCAGGAGAAATAACCGAATACCAGGTATTTTCCAGCATTAACACCTTGTCTCCAACTCCAATTCCCAGGGCTCCACCACTGGCTCCTTCTCCTATAATCACAACAAAGATTGGAACCTTAAGGCGGGTCATCTCCAGAATATTCCTGGCGATTGCTTCTCCCTGGCCACGTTCTTCAGCTTCCATTCCGGGATAGGCTCCGGGAGTATCAACAAAGGTTACTACTGGTACTCCGAATTTCTCGGCAGATTTCATCAACCTTAGCGCTTTACGATAACCTTCGGGATTAGCCATCCCGAAATTGCGATATTGCCTTGTTTTGGTATTATAACCTTTTTGCTGGCCAATGAACATAAAACTTTGATCATCGATCTTTCCCAGACCACCAATCATTGCTTTATCATCTTTTACATTCCTGTCTCCATGAAGTTCGAGGAAAGTATCACCACAAATGGCATTTATATAATCCAGGGTATATGGCCTGTTAGGGTGTCTGGAAAGCTGCACCCTTTGCCAGGCAGTAAGATTCTTATAAATCTCCTTTTTTTTCTCTTTCAGTTTTTTCTCGAGCTGTTTGCAGGTAGCAGTAACATCAACTTCACTTTCTGAACCTATATTGCAAGCTTTCTCGTACTGTTCTTCTAACTCTTTAATGGGTAATTCAAAATCTAAATATTCCATAAGTAGTTATGGGTGTTTTTTATTAGCTTACAAATATAACAAACTTTAAAAGGAAGAATTCCTATGATGCATCAATATTTTATCAAGGAATTTTTGAGACCTATCGCTTAGCCTTAAACAACAGATAAACAGCTAATACCCCGAAACTTATATTGGGAAACCAGACCGCAACTAGTGGAGAAAAAGTAGACTGTTCGGCCATAGTACCAAATACTTTATCGAAGAAAATAAACACGAAGGCCAAAGTAATTCCCAATGCAAGGTTTACCCCCATTCCTCCCCTTCTTTTTATGGAAGAGACTGCTACAGCAATAATTGTTAAAATAAATGCGGAGACCGGGATACTCCATCTTTTATAGGCTACCACCAAATAACGGTTAATATTCCCTGAACCCCGACGGCGTTCTTTTTCTATAAATTCGTTAAGCTCTGTATAGTTAAGCGTTTCGGCGATATAGTTTTCTGGGGTGAGCTCATCAAAATCAAAAGGGAGAATGGTATCTACCGATGTTTCATGTATGATTTCATCTTCTTTCTCACCAATTATTCTTTTATCAAATACACTTAGCGTATAGGTAGAATCCTCCTCGTTGTATTTAAGGCGGGAAGCGCTTATTTTGAATTCAAGTTCATTTCCATTAAAATGTTCAAGAGTAAAGTTCCTTGCCGTTTTTGTTCTTGGTTGGAAGTGACTGGCATAAATATATTCATCATCATTAATCTGCCTGTAAACATCATTGGTCTCCTGGGTTTGAGTGCCTTTTTTAAGATATTCATATTTAAACTCATTAAAACCCTTGCTGGCTTTTGGGGCCAGATACATACTGAGTACGAGGGCAAAACCACAAACAATAGTCGCTCCAATTAAATAAGGTCGTAAAAACCTGTAAAAAGAGACCCCGCTGCTTAAAAAGGCAATAATTTCAGTATTATTGGCCAACTTAGACGTAAACCAGATAACCGATAAAAAGAGGAATAAAGGGAAAAGCAGGTTGGCGAAATAAATTGTAAAATCAAGATAATAAAAGGCAACTTCAATAAAGGGCACCTCATTTTCAAGAATCTTATCGATCTTCTCTGCTAGATTTACCGTTATTCCAATAGGTATAAACAGCAACAACATCAGGAAAAAAGTTCCCAAATACCGCTTTAATATGTACCAATCAAGAATCTTCAATTTATAAACGCTTATCCATTTGTTTTACCATTTTGTCCTTCCAGGACGTGAAATCCCCTGCTAAGATATGCTTTCTGGCCTCTCTCACCAACCAAAGGTAAAAGCCCAGATTATGAATGGTAGCAATTTGTTTGCCAAGCATTTCGTTTACGGTAAACAGGTGTCGAAGATAGGCTTTAGAGTATTCGGTATCCACCCAGGTAATCCCCATATCATCTATGGGAGAAAAATCATCTCCCCACTTCTTATTCTTAATATTGATGGTGCCATGAGCGGTGAAAAGCATACCGTTTCTCGCATTCCGGGTGGGCATCACACAATCGAACATATCTATTCCCAAAGCGATATTTTCCAGAATATTTATTGGAGTTCCCACCCCCATCAGGTAGCGTGGCTTATCCTCCGGAAGGATTTTGGTGACCACCTCCGTCATTGCATACATTTCTTCCGCAGGCTCTCCTACAGATAAGCCTCCGATAGCATTCCCCTCTGCGCCAACTGATGCGATATATTCCGCAGATTGTTCTCTAAGGTCCTTATAAGTACTTCCCTGCACAATTGGAAATAAGGTTTGATTAAATCCATAAAAAGGTTCAACCTTATCCAGGTGATTCACACATCTATCTAACCATCGATGCGTCATATGCATAGAGCGTTTAGCGTACCGGTAATCACAGGGATATGGGGTACACTCATCAAAGGCCATAATAATATCGGCTCCAATGGCACGCTGAATTTCCATTACATTTTCAGGAGTAAAAGTATGAAATGACCCATCGATATGGGATTTAAATTTCACGCCTTCTTCTTTAATTTTTCTCCTGGCAGACAGAGAATAAACCTGGTAACCACCACTATCGGTAAGGATGTTGCGATCCCAATTCATAAACTTATGTAGACCGCCGGCTTTCTTTAAAATTTCGGTTTGAGGTCTTAAATAAAGATGATAGGTATTGCCCAAAATTATATCAGGATTAATATCCTCCTTTAGCTCTCGTTGGTGCACTCCTTTTACTGAAGCTACTGTCCCAACAGGCATAAAAATAGGCGTTTCAATTTTGCCGTGATCGGTGGTGATGGTTCCGGCACGGGCTTTACTACCGGCATCGGTAGTCAATAAATCAAATTTCATAGTCTTAATTAAATCGCTGCAAAGATACTCAACTAAAAATCAAATTGAAGCCGCTTAAAAAGCTAAATTGTTAGTTACTTGAGTCTCAAAGTTAATAACTGGGCATTCGGGGCTTTGTCAAAGCTATTTAAAAGCCTATTTTTGTGGCCATTATTTAAACAACACAATACTATAATGTCAGACATTCAGGAATTAAAAGACTTTGCCACGCAAGTGCGCAGAGATATTTTAAGACAGGTACACAAGGTTAATTCGGGGCATCCCGGAGGGTCTTTAGGCTGTACCGAATTTTTCACAGCACTTTACAAGGAGGTAATGCACCAAAATACCGATTTTGATATGAATGGTAAGGACGAAGATTTATTCTTTCTTTCCAACGGCCATATTTCCCCGGTATTTTATAGTGTACTTGCCCGCACCGGATATTTTCCGGTAGATGAACTTAACACTTTCAGACTTATTAACTCGCGTTTGCAGGGTCACCCAACCACACATGAAGGTCTGCCCGGCATACGCATAGCTTCAGGCTCACTTGGCCAGGGGATGTCTGTAGCGATTGGTGCTGCGGAAGCCAAAAAATTAAATAAGGACAAACACCTTATTTTTTCCCTACATGGTGATGGTGAACTCCAGGAAGGCCAAAACTGGGAAGCGATTATGTATGCTGCGGCCAATAAGATTGATAACCTTATAGCTACAGTAGATCTTAACGGGCAACAAATTGACGGAAGCACTGAAACCGTACTCCCAATGGGTAATCTCAAAAAGAAGTT
Organism: Salegentibacter sediminis; assembly: GCF_002078605.1. GTDB lineage: Bacteria > Bacteroidota > Bacteroidia > Flavobacteriales > Flavobacteriaceae > Salegentibacter > Salegentibacter sediminis. The sequence goes on along the minus strand of NZ_MSJR01000001.1, from coordinate 890,072 downwards.
TGAAGCTTTTGGGTGGGATGTTATTGAAATTGAAGACGGAAATGATATTGAACAGGTTATTGACGGCCTGAAAGAAGCCAAAACACATACCGGAAAAGGAAAGCCGGTTTGTATCTTAATGACCACTGTGATGGGCAACGGGGTAGATTTTATGATGCACACCCACGCATGGCACGGAAAAGCACCAAATGATGAGCAGCTTGAAAAAGCTCTTGCTCAAAATCCTGAAACTTTAGGAGATTATTAAAAGCCCTATTAAGGTAGTCAAATAAAAATAGATTTCCGCCGCAGTTTATCCCGCCTTTTTGCGGGACGGAAATAACAAAGACAATTAGAATGAAAAAATATACAGATACAGGAAAAAAAGACACCCGTTCAGGTTTTGGTGATGGACTTACCGAACTGGGCAGGAAGAATCCAAATGTTGTAGCCCTTTGTGCCGACCTTGTAGGTTCACTTAAAATGCAGGATTTCATAGACGAAAACCCAGAACGTTTTTTCCAGGTTGGAATTGCTGAAGCCAATATGATTGGTATTGCCGCTGGATTAACCATTGGGGGAAAAATACCTTTTGCCGGTACCTTCGCCAATTTTGCTACCGGAAGGGTTTACGACCAGATCAGGCAGAGTGTGGCCTATTCAGGTAAAAATGTAAAGATTTGTGCCAGTCACTCGGGAGTAACTCTTGGGGAAGATGGTGCCACTCACCAAATCCTTGAAGATATCGGGTTAATGAAAATGCTACCCGGGATGACGGTAATCAACACCTGTGATTATAATCAAACCAAAGCAGCCACCCTGGCTATAGCAGAACATGAGGGCCCGGTTTACCTTAGATTTGGAAGACCAAAAGTAGCAAATTTCACTCCTGAAGATCAAAATTTTGAGATTGGAAAAGCCGTAAATTTATATGAAGGTAACGATGTTACCATAATCGCAACCGGACACTTGGTTTGGGAAGCGATTCAGGCAGCAGAAAAACTTTCAGAAAAAGGGATAAGCGCTGAAGTGATAAACATACACACTATCAAACCGCTGGATGAAGAGACGATCATAAAATCGGTTAAGAAAACCGGATGCGTGGTTACTGCAGAAGAGCATAACTTCCTTGGCGGACTTGGAGAAAGCGTAGCACGCACCTTAGCTGAAAATAATCCTGCACCACAGGAATTCGTGGCCACCCAGGATACTTTTGGGGAAAGTGGCACGCCAGAACAATTAATGGACAAATACGGACTTAATGCTGAAGCTATTATTAAGGCAACAGAAAAAGTTTTAAGTAGAAAATAAACTTTTGTAAAACAGTATTTTAAGAGCCTTTCAGTAGAATTTCTGAAAGGCTTTTTTTATTGCTTCAGAATAAACGGCATCGTTTATGCGTTATTGAAGCCCTAACTTAAAATTAAAATAATATGAAAAAGCTAATAATTATCGCTGTGTTTCTAACCGGTACAGGTTTAATGGCGCAGGAAGCCAATTTTGGAATTAAAGGAGGGATCAACTATGGAGCCGCCGGAGATTACGAAAATGCAGAAGCAGGATTTGAAGATGCAACCACTATTGAGGGGAAAAGCAAATCGGGTTATCATTTAGGATTCTTCGGAAATTTTGAATTCGCCGGAATATTTCTTCAACCCGAACTCTTATATACCAGCTTGAATACCGAATATGAAACCTTTGATTATAAAATAAACAAGATCGATGCACCGGTATTGGTGGGACTCAATGTTCTGGGACCTCTTAATATAAAGGCCGGACCTTCTTTTCAGTATATTGTTAACAACGAATTGGAAGACACAAGCCTACAGATTGGCGAGCCAGAAGATCAAATCACCATCGGTTACCAGCTGGGGGCAGGTCTTAATTTAGGGCGTCTAGGCTTTGACATTCGTTATGAAGGCGCATTTAAAGAAAATACGGCTTTTAGTGAAACGGCTTCAGAAAATTTCAGTATAGATTCCCGCCCCTCGCAATGGGCCTTAAGTCTATCTTATAAATTATAATTCAGCAGTTCGCTTAAATCAAAAATGCCCGGAAATTTTTCCGGGCATTTTTATTTTTATGTTTTTTCCTTTAAAAGGTATCGGGATCCAGGTAATCTGGAGTTCCATTATTGTTCGTGTCGGGAAATTCAATGCTTCCATCCTCGTTAATTACAATTTCATCCCTGGTGGGAGTACCATCGCCGTCATCATCGCTATCGGCGAAATTGGGAGTTTCGTCTTCATCTGAATTATCATTTGCAAGATCTCCATCATTATCAAGATCTTCCATCCAGCTTGGAATACCATCAGCATCATGATCGGCCTCATTCACCTGCAGAAGATTAATGCTAAAAATAAGCGGACTGTATGCAGGAATCTTGGGTTGTGAATTAGAAAAGTACCCCAACCCAGAAGGCATAAACACTGCGCCAACTCCATAATCGTTATTAAAACTAACGGTATTATCGGCATTTACAGAATATCCTGAAGCTCCCTTAAACTCGATCACTCCCTGGGTAAAACCAGCAATTAGTGAAACCTGGTCAAACCAAACCGGAGTTTTTGCATTATCGAAAGTAGAACGGTCAAGCAATTCACCGCGGTATGTAACCAGGGTCGAATCTGCAAAAGTTGGTTGCTCCCCTACTCCTTCTCTCACTTTAAGAACGTATATATTATAAGCTACATCATCCTGATTATAGGTTTTTTGAATTAGATTTTCAGATTCTATTATAGGGGTTTTATCGGCATTATCTCCCGCAATAGTATCAAAGCGTACTACATAATCAAAATCTTCAGCGGGACTTTCAAAATCTTCATAATTGTAAAAGTGGGTCTCCAGGTATGCTTTTAAGGCCTGATCATCTTCAAGGGCCTGCTCTCCCTTATCTCTTTCAGGTACTTCTTCCACAACGTCGTCATCATCACTACAGGAAGCCAGGGCCATGCTAAAAACAATACCCGTTAAAAATAAATATTTCAATCTCATCATTATTCTATTTTGGGGCGCAAGATACAATATTCTTGTATTTTTGCTTAAGGATTAAACCCCAGTTTTATGAGGATTGATAAGTTTTTATGGTGTGTAAGATATTTTAAAACCCGCAGCCTTGCTACGCATGCCTGTAAACAGGGAAAAATAAAAATGGAAGGCAGCAATGTAAAGGCTTCCAGGGAGGTCTTTCCTACCGATAAGATTAGCGTACGCAAAAACCAGATCGATTATCAGATTGAGGTTCTGGATATTCCCCCAAGCCGGGTTGGTGCTAAACTGGTGAATTTATATATTAACGATCTAACCCCAAAAGAGGCATTCGAAAAACTGGAACTACTGAAGTATTCCAAAGACTATTATCGCAAAAAAGGCACGGGTAGGCCAACTAAAAAAGATCGCCGGGATATAGACGAATGGTTTGAAAATACAGATCCCAACCCCGATGACAAAGAAAAATAATTTTTCTTCAGAATTCTGGTCGCAGCGTTATGAGGAAAACCAAACAGGCTGGGATATTGGTGAAATATCAAGACCCTTAAAGGCTTATATTGACCAGCTCACTAACAAGGACCTGAAAATTCTAATTCCCGGCGCTGGTAACTCCTGGGAAGCCGAATACCTTTTTCAGCAAGGATTCAGGAATGTTTTTGTGGCCGATCTTGTTAAAAAACCGCTTGAAAATCTTTCAAAACGCTGTCCCGGTTTTCCCCGGAAGCAAATCCTGCATACCGATTTTTTTGAGATCGAAGACCAGTTCGATCTTATCCTGGAACAGACCTTCTTTTGTGCGCTGCCCCGGAAAAAAAGACCTGCCTATGCTAAAAAGTGCTTTAACCTGCTAACGCCAACAGGAAAAATATCGGGAGTTCTTTTTAACTTTGAGTTCACTGAAAACGGACCTCCCTTTGGTGGTAGTAAAAATGAATATTTAACGTATTTTAGCGAGTACTTTAGAATAGATATCCTGGAACCGTGTTATAATTCTATAAAACCCCGACAGGCTAATGAGCTCTTTTTCATATTCATAAAATTATAAAAGTCCATACGGGGCATTTAAAAAAACGCCTCCGCTTAATTATCTTAATTATCGGGACGATAGCAACAAAACCAATAGATTATAAATTTTTATACAGATGAAAGCAGGTGTATTGATCTTAAACCACGAACAAATTCAGCATAAAATAAAGCGCATTGCCTACCAGATATATGAAACCAACCTGGAAGAAAAAGAGATCGTATTAGCCGGGATTTCCAAAAACGGCTATGAATTTACTCAACGCCTAAAAAAGTGGCTGGAGGAGATCTCCCCGTTAAAGATAATCCTTTGCGAGGTAAAGATTGATAAGAAAAATCCACTGGGCAAGATAACAACCTCCCTGGAGAAATCTGAATATCAGGACAAATCGGTGATTCTGGCCGATGATGTCCTAAATTCAGGAACCACTTTAATTTACGGGGTTAAGCATTTTCTCGAGGTTCCTTTAAAACAATTCAAGACAGCTGTACTTGTTGACAGAAATCACAAAAAATACCCGGTAAAAGCCGATTTTAAAGGAATTTCACTTTCAACTTCAATTCACGAAACGGTAAAATTGAGTTTCGAGAAAGGGAAGAACAAAGCAGAGCTATTTTAATTTCTCTATTAATAAATTCAAAATTTCTTCTGGTTCGGAATTATCTACATTTACTACAATATCTGATTGATGGTAATAGTAACCTCTTTCGAACATATGTTTTCTAATAAATTCCTCGAGGGCCTCTTTTGTTTCCAAATGGCTTATAACCGGCCTGTGAATTTTCTCCGGAAACAACCTGCGGGTAAGCTCCTCTACTGAAGCTTTTAAGTAAATGGTTTTTGTATTGGGGGTTTCTTTGATGAGTTCCAAATTCTTCCCGTAACAAGGAGTACCACCACCCAGAGAAACAACCAGGTCTGATGGGTCTTCCAGCACATCTTTTAACACCTTGGTTTCCAGTTTACGAAAATAAAGCTCTCCTTTTTCGTTAAATATATCGGCTATGGTTTTTCCTTCTATAGTTTCGATTTGATCATCAAGATCAAGAAAATCGTGGTTTAACCGTTTAGCAAGTTGCTTTCCTAACAGGGATTTTCCGGAACCCATATATCCGGCAAGAAATATTTTCATAGTATAATTTACTCGTTTTTAGATGAATTGAAAACAAATGCAAATTTATATGATTTTAGCCTTGAAAAATAAATTAATGAGTGTATATTTGCACCCGCATTCGCAAAACGACGTATGCCACAAATGATCTGGTAGCTCAGTTGGTAGAGCATCTCCCTTTTAAGGAGAGGGTCCTGGGTTCGAGCCCCAGCCAGATCACAAATTGTAGTTCTGATCTTTTTGGGCGAGAAGTTTATCCTGAGCGATGCCGATAGGCAAAGTCGAAGGAAGCCCCAGCCAGATCACAAATTGAAGTTCCTTTTTTAATTAAAACAAGATCTGGTAGCTCAGTTGGTAGAGCATCTCCCTTTTAAGGAGAGGGTCCTGGGTTCGAGCCCCAGCCAGATCACAACTTGAAGTTCTGATCTTTTTGGGCGAGAAGTTTATCCTGAGCGATGCCGATAGGCAAAGTCGAAGGAAGCCCCAGCCAGATCATATTATTAAGTGACATCTCAAATCACTTATTAAGTTCAGAATCCCTTCGGAATTCAACTTACTGAGACCCAAATAAAAGTCAGATTTTCGAATCCTGCTTTTGCCCGGGTGCTGGAACTGGTAGACAGGCATGGTTGAGGGCCATGTGTCCATTAGGGCGTGCGGGTTCGACTCCCGCTCCGGGCACACTTTTCACTTCTTTATTTACCCCAGTATTTTCTTTATCATTCCAAAAAACCGGTAAGGCGGATATTTTAATGGTAGGTCTATCTTTGTTGATGAACTCACTACTGCTCTTTCATGACTAAAAGCCAGGAAACTTTTATGCCCATGATAATTCCCCATTCCGCTATGGCCTACTCCCCCAAATGGCATTTTATGGTTAGCTATATGTAACAGGGTATCATTTATACAGGCACCTCCCGAACTTGTTTTTTGAAGAACCTCCCCGGCTTTACTTTTATCTCCAAAATAATATAGCGCAAGAGGTTTCCGGTTTGCATTTATGTATGCCATGGCTTTAGAAATTTCTCCAAATTCCATTACCGGAAGGATTGGTCCAAAAATCTCTTCCTGCATTATTTCATCTTCAGCGGTTACATTGTCCAGAATGACGGGAGCAATGAATCGGGTCTTCGAATCCACTTCTTTCCTGGGATAAACATCTTTCGTATCTAAATACGCGGTAAGCCTTTCAAAGGCATTTTTATTTATTATTCTCGCGTAGTGGTCGCTTTCCTTTAATTTTTCTCCATACATCTCCTTATAGGCTTCCATAATCTTTTTCAGTAATTCCTCTTTAACAGAGCTATGAACTAAAAGATAATCGGGAGCGATACAGGTTTGGCCCGCATTAATTGTTTTCCCCCAGGCAATGCGCTTTGCGGCAAGATCAAGATTAGCCTCCTTATCTACAATACAGGGACTTTTTCCACCGAGCTCAAGTACAACTTTACTCAAATGCTCTGCGGCAGCTTTCATCACTATTTTCCCAACCCTGGAACTGCCTGTGAAGAAAATAACATCAAACGGAAATTCAAAAAGCGCCTGATTGGTTTCTTTTCCTCCCTGCACCAAACTTATATATTTTGAAGGAAAAAACTCTCCGACCATTTCTTGCAGGACCCTGGAAGTATTTTCAGAATCGGGTGAAGGTTTTAAAATCGCGCAGCATCCGGAAGAGATCGCACCAACCAGCGGGTTGAGACTTAGTTGAAAGGGGTAATTCCAGGGAGAGATAATAAGTCCTATTCCTAAAGGCTCATAATGAATCTTTGAACTGGAAGGTAAAATCACCAGAGGAGATGATACTTTTTTTGGTTTGGCCCAGCTTTTAAGTTTTTTAAGATGATAATCTATTTCCTGTAAAACAATACTTACCTCGGTTAAAAATGCTTCTTCCTTACTTTTATGAAGGTCCATAAACAGGGCTTCATATATGCGATCTTCATACTTTAAGACAGCCTGTTTAAGGATCTTGAGTTGTTCGATTCTAAAGGATACTTCTTTGGTATGCTGAGTTCCAAAAAATTCCTTCTGACTTTTGAAAATCGCCTCAATATTAATTAGGGATGTTTCTTCCATTTTAATTATTGTTTCTACCTTTAAATTCATCCATAGTCTTGTAAACCCCCAGTACCTTTCCTACAAACCAGTCATAGAACCAAATAGGAAACAGTCCCTGAGAAAATCTCACAAAGCGCATGCTCCAGGGCATGCTTAAGAAAATCCGGTTGTTTTCAATTGCCTTAATAACTTTTGAAGCTACCTTTTCTTCCTTTAGAATGGGAATAAAAGACTTCACCCCGTCAAACATTCCCGTGTTAATATAATAGGGAGTTACTGTGGTGACGTGCACTCCGGCTTTAAGAGCTTTCATTTCCAATCTTAAACTATCAGACCACCCGGTACAGGCCCATTTACTTCCGGCATAAATGGCCATTTTTGGATTAGAAACCAACCCTGCTGAAGACGCAATATTACAAATATGCCCAAACTTTCGGGAAATCATACCAGGTAAAAACTCCTGGGTTAGATGCATTGGGGCCAGGGCATTAACAGCCATGGTTTTATTGATTGCATCAGGAGTAGATTCATGAAAATTACCTCCATAAACAATTCCTGCATTATTAATCAAAATATCAACAGGACCTATTTCAGCCTTTATTTTAGCCGCAAGTTCTTTTACATCCTGCTGTTTGGTTATATCAATTTCGAAGGCATGGACTTCGCCACAGGCTTTCAGCTGGTCCTGTGTTTCTTTGAGTTTTTTCCCATTAAGATCCCAGATGATTAATTCCCCTCCTTTTTCCAGCACTTTTTTCCCCATTAATCTACCTATTCCTGAGGCCCCACCGGTTATTAGTACCCGACTGGATTTAATTTTGGTCATATTCCGAATATTTTTTGTTTAATAAATTAACTACTAAATTAAACAATTTAACATTTTGATAATCCATTTAAATTCTATTATTCTGTAGATTTGTCTATCTTTAAAATACTATGGAATTAATCAAACAGAACTTTAGCATAAAAGACCTTGAGAATTTAACTGGAATCAAGGCTCATACGATAAGAATTTGGGAAAAAAGATATAATATTCTCAATCCTAATCGTACAGCTACTAATATAAGAACTTATGATAGTTCTAACCTTCAGAAGCTTCTGAATATTTCTTTTCTCAACGAACATGGGTACAAGATTTCCCGTATTTCTAAATTAAATGAGGAGGAAATCAATAAGATGGTTAAAAACATAAATGCAAAGGCCAGCACCGAGAACAGAGCGCTAAATGCGCTAAAACTTTCAATGATAAATTTTGATGAAGAACTTTTTAATACCACTTATGAAAGCCTGAGAAAGGATAAAAGTTTCAGAGAGGTATTTCATCTGGTTTTTCTTCCATTTCTGGGAAATATAGGGGTGTTGTGGCAAACCGACACAATAAAACCTATACACGAACACTTTATCGTAGATCTTATTAAACAAAAGATCTATCTCCATCTTGCCGAGATTAAGAAGACCAATAAACCAAACAGTGAAAAACTCTATGTCCTCTTCCTTCCTGAAAATGAAATTCATGACATTGGGATCATATATCTATACTATGAATTGATCTACCATCATAGAAATGCAATCTATCTGGGCCCAAGCCTTCCGTTATCAGACCTGGGCTATCTCATGGAACGCCATGAGGACATTTGTTTTTTGAGCTATTTTACTACTTCGCCTATAGAGGTTAGCACATTTATAAAGGAATTTGAAAAACAGATTTGCAAGAAAAAGAATTATGAACTTCTGTTATTCGGGCAGAAATTAAAAGATCTGGATGCCCAAAACCTCCCCCCATTTGTCCAAAAATTTGATAACCTAAACCAGTTTCTACTGAGTCTATGAGAAAAACAGTTTCAATAATTGGTTCGGGCTTTGCCTCCCTTGCCGCAGCCTGCTATTTGGCACGGGATGGCTATGTTGTGGATATTTTTGAAAAAAATAAAAGCATTGGCGGCCGCGCCAGGCAATTAAAAAAGGAAGGTTTTACTTTTGATATCGGCCCAACCTGGTATTGGATGCCCGATGTTTTTGAGCGTTTTTTTGGCGATTTCGGAAAAACTCCTTCAGATTTTTACGAGCTGGAAAAATTAAATCCGGCATACAAAGTTTTCTTCGGAAAAGAGGAAAGCATTACCATTGAAGACAGTCTTGAAAAAATCTATAAGGCCTTTGAAACTGAAGAGCCTGGAAGCGCAAAAAAGTTGCAGAAATTCATAGCTGAAGCTCTTGATAATTATAATATTGCCATTAAAGAGCTAGTGTATCGCCCGGGGCTTTCCCCCCTGGAACTAGTGACATCAGCCACCGCAAAAAAACTCGGGAGTTTTTTCAGCACGATCTCAAAAGAAGTCAGAAATGAATTTAAAAATCCTAAATTAATTCAGATCCTGGAATTTCCGGTACTATTTCTTGGGGCTAAGGCCAGTAATACGCCGGCATTTTATAGTTTTATGAATTACGCCGATTTTGGCCTGGGCACCTGGCATCCAAAAGGGGGAATGTTTAAGGTAATTGAAGGAATGGAGCAGCTCGCCCTTTCTTTAGGGGTAAAAATACACACCAGTGCCCCTGCAGAAAAGATCTTTGTAAAAAACCATACCGCCACAGGAATTCTGGTAAACGGGAAACGCATCAAAAGCGATTACGTTTTAAGTGGTGCCGATTATCACCATACCGAAAGGCTTTTACCAAAAGATAACAGGCAATATCCCGAATCTTTCTGGGAGAAGAAAACCTTCGCTCCCTCCTCCTTACTTTTCTATGTAGGATTTAATAAAAAACTGGAAAACATTACCCACCATAGCCTTTTTTTTGATACCGATTTTGAAGATCATGCCCGAGCTATTTACGATGAAGCTAAATGGCCCGAAGACCCTCTTTTTTACGCGAGTTTTCCTTCTGTAACCGATGCATCAACGGCACCACAAGACAAAGAGGCAGGAATATTCTTAATTCCACTTGCCCCAGATTTGGAGGATTCCGAAGAAATAAGAGAAAAATATTTCCAAAAGATAATTACCCGGTTTGAAAACATAACACAACAAAAAGTAATTGATCATATTCTTTTTCGGGAATCTTTTTGTGTATTAGACTTTAAAAAAGAATACAATTCGTATAAAGGAAATGCCTACGGGCTGGCCAATACACTTTTCCAAACCGCTTTTCTAAGACCAAAACTAAAAAGTAAAAAGGTTCATAACCTGTTTTTTACGGGACAACTGACCGTTCCCGGCCCGGGAGTACCTCCTTCGCTAATTTCAGGAAAACTTGCGGCCGGCCTTATTCAAAATTCAAATAAATAGCTATGAAAACAATCTTCGACACCCTTTCTCACACATGTAGCAGGAGCGTGACTCATGCCTACAGTACTTCCTTTTCTACGGCTACCCGAATGCTCGCACCTTCTATAAGACAGGATGTTTACAACATTTATGGTTTTGTGCGGTTGGCAGATGAGATCGTAGATAGTTTTCACGATTATAATAAAGTACAACTTTTTGATGATTTTGAACGAGACCTGCACCTGGCCATTGAACACAAAATAAGCCTGAACCCTATTCTTAACGCTTTTCAGGAAACGGTGCACAAATACAATATTGAGGCTTCCCATTACAATGCCTTTATGAAAAGTATGCGGCAGGACCTGTACAAAACCGAATATGAAAGTTTTGAAGATTACAAAGAATACATTTACGGGAGTGCAGATGTTGTAGGCCTTATGTGTCTGAAAGTTTTCGTAAAAGGCGATCCTCAAAAATTCGAAGCTTTAAAAGACTCGGCAATGAGCCTTGGCTCTGCCTTTCAAAAGGTTAATTTTCTTAGGGACCTAAAAGCCGATTACGAAGACCTAAGTCGAAGTTATTTCCCTCACACCAATCTGGCACAGCTGGATGAAGCGGGAAAAAAACAAATAATAGATGAAATAGACAGTGATTTTAGACACGGGTTTGAGGGAATAGCAAAATTACCTGTAGAAGCTAAATTTGGGGTATACACAGCATTTATCTACTATAAGAAGTTACTTCATAAACTCAAAAAAACTCCGCCTATGGAAATAAAAAACCGTCGAATAAGAGTTTCTGATTATCAGAAGGTAGGATTGCTGGCAAAATCGTATATTTCGTATAGATTAAATATACTTTAAATGAGCATTTTACTCTGGATAGCAGTTTTTCTGGGCACTTTCATCATTATGGAAGGGATGGCCTGGTTCACTCATAAATATATTATGCATGGTGTTCTATGGTCTTTGCATAAAGATCACCATCATAAAGATCACAGCCACTGGTGGGAGCGCAACGATCTCTTTTTTATTTTTTATGCCCTGGTAAGCATAGGTTTTTTCCTGCTGTGGAGATATGAAGGAGTATGGTTTGGCTTACCAATAGGTCTTGGCATTCTGGCCTACGGCATCACATATTTTACCGTTCATGATATTTTTATTCATCAGCGATTCAAAATATTTAGGAATGCGAACAATAGATTTGCCAAAGGTATAAGGAGAGCTCATAAAATGCATCATAAGCACCTGGGCAAAGAGGATGGAGAATGTTTTGGGATGCTGTGGGTGCCTTTCAAATATTTTAAAAAATAACTTCTAAATTCTGTCGTTACATTGCTATGCAGGTACCTAAATATTTTTATGTAATTGTAGGAGGTGGACTCGCAGGATTGCAGCTTGCCCGGCAACTTAGCCGGGATATTTTTTTTAAAGGAAAACAGATTGCGGTAATAGATCCAGATTTTAAAGCCCCATCCAAGACCTGGTGTTTTTGGGAAAAAGGCAAAGGTCAATGGGAAAAGCTGGTTTCTAAAACCTGGAATAATGGTCGGTTTATCACTTCGGAGTTAAATAAAAAGTTGGAGCTGGAGCCCTATCAGTATAAAATGATAAAGGCTGAAGATTTTTACAGGGAGACCCTTCAGGAGCTGGAAGCATCAAACGACATAAAATTGATTCGGGATGAAATTTCAGAAATAGATCCCGTTACCCGGGAGGCTTCAGGGAAGTTTAATAATTATACCGCAACCCATTTCTTCGACAGTCGTGTGGATCCTGAATATCTGGAAGAAGGAAAACACACCTTAATCTATCAGCATTTTAAGGGCTGGGAAATTGAAACTCCGGTACCCGTTTTTTCTCCTGAAGAATTTACGATGATGGATTATCGCCTGAAATATAAAGATGCTACGGCTTTTACTTATGTTTTACCGGTTACAAAAACGAGAGCCCTTGTAGAGTTCACTTTCTTTACCCCGTTTCTAACCGAAGATGCGGTCTATGATAAAATGCTTAAGCGTTACCTTGAAGAGATTCTTAAGCTAAAGGATTACAGTATAAAAAATACTGAAACAGGCATCATCCCCATGACAGACTTTCCTTTTGAAAAAGGCAATATTTCCAATATCACGAAGATAGGAACCGGCGGGGGTTGGGTAAAAGCTTCAACCGGCTATTCCTTCATAAACACACAAAAGAGAGTTAGCAAAATTGTTGAAAATCTCAAAAGCGGAAAACCACCCGGGGAAGGCCTCATCAACAAAAAATTTAAAAATTACGATGGGATTTTTCTAGATGTACTAGCCAAAAACAATGAAAAAGGAGAAGAGATCTTCACGAAATTCTACACAAAGAATACCCCCGAAGAGATCTTCAGCTTTCTGGATGAAGAGACCACTTTTTCGGAAGATTTAAAAATCATGATGTCGCTTTACAGCTTTGAATTCATCAAATCCTTTTTCAGAAAAAACTTTTAAAAGCTTTATTCGGCTAATAGTTCGTCCAGGGTATTTCTCAATTTCTGACTATTCCAGTCGGCCGCACCAATTTTTCTAATAATAATTTCCCCATTTTTATTGATGAGATAAGTAGTAGGGAGGGAATAACCATCCATAGGTTTAGGGTCTTCCGAAAGCATCCGGTAACTGGGAATAGTATAATTTTTTGAATTTAGAAACTTTTGAGTGGTATTGTGTTCTTCCCCCGAAACAAAGTAGAAATCTACCTTATTCTTATAATCTTCATATAAAGCCTGGAAGCTGGGCATCTCGGCGATACAGGGCGGACACCAGGTTGCCCAGTAATTAACAATTACCACTTCGCCTTCAGAATCTGAAAAATTAACCCGTTCTCTCTCGCTGTTTTCCAGGATCCAATTATAATCGGCTAGTTTTTCGCGATCTTCCTCATCGGTAACCGAAGGACTGAAAGAAAAGATCTTATTTACGAATATTTGAATGGGTTTTCTGGTTTGGGGAATTATGAGAATTAGAATCAATACTATGAAAATAATATTGGACCATTGATTTTTAAAAAACTTCATAAAACAAATTTCAGGTTTAGACGAGAGACAAAGGTAAACTTAACAAACCAATTTTTGATAAAAAAAATCCCGCCTATGGTATGGCGGGATTTTATCATTTTTAATAAACCTGGGATGTTTAAGCAGCATTCTGCTTTTTGATCAGGTTTAACGCCGAACCATGCTTATACCATTCTATTTGAGACTTGTTATAAGTATGATTAGCTTTTATGGTATCCTTGCTACCATCGGCGTGAACCACTTCTATAGTGATTTGCTTGTTTGGTGCAAAATCTTCCAAATCTATAAAGTTAAAGGTATCGTCTTCCTGGATAAGATCATAATCGCTTTCATTGTCAAAGGTTAGCCCAAGCATACCTTGCTTTTTAAGGTTTGTCTCGTGAATACGGGCAAAAGATTTAACCAGTACGACTTTCACTCCAAGGTGACGTGGCTCCATAGCCGCATGCTCCCTGGAAGAACCTTCTCCATAGTTATGATCCCCTACCACAACAGTAGGAACTCCAGCCTTTTTGTATTCACGCTGTACACTTGGCACACCGTCATACTCACCGGTTAGTTGATTTTTAACAAAATTGGTTTTCTTATTAAATGCATTGATGGCTCCAATAAGCATATTATTGGAAATATTATCAAGGTGACCACGGTAACGCAACCAGGGCCCAGCCATAGAAATATGGTCGGTAGTACATTTTCCAAATGCTTTTATAAGTAGTTTGGCACCGGTAAGGTTTTTACTATCCCAGGGCTCAAAAGGAGTCAATAATTCTAAACGCTCACTATCTTCAGCCACTTTCACTTCAACAGAACTTCCGTCTTCTTTAGGTGGAACATAACCTGCGTCTTCAACAGCGAAACCTTTTGTTGGCAATTCTATTCCTTTTGGTTCGTCCAGCATTACTTCCTCCCCATCTTCGTTGATAAGCTTATCGCGGGTTGGATCGAAATCAAGACGACCTGATATAGCAATAGCGGCAACCATTTCTGGAGAACCAACAAAAGCGTGAGTATTAGGATTACCATCAGCACGTTTAGAAAAGTTACGGTTAAAGGAATGAACAATGGTGTTCTTCTCTTCTCCTTTTCGGTCGCTTCGGTCCCACTGACCAATACAAGGTCCACAAGCATTGGTAAAGATGGTCGCATCCAAATCTTCAAAGATCTGTAGCAATCCGTCACGCTCGGCAGTAAATCTAATTTGCTCTGAACCTGGGTTAATACCGAAATCTGATTTAGCCTTGATCTTCTTATCTACAGCCTGCTTGGCAATTGAAGCTGCACGGGTAAGATCTTCGTAAGAAGAGTTCGTACAGGAACCTATAAGTCCCCAGTCTACATTGATTGGCCAATCGTTTTCTTTGGCTTTAGCCCCCATTTCTGAAATTGGAGTAGCAAGATCTGGAGTAAAAGGTCCGTTAAGATGAGGCTTTAATTCTGAAAGGTTGATTTCGATAAGCTCATCAAAATATTGCTCTGGATTGGCGTATACTTCGTCATCTCCTGTTAAATGCTCTCTTACCTGGTTGGCAGCATCGGCAACATCAGCGCGGTTGGTAGCTCTAAGGTAACGTTCCATAGAATCGTCGTAACCAAAAGTTGAAGTGGTAGCTCCTACTTCGGCCCCCATATTACAAATAGTACCTTTTCCGGTAGCCGACATAGAGCGGGCTCCTTCTCCAAAATATTCTATAATAGCTCCGGTTCCCCCTTTTACGGTAAGAATTCCGGCTACTTTTAAGATCACATCTTTAGGCGCAGTCCACCCGGAAAGTTTTCCGGTTAGCTTCACTCCAATAAGTTTAGGGAATTTCAGTTCCCAGGCCATTCCGGCCATAACATCTACGGCATCTGCACCACCAACTCCAATAGCGACCATTCCAAGACCACCGGCATTTACGGTGTGAGAATCGGTACCTATCATCATTCCTCCAGGGAAAGCGTAGTTTTCAAGCACAACCTGGTGAATAATCCCGGCTCCAGGCTTCCAGAAACCAATTCCGTATTTATTAGAAACCGATTCCAGAAAATCGAAAACTTCACTACTTGATTTATTGGCAGCCTGCAAGTCTATTGCAGCGCCCATTTTGGCCTGGATAAGGTGATCACAATGTACAGTTGTTGGAACTGCAACTTCCTTTTTTCCGGCTTGCATGAATTGAAGTAAAGCCATTTGAGCAGTGGCATCCTGACAGGCAATCCTATCGGGAGCAAAATCTACATAATCTTTTCCTCTTTGGTAAGCCTCTTTTACTTCGCCATCCCACAAGTGAGAATAAAGAATTTTTTCTGAAAGGGTTAAAGGTTTTCCAACCACCTCGCGCGCTTTATTCACCCGCTCGGGCATTTGGCTATAAACCTTCTTGATCATATCAATATCGTATGCCATATCTGTTTGTTTTTAGTTCTAAAAAGTCTCGCAAATTTACGGAATTCAGGCGGATTTTAAAAATTAGAACCTAATATCAAAATTACTTGAAAATAATTCAATTATCTTCAAATTATACAGGTTAAAATTATCGGATATTAAAATTAATAGTAAGAAATTACGATATTGACAATTATAATAAATCCCTTGAAAAGAAATCTATCTAAAATAATTCGGTAATTATTTTTTCTTCGGAAATGCCTTCGGCTTCGGCCTTGTAGTTTTTTATAATTCGATGGCGCAAGATGCCAACAGCTACTTTTTGTACGTCCTCGATGTCAGGGGAGAACTTCCCGCTTACCGCGGCATTTGCTTTAGCTGCAAGTATAAGGTTTTGCGAAGCTCTGGGTCCTGCCCCCCAGTCAAGATAGTTTTTTACCAGCTCCGGGGACCCGTCAGCTATTGGCCTGGTCTTCCCAACTAACCTCACCGCATATTCCACAACATTATCGGCTACCGGAATTCTTCTTATAAGATGTTGTATCTGAATAATTTCTTCAGCATTGAACAAGGCTTCAACCTCAACTTCATCATCAGAAGTAGTGTTTTTTACCACATTTACTTCTTCTTCAAAGCTGGGATAATCCAGATTGATAGCAAACATAAACCGGTCTAATTGTGCCTCCGGCAAAGGATAGGTTCCTTCCTGTTCTATGGGGTTTTGAGTAGCAAGAACAAAATATGGTTTTGCCAATTTATAATGATGCCCCGCCACGGTTACAGCGCGCTCCTGCATAGCCTCAAGCAAAGCGGCCTGTGTTTTTGGCGGAGTTCTGTTTATCTCATCTGCCAGGATGATATTTGCAAAGATTGGCCCTTTGATGAATTTAAAGTGGCGGTTTTCATCCAGGATTTCGGCACCAAGAATATCACTTGGCATTAAATCTGGAGTAAACTGAATTCGCTTGAAATCAAGACCCAGTGTCCTGGCTATGGTGTTAACCATCAAGGTCTTTGCAAGACCCGGCACCCCTATTAACAAAGAATGCCCCCCGGAAAAAACGGAGAGCAAAATTTGGTCTATTACTTTATCCTGTCCTACGATAATCCTGGCAATTTCTTTTTTTAATTGCCGGTTTTTTTCAACCAGTTTCTCTACCAGGGCAACATCAGACATTTTTTTATTTTTTTAGCCAGTTACTGCTGTACTCGCAATCGCGGTATTCACCACTAATCTTCACATAAGTTTCTTCAATCTTCGACTTCTGCCATTCCTCAATAGCTTCCATTTGTTTGTCACGCAGGGCAAGCTCTTTAATTTTCATATAGTCTGTAGAATAATTGGCCTTATGCTCCGGAATTCTTTTAGTCACTTTTATCAACTTAAAAGTGGGGCGACCGGTGCGATCCTGTTCGGTTAATCTAAGGGATAACTCCCCTTCCTGCAAATCTCCAATCTGGTCGTAAAGTTTGGGATCTACTTTAGAAAGTTCGAAACGGGTATCGCCCGTTTGGGGGTTCATTAGGCGCCCGCCATCGTTTCGGGTTTCTTCTTCATCTGAAAATTCTTTGGCAGCTTCAGCAAAATCCAGAACTCCCTCTTTTACTCTCTTACGAATACTATCAATCTCATTTTTTGCTTCTTCCACAGACTGGTTATTTACATCTGGAATAAGTAAAATATGGCGAAGGTCTACGGTTTGACCTCGAATACGATCTACCTGGATGATATGGTATCCAAATTCGGTTTCAAAAGGTTCACTCACCTCTCCTTGCTGAAGGCTGAAAGCTACATCCTTAAATTCCTGTACAAAATTATCTTTTCGGGAAAGACTTATTTGTCCACCGTTACTGGCACTCCCAGGATCCTGACTATACAAAATTGCCTTGGTCCCAAAATTTGCATCGTTATCTTCAACATCGGCCTTGAATTCATTTAGACGGGAGATAACTTTATTTTTTTCCGATTCGGGAATTTCGGGCTTTATCACGATTTGAGCAAGCTCTACCTCTTCCCCAAACATTGGAAGTTCATCTTCAGGAATATTATCGAAATATTCTCTTACCTCCTCGGGAGTAATCTCTACATTTTCAATGATTTTCTGTTGCATACGGCTGGCAAGTTGTCTTTCCTTGTTAAGCTCGAACAACTCACTGCGAAACTCCTCCTCAGTGTCTTTGTTATAAAATTCAAGTACCTTTTCAATAGAGCCCACCTGATTTACCATTTGACCGATTTGCTGATCGATGTAATTATTGATTTCGGCATCCATAATTATAATACTATCCTGAATGGCGTGGTGAGCATAAAGCTTGTTTTCCATAAGGGATCCTGCCAATTGACAGTCGGTGATGCCTGCAGTAGACATACCCTGGCTTTGCATATCTTTATACATTAATTGCACATCGCTTTCCAGGACGATATAATCGCCAATTACCGCGGCGATTCCATCAACTTTCCTGCGCTTAAATTTGCCATCTGTATCGGTATTCTTTGCCAATTCCTCCTCTGGCTGAATTGCAGTGCTGTCGGTTACTATAATCTCCTGGGCAGAAGTATTCAGACTAAAAAATAATCCGAAAATGAATGCACACAGCTTAGTCGTAAATCTCAAATTGATTGTTTTTAATTGCATCTTTTGTAATTTCTTTTTCTAGTTCTTTTGTTAGATCCAGCTTTCTTTTATTGAGCAAAATCTGTTTTATCGAGGGCCTGGCATAATCTATAGGCGCCTGTTCATTCTTCTCCAACACATCGTTAACATAGATCAAATATACGCCTAAAGAATCTTCAAGCTGAAGAAAATTAGAGGTTTTAAGCAAGTCTGACCTATCTTCTATACTTAAAGGTTTTATTTTATCATAAACCGATTTGGTTTTCACCCAAACCGAATCATTAAAGGAATAGTTCTTAAACTGAAGCGCAATTTTATCGAGTTCCTGCCTGTCTTCTTCATTAAACCGCTCAAACCACGTCTTGATCTGCTTAAGGTTATTAAGGTTTTTGTCAAGATTTATATACCTTAATTTCACCAGATCTTCCTTTAATCTAAAGTTTTCCTTGTTCTCTTCATAATAAGTTTCAAGCTCTGTCTCGGTAAAGCTGGTATCCATATTCTTTCTGGCCAGGGCTTCGGTATAAGCATTGGTATAGAGTTCGTTTCTGTAATTCTCCACCAGATCGTTGAATTCCTTCTGTTGTTCTTCAGAAAGATTAAGCCGCGCACGGTCTACTATTAATTGCTGGGTAGCCCAGCGGGTAATATAAGTAGATACGATCAGACTACTGTCTTCGGGACTGGTATCTTCATTAAGAAGAGCATTAATATCTTCTTCGTAAAGGTAAGAATCATTAACCCGTACCACCACCTTTCGTTCGTCGGTTTCTTCAAATAGATTACAGCCTGTCACCCCCAGGGCAAACAGTATAATTATTAAAAATCGGTGTATACTTTTCAATATTTTTTTTGGTTAAGGCCAGCAATTTATATACCAATTACAAACAGCTATTCTTCTGCCTTTTACATGAGAGCAAAAATAAGAATTCCTTTAGGTTCTACAAGCTAATCCAAAAACGATTATTTGTTTTGGAAATTATTAGCGCTCTTATTTAATTCTGAACCTTTTTGTTTAAGATTTTCATCCACCCAGTCTAAAACAGGTCCTACAAGATTGGCTTGCTACTTTTTTATCATTTTTATTAAATAAAAACTGTGATTAAAACATCTGTGCGGTTATATTTGCCAAAAATTTATTCAATTATGAAAAAAATATCCTTATTAATTGCTTTTGTACTTGTTGCTCATATAGCCAATGCCCAAACTAAAACCGGGACTATTGATGCCGATTATATACTTGCCCAGATGCCGGCAATGGAAGAGGTAAACCTTGGATTACAAGACTATAATACCGAGATGCAGGAAGACCTTCAGGAGACCATCAAGGAATATGAAGGCCTAATTGAGGTGTACCAGAAAGATCGGGATACTTTAACAGAAGAAGAAAGAGCCGAAAAGGAAAATGAGATAATCGGTCTTGAGAATGATATTAAAGGTTTTCGCCAGCGAGCTTCTGTAATGATGCAGATGCGCAGAAACGAACTTACCAAGCCTCTCTATGAGGAAATCAATAAGGCGATGCAGCTGGTTATACAAGAGGAAGCTTACACCCAAATCTTTCATGCCAATGGCAACAGTTTGGCCTTTGCCGATGAGCGCTATGATATTACCGAGAAAGTCCTGGATAAATTAGGCATCGATCCTGATGAAGTTCAGGAAAAAGAAACCGAAGAAAATTAAAACTCTGTACCTCTAAAATCACCAAATAAAAAACCCGGCAGTTGCCGGGTTTTTTGTTGTAATTATTTACGGATAATTTATCTGCTGTAGTTAGGGGATTCTTTAGTGATAGTCACATTATGGGGATGACTCTCATGAATTCCTGACGAAGTAATTTTCACGAACTTCCCTCTTTCCTTGAGGTTTTCAATGTCTTTAGCACCGCAGTAGCCCATTCCGGCTCGTAAGCCTCCCACAAATTGGTGAATGCTTTCTTCCAGGTCTCCTTTGTAAGGCACTCTTCCAACGATCCCTTCCGGGACAAGTTTCTTGATATCATCTTCTACATCCTGGAAATACCGGTCTTTAGAGCCTTTGTTCATAGCCTCTACAGAGCCCATTCCGCGGTAAGACTTAAATTTTCTTCCTTCAAAGATGATGGTTTCTCCGGGAGATTCCTTGGTTCCTGCAAGCAATGAGCCCAGCATTACACAGTCGGCTCCGGCAGCAAGTGCTTTTGGAATATCTCCGGTATAGCGAATTCCCCCATCGGCAATCACTGGTACTCCAGAGCCCTTAAGTGCTGCTGAAACTTCCAGTACCGCTGAGAATTGAGGAAATCCAACCCCTGCAACCACCCTGGTAGTACAAATAGAACCAGGACCAATTCCAACTTTAACGGCATCGGCGCCTGCATCGACAAGATATTTAGCGGCTTCAGCAGTAGCAATATTTCCTACCACTACTTCAAGTTCAGGGAAATTTTTCTTTATTTCTTTTAAAACATATACCACCCCTTTAGTATGGCCGTGGGCAGTATCGATCACCACAGCATCAACTCCGGCTTTCACCAAGGCACCAGCGCGCTCAACAGCATCTCCGGTAACACCAATAGCGGCTGCAACGCGGAGCCTTCCGTAGGAATCTTTATTGGCAGTTGGTTTTTGAGAAAGCTTGGTAATATCTCTAAAGGTAATTAATCCAACCAGTTTTTTATCAGCATTGACTACCGGCAACTTTTCGATCTTATTTTCCTGGAGGATATCTTCAGCTTCATCAAGGGAAGTCCCTTCTGCTACCGTCACCAGGTTTTCTGAAGTCATCACTTCTGAAATTGGACGCTGGTTATTTTTTTCAAATCTCAAATCCCTATTGGTAACAATCCCAAGCAATTTGCCTTCCTCATCTACAATAGGAATTCCTCCAATGCTATGTTCTTTCATACTCGCTTTAGCATCACTAACCCTGGCCGAAATAGAAAGCGTCACAGGGTCTATAATCATCCCGCTTTCAGCACGTTTTACTTTTCGCACTTTTAAGGCCTGGGCCTCTATAGTCATGTTTTTATGCAATACTCCAATTCCGCCTTCACGGGCAATAGCAATAGCCATTCTGGATTCAGTAACGGTGTCCATAGCCGCTGAAACTATGGGGACATTTATGCGAATATTTTTGGTGAATTTTGTGGTAATATCTACTTCCCGGGGAAGGACTTCAGAAAAGGCCGGGACTAAAAGTACGTCGTCGTAAGTAAGGGCTTCTCCTAAGATTTTGGATTCGTGTGCAGTCATAGCAATTAAGGATTTAATTGCGTGCAAATATACATTTTAAAAATAACAATAACGGAATAAAGACTGGCAATTATTTGTTTTCCCAGCATTTAGAATGTTTAGTGGTTTAGGCCTGAATGGAAGTTTTTGGTACAGCCTTTTGAAAGAGCAATTGGTACAGCACAATCGATACCGAGGTGATAAAGATAAGTGTCATTAAAATCCCAGATACCAGAACTAAATATTTCACCCAGTCTATACCTTTCCACACAAAGTAGATTCCCCCAAAAGTGGCAAGTACAGAAAAGAAAGGCTCCAGAATAAGAAAGAATTTCAGTTTTTTAGGCAATTTTGTAAACAGTACAATCCCACCCAGCAGGAAGAAAATAAAAGACATGGACAAGACATGGGTGTGAATAATGGTAAGCATTTCCCGTTCCCCTTTTTTAAATTTCATCACCTCCACATCAGCATCGCCCTCATTTCCCAGGTAATTTTCTTCAATACCTGCGGGGGTAGTTGTTTCTGTTAGCCCAACAAAAAGTAAACCGGTGAAATAACCTATACTTAACACGATAACAAAAACAGCAAGGAAAGATTTTATTTCCCGGGGAAGTGCTAAAAGTAGGCCGTTATACTGCATTAAATCAGGTTGTTTTTTTGAAGGATCTCCACACTTTCCAGGATATCTTTCATAGCTTTTTTCATAGATCGCACAGAAATTGTAGCTCCTGAGATTGCTGCAATATGATTTAAATCGCTGGCTTTCGACTTACCGGTAAATTGTCGTAACCAGCGGCGGCTCCCAATTTCCCCGCCATATTCCTCACGGTACACGAGTACTTTTGTGCGGGCAATACTCAGGTCTTCATTAAAGATTACGAGATAATCAAATTGTGCAGTTTTACTGGGTGCGTGGTCCAGGTAAACATATCCTAAAAGTGAACCTTCATGTTTAAGCCTGAAAAAATTATCTTTCGAAACCCTTGAAGGCAATTCCTGCTGTATTTCTGCAGAGACCTCTATTCCTTCATGCAAATAATTGGCAACCTCAAACTCATCTTTTATTTCGCGGTCTACCTTTTTGTCCAACTCCTTCATAAGGCCAAAAGACAATATAAAAGGCAGGGTGAGCAAAAAGACGATAAGACTTCCAAATTTTTTCATCCGTACAAAATTAAGTTTTTATTCCGCATGGGGCAAAATATATGCCAACAGCCGGAAAAAATCAAGGTTCTCCCCGACTGTGGCACTTCTTTTACTATAGTTTAAAACCAAACCCCCACCCCAAAGTTGAGTTGGTTCATAGAATCGGCGCCATCAACAGCGTTATCCTTGATCTGGTAATCCCCTTTAAAAACCACACCAGGAGCAATGTGATAACTCAAACCAAGAGTTACGTCATTCCTGTCGTAGGCAGGGTTTTCGGTAAGACTACCAGCTGTATCTGCATGGGTATCGTAATCTTCGTAGCGTGCAAAAGCGAAAAGCTTTTGGCTATTGGTCATTGGCAACAAATTGTATGCTGCTTCTGCATACCATCCAGAAAGCGCACTTCCAAGATCCCTTCCGGTAAAGGCATTGTATTCCTCGGTATCTGAAAGAGAAGCATAGATGAATTCTCCCCTTGCTGTAAAACGCTTATATACATATCGGGCATCCAGACCTACCATAGACATTCCAACATCAGCACCATCAAGCATATCAACCTCATCTGCAGCCTGTGTGCTTCCGAAGTAACCGGCAAGACCTAACCTCATTCCAAGAATACCATAGTATTCAAGCTTAGCAGAAAGATTTGGTGTGTTAACCGTAGACTTAATTCCTTTTTGACGTCCGCCGCGAAGTCCGCTACTTCCTCCAATTAACCCGGTACCGTCTGCAGTAGTAGACTGGAAACCATTAAAAATATAAGCCTGGTAGCTAAGAGAAGCCGAGTTGATCCTTCCGGTCACCCCAAGACCGATCTCTCTCCAGGTAGTAGGAACAATAGAACCGGCAATAGCGGGTCTTTCAACTCCATTAAAAGTGGTGGGTTCATGATACTCATTAATAATCCCCATGGGCACCAACATAAGCCCGGCTCTCAAATTTACATTGTTCGCAATATTATAATTTACAAAAGCCTGCTCAATATAAACTTCTTCTACGTGTTCAAATTCAATTTCAGTTAAAAACTGGACCTTCTCATTAAACTGGTATCCCATTAACATTACAAGACGCTGAACATCTAACTCCCCATTGTCTCCCTCCGGTTGATTATAAGTTATTTCCCCATAAGCTCCCAGAGTAACAGCATTATTGTCGGCAGATAAAATACGCTGAGCAGCGTTTTGTTGATATTGAGGATCAAAAGTAATTGAGTCCTGCTGGGTTTGGGCAACTGAAACAGCAGTAGTCGCTCCTATTGCCAATGATAGTAAAAACTTCTTCATGATTCTTATTTAGACTTGTTTAAAATAATGCAGCAAATATATGCCAGCAACAACATTTACCCAAGCTTATTTAGATTAAATTCAAATAAAAAAATGTGATAGAAATACGGGAAAACCATTGGTTTTCCTAATAGTAAGTAGAGAAAATCTTAGTAGCTTCATTATGAGCAGATTCGAAACTGGTCATCTTAATATTGGTTTCTGCCTTTTTGGAATTAAAATAAGAAAGCATTTTTTCTGAAGGCATATTACCAGTTAATTCATCCTTGGCCATCGGGCATCCACCAAAACCCTGAATGGCACCGTCAAATCTGGTACACCCGGCCTTGTATGCCGCATCAATTTTTTCAAACCATTTTGAAGGAGTAGTATGCAAATGTGCCCCAAACTCTATTTGAGGATATTTAGGAATAAGATTTGAAAATAAATATTCAATATTTTCGGGAGAAGAGGTCCCAATAGTATCAGAGAGAGAGAGTATCTTCACTCCCATTGCCGATAATTTTTCGGTCCAGTTCCCAACGATCTCAATACTCCATGGATCACCATAAGGATTTCCAAAGCCCATAGAAAGATATGCCACGACTTCTTTATTACTATGGTTAGCAATTTCCAGGATCTCCTTTAATATCTCTACCGATTCAGCAATGGTTTTGTGCGTATTACGCATTTGGAAGTTTTCTGAAATCGAAAAGGGATAGCCCAAATAATCTATTTCTTCAAATTTAGAAGCATCTGATGCTCCCCGGGTATTGGCAACGATGGCCAGCAATTTACTTTGTGTTGTGGAGAGATCCAGTTTAGACAGAACCTCGGCGGTATCGGCCATTTGCGGAATCGCCTTTGGAGAAACAAAACTTCCGAAATCTATGGTGTCAAATCCGCAGCGCAACAAAGCCTGGATGTATTGCACCTTTTTTTCTGTAGGAATAAAGGTTTTTATGCCTTGCATGGCATCCCGTGGACACTCGATGAGCTTGATTTTTCCCATATCCTCCAAAGATAGTATTTTAAGGATTATTTAAAAATATATCCTATTTAATAAAATTCACATAAGGTAAAGAAGGAAAAACAGAGATCAGTTAGTCTTTTGACAAAAAGATGATAAACAATCCAGTCTAAAACAGAATAAAAACAGCTATTCCCACAAAGACAACTATCTGTAACCACTTTAAAACCAACCCGGAATGTGTATGTTTTTTAAGGTACTTTGAGATTTTTCCAGCCAAAACAGCGACCGAACCAAAAATGAGAATCGTTTGCAGCATGAACACTCCTCCCAGAATAAAGAATTGCAAAACCGTATTCCCACCGGGCTCCCAAAGAAATCCAGGAAAAAAGGCCAGAAAAAAGATCGTTACCTTGGGATTTAAAACATTCATAATAAAACCCTGCTTATAAAGGCCGAACAAGGATTTTTGTTTAATCCCTTCAGCAGAATAGGCTATTTGAGGATCGCTTTTAAAAACCTGGTAGGCCAGGTATAGCAAATAGAATGCACCGAATAGCTTAATAATGAAAAATAAAGTTTCAGAACTTTTGATAACGGCCGAAACTCCAAAAGCTACCAGGCTGGTATGAATAATAATACCCGTTGCAAGGCCCAGAGCAGTTACAAGCCCGTGCTTTCTTCCATTGGCCATCCCCTGCACCATGACATAAAT
Source organism: Salegentibacter sediminis (assembly GCF_002078605.1). Classification (GTDB taxonomy): domain Bacteria; phylum Bacteroidota; class Bacteroidia; order Flavobacteriales; family Flavobacteriaceae; genus Salegentibacter; species Salegentibacter sediminis. The sequence continues at coordinate 864,304 of NZ_MSJR01000001.1, read as the reverse complement.
AATGTCGGGTCCCGGGGAAAGGGTGAGGAAAACAGAGGCAGTTAAGAAGGGAATTATTTGCTCTAACAATAGGTTATTTTCTAGCTAAGATTGCTTTATTAATCTTTTTTATCAAACCAGGACCTTCATAGATAAAGCCGGTATATAACTGCACCAGACTCGCCCCTGCATCCAGTTTTTCAAGGGCATCTTCAGCAGAATGGATTCCTCCCACACCAATAATTGGGAAAGCTTTGTTACTCTTTTCAGAAAGAAAACGAATTACCTCGGTAGCACGCTTCTTTAATGGTTTACCACTTAATCCACCGGTTTCATTTTTATCTTCAGAAATTAAACCTTCACGGGAAATCGTGGTATTGGTAGCGATCACTCCGGCGATCTTTGTTTCCTTTACAATGTCTATAATATCGAGCAATTGAGAATCGGTAAGATCGGGAGCGATCTTCAGCAAAATTGGCTTTTGTTTGGGTTTAGTTACATTTAATTCCTGGAGGCTATTCAAAAGATTTGTGAGCGGTTCTTTATCCTGGAGCTCTCTTAGGTTTGGAGTATTTGGAGAACTCACATTTACCACAAAATAATCTACATAATCAAAAAGAGCCTCAAAGCAGATCTTATAGTCCTCAAAAGCTTTTTCATTGGGAGTTATCTTATTTTTTCCAATGTTTCCGCCAATAATTACATTATTGTTAGCTCTAAGGTGCTTTACCGCAGCGTCTACCCCCTCGTTATTGAAACCCATTCTATTAATAATAGCCTCATCTTTCTTTAGTCGGAAAAGTCTTTTTTTTTCATTCCCGGGTTGGGGTTTGGGAGTTAAAGTGCCAATTTCAATAAAACCAAATCCAAGATCATCGAGCTCCTTGTAGAGTTTTGCATCCTTATCGAAACCGGCGGCCAGACCTACAGGATTTTTGAATTTTATTCCGAAGACCTCTCGCTCCAGGCGGGGATCATTCAACTGAAATTGCTTTCTTAAGAAAGCTGAAAACCCCGGGATTTTGCCAAAATTCTGTAAACTTTTAAAAGTGAAGTGATGAACCCATTCCGGATCGAAGTGGAATAAAAGCGACCTGACAAGTGATTTATACATAGTAGTTGGTTTGTGCAAAAATAAAGGAAATCATAAAATAACTTAGCCTATTCTTAAAAGGTTTTGAAGCGATTTACCGAATGTTTATTTTTGGCTAAACTACTAACCAATGACCAATAAACAGCATATCATAGAGCGTTTTGTGAGCTATGTTCAAATTGACACTCAAAGCGATCCAAAAAGCAACACCACGCCCAGCACCGAAAAACAATGGGTTCTGGCACGTAAATTAGCCGGGGAACTTCGCGAAATGGGAATGAGCGAGGTGGAACTAGACCAAAATTCCTATGTTATGGCTACGCTTCCGGCAAATGTAGCGCACAAAGTCCCTGTTATAGGTTTTATTTCGCATTTTGATACCTCCCCCGATTTTAGTGGCACTAATGTAAATCCAAGAATCACCGAAGATTATGATGGAGGTGATATTGTATTAAATGAGGAAAAAAACATCATCCTTTCACCTGAATATTTTGAGGACCTGGCCCAGTACAAAGGTCAAACCATAATCACTACCGATGGCACCACCTTGTTGGGTGCCGATGATAAGGCAGGAATCACAGAAATAATGACCGCCTTACAATATCTACTGGACAATCCCGAGATTCCACACGGAAAAATAAGAATTTGTTTTACCCCCGATGAGGAGATCGGTAGGGGCGCGCATAAATTTGATGTTGAAAAATTTGGTGCACAGTGGGCATATACGATGGATGGAAGCCAAGTTGGAGAACTCGAGTTTGAAAATTTTAATGCTGCCCGGGCTGTGGTAAAAGTCCAGGGGAAAAGCGTTCATCCAGGCTATGCTAAAGACAAAATGGTGAATAGCATGTACATCGCCCAGGACTTCATCAATTCTCTCCCGCGTTTAGAAACTCCTGAGCACACAGAAGACCGACAGGGTTTTTTCCATTTAAGCAGTATTAAGGGTGATGTTGAACAAACCCAGTTAGAATACATTATTCGTGATCACGACAAGAAACATTTTCAGGCCAGAAAAGAAATGATGTTAGATCTAAAAAATGAGATCTGCACCCAGTATGGGAGTGAATGCATAGAAATAGAGCTTAAGGATCAGTATGCCAATATGCGTGAAAAAATCGAACCGGCAATGCATATTGTAGACATCGCAGAAGAAGCCATGCGGGCCGTAAATATAGAGCCCATCATAAAACCCATAAGAGGTGGCACGGATGGGGCTCAGCTTAGCTACAAGGGGCTTCCCTGCCCCAATATTTTTGCCGGGGGCCATAATTTCCATGGAAAATACGAATATATCCCTGTAGAAAGTATGCAGAAAGCTGCCGAAGTGATTGTGAAAATTGCTGAACTTACCTCCAGAAGATATCAGTAAATTCATCTCATATTTGAGCATAAAAAAACCTCACAGGTTGCTATGAGGTTTTTTTGTGGGTAAAGGATAATTATTTTTTCTCCTTTTCAGGTTTTGCGGGTTCGTTTAGCTTCCTGCTCATTTCCATTGAAAGAGAAGAGCGATCGAAAGTGATCTTTCCTGCACCTGTTTCAATAACTACCGAATTATTTTTTTCGCTAAAATCAACAATTTTACCATGCATTCCGCTTTTAGTAACAATGCGGTCACCTCTTTTAAGTTCGGCGGCAAAGTTTTTTTCTTGTTTAGCGCGTTTCATCTGTGGGCGTATCATAAAAAAATACACCACTACAAACATTAAGATTATTGGGGCAAACTGGGTTAATTGATCCATTTATTAGCTCGCATTTTCATCAGATTCTACAAAAGCTTTAATCCTGATGCGCTCTTTACCGGCCTCGGTATTGGCATTCAAAGTAACTGTCTTGGTTACCTGCCCTTTTCCTGATCCATCAAATTTCACCACCATCTCCCTGGTTTCTCCAGGCTGGATAGATTCATTTTTAGGATAGGTTGGAACAGTACACCCACAAGAGCTACTGGCATTGGTAATTACCAAAGGAGCTTTTCCTGTATTGGTGAATTTAAAAGTATGTTCCACCGGTTCACCTTTTGGGATATTACCAAAATCATGTTCTTCTTCTTCAAAAGAGATTTCGGGATAAACAGTAGCCTGAGCATCACGTTCAGCTGCGGTTTCAACATTTTCTGCTTTCACTTTTTCAGAGGCATTGGAGTTGTTATCTTTACAAGAAGTGAATAGCATCGCCCCTACTGCTGCTATCATTAAAATTCCTTTTTTCATTTTGTTGTTTTTTAGGATTAAAGGTTAAAATTACTAAAAAATTCGGTGCTACATAAGGCCGCGACCTATTTTATTTAGTTTACCGTTTTCAGCATATTCCTTAGAAAGTTTATCCAGAACCCCATTGATAAAAATACTACTTTTTGGAGTGCTGTATTCCTTGGCTAGTTCCAGATATTCATTAATGGTTACTTTTACCGGAATAGAGGGGAATTTTAGAAACTCGCAAATAGCCATCTTTATAAGCAACATATCAATTTCGGCAATTCGATCTTTATCCCAGTTGGGAGTTTTTCCCAGCATTTCATCGGCCAGCATCTCATCGTTGAGATATGTTTTTCTGAATAATTCTTTCGCGAAATCTTTATCATCTTCGCTTTTAAACAATTTTGGCAGATTAAAAGAATGCCCGGGCTTGTCTTTTAATTTCTGAAGCAACTTAAGAATGGCTGTGTTTACCAGAGGCAGGTCATCCAGCCAGGTTAATTTCTTATCCCCAAGATAATCGTATAACTTTTCGTTAGGCGCGATAATCTCTTTAAATACCCGTATTATAAAATCCTTATCCTCCTTGAAACTAGACTCACGGGTCTCCATATATGTCTCATACATATCACTTTGCCTCAATTCCTCCCAAATAATGGCTGCATATTCGTCATCCATTTTCCAATGGGTGATTTTGCGATCTTCCAGGGCTTCCTGCAGTCCTTCGTGATCATTAAGCAGTGCAAAAACCCGATTATTTAAAAATTTGCGATTTGGGTCCTTATCCTCGGTTGTAGCAAGGTGTTTTTGTTGTGATTTTTCTAAAAAAGTTTCGGCCTTATGCCTTATTTCTGTAATGAGGCTAAGTTGAAGAAGAAACAGGTCATACATCTCCTCCATACTTTTAATCAGGAATTTTTCTTCTGTTGCCAGTTTATCATTTTGGCTTTGGTTGAAGGCGTAAAGCGATTGCATCACCTTAACCCGAATATGTCTTCTTGTCAACATAACTGTAAAAGAACTTTTTTAGAATTAGAAAGGGCGAAAGATTTTGTCTTCCGCCCTGCAAAAATATCAAACTTTTGAAATAGATTACTTCAAATTTTGTTTTTTTCTGTCATCAATTCTTTGCTGTGCAATTTTAAGCGCGGCAAAGTGAGTGGTCATATCATTCTTTTCGGCAGCCTGTAAAATCTCCAAAGTAGTATTGTAGATATTTTCAGTCTTACGCATAATTTCTTCTTTGCCGTATTTTTCTAGCTCGGCGTAAACGTTTATAATTCCACCGGCATTAATTAGAAAGTCTGGCGCGTAAACGATTCCTCTTTCCTGAAGTTGTTTTCCATGCACAAGCTCATCGGCAAGCTGGTTGTTAGCTGCTCCCGCTATGATCTTAGCCTTTAAACGATCTATGGTTTGATCGTTCACAGTGGCACCAAGCGCACAGGGAGCGTAAATATCAACCTCGGCAGCATACACATCTGAACCTTCAAAAATGATGGCTCCATATTGTTTTTTAATAGCTTCTAGTCGCTCCATATTGATATCGCTAATATAAACCTTAGCGCCTTCTTTGGTAAGATAGTCTACCAGGGTTTCACCCACGTGACCAATCCCCTGCACCATCACCGATTTTCCTTCGAGATTATCGCTTCCGAATTTATATTTTGCAGCGGCCTTCATCCCCATATAAACTCCATAAGCAGTTATTGGAGACGGATTACCAGAACCTCCTTTAGATTCTGAAATCCCGCTAACGTAAGGAGTTACCTCTCTTACCGTATCCATATCTGAAGTTTCCATTCCTACATCTTCGGCAGTAATATATTTCCCGCCTAAAGAGTGAACATATTCTCCAAATTTTCTCATCAACTCAGGGGTCTTATCTTTTTTAGCATCCCCAATAATAACGGCTTTTCCCCCACCAAGATTAAGGCCGGTGATTGCGCTTTTAAAGGTCATTCCGCGCGATAGGCGAAGCACGTCATTAAGGGCTTCCCATTCGCTGCTATAGTTCCACATCCTGGTACCCCCAAGAGCAGGACCTAAAACAGTATTGTGAATTCCTATTATTGCTTTTAATCCTGTATCTTTGTCGTTACAAAAAACCACCTGTTCATGGTTGTCAAAAGAAAGCTGTCCGAAGACCGGTGCGGCTTTTTTAAGCTCTTTAGCGTTTAGAACGTCAACTTGCATAACTTGTAAGGTTTTAAATTTATGATTTTCAATATTTCTGAAAATCGTTTAGCAAAAATAATCAATAATTTAATAAAGAGGATTTTATGACCTGTTAAAATGGCATATCCTCAAAAATTTGGTTTATTCTGAATGAAACACCTTAAATCCCTCAATAAATTTTTCCTCAAATATAAATGGAGATTGCTAATTGGCTTTATTATAACGGTAGCAGCGCGAATTTTTGCCTTGTTCTATATTCCACTTGCAGGGAGGTCTACCGATGTTATCGAAAAATATATCAATGGCGAGATCACCGATATTGAATATGTTCAAGATGAACTGGCCTGGAATATCACGCTCATTATTGGAGCTACCCTTATAGCCGCTTTTTTTACCTTCCTTATGCGTCAAACCTTTATAGTGGTCTCACGCCATATCGAATTTGACCTTAAAAACGTGGTCTATAAACACTACCAGGAACTATCACTTAATTTTTACAAAAAGAACCGCACCGGCGATCTTATGAACCGCATAAGCGAAGATGTGACCAAAGTAAGAATGTATCTTGGGCCCGCGCTAATGTACAGCGTAACGACCCTTACCTCCAGCGTTGTGGTATTGATCTTCATGATTGAAGCAGCGCCCATGCTTACCTTATATACCGTTCTTCCCCTCCCGGTACTCTCCTTCGCTATTTACAAAATCAGCGTGGCCATTCATAAGCGAAGCACCGTTGTACAGCAGTACCTATCAAAATTAAACACCTTTACCCAGGAAAGCTTTAGCGGGATTGCCGTGATTAAATCCTACGGCATAGAACCGCAAACCAATAAGAATTTCACCGAGCTTTCCAACGGAAGCCGCGATAAGAATATCGCCCTTGTGAAAGTGCAGGCCTTTTTCTTTCCTCTTATGGTTTTGCTTATCGGAATTAGTAATGTCCTGGTAATTTATATCGGAGGGCGGCAATATATTAATGGCCTTATAGACCTGGGAGTTATTGTAGAATTCCTGCTCTATGTCAACATGTTAACCTGGCCTATAGCTTCTATAGGATGGGTAACATCTTTGGTACAACAGGCAGAAGCTTCACAGGAACGTATAAACGAATTCCTTGATGAAGAGCCAGAGATCACCAATCCTAAGCCAACCCCAGACGATATAGGCGGAAATATCGCTTTTAAAAATGTGAATTTCACCTATGATGACACCAACATCACAGCCCTAAAAAATGTTTCTTTTGAAGTTAAAAGCGGAGAAACCCTGGCCATAATTGGAAAAACGGGAGCGGGTAAATCCACCATCCTGGAACTCATAGGAAGACTTTATGATGTGGAAGACGGAGAAATTACTATCGATGGCCACAATATCCGGGAGCTTAACCTGGAAAGTCTTAGAAAAAGTATTGGCTACGTGCCACAGGATGCATTCCTTTTCAGTGATTCAATAAAAAGCAATATTAAATTCGGCAAAACCGATGCCACCGATAAAGAGATTATAGAAGCAGCTAAAAATGCTTCGGTGCACAAAAACATCGTAGGCTTCAGTAAAGGCTACGATACTGTATTGGGAGAACGTGGCATAACACTATCGGGAGGACAAAAACAAAGAGTTTCCATAGCTCGCGCCATCATTCATGATCCCAAGATCCTACTGTTCGACGACTGTCTATCGGCAGTAGATACCGAAACGGAAGAAGAGATCTTAAGCAATCTTTTCCGAATTTCTACCAACAAAACTACCATCATTGTAAGCCACAGGATTTCCTCAGCAAAGAATGCCGATAAAATTATAATCCTGGAAGACGGGCAGATAGTTCAGGAAGGCACCCATTCCCAATTATTAAATCAGGAAGGCTACTATAAAGAACTTTATGCAAAACAGCTAAATGAAAAAGAAATGTGAAATAATTTTGGGGAATGTTAAAAATTTTTAGATTTTTGAAGGACACAAAAACAAACTATTAAAGAATCTATTTATGAGTGATAATGGAATGATGGAGAAAGAAGAAATATTCTCTAAAGTGTTAAGGGCCGGTAGAAGAACTTACTTTTTTGATGTTAGAGCCACCCGTGCCGATGATTATTACCTCACTATTACTGAGAGCAAAAAGTTCACCAACGACGACGGCTCTTTTTTCTACAAAAAACACAAGATTTACCTTTACAAAGAGGATTTTGCTGGATTCCATGAGATCCTTGAGGAAATGACCGATTTCATTATTTCTGAAAAAGGAGAGGAAGTAATTAGTGAGCGTCATCAAAAAGATTACAAGAAGGAATACGACGGTGAGACTTCTGAAAACGGAGAGGAAGCCCCGGCCGAAAAATTCACTAATGTGAGTTTTGACGACATCTAAAAAATTACTTTAGAATTTTATTCAAGAACCGTCCCGATCTTTCCGGACGGTTTTTTTATATTCAGAAATTAAAAAAACACTTTCAAATGCGATATATAATTACCACCCTAAGCCTCATTTTTTGCTTACAATTTCAAGCCCAGGAAAAAGACCTAAGCCTGGATTATTATTTACCAGATGATGTAAGCTACAACCAGGACATTCCAAAACCCCAGGATATCATTGGTTATGTACCCGGCAAATGGCATGTAAGCCATGATCTGCTTCTTAATTATATGAGGGCACTGGAGAAAGCTTCTCCCCGAATAAGTATGGAAACCCGCGGACATACCTATGAAGGCCGCCCCCTGGTGTTGCTCACCATTACTGCTGCAAAAAATCACGAAAATATCGAAGAAATAAGAAAAAACCACCTGGCTTTAATCGAAGAAAATGCTGCCAATATTAATACTGAAGATATGCCTGTGGTAGTCAACCAGGGCTTTTCTATTCACGGGAATGAGGCCAGCGGCTCCAACGCAGCCCTACTTGTAGCCTATCACCTCGCTGCGGCCGAAGGGCCCGAAATTGAAGAACTACTTCAAAATACCATTATCCTGTTTGACCCTGTGTTTAACCCAGATGGTTTGCAACGTTTTGCATACTGGGCCAATACCAACAAAAGCAAAAACATTAATCCCGACCCCCAGGACCGCGAATACAGCGAAGTATGGCCGGGAGGACGCACCAACCACTACTGGTTTGATATGAACAGGGACTGGCTTCCGGTACAACTCGCCGAATCTCAGGCCAGACTAACTACCTTCCATAAGTGGTATCCCAATATTTTAACCGATCATCACGAAATGGGATCAAATTCCAGCTTTTTCTTTCAGCCTGGAATCCCCTCCAGAACCCATCCTTTAACTCCCGATATCAATCAGGATTTAACCAGAGAAATAGGCACCTATCATGCTGCTGCTTTTGATGAACTGGGTTCTTTTTATTACACCGAAGAGGATTACGACGATTTTTACTACGGTAAAGGTTCTACCTTCCCCGATATTAATGGTAGTATAGGAATACTCTTTGAACAGGGAAGCTCCCGGGGACACGCCCAGGAGACCGAGAACGGAATCCTAAGCTTCCCATTTACTATTAGAAATCAATTTACCGCAGCCCTTTCAACCCTGGAAGCCGCTAAAAATATGCGGGTAAAACTATTGAATTACCAGCGTAATTTTTACAAAAACGCAAGGAATTCAGCAGAGAAAGGCGCCTGGGCCTTTGGAAGCACAAAAGATGCCTCTTCAGCATACGAACTTGCTAAAATCCTGAAAAAACACAAGGTAAAAATTCATGAGTTAAAGGAGGATTTTGAAGCTGGTGGAAAACAATTTAAAAAAGGCAGCACCTATATTGTGCCAAAAGATCAGCGGCAACATCGTTTAGTAGAAGCTATGTTCGAGAGACGAACCGAATTTCAGGATAGTTTATTTTATGATATCTCGGCCTGGAATTTCCCCATGGCTTTCAATCTTGATTTTGCTGAAGATGTGCGAATAAGAAATGCTGGAAATGAAATCCAGGAACTTCAAAAACCTGAAATTCCCGCAACCGAAAAATCGGAATATGCCTATCTGATGGAGTGGCACGACTTCTATGCCCCAAAAGCATTAAATATGATCCTGGAGAAAGAACTTCGAGCTAAAGTAGGTATGAATCAGTTTAGCACCGAAGATAAGCAGTATGACTACGGCACCATTTTAATCCCGGTTCAAAACCAGAAACTTAATGCTTCAGAACTTCACGAATTCCTTCAGAAGGTCTCCACAGAAACCAATGTAGAGATCAATGCTGTAAACACAGGGCTTACCAGTGGAATCAATCTTGGCAGTAACCAGTTCAGGGCGCTGGAACCTGCAAAAGTTGCCCTCGTGGTTGGTGACGGCATAACTCCTTATGATGCCGGTGAGATCTGGCATTTATTCGACCAGCGTTATGACATGAAGATAACAAAGCTGGACACCCGAAATTTTTCCAGGGCAGACCTTAGCCGTTATACCGATATCATTATCCCGAATACCTGGGGCAATGGGCTGGGCAAAAACGAAGCCGACAAACTTAAAGACTGGGTGAAAAATGGAGGAACCCTCATAGGTTACCGAAATATAGCCCGGTGGTTTAAACGTCACGATTTTATGGAAATGGAAATCAAAAAAGACACTTTGGTAGCCGAAAATATTTCCTTTGAAGACCGAAGGGATTTTACCGGAGCACAAGGTATTGGCGGCGCTATCTTTGAAGCCAACACCGACCGTTCCCACCCGATTAATTTTGGGTATAAGGATGATAAAATTGCACTCTTTAGAAACACCACCATCTTTATTGAAGCCGATGAACAGAGCTATAAAAATCCAATAAAATATTCAGAAAAACCTTTACTAAGCGGTTATATAAGTAAACCGAACCTGGATTCTATAAAAGGTACAGTTCCATTTAAGCAGGCCCCAATGAAAAAAGGGAATGTTATATTGTTTACCGACAACACCAACTTCAGAGCATTTTGGTTTGGGACCAACAAACTCCTTATGAATGCCATCTTCTTTGGAGATGAGATGTAAATAACTTTAGTGCAAAAATAAAGGCCGGAAATGGATATTTCCGGCCTTTATTATTCTGTGAAAACCCAAAAAATTCTGCTTAATTTTAACTTATTCGCAGGCCGTTTTCAACTTGCATCCCGGGGTGAAGTAATACAACATCATTATTTGCGCCAACGGCTCCCAACACAAGACATTCACTCATAAAGCTGGCAATTTGTTTCTTCGGAAAATTAACCACAGCCACGATTTGCCGGTTTAATAACTCCTCCTTTTTATAGCGTTTGGGGATTTGGGCTGAAGTTTTTTTTATTCCCAGCTTTCGGCCAAAATCGATTTTCATCTTATAGGCAGGATTCCTGGCTTCAGGAAAATCCAGGACTTCGATAATTGTCCCCACCCGCATGTCTACTTTTTCAAAATCTTTCCAGGAAATCTCCATCGCACTAAATTTTCAGGAAAAATAAGCAAATCAGGATAAACCGGCGATATTTTGTAAATTTATAAGAAAAGAAAAAATGTCCCGTACCCAGTCAAAAATGCTTGCTTTAGGCACAAGGGCTCCACATTTCAGCCTTAGAGATGTGATAAGCGGCAATATCTACACCCTGGAGGATGTAAGAGGCAACAAAGGCACTCTCATTATGTTTATCTGCAACCATTGCCCTTTCGTAAAACATGTGAACGAGGAAATTGTACGGCTGGAGGGTGATTACCGCGTGCAGGGTTTTGGTTTTGCTGCGATAATGAGCAATGATGTAGAAAATTATCCTGCAGATCACCCCGATAATATGCAGGAGGTGGCTCGAAAACATCAGTTTTCTTTTCCTTATCTCTATGATGAAACCCAGGCTGTAGCTCATGACTATCATGCGGCCTGCACTCCGGATTTCTACCTCTTTGACGATGAATTAAAACTCATTTACCGTGGGCAACTGGATGATTCACGCCCCGGAAATGGGATCCCGGTTAATGGCAGAGATCTTAGGGAAGCTATGGATGCCGTACTTTCAAATAAAAAGGTTTCAAAAAACCAAAAGCCCAGTATGGGATGTAATATAAAATGGAAAGATAATCCTGGTCTCTAGGAAAACTTCTCCTCATTTTCTACATCCGTTAATCTTTTCTTAAACTGTGCCAAAGCCTGATATTTCGCAGTTTATATGGATATCGATTTCTTAAATTTATAGAAGTTTAATTTTTAAAAACATATAGATATGAGTTGTTTAAAATTAGGAGATAAAGCACCGAATTTCGATGCGGAAACTTCAGAAGGAAAAATAAATTTTTACGATTATCTTGGTGATGGCTGGGGGGTTTTGTTCTCTCACCCTGCCGATTTCACCCCGGTATGTACTACTGAATTAGGAGCTGTGGCTAAATACAAAGATGAATTTGCCAAGCGCAACACCAAAGTTATGGCCTTGAGTGTAGACGATGCTGAATCTCATAAAAAATGGATAAAAGATATTAATGAGACCCAAAACACCCAGGTAAACTTCCCTATAATCGCCGATGAAGACCGAAAGGTTTCTGAACTGTACGATATGCTTCACCCAAAGGTTGATGATACCTTTACCGTACGCTCGGTTTACGTGATTGGGCCAGATAAGACCATAAAACTAATGATCACCTATCCCGCAAGTACTGGCCGTAATTTTGAGGAATTGCTTAGGGTAATTGACTCTCTTCAGCTTACCGCGTACCAAAAGGTCGCTACTCCGGCTGATTGGAAAAAAGGAGAAGATGTGGTGATTAGCCCATCGGTTTCTAATGAGGAGGCGAAAAAAATGTTCCCAAAAGGATTTAAAGAAATTAAATCTTACTTAAGGATGACTCCTGAACCAGATTCAAAATAGGTTCTCAAAAACTAAAAACCTCACAGCTTTTAGACTGTGAGGTTTTTTTTATTGTTTTAACCTAATGTTATTTTACAGCTACAAGTTCTACATCGAAGACAAGACTTGCATTAGGAGGTATAACTCCTCCGGCACCACGATCTCCGTAGCCCAGATGTGATGGAATAACAAAACGCGCCTGGTCTCCAACTTTCAATAATTGAATGCCTTCATCCCAACCAGCGATTACATGTCCCAACCCAAGTGGAAAATCAATCGGTTGATTTCTTTTATAAGAAGAGTCGAAAACAGTCCCATCAGCCAACATCCCTTTATAATGCACCGATACGGTTTTTCCTTTTTCCGCTTTTGGGCCGTCGCCCTCCTTTTCGATCTTATACCGAAGTCCGCTCCCTGTAGTTTTGAAACCCTGAGAGAGTTCTCCCATTAGCTCCTCTTCCCGCTTTTTGGCCGCCGCTTCCCGTTCGGCCTTGGCGCCATTAAATATTCTAAAAGATTCCACAGCATTGAATTGTTCTGCGTCCTCTCCAACTCTCATTATCTCCAGTTTTTTGATCACATCTCCCTGCTCTATAGCATCAACAACATCCTGCCCGGCAATTACACTTCCAAACACGCTGTGCTTTCCGTCTAACCAGGGCGTTTCTACATGTGTAATAAAGAACTGGCTCCCGTTGGTTCCGGGACCGGCATTGGCCATAGATAGTTTACCGGGAGCATCGTGCTTAAGGTCGGGATGAATTTCATCTTCAAATTTATAACCGGGACCACCGATTCCTGTTCCCTGAGGATCTCCCCCCTGAACCATAAAATTAGGAATCACCCGGTGAAATTTTAAGCCGTCGTAAAAAGGTTTTCCCTGGGGAAAAGCCTGGTTCTCCAGGTTACCTTCAGCAAGTCCAACAAAGTTTCCTACCGTTCCCGGCACTTTTTCATATTCCAGTTCAACAAGGATCTCTCCTTTGCTGGTATGGAATTTTGCATATAATCCGTCGTTCATTTTTTCTATTTTTTTGTGTGGCAAAGATAATCCAATTTGAGAATATAGATTAGTTTACCTTTTCTCCGTTTACATAAGTTTCTAACACCTTCACCTCAGGAATCTCACGGGCATCGATTTCCATAATATCCTTATCCAGAATAATGAAATCGGCAAATTTCCCCGCTTCTATACTTCCCTTTTCCTGCTCTTCAAAATTAGCATAGGCACCCCAAATGGTCATTCCCTTTAAGGTTTCTTCACGAGAAAGTGCCTGCTCTTTCATAAAGCCACCTTCAGGAAACTGATCGGTATCCTGCCTGACTGTAGCAGCATAAAAAGTTAAAAATGGACTCACTTTTTCCACAGGAAAATCGGTACCTAAAGGTAACACCCCAGCCTGGTCCAGCAGTTTTTTATAAGCGTAGGCTCCTTTTATCCTTTCTTCACCTAATCGGTCTTCTGCCCAATACATATCACTGGTAGCGTGAGTTGGCTGTACCGAGGGAATAATATTTTTGCTGAAATAATTAAAATCTTCCTCATCGATCACCTGTGAATGTTCTACTCTCCAACGACGATCTTCTCCGTCCTGAAGCAACTTATCATAGGTTTCAAGCACCAGGTAATTAGCCGAGTCTCCTATTGCGTGAGTATTTAGCTGGAATTTAGAATTCGCTACTCTTTCAGCAGTTTTTTTAAAATCTTCAGGAGAAGAGAGCAAAGCTCCAAAATGCCCGGGACGGTCACTATATTCTTCCTTTAGAGCAGCTCCTCTGGAACCCAGTGCCCCATCACCATAAAATTTAACCGACCGCACGTTGAGCCTGTCGGTTTTTATTGGGTCTTTATCCAGGTAGTGATCAAGATTTTCTTCAGTATTGCTCAACATCGCATAGATCCTGATTTTTAAGTCACCGGCTTGTTGCAAACTATCAATGAGTTCAACCGTACTTTTATTGATTCCGGCATCGTCTACCGTTGTAAGGCCGTAGCTAAAACATATCTCCTGGGCTTCCAGCAGGGCGTCTATTTGTTCTTTTCTTGAGGGCACAGGTTCAGCATTTGTGATCAATCCCATAGGATTATCTACAAGAATGCCGGTTAATTTACCATCTTTCTGTACTATATCCCCTCCTTCAAAAGGAGTTTCGGTGGTAATTCCTGCGAGATCGAGGGCGGCCTGATTTGCCAGTAGCGCGTGCCCGTCAATTCGGGTGATGGCCACAGGAGTGTCAGGAAAAAGTTGGTCCAGGGTATCCTTTACCGGAAATTCCTTTACCTCCCAGTCATTTTGATCCCAACCACGACCGGTAATAAAATCGGCATTACGTTTTTCCTGGAAGTCTACGATTCGCTGTACTACCTCCTCAAAACTTTTAGTTCCGGTGAGATCAACTTTCTGCTGCTGAAGACCCAATCCAAAAAAGTGCGCGTGGGAATCAATAAAGCCGGGAAACACAGCCTTACCCCCTACATCCAGGTCTTCTCTGGCCTTATATTTTTCTCTTAGAGCATCTGTGGTACCGATTTCCAAAAACTTCCCATCTTTAACCACAAAAGCTTCGAGGCTTTCGAAATCGGGGTTAACGGTATAAACTTTGGCGTTGTATACCAAAAGATCTGCTGCTTTTTTCTCTTCAGAATTACAGGAGATCAGAAAAATACCAAGGCCTAATACAAGTAGTAAGTTCTTCATTTTTAAATAATTTTGTCTAAAAATAAAAAATGCGCCTTAGCTAAGGCGCATTTTTCATCTTATTTTATTAATTCAGCTTAGAATAAATTTGAAATTGCTCTGGCGATTTCCTCCCTGATTCCAGGGTTAGCAGCAGCTGCCAGGGCAACTGAAACGAACAATCCGGCCATCGCATAAGCGAAATCCCTGAAGATCATCTTACCGGCTTTCTTACGGTGCTTCTTGCCTTTCTTGGTTCGGGCAAGGCTAATCGCGATCTCTCTACCCCCAATTACCCCCAGGAATACCCAGGTGGTACTCATTGGCACGGTACTAATAAAAAGCTTATAGATAAGCAAGATCACATAGGTAAGGTCTACCAGGGTCGCTGCCCTGATATCTGATATTCTCACTTTTTCACTAACTACTTTCTGAATTCTATCCCCACGCAGGTAAAATAGAACTCCGAGTCCAAAGAAGATAGTTATGGCGAAGATTATAAATTGAAATAAGCTTTGCTGCCTTGGGAGAAAGACGGCGATATTGGCGCCATCCTGCATCACCCATACGGCCCACAGGGTCCCACTCACGATCCATTGTACAGCCGTCCAGGCTCCGTGTGCTTTTCGGCTTTTAAAGTATTTTTTGATCATATTATACGAAAAATACCATACCAGGAAAGACAGGATAAAAGCCATAATATACCCACTCCAACTCTTCCACACTACCGAAGTTATACCGGAGGTATCGGCACTAAAAACACTTAAAATAAGGAAAGTGGTAGATACTGGCATTCTCATTCTTGTGAGAATTAGCAGCACGAGAGGTGCAATGATCTGCCAGAAACTAAACTGCTCCGGATGCGGATATTTGGAGGTGCCATCGGGGCTTAGTAATCGTTGGTAGGTGACGTCTCCGTCAAAAACCACCCAACTAAAACTAACGGTTAATAGAAATATACTTCCCACAAAAAGCCATAAAACCCACCAACGTTTGGCCTTATTACTTTCAATAAAAGTACCCAGGGACTGGATACTGTCGTTGGCTACGGTTGCGTATGCCGCAAAAAAGAATCCCAACCACATTCCGGCCTGCGCATAGCCAGAGGCGATTCCGGCCAAGATAATTCCAATAATTATAATTGCCAGGAAGGTTTTTTCCTTTACCAGGACGTCCAGTATATTTAAATACGGTTTGCTCCGGTCTACTCTTTTAAATTTTTTTGCCTTTGCCATTTAAATTTGGGATAGAAATAGGTTAAAATTTATGCGCTGCAATATTATATTATTTTTTAGTTACCAATGTTGCCTAAACGTTAAGTATTGCATTTACAAAAAACAATAAAACCCTGAAATTCAGAAAATTACTCTATTTAATATAGAAATAATTGCAAATTCATTAAAATTTGAAATGAACCAAAACAAAAAAGCATTCCGAAAAACGGAATGCTTTTAAATTTTAATAAAAACTGTTTTCCGATTTAGAAATCGAATTTATAAGTAACTCCTGCCAGCACTTGTATGCCCTGAACCTGGAAATTAGTCCAACGCATATAATCATTGTTTAAAAGATTACTCCCTTTCACAAAAGCTGAAAGCTGGTCGTTAAAACGGTAACCGATATGAGCGTTTAGATCAAGGTAGGAATCCAGGCTAATGGTTTCCGGAGCAGTGTCCATTAGTTGCGGATCTCCGTAACTGCGCAAATCCTTCCTTTCCCCCACATAAAAAATATTGGCTCCCGAATACCATTTTTCGGTGATCTGATAATCGGCGTTCAGGGAGGCTTTAAAATTAGGTAAATTCCAGGCCTCGGTTTCTGTATCGGTAGAATAATCAAATGCTTCTGCGTTTATCGCAAGTCTGAAATCCCGGTTAACATCTACACTTATTTCTCCAAAAACCGAAAGGGTCCTTACATCATCATAACGCACATTGAATGAATTTCCGTAGGTGTAATCGCTATCATTGTTTACACTTCCGTAAGGATTTCTTCGGAAAAGACTCTTATCGAGCTCAGAAATGTAACTTCCTCTCAGGTTATAACCAATACTATTGCTCAACTTACCTTTGGCTCCAACATAGGCGTTATACTCTTTATTGGTAGGTCGTAGCTCTGTGTTTGGTGATACATATGGATTTTGCTGAACAAAATTATAATAGGTATTCTGCTCCAGATCTCCCTCTATCCCGGCATAGGCCGTAAAGTATTCCCCGGCCAGACGATAGCTTGCCGAAACCCTTGGATATATATAAAAATTATTATCAGAATTCTCAGCATCCATACTGTAAAAGAAGGCCAAACCAAGATCCAGGGTAAGATCATCTCTTAACACCAACAAACCAGGATTTATTCCGAAGTTCATAAAGGTATAATCCAGGCCTGAAGCGGTGTTGAGATAGGTCTCTTCAAACTTCGTATTTAAGATATCGGCATAGATATTCGTGGTGATGAGCTCTCCGGCGATATTAAATTCAAAAGTACCGGTGGCATCAAGATGGTTTTCGGCAGTTTCATAGGAATCGCCGGTATGCCTGAATGTAGCTTCGGCATTATTGAAAAAAGAATCATAAAGCTCTATTTCTCCTCCAGCATATACCGAATAATAATTTTGAGCAGGGTCTATGGCAGCAATCTCATTGTCACTTAGATTAGCCGAAGGCTCGAGCCCATACCAGTTAAAAAGCTGATGCTCTCCTCCAACTTCGGTCTTCCAGCCCAAATCCCGGTTACGGGAAGTGTAACTAAGGTTCATTTCGGTATCATAAAACTTATCATCCAGCAAAACCCCGTCTATTCCTCCCTGCGAGGAGTTATGCCGAAGATAAATTCCGAAGTTATCACTGCGGTTCACCTCGAGGTTGCTGTAGAATTCAGCCAGGGCATTGGTGTAATTCCCGAAACCAAGAGTGGCGTAATTATCATAAACTTTTACAGGTCTGGCCCTCTCCACGGTGGTGGCACGACCTTTAGATGGAGTAAAAGTTGATGCTACCGGCACAGAAAATATGCTGTATTTTACCGGTTTTTTTTCCAGGTCTACAGAATCTGCACGAACCGGACTTTCCCTTATTTTATTGGCATCGCCCACCTCTGGGGTGTAAGGCTTGACTACGGTTACGGTTTCACTTCCTATGGGGTCCTGGGCAAAAAGGACTCCGCTTAGCAAGCATAAACTTAAAAACAGACTTCCTTTTATCGAAACTTTATTCATATTCAGGTAGATTGAGTGACTTTTAATTATTGGTTTCTACTGAGGAGTTGGTTTTGGCCTCTTCAGCTTTTATGCGTGATAGTTCGGTTTTGGCTTCCTGTACAACTTCAGGGTAGTTCTCGAAATTCTTGATCACATTCTCCAGGATGTAAGTTGCCTGGTACGCATCGTCAAGCTGGTAAAAATTCTTACCCATGAGCACCAAACCTTTTGCACCCCAGCGCTTATATCCTGAAAAGTCTTTGGCCAGAATTTGTACCGCGGCATTCGAAGCCTCATAATTACCAGCTTTATGTTTAAAGTAGGCATCGTAATACAAAGCCTCGGCGGCGAGCTCTCCTTTGGCATTCTTTTGCACCTCGGCATAAGCGGTTTTTGCACGGGCTTCATTACCATTTTTCATCGCTGACCGCGCTACGATCAATTGCGCATCGGTTTTCGCACGGATATCGGCTTGCGGATTATTCAACACTTTTTCAGCGTAAGAAGCTGCTCTGTCTGGCTGGTTTAATTCATCGTAAGATTTCATCAAATTAGCCTGGGCGTATATCCTGTTTTCTTCGGAAGAAGCCTCTTTCTCCAGCCTTTCCAATAAAGGAACTGCCTCGTTATACTTGCTGTTTTCTAATCTGATCTCAGATAATCTTGCCAATGACTGCTCGGTGAACTCATTTGTGGGCTTGTTCACCACATATTCATAATGCTTTTCAGACCTATCTTTGCTTCCCTGACGATAATATAGCTGTGCCAGATAAAAATTGGCATTTATAGAATGAATTCCGTTAGGGAAACTTTGAAGATACTTCTCAAATCCGCTAATTGCTCGTTCGTTGTTATTATTGAAATACTGATTTTCTGCCGCTTCATAGGTGGTGTTATCCAGATCGGCATCAGAAATTTCTACGAAATCTACATTTCTCACCCAATTGGCATACTCGTCGGTACGGCCAAGATCTACATAAACCATCCTTGCGGTTGATACCGCCTGCATCGCTTCAGGCGTATTTGGGTAATCATTGACAATTCGTTTTAGATCGGTGAGGGCTCTTTCTCCCTGGTCAGAATTATAATAGATCAATGCTTTTCTAAGCATCGCCTTCGGCACGAAAGAACTTCCCGAAACATCTCTAATCAACCTATCATAAGCCTGAATGGCCTGTGAAGTATTGTTCATCGCAACGTAAGTATTTCCAAGTTCATATAAAGCATCATCCCGGTAAGAAGAACGGTTATAACGATTTACAAAACTGTTCAACTCCTGTACTTTGGTTTCATTTCTACCCACAAAACCATAGCTTATTGCCTTCTGAAAGGCAGCATAATCGCTGTTGGACACACTATTATCTATAGCCTTATTGTAGGCTTCCATCGCCGGCCAGTATTGGCTGGTTACAAAATAGCTATCGCCAAGTCTCAGCAAAGCATCATTCCTTCTCTCGGAATCTTTCGAACTATCTGAAGAGTATTTCTTAAAATAATCGGCGGCACGGGCATATTCATTTTTCTTAAAATAAGCATACCCCAGATTGTAATCCAGGTTTTCCATTTCGGGTGTACCCTGAGCCGCACTCATTCCGCTAAATTCCCGGTACCCGATTATCGCATCGTCAATTCGGTTTATGCTGAATTCACTCTCGGCCTTCCAATAGGTTGACTGCGCGGTGATCTTCGGGTTACGAGGCTCAGACAAGGCTTTTTCAAAAT
The DNA here is from genome assembly GCF_002078605.1 of Salegentibacter sediminis. Taxonomy (GTDB): domain Bacteria; phylum Bacteroidota; class Bacteroidia; order Flavobacteriales; family Flavobacteriaceae; genus Salegentibacter; species Salegentibacter sediminis. The sequence continues at coordinate 844,478 of NZ_MSJR01000001.1, read as the reverse complement.
TTTTGATAGCTTCCTGATAATCTCCTTCTTCATACAATTCTAAACCATAGTAATAAGCTACTTTCTGGTATGCCTGTTTATCGCTGAAGTTTCTGTTGTTCTCAAGAAGCCTCATCGCTTCTTCATAATTTTTTGAAGTTATAAATGAATCTATCAATAAAGTTTCAACTTCAGGCTTTGCCTCAGATTCAGGATAAGTTTCCAGGAATGTAATGAGCACCTGCGAAGGGCTCTCATAAGAGTTTCCTATCTCATAGCTAAGTTTAGCGTAATTGAGGTGGGCATCTTCTTTAATTTCAGCATCGAAATCCATTTCACTGGCATTTTTAAACGCATTCAATGCCTGCTGTTTTTTATCAAGGTTCAAATAACTTTGCGCCAGGTGATAATAGGCGTTTTGAGCCACTGCATTCTTCCCATCAATAATTTTATTGAATTCAGAAACCGCACTCTCATAATCGCCTTGCTTGTAGTAAGCATACCCAAGTTGGTAGTAATCGGTGTTATTCCATCTTCCACGCATTCCGCGGTATTCCTTCAAATAAGGAATCGCCTCCTCATACTGCTGAAGATTGAAATAACTCTCCCCGATAATTTTATTGAGTTCAGATTGCTCTATTCTGGTGGAATTAGGCAATTGCTCTTTCCCTAATTTTATAGCTTCTTCAAAATTTCCGAGCTTAAAATTCATATCGGCCTGGAAATAAGACAGGTTTTCGCTATAGCGCTCATTGTCTTTAATATCTTCAAAATTTTCGTTGGCTTCTTCATAGTCATCACCTTCATAAGCCATATAACCGATATAATATTTTGCCTGCGAACCATACTCCTTAGAATCCCGAACACGTTCCAGGTAAGTTCTCGCCTGCTCATATCGATTTGCTCTAAAATAAGCATATCCATTATTGAAGTAGAAGCGTTCGCGGTCTTTCCGACCCAAACTCCCTTCATCTACCTTGTCATACCACTTACGGGCCAGTGAATATTTTCCGGTTTCAAAATAATAGTCTGCCACATCAATATAGGCCGTATTGGTTTTGGTGCTAGTTGGGTAGCGGGTAACAAAACGCTCCATCAGCCTGTCGGCCCCGGGTTGGTTAAGCCGCACCGCAGCATTGGCAATATAGTAAGCGCAATCTCCCTTGATTTTTTCGTCTTCAGTCTCATCCATAACCTCATCAAAAAGGTTCTGGGCAGCGAGATATTGCTGATTGTTATAAAGCTCGAGCGCACGGTTAAAATCGGCCAGCTCGTGGGTATAAGCTGCCGACTGTTGTGCGAATCCCGAAACAAAGAGAAAAAGGAAAGCAATAAGCAGGAATGCCTTGTTAAGTCTCATGAAAATTTGTTTAAGTTGATGGTCAAAGATATTTAAACGCTGCTTTATTAACGCAGGTTTAAAGTGATAATTATGTTAAGGCTAAAAAAATAGACCCTCTACCATTTTCCGAAGAAGAAGTTATTTAAGCTTATAAATTGCTTTAAAACTGTATCTTTCAAGTAATGCTATCGCAATCACCTGGTTTTTAACACTCTAAAATGCAACCTCAGCGCTTTATTAAGAGAGAAAAAGCTTAAAAACTGTAAACCACGTAACCTTCCTGTACTCTTTTGGAAATCGTGGTTAAGGCGGAAAGTGCTATTTCGGTGTGTTCGAATAATTGTTCGGCCTGTATATCTCTGGCCAGAAGAGATTGCCCGCAAACTACAACCCTAGCCCCTGCTTCGTGCAAGGCATTAAGAATAGGAAGGTTTGGATTATCGAATTCAGTTTGAAAAAGATCCTGGTAAGTTTTATCCTCGAAAAGAGACATTACTGCTGTCCCGTGAACCACTACGATAACCTCCAGATTTTCCTTAGAAACTCCCCCCACGCCATGTAGATTGAGTAGGCGTGCAGTATTTATAAGTCCCCAAATAGGTTTTGAAAAATCCGGTTCGGCGTCAGGGTTCATCCGATTGGTTACCGCTTCTTTAAGGTCGACAAGGATCTTGGTCTTTTTATTTTCAGGTATTTCAACCGCATCCTCGATCTCATAGACGCCTCCAAAACCTTTAACAATAGGATGCAGGGCATCACCTTGCTGTGCTGTCGATAAATTAATAGAAAAAACAAGAGTTACGATTACTAATAATACTGGTCTCATAAAGTTTGGGATTTAAGAACTATAAAAATAAGCAATTGTTTTCCACAATTTCAATTTTATTATTCTCGTTATTCAGAAACAATCTTAGGCCTTAAGCTGTTTGACTATGTGAAATTAGTTCTTACTTTTACCCTTAAATCATAAATCTATGTCAGAGACCATCCTGGACCTTAAAAACGCTGCTATTTATCAACGGGAAAGCCTCATTTTATCTGAGGTTGATGTCACCGTAAACAAAGGGGAGTTTGTATACCTTATCGGAAAGACCGGAACGGGAAAAAGTAGTTTTATGAAAACACTGTATGGGGATCTACCGCTTACCGAAGGGGAAGGAACCATCGTAGATTATAATCTTAGGACCCTTAAGGAAAAAGATATTCCCTATTTACGTCGAAAGCTCGGGGTAGTATTCCAGGATTTCAAACTGCTCACCGACCGCAATATAAAAGACAACCTGCTTTTTGTACTAAAGGCTACAGGCTGGAAAGATCAAAAAGCCATGGATCATAAGATCGATGAAGTGCTGGATAAAGTGGGAATGAAAAGCAAAGGTTTTAAATTTCCTTACCAACTTTCAGGTGGAGAGCAACAACGGGTTGCTATTGCAAGAGCATTGCTTAACGATCCCGAACTCATTCTTGCCGACGAGCCTACCGGGAATCTCGATCCTCAAACTTCAGTAGAAGTGATGGAAGTGCTTCAGGATATTAGCAAGAATGGGAACACCATTCTTATGGCCACGCACGATTATGCCCTTTTATTAAAATATCCTTCCAAAACATTAAAATGTGACGGACAAAGGGTATTCGAGGTGGTGCAGAAATCGGTTTAATTCACGCTACGGGATAATTCTGAAATTGGAGCTTAAGGCTTAACCTCATCTGCCGGAACGTGAGTGGTTTTATTGATAAGCAGGTAATAGAAATTCACGCCCACAATTATCGCATTGGTTGCAATTACCGGCCAGGAATCTATCATCACACCATACACGATAAAAGCAATACACCCAATGGAATTCACGATCCTAAGCGTGATAATATTCTTCATAAAGAAAGAGATCGCCACAAAAAAAGAAGCGATATAACCAATCCAATCAGTAAGACTAATTCCTAATATTTCCATATTTCAGCAAAAATAAAAAAGACGTCGCAGCTGTTGCTATGACGTCTTTTCCTATTAATTATCTTAAACTATTTTATTTCTCTTGCGCTCGTTCTCGGTAAGATAGATCTTTCTCAACCTTATATGTCTTGGAGTCACCTCAACATACTCATCCTTCTGAATATATTCCAGGGCTTCTTCCAGCGAGAATTTAATAGCCGGCACGATCTTGGCTTTTTCATCGGCTCCTGAAGAACGCACGTTAGAAAGCTTCTTGGTTTTGGTAATATTCACCGCCATATCATCCTGACGCGAATTTTCACCAATAACCTGTCCCTCATAAATATCTTCACCCGGATCTACGAAAAATTTACCGCGATCCTGAAGCTTATCGATAGAATAAGGAATGGCTTTTCCTTTTTCCATAGAGATAAGAGAACCGTTTTGTCGCTGCGGAATCCCACCTTTCAAAGGCTGGTATTCCTTAAAGCGGTGCGCCATAATCGCCTCTCCGGCAGTAGCCGTAAGCAACTGGTTTCTCAAACCAATTATTCCCCTTGAAGGGATCATAAACTGAATGATCATACGTTCGCCACGGGTTTCCATACTGAGCATCTCCCCTTTTCTCATCGTAACCATTTCTACAGCTTTTCCTGAAACTTCTTCCGGAAGATCTATGGTTAACTCCTCAACAGGCTCGCTTTTCACACCATCAATTTCCTTAATGATTACCTGCGGCTGACCTATCTGAAGTTCGTATCCTTCCCTTCTCATCGTTTCGATTAAAACAGAAAGGTGCATTACTCCACGCCCATAAACCAAAAATTTATCAGCGCTATCGGTTTCTTCAACTCTAAGGGCAAGGTTTTTTTCCAACTCCTTGGTCAAACGTTCCTTGATGTGCCTTGAAGTCACAAACTTACCGTCTTTTCCGAAGAAAGGAGAATCGTTGATGGTGAACAACATACTCATGGTAGGCTCATCGATAGCGATGGTTTTAAGACCTTCCGGGTTCTCAACATCGGCAATGGTATCGCCAATCTCGAAACCTTCCAGTCCCACAAGGGCACAAATATCACCCGCCTGAACTTCCTGAACTTTTAAACGGCCAAGGCCCTCAAAAGTGTAAAGCTCTTTAATCTTGGTCTTTTTAATTGATCCATCTCTCTTTACAAGAGCAACCTGCATTCCTTCTTTCAGGGTCCCACGTTGAAGTCGGCCAATGGCAATCCTTCCTGTAAAAGAAGAAAAGTCTAAGGAGGTAATAAGCATTTGTGGGGTTCCTTCTTCGATCTTCGGAGAAGGTATATGTTCAAGAACCATATCTAAAAGCGGCTCTATATTGTCGGTTTTCACATCGGGGTCATCGCTCATCCAGTTATTAAGAGCAGAACCATAAACAGTAGGGAAATCCAGCTGCCATTCTTCGGCTCCAAGTTCAAACATCAGGTCAAAAACCTTCTCGTGAACCTCATCGGGAGTACAGTTTGGCTTATCTACTTTATTCACAACCACACACGGCTTAAGGCCAAGGTTGATCGCTTTTTGAAGTACAAAACGGGTTTGAGGCATAGGTCCTTCAAAGGCATCTACCAAAAGCAGCACCCCATCGGCCATATTTAACACCCTTTCTACTTCCCCACCAAAATCGGCGTGACCAGGAGTATCAATAATATTGATCTTGGTGTCTTTGTATTTTACAGAAACGTTCTTGGAAGTAATGGTAATTCCGCGTTCCCGCTCCTGATCGTTACTATCCAGGATAAGATCCCCGGTGTTTTGATTGTCGCGAAACAAGCGGCAGTGATACATTATTTTATCAACCAGGGTAGTTTTTCCGTGGTCAACGTGAGCAATAATTGCAATGTTTTTAATAGCTGTCATATAAGCGCCTCATTTTTAAAAGTCTGCAAAGGTACGCCTATTTTTAAAGAATCCCCTGCTAAAATCCTTAAAATGGGAAAATAATACCTATAGTAGCATTATTTTTTTTCCGTCCTGGTTTTCAGGTAGATAAATCCAGTAAGATACAAGGCTCCAATTACACCGAAACCAATAGGTAATAAAAATTCTTCGAGTTTTTGAGTGAGAAAAAAAATCACGGCCGCAAACATTATCCCGGCATTGATAAGGCATCGTTTAGGGGTATAGAATTTCTGGAATTGTTCTTTTAAAGCCTGCATAATTAAAATTTGTGCAAACCTACGGCTTTAAAACGAACTCAGGTTTCATCTGCAGATGGCCCGTAAGTAGCCGGTACGGGAATATCCAGCAACCGGAAATAAACCCCTAACTGGGCCCGGTGGTGCGGAATTTGATTTAACACCATCATTCGCAGCACGTTGAATTTAGGCATATCCATAAGGGTTTTACCTTCGTGAACCATTTTCCAGTTCTTTTCAAATTCGCTATCCGGTTTTTTTAAGGCGGCTTCCGCTTCAGAGGTATTATTGCGCAGCACTTCCAGGATACTTTCAATATCGCCAAAATCGGGCGGCTTATAGCCTTCCACATCCATTTCTTCCAATTCCATAGTAGCCGTAATCCAGCTGGGGATCTCAGCAAGATGATTAGCCAGCTGCCTTATGCTCATCGATTTTCGATGTGGCCTCCAGTCCATTTTATCCTGCGGAATACGCTTTAAGAATTTTTCGGTTAAAACCACTTCATGTTGAAGTTCGGAAATAAGACATTTATGGAGTTCCATCAGGCTTAGAATTAAGTGATTAAATTACAACAAAATCCTTTTGCTCGATAATATTTTCTTCGGAATAAATTAAGGGAAAACCCCTTTTTTGCTGAAAATTGCAGCTCCAGCGGAATTCAGTTATCTTTGCTGCTGAAAATCTTCTGATATGAGACTTGATAAAATTCCGCAGTTAAAATATATAGATTCCAATAACTTTTTTCTACTCGCCGGTCCCTGCGCCATAGAAAGTGAAGAAATGGCCATGCGCATTGCAGAGAAAGTAGTTGAAATCACCGATAAACTTGAAATCCCTTACGTATTTAAAGGTTCTTTTAAAAAAGCCAATCGCAGCCGTATAGATAGTTTTACAGGCATTGGAGATGAAAAGGCATTAAAAATTCTACGCAAGGTCTCAGAAACATTTAAAATTCCAACCATTACCGACATTCATGAGGTAAGCGATGCTGCGATGGCTGCCGAATATGTAGACATTTTGCAGATTCCAGCCTTTCTGGTGCGTCAAACAGACCTGGTGGTTGCCGCCGCAAAAACCGGGAAGACCATCAACCTCAAAAAAGGCCAGTTTATGAGTCCGGAAAGTATGAAACACGCCGTGACCAAAGTCACCGATTGCCACAATGAGCAAGTAATGATTACCGATCGTGGGACAATGTTTGGCTATCAGGATATGATCGTGGATTTTCGGGGCATTCCCACTATGAGAGAATTTGCCCCCACAGTGCTGGATGTTACACATTCGCTACAGCAACCCAATCAAAGCAGCGGAGTAACCGGTGGCAGACCCGAGATGATCGAAACCATAGCCCGGGCGGGGGTTGTAAATAATGTAGATGGAATTTTTATTGAGACGCATTTCGATCCATCTACTGCTAAAAGCGATGGAGCAAATATGTTGGATTTGCAGTATCTTGAAGCCTTATTAACCCGCCTGGTAAAGATCAGGAAAACGATAAATGAATTTTAAAGTTTTCTTAAGACTTAGTGCCTAAATCGGCATTTTTTAATTATTTCCTTAGCTTTAAGCAACTAACCAAATAGTTGCTTAATGTGTTTCTACCTCAACTTTCTTAGAAACAAAAGGATATACCTTCTTTTTGCGTTCATACTTTTCCTTCCTGATTTAGTAAACTCCCAGGAAGAGCCAGAAATTGCGGTAGGAGGGGCTCTTAGATATAATTACAATCTCTCCTCCTGGAAAGAAGGTCAAAAAAACAGGGGTGGAGATTTTGGTTACGATATGTTTCGCGTAAACTTCAATGCAAAGTATAAAGGATTATACCTCAACGCCGAATACCGGCTTTATTCCGATGCCTTTGGAGGTGGGGTCATGAAGCAGGGGTGGATGGGCTACTGGTTTAACGATTTAGATGAAATTCAGGTTGGCCTCACCCAGGTTCCTTTTGGAATCCAACAATATAATTCTCACAACTGGTTCTTCAACCTCACTTATTATATGGGACTGGAAGACGATCACGATATGGGAATAAAATATGTGCATTACGGAGATACTTTTGAATATCACTTCGCCTTTTTTAAAAATTCTGAAGAATTACGCTTTGGGAGCGACACCGAATCTTCCCCCAGCCGCTATTCCTATGATATAGCCGGAAGGAACAAGGAGATCAACCAGGTTAATGGAAAATTCATCTATAAATTCGGGGAGCAGGCCGCCAACAGGTTGGGACTTTCAGCGCAGTATGGCTCGCTTTATAATCTGGATACCAAAGAAAACGGAGACCACTACGGGCTGGCTGCTCATTATGAAATCACCTATAAACGATGGAACTTAAAGGCGCAGGCGCTTACCACTTCCCATAACCCGGAGAATGCTATAGGAGAAAGCCGTGATGAAATTACTATGGCGGCTTACGGCGCGCCCTACCAGGTAGCCTCCGATTTTGAATTATATTCTCTGGCTATTTCAAGGAATATCCCGGTTAACTGGGGGCCGGTTTCAAATCTGGAGTTTTATAATGATTTTGGATTTATGAAAAAAAGAAAGAATTCATTTACCGATTCTTTTATGAATGTAACAGGAGTTCTGGTCACTGCCGGACAAATCTATACCTATATAGATTATGCAGCGGGATATAATCACTCCTGGTTGGGGGGTAATTTTATAGACGATTTTGCTCAGGGAAATCCTGATGCAAAATGGGAAGCAAGGTTTAATATTAACCTCGGGTATTATTTTTAGAAAAAATTAATTAAGAAAACAAAAGCTATGACAAAAAAAGTTGTAAGAAGCGACGAAAGAACAAGCATTTTCGGACTGGAACTCAATGGCCCGGTTTTCTTTACTTCTACCTTCATCATAATCGCGAGCATTGTATTAACCCTGGTCTTCCAGGAGCAGGCAGAATCCTATTTTGATAAAATTCAGGATTTTGTGGCCAACAAGGCGGGTTGGTTTTTCATTCTTTCTGTTAATGTGTATCTGATTTTTATGATATACCTGGCCTTCAGCAAATTTGGAAATATAAGAATAGGCGGTCCCAAGGCAAAGCCAGAATTTAAAACCCTTTCCTGGTTTGCCATGCTTTTTAGCGCGGGGATGGGGATTGGCTTACTATTCTGGAGTATTTCTGAACCTGTCTTCCATTTTAATAATCCCCCAATGACAGAAGGAGGAACCCCCGAAGCTGCCCGCCAGGCGATGAATTTTACTTTTCTACACTGGGGATTTCACGCCTGGGCAATATATGCTCTGGTGGGACTGGCTCTGGCTTATTTCGCATATTCCCGTGGGCTTCCACTTACCATACGCTCGGTTTTTTATCCTTTTCTTGGAGACCGTATCTATGGAAGAATTGGGAACATTATAGACATTTTTGCAGTTTTGGCTACCCTCTTTGGTTTAGCCACCTCCCTGGGATTAGGGGTAAAACAAATAGCCGCCGGTCTGGAACATGTATTCGCTATAGATAAAGGAATTACTACCCAGGTAATTTTAATTGCAGGAATAACGATTATCGCCACAATTTCTGTGGTATTAGGCGTAGACAAGGGAGTGAAAGTATTGAGCGAATGGAACATGCGTATTGCTGTTCTTCTATTATTATTAGTTCTTGTACTGGGCCCTACAATTTTCATCTTTAAATCCTTCGTGCAGAATACAGGAAATTATTTCTACACCTTTCTGGAAACTGCCACCTGGACCGAAAGTTTTACTGGCAACGACTGGCAAAACAGTTGGACTGTATTCTATTGGGGCTGGTGGATTGCGTGGTCACCCTTTGTAGGGATGTTTATCGCACGAATTTCTAAGGGCCGAACTATACAGGAATTCATTCTTGGAGTATTGATCGTGCCTTCGCTGGTCACTTTCTTTTGGATTTCGGCTTTTGGAAGCTCAGCCATCCAGGAGGCTTTACTTGGCAACAACGCTATTGTAGATGCTGTAAATGAAGATGTAGCCATCGCCCTCTTTGTCTTTTTGGAAGAATATCCTATAGCCATCGTATTAAACCTGGTAGCGGTGCTTTTGATTGCAGGATTTTTTGTCACCTCCTCTGATTCAGGTTCTCTGGTGATCGATAGTTTAACCTCTGGTGGAAAAATTGACGCTCCTGTGGGACAAAGAATCTTTTGGGCACTTACCGAAGGTGCCGTAGCGGCAGTCTTACTTGTGGGAGGAGGCCTGCAAGCCTTGCAGACCGCATCTATAGTTACAGGTCTGCCCTTTGCCTTCATCCTTCTTTTTATGTGCTACTCGCTGTATAAAGGACTTAATGAAGATTTAAAAAAGATAAGACAAAAAGAATCTCAAAAGGAGCTTGAGAATTATGAAGAAATAGTTGCAGACATCGTCAAGAAACGCAGAGATAATCCAATTTCTAAAAAATAAAATATTAAGCTATGGCAGCAATTAAAAATATACTCGTTGGCTTAGATCTTTCTAATAGTGATGACACCCTTATTGAATACACTGCTTTTATTTCAGATTTACTTGGAGCAGAAAAGATCTATTTTGTACATAACATTAAAAAATATGAGATCTCAGAGCTTTTCAAAGAAGAGCTAAAAGATTTGAATCTGGACAAAATTATTGGGGACGAACTGGACGATAAAATTTCCAACTCTTTTAAAAGCAATACGCCCTGGGAGGTTCTAACTTCTGAAGACCCTTATACAGAATCTCTTATTAACTACATTACCCATAAATATTCCATAGATCTTGCTATTTTAGGCAATAAGCCCTCGGGCAAAGGAAGTGGCGTGGTGAGCAGTAAATTGTTGAGGATGTTAAAATGTGACCTGCTTAGCATTCCTCCAACGGCTAAACCAGAAATCAATAACATTTGGGTGGGAACAGATTTCTCCAGGCCCTCACAGGAAGCCTTTACCAGAGGGATAAAGCTTAAAGATCTCACTTCAGCCCAAATTAACCTGGTTCATATCTTTAATGTGCCGGTTCAGTTTACTCCTTATTTGATAAAAGAGGAAGTCGCCCCTAAAATTGAAACCCACATCCGGGAAAAAGCCACTAAATTTTTGAAAAAAATGAATTACGAGAAGGAAAGCGGTTTTAAGATTTACCCCGGCCGGGATGCCAGCATAGGTGAAAAATTGCTTATCGAAGCCAAAAGAGATAAGGCCGATATGATTATTTTAAGTGATAAAGGTAGTAATGCCGTATCATCATTAATGGTAGGGAGCGTAACAGACGAAGTGTTTAATCAGGAATTACCGGCTCCCTTATGGATCACCAAGTAACCGATTATTTTTGAAAATAATTTAATTAACGCAAGGATTTAAAAAAACCGGAATCGGATGATTCCGGTTTTTTAGTAATATTATTTTCAGAATTATTTAAATTCCACCTTTACAAATACCGGCAGGTGATCTGAAGGATATTTTAATTCCCAGGAATCACTTAAAACGGCATATTTCACCACTTTTAGATCATCACTGGTAAAAATATAATCAATTCTTCTTTTTACCGGTTTGTTGAATTCATAGGCATTAAAAGTGCCTTCGGGGCCAAAATCAAGGTCGGCTACCTTTTTAGAATCATTCATTTTTTCTGAAAGGAATTTGATCCCCGGTGCATTTGGCTCCAGGTTGAGATCCCCCATAAGGATTACCGGAAGTTTTTCTGTATTCAATTCTGAAATTTTTTCATAGATCAGTTTTGAACTATTCTCTCTGGCTTTTTCTCCTCTATGATCAAAATGTGTATTAAAGACCCAAAAAGCTTTCCCCGAAGTTTTCTCCCTGAATTTCCCGTAGGTACACACACGCTCCATGGCGGCATCCCAACCTACAGAAACCTCACCAGGAGTCTCAGAAAGCCAGAATGTTCCTTCATCCAGAATGTCCACTTCCCGCAGATCATAAAAAATCGCGCTGAACTCCCCTGCTTCTTTACCATCGTCGCGCCCCACACCTATGTATTTGTAATTATCCATCTCGTTCTCAAAATGCTTCAGCTGGCTCAACACAGCCTCCTGAACCCCAAGAATAGCAGGTTCGTAGAACTTAATCTGCTTGGTAAGATGGTTTTTTCGTTTTGACCATGAATTCTCTCCGTCGTTTTCGGTTTGAAATCTAATATTGTAAGTCATAAGATCCATCTCCTGCGCCTGGAGATCAAGTTGCAAAAACAAAACGGCGAATAGTGAAAAAAGATATTTCATAAAATTTCAGTTTTATACAAAGATCGCAATAATTCACAACCCAGGATAATGATTATTTTTTTAGAGGAATGTAATTTTATCGGTTTTTTTCACTTACTTTGTATTTCAAAGTACTTTAAAATGGAAAATGAAAAGTATCTACGGGATCTTAGCGAGATCAAAAAAATGATGAACAGCTCCTCCCGTTTTATTTCCTTAAGTGGGCTCGCAGGAGTTTTTGCCGGATGCTATGCCATTATAGGAGCAGTGATAGCTGGCTTCCTTCTTTCAGAACAAGCCAGTAATACAAATAAGGTTTCGGAGCTTGTGATTTTTGGTGACATTAATCTTATAGACCAATTATTCTACTTAGCTCTTGCTGTTCTCGTTTTAGCCATTGGAACCGCCATTGCACTCACCACCTATAAGGCAAAGCGAAATAATAAGAAGATCTGGGATAGCACGAGTAAAAGATTGATGATCAATTTTTCTGCTCCCCTTTTTGCCGGCGGAATTTTTTGTCTGGTTTTATTACAAAATGAAATGGTGCAGCTTTTGGTGCCTTCCATGCTGATTTTCTATGGGCTGGCTTTAATTCACGCCAGCAAATACACTTATAGCGACCTTAAATATCTGGGATATACCAATTTGGTTCTGGGACTAATCTCCACCCAGTTCCCTGCCTACGGATTGTATTTCTGGACAGCAGGCTTTGGTCTTTTCCACATTCTTTATGGCATTTGGATGTATAATAAGTATGAACGCAAACCCGAATAGATGAAAAACATCATCGGTAATATCAATAAGGCTTTTGATAATAGGGTAAGATTGGGAATTATGAGTGTGCTTATGGTAAACGAGTATGCCGATTTCACTACGCTTAAAGAAGTCCTGGGCGTAACCGACGGAAATATTGCAAGCCATATGAAAGCCCTGGAAAAAAAAGGATATGTAAAAGTAGAAAAATCATTCATTGACCGCAAACCTAACACCCGCTATAGCACAACTGAGACAGGCCGGGAAGATTTCAGAAAACATATAGAAGCGATTGAAAAACTATTAAATCAAAATCATAAAAAAACATAACAAAAAAAATTTATCAACCTACTTTGAATTTCAAAGTGCTTACCTGGCAATAAACTTTAATTCTATTTATTATGAAAAACAAGAGACTTTTATTTATCGTGTTTATAGTGCCAGTTCTTTTACTGATTCCTTTGGTCGCTATGCAGTTCAGCGCAGAGGTAGTATGGACAACCTCCGATTTTGTTATTGCAGCAGTATTGCTTTTAAGTACCGGGCTGGCAATAGAATTTATATTGAGAAGGGTAAAAACCATCAAAAACCGAATTATTTTATCCGGGATCATCCTGGCCATACTTTTTTTGATTTGGGCAGAATTAGCTGTGGGAGTTTTTGGAACGCCTTTCGCAGGGAGTTAAGTATTTCCATAAAAATTCCAGAACGAAGAAACCTGGAAATTTAAAAACCCTGTAATGGAATATTTTGTAGATGAGAATTCGATAGTACGGCAAATCTGGGGTAAGGGGGACACTATTCTCTTTATCTTTGCGGGAGCATCGGCCGAGTTTGCTCTTAACAAGGCTGTAGACTGGCTTTACTATACCGGTAGGCTACCCAATGACCCCCTGGGTAGGCTCTTCTCTACAGTTTCCTATGCCCGGAAAATAGTTTTTTCTGAAAAGGAAACTGCTTTAAAGGCCATTGATTCTATCGCTGCAATTCATTCTGCCGTAGAAGCTAATCGCGGGAAGGCGATTCCCGATTGGGCCTACAGGGATGTGCTTTTCATGCTCATTGATTATTCCATTAGGTCCTATGAGCTGCTCGAAAAAGAACTAAACTTAACCCAAAAACAGGAAGTTTTCCACGTCTTCTTTCGGGTTGGAAAAAGAATGCAGTTACAGGGATTACCACAAGATTTTGAAGCCTTCCAAAAGATGCGACAATCGCATCTTAAACAAAACCTTGAAGCCGGAGATTACACCCGGGATCTCTATCGCCGGTACCGAAAACATCTCGGCCCCCTACGTTATCGCCTGTTACTCGAAACCCAAATCTATATCACGCCGAAGAAAGTAAGAGACCTCTTATCGCTTCGGAAGTTATCGCTTCTCACCCTCTTGCTTCCCCCATACCAAATAAGTCGAAGGATTAAACTTGACCGGGTTTTGAGATCATTGATCCTTCCAGCCGCATATCGCAAAGAGATAAACTCCCTGGATCAAAACTGAAAATAAAATTTTCTAAAAAGCTAGTAGTTAGTACAGACTCTAATTAGATATTGTCCTGCTTAACCAGTTCCCCTGTCACATAGTCTTCGAGATAGTTGAACTTTCCGGTCAATTTACCGGCGCTGGTCATTTTGGCCCTTTTTAGCACACCATCTTTGTCATTATTAAAAAATGCCGGGATCACGTGCTCCAGGAACATTTCTCCAAAACCTTCGCTGGCATCCTTTGGAAGTTCACAAGGGAGGTTATCTACAGCCATAACCAGGATAGAGTCCTTTTCTCTAAAATCTACCTCGGACTCATTCTGGGCGTCATATCCATAAAAGGGTTCTGATATGGTTGAAGGTCTAATAGTACTGGCTATAGGCCCATGGATATCGCAGGAGATATCGGCGATATATTTTATTTTAAAATCAGGTGATTTGGCATCTTCAGAAGTAAAGAATACAGGAGCTCCATCTCCGTAAAAATGCCCCGCGATAAACATATCACTTTGCCTGGCAAAACGCATAAAATCAGACTTATATTCTTCAGGATGTTTATAGAAATCTTTATTATTTCTCAGGCTACCATCTTTGCGCTTATTATAATCCAAAACGTCAATTATGCAGTATACCGCTTCCTTGAAATCATTATTTAAATACTCTTCAACTCCTACCTTCTTTATTTTTAAATGATCGAGAATTTCCTTTGCCCCATGAGCTACTTTGCCGCTTCCGGTGAGCACAATCTTAATTGGGGGGATTTTAATCTTGTCCAGTTCGGCACACATAGCATCGAGGTCGGGGAGATCTTCAGCCTTGGGAAGCCGAAAAAGCCCTTCCTTAAGTCCAATTCCGCGGAAACCGTTATAGGCACCTACCAACCCGGCGTAACGCCCAAAGCCAATAAGTCTGGCCCCATTCTCCTTCACAATCACCTCATGATCGTAGAGTTCAATATTCTTCTTCAGGATTTCTCTTAAAAGGTCGCGGTTATAAGGTTGCTTTTTGATGGTATGCGAAAAAAAGAAATATTTTTTGTTCGGAATAAGTGCAGGCAATGGTACTTCCTTCACTCCCAGCATCACCTCACAATCTGACACATCGTCTGTCACCTCAAACCCGGCCTTTCGATAAGCCTCATCAGAAAATATACGAATATCAGAACTCTCTACCTTAAACTCGGCCTCAGGGAATTTTTGACATATTTCCTGCAGTTTTTGAGGGGAGAAAACCACTCTGCGATCTGGCGGAGTCTTGCGTTCTTTTATTAGGGCGAATTTTATCATTTCTGGTATGTATTTTGCATAGTAATGAGTGAGTTTCAAAGATATAATTTTATTGGTATCTTTGCAGGCTCAGATCAGTTAAGAATAACTGAGAATATTTCATGTCGAAGTTTATCCTGAGGGATTCAAAAGGCGGAAATGAAGTTCTTTAATATATGGGGTCGACTTGGTTTTGACAGCGAGTCTAATTGAGTTGTAAGCACGTCGAGCGCTGGGATATAGCTCGTAAATCTCATATTTCACACTTTTTTAAACGGCGAGAATAACTACGCCTTGGCTGCGTAACCGAATCACAGTAGGTTACTCTTAGTCCCTACAAGGTAGGGAGCCAAGATGCCTCGCGGAAGCCTTGATTTACGGCGTCCGCTCCAGAGGCACCGAAAAAGTAAATATAGAAACCGTAGGGTCCTGATGCGGTTTCGAAACTTAATTGGGAATACGTGTAAGATTGGTGGTTTTCGGCCGGTCTTGCATCGACAACCAAACGAAGACTAAGCGTGTAGAAAGCATCTGAATTGCTTGTTTGGACGAGGGTTCGAACCCCTCCGACTCCACTTTTTACCTATCAAATGACATCAAAAACCCTGTAATCCTATGATTTACAGGGTTTTTTGTTTTTATAGCTATCAAATAAAACCATATAAAATCAAATAAATCGAGACCAATTCGGTGACCTATTTCTAAATTCAAAAAGGGGTCTCGCTAAGCTCTCAAATTGTTGTTTTTCAATTCTTTACACTAAGTTAAAGTTTTAAATCTTATGTTCTTTTTAGGTACTTTGCGAGACCAATCGAGACCTAAAATTTGAAAAACTTATGAGAACTGATTTTCACACCCACTTTCACCTCCTGGAAAAAAAGAAAAATAAACGTGGAGTAGCACCTATTTATCTCCGTCTTACGGTTGATGGAAAAAGAAAGGAATACAGTATTTCCAGAAGAATTCAGCCTGAAATATGGAATTCCAAATTGCAAAAAGTAATGGGTAATAATCCGAACGAAAAAGAAATCAATACCCATATCAACAATATTCGCCATAAGCTCAATAAAATTCACCAGATATTATCAGATAACGATCAACGGATTACAGCTGCCAGAATGATAGGGAACTTGAAGGGTGAGAACAAAAAAGCGCCCAAATTGACCCTGGAGGTCTTTAAAGAGCATAATGAACAAATGGATAGGCTATCGGGTAAAAGTATATCCAAGAGCACGGCAAAGCGATACTGGACCTGTTATAATCATATTGAGCAATTCCTTTTGGAAGAATATAAGACTGAGGATTATCCCATGAATGATATTAATCATCACTTCATCTCTAAATTCGAGTATTTTCTTAAGACCAAGCGGGAATGTAATCATAACTCAGCCCTTAAGTATGTCAACAATTTTAAAAAAATTATTCGCATTGCTTTGGCTAACCAGTGGATGGACCGGGATCCTTTCTATAATTACAAGGTACAATTCGAATCTGTTGAGCGTGAATTTCTGAATAAAGAAGAAGTAAAAACTCTGGTTGAAAAAGATCTTTATTTTGACCGTTTAAAACTTGTAAGAGACATGTTCATTTTCAGTTGCTATACTGGATTAGCATATTCCGATGTAAAAAAATTAAGTGACGAAGACTTAACTACAGGAATTGATGGTGGAAAGTGGATTAGGATAAAAAGAACCAAGACTAAATCCTTAAGCAGCATCCCCTTACTTCCTATTGCTGAGGAAATCATCGATCGATACAAGGAACACCCAGAAGTAAAAAATGGAAATTGTATTCTTCCGGTTCTCAGCAATCAAAAGTCTAACGCTTTTTTAAAGGAAATAGCTATGATGTGCGGTATTACAAAACCACTCACTACTCACCTTGCTAGACACACATTCGCCACCACAATTACACTAACAAATGGAGTTCCAATAGAATCTGTGAGCAAAATGCTTGGCCATAAAGATTTAAGGACCACTCAGCATTACGCTAAAATTGTAGATAGAAAAATTAGTGATGATATGAAAGAACTCCGAGAAAAGCTGGAAGCAGAATCTACCAAAAAGAATACATCAAAAGAGAGTTAGCTAAAATTTAGAAGTTACACTAGATTCGATTCTGTTTTATAAATTCAACTTGTCCAAAAAATGGACTAGTAATAAACAAGTTGGAAACAAGCTCTGCTCCTCAACTATAAAAGCTTGGATACTCTTGGCCTCGAAAAATAAGCAAACACGCTATCGCGCTCAAACATTCTCAAACTATGGCCAAAAAGTTTTTTATTTTAATACATCCTATAAACCTTTCTTTTATGTTTTCAGTTTTTGCCGCTTTTTAAAAAGAAAAAGAGGTAAAATAGTATCAATTAACTGGAATCGGTAATTTCCCTGATAAAAAACAATATTGTTCCTCTTATCATTGTAGTCTAAACACAATTCCATGGCTTTTTTATTAGGTACTTCAGTGCCATAATTTTTTTCAACCGCAAGCAACTTTTGCTTTACGGCACAATCTTTAAGCCTGGAAGCAGTAGACGGTGAAACCTGAAATATGTTACAGATCCCTAGGACAGAAAGCGGTGCGGGTGCTTCTTTATAATTAAAGTGAGGGGAGAGAAAATGATAGGTACTGCCTTTTATCTGTACGCTTTTCTTTCTCCTTACTTTTCTCCAGAAGTCTTTATGAAGGTACCCATAGAAAATTGCTCCTGTAATTGCCTTAATGTTCCTGTAGGAATTAAAATCCACCGGAAAAGAAAGTCTTATCTTCCAATTGTTCTCATCTCTTATCCTATCGAAGGATTTAATAATATAATATCCTGTCTTTGCATTGTACTGCAGCCACCCCTTATCTACAAGAAAGTCTATATACTTCAAAGTAGTTTTTCGGGAGCTGATTTCTTCAGTGAGTTCTAAAAATAGTAATTCCCCTGCATCTAGTTTCGCCTTTCCGCATCTATAAAGAAGCTTTAAGGATAAAAAGAATTGGAGCTTTTTAACATAGCCTTTTTGTTGTGCATTTATAAATAGCTGTATGGGAACTGAGATTTCCGGACTCATTTTCTACAGATTAGATTACCTTCTGCTTTTTCTGTGACGGTTTATAAAGCCTTTGATATCCTTCAAGCTGTAATATATCTTTCCTTTCACCTGTGCATATTCTATTAACCCCTCTTCCCGCCAGGTTTGGGCTGTTTTAGCACTTATCCTGAACATCTGGATAAAATCAGCATTATCCAATAAAATGAAAGTGGGATCTTTGATCTGCCTGATTCTGAATTCCCTTGTCAGCTGATCTATTTTAGCCTCGAGGGAATACATACTTACCATAAATGGGTGGATGTTCTCTTTCATAATTCTATCAAATTATTAGTATTAGTTATTATTTTATTATTCTTAAAAAGTGTCCTTAACTATATCCAGTCTTTGCCCCTGTCCAGAAAACTTTCTTCTCCACATACCCTGGGTCTTTTTTAGCTTCAGGTTGTTCCAGGATTTCATTCAAAATTGAACTGGTAGACTTAGTCTGGTTTTCTTTGATATCCTTCAAATTTGCAATAACCACATTATCATTTTATACTCTTCATCCATTTTTTAGTAAAATTTTGCCCCTTTTTCTATGGTTTCGGAAGGGTTTTAGTAAAAAAATGACTCTCATCTTAATTTAAAGTCACATTAAAATTTCACAAGTCATTGACTAACAGTCTCTTAAAAGCACAAAAAAAGATCTGTAACGCGGCTCTGCCCGTTACCCTCTTGCTATTCCTTTTTGTCCCGCCAGGGCGGAACAAAATTTCATACAATTCTGCCTTCAACCAAAACCTGGTTTAAAAGGCAGGAAATCCAAAAATGATTTTTAGATGTGTACTCTTGTCAGCGAAGTCAAAACAAAAAATAAGACAATTAAGTACTTCAAAAATTACTGTAATTCAACTATTTAAAAATAATTAAAAATTTGATTTCAAAGTAGTTAGGCCCTGTTTTTTTATGGAAATTAAATTTGATATTGCTTAGTGTGAAAAGTTATATAAAAGCAATAAACAGCAACATAAGAGATCAATCCTTATAAAGGATTTTTTTAATTTACTTTTCATATCCTCAAGGTTTTTCATTTTTTTGGTTTTTAAAGGAAAAAGAGCGAAATGAAAATTTTCTTCGAATGTATTTACTTCCTGCAGAGCCGGAGATTGTTAGGTTGGTTCAGGGGATTGCTATGACTTGTAGCCTTTTTCCGGTATCACCCTTCTATCAAGATTATTTTTGAAAAGAAAAAAAGAGAAAAAAGAAAGCTATTCTAACAAAATGTTGAGCCAGCAGGCAAGCTTTTCGGCGGAAATACTATCCGCATATTTTGGAGATGTTGTTTAACATACTTTTGTTTGAGGATGGAGATTTCCGGTGAAACCCGAAGGGCGAGAGCTTGACCTGCGCCCGCGAAGCATTTTAGCTTCGGTTTATTTTTACTATTTTGATTTAATTAAAAATACCCATTTCCGTGTTTATTCCTGCTAATTATCCAGATAAAATCACCCCCCGATCAGGCTTATTATAGACAATTAAACCAAATTCTATCATTAGCAATAAAATAACGAAAAGCTTTATTTAATTTTGCCGGCAAGAAAAATCTTATGAAAGAAAAAATCGCTCTACTTGTTTTTTTTATTGGTTTTCAATTCAATTATGCTCAGACCATCCAAGAGGAAAATACTGATGTCCTACTAAAGGAAGGTATTACCTTATATCAGGATCAAAATTTAAAAAGAGCTTTAGAATACGCTAATAAAGGATTAAACCTGGCACCGGATTACCATGATATAAGGGTATTAAGAATCAGAATTTTTCAGGCCTTAAACAATTTAGAAGGCTCCCGGGAAGATCTTTCTTACCTGCTGAATAAGGAACCTGATTATCATGCGGTCAAGGAGCTCGCTATTAGACAGGTTAGGTTGATGGAATTCCAGAAAGGTTCAAAGTTTTTAGATCAACTTCGAGCGGTCTACAATAATGATCCTGAAATTGAGCTTTTAAAAGCTCAAAAACTTTTAAGAAACAACCAGCCGGAAGAGGCCCGAGAACTTGCCCAGGATCTCAGCAGAAGGAATGGATTAACGGGTGATCAAAGATATCAGCTTAATAATATTTTACGAAGCACTATCAAAAATGAAATAGGCTTATCGTATCAACTGATAGATTTCAGTAGTGAATACAACAGGACGAACTGGCAGAATTTCTTTCTGGAATATCAACATAACATCAAGAAAACAACTTTATTAGGCCGGGTAACGCATTCAGACAGAAGGCTAAATGAGGGGCAATTATATGAAATTGAAGCCTATCCGGTGATTAATGATAAATTATATTTCTTTGGTAATATCGGGTTTTCTTCAGGAGACTTGTTTCCTGATTTTAAATCCAGCGCCTCTGTTTTTTATGGCTTCGCCAAGGGCTTTGAAGTGGAAACCGGTGGAAAAATGTTAAGCTATGGTGGTAAAAACTATTTTACCGGAATCCTGGGTTTAACCCATTATGCGGGAAAATTTTATCTAAACCTCAGAGCGGCAATTGGCCCTGAACGAGCTCAGCAAATGATTCAAAATTACCAGTTCAATGTGAGGTATTACTTTAAGGGTAGCGATAACTATCTGTTTACGCGTTTAAGCAGAGGAATCTCTCCGGATGAAAGCACCTTATTTGTCCAGGTACAGGAGAACCCAGGATTGGAGGCTTATTTTACAGGATTGGGAATTAATTTTCAGTTAAGTTCAAGCCATATTATCCGTTTTGATGGAGGGTTATTATGGCAAGAAATTACATCTGACAAAGAAGGGAACCAAGTTCTAATAGGCATAGGTTACCGGTATAGATTTTAGATACTGTATGGCGGGCAGCCCGGACCAGATTAAAAAAAATTACCCGTTAAACCTATAGTTCAGCCAACGGGTAATTTTCTACTTTAAGTATATAATTTAATGAGAATAAGTAAAGTTTACCTGGCACTTATTTGCTCATTTCTTGCGGGGTCCAGGGTGGATCTTCCCGGAGTGCTTCCAAACATATAGCTCAAAGAAAATTTCATAACCTTATCATTATCAAAGGATACGTTTTTTATTACAGGGCTTTGATAGGCGAAGTCGAAATTGAAACCTTCCCAATTCATACCAAGCCCAAAAGTTACATGATTCCTGAATCCTTTTTCCCCACTCTGTGTAATGTACCCGGTTCTAAGCTGCAAAGAATTATTCAGATTAATTTCTGATCCTAAAGACCAAATCATTTCTTTCATTTCTTCAGAGAAACCGCCAGGGGCATCGGTGAAGGAATTAAAAATTCCTCCTATAGCGGAGTTTTGTGAAAGGTTTCGCTGATCATCGGTTGCCGGCACCAAATATTTCAGGGCTTCTCCATAAAATGAAATATAATCATTTTCACCAGTGGCGATATGATAACCACCTCCTAATTTTAAGCTGGTGGGTAAGGGGTATTCATAACCTGATTCGTTAGCATATTCCAGTTTAGACCCCACATTTTTTAAAGCAAAACCGGCTGTCCATTTATTAGCGTGAGTAAAAGGATTGGAAATATAGTAACCTGAAACATCTGCTGCAACTGCCTGCCCTGTCTTTAATCGAAGGGTGGAGTTCATTTGATTATCGGTAATATCAGATCTGATATACCTTCCTGTTACCGCCATCCCAAAATATTCGTTGAGTTTTAGACTATAGGCTGCTTCCAGAGCCAATTCGTTGGGTACGAAACTCCCGGTATTGATAATCTGCCCGGCCTGTTCTTCTTCCAGGTCTACATTTCCGAAGCTGAAATAAGTAAGAGAACCGCTAAGAGCTGAGCGCTCATTGAGTTTCTGAAAATACCCGGCCTGGGCGTGAAAGATATCATCGGCATAGCCTACGAATTGCGGAATGTAAGACAAACCTACACCACTGCTCTCCCCTTCCATAAACAGGAATTTTGCAGGGTTGTGAAACTGGGAGAAGTTGTCTCCTAAGCTGGCAACGCCAACCTCGCCCATTCCACCCGAGCGAGCATCGGGGACTACCTGCAGAAAGGGTGCACCCGTAATCACGGGGCGCACCAATTCCTGAGCAGTAAGTTGCGAGCCGAAAAAGCTCATTAGTAAAAGACTTATAAAACTATATGTTGAGATATTTCTTTTCATTTTTTCTAAGTTTATAGGGCAATTATTTTTTTAAGGTGAACTTTTCCTTTATCATCGGCAACCCGGATAAGGAGGGTTCCCTTGAAAGGTGCGACATCAAGGTTCATTTGTTGAAGATCGTTTCCGCGGATGACCTTATATTTTCCGGTTTCCGTTTCCAGAACCTCAATATTTTTAATAAGGCTTCCTCCTGAAACTATAACTTTCGCCACTTCTCCTGGTTCAAGCATCGTTGGCACTACGTGTACATTGGTGGTTTGGAATTTCTTTAAGCTGACGTTTACCGTGGCAGTAGTTTGAGCAATGTTGCCATTAGGGTCGGTCACGGTAAGGATTACGTCATAAGTTCCTTCCTCATCAAAATAATCCCGGTCAAGACTAAGCGTAACTTCACCGCACTCATCATAACTACCCGCGTCAATATCCTCAGGTCTTATAGTGATAGAGTCATTGAAATCGATCTCAATATTAAGATCAGAAGCCTGGGCAACAGGCGCCGTGATATCCTCCACTACTACAAACTGATCCTGAGTGGTGCTGTTTCCTGCAGCATCGGTAAAAGTCCAGGTGATTATATAATCTCCCTGCTGAGTATAACTGGTAGGATCGCCGGTGGTAGCAGTGATTTGTCCACCACAATTATCGGTAGCCGTTGGCGCAGAAATATTTTCCACACTACATTCTACAATAATATCCTCCAGGATATCCTGGTTAGGTACCGGAGCAGTTTTATCTTCAATGGTGATCTGCTGGGTTTGGCTAAGTGTATTGCCACTTTCGTCTTCAAACATCCAGGTGATGGTCATGCTTTCTCCAATCACTTCAGACGCCTGGGTGCTTGCGAGGATTTCGGTGTTACATAGTCCTGATGCTTTTGGCACCTCCAGGTCACTCAGTGCGATGGCACATTCTGAAGTAATCTCCGGAAGATTTGCCTGCATTAACTCCAGTGGCTGGATGTTGAGTACAGTTACATTGGCCATAACCGAAGCAACATTTCCATTTGAATCGGTAACACTTAATTTCACCGGATTGACACCAAGATCTGCACAGCTGAATTCGGTAAAGTCAAGACTCATTTCAGCAATTCCACAGGAATCGTTAGATCCATTGTCGATCATTTCCGGAGTGATAGTAGCCTTTCCATTTTCATCAAGTTGTACAGTGATGTCTTTGGCTATGGCCACAGGATCGAGATTATCTTCTACAGTTACTATGGCTATAGCTTCCGAAGTATTCCCGTTATTATCGGTTACTGTTAAGATAACTTCATTCTCCCCAACATTAACACATTCAAAGTTGCTAACATCCAGACTTAAATCTGCAATTCCGCAGGCATCGTTAGAGCCGTTATTGATATCTTGAGATGTAATAGTAGCAACTCCATTTTCATCAAGCTGAACTGTGATGTCTTGAGCTAAGGCTATAGGAGCCACATTGTCTTCTACAGTAATTATGGCTGTTGCTTTAGAAGTATTCCCGTTATTATCGGCAACAGTTAAAGTCACTTCGTTTGCACCAAGATTTTCACAGCTGAATTCTGTTTTATCCAGAGTAATTTCTGCAATTCCGCAAGCGTCATTGGAACCGTTGTCGATTTCCTCAGGGGTAATGGAAGCAACTCCATTTTCATCCAGCTGAACAGTGATGTTCTGGGTGATTGTTACAGGAGCTACATTGTCTTCTATTGTTACAATGGCTGTAGCTTTCGAAGTATTCCCATTATTATCGGTTACTGTTAAAGTCACCACATTTCTACCAACATCCTTACAGCTAAACTCTGTAATATCCAGGCGTAGCTCTGCAATACCGCAGGCGTCGTTTGAGCCGTTGTCGATCATATCTGGAGTAATCGTCGCTCTTCCATTTTCATCAAGCTCAACGCTGATGTTCTGAGCTAAAGCTAAAGGAGCTATATTATCCTCTACAGTTACGATGGCTGTAGCTTGAGAAAGATTGCCATTATTATCGGTAACAGTTAAAGTCACTTCGTTTTCGCCTACATCCTCACAGCTGAATTCTGTAATATCCAAGCTTAGCTCTGCAATTCCGCAGGCGTCATTGGAACCATTGTCAATATCTTCTGAAGTGATACTAGCTACTCCATTTTCATCTAACTGAACAGTGAAGTTTTGAGCTTGAGCTAGAGGATTAATTTTGTCTTCTATAGTTACAATGGCAGTTCCTGAAGATTCATTTCCATTAACATCGGTTACTGTCAGCGTTACTGTAACGGGAGCGTTGACATCATTACAGGCAAAGCTATCCTGATCAAGACTCATGGTATCAATATCACAATTATCAGAGGAGCCATTGTCGATATCCGCAGGTAAAATGGAGGCGACTCCATCAGCATCTAGTTGGACCGTGATATCCTTAGTCACTACAATCGGATCAAGATTATCTACAACAATTACCGTTGCAGTTTCTGAAGATTCGTTGCCGTTTTCGTCTTCAACAGTCAGAATAACTTCATTCTCGCCAACATCAGTGCAGCTAAATTCTGTGATATCCAATCGCAGATCAGCAATTCCACAGGCATCGTTTGAGCCGTTGTTGATCTCTTCAGGCGTAATTGTCGCTGTTCCATTTTGATCCAGTTGAACGGTGAT
The DNA here is from genome assembly GCF_002078605.1 of Salegentibacter sediminis. Lineage (GTDB taxonomy): Bacteria > Bacteroidota > Bacteroidia > Flavobacteriales > Flavobacteriaceae > Salegentibacter > Salegentibacter sediminis. The sequence continues at coordinate 819,613 of NZ_MSJR01000001.1, read as the reverse complement.
GTTCCGGGTGATCACGACTGGATCTACTTTATCTTCTACAGTTACTATTGCAGTAGCCTCTGAAGTATTTCCGTTTTCATCTTTAACAGTAAGAATAACTTCATTCTCGCCAACATTTTCACAATTGAATTCTGTGATGTTCAGACTTAAATCAGCATTTCCACAGGCATCGTTTGAGCCATTGTTGATCTCTTCAGGCGTAATCGTCGCTGTTCCATCAGCATCCAGTTGAACAGTGATGTTCTGAGCGATTACGACTGGATCTACATTATCTTCTACAGTTACTATTGCAGTAGCCTCTGAAGTGTTTCCATTGTTATCTTCAACAGTAAAAATAACTTCATTCTCGCCAACATTTTCACAATTGAATTCTGTGATGTTCAGACTTAAATCAGCAATTCCACAGGCATCGTTTGAGCCGTTGTTGATCTCTTCTGGCGTAATTGTCGCTGTTCCATTTTGATCCAGTTGAACGGTGATGTTCCGGGTGATCACGACTGGATCTACATTATCTTCTACAGTTACTATTGCAGTAGCCTCTGAAGTGTTTCCATTGTTATCTTCAACAGTAAGAATAACTTCATTCTCGCCAACATTTTCACAATTGAATTCTGTGATGTTCAGACTTAAATCAGCAATTCCACAGGCATCGTTTGAGCCGTTGTTGATCTCTTCAGGCGTAATTGTCGCTGTTCCATTTTGATCCAGTTGAACAGTGATGTTCTGAGTGATCACAACTGGATCTACATTATCTTCTACAGTTACTATTGCAGTAGCCTCTGAAGTATTTCCGTTTTCATCTTTAACAGTCAGAATAACTTCATTCTCGCCAACATCAGCGCAGCTAAATTCTGTGATATTCAATCGCAGGTCAGCAATTCCACAGGCATCTTTTGAGCCATTGTCGATTTCCTCAGGGGTAATTGTTGCAACTCCATTTTCATCAAGCTGAACGGTGATGTTCTTACTGATTGCTTCAGGAGCAATATTATCTTCAACCGTTACGATTGCAGTTTCTGAAGATTTATTTCCGTTAACATCTGTAACAGTTAGGATTACTGTAACGGGATTATCAATATCTGAACAGCTGAAACTGTCAATGTCAAGGTTCATAGTATCAATCTCACAATTGTCTGAGGATCCATTGTCGATATCCGCAGGTAAAATAGAGGTGACTCCATCGGCATCCAGTTGGACCGTGATATCCTGGGTTACTGCAACCGGAACTACATTATCTTCTACGTTTACCGTTGCAGTTTCTGAAGATTCATTCCCATGAACATCGACCACAATTAAGGTAACCGTTACAGGATTGTCAACATCCGCACAATCAAAGCTGTCAATATCCAGGCTCATTGAATCAATCTCACAATTATCGGAAGAACCATTATCGATATCTGAAGGCACAATGGAGGCTACTCCATCAGCATCCAGTTGAACAGTGATATCCTGGCTTACTACAACCGGATCAAGATTATCTTCTACAGTTACTATCGCAGTTTCTGAAGATTTATTTCCATTAACATCGGTCACTGTCAGCGTTACTGTAACGGGAGTGTCGACGTCAGTGCAGTCAAAGCTATCCTTATCAAGATTCATTGAATCGATCTCACAATTATCTGTTGAGCCGTTATCGATATCTTCAGGAGTGATAGTAGCTTCTCCATTTTCATCAAGCTGAACCGTGATATTCTGAGTTAATACGACCGGAACAATGTTATCTACTACAGTTACAGTAGCTTCAGCAATTGCCTCATTGCCACTAGGATCGGTTACAGTGAGTTCTACAGTATTTTCTCCAACATTTGTACAATCAAATTGAGTTTTACTTAAACTCAGGCTTTCAATAAAACAATTGTCTGTAGAATTACTGTTAACGTCTACTGCATTGGTTACTGCCTTTCCATCTTCATCAAGATAAATGGTAATATCCTGTGCTATGGCAGTTGGTAGTACATCGTCTTCAACGGTAACGGTAGCAGTGCTTTCAGAACTGTTCCCACTTTTATCGGTAACTTTTAGAGTGACCATGTTTTCTCCAAGGTCATTACAGGTAAACTCAAGGTCATTTGCTTCTGCGGAATAACTTACCGCAACAAATAATTTCTTAACTGTTCCAACACAAGGATCGCCAAATACTTCGTTGGTGGCAGGAATAGTAAAACTATTCTTACCGAGAGCGTAACTTTCCACAATTTGTTGTGAATTGGCAGCGTGGCACCAACCCAATGCATAATCACCCTCACCTCCGGTTGGCGTTCCATAACTTGCGAAATTGACTGCTGTTACAACTTTGCCGGCTGGTAAGGTAATAGAGAGGTTCTGACCTTCCCCTACTTCTGAAAAGGCTGTACCTTCTTTTAATAATGCTACTTCATTAATTTCACAATTATCTGAAGATCCGTTATCGATCTCTTCAGGAGATATTTTTGCAACTCCATTTTCATCAAGCTGAACGGTGATGTTCTGAGCTAAAGCTATAGGAGCTATATTATCCTCAACAGTTACGATGGCTGTTGCCTGAGAAAGATTGCCATTTTTATCGGTAACAGTTAAAGTCACTTCGTTTGCACCAACATTCTCACAGCTGAATTCTGTAATATCCAGGCTTAGCTCTGCAATACCACAGGCATCTGTTGAGCCATTGTCGATCTGATCAGGTGTGATGCTCGTAGTACCGTTTTGATCCAGGTAAACCGTGATGTTCTGAGCTAAGGCTATAGGAGCTACATTATCCTCAACAGTTACAGTTGCGGTTTCTGAAGCGGAATTTCTATTCACATCTTTCACTGTCAGGGTAACTGTTACCGGGGAATTAACATCAGCACAAGTAAAGCTTTCGATGTCCAGGCTGTAGGTGTCTATTGCACAATTGTCGGTAGAACCATCGTTAATATCGGCAGGTACTATGGAAGCCTCACCATTAGCATCCAGCTGAACAGTGATATTTTGTGTTGCAACCACCGGAACTACATTATCCTGAACGGTTACCGTTGCTGTGCAAGAATCAGACAAGCCCTCACTATCGGTAATTGTAAGTGTTACCGTAACAGGGGAACCTACATTGGAACAATCAAAAGTGTCTTCGTCAAGAGATAGTATAAATCCTGCTTTATCATCACTGGAACCACTATTTACGTCTTCAGGAGAAATACTGACATTTCCAGTCGCATCCAATTTCGCAGTAAATGCTTTGCAAATTGCAACCGGTGCCTGATTTGTAGCTTTAAGCTTAGAATCTGTTGCCGCTATTCCTTCATTTAAGGAAGCATCTGTAAGTGTTACCGATAAGGTAATAGTCCCATCCTCGAGACCACTAATATTAATTCCTGTAATTTGATCTGTTGCTGTCACTATGGAACCTGAACCGGTTACATCAGTACCTCCGTTATCACTACTAAAGGTATAATTGTATGTGGTTCCGGGTTCCGCGTCTGCAAAAGTAAAGCTAATCGAGGTTTCGTTATTCTCATCAATAGAAGCCTGATCAATGGAAATAGCATAGCCAACCGGTGCTTCAGTATCAGGACATTCCGGACCAGCATCAGTAATTGTCCAGTTGTAGGTAGCGGTCAGTTCTTCCCTTGCTGCTTCCCCGTCGCAATAGGTGCTGTTTCCTCCATCAAAGGTTACATTAGTAGGGATTTTCACCTCCCCGGCATCCAACGTACTCCAACCTTTTAATATATTGTCATAATTTGATCGGGATAGTTTAATTGATTTAAACATATAGCTCATATCTGTCACATTACCAATATCCCATGTGCCGAGGTCCTGATCAAATTCAGAAGCACCAGAGAACATATTGCGCATGTTGCTTACATTACTTACATCCCAACTCCCGATATTATGATTGAAGTTTCTGGCGTAATAGAACATTTCCTGCATATCTGTCACATTCCCTACATTCCAATTACTAATATTTTGATTGAAAGATGATGCACTATAAAACATGGATCTCATGTTTTTCACATTACTCACATTCCAATTACTAATATCTTGATTAAAAGCTATAGCACTTCTAAACATATAATACATGTTTTGTGTTTGGCTTACGTCCCAGTTTAGAATTTTACCATTAAATGCTCGATTCCCGTAAAACATACCGCCCATATCGGTTACCTTGCTCACATTCCAGGTATTAAGATCCTGGTTAAACGCAGCATTAGAGAACATAAAGGACATGTTAGTTACATTGCCTACATCCCAATTCCCAATATTTTGGTTGAATGTAGTCCGGTTAAACATGCTTCTCATGGTAACTACTTGACTAACATTCCAATTCCCGATATTCTGATCGAAAGCGGAGGCAAAAAGAAACATTTCCTGCATATCAGTCACATTCCCCACATTCCAACTGCCAATATTCTGATTGAAAGAAGAAGCACCTCTAAACATATAACCCATGTTTTTCACATTGCTCACGTTCCAATTCCCGATATTTTGGTTGAAAGCCTTAGCCTCAAGAAACATACTGTGCATATTAGTAACCGAGCTAACATCCCACGTGCTTATATCACCATTGAATGAGGTAGCCTGATAAAACATATAGGACATGTCTGTAACATTTGCCAGATTTGGAATATCTACGGCAATAAATTGTACATTACTACATCCCTGGAAAGCCCGAGCCATAGAATTCCACACAATATCACCCCATTGGTCTACTGATATTATTTTATCCTTATCTCCCCCATTCGCAAAATAAATACGTGGAAAGTCACCTCTAATAGCAACCGTATAAGTTCCGGCAGTTCCATAATCATGTGTAATATCTCCCGTAACTCCAATATCTTCGTAAATACCATCATTATTCCAGTCTACATCATAGTTATAACCTGTCCCATTAGTAGGTATTGTAATAGAAGTTGAGGAAGAAGTACCCGGGTTGTCAGTTTTCCAGGTGGTGACATATGGAGTGAAAGTGGAAGTAACAGCCGGCTCAAAATCAAAATTGTCAAAGGATAGTGACGGCCCATGTGTAATTCCTACATTTAAATCTGTTCCGGTAAAAGTTACACGTTGCACATTTTCCCAATCTGAGTTGAAGGTTAAAATACCATCTTGTAGCGTAGGAACGGACTCTATCCTATTATAATTAATAGAGCCACTACCATCACTTGTTGCCAAATTTAAGTTATCGGAGGCAACCTCAACTCCATTTTCATCAAATCCTCTTACAATATAATTTTCTGTCCTGCTTCCGTTTAGTCCATCAGAATTACTAATTGCTAGAGAAACCAGTTTAAAGGAATCACCACTTGCAGACTTAAACCCAATCTCAGTCGTTTCTGCTTCAGGATATATGTATGAAAAATATCGATCACCAGTTGGAAAAAATGTCCACCCAATGGAAATATCCGTTCCAATAGCCGTTTCTTTTGAAATATTATCGGAAAAAAATATAAGGTCGCCTACAGTCCTTCCATTGGCGCCTACTTGAACAGCAGCGCCATCATCCGGATAGCTTTCGAAATTTTCATCAGCCGGCGTTTGAGCCATTGCCGTTCCACTGATAAAAGACAAAAAAATGAAAAGCATTAAAAAGCTCTTATTACTGAAATTCGGAGCTATTTTTTGGTTGTAAAATTGTTGCATAGATTAAGAATGAATATCGGTTATAACATAGAATGGCTTTGATCTGTCAGGCCTAAAGTGATGAATCAGAAAAACGGAAAAGAATCATACATCTTAGTCTGGTAAGATATTTATGATGCTGATTGAGTTTTCATTTTGTTCACCATTCCCAGCATTAATGTCAGTCCGGGATAGTTAAAAACAGTTTTAAATGTTTTGGTTTTGAAAAGAAGCTAACAGATTAAATGCTGCTTTGGTAATAGTAGAAGTGTAAAAGTTCATCATAAGAGAGTAGGTTAAGATTTAGATTATGGATTTGGTTTTGTACATTCCAGAAGGGCAAAATCTGAAATGTGCATTATTTATTTATGAAGCAAAAAAAGTCTAAATAAAATGTTAAGGCTGTTAAAATAAGAGAAATGAGGTGTCCAAATTTGATTTGAACACGGGTTTTATTCAGAAATTGGAAGCTGTTGAGCTGTTAATTTAAGGTACTGGCATATTCGCTGGGGCTAATGTTTATAAGACTTTTAAAAGTTTTACTGAAGGAAGTTCGGCTGGCATACCCACATTCTTCGGCTAAAGCATCGATAGTATTATTTTCCAGGTAGCCCTCTTCAATTAATTGTTTTGCATGTTCTGTTCGTAAGATGTTTTTGTATGCGGCAAAACTTAATCCGAAATATTGCTTGAGGAAATAAGAAATATGATGGGAAGGCATATCCACCTTTTTGGCACATTCAGTAAGGTTGAAATTTTTATCTAAATGACAGTTGTTTTCCTTCAGGCCTTTGAGTTTGGCCAGTACTTCCTCTTTCTCCAAACCAAATTTCAGGTCTTCAGTTCCTTCATGTAAGATGAAACCTGAATCAGGTCTTGGCTTTTGCGGATATCCGTATAAAATACTGGGAAAATAAATTGGGATGATTCCGATTAGGAAAAGAGCTATATACAATAGAAAGGTTATTATCCCACCATTTTTCCCGATGATAATTAAGGAGTCGAAAATCTCTACCAGCATCATCTTTTCCAAAGCATAGATAATAGCCAAACCAGCCATAACCATTAATATTCCCCAGAAAACCAATACCCATCTATCAAGTATATTCTTCAGCTCTTCATCTTCACCATTTTTAATAAAAAATTTAATTTCAGGAAAAAGCACTATTAAAACTCCTAATTGCCACAGATGCCGCATAAGAAGATGTTGATCCAGGCTTAGGAGCCAGTATTGAACATTAAGTCTTGTTTCAGGAGTCGAAATAGCCTCAGTTAAAATATTCTTATAAAAAGATTCCGGTTGAAGATAAACGTAACCCACATCTATTAAACCTAATAAAAATGGAACAAGTAGAATCAGTTCAGCCTTATCCCAGGTGAACTGATCGGTTAATAATACTTTGAAATAATAATAAATAGGAATAAAAATCAGATGATATAAAAGTAATGGCCATAGAAAAAACCAGGTGAAATGTTCCAAATAACCTCCGTCTATGATATAAGCCTGTAAGGCGTAAACCGATAAAATAAGATAAAAACTCCCAAGTATGCGGGTCGCAAGCGTATTAGTAGATTTTTTGAAAAATAAAGTAGTTGAAAGTACAAAGCCAAAGATTCCGGCAATAAGTAAAATTATAATCATATTTTTTCAAATAATTATCCCGTGATCATTATTGATTAAGAAAAAAGGCCGAAAATCATTGTTGTTTGTGAAATTCTCCAAAGAAAATTTCTTTTAGAACTTCGCTTCTTTGTTAAAATTTTAAGAATCCAAATATATTCAATTGGAGGTATCTTAAAAAATAATTCTGTAAAAAGGGGAAAAACACCCCTCGCACATGAGTAATTAAGAAATACTGAAACTTGGTTTGTATTGATGTAATTGTCATAGGTTCCTAAGAACTTTGTGCAAATCCCTTTCTCGTCATAGTGCCCCAACCGGATTTAATATTGAACAACATCTTATAATAACCTTTTATGGAGGCAAATACCAAAACAGGATGAAAAACCAGGGGCTCCAGATATGCAGCGATAAGAAGCCCTGAAATGTGCCTGAAATTATTATACTCGTTAAAGTTGTTCACATACATAAATACCGCTGCGGTTGAAAAAAGACAGCCCAACAAGTACACAAACAGAAATAGGTTAAGCGCCATCTCCCAGTTTAACCAACCCATATAACCAGATAGCAGAAGATATAATAAGCCTGCGAATTCTATTAAAGGAGCTCCAAATTCAAAGATCACCCAATAAGGAAGGAACAACATTCCCATAGCTCTGTAATTGGGATTTCCAATTAATTTCCCCTGGGTTTTTAAGGTTTCCCAGAGTCCCCTGGCCCATCGATCCCTTTGTTTTACAAAAATGGAATAGTTATCCGGGGCTTCAGTCCAACATAAAGTTAAAGGAAGATAAATTACCTTATATGGTTTCTTAAGGTTTTCCATATGTCTTCTAAGTCTTACACAGAGCTCGAAATCTTCTCCTATGGTGTTGGTATCAAATCCGCCAATCTCCATAAGTCGTTGCCGGGGATACATCCCAAATGCTCCCGAAACCAATAGTAATCCGTTTACCTCGCCCCAGGCCATTCTTCCCAATAAAAAAGCTCTAATATATTCAACCACCTGGATTCTGCCCAGGAGGTTTCGGGGTAGCTTGAGTTTTTTCAGGACTCCATTTTCTATAACTGAACCATTGGCAACACCAATTCCTCCGCCACAGGCTATAATCTCCTTACCCTCTTCGTCCAGGAAAGGAGTCACCATTTTAATGATCGCATTTTCTTCTATGATACAATCGGCATCGGTACACAGAATAAGTTCAGAGCTTGCTATATTTATTCCTGCATTAACCGCATCAGAACGCCCCCCGTTTTCTTTATCTACTACTGTTAGATTAGTATAGTGGGATAATGTACTTTTATAAACATTCCTCAGCTTAGCGGTAGGTATCACCCCTTTTAGACTTTCGGGCTCCGTAGGAACTAGTTTAAAACGATGAATAAGTTTTTCCAGGCTATCATCACTACTACCATCGTTGACAACAATGAGATCGTAATATGGATATTTAAGTAATAGCAAAGAGAGCACATTGTCAATTATTGTAGGGCCTTCATTATAAGCCGGGGCTATAAGGGTTACGTGGGGCAAATCGGAGGCACTTATTACATCTTTGGAACGCAAGAAGACATTTCTACGCTTAGATCTAAATATACCGCGGTTGGCTAGAAAAATACCCAGGAAATAAATTGAAGTAAGACAAGCCCCGTAGATAAGGAAACTAAAATTTGCCAGGTCTTTCAAAAGTGGAATTTCCATTGGTTAATAGGGTAGTAATTTTTTAGAGTACGACTTCTTCTTTATACGGTGGGGCTGATGTAGGTACCTCTTTATTACTTTTCGCCAGATATTTCATTATTTGTCTTTGCTGAATCTCTGAGGGGATTTCATGAAGCACTTCCTGTAATTGATCTCTAATTAAAGTTTGCTTTACTCCAAGACTCAACAAACAGTAAATTGCGGCTTTTCTTACCTCATAATTTTCATGTTTCAAATGCTCAAAAACGAATTTGGCTTCGGAACTTAGGTAGAACTTTTTAATAATACGAATAATCAGCTCAATAGCATCAGGATTTTTGGTGGTATAGGCCTTTCTCAGATATTCAACTTTGGGTTGTTTGCAAATATCATGGAGTTTTTCCACGATTTTAATTTGCTGCCAAAGGCTTATTTTTCGGCTTAGATAGGGAAGAAACCTCAAACTTTCCCAACCTAAAAAACAAACAAGGGCTATTTGAGATTCCCGTCGGAGATAAACATTTTTATGGTCCCGGTAAATCGCTATCTCTTTTAAATATTGTCTTTGATCCATTTCATAAATCTCTCTTATTCCACGTGCTTTTTGAAACCAGTCTTTTCTTTGAACTTTTGAAATCGAAGCTCTATAAGGGGGAATTTGGCTGTAGAGCTCCTGCAGTTTCTCATGATTAGAACCGCCAAGGGCTTGCTGGGTCCTTATCATTAACCGAATTAGAAATTGAACACTGGCCGGTTTCGACTCCTTAATTCCAATATTCCTGAGTGCCCGCTGAACTTTTATAAAGTTTGGGGTTTCTCCCGGTAAAGGATAAAGAAAGGAACTTATTTGTTCTGCAAATACCTTTTCAATTTGCCGTTTTCTGGTGTTATTATAACGGCGCCATTGTGCTGTGAAAAAAGTCATTAGGATATTAACCAATAAAAAGATTAGCGAAAGCTTTATTAGAAATTCGAGGGTGTTAATATCCATCACTTATTAAATTTGAGCTTCAATATCTTCCAGATCAACAGGAAATTTATAATAAGCATTAACTTCTGTAAGGCGGGAAACATTCCGTTTCATCTTCTCCTGGCCCAGAATACTTACAATAATTATTTTTTCGTATTTCAGCACCTCCTGCAAATGGATCACATATTCCATGGGACTCACACCACGGAAAACCAGATCAGAAATAACAAATTTATAATGATGACTTATGTCCTCAGGTTTGATTTGTTCCAGAGAAGACAGGCTTGTGCAGTTATATTCATTAACCAGGAACATTCGCTCGATAATTCGACGAACAATAAGATCTTCCTGTATTAACAATACATTTCCTTTCACAAGATTTTAGGATTTGGGAGGCAAAAGTATAAAATTATGTTAAGTGTGAATTCAAATCAACATTAATATAATTGCTTAAAACTGAAAAGTCTGGCTAAAAATTCATCTAAAATAATTTTTGGTTGTTTCCCTTACGCGATCCACTTAAAATAAAAATCCCGCTTAGAGATTCCCTTATACAATGTTTCGTGGAAATCCTGAGAACCAGAATAATATATTGATTGAACTTTGCTCCTTTTTTATAATGTTAGTTTCTCAACCAATATGCACACAAAGGAAGCAGAAGAAGTCCTCACTAAAATTTCGAGCAAGGAACCGCTTTGTATAGATGAAAAAGATTTTGAAATTATCGAGGAAATGGTAGACGAAGGTTTAATTAAACCAAACAATGAGGGATACTCCTTAACCGATTATGGTAAAGTGATAGAGGTGATGGGATTTGAAACCCACCAAAAACAGGAACAGAACGAACCACCTGAACCCAAACCTGTGATTAATAGATCAATAATAATTTTTCTTGCCTGGTTACTTGCAGTTTGTTCTATTTTAGGCTGTGTTTATTCTCTAAGCCTTTAAATCCCTCTATCCTTTCTGGCGACATAAGGATGATTAACCCCGATAAAATACCAGCTTTAATAAGTGTTGAAATAAAGCTGTAAGAAATTTCTATATTTTTCTTTATTTTAACATTTCTTTATACTATGTTTGGATTCAATTACAAGACTCAATTTATTTGTAATTAGTCTAATACGGAAAAATTGCTATGAAATCCGTTTCAGGTTTTAAGAAATTCTTGATAATTTCTGTGGTGGTATTTATCACAGTATTTGGATGGCATGCTTATTTGCTGGCAACCATAAGCGCGGAAACCAGAAAAGAAGCTGCCTCAGATGAGATCGTAGAAAAGGTCAATCTTTTATTATTGAATATCTCCGGTTATAAAAATTACCAGGGGACACTTCAGGAACAATGGAACCATCATGTTTCTGATATTAACCAGATCCTGGAGCAACACCCTCATCTAAAGGCTGCGGTAAAACGAGATTTCAGCGCCTTTACTGCTGTCATGGAATCGGGAGTTGAAAATAACAGCGGCCATGAAGCCCGGATACAGCTTCTTAAAGCTCAAGATGGGTATATTGACGAGTTACTTACTAACTTAAGTTTATTTTCCCGAAGTACTTCTAACGAGTTAATGAACCTTAAGCGGATAAGTAGTGTACTGCAACTCTTCCTGCTTTTTATCTCTCTGACTCTGTTCCTATTTTATTTTTATTCGTTTCACAGCGGTTATGAAAGCTCCCGAATTCTATTGCAAAATGCGCTAAAGAAGATGAAAACCAACGAGGAGATCATTTCCTTCAGAAAAGAGGCTGAAAATAAAGTGGAAGGCGAGCTTAAGAGTCAGATCAATGAATTGATTACTGGATTACATTATAAATTAGAGGAAAAGGATAAGGAATTAAAGAATAAAACAGAATTACTATCACTTGTTGTAGAACATCTTCCTCTAGGTCTTGCCGTAAGTACGCTCAAAGGAAAAGAACTTAAAATTGCAAATAAAAAATTTTCAGAATTTTTCAGCCTGGAGTCCGACCATCCGGAACAAGGGAATTCCCATTTTGATGATTTTAATCCTAAGAAGCATAATATTAATGAAATGTTTCCTGAATCAGGTTTTCATCCACCAAAAATTCCTGTTGACTATAAGAACCAGATAGTTATTGATAAAAAAGGAGATGCTAAAAAACTCGAGATCAAACGGGTACCTGTTCCCTCACAGGATCTTTTAATCTCCATAATTAAAAACAATACAGAACTCCACAAAAAAGAAAAAGCTCTGGAAGACAACCAAAGATTTTCTGAAGTAATCTTTGAGACCGATTCGGTGGGATTCGCTTTACTGGATAATAACGGCTGTTTCCAAAAGCTAAACAATAGATTCTGTAAAATCTATGGATATACAAAAGAGGAATTAATAGGGCAACATTTTTCTCTTCTTCTTCCCCCGGAAGATAAGGCTTATCAAACCAGGGCCTTTAGGAAAAAGGTTGCTTCCGGAAATGTGGGCGAATCAATACATCAGGAAACCAAGGTTGTTAGAAAAAACGGCGAATTTAGAAGTGTACTTTCGAATTCGGAAGCCTTTCTTTCAAAAGAACTCGAAGGATTTATTTATTCTGTTATTGATGTCACCGAGACCTCTACGGAAAAAGGCAAAATGCTTGCTGCTATTGAAGGAGGTGGTTTAGGCACCTGGAATATCAATCTGGAAACCGGATATAATGAAGTGAATGAGGAGTGGGCTAAAATGTTAGGCTATAAAAAATTTGAAATCTCTCCTACCAAAGAGTTTTTCGAAAGTTTAATTCATCCCGAAGATCAACCTGCCTTTCAAAGGTCTGTCCAGGCAATATTGCAGGGAAGGCAAACTTCATTTTACCAGGAAATGAGACTGAAATGCAAAAACGGAGAATTTAAATGGGTCCTGAATTCCGGTAAGGTTATTAAACGCGACTCAAAAGGGCGGGTTTTACTCATGGCGGGTAGCCATGTGGATATTGATAGGGTTAAAAAGAAAGAACTGGAACTTTTAAGCACGGGAGAACGTTTAAGACGAGCCCAGGAAATGGGAATGGTTGGCGATTGGGAACTTGAAACAGCTACAGAAACTTTTTCATGTTCGGCTATGGTGTATAGAATATTCGGGAGAAGGAAGAATGCTTCAGCTTTAGAATTGAAGGAAGTAATAGGTCAATTTCATCATTCTTCTGCTTTAAAGTTCCGGAGGGCTATCAAAAAGCTTTTAGAGGATAAAAGTAGTGTTTCCATGGAAGGTGATATTTTTCTTCCGGATGGAAAATTAAAGCATTTAAGAATCATCGCAGTGCCTATTTTGGATGCTAATTATGAAGTGTCCAGAGTTATGGGCATCTTCCAGGACGTGACCTCCATAAAGATAGCTCAGTCAAAACTGGAGACCACCAATAAGCGGCTTCAACTGCTTTCGGATAATATCCCCGGGGGACTTATTCAGTTTAGGGTTAATGGGAATTTGCCACCCCAGGTACTTTATCTTTCAAAAGGCGCTGAAAAGATCTGGAATCTTTCGAGGGAAGAAGCATTTAGTGGAAATGGAAAACACCTTTTTCAAAACATTCATCCAAGAGATCATAATTATATTAGACGGTCGCTACAGGTAGCTTCAAAAAGATTAGAGCGATTGAGTATAATATGGAGAACACTTTCAGAGACAGGGGATATTTCCTGGCATCATGGTATTGGAATCCCTACGAAAAATAAGGATGCCACCATAACCTGGAATGCTTTGGTACTAGATGTAACCGAAAAGAAACTCGCTGAAAATAAACTTAGGGAGCAGGAGGAATTTATGCAGGTTTTGACCAGACATGCTTCAGATGCCATAATTGCCTGTGATTTATCCGGGAAAGTTAAGTATGTGAATCAGACCCTCATGGATTGGGCTGGCTCCCCCGATCTCTCCCTGGCCCCCAAGAACTGGCCTCAAGTTTATCATCTCTATTCTGTTGATGACGACCGGCATTTAAAGCCTTCAGAACTAAGTCTATTCCGTGCACTAGAAACCGGAAAAGCTTATAAACATGAATTTTTGATAAAAAAACCGGGGAAACCGGTAAGATATGTTCAGTCTAATGGATCAGCTTTAAAAGATGCCTCCGGAAACCGAATTGGAGCTATGGTAGTGCTAAGGGATATGACTCAAAGGGTACAACAAGAAATTGAGGTATCTAATGCCAGTATAAAGGCCCGTGAAAAAGAGCGTTCCAAAATCGCTTCTGAGATCCACGATGGAATCACGCAGTCTCTTAGCGTGGTAGCGATGAATATGAAAAATTTGCGGTATGATTATAACGAACTTTCCAGCAGTGAAAGCTATAACAGAGCCCTAGACTACCTTAATAATGTAATCGACCAATCCCGAAGCCTGGCCCATGCCATTATGCCCAGTTCTATTAAGGATTTTGGTTTAATTGAGGCTGTAAGGGAGTTAGTGGAACAATCTTCCTCAGGCAGCAAAAAAAATATAAGTTTTGAGCATACGGAATATCGAAAAATGGCATCGGGTAAAGAATTGCATATCTTCAGGATTATCCAGGAAGGGCTCGGGAATGCCCTGAAACATTCCGAAGCAGAAAATATACAAATACGTTTATTTTTTGAGGAGGATTTTGTGCGAGGTACTTTACAGGATGACGGCAAAGGATTTGATGTGAAGAAAAGTTATCATAAGCAGGGAATAGGCCTTATTTCAATGAGGGATCGGATTAAGAAGATGAAGGGGAAATTCAGAGTTTTTTCAGGTAAAGGCACTGTAATTTCGTTTAAGATCCCTGTTAAATATAAAGAAGAATCAAATGAAGAAACCAGCACACATTTTTATAGTAGATGACCATCAATTAGTAAGAGAAGGTTTAATCTCTATTGTAAAGAGTTTCCAGGGGAGTTTTGAATTCTTTGGGGCTGCAGGGAACGGCGTGGAAGCCTTAAACGTCATTCGGGCTATGGAAACCAAACCGGATGTGGTACTCATGGACATCAATATGCCCCATATGAATGGAATGGATTGTACCCGGGAATTAAAAAAGCTTTCTCCCGAGCTAAGAATTATAGCCCTGACCATGCATAACCAAAGCTTACATATCAAACAAATGTTGAAAGAAGGGGTGCATGGTTACGTTTTAAAGGATTGCGATAAGGAAGAATTAAAGGAGGCAATCCTGGAGGTAGCCGGAGGCAACACCTATTTTAGCCGTGGTGTTTCCAATAAAGTGATGATGGAATTCAGCCAACTTAAGCGGGAACTGAACAATATCGATATTTCTTCAGTAAGCCCCAGAGAAAAGGAAGTGTTGAACCTTATTTTAAAAGATAAATCTAATAAAGAGATAGCGGACCTGCTTCATATTAGTGTCCGAACCGTGGAAACTCATAAGCAAAACCTTATCAGTAAAACAGGAGCAAAATCTATTGCCGGTCTGGTGGTTTTCGCGCTAAAGAATAATCTTGTGGAGGATTTTTCCAGTTAAAGGTTAATAAGTATTACACCTAATATCAATTACGTGATTCCCGCAGTGGTAAAAATTGCTTCTAATTATTTTTGCAGGAAAATTATTAGCCAAACTGAACTTGCGATAGATGGCTTTGGAAGACAACAAATTAATAAAAGTTTAATTTAAATCTTAGATTGTTTTGAAACAGTCGATTTAAAATAGTGATGTGGAAAAATGAATGTTGAAAATTTGACGGATAAATCCCCGGATAAAAACCTTGAAATTTTTACGCTTTTAAGTCATGAGATAAGAACCCCTTTAAATGCCATTATTGGAATATCAGATCTCTTACAAAAGTCAGAAACAACGCATAGGGAGGAATATTACAAAGTACTGCAAAGCACTTCAGAAAATCTCTTAGAGTTGGTGAATAACATTCTCGACTTTAGTAAAATAAATTCAGGGGACCTACAGTTAACCAACAAACCTTTTAATATTAGAAAAAAACTTGAGCATTGCCTGTATTCCCAACAACAGACTGCAAGGGAAAAAGGCCTGGAGTTTAAACTGGAATTTGATCCCGGAATCCCTGAAATCATTATAGGAGACCAGGTGAAATTTTGCCAGATCTTCATCAATTTAGTCTCTAATTCGATAAAATTTACCGATGAAGGAGAAGTGGCCGTTAGCTTAAGGCTTCAGAATGACAATAAAGACTCTTTGGTTGTATTGTGTGAGGTGAATGATACGGGAATCGGTATACCTACTAACCAGATAAACAGGATTTTTGAACCTTTCCACCAGGGAGAGGAAGATATTAATATTAATTATGCCGGTACCGGCCTGGGGTTGAGTATTACCCAGAAGTTAATTAAAATCCTTGAAGGAGATCTTTGGGTTGAGAGTGAGCCCGGCGCCGGAACATATTTCAGGTTTAGTCTGCCTTTTGAAAAAACTTCTGCAACCCAGAATTTATATGATTTGGGGAAACTAAATGGTTCAGACTTAAGAGGAAAAAAAGTGCTTGTGGTAGAAGATAACAAGATTAATATACTTGTGATCTCAAAGTACCTGGAACTATGGCAGATGGAATGTGAAATTGCCGAGACCGGGAAAGAAGCTCTTGAAAAGGTTGTGAGTTCAGAATATGATATAGTTCTAATGGATATTCATATGCCTGAGATGAATGGCCTGGAGGCAATTCAGGAAATCCGGAATCTTTCCGGGGATAAATATAAAAAGCTTCCTGTAATTGCTCTTACAGCTGTTACAGAGATTCCCGGTAAAAAAGAACTTTATCATTTTACCGAGTATCTCATGAAACCTTTTGACCCTGAAAAACTGAAAGAATTAATAAGCATTCATTGTAAATAATAAAACTATTTCACTGCTCTTAAGAAAAAATTATTGAATTATCTTAAATATTAATTTCTTAAATTTCTAATTAAATTCTTCCGGTAATTTAATCGGAATTGTTTTTTGGTTGCAAAATTCAACCTGTAATTTATAAGTATACTTCCTAATTTGTAATGAGCATTTTTAGTCTTTTCCAAAAATTCCTTTTCGATTATCAAGGGCCATTTTTAAACTCTGATTTTTTCAACAGCCTACCCTTATCAGGGGTTTTACTTAAAGTTGAAGGGGAAAAATTCATTATAATAAATACTACTGATGCCCATTGCAAATTAACGGGAATGGCTCGTGAAGACGTTATAGGAAAAAATGTGCCCGATGCCTATCCTACCAATTCAGACGATTGGGAGCAATTAAAAACCTCCTTTACTAAAGTGATCAAAACCGGAGAACCAGACTTCATGGAAACCATGAGATATGATCTTGCTGAATCCCGTTCCGGAGAATTAAAGGAAAGATACTGGCAGGTTCAAAATTTCCTGGCAAATGTTCCGGGGACTAATGAGGGCGTTTATATATGGCATTTCGCGGTAGATAAGACCGCTGAAATTCTTTACGAAAGACAAAAAAGAGTTCTGGAAACCGAAAGGTTACAAAGAACGGAACTGAACCGAGTCTTTATTAAGGAAAACAGCGATGGTTTATATTCTTTAGATAAAACCGGAAGGTTTCTAAGTGTCAACGAAGGTTTATTGGAAATAACAGAAGCCTCTGAAGAGGAATTATTGCAAATGGATTTTCTCCCCTTTTGTGCTGATCATGATCGGGAGAGGATTCTCAGTTATTTTCTGAAGACGGTTGAAGGTAGGCCTCAAAAATTTGAAGGAGACTTTGTGTCTTCAAGGGGAAGGGAGATGATTTTAAGTATTGATCTACTCCCCATGAAGATGGATGCACAAATTGTAGGGGCTTACGGGATCGCAAAAGACATCACCAGGTTACGAAGTTCAGAAAAAGACCTTAGTAAAAAGAAAGAGTTTCTTGAGCTTTATTCGCGATTAATAGATCTACTGGTTGCCCATGGGGTAGATTCCAAAAATCTTGAGTATATATTTGGAGAAATTGGTCAAACAATAAATGCTGATCAGATTTATTATCTAGGAGCTGCCTTGGAAGACCTGAAAGGAAATAGGCTTATTTCCGAAACTATTTGTTGGAGCAGGAAGCCAAATAAAACCCATTTTGTCTCTATTAATCTAAGTTGGTATAACAAGCTAAAGAAAATATTTGGGCCTTTTCAGTATGATACTCATAAGATGTTTCAACCCGATAGTTGCTATACAGAAGAACAACAGGCAATACTTAAAGAGAAAGGAATTAAATCTTTACTTCTTCTTCCAGTTTTTTTAAATAATGATTTGTTAGGATTAGTAGGAGTTGAATACCGAACCAATGAAAAAATGTGGGACCCGGAGGAAAAAGATTTCCTCAAAAGCCTTTTAAAAAGTGTGGTGAGCTTTGTTGACAAGAAAAAAGCTGATCTCGAAATAGGGAAAAAGGAAGAGGAGTTAATAAGGACGGAAAAAAAATTCGAGTTTCTGGTACAAGAGGGCTCTGATCTTATTGGAATACTTGAAGCTGACGGCACTTATAAATTTGTAAGCGCATCGTCTGACAGGGTTTTAGGAATTCCTCCAAAAGAATTTATAGGTAAGAACGCCTTTGATTTTATTCATCCTGAGGATAAAGATTTTGTATTTGCTCAATTCTCTTCTATTAACTCCCAAAAGCATATTCAAATTCTTCCTTTCCGCTTCCAGGATGGAGAGGGTAAATGGCGTTGGGTAGAGACCATTGCCACCAATCTCCTGGATGTTGCTCCAATAGAGGGAATAATAACTAATTCCCGTGAAATTACACAGGAAATGGAACGTAATAAGGAGATTAGGGATTTAAATAAACGCTACAAATTAGCAGCCAAAGCTACCCATGATCTCATATATGATTGGAATTTATTAACTGATGAGGTTACCAAATTCACTGATGGTAAAAAGCTTTTGTATGGATATTCTTTAGACGAAATTGAGAAAAGAAAATTCTGGAAAGAACATGTCCATCCTGAGGATAGAGAAGAATGGATAAAGAGTCTACATGCATCTATTAATAACCCTAATACCGATAATATCAGTGTTCAATATAGATTTAAGCGAAGTGATGGCACTTATGCTACCATAATAGATCGGGGGCAGATAATTAGAGATGATGAGGGAAAAGCTGTAAGACTAATTGGTGCTACCAGTGATATTTCAGAAATAATCTCAAGCAAGGATGCTGTAAAACTGGCGAATATAAGATTCAATTACGCCATGAAAGCCACCCGGGAGATGATCTGGGACTGGAATATTAAAGAAAATATTATTCAAAGAAGCAAAGCTTTTAAGAAACTATACGGCTACGATAGTAATGATTCTTCAGTAGAACGGTTTTGGTTTGATAAAATTTTATTGAAGGACAGGGAAAAGGTTAAAGAGTCTCTTTTTGCTGTTCTGGAAGACCCAAAAGCTACGAAATGGAAACGTGAATACCGTTTTCTGAAAAAAACCGGCGAAAAAGCCTATGTAATAGATCGTGGGTATATTATTAGAGATGCAAAAGGAAAAGCCATCAGAATGGTTGGGGCCACACTGGACGTTTCAGATTCCCGAAGAATGATTAGGGAAATCAAAAAGCAAAACAAAGTGCTGCGGGAAATAGCCTGGGAACAGGCACATGTTGTGCGTGGACCCCTTACCAGATTGAAAGGACTTGTGGAACTTGTAAAAAATGAGGTATATGATGAATGGAACCATGATGAACTCATAGATCTAATCAGTAATTCAGCCGATGAACTGGATGATGTAGTTATAAAGATCATAAGAAAAACCGAAGAAATTTAATTTTAATGAAAAAGAATATTCTTATCATAGAAGATGATGCTGTGGTGGCCATAATGCAAAAGATGTGGATAACAAAAACCTTTAATCGTAAAGCGGAAGTCTTCTCTAATGGTTTAGAAGCAGTGAATTTTCTGGATGAACAAATAATAAAAAAACCATCGGAAAATTATCTTATTCTTCTGGACCTAAATATGCCAGTTATGAATGGCTGGGAATTCCTTGAAGTTTTGAAGCAAAGAGATTATCCATTCCAGCTTGCGGTGGTAGTAGTTACCTCTTCTAAATTCCAGGAAGATTATGAGCGGGCAAAAAAATCCCCCCTGGTAATTGATTTTCTAAATAAGCCTATTGGGCCCAATAGTCTTAAGAAGTTCCTTAAGGCAGACTATCGTAATTTAATCTAAATGCTTATATAGGTGATCCACTATTATAAACCTAAATTTTGAAAGACACGATATGCATCTAAGTGTTTTACTTAGAGGCAGAATAGGTAGTTTACGGTAAAATAAGTACGGAAATGGAGGTAATTTAGGTTAACCTGAATTTAAAAGCCTGAGAATCACCGTGAAATTGATAGCAACCCTGATACTGTTTTTTATTCCTTTGAATTTCTTGGGACAGGCTTCAGCCAGTTTTAAAGCCTCCGTAACTATTGTAAATCCGGATAGTTACACACCACCGGAATCGATAAAAATTTCCAGAGTAAATTCCGCAAATTCCAAGGTAAAACGCTCCACAACAAGAGGAGTTCGCATAAATTCTGCAGATTTAGAAATGGGGCAAGCTGCATTTAGTAATCTTGCCAGCTTTCAACTTGAAGGGGAATCAATTAGAAATTTGAGGATCAATCTGCCCAATGAGGAACTTATACTTAGCAATGGTACTGCCCAATTGAAGATCAAAGAGTTTTACAGTAACCGGTCAATTCAAGAAGGGTTAAATAAAAATCAGGATATTCTTGTATTAGGAGCTGTCATTTTGGTGAAGAATGAACAGGAACCGGGTTTATATACCAGTCCTGGATCAGTAGAGATAATAGTTGATTATGATTAAAAGAATCTTAGATCTGTTTTAACCGATAGAACTAAGATTCTGGTAATATAGGATCTAAAAAAAGAAGTTTTCCAATTTAAAGCCAGCCCCTATGGTAAATAAATTCGATTGTATTATAATCGCCCCTGAATACAGTGGGGCCAGAGAGATATTTAATCTTTTGCAGCAGAATCTGAAAAGTATGACACCTCCTGATATTCTAGATAATAGAGCTATACTAAGGCTTGAATCCAGGGTTTTTACTCAGAAAAGTCTGGGGATTTTTGAGGTGAAAAATCTGGAGGAACTGTGCGATCTCAATATCTTCTCACATTTAAAATCAGGCGGTCAAATTTACTTGCTCTTAAGGAATCCCGTTCATAGAGCTTTTGCCGCTTACAAGAAAAATAAGGAAGATAAAATAGAACACACCGGTTTTATGGAAGCTATTAAATGGGATAATGCACCTGATGAAGTTGGTATAGGATCAACTAAAACAGGTTATATACTTGCAGGAAAATATTTGCAAACAATTAAAAATTTAATAAAAAATTCAAGTGAACATAAACTTCAAATTATTCGATATGAAACTTTAAAAAATTCTTCATATCAAATTTTAATGGAGATCAAGGAAAGTTTAGAGTTGGAGTTTAAATTCTCAAGCGAGAAAATTGAACATAACCTCAGCAGACAAAAAGTTGCGGGCAAAAGGATAGGAATATTGAGTTATTTCTCTAAATCAAATAGTGAATTAGAGAAAGACACTGCGAAATATATTTATTATACCTATTTTAAAAGAGATATCGAGGAATTAGAATCCCTGCTGGATGTGAATCTTAGTTCGTGGAAGTTTAAGGCAAAAACAATGCAGGCTATTAAAATATAGATTTAAATGTTGTTTATTAGATTGAAGCCTATAAATTAAGTTCGGAAGTTACATTTCCGGGTAAATCTGAAGGTGAATTAATGAGAGGTTTACCAGACCTTAAAATTGATAAATAGCTATGAAAAGCCATCCATTAAAATCTAGAAATTCTTTTAAAGAAGAGATTACAGTACGTAACATTCCGGTACTGATAATTAAATTAGTTGGAAGTGCTTTTTTGAATCTTAAGGAAAACTGAAAACCGGGAACCCTCTCCAGGTTTACTTGTGACTTCAATTCTTCCTCCTCTGTTCCCGACCATCTGTTTTATAATAAATAAGCCTAAGCCCGACCCCTCAACAGTGGTGTTGATTCGGAAATATTTGTCGAATAATGCGGATAAATATTTATCTTCAATTCCGCAGCCATTATCCTCCACCACCAGAATAATTTCTTCCAGTGTAATTTTGGTACTTATTTTAATTTTTGGTGGTCTGTCGGGATGCCTGTATTTTATTGCGTTAGAAATAAGATTGAATAAAATACTTCTAATATCCTTTCTTGGATATTGAAAATGCTTAACCTGTAAATTCAGCTTTAAAACAGTTTCTGTTGAATTAATAAGATGATTAAGATCGCTTTTTATTTCGCCCAGTAAAACAGGAAAGTCTATATTATGAATATTATAGGTGTCTTTTGCAGTTTGAGCTATTAAGGTCATATCATTGACCACTTCTTTAAAGCGGCTTACTGATTTACCTATCAGTGGGAGTATTTCTTTTTGATTCGACTCCTCTTTTTCAGAAGGCTGGAGAAGAGCTATAAGTCCTTCCAAGTTATTTAAGGGAGCTTTAAGATCGTGTGATGCGGAATAGACAAAATTATCCAGTTCCAAATTAATTTTACTTAAATCGTCCACAGAGTGGCTCAAGTCCTTGTTTGCCTTATGAAGCTCTTCTTTAGTCCTTTCCAACTCTTCCAGAGTCTCTTTTTGTTCCTGGATATCTGTACACGTGCCAAACCATTTGACAATTTTCCCATTTTCATCTCTGAGAGGCTGAGCCCGGGCGAGAAACCAGGTGTAAGTACCGTCATATTTCCTCATTCGGTATTCAATTTCATATGGTGCACCGGTATCTAAGGATTTTTGCCACACCTCCCAGGCACGCTCATAATCGTCAGGATGGAGAACCAATGACCAACCTTTATCTTTTGTCTCCTCAAACGAAAGACCGGTAAATTCGTACCAACGTTGATTGTAAAAATCATGATAGCCGTCAGGTTGGGTTGCCCAAACCATTTGTGGCATAAGGTCAATTACAAATTTGAACTCCTTTGCAAGTTGTTTTAATGAGATATTAGAGGCGTCTTTTCCAGGATAAATTTCTGTCATATAGGTTGAAGTTCATAGAGTGGTAACCACTTGGTAGCGGGTGCCTTAAAATAAGGAAAATGATCTATAGAGAAATTGACAAAATTAACCTTTAATGGATATTTTTGAAAATTTGATATTTGGTTTTAAAGCTTCCTGTATGCTGGTGCAAAAATAGAGAAAGGATAGATAGAAATAACTACGTGATTCACTTAATCTTGAAAGTGGATGGACCAGGATCCTTTCTATAATTACAAGGTACTGTTTGAAACGGTGGAACGGGAATTTTTGTATGAGGAAGAAGTTCAAACACTAATCGAGAAAAACCTCCTCCTGGATCGCCTGAAACTGGTTCGGGAGATGTTTTTTTTAGCCGTTATACCGGCCTGGTCTATTCTGATTTGAAAAAATTAAGCAGTGCTGATATAACTAAAGGCATAGACGGCGGTAAATGGATTCGCATAAAAAGGACAAGACAAAATCTTTAAGCAGTATTCCCCTGTTACCTGTTGCAGAAGAAATTTAGAACGTTACCAAGATCACCCTGAGGTGAAAAACGGTAAGTATGTTTAACCGGTACTAAGCAATCAGAAATCAAATGCATTTTTAAAAGAAATCGCTGCACTATGTGGAATTACCAAACCCCTTACCACTCACCTGGCCCGACATACGTTCGCAACCACTATTACACTCACCAATGGTGTTCCTATAGAATCTGTAAGTAAAATGTTGGGAAATAGAGATCTTCGAACTACCTAACATTATGCTAAAATCGTAGACCGAAAAATCAGTGATGATATGAAGGCCTTTAAAAGTAAACTGGCAGAAAAAGATGTTCAGAAATCTACAGATGCTAAAAAGAAGAAAAATTAAAATCCAGGTCTAAAATTTGACTTAACAGGCCCAGTTTATAAATACTCCAAAAACTGATGATTTTTGTTCTTGAAAAATTTTGAGACACCTATACCTAAAATACTGAGCCGATTAGCAAAACAAACAAATCAAAAATTACGTATATTTGAGCCGATTAATTAATTTATTCGGCTCATGAAATACAATTGGCAACAACCTGACTGGCCAAAATTTCAGTATTCTACACAACATGTAGAAGATCTCCTTTTTGAATTTTCTGAAAGAAGCGGAAGAATTAATGGAATATTAGAAGGATTACCCCAGGATATTAAAATGGAATCCATAATTGAAATTTTGGTTTCGGAAGCAATCAAAACCTCAGAAATTGAGGGTGAATATCTTGACAGGAAAGACGTGATGTCTTCTATTAAAAATAACCTGGGCCTTTACACAAAATATACAACTAAAGATCTTAGTGCACAGGGAATTTCCGAGTTAATGGTAGATGCTCAACAAAATTATCAGCAGGCATTAACAAAAAGCAGTCTTTTAACATGGCACAGAATGCTTATGAAAGGAAATAGAAGAATTGAAGCGGGGAAATGGCGTAGTCACAAGGAACCCATGCAAATTGTTTCGGGTGCCATGGGTAGAGAAATAATCCATTACGAAGCTCCACCTTCTAAAGTAGTTCCTTCTGAAATGAAAAGGTTTATTCAATGGTTTAATGACACAGCCCATAGAGGCAAAACAGAAATAAGAAAACCCATCATTCGAGCGGCAGTTGCCCACCTTTATTTTGAATCAATACATCCTTTTGAAGACGGCAACGGAAGAATTGGAAGAGCCATTTCAGAAAAAGCCCTTTCACAATTTATGCGAAGGCCAGTATTACTTAGTCTTTCTAAGACCATTGAAAACAATAAAAAGGATTATTATGACGAATTACAACGAGCTCAACGAAAGAATGAAATTACTCCCTGGATAACTTATTTCATAAATACAACAATTACTGCTCAAAAAGATGCCGAATCTTTAGTTGCTTTTACCCTGAAAAAAACTAAGTTTTTCGACAGGTTCAAAAGTAAACTTAATGAAAGACAATTAAAGGCTCTAAAGAGAATGTTCGAAGCAGGCCCGGAAGGATTTGAAGGTGGCATTAATGCAAGAAAATATGTTTCTTTGAATAGAACTTCGAAAGCAACTGCCACCAGAGATCTCCAGGATCTTTATGATAAAGGAATTTTTATCAAAGAGGGGGGCGGACGAAGCACTTCTTACTACCTGAAACTCGACAATTCACAACAATAAAGGTCAAGCCCTGGATGTTCACACTCCTGTGAATCCTAATTAAAAATACAATTCTGAAAGCCATTCACAACTCATCACTTGGGAACCAAGTTTGCGTTGAATAATGGCTGTGATAATAAAGTTGGAGTTTATGATGATGTGGTGAATATTGTCTCCCGGGAAGGGAATCGTTAATAAATCTATTTGAGAAAGTATTCCGGATCGAGGTTGTTGAATAAATCATTTGTTTCTATTGTAGGTTCAAACCAATCTGCTTTTTATTGTCGAAATCTAGTTTTTCTTTTAATTCCGGAGTTAAGAGTTTTTTTGGTTGCCCGGTCTTTTTAATAGTTTAATGAGCTTCGGATGTTCTTGGCCTCTCTCCATAAAAGTCTTCAATTATGTCTACAAATTAACACGCGGAATAACGAATAACCAAGAGGCTTCCAAATTTGTCAGATATAAGTAATGTCGAACGAACTCAAGGTCTATATATCCTAAATTAAAATTGAATCTTATAGCCTTTTGTGGCGTAAAACCAAATGTAGAGATAACAAGGAATTACTATCCAATAAGCTGATTGAGGGTCAAAAGTATCTGCCAGGAAGCCATAGATAAGGGGTAAAATTGCCCCTCCAGCCAGTGCCATAATTAAAAAAGAAGATCCTATTTTAGTAAATCGTCCTAAACCATCAAGAGCCAACGGCCAGATTGCCGGAAAAACCAAGGCATTTGCAAGACCTAAAAATGAAATACTCAATACAGAAATATAACCTTCAGTGAAAATAGCTACAAGCCCAAAAATAATTCCCAACATTCCGGAAATTTGTAAAGCTTTCTGCTGGGTAATAAATTTAGGAATAGTTACGGTACCGATAAGGTAACCCGCAATCATTGCGATGAGGGTATAGGTAGTAAAATATTTGGCCACATTGGTAGAGATTCCCTGTCCGTCCCGGGCATAACTAATAACTGTATCGCCCGCAATTACTTCCACCCCCACGTATAGAAACATGGCCAGGGTACCCAATAGTAAGTTAGGAAATTGAAAAACACTGGTTTTATTCTTATTGGTTGCCGCTAAGGTTTCATCTTCTCCGTCGGTCTCGATTTCAGGTAAAGCCGAATAATAAATTAACACTGATAGACCTACCAGAATTATCGCCATAATTATATAAGGTGTAATCACTCTGTCTGATAGTGCGTCCAGTTCAACGGCTTTTTCAATAGCGTTCATTCCTACCAAGCTCGCTTCCAATTTATCCATATTTTTCAACAAGATTGCACCAAAAATAATTGGTGCAAGGGCCCCGGCCATTTTGTTGCAAATTCCCATAATACTAATTCGTTTAGCCGCACTTTCTATAGGGCCAAGAATTGTGATGTAAGGATTTGCTGCCGATTGCAATAAGGCCAAACCTGTGCCTTGCACAAATAATCCGAATAAAAATAAAGCGTAGGTCCTAGACATAGCTGCAGGAATAAAAACTAGGGCCCCAATCGCCATGACAATAAGACCAAGGGACATCCCATTCTTAAAGCCCGTCTTTTTTAATACCCAAGCCGAGGGTATAGCCATTACGAAGTAGGAAATGTATGAAGCAAACGCAACCAGGTATGATTCGAAATTGTTCAGTTGGCTTGCTGTTTTCAGATAAGGAATTAAAACGGAATTCAACCACGTCACAAACCCAAAAATGAAAAACAGGGCACCTATTATGATGATTGAACGAGTTGTACTATTTGAAGATTTTACCATTGGTTCTTCGCTTTTTAAATTAGTTTGTTTAATGATACCCTACTTTGAAATTCATCTTGTTTTAAGAGTATATTTCTATTGACCAGTTCAGAGGTCTTTAAGAATTTGTATTTTTTTCATTCGAAAAAGTGCATAAATCTATAATTAAATAGCCAAATAGTAAAATTTAAACTTCGATTCCTTTCTTAATTTTTAAATCATAAAATTCTTATTTCAAGTTATCACTTTAAACACAAAACTTCCTAACATAAATTAGAATCGTTATTTTTAGAGGATTACTTCATAAAATAATAGATTAAAACAACATTCTAGTTATAAAATCTGGCATAATAAAAAGGGTAATTCACAATATTTTTTATATATTGTGCAAGCAAAATACAAAGAAAACGAAATTTAAAATTTATTAACCGACTGTTTTTATATACTTTTATGATTATTAAAGACCGGAAAGTAAATACTTTCTTTCGTTTTATAAAAAACTTCCATATGAAACCATTTATTACCTTTATTTTTCTACTCCTACTGATAGGCTGTAAAACAGGTGAAGAATCAAATACTTCATCTAATGAAATGACTTTTATTGAATCAGATGAAGATTTTGTAAACCCGGAAAGAGGCTTTTATCGTGCGTCGAGAGTTAGCTCGAGTGATTATGAGCCCCTTTCAATTGATACGTTAAAGAGATACAGAAAAGAAACTATTTCTCGCGGAGCATCCTATCCCAGCTTCAATTCGTTAGTATTCAGATATTTTGTATTAGAAGATTTTATAGACCAGCCTATATCGGAAGAATATCTCCAGGCAATGCAGGAGGATTTCGATGCGGCACGAGAAGCGGGAGTGAAATTGATTCCACGATTTGCATATACAGTATCTCCTCGGCCAGGAGACTGCCCTGAAAGTTCATTCTGCCCCCCTTATGGTGATGCTCCAAAGGAAATCATTTTAAACCACATAGATCAGGTGGCCCCTATCCTTACGAAAAACGCTGATGTTATCTTTACGCTTCAAATGGGATTTATTGGAATATGGGGTGAACAGTATTACACGGACTATTTTGGAGATGCTTCATCGAATGCAAATCAAGGGAAATTAACAGATGAGAACTGGGAAGACCGGATTGAAGTCCTAAAAGCCTTGTTAGATGCTACCCCGGAAGAATTGATGGTTCAGGTTCGATACCCTCAAATCAAACAACGTGCTGTATATGGTATCGATGCAGAAACCAGTGTAGATCCTCTAACCAAAGAGGAAGCTTTCAGTGGTTCTCACAAGGCTAGAATAGGAATCCACAATGATTGTTTATTTGCCAGTGCGGATGATTATGGAACTTACAAAGACTATGGAAACTCTGACACGCCGGCACGCCAGGACATCGAGACCTTAAAGTCTTATTTTGCAAAAGACAGTAAGTGGGTAGTCATAGGTGGAGAAACCTGTTCTGATGGCTACAGTCCGGAAAATGACTGCGCCCCCGGCGGAATGGCCGATGAAGATTTGAGACTGTTACATTATACCTACCTGAACGCTGACTATAACAATGAAGTAAATAACGACTGGGTAGATAATGGGTGCATGGATGACATTAAGAAGAACCTTGGGTACCGTCTGATATTGGACCGCGCTGTTATTCCGGAAAATATCAGTATCTCTGATGAATTTGATATTGAACTCGATTTTAGAAACGTCGGGTATGCTTCACCAGTAAAAGAACGTCCTGTGTTCCTTGTCCTAAGAGCTAATTCAGGCGAAAAGGAGGTCCGGTTGCCATTAGATACCGATATTAGGTTCTGGACCGATAGTGTAAATCATGAACAAACCTTTCATCTTCCAGCGGATATAGAAGCCGGGGAATATACGGTACATTTATTCTTACCTGATGCCAATGAATCCATTGCTGACCGCCCTGAGTACGCCATAAGGTTAGCAAATGAAAAAATGTGGGACAAAAATAAAGGATACAATAACCTTGATTTTACCATTAACGTCAATAAGTAACAACGATCGTTCAAACCACTTACCTTAACTATGAAAAAATACATCTATAAAGGTTTACTCCTAACGACCTGTTTGATGACCTCCTTCCTTCTTAATGCACAAGAAGTGACGGATTCTACAACTGTTAAACTGCTTCCGGATGAGAACTGGTGGGGTGGGGTTGTTAGGGATGGACATTTAATGCCTTTTGAAACTGACCAGGAATACTCAATTGACTTATGGGGTAACAATAAAGGGAACCAAATTCAACCTATGCTGCTATCCGACAAAGGAAGGGTGATCTGGTCTGAATCCCCTATAAAATTCACTGTGGACAACCAAAAGATAAAGGTTGGATCCTACGGAACTCCCATTGAGGTCTCGGAACCAGACGGAAGCAGTAATTTAAAGACGGCTTTCGCCCATGCTTCTTCTGAATATTTCCCGGCCTCCGGAAAAATCCCGGATACCCTTCTTTTTACCAAACCACAGTACAATACCTGGATTGAACTTACGTACAATCAGAATCAAAAGGACATCTTGGAATATGCCGAGAACATATTAAAAAATGGATTTCCTCCTGGGGTGCTGATGATTGATGATAATTGGCAGGAGGATTACGGCAAGTGGCAGTTCCATGAGGGAAGGTTTGAGGATCCCAAATTAATGATGGATTCTTTACATGAGATGGGTTTCAAAGTGATGCTTTGGGTATGCCCATTTGTAAGCCCCGATAGCGATGTTTATAGGGAACTGGAAAACAAAAACTATCTGATTCAAGAAGCCACAGGTGATAACAATCCTTTAATTGTACGTTGGTGGAATGGTGCCAGTGCGGTCCTGGATTTTACTAATCCTGGAGCAGTGGAATGGTATCAGGAACAATTGAACAGGCTCAGTGACACTTATGGTGTCGATGGGTTTAAATTTGACGCTGGGGACAGCTATTTCTATAACCAACCCTTAAAGTCCTACAAGGAGGTCTCCCCGAATGAGCATACGCTTACTTTTCAGCAATTCGGCCTGGAATACCCTCTAAACGAATATAGAGCATCCTGGAAAATGGGAGGACAACCCCTGGCACAAAGGTTACATGATAAAGGTCATAATTGGGATGATTTACAAATGTTAATCCCGCAAATGTTGCTTCAGGGCCTTATAGGCTATCCTTTTAATGCTCCTGATATGATTGGAGGCGGGGAATTCGGTTCCTTCCGCAATCTT
Source organism: Salegentibacter sediminis (assembly GCF_002078605.1). Taxonomy (GTDB): domain Bacteria; phylum Bacteroidota; class Bacteroidia; order Flavobacteriales; family Flavobacteriaceae; genus Salegentibacter; species Salegentibacter sediminis. The sequence continues at coordinate 789,699 of NZ_MSJR01000001.1, read as the reverse complement.
GAGGAAGTAGATCAGGAACTGATCGTACGGTCAGCACAGGTGCATGCACTAATGCCGATGATGCAATTTTCAGTTGCTCCATGGAGAGTCCTGGATGAAGAACACCTGGGAGCTGTACAAAAAGCCGTAAAGTTAAGGAAACAATACTTGCCAGTGATTATGGATTTGGTTCAACAGGCTTCACAGGATGGCCAACCTATAGTTAGACCAATGGAATACGATTTTCCCGGAGAGGGCTATCATAATATTAAAGATCAGTTCATGCTAGGTCCTGATATTCTTGTAGCCCCAGTATTAAAGCGTGGCACAAATTCAAGGATGGTCATCTTGCCAAAAGGGGAATGGACCTGGAAAGGTAAAACCTTTTTTGGAGGGAATCGAATTGAAGTCGAAGTGAATTTAAATGAATTGCCCATTTTCAAAAGAAAATAAGCAGTTTATGCTTTATCAAAAAAGCTATAAAAGAATTGGGAGAATGATTAAAACCATCGGAATTGACTTGGTATGCGGATGGAATGCTGTATTCAATTTTCTATTGCGTCCGAAAGATTATACATACCCGGACCTGACGAAAAAATTATTATGAAGAAATTACACTCGTGGCTATTTTATGCGATAATAACAACAGTATTCTGGGGAGTTTGGGGTGCACTTATCGAAATACCAGAGAAAGCAGGTTTCCCTGCCACTCTCGGGTATGTGATTTGGGCACTTACCATGATTCCCTGTGCCGCCATTGCACTGTATCTGGTAAAGTGGAAAATTGATAAGGATAAACGATCAATAATTTTAGGATCAGCCGTGGGAATTCTTGGAGCAGGAGGTCAACTCCTGCTTTTCCAAGCCCTCCAAGACGGACCTGCTTACATCATTTTCCCTTTCATATCTCTTTCTCCGGCACTCACCATTCTTTTGTCAGTGGTACTATTAAAAGAAAAAACATCATTTTTAAAATGGATAGGGATAGGAACTGCATTGATAGCTATTTTTTTCCTTTCCTATCAAGAACCTGGAACATCGGAAGTCCGGGGATATGTTTGGCTTGCATTTTCAGTAATGGTTTTTATTGCCTGGGGCTTACAAGCCTTCATCATGAAATTTTCCAATAAAACTATGAAAGCGGAAAGCATTTTCTTCTATATGGCTCTAATGGGACTTCTTCTGGCCCCTTTAGCAATATGGATGACTGATTTCAGTCAATCGATTAACTGGGGGTTCAAGGGACCTTACCTTGCTGCCATAATACATGTATTAAATGCAGTAGGTGCTTTAACGCTGGTTTACGCTTTTCGCTATGGAAAAGCTATAATTGTTGCTCCGCTCACGGGCCTGGCGCCCCTAATCACCATTATTCTGTCCTTGATCATATACAGTGTTATGCCAGGTCCAATCCTCATAATAGGATTGATCCTGGCTGTAGTTGCTATTTTTATTTTATCCGTTTGAATTGCCCTTTACTTTGAAAGAAGAGTCCAAGGAAGATTAAGGAACCACGGACTCTTTTTTATTGTTAAGCACCTAAGATATAATCTGGTAGCATTGCAAACATTCGTCACCTTTACTTTTCAAGCACCTGTGGCATGTTCCCACTCCCCTCCTGTTGGCAACCTTTAGAAATCTCCTCTTTTAGATCCGAGCTATCCATTTTATACTGTCCACCAGAATAGTTGCTAATTCAATTGTAAGCCTAGATCAAAGGATTTTCTATACGTAATGTTATGACAGCTTTTGGGCAATAGCAATAATTCAAGCAGAAGATGCAGAATGATCTTGCTTAAGCAATCTGATGTTTTTCCCATCTAACCGTCGGATATTTATTTTCTGGCTTAACTTATGGTTGGTGCCATTTCCTCATTCTTCTAAAAAAAGAACTATTTACCTGCAAAACATTAGACCTGGATAAGCCTCCTTTTACTTCCCTACCGGGACAGCCTCTAAAAGAATAAACTCCTTGAAGTTTACATCAAGAAATGGTTGAGACGCTTTTACATGTTCTAAATCTACTTTGTTGAAATAATCCACAATACGATACTCTGTATTGTTTTCCAACCCTCGCAATTCTATTTTCCCCTCCCAGGAGTCCGCATAAAAAGCATAATACAACCTATCCTGCTTTTTTATAACATGAGTTTCAGGTTTATCATAACCAATGTCATATAAGCTACCTATATATTTCTCTTTCGACAACATTTTATCGTTGTATAGATTAAACCATTTTTTCCAAACCTTTTCTTTCCTCTCTGTCAGTAGAAACTTTTCCGATTCTTCATTCTCACTGGAACTAGGTACGGTAAATTTCGTTCCCAACACTGCCCCTATTCCAAATGAACTGGCAAAATCACTTCCATTATCACTCAATTCTACATGATCACCGTAATAGGCAGTCTGGGGAACGAGGGCTTTGTATGTTTTCCCTTTGTGACGTATTTGCCAGCTCGACAATGGATCGGAGGAAACTGTCTGGTTGGTAGATGCCATGTTATAATATGACATACAAGTTCCGCAAGGACAGTTTTCTACAACTGCGTTAGGTTTTATCTTCCGAGCTTCATTATATATCATATGAAAGAAATCCGGGAGGCCTTTGGGGGCTTCTTCAGGATTTTCGAGAGTATGATCGGGAGCTACAGCATTCATGTGTTGCCCATCCATTTTTAAACCATCGAAATCCCATTGGTTTAGAAATAGATGAAGGATATCCTTGGTGTGCTTAACAGTTTCCTCTTTAGTGGGAGATAAGTAATAAGCATCCCACCATGTTATAAATTGCGGTGCACCGTTCTCTTTTTTTATTATCATTTGTGGATTTTGCTCTAATGCCTTGCTTCCCGGATCAGCAGCTAGGGGTGTCCACCATATCTTGGCTTTTAATCCATATCCGTGAATCCTTTCAACCAGCTTTTTAATGGCATCCTCCCCTTCCGGAAATCTATCGGAAGCTGGTTCCCAGTCGCCCTCAGCAACTTGAAATCCGTCATCCAGTACGGCCCAGTCAATACCTAGTTCTTTTACTTTTGGAAGGGTATTCACCACTTCTTCCATAGTAAATTCTCTTCCATATCCCCAGGCACACCAGATAGGTTCAAATGCAGCTTCCTCTGGCTTTACCATTTCAATTCCTTTTTCCTGCATCAGCTCGGAGTATTTTGCAAGGTTCTCAAAATAATCGCCTTTGGAAACGGAAACGAAGGTTTCTAAGGTCGTAATTGTATCCTGGGCTTTAAATAGGGTGCGGTGGGCAAAATCATTTGAAACACCTATGACAACCTTCGAATCTTTCAACATTTCCGTAGGAAGATTTACCAGCTCAGGGACAAGGGACAAATGCCCTACAGCAATATTCAAATCCGGTCTCCAGACACTAGTCACAGGAATTCCACCTCCGTAATCAGAGTCATTCATTCCCATGTAATTCTTTTGGTAATAACCAGGCCCTAAAGGTTTCACCCAATCACTGCGACTGGACGAGGAGCTTCCTTGGAAAGCCCAGAAAGGAGGTTGATCTCCTTGAGGAAGAATTTGATAATTTCCATTAATCCAATTATTGATATATACATCCTCTTTGGAAGCGTTAACATATTCCACTTCCACTGAAATAAGATTTGGAAAATCATCATAAGCCGTTAATTTCAGGTTTTTCAACAATTTAAGGCCATCCTCATCAACCTCCCCCCTTACCAACCATTCTCTTCCTAATAATTTCCCTTCTAAGGTGCTCTCCTGAACTTCTTTTAGCTTAAATTTGGAGATAACCTTATTATTTATTGTTAGATTTTCGGAAGCCTGGTACCCATCCATGATTGGTTTACTTTCGGGAAAGCTGGAAGAAATCCGGGTATAAAGATCAGAATTTACTTCAAATATAATATTCCCTTTAGTAATCTTTACTGACGACATGTTTTTTGACTGTTTTATTGAAAAACCGGTAATCCCCAGAATAACAAGTAAAAAAAGTAGAAGTCTGAAAAAGTTTTTTTTATTGAAGTATTCGTCTCGCATTTTCATAGTATATTTTTTTTAAAATATTATCAGATAAACCAAAGCCGTTTAACGCCCAGTGATAACTAAACATATCCTTTTGGTAAAAATGTTCATCTTCGGTTTCTAAAATCCTGAAAGTTGTGGTATACATGGAAGGTGAAAAACCCATATCAGTTCCATAAAGTAATCTATCCTGGTACTTTTCAAAAAACTTTTTAACACGTCGAGGAATAGGAGCAGTCTCTGCATAGCGCGCAGAAATATCTGCGTAAAGGTTTGGATATTTTTCCAGGAGATCACCCAGAATGCCGAGGTCATAACTTGTATTAGCAAAATGACAAGCAATAAAAGTAGTCCCAGAATTGCTGTTTACTGCATTTTCCAAAGTCTTCAAAAGTGCTGCATGCCCCAAAATTCCATTCTTTGTTGTATCTACTTTCCAAGTCTTGGCATTCATTAACCCGTCATTATGCTTGTCAATAGGTTGATACATCCAGTAGGGCTCAGCAACATGAATGTTCACAGGCATTCCTAATTCCCCACATTTTTTAAGAAGAGGAACCATCCTCTTATCATCGATGTGCATCCCAGGAGCTGCAGTTGGTTGAGAATAAGAAAGACCTTCTCCCTTATCTCCCAACTCGCCAACACCCCTGGCCCCTTTCTTATAGCAGCGCACAAGTTCTGCAACAGCTTTTTTGGTCCAGTCCGGCTGATCGTATCCTGTATAATCAAACCCACACCATAATTCAAATCGCCCTTCATATTTCGAATAAACGTCGTAAATACTATCAAAAGCAACTCCGGTCTCATAAGTGAGAAGTATTGTCTTTTCTATTCCGGCTTCATCCATGTTATCTATCCATTCTTCAATTTCTGACTGAGATTTCGCATATGGATGAGAATGCATATCGATTACAGGAAACCTGGCCTTTACAGGAAAGGTTTTTGGAATATTATATATAGAGACGGGATCATATTCCTTTAACAAAATATCTTGTTCTTGTCCGAAAGAAAAGTTGCCTGTCAAAACTATTAGAAAAAGTGGCACAATTATTCTTATCATAATTTTAATTTTATCTATTAAATATTATAAGTTTCGATAAAACCCTGAAATAAAGCAAAATAATCCACAAACATCCCTTCCCCATAGCTATAAGAACAAAAAGAAGTATTGTATTTCAATTTACTTTTTGTGATTGGTAGAAGAATAGTTGTTCATTTATAAATGAAAAATAAACTCAGTATTTTTTATAATAATTCGCACAAAAGTGTGAAGGAGAGATTCAGTAATTTCTTTTAAAGTCTTTGCTTCAACCTTATTCAAAGATTTATAAAATAGAAACCTTTTGGATTTTTACCAGGTCAAAGAATGCCTAATAATCTATTGAGATGACCAGAATTTTAAATTTCCTGAATTCCTTGAGCTGTTTATTTAGATAATTTCTGAACGTCATCCTTATTGGAATGAGAAAGTAACAAAGCTTTCATACTCATGAAAACTAGTTTCTATGGATCCCTTAGACCACAAAACAGCATTTTCAGCCTGATAGTCTATTCTGCACATATTTGCTCTCCATTTTGAGCCTTTGCTTGGAGGAATATTCGAAAGAGGCCTTAGGAGCTTAAAAGGCAGAAAAAATTCTGCCGTCCAACTTGAAACCTTTGAATAACTCATTTTCCTTCCTCCTTTTACGCTGGTAGCATGCAGAGTTTTCCTATCAGAATGATAATGAAAAGGGATCCATCTTACAAGATCTCCCTTTTCATTGGACACTAATATGGGTAGTTCATAATTCAGAGGTGAAATTTCATATTCAAAATAAACAGGGACCGATTCATCTGGCCAAAGAAAAACCTCTACCACATCTTCTTTCCAAAGATCTTTAAAATCAGCATTCAGAGTAGCTGTGATTTCGTTGTCTTCACAATAAAAAAGAAAATAAATACCATTTTCAGAATATAATACTTTGGTTTTAGTGAGCAGAATTTTACTTAGTGAATTTCGTTGGGGTAAATTTATCCATTCCGTTAATGCCCAGTTTTGATTCTCACCATCACCATTCAGTTCAAAATCTGAGCATTTTTTAACTTCTATAATTCCTGCTATATCAATTTTAGCATCATTCATATCCATTTAATTTTGGCGCGACTTTTTTCTGGTCAAGTCAGTCTAGACTCCTATGGTCAATAATTGCTAAAATTAAATTCGTACAGCACGGTGTTTTTTATAAATTCAACATGAAATTCTATAGTTCAAATGGGGCGAATTCAGATTCTGGAGTTTGAAATACAGGAATAGATCCGATGTGGGTCCACCCGGAATCACTTTCCGTTAATCCAAAATTAACAACCCCTTCCATATCTCCAAGAACATCGCGTGAAATAGAAAACTCTATTGCTTTGTTTCCTTCGTTAGTTCCAAATTCAGCAAACTGCATGGCATCGGCAAAAGAGGCAACTGAAGCCCAGGTCCAGTCACTGCCCCCGGGGCCTCCATATTCATAAATAGCTCCAGAAGAAGCTCCAGGATCTTCGGGATTAAAGTTTCCTTCTCCCATGAATTCTGCTCCCGATCCAGCGGGATACATCCAGGTAGTATGGCCTGTATCGGTATTATTATCGGTATCCAGATAAAAGTTCATTACAGCGAAGTTCATCTCAGAAGTTCCTTCAATGTAGAAGTTCAATGCATTCGGAGAAGCAAATGTTTTGACTTTTAAAAGTGTACCCCCACTACCTTCCGGGTTCTCAAAAGTATAATCCACATGTTCCCAATCTGAAAAGTCCCCATCGATCTTAATATTAGGTCCGGTTATACGAACAGTATCTACAAATGTGCTAGATTCCTGGCCTCTCGTAGCTGTAAGACTCACAAGATACACCCCTTTTTCAGGAAAAATATGAGCGGGATCACGGCGTGTGGAAGTGGCTCCGTCAACGTCAAAATCCCATAAGTATTCATCTGCATTCCTAGAGAAATTGGTAAAATTTACTAGGAATCCATCTGCTACATAACTAAAAACAGCTTTTGTGTCACTGGAGGTATCTTCATCTTTACTGCACGAAACAACTAGAAGTAACGCAAGGATATTTACGATAGGTATCCATTTATTTTTTTTCATGATGTTGAGTATAAAATATTTATTAAATTTTAGTTAGAGGTCCCCAAATTCTCTGGTTAATCTGCCAACACTGTTACTTGCTGCTGGAGTTTATTCATTCCGCTTTCGGGGTCCCAGGAATTTTTATTTGCCAAACGGATTTTATAATCCACCCGGTTTTCAAGTTTTTCTGATTCATCTGTGATTTCCAAAAAGAGATCATAATTACCGGCAGGAAGCTCTGAAATTTTCACTGATTCTTCAATAGTAAAAGATACACCAGGTTTAACTTCCCTTAAATCCACAGCCAATTCAAAGGTATACTTACCGCCATCTGTTTTATTAACAAACACCAAGCTTGTTGTCTTTGCCTTATAGAGCGGCGCAAATCCCTTGTTAGTTAGGTTTATTTGTAGAGGATAATTCCCGCCCTGATCTATCTCTTCCGGTAGAATAGCACTATCCAGGACAAAACGATAACCCAGTCTCCTTTTGAATTCATCCAGACATCCTGCATCTTTCCAACTGCTAATTACGGGCAGGTAATAATCGCGATTCAAATACGTCCATCTTAGGAGTTTCATTTCTTCCCGGGCTTTTGCACAATCAGGATAGTCACCCTGTGGAGGACAGGTTTCACCCCCTGTAGGAACATATAGAGCTTCCTGGTTAATATATGCTTTTTCGGCCTCTACATTAGCGTAGGTCCCGTAATCATCTACTCCTGCCATAAAACAGTCATTGTGATGGCCAACCCTGGCACGAAATTCATCTGTATAAGCTATTGCCGATCCTATAGGTTCAGCTGTTTCGAAAATTCTTTGTTTTGCTCCTGGAGTTCTCACCTGCACTAAGATGTCCGAAGAAAGCTCTTCTAAAAGTTTGAAAAGAATTTTTCTTTCATTTTCCACAGTCGTCAGGCCATGGCTTGAATTATGCCACTCTCCCCAGGGACCAATAAAACCCGCCTGGATAAAAGCTATTACATCTTTATTTGAATTAAGAACGGGGGCCAACTGCTCTACATGGTCTTCTATTTTTTCCAGAGACGCATCCTCCCCTTCCATTTCATTGGTATAGGCAAACCTTATGATAGCTTTAATTCCCGCATCACGTACGGCTTCCATATCGCTTTTGATCATTTCTAACATTGCCACATCTATCTGCCCATCCCTATAATTGGTTAAATAGTATACCCTAATGATCAAGGACACATTTTCCGATTTTAGAGAACTCAATTGTGTTGAAGTCAATCCATCATCTGGGCCGTGAGCCTCTGTGTGGTCATAGAAACCTCTCTCGGGGTTAGGAAAAACCTCTTGTGATTCCTCGTAAGTTATTCCTTTTGGTTTAATTTCGGGTATTTCTTCATCAGGCCCTGAATCCGAACAACCTAGGCTTAAGCTACCAAACAGTAGGCCCCATAATAATCCGTTAAACATCTTTCTTCTCATTTAGTTCTGTTTTCAATTTGATCATTAATACAGACTACTAGTTATATCCTGGATTCTGGATAAAAACCCCTTTCCCTTCACTGATTCTTTCTCTGGAGAACGGATATACAGTGTCTGTTTCTGTTGCATAGGGCGATTGTGTAACTTCAATAACCCTGGAAATAAGTTTACCGTGACGAATAAGATCTGCCCGATATTGACCATTTTCACACCAGAACTCATGGCTTCTTTCCGTAAGAATCATATCATTGAAGTCAGAAAGGTTGCTATAGTCATCCAGCTCCAAATCATCAAGATTAGCTCTCCGACGTACCCGATTAACCAACTCCATGGCTTCTTCGTTCGGGCCGGAAGCGTTATGGTTAGCTATTGCTTCCGCCTTTGAAAGGAGTACGTCCGCATAACGATATTGAATAAGATCAACCGTTGAAAGTGCAGTCGTTCTTGCTGCATCTGCATCCATTTTAAGGGGAATCGGTCCAAGATTCATATTATTCCCTGGATTGCTTCTATTGTATGTAATGCCATCTGTTCCAACATATTCTGCAATAAGATTCGTTTTCCGGACATCATTTTCTTCGAAGGTGTCATAAAACCACCATGTACTCTGGACAGTTCCCCAGCCACCTCTACCTGGAAAATTGGAAGGCAAAGCCATCATCTGCCATTGGTTCTCACTAGTGCCTTCATAATCATTTGGAATGGCCCAAATAACTTCCTGGCTATTTCTAGCTCCGTCCAAATCCCACATACCCAAATAATCAGAATCCAGCTCATAATATCCCATGGCAATGATCTCATCGGCAAGTTTGTTTACCTCATCCCATCTTTTCTCTTTAAGATTCAATCTTATGGCAAGCATTTTTGCAAGCCCCTTGCTAAATCTTCCGTATTCTGTTTCCGCCGGATGCGGTAGATCCTCGGCTGCCGCTTTAAGATCTGCTTCAATAAAATTTACCATTTCATCATGGGAAAGTCTTGGCAAGGGTTCCTCTTTGAGAGGATTCTTCAGGACCTCCAATGGCGCTATTACAATTGGGCCGTACATATCGTATAGATAATAAGCCAGCATACCTCTTGCACAACGAACCTCCGCAATGGCTTTAGTCTTTATTTCCTCGCTCACATCGGCCTGTTGAATATAATCAATGGTCGTTGTCATTCGGCTGATTTTATTATAGTACCAATCGTAGAAAAAAGTGATTTCCGTACTTGCAGGAGTAAAATGAAGCAGACTAGCATTTAACTGCACCCCGAAATCTCCCGTGAGCACTTCCGTGGTTGATGCATTAGCGAACATGATCCCTCTTTCTGAAGGTGAATTTATACCATCCCACCAGGAGGCACGCAATGGATAATAGGAAGCATCGACCATGGCCTGCACATCGGCGGCGGACTGAGGAAATATAGAAGGGTTTATTTCCCCATAATCCACTAGTTCAAGTTCCTTTTCACAGCTGCCAAAGGTAAGAGCTGCTAACAATAAGATAATTATTTTGTGTGTTTTCATAACTCGAAATTTTTATTTTAACCTAAAATGTAATGTTCGCTCCTAAGGTAAAGGTTCGGACGTTTGGATATGCCGCAGTATAGGAATCAGTTTCAGGATCAATCCCGCCATAAGGGGTAATCACGAATAAATTCTGTCCGTCAACATGTATACGAGCCTGCTCAAAAACACCTCCAAACCAGGTTTGTGGCAAGTCATATCCCAAGGAAACATTTTGCAATCGAATAAACCATGCATCTTCCAAAAAGAAGTCTCCAGATCCATACTCCGACCAGCCATAGTAAGAGCTGGGTTGTGTAGTAGATGGATTATTAGGTGTCCAACGATCTTTGACTGTCCTTAAAGCGTTGTACCCATAAGTATAAATCGGCTCAGCGCTAACTCCATAGGCAGTGTAATTTGGATCAGCCATTTTGCGTCCGAACATTCCATTGAAGTCAAATTTAAAATCAAAGTTTTTATAGTTTAAAACATTGGAGAAACCTATTACGAAATCTGGATCCGAAGTGCCTATTAATTTCGTGTCTGCTTCATCGATCATTCCATCAGGCGCACCTGTTCTCAGAAAGCGACCATTTTCGTCAACAACAGGGTTTCCTGCATCATCACGTACAAATCCATTAAAATCAACAATCTTTATCATTCCGGGTTGAAGATTTGGTTGCGCTGGAACTTCCTCTCCCTCCTGCATAATCCCGTCAGAGATTCTACTATAGATGGCCCTGATCGGATCGTCCTCGTTTTGATAAACTGCCGGCTTCCAATCATCTGCTCTTTCCCTCCAATTATCCTTAAAGCTCCCAAAGGTAAAGGTGCTTTTCCATTGGAAGTCCAGACTTTTAATATTATGAGTGTTAACGGTTATTTCAAGACCTTTGCTTTCTGTCTCACCAATATTTGCAATAACTGTGTTAATCTCATGATAAGAGTTTAATGGTTTTGTGGCTAAGAGATCAGATATTATCCTGTGATAAACTTCTACCGAACCATTGATCCGGTTTTCAAAGAACCCAAAATCGATTCCAAAGTTTGCTTCGGTAGTAGTCTCCCATTTTAGATCAGGATTTTCGAGCCTGGCAAGGGAAACACCTATATTTCTCACATCCTCTCCTGAAAGATATGCTGGATAAGCCGAATAAGCGGCAAAGGCATTACTTCCAATTGAAGCATTCCCTGTTTCTCCATAACTAAACCTTAATTTCAAGTGTGACACAACCTCATCAATATCTTCAAGGAAAGGTTCTTCCGCGATATTCCAGGCGAAAGCCCCAGAAGGGAAAGTAGCCCATTTATTGTTTTCCGCAAACACACTTGAACCATCTGTACGAACAGTAAAAGTAATTAGATACCTTTCTTTAAAATTATAATTCAAACGACTAAAATAGGAAGCTATCATTCTTTCCTGCCCGTAAGAACTAACACTTCTTGTGCCGGTACCCGCGTTTAAATTGTTCCATAGAAAAGCATCAGTAATAAATCCTGTATTCCCACTACTATTAGAAGCGTCTTCAAAGTGCTCTTCCGAAACACCAACCAAAAGATCAAAATTATGTCCATCTCCTATCTCCCGGTTGTAGTTAGCAGTAGCTTCAAGAAGATAATGATTATTATCTATCTCTGATATACTAGCTCTTCCATCTTCCAAAGCTCCATGGAGAGTTGTTTTAGGAATATAACTCCATCTGTCAGTTATTCCTCTATCCAAACCTGCTTTTAATCTTACCAACAATCCATCTACAGGTGTTATGTCCAAAAATGAATTAATCATAGTCCTCTCTATCCTTCCCCTATCAGTAATTGTAAGTAAGGAGTATGGATTAGGTTGCTGAGACAATTGTGGATTTATTGGGTAATTCCCATCCTCATCAATAGCCTGAATATGAGGTCCTTGCTGCATAGCAGCTCTGATGACTCCCGAATTCTCCCACATTCCACCTCCCAGAGAACTATTTTCATTGTCTATACGGCTGGTTGAAATATTAAAACCAAGCTTCAGATATTCATTAAAAGTCTGGTCCAAATTACCCCTTATTGTATATCTGGTTAATGCAGAGTTTTTCACAACACCTTCCTGATCGAAATAATTTCCAGAAAGCCTATATTTAAAAGAATCACTTCCACCAGAAAGAGAAATGTTATGTTGTTTTATCATTCCATCCCTAGTCACCAAATCAACCCAATCAGTTCCTTTACCTACATTATTAATAGCGTTTTGAGTATAGAGTTGCTGGTATTGACCTGCAACAGGATTCGATTCCGCCTCCTCCAAAGAACGCTCGCCCCAGGGAGATACATTATTGGTGAATAACCAATGTTCCCAGGCTGCTTCATTCCTCACTTCCATCCATTCATTTAATGGTAAAACATCAAAGGGACTATTATAAGGTTGAAAAGAAGAAGAAACAGAATACTGAACTGTAGGTCTACCCTCTGCACCTCTCTTGGTAGTGATTAAAATTACTCCATTGGCCGCTCTTGACCCATAAATTGAAGTAGCACTCGCATCTTTTAGAACCTCTATGGATTCAATATCACTGGGATTGAAGGAATTTAAAATACTCTGTGTGCCCGCGTCATATCTCCCTCCTGTATCAGGTTGCTCCAAATCTGTAATCGGAAAACCATCCACTACGATTAAGGGGTCATTACTAGCATTTATCGAACCAGCTCCTCTAATCGTAATATCTAAACCACCACCAGGTTGAGCACTGTTCTGCTGAATATTCAATCCAGCAGCCTTTCCTTTGATCATATTCCCTATATCCGCCCCGCCAGTCAACACAATATCCTCAGTTTCAATAGAAGAGATAGCACCAGTGAGATTTTTCTTCTTCTGCGTACCATATCCAATTAAAACTACTTCATTTAAGGCTGAAGCTTCTTCTTTCATAGTAACTTCAATATAGTCCCGTCCTTGCACGCTCACTTCTTTTGTGGAATAACCCATAAAAGAAAAAACTAGAACTGCGTCTTCCGCAACATTAATATTAAAATTTCCATCAAAATCTGTCATTACACCGTTCGACGTGCCTTTTTCGACAACATTTACGGTTGGTATAGGCAACCCAGAATTCTCATCGGTCACCACACCACTCACGTCAATGTTAGAATCTTGTGCAAAACTGCTTACTTGAGAAAGTAAAACAAAACACATTAGTAGTAGAATGTTTTTCATTTCGATATTGTTATTTAATAGATTATAATTATTTATTCGAAATCGATTTAGTTTGTAAAAAAAATAAAAAAGTTGATTTTATTCTTCGAAAGAACAAAAAAAATCTTCAATTCTTGTTGCTAAGATAAAACTTTAATGATATTAACAAAAGTTTTAGACAATAATTTTCAATTTATTACTTTATTTTTTGAGAGAAGTGCTCTTAAAAAGAAATCTTTTACTCCTAAAGTGTATTAGATACTAATACAATGCCTTGATTACACTGCATTCACAGGTTATATCAAATAATAGCTGAGACAACTCCAGAAATTGTATCCCTACCCTAAGAATGGATTGCTTATTTTAAAAAACCGAATAAAAAATTACATTATTTAGCTTTTTTTATTTCGTTTTATTTTGTTTATTTGTATTTATCATTTTAAATGAAACTTTTAACGAGTTATTTTTTTTAAATGAAAAATTTTATTCTCACACCAATTATAAATGATAAATACTGAACTTAATCATACAAGAACTGAGATTGAAGGCCAACCTAAGCTTTGGCAGGAGGTTTTTAATCAAATAAAGGCAGAAGAAGAAGGAATTAAGCGCTTTCTCACTCCTTTATATGAAAAAGAAAATTTACAAATTATTTTGACAGGTGCCGGTTCTTCTGCATTTGTAGGAGAGGCCGCTCAAGGATTAGTGCAAAAGAACACCGGATGTTTAACACGAGCAATTGCAACTACTGATTTGGTAACACATCCCGAATTATTTTTTCCAATAAATAGTAGTCCTGTTCTTTTGGTTTCTTTCGCCCGTTCTGGTAATAGTCCTGAAAGTATTGAAACCGTAAAGCTTGCCGATAAATTTTGCAAGAACATTTATCATTTGATAATAACCTGCAATAAAGAGGGGGAACTATTCACTTATACCCGTGCGAATACCAAAACTGCTTTAGCAATATTGCTCCCGGAAAAAGCAAATGATAAAAGTCTTGCTATGACCGGAAGCTTTACTTCTATGTTATTAAGTGTCCTCTTGGCAAGCAGCAAAAAGAATGTTTTTACTTTGAAAAAGCAGGTTGATAAAATAATTATTCAAGCTAACTATTTGCTAAGCAATTATACACAACTCAAAAAGCTAACCCAATTAGAATTCGAACGAGTAGTGTTTTTAGGTTCCGGCCCCATGCTTGGCATAGCTCGGGAATGCCACTTAAAACTTCAAGAATTAACAGATGGCAAGATTATTTGTAAACACGATTCTTTCTTAGGTTTTCGACACGGCCCCCGCGCAGTAACCAATGAGAAAACGCTAGTCGTTTATCTGTTCTCTTCTCAAGATCATGTATATCGTTATGAGCGCGATCTGGCAATCTCCATAGCCCGGGATCCCAGAAATTTATTAACTTTCAGTGTTGGTCGGAAAGCTGATTCGGATATTAATTCTTATTTAAATATTGATTTAGAACTGGACAAAAACCAAGATTTCAATATCATTCCAGCTACTATCATTGGGCAGATTTTAGGATACTATAAATCACTGCAATTAGGACTGAACCCAGACAACCCTTCAGTTTCCGGAGCAATAAGCCGTGTAGTACAGGGTGTGAAAATTTACGATTATCCTGAAAAGCAAAAAAAATGATCCTTAATCTTTGTCCCAATCCTTCTATCGATTCATATGCCCGGATTCCTGATTTTAAACTTGGAGAGGTTAATAGAATCTCTGCTTTAGAGGATTATCCGGGAGGAAAAGGTGTACACGTGGCTCTTGCTATTGCTGAGTTAGGTTTTTCGTCTAAACTTCTCGGATTTTGGGCCGGAGGAAGTGGTGATTGGATTATTCAGGAATGTAAGACTAAGAAGGTAGAAATAGATGGTGTGAATATAAGAGGAAACAACCGTAAATGCTATACGTTTATCTCAGAAAATACGAAATTGCACCATACCGAATTACTGGAACCAGGCCCGAAAATTAATCATTCACACTTCGAAGAATTTATTACCCTATTCAACAGAGAGGTTACCAAGGCTGAATTTATCTGTATGTCGGGATCCTGGCCGGCAGAATCCCCTAATGATGGCTATGCACAGCTTATTGAGATAGCAAAGAAGTATCATAAAAAAGTAATTTTGGATTGTACTGGAATTCAATTGCAAAACGCTTTAAAGGAAGGATTCTTCGGAATTCACCTTAATCATCACGAAGCCAAAACGATTTGCGGTGCAACCGATATAAGAACTCTTCGAGAATTTCTTGGTGATAAAGTTCAATTTATAGTTTTAACCAAAGGGGCTGAAGGGCTTGAACTCGCCTATAGGGATGAAATTATCAAAGCTAAAATCAGCCTTCCACCCAGCCAAGTTATAAGTACGGTTGGTAGTGGTGACTGTTTAACTGCTGGAATTGCCCTTGCTTTAAACCAGAAGCTTAAACTATCAGAGATTGCCACCTGGGGCGTTGCCTGTGGAACAGCTAATTGCTTAAACAAAGAATTGGGAATGTTAAAAAAGCAAGATGTAGAAAAAATGTTGAAACAAGTTCAAATAGAAACTTATGAGTAATAAAAAAATCCTTGTTGTGGGTGAATTAAATATCGATCTGATTTTAAATGATATTCATGGCTTCCCGGAAATTGGCGCAGAAAAACTGGCCGAAAATATGGATTTCACCTTAGGTAGCTCTTCAGCAATTTTAGCTTCCAATATATCGGCCTTAGGAATTTCAACCTCTTTTTGTGGGCTATTAGGGGAAGATAATTTTGGAGAGTATATTCTAAAAGAATTGCAAAATAAAAATGTTGACCCTCGGTTCGTTAGTCTCTCCAAAAAGCATAAAACCGGGATTACTGTCGTAATGAATTACGACCAGGACCGGGCCAATGTGACTTTTTGTGGAGCGATGAATGAATTAACTATCAATCATATTCCTTGGAAGAACATTACTGAATTCGATCATCTGCATTTTTCAAGTTATTTTCTCCAACCGGGCATGCAGCCAAACATCGTGAACCTATTTAAAAAAGCAAAGGAAGCCGGGCTTAGCACTTCTCTGGATTTACAGGTGGATCCCGACAACAATTGGGATTTTGATTATAAAAATTGTTTGCCATTTGTAGATATTTTTCTTCCAAACGAAAATGAACTTTTGAAGCTTAGCGGAAAGAATAACCTTGAAGATGCAATTCAAGTAATAAAAAACTATAGTAATACTCTTGCTTTAAAATTAGGAGATAAAGGTGGACGTGTTGTAACAGACTCGGAAGATATCTTGATCAAACCTTATTTAAATAAAGCTTACAAAGATGCTATCGGCGCAGGCGACTCTTTTAATGCCGGGTTCCTCAAAAAATTCCTGGAAGGGGCGACATTAAAGGAATGCCTGGATTTTGCGAACCTTACCGGGTCATTAAATACTACGGCTGCAGGAGGAACTGGAGCATTTGGTGATGCTAAGGAAATTGAAATAAAAATTCAAGAAATCAAGAATAATAAACTATAATGAAGTTAAAAGAAAAATTACACCAATTACGAAGTGAAGGCCGTGGAATTCTGGCTACTAATTTTTATAACCTGGAGACCCTGCACGGTGTGCTGGGTGCCGCTTCAGAAATGAACGAACCTTTAATCTTACAACTTACAGAAAGCTCTATAGATTATATGGGTTTAGAAACTGCTGTTAATTTAGGCCGAACAGGATTAAAACAATTTGGTGTGGAAGGTTGGATCCATTTAGATCACGGCGGATCTGTGGAACTGGCGCAACGCTGTCTGGATGCTGGTTTCGATTCAGTGATGATAGACGGTAGTGAACTAGCTTTTGAGGAAAATATAAAAATCACAAAAGAGGTCGTGGCGCGTGCTAAGAAATACGGTGCCCACGTGGAAGCTGAATTAGGATATGTGGCCAAGTTAGGGCAATCGCATGACGATAAGGTTTTTACCCAGCCTGAAGAGGCAAAGCAATTTGTGGAGGAAACAGGAATTGACGCCTTGGCGGTAGCTATTGGTACAGCTCACGGATTTTATAAAAAAGAACCTGAATTACAATTGGGTTTACTTGAGAGAATCGCTGAAGCCACTCCTGTGGGCTTGGTATTGCATGGCGGATCTGGAGTTCCAGCCTCACAATTGCAGGCGGCAATTTCCAGAGGAATTTGCAAAGTAAATCTTGCTACCGAGATAAAGAATATTTTTATGAAAACCCTGCAATTCCAATTACGAAATAATGAAGAAATAGATTTACGAAAGGTATTCCCCGTAGCAACCGGTGAAATTACCAAACTGGTTAAAGGGAAATTGGAGACCATAAAAAATAATACCTGAAAATAATTTGAATATAAAGGTCCCTAATCCTCTTTTGACAAGGCTAGTCAGGTAAAGTAATAGCCTTTAAAAGTTTAATCGGTGAATGAAAATTTAAAAGAAATCCATATGATACCAAAATTTATAGACGCACACGTACATTTAAACACGCTGTCCCCGGAAAAAATGGAGAAAATGATGGAATATAATGCGGGGTTTTTATCCATAAATACTAATATCCCGTTTTTTGATGAAATCGAAGAACAAGAAAAGATAATTCTGAAATTTCAGAAGGAATATCCCGGTCGGGTGAAATACTTTACCACTTTTAATTTCAAAAAATGGGGAACACCTGAATTTGTTGAGGATGCCATTGCTCAAATAAAACGCGGATTAGGTAATGGGGCTGTTGGAGTGAAAATCTGGAAGGATGTAGGCTTTGATTACCACAAAGAAGATGGCAGTTTTGTTATGATAGATGACCCGGTTTTTGATCCAATTTTTGAATACCTACAGAAAAATAATATTATGCTGATAGGTCATCAGGGGGAACCTAGAAACTGTTGGTTGCCGCTAGAGGAAATGACCGTAGATTCAGACCGGAATTATTTCAAAGATCATCCAGAATACCATATGTTCCTGCAAAAGGAATATCCTTCCTATGAGGAACAAATGCGTGCAAGAGACAACATGCTTCTTAAATTCCCCGGAATCACCTATGTCGGTCTTCATCTTTTCAGTATGGAATGGAGTATTCATGAAGTGGCCACACGGCTTGACAAATATCCCAACACCTTAACCGATGTGGCTGAACGGGTTTGTCATTTGCAGCTTCAGGCAAAAGATAATTGGCAGGCTGTACGTGACTTCTGCATAAAATACCAGGACAGGATCATCTATGGTACCGATGTAATAGACGATGGGAACACCCCGGCGGATGAAATCGCAGCCCGGTTTGAACATTTGTGGAATTTTCACTACGACTTTTTTGCCACAAATAAATCCTTGACTGCGCCTGAATTTCAGGGTGAGTTCAAAGGCCTTGACCTTCCTGAGAAAGTGGTGAATAAGATTTTCTATACCAACGCCAAAGAAACTTACGGATTTTCTGATTTTTAAATCCACATACAGCATTTTGCTACTAAAACTTATATCATGAAAAATAATAGAAGAGATTTTTTAAGAGTAACCAGTTTAGGCGGACTGGGCCTGATAAGTGGAAGCCTATTGAGCTGTGATACTTCACAGCGGGTTTTAACTGGTGGACCTGCTGGACCGCAACGTTTTAATATGAGCGGTTATGCAGCACCCAAATTAGAAACTGTAAGAATTGGGTTTATTGGCCTAGGTATGCGTGGGCCCCAAGCGGTAAACCGAATGAGCCAGATTGAAGGTGTTGAAATTAAAGCATTATGTGATTTAAGACCTGAATCAGTAGAGAAAACAAAAGCATTATTAGAAAATACTTCTCATGATCCCGATTTATATTCAGGAAGCGACTATGCCTGGAAGGAAATGGTGGATCGCGAGGACCTAGATTTAATTTACATTGCTACTCCCTGGGAATGGCATACTCCCATGGCTGTTTATGCCATGAATGCCGGTAAACACGCTGCTGTAGAAGTTCCTGCTGCAAAAACCATCGATGAGTGCTGGGAACTCGTAGAAACTTCTGAAAGGACCAGAAAACATTGTATGATGCTTGAAAATTGTTGCTATGATTTCTTTGAGTTATTAACTCTGAATATGGCAAGGCAGGGCTATTTTGGTGAAATCATCCATGGAGAAGGTGCATATATTCATGACTTAATAGATTTGAATTTCGATAAAAATGGCTATGAAGATATGTGGCGTTTACGCGAGAATTATGAACGAAACGGAAATCTTTATCCGACTCATGGCTTAGGGCCTATTTGCCAGATCATGAATATAAATCGTGGGGACCAGATGGATTATTTAACCTCTCTTTCTAGCAATGATTTCCATATGGCGGCAAAAGCCAGGGAGTTAGCTGCTGATGATAGTTTTTATGAACAGTTCACCGGTAAAGATTATCGGGGTAATATGAATACTACAATGATAAAAACTATGAATGGGAAAAGTATAATGGTACAACACGACGTATCGTCTCCCAGACCTTATTCAAGGATCCATTTAGTTAGTGGTACTGAAGCTTTTGCTAGGAAATGGCCTACTCCGGAAAGAGTAGCTAAAGGGCATACCTGGTTAAATGAAGAAGAATTCAAAGAACTAGAAGCCAGATACACCCCTGAAATTGTTAAAAAGGTAGGAGAAATGGCTAGAAAAGTTGGAGGACATGGCGGTATGGACTTCATAATGGATTGGAGGTTGATAGATTGCCTAAGAAATGGATTACCGTTGGATCAGGATGTTTATGATGCAGCATTATGGAGTTCTATTACTCCTCTTTCTGTAGATTCTGTAAATAACAGGGCTCAATCTGTAGATGTACCCGATTTTACAAGAGGTGGCTGGAAAGGCAATAAACCTGTAGATATTAGCTTGCAAGGGGGAGGTACTACTGAGGTACTTCTAAAAAGTTAAATTTTTTGTGTTTTAGCCTAGTTTCTTTCGAATGAAACCAATATTTTTTTAAATTCCTGTTTTTTGATGAAAAATGACAGGAATTTTTTATTTTCACTTTATTATAATAGATATATCCGATTTAAAATTGAAACGGGTAAATCCTTGAATAATACAAACATATGAGAAAAGCCGCGGCACGAAGGTCCAAAATACTTGAAATTTTGGATGAATTCAATAAGGTAAATGTTACCGATCTAAGTAATCAACTAAAAGTGAGTGAGGTTACGATAAGAAACGATCTGGATAAATTAGAACAAAGTAAACTTTTAGTTAGGGCACACGGTGGTGCGTTTAAAACCAGTAATTTAGCTCTTGCCGTGTCCGAAAAGAAAACTATAAACAAAGATCTAAAAAAACTAATCGGGAAAAAAGCTGTTAGTCTTATTCAGGAAAATGATTCTATTATATTAGATTCAGGAACCACTACTTTTGAGATCTCCAGTAATTTGGGAAATTTTAAGGAGATAACCGTTATATCCAACGCCCTGGATATTGTAAACAATTTGGCTCAATTTGACAATCTCAAAGTATATATGCCCGGGGGTTATTTACAGGAATTTTCTATGTCATTGGTTGGCCCAATGGCGGAGCGAAATCTTAAACAATTATTTTGCAATAAATTATTTTTAGGTGTAGATGGAATAAGAAGTAACATTGGTTTTTTTACCCACCATATGGAAGAAGCTTACCTTAATCAAATAATGATTGATATTGCTGAAGAAGTGATTGTAGTCGCAGATTCTACTAAATTTAAAAAAACAGGGCTTGCTTTTATACAAAATTTCGAACATATCAATAAAGTAATTACTGATGAAGGGATCGAGAAAGCAGATATAGAAATGTTGGAAAAAAATAATGTGGAGGTTATAATTGCTGATTAACTGAAGAATTATCTACTTAATAATTCTAAAATTTATAATGCAGCTCCATTCGTCCCTAAGACTAAAGTTGAAAATAATCTGAGTTGAGCGCATAAACGTTAAAATTTGTTAAAGCGAGACCAATCCGGTGACCAATTTTTTTTACCCTCTGGAAAGGCTTGTAAATACTATAAGCTTCAAAAAATGGTCGTTCCCTCCGACTCCACTTTTTGGCTACCAGTCAACAATAAAAACCCCGAAATCTCAGGATTTACGGGGTTTTTTTGGAGTTTTTAGTATTTTTAATTCGCTTTTATTAATATCGATCTAGGATAAATAGTATCCACTCTTATTACTTTCCGTTGGATTAGGTTTTTTTAGTTGGAAAATGCTATTTTTTAGAATGGTATAAGAAAACTAAGGTGGGTGTTACTTCTAATTTCTGAAAGCTTAAAATGCTTAAGATTCTTCAATAATAGGTATTGACTTTTAATCAGGCGTTCTCTTCCTGTTTTCTTTAAACTTTCCCCTGATAAATTTATCAAGTGGCTCCAAAAATATATTTATTAAAAGGACGAATAAAACCAGAAACAGGAGTTCAAAGAACATACCCATTCCGGCCATACAACCTGCTGCTGCACTGCACCAAACAGTAGCAGCAGTGGTTAAGCCAAGTATGCTCCCCTTATGTTGAAGTATTACCCCACCCCCAATAAAACCAACTCCAATTACTACCTGTCCAAGAACCCGGGTAATATCTACAAACTCTTCACCTCGATATTGTAGCGAAAGAATAATAAATACAGCTGCACCTAAGGCCACGAGGGCATTGGTTTTTATACCTGCACTTTTACTTTGGGCTTCTCGTTCAATCCCAATTAATAAGCCCGCAATTAATCCTACCGCTATTCTTATAAGATACTCTTCTTTGCTCATACTTCTGCTTTCTTGCTATTTAATTCCTAAAAAAAAATAAAGTAATAATTCTTAAACATAAAAATAAAGCCTCTTATTCCCTACCATTCCTCCATAATTTTATTGCCTTTTACATATCTTAATCGCATTCCTGACAGCTTTGGTCAGATAAAAAATTTCCAAAATATCATCCCGGCTGCACTCAAACAGGTGTTCAAAGCCTTCATAAATAGTTTTTTTTTTGAGCTTACAGCATCCCCGAAGGGAAATCAAATAGTATATTAGACTAATAAATAATTTAAATTAAAAAACTAATAAAGTACTTATGAAACTATTAAAAACACAATGGTTCCTGCTTATATTTTTAAGTATAGGTTTCTTGGCCTGTAATAACGAATCTGATGCCAGGAAAGAGTATGAACAAAATTATGATGAAGTTCTACGTATTCACGATGAAGTAATGCCTAAAATGGGTGAGTTAAATGCTCTTTCCATGAAACTGAAAGAAAAAACAGATTCTTCTTCACGTGATTTCCAAACCTATAAGGAAGCCAGAAAAGACCTGGAAAATGCTCACGATTTTATGATGGATTGGATGCACGATTTTTCTGATAATTATGTTAAAAACCAGCCTCCTCTGGAAGATCTTTCTGAAGAAGAAATCCTAAAGAAAAACCAGGGCCTTCAGGAGGAAATTGAGAAGGTAAATGAAATGAAGGAGGCCGTTAATTCCAGTATTGAGAATGCCCGTAACCTGCTAAACAATTAAAGTATACTTGTAAGAATTTCCATTTTACGGTATCTTTAAGAAACAAATAATTAAAGTAAAAACCACATGAAAAGATCAATCACGCTTCTTTTATTTTTTGTCCTCCACGGGCTGTTTGCCCAGCAACCCGGCCTTAGTCCGGAGGATGTAGCCGAAATACAACAAGTCTCCCAGGCCATTATTTCTGAAGACGGAGAAAATATTGTTTACCAGCTCCTGGTACCAGCCGATCCCACCAAGGAAAATGAACCGGCAAGCACCCATCTCTATGTGTACAATACGAGTAACAAAACAGCTACTCCATTTGTAACCGGATATAGTGCCTCCAATGTTAAACTGAGGCCTGAACACAACAGTATCAGCTTTACCACCAAAAAGGAAGACGATAAGACTACGGCTTTATACGAAATTAGCCTAAACGGTGGAGAGGCCCAAAAACTCTACGAGTTTGAAGGTAATATTTCTTCTTACGACTGGCAGGCCAACGGAACCAAACTTGCCTTTGTTTCAGCTGTAAAAAATGAAGTGGATAATCCCCTTCCCTATCAACCCGAGATCTACGAAACCGATCTTCAGCAAGCATCGGCATATATTGTAGATCTTGATGATGCAAGCCCGAAGAAACTGGAAGTGGAAGGCCACATCACCTCGGTGCAATGGAGTCCAAACTCAACCAGTCTTGCCGTAAGTGCTGCTCCTTCTTCTCTGGTAGATGATTATTACACCAGCCAAAAGATCTATTTTGTAGATGCTAATACTTCAAAGGTCACTGCGAAAGTTGATCATACAGGCAAAATGGGAGCTTTAAATTGGAGCCCCGATGGCAAACGGATAGCTTTTCTCGCCGGAGAAGATCAACACGATCCTATTGAAGGCCGCATCTTCATCGCTGAAACCTCCGGGGGCAGCCCGAAAATCCTTCAGAAAGACTTTGAAGGTCAGTTTCACCAGCTTGAATGGAAAGATAACAAAAGCCTCAGGGTTCTTGCCAGTGAAGGAGTTTACAGCAGCCTGTACAGCCTGGACATCAATGATAAAATGAATAAAATTTTTACAGACCAAAACCTGAATATTAGCGGTTTTTCTGCAGCTAAAACCAATACTATAGCTTTCACGGGGAATTCTGCAGAACATCCCGGAGAGCTTTTTATGCTGAATACTAAAAATGATGCGCTTATCAGGATTACCGATTCTAATCCCTGGTTGAAAGACAGAAAGCTGGGTAAACAGGAAGTGATTACTTACAAAGCTGAAGATGGCCTGGAGCTACAGGGTATTTTGATACATCCTTTAGAGACCTCAGGCAAAACCCCATTGATAACAGTTGTTCACGGCGGTCCCGAGGCGCATTACGACAATGGCTGGCTCACCGCATACAGTATGCCCGGGCAGGTTGGTGCCGCAAATGCTTACGCGGTATTCTATCCTAATTACAGGGGAAGCACAGGTAGAGGCATTAAATTCGCTAAATCCAGCCAGGGAGATCCAGCAGGAAAGGAATTTGATGATATTATTGACGGGGTAGATCACCTTATTGAAAATTATAATATTGATAAAGATAAAGTGGGCGTTACCGGAGGATCTTACGGAGGTTATGCCACGGCCTGGATGGCCACCCGACACACCGAGCGCTTTGCTGCCGGAGTGATGTCTGTAGGAATAAGCAACAACATCTCAAAATGGGGAACCAGCGATATCCCAGAGGAAATGTTCCTGGTACACAGTCGCAAGCGTATTTGGGACGATTATCAGTTCTACCTGGAGCGCAGTCCCATCTTTTATGCCGGGCAAGGCAAAACCCCGCTTCTTATTCTCCACGGAAAAGAAGATACCCGTGTAAACCCCGGGCAATCTTTTGAATTGTACCGTCATCTTAAAACCAGAACAGACACTCCGGTAAGGTTAGTGCTTTATCCCGGGGAAGGCCATGGAAACAGAAAAGCCACCGCCAGGTATGATTTTATGCTTAGAATGATGCGTTGGTTTGATACCTACCTCAAGGAGGGAGCCCTCGAAATCCCCGAAACAAATCTGGAACTTCAAAGGAAATAAGAAAATGATTTATGAAGCATTAAAAAGCCGGTCTGCATTTGTAGACCGGCTTTTGCTATTAGAATGGTATTTAGTATGAATTAATTACGACCGCCGCCATTGCCATTGCCGCCACCGCCACTATTGTTGCCGCCACCGCCGTTTCCGCCGCCGCTGTTTCCGCCACCGCCACCGGTAGTTCTTCCAATTATTTCAATGTCCATATAGGTAAGGTTATTACCAACATCCAACATTCCAACTCCCCCTCTATCAGCTTCCTCTGCTGCCACACTTATTTCTTCCTCTTCTTCTAAAGGAACAATTATTTCTGTATTTTCAGTGAAAAAGGTATTTAAACCTAAAGAACCAGGGGCATCTGTATCAAAGCTATAAGTGATCCTATAAGATCCGGTTCCTTCATTCATCTTCTTCATATCCCAGGTGTATCCGTACATGATTTTACCCTTAACGTTAACCTCAGCATTGAAATAGCCCGGGCCATCAGCGGCTTCATATAAAGCATTACTAAATAATGGCTCGTTGATAAGAAGGAACTCTCCACCGCCGTTATCTACCCATTGAGCAGTTTCTTCATCCCAGCTCAATTGATTTAATCTCTCGTCTCCACGATCTACATTAAGTTTCTGAATAGTCATCCTGGTGTGTGTAGAATAAACGGTAGCCTGCATTCCAAAAGTTGATAATGGGTCTTCAAGGGTAGGATCGTAAATGGATCCATCTAGGTTTGTTTGAAGGCCGTGTACTTCATCGGTACCCCAGCCCGACACATGCCTCATTGGATATTGAAGAACGGGACCACTTTCTCCCTGGTCAACAACATTTTCATATAAAACCAATTCAGTACGTACCCTGGATTGAATTGTCCAGTCTATAGACTCCAGATTATCACCCCAGTCGATAAAATCTACATTTACCTCATTTGGAGCAGTAGCATTATAAGCCTCCCAGTAGTTAAGCGGATCTTTTTGAACCCAGGCCTTAAATACATCTTCCCCTGGTTCGGTTTGATCCACACATAATAATGAATCAGCGGGACTGGGAGCACAACTGTAAATTGGATAAGAAGGATCTATTGGATCGTCTCCCCAAACATACCACCAGGTTCCTTCCAGTAAATATTCGGCTTCCCCAAGGTTTGCAGGAGGAGTTCGAAGTGATTTGGTTACATTTTCAGCCCAGATAACAGGGAAAGAAAGGTTATTTCCTACAGATTCTACAGTAGGAACTTTTACTTTCGCTTCGACTTCATAAAGCTGTTCGTTTAGCTCATCTTTCTCACAACCGGTGAAAAAGACCATGAGTACGGCAATCGCTGCCGATTTTAAAAAAATGCTAAATAGTTTCATCATCTTAATATTTTAAGGTTAATAGAAGTTTTGGATTTTTACCCAATACCCTGAAATTAAATAAATTAACCGGTTTTTGAAGTAGTGCTTGCTATCCAAAAAAATGTTTTATATCCTAATTGTGGTGACTAAAATCACTGCTTCAAAAATAAAATTGGCACGCCTTTACTTCTTTCCCTTTCGGAGCTGGTTTTTTTCTAACACCTCCTTAAAAGAACGCCAAAAATTAGCCTGAAATATCTAGCTAAATATTTGACTTAAAACATATTACACTCCAATTTCAAAATCCCAAAAATGACATTTGTCATTGTAAGCGCTGGGTTTTATTCTTAATTTTCATCATATATGTTACCAGCTAATCTTTTAAAAAACCATTATATGACACCTGTTTCGTATTCCACCGATAACCACGCCCTGGAGATTCCGGCTCCTTTAAGGGCACGAGCAGATTATTTGTACTATAAAAAAGCTCAGTTGATTTACCAGGAAGGCAGCACTCCTCTTGGGGCCTATTTTGTAGAAAACGGAAGTATAAAGATCGTTAAACTGGGGAGCTCAGGAAAAGAACAAATCCTAAGAATAGCAACTAATGGCGAACTACTTTGTCTCTCAGACCTGTTCTCACAATGCAGGTATGGAAATTCTGCCAAAACCCTGGAAGACTCGTCTCTTCTTTTTATTCCAAAACAAGATTTCTGGAAGGTTTTAAAAGAGGATGACCAAATTTTTAGAAGTTTATTGCAACAACTTGCTCAGAATATTAGGAAAGGCAATGAGAAAATAGTAGACCTGGCTTACAAACCGGTACGGGGTCGCCTGGCAGAAGCCTTGCTTAGTCTCGACAGTAAATTCAATACCACCAGCAGAGAACCTTTCCAGGTTGCCATGACCCGGGCAGATCTCGCTGGCTATGTAGGTACGGTTAAAGAAACCGTTAACCGACTCCTCTCTGAGTTCAGATCGGAAAAGCTTATCAGCACCCAGGGTACCCGAATTAAAATCAGCGACCCTAACGGACTCGAAAGGATTAGCCGGATGTATGATTAAGCGCACCGACTTTCTTTTCTCTAATTACTCCAGTGGTATTAACAGCCTAATTTTTAGGCTGAAGCTTTCTCTTTGACTTCCGTTCCAATGTAAGTTTCTTTAAGTTTCTTCAAAATAGAAAATATCTTCTATGGGTAATTTAAAGAGTTTGGAGATTCTAAAAGCCGTTGGCAGACTGGGATCAAATTTCTCCTTTTCAATGGCATTAATTGTTTGTCGGGAAACACCTATAATATCAGCTAAGTCCTCCTGCGTATAGCTGTTTTCAGCCCGAAGTACTTTTAACCTGTTTTTCATAAGTACCTTTTAGTATTTATAGTGACAATAACTAAATAAGTTACACCTATGAATATCACCAGGTTGCTTATTTCTGCATCATAACCAATTAAATTGGTGGTGTCTAAAAGTGAGTATGATAACCCGATCACCACAGCCAATCCCAATGTTAAGGCCAGAGCCTCCAAATGGATTTTGCGTTCCAGCTCATCAAAATTATTAAATAACCTCCTGTTTGCGATTATCATTAGAATTCCATGAACAAAGTTTACTGCTACTGCCAGAACTGTTAGTACACTATGGTCATCCCAAATGTACATCGGTCCAAAAGTAGCGATTGCCATTGTAGCCACCCAACTCCAGGTCCATACGGCAAGGCTATAAAGATTTTTTTTACGTTCCTTTTTCATTATGATGTAATTAATAGTTTACTTAATGTAATGTTTACTTTACAAATGTAATTAAAAATAACAAATTGTAAAGTTTTATTTACATTAAAATTTATACTGAGAAAAAGCTACTTATTTTTAGAAAAGCGATCAATTGCAAGCCTAACAGAAATAGACAGCCACAAGAAAGCAAAAAATTGTCTTATTATAACCTTCGTCCTATTGCAATTATTAATGGCCTAAGCGGACTCCTGGGTCTCTTTGTTCCTCCAATTTCTTAGTTCTACCTACAATCTTTATCTTGTGGGCTTTTAAAATCCAAATTCCACATGATAAAAAAATTACCGGTGTTCGGACTCATCCTGGCCGTTGGCGTGAGTTGCCAAACCCAAAAGGAAGTTACGACACAAACAAATGAGTCCACGACTCCAAAAAAGACCCAGGAAGACATTAAACCTTACGATGAAGTCATCACCGCTGACGCGAAGAGTGACGAGGGTCTCTTTATTACTCATTTTGTAGATGATAAGCTTTATTTCGAAATTCCCCTGGAGATGCTGGAGAAAGACATGCTCCTGGTAAGCCGTATTGCCGGAGTGCCCGCAGGTTTTGGCGGCGGCTATGTAAATGCCGGTTCCAAAGCCAACGAACAGGTAGTTCGTTGGTCAAAAAGAGACAATAATATCGACATGAAGGTGATTAGCTTTGAGAATGAAAGCGAGGAAGGGTCGCCAATATACCAATCGGTGGCTGCCAATAATTTCTTTCCTATCCTCTTCAGCTCAAAGATCGTAGCTTATAACGACGAAAAAACTTCCGCAGTAATCGAGGTAAGCGATCTTTTTAAAGAAGAGGTAGCTGCCATAAATGGAATATCCCCTGCACTACGGAAACGTTACAAGGTAAAAAAACTGGATAAATCCCGCTCTTATATCACTTCGGCCAATGCTTTTCCCGAAAATATTGAGGTGAAACACGTATTGACCTATGAAGCGGAAGAACCACCCGAAAGAGACCAGGCCGGGACCATTAGCATGATGATGAACCAGTCTATGATCCTGCTTCCGGAAGAGCAAATGCAGCCACGGCTGGCCGATCATCGAGTGGGCTGGTTCACTACTAAAAAATATGACTATAATTCCGATGAACTAAAGAGTGACGACTATAGGATCATCAACCGATGGCAGTTGGTACCTAAAGATATTGAAGCCTACAAAAGGGGGGAATTGGTAGAGCCGGTAGAACCTATTGTATGGTATCTGGATCCTGCCACGCCAAAAAAATGGAGACCTTACTTTAAGCAGGGAATTGAAGACTGGAATGTGGCCTTTGAAGCTGCAGGTTTCAAAAATGCGGTGATCGCCAAAGATCCTCCCAGTAAAGAGGAAGACCCGGATTTTAGCCCTGAAGATGTTCGCTACTCGGTAGTACGTTATGTTGCCAGTACCACACGAAATGCCATGGGGCCTTCAGTAACCGATCCTCGCACCGGGGAAATTATAGAAAGTGATATTATTTGGTATCACAACCACCTGCGCTCATACAGGAATCGTTACATGATTGAGGCCGGGGCACAAAAGCCTTCAGCACGCAGTCTCAACACGCCCGAGAAAGAGATTGGGGAGATGATGCGAATGGTGATCGCGCACGAAGTGGGACACGCCCTTGGGTTACCGCATAATATGAAGGCGAGTTCGGCTTATGCCACAGATTCACTTCGTTCTGCAAAATTTACTCAAAAGTATGGCCTTACTCCTTCCATTATGGATTATGCCCGGGTGAACTATGTGGCACAGCAGGAAGATGAAGGCGTACGCTACATCAGGATGATGGGACCTTATGACCTTTACGCGATCAACTGGGGCTACAGGTATATTCCTGAAGCCGATTCCCCCCAGGAAGAGAAGCCAATTCTGAGCAAGTGGATCCTGGAGAAAGCGGGAGATCCGGTGTATGAATTTGGAAACGGTTACGGCGGGGTTGATCCGCAGTCGCAAAGAGAAAGCTTAGGCGACGACCAGATCAAAGCCAGTGAGTACGGTCTTGCGAACCTGAAAAAAGTAGTGCCAAATCTGGTGGAATGGACCTCAAAAGACAACACCGATTATTCTGAGTTAACTGAAGTTTACCGCGAACTTACTTATATGTGGAGAGGCTATGTATCCCATGTGGTGGCAAACGTAGGCGGAGTCTACGAAACCAGAAAAACTGCAGACCAGGAAGGAAGCGTTTATACCCAAGTACCGGAAACAAAACAAAAATCAGCAGTGAAATTTTTAAACGACCACGCCTTTTCTACTCCGGAGTGGCTGCTGGATCGTGAACTATTGCAACGCATAGAGCCCTCGGGTGCCATTGAACGTGTACAGAGCCTTCAAAGCCGGGCCCTGAACGATCTTCTGGAAAGCGACCGTCTACAACGAATGATTAGTAATGAGCAGGTGAACGGCAATTCAGCTTACACGGCTGTCGAAATGATGACCGACCTTAGAAAAGGCATTTTTGAAGAGCTGTATAAATCTCAGAAAGTAGATGCCTACAGGAGAAATATTCAACGTGCCTATGTTGATGCCGCGGCCAAATATGTTCAGAACCTAAAAAAGGAAGAAAGAAGCGAGGTCACCTCTACCGATATAATCGCATTAATGCGTGGAGATCTGGAGCAGTTAAGGAGAGACCTTAGAGCAAGAAGAAATCGGGTTAATAATCAATTAAGCGTTTACCATTGGAACGACCTGCTTGCAAGAATCGATGCTGCTTTAGCTGTTGATACCTGGTAAAAAGAAACCATTATTTTAAAGCCCCGTTTATAGCGGGGCTTTTTAAATATCTACCTCGGCACATCATCCAAACCCGTGAGGATATTCTTCAATAGCAGATTTTATACCCTTCTTGATACATGTCTCGTCCGGGCTCTGTTTATTTTAATTTGTAGTAACACAGCCATTGCAATAAAGCTTATTAAAATAATAAGCAACAGCATTTTAATTTCCGGAAATACATGACTCAGATCACCCCCTAAATAAGCTACTTTTCTGAAGGCAGTAAGAAAATGAGTGACAGGAATTGATTGTGCTATCCCGTTAATAAACCCCGGAATGGCCAGGCTGGGCCAGGTAAATCCACTAATTACAAAGGCCGGGGTAGAAATCACCATAAGTAATTCTGTTGCTTTTAATTGATTGGGAATAGCCACTGAGAACAACATCCCCACTCCCATGGAGGCCAGGCTTAAGAGGGTGATCAAAATCAGCATAGGGAAATTAAAGATCTCGGCCTCTATATTAAAGAATATAAACAAACGCCCTACAAATAGCCACATAAAAGGCAAAAACAGTATAAACGGTGTAGCTTTTAAAACTATGAGATATAAAGACGATTTATCTTTTTTCACCAGTTGTCTGAAATAACCATCTTCAAAATCTCTAGAAAATACCAGCGCCATTGCAAGAAAAATTATCTGCTGCATAATAGCTCCCAACAAACCGGGCATCATAAAGCTAAGGTAATTGCCGGTAGAGTTATAAAGCTTATGGAAGTTAATTTTAAAACTCTCAAAGGATGCTTTAGCTGCCGCCGGATTTAAACCCTGCTTCTTAAGACCTTCAATCTCTATCCCCGCATTGAGGCTCATTAAAACCTGCTGAATATTCTTACTGGCAGTATTGGCGTTAAGGATATTGGCCATATTGAGATCCACCCTAACCTCAGGATATCTTTTCTGAAGTACATCTGCCTCAAAACCTGAAGGTAAGGTCACCACAGCAACATATTGTTCAACCGGCATTTCGTCCAGTATATTGCCGGGGTTATAACGCCGGTCTTTCACGAGAAGCCCTTCATTATCTTCAAATGCATCAGTAATCTTATCTGTTAACGGACTATTATCCTGGTCTACGATTACAATTGGCAAGTCAACTACATTAGCCTGCTGGTAAACATAACCAAACAGAATTCCGTAAAGTACAGGGGCACCGAAAAAGATAGCACAGAGAACACTATTGGAAAAAATACGCTTAAATTCCCATCTTAATAACTTATAAAACTCTTTCATCGGTTTATTCTTTTATCAGAATGGTAGCATTGGTATAATAGGCTTTCTCATTTAAGTTGGTGGTAGGAACCACCTTTAATTCGTATACAGATTCTGCCAAATCATAAAGCGGCGCCGTACTGGTGATCTCGGCATATCGGGGAAGTTGCTTTATGTAGGCGATTCTGCCAGTGATTTCTTCTTTGGTGTATGGGTTAAGCATCACTAATTCACTTCCTCTCTCAAAGTCATATATTTTGGATTCATTAATAGTAAATCTGAAATAAACACTGTTCTTTTTATAACCATTAAACAGCGCATATCCGGGACTAAGCAGCTCTCCTTCTTCCAAACTTATAGTTTCTATAGTCATATCGGCAGGGGCAAGAAGATACTTTTCACTTGAAGCAGTGCGCACCTCCTCCCTGGCACCACGGGCACGATCCAATTGCCCCCGGGCCTGGTTCAGCTGTTCAGTTCTAACACTTTTTCCAGCTTCTTCTCGTTTTGCTTCCAGTGCTTCCACCTGGGCCCTGGCCATTTGAAGTTTCATATTCACCTCATCCAATTGCTGACGGGTTATCAGAGAATCCTTGTACATATTGTCCAGTCGTGAATACGATTCACGGGCAAATTCCAATTCTGCTTTTGCAGCATTCAGTTTTCCTTCTATCTGGGTAAGCTGTTCTTTTGTGGCCCCGGCATTAGCCATGTTGAATTGCCCGCGGGCAGCTGTTATTGCACCTTCGGCTTGCATCATTTTTGCATTGATCTCGGGTATATCAATATAGGCAAGGGTATCGCCTTTACGTACTTCATCCCCTTCTGCTACATACAGTTTATTAATGCGCCCGGCCAGCTTACTGCTAACAGAAATACTTTCAAATTTCACTTTCCCTCTGTAGGGAGTGATTTCCTGCTCATTGTTACAGGAAAGTAACATCGATAAACTAATAAGGCTTAATCCAATCTTTATTATTCTCATATCTTTAAAATGCTTTAGTAATTAAGTAATCCTTTAGAATGAAGCAGCGTGGTTGCGGCTCTTCGCTGGCTGAAGTAAGATTCCTGCAATTGGAAATTGGCCCTTTCCAGGTCCTTCAGGGCATCTAAAACTTCGGCAATAGAGGCCAGATCATTTTTATGCTGCTTGTTCACCAGCTCAAAGGTGGCACTGGCCAATTCAATCTCCTTTTTGGCAATACGGGAATTTTGGAGGGAAGCTTCATAAGCGTTTTCGGCTTTAACAATGCTCAAGGCGATCATTTCTTCAGCTTCTTGGATCTGTTCCCTGTATTTTCTTGCTTCAAGTTCTGTTTTTTGACTGTTCAACCGGGCCTGCCCACCATCAAAAAGATTCCATTTAACACCAACTGCGGCATACCATTGGGGATCAAAAAGCGATAAATCATCCTCTAGAAATTCATAATGGCCTTTTAAGGCTATTTTAGGTATAAACTGGCTTTTCTCCATCTTTGATTTATATTCAGTAGCTTTTTCTGCCTCTTCCAAAGCCATCACTTCATTCCGTTTTTCAGGAGCTAATTCATTAGTTTGCATCCCGGTAAGTCTGGGATTGAGGGAGCCTAAGACTTTCTTATTTTCTCCCGTGAGCTGGTGTAACACCTCGATAAGAAGGGTCTTGTTATGGCTGAACTCCAGTTGCCTGGCTGCCAGTTGCTGCTGGGCCAGCTCTATTTTTTTCCGGCTTATAGGAGTAGCCAGTCCATTCTCTATAGCTTTCTTTACAAAATGTTCCTGATCCTTTAAATATTCTTCAGAAGCAGCAAGCACATTTTCTGAGGCATTTACCAGGGCCAATTTGTCGTATGTTTCAATAATTTTGAGAATGATTCGGTCTTTTTCGGCCATTCCTGCATAGTGTAAAGATGCCTCCTTATGTTTCGCAGCTTTGAGAGCATTGGTAGCCTCAAATCCGCTAAACAAGACCCAATCCACATCTACAGAAGATTTCAGGATATCCTTATCCTGAAGATTGTTGACTTCCTGTAGTGGAATATTTTCGGGAAAAGCCGCATTAAAAGGAAGACCTGCTGCTTCTTTTATCAGAAGCTTTTGAGTAGCCATTAAAAGGTTTTGAGTATCATCATCAAAGGAGATATCATCGTTAAGACGGGTATAGCTACCGTTGAGAGAAATCTTTGGAAGAAAAACAGACTTTGCAAGTTTTTGATCTACCTGCGCCTGTTCGGCATCCAGCTGATTAATGTTAATACTATGGCTTTTCTCCAGGCCCTTTTTAATAAGGTTTTCCAGGGCAGGATCTGTTTCCTGGGCAATAGAAGCATCAGGAAGCAGCCCCACCAGCAGAATAACCTGTAGGGTAAATTTCAATAAATCTATTTTCATTGCAGCTTTTTTTAAACACTGCAAATTTCCTTATTAGGGAGCTAGTTTCTTTTGACCTAGATCAAATAATACAAATCAGGATTTATTACGGGATTCTGTTTTACGAATACGGCTTAGGGTTTCCTGGGTCATTCCCAGGTAGGAAGCAATATTTCCCAGGGGTACCCGGTTAACAATATTGGGGTATTCGTTAAGCATATAATCGTAACGCTCACGGGCCGTTTGAAACTGGATAGCATTGAGTTTATTAACTACGCGCGTAAGCATCTCTGTAGAAAGAAGCCTGCCCAGTTTTTCCATATTGTGGTAACGAGCAAACAAGAGATCGAGATTTTCCCGCGTAATGCTGTATAAAACCGAATCCTCTAACATTTCAAGGTAATATAAACTGGGATTCTGCTGAAAAAAGCTTTCAATACTTGACATGAATTGCCCTTCTACAAAAAACCACTGTGTAATTTCTTTCCCGTCTTCCTTAAGGTAATAACTTCTTCCTACTCCTTCCTCTACCAGGTAAAGTTTAGAGCAAACCTGTCCTCCCTTAACCAGGGGAACATTTTTATAAACTGTTTCTCTTTCAAAATAAGAAACAATATCCTCCAGTTCATCAGCAGGAAAGGGAACAATGTTTTGTAAAAACCTGGAAAGTTTCATTTAATAAGGGCTTCAAAATGGGATTATAAAGTTAAGTAAATCTATAGACCAAAGACTTCCAACTTCAACAATCCACTATCCACGGAAAAACTAAAATACAGAACCCAGTTCTCAGAACTGAGAACTGAGAACTGAGAACTGAGAACTGAGTTTAAAGAATATAATCTGTACTCACAAAATTAGATTCCTTCCCGGAAACCAATTCCTGCAGGATCTTGTTATTATACTCGTTGTCCTTGGAAGCCACAAAGGTTCTTATAGAGAAAGAACGTAGTGCATCGTGTACGCTCAGGGTTCCCACAGCAGAGTCTTTTCTTCCGGTGAAAGGGAACACATCTGGCCCTCGCTGGCAGGCAGAGTTTAGATTAACACGACAAACCAGGTTTACCATGGTGTCGATAAGCGGCGCGAGCTTATGCACATCTTTTCCGAAGAGACTTACTTGCTGGCCATAATTGGAATCGGCTATCTCGTCTAGAAGGTCTTCTATAGAAGTAAAGGACTTTACGGGAATCACCGGGCCAAACTGCTCTTCCTGATACACCCTCATCTCTTTGGTCACCGGATAAAGCACGGCAGGGAAAATGTAATTATCGATCACCTTGCCTCCTTTTTTATTCAGGATCTTTGCCCCTTTTTCCTGTGCATCTTCTATCAATTCGGTGATATATTTAGGTTTATCCGGTTCAGGCAGGGGCGTTAGTTTTACGCCATCATCCCAGGGATTGCCGAATTTTAACTGGTCTACCCTTTCGGCAAAACGCCTATTAAACTCCTCTCTTATATCTTCATGAACATATATGATCTTCAAAGCTGTACAACGTTGGCCGTTAAAGGATAGAGTCCCAGACAGGACTTCCTCAATGGTGTGATCCAGATCAGCATCGGGTAGGATAATCGCGGGATTTTTAGCCTCGAGACCTAACACCAGTCTCAGCCTGTTCTTATGCGGGTGCTGATCCTGCAAGGCAATAGCCGACTTGCTATTGCCAATTAACGCCAGCACATCTATTCTGCCGGTTTTCATAATTGGTGCGGCCACTTCTCTACCCCTGCCGTAAATAATGTTTACCACGCCTTTAGGGAAGCTTTCCTGGAAGGCCTTTAGCAAAGGAGACAATAATAATACCCCGTGTTTTGCCGGTTTAAAGATCACCGTGTTCCCCATAATTAAGGCCGGAATAAGCAAGGCAAAGGTTTCATTTAATGGATAATTATATGGGCCTAAGCATAAAACCACTCCCAATGGCCCGCGGCGGATATGTGCGTGCACATTATCCCGCTTCTTAAAATTGGCGCTATCGCGATCCAGCTGTTTATAATCTTCAATAGTATCGTAAATATATTCCACCGTCCTGTCAAATTCCTTTTCAGAATCGGGCAGGGATTTACCTATCTCCCACATCAGGAACTTCACTACGGTTTCCCGCTCTTTCTCCATAAGTTTCACGAACTTCGTCATGCTCTTCACCCGCTCAGCCACTTTCGCGGTAGGCCATTCTCCTTTCCCTTTATCGTAAGCATTGCAGGCGTGCTCCAATACCTCCAGGGCAGTAGCCTCATCCATATGCGGCACCGTCCCTAACAGGGTTTTGCTGTAGCTTTCCGAAGAAGAAATAGTGGAATAAACCTCATCCTTCTTCCCTTCCCATTTTATTAATTCTCCGTTTGCCAGGTAAGTGTCCTGATGAATCGGTTCAACTTGATAAGACTTACTGTTACTCATAATTTAGGTTTTGGTGTTATTAAGAAAGAAATTTAAAACTAAGAAGTTTTGAGCCAATAGGAACTTAGTCCGGCAGCTTTCACAAAATTTTATGATGCAAGAGAAAACAAAAGCAGCATTTCTCAAAAAATAAGCAGGAGATCATACAAGTAAGAGCAATTTGTTTTTTAATAGACAGCTTCTATGGAATAAGCCAGTAACCTATTCCCACTGAAAAATAGAAAACATCGTCTAAAGTTTCTTCATACACCGCGTCCTGGATAATAATCTTGCTCTCTCCCTGCGGAAATGCAAGATGAGGCCTGAAAGAAAAAATAAATTGATTATGATAGTAATACACAGGTAGGCTCAATTCCACAGAAAGAATATTGAAGTTTGAAGCTTCCTCTATCTCTATAGTCTCTGCCGGAACCTGCTGCATAGCGTTTTTTCCCTTTCGGTTTCCCAAACGGCTGGTTTGATAATATTCCTGGTAGAAATACTGGGAGCCCGCATTTAACCTGAAAGTAGGGTTTAGAGTGAGCTTATTTTCAATTAAATTAAGGGTATTATCAAGGATAAGCCCGGCGAAAAAATCGGTATCCCCGTCTTCAGAGAAATAAGCGCTCCCGGTCACACTCAATTCCAGGAAATTAAAATCATAGCCTAACAGAGCCATTAGGTTTCCGGAGGTTTGAGACTGCACATTGTAACTGTCTTCATTAAAGAAATATTTGGTAGCCGAAATCCCTCCGTTAAGCCCATTTGCATCAAAGCGGTAACCGGCACTAAGCAAGCCCATATCCACCCTGTTTTCATCTTTTACCAGGTAAGACAACGAAGCATCGGCATAAAAACCGGAACGGTGGTAATATCCTAAAGACGGCATCACATAAGGCGCCGCCACAGAATCTCTTCTTCCCATAAAAACCGCATCACTAGAATAACTAAGGTCTGCAAAAAGAAAGGAAATCCCTTCCTGTTTTTTTTCTTCCCTTAGGTTTTTATCGGCCTGGGCCCATAAGCCAATCCCCTGAAATATCATGAGGAATAGTAGTAGCTTTTTCATAATTAAGATTTAAAGAAAGCCGGCAATCAAAACTGATTGCCGGCTTTCTGATTAATTGTTTTTTCCTTTCCGGGGAGTTTTCTGAACCTGTTTTTGTACGTTCTTTGGAACGTTTTTTTGCATGTTCTTCTGTACCTTGTTCTGCATCATATTCTTCTGCGCGATGTTTTTACGAAACTGATACATATTGGTGAGTTTCTCACCATCCATATTCAGACATTCGCCATCCTGAAGGCGCATTTGTTGTTGATTGCGAACCTGGTAAGTTCCATCTGGTCTTACAGATATCCCATCTCCCACGTTAAGCTGTTCCTGCACACGGTTTTGCGACTGATTCCTTATCCGATACATATCTCCATCTATACGGGAATATTGCACACGATTTTGATTCCGTTCCTGGATCTGGGCTTCAGATAAGCCTTTATTCTCCTGTTGAACCTTGAACCGGTACTGATATTCGTTGTTATACTTCACCCCGTCCATATCAAGACATTCTCCGTTTTTAAGTCGAAGTCTTTTCCCGTCGCGGGTTACATAAGCCCCATTCGGACTTAATACGGTACCGTCATTCAGGGTTATTTTGTCCTGTAACCGCTGTTGATCCTGATCTCTTATCTGTAAAAGATCTCCATCTACCATCATTAATCGTGTTTGATCACGATCCTGGTCTTTGTCCTGATCCCTGTCCTGCGCAATCCCTGTTTGGACGCCTAAGAACAGAAATACCAATAAAAATAGTATCCTCATTATATTTACTTTAGGTTAATATCTCTAATAAACTTAGCGCATAAATGCACTGGAAAGAATGATATTTCTCAGGAAAAAAAAATTCTTAAATTATTTTTCAGCCCGCCGTTTTTATCACTTAAAATTTAACGCATAAACCCACTGCTACATCTTCACAATTTTATAATTTTGGATTATTTCCTATTTAATGGATTAATTCCTTTTTTTAATGAATAAAAAGTCTATCTTACATCTGGATTTGGACACATTTTTTGTGTCGGTAGAACGTTTGCACAACAGCAAATTAAACAACCGTCCGCTTATCGTAGGTGGCATGGGAGACCGCGGGGTGGTAGCTGCTTCGAGTTACGAGACGCGTAAATTTGGGGTCTTCTCCGGAATGTCTATGAAAGTAGCCCGGCAGCTTTGCCCCCAGGCTACTGTTATAAAAGGAAATGCCAGTACCTATACCCACCACTCCCATGTGGTTACCGAAATCATTAAAAATCAGGTTCCTTCTTTTGAAAAAGCCAGCGTAGATGAGTTCTATGCCGATCTCAGCGGAATGGACAAGTTCTTCGGAATAGAGAAATTCGCTAAAGAGCTTCGCCAAAGTA
The DNA here is from genome assembly GCF_002078605.1 of Salegentibacter sediminis. GTDB lineage: Bacteria > Bacteroidota > Bacteroidia > Flavobacteriales > Flavobacteriaceae > Salegentibacter > Salegentibacter sediminis. Next base: position 750,751 of record NZ_MSJR01000001.1, on the reverse strand, counting down.
TTATAAAAGAGAGTGGCCTCCCCATCTCTTTTGGCTTATCGCAGAACAAGATCGTTTCAAAAATCGCCACCGGCGAAGCAAAACCCAATGCTGAAAGTATCGTCGCCCAGGGCAACGAACGGAATTTCCTGGCGCCTCTCGCCGTAAACAAGATCCCGATGATAGGCAATAAAACCTATCAAACCCTAATGAACCTGGGCATTTATAAAATTGAAACCATCCAGCAAATGCCCGTAGAAATGCTGGAAAGCGTTTTGGGCAAAAACGGCCGCACGATATGGAAAAGGGCCCACGGCATAGACAATCCCCCTATCATCCCTTTTCACGAGAGAAAATCTATCTCTACCGAACGTACCTTTGGTCGCGATACCATAGATGTGGTAAGGTTACACGCCACCCTGGTAGCCATGACAGAGAGCCTGGCCTATCAGCTTAGAAAAGGAAATAAACTCACCAGCCAGGTGAGCGTAAAGATCAGATATTCCGATTTTCAGACGCAAAGCAAACAGATCAAAATTCCTTATACCAGTGCCGATCATATTCTCATTCCAAAGGTGGAACAACTCTTTCAACAACTTTATTCCCGCCGCTTGTTGATAAGGCTTATAGGAGTGAGATTCAGCGGGATCGTAGGCGGAAATTACCAGATCAATCTCTTCGATGATTCTGAAGAAATGCTGAACCTCTACAATTCCATAGATCGTATTCGCAATAAATTTGGGGAACACAGCGTGATGCGGGCCATCACTTTAGGCACAAAAACCATCGGTAGAATGGGGAATGCTTTTGATGGCGCCCCGCCGATAGTTCTGGCCCATAGAAAACAATAATGTACCTCAACTGCCACACATATTATTCCCTGCGCTACGGAACCTTTTCTGTAGAGAAACTCTGCAAGCTTGCACAAAAAAATGCCGTTTCTACTCTGGCTTTAACCGATATTAACAACACTTCGGCCTGCCTGGATTTTATTAAACAGGCCCCGCAATATCAAATCACGCCAATTATCGGGATAGATTTCAGAAATGGTGTAGATCAGCAATATGTGGGGATAGCCGCGAACAATACCGGCTTCAGGGAACTCAATACACATCTTGCTGAACAGCTTCATCAGAAAAAAGATTTTCCCGCAGATGCTCCTGAACTCCCGGAATGCTTCATCATCTACCCTCTTGAAAAAGTGATGAGCAGGAAGAAAATTCACTTCCGCACTAATGAATTTATCGGGGTTTCTGCGGAACGCCTTCGGAAATTAAAATTCTCAGAATACCTGAACTTCGAAGATAAGCTGGTGCTTCTCCAAAGCGTGAGCTTCCGAAGTAAAAAAGATTACAACGCACACCGACTCCTTCGGGCCATAGACAATAATACCTTGCTGAGTAAACTTCCAAAAGAGGAACAGGCTCCTTTTTCTCAAAAAATGTTTCCCGAAGAGGAGCTTTTAAAGGAATTTGAAGATTTCCCGTACATCATAGAAAACACCAGGAAGCTGATGCAGTCCTGCCGCGTAAACTTCGATTTTGGCGCAAACCGCATCAACCGCAACCTGCAGGTCTTCGGAAATAATAAACCTGATGATATTAATAAGCTACGGGAGCTTTGCTATGAACGTTTGTCAAAACGATACCCAAGCCCCACTCAGGAAATCTTGGAACGGGTGGAAAAAGAACTCAAAGCCATCACCGCCCTCAATTTCACGCCCTATTTCCTCATCAATCTCGACATCGTGGAATATGCCCGATCCAGGAATTTCCCGTTCATTGGTCGGGGCAGCGGAGCCAATTCCATTGTAGCTTATATCATTGGGGTTACCAATGTAGATCCCATTGAACTTGACCTCTATTTTGAGCGTTTCATCAATGCCTACCGTAATTCGCCGCCCGATTTCGATATAGATTTTTCGTGGAAAGACCGCAACGAGGTAACCTCCTATATCTTCAGAAAATATGAAAACACAGCCCTGCTAACCACCTACGTCACTTTTAAACGCCGCGCGGTGGCCCGGGAACTCGGCAAGGTTTTCGGACTTCCTAAAGAAGAGATCGACAAACTGGCATCGGGCTATTTTGAACTTAAAGAACTGGACGAAACCCAGAAACTGGTACTGAGGTATAGCGCTCTTATTGAAGGTTTTCCCAATTATTTAAGCGTGCATTCCGGCGGAATCGCCATCCTCGATGATTCCGTTTATAATTATTGTGCTACTTTTTTACCACCCAAAGGTTTTAGAACGCTGCAAATAGATATGAATGTTTGCGAAGATGTAGGCATCCATAAATTCGACATCCTCGCCCAGCGCGGACTCTCCAAGATCACCGATGCTATTGAGATCATCAAAGAAAACCAGCCGGAGGCAAAAATAGAAGACATTGAAAATATACAGCTTTTCAAGGAAGACCCCAAGATCAATTCCCTGCTGAAGAAAGGAGATTGTATGGGAGTTTTCTATGTAGAATCTCCTGCCATGCGGGGGCTACTTATCAAACTGCAGACTCAGGATTATATGAATCTGGTGGCAGCGAGCTCGGTGATACGACCGGGGGTCTCCAGCGGAGGGATGAAGGAAGAGTATATTCAGCGTCACAGGAATCCGGAGAAAAGGAAGGAGGCTCACCCCGTGTTGCTAAAAATTATGCCCGACACTTATGGAGTAATGGTGTACCAGGAAGATGTGATGAAAGTAGCTCACCACTTCGCTGATCTTAATTTTGACGATGCCGATGTATTACGACGTGGCATGAGCGGGAAGAAATACCTGCAGGAAGACCTCCTGCGCATCAAAACTACTTTCAGAGAGAATTGTCTTAAAAAAGGCTATGAAGAATACCTGATAGAGGAAGTTTGGGAACAAATCGCTTCTTTTGCCGGCTATGCCTTTCCGAAGGGCCACTCGGCTTCTTATGCGGTAGAAAGCTACCAGAGCCTTTATTTAAAGCGCTACTTCCCGTTGGAATTTATGGTGGCGGCACTAAACAACGGTGGCGGATTTTATGACGTGGAAACCTACCTCAAGGAAATAAAAAGATGTGGCGGCAACATCCATCCGCCCTGTATCAATAAAAGCGACCACCCCACAGTAATCTACGGAAAAGATGTCTACCTTGGCTTTGGGTACCTAAAAGAACTTGAGCTCAAAAGCATTCAGAAGATCCTGGAGAATCGCCAGTTTTTTGGGGAGTTTAAATCCTTTGATGAATTTATAGATCGGGTAAGCATTTCCATCGAACAACTTAGCATTCTCCTGCGCATCAATGCCTTCAGATTTACAGGCACAGACAAACATCAACTGTTATGGAAAGCCCACTTCAAACTCAACAAAACCAAAGCCAGAACCTCGCAGGCGGTGTTGTTCAAACCTCCGCATAAAGATTTTGAGTTACCTGAATTCTCTTATTCCGAATTGATAGATGCCTACGACGAGATAGAACTTCTCGGGTTTCCGCTGTGCAGTCGGTTTAGATTGCTGAAATATAAAATGAAGGCCTCGGTAATGGCTGGCCAATTAAAAGCTTATGTAGGGAAGGAAGTTAGTATCTATGGAAACCTCATTACCCTGAAGAAAACAGCAACCATTAATGGGCGGTATATGTATTTCGGAACTTTTTTCGATAAAAACGATGATGTTTTCGACACGGTGCATTTCCCCAATATAGCCGAAAAATATCCGGTAAGAGCTAAGGGCATTTACCTGTGTAAGGGCAGGGTAGTAAATGAATTAGGTTATCTTTCCCTGCAGGTAAAATCGATAGAAAGACAGCCTGTTTTAAGCGATCCCCGCCTGGTCGCAGCTGTTTACTAATTGAGCTCGAATTTCTGTTTTGGCTGACTCACCAGATTCACCAGGCCAAGCAGGCGTAAAACAAAAACCCCAAAAAGCAGCGTAATCGCAATTTTAAAGTAATACAACAAACTGGAACTCCCAAAACTGGAACGATAATGAGCCAGTAATTCTCTGCCTACTTCCGGCTGTATCTCTGCAAGTCGGTTTAAATGAGTATTAGCATTATCAAAAAGCTTTCTCCCTCTGGTGTTGATTAGTCCCTGGGCCACCCCAAAATTTTTATTCTCAAGATGATAAAGAATCTCAGTCTCCACCTCCTGGTAAGCCTTTAGATTAGCTTTAAAATTTGACAGATGTTCTACTTCCTCCTCCACCAGATAAGTAGTTTCATATGCTGCCAGAATATTATTTATCTCCCTGTTCTCCTCCTTTATCTTTTCGAGATCAGTAGACGCAATTCTAAAGTTATTGTCGTTAAGGTGTTCAAAGATGAGTTGCTTTTCGTGAAGAAGATCGGAAAGCATATACATTTGCGAAGCGGGGATCAACCTATCTTCATACAGGGAAGAAAAATCGTTATCGATTTTTTGAAGGTTTTTATTCTCAATCAATTCAGCAATAAGAATAAGAGCAAAAAAAAGACTAAGCAACAATATAAGGCGTTTCCTTTTTTCAGGCTTAATGGAAAATAGATCTTTCATAGCAATCGGGATTAATCAAAAATCACGCTCTCTTGTAAACAATTGAGTGCCATACAAAATAACAAAATAAGCCCGGTTTTTTTAAGTTTTTCCTAATAAAAAAAGCCTCAATTCCGAATCTCGAAACTGAGGCTTTCTATATTTATATTTTTGTTATTAGAAATAGCAACCTTTGCCACGGCGTCTACCCGGATTAGACTCACTATCCCCTATTTTAAAGCCTATACTTAAAAGCACCTGGTTAAGACGGGTATCGGTAAAATAACCTTTATTAATTCCATATTCCGCCCTAACTATGTCTATATTCTGGGTTTCCTTAGAAGCAAGAGTACGGTCATACCTCAGGTCAAATTCAAACCTTCCGAAATTGACTTTCACCCCTGCCTGAGCTGCCAACGGAGTATTCTGCGCCACGATAACCTGATCTGGTGGTTCGGTACCTTCCAGGGAGGAACTCATAACATTCTGGTAGGCAGGTCCCGCATAGATATCTATTGGGCCCCAAATATTATAACCAAAAAGAAGCGGGATACTTAATTTCTCCACCTCGTAAGCAGAAGGCTGCGTTGGAAATTCGAAGGTAGTTCCCATAGTGTGATACATCGCTTCCGGCCTGATGAAGAATTTACCAAATTTCAACTGAAAGAAAACCCCGGCGTGAAATCCAAATTCAGGATCAGCTTCCACGGTGCCATCAAAATTGCCTACTCCTGAATTTTCGCCGGTAATGGATCCTCCCATTACATAATTACCACCCCCTTTCACTCCAAAACTATATTCCTGAGCATTTGAAGAAAGGCTGAAAAACATTAGCCCAATTAAAATGGGTAAAAAACTTTTGTTCATAAATGTAGATTTATCGGTCTTAACTTCCCGGGTAAATATATCAATTAAATAAAATAATAGAATAATACTCTATATCTTTTTAACGCAAAAAAACGGCTAAACGTATATCAACAAAAAAAGCACCGGTAAAACCGATGCTTTTAATGATCTATTTAATTTCTTAGTGTACAATAATTGGATCTGCATTTCCATCTGGATCTCCGTTTACAGTACCATCGGTACTGGCATTACCAAGCAACAACACTCCTGCTGCATGTGGTGAAGCCATAGAGGTACCGCTTATGGTATTATATCCACCACCTTTCCAGGTAGACTTAATCGCGACTCCAGGAGCTGCATAGTCTACGGGTGGGTTTCCGTAGTTAGAGAAAGAAGCCCAGTTATCATTAGAATCCATTGCTGAAATTGTAACGATATTAGCACCGTTAACCCTTGCAGGAGAACTGGTGTTAGCATCGGAGCTTTCATTACCAGCAGCAAGAGCAAACTTAATCCCTTGTTGTGAAGCCGAAAGTACAGCCTGATCCAAAGCATCAGAAGTTGGTCCTCCAAGGCTCATATTGGCTACATCTCCGCTGTTTCCGTTAGCTGCAACGTGATCAACCCCGGCGATTACTCCTGAGTAAGAGCCACTACCACGACTGTCAAGAACTTTTACCGGAATTACAGTCGCACCTGGTGCAACCCCAATTACTCCTATATCATTATTTAGTGCAGCGATAGTACCTGCAACGTGTGTTCCGTGCCCGTTACCATCATCGGTAGATTTACCATCCTTTCCGGAAGTAAAGGCATTAAAACCTCTGGAAGCATCCACATTAAGGTCTTCGTGATCCAGGTCTATTCCCGAATCAATTACCCAGGCCACTCCCGAACCGGTGTAATTTGCTACTCCGTTTACGCGGGTGATACCAAAGGGAGTCTCCTGGCCGGTACTACCTCCACCATCTCCACCGCCGTCACCATCACATGGGCCACCGTTTGGTGTACCACAAGGTGGAGCGAAAGTTACAATCCTGTCTTCTTCAATATAAGACACTTCTTTTTTTCCGCGAAGGCGTTCCACTTGTTCCGCAGTTAATTTCATTGCAGCTCCATTTAACACTTTACTGTATACCGCAAAAATGTCGGCATCTTCAATAGCGCTTTCTTTTAAAAGTTTTTCGGTTTTAGCTTTAACCGATTCCTGGGCTTTTGCATAGCTGTCAGGATACTTTGCAGCTTCATCACCTGTCACATCGGTGTTAAAAACCACGATGTATTGGCCCTGAATAATTTCGGAATTGGAAGGAGCTACCTGCTGCTCTTCCAGACTTTGGTTTTCCTCCTTATCCTGGGAACAGGAGAACATGAATGCTGCGGCCATAACAGTAACTGCTAAAGGCCTGAGTTTTTGTAAAATCATAAAATTAAATGTTTGGTTAATAAAAGGTTAATAGATCGATCAAAGCTATGATTTTATAGATAAAAAACAAATTTTTTTATTTTTTATTAGAAGAAAAGCAAGGATATGCTCGAATAAATGTAAAATTCACCATAAAAAAAGCCCCCTAAAAACAGGGGACTTGCTATTATTTTAAGATTTTTATTATGTATTACTCAGGAGTTTTTACCTGGCCATTTTTGGCCACCCATTGCTTAAAACCCTCATCCAGTTCCTGGACATTCTGAAATCCCATTCGCTTGAGAATCTTTAAAGCCTCTTTACTTTTAGAGCCATCGGTACAATAAAGCAATACCGGCCGAATTTTATCGAGCTTAGTCAGTTTTTTTCTGAATTCCTTATCGAAAACAATATTTTCTGCATTCACGATATGAGCATCGGTATAATCATCCCGGGACCGGATATCAATTAGCTGTACATCTTCCATCTGAAGATGCAACTTCATCTCTTCTACACTAATATGTTCGACGGAATTTGGTGATTCTGAAGATTCGGCCTGAACTTCTTTACAGGAATAAAAATTCCCTAATAAAAGGAATCCGGCCAGCAGTCGGCTTATATTTATCATAGCAAAAATTAGTCTTCCACTATTTCACCTTCCCATTCTATAATTCCTCCAAGAAGGTTATAGGTATTGGGGAATCCCATTTGATCCATAAGCTGGCAGGCCTGCTCGCTGCGCTGTCCAGAGCGGCAATAGATATAATAATTCTTGGTCTTGTCCAACTTTTCGATTTCATCTACAAACTCCTGTCCCTTATAAATATCTATAAGTTTTGCATTCGGAAGATAGCCCTCTTCCATCTCTTCTTCTGTCCTCACATCCAAAACCACAGCCTTATCATCCTGCTCCAGTTTTTCTCTCCATTCTTCCTGAGTTAGTTCTTTCATAATCTTTAAGCTTATTTTTTTTATTCTCTGAAAGTGAAAATATATTGTTATTCAAATTTTGACGAAAGGTAAAAAGATTTCCTCCTTATAAAGCCTTTTGCTCATTCCCAATAGAAATTTTGTAAAATATTTAACACTATCCACAATACCAAATCTCATTCCCTATCTTATATTTGTACATACAAATGTTGTAATGACAAATGAGCATAGAAGAAACCATAAAAACCACCAATAAGCTCCCGGAGTCCCGCCGGCTTATCCTTAATATCCTGGTTACAGCCAATCATATTAACGACAGGATTGGAGAGGCCCTAAAAGATTTTGATCTTTCTATTCCCCAGTTTAATGTATTACGCATTCTTAGAGGACAAAAAGGAAAACCGGCAAATCTAAGTACCATCCAGGAGCGAATGGTTAGCAGGATGAGTAATACCACGAGACTGGTAGATAAATTGATTCTAAAAGGATATGTAGAAAGAGTAATCTGTGAGAAAAACAGGCGCAAAGTGGAGATTAGTATTACCAAAAAAGGACTGGAGTTTTTACAAGAGGTAGACCCGGTGATAGACCACATTGAATCTGAAATCGCTTCACGGATAAATTCCGAAGAAATTGAGTTGATAAACGATAGCTTAAATGAGTTAAGAGGTTAATCCCTTCACAAAAAGGGGCACCAATTATCTCCCACAAAAACTTAATTAAAAATAAACCAAAATCAAATAACAAAAAGTATGAAAAAGAATGTTTTAAAAGGTGCTCTTGCATCGGTGATCGTGTTAACTACTGTAGCTTTTACCGCAAACGGTATCGAAAAGAAAAAAATTGATGTAAAAGACAGCGAAGTGACCTGGAGAGGTGAAAAAGTTACCGGCTTCCATACAGGGACCGTTGAACTTAAAGAAGGTCATTTTATCCTTGAAGACGGTGAGCTTAAAGGCGGAGAATTTGTAATGGACATGAGTTCTATTAAGGTAACCGACCTTGAAGGTGAGAACAAAGGCAAACTGGAAGGTCACCTGAAATCTGATGATTTCTTCGGAGTGGAGACCTACCCTACCGCTAAATTGGTGATCACCAGTGCCGCTAAGAAAAGCGACGGTACTTATGGTGTCGTGGCCGATCTTACTATCAAAGAAGACACTCACCCTGTAACCTTTAACCTCGACTGGAACGAAAATTCTGCTTCTACCGAGTTAAGCATCGACAGGTCCAAATATAATGTACGTTATGGGTCAGGCAGCTTCTTCGATAACCTTGGAGACAAGACCATCTATGATAACTTCGACTTAAAAGTTGATTTAAAATTCTAAATCGCAGGGAAAGAAATTGCTATTGAAAAGAAATAAAAGAAAAAGAAAAAAGATAATATGACTATGGAAAAGAAAGTAAATGCTCAGGCCAGTAATGTTGCCTGGAAAGGAAAAAAAGTACTTGGATCTCACGAAGGAACGATCGATCTTAAAGATGGTAAATTCCAGCTGGAAAACGATCAAATAGTAGGTGGAGAGTTTGTAATGGATATGACCAGCATTACCGTAACCGACCTTAAAGGAGACGATAAAGCAGGTCTTGAAGGCCACCTGAATTCAGATGACTTTTTTGGAGTAGATAATTATCCAACTTCAAAGCTCGTAATTACCAGTGTCGCCAAAAAAGACGACGGTACTTATGGTGTGGTTGGTGATCTCACTATCAAAGATCAGACTCATCCTGTAACTTTTGACCTGGACTGGAGCGATAATACCGCTACTACCAAATTAACTATCGACCGTTCTAAATACAACGTGCGCTATAATTCAGGTAGTTTCTTTAGCGGACTAGGAGACCAAACCATTTACGATAATTTCGATTTAAATGTTGAGTTGAAATTCCAATAAAAATTGCCCCAACTTCAGCCGGAAAAGTTAAAATTACTTTTCCGGCTTTTTTTAATAAGAAAATGCCTTGCTTTTTTCAAGATGCTTTCTATATTTGAACCTGATGAAAAACAGAATAGCAAATACCTGGTGGTGGAATAATTTACGTCAATCGTCGTGAAGTAACACTGCTATAGTATAAAATCATACAAAGGCTTGTCTCACGACAAGCCTTTTTTTATTTAATAATATTATATGTTCGAACTTAAAACCACCCATAAAAAACTCCTCGCCGACACCATCACCCCGGTGAGCGTTTACTTGAAGCTGCGGGACAAATACCCTAATTCCCTGTTGCTGGAAAGTAGCGATTACCACGCCAGCGATAATTCATTTTCTTATATCTGCTGCAACCCCATAGCTTCAATAAAACTTCAGAATGAAGTGGTTACCGAGGTTTTTCCCGATGGAACAAAAAATACTAGCCCGATTACTTCTGACGTAAACATTCCCGAAAAGATTCAGGAGTTCTCTCAAAAATTCAGGGCTAAAAACGGCAAATTCAAGTTCATAAATAACGGACTCTTCGGCTATATCGCTTATGATGGGGTACGGTATTTCGAGGATATTGAGATTAGCAAAAAGAAGGGCGATCTGCAGATTCCCGATATTTATTATGCGGTTTATCAGAATATCATCGCGATAAATCACTTCAACAACGAAGCTTATATCTTCGATCACAGCTACAATACAGATAGCCGGATCGAAGAAATAGAACAACAAATCAAAGTGCGCAATTTTGCCACCTATAATTTCACGCGTCAGGAAGCTCCGGTTTCCAACCTCAGCGATGAAGAGTTCAAAGAAAACGTGAAACTGGGCAAAAAACATTGCTTCAGGGGAGATGTTTTTCAAATGGTGCTTTCCCGCAGGTTTTCCCAGAAATTCAAGGGAGACGAGTTCAATGTTTACCGGGCGCTTCGTAGCGTGAACCCCTCCCCTTACCTTTTCTATTTTGACTACGGAAGTTTTAAAATCTTCGGAAGTTCGCCTGAAGCCCAATTAGTAGTAAAAGATAGTCGGGCCGAAATACACCCCATCGCCGGAACATTTAAACGGACAGGAAACGATGAGGAGGACGCCGAACTGGCCAAAAAACTCGCCGCCGATGAGAAAGAAAATGCCGAACACGTAATGCTGGTAGACCTGGCCCGAAACGACCTTAGCCGCCATGGAAACGATGTAAAAGTGGAAAAATACCGGGAGATTCAGTTTTTCTCCCACGTGATTCACCTGGTGAGCAAAGTCACCGGGCAAAAAGATCCCAACACCAACACTATGCAGGTAGTAGCCGACACCTTTCCGGCGGGAACGCTTAGCGGCGCTCCAAAACACAGCGCGATGAAACTCATTGAAAAATATGAAAACGTAAACCGGGATGCCTACGGCGGCGCTATCGGATTTATGGATTTTGAGGGCAATTTCAATCACGCCATCATCATTCGCTCTTTTGTGAGCAAGAACCATCAACTACATTACCAGGCCGGCGCCGGCGTGGTTTCAGAATCGGTGGAAGAAAATGAATTACAGGAAGTTTATAATAAACTGGGAGCATTAACAAGAGCCCTGGAAATTGCAGAAGAAATATAAACTCTGCTCCCACTCCATAATAAGGAGTTTTTTAGAACAAAAATTTAGATTTTAATTTTACATCAAGTAAAAATGAAAAAAATATTAGTTATCGATAATTACGATTCTTTTGTGTACAATTTGGTGCATTATCTGGAAGAACTTGATTGCGAAGTCACAGTGAGGAGAAACGATCAACTGGAATTGGAAGATGTAGAAGAGTTTGATAAGATCCTGCTTTCCCCCGGGCCGGGAATTCCAGATGAAGCCGGACTCCTGAAGCCTATCATAGAAAAATATGCGGCCAACAAAAGCATACTGGGAGTTTGCCTCGGGCAACAAGCCATAGGAGAGGTTTTTGGTGGAAAACTGGGAAACCTGGAAAGCGTTTACCACGGTGTTGCTACCGAAATTGAAATTTGTGTAGACGACGAACCACTTTTTAAAGATCTTCCGAAGAAGTTAAAAGTAGGGCGTTACCACTCCTGGGTGGTTTTAAAGGAACTCCCCGATTCCCTCATTGCAACCTCCTATGACGAAAACGGACAGGTGATGTCCCTGCGTCACCGGGATTATGATGTACGCGGGGTACAGTTCCACCCCGAATCGGTGTTGACGCCTGAGGGGAAACAAATGATCAAGAATTGGGTAAATTCTAAAGTCATTTCCGCGAAGGCGGAAATCTCTTAAATTTTGAAAATCGTTGAAGAAGGCGGAAATCTCTTTGATACATAAAATTTCTTAAGGATTAGTATAAATGAAATCGAACCCGGAATATCACGTATATATTATCACTAATAGAAAAAATGGCACATTATATATTGGTATGACTGGAAATATTAAACAAAGATTGCATCAGCATCGCAACAAAAATTTAAAGAGTTTTAGTGGGAGATACAATTTAAATAGGTTAGTCTTTTATGAAAAATTCAATTCTCCATTTTTGGCGATTCAACGTGAAAAGCAATTAAAGAAATGGAACCGGTTATGGAAAGTAAATTTAATAAATGATTTTAATCCTGATTGGGAAGATCTAAGCTTAAGATTTAAAAATTATTAAACATTGTAAAGGAGGAAATCCAAAAAAATTAGACTCCCGCCTTCGCGGGAGTGACAAAACAAATAAATGAAAGCACTATTAAACAGGTTAATAAACCACCAAACCATCTCCAAGGAAGAAGCCAAACAGGCCCTCTTCAGCATTTCGAAAGGAGAATATAACGAGAGCCAGATCGCCGCTTTTCTTACGGTGTATATGATGCGTAGCATCACCATCGAGGAGCTGGAAGGCTTTCGCAACGGACTCCTGGAACTCTGCCTGGCCGTAGACCTCAGCGCCTATAATCCCATCGATCTCTGCGGAACCGGAGGCGATGGCAAAGACACTTTTAATATTTCCACGACGGCTTCCTTTGTTACTGCAGGCGCAGGAGTAAAAGTCACCAAACACGGAAATTACGGGGTTTCTTCGGTAAGCGGAAGTTCCAACGTGATGGAACAACTTGGCATTAAATTCACCAACGATGCCGGGTTTTTGGAAAAAAGCCTGGATGAAGCTGGGATATGTATTCTACATGCGCCTTTGTTTCATCCCGCGATGAAAAATGTTGCGCCCATCAGAAAATCCCTGGCGGTAAAGACCTTTTTTAATATGCTGGGGCCAATGGTGAATCCGGCTTTTCCGAAACATCAACTGGTTGGGGTTTTCAACCTGGAATTGGCCAGGATGTACGCTTATTTGTATCAGAATACCGATAAGAATTTTAGCATTCTGCACGCCCTGGACGGCTATGACGAGATCTCACTAACGGGTAGCACCAAGATTATTTCCAATTCTTCGGAAATGATGCTGAGTCCCGAAGATCTTGGAGTGGAACCATTGAAGCAGGAAGAGATCACAGGAGGAGGCAGCATAGAAAGTGCAGCAAAGATCTTTACCGGGATTCTAAGCGGAAAAGGCACCGCAGCTCAAAACAATGTGGTTTGCGCCAACGCCGGAATGGCCATCGCCACCGCCAAAAACCTGAGCCCCCAGGAAGGTTTTGCAGAAGCTCAGGAATCGTTGAAATCAGGTAGAGCATTAAAAGGATTGAAAAAATTACAGGAACTTAGTAAATAGTGGAAAGTGGAAAGTGGAAATTTCGAACATTGAACCCCAAACCACAAACAGCAAATTAACCGACAACTGAGAACCCAGAACTCACAACAGAGAAATGAACATTTTAGAAAAAATAATAGCCGATAAGCACAAAGAAGTAGCTTTAAAAAAGCAGGTAATCCCGGTTTCGCAGCTGGAGAATTCAGCTCTTTTTGACCGGGAAAAGCTTTCGCTGTCTCAGCGCCTGAGAAATTCAGCCAGCGGGATCATCGCAGAGCATAAAAGGCGATCGCCTTCAAAATCGGTGATCAATCAGGATTTGAATGTGAGCGATGTCGCCACAGGCTATGAAACAGCCGGGGTTTGCGGGATGTCGGTGTTAACCGATGGGAAGTATTTTGGCGGTTCCCTGGAGGATCTGCTTTATGCCAGGGCTTCGCCTAATTTACCTTTATTGCGCAAGGATTTCATCATCAACGAATATCAGCTGTTGGAGGCCAAAGCCCACGGGGCAGATGTCATTCTTCTTATCGCAGCGGTGCTGGAGCGGGAGCAGATAAAACAGCTTTCAGAATTTGCAAAAAGTCTGAACCTGGAAGTACTCCTGGAAGTCCATAACGAAGAAGAACTTCAAAAATCTGTAATGCCCAGTCTGGATATGTTGGGCGTGAACAACCGGAATTTAAAGACCTTTGAAGTGAGCACCGATATCAGCAAAGAGCTTTCGGCACAGATCCCCACAGAATTTGTAAAGGTTTCTGAAAGCGGGATAAGCTCCGTAGAGGCCATAAAAGATTTAAAAAACTACGGCTACCAGGGCTTTTTAATCGGGGAGAATTTTATGAAAACCGATAATCCCGGAGAGGCAGCCGCAGATTTTATAAAAGAATTGGAAAAATAAACTTACTTCGAGCGAAGTTGAGATGTGAACAAAAATAAAAAGCTCTCCCCTTGTTTTATGGAGGAGTACCCGGAGGGAAACGCTAATAAATTTAAAAGATGAAGAACCTAAAACTAAAAATCTGCGGGATGAAGCATCCGGAAAACATCAGCGAAGTTGCTACGCTTCAGCCGGATTATATAGGTTTTATCTTCTATGAAAAAACCCCACGCTTTTTCGAGGGAAAAATTCCTCAGCTGGATTCAGAAATAAAAAAAACAGGGGTATTTGTAAATGCTTCCCCAGATTATATCCTGGAAAAGGTAAAAAAACATAAACTCCGGGCGGTGCAGCTGCACGGCGGGGAGTCGGCAGAATTCTGCCAGGAATTAAAGATCATCTTTGCCGGGATGGACAGGATGGAGATTATAAAAGTATTTTCGGTTAAGGAAGAATTCGATTTTTCGGTATTGCAGGAATTTGAAGGAATTGTAGATTATTTCCTCTTCGATACCAAAGGAAAAACCAAAGGCGGCACGGGAGAAACTTTTAATTGGGAACTTTTAAAAGACTACCCTTCCTCCACGCCGTTTTTCCTAAGCGGCGGAATTGGCCTTGATGAAGTGGAAGCGATCAAAAAGCTGCAGAATTATTTCAAAAAGCAGGATAAAAAGGAGCTTTTATATGCAGTAGATATAAATTCAAGGTTTGAATCGGAACCAGGTTTGAAAGATGTAGAAAAATTAGAAAGATTTAAAAAGCAATTTTAAATATAAGCGTCATTGCGAACCTGAAAGGTGAAGCAATCTTTTTATAAATAAAAATAAATAGTTTATAGTTTGTGGTTTGCTGTTTTATGGTTACTAACTTATAACCGACAACCCACAACTCATAACCCACAACAGAGAAAGAAATGAGTTATCAGGTAGATAAAAAAGGCTATTACGGCGATTTTGGCGGGGCTTATATTCCCGAGATGCTGTATCCCAACGTAGAGGAACTGCGCCGGCAGTATCTGGACATTATGAAAGAGGAATCTTTCCAGAAAGAATTTAAAGAGCTCCTGCGCGATTATGTGGGGCGGCCTACGCCTTTGTACTATGCAGAGCGTTTCAGCAAAAAATACGGCACCAAAGTATATCTTAAACGCGAGGATTTATGCCATACCGGGGCTCATAAGATCAATAACACCGTGGGGCAGATTTTAATGGCAAAACGCCTGGGCAAGAACCGTATCATCGCTGAAACCGGCGCGGGTCAGCACGGGGTGGCCACGGCCACAGTTTGCGCGCTTATGGGCATCGAATGCATCGTGTATATGGGCGAGATTGATATCGAAAGGCAGGCACCCAATGTAGCCCGAATGAAGATGTTGGGCGCTAAAGTCGTACCTGCCAAATCGGGAAGCCGAACGCTCAAGGATGCTACTAACGAGGCGATAAGGGACTGGATCAACAATCCGCTGGATACGCATTATATTATCGGTTCGGTGGTGGGGCCGCATCCCTATCCCGATATGGTGGCGCGGTTACAGGCGGTGATTTCTGAAGAGATCAAAGTGCAACTAAAGGAAAAGGAAAACCGGGAAAATCCCGATTATGTAGTAGCTTGCGTGGGCGGTGGCAGCAACGCCGCCGGTGCATATTACCACTATCTCGATACCCCTGAAGTGGGCATTATCGCCGTGGAAGCCGCCGGAAAAGGAATAGAATCCGGAGAGAGCGCAGCAACCTCGGCCCTTGGCAAAGAAGGCATTATCCACGGTAGCAAAACCCTGTTGATGCAAAGCGAAGACGGACAGATCACCGAGCCCTACTCCATCTCTGCCGGACTCGATTATCCCGGGGTAGGACCTATGCACGCTAATTTATTCCGAAGCGGTCGCGGGGAATTTATCTCCATTACCGATGAAGCCGCAATGAAAGCGGGGCTTGAACTGGCAAAACTGGAAGGCATTATTCCCGCTATCGAAAGTTCTCACGCCCTGGCCATCTTCGAGGATCGTAAGTTTAAAGAAGAGGATATCGTAGTAGTGAACCTCTCAGGACGCGGCGATAAGGATTTGAGTACTTATATTGATTATTTTAAGCTGTAATTCAAAAGTTTGTTGTTCGGTGTTTGTTGTTTTTTGTTGAATCCAAATCATAACCTCTGAGCAAAGAACTTTGCGACTTTTGCGGGAAACTTTGCGGCCTCTGCGTGGAAAAGCTGAAGGAGGCGTTTCTCCAAAGAAAAGAAACGAATTCCGAATTAACGAATTAACACAACAAAATGAACAGAATAAAAAACACATTAGCCCAAGACAAAAAACTGCTCTCTATATACTTTACAGCCGGATATCCCGAGCCTGGTAATACCGTTTCCATCATTAAAGATCTGGAAAAAAGCGGGGTCGATTTTATTGAGATCGGGCTGCCTTTTAGCGATCCTCTGGCCGATGGCCCTACCATTCAGGAGAGTTCCGGGGTGGCGCTTAAAAATGGAATGACCACTAAAAAACTCTTTCAGCAATTGGAAGGCATAAGAGAGGAAGTTGAAATTCCGCTTATTATTATGGGGTATTTCAATCCTATCCTGCAATTTGGGGTAGAAGAATTCTGCAAAAGATGTGCTGCTGTAGGCATCGATGGACTCATCATCCCCGATCTTCCGGTGGAGGAATACAACGAGAAATATCGCGACATCTTCGAAAAACACGGGCTGAGCAATATCTTTTTGATCACCCCGCAGACTTCAGAAGAACGCATTCGCTTCATAGATTCGGTTTCTGAAGGTTTCATCTATATGGTAAGCACGGCCAGCGTTACAGGTTCAACCAAAGGCTTCAGCCAGGAAACCAGGGATTATTTCAAAAGAATTTCAGCAATGAACCTCAGGAATCCGCAGATCGTTGGTTTTGGGATTAGTGACGAGGAAACTTATGGGCAGGCCACCAAATTTGCCAAAGGAGCGATCATCGGCTCGGCCTTTATAAAACACCTCAACAGCGGTGGAAAGCACGATATTCCTGGTTTTGTTAAAGCTATCCGACCGGTTTAACCTAACTCTAACATCCCCTTGACAGGTTTTAAGACTCTGCTTTTGTACCTTAGTAAGGAATTCAAAAACAGATAATTATGCCAGGTCCAATTGAAAATAATAAAAAGAAAAGGAAAGAAGATCATAAAAATCCAACCAATCCTACCGGAAAAACCGACCGGGATACTAACGAGGTTGATTTTGATGAAAAAACCATAAAAGATCAACAAAACAAAAAGTAATTTATGGGTAGAGGAGACAAAAAAACCAAACGCGGTAAAATTGCCATCGGCACTTATGGTAAACTACGTCCTAAACGAAAAAAGTTTAAGGTGAAACCTACCACAGTAGCCGAGCAGAGTAAGAAAGAACTTCAATAAGACTGAAGACCTTGAAAAAAATAGCGTCGGTTCTCCGACAGCACAACTTGAAATAATAGAAAAACTGGAGTAGTCGTAAAAAACTACTTTACAGTTGACCCCAGCTTCAGAGGTTTACTTTGAGCCTGGGGTTTTTTGTTTTCAGTCGGTAGGCTTTTTTAATGGTTCTCAGTTATGGGTTCCCTCTTATCGCAACTGTCCGCCCCCTCACTCTTATGAGACCCTGAATCGAGTTCAGGGTGACGGTTTCAAGATAAACGTCATGGCGTTCTGATAGCTATCGGGATGACCCGGTATCTCATCCTGTTTTCACTTCTGGTCTCACCCTGATGGGATCCTGAATCGAGTTCAGGGTGACGCCAGTAGATATAAACGCGTAGAGAATCGTCATACCGGGCTTGATCCCGTATCTCATCCTGTTTTCACTTCTGGTCTCATCCTGATGGGATCCTGAATCGAGTTCAGGGTGACGCCAGTAGGTATAAACGCGCAGAGAATCATCATACCGGGCTTGACCCGGTATCTCATTCTGTTTATCTTCTGCTCTCACCCTGATGGGATCCTGAATCAAGTTCAGGATGACGGCGGAAGAAAAAAACCTCCTCCGTGAGCCCAGCAAGTAATAAGCAAACCTTAAGGGATAAAAATCGACTCTCCTCTCTCCACTTTGCAAACACCGAACCCCAAACCATAAACAAAAAAACGGAGAACCCACAACTCAAAACTGACAACTCATAACCGAATTACAGCCATTCCCTGTATTGCATCACCCTAAAATCTATGGTATTGAAATTAGCATCTTTTTGTTTCAGGTATTTATAGAGCTCCATACTGCCTATCGCACGGTTAGCAGAACCAGAGGGAGCAGTGAGGGAAACCGTGTTTATCAATCGGCCATCGAGGACAAATTGATGAACCCTGGGCACCTCGTTGGAGATCACTTTAAGCCTGATATCCTCCTCTATTTCCCTGAGATGTCTTCGGAAAAAATATTCGGGGCCGTTTTTGGAGTTCCCTCCCGTGAATAACAGCCGTTCTACTTTAGGATGTTCCCGCAGAATGCCTATCATATCCCGAAGCTCTACCTTTTGCATCCCCAGGTCACTGGCGTCTATCTTTTCACGCCGACTGCTCTCTACCATATCGCAGATACCAATCCCGCGTTCCTTCAGGAAATCTATTCGCTGCTGGACGGCTTCCTCGGTGGTCTCAAATTTCAGATCCAGCCCAAAGATCTTATCCAGGACCGTCCACAACAAACCATCCCGGCTCCCATAACAGAAATCCACATCGCCCTCCTTCAGCTCTCCCTTTGTAAATCTCGGCGGGGGTAAGGTCCCCACGATGAGTTTTGTCGCATTTTCAGGAATAAAAGGACGATATGGATGTGTATGATGAAAAATAAGCTTTGGTTTTTTTATTTAAGTTTTACTACCAGGTCATCGGCGAAGACCATCGTGCCTTCCTTGTGGATAATATCAGCGATCTCTCCTTCGGCCGTGGCGGTGATGGTGGTTTCCATCTTCATCGCTTCTATCACGAACAAGGGCTGGTTCTTCTTAACCTTTTCTCCCTGCCTTACCAATATAGAGGATAAAGACCCCTGTAGCGGTGCTCCCACTTGTTTAAAATCATCCTTATCGACTTTGGTGTGCACCACCTTTTCCACTTTAACCGATTTATCCTGAACTTTCACCGTTCGGGTTTGTCCGTTTACTTTAAAGAAAACGTCTACCAGGCCGTCTTCCCCTGCGGTTCCCACCGAAAGGAACTCGATAAGCAGTGTCTTTCCTTTGTCCATCTCCACGGTGATCTCCTCGCCCGGGGTCATTCCGTAGAAGAAATCAGGGGTTGGGATATTCATCACTTCCCCAAACTGCCTGTAATGGTTAAAGAAATCGGTGAATACTTTTGGATAGAGTTTATAGGAAAGGAAATCGGTCATTTCTAGTTTACGGCCCATACCTTCTTTAAAAGTGTTTTCAAATTCTTTGAACTCCTTATCAAAATCAATGGGTTCCAGGTGCGCATTTGGCCTGTCGGTATAAGGTTTCTCCCCTTTCAAAATAATCTTCTGCAAGTCTTTCGGGAAGCCACCTACGGGCTGCCCCAGGTCTCCTCTAAAGAAATTCACTACCGACTGCGGAAAGTTAAGCTTCTCCCCTTTTTCCTTCACATCTTCGATACTCAGGTTATTGCTGACCAGGTACTGCGCCATATCTCCCACCACTTTACTGCTGGGCGTCACTTTAATAATATCACCAAAGAGCATGTTCACCTTAGAGTACATCGCGGTGATCTCGTGAAAACGATGCCCAAGCCCTAAAGATTCGGCCTGGGGTTTCAGGTTGGAATACTGCCCTCCCGGGATCTCGTGTTTATACACATCGGCGGTACCGGCTTTCAGGCCACTCTCAAAAGGGAAATAATATTTGCGCACTTCTTCCCAGTAATGAGAATACTCATTGAGTTTCTCCATATTAAAATCGGCCTGGCGCTCTCCGGAGGCGGTCATTTCCACCAGGGAATTGAAGTTAGGTTGCGAGGTAAGGCCTGAGAGTCCGCCCAGGGCTACGTCTACCACATCTACCCCTGCTTCTATCGCCCTCAGGTAAGTTGCCGCCTGAATAGAGGAAGTATCGTGGGTATGCAGGTGCACCGGAATATTTATTTCTGATTTCAATGCGGAAATAAGCTCGCCGGCAGCGTAGGGTTTTAGCAGGCCGGCCATATCTTTTATCGCCAGGATATGTGCCCCGGCGTTCTCGATATCTTTTGCCAGTTGAAGGTAATAGTCAAGATTGTATTTGGTGTTTTTCGTATCCAGGATATCGCCGGTATAGCAAATAGAAGCCTCTGCAAGTCCGCCGGTATTTTTTCTCACATAATCAATACAGGGCGCGATAGATTCCATCCAGTTAAGAGAATCGAAAATACGGAAGATATCCACCCCGTTCTCCCAGGCTTCAGCTACAAATTTCTCGATGAGATTATCGGGATAGGCGGTGTAGCCTACGCCATTAGAACCTCTTATGAGCATCTGCAGCAGGATATTAGGCATCGCCTTGCGAAGTAATTGCAGGCGTTCCCAGGGATTTTCCTTCAGAAAACGCAAACAAACATCGAAGGTAGCCCCGCCCCAGACTTCCATACTGAAAGTTTCAGGGTGGTTTTTAGCATAACCTTCAGCCACTTTCAGCATATCTACAGTACGCATACGCGTAGCCAGCAAACTTTGGTGCGCATCGCGCATGGTGGTATCGGTAAAGTGAATCTTTTTCTCCTTTTTCAACCATTCTGAAAAGCCTTCCGGCCCCAGTTCGGTGAGCAGGTCTTTGGTACCTTTGGGATAAGCCGCGTTAGCGTCAAATTCCGGCACTTCAGGCTTGATGAAATCTGGTTTCTCCTTTACCTCCTTCACATCGGGATTTCCGTTAACCACAATATCTCCGAGGAATTCCACCATTCGGGTGGCACGGTTTCGCGTTTCCCTCAGCTTAAATAGTTCCGGGTGGCTGGCGATGAAATTCACCGTAGCGCTTCCGTCGCGGAAACCTGGGTGATTCAGAATATTATCCAGGAAAGAGATATTGGTCTTCACCCCTCGTATCCTGAACTCTGCCAGGGCACGGCGCATCTTCCGGCAGGCGCCATCGAGGGTACGCCCACTGGCCGAAACCTTCACCAGCATAGAATCGAAAAAGGGAGAGATAGTCACGCCCTGGTATAGACTTCCCGCATCCAGCCTTATCCCAAATCCGGAAGCACTCCTATAAGTAGTAATGGTCCCGTAATCGGGTTTAAAGTCGTTGGCAGGATCTTCAGTAGTGATTCGGCATTGCAGGGCAA
This sequence comes from Salegentibacter sediminis, assembly GCF_002078605.1. Classification (GTDB taxonomy): domain Bacteria; phylum Bacteroidota; class Bacteroidia; order Flavobacteriales; family Flavobacteriaceae; genus Salegentibacter; species Salegentibacter sediminis. Next base: position 729,378 of record NZ_MSJR01000001.1, on the reverse strand, counting down.
AACCATTGATCTGTAAAGACTCCTGGTCTTTGATCTTGATTTGTTTGTCGCTTAGGTGATAACCGCCGGCGATAAAAAGCTGGGCCTTCACCAGGTCTATATTGGTTACCACCTCGGTGACGGTGTGCTCCACCTGGATACGCGGATTCACCTCTATAAAATAGATGCTGCCATCTTCATCTACCAGGAATTCTACGGTCCCGATGTTATTATAATTCACCGCGCCACAAATATTCAGGGCATATTGGTATAGCTTTTCTTTGGTTTCCTGTTCCAGGTTATGGGAAGGTGCAAATTCTATCACCTTCTGGTAGCGGCGTTGCACGGAGCAGTCGCGCTCAAAGAGGTGCACCATATTTCCGTGGTTATCGGCGACGATTTGTATTTCTATATGCTTCGGATTTTCAATAAACTTCTCGATGAAAACCGTGTCGTCTCCAAAGGCATTCAGGGCTTCCCGCTTAGACTCGGTAAAAGCCTTTTTTAGCTCCTCTTCATTGCGCAGCACGCGCATTCCGCGGCCTCCACCTCCACTGGCTGCTTTCAGCATCACGGGGTAACCAATCCTATCGGCTTCCTCCAGGGCCGTTGCCTCATCATTGAGCTCTTTGGTATTGCTTTCAATTACCGGTACATTGTTTTCTATAGCCACCTTTTTGGCGGTGACTTTATCCCCCAGACTTTTAAGCACGGAAACCTCCGGCCCCACAAAGATGAGCTCATTATCGGCGCAGGCCTGGGCAAAGTCGGCGTTTTCTGAAAGGAATCCGTAGCCGGGGTGAATAGCATCGGCACCAATCTCTTTGGCCAGTTTTATAATGGCCTGGATATCGAGGTATGGTTTAAGAGGTTCTTTATCGCTGCCTATCTGGTAAGACTCGTCGGCTTTGTAGCGGTGCAGGGAATAACGGTCTTCAAAGGTGTAGATCCCCACGGTTCTTATTCCTATCTCGGTGCAGGCACGAAAGATCCTGATTGCGATCTCTCCCCTGTTGGCTACCAATACTTTTTGAATTTTCATCTGAAGTTTTTAAAAAATAAATATTCTGGTTACTTCCGAAAACTATTAAAAGATAAAGAGCTAAGCGGGATTTGGAGTGCTAAAATTTCTATAAAGTTAGTGGGTAGACTTTAGTCGGTAGTCTTTAGTCGGTAGACGGTAGAAGTTTTTGTTTCAAGCGTCATTGCGAGGAGGGCGCGAGCCCGACGTGGCAATCTTTTGTTTCCACCGTCATTGCGAGGAGGGCCCTAGCCCGACGCGGCAATCTTTTGAACGTTTAAGGTTCACGTCCCCGACGAATTAACAAACTAACGAATCACAACATCACTTCGTCACAGCGTCACAACTTCACTGCATCACAGGGTCACAGGAAAAACAACAAACCCAAACAATAAACAAAAAACCGAGAACCGAGAACCGAAAACCAAGAACTGGGAACCGAAAACCGAGAACCGAAAACCGAGAACTAAAAAGACTACCAACTAATTAAGCGATCTGTCGTAGTTAGTCATCATCTTATATCTGCATTTAAAGTTTTGTTTCCGGGCTTTGCGCCGGCCGCGATTGAAGCTAATCCTGATGAATTTCCCCTCGCCCTTCTTCTCATCATCGGAGAGCATAAACCTGTTAAAGTCCAGCAAAAAATCGCAGGACTCCCTGAAGCTGAACCTGGCGATGCAGGACTTCACATAATTGGGTTTTTTCTCAGGACCTTCCATAATTTTCAAAAAATTGGATGGTATAAGATACGAAAAAATAAGATCAAGGTGGAAACTTGATTCGTAAAAAAGAAAAGTACAAGGTTTCCCTTATTATTCTACTTTGAGAATATATCTGGAATTACAATAAGAAAGCTTCTTTATTGTGCCAGTTCAGCGATTCCTGGGATGGATACCATTTTTCATTTTCGGGAAGAAGAATTTGCCGACCTTCAAACTGGCTCAATGAATAGTTACTACTTTCATCTTGAATTGAAGGTGAAACTCTGACTACATAGCTAGAATTAAGAGTAATCAAACCCCGATCGAAAGCCCGATGAAGCGTTGGTGATAAAGCAATCCCATTTGTAACGGTATCATCATTAGAAATACTAAAGGGATAAATATGGCAGGCATCTACCATTTGCACATTATGTGTTGAGTTTATCTTTAAACCAGAAATACAGCAAGTATAATCGTATATTTTTGGAACTGTTTTCTTAAATAAACTTCCCCGAATAAATATCTCCTCTTCAAATTGATTATCCTCTAATTGGTTTTTTAATTCATTTATATGAGCCTGATACTTTTCACTTGGTTCATTAAGAATCTCATTTTCAATTTTAATTTCTTCTGAATACTTTTCGGGACGTTTGTAATATGATTTAAAATTAGGGAAATATAATTCGATTAATAACTGCTCAAACCATAATTGATTTTCCGGCAGTAGAAGCAACTGAAATAATTGTTTATCAATTTCTGCAAATGCAAAAGTTTCATTGAGACTATTGAAACTTTTGATACTTTTTGAACTGGTTAACGATAATTGCTTTCCAGGTTTGGCTACTAAATGCCAGAATGGTTCAGATCTCATATGGAAAAATGGTAAAGCAAAATTTTGAGAATGACCGGTGTGCACCAATAGTTTCCAATTATTTTGAAACGCCAATAGCAGATCGGAATCAATAAATATTTTATTAGTGGTAATTAATCCTTTAGCTATAAGTTGAATTACAGAAAGAAGTAAAATTGGCTTATGAGGGGCCCTCCCAAGGTCTTTGGTATAACCTCGATTTAGTTTTTTGAAATAGGCGGAATATCTATAAATGAGCTCTTCTGACATATATTAACCTACAGCTAATTTCTGATGTTTCAAATCTTCTATGAATTCAGTAATATCTCTGTTATCAGAAACTTTTTCTTCTGTAACCTCAACCTCCGTAAATTCATACCAAGTAGGATTGATATCGAGGTTTATCAAACTGGTTTCAAAAGTAGGAATACCCAAGGGAGAGGGATAAAAATACTCACCATCAATTAATATTTTTTTTATACTATCCTTAATATCTTCAATAGAGAGTTTATGCATATTGCTGAATACGATGCCTCCATACGTTTTATAGTTCGCAGCATCTCTATATCTGTATTCAAATTCAATATTATTTTTTATCATATTTTTTTACATTATAAAAATGGAATTCCAACCCTTTTCAGGTAATTATATGTGGAATCATAAAAATCAGATTTTCTAGTATGGTCTTCATTGCTTCCTTCTGGAATTACGATAACCATTCCTTGTCTTGCTCTCGTTAGCAAAACTCGATAAGCATTAATTAAATATTTTTTCCGCTCTTCTTTTCTAATATGTTGCCACTTTTTTCCTACAAACGAAAATGTTTGCCAACCCTTTTCTGAGTATCTTAAATCACCATCCCAAGCCACACATGCCCAATCCAATTCAAGTCCTTGAACATGGAATTCGGTGGCGACATCTTCCATAAAATAGGAGGAGCGAACATCATCTTTATCATTCAAAAACCAGTGTACAGGATTCATTGGTGATTTAACGTCAATTGCATAAGGTTTTAATCGTTGTGCCTGTGATGATACAACAATTCCGTACCGTTCACTTCCTCTAGCTTTTTCCTGTAACCATTTCTTAGCTTTAGTCAAATCCCTTGTTAATACAATTGGATATTTGGGTGATAGATTAGAAAAAGTCTGCCGTGCCTTTTCAATATCTAGGTCCAAAATATTTTTCACCAATAAGGAGAGGTTTTCTGCTCTAAAGGAGCGCATCGAAACAGCTAAATGAAGGTCTGAATCAAATTTAACTTTAGTTTTATTTTTTAATTGATTAATTGAAGTTTCTGCAGCATATTCAGAGTCAGTTAGATTAGGAGAAATATAAACCTCCCAATACTTAAATCTTTTATTTATTGCTTCTAACCATTCAGAAATTCCTGCCTCACCCGTATTTATTTCTTGACCACCCCCAACTAAACAAACAACTACCGCCCAGTCTTCATGCCTATCTAAACAAGAAATCAAAAATTCAGGTTCAGAGTAATCAAAGTCAGTCTGTCCCTTCTTTTGTTTCATAAATTTCACCGTTTGCTCTTTGTTCCAGGCTCGCTGCGCCTCATCAAAAATTGCGATATGATCATAAGGAGGATTGGGATCAGCTAAATATGCATCTCTATAATGGTGAATTATCTGGATGAAAGCTTTCACTCCTGCTTTCGCTTTTCCTTTTGTAATTTTATTCCCTTTTTCCCTTTCATTTTTCACTTTGTCACGTGCCAATGCTTCCTGTAAAATTGCTACCAACGGTGCATTTCCAGATAAATAAACACTCGCATTTCCATTTTTCTCTTCTAAATGGGTTGTAGCTACCTTTAGACCAACTAAAGTTTTTCCTGCACCGGGAACTCCTGTCACGAAACAAATAACTTTTTTACTTTCATTTTTAGCCTCCTTTATTATTTGTGCTATCGAAGTAGTAGTGGCAGTTAGGTTTTTTGCCTCAGCATCATTTCGCGTAATTTCATCTACCGTATGATCATTATATAGTGAGACAGCTGCTTCTACAATCGTTGGTGTTGGCGAATACCTTCCCTGAGAAAAAAGTTTCCCCTCAATGAGATTCTTTTTCTCCCCAAAAAAGCTAATAGTAGTTTTGATCACCTCATTCAAGCCTGAATTATTTGTGCGAATAGGTAGCAAAAGGTTATCATTGTGGGAAGTTGTGCCAATTTCAATAAAAGATTCCAGAGCTTCCGTAGCTACCAAGACAGGTACTAATAAAGAATTATGACTTGGTGCATGAAAGTTTTTTAAATCTAAAGCGTAATCCCAAACTTGCTCGAGATTATAACTCAAATAATTACTTTCCCCAACCTTATATTCAACTACAAAAACAATATCTTGAATAATTAAGATTACATCAACTCGTTTCCCCATTCTTGGTATAGAAAATTCAAAGAAAATTGTTCCTTGGTAACCTCTAAGTATATCTTTTAAGGAACGAATTTGAAGTTCCCAAGATTTATTTTGATTCCGTGTAGCGTCAAATTGATTGGAGAGCGTTATCTGGCCGATTATTTCTTCTGCACTTTTTTGAACAAAAGATGATATTTCATCTTTATAATAATAATTCAGCATTAATTAAAAAAAGGGTTAGTTAGTTTAAGTTCGCTCCAATTTAACACTATTTTCACAACCTAAAAAACCTTTGTTAAACTCCTTTTCAGCAGATAAGTTCCATTTATGCTCTCATAAAAAAGTATGAAGCCTGGGGGTTTTCATTTTAGGAGCTTTAAATTATCTTTGAAAGTAAATAAGAAGCCTATGAAAATTGTTGTTTCCCCCGCCAAGAGTCTGGACTACGACTCTAAACTCCCTACCACCCGCGGCACCCAACCCGAATTCCTGGACACCGCAGCAAAGATAAACCGTAAGCTCTCCCGAATGAGCAAAAAGGAACTCATGAAGCTGATGAGCATCAGCGATAAACTCGCCGATCTCAACTACAACCGCTACCACGAGTTTGAGGAGGAGCACAACAAGAAGAATTCCCGGCCTGCCGTTTACGCCTTTGCCGGCGACGTGTACACCGGCCTGGATGCTTATACCATCCCCACCGAAAAGCTGGACCACCTGCAGGATAGTCTGCGTATCCTCTCGGGTATGTACGGGATCTTAAGGCCTCTGGATCTCATTCAGCCTTACCGTCTGGAAATGGGCACCAACATGGGGATAGAACGCAAAGAGAATCTTTATGAGTTGTGGCAGAAAAAAGTCACCAATTACCTAAACAGCGAACTCGAAGAAGGAGAACTCTTCCTCAACCTGGCCAGCAAGGAATATTTCAAGGCCGTGGATGCCAGGAAATTAAAGTCGGAAGTGGTCTCTCCTGTTTTCAAAGACTTCAAGAACGGCAAGCTAAAGATCATCAGCTTCTTCGCCAAGCAGGCTCGTGGTGCGATGGTGCGTTATATTATCGATAAAGATGCGCAAAGCCTGGAGGACATCAAAGGCTTTGATTATATGGATTATCGGTTTAGCGAGGAAGAAACGAAAAAGGAAAATGAGCCGATGTTTGTGAGGTAGGGTTTCGGTTCCCGGTTCCGGGTTCTGAGTTCCCGGTTCTGAGTTGTCAGTTAAGGGGTATCGGTTTTGTGAAGCGATCTTATTAATAATATATTTCTTAATTCAAATAGGCTATCACACCGAAAGGGCTTCGACTTTCCTTAGCACCCTGCCGGTTGCTAAGGGCTCAGCCTGACAGGGATTTTGCCTATATATTGCTACTCCTTAGAAGAGATTGCCACGCGCTTTGCGCTCGCAATGACGGGGCAAATGAAGTCGTAATTACGAAGGATCCTGATGAAAATCGGGTACAAATAAACCGTCATTACGAGGGAGGCACAACCGAAGTAATCTTTTGTATAAAGCAGTTACTTCTTAAGCCACCAACTGTCACACTGAGCCCGAGGCGATAGCCGAAGGAAAAGTCGAAGTGCCTGATAGTACGTAGACACTATTGTCGGAAATTCGAAAGGCTTCGACCCTTCGGCTGCTGCGCGCTCAGGACAAGCTCTTCCTCCTTCTGGTCGGGCTTAGCCTCCCAATAGTTTTGGGTTCATTGGATGACATAATGAGAAATATGCTAAGGCTCAGGCCGGTTATTTTTTAAATAAATCAAGCTTCCACAACTACCAAAAAAAATATAAAATACTGATTATCATAGATATTTTTAGTACCTTAAGAAGGTATTCCTCCCGGACAAAAGCAAGCCACCCTGCCCCAGGCTTCTGTTAAGAGTATTAATTCACTAAACATAAGTCTTATGAAAACACTAATTATCTGGTTGATGCTCATCCCTTTTTTGGGCATCTCTCAAACCGAAAACGAAACACAGGAACCCCTGATTATTGCAACGATGCTAATCGCTCCGGAACCCGCAGATTTTTTCAAATTCAGGGAAGGCTTAAAAGCGCATAATAATGAATATCACGCTGAAGGTGCCATGGGCGTACGTATTTTTCAGGTAATGAATGGCCCCAATGCCGAAAAAATGATGGCCGTAATGGGCCCGATGCCCTGGAGTGCCCTGGATAATGCCACCTATGACAACCGGGAGGCGCACGACAAAGACTGGTATGAGAACGTGGTGCCTTATATGAAAGACGAGCAGGATATAACTTACTGGCGATTTGATACCGGGAACTCCCATTTCCCGCAGAATTTTGAAATGTCTAAACTCGATGTCACTACTTATGATTTTAAAGCCGGGACCTACGAGGCAGCGATGGACCATGTGGAAAAAATATCGGCAGTCTTTAAGAATCAATACCCGGAAACTCCCCTGGGGATCTATACGAATGAATTTGCAGCCACCAAAGATGGGCGCGACCTTTCCCTGGTGTATTTCTTCGATGATTTCGCTACCCTGGGAGTGGATCATAAATGGAAAGAAAAATATGAAAAAGAGCACGGACAAGGCAGTTATGAAAGCTTCTACAAAGGCTGGATGGACCTCCTCAACGGGGCACAAACCGAGATCTGGATTTACGACCAGGAATTAAGCGGAATTGGACCTCAGGTAACCACCCGCACCCAGAATTAAAAGTATTAGCGAATATTATTCCTTCATTTTGCTCCTGAAAATTTCTTAGTATCTTTCCGGGAGCAAAATCAGGATATGGGTCATGATCATTCGCACAGCAGCACGGGAAAGAATCTTAAGCTGGCATTTTTTCTGAATCTGGGTTTCACCATCCTGGAGTTTATCGGGGGTTGGTATGTAAACAGCGTGGCAATAATGTCGGATGCGGTGCACGACTTGGGAGACAGTCTTTCTTTGGGTTCGGCCTGGTACCTGGATAATAAGAGTAAGGAAAAATCGAATTCAAAATTTTCTTTTGGGTATCGCCGGTTTTCACTTTTGGGTGCCCTCATCAACAGTCTTGTCCTTATCATTGGCTCTGTATATGTGATTTCTGAAGCTGTAGGGCGGCTCATTGAACCTGAAGCCTCCGATGCCACAGGAATGATCATTTTTGCCTTAATAGGGGTTGCGGTGAACGGTTATGCAGCCTACAAACTCAGCGGCGGAAAGAGCCTCAACGAAAAGGTGGTCTCCTGGCACCTGCTGGAAGATGTATTGGGCTGGTTTGCCGTGCTGGTGGTAGCTGTGATCCTGAGCTTCAAAGAAATTCTTTACCTGGATCCCGCCCTCTCCCTGCTTATCACCCTTTATATTTTGTGGAATGTTTTCAAACGGCTCAAAGAAACTTTGTTCATCTTTCTACAGGGAGTACCAAAAGACCTGAACCTGGAAGAAATTGAAAACAGCATCCTGGAAGTAGAAAAAGTGGCCTCCCTGCATCATACCCATATCTGGTCGCTGGAAGGGGAACACCATGTATTTACCGCCCACCTGAAATTACGGGAGATCAGTGAATTTTCAGAAATACTGGAGGTTAAAAAGCAGGTGAAAGAGATTCTGAAAGTTTATGCCTTTGAACACTACACCATAGAAACCGAACTGGATAGCGAAACCTGTGAGCTGGAAAAAGCTCATAGGCATTAATGAGAGATTTTTTCACTACTACGATAGTTAGCGGGATGACCCGGCATCTCATCCATCTTTTTTAATCGTCATACCGGGCTTGACCCGGTATCTCATCCTACTGAGAATATTGAATTTAGTCTTTTTTTGTAGAATGAATGGCACTTCTTGCCTCACTCAGATGGGATCCTGAATCAAGTTCAGGATGACGGGCTTCGGAATTAAGGGAACCATTTGGCTCCCTCTGATGAGACCCTGAATCAAGTTCAGGATGACGACCATGGAGGAACCGATATGCCTCCCGATAGCTCTCGGGACGACCCGGCATCTCATAAAGATTGTTTCATCGTCATGCCGGACTGGATCCGGCATCTCATCCTACTGACAATATTGAATTTAGTCTTTTCTTGTAGAATGAATGGCACTTCTTGCCTCACTCTGATGTGATCCTGAATCAAGTTCAGGATGATGGGCTTCGGAATTAAGGGTACCATTTGTCTCACTCTGATGAGATCCTGAATCAAGTTCAGGATGACGACCATGGAGGAAACGTCATGCCGGGCTTGACCCGGTATCTCATCAAAATTGTTTCATCGTCATACCGGGCCTGACCCGGTATCCCATTCAGTAATGGTTGCTAAATTGAGCCTCACTTAATTCCAGAGAGACCGAACATACTAACCTCACTCAGATCAGATCCTGAATCAAGTTCAGGATGACGGCCATGGAGGAAACGTCATGCCGGGCTTGACCCGGTATCTCATCAAAATTGTTTCATCGTCATACCGGGCCTGACCCGGTATCCCATTCAGTAATGGTTGCTAAATTGAGCCTCACTTAATTCCAGAGAGACCGAACAAACTAACCTCACTCAGATGGGATCCTGAATCAAGTTCAGGATGACGGCCATGGAAGAAACGTCAAACCCGATAGCTATCGGGATGGATTGGGATCTCATCAAGCGCTTTCGGCTTTAGCTTAGCTCCTTAGTTTGAACATTTAGAAAAGCAGGAATGAATGAACCTTCTACTCTCTTAGCTCCACCTCCAGGATTTCGGTTTCAATGGTGGAAAGCAGCTCCAATTGGTCTGCTTCATAGAGTTCGTCAAGCTCTGAAAGTTTAGTATCAGGATCATGATAGGTATAGTTTTTATAATCGACGAATCTTATTCCCTTAATGCTTCTCGGGTTATATGCCGCCCTGAACCTAATCCCATCTTCGTCCTCCACAAATTTATATGCCAGGTAGTCCAGGGTGAAATCTTCTTTATGAATCCAGTATATAAATTCATCGTGCCCTACAACTCCTGAGGCACCCTGCCCAAAAAGCATCTTTAGCTGAAAATAAGGCTCTCCCTTTATTTGGGCCTCTCCCACCAATTCTTTTACCAGCCCACGATGATCTAAGCCATAAGGCAGGTGTGCAAAATAGTTTACCGTTTTAATTTCTTTATTAAACCGGGCAACAAGGGAATCGGGAATAACGCGAATACTATCATTAACATACCGGTGGAAGCCGCTATTACTCACCACATCCCGAATGCTATCTGAAGCCTCTGCAAACTGTCTTTCCAGGGAAAATTCCATTCCACGCCGCATACTTTTATAGGTGCGGTCCCTGAAATTAAAGGTGATAGTAGCCCTGGTATAATTTTCACCTCCGGCAGTCTCAATAGTCTTTTCAATAATCTCCTCTATCTTTTGGGTTTCTTGTGAAGATTGATTTTTTTCCTCGTCCTCACAGGAAATAAAGAATATTAAAATTAAAAGCAGAAAAACTTGCTTCATAGATTTGGGTTTAATTCAAATGTAAACAATTATTTTTTTTGATGGCGTCCACTTTTTCTCTTAGTTAAAGGGAATGCTGAACCATTCCCGTCGGCTATCGGACCAGGTTTTAAGAAATAGTTTAATCAGTCCTCAAGCTCCACTACTACCTCGATCTCTACGGCTATATTCGAAGGCAGACTCACATGACCTACAGCGGCCCGCGCATGTTTTCCACGTTCCCCGAAAACCTCAACCATCAAATCAGAAAAACCATTGATCACCTGTGGCTGTTCATAAAAATCGGGCGCAGAATTCACCATGCCCCTCACCTTAACGAATTGTTTGATACGCCCCAGGTCTCCCGTGGCCGCTTTGAGCGTAGCCAGAATCCTAATGCCCGTATTTCGGGCTGCCTCACGCCCTTCCTGGGTGCTAAGGTCTTTTCCTAAAGTGCCTTTTTCAGGACTGCCTTCCCCGGCCAGGTAAAGCAGATTCCCCACCTGTCTCCATTTCACAAAAGTTGCCGAAGGCTGCCTTACTTCCGGCAGTGCTATACCCAATTCGACTAATCGTTCTTCCGGGGTCTGGGCCATTACCGGCGCTACCGCGAGGAGCAATAAAGCGATCAGTTTTTTCATCTTATGGTTTTTATAAAAAGAAAAGATAGTAGAAAAACTCTAATCTTGTGTTCTTCCGGCTGTTTCAATTTACCTACAGAGATGTTTCTGTTCAGTCAGCTTGTTTTTTTTTAATTTCCGGCAATAAAAAAATAATTCTGAAAGCAATTCACCACTATAGGTTGGAGGCATTGAGTTTGCAAACTCTGTGCTTCCGAAGAAATTTTTTACAGAAAAGAAAGTACAGCTAAAAGAAAAATTAGAATCCCTGGTTTTGCACTTTCGGTCCAGCAATAATTTTATACTTTTGTGCCACATGAAATTTCTGACGATCATATTATCTTTTTATTTCCTGGGGCTCAACTTCCTTCCCTGTGATGATGCCGTGGTTTATGAGGATCAGGAAAATGTTTCAGTAGTTCTGGATTCAAACCAGGATCACCGGGAAAGTGATGGACAGGATGTATGTCCTCCTTTTTGTATTTGCCACTGCTGTCATGTGCACGTGGTTCAATTCAGCACCGCTAAATTTGAAGTCATAGAACCTGCTGTTTCTACCCTAATTGTACAAAAAGGAGAAAGATTGGGCGAAGAAATTCCCAATACTCATTTCCAACCTCCGCGTATTTAATTCAATTTACAGGATACTTATATCCTTCTACTATTGATCATTCCGTGATCAATCACATTTTTAATTGAATTAAATTCCATTTTATATGATTAACAAAATCATTGATTTTTCGATCAATAATAAATTTATTATTGGGCTGCTTACCGTAGTACTGATCGGTACCGGAATTTGGAGCATGTTACAGGTTCCCGTAGATGCCCAGCCCGACATTACCAATAACCAGGTGCAGGTGATCACCCAGGCTCCTAACCTCGGAACCGAAGATATTGAACAATTTGTGACCTATCCTGTGGAAATTGCAATGAGTAATTTGCCGGGAGTAATTGAAATTAGATCTGTTTCCCGATTTGGACTTTCTGTGGTCACCATAGTTTTTGAAGACGATATGGGTACTTACCTCCCCCGGCAGCTGGTAGCTGAAAAGTTAGATGCCGTAAAAGAGGAAATCCCCGAAGGTTTTGGTCAACCCTCAATGGGACCAATTTCCACGGGTCTGGGAGAGATTTACCAATATACCCTTGAAGTCGAAGACGAGTTTAAAGATAAATATTCTCCTACAGAACTTCGAACAATTCAGGACTGGATTGTACGAAGACAAATGGCAATGGTGCCTGGAGTCGTGGAGGTGAACGGCGTGGGAGGAAAAATTAAACAGTTTGAAGTTGCTGTAGATCCCGAAGAATTGAATGCCATCGGCCTTACGGTTTCCGATATTTTTACTGCCCTCGAGAATAATAATCAAAATACCGGGGGTGCTTACATTGAAAAAAATCACCAGGCCAATTTCATTCGAGGGGAAGGTTTGGCGCGCAGTGTAGAAGACCTTAAAAAGATTGTCGTGGCGAATCGCGGCGGAGTTCCCATTAAAATTGCGGATGTTGCAGAGGTTAAAATAGGAAGTGCCGTGAGATATGGGGCCCTTACCAAAAATGGACAGGGCGAGGCTGTCGGCGGAATGGTGATGATGCTGAAAGGAGCCAATTCTAACGAGGTGATCGATAATGTAAAGGAGCGCATCGTCCAGATTCAAAAATCCCTTCCGGAAGGGGTATCCATTCAACCTTTTCTTGACCGGAGTGAACTTATAAGTGATACGACTTCCACCGTTACCACGAACTTACTTGAGGGAGGATTGATTGTGATTTTCGTTCTGGTAATTTTACTTGGAAACTGGCGCGGTGGACTTATAGTTGCATCCACTATTCCGCTTTCTCTGCTTTTTGCTTTCATCCTTATGAATGCCTTTGACGTATGGGCCAACCTTATGAGCCTGGGCGCAATTGATTTTGGAATTATAGTGGATGGGGCAGTAATAATCGTTGAAAGCACGGTATTTATGATCACCCAACGGATGAAGAAAAGAAACGAGCTTTCTAATTCTGAAAAAAATGAGATTGCAGCATCATCATCAAAAAAGATGATGAATTCTGCCTTTTTTGGGCAACTAATCATCCTGATCGTGTTCCTGCCAATTTTATTCCTGGAAGGTGTGGAAGGCAAAATGTTCAAACCAATGGCCCTTACCTTTATTTTCGCAATGTTGGGAGCAATGATCCTTTGTCTCACCTACGTGCCCATGATCTCAGCACTTTTTCTAAAAGAGCCCAAAAACACAAAAAGATCTTTTGGAGATAAAGTTATTATCTGGCTTCAGAATAAATATGAGCCGCTACTGAATAAATCCTTAAAAAAGGGAAAATTGATTATTGGTCTGGCAGTGGGGTTCTTTGCCCTGGCGGTTTTTATGTTTACCAGGATGGGCGGAGAATTCATTCCGCAGCTGGACGAAGGAGATATCGCTTTTCACATCATTTTACAACCCGGAAGCTCCCTGGATGAAGGGATAGAGACTTCTACCAAAATCGAAAAATTATTACTGGCAGAGTATCCCGAGATCGAGCAGGTTGTAACACGCTTCGGAGTTTCTGATGTACCTACAGATCCTATGCCTATGGACATTGGCGACAGTTTTATTATTCTTAAAGATAAATCTGAATGGACTTCAGCAGAGACAAAGGATGAGCTTATTGCAAAAATTAAGGAAACCATTGAAATCATTCCCGGAGTGAGCTATGAATTCACCCAGCCTGTAGAAATGCGGTTTAACGAGTTGCTCACCGGGGTTCGGGAAGATATAGCGGTTAAATTATATGGAGAAGATCTCGATCTTTTGGCGAGTAAGGCTCAGGAAATGGGTGCTATTATTGGAACTGTGGAAGGAGTTGCAGACATGAAAGTTGAGGCAACAGCAGGATTGCCACAAATCACCATTAATTACAACAGGAATAAGACCGCCCAATATGGGCTGCAAATTAAGGATCTTAATACCTTAGTTCAATCTGCTTTTGCAGGAGGACAGGCAGGGGTGATATTCCAGGGCGAAAAACGCTTTGACCTGGTGGTAAGACTTCAGGAGGAAGATCGTGCCAGCATAGAAAATATAAGGAATCTATATGTCACTTTACCATCTGGAGCTCAAATCCCTTTAAAAGAAGTAGCGAACATCAGCTATCAACCGGGACCGATGCAGATTAGCCGGGATAATACCAACAGGCGTACTTATGTTGGGGTGAATATTAGGAACCGGGATGTTAAATCTGTCGTGGAAGATATACAGGAAAAACTGGATGCCGAGTTCGATTTGCCACCCGGTTATTATATAAGATACGGCGGAGCATTTGAAAATTTTGAAAGAGCAAGCAAGAGATTACAAATTGTGGTGCCAATAGCGCTGCTACTTATTTTTATTCTTATCTATTTTGCTCTAAAATCTTTTCAACAAACAACAATGATCTACATCGCCATCCCCCTGGCGGCCATTGGAGGTGTTTTCTCCCTGTGGCTTCGGGATATGCCATTTAGTATATCTGCAGGGGTAGGATTTATAGTGCTGTTTGGAGTAGCCGTATTAAACGGGTTGGTGCTCATTAGCGCTTTTAATGAACTGAAAGAAGAAGGAGTCGCGAATTTGAATGACCGGATAATGTTGGGTACCAAAAGACGAATAAGACCAATTCTTTTAACTGCTCTAACGGATATTTTAGGCTTCCTGCCTATGGCGATTTCCAGTTCTTCGGGAGCTGAAGTTCAAAGACCCTTGGCTACTGTCGTTATTGGAGGTTTAATCACTTCCACACTATTGACTTTGTTCATTCTGCCAATTCTCTACAGATGGGTTGAAAGTAGAAAGACAAAGCTTAACGACAATAAGAAGCTGGTTTTAGCAGTAACTGTTACGGCACTGTTGCTATCGACACCATCCACTTTACAAGCCCAGGAAGAAGGTAATTTAAATCCTGAAATTTCCCGTGAAAAAGCTGTGGAATTGGCATTGCAAAATTATCCGCTTTTGAAAAATGAAAACAGGGAGATAGACAGGCAGCGGGCTTTTAAGAGTTCGGCCTGGGACCTGGGGCAAACCCAGATTTTTACCGGAGGTGAGGAAATTGGGGATTCTGGAGGAATTTATACCACTGCCGGGTTTCAACAACAGAATATCGATGTCTTTGGCATTCTTCCGAAGAAAAAATTAGCCAGAGAGCGAATTAGCCGGGCTGCAGAATCTTATGAGCTTTCCCAATTACAAGTGAGCCGTGAAGTGAAAAAAGCCTGGATAGCGGCCTTTTCAGCCAAACAAAAATATCAACTATTTCAACGCCTTGATTCGCTCTACACAAGATGGGAAAAAGCGGTGGAACTTCGATATGAAGTAGAAGCTATTTCGCGCCTGGAAAAACTTAGCACGCAAAATAGGATTAGTGAGATAGAAATTGAAAAACAACAGGCTCAAAGGGATTATATCACTGCTCTTCAGAAACTTAATTTATGGCTTGGAGATGATGCTAATTACGGCGTTCCTGATGAGTTTGAAGCAGGTTTTTTTCCTGCAGAAGAACTCCAGATTCCGCCTGAACATCCTTTAATTCAAATGGCCCAGCAGAAAGTCGCCGTTGCCAATGCACGAATTTCCGTAGAAAAAGCAGATTTCCTACCGGAATTTAATTTGCAGTACGGGCTTCAGAAAATCGATGGCGCCAGTGGATTTTACAACTACCAGGCAGGAATAAGCATTCCCCTTCTTTCCGGTTCAGAACGTGCCGAGGTAAAAGCGGCCAGAATCGAGAAGAAAATTGCAGAGGAGTCGGCAGCATTTGCAAAAGAGAAGGTACAAACGGAATTTTCAGTAATGATGGAGAATTACAAAAAATGGAAAATTTCCTGGGAGTTTTATCGGGATGAAGTACTAGCCCTGGTTGAGGAACAGCGGCAAGGATCTCTGTTAGCTTTTAACGAAGGAGCTATTGAATATGTAGCTTTTATCCAAAATTTAGACAATGCCGTCCAATCTGAACTAAAAGCCCTGGAAGCCTATGAAAACTACCAACTCTCAATTGCAGAAGTACAATTTTACCTTAAAAACAAATAAAGATATCATGAAACTAATAAATATATCATTGCTATTCATCCTACTCCTATTTGCTTCTTGTGGCGAGGACAAGAAACCCGCAGAAACCGGGCAGGAAACTATAGAAACCAATACCGCTAAGCCGGAAAAAGAAGTGATGCTATCGCAACAGCAGTACAACGCTCTGGATATAAAGATAGATACCCTAAGCAGCAGATTAATGACAGGCTTTGTAGAGGCTAACGGTGAGCTGGAAGTACCACCCCAAAACGAAGCCACGATCACCCCGGTAATTGGTGGAAACGTAGCAAACATTAGGGTAATTGAAGGAGAGCGGGTAAAAGAAGGAAGTGTTTTGGCTTCTATAGAACATCCAGATATTATAAAGATCCAGACCGATTTTATTAATGCGGTAAACCAAATGAACTTTCAGGGGAAAGAATTCCAGAGACAGCAAAAATTGTATGAGGCCGGTGTTGGCTCAGGGGAAACTTTTCAAAGAGCAGAAGCAGAATTTCAAAGCCTTAAAGGGCAGGTTTCTGGTTTGGAAGCTCAACTAAGGCAGCTGAACATTAAGCCTGCAAAGATCAAAAACGGCAACATACAACGGCAAATTCCAATCTTAAGCCCCATTGAAGGGGCGGTACAGGCAGTCAATATAAAAACCGGTCAATTCGTACAGGCGCAAACCAATATGTTTGAGATTATTAATACAGAACATGTGCATGTAGACCTGTTGGTGTTTGAAAAAGATGTGGCTAAAGTAGAAAAGGGTCAGGCGGTTAAATTTTCAGTAGAATCTTTACCCGGAACGGAGCTAACGGCAAAAATTATTTCCATCAGCCAGAATTTTGAACAGGATCCCAAAGCTTTGCACGTACATGCGGAAATTAAAAATCGCCCCGGAAACTTAGTTCCGGGAATGTACGTCCGCGGAAAAATTGCAGTTGACGATAAGCGTAGCATCGCTCTTCCAGAAGCTGCACTTGCAAAAGATGGAGATCAATTCTACGTGTTCTCAGTTGAAGAGGAAGGGGATGCCTGGAGCTTTAAACCCGTGGAAGTAATTCCCGGCACGCTAGAAAATGGATGGATTGAAATTAAGCTTTTAGAAAATCTACCTGAAGATACCAGGTTTGCCTACAATAATGCTTATTATTTAATAGGAGAGATGAACAAAGGAGACGGTGGGCACAGTCATTAAAATTTTCCAGATATGAATAACATCAAATCATTTTTGTTCCGAATGCAGTAGGACCAACGGCCATGATTACCCTTAATGTGTTACTCAAACAAAAAAGCCGACTCTTTAAAGTCGGCTTTTTTTCTGTGCGGGCCCTTCGTATTCAAATTGGGAATAACTTCTCCTCTCCCCACTATGAGTGTTTTTTTTGAATTACCAGAAATAAAAAAAGCTCCTCATTGCTGAGAAGCTTTTCGTGCGGGCGGAGAGACTCGAACTCTCACACCTCGCGGCACTAGATCCTAAGTTCCTTTAGAGGGGATATCAAATAAAAACAAATAATGTTATTTGATTGATAATCAGAATATTTACATATTTTACAGATACATATAATATCATTTAAATTCAGTAAATGTGTTACCTATGTGTTACCCAGAATAATTATCTTAGTATTCTTAAACTAAGAATTATGGCTCATATTAAAGTAATATTACACCCGAAAAAGATTGATGAAAATGAAAAAATTTTCCGGCTTGCCATAAGAGTAACTTCATTTCGGAAACGCAGCTATTATCATTTAGGTTATAACCTCGATCCAGACGATTGGGATGAGCAAGCTGAGAAAGTAAAAAAGTCCCACCCTAAATATCAACATTTAAATCGTCTAATTCGTAAAAAGTATGATCAGATAGATGATATTATTTATGAGGCAGAACGCAATAAGAGGCAGTTATCAGCAAAGCAAATTATGGATAAAATAAAGCAATCCAGGAAAACTATTTCTTTCTTTGACTTTGCTGATGAACATATTGCTGATTTGGAAAGATCAAAAAAATTTAATCGAGCTATTTCAGACCGGTCTAAAGCAAAAATCATCAAAGACTTCACTAAAGGACGAGACATCCTCTTTCAGGAAATTGATGAGAATTTCCTAAAACGTTTTAAAGTTTACCTTATTAATGAAAAGAATAATTCAGAAAGGACTGTTATGAACTCCTACGTGTTTATAAGGTTATTATATAACCGTGCAATCAGAAAAGGGATAATTGACCGAAATTTTTATCCTTTTGGAAGGGATAAAATACTTATTAAATATCCGGATTCATTAAAAATTGGTTTAACTGAGCAGGAAATTCTAAAAATTGAACAAGTAAGTTTAAAGAAGCATTCTTCGTTATGGCATTCAAGAAACATTTTTTTATTCTCCTTCTATTTAGCAGGAATTAGAATCACCGATCTTCTTCATCTAAGATGGAACGATATCATAGAGGATCGATTATTTTATAGAATGAAGAAAAATTCCAAACTTGATTCATTAAAATTACCAGGAAAAGCAATTGAAATTCTGGATTTTTACCGGAATGATAAAAAGTCGCATTCAGATTTTATTTTTCCCGAATTGAAAAAAGTCGGAGATGTAGAAACCAAAGAAAAATATAGTTTAATAAAGGGAGCTATAAAAAAACATAATTCAAATCTAAAGGATATTGCAAAACTTGCAGGAATTAATAAGAAAATAACCAATCACATTGCGAGACATTCCTTTGGCAATATTGCCGGAGATAAAGTTTCTCCTCAAATGTTACAAAAGCTATATCGACATAGTAGTCTTCAGACCACAATTGGATACCAAAGGAATTTCATTCATAAAAGTTCAGATGAGGCTTTGCACGAAATTTTAAAATTTTCCAATAGTGACGTGGGGAATTGATTCAAAATTACATTGACATTTAATTCGCATATAAGGAAGCTCAAAATACCCTAAATTAGGCTATGGATTTCTTCGAAAACATAAAAAAAATAATATTCTCAAATATCCAACACTCTCATTAGGCTCAAGTATAAGATCTATCAAAGAAACTTATACTTTCTTTTCGTTATCTTTAAGTAGAGAATAGCAAGCTTTATAATATGTTTTTGGAACGGTTCGCAGTTTTTACTCTTCGGTTAAGGGCAAAACTCCTGGATTTTTATAACTACCTGCTTAGGGAAACAGATTCCCAACTTGGGCAAATCTTTTTTACGTGTTGTCTTATCTTATTGACCGGACTTCTTTTTTATATCTGGATCACCCCTTATTCTCTGTGGTTTAAGTTCAGTTTTACTGTTATTTACCTGCTATCCGCTTTGTTCTGTATTTCAGCAATTTATTTTATTCTCACCAGAAAGAGAATTAGGAAAAGGTCTGATACTCTGGAAGTATATACCGTAAATAATCCTGAAATAGCAAAAATTAAGCAGTTAAACCTGAAGCCTATCCCACTAACACTTGGTCAAACCAATGCTGTCTTTAAAGCGTTCTCCAGGAAATATCTCACCGGCGATTACCAAAGCTTCCAATCTTTAATTTTAATGGAACCCGTGCCAGCGAGGAGTCGATTAAAATGGCAAGATCTATCTCCTAAAAGACCAAAGCAAGTAAACCGACAAACATTATTAGAATTTTTAAGCCATTTATTAATCGGTTTTGAAAACCTGGATAATCATCAAATGATTCTGTTTGTTGAGCATTATTTCATTCTTAAAAACACCGCAGGAACCGAGCAACACTTATCCAGCAAGAATATTTCCGACTGGCGAAATAACAAATCCTCTTATCTTAAAGAAATCTCCAGTATTTTCAAAGCCATCTTATAGGTAATTACCACTTGATTACCTGTTACCATATTGATTTACAAGGATTTTAATTAGTCATTTGTTTCTATAACCAGAAGACAACTGCAGTGTTGTTTTTGTAAAATAATAGAACCTATGAATAATTTAGAATTAGAAGATCGATTACTGCGCATTGAACAAATGCTCGGTGCCACCAAGGAGGTATTAACCTTTGATGAAGCCTGCCTGTATTCCGGGATTTCCAGAAGCTATATGTACAAGCTCACCTCTAAGGAACTAATTCCCCATTCTAAACCCAGAGGGAAGTTTATCTATTTTGAGAGGAGTAAACTCAATGCATGGCTACTCGGAAATCAAAAAGCTTAAGCTATGAATGGTTATGAATTTTCAAGGGCATGGTTCGATTTTAGTTTTAACCATTCTAACAAAGTTAAACCGATCCATACCGCTATTTACTTTTTTGCCATTGAACGCTGCAATAGACTGGGATGGAAGGAAACATTTGGATTTCCAACCGATCTGGCTATGGAAGCCCTGGGCATCCGGAACTATAAAACTTATATTCGGGCCCTTGAGGACCTTGTAGCATGGAAATTTATAGAATGGATTCAGAAAAGCAAGAACCAGTACACTGCCAATGTCATTGCTTTAGTAAAAAATACCAAAGCACCACCCAAAGCATTGGACAAAGCCTTGTCTGGGCAGTGTACAAAGCAAGTCCAAAGCATTGCTAGTATAGATAAACAATTAAACCATAAACAAATAAACCTATTAAACCTTAAAACTTTCTTTAAAAAGGAATTTTTAAAAGTGAATAGATCTGAAATTCCAGAAAACTACCTGGGCTATCTTGATTGGGCTCTTAAATTTCAAAAACTTTTTTTAGAAAACTTAAAAAATAAAGGTGCGCCAACAAAAAAAACAGAAAAGGCGAGTTTTAAGGAGTGTTTCGAGCCGATTCGGCTGATGATGGAGAAAGATGGGGTTTCACAAGAACAACTACAACTGGCCTATGAGCTGTTGAATGGTTCCGACGAATTCTGGAAAGGAATTATACTAAGCACTCGTAAACTCCGGGAAAAAATTGGATCACTCATCGCCCAGGGGAAAAAGCCGGTGAAAATAAAAACCATGGACCTCCAAGTTCAGCATAAAGTTCAAAATTATGACTAGCTCGGAATCTCCATTCATTTCGTCAAAGCTTAATGCCCAAAAAAGGGAAGGCAATCCAAACCAGGCCCAGATCAGCAAACATGTTTTCTGGAAGTTATTTCGTAAGCATTATCCTGGGTTTCTAATAACGGATGAAAACCATCAAATCATCTTTAGCATTTTTCGTTATTTTTTACTGCAGCCCGATTTTAATGAATTTGGGATTATTAAAAACAAGGCGACACTTGAAAAAGGCCTGTTGGTTTATGGAGATTATGGCGTGGGGAAAACGACACTTTTTGATGCTATCCATAACATTGGAAGAATAATCCTGGAGCATACCCGAAGCACCCAGCTTTGGTTCCCACGCATTTCAACGGTTCATTTGCTTACTAGGTATTATGAATCACAGAGGGATAAAACCAGCAATTTTAAACTGGGAAACTATTACCACGGAAAATTGTATCTGGATGATTTGGGTAAAGAAGATAAGGCCTATAACCGGGAAGAGATCATTGGAAAATTACTCTTTGAAAGGCACCGCAGGAAATTAAAAACTTTTGTGACTACCAATGAAAACCCATCGGCGATTACTGCCCGCTATGGAAATCATATTGGAGACCGGTTACCGGAAATGTTTAATATCATTAAATGGGAAGGGAAGAGTTGGCGAGAATGATTAGTACTAAAAAGTCCTCACCACATTTCCCACGCTTGCGCAAAAGCTGCAGCTTAGAAAAAAGAGGTTCGTCCAGGAAATGGGATTTGGAAGTAAGCCAAAAAATCTTGAGGGAGGAAAATTAGAACTTCTGATCTGGCAATTGTAAAGTATCTGTTTTATTAAACCTTTTTTGGCTTACCTCCGCAACCTTAACTAAAAAATAAATAAAACGAGAAGTTGGTAAAATTACCGCTGATCAAATAATCCTTACCTCCCTGAAGAAAGGGAGAATAATAATAGTTACGTGAAATTTCAATAAGGAGCAGCAAAGCAAGATGTGTCATTGTAATGACAATCTTGCTTTGCGCCCGATGGTTGCAAAGATTTTAAAGAAAATATGAAAAGGGAATACATCCAGGTTCGCTGCTCGATCTACGAGAAAAAGCTGCTTAAAAGAAGAGCGGCCAGAGCAGGAATTTCCCTATCAGAATATATCCGAGGTGCGGCCTTTCAAAGGAATATTGTAGAACGAATTACTCCTGAACAACTGGAAATATACCAGATGTTGGTTCAGTATAAAAACAATTTTTCCCGAATTGGAAATATGTTTAAAAAGCGGGATCCAAAGCTGGCCATAACCGTAAAAAGTCTGGCCAATGAAATAAGAGAACATTTAAAAAACTTTAAAAAATGATTGGGAAAGGACACGCCATTGCCGGAACAAAAGTTTCTATCTCCTATGGTTGGAACCAGGGAAAAGAAGCTGAAATTGTACTGAGAGAATATGTGTCCGGAGATACTCCCGCTGAGATAGCCGAGGAGTTTAAGATTATCCAGTCGCAGAATGAGCGCTGTAACAAGAATACCTTAAGCTTCATAGTAAGCCCAACGATTGAAGACGGAAAGAATTTAAACAATAAAGACCTGGAAGAACTCGCCCGAAAGTTTTTAAAAGAAATGAAACTGCAAGACCATCAGTCCATAGGATTTGTTCACCGGGATAAAGCGCATACCCACCTTCATATCTATACCAATAGAATTGGCTTTGATGGTAAAGCCTACAATGACAGTTTTATTGGAAAGCGCAGTCAAATAGCCGCAGAGAATGTCGCAAAAGAATTAGGTTTTACCCGGGTTAAGGAAGTACAGCAAGGAAAACTTCAGGAATTAAAAGGCCTTCGGCAGGAAATAAAGCGTATTCATGATCGGGTTTTGCAAACAAAACCAAAGTCCCTGGATGATTATATAAATAAGATGAAAACTTACAAGGTGGAGGTGATTCCAACAATCAATAAAGCCAATAAGCTTCAGGGGTTTCGTATGGAATATAATGGTGTAAATCTTAAGGCCAGTGAAATCGACCGTTCCATGAGTGGTAATAAATTAATTGCGGTAATCTCACAAAACAAGAGTTTTACAAGATTAAAGGAGGCGCCAAGAAACCTTTTGGTTTTAAACAAAACGGTGCAATTAAGCAGCAACCTTGCCTCCAAAATAACCAAAGACATTATAAAAGGAGCTTTAAAAAAAGTAATGGATACAGGAATAGGAATGTGATTATAAAAGTTTGAAGGATGAAAAAACTGGATGAAATTATGGAACTGATGGCCGATGAGATGGCTGATTTTAAATCATCCCTGGAGCGCCTTGAAGATCTATCTAATAAATTGCACAAAACCAGTGTGCCGCTGAGTACGGAGGTCTTAGAAAAACATTTGAATTCCTTTCTTGAGGTCCAGCAGCAAAAGGAAAATGCGAGAACTGGAAATCTGGAATTAATACTTTCAAAATTGGAAAGGGCATATATCCTTCCTAAGAGCCTGGCAGGATTACTTCTCAGTATTTTATTGGTCCTACTGATATCATTTAGTTATCTCACCTATAAGGTGATTGGAAGCCAAAATGAGACCCAGAAATTAAATAGCCAGCTAAGAAAAGAAATTCCAGTTCAGAAAGGAAATAATACTTCAAAATGAAGCAGTAGGTGCGCCCTATGCTGTTTTTACTTTACACTTAACTTCCCGTACGCTATAAAAACAGCATAGGATCCGGCGCAGGTAAGTTATGGTAGATTTGGGGCTGGAATTTATTAAAACGTCTTCTAACCCTCCCTAAAAAATTTTATTATGAGCAAATATGGTTATTATTTTTAACGAAAAATTATAATTCCAAGGCAAATAATTTAGTGCTATAAAGTCTAAATCTTTATTGCAAAACCATGAAATAGAACGAGGCGCAACCCTACATAGATTACAAGAAAAGCAGTAAATATCCCTAGAAATTTTAGGTTAAATCTTTTATTAGAAAGATAAGACCCCAGGCTTCCACCCAAGATTACAGCAATAATCAATTTAAATATGAGGCTATAATTTACTTGAAAAGTCCCGGCCATATTTAGTCCAATAAGTCCGGCTAAGGAATTAACCAGAATAAAAACAGAAGCTACCGATGCAATGATGCGGGGATTCGCCCAGTTCAAAAGGTTTAAAACTGGAGATAAGAAAATTCCTCCTCCTATCCCGGATATTCCTGAAAGTAGGCCTATACTTCCGCCAAGAATAATTTTTTTAGGATTGGAAAATTCTTGAGTCTGTATTTTATTTTGCAGAAATTTTAAAATCATAAAAAAACCTGCCATCACCAATGCGCCTCCAAGGATTAGAAAAAATGTAGTTTGCGATAATTTAATTACCGCCCCCAGGTAGGCCAATGGAATACTCAGCACAAAAAATGGCCATATTAATTTTAATTTAAGCACACTGTTTTTAATAAAAACCAGGGTACCGATAGTTACCACAAATATATTCAGTATTAATGCGGTAGACCGTATTTCATAAAAGTCGGTTAATACAAGACTAAGGATTGCCAGGTAACTGGAGCCACCACCAAAACCAACCGAACTATAAAATAATGCGATAAAAAAGAAAACAAAAGGGAGGTATTCTAAAGGCATATCAGGAAATTAAATAACAATCTACACCCTCTCCCTTTTTAACTGAAATAGTGGCGTCCATAAAAACCAAAGCATTTCCAAGTGCCATAGATTTTATCATAGAAGATCCCTGCCCGTCTAATATTTCAACAAATCCATTCTGAATATTTGCCTTTAAGAAGGAGGGCCGGTCAGATTTGTTATCATAATCTTTCGCAATAGGAAGATTCAAGCGATCTAACCCCTTTTTTACAGATCCGCTCAACTTATAAAGTAATGGCAATACATAAATATAAAAACAGCTTAATGAAGAAGCGGGATTGCCCGGTAGAGCAAATACAAATTTATTCTCTTTTCTTCCAAAGTAAAGAGGTTTACCCGGTTTCTGAAAGACTTTATAGAAATGTTCCTGCACCCCGTTCTCTTCCAATGCCTGTTTTACAAAATCATAATCCCCCACCGATATGCCACCGGAAAGAATCAAAATATCAGCAGTATTAAGGGAATCTTTTATGCCGTTTTTAATAGCTTTAAAATCATCCTGAATTTGCTTTTTCTCCTTACAACTAAAGCCAAAATCTTCACAGGCTGAATCCAATGCATAACTATTGGATTCAAAAATTTGTCCTCCTTTTTTTAGCGTTCCGGGTTTAACCAGTTCGTTTCCGGTTGTAATCAAATGAATGATTGGTTTTTTAAACACTTCAACCTTATCAATTCCCAAACTGCCTATCATCCCAATTCCTGCCGGGGTGATCGTGTATCCTTTTTGAAAAACAATCTCACCCTTTTTCAGTTCCTCCCCTTTTTTCCTGATGCTCTGCCCGTGCTTTAGAGGCTGTTCAATAAAAAGTTTATTGCCGGAAACTTTTGTTTTCTCCTGCATCATCACCGCACTGGTATTTTCGGGAACTTTTGCCCCGGTAAAAATCCGTACCGCTTCCCCTTCACTTAACCTGAATTGGCTTTCATCCCCTGCTGCAATTTCCCCTATAATTTTATATTCTTTTGAGATCCCACAGAGGGCATAACCATCCATAGCCGAATTGTCAAAGGCAGGCATATCGAAAGGGGCTGAGATTTCATTAAAAAGTGAAAACCCCAGGCAATCGCTCAACTCCCTTGTTTCAGTTTTAACCTGAACTTGTTGATTCCGAATAATTTTTAAAGCTTCTTCTATTTGTAACATTAGCCTCCTATTGAAATCATCGACCTGTTTTTCTCATAATGATCGGCGTCCATCTTTACATCCATCCCATCCCGGGAATATTTCTTGGTTTTTATGGCGTTCATTATTATATCATTCATTGGTTCCCCGTTTCGCATTGGTGTCAGCAAATCGGTATCAGAACTGGCAAAAAGGCAATTCATCATTTTTCCATCGGCGGTCACCCGAATCCTGTTACAATCTTCGCAGAAAGGACTGGTAATAGTACTTACAATGGCAAAACTTCCGGTGTGTCCATCCACTTTAAAATTAGAAGAGGTACTATGCCGCGGATTCTTTAGTTCCTGAATAGTTCCAAACTGCTCAGAAATGGTATCGAGGATTTCCTGTTTTCCAACCCCTTTGCTCCAGTCCCATTTATTGCCCTTAAAAGGCATAAATTCAATAAACTTAACGGTCAGGTTCTTATGTTTGGTAAACGCAATAAAATCATTAATCTCGTTGTCGTTTACCCCTTTGATTAAAACAATGTTGAGTTTAACCTCCATATCCATCTCCAGGGATTTTTCCAGGTTTCTCATTACACGTTCAAAATAGTCGCGCTTGGTGATAAATACAGATTTGGCCTTATCCAGGGTATCCAGGCTTAAATTGATTTTTCGAAGCCCGATCTTTTGAAACAACTCCAGGTATTTATCCAAAGTAATCCCATTGGTAGTGATTTTTAAGGTGACCCCAAGTTTTGCCAGTTCCTCAACGAGGTAACCAAAATTCTTTCTTACCAATGGTTCCCCGCCGGTAAGCCGGATGGTATCTACCCCGAGATCCCGAAATGTCCTGGATAACTCAATAATTTCTTCCAGGCTCATAATATTCGGTTTCTCGATAAGTTCAACCCCATCCTCAGGCATACAGTAGAAACACCTTAAATTACACCTGTCGGTGAGTGAAATTCTAAGGTAAGTATGTGGTCTTCCAAAATTGTCTACTATTTGTTTTTTCGCTTCAGTCATGTCTTTTTCCTTCTATCACTTTATAAACGTGCAACACGTGCGGAAATATCGCATCTATGCACTCTTTCGCTCCTTTGGTTGACCCAGGCAGGGCCAGAACCAGTTTGCCATCTTTTATTCCTGCCACCGATCTGGACAGCATCGCATACGGCATTCGCTGTTGCCCGTAATTTCTCATTTGCTCTTCTACGCCTTTTAGCCTGATATCCAATAGCGGCGATATGGTGTCCGGGCTCACATCGCGCGGCCCTACTCCGGTACCTCCTGTAAATATTACCAGGTCTGAATTTGCCTTAAGTAAAGCCGATGTAATCTGCTGGGCTTCATCAGGAATAATGAGAATCTCAGAAGTTATCCCCAAATCTTTTAATTTTGCAACAATGGCCTTTCCGGCTTTATCTTCTCCTTTTCCGGCTGAAATGGTATCCGAACAAACCACCACTATAGCCGTAAGTCCTTCGGAATTCACTTTAAATGAAGATTTTCCACCTTTTTTCTGCTGAAGCTTTATGGTTCCAATCTCTACCTGCTTATCAATTGGTTTCAGCATATCGTAGATTGTAAGGGCCACGATACTTGCCCCGTGCATAGCTTCCACTTCCACCCCGGTTTTATAGATCGTTTTTACTGTCACTGAAATTTGAATCTCCAGGCCGTTAATTTCATAATCAATCCCGGTATATTCGATGGGTAAGGGATGGCAATCGGGTAATAAATCAGGAGTCTTTTTCACCCCCAGTAAACCTGCGGCTTTCGCCATTTCAAAAACATTGCCCTTGGGCACGGAATTTTCCCGAAGCCTTTTTATCGTTTCTTGACTGGAAGTTTTAACCACAGCAATTGCAGTAGCTTCCCTAAGCGTTGTTATTTTATGGGTAATATCAACCATTTATTTATTCACTTTCCATTGATGAGTTTGATCTTCGAAAATCTCTTTTCCGAAAATTGGCACTTTTGCCTTTATTTCTTCGACAAAATAATTACAGGCTTCTATAGCAATTTTTCTATGTGCTGAGGAAGTAAATACAAACAGGCATAATTCGCCAGTTTTCACTTCGCCAAGGCTATGGTAAATATGGGCGCAGGTAATATCGAATTTTGAAAAGGCATCCTCCCTTATTTCGTGAAATACCTGCTCGGCCATTTCCTCATAAGCCGAATAATCTATCGCGCTCA
The DNA here is from genome assembly GCF_002078605.1 of Salegentibacter sediminis. Taxonomy (GTDB): domain Bacteria; phylum Bacteroidota; class Bacteroidia; order Flavobacteriales; family Flavobacteriaceae; genus Salegentibacter; species Salegentibacter sediminis. The sequence continues at coordinate 701,500 of NZ_MSJR01000001.1, read as the reverse complement.
CGGTTTTACAATCAATTTCATCGGCACGAACCTGTCCCAGGAAAATGCTGTGCGCCCCGATATTGGTCTTTGACTGGTGATTTGCGATCGATTTGGCAATCTTTTCCGGCGGAATCGCGCCCTGCATAAATACTTTTTTCGGTTTTTTCTTATCCATCAATTATAGTTTTTATACCTCCTTCAACATTTTTTAAATTTTCAAAGCCGTATTCAGCTTTTAGTAAATCCACAAGCTTTTTACTGCGCTTACCCTCCTTGCAAAAAACCAGCACTTCTTCTTCCTTCGGAATTTCCCAAATACGCTCATCAAGCTTGCTCAGTGGGATTTGAATTACATTTTCTGAAGCTACTTTTGGTTGTTCAAAAACCTCACGAATATCAAGGAAGGTTTTTGATTTATCCTTAAGTTCACATTCTATTTTCACCGGGATAATCCCGTTGTTTCTGATCTTTTCGATCTCCTCCGGTCGTTGCTGAATATTCATTACCTCCCCGGTTCCTGAAAGGATATTTATCAGTTTTAATTTTCCAGAAAGCACATTACCGGTTTCAAGAATGATTTTAAGAACCTCGGTAGCCTGGAGCATTCCCAGGATTCCGGGGGTAACTCCCAGAACGCCCGTAGCTTCACAGCTTATATTTTGCTGTGTAGTTTTTGGAAAAAGACAGCGATAGGAAGGCCCGTTTTTATAATTAAAAACTGAAAGTTGCCCCTCATGCTTATAAATTGAAGCGTAGATCCAGGGTTTTTCCGTTAAAATACAGGCATCATTGATCAGGTATTTCGTTTCAAAATTATCGGTCCCGTCCATAATAATATCATATTGCTGAAAAAGTGTTTCTGCATTATCAATAGTCAAGGCTTCCTGGTAATCTTCAATTTCAACTTCGGAATTAAGTGTTTGAAGTTTTTCTTTGCCCACAACAGCTTTGGATTTACCAACATCGCTTTCATCAAACAATACCTGTCTGTGAAGATTGGAAAGCGAAACCCGGTCGTGATCCATAAGACCAATTCGTCCCACTCCCGCTCCCACAAGGTATTGGGCTGCGGGACAGCCCAGTCCACCAACCCCTACAATTAAAACGCTCGAATTCTTTAGTTTCTCCTGGCCAGAAAAACCAACCTCATCCAACTTTATTTGTCTATCGTATCTCATCATCCTCCTGCGAAGGGCGGTAAAAATGCAACCTCATCGCCTTCTTTTAGTTCAACTTCAGTATTTAAATTTTGGTTCACCGCAAGTTGTACAGATTCCGGATCAGCAATCTGGTAAGTTTTTATTTGCCGGGCTTTCAACTCCCTGGCAAAAATCCCCTCGTCCACTTCCAGGATTTCTTCATTTTTGCCCGCGGTTTCGGCAATCATTCCGAAATATTTAATATTTATCTTCATTCCATCTGTTTTAATTGTTCCACATCTTCAGCGGTATCCACGTCAAAATTTCCTCCTTCAAATTTTAGGGTTTCAAAGCTTATTTTCTCGTCTAATATTAGTTTTTTAGCGCCCTGGTCTTTTTTTAGCATCATTAAATCCGAAAAAGTTTCCTTTGAAAAAATTGCAGGCACCCCGACCTCCCCGTCATATTCGGAAAAAGTTGCAGGCTTTTTATTTTCTATCTGCACCCGAATTAATTCCTGAATTTTTTCTTTGGTAACAAAAGGCTGATCTGAAAGTAATATTAAAATATGTTCAAGATCACTTTTAGCGTTTAGGGCAGAGGCAACGCCTTTGCTTATACTCGTGCCCATACCTAGTCCCCATTCTTCATTAATGATAATGGTAAAGTTCCCAATGTCCAGTCCCTTTTTAATCTTTTCTGCATTTGACCCCAACATTAACATCCTGCAATCGAATTCAAGTAATTCCGCTACATCCATACTATGCTGTAGTAAAGGTTTGCCTTTAAATTCCACCAGTTGTTTTGGAAAACCAAGCCTTCTAGAAGCCCCCGCTGCCAAAACAATAACTCCAATTTTTGTCTTTTCTATCATATCGCAACCTTTGTAAAATGATTAAGCTTTTTGTCATGAATGGGCGCCTCTTTCTCTCGTAGCGGCTTAGCACTTTTACCTGTTAAAACCATTTGAATTTCAGCCAGAATAGAAAGGCCTATTTCTGCAGGGGTTTCTGCACCTATTTCCAATCCCACCGGTGCATATATTTTATTCAAATTTTCATCTATCAAATCAAAATTTTCTTCTTCTAAATCATTGAGCATTCGCTGGTATTTTTTTAATGGCCCCAGGATTCCAATGTAGGGGATAAGCTTTTCCTTAAAAAGCAACTTTAAAACCGCCAAATCATAATTGTAATTATGACTCATCAGCACAAAGCAGCTGCGATGATCTATTTCAATATTTTGTAGGGTTTCTTCCGGTTTGGAAACGATCACCTGGCAGGAGGAGGTAAAACGGTCTTTATTTGCGTGGGTTGGCCTTCCATCGGTCACTATTACATCCCAACCCAGTAAATCTGCTTGTTGTGCAAGAATTTGAGCATCATTCCCGGCGCCAACAATAATCAGTTTTACAGGGGGCTGATAATTTTGAATAAAAATATGGGTGGATTCTTCTCCTCTTGGAAATTCAGCAAAATGGGGATGATTATATTTTAGTGTAAGACTTGCTTGTTCTTCTATATAATTAAATAATTGCTTTTCTGGTTTTTGTCCAAAAGTTTTTAAGTCCTTGTTAATTACCAATTTTGTTCCGATCTGCTCTTTCTGTTTGTTCAGGTTAAATTGCACCACAATTGCCAAAGGACTACTTTGTTTGGTAACTTTTTTCAAGAGTTCGCACGGGTTTAAATCATCCAAATAATCAATAGGTTCAAATAATACCTGAATAACACCGTTACATCCCAATTGTGCACCGATAATAGCATCATCTTCATCATTGGTGTCATACGTTACCAATTTATTTTTTTGCCTGTGCAGGGCGTGAAGCGCCTTGCGCAAGGCATCGCCTTCCAGGCAGCCGCCACTAATTGCCCCGGTAATATTTCCATATTCATCAACCAGCATTCGTGCACCGGCTTTTCTGTACGAGGAACCCTGTACATGAACCACTGTAGCCAGAACGCATTCCACACTGTTCTCCCGCAGAAAATCATATTTTGAAATTATGACATCCAGTTCTCTCATACAGACGTAGTTTTTAAACTATTTACCGCTTTTCCGATCTCATTGACAGCAAATTCAATATCCTGATCACTTGTTTCCCTTCCCAGGCTAATCCTTATGGAGGATAAAGCCAATTCATCGCTTAAGCCCATAGCCATTAAAACATGAGAAGGCTTGACAAGATTGGAAGTACATGCTGAACCACGTGAAATGGCTAAATGCTTTAATTTTCTTAGCAATATATTTCCGGTGATATCTTTAAAAGAAATATTGGTGGTATTGGGAAGCCGCTTAGAATGCTTACAATTGATAATAGCTCCATCTATTTTTCCCAGAGCTTCTTCTAGTTTATTCTTTAATTTCATCATTCTTTCTGATTCCACTGCCATTTTCGAAATAGCTATTTCAGCAGCTTTTCCAAAGCCTACAATTCCGGGAACATTTAAAGTTCCAGGCCGCAATCCTTTTTCCTGGCCGCCCCCAAAAACATAAGGATCAATTGCTACTTTATTCCTTTTATTTACATACAACGCACCGATTCCTTTAGGCCCATAAATCTTATGTGAAGAGAAAATGGCCATATCTAATTTCAATTCTTTTAAATCCACCGGTATCTTACCTACCGCCTGTGTTATGTCGCTCATTAATTTCGCCCCTTTTGAATGCACAATATTTTCAATTTCAGCCATAGGATGGATAAGTCCGGTTTCATTATTTGCCAGCATTAGACAAACCAATATTGTTTCAGGGGAAATAGCATCTTCCAAATCTTCCAAATCAATATTCCCATCTGGATCCACCTTAAGATAAGTCACCTCAAAACCCTTTCTCTCTAAAGCTTGTATAGGATCCAGCACCGCTTTATGTTCGGTTTCACAGGTAATAATATGCTTACCTTTTACCTTATTCTTCTCACAAAACCCGAAAAGGGCAAGATTGGCAGCTTCGGTAGCCCCTGAAGTAAATGTTAGTGCTGTCGATCTGCAGTTTAACAATCCGCTTATTTGCTCCCTGGCATGTTCAACGGCTTCCTGGCTATCCCATCCAAAGACATGGTCACTTCTGGCATTACCGAATTTTTCAGTGAAATATGGCAGCATAGTATCCACTACTCCCTGGGCTACCGGAGTGCTTGCGTTGTAATCGAGGTATATGGTCTTATTTTGTGACATCATCGATATGTATTGCTATATATATCGGTTCTTAAACTTAAGGGAATTCCGCTGAAATCCCCATATCTTGTTACTTAATAGTTTTTAGTAAATCCTGTTCCTGCTCCAGAAGCTCACTTATCTTCTGTTCCAATTTCTCGTATTCCCGTATAACCTTTAAAGCATAGGGGGTAATTTCCGCTCCGCCGCCGTGCGAGCCACCCTTCTTTAAAATTACCCAGGGCTCGGTAGAATGCTTGTTTAATCTTTGAACCAGATCCCAGGCTTTCTTATAAGACATATCCATTTGGCCCGCTGCTTTTGAAAGGGATCCTTCTTTTTGAATACGTTTGATCAATTCATTGGGACCAGGGCCATAGAATTTTTCATCTTCATTCTCTACCCAATATTTGAATTTAATCTTTTTCATAAAGAGCTTAAACCAATTAAGTTTTTAACTCTCTGCTTTCCGCGGTGATTTCCGGTAAAAACGGTTGCTTATAAATTCGCTTTCCGGTTGCTTTATACAGGGCATTTGCCAAAGCTCCCTGCACCGGTGGAAAGGGCGGCTCTCCTAATCCCGTTGGATCTATTCCATTTTCCACAAAATGTACATCGATCTTTTTTGGAGCTTCACGATGTCGAATTAGGCGATAGGAATCAAAATTATTTTGTTGTACGGCGCCATCCTTAAATGATAATTCGCTGTATAAGGCATGTCCAATCCCATCGATAGTACCTCCTTCCACCATATTTTTGGCGGCATCAGGATTTACGACAATACCACAGTCTACGGCGCAGGTTACTTTATCGATGACCGGCTCGTTATCTTTTAGATCCATTTCTAAAATTTGTGCAACATAGGAATTATGGCAATAATAGGCAGCTACACCTTTACTTGAAGTAGAATTATTATTATTCCAACCAGCTTTATCCCTGACAAGTTCCAGAACCCCGGCATATCGCACCGGATCGTAATCATTCTCTTCACCTACCGGATCATTTTTCGCTCGTTTTAGCATATCCAAACGAAACTGGATCGGATCTTTTCCAACTTCCTCAGCAAGTTCATCTAAAAAAGATTGTTCTGCCCCGGCAATAAAATTCGAACGCGGTGCCCTGAAAGCTCCTGTGGAGATACTCGAATCTATTGTCCAACTCTCGGCCAAATAATTATCAATTGCTCCTGCCGGAAAACGATTTGCAAAAAGTGGACTTTCGGTAATCCCCCCGGCATTTACATGAAACGCGGTAATATTATTGTTCGCATCAAGTGCAGCCCGGTAGGAGACCTTGTAAGCGGGACGATACACTCCATTAGCCATATCGTCTTCCCGGGTATATACTAATTTTATCGGCTTCTTCATTTTTTGTGATATTACCGCAGCTTCCACAAGGAAGTTACCATAAAGCCGGCGGCCGAATCCCCCACCCATTCGGGTCATTTGAACATCTATTTTATCGAGCTCGAATCCTAATCGTTTATTTACACTTTTCTCAGCAAACTCAGGGGTTTGGATTGGCCCCAATAGTTCTGCCTTTTCATCGGTGACATTGGCATAAAAGTTCATCGGTTCCATACAATTGTGCGCGAGGAATGGGCAGGAATACGAACGCTCAATAACCCGGGCAGCATTCTTAAAAGCCGATTCGGGATCGCCATCTTTTCTAACTACTTCTGATTTCGCAGGTCCGGCATCGTTCATCAGGGCTGTATGCATATCGGAATTCTCCAGGCCACCTGTTTCCTCCATTCCAGGAGATTTTTCCAGAATTTGCACCTGATGTGTTAAATCAGGTTTTAAATCCCATTCCACATTTAAAGCTTTCTTAGCCTGCATTACCTGCCAGGTTGATTCCCCCACGACTACTACCAATTTGGAAAAAGCAGCCACATCACTCCATTCCCGCTCCATAGCTTCAGGATATGTATCTATGGTAAAAATATCTTTTATTCCGGGCATTTCTTTTGCTTTAGTTGCATCCATGGATTTAAACTCCATCCCGAAGGCCGGCGGTTGAACTATCATTGCAATAAGCATATCATCTTCATAGCTATCCAACCCGTATAAGGGTTTTCCCGTTACTATTTTTTTAGCATCTACATTTTTTCGGGAAGTACCGATAATTTTAAAATCACTATTATCTTTCAGTTCAATTTCTTTAGGTACTTCAATCTTTGTAGCCGCTTTGGCAATTTCTCCATAACCTATAGACCTATCGCTAGCTTTATGACTAATGATTCCTTTATCAACAGAAAGTTCAGAAACGGGGACTTCCCACTCTTTAGCCGCTGCACTCAACAACATTTGTTTGGCGGTAGCCCCTGCCATTCTTAGCGGCTCCCATCCCTGGCGAATAGATTGGCTACCTCCGGCAAGTTGCCGTGTAAAAACATCAAGGTTAAGCGGTGCTTGTTCTACAATCACATTGCTCCAGTCAACATCCAGTTCTTCTGCAACAAGCATTGGCATTGCTGTTTTTACATTTTGTCCTATCTCGGGGTTAGGAGAATAAATAGTGACAATTCCATTATCTCCAATCTTCAAATATCCATTGAGTTCAAACCACTCATCGGGCATTTGCATAGCCACTTCTCCACCGTTTTCTTCAGCCGCTTGCTTGCAGGCCAGCCAGTTAAAACCGATCAATAATCCTCCACCGACAAGTGATACATTCTTGATGAATGACCTTCTGCCCATTCCTGTTTTTACTTTCTTCATTTTTTCGGGTTTTAATTATACGGTTTGGGAAGCTGATTTGATAGCGGCTTTAATCCGATTATAAGTTCCGCAGCGGCAAATATTTCCATTCATTACCTCTTCAATTTCTGAATCACTGGGACTGGGGTTATTTTTTAAAAGTGCCGTAGCTGCCATAATCTGCCCAGCCTGGCAATATCCGCATTGGGGGACATCGTGCTCCAACCAGGCCTTTTGAACAGGGTGATCTCCGTTTTCGGAGAGGCCTTCTATAGTTGTTATTTCATTATCTTCTACTGCTGAAATTGGAACCTGGCAGGAGCGTACAGCAGAACCGTTAAAGTGGACGGTACATGCACCACATTGTGCAATCCCGCAGCCATATTTTGTGCCAACCAATTTAAAATTATCGCGCAGCACCCAAAGTAATGGAGTTTCAGGATCTACATCTACCGAATGCTTCTTACCGTTAATCTTTACATCGAACTGTGCCATAATTATCTATATTTAGTTGAAGGGCTATTAAAGTATAAAAAATAATCTTTTTAGCTTGTTAAAATTAACAAATAGAAAACTATTCCCGTTAATCTCTTACCTTTTTAAAAGATATGAATATTACAAAGTTGGTTAATTATTGGATGACCCAATTAACCCGAATCACTGAATTACTTACCATTTTTACAGTTTTAAATACTAAAAGCGATTATTTTTAGTCACAACTTATTAAATTTTTTAAATTATGTGAAATTAAATACCTTATCAAGTAAATTATTTATAATAGTGATGAATATATTCCATATAATTCTTGCTATAACCAGGTTTAGAAAGCCGGAATACCTTTTCCGGAATATAGATTAATTTTTAAAAAGTTATTTCAAGAGGAAAAACTTCAATGAACAAAGGTTGGTTCCTAAAAACAAGCTCGTTGGCCTATGGTGGTTATTTAATCCTTTTTTTTCTTGACCATTTTATTCATTATACTGGGAATCTAAAACCTCATCACCCCATTGTGTAGGACCATCAACCCTACTGGTAATGGCTATTTGCACAAATTCGTCATTCGGACCAGCGCCGTGCCAGTGAGGTGTATCCGCAGGGCATTTTGCTACATCTCCTTTTTTCATTATTACTTTTGCACTCCCCTTTTCCTGATAATATCCTTCTCCCGAAAGGGCAAGTATTATCTGTCCATTGGGATGCTGGTGCCAAAAGGTCCTGGCTCCGGGTTCAAAGGTTACGACACCTACAGAATTTTTATTTACCTCATCGGCTGTAACTAAAAAATTAACCCACGCATTCCCGGTAAATACAGGATTTTCTATTTTTTCACCTCGTGGATATATTTTTTCACTGTTATCAGTTGTGGGTTTCGTTTCAGCAGGTTCCCCGGAAATTAATCCTGCTACAACGTCCCTACTCTCAAGACCTGTTTCTTTATCAATTTCGTTTTCTATCATCTCCACAATTTGAAGTATCTGCGGTTCAGTCACTCCGTGTCTCATACTAATTTTAATATGACCTGTAGCCATAGGTGCCGCACCCCCCATACTTAAAAGGGCAGCCACCGTAGCAATTTCCCGCTCTTTATAACTCAATACCCCTCGCTTAAAAATATCTGCAAAGAGGTGTTCCTTTAAAAAGACTTCAATAATGGGAACTGTCTTAGCATAACCAGCTGTTGGGCGGTCTTCTACTCCGGTTAGATCGGCCAAAACTTCCTTTCCTATTTCATATTTATTGCCTTCTTCTAAATCTTTAGGCGCTTCCCCCACTACGTCTTCAATTCCCTTTTCCCTTCTATCGTCCAACACCTCGGTTAGCATATTGATGGCCATAAGACTTCTGGGGAATCCGGTATAGGCATACAGATGAACAAGTTCCTCTTTTATTTTATTGATGCTAAGTCCATTATCCAAACCTTCGTTTAAGGCATCTTCTAAAGTTTCAAGATCTCCTGTAGCAGTAGCCGCAGAAATTCTGGCAATACTATATTCAGTAGGATTTAACTTTTCATTTTCCGATTGTGCTGAAATAGTGAAAGGCACTACTATCAACAAACAAAAAAGTATACTTCTAAAATTATAGTTCATTTTTTTAAATTTTAAGATTCAATAGTTATTTGGATAATCTTTCTAGAAGCCCAATTTTTTGCAACCAGGTATAAAGCTGATCTGAGACTTCTTCCTCACGTTCTCCCTGAATGGCTAAGAATACCCCTCTTTTTTCATAGCCGCCTTCTATCGAAAAACCTTCAAGAATATCACTTTCAGGAGATAGCTCTCGCAATTGTTCAAATCCCTGTCCTACTCCAAATCCGGCATTGGTGTTAAATGGGATTATGGTTTTTCCACTCATATCATTTTCAGTTAAAAAGGATTTCATTGGTGGTGGCATTTGCATATCCCAGGTAGGAAAGCCTATAAAGATCGTATCATAACTTTCAAGATCTTCTATTTTTGTTTTTAATGGAGGTAGGTATCCTTCTTCATTCTCACGATCTACCTGATCCACGATTTTTTGATAATCCTCGGGGTAGGGATTTTCTTTTTCAAGGGCTACCAGTTCTCCACCCACCTTATTCTGGATTAGCTCGGCTACCACTTTTGTATTTTGGGTTCGAGACAGGTATACAATAAGTGGTTTCTCTGAACCTAAAGATATTTTCTCCTGAGAATTAGCACAATCCATTTCCACTGCAAAAATTAGGGATGATAATATGACAACTAAACTCTTGTTCATTAACTTCAATATTTAATTGAGATTGAAATTTGAATTAATCTTATTCTTTAATTTTACTAAAAATTAGAGGCATTGCTTCTTTATCTAAAGCCTCCATATCAATTAATTCGAGGGTATCAATCATACTTCTCGTTTTTTCTTTATAAGATTTAAAATGGGGTGTTTCTAAATGTGATTGATAAGCCTTTTTATTAGCGTAGATTTCCAGTAACCTTATCTCAGTAGGATTTTCTTTTTGATACATTGGATAAATACATATTACTCCCGGTTCCAATTTAATTGAAGCTTCTGCCTCTTCGTTAAGAATAGCAATGTATTCATCTCTGTGGTTAGCATATACTTTAATTTTAGCCATCCTTATAATCATTTCATCGACTTCAACATCCTGGTCCTCATTTTTTTCCTGGCCATAAGAACTAATACAGAATATTGCTAAAAATAATATCAACACTACTTTAGGGAGTTTCATCCCTGCTTTTTTAATCTTCATTAGGACTAGAAAGTTGTTTTACAAAAGAAAGGTTTGCTAATTTCCATTCATTCCCTTCTTTTACATAAACCTCGGTCGCTATAAAAGGATTAGTTACTTCATTTCCACCTACCACTGCCAATAGGGTGATTCGGCTTGAAACAATAGCAGTATTACCTATAATATCTGCAGACACTTCGTGAATATCTGCTTTCTTATAGTGTATACCTCCGCTACGAATAACCTCAACCTCACGGTCTTTTCCCCAGCTTCCGCCCATATGAACAAACTGGGATTTCTCGTGAAATAAGTTTTCAAGTTTATCGGCATCCTTATCGGCCATCCAATCCCATTTCTTTTTGGAAAGTTCTTTGATTTCTTTTTCAATATCCGAACTTGATAATTCTGGAGCCTTGATAGCATTATAGGTTTCCGCGGTAATGGTATCAGTCCATTTGGTAGGTGCATTTCCACTTATTGCGATATAAGTAACCGGGGTATTGGGGGTGGCAGCGTGCCAATGTTCCACTTCTGGATCACATTTTATCACCTCTCCTTTTTTTACTACCTGAACTTCCTTTCCTTTTTCCTGGTAATAGCCAACTCCGCCTGTGATGTATAATTGTTGACCCTTTGGATGAAGATGCCAATTCAATTTTGAACCGGCTGCCATTGTTGCCTGTACTACATTAAAATCGAAGTTTTCATCGGCATCAGCCAGGTGGTTTAGCCAAACATCTCCGGTATGATAAACGTTCGGTGCTTTTTCACCTTTCGGAAAAATTTCATTTTGAGCCATCAAGGAGTACGATGAAAGCAGCCCGATTACGGCAATTAAACAGAATTTTTTTATGAGTCTCATAATGTATTATTTAAGATTATTATGTTTTTAGTCCAAAGCTTTTTCCTGTAGCCACTCGAACAAGTGTTCAGCAACTTCTTGATTGTTTAAATCTGACATTGGGAAATGCGTATTACCTTTCATTCCGATTTCGGGTAGTGGTACCAGCGTAACATCTCCCCCGTGCTTGTTCACGATAGAAGTCCATTTTCTGGCCATAGTAAGCGCTGCCCGCCACTGTTCTTTACCCGGGTTCTGTGTTTCTTCTTCAGGGATATAATCTCCATAATAGATGATAATTGGAATTTCAGTAAGCTTTTCGAAATCAGACATAGGAACTGCCCGTGCACTGAGTTGACCGCCTAAATAAGGTATTGCTTCCGGTACTTCTCCCTCCGGAAATACAAAATTACTTCCCGGCTCATAAGATGCGATAGCTTTTATATTGTCATTTTCCAGAGCTGTGAGCCAGCCTTGCCCACCACTGTGGGAATGGGTCACCAACACGCCAGGACCGATTTTATTGAATAGAGCAGAAACCGCATCAATATTTAATTCTATATTCAAGGGCCCGGTATCGGGAGTCATTTGTCGGAAGAACTGATCTAAAGCTTCAGGATCTTTTGAGAATTGTACATCTTCATAAAATTCGGTCCCTAATCCCAATCTGAAGATACCAAACCACAACTGATCATCGGTACCTGCCGAAATGGTGGTAGGTTCAGTACTTCTTCCAGATAATCCTCTTCGGGGCTGGTCGATTAAATACACCGGAAAACGTTTCCGAAGAAAAATACTTTGGAATCCCTCTCTACCATCGGGAGTAGTTTGCCAGGTTCTCATCGATTGCCCGAATCCGTGCCAGAAAACCAGTGGTAATTCGCGGGAGTTTACCGGGTGTTGAAAAAGCACCGTGGCGTGATCCCCGTGCAGGGTTTGCCCCTGGGTACTTTGATTAGCGGGATTAAATGCTCCGTGTTCCACCGGGTCAAAAGTACCAGGACTCTTTTTTACTGTACCTCCAACGGTGAAACTTCCTTGTTTTTCAATAATTAATTCATCATTATGTTGAACCCCGCAGGAAAAAATTAAAAAACTTAGCAATAATAAAATCCCCTTAAAAGGAGAAGATAATGTCTTAGGTTTAATATGTGTTTTTAATATCATATTACTAAATTTTTGAATTGAACATATACCTAAATAAAGATAAATATTCCATATCTATACAAATATCGAATAATAAACAGCCACACTTTGTATACAGAATACTGCTATCCTTACCATTTTTACTGATTAGACCTGGTCTTCTAATTTACTAATAATCTGATTGGTATATTTGTATGGAAATTTCAGATACTGTAATATGAAGGATTTAGTTAAGATAGATAGCATCTCCCAGTACAATGAACTTAAGGCGATACCCACCAGGCATCCCTTAATTACTGCTTTTGACAGTTCCACAGCGAAACCTTTACATAGTGGCAATTTCAGTTTCGGCTTTTATGCCATATTCCTTAAAGGTGTAAACTGCGGGCAGCTCCAATACGGGCGTAATAATTATGATTATGAAGAAGGTACCCTGGTATTTATGGGTCCCGGTCAGGTGGTGGGAATAAAAAGCCAAAAAGATTACAATCCAAAAGGCTTTGCCTTACTATTTGATCCGGAATTCATCAAAGGCACTCCGCTTGCAGCAAATATCCATAGATATAACTTTTTTTCCTATGAGTTAAACGAGGCTTTGCACTTATCTAAAAAAGAACAACAAATAGTAAAGGAACTGTTTTTAAAAATAGATTACGAACTCGATCAAAATATAGACAAACACAGTAAAACGATTGTAGCCAATAATATTGAACTATTGCTGAACTATTGCGAACGTTTCTATGACAGGCAGTTTATTACCAGAGAGAACTTAAATAAGGGTATTCTCTCCAATTTTGAAAAATTATTACATGAATATTTCCATTCTGAAAATCCGAAGCAAATAGGCCTGCCTTCTGTAGCGTATTTTGCAGAGGAATTAAATCTTTCCCCAAATTATTTTGGCGATTTAATTAAAAAGGAAACCGGTAAATCGGCAATGGATCATATCCACCTTAAATTAATAGATATAGCTAAAGAAAAGATATTTGAAGCAGATAAATCTATAAGCCAGATCGCTTATGAATTGGGGTTCAAATACCCACAGCATTTTACCCGGATGTTTAAAAAAGGGACAGGCTATACGCCTGCCCAATATCGAAATTCAAATTGATGTTTTGAGTGAGGCGAAGCGAGAGAGCCATCTCGCCAGGTCGTTCAATAATCTTAATTTGGGTAAATCCGTTTTTGGATATAGCTAATATAATTAACAATTTTTATCATTCTGTTTCGTTTATTTCGTTTAATATTGTAGAAGCAAAACAGATCAGGTTATGGAAACTTTTAAAAATATTAATCGTCCTTCAAAAGATGAGCAAAAAATTGCTATTGAGTCATATGATGCTTTAGCATCTGTAATCCGGCAGTTAAAATCGGAAAATCCTGAAATTGAAATTGAAGAAACCCAGGAAAGGATCAAAATTCCATTAAAAGCTTTAAAATTATTGGGAGAAGTTCTGAAGGCAATGAGTGAAGGTAAACCTTTTTCGATAGTGCCGATGGCTACAGAAGTTACTACGCAAAAAGCGGCGGAGATTTTGGGTTGTTCAAGACCTCATTTCGTGAAATTGCTCGAAGAAGGTAAAATTGAATTTACCAAGGTTGGTAAACATAGACGTGTTAGGTTTGAAGATGTTATGAAATACAAAAGAAAGATGAAGAAGGACCAGAAGCAACATCTAATTGATATAATGAAGTCTGATGAAGAATTAGGTCTGTATGATTCATAGTGTAAGGTTTAAATGTGTTCTGGACACAAACGTCATTTATCCAATTGAAATTAGAGATTTGCTTTTCTGGTTTGCTTATTATGATTTGTATACCCCGAAATGGAGCGAACATATATTCGATGAGTGGAAAGATGTAATGAAAAGAAAGGGAGTAGAAGAATCAGTTGCCAGCAAAAGAGCTGAGAAAGCAAATTTAGCCTTTCCAGATGCCATGGTTAATAATTACTCAGCCTTAATACCTAATCTCACACTACCAGATCCTAAAGATTGTCATGTTTTAGCTGCAGGAATAAAAACCAATGCTAACGTAATAGTAACTAATAATATAAAGGATTTTCCAAAAGAATATCTTGCTTCATTTGGTCTTTCGGCTAAAACTGCAGATGATTTTTTAACCGATATAATCGATTTAAATCCGGAACAAGCAGTTGAGGCTTTTAAAGAAATGGTGCTAAACAGAAGAAACCCTGATCTGAATGAGTTTGAAGTTTTAGATATTTTACGGAACAGAGGTTTAAAGGATACTGCAGATTTTTTACACTCTCAGTTATAATTCATTGGACTTCCGGTAACCAAAAGGTGTTATCCTTACGCAGCCCGATACCCCCATTTGAATAATCCTTATTTAAGAAAATTAGAAAAAACTTAATTAACGAATCTTCTAATTAAAATTTCTATCAACTATTATAGCCATCCAAAAAAGATCCTTTCCTAAATTACGAAAAAGCTAAGTTTTGTAAATTTGGATTCCAGGCGGATGGGGCTGATAATAGATTCAGATTTTCTACTCAATCCAATAGCATATGGAAGTGTTTCCGGCTTGTCGGCCATCAATGCAATATCCATCGCTTCCAAGGCAACATTACTTCCTGCTGGCTATTCCTACGGTGCTATTGGCTATTGCCGGCTCATCGTTTCCCCCATCCCCAACCATGGCTACTGTAGATTCTTTTTCTTTTAATTTTTTAAGGGCTTCTTTGGCAGCATCGTTCGAATTCCCTTTCTTTTTTGGACCGCAATTAGCTCGTGCTCAGGAAGACCACCGTCGACCGCATTTCATTCTGCTACTTTTGATGTTAAAAAAGTTTAAAAAGAATTTAATGTAAGGCGTTTTAATAAAATGTGTTACCCTTGTGTTACCCAAACAAAAAAAGCCGACTCCTAAAAGTCGGCTTTTCCCTTGCTGTGCGGGCGGAGAGACTCGAACTCTCACACCTCGCGGCACTAGATCCTAAGTCTAGCGTGTCTACCAATTCCACCACGCCCGCATTTACATTTTACAACACTTAGGACTCGTTGTAAAAGCACTTACTTGTTGTAAGCGGATGCAAATATACATAAATGTTTCAATTCACAAATAGTCCGCAAAAAAATTTTTTACCTTTATCTCAATCAAAAATTCATATAATGAAAGACATCAAATCATACGTAGAAGAGAACAAAGATCGTTTTCTAAGCGAACTCATTGATCTTCTGAAAATTCCATCGGTAAGTGCCGATTCCAAACACAAGCCTGATATGCTAAAAACCGCTGAAGCGGTGAAGAAAAATCTTTTGGAGGCCGGTTGTGATTCCGCCGAGATATGTGAGACTCCCGGTCATCCCGTTGTCTATGCCGAGAAAATAATCGATAAGAACCTGCCCACCGTGTTGGTGTACGGCCATTACGATGTGCAACCCCCAGATCCTTTAGATCTCTGGAACTCGCCACCTTTCGAGCCGGTAATCAAAGAGACCGAAATTCATCCGGAAGGCGCCATCTTCGCCCGTGGTGCCTGCGATGATAAAGGCCAAATGTACATGCACGTGAAGGCCCTGGAGTATATGACCAAAAACGATGCGCTCCCCTGCAACGTGAAATTTATGATTGAGGGTGAGGAGGAAGTAGGTAGTGAACACCTGGGCTGGTTTATTGAGAATAACAGGGAGAAACTTCAGAATGATGTAATCCTCATCAGTGACACAGGGATGATCGCTAAGGACACTCCCTCTATTACCACAGGCCTACGTGGCCTCAGCTATATGGAAGTGGAAGTAACCGGGCCCAATCGTGACCTCCACAGCGGACTCTACGGGGGCGCCGTAGCCAATCCTATCAACGTGCTATCTAAGATGATCGCTTCCCTGCAGGATGAGAATAACCGGATTACTATTCCGGGATTCTATGATGATGTAAAAGAATATAGCGAAGCCGAAAGAGCTAAAATGGCCGAAGCTCCGTTTGACCTGGAAGAATATAAAAAGAAACTTGACATCGCAGATGTGCAGGGAGAGGAAGGCTTTTCTACTCTCGAACGCGCTTCTATTCGCCCTACCCTGGACGTAAACGGGATCTGGGGAGGTTATATTGGGGAAGGTGCCAAAACGGTATTGCCTTCAAAAGCCTATGCTAAGATTTCGATGCGGCTGGTTAGCGATCAGGACTGGGAAAAGATCAGTGAATTGTTTACAAAACATTTTGAAAGCCTCGCCCCAAAATCGGTAAAGGTGAAAGTAACCACGCATCACGGTGGGCAGGCTTACGTAACCCCAATAGACACCCTGGAATATCAGGCTGCGAATGATGCTTATGCTGAAGCCTTCGGGAAAGAACCTATTCCGCAGCATAGTGGAGGAAGTATTCCTATTGTCTCCCTTTTTGAAGAGGAATTAAAGAGCAAAACAATTCTAATGGGCTTCGGCTTCGATACCGATGCTATCCATTCTCCTAATGAACACTTCGGAATTTGGAATTACCTGAAGGGAATTGAAACTATTCCCTTATTCTTTAAGCATTTTACGAAGCTGAAGCAGGAAGAGTAGTTAAAAGCACCCTAATATTTTAAACCTCACAGGTCTTCGGGAGCTATGAGGTTTTTTTACAAAAAAGCACCCCAAAGCCTAAAAATAAGCCAATTACACATCTGTAATTAAACGACCTGATTATTACAGATGCTTCAGCACCTCCCTGTAAAAAGATCGGTTTTTTAAATATTTCGAATAAAAATATAGGCGTTTCCTGTCTTTGATCAGTTTTTTAGCATCCATTACTGCATGAAGTTTCATAACTTTGACTACAATAAGAACAAAAACATTATGAGAAAAATATTTAGCATTTTCCTGTTGGCCCTTGCCACTGTTTTTACAGCCTGTGATGCCAGCAGACAAGGAACTGATGGTCCCGTGATAGCTCCTCCAGCTCCCGAGACCCCTCAAACCCCTGAAACGAATACTGAAACTACTACTGAAAACGATGAATTTAATTATCTGGTAGACGAGTTTGCAGACATCAAGATCCTGCGTTACCAGATCCCGGGCTGGAAAGACCTCAGCCTAAAGGAACAAAAACTGGTTTATTACCTGGTGGAAGCCGGACTTTCTGGCCGCGATATTATGTGGGCACAGAATTACAGGCATAACCTGAAAATCAGAAAAGCACTGGAAAACATCTACACCAATTACCAGGGCGATAAAACTTCAGAAGATTGGAAAGAATTTGAAACCTACCTGAAACGGGTTTGGTTCTCAAACGGGATTCACCACCACTACTCCAATGCCAAACTAAAACCGGGCTTCAGCAAAGATTATTTCGATACCCTTCTTGCTGAAACCAATACGGAACTTAACGGAGAGGCTTACGAGGTAATCTTTAACGATAAGGATAACAAAAAAGTAAACCTTAACCAGGAAGAAGGCCTGTTATTAGGCTCGGCTGTTAACTTTTATGGTCCCGATGTGACTGCCGCTGAAGCGGAAGCTTTTTACGCTAAAAAAGAATCTCCAAATCCTGAGAAACCGCTTTCCTACGGACTTAACTCCAGATTAGTAAAACAAAACGGAGAGCTCGTTGAGCAGGTCTATAAAGCAGACGGACTTTATGGAGATGCCATTACCGAGATTATTTCCTGGCTGGAAAAAGCCGAGGCTGTGGCCGAAAATGAAAAGCAGGCTAAAGCCTTAGGATTGCTTATTGATTATTATACCACCGGCGATCTACAAACCTGGGACGACTATAACGTAGCCTGGGTAGAAGCTACCGAAGGTAATATTGATTACATCAACAGTTTCATCGAGGTCTATAACGACCCTATTGGATACCGCGGTTCTTACGAGAATATCGTACAGATTAAGGACTTCGACATGTCTAAGAAGATGCAGGTTTTTGAAGATAACGTGCAGTGGTTTGAAGATAATGCCCCAATTATGGACGAGCATAAGAAGGAAGAAGTTGTAGGGGTAACCTATAAAACCGTTGTGGTTGCTGGGGAAGCTGGAGACGCTTCACCAAGTACACCTATTGGCGTGAACCTTCCAAACGCCAACTGGATCAGGAAGGCCCACGGCAGTAAATCTGTTTCCTTAGGAAATATCATTGAAGCCTATAACCAGGCTGGTGGCTCTGAAAAACTTCACGAATTCGCACATGATGAAGAAGAGATAAGACTGGCTGAAAAGTACGGCGAGCTTTCTGGAAAACTTCATACTGCCTTGCACGAGGTGGTAGGTCACGCCTCAGGGCAAATAAACCCGGGAGTGGGAGAAACCAAAGAAACCCTTAAGAGCTACGCCTCCACTATGGAAGAAGGTCGCGCCGATCTTGTAGGTTTGTACTATCTTATGGACCCGAAACTGGAAGAATTAGGCCTTGTAGAAAACGCCGAAGAGCTCGGAAAAGCTTCCTACGACAGCTATATTAGAAACGCGATGTTAGTTCAACTGCTTAGAATTGAGCCGGGAGACGATATCGAAGAAGCTCATATGAGAAACAGAATGTGGGTAAGTGCCTGGGTAATTGAAAAAGGTCGTGAAGACGGGGTGATCGAGAAGGTAACCAAAGATGGTAAAACCTATTACGACATCAAAGATTACCAGAAACTTAGAGAATTATTCGGAGACTTGCTACGTGAAACCCAGAGAATAAAATCTGAAGGTGATTATGAAGCCGCCAAAAACCTCGTAGAAAACTACGGAGTAAAGGTAGACCAGGATATTCACCAGGAAGTGATCGAAAGAAACGAGCCCTTCAAATCGGCACCATATAGCGGATTTGTGAATCCGGTGCTTGTTCCTGAAACCAATGCAAGTGGTGAGATCATCAAAATCGAAGTAACCCAGCCTGAGAGTTTTGAAACTCAGATGTTGGAATACACCAGAAAATATAACCTTCTGGATGAAAATGAGGCTGCGGAGTAAAATCTAATCGCAGGTTAAACAGAAAAAATGGCGCGGAATTCCGCGCCATTTTTTATACTTTTTTTACAAACTTCGTGAGAATCACGATTTGCTGTCCCTCCACTTTTCCCTCAATCTGTTCAGGGTTATCGTGCACCAGGGAAACCCGGCGTACTGCCGTGCCCCGTTTAGCAGTTAAACTACTGCCTTTCACATTCAGGTCTTTGGTAAGCACCACGGTATCTCCGGCTTCGATCACGGCACCATTGCTGTCGCGGTGAACAATTTCTGCGGAAGCCTCTCCGTTGCTAATTCCCTTTTGCGCAAAAGCTTTCAGCTCATCTTCCATATACATCATATCCAATAAGTTTTGCGGCCAGCCTTCAGCTTTAAGATGATGCAGCATTCGCCAGGCTGCCACCTGCACCGCCGGCACGCTGCTCCACATTGAGTCATTGAGGCAGCGCCAGTGATTCGGTTCTGCTTTTTCGGGATCTTCAAATTGCTCTCTACAAACCGAACAAATCATAAAACTGCCATCCACCTCTTCTCCAGGAAAATCCTCCAGAGTATAAAGACTTAAATTTTCTTTATTTCCACAAAGTTCACAGGTGGAGTCGGAGCGCTGTTGTATTTCTTCTTTTAATTTCATTTTACTTATTTGAAGCTGCAAAGATAGTTTTTAACTATTTATAACTCAACTCCTGAATATAAGCATTCACTCGTTTTTCCAGGATCGGCAGCGTTACCACGCCCTGTTCCAGGATTACCTCGTGAAATTCCCGCACATCGAAATCGGAACCAAGTTGCTCCTCTGCTTTTTTCCTAAGCTCCCTGATCTTGATCTCGCCTATTTTATAAGATACCGCCTGTCCCGGCCAGGAGATATAGCGATCTACTTCGGTATTGATATTATGCATAGAAAGTGCTGTGTTTTTCCTGAAATATTCAACAGCTTCTTCCCTGCTCCAGCCCATGGCGTGAATTCCGGTATCGATTACGAGTCGGCAGGCTCGCCATTGCTCGTAGGTGAGTTTTCCGAAGCGCTCATAAGGAGTTCGGTAAATTCCCATCTCTTCGGCAAGGGTTTCAGAATAAAGCCCCCAGCCTTCTCCGTAAGCCGATAAATACATATTTCTTCTGAATTTAGGGATGCTGTCCCCCAGTTCAGCATTTAGCGCATTTTGCAGGTGATGCCCTGGCACAGCCTCGTGAGCGGTAAGCGAAGGCAATACATACAGCGGGCGATTTGGCAAATTATAAGTATTTACCCAGTAATAGCCAGGTTGAGTTTCATCCGAAGCACCAATATATCTCCCGGTAGTGTATTTTGGAGCGATGGCATCGGGCACCGGCGCCACCCCATAGGGTTTTCGCGGCAGGGTTTTGAAATAAGCCGGCAGCTTAGCGTCTATACGCTTGGAAATATCCCGGGCTTCCTTTAAAAGTTCCTTGGCGGTTTTTGCATAAAACTGCTCATCGGTTCGCAAAAAGTGGATGAAATCTTCAAAACTGCCTTCAAACTCCACTTCCTTGATGATCTTTTTCATTTCAGCATTGATACGGGCTACCTCATCCAAACCGATTTGATGCACCTCTTCTGCAGAAAGATCGAGGGTGGTATAATAATCGAGTCTATTCTGGTAATACTCCCGCCCGTTCGGAATTTCTGAAACTCCAAGCTCGTTGCGGGTATTTAGCAAATATTCCTTCTCGAAGAAATCCTTTATCCGCTGAAACTGCGGCACCACATTATTAGAAATCGCTTCTTCCGCAGCATTTAATACCGAATCTTTTTGTGCTGCTGAAAGTCCGCGGGGCAGATTTTCAAAAGGCTCAAAGAAATAGCTTTCCCGGGGAGAATCTACGAGCTGGTCGTTGTAAGTAGACTCGTATCCCTCAAAGATCACCCGGGGTTGAGTGATGCCTTTTTCCAGGCCCTTTCGCAGCAAAACCAAATGCTGATCTACATAAGCAGGAATCGCATTGAGCTTATTGAGATAAGCCTTTACCTGAGCATAATTATTGAGATCCCGAACCTGATAAGCCAGACTTAAATGAAATCCGGCATCGGAAAGCAGCGGATTCAAATAAGCCTCGTATTTATAATGATCTACATCCTCCTGAAGTTTAAATTTTAGCAATTCCAGAGAAATTCTCTCCGTCTCGCTTAGGGATTCTGCATTGACCTTTTCCAGCTCTGCGATTCGTTCTTCAGCAAAATCGGCCTGATGCTTATAATTTTCTTCGGAATAAAGCCCTAGTGGGAATTCCTCCCGGTCGTAGAATTTATGCTCCTGAACCGTTTTGATTATGGAATCCAGTTTTGCGGATTCGGTTTGCGCCAGGAGAACATTACTGAAAACAAAAACTGTGAGCAGGAGAAGGTATTGAAAGCTGGTTTTCATAAGTGAAGTAGATTTGAGCTAAAGATAAGAAAGCTTTTGAATTTTGAATAAATAAAGAAATAAGGCACAAAAATTGTTTCCTTATTAAGAAACATCTATCTTTAAGTGATGGATGAAAATTTTAAAGTCATATTTTTAGAAGAGGCAGAAAAGTTCCTTGAAAGTCTCGATAATAAATCACGAAGAAAAATCATCTATAATATCAGGAAGGCTCAAGTCACCCGCGACAGTAATTTATTAAAGAAACTTACAAATTAAATTTGGGAATTTCGAACTCTCTATAATCAAAATTATTACCGTCTTTTTGCTTTTTGGGATAAAAGGGACAAAAGTTCAACTTTAATTTTGGCTACACATGGGATTTCAAAAAGCACAGGCAAAATTCCAAAGAAAGAAATTTTAAAGGCTGAAGGGATAATGAAATTTTACTTTCAGAATAATTAATGATAGAAATGAAAACTAAAAAGATAAAGCATTATAGCCTGGAGGAAGTAACCGACAAATACATCGGGAAACCAGGAACTAAGGAGAGAGAAGATTTCGAAGATGAACTTCGCTTAGACCTTATTGGAGAGGCCATAAAAAAGGCGAGAAAGGATCGAAATCTTACTCAGGCTGAACTCGGAAAATTGGTTGGCGTTCAAAAAGCACAGATCTCTAAAATTGAGAATAACCTAAACGACGCAAGATTTGAAACTATCTTAAAAGTTTTTAAAGCACTCAATGCGAAAATCAGTTTCAATGTGGAATTAATGGATAATAATCTTGAGCTTAATTAAACTCTAATTCCCCATAATACGATCTCCCAGTTGCGCCATCAATTCTTTTGCATCCCCACGGGTTTTAGGGGTTTCTTCGGCCATAATTTTACCGTTTTCTTCCACCAGCTTATAATTAAAAGCGAATTCGGAATCGGCGCGGGGAAAAGGATCCAGAGTTCCGAAGCGAAGATCGTTAAAGAAAAGTTCTCCTTGCTTTTCGGATATCGTATACCAGCCTTCAGAGATTTTGATAAGGCGCTGCACATTCCTTTTTTCTTTCCAGTCTCCCAGTAAATGATGGTTTTTGGGATATTCTACAAATTGAATGGGTTTTGAGTCGAAGAGGGAATAGTCCCCGATTAAATAGGAATCTTCCACCTCCACATTGGCCGTCCAGAGAATGGTATTTAACGGAGCGGGTTTGGTTTCGATCTTTTTATAGGCAATTCCCTGTGCTGCCAGAGCTTCGGTAAATTTGTTATAGGTGTATAATTTTATTCCGGGAGTGATGATCAGTAGATAAATACTTGAAATTATAAGACCAAGATTGTTATAGCGTCTGCGCATTTGAGAATCCCGTTTCTGTCGCATCGCCAGGATAAGAAAAACCAGAAATGGTAAGGTATAAAGCGGATCGATCACAAAAATATTCTTATAAGCCAGCCTCACTTCCAACGGCCAGAGCAACTGAGTTCCCCAGGTGGTATGAGCATCCAGCAAAGGATGAGTAAACAAGCCCCAAAACATAAGCCAGGACCAGTTTTTCCAGGTGGCCATAGATTTGCGCTCGATCTTTGAAATCAGCCAGCCAAAGACCGGGGCGAACAAGACCGCAAAAACAATAGAATGAGTGAATCCGCGATGGATTTCTATCGCGGTGATGGTATCGGTAAAAGCACTGGCAAAGGTATCAAGATCGGGAATGGTTCCCGCAATAGCGCCATAAAGCATTGCCTTGTTTCCAACCTTTCGGCCGAGTACGGCCTCTCCAACCGCGGCACCTAATACAATTTGAGTTAATGAATCCATTTATTGGTTTATAAGTTAATCAGCGTTTCCGATTTATCCATAATTTGAGGATGAGATACCGGATCAAGTCCGGTATGACGTACTTGTAGAATTCTAATTAATCATCCACGATTTCCATTTTCCGAAGCAGGAATGAAGCATTCATATTCTGGCAAATTCCGTCTTTGAACTTATAGTCGAAAAACAATTCGTCGTTTACAATTTCGGCATCGAAATAATGATTTTTCACCTGTGGCAATTCGCTGGTGATCTCGCAAAGACTCAGGTCGTGGGTAGCGATGATCCCGGTAGATTTTGAACCGACAAGTTTTCTGATAAATTTCTTTGAACCTATAGCTTTATCGCTGCTGTTAGTTCCCTTAAGGATCTCATCGAGAATAATGAAATACCTATCGGTTTTAATTTCGTCTACGATAAATTTCAGGCGTTTTAATTCTGAGAAAAAATAGGATTCATCGTCGCTAAGCGAATCGCTGGTACGCATACTGGTAATGAGTTTAATCGGCGAGTATTTACAGTTTTCAGCACAAACAGGGAGACCGATATTGCTCATCAGGATCTGCAAAGAAACAGTGCGCAGGAAGGTACTTTTCCCGGCCATATTGGCTCCGGTGATGATGAAAAATTCTTCGTTATTTATACTGAAATCATTAGCTACCCTTTTCTCGGGATCCAGCAAAGGATGGGCGAGAGCAGTTGCTGAAATCCCATTTTCTTCAGCATTGATTTCCGGGAAAACATAATCGGGATGATTAAAAGAGAAATTTCCCAGGGAGTTATAGGCATCGGTATTTTCTATCACTTCGAACCAGTTCTCAACATTCTGACGGTAAGCAGTGATCCATTTCTCCAGTTTATAGCTTTGACGCAGGTCCCAAAGCAGGAATCCGTTGGCAAAAATCCCAAACAACATATTATTTCGCTGGTCAAGTGCATCTATGGCTTTGGAAAATTCTTTGAAAATCGCTGATGCTTTTTTCTTTTCGGTGTGAATGAGTTGCTGATTCTTTTTCATTATTTCTGAAGAGAACTCAGCCTTTTCCAGCAAAGCCAGTAAATGATGATACTGATGAAAGGTATCCTGTATTTTGCTCACACTACCAGACAGCAGGTTGATCTTTTTTAGGTAAATCCCGGTATACAGCAAGCCTGCGAGAAACCAAAGAAAAAGATGAATGCCTTTTAGATAATCTAAAGAGTAACCCAGGATCACCAACAAGGAAAGCACTGAAAACACTATGGGTAGCCATTTCATATAAGCTGGCACAAAATTCCTGTATTTTTTGAGCCACTGCACCACGGTTTTGGATGGCGTTTCTGTTTTCACCAAGCTGGCAAGGGCAGTAAATTCCTGTCTCCATTTGGGTTTTTGTTCAAGTTCCTTTATCGCTTCCTGTTTCTGCCGAATGAAATCGATAGAATTTTCAGTTAGCATCGCTGCCAATTTCTTTGTGCCTTCGTAGAGTGCCGTGCGATTCAGATATTGGAAAAAAGACCCTCTTCCGAAGAGATCGATGTCCTGGCTAAAAGCATGCAGCGGATCTTCAAATTCAGTTCCTTCGGGAAGATCATAGAAATTCCTGTGTTTTAAGATTTCTATCTCCAGCTCATTAAGGCGGATAAGCTCCTTCTGTTTATCGGCTTTATCCTTAAGATTGCTATGCCTGGACACCAGAAAGAGAAAGAGGGCGATTCCTCCAATAACCACCGGCACCAGCACATTCATATTTCCGAAGAAATAATAAATCGCAAAGGCGATGATCAAAAAAACCAGTAGCCTCAATAAACTGGAAAAAAGTAATTTCCGGGATATTTGGTTGAGTTGAAATTGATGATTCTCTTTTTGATCTATATAAAATTCTAAAGCTTGTTTCATTTTATAGTTTCGAGTTCCTGCTGCAATTTCTTCGGAAGCCCCTGCACCACAAGATCATAGGAATGATCGGTTAGTTCAAAGACCAGCGACGGATTTATCTGGCCGTCTAATATAAGGCTATTCCAGTTTTTTTTATTCATATGATATCCCGGAAGGATATGGCTTTCGTAAGTTTCCCGCAATTCGATAGCTTTCTCCGGATCACATTTAAGATTTACAAATAAAGGCACCTTGTCTAATGCAGCTAAAGCAAACATTTTACCCATCACCTTAAACACAAGAGTATCGGGCCCAAAAGGAAGACCTTCAGTCACTCCCTTTTTGCTGATGCAGTAATTTCTAAAAGTTTCGATATCCATAAGCCCCCTCCCTGGCCCTCCCCCTAAAGGAGGGAGGGATTTGAATAAGATTTATTTTCCAATTTCTCCCAAATGCGTGTATTTAAATCCGGTCTCATATTTGAGTCCGTAGCCCAGCATTCTATCAAATGAAGCGTGGGCGAACAAAATTACGCCTATTAATTGAATTACTTCCTTCTGAAGACCTAAGCCTACAAACCAGAATAAAATCGCGAGGCCTTTATGGTGAAAAATATTATAGAACAGGGCCCCGGGTTTATTTCCGAAAAGATAGCCCAGCATTCCAAGATCGGGAGCGAGAAATAGCAATAAAAACCACCACCAGGCAAAGTCCAGCTGACTAAAGGCAAAAATTCCCAGAAGAAACATTGCCAGTTCTTCCAGTTTAAGGGTGAATTTCATAATTACAGAAGTTTATACAAAACAGGTTTGGAGGGAGCGGCATCGTTCTCGAAAGAAGCGATTTGCAGATTCAGCAAATACTCCCCATCCGGGATTGAATTCGGCACATAGATAAGTTCGGTTATGGTAGCCTCAAAACGGGTATTTTTGGGATAGTTCCAAAAGGCTTTATGAGCCAGTAATTTCCCATCATCCTTTTCCTTGTCTACAGATGGCAGGTCGATGAGCAAATGCTGCACTCCACATTCACGAATATAAGTAGCGGCATTTTCGCTTAAAAAAGGCCAATTGGTATGTGAATATTTCCGACTGCGTTTTTCGATATAATTTGGAAGCGTTCTTATCACCAAAGCATCGGTCTCTCCCTTTTTCAGAAGCTTTTGGATCATAACCTGGGTGATTTCCATATCCTCCAACCAGTTTTCCGGAGTCACAGAAATCACTTTTGCGGTAAAGAAAAAGTTCTTCAGGGTTTGATTGATACTGTGGAATTCCCTGGTAATATGCCCCACACATTCGGTATGCGTACCGTGAGCGTGCGGATTGAATTTTACATTATTGAAATTTACCGCAGCACCTTCAGTAACCTTGCCTATAAAATCGCCATCTTTCACCGGCTCTATCACCGGTGGACCCAAATACCAGGCTATGGGATTTTTGGAGTCACCCCGTAAACTCAAAGAAATATCCAGAGGTTTGGAAAGGTCTATCTGATAAGTCTTGTCCTTATGGTTAATGTTCGCTAGCATCCTGTAAAATTACGAAAAGGGAAAGAAAAATTATTGGAATATGTATAGGCATTTAACCAAGATAGAAAAGATCGGCCGCGATCCCATCGCTGAGAAATTTTCCTTTAGCCGTGATATGCAAAACCCCATTTCTTTCTTCCAAAAGTTGCTTTTGCTGAAGCGGGCTTGCATTTTTTAGAATGTGCAGCTTGTAATCAACTCCGAACTTTTCTTCTACCTCCACCAGGGAAACTCCAAACTTTGTACGAAGCCGGGTCATCACATATTCATTGAATTTATCGGCGGTGGAGAGCTTTTCTGTTTGCTGTGGTATCTGGTCTTTCGCCAGGGCTTTGATGTAGAGGCTATTATTGGTCACATTCCATTTTCTTGTATTTCCATCGTAGGAATGAGCCGAAGGGCCTATCCCAAGGTAGGTTTTACCAAGCCAATAGGCCGTATTGTTTTGAGAAAAATAACCGGGTTTCCCGAAATTGGAAAATTCGTAATGCTCAAATCCGTTATTGGTCAATGTTTCCACCAAAATTTCAAAATGCCTCCTGGCAGCTTCATCATCAACGGGTTTCACTTTGCCTTTTTCGATGAATTTCTGAAGTGCGGTATTGGGTTCTATGGTAAGAGCGTAGCTGGAAATATGGGGTACACCTAGCTCCAGAGCGATTTCCAGGTTCTCCCTCCAGCGCTCCTCACTCATCCCCGGCACCCCGTAAATAAGGTCTATGGAAATATTTTTGAAATATTTACTGGCCAGTTGAATGCTTTCCAGGGCTTCTTTTGAATTATGCGCCCGGTTCATCAACTGCAGGTCTTCTTCAAAAAACGACTGCACCCCAATACTGAGCCGATTGATTTTCGAAGCGGCCAGCATTTCTATTTTTTCCATAGAAAGGTCGTCGGGATTGGCCTCAAGAGTGATTTCGGGATCTTTTGTGATTTGATATTCGGCATAAATCGTTTCGAAAATCCTATCAAGTTCTTCAGTAGAAAGCAAGCTGGGTGTTCCCCCGCCAAAATAGATGGTTTGAATTTCAGCATCGGGCAATTCATCTTTCCGGAGCACCAATTCCTTGCATAACATATCCACCAGCTGATCTTTCTTTTTCATAGATGTCGAAAAATGAAAGTCGCAGTAATGACAGGCCTGCTTACAAAAGGGAATATGGATGTAGATACCAGACATCAGTTATCAATTATCATTTAACAATGATCAAATACTTCTTATTTATTTTTAAAGCAAAAGAATAGGATTTTTCAGATAACGGATTATCAGTTGATTTGTTCATTATTAATTTTTAATGTTAACTGTTAATTGCTAATTGTTATTTGATTTTTTTCGGATTCTGCTTCACAAAAGCCTCCCAACCTGTGTAGCTTTTGCCTATCTCGGTGCGGCCTGAATTATAAAAATGGCAAACCGCCGCGGCGAGGCCATCGGTTGAGTCGAGATTTTTGGGTAAAGATTTCAGGCTAAGCAGACTTTGTAGCATCCTGGCCACCTGTTCCTTGCTAGCGTTTCCATTCCCCGTAATTGCCATTTTAATTTTCTTCGGTAGGTATTCGGTGATGGGGATCTGGCGGGAAAGTCCGGCGGCCATCGCAACTCCTTGCGCCCGGCCCAACTTCAGCATAGATTGCACATTTTTTCCGAAGAAAGGCGCCTCGATCGCGATCTCGTCGGGATTGTAAGTGTCTATAAGTTCTATGGTACGCTCAAAAATGAGCTTTAATTTGATGTACGGATCGGAATATTTACTCAGCTGCAATTCGTTGAGTTGCAGGAATTGCATTTTTTTATTTTCCACCTTGATAAGTCCGAAGCCCATTATCGTGGTTCCGGGATCGATTCCTAAAATGATTTTTTCGCTCTTCAAAATCGCAGTTGGGGTTTAAAGCCGTCAAAAATTACGTAATTTCGGGCAGCCAGGCAAAGCTAAGGAATTCTAAAGCCCAATGATAATTTTCATCTTTATAAGTATCGCCTACCTCATCCTAATGATCTCCCTGATCTACGGCTGGCGACAAATCCCTGAATTCTCCGCCGACTTCTCTCCTGCACAAACCGGGTTTTCGATTATCATCCCCTTTAGAAATGAAGCCAAAAATTTACCGGTTTTATTAAACTCACTAGCCGAAATCCAATATTCCAAAGATAAATTTGAAGTTTTGCTGGTGAACGATGCCTCAGTAGATAATTCGGTAAAAATTTGTAAGGAATTTCAGGAAAAACACCCCCACTTCAGCATTAAAATCCTGGAAAATGAACGTTGGTCGAATTCTCCAAAAAAAGATGCCATCACAACGGCAATTGAGAAAGCTAAATTTGATTATATCCTCACCACCGATGCCGATTGCAGGGCACCAAAACTCTGGCTAAAGACTTTTAATGATTTTATTTCTAAAACAAAACTTTCATTAATTGCCGGCCCGGTATCCCTCTCTCCCCAAGGGGGGAAAACTACAAAGTCTTTTCAGATCTTTGAAGAATTGGATGTTTTAAGTTTGCAGGCAGCGGGCGCAGGAGCTTTTGGAATCCAGCAGGCTTTTATGTGCAACGGGGCAAATTTATGCTACCGCAAAGAAGCGTTTCTTAAAGTAGCTGGGTTTAGTGGTAATGATGCAATAGCAAGCGGAGATGATGTGTTTTTGCTTCAGAAATTTCAGCAGGAAAAATATAAAGTAGCTTATTTAAAAAGTCGGGATGCTATTGTAAAGACCCGGCCGCAAAAGAATTTACACGCCTTGATCTCACAACGCATTCGCTGGGCAGCTAAGGCTCCGGCATATAAAAGTTTGTTCTCTAAATTTACGGGAGCCATTGTGTTATTAATGAATGTCGGACTCGTATTGGGAGCAGTTTTGGCCTTGATGGAGATTTGGCCTTATTATCCTATATTAATCATCTTTCTTTTGAAATTTAATTTTGATTTCGGACTTCTATATCTTTCAGCAAGGTTTTTTCAACGCGAGGCAGTATTGCGTAGTTATTTCTGGAGTAGCCTGGCCTATCCATTTTTCTCGACTTATGTGGCTTTAAAATCACTTGTTTCGGGTTATGAATGGAAAGGAAGGAAATTTAGAAATTAGAGGTGTGAAATTGAAAGTACGAGCTTAGAAGTAGGAATTTAAAAATTAGAATTATGAACTATTTTATTTTAAAGTACAGTCTCATCCCAACCTATATGGAAGAGCGGGGAAAATACAGGGAGGAACATCTTAAACTGGCAAAAGACTATGCCGATCGTGGGTTGCTGGTACTCGGTGGAGCTTTAGCCGATCCGACCGATGAAGCCATATTGGTCTTTAAAACGGAATCGGAAAAAGAGGTTGCTGAATTTGCCAGACAAGATCCGTATGTTCAAAACGGCCTCATTGCAAAATCGGAGATTCGCCAATGGAATGTGGTGATTGGAAATTGTTTTGAGCAATAAGAGAATAACTTAATTAACCATACTTTAATACTGCTTCAATCTTCTTTAATATTGAGGTAACAGCTTAATGCTCATAAAGGAATTATTTTTGCCGAAAATAAGTTATGACAAGTATTGAGAAAACATTACTGGCAATATCTACAATAGATTTCCCGGTACACTATGAAGACTCGGCACAAACCATTAGGGACGCCAAAGGAATGATGATTTGTGATATTAGAGGTTGGAGTAAAATCCAGTTTATGACTAAGGCTCAGGAACGCCATGATGCCATAGGGAATCTCATTTGCAATCTGCTGAATGATTATAAGGATAAGCAGGTTACTGATTTCGACGAAATGATGCTGGGAGTATAAAAGTTTATTCCGCCTTAATTAGGATGGGCATTTTAAACACCGTAGAAACAGGGATGCCTCGTTTGCTGGCGGGATAAATTTTTGGCAGGGAATCGATGCTTTGAGTGAGCCAGGTTCTGATTTCCGGTAACTGGTTTATGGTGGTAGAATCGATCTCCACCGAATCGATCCTGGGCCGGCCTTCCTTACTTATTTCTAAATACAACAATAAAGTATCGTTAATAGCTTCGGTCACCACAGGTTGTTGTTTAGCCAGGTAAGCATAGACACTTTCGGCGACTTCCCGCTCAAAACAGTCTCGTGCTGCGGTGAGCTCCGTTTCATTCTGGCAGTCTTCAAAGGCGGGATATTCGTCTACTTCCTTCCAGTTAAGGCTTTGGGATTCGACTTCCAGCACCTCTTCCGAAGATATCTTCTTGGTCTCGAAATTACAGGCAAACAAGAAAATAGGTAAAAGCAGGAGTAAAGTTCTTTTCATTAGCAAACTGCGCTTAGACTTTAGACAAAAGTAAGGAAAATGAAGGGAACTTCTATCTTATCAAACGGCTGCTCTTGCTTAAAAGGACAAAAAACTTTTACTGCTGCTGCAGAAAAGGAAAAGATAAAGAAACCATTTTAAGGCTTATCCTGAATTAAGATATCCTGCAGC
Source organism: Salegentibacter sediminis (assembly GCF_002078605.1). GTDB lineage: Bacteria > Bacteroidota > Bacteroidia > Flavobacteriales > Flavobacteriaceae > Salegentibacter > Salegentibacter sediminis. The sequence goes on along the minus strand of NZ_MSJR01000001.1, from coordinate 670,432 downwards.
AATCTGTGACAGATTGATCCTGTATTTTTTCAAAAAACAGGAGAGGGCGAGAAAATTTTTCCAGGAAAATAAAGAGACCGGGATAATCCCGGTCTCTTTATTCAGAAAAGATATTATTTCCGAACTATAAATTGCCGGGAAATAGTGGTTCCCCCGGTTTTCACTACAAAGAGATAAAATCCATTTGGCCAGTTACCAACATCCAGTTTAAAATTATAATTTTTTTCGGCCAATACATTCCCTAAAAAGAGAGTTTCCATCCTTTTCCCTGAAAGATTAAAGACCTCTGCAGAAGCTCTACCTTCAAAGAGGGTTTTAAATTCAAGAGTTACTGGTCCGGTAGATGGATTAGGATATATATTGATATTTACAATTTCATCCTGGGAATTAGTAGTACCTGAAAGATCCACACAGGCCCCTAGTAGCGCTCCTTTAGCAAGGAAAGATTTAACTGCAGCCGGTGGAACTGAAAGAGTTTTTTCGTTATAACACAGTTCGATTTTCCTCTTTTCAGAAATATCCGATACCAAAACGCTAACTTCATCGATGGCTGAGCAACCCTGCGCATCTGTTACCCTTACAGTATAGGTAGTGGTAACCTCCGGACATACTTCTACTTCAGATCCAGAAAACTCAGGCAGGGATGTCCAGCTGTAGGTATATGGAGGTGTTCCTCCGGATGCCATAACAGACAATTCAGTGCAACTAAACTTATCAGGTAAACCGGTATAAACTATCTTATCTGGCCCTGCATCGACAAGAATCTCTGAGGTACAGCAACTTTTCCCCGGACTAGCATAGATATCGTATCCTTTATAAGTGCCTGCATACATAGTAGCATCACTCCAATTGGCGGGATCGTTATTATCCAGGCTGGCATCACAAAGCTCCATAGAGTAACCAACTCCCGCAGCACCTTCGGGCCATGGTGATCCAATACCATAGGTAACCAGATCAATCCTAAGATCAGAATGATGATCGGTATTTATTATATAAATGGTCTCCGGTTCATCATTGCTTAAGTTTGCCCCATGCCATTCATAGGCTGGAACACCGAAGAAATCAGTAAAGATTTCAGCATTTTTTGCTGTTACCCAGTATGCTCCGGGTTGCAGGGTATACTCGGGTAAACGGCCGCTGGTGATCCCGCCTTTAATTCTCAAACCGCCCAATTCTATTGCTTCATCGGTGGCATTATACAACTCGATAAATTCAAGATCGTCATTTTGTTCTTTAGGAGGTTCGTCATACATGATCTCGGTTATTACCAGGCCTTCCCGCAGTGGGTTGTAAATGATATCTGAAGTCATAGCTTGCATAACATTGCCTGCGAGGTCCTGGACATTGGCTATTCCAAGTTCATAATATTTACCTATGCCAATAGGATTGGCTAGATGGAGTACAACCAAATCCCCTTCTGCTGAAATTTCAACCCATCCTTCAACGGGTATTGAATTCAGGCTATAATTTGATATATCCAGGGCAGTGTGGTTTACCGGTTCACTGAATTCTATTTGTATCTCATCAATATTTAAGGGTTTGGGCTCAAGAGCAACAGGAGGAAAAATATCACTCTCTGCGGCGTAGATCAGCACATCATCGATAAGAACCTTTGCAGCTGTTCCCTTACGGGCTCCTGCTTTAGTGAGAAATCGCAGTACCACATTGCTGTTATTAAAAGCGGCTGGATGCAAAGCATAAGTAAATTCTTTGAACTCAGAATCTACATTATTGAACCCCCGGTGATCCGAACCCATTAAAATCCTGGAGCCAAAGCTAAGTCCTCCATCTGTGGAAACCTGCATGAATAGCTTTACGTGTTTCATAGCCCCTGTTGCCCTGGTAGCCACCCAGAAATTGGCAGCAACATTTTCCAGGCCACTAAGATCGAGACGAACCTGTGCAAAGATCTCTACTTCTTCCTCATCTTCCCCCTCTTCCACTACCGGCCAAAGCCCTAATGAATAATCTCCTGTTCTTGTAAAAAAATCCTCCTGAAAAATTCTAATTCCATCTACCTCGTTCCCTGACCAGTTGGGAATAAAGTTCTCATTTTGTATAGTGAAGCTGTCTTCAAAGCCTTCTGTATATGGAAAGTCGGTTTCCTGACTCCATATTGACCCGGACAATAAAACCGGTATTATTCCTAATAAGAAAAGTAAAAGTTTTTTCATGACCCCATAATTTTAGTTAAACACAATGGCAGATCCTGCTTACAGAACCCTCTATTAAAGATAGACCACAGGAGGTTCTCAGGGAGTAACGAAAGTCATCCAAAACACGGGAATTTATTTCTTTTAAGACATAAATCTTTAAGGATCAAAGCTATTTGTTAAGATCGATATTCTTAAGCACATTGAAGAAGAACGGGCCGGGGGGTTATAAATCATCCAAAGGAAAGTAACAGAAACACTCTCTTTTTTCCTGGTATTCTGGTAAGCACATACAAATTAAAAAATCCGGGAAGAGCCTGAAAAAGAAGTAATAAATAACAAGGCCTGCCTCAAAATATTTTTTTGGACAGGCCAACTATTGCTTTAGAAATTATAGGTTCTATTCCCCTCCCTGAAAAACTATTGGAAGGGAGTACATCACTCCAACTTCCTTACCTCTCTGTTTTCCGGGTTCCATTTTAGGTAAAGCGTTTACCACGCGAATGGCCTCTGCTTCAAGTTCCGGACTGCTTGCACGGGCTTTGGCATTCACTACCTGGCCTGTAGCATCGATTTTAAACTGAACGATTACCCGGTTGATACCTTGCTCGGCATATTGCCGCATTTCCTTAACATTAAAATTTGAGCTAACAAAATCAGTAATTCCAGAACTCATACAATGTTTTCTTAATTCCAGGCTTTCCAGGTCTTCACAGCCTGGGAAAACCGGCACCTCATCGATTACAGCGAAGGGTACTTCACTACTTTTCTGATCCTTATCCATTGCAACCTCTTTTCCCCTGATATACGGTTCCTTTTCGCCATTATTCTCAACCGTAATTGAAGGTGTGCCATCAGGGGTATTCACAGAATAAATGATAGTTTTTTTACCATCGGTCATTCTTACCTCTTTATAATCTGAAGTGGAATTCATTACTTTCATAACTTCTGAAAGCTCTTCTTTTTCTCCCGGCGTAAAATCACTTAGATTCTCAACCTGAATAGTAAGATTTTCATTTTCTAAATTTTGGGTTTGAAGTTCATCAGAAGCTTTATCCTGCGAACACGCCACATAAGTGAGCATTATAAGCAGGAGCGGTACGATGACGAGAAACTTAAATTTTGCGATTGATTTTGATCTTGATTTTTGTAACATAAGTATTCGTTTTTTGATTAATGAATGATTGAAAAATTGATTGATAAATGAAATATTACGGGTATTGAAGGCAGTGTTGAGCAACTGCTCATAATAATTGCGTTTTTTAGTGGTTTTAACCACGCTCGCATCGGCGATGAACTCGTGCAAGACAGCAATCCTATGCTGGAAAATATAAACCAGGGGATTAAACCAGAAAATGATCTTTAGTAGCTCGAAAAAAACCAGGTCCAGGCTGTGTTTTTGTCTTACATGCACCAATTCGTGCGAGAGGATCTGTTGTTTTTCTTCTTCGGAAAGTCGGTCGCCCAGGAAAATCGTTTTATAAAATGTACAGGCAATTTTTGAGTTTGGGACTTCAATAATCCTGAACTCTTTTTCTTCTGAAATTCTGCTGAAGCTAAAGAGTCGGTTTAGACTTTGATACTTCTTAAAAAACAGAAGAATACTCAGCAAAGCACCGCCAAAATATACCATCAACCACCAGTTGATCTGAAAATACTGTTGCTGGTTTATAATTACTTCAGGTAAATTCTGAACATTTTGGGCTGTCCCTCCCAGAAAAACTTCAGGCAACAGAATATTAGACCAAACCGCTGTGGATTCCTCGGGAAAAAGGCCGGCTAAAGCTTCAATTTTCAGCAAAGGCAGGAGAAGTGAAAAGACCGGAGTAAGTAATAGATACCAACGGTTGGCAAGGAAAAATGTTTCTTTTTTCAACAAAAACTCATAGACCAGCAGAAAGACTAACTGAAATAATATTACCTGTAAGATATAATGTGCCATTATTCCTCTTTTTTATCGATTTCTTTTAAAATTGCCTCTAGGTCTTTGGTAGTCATATCATTATTTTTCATAAAAAACGAAAGCATACTTTTAAAAGACCCATTAAAATAAGAGTTCATTAGTTTATTAATGCTCTGGTTGCTATAGGTTTCCCGCTCAAGCAGCGGAAAATACAAATAGCCTTTTCCCTTCTTCTCGTGGTCTACAAAACCTTTGTCTTCCAGGATTCGCACAATAGTAGAAACCGTGTTATATGCTGGCTTAGGCTCGGGCATTTCTTCTATGATAGAAGCGACATTGGCCTTTTCCAGTTTCCAGAGGATCTGCATGATCTCTTCTTCTGCTTTGGTTAGTTGTTTCATAGTAGTTGCTTTGTTATTTCCGCGAAGGCAGAAATCTATTTATTCATTTTATCCTCTATGCCTGCTAATATAAACTAATTATTTAGTTGCACCTAATGTTTTAGTTAAAAATATTTTCAGGGAAATTTCTTTTAATTCGTAACTTCCCTTAAAAATAGCATACGCACTATGGATTTACTCTTTATAATTCTCGGCGGTATTTTAATCATAACCGGAATTCTGGGTAGTTTTCTTCCGGTATTGCCGGGAGTTCAGGTTAGCTGGATAGGTTTATTATTTTTGTATCTCGCTCCTTCGGTGCCTGTTAACTATTTATTTTTGGGGATTACTTTAGCCATAGCCATGCTAATTTATGTGCTTCAATTGGTGATCCCTGCTATTGGCACAAAAAGGTATGGAGGAAGTAAGACCGGCATGTGGGGCGCAACTATTGGCCTGGTAATAGGTATTTTTACTCCCATTCCTTTTGGTATTATCATAGGGGCTTTTGTGGGAGCTTTTATTGGAGAGATCATCAATAAAAGCGATTCAAGAGCGGCGGTTCGGGCGGCTTTTGGTTCTTTTGTAGGCTTACTGGCCTCAACATTTATGGAATTTCTTGTTGCCATAGGCTTTTTATTCCTGTTTATTTATAAGGTATGGGAATACCGTGATCTTTTGTTTTAAATTTTGGAAAAGAAAAAACCCGGCTCGCGCCGGGTCAAAAATTAACACCTAAACTAATTAATAATTCTGAAAAACTGCTTTTCGCTTTTTAAGTTGTTGTTCAAGTTCTGCAACAGTATTTTTCACGGCTAATTCAAAATTCTCTGCCCTGGCTTCAGCATAAATTCTTGGCCCCGGAGCACTGAGTTCTATTTCGCAGATCTTATCCCTTCCAATTGCCTGACTTTCCCATTTGATGAAAACCTCAGCCCGGATAAGCCATTCATACTTATTCTGTAATTTTTCGAGTTGTTGGTTGATAAATTCAGCTAAAGCTTCGCTGTTTTTGATCTTCACAAACTGTATATTGATATGCATAGTAGATGTTTTAATGATTACCCTAATTTACATCGAACTCCCTAAAATTAATATGACCGGCATCAGCTAAAATTCACTTTAATCAACAAGGCATTTTTAACAAAAGATTATTGCCCGCACAAATCTTTAACTTGATAAATATCATAGCTTTAAAGGTTCTTTTTATTCATTTTTACCTTTAATAATTCACCTCATAATGCCGCTGGAAGTAAAAAAACACGGAGTGATACTGGAGAAGACCCCACACAATTTTGAAAATGAAGGGGTTTTTAATCCTGCAGTAATAAAAGAGGATGACACCGTGCATATCTTCTACCGGGCTGTGCGCATTGGCAACTATTCGAGTTTGGGCTATTGCCGGTTGGAGGGTCCACTGGAGGTTGTCAAAAGAAACACCTCCCCCATATTTTTCCCCACAGAAACCTATGAATTCCAGGGGACAGAGGATCCCAGAATCGCCAAAATTGAAGACACCTATTATCTTACTTATTCGGCCTTTGACGGCATCAATGTTTTTGGCGCTTATGCCACCTCTAAAGATCTGAAAAATTTCACCCGCCAGGGCATTCTTACTCCTGTCTTTAACTATGAAGAATATTCAGAGCTCATCAGAGAAAACTTCGAAAAAATAAGTGAAAAACACCTGCTCTTCTACGAACTTTTCGTGCGGTATAAGCTCAACGAATTAATGAAGGGAAAGATTTATGTATGGGATAAAAATGTGATGTTCTTCCCGAAAAAAATAAATGGAAAATTTGCTGTGCTTCATCGCCTTTGGCCTTCCATTCAAATCTTTTATTTTGAAGAGAAAGAAGATCTCAGTCGGGCATTCTGGCGGGATTATGTGAAGAATTTGCGCGAACATATTGTTTTACGCCCGCGGTACCATTATGAATGCAGTCACGTTGGGGCCGGCTGTCCCCCCATTGAAACCGAAGAGGGCTGGCTTCTTATATATCACGCGGTAGAGACCACCGTGAAAGGATTGGTTTACCACGCTTCGGCTGCATTACTGGACCTGCAAGAACCCAGAAAACTGATTTCCAAATTGAAAACTCCCTTATTCTCTCCTACCGAAGAATATGAAAAAAAGGGAGTGGTAGACAATGTGGTATTCCCTACCGGCACGGCCGTTTTCGGAGAGGATTTGTATATCTACTATGGGGCGGGAGACGATTGTATTGCCGTAGCTTCGGTTAAATTAAAAAATTTGCTTAATGAACTAAAAAAGGAATCAGAATGAAAAATTTAAATAAGACTTCCAAAATCCTCTTTATGTCCACCTTTCCGCCCACCACCTGCGGAATAGCTACCTATACCACCGATACTATGCAATCTATTCAGCGTAAATTCGGAAAAAGTTTTGAGTGTAAAGAACTGGAAATTGTAAAAGATCAGAAACCGGGTTTTCCTTATCATTTCAATCCAGAGGAAAAACAGGAGTATGTACGTATCGCAGAGGAAATTAACAGGGATCCTGAAGTTAAACTGATTCATATACAGCACGAGTTTGGGCTTTTTGGCGGAGATTACGGCACTTATCTGTTTGATTTTTTAGAAAAGATAAATAAACCGGTTGTGATGACTTTTCATACGGTACTTCCCAACCCCAACCCCGAATTAAAATCGGTGGTTCAGAAACTAGCTGCCTTCTCAAAGGTAATTTTTGTTATGACCCAGGAATCGGTAAAGATTCTGAGGGAGGCTTATGATATTCGGGAAGAAGACCTGGAGCTTATCCAGCACGGCACTCATATGGTAGCATGGAAATCCCCCGAAGAGGTCAAGGAGAAATATGGGTTTAAAGGAAGGTTGGTCTTATCTACTTTCGGTTTACTGGGAGCAGGAAAAAGCATTGAGACGGCTTTATATGCCTTACCTGAAATCATAAAACAACATCCGGACGTCTTATATCTCATAATTGGAAAAACCCATCCCGGAAATATCAAAAACAACAGGGATGATTACAGGAGGTTTTTAAAAAGCCTGGTAAACCAGCTTGAACTATCAGCTCATGTAAAATTTTATGATTCTTATTTGGAGTTAAAGCAGCTCCTCGAATTATTACAGGCCACAGATGTTTACCTGTTTACCTCCAAGGATCCTAACCAGGCGGTGAGTGGCACTTTTTCTTATGCAATGAGTTGTGCCTGCCCTATTATTGCCACTACCAATCCTCATACCAGGGAAATCCTTAACCATGAATTGGGAATCCTCATTAAAATTGGTGATCACAAGCAGCTTTCAGAAGCAGCCATAAAATTACTTTCAGATAAAAAACTTCGGAAATTTATGGCTGTACAGGCCTACACCAAAACCAGTTCCAGTGTTTGGGACAATATCGCTATTCAACATGCGAAGGTCTACCAGGACGTTCTGGATAAAAATGAGCCCCTTAAATTCTCAAGGCCAAAGATCAAGCTGGATCATCTTAAGAGACTAAGCACGGAATTGGGAATGATTCAATTTTCCAAGATAAACATTCCCGATCGGGATTCGGGATATACCCTTGATGATAATGCCAGGGCACTTATTGTTATGCTGATGCATTATAATATTTTCAGAACCAGCGAAGATCTAGATTATATAGATCTCTATTTGTCTTTTATTGAAAGATGCCAGACCGGGTCCGGCAATTTTGTGAATTATATTGATGAACATAACCAGGTTCATATTAAAAACGATTATGTAAACCTGGAAGATTCCAATGCCAGAGCCATCTGGGCACTTGGCCAGGTGGTTAGTGAAGTCCATAATCTTCCTCCTGAATACATTAAAAGAGCAAAAAGCTGTTTGGACAAAGCCCGGTCCTGGATACCAGGAGTTCTATCACCCCGGTCCATAGCCTTTACCATAAAGGGGCTTTTCCTTTACCTGGAAAATTTTGAAGACCAGGAATTTAAAAAAGCAATAGAAAAATTAGCCGAAAATCTAATAAGCAGGTACGATCTGAACAGGGAAAAGGACTGGGAATGGTTTGAAGAATACCTCACCTATGCCAACAGTATCCTCCCCGAGGCCATGTTGCTTGCTTTTTTAACCACTGGGAAGAAGGTGTATAAAAATACTGCACTGGAATCATTTGAATTCCTGTTATCCAAAATGTACAAAAACGGCAAATTTAGGGTGATCTCTAACAAAGGTTGGCACCAAAAACATACAAAACCGGAAATTTACGGAGAGCAACCTATAGATGTTGCCTACACTATCCAGGCCCTGGATATTTTTTACCAGCATTTTAAAAAGCCGGAGTATAAAATAAAAATGGAAAAAGCTTTCAATTGGTTTCTTGGAGACAATCATCTTAACCGCATTATCTACAACCCCGTTACAGGCGGTTGTGGAGATGGGCTCGAAAAAGAGAATGTGAATTTAAATCAGGGTGCCGAGTCTACCATTTGTTACCTAATGGCAAGGCTGATAATGGAATCCTATCCTGAAAGCTCTGAATACGGGTCTTCTCATGCTAACGCGTTACGAACAAAAAAAAGAAGACGGGTGAGAAAAGCTTCGAGACCTGAGTTTCGTTAAACAAAACATCCCACCAAATATGGGATGTTTTGTTTGTTTTAGATTTAATTAATTCCTGAAAAGTCCTCTGTATCTTTAAGATATTCGGTAATCTTAAAAATTTCTTTTCTGTTATTTCTAAAGGATTTCACGAAATCGGTTACCTCATCTTCAAGGTGTTCGTGTTCCAGGCGGAATATCCTGGAGTCATCATTCTCCTTCTCCATCATTACTCCTAACTGGGCCCGGTGTTTTTGGGTTTTATGAAGCAGATCTTCACATCGGGAACGAATTTCCTGAAGCTCAGATCTAATCCTGGAAACTTCATTTATACTCTCATCACTGTCTATCCAAATAAAATATTTATCGATAAGTTTATTGAGAAAATTCAGATCATCCCTAAAAAATTTCAGATCAGATTCCCAGTGTTTGGTAAGCAAATAGAGCTGTTCCCAGTTGGCCTGAATCATGAATTCTCCTTTTGGCCTTTTTCTAAAATTTTCCATAATGCAAGAATTTATTTCCTTCTGAAATTACCTCTTTCAGTCATAAAAAATAATGATTTTAATCATACAGCCGCAAGATTGATTTTTATCATTTGGGGGGAGGTAACTTTATAATAACTTCAGATCAAAACCTCAGCCATGTTTACAGACAGGATAGATGCAGGAGAGCAATTAAGCCGGGAATTGGCAGACTACAAGGGAAAGCCAGTTGTTGTGTTGGCTATTCCCAGAGGCGGGCTCCCAATAGGAGCTATACTTGCAAAAAGCCTGGAAGCCCCTCTGGATGTAGTCTTATCTAAGAAAATAGGCCATCCCTATAATTCAGAATTTGCTATAGGTGCAGTTAGTTTGGAGGATATCACACTAAGTCCTACTGAACATTTTTCAGAAGAATATATCAGTACACAAACAGAGAAAATAAGAGAGCTCCTTCGCAAAAGAGACAGGGAATATCATAAAAATTCCAGTCCGGTTAATTTAAAGGACAAAATCATAATTATAACCGATGACGGAATCGCTACCGGGAATACGCTTTTAAGTACGGTCATGTTGGTGCACAAACAAAAGCCCCGGGAAATTATTGTGGCCATCCCGGTAGCGCCTCCTTCCTCTGTTGAAAAATTAAAGAACTCCCCCGAAATCAGCAAAGTAATTTGTCTTGAAACTCCTTTCAATTTCAGTGCAGTAGGACAGTTTTATGAAGATTTCAGGGCGGTAAGCGATAAAGAAGCTATAGAGATACTGCACGAAACCAACCGGGAATACGGAAAGCCTAAGGGTTAAAATTTTCAGGGATTAATCTAACACGAATAACTATGAAAAGATTAGAAAACAAAGTCGCATTAATCACCGGGGGCGCCGGTGGGATTGGATTGGAAACAGCCAGGTTGTTCCTTGCAGAAGGTGCTAAAGTATTTTTAACCGACCTGGAGGAAGAGAAACTTAAAAAGGCTGCAGAAAGCTTAAAAAGCGACAAGGTAGCATGGTTCGCTGCCGATGTATCTAAAGCCGGGGACACTAAGAAATATTTGGAAAAATGTCTTTATAATTTTAGTAAGATAGATATTTTCTTCAGCAATGCCGGAATTGAAGGTAAAACCAGTTCCATTGCAGAATATCCTGAAGAGGTTTTTGACCGGGTTATAGCTGTAAACCTAAAAGGGGTATGGCTGGGATGCCAACATGTTATTCCCAGGATGGAAGATGGAGGGAGTGTTATCATTACCAGCTCGGTTGCAGGATTAAAAGGTTTTCCTAAGCTTGGGGCTTATGTAGCTTCTAAACATGGGGTTATCGGTATTATGCGCACTGCTGCCCTGGAATTTGCTGAAAGAAAAATAAGGGTAAATTCTATACATCCCGGTCCTGTAGACAACCGTATGATGCGGTCTATAGAAGATCAACTCGGTCCGGATAATCCAGAAGAAGTCAAGGGTGGTTTTGAAAATTCAATTCCATTTGGTCGCTATGCTGAATCAAAAGAAATAGGACAACTGGCTCTTTTTCTTGCCAGCGATGAAAGCAAATATATAACCGGCACCCAACAGGTAATTGATGGAGGAATGTATATCAAATAAGGTTTAATTTGTTAAGCCTGTTTTTTTAAAAATCTGTGATAACAACAGGGAAGCAAAGGCGAAGCCCGCAATTATCAGGAATTGCTCTTCATTTAAAGCTACCAGGGATAGGGCCTCCTGCATAATAGGAATAAAATAGACTAACACCATTATAGCAATTGAAAACACCAGCGCAACCCAAACCCAGGGATTTTTCGTCACCTCATTTAGGAGGAAGGAAGTTTTTCGGCGGGGCAGATTAAAAACATTTAGCAATTGTGCTAAGACCAGGGTATAAAAGGCGATATTATTAACCTCAAGGGCAGGATAGCCTTTGCCCAAATGAGCATAGACCACAATTCCTATTACTGCTGCAGTAATACTAAGGCCATACAAGACAGTAGAGGTCCACAATTTGCGGGTGAGAATGGGTTCCTGCGGATCGCGGGGAGGCTGCTTCATGACCTGTGGATCACCCTTACCTACGCCCAGGGCCAGGGCTGGGAACACGTCTGTCACCAGGTTTAAAAACAGAATTTGCAGGGGTAATAGCGGTAAAGGCAAGTTGCTGAAGGATGCCAGTGCCACAGAAATTATCTCTGCAAGATTACAGGAAAGCAAAAAGACCACAAATTGCCTGATATTTTCAAAGATGGTTCGCCCCTGCCGGATAGCCAGTTCGGTCGAGGTAAATTTATCGTCCATCAGGATCACATCGGCTACTTCCTTGGCAGCCTCTGTTCCCCGAATACCCATCGCTATTCCAATATCTGCTTTTTTGAGAGCGGGAGCGTCATTAACTCCATCTCCAAGCATCCCCACTATCGCTTTATTTTTCTGATAAAATTCCACCAGATCAAGTTTTTGTTTTGGGACCATCCTGGCAAATATCCCGGCTTCCATGACGGTTTCTTTCTTTTCGGGAGAAAAGGTTTCAAATTCTTCCAGTTCCCGCCCCAAAATCACATTGGTTACAGGAGCATCTTTTTCGATTAAACCTATTTCCTCCCCTATCTTCCGCGCAGTATCGGGATGATCCCCTGTGATCATCACCACCCTAATCCCCGCATTTTTATAGGTTTCTATCGCCTGTTTAATATCTTTTCGCGGCGGATCCAGAAAACCAAGAACCCCCACAAAAACCAAATTCTTCAAGAGTTGTTCATTTTCTGGTTTTTCCTGAGATTCCCGGTAAGCAAAAGCCAACACCCTAATCCCTTCGGCAGCGATCTCAGCAGCTTTTTTTAACCAAAAATCCTTATCGGTGAAATCCTCTTTTCCATCTGGGGTTAAAATAAAATCACAATCCGGGAGTAAGGCTTCCAGGGCCCCTTTTACAGTGATGAGATAATGTTCTTCATAGGTATGGAGGGTGGCCATTTTCTTGATCTCTGCATCGAAGGGAATTTCAGCTATTCTGGAATATCTTTCCCGCATTTCCTGATAATTGAAGCCCTGCTCCGCAAGAAATTCAACAAGTGCGATTTCTACCGCATCCCCTTTTTGTTTTCCATCACGAAGGCTGCTATCGTTACAAAGCGCAGCAACTTCGATAATTTTTTGAAAGGCTTTCTCGTCTTTAAAGCTTTTTGCATTTATTTCTTCAACAGGATAATCTCCCGAAGAAAGCACCATATAGTGGATACTCATTTTATTTTCGGTAAGCGTGCCGGTTTTATCGGTGCAGATGATTCCTGTTTCTCCAAGAGTTTGTACAGCTTCCAGTTTTTTAATCACTACATTCCGCCGGGAGAGCCTCAACATTCCCCTGGCCAGTGCTATAGTTGCCACAATAGGAAGACCTTCTGGAATGGCAGCTACAGCCAGGGCGATCCCGGTTTTTATCATTAAGGTGAGGTCTTTACCCTGGAAAAATCCGGTTATTACAATTAATAAAGCGAGACCAAGGGTTAGCCAAATCAACCAATAACTAAGTTTTTTGAGCTTTTTTTCCAGCGGAGTTGTTTCTTTCTTAGCTTCGTGGGTGAGCTCACTAATCCTTCCGATTTCGGTTTTGGTGCCCGTGGCTACGATTATCGCTTTGGCTTTACCCCTGGCGGCAATAGTGCCCTTGTAAAGCATATTTCTACGGTCTGCAAGCGGAGTGTCTTCAGGGAGTTTCTCCTCAATTTTTTCAATTTGGTTACTTTCCCCGGTGAGAACGGCTTCTTTTACTGCAAAACTCCGGGATCCCAACACCCGGGCATCGCCAGGAATAACGTCTCCCGCCTCCAATTCAATAATATCGCCGGGCACCAATGACTTAGCCTTTATCTTTTCAGTCCTGGAGTCTCTAAGTACCGTGGCCACGGTTTGTACCATTTTTTGCAGGGCCTCTACCGATCTTATCGCCTGCCACTCCATAAAAAACCCGATGAGTGCCGTTATAAGAATCACAATTAACACGGCAAATCCCTCCAGCCACTCGCTAAATGCAAAGGCCAGTACCATTGCTCCCGCAAGAATATAAATTATAGGATCGAGGAATTGTTCAAAGAGAATTAACCAGATGTTTTTGGTTCTGGCATCACGTAATTTATTTTGCCCGTATTGTTTCAGGCGTTTCTGTGCTTCAGCTGCAGAAAGGCCTTTTTCAGGATCTACAGAAAATTCAGAAAGAATTTCCTGGTACGCTCTCGCATGGGGTTGTTTGGGCATTATACCTGCGTTTGATTAAAAATATTTAACCTCGGTCTCCTTCGGCTTTATTGATGTTTTCAATACCTTTCAGCAGCGCATCGGGATTAAAAGAAATACTATTTATGCCTTCTTTTACGAGGAATGCTGCATATTCAGGGAAATCGCTTGGCGCCTGCCCACAGAGTCCTATTTTCACACCAGCCTTATTGGCTTTCTTTATAGCTGTGGCGATCATCTCCCTGGCTGCCGCATCATTTTCATCAAAAACCCCGGCCATTACCTCTGAATCCCTGTCTACCCCAAGAGTAAGTTGGGTAAGGTCGTTTGAGCCAATCGAGAAACCGTCGAAAATTTCAGCAAACTCTTCTGCCAGAATCACATTAGAAGGAATTTCTACCATCATATAGATCTCGAGACCGTTCTCTCCCTGAACCAGTCCGAAATTTTTCATCAGTCCAACCACGTTTTTACCTTCCTCCAGGGTTCGGCAAAACGGAATCATCACCTTTACATTGGTGAGGCCCATTTCGTCCCTTAGCCTTTTAATAGCTTTACACTCTAATTCAAACCCGTCTTTATAAAAAGGATGGTAATAACGTGCTGCTCCCCGGAAGCCCAGCATCGGGTTTTCTTCCTCCGGTTCAAACTGTTTTCCGCCTATGAGATTTGCATATTCGTTACTTTTGAAATCACTCATTCTAACGATCACCTCTTTAGGATAAAAAGCCGCTGCCATAACTGCGAGCCCACGCGATAATTCCTCTACAAAGTAGTCTTTCTTATCTTTGTATTGCCAGGTGAGATCTTCAATGGTTTTTTTTGTTTTGGAATCGCTTATCTGGTCAAACTTCACCAGGGCCATTGGGTGTACCTTAATTAGATGAGTAATTATAAATTCCATGCGTAGCAGGCCTATTCCGTTATTGGGATAAAAAGAAAGTTGAAAAGCCCTGGCGGGATCGGAAAGGATTAGTTTAACCTCTGTATTAGGCAGATTTATTTTACCAAAATCTATTTCCTTCTTTTCGAATTTCAGTTTTCCCTTATAAACAAAACCGATTTTGCCTTCACAGGAAACAGTTATTTCCTGGCCGTCCTTAATGATTTCTGTAGCATTATTGGTTCCTACTACTGCAGGCACACCTAACTCCCGGGCTACAATAGCTGCGTGGCTGGTGCGACCTCCCCGGTCTGTAATTACTGCTGCCGATCTTTTAAGTAGCGGGTCCCAGTCTGGGCTGGTGGTTGAAGTTACCAGAATATCCCCGGGTTTTAATTTATGTGCTTCAGTTGGAGATTTAAGGTAGCGTGCAATCCCCGTAGCGATACTGGATCCTATGGCATTCCCGCTTACCAGCATTTCAGAATGCTCAGTAAGATGGTACTCCAAATGATATCTACCCTCTTTCTCTCTATGTACAGTTTCGGGGCGGGCCTGGGTAATATATAGTTGCCCGGTTTCACCATCCTTTGCCCATTCGACATCCATAGGACGGGAATAATGATCTTCGATCACCAGAATCCACTTAGAAAGCTGGATTACCTCCTCATCGCTTAGAACGTAGGAATCCTGTTTTTCAACAGTGGTATCCATAGTCACGGTAGAGGAATGCCCGTTGGATTCAGAATAAACCATGGTGAGCTCTTTTCTGCCCAGCTTTTTCTGAACGATGGGATTTTTATCTTTTTTAAGGGTGGGTTTAAAAACATCAAATTCATCTGGATTCACCAGCCCCTGCACTATAGTTTCTCCTAAGCCCCATACTCCCGATAAATGAATGAGATTTCGAAAACCCGATTCGGGTTCCAGGCTGAAGCCAATCCCAGAGCAGCCTGTATCTGATCGCACCATTTTTTGAACCCCCACCGATAGTGCAATATCGTGATGTACAAAACCGTGATCTTCGCGGTATTTTATAGCACGATCTGTATAGAGGGAGGCAAAACAATTTTTAACGGCCTTTAAAAGGGCTTCTTCGCCGGTAACATTTAAAAATGTATCGTGCTGGCCTGCAAAACTAGCATCAGGAAGATCTTCGGCTGTGGCGCTGCTTCTTACTGCTACCGGAATATTAAGCGTTTCGCCCAGTTCTTTATAGGCTTGCCTGATTTCATTGGCAAATGCGTCGGAAAACTCAGAAGATTTTATGATCTTTCTCGCTTCAGCTCCAATTTCGGGGAGGTTCTCAAAATGATCTTTATCGAGAGTCTTGATGAGATCTTTTAGTTTTTGGTCCAGGTTATTCTCCTTCAGAAAAGACCAAAAAGCGTCTGAGGTTGTCGCAAAACCATCGGGTACCAAAACGCCTTCAGAAGAAAGCTCATTAAACATTTCGCCCAGGGAGGCATTTTTACCTCCTACCTGTGGAAGATCGTCCAGAGATAAGTTGCTGAATTTCTTTATAAACTCCATCATAGTTAAGGATTTTAATATAATACCAGTTGATAGCCCATGTTCAACAGAAATATGCCCAAAAGGAAAAGAATAATATAAATTACCTGCACAAACCTTATGTTAAGGGTGGTTAGCCGGCGGGTTGTAGAATCGGGAAAAACAAAAAGTCCGAGGCCAATAAAAAGGGATATCCAACCCAGCGCTGTAATAATAATGCGCCAATCAGGCTCCCAGATATTATGGAAAAGAATATTTAAAAGTCCTAAAATAATCGCTGCAAAGGCGGCCAGAATCAGAAACTTTTGATCTTTGAGATCGTCAAAAATTTGTCTGATCCTTCGTGGATTGAAACTAAGGATAAAGAAAAAAATGAGCAGATACCAGCCCCAAAATTTGGCAAGAAAGACAGATGGTTCCATAACCTAAAACGCATTGGTTTAACCCAAATTTACCAGTAATAAGCCAGAATTAATATGACATTTGTCAGTACAGAATGGCTTAATTTGGGTATAACTCAGCCTTATTATAATCTACTTCCACTATTTCCAGCTCCAGCCAGGTAAAATCCCCTTCTGGCAGTTTCCAGGTAATTCGGCATTTATTAGGAATTTCATACCCGGAAAATTCTTTAAAACCAAGCATTTCAACTTTCCATGTTTCTTCCCTGGAATCCTGTTTTCCACCGTAAAAGCGTTTGGTTTGAAAAGAAAGCAACTTTCCTTCTTCAGAAAAATTGAAAATCCCTGACACTTTCTTTCCATTTATTTCTAATTCTGCCCGGGCAGCATTACCATCCATGGCCTCCCAGCTAATTTGCCTGCTTAAGGCGGCTGTGGGAAACCAACAGATCTCGGCGAGAAAGCGCTGCATAGCTCCGGCATCTATTTTATCATTATCATATTCATTTACGAGGGGAAACAGCGAAAACAACTTAATAAGCATTGCTCCCTGCCCGTTCATTAGCTTATCCCGGCCATCAAAATAAATGGGAGAACCAGTATTAACACGGGTGGTCCAGAGGAAAGACTGTGCTTTCACATTAAAATATTGCTTAGCCCGAAAGGGCATCCAATCCCCATCGGGTTTAATCTTCATTCTACCCTGCTGCCGAAGCCGAACAAAAGCAACTTCCGATTTAGCATTTACTCCTGAAATTCTTAACCATTTCCAGATTATTTCGGGGAGTTGAGCTCTGTCTTCCAGTTCTACGGTGGCCTCTGTTGAAGTTGTAGCCAATTGGACTAAGCGGGTCACTTCTTTTTCTGTCTTTTTCTGAAAATAAAAACTCCCCATGGCTGGAAGACTTATAAGTAAAATAATAAGGTTAAGAATACTACCATATTTGGCGTCTTGCCAAACTAGAATAATAAGACTTTGAGAAATTATTATAGCCGCAATGGCAAAAAACGGCCACCAGGATTTACCCTGAAGAAATAAGTATAGCACAAACAAAAAAAGAAGTGCACAAAACAACCATAAATATCCCAGGGGCCTGGAGATTTCCAAGGGAAGTTGTCGTAATTCAGCCAGACGGAATGCCTTGAGAAAACCCAACAGATGAATGAGGGCGTGAATAAGAAAAATTAAACCAACAAGAATTTTCATTTTTCAGGGATTACAGATTATAAATTTACCGGAATATAATTGGTTGAAAAATGATGAAAATCAGCAAATTAAATTCAGAAAAACTACTCCTGCACCGCTTATTTTCTCTAAGTGTTAGTCTTTTGTGAAAGTCTGAATACATTTTCGCACCAACGAAAAAATTCTATTATTTTTATTTACTATGAAAGACCACTACCTTATCCTTGCAGGATTAGGGCTAGCCACCCTGGTTATGGCCTGGCTCCCCTCTATTTCACGGAAAATCAAAATAAGCTCCCCAATTCTATTACTATTAATAGGTTTTTTACTTTTTTACATCGACATTCCATTGAGTTGGCCAGATCCCTTATGGAATGATCGTAACCTGATGTATTTTTCTGAAATGATCGTGATCATCTCCTTAATGGGGGCAGGATTAAAGATTGGCACCGAGTATAGCCTTAAAACCTGGAAACGCCCCCTCTTACTGGTTTTTGTCACCATGCCTCTCTGTATGCTCTCGGCTTATCTTCTGGGTAATCATTTTTTATTGCTAAGTGTTCCATCTTCTCTGCTACTGGCCGCGGTTCTGGCGCCAACAGATCCGGTGCTGGCGGCTGAGACCCAGTTAGACGACCCAAAACGGGAAAAAAAGTTCAGGGAGCGGGTGAGATTTTCCTTAACCGCTGAGGCAGGTTTAAACGACGGGATGGCTTTTCCATTTACCTATATGGCCCTGCTCGTAGCCCAGGCCGGCGGATGGGCTATGTTTGACTTCAGCGACTGGTTTTTGGATAAATTCCTATTAAAAATTATTATAGGTGTTATTTGCGGAATAGCCATAGGCAGGTTTATAGGTTTTCTTCTTGACAGGCTCCATGTGTGGACGAATATTAAAACTTTTGATGGATTCCTGGCATTATCGCTCACCATCTTTAGCTACGGAATAACAGAGCTTTTGCATGGTTATGGCTTTCTGGCCGTATTCTTTGCCGGACTTAGTTTAAGGTACTATGAAAAAATAAGTGGAGATTTTAAGAGGAAAATGCATGATTTTGTGCACGAAATCGAACGCTTATTACTGGTGGTATGGATCATTTTATTTGGAGGCTCGCTCATGAACGGAATGCTGGAATTAACCGACTGGAAAGGGATATTATTTGCTTTTGTATTTGTTTTGATCATACGCCCCCTTGCCGGCTTAATTGGACTTATTGGTATAAAGGAGTCTTTTAAAAGCAAACTGGCAATAAGTTTCCTGGGAATAAAAGGAATTGGTTCGGTCTTTTATCTTTCCTGGGCATTGGTACAATTTGAAGGTTTTGATAATAGGAATGAGCTGCATTCTATCACGGCGTATATTATCCTAATTTCAATAGTTATTCACGGCTTCACCGCTCCATCTATTATAAGCTATTTCAAAAAAGACAGGTTTGGAAATGATGTTGTAGATGAAGAAGAAAACGAAATCACAAAGGAATCAGAAAATTAATTCTATAAGGTAAGGGGTTATTAAAGCGGTAATAATTCCATTAAGGCACATCGCCATGCCACTGTAAACCCCTTGAAGTTTTCCTTCTTCAAAAGCTCTTGCGGTTCCAATTCCGTGGGCGGCGGTACCTAGGGCTGTGCCGATGGCGATTTTGCTTTTAATCCCTGATTTTTTCAGAATAAATGGCCCGAAGGCATTGCCAAATATTCCTACTGCAATGACGATTCCCGCAGTTATTTCCGGGATTCCATTCAAAAGCCTGGTTATTTCGATCGCAATTGGGGTGGTCACCGATTTTGCTGCAAGAGACCTGGTGATCACTTCAGGAGCTTTCAGTAATAAAAGAAAACCGATAACGCTAAGCACCCCGGTAATCCCTCCGGCGAGTACCGCCAGAATAAATATCTTTAAATTCTGCTTTACCTCTTCATACTTCTCATAAAAAAACACTCCTAAGGCTACCACAGATGGTCCCAGAAAGAAACTAACGTATTTTCCCCCCACATTGTAAGTTTCAAAGTCAATTCGGAAGATTAGCAGGAAACCAATTATTCCTGCAATAGCGATCAACACCGGATTTAACAATACATAATTCCACTTTTTCCTCAGTTTTACCGCAAGGAAATATGCGATTAATGTTATAAAAACCCCAAATACCGGAAGCTGAAAAAACTGCTGCATCATTTCCCAGATTTTTCGAGGATTTTAGCCGTAACATACAGCGTAAGGATACTGCTAAAAATCACAGCTACTGTTATGGGAAGCCAGAATTCAGCTATCAAATTAAAATGAACCATCAAGCCAACCCCATAAGGAATGAAGAAAACCACGAGGTATTTAATTAGTTTATCTGATGCAGGTTTCACATCTTCCAAATTTAGCAATTGTAATTTTAGAGCGATAAAGAGAAGTAGCATTCCCAGAATATTTCCCGCTACCGGAAGCTGGAAAAGCCAGGAGACAAATTCTCCCACAATTAAAAACCCAAAAATATAAAGAAGGCTCTTCAGCATAAAACAAGGTGCTTATTCATACATATCCTGAAGATCGGCATGATGCAAATCTGTGATAAAGCCGGCAATCATATCGGTGGTTTTTTCAAAGAATTGTCTGCCATTTTCGGCGGTGGCTTTTTTGGGATTCCCCACTCCGGTATCTTGGGTAACTTTAGTCCAGGCTCGTTGTGAAGTCGCCCAGCCTTCTTTTAGACCACGAATTTTAAAAGTTTTGGCGGCGCCATCTCCAGCCTCTTCCAGGGGAAGCACCAAATTTGGTTTTAAATGCATCACCGTGGCGGTTTCCAGTTCTCCTGCGTGATCACCGGGCTCCTCAAAATACTTTTTTGCATCTGAAAGTTGCCACCAATTAATAGCACAAATAAAAACATCGGGATATTCCAGGCTAAGTTCCCGAATCATCTGTTTGAAATTATTCCCGCCGTGAGCATTAAGAATAACCAGTTTATGAACTTTATGAGCATCAAGCACCTGTACCACATCTTTTAAAACTGCATACTGGGTAGAAGGACTCATATTCATACAAAGCTTAACATCCATCTGGCCGGTGTTTACACCAAAAGGAATAGTAGGCAAGACAATGGGCTTTGCATTTTGCTTCCAGGCTTTGGCAGCAGCTTCTATAGCATTGGATTCTCCTAAAATATTATCGGTAGCATAAGGGAGGTGGTAATTATGAGCTTCGGTAGCACCCCAGGGCAGGATGGCTACGGTATAATTCTCATCTTTAACCTGTTTCCAATTGGTTTCGGCTAATACGTAAGGCCTTATTTTATTGCTCATTGCTTCAGATTTTTAGATTTAGAATCTATAAAATTAAGGAAACCAAAAGGTTTCAGCCATCTGAAGCACAAGGAAATTTGAGAAAGCTAATTCAGGTTATTTTTCAGGTTTTTAGAATAATTACGCCACTTTTCAATACAATCCCGCATATCCTGAGGGATTTCGGTATCGAAGCTTAGTTCTTTTCCGGTTTCGGGATGAATAAAGCCAAGGGTTTTAGCGTGCAAAGCCTGGCGGGGAAGCACTTTAAAACAATTATCGACAAACTGCTTGTATTTTGAGAAGGTAGTCCCTTTAAGGATCTTATCTCCCCCGTAGCGCTCATCATTGAACAGCGTATGCCCAATGTGCTTCATATGAACGCGAATCTGGTGAGTACGACCAGTTTCAAGTTTACAGGAGACCAGGCTAACATAGCCAAAACGCTCCAAAACTTTGTAGTGAGTAACGGCCGGTTTTCCTTTAATTTCCTCTTCGCCTTCAAATACTGTATTCTGCAATCTGTTTTTCGGATGACGGCCAATATTACCTTCAATTTTACCTTCATCTTCTTCCACATTCCCCCATACCAGGGCAACATATTCCCGGTCGCTGGTTTTATCGAAAAATTGTTTAGATAGGTGAGTCATCGCATGTTCGGTCTTGGCTACGACCAACAGGCCACTGGTGTCTTTATCTATACGATGTACCAGACCCGGCCGTTCACTGCTGTTATTTGGCAGATTTTCAAAATGATACACCAGGGCGTTAATCAGGGTGCCGCTGTAATTGCCATGACCGGGGTGCACTACCATTCCAGCTGGTTTATTAATTACCAACAGGCTGTCATCCTCATACACAATATCGAGTGGAATATTCTCTGGAGTAAGCAGAAATTCATAAGGCGGGTGTTCGAACATCACCTGTACAATATCGCCTGCTTTCACTTTATAGTTTTGCTTAACCGGCTCGTCGTTAACATAAATGTTTCCGGTTTTAGCAGCTTTCTGAATTTTATTCCGGGTAGCATTTTCTATGAAATTCATCAGAAATTTATCCACCCGTAAAGGCTTCTGACCAACTTTCGCTACGAATTTGTGATGTTCATAGAGGGTTTCGTCCTGTTCTTCAAGCTCGTTGTTATCGTCTTCTTTCCTCATTAAAAATCCAGTTCTTCCGCGTTATCATCCTCTTCCTCTTCTTCACTTACCGAATAGCGGCCGGAACCGTCCCCTAAAATAAGATCTATTTTGGAGGTCTTCATCAATTCATCTCCCGCTTCTATTTTCTGACCCTCATGCCTTAGTTCCAGTACCGCATCTTTGGCGATATCTGGTTTATAGGTAACGTCTCCTATTTCAAACCCCAGCGAACGCAGGGTTGGTTCTACCTGGCGGCGGGTTTTCCTTATAAGATCGGGAATAACTACGGTTCTGTAACCCGAAGGATTAAGGGTTAAATATATTTTTCGGTCTTCTTTTACAAATTGTCCGGGTTCGGGAACCTGTTCGATCACTGAAAAGCGCGGGAAATCGGGATTAAAATTAGCAGAATCCAGGATCTCATACTGCAATTCCAGCGTCGCGAGGCGGTCGTCTACCTTATCAAGAGACATTTTGGAAAGATCGGGCACCTCGATGCGCTGATCTTGATTGGTAGAATAATCGAGCCATTTTAAGGCTAAAAAGGCGAGCACTATAAGAACAATTACAGCCAGTACCAACTGAATTAAAAAAGTTTTGCTAAAGATAAATTTAAATAATCCCATACATTTGTTTGTGAGCGACAAAGATATAAAACCCGTGCTTTTGGTTGCAGGCCTTATTAATGATATTTTTGTTTAACGGAAATAAACTCCAAAAATTGAAGATGAAGAAAAAAATCGCCATCGCAATGGGCGGGTATTCGAGCGAATATCACATTTCTATTAACAGTGGTAATATGGTTTATAAACATTTAAACCGGGAAATTTATGAACCTTACCGGGTACATATTTTACAGAACGGCTGGTCTGTGATAGATGAAAACGACAATCCCTACCCCATAAATAAGAATGACTTTACGGTTAAGATAGGCGAAAAGACCATAAGCTTTGATTGTGTTTTTAATACCATCCACGGTACTCCGGGTGAGAACGGTTTACTGCAGGCATACCTCGAATTAGTTGGAATTCCACAAACCACCTGTGGATATTACCAGGCCGCCCTCACTTTTAATAAAAGAGACCTGATAAGTGTTTTAAAAGCCTATAGAATTAAAGCCGCAACAAATTACTTTTTAAACAAAGATGAGAAAATTGATGTCAAGGCTATTATAGACCGTGTGGGCCTCCCCTGTTTTGTAAAAGCAAACCGCGCCGGAAGCAGCTTTGGCATCACCAAGGTTAAAAAAGAGGAAGATTTAATACCGGCTACCAAAACCGCATTTAAAGAAGACGATGAGATTATTATCGAATCTTTCCTGGGCGGCACCGAAGTTTCAGTGGGAGTGATTATGTGGAAAGGAAAAGTTCGGGCCCTTCCGGTTACCGAGATTATTTCTGAAAATGAATTCTTCGACTATGAAGCCAAATACCTGGGTAAATCACAGGAGATCACCCCGGCAAATATTTCAGAAGAGAAAACAAAAAAAGTCCAGGAGATTGCTAAACTAATCTACAAGAAACTAAAAATGAGAGGTTTTACCCGCTCAGAATTTATTTTTCATAATGGGGAGCCTCATTTTATTGAAATGAATACCACGCCCGGTCTGAGCCAGGCCAGTATTTTACCACAACAGGCAATGGCTGCCAATATAAACCTTACAGAGCTTTACGGAAGTGCCATTGAAGCGGCATTAAAGTAAATCAAATAACTATATTTACGAAGTTTCCTGTTTTACTGAAGAAAAATCAGTACAGCCGGAATTATAAAAAGGTTCTCCGCCGGAGTTTATCCCGACATTCGGGAGGGGCGGAAAAGACTAAATTAGTTTTCCGCCTTCACCGAAAAGACTAAATTTTGATATTATGAGAAAAGCTGTATTTCCGGGATCATTTGACCCCTTAACCCTGGGCCACACCGACGTTATCGACAGGGCTTTACCTTTATTTGAAGAAATAATTCTGGCTATAGGGACAAATTCTAACAAGAATTATATGTTTTCTCTGGAAGAAAGACTTCATTTTTTGGAGGAAACCTATAAAGATGTTCCCAAGGTTAAGGTGATGACCTATAAAGGCCTAACCGTAGATTTTTGTAAAGAGCAGGGCGCCGATTTTCTTTTGCGAGGACTTAGAAGCGTTCAGGACCTGGAGTTTGAAAAAGCGATTGGTCAGACCAATTATAAGATGGCCGGTATTGATACCGTATTTCTCATCTGTTCTTCCGGGCACAGTCATATCTCTTCTACGGTGGTACGTGATGTAATTAGACACGGCGGAGACTATGAATTCATGGTGCCCAGTGTTGTTAGAAAAAAAGATTAAAAGAGGTAATTTAATTGAACTCCCCCATAGTAATTTCGCGGGTTCCCTGGATAATAATATCTTGGAGCAGCGCCTCCAAATCCTACGGCATTGGTTAGAATACTGGCAGCATAGTGTTCATCAAAGACATTATTAATCCCGGCATAAAAATTCACCCCAAGATCCCTCAAAATATTAAAGTTCCAGGAAGCCTTTAGGTTTACCAACTGATAATTTTCTGAATAACCAGAATTGGCATCATCCAAAGGAATTTCACCAACCGTACTGTACCCTGCAAAGAGATCAAGTCCCAAATCACTTTCAAGATTCAGGCCCAGGTTAAGCGTAGATTTTGGCACACCTGGCAATTCGTTTCCTGAAAAATCCTGATCGTTATTTACGAAGTCTTCAAATTCAAAAAAGTTAAAAGCTGCATTGAAATATGGTTTTGCAGAAATCCCGGGTGCCAGGTTCCAATTATAGTTTACAAGAAATTCAAGTCCGTTATGAATGGTTTTTCCTGCATTGAGCCCAACATAACGATCTTCGGCCACGCGCTGGGCCACCAGAAGATCTTCTATCCTAATGGAATAGGCCGAGAATTCGGTATAAAGATGATTTTCTAACCAGTTTCCTTTAAAGCCCAGCTCATAGTTAATCCCGGTTTCAGGCTGAAGATCGGTGTTAATAAGTCCTTCGGGAGTTAAGGTTTCGGCCACAGTCGGTGTAGAAAAACCGTGACTTATGGTGCCATAAAGATTTTTCCCGGTACTAATTTCGTAGGTGCTTCCAATGCGGGGGGAAAAGATGAGGTCGAAACGATAATCCCCCGATTGATCTACTTCATCCTGAACGTAAAGATCGTTAAGGCTATATTGCGTAGAATTGACATTGAAGCCCGCTGTCAACTTCCATTTTTCGGAAACTTCCAAATTCATTTGCCCAAAAAAATTAATATAGTTCCGGTCCTGTTCATTCCCACTAAGGCGTTGCCCCAATACGCTTCCCTGGTCTTCAAATTCCCGAAACAAATTCTCAAAAATAGAAGTGTTGTACCATTCGTTATAATATTCGGCACCAAAACTTATCTGGGAAGGCAAATTGAACGCCAGTATATCAAGATTAAACCTGGTACGGGCTCCGGCAGAAACCCGTTCTTCTTTCAGGATATCAAAGAATCGTGGTTCATAAGCATCCCTAAAACTCAAATATATGCTGGTATTATTGCTAAAATTTTCAGAAAACTTATGCAGGTAGGAAGCTCCCAACATTCCGCGGTCATACGACTCGAAGCCCCGTGCCGCTTCCCAGTTGGCATTGGCAATTTGTGGATTGTTCAAAAAATCATTTTTATTCAACGAGCTTGGAATATAGGCCTTAAGTTTTGTGAAATTGGCTAGCAGGGAAAGACTATTATCTTCAGAAGTTTGCAGCCTTGCATTAATTAAAGCAGACTGGCGATCGTACTCGCCATTATCGCGATAACCATCACTGGTTAAATTAGTGAAATTGGCGTGGATAGCGGTGTTCGAAGTGGCATGCATTGCTCTCACCACATTTTTCCTGGTATTAAAACTTCCAATCTGCGATTTTATTGAAGCTTCGGTCTTCGGTTTTTTTGGCAGGGCTGAAAAAAGATTAACCGAGCCACCGAGTCCGGCGCCATAAATACTGGAAGTAGGCCCTTTTATCACCTCAATGCGGTCCAGGCTTTCGGGGTCGATATCATCTAAGGTAAGTTCTCCTTCAGCCGTGGTAAGGGGGATACCGTCAAAATATGACTGAATTCGATTAGTGCTGTATTGCGAGCGGGCACCGATACCGCGAATATTAATTTTATTGGTATTAAGTGCACCCTGATTTACGAACATTCCCGGCACATTATTAAATTTTTCCACAAGATTGGTATTATCACCGCGCTTGAGATCTCTCGAAGAAACAAGGCTCACAGGTGCAGGTAATTCCTGCAACCTGGCAGGAATTGCGGTGCTGGTAATAATCACCTCTGAGAGATTTTCCAGTAAGGGGTTGAGATAGAAAACCCCGGGATGATCAGGGTTAAGGATATCAATGTCAAGGTTTTCGAACCCTGCCGCTGTTATATTGAGCCTGGCCGGAAAATCCACAATGCTTATTTCGAAATTCCCTGCTTCATCAGATAAGACTACGCTTCCTGTGGCAGTATTCTCAATTCGAGCCTTTAAAACTGGTGCTGCAGAAGCAGCATTTATAACTTTTCCCTCAAAATTCTGGCCTATAACCTGCTCTGTACCAATTAAAACCAGAAGGAGCAATAATAAATTTTTCAATAGTTTTATATTTAACAATTTCCGAATAATAATTTTATAATGTAAAAATACCTTATTGCCACTAGGCACACAAGCTGAAAAAGATTAATAATGCACAAAGGGTTTTGCTACTAAGGGCCTTTTAACTAAGTTTATGGCAAAATATTTTGGTTTTTTTATGAAAAAACTCATCACTATATTTCTTGGGGCTTTTTTACTGATTTCCTGTGATTTCGAAAAATACCGATTGGTAAATGATTTTGATTTTTTAACAAAATTCGAGAAATCTGAAGGCAAAGAAACTGGCCCCTATGCCGAAGTTATAGAATTCTACCAGGAGCTCGCCGATGCATCTCCGAATGTAAGTCTGGAAAAAATTGGTATTACCGATAGTGGCGAACCACTCCACCTTGCCATCTACAGTCAAAACGAAAATTTCAATTTTGATGATTTAAGGGAGGAAAACGGGATAATTTTAATCAACAACGGGATCCATCCCGGGGAGAGCGATGGTATTGATGCCACTATGATGTTGTTTCGTGATTTAGCCGGTGATTCCATTCCAACCCCTAAAAACACTGTTATCGCCACCATTCCCATCTACAATGTTGGCGGAGCTCTTAACCGCAATTCCACCACGCGAACCAACCAAAATGGGCCCGAAGAATATGGATTTAGAGGCAACGCCCGAAATTATGACCTAAATCGGGATTTTATTAAGGCCGATACCCGTAACACCCGGAGTTTTTATGAAATCTTCCATAAGGTACAACCCGATGTTTTTATAGACAACCACGTGAGTAACGGGGCCGATTATCAATATACACTAACCCATTTATTCACCCAACACAACAAACTTGGTGGCGAGCTGGGCGAATATTTAAATAAGAAAATGATGCCCGCGATAGAAGACTCCCTGCAGAACAAAAACTGGGAGATGACACCATATGTAAACGTTTTTAACCAGGTTCCCGAGGAAGGATTTCCTCAATTTCTCGACAAACCAAGATACTCCACTGGCTACACAACTTTATTCAATACCCTGGGAATGATGATGGAAACTCATATGCTGAAACCCTATAAAAAAAGGGTTCACGGCACCTATCAATTTCTGACTTCTGTTATTAATTTCACCGATACTGAAAAGGAAACCATCAAAGATCTTCGGGACAGAGCCAGGAGGAAATACCTCACCGATCGCTGGTATCCAATCAATTTCAAACCCGATATGGAAAACCCGAGTAAAAGGAGTTTTAAAGGTTTTGAGGCTGAAACGGTTCAAAGTGAAGTCACCGGAGGGCAAAGATTAAAATATAACCGGGACAAGCCCTTTACCGAGGAGATTGATTATTATGATAATTTTGTTGCTCAAGACCGGATAGAAATCCCAAGGGCCTACATCATTCCGCAGGGCTGGTGGAATGTCACCGAACTTCTCGAACTTAACAACATTGTTTTAGAACCTTTGCCGCAGGATACCATTATTCTTGTAGAAAGTTACAGAATTAAAGATTTTGAAACTACAAGCAAGGCTTACGAAGGCCATTATTTGCATAAGAACACCCAGGTGAGCACCAGGATAGATTCAATTCAATTCAGAAAAGGAGATTTTTATGTAAAAACGTTTCAGGACGGTGCCAGGTATTTATTAGAGACTTTGGAACCAACCGCGCCTGACTCCTTCTTCAACTGGAATTTCTTCGATCCCATCCTTCAGAAAAAAGAAGGCTTCTCGGGCTATGTATTTGAAGACACAGCCAAAGCTATGTTGGAAGAAAACCCAGAGCTAAAAGAAGAGTTTGAGGAGAAAAAAAGCAACGAACCGGAATTCGCGAATAATTCCTATTCCCAGTTAAGCTGGTTGCACCAAAGATCTAAGCATTATGAGGAGGCCCATTTACGCTACCCTGTTTTTAGAGTTCCCCGATAAGTATTTCTTCGGAAAAAGTTCTCTTATATTAGCATAGGATTTTTTGAGGGCTTTGCGGGACTTTTCAAGGTTTTTCCATTTTGCTTTTTCAATCCCCTCTTTTTCCTCCGGAATAAGTTCGCCGGTATAATCTGAATACATTTCATACCAGTGGGTTACTTTTAATCTAAATCTACCTTTTCTTTTAAAAACATGGTAAGTTTTGGCTAAAAACCCGGTAAGCTTTAGGTTTTTCACCCCGGTTTCTTCTTCGGTTTCTCTTATTGCTGAAGCTGCAATATCCTCACCTTTTTCGGTTTTTCCTTTTGGCAGGTCCCAGCGTTTATTGCGGTAAATAAATAAGATTTCATTTTTATCATTGAAAACCATCCCACCGCCAGCGGTTACTACCGGAAGTTTTTTATACAAATGTTTCAAAAGCTTCTCTTCCTTTTCGTGATAAAGGTTCACAAAAAGCAACTCCCCTTTATTAATTTGTTTAATGATACGCTTGAGTTTCACCTTTTTAATGGGATAAGAGGTGTATTTTTCGCCAAAATCTTTTTTAGTAGAAAGGATTATTGGAACATCATTGACAAAAACTTTATACATTTGTATTATGATTTTGAATAAAGAAACAGCAATCAAAACTGCTGAACTACTCCTGCAAATTAAAGCAATAAAATTAGAACCACAAGCTCCATTCACGTGGGCCAGTGGCTGGAAATCGCCAATTTATTGTGACAATAGGATTGTTTTATCCTATCCGCCAATCAGAAACTACATCAGGGAACACTTTGCCCGCCAAACCGAGGAACTCTATGGCAAACCAGACGTTATAGCCGCAGTTGCTACCGGAGCCATAGGTATCGGGATGTTGGTTGCCGAGTATTTGAGCCTTCCTTTTATCTATGTTAGACCAGAGCCTAAAAGTCATGGTCGTAAAAACCAAATTGAAGGCGCATTGGAAGAAGGGCAGAATGTAGTGGTGATAGAAGATCTTATAAGTACCGGAAAGAGCAGTTTAAATGCAGTAAAAGCCCTTAAGGAAGCCGGTGCCAATGTTAAAGGAATGCTTGCCATCTTCACCTACGGATTTAGCACTGCCGAAGATAATTTTAAACATGCAGAAGTGGAGTTACATACCTTAAGCAATTACGATTACTTACTGGAAACCGCACAACGCACAAATTACATAAACGCTTCGGAAGCCGAAACCCTTAAGGATTGGCGGCAGGACCCTAGCAACTGGAAAAAATAAACATGCATTTAGAAAGTAAAAAAGTTACTACCGGAAAGAATCAGCAGGAAATGTTTGAATTTTTAACCAATGTTGAAAATTACGAGCAATTAATGCCTGAAAGCACAGAGAAGTTTGAGGTAAAGGCTCACGACCGGTTTTTATTTGGTTTAAAGGGAATGCCCGAAATACAGCTGGAGATCAAAGAAACCAAAGAACCCGAATTAGTGGTTTTAGGATCAACTTCAGATAAGTTCAATTTTGCTCTAAATATACATATTGAACAGGAAGGCGAACAGCAAAGTCTCATTTTCATGGATTTTGAGGGGAAGTTTAATGCGATGATGGCGATGATGGTAAAAGGCCCGCTTCAAAAATTTATTAATACGCTATCTGAAAACGCTGGCAAACTTTAAGTAAGTTAGCTATTTCAGAATATATTCAACCCTGGAAACTTTCCGGGGTTTTATTTTTTAATACATGAGCCTAAGTTCCTTGAGATCAAAAGTTTTAAAAACCGAATTTTCGATCTCCACATTGAGTCTGCCCGCAGTGGTTACCCCCCGAATGATTCCTGTGAGAAAAGAATTATCAGGATATTGAAATGTGGAAACCACATCTTTCCTAAACATTCTTTCGGCGTATTCCTCCAGCACCCGACTTTGATTGGTAGAAGAAATGGACTGCAAGTCCTTTTCGATGGAGGTCAGGATTCCATCCAGCACCTCCTCCAATTCAAAGGTTCTCCCGGTGAGCATTTTTAAGGAGGCCGCCTGGGGTAAACCAGGAAAATCCACCTGGTTTACATTAAGCCCAACACCAATCACCGAGGCTGAAATCTGGTTGTTTTTCAAAATATTCTCGATAAGGATTCCACCCACTTTAAAATTCCCTGACATTATGTCGTTTGGCCATTTCACCTTTAGGTTTGGAATATTAAATATTTCCAGGGCCTTCACTACAGCCACTGAAACCCCTGCGCTAAATAAAAACTGTCGGTCCACCTCCACCTCTATCTTTGGATACAGAATGCTAAAGGTTAGATTCTGCCCCGGGTTTGCCATCCACCCCGACCCCCGCTGTCCACGCCCACTGGTTTGATTTTGTGCCAGCACGCAGCAAGGATCAAAATTAGAATTCCCACGATAGAGTTCCCGGGCAAAATCGTTGGTAGAATTGATGGCATTAACTTTGATTATACGCATAGGTGATTAAGAAGTCGTAAAGGAGTTAAATCTTGTGTTAACAGGCTCTAAAAAAGCTCAAAAAGTAATAACTTTGCGAAAATAAAAAATTTTAATGGTAAAAAAGGAAACGAACAGCGATCAACTTATTGCACATATAATTAAAGGGATAGAAGAGGTAAAAGGAAATGACATTGAAATTCTAGACCTTAGAGAAATTGAAAATACAGTTTGTGATTATTTTATCATCTGCAATGGTACTTCAAACACGCAGGTAAACGCCATAGTCAACTCTATCCAAAAAACGGTAAGTAAAGCCCTTAAAGACAAACCCTGGCATATTGAAGGCAGCGAAAACGCCGAGTGGGTTTTAATGGATTATGTGAATGTAGTAGTACACGTTTTCCAAAAACACATCAGGGAATTTTACGACATTGAAAGCCTCTGGGGTGATGCAAAGATCACCTCTATCGAGACTAATTACTAAACTTATAAGACCTACCAGGTATGGCGAAAGAACAACCCAAGAAAAATATCGATCCCAAGAAACCAAAATTCAGCGCATACTGGATCTATGCAGCGATAATCTTAGTATTTTTAGGAATTAATTTCTTCAGTGGCGGCGGTTTTAATGAACCGGCCAAGACCAACCCTGCAGAATTTCAAACTTTCCTAAGAAACGGTGATGTAGAAAAAGTAGTCATCATCAATAAAAACCAGGCCCAGGTATTCCTTACCGAAGAAGCCAAGCAAAAAGAAGTTCATAAAAAAGCCCAGGACCCGGAAATCTTTGCCACTGGTGAAACTCCGGCCTATACTTTCCAGTTTGGGGATCTTCAGAATTTCGAGAATAGTATCTCTGAAATTAAAAATGAAGAAAATCTGGACACTGTGGTCACTTACGACACGCAAAGCAATGTATGGGGAGAGATCTTCATAACCCTACTGCCATTTGTACTTATAATTGGGATTTGGATCTTTATTATGAGAAGAATGAGCAGTGGTGGCGGTGGCGGTGCCGGAGGCCAGATCTTCAATATAGGAAAATCCAAGGCTAAGCTTTTCGACCAGAATACCGATGTAAAAACCTCTTTCAAAGATGTTGCCGGTCTTGAAGGCGCCAAGGAGGAAGTACAGGAAATTGTAGATTTCCTTAAACAACCTGAAAAATATACTTCCCTGGGAGGTAAAATTCCAAAGGGAGCCTTACTTGTAGGCCCTCCGGGAACCGGTAAAACGCTATTGGCAAAAGCCGTTGCTGGTGAAGCCAAGGTGCCATTTTTCTCCCTGTCAGGTTCAGATTTTGTAGAGATGTTTGTGGGGGTCGGAGCCTCAAGAGTAAGAGACCTTTTCAAACAGGCTAAAGAGAAATCTCCTTCTATTATCTTTATTGATGAGATTGATGCTATTGGCCGTGCACGGGGAAAAAGTAATTTTTCTGGCTCTAATGACGAGCGCGAAAACACCCTGAACCAATTACTTACTGAAATGGATGGTTTTGGCACCAATACCAATGTTATTGTAGTAGCTGCCACTAACCGGGCCGACGTACTGGATAAGGCCTTAATGCGTGCTGGTCGTTTTGATCGACAGATATATGTAGACCTGCCTGACCTCAATGAGAGAAAAGAGATATTTGAGGTTCACCTTAAGCCATTGAAAAAAGTGGCAGATGAACTTGATACTGAATTCCTTGCCAAACAAACTCCAGGCTTCAGCGGAGCAGATATCGCTAACGTATGTAATGAGGCTGCCCTTATTGCAGCCCGTAAAGGCAACAAAGCCGTTGGTAAACAGGATTTTCTTGATGCCGTAGACCGAATTGTTGGCGGGCTTGAAAAGAAAAATAAGATTATTACCCCAGAAGAGAAAAAGGCTATCGCCTTTCACGAAGCGGGTCACGCTACAGTTAGCTGGATGTTGGAACATGCGGCTCCCCTGGTAAAAGTAACCATTGTTCCCCGGGGACAATCGCTGGGTGCTGCCTGGTATCTTCCGGAAGAGAGGTTAATTGTTAGACCTGAGCAAATGCTTGATGAAATGTGTGCCGCTCTTGGTGGCCGCGCAGCCGAGAAGGTAATTTTTGACAATATTTCCACCGGGGCTCTAAGCGATCTTGAAAAAGTAACCAAGCAAGCCAAAGCCATGGTTACTATTTATGGATTAAACGAAGCGGTAGGTAATCTTACCTATTATGATTCATCGGGGCAGAGTGAATATAACTTCACCAAGCCTTATAGTGAAAAGACCTCAGAACTGATAGACAAAGAGATATCAAATCTTATTGAAGCCCAGTATAAACGAGCCATAAAGCTTCTCACGGAGAACAAAGACAAGCTCACTCAACTTGCTGATATCCTATTGGATAAGGAGGTTATTTTCAAGGACGACCTTGAGAAAATATTCGGTGCCCGGCCCTTTCAAAAGGATAAACACCTTGCTGAGGCAGAACAGGCAAAGAAAGAAGCTAAAAAGAGATCCCAAACTGAAGAATCTCCCAAAAATTCGGAAAAATCTTCTGAAGAGGGATCAAGCGAAACCGAATCTGAAGTTTCAGAAAACGATTCCGTTAATAAATAGTTTATAACCAAAGTTTAAAAAATCTTATTTTAATGTAAGTTAAAGTAAGATTTTTTACCTTTGGTTAAAATGAGCTTTAGAACCACACCCAAAACTCTATGAGTCTATTTAGAAGATTCCTTAACCCTAAATCTAAATCAGACAAAAAACAGGAATCCCCTGAAAATGCTGATCGGGGCAAATACATGCCGGAAGTGAAACTTCCAACCGATGAGCGATTTATGCTTAACTTCAAAAATAATGGAGGAAAATTCCTTTATTGCGAAGATGAATCGGAGATCAGGGAAGCTTTTGATAATATTTTACTGGAGAACGATTGGTATGAAAAGGAGTGTTGTTGTTTTGACCCCAATCTTAAGGATAGATTTAAGGGTTTCAACCTTGAGTTCACTAAATCGGGTACAGCAGCCTTCTATCTTTCTACCTGCGAATTTTTAGTGGCCAATGATGGTTCTATTTTAATTTCTTCAAATCAAATCAAAGAGTGTAAACTTCATGAATTACCCGCCAATTTTGTGATTATTTCTTCTACCAGCCAGCTGGTAGACACTATTGGTGAGGGGCTTAGAGGTATTAAATCGCGTAATAAGCAGAGCATCCCCTCTAATATCACCACGATTAAAAACTTCGAAACACAAAAAGAAGGTGATTTCATGAGTTACGGAAGTAGCACGAAAAACCTATATTTGCTCCTGCTGGAAGATCTATAACACATGAGGGAAGCAATTATCAGGACAATTTCAGGGTTATTGTATATATCCATATTGGTTGCTTCTATCCTTCATGATGAGCTCGTATTCATTAGCCTATTCTATCTTTTAGGCCTGGTATGCCTTATTGAGATGCAAAAGCTCCTTCACCTTAAGAGCTATGCTCTTTACGCTGTACAGGCGCTTTTATTTTATCTTTTCAGCTATTTAAAGTTCAATCCCGATGCTACCGTATTACTGCTTTTCATCACCATTTTTGTAAATTTATTTCTGGTTAAAGACCTTATGGTAGTCCAGAAGA
This sequence comes from Salegentibacter sediminis, assembly GCF_002078605.1. Taxonomy (GTDB): domain Bacteria; phylum Bacteroidota; class Bacteroidia; order Flavobacteriales; family Flavobacteriaceae; genus Salegentibacter; species Salegentibacter sediminis. The sequence goes on along the minus strand of NZ_MSJR01000001.1, from coordinate 635,834 downwards.
TTCCGGTTTTTGAAAAGAAGAAATATATAATAATAATTTTCTATCTGATTTCTTCGGTTATATTTCTAACCTTACTCCCTACTATTCACGGGTTTTTTAGACCTGATTTAATAGTTGGAATCTTTATCCTGATTTGGACTAACGATACCTTTGCCTATATTGTAGGAAAAAATTTTGGCAGGAATAAACTGTTTGAACGTATTTCCCCCAAAAAAACCATAGAAGGTTTTCTGGGTGGTCTTGTATTTAGTGGAATAGCAAGTTTTTTTATTTTTTATTACACCCAATTTCTCAGTTTCCCCCTCTGGCTCGGAATGGCTATAATACTTAGTGTTTTCGGGACCTTAGGAGATTTAATTCAGTCTAAATTTAAAAGACAGGCTGGCGTAAAGGACAGCGGAAAGTTGATGCCGGGCCACGGTGGATTGTTTGACCGACTGGATAGTATTATTTTTGCCAGCCCATTTGTATACGCATATTTATACCTATTAAATTATGTTTCATAGAGAAGGATATAAAATAATGGCCTTTACTGCAATAATTCTTATTGCAATAAACGTGCTTTCTTATAGTTTAATAAACGCATACTGGATTAAATTTTCAGTTTTGCTGATTTCTATTTTGTTGTTCTTACTGATCATCCAGTTTTTCAGGAATCCAAAAAGAAGCACCCAGCATAACGATGCTCATATAGTCGCACCCGTAGACGGAAAAGTAGTTGCTATTGAAGAGGTTTATGAAAAAGAATATTTTAAGGATAAAAGACTGCAAGTCTCTATTTTCATGTCTCCTTTAAATGTTCACGTGACAAGGCATCCCGTAAGCGGAACTGTGATTTACAGCAAATATCATCCAGGAAAATTTTTAGTAGCCTGGCATCCAAAATCCAGTGAGGAGAATGAACGTACTACGGTTGTGGTTAAAAATAAGCTTGCAGGAGAAGTACTTTACCGCCAAATTGCAGGAGCATTAGCCAAACGCATAGTTAATTATGCTGAAGAAGGCTCTGAGGTTACCCAGGGAAGCGATAGCGGTTTTATTAAATTCGGATCCAGAGTAGATGTGCTTTTACCGGTTAATACTCCATTAAGGGTAAAATTAAATCAAAAAGTGAAAGGCGGTTTAAGCCTAATCGCAAAAATTGAGGAGGATTAAAAATGCTAGATTCAACACAAAAAAGATTCAACAAGGCCTACGAATTGGCCAGTACTACCAACCTTAGTTTCCCTCCAGATATTATGCTTAGTTTCTATGCTTATTATAAAAGAGCTACCGAAAAGAACGGCTTTTATTTACCTCCTTCTGAACAGGGTGACCTTAGAAGTGCTTTCAAAATTAATGCTTTGGTTCAGGTAAAAGACCTCAGCAAAAAAGACGCACAGGAAAAATATATCGCTCTTGTAGAAGAACATATTGGCGAAATACCAGAATAGGATAGAGCACCAATATTTCCTCTTTTCATTATTTCAAATTCTTCAAACTAGCCTCCAGTGCTTCGATCTTTGCCTCAGCATCGGCCTTTTTGGCTTTTTCTACGGCTACTACCTTTTCTGGAGCATTATTTACAAAACGCTCGTTGGAAAGTTTTTTATCTACAGTCTTCAGGAATCCGCGGGTGTATTCCAACTCTTCCTCCATCTTATTAATTTCGGCCTCAACATCTACAGCCCCGGTGATAGGGATATAGTATTCGTTAGACCTTACCCGGAAGCTTAGCGCTCCTTCCACTTGTTTTTCTACGGTTTGAAATTGGGCGATATTCCCCATTTTTCTAATAACAGGATCGAATACTTCGGAAGTTTTCTCATTATTCAGCACCATAAAATCAATGGTGTTCTTAAAGGAAATATTTTTCTCTTTCCTGATCTTTCTTATACCCGCGATCACTTCAGAAGCAACTGCAAACTCTTCAATAATATTCTGATCGAAATCTTTTAGCTCCGGCCATTTGGCTACAATCAAAGCCTCCTCCGGAGTTCTGCTGGTAATTTCCTGCCAGATCTCTTCAGAAACAAAAGGCATAAAAGGGTGAAGAATCTTAAGATTATCTTCCAGGATCGAGATCACAGCTTTATAGGTTTTAGCGTCAATTGGCTCACCGTAAGCAGGCTTTACCATTTCCAAAAACCAGGAGCAGTAATCGTCCCAAACCAGTTTATAAGTAGTCATTAATGCGTCACTTATGCGGAATTTGGAAAAATGATCTTCGATCTCGGTCAGGCTTTTTCTGAATTTAGCCGTATACCAGTCTATCGCAATTCTTGAGGTTTCTTCCTGCTCTTTTTCTTCAGAAACTTCCCAACCTTTTACCAGGCGGAAAGCATTCCATATTTTATTGCTGAAGGCACTACCCTGCTTACAAAGTTCTTCCTCAAACATCAGGTCGTTCCCGGCAGGGGAGCTAAGCAGCATCCCTACCCTTACGCCATCTGCGCCATATTGCTCAATTAATCCTAGAGGATCCGGGGAGTTCCCCAGGGATTTAGACATTTTACGGCGTTGTTTATCGCGCACTATCCCCGTGAGATAAACATTTTTAAAAGGCTTTTCTCCACGATATTCATAGCCAGCCATAATCATACGGGCAACCCAGAAAAACAAAATTTCAGGAGCGGTTACAAGATCGTTGGTTGGATAGTAATATTCGATCTCCGGATTTTCAGGTTCCAGGATTCCGTTAAAAACACTCATGGGCCACAACCAGGAAGAAAACCAGGTATCAAGAGCATCCTTATCCCTGGAAAGATCGGCAGCCTGTAAATTTCTATTTCCAGATTTCTTTTTAGCTTTTTCCAAGGCCGTTTCTGCATTTTCCGCCACCACAAAATCTTCTTTACCCGTACCAAAGTACCAAGCAGGAATTTGATGGCCCCACCACAATTGTCTTGAAATGTTCCAGTCCCGAACATTTTCCATCCAGTGTTTATAGGTGTTCAGAAATTTATCAGGAACAAGATTAATATCCTTATCAACAACTGCATCAAGAGCCGGTTTGGCCATTTCTTTCATTTTAAGAAACCATTGGTCGCTTAATTTAGGCTCAATTACGGCACCTGTGCGTTCACTGGTTCCCACTTTATTGGTATGCTCTTCAGTATTAACTAAAACCCCAAGCTCTTCCAGTTCAATGATTATTTCTTTTCGGACCTTAAAACGATCCATTCCTTTATAATGCAAACCGTATTCATTGAGGCTGGCATCATCATTTAAAATGTCTATAACTTCCAGGTTATGCTTATCGCCCAGCATCTTATCATTTTCGTCGTGGGCGGGAGTAACCTTTAAACAACCGGTTCCGAATTCCATATCCACATACTCATCTTCTATTACCGGAATTTCACGATTACCTACCGGCACTATAGCTTTTTTCCCTTTTAAATGTTTAAATCGCTCGTCATGGGGGTTTATACAAATAGCGGTATCCCCAAGAATGGTTTCGGGACGTGTAGTGGCAATGGTCACCACCTCATCACTACCAACAATTTTATAATTAAGAAAATATAAATTACCTTGTTTTTCCTGGTAGATTACTTCCTCATCAGACAAGGTGGTTTTAGCTTCCGGATCCCAGTTCACCATACGGTAACCGCGATAAATGAGGCCTTTTTCATAGAGATCTACAAAAACTTTTATAACCGACGCCGACATTTTTTCATCCATAGTGAACTTGGTACGGTCCCAGTCACAGGAAGCTCCCAGCTTTTTAAGCTGTTCCAGAATGATGCCCCCGTGTTTATGAGTCCAGTCCCAGGCATGTTGTAGAAATTCCTCACGGCTGAGACTATTCTTATCAATCCCTTCAGCTTTTAATTTAGCAACTACTTTAGCCTCGGTCGCGATGGAAGCGTGGTCAGTTCCTGGAACCCAGCAGGCGTTAAAACCTTTAAGTCTCGCTCTTCTTACCAGAACATCCTGAATGGTATTATTCAGCATATGGCCCATGTGTAAAACCCCGGTCACGTTGGGAGGAGGAATTACAATGGTATAAGGTTCACGCTCGTCTACTTCAGAATGAAAATACCGGTTTTCCATCCAGTATTGGTACCATTTTTCCTCTACTTGTTTCGCGTTATATTTGGAAGCTATCGCCATAATTGGTCTGGTTTTTGAAAATAATGGCAAAAGTAACCATTAGTTAAGGAATTTAAAAGGAGTTGAATTGAATAAAATTTTGTGAATAACTGCATTTCAGCTTATCTTTACTATTCCGAAAAAACTAAATTATCATGCCTTCTAAGGCAATGTTCAACCAAAGTCCTTGAAAGCTTAGGCTTTTAAAGACTTCTAAATTATGAGATATGAAAAAGTTAATTGCAATCGCTGTTTTTGTTTTAGCCGGAGTTGGTGTAGCCACTGCCCAGAATACCGCAAAAATGGAATTTAAAACAGAAACTATTGATTACGGCGAAATAAAGAAAGGTAGCGACGGGGTTCGGGTTTTTGAATTTACCAATACCGGAAATGCACCTTTAGTGATCGAGAATGTGACTTCCAGTTGTGGATGTACCATTCCAAAAAAGCCCGAAGAGGCTATTATGCCGGGAGAAACCGGGGAGATCGAGGTAAAATACGACACTAAACGGGTTGGCCCAATCAGAAAAACAGTTACCGTATATTCAAATTCTGATGTTCCAACTAAAGCCCTTAAAATAAAAGGGAAAGTGGTAGACGAAGATACTTTGTAAAATTTTCACTTTTAAAAATCTTAAAACTCCTGCCTAATCGCAGGAGTTTTTTTTATATAATTCGTTTAAGCCTGAAAGCAAATTTCATCTCTTTTTGTTCTCTTTCCACCACCAGCTTTATCTGCCGGCCTTCGCGGGAAGTAAATAGTTTCGAAATTTTATCAAGAGAATATGTATGGGCTGGTCTCCCGTTAATCTCAAGGATTATATCACCTTTTCGCAGTCCGGCTTTTTCAGCCGGAGAACCAGGCCTGATTTCGGCGATTTGGTAATCTGGAGCCAGGGAGAATTTAAGCTGATAAGTACTTTCAGAAACCTCAACCCCCTCTTTCTTAATCTCTTCCACAGCAAAAAAAGGCGGTGGGGTTTCATATTCCCTTACAAATCTTTGGCCCCTGTGTTCTACCACCACTCCGCTCATATTATATTCAAAAGATTTTCTAAAATCTGAATTTGGCTTAAGCCGAAGGTTCTTCCCGGGGTAATCCAGGGTATAGTGAAAACGCTTAAGAACCTGACTCCCAATGCTACCATTGCGTTTATCATAAAGCGATACATTTTCTATATAAAGCGTATCGGGGAAACTGGCGGTAACCTCTTTTAGTTCCAAACCACCAAGATTTAAAGATTTTATCCTGCTTCTTTGGCCATAGACACTTCCGCTAATGCTGTAGCCCAGAAAATCTTCAAAAGAGGATTTGGGGACAGCAATTCCTTTTTCTTCATCCGTAAATATCCAAACGGCATCCCCCGCGCCACTATCCATCAGAAATAATAAATTATGTTCTTGCTCATCGATATTAATATCAGCTTTCAGGTATGGTTTATTTTCATTAAAAATTAAAGGGATATCCACGCAGCGTCTGCACTTCTTATATTTATAATTTCCGGGCTCGTAAACCTTAATAAATTTCCTTCGGTAATTGAATTCAACAATGAAATGCCGAAAGAAGTCATAACCCAAAATCCCGTTTAACTCAATGCCAAGCCGGTTTGAAAGTCCGATCAATTCTTCATCAACAATAAAAAGAGTTTCTCCATCGCTTACCGCATCACCCAATACCACCGTATTATTTATAGATTTTAACGCCATAACCGGCTCCCCGGCCCCCAAACCCCGAAGAAAGATTCTGCTAGTATTTTTAACATCAGGAATTTTACCATCTATCGCAAAAACCAAGGTTGCATTCACTCCGGTATCCAGCAAAAAAGAAAGTTCAACGCCGTTGACCGTCACAGGAACGATCACCAGGTCATTAATCAACAGGAAAGGCAACTTAAAATAGCTTTTTCTATTTTCAATACGATATTCACTCTGGGCTGTAGCAGGCAAGGTTAAACCCGTTAACCAAAGCATGCACAACCATAAAACCATTAGCCTTTTCATTCTTCTTTAATTTATGAAATATTCACAAAATAATGAGCATAAGGCGGCTAACTTTGTGACAATAATTTTGCATTTTTGCATACCATTAAAAATATCAATCATGCCTAATATTTCTAATAAGGGTAGAAACATGCCCGAATCTCCGATACGAAAACTGGTACCTTATGCTGAAGCCGCTATCAGAAAGGGTCGTAATATCTATCAATTAAACATTGGACAGCCCGACATAAAAACTCCTCAAGCCGCGCTTGATGCGGTTAAAACCAATGATATTGAGGTATTGTCTTACAGCCATTCGGCAGGTTTTGAATCTTACCGAACTAAGCTGGCTGCATATTATCAGAAAAATGATATCCCTGTAAATGCAGAAGAAATTATTGTGACTACTGGAGGTTCTGAAGCTTTGATGTTCGCCATGGGGAGCATTACCGATCCGGGAGACGAAGTAATTATCCCCGAGCCATTTTACGCAAATTACAACGGCTTTGCTACCGCCTCTGGCGTAAAGATCATTCCCATACAAAGTTCTATAGAGAATAATTTTGCTTTACCACCTATTTCAGATTTTGAAGCCCTGATAAGCGAAAAAACCAAAGCAATAATTCTCTGTAATCCAGGAAATCCCACCGGATACTTATATACTAAAGAAGAGATCGAACAACTGGCAGAAATCGCTCTTAAACATGATCTTTTTATCGTAGCGGACGAAGTGTACCGCGAATTTGCTTATGACGGAGTAAAGCATCATTCCATTATGAGTATTCCAAAACTTGCACAGAACGCCATTATGGTCGATTCGGTTTCCAAACGTTATAGCATGTGCGGGGCAAGAATTGGTTGCCTTGTATCAAAAAACCAGGAGGTTATGAAAACAGCTATGAAATTTGCGCAGGCACGGCTTAGTCCTCCAACTTTTGCTCAAATTGCCAGCGAAGCTGCTTTAGACACTCCACAGGAATATTTTGATGAAGTAATTGAAGAATATACCAACCGAAGAAATATCCTTATAGAAGGCCTCGAAAAAATTGATGGCGTGAAGGTAGCCAAACCAAAGGGAGCATTTTATTGCATCGCTGAACTCCCGGTGAAAAACGCTGATGATTTTGCTCAATGGTTGCTGGAAGAGTTTGAAATGGATAACGAAACCATTATGGTCGCTCCCGCCGCGGGATTCTACTCTACCCCCAATACCGGCCTTAATCAGGTTCGAATTGCCTATGTATTGAAAAAAGAAAACCTGATAAGAGCAATTGAAATATTGGAAATAGCCTTAAAGCAATACAACAAATAAGCTCATATGCAGGTTTCTGAAAATGTTTCTTTGAAGAATTATAACACCTTTGGTATAGACGTAAATGCCAGAAAGTTTATTTCGGTTTCTTCTCCTGAAGAATTAAGGAAGGCACTTCAGCAAACCTATGCATCAGAAATATTTATCCTGGGCGGCGGGAGCAATATGCTCCTCACCCAGGATATCTCCAAAACAGTTTTACATATTGGTCTTACCGGCAAACAAATCATTTCTGAAACTGAAGATGAGGTTGTTGTAGAAGCCAATGCCGGGGAAAACTGGCATCAATTTGTCTTATGGACGCTGGAGCGCGATTTCGGCGGCCTTGAAAACCTTTCCCTTATCCCCGGAAACGTAGGAACAGCCCCTATTCAAAATATTGGTGCTTATGGGGTAGAGCTGAAAGATGTTTTTGAATCCTGCACCGCAATACAAATACAAACTCTTGAAGAGGTAACCTTCAAACCTGAAGATTGTGAATTCGGATATAGAAATTCCGTTTTTAAGCAAAGATTAAAGGACCAATACATAATTACCTCTGTAAGGTTTAGGTTAAGCAAAACTCAACACCAATTGCACACCGGCTACGGGGCAATAAATGATTGGTTGGTTGGAGAAAAAATAACCAAACCAGGGATAAAAGACATTTCCAATGCTGTAATCGCTATTCGGCAGTCTAAATTACCAGACCCACGGGTGCTTGGCAACAGCGGAAGTTTTTTTAAGAATCCAATAATCAGAAAAGTAGAGTATTTAAAACTACGGGAAAAATTTCCGGAAATCCCTTCTTATCCTATAGACGAAGACAAGGTGAAAGTACCCGCCGGCTGGCTTATTGATAAGGTAGGCCTTAAGGGCTACCGCAGAGGCGATGCCGGGGTGCATAAAAACCAGGCACTGGTCCTTGTAAACTACGGGGAAGCTACAGGCGAGGAGTTGCTTGACCTTTCCAAAGAAATTCGCAACAAGATATTTTCAGAGTTCAAAATAAAGCTGGAAACCGAAGTGAATATATTCTAATTTTTTGTAGGAATATATTTAACAACCCCTACAGTTTAAAAAGCTTTTATTTAAGATTTTATTATCAAAGCCTCCTCTTTTTATTCCTTATCTTTATTATATCAATATCGGGGTGCTTAGGCTGAGATTATACCCGCACAACCTGATCTGGATAATCCCAGTGTAGGAAATATTGAATCTATCGAGGCTAAACGCCTCATATAGAGGAGCTTCATTTCCTTTACAGGAAATGAAGCTTTTTTTTGTACTTAAAAAAATGAAAAAGCTACTGGTAGTTGCCGGTAGCTTTCACTTTTAAACTTTATGTTTATTCATTTAAACCGCTAGGATTTTTTTCCAATCACCACTCCATCTATTTGATGAATAACACCGTTTGAGGCATCAATATTAGTTTTAGTGATTTTAGCAGTATTGCCGTTCTCATCTTTGAGAAGGATATCATCTCCACTCTTAAGAGCAGTAAGCGAGGCTCCACTTAAGGTTGTTATGGTATATTCTCCATTACCCTGATCAATTCTTTTAGAAAGTTCCTCTGCCGTTATTTTATCCTCCACTACGTGATATTTGAGCACATCGCTCAACTTTTCGCGGTTTTCACTTTTCATTAATGTATCCAAAGTAGCCTGATCAATCTTTTGGAATGCCTCATTGGTAGGAGCAAAAATAGTATACGGTCCCTCCTCTTCAGTAAAAGTTTGTGCAAGCCCGGCATTTTGTAAAGCGCCAGACAAGGAACTCAGCGAATCATCTTCCATAGTTTTTGCGGTAATACTGTTTGCTTCCCGGTCCATACGTTCTTCTTCGGCCTGCAATTCGGCGGCTCGTTCAGCCTCCTGTCTTTCTAATCTTTCCTCTTCAGCCTTTTTCTTTTCATCTTCACAAGAAGAAAACACAAAAAGACCTAAAAATAGTATAAGCAAAATCTTTTTAATTTTCATAATTGAGCTTTTTAATTTATTAACCCGCAAATCTATTTCGTAACCCCAACATTATTAGAGATTTACATATAATGTTTAGTTAAATAGTGTAAAGCTTTTCCTAATGTGCTATCTAATTTTACCAATCCTGTTTTTATTGTTATTTTTGCAGAAGAAATTTATCAGCATGAAATTAATAATCATAAGTATAGTATTGCTAGCTCTTGCCTTTGCAGGGCTTGCTATAAAAATTTGGAGTAAGAAAGACGGAAAATTTGCCGGCACCTGTGCTAGCCAAAGTCCGTATTTAAATAAGGAAGGCGAATCCTGCAGTTTCTGCGGAAAGATGCCTGAAGAAATGGGAAATTGTAGCACCGATACACAAGGGAAACAGATTAAATAACTGAATGGCCCTAACTTTACTCGGTTTCTATTTATTATTCAGTTTAATCAATATCCTTTTTTTCCTGGCTTTTCTCTCGTTTGCCAATGCCAGAAACCGAAAGATCGACAAAGCTGGCTTTCCGGTTTCTGTAATTATTTGTGCTAAAAACGAAGCTGAAAATTTAAGGAATTTTCTTCCCTCAGTTTTGGAACAGGATTATCCCGATTTTGAGGTTGTAGTAATCAATGATGCTTCCACCGATAATACCCTCGAGGTAATCGAGGAATTTCAGAAAATAGATGGACGTATAAAGATTGTGAACGTTCAGAATAACGAAGCTTTCTGGGCGAATAAAAAATATGCTCTTACCCTTGGAATAAAAAAAGCCAGAAACTCTCACCTCCTATTCACCGATGCCGATTGCGCCCCTCAATCCAACAAATGGATTGCTGAAATGGTCCAAAATTTTAAGGGCGAAAAGAGTATTATCCTGGGCTATGGCGGTTACTTTAAGCATAAAAATTCCTTATTAAACAAACTGATAAGGTTTGAAACCCTACTTACTGCCATTCAGTATTTTTCTTATGCCAGGCTGGGAAGTCCTTATATGGGCGTAGGTCGAAACCTGGCGTATACCTCAGAAGAATTTTATGCGCATAAAGGTTTTGCCAGTCATTTGCATCTGCGATCGGGGGATGATGATCTTTTTGTGAATGAAGCCGCTACACCCACCAACACCGCTATTTGTTTCAATAAGGATGCTATAACCCGTAGTGTCCCAAAAAGCTCTTTTCAGAGTTGGTTTCAGCAGAAAAGAAGACACACCTCCATTGCCAAACATTACAAACCAAAACATAAATTGCTACTGGGTCTTTTTTACAGCTCCAGGTTATTTTTCTGGCTATTATTGCCAATTTTATTAATCGCGCAGGTTTACCCCGTAATAGTATTATTGGCGTTAGGGATCTTATTGTTTTTAGAATTGCTGGTCTATTACAAATCGGCACGAAAATTAGGAGAAACAGATGTGGTTTGGTTATTTCCGCTTTTAGAAGTATTTTTAATCTTATCGCATTTAAGCATTTTTATAGCTAATATTTTCTCAAAACCAAGCCATTGGAAATAAACCAGGAGGAGCTGCTTGCCAAGATAAAAGCCGCCAAGAATGGAAGTCAGACTGCCTTCAATTATCTACTGGATAAATTCTGGAATGATGTGTATGGTTTTCAGCTAAAAAAAACCCGCGATGAATATGAGGCTGAAGACATAAGCATTCAAACTTTTTCCAAAGCTTTTAATAAGATTCAAAGTTTCGATGAGAATTATTCTTTTAGCACCTGGCTTATTGCGATATCAAAAAATCTGCATGTAGATCTTATTAGAAAAAAGAATGCTTCTATAAGGTCTAAAACCACTTCAGAAAATATAAGTCAGGTTCATAAGATTGCCGATGAAACCCCTACTATTGAAGACAAGCTCATCAAGGAACAGCATCTCGCACAATTGCTAACCGATATCAAGCAGTTAAAACCTCATTACCAGGAAGTGATTAATCTTAGATATTTTCAGGAGAAATCCTACAAGGAAATCGCTGAAGCTCTTAATGAACCGATGAACAATGTTAAGGTTAAATTGCTTAGAGCCAAAAAACTACTGGCGGAGATTATAAAAAACAGAAACAGCCTGTAAGCAATTAGAACAAAGCCCGCCTAATTTATGCAGTTACACAGATTATTGTATCTTTGACCAATTGAATTTTGCTATGAGTACAGAGACAATTTCCCCTAAAGAAACCAGGACAAAATCCAAACCTAAATGGTTAAGGGTTAAGCTACCTACCGGAAAAAAATACACCGAGTTACGTAGTCTGGTAGACAAATATGACCTCCATACTATATGTACCTCCGGGAGCTGTCCCAATATGGGGGAATGCTGGAGTGAAGGCACAGCTACTTTTATGATTCTGGGAAATATTTGTACCCGGTCCTGTGGATTTTGCGGGGTTAAAACCGGTAGGCCGGAAACTGTAGATTGGGATGAACCCGAGAAAGTTGCCCGATCTATTAAGCTCATGAAGATCAAACACGCGGTAATCACAAGTGTAGACCGCGATGACCTTAAAGATATGGGTTCTATCATTTGGGCCGAGACGGTAAAGGCCATTCGAAGAATGAATCCTGAAACCACATTGGAAACTCTTATTCCCGATTTCCAGGGAAATGAAAGAAATCTTGATCGTATTATTGAAGTTGCTCCGGAAGTGGTCTCCCATAATATGGAAACCGTAAAGCGATTAACCCGCGAGGTAAGAATTCAGGCCAAGTACGAGCGAAGCCTGGAAGTTTTACGTTATCTTAAAGAACAAGGCATCAACCGAACAAAATCTGGGATCATGCTTGGTCTTGGAGAACAGGAGGATGAAGTAATTCAAACGCTTCATGATTTAAAAGATGCCGGAGTAGATGTGGTAACTATTGGGCAATATCTTCAACCCAGCAAAAAACATTTACCGGTGAAACAATTCATTACTCCGGATCAGTTTAAGAAATACGAGGCTATAGGATTGGATTTGGGCTTCCGTCACGTGGAAAGCAGTGCTCTGGTACGTTCCTCTTATAAAGCACAAAAACACATAAACTAAGCAAGAGCTTTCTATGCGGGCAAAAATCAATATAGCCATAAATGGTTTTGGTCGTATAGGACGTAACCTTTTTAGGTTGTTAATTGGACACCCCACTATCAGGGTGGTAGTAGTCAACGATATTTCTGATGCTCCTACCTTAATTCATTTATTGAAATACGACAGTATTCACGGAGTCTTAAAAAATGAGATTCGTGCTTCTGAAGACGGATTTAATGTCGACGGAAATCCGGTAAAACTGCTAAACAAATCTCATCCTAAAGAACTTAATTGGGAGAATTATAAAGTAGATTATGTAGTTGAAGCTTCCGGAAAATTTAAAACTACCAAGGATCTTCAGCATCATTTAAAAGAAGGGGTAAAGAAAGTGATTCTCTCTGTTCCACCTCAGGACGACAGGATTAAAATGGTGGTTTTAGGGGTAAATGAGCATATTCTTGACGGCACAGAGAAGATTATCTCCAATGCTTCCTGTACTACGAATAATGCTGCGCCTATGCTTAAACTTATTCACGAGCATTTTGGAGTAGAACAGGCCTATATCACCACGGTTCACTCTTATACCTCCGATCAAAGTCTGCATGATAAGCCCCACCGTGACCTTAGGCGAAGCAGGGCAGCAGCACAATCTATCATTCCAACCACAACGGGCGCCGCTAAAGCCTTAACACACATTTTCCCCGATTTAAGCAAAGTTATTGGAGGCTGCGGGATTCGGGTTCCTGTACCCAATGGCTCCCTAACCGATATGACCCTAAATATCAGGAAACAAACCTCCATTGAAGAGGTAAACAAACTGTTTAAGAAAGCTTCGGAAGAGAAACTGGCAGGAATCTTAAGTTATACTGAAGATCCCATAGTATCCATAGATATACAGGGCAACAGCCATTCCTGCATTTTTGATGCTCAAATGACCTCGGTGATAGGCGGAAGGCTCGTTAAACTTATTGGCTGGTATGATAATGAAATTGGTTATTCCAGCAGGCTTATCGATTTAATTTCAGTGGTTAATGATAATTAACTATATTTAACATCAAATTAGCCTCCAACCACCCCAAGTGATGAACTTTACGCATATATGGGTATTTTTCTTATTTTTCTCAGTCTCCTTACCAACCCAGGATGTTGATGAGATTGAAGAGACCAATGCAAGAATCCAAAAGCTCCTGGGGGAAGCAGAAGAATCAATAAATATTCTGGATTTCGATAAGGCCTTGCAGCAGCTAAACACTTCCCTTGAATTTTCAAAAGCCATAGATAACAAAAAATATATTGCTCTCTCCAGTAGCATTCTGGCTAAGTTATACTACATTCGGCATGAGTATAGCAAAGCTACTACCGAGTTGAATCGCGCTATTTCCATCCAGCGGGAAATCGAAGACGATATGGGGCTGGCTTACAGCTATATAACCTACGCAAAAATCCTTAATTCAGAAAAAGAAAGCAACCGGGCTCACCAATATTTAAATCTTGCTGAAAGCCTATCTGTTCAAAATGACAATACTGAATATCTGGGTATTATTCACCTAAACCGTGGGATCGTAAATCTAAACCTGGATCAAAATCCTTCTCTGGCCCTCTCTAATTTTAATAAGGCAGAAGAATACTTAAGAAACGATGATACTCCTGACCTTTACGAGATTTCCCGGCTTCATTATTACCGCGGTAGAAGTCATGCCGAATTAAAAAATTACAATTTAGCCCTCATCGATCTCGAAAAAGCAAGAGATATAGGGGTAGAACAGAGCTTTAGCGGGTTATTAACCAGTTCCAACAAGGTGCTTAGCAGGGTTCATGAAGAAATAGGCAATCCGGCACTGGCTCTTGAATTCCTAAAGATCAGTAACAGGATTAGGGATTCTATCTTTAACATGAACAAGGAAGCCATGGCATTAGATGCCACCACCCGATATGGAGTGGATGCCATGAAAAGCAGTCTCAATGAACTCGCCCTTCAAAACGCCGAGCAGGAACGATCATTAAAAGTAAATAAGCTTACTACCATTTTAAGTGTAGCTTTAATCACTATCCTCTCCTTATTAACTTTATCGCTTTATAAGAACAATAATCTGAGAGCAAGAGCCAATGAGTTGCTTCAGAAGAAAAATACAGAACTCACCAAAGCCAAAGAAAACGCCGAAAAAGCATCTATGGCCAAGGCACAGTTCCTTTCTACCATCACACATGAGCTTCGCACTCCTTTATATGCTGTTACCGGGCTCACCCATTTATTACTGGAAGAGAGTCCTACTGAAAACCAAAAAGAACACCTGAATTCCCTGAAATTTTCCGGGGAATACCTGTTATCGCTCATCAATAATATCCTGGACCTCAACAAGCTCGAGGCCAATAAGGTGGAAGTTATGGAAGCCAGTTTTAATCTGGAGCAAAGAATTTCAGATGTGCTCATCGCCCTTAAAAATTCAGCCGATGAAAAACATACAAAAATCCACTTTACTTTTGATAAGGAGATTCCCCGTAAAATAAAAGGTGACCCTCTCAAGATCTCGCAAGTACTCATCAACTTAATAGGAAATTCCATCAAGTTTACAGAGAATGGAGATATTTGGATAAGCGTTAAAAAGACCAGGCAGGAGGGCCCATTTATTTGGTTAAATTTTGAAATAAAAGATAATGGCGAGGGAATCACCAAGGAAAAACAAAAAGCCATTTTTGAAAATTTCACCCAGGGCTCAACCCAGATAAACCGAAAATTCGGTGGCACCGGACTCGGCCTATCTATTGTTAAAAACCTTCTCCATTTACTGGGAAGTGAAATTACCCTGGAAAGCGAACTGGGAAAAGGATCCTGCTTTACGTTTAAGCTTAAGTTTGAGGCAGAAGAATTTACAAAAAATGAATCTACTGAACTTCCAACTACCACAGAAAATATGGAGTTGATGAAAGGTAAAAAAATCCTGGTGGTTGAAGACAACAAGATCAACCAAATGATTACCAGGAAGATTCTTGAAAAGAACGGTACTATTTGCGATGTCGCCGATAACGGAACCGATGCTATAGAAAAAATAAAATCTGAAGAATTCGATCTGGTCCTTATGGATATTCATATGCCCGGCATAAGTGGAATTGAAGCTACCGCGGCAATTAGAAAATTCAATGGAAATATCCCGATAATTGCGCTAACCGCGGTCACCCTTGATGATAATCTGGACGAATTCTACGGAAATGGGTTTAGTGATATTATTCCCAAACCATACAAGACGGAAGAGTTCTACAGAAAGATTAACACTCATTTAGCATTAAGAGAATCAACCGTTTAGCGCTTTGGCATATGCTTTGCAAAAACCTGGCTAGTAAAATTATATATCGCAGATTACAACATATATAGTTTGAATTAGCCTAAAAGAAATGAGGTGCCTGCGCACCTCATTTTTATTCCAATACCTAAACATTCATGGAATCAAAATTTAATTTCAGACTGGCTATCCTTCTGTGTTTAGTATTAAGCACAGGCACCCTGTCAGCTCAGAAATCAGGATCGGAAATTTATGAGCAAATCAGGTTGCTTGATTTCGAGGAACGAGAAGCCTTGATCTCTAAAGAATTGCTTAGCGGTAATTTCCCTGAATTTCTTTTAGACTGGGAAGAAATTATAACTATTCAAAAAGATGCTTCAGGACAAACTAGAAAGCTTAGTTTATTTGTCTCTCCCGATTACCTTTCTGTAGGAAATATAGAGGATTATTTCATTATACCTATAAGTCCAATGACAGCTCAAAAAGTAGCAAATAAATACAATGCTTCCCCCCCTACCCCAAAGGTAACAGATATTATCTATCGCCACGCCGAATTAAAAATAGAACCGTTCAATTATATTCCGCGAAATAACAGAAATGAAACTGTGGATATTTTTTACGACCATTCCCAGGTCATTCAGGCTCAGATAAAAGCTGCAGGTTTTTCTGCGGGCAGCTTTGTTGCTGGTAGTAAAAAGGATATTGTCATCTCCCATAAACTCAGCGATTCTACCAGAAGTCGGCACGTGAGTATTTATGGATGGCATAAATTAAACGGTAAGCCCATTCAACCTCTTTATAATGGCCATATCAACACCTATGTAGATTACAGCCACGGAGCACGACTCATTTCTAACCATGTGCTTGTAGATGGAAAAGAATATGATTATCGGGATATCCTACAAGATAAAAACCTGTTTAAATTAATTAGCGACGAAAAGGAAGCTTTGGCAAAAACTACTTACGCTCACTAAATTCTACAGGGTTTACAAAAGCCAGGATCTCTTCAAGAAACTTCATCTCTCCATTTATAAAAGACACTTCTATAGGAAGGTAAAACAACTTTTCCATTGCTATCTTCTTCTGCAGCCGCATATAATCCTTCTCGGTAGTTAAAATCAGGTTTTTATTTTGAAGTTCACTGATTTCTGAGAAAGAAAAATTATGATGATCTCCGTAAGCTTTATGCTCAAATTCAAGTTTTTCCTCTTCTAAATGTTTCAACAAGGGCTCGGGATTAGCTATACCAGTAACAAGGGTGAATGGAGTTGTTTTCAAATCCTCCAGCTTAATCCTTTTTTCTGCGGAAACGATTTCTTCTGAATACCTTATAGAAGTAAAAAAAAGCTCCTGATAGTTACGCAACTCGAGTTTTGTCCTAATGTGTTCCTGCTCGTTTCGTGAAAGGTTGACAGGACATTTTGTAACCAGGATGATATCTGCCCGTTCAGCCCCAAATCCAGGTTCTCGTAAATTCCCGGTTGGCAACATGAAATCATCTGTAAAAAGATCTCCAAAAGCGGTGAGCAGAATATTAAATCCGGCTTTCACTTTTCTGTGCTGGAAAGCATCATCCAACAAAATTACCTCGGGATTTTCTTTAAGTAATTGCGAAATTCCATTTTGGCGGTTGGCATCTACAGCTATAAAAGCTTCAGGAAATTTTTTCTTGAACTGAAGTGGCTCATCTCCCACTTCGGCGGCGGTCTCTGTTCCCTTTAACAACCGGTATCCCCGGGTCTCACGTTTATATCCACGGCTTAGGCTCGCAATACGGTACTCTTTTCCTAAAACTTTCAACAGAAACTCTATCATGGGAGATTTCCCTGTGCCCCCGGTATTGAGATTCCCCACACAAATAACGGGAACTTTATAAGCTTTGGATTTCAGGACGCCGCTATCATAAAGAAAATTCCTGATGAGCATTACAAAACCATACAATAGTGAAAAAGGCAGGAGGATTTTTCGGAAAAGTTCCATAGGGCGAACTATAATATTTATATTTGAGCTTAGGCTGGTTCAAACAAAATTAACAAAAGCAGACTTCTGCTTTCAATATAACACAAATTAAATGCAGATTCAGGAAGTAATTAATATTCTGGAAGATTTTGCGCCTACGGCCTATGCTGAGGACTTTGATAATGTAGGCCTTCTTGCCGGAGATCCCAACACCGACGTGAAAGGGGCCCTTATCACTTTAGATACCCTGGAAGAAGTAGTAGACGAAGCAATAGAGAAAAAATGCAATCTTATTATTAGTTTTCACCCTATTATTTTTTCAGGTTTAAAAAAACTAAACGGAAAAAATTATGTGGAGCGCACTATAATTAAAGCGATAAAAAATGATATCGCTATTTATGCGATTCACACCGCCCTGGACAATCAGCATAAAGGGGTGAACGATATGATCTGTGAAAAGCTGAAATTAAAGAACAGAAAGATCCTTATTCCGCGTAAGAAAAGCATTAAAAAGCTCACCACATTTGTTCCGAACAATAATGCCGACGAGTTACGCAAAGCCCTGTTTGGTGCAGGAGGCGGAAGCATTGGAAATTACGACAACTGCAGCTTTAACCTAAAAGGTTCGGGGAGTTTTAAACCGAATGAAGAAGCGAATCCGGTGATTGGCAAAAAAGGCGAGGTACACTTTGAAGAGGAAACACAAATTGGCTTAACCTTCCCGGCTCATTTAGAGTCAGAAATCCTTAAGGCACTTTTCAAAAATCATCCTTACGAAGAAGTGGCCTACGAAGTAAGCACTTTAGATAACTCCAATCAGCATTTGGGAATGGGAATGATTGGTGAACTAGAGCAAGAGCAGAATGAGGCTGAGTTTTTACAGGAGGTGAAGCAAATATTTAATTCAGGCTGCATTCGGCATTCAGAATTAAGAGAAAAACCGGTGAAAAAAGTTGCGGTATTGGGTGGTAGCGGCAGTTTTGCTATCGAAAATGCCAAAAGAGCCGGGGCCGATGTTTATATTACTGCCGATCTTAAATACCACGACTTCTACAAAGCCGAGAAAAAGCTGGTGCTGGCAGATATTGGGCATTATGAAAGTGAGCAATACACAAAAAATCTGCTACATTCTTATTTGACAAAAAAAATTAGTAATTTTGCACTTATTTTAGCAGAGACAAATACCAATCCTATCAAGTATATTTAACTATGGCAAAAAAAAACGAAGTTACTGTAGAAGAGAAGTTAAGAGCATTGTACGATCTTCAGCTGGTGGACTCAAGAATTGATGAAATCAGGAACGTACGTGGCGAGCTTCCCTTAGAAGTTGAAGATTTGGAAGATGAAGTAGCTGGATTAAATACTCGTTTAGATAAACTGGATGCCGATATTGAGGTTATTGAGAATGATATAAAAAGTAAGAAAAACCAGATAGACGAGTCTAAAGCCACCATTAAAAAATATTCTGAGCAACAGAAGAATGTCCGTAACAACCGCGAATTCAATGCCCTTTCAAAGGAAGTTGAATTTCAAGAACTGGAAATAGAGCTTGCAGAAAAGCATATCAAAGAATACAAAGCTCAAATAGAACAGAAGAAAGAGGTAATCGAACAAACTAAAGAGCGTTTAAACGAAAGAGAAAAGCATCTTGAGCACAAGAAAAATGAGCTTGATGAAATTCTTTCAGAAACCGAAAAGGAAGAGCAAGCTCTTATCAAGAAATCTGCAGAATTCGAGAAAAACATCGAAGAGCGCCTGGTAAAAGCATATAAGAGAATTAGAAGTAATGTAAAGAACGGTCTGGCTATCGTGCCGGTTGAACGCGGTGCATCGGGAGGTTCTTACTTCACAATTCCGCCACAGGTAATTATGGAGATTGCAGGTCGCAAAAAGATCATCACCGATGAGCATAGTGGCCGTATTCTGGTAGATGAAGAACTTGCTAAAGAAGAACAGGAAAAAATGACCAATTTGTTTACCAAAGTAGGCTAAGAATTCATTCAAAATAATTTCCAAAGCCCCAAACCTAATGGTTCGGGGCTTTTTTATTGGCTTCTGTTTAGATATGGATTAACAAGTATTTCACATTAATACACCATATATATTCTAACTTTAGATGATCAAAAACCTACTAATATGAGAAATTATTTAATATTATTCAGCCTGGCACTAGTGTTGGTTTCCTGTAAAAATGAGAAAGAGAATCAGGATACTGATGACATTAGAATGACAGAACAGGAAAATGAAGGATATAGCAATCCAAATCAGGACATGCCTGATTCCCCTAGAGAAACCTCGCGAAATACTAATGAGGAAGACTGGGAAAGGGAAAATATGGAAAGTCCGGATGATCTAAGCGATGCAAATTCTGAAGAGGAAAGTACAGGAAGTGTTAGCAATAGTAAATATGTAAAAGTAGATGAGAGTGATGTTAATTGTGAATGCTACTGTGTAGATATTATAAGTTCAGGGCAATCTGAGCTTTGCCTTAAGGAGAATGAGATCTATATCAATGCAAGATTTTCTCAAAGCGGAAACACTACCCTGGTCTATTTTTCAGCGCCCTCAGCGAAAAACACCAACGACGAACTTCCATGGGAAGATTTCGACACCAATACGCCAATCGCCGAAATAACCCCAACGGCCGATGGAATGGATCTTGACTGGAAAGGTTTTTCTATTAATGGTGAATTAGCTGTAGATTATGCGATTTACGGAAAAAAAACCCTGGAAGGCTCATATAAAAAACAATAAATAATGAAACAATATATTTTTAGCTTTTTAGCTATACTTTTCTTTTCCTGCGGTAACAATGCGCAGGAAAAATCGGTTACTAAACCAGAGATAGCTAATGCAGAACCTATAGAAGTGAAGCCGCAAAACGGCCTGGAGAAGGCTTATTTTGCCAGCGGATGTTTTTGGTGCGTAGAAGCCATCTACGAGAGTATTGAAGGTGTAAAGGAGGCTGTTTCAGGTTATTCGGGCGGGCATACCAAAAACCCAACCTATGAGTCAAGCAACACCGGAAGAACAGGTCACGCCGAAGCCGTAGAAGTGATCTATGATCCCGAAATTGTAGATTTCAAGACCCTTGTAGAAGTATATTTTGGTTCTCAAGACCCTACGCAGGTAAACGGACAGGGGCCAGATCATGGTTCTCAATATCGCTCAATCATATTTTTTCAGAATGAAAAACAGAAGCAGATTATCACGGAAGTTAAAGCAGAAGTCGCCAAAAACTATAGCAAACCTATTGCGGCCGAAATTCTTCCATTTCAGAAATTCTGGGTTGCCGAGGATTATCATCAGAATTATGAAAAAAACAATCCCAACAACCCCTATATCCAGAAAGTATCGATTCCCCGACTAAAAAGATTTAAAGAAAAATTCCCGGATATTCTAAAGAAAAAAGAACATTAAACTTTTAACACAAACCAAAAAGAATGGCAGCTTAAGAGCTGCCATTCTTTTTGGAATTAGATATATTCCTGCCCCAAAAAATGTAATTTTAGCATCAAATTTAAGGATAGATGAATATCACCATAGAAAACGTACTCCTAATTGGTTCTTTGTTGCTCTTTATTAGTATTCTGGCAGGAAAAACCTCTTACAGGTTTGGGGTGCCAACTTTGGTGCTTTTCCTGGCAGTAGGAATGCTGGCAGGTTCGGAGGGAATTGGCAATATTCATTTTAATGATCCCAGCCTGGCTCAATTCATCGGAATAGTCTCCCTGAATTTCATCCTTTTTTCCGGGGGTCTAGATACCAGCTGGAAAAGTATACAACCCGTGCTCTGGCAGGGGATTTCTCTGTCTACACTAGGAGTGCTTTTCACCGCTCTGGGGTTGGGAACCTTTGTATGGACCATTACAGATTTCACAATTTATGAAGCATTGCTCCTGGGAGCAATTGTTTCTTCTACAGATGCTGCTGCTGTATTTTCTATTTTAAGGTCGAAAAATCTGGCCTTAAAATCCAAACTACGACCTACACTTGAGCTCGAAAGCGGGAGTAATGACCCCATGGCCTATTTCCTTACCATCGCCTTTTTAAGCCTTGTCCTAAGCCCTGAGAAAAGTGTATGGAGCATTATTCCCTTTTTTCTTCAACAAATTCTTATAGGTACCGCGATGGGATTTCTCATGGGAAAACTCAGCAAAATTATTATTAATAAAATAAGGCTTGATTTTGAAGGGCTCTACCCGGTGTTGGCTATCGCTTTAATGTTTATCGTGTTTTCAGCTACAGATTTTCTTGGAGGTAACGGGTTCCTCGCCGTTTACCTTAGTGGGGTTTACCTGGGCAACCACAGCATAATCCATAAAAAAACCATTATGAGAATGTTTGACGGACTCGCCTGGTTAATGCAAATTGTCTTATTCCTTACTCTGGGACTCTTGGTATATCCTTCTCAGGTTTTACCCATAATAGGAATAGGAATCCTGGTTTCCGGATTTTTAATTTTCATCGCCCGCCCCCTGGGGGTTATGCTTAGTCTTTCCTTCTTTAAAATGAAGATGCGTCGGCGATGGTACATCTCGTGGGTAGGTCTTAGGGGCGCTGTACCCATTGTTTTTGCCACTTACCCGCTTATAGCCGGTATAGAAAAGGCGAACATGATCTTTAATATCGTATTTTTTGTATCCCTTTCTTCAGTACTCCTTCAGGGAACCACCTTATCCCTTGTAGCAAAATGGCTGCATGTTGCTCTACCGATGAAGGCAAAACCTAAATCGCCGGTTGATGCATTCCTTGCCGATGGGGCAAAATCACTACTTAACGAGATAAACATTCCCGAGTACAACCATTCTGTAGGAAAAAGGATTGTAGACTTAAAATTTCCCCGGAAAGCTATAATTGCAATGATCTCGCGAGACGATAAGTTTATTACCCCTAATGGAAACACTGTGATTGAACCCAATGATATCTTAATCGTTTTAACTGAAGATAAAGAAACCCTCCAGGGCGTTTATGATAGCCTTAAGTTACCACTGCAACCTAAAGAAGAAGAACAGGAAGAAGTTTAGTATTTTTTATCGGTTTCAATAATCTCCAGTATCTTTTCTTCCACCTCCCTGGAATCCCATTTCTGAGCAATCCCGGGGATTTCCATGACTTCATCCATAACTTTACGTTGCCAGTCTCCAATCGCTAATGCTTCAGTATAAGGTTTATCAGAAAAGGTAACCCGGGAATACATAGGAAGCCAAAGCTCCGGATATCTTTCCCCAAACCTTTTTTCGATCTTCTTCCGAAGAATAAATTCGGGGTCTGCAGTTTTGCTGCTCATTTCAAGAAAATTACGGTAACTGAGTTCTGCGATTGCATCGGCATTAGGCTTGCGTTCTTCCTGGTACTCTTTGAAAATTTCTTCCCAATCGTCTTTGTGCTGTTTCATTTTCCCAAATAACTCTGAGATATCCTCAAAACCAGCATTCATGCCCTGCCCGTAGAACGGCACTATAGCATGCGCCGAATCCCCTACCAGAGCAACTTTATTCGAATAAGTCCAGGGGAAACATTTAATGGTGACCATGGAACTGGTTGGGTTTTTAAAAAAGTCTCTTTTAAGGTTTGAGATTTCTTCTTTGATATCGGGGAAATGTTTTTCAAAGAATTCATCGGCTTTTTCTTCGGTAGTGAGGCTCTCAAAAGATATAGCTCCTTCAAAGGGTAAAAACAGGGTGCAGGTAAAGCTACCATCGAGGTTAGGCATAGCAATAAGCATAAATTCCCCCCGGGGCCAGATATGAAAGGAGGCCTTATCAAGCTTATGGCTGCCATCGGGATTCGCCGGAATAGTAAGTTCCTTGTATCCCACATCTACAAAATGCTGTGAATAATTAAACCGACTTTGACGCTGCATTTTATGTCGCACACGAGAGAAAGCTCCATCGGCTCCAAAAATAAGGTCATATTTGTATTGCTTCCATTCACTCTTTTCAGACTCACCTGTATACAAGTGAGCATTTGTGAGATCAATATCCCAAACCTTTTCCTCAAATCTGAATTTCACGCCTTCTGCTTCAGCAAGGTCTATCATTTTACGGTTAAGAACGCCCCGGGAGATCGAATATATTGCTTCTCCCTTTTTTCCGTAGGGTTGAAAATACAGCGGTTGAGAAGAGACGTGTAAAGCCCTTTTATCTAAGGGGAGAGCGATTTCTTTGATTTCGGCCTCTATCCCTATTTCACGCAGTGCCTTCCAACCACGATTAGACATTGCGAGATTAATAGACCTCCCTGAAAATTCTACCTTTCGAACATCGGGGCGTCTATCAAAGACTACTACTTCATGACCTGCTTTTTGAAGATAAAGTGCCAATAAGGAACCAACTAGGCCTGAGCCTACTACGGCTATTTTTTTGGGAGACTGCATAAATACTAATGAAAAAGCGATCTAAAATCGCCTGGTTCGTCTACGAAAATACTTAATTCCTGAAACCTGAAGCTGGTTTTTATCCAAATACCCTCAAATGTGCTAATATTTTTATAAAAAAACCTAAAGCAGGGTTAAGAGCGACATGGGTCCAGTGTGAAATATCTAAATTTAATTTATAACAAAACCAAAGAAAGCTATTATGGATGAACAAAAACTGGAACAAATGCGCTCTGTTCTTAACAAACTTGAGGATATCAAAAATACTCAGGAGAGTATAATTGATAAAATAAATCATGTAATAACCGATCTTTTTCAGCACCCCGATAAGGACCTGGAAAAAGTAATGGAAGAGGCTCATCAAAAGGCATCAGACAATGTAGACGCTATTCGTGAAGCCATGGAAGATTATGAAATGAGGATCAATAAAATAGAGTCACAGGATTAATTAAATTTTCAAGAATAATTTAACAATAAGGTTAAACACTCGTTAAATCAAACATACCGACACCTTCGATATCGTAATTTAGTTTGAATAAACCTTAACCAATAATAAAATGAGAGATCTTATCTGGCTTATTGTTGTCATACTAATTATCGCCTGGCTTATAGGGTACATAGGATTTGGAGAAGCCGTAGGTAATCTTATTCACATCCTTCTGGTATTGGCCATAATTGGAATTTTATACCGTCTTGCAACCGGAAGAAGGCCGTAACAACCTCACTACCAAATAGGTTCGTGAAAATAAATTTATAATTATTATATTTAATACAATCAATTAACCAACGCAACTAAGTTGCCTAAAAACCACTATTATGAGAGATTTAATTTGGCTAATCGTAGTTCTATTAGTAATTGGATGGCTGATAGGGTATTTTGCCTTTCCCGATTTAGGAAGCATTATTCACATCCTTATCGTAATTGCCGTTATTTTAATTTTATATAAGCTGCTAACCGGCCGCCGACTATAATTACACGATAACAACGAGTTTTAAATACCCTTTAGGAGAGATCTTAAAGGGTATTTTGCTTAATAAAATCTTATCTTGGATTTTAAATAAAAAGCTATGTGGAATCTCAATAATAAATACGCTCTGGTAACTGGTGGTACCAAAGGAATTGGAAAAGCTGCAGTTTTAGAATTTCTCGATCTTGGAGCAGAAGTTCTCTTTACCTCGAGGACTAAAAAGGATATTGATGATCTATTGAAAGAACTTCAAAAAGATTACAAAAAAGTGCAGGGTCTGGTTGCAGACGTTACTGTGACTGAAGATAGGCAGAAAATCTACGATCATATCCACAATTCCTGGGGCAAACTGGGTATTCTCGTGAACAATGCCGGCATAAATATCAGAAAAAAAGCCAATGATTATTCTGAAGAAGAATTTAGAAAGGTTTTGGAAATAAACCTTAACGCTCCTTTTCTTTTAAGCCGAAAACTACATTCCTTAATTCAAAAAACCGGCAATGGCAAAATTATAAATGTCGCCTCTTCCGCAGCGATTCAAGACGTAGGAACAGGCACACCCTATGCGATGTCTAAAGCGGGTTTACTTCAGCAAACCCGAAGTTTGGCTGTAGAATGGGCCGGGGATGGAATAAGGGTAAACGCTGTTTCTCCCTGGTTTACGGTTACTCCGCTCACTCAAGGGCTTTTAAGTGAAAAGGAAAGAATGAATCCTATAATTAAAAGAACCCCATTAAAGCGCGTTGCCAAAGCCAGTGAAATGGCATCAATTATTGCTTTTCTGGCTATGGATAAATCTTCTTATATCACCGGACAAAATATTATCGCCGATGGCGGAATGAGCGTGAATGCTATTTAAGCAGACTTATGTATCTTTAAAAAAACATCAAAATGAAAAATATTCTACTTTTTAGCTTTTTAATTACAGTACTAATTAGCTGTAAAAACGAGAAAACCAATTTGGAAATCAGTCCGGAAACAGTTGTTGATTCTAATATGAGTATTGAACAGCAAATAGCTGAGGCCCACGGTTTAAATAATTTTGATAAAATTGAAGAAATCAAGTTTACCTTTAATGTAAAGATTGAGGATTCGGTAAGAACCAGTCGCGCCTGGACCTGGAACCCGAAAACCGATGAGATTAGGCTTACCGAAGGTGACATAAGCCGTACGTATACAAAAACCAATAATATTAATGAAGAAGATAAAGAACTGGATCAAAAGTTTATTAACGATTCTTATTGGTTGTTATTCCCTTTCCAAATGGTATGGAGTGATGCTGGGATTTCAGAAGAAAAAACCGGCAAGGCCCCTATAAGCAAGAAAGAAATGAACTATCTGGAAGTTTCTTATAACGATGAAGGCGGATATACCCCTGGGGACACCTACGTGATTTATTATGAAGATGATCTTTTATTAAAAGAATGGATCTACAAATCTGCCGATGGTAATCGTGAAATGCCTACAACCTGGGAAAATTTTGAAGATTTCAAAGGTCTGAAAATTGCCAAATCTCATAAATCTCCTGACGGAAGTTTTGAGTTATATTTCACTGATATTGAAGTGAATTAATAACGCAGGCCCCGAACCAGGTTATCATAATTTTCTGCAGGTTCCCAGTGGCTTTCAGGCTCAAAATAGTTCCATAACATTGCCGAAATATTTCGCTGTAGTTCCCAGGCTTCATTTCCATAATCCCAGGAAGTGTCCAAATTATTTTTGGTCGCGATATAAAACACATAGTCTCCGAAAGGAGCATTAACCAACACAATTTCAGAACGGGATTTATTTACCATTCCCTGCTTGGCAGCAGTCTGAATATATGGCGGAATCTGGGAAAGCGCGTAGTCGGTATAAAAAGAATTGCTAAGCATCCGGTACATTTCATCGCTGGCGGCATTGCTTACGACCTCCCTATTTCTAATCTTAACAAGCAGGGTGGCCATTTCCCGGGGAGTGGTTTGCCCCCAACCGTATTTTTCCCAATTCTTTTCTCTGCCCCTGGTTTTTGAGTTCACCCTGGTATGTTTCATCCCTAATTTTTCCATAAGTGGATTGATGGATTCTCCTCCCCCTGCAAGCTCCCGGCTCCAGATGGAAGTGACATTATCGCTGTAGGTTATCATTAAAGCCGCTAGAGTTCTAAGATCTGTAAGGGTGGAATCTTTATAAAACTGCATTAATCCAGAGCCACCATACTGCCGGGAATCCCTGTAAATAAGGCTATCGTTAAGATTTAGCTCCCCCTCATTTATCTTATCGAATAATCCTACAAGAATTGGGATTTTTACAATACTGGCTGTGGGAAATATAGTATCGGCATTCACCCCCGCCTGTTTTCCGGTCTTCGTATTAAAAACATACACCCCGGCGGTACCTCGAAAATCTTTTGTATACCTTTCAAGTTTTTGTTGAAGCTGGGTGTCAATATTGTTCTCCTGGGCTGTTAAAATTCCGCAAAGCAATAAGGTAAGAAAAGTAATCCTCTTCATCTCTTTCAGTTTATAATCGGGTCATGGATTTCTTTTTTTGAATTCCTTTCTTAAGAATCTGCCCGAAACTATACATATCTTCATATGAACAATAGAAAGGTGCCGGGGCGAGCCTTATTACATTTGGTTCCCGCCAGTCTGTAATCACACCGTTTTCCATTAGATAAGTAAATAACTCCCTTCCTTCCCCGTGTAGAAAAACTGAAAGTTGTGTGCCACGTTCTTCCTGATTTGGCGGAGTAATAATTTCAAAACTACTATCAACCTCTTTATCAATTTCGTTTAAAACAAATTCGAGATAAGCCACTATTTTATCACGCTTTTTTATCAGGGCTGGCATTCCTACCTCATCAAACATCTCCAGCGAAGCGAGGTATGGCGCAAGCGCAAGCACCGGTGCATTGCTAATTTGCCATGCATTGGCACCGGCTTCAGGCTGAAATTCGGGTTCCATTAAAAACCTGCGTTCCTTATTGTGTCCCCACCAACCCTCAAACCGCGGAATATCTTTCTTGCCGTGGTATTTTTCATTTATAAAATATCCTGAAACATTTCCAGGTCCACTATTCATATACTTGTAGCTACACCAGGCGGCAAAATCTACTTTCCATTCGCTTAATTTCAATTCAATGTTACCCGCAGCATGGGCCAGGTCCCAACCAACAATAGCACCTGTCTTATGACCAGCTCTTGTGATATTTTCCATATCCAGGACCTGCCCTGTATAATAATTAACCCCACCAATCAAAACCAGAGCACACTCCTCGCCCACTTCGTCGATTTTAGCCAAAATATCCTCCGTTCGAAAATTATGTTCTCCTTTACGTCTTTTTAGTTCGACTATTGCATCCTTCGGATCATATCCATGGAAACGCACCTGACTGGAAATCATATACTGGTCACTGGGAAAGGCCTTCTCTTCACAAATAATTTTATATCTTTTCCCTTTAGGCCTGTAAAACGAAACCATAAGCAGGTGAAGGTTTACCGTTAAGGTGTTCATCACAGAAACTTCAGCAGGTTTTGCGCCTACTACTTTCGCCAATTTTTCTGAAAAACGTTCGTGATACTCCCACCAGGGTTTTTCAGCATAAAAATGTCCTTCCACCGCAAGATTTGCCCAATCGCTCATCACCTCTTCTACATACTTCATAGCAGAACGAGGCTGAAGGCCAAGGGAATTCCCGGTGAAATACACTACCTCCTTGTCATTGTGCTTTGGGAAAATGAATTGTTCTCTATATCTGGCTAGTTCATCCTGTTCATCAAGTTTCCGGGCAAACTCCAGGGTATTTTTAAATTGCATGTTGCTGATTTGATTAATTTAAGTAAAAATACAATTTAAGCTGAAGTTTCATAATAATAGCCTTTTCGCCCCGACTTATTTTCCCCGGAATCCCTTTATCTTTGTCAAAATAAATCTTTAGTCTAATATTATGCATTTTCTTCCTGAAGCCATAGATGATTATATAATTGAACACTCGGCCAAAGAACCGGCTTTACTGGCAAAGCTCAATAGAGAGACCAATCAAAAGGTTTTACAACCCAGAATGCTTAGCGGGCATTATCAAGGCAGGATTTTAAGTCTTTTATCAAAAATGAAAAGCCCCAAAACGATTTTGGAAATTGGAACTTACACGGGATATTCGGCTCTTTGCCTGGCCGAAGGACTCGCTGAAGGGGGTAAATTGCATACCATAGATATTAATGAGGAATTATACGATTTTCAGAAAAAATATTTTGAAGCGTCGCCATATAAGGATCAGATACAACAATACCTTGGAGATGCTCTTAAGATAATTCCAGGGATAGATGCAAAATTCGACCTTGTGTTTATCGATGCCGATAAACCCAATTACCCCGCATATTTTGAAATTATCATTGAAAAAATGAATAAAGGCGGGATTATACTTTCAGATAATGTACTGTGGAGTGGGAAGGTAGTTGAAACTCCAAATGCCGAAGACGAAT
This sequence comes from Salegentibacter sediminis, assembly GCF_002078605.1. GTDB lineage: Bacteria > Bacteroidota > Bacteroidia > Flavobacteriales > Flavobacteriaceae > Salegentibacter > Salegentibacter sediminis. Next base: position 606,482 of record NZ_MSJR01000001.1, on the reverse strand, counting down.
CTACAAAGGCATTATTGACATATAACGATATTTTAGCAACAGACGAACGCCTGGAGACTGTAATGTTGCCAATAAGAGATGGCCTAAGCTTAAGCCGGGTTAAATAAATCTTCTGCCAGATTTATTATAGAGCCAGAAAAAGATAAAGGCAAAAATAAGCCCTACAATAGCGCCAACCAGTAAATCGCTGGGATAATGAACCCCAACGTACACACGGCTCATCATAAATATAAGAGGCCAGATGTATACCAAATAAATCCAGCGGAATTTATCCTTTAAGGTAAGTACAATAAAGGTAGAAGCTACCATAGAAGAGGAAGCGTGACCTGAGAAAAAGCTATAGTTTGTAGGTTCCTGGAGTATTCTTATTATATCTACAAGTTCAGGGTTGTTATTAGGCCTTAACCGAACAAGCAGCACCTTTACGGTATTAGTAAACCCCCAGGTAGTAAGAAAAGCACTTAATAAGAATAAGGAAGAGAATCCTGCTTTTTTCCAATGAAAAGCGATGAAGTATAAAAGGAATAAGAGAATATAAAAAGGAATCCAGTTTTCTATTTGGGTTACAAAAATCCAAAAATTATCGTAAGATTCTATTCCTAATCCATTAAGGTAAACAAATAATTCCCGGTCCCATTGCTTAAGCTGTTGCCACATTTCAACAGGTTTTAGAATCTACGTTTAACCGAACCGGTAATTTCCTCTATATCTTCTTTTACCTTATCGATCTCTCCTTTAACATCTTTAGAGATATCAGTATCAATGCCCTGTTTTTCGGCACTTTTCTGAATCTCACTTTTAATATCATTGGAAGCATTTCTTAGCGTACGCATACCTTTCCCCAGTCCACGAGCGATCTCCGGGATCTTATCGGCCCCAAAAACCATCACGAGAATAAACATAATAAAGGCGATCTCAGCGCCACTTATAAATAATGGATATACTACCATAACGCGCAAATATAAACACAAATTTAGCCATAAAAAAAGCCGACTCGTTAAAGTCGGCTTAATTATTTTATTTCAATAATTTTTGCTTAGTTATCAAGGCTTTCTTTAAACTCTTCAAATTTATCTGTTGTCTTTTCCTGCGGCCAGCTATTGTTGCTAACATCAACATCGGCTGTTTCCAGATCGGGATCTACCACTACAGAAGTGATTTCTTTCTCTGAAGCTATTGCCTTGGTTACCTCAGCATCGTTTTTCCTCCAAAGTTGTACCGGATAAGTCACTTTTTCTGATGTCCCATCGGCATAGGTATATTCAACGATAAGTGGCATAGGAATCCCGCCCGGCTTTTCAAAAGTTATTTCATAGAAATACTTCGGATTTTTCATTCCGGCACGTTCCTGTTCAGAAAAATTATCCATTACATATTCGTTAAGGGTAGATGCATTCTCCAGTGGATCTTTAGCCTTCATTGTTTCTTCAAATTCTTCGCTTCCTTCCTCTACTACATAGATCCCCTCTATATCTTCTGGTTTTGCACCGTAGCGCTCAAGGAATTCAGTGCCCTCTTTTGTAGCCTTATCGGTGATATAATATTTCTTGATAGATTTGATACCCATATCCACATTATCTGTGGTATAAAACCAAGCTCTCCAGAACCAATCCAGATCTACACCAGAAGCATCTTCCATAGTTCTAAAGAAGTCCTCGGGAGTTGGATGTTTAAACATCCACCTATTAGCGTAGGTTTTATAAGCTTGATCGAACAACTCATGGCCCATAACGGTTTCTCTGAGAATATTAAGAGCAGTGGCGGGTTTTCCATAAGCGTTATTTCCTAACTGTATAACCTGCTCAGGATTAGACATAATAGGAGCGATAAATTGCTGGTCCCCTTTCATATAAGGAACTATTTTGGAAGGAATCCCCCTTCTGGAAGGATATTGATCCAGAGGCGCGATTGCTTCCGGGTATTTTTTTCCAAATTCCTGCTCTGCAAGGTATTGAGAGAAAGTATTCAAACCTTCGTCCATCCAACCCCACTGGCGTTCATCGCTATTTACGATCATCGGGAAGAAATTATGACCAACTTCGTGTATTATTACACTTATCATCCCGTATTTTACCCTGTCGCTATATTCCCCGTTCTCATCTGGACGACCATAGTTCCAGCAAATCATTGGATATTCCATCCCCTGATTTTTGGCGTGTACCGACACTGCTTTATGATAAGGATACTGGAAAGTTTGATCAGAATAACTCTTAAGAGTAGTAGCTACGGCTAGCGTAGAATACTCTTCCCATAGCGGGTTCCCCTCCTTTGGGTAAAGTGAGATCGCCATCACCTCTTTCCCCTGAACATCGGTATTCATCATATCCACAACAAATTTTCTCGAAGTAGAAAAGGCGAAATCTCTAACCATCTCTGCTTTATATTTCCAGGTTTTGGTTTTGTTTGAAAAACCTTTTTCAGCTTCTTCAGCTTCTTCCTGAGTTACAATAACCACAGGTTTATCGAAAGATTTTTTAGCATCTTCGTAGCGCTCCAGCATATCTTTAGTGTAAACCTGCTTACGATTCTGAAGTTCCCCGGTAGCCTCCATGATATGGTCTGCCGGAACGGTAATATTCACTTCATAATCTCCAAAGGGAAGCGCAAATTCCCCATTACCCCAAAATTGCATGTTCTGCCATCCCTCTACATCATTATAAACAGCCATTCTGGGGAAGAACTGCGCAATAACGTATACATTATTCCCATCTTCTGGAAAATGCTCGTAACCCGAACGGGCTCTATCTGTAACGTGATTATTGATTTTATACCACCAATCTATAGAAAAGGTATAGCTTTCTCCTGGCGCCAAAGGTTCAGGCAGGTCAATCCTCAACATAGTCTGGTTAATAGTATAATTTAAGGGTTTTCCGTTCTGGTGAAGCTTTTCAATATTGAAACCACCATCAAAAGATTCTTTTAAAAACTGACTGGTAAATCTTTCAGGAGTGGAAACCGGGTTCATCTTACTTGGGTTTTTCTCCTGAGCGGGCGAATTTTTTGAACGGATATTCTGGTCCAGTTGTACCCAAAGATATTCAAGTTTATTTGGAGAATTATTATGGTAAGTAATGGTTTCCTTTCCGGTTAATTTGGTATTCTTATCATCAAGGACGATATCCATTTTATAATCGGCCTGATTCTGGTAATAAGCTTCTCCAGGGGCACCGGCTCCTGTCCGGTATTGATTAGGAGTTGAAAACTCATCATAAAGCTGTCTGAACTTGTTTTGGTTTGTGTGACCTTCCTGCCGTTCCGGTTGCTGTTGCTCTTCCTGAGCAGAAAGACCAACAAAAAAGAGCATTAAAAATACGGAAGTGAAGAATTTAATTTTTCTCATGAAAACTGAATTATTATTTAATTTTTCTAAAAATAAGACTTTATGTAAGGTAAATGGTTTAATTTCTAAATTTCAAAGTTTTACGGTCCTCATTCTTTTGAAGCAAGAGGCTTTTTGTAACTCCGTTTACTTCTACGTGAACCACGTTTTTCTGGTCATCAAAAAGATCAGTCAGGATTGAATTCGTAATGCTTATCTCTGTGAAAGGTGCCACGTTTTCAACCTCGATATAGAGAATCACCTGGTCAGTATCATATTCTTTTCCAAGATATTTTAATTGATGCTCCTTCCCATTTGTTTTAAGATGAAGTTTCTGCCCGAGATAACGCTCTATCATTTTCCTCACCGGTCCTTCTTCGTTATCTTTTACCAGGCGAATCTCATCGTTAAAACGCTTTCGCAATACATTCTCAAAATCATCTACAAAGACCCGGGTAATAATCTGGAGCGATTCACTTTCGGCTTTGTAATTAACTTCAGTAACACTAAGGTAATACTCGTGCGCGGTAACTTTAGAAGAGGTCAAAATAAAGAAAAGACCAAAGAGAATAAAAATCTTTTTCATTAAAGGCTTTTAGTTTTTGTCATCAAGATTCAATCCAAACTTATAAAAGCCTGGTAATTAAGGATCGTTTTTTTATAAAATTCAATGAGCCCCAGCTTATCTTCTTCCTTAACCAGTTTAAAAAAGCCGGGATTTTCGGCACAATAATACAGAAAATCCATAATCCTTACTTCTTCCAGGTTAAGTTCCTTTAAATAAAAATCTTCTGAAAGCAGATATCGGGCTCTTAGCACCCGGGTTTTTAGACGTTCATTTTTTAAAGCTTGCTTTAATTTTTTTCTTTCCCCACTTATGGCTCCATAAATTAAACCTACGGGGTCCATAGGGCTACTCATGCTCCTGATTTTTCGTTCCACAATCCCTACGGTCTCTTTATCGGAAAAGGGAATGCCAAATTCTGAGAGATTTATGGTTTCAATATTATCTATATCACGCTTCAAATTACCGGAAAGCTCATGAAGTTGTACCTCGTCGAGTTCGGTGAGTTCATTTTCCAGTTCAATTTTCAACATTTCGTCTAACATCACGGAGGTGATCGCGATAGTTATTTTTTTGTACTGAACAGCAGAAAAAAGAATAGAATCTCCGGGTTTAGCCTGAATAATAAATTCTCCTGAAGCTTCACTAAGCGTACCCTTTTTTGAAGTCATATTTACAATATGAACCTGGGAAATTAAACTGTCATTGGTGATTTTTCCGTGTAAGAAATCCCGCTCCTGAGCCTGGAGAGTGTAATTAAAAATTACCGCTGTGAATACAAGTACTACTAACCTCATCAAAATCCCTGTGAGGTTTTAATTGGGCATGAAATACTTTGAGGGGCTTTATTAATTTTCAATTTGAGTCTTGTAATCTTTACTTCTAGCGATAAGAAATTCTATGAGATCAAGTTCGTTACCTGCCTGCATCATTTCGGCAGTGAGCCCATTATCTGATGCGTAAAAAATAAAATCATTGATATTTTCTTTTTCGATATCCAGGTTCTCCTGAAAAAATTCGTCGTCATATAATTCACGGATATATTTATCTTTTTCCTGTTGCCTAATTTGTTGGCTACCATTATTATCCTCTACCAAAAGCTTGAAAATATTCACAAGATTAAGCCCGTTAATAAGGCGGGTTTTGCTTGCCGCCATTGCTTCATTTTTACCTGGCCCCGTGAGAGCATCCGGCTCAGGGACAAGATTCATATCCTTCAAATCGGCGGCACTATACCTGGGCAGGTCGGGATCTACCACTTCTATGCGGGCAACATCCACATTTACGTTTCCGGAGAGATCATGAGGCAAAACAACCACTTCAGGCAACTCGGTAACCGTTTCACTGATAAAAACATTAAGTTCTCCCGAATCAATAACTCCCTGATCTACCACTACGGTAAATTTCTGAAATTGTAAAGCAGAAAAACTTATGCTATCATTTATGGCGACAGATATTCTGAATTCTCCTTCGGTATTAGAAATAGTTCCTCTTTGGGAAGTCTCATTATAAACAGTCATCCCCTCCGGATTATCCCCTTCAGGAACAATAATTTTACCATCTACCACCACTCTCTGCACTTCCTGAGAGAGAAGTGGAAAAGCAGTTATCAAAAATACCAAAGTGATTACAAAGCGTAGCATAACACAATTTCTATGACTTAAAGGAACAATTTATCTTCTTATGAAAAAGATAAGTCGCAGGTAAATTTTTGTTAAACCTGCCTTTTCCTCTAAATTTACAAAAAAACAATGATGAAAAAAGCGCTTCTAGCCAGCACCTCTACCCTGCACGACCAGGAATACCTCGAATATTTAATCCCTGAAATAAAGAAGTTCTTCCAGGGGGTTTCAGAGGTTTTATTCATTCCCTACGCCCGCCCGGGAGGAATTTCTCTTGATGAGTATACCAACAAGGCCCGAATTGCATTTTCCAAAGCCGGATTCCAATTAAAGGGGATACAGGAATATCCGGATCCCGCGGCAGCCGTAAAAAAAGCTGAAGGAATCTTTACGGGTGGCGGTAATACTTTTTTACTGGTTACCCAGTTATATAAAAATAAGGTCATGAAGATCTTACAGGAGGCTATCCTATCAGGCACAGCCTACATGGGTACCAGCGCGGGAACTAATATTGCCGGGCTCACGATGCAAACTACCAATGATATGCCTATAATTTATCCGCCATCATTTAAAACACTGGGGGTCGTTCCCTTTAATATAAATCCTCATTATTTAGATCCCGATAAGAATTCAACTCATAAGGGAGAAACCCGGGAAACCAGAATCAAAGAATTTCACACGCTAAATACTCAACCTGTAATTGGATTACGCGAGGGAAGCTGGCTGGAGGTTCACGGTGATAAAATTACGTTAAAAGGAAAACCGGAGGCCCGAATTTTCAAGCCAGAACAAGTACCTTTCGAGGTGGAAACAGGAACTACTTTAAAGGATTTACATTAATGGATTACCAGAAAATTCTGAATACTATTGAAAGCGAGATGAATTACCGGGATGTAGAAGGCAAAGTAGCCTCTTACATTCCGGAACTGGCTAAAGTAGACCCGAGAAAATTCGGGATGCACGTTTATTGCGGAGATAATCAGCATTTCTTTTTTGGCGACAGCAACGAGAATTTTTCTATACAGAGTATAGCAAAAGTTTTCTCCCTATCGATGGCCATGATTCTTATGGGTGAAGACCTATGGCAGCGTGTAGACGTAGAACCTTCAGGCGATCCGTTTAACTCTCTCACGCAGTTGGAATATGAACAGGGGGTGCCCCGCAATCCTTTTATAAACGCCGGGGCTTTGGTGATCTCAGATATTCTGGTTGATCAATTAGAAGATCCTAAACAGGAACTGCTTGATTTTGTAAGAAAAATTACAGGAAACCCCGAAATAAATTTTGATAAGAAAATCGCTGCTTCCGAAAAATCTACCGGATATAGAAATATTGCCCTCGTAAATTATATGAAAGCATTGGGAAATATCAAATGTGAGGTAGAACCAATCGTAGATTTTTATTTCCACCTATGCAGCCTCTCAATGTCCTGCAAGGAATTGGCACAAGCTTTTATGATTTACGCCAATAAAGGTAGAATCCTTCAAACGGGAGAAGAAATTTTAACGCCAACCTCGGTAAAACGTATAAATGCATTAATGCAGACCTGTGGTTTTTACGATGAAGCCGGAGAATTTAGTTTTGAAGTAGGTTTGCCGGGAAAAAGTGGCGTAGGTGGCGGGATAGTTGCGATTCATCCAGACCAGTATTCAGTTGCGGTTTGGAGCCCTATTCTTAATCATAAAGGAAATTCAGAGTTGGGGATGAAGGCTCTGGAAAGACTCACCACGCTTTCGGGTCTTTCCGTTTTCTAGAGTCATTTAGAGAAGACAAAAGACCCATGGGAAATTTATAAGCACAAAAAAATGCTTCCCGTTTTCACAGAAAGCATTCATTAATTGAACACTGTAATAATCTTAAAGCGCTGCTACGTGCTTTGTAAGCTTAGACTTAAGGTTAGCAGCCTTATTATCGTGTATAATGTTTTTCTTTGCCAATTTATCTACCATAGATACTACAGAAGGAAGCAAAGTCTCAGCTTCTTTCTTATCAGCCTCACGCAATTTTTTGATTGCGTTTCTGGTTGTTTTATGCTGGTAGCGATTTCTAAGGCGTTTTGCCTCATTGCTACGAATCCTCTTCAACGCTGACTTGTGATTTGCCATTATATTCTTCTTTAATTAATCTTTTCTTGTAGTCCGTAGGGGAATCGAACCCCTGTTACCAGGATGAAAACCTGGCGTCCTAACCCCTAGACGAACGGACCATTAATTTTCAATAAAAACACCTTTTCAGGTAACTACGAAACAACATTCTGTTTCTCTTGTAGTCCGTAGGGGAATCGAACCCCTGTTACCAGGATGAAAACCTGGCGTCCTAACCCCTAGACGAACGGACCATTTTTTCTTTAAATGCGGATGCAAAAATACAACTATTTTTCAATGCCGCAAATCTATGCTGAAAAAATTTAAAATTTAATATGCCTTAGCAAAAAGCACCCTGCCAGCAGAAGGTTTTCCTGTAAGAACACAGCTTCCCGTCTCCTCTTCTCTATCAAAGGGAACACATCTTATCGTGGCTTTGGTGAGGTCTTTTATTTTATTTTCAGTTTCAGGCGTTCCATCCCAATGCGCGGAGATAAATCCGCCTTTTTCTTTTAATACCTTTTTAAACTCATCAAAAGAATCCACCTTAGTGATATGCTCATCTCTAAAGTTTTTCGCTTTATTAAAAAGATTATCCTGAATCTCTACCATAAGGCCCCTTACTTTTTCAACAACCTCAGTTTGCTGTACAAATTCCTTAGTCAAAGTATCTCTTCTGGCCAGCTCTACAGAACCTTTCTCAAGGTCTTTGGGTCCAATCGCCAATCTCACCGGAACTCCCTGCATTTCGTACTGGGCAAACTTCCATCCGGGTTTTTGAGTATCACGATCGTCATATTTTACTGAAACGCCTGCGGCTTTTAATTCATCGGCGAGTTTATTGGCAACTTCAGAAATCTGCTGTAATTGTTCTTCTCCTTTATAGATTGGAACGATCACCACCTGGATAGGTGCAAGATTTGGTGGCAAAACCAAGCCTTTATCATCGCTATGTGTCATTACCAGCGCGCCCATCAACCTTGTGGAAACCCCCCAGGAAGTAGCCCACACATGTTCTAGCTTACCTTCTTTAGAAGTAAACTTCACATCAAAGGCTTTGGCAAAGTTCTGACCAAGGAAATGCGAAGTCCCTGCCTGCAGAGCTTTCCCGTCCTGCATCATCGCCTCTATACAATAAGTTTCTTCGGCTCCAGCAAAACGCTCACTTTCTGTCTTACTACCTTTTATAACCGGCATTGCCATAAAATTCTCGGCAAATTCAGCATAGATATTATTCATTTGCATAGTCTCATCCAGGGCTTCCTGTTTTGTAGCGTGTGCGGTATGTCCTTCCTGCCATAGAAACTCAGCAGTTCTCAGGAATAACCGGGTTCTCATCTCCCAGCGCACCACATTCGCCCATTGATTGATCAAAAGAGGTAAATCGCGGTAAGACTGAATCCAGGTTTTATAAGTATTCCAGATAATCGCTTCTGAAGTTGGTCTAACAATAAGTTCCTCTTCAAGTTTAGCTTCGGGATCAACAATTAGTTTAGAAGCATCATCAGGATTGGTTTTTAATCGATAATGGGTCACCACAGCACATTCCTTGGCAAATCCTTCTGCATTTTTTTCTTCAGCCTCAAACAAATTCTTTGGGACAAAAAGGGGGAAATAGGCATTTTCATGCCCCGTTTCCTTGAACATTTTATCCAATTGGGCCTGCATCTTCTCCCATATGGCATAACCGTAAGGTTTAATAACCATACAACCTCTAACCGCAGAGTTTTCGGCCAGGTTTGCCTTAACTACCAGCTCGTTATACCATTTTGAATAATCTTCGCTGCGTGTAACTATGTTCTTCCCCATTCCAGTAATTTGGCACAAAACTTGTGCTATATTTAACACTTATTAATAAACAGTTAGTCTGTGTATAACTAACAATTAGCGCAAAACTAACTATTTTTGTAATGTTCAACAATAAAATATAAGCTAATGATACGCAATTACTACATTCTTAAAAGAGCGGTGATTTTTATATCTCCTCTAATATTATTGCTATTGTTAGCATCTTGTGGTTCCACACAGTATTCCGGCTATGAAGACGGAATCTATGGCGACAGAAGCCAAACCTACCCTTCTGAAACCGATCAATCTCAATATGCTACTCAAGACAATAATGCGAACACCTACTATAAGAATCTCTTCGCTGAAAAATCTGCAATTTATGGAGAAATGGCAGATAATATCATCTTTACTGATGTAGAAGAATATACCTCAGCAGATGCTTACGAAGATGAAATTTACGAGCAGGATACTTTAGGGTATACTGGGGGATATGCACCCTGGGGAAACGACCCCGATCAATACACCATTAATATTTACAACACCGGATGGTATGGCGGATTTTACAATCCATATCGTTGGGGTTGGAGTGCTTCATATTACAATCGTTGGTATGACCCATTTTTTATCGATCCGTTCTGGGGTCCTGGATACTATGGCCCATACTGGGGTTCTCCATATGGCTACAGCCCATGGGGCAGCCGCATAGGATGGGGCTTTGGATTTGGCACTTATTGGGGTAGCTGGTTTGGAATGGGATATGGATATGGAAACTATTATGGACACCCTTATAATAGGTGGGGCTATAATTACCATTACAGGAACACATACAATGATGTTGCGTATAATACCGGCAGAAGAAATTCCTATTCGGATTATACCTCTACACGAAGAGATGCCTCTGTAGATAGCAGAAGTTCTTATTCAAGAAGTATTAGAAGCATTCGTAATAATGGCGTTTCTGCCCGAAGACAGGCTGTAAGCAGAGGTGAAAATTCCCGAATTTACAGTAGAACGGCTAGAAACTCAGAACCAACCCGTATAAATACGAATGTTAACAGGCGACAATCAAATTCGAATAACACCTATAACCGAACCCGTACCACCAGGAATAATAACACCTATAACAGGTCTTCTAATAATTCATCTCGCAGTAGCGGCGCAGTAAGGAGCTCATCTTCTTCAAGTCGAAGCTCCGGAACTACGAGAAGTTCTGGAAGCTCACGCAGGAGTGGAGGCGGCAGAGGATAAAATGTAGCCAGGGATTTGACATAAAGCACAACCTTACAGGATAATTCCTGTGAGGTTTTTTTAAGATTTCTCAAGACAAAAAACATAAAAAATTCAATATGAAAAATTTAGCCTTTTTATTAATCACCTTATTGGGTTTCACATATACCCAGGCTCAAAATATAACAGATGCTTACAGATATTCTTCAGAAGACCTTACGGGGACAGCGCGTTTTCGCGCTATGAGTGGTGCTTTTGGAGCACTGGGAGGGGATATCTCGGCAATTTCACTAAACCCGGCAGGCTCTGCTGTTTTTCTTAGTAGTTTTGGAACAATTAGCCTGGATTTCAGAAACAGCAACAGCGATGTAAATTATTTCAATAGCTATACCTCCAATAAGGAATCTGATGTATATTTCAATCAGGCTGGTGGGGTTTTGGTTTTTGACACCGCCAATAACAGCTCCTGGAGAAAATTCAGCCTTGGAATGAACTACTCCAAAACTAAAAATTTTGACCATAGTTTCCTTGCTGCGGGTACCGGGAATAGTTCCATTGATCAATATTTTTTAGGTTATGCTGAAGGCCTTCCTCTGGAGCTTCTTCAAACTATGGATGGGGAATCAATTTCAGAGCTTTATACCTATTTAGGTGAAAATGAAGGCTTCGGCGCTCAGCAGGCTATGCTTGGTTACCAGGGCTATGTAATTGACCATGATCTTGATGATCCAGATAATACAACTTATAATTCCTTTATTGCTCCGGGTAATTTTAACCAGGAATTTGCTTCTTATGCCACAGGCTTAAATGGAAAGTTCACTTTTAACTTTGGTACACAGTACGAAGATTTCCTTTACCTGGGAGCCAACCTTAACACTCATTTCATTAATTACGACCGGTCTACCCGGTACCTGGAAACCAATAATAATAGTGGGAGCGCAACAAATGAAGTTCGGTTTAATAATAATCTGAGCACCAACGGAAACGGATTCTCTTTTCAGCTTGGGGCTATTGCCAAAGTAAATGAAAATGTAAGGTTTGGAGCATCTTACGAATCACCAACCTGGTTGAATATCGAAGAACAAACCACCCAATATCTTGAGACTAATAATAACCAGGGGGAACGGGTAACAGTAAATCCAAATGTACTAAACGTTTATCCTGACTACACCTTGAAAACTCCTTCAAAACTAAACGGTAGCATTGCTGTTTTATTTGGAAGCCAAGGACTTATAAGTTTTGATTATTCCTATAAGGATTATTCCAATATAGAATTCAGACCAAAAGATGATCCGGATTTTAGCTATCAAAATGCTCAAATAGGAGATAATTTAAAGGCGGCTTCTACATTTAGATTTGGAGGGGAATACAGAATTCAGAACTGGAGCCTTCGCGGAGGATACCGCTTTGAGGAAAGTCCATACCAGGATGAAATTACAGTTGGTGAACTTACCGGCTATTCAGCCGGAGTTGGATATAATTTTGGCAGCATTAAATTAGATCTGGCTTATACCAATGCCCAAAGAGATGAAAACCCGCAAATGTTTGATGTAGGACTCACAGACACTTACAGAATAACCCGCGACCTTTCCAGTGTGGTTTTATCCCTTAGTTTCGGACTTTAGGGAGATTTAAAGAAAATGAACTTAAAAAGCGCCCGAAAGGCGCTTTTTAAGTTTTCTACCTTTTCAGAGTAAAATGAGACTTAAAGATGTTGGTTTTTCCTGTATTTCTATCGAGATATTCCAACTTGAACCAATAATCATTTGCGGGTAGATCACGACCTCCAAAGCTACCATCCCAGCCGGCACCATTGGGGTTTAATTGTTTAATTAATTTTCCGTACCGATCGAAGATAAAAAGCTTTAGAACCTGGATATCCTCATCGCCATCAATTTTCCAGCTATCATTAAAGCCATCGGAATTAGGTGTAAAAAACCGGGGATAACCCACCAGATCAAAATATAATGAGGTTGTTGCTCCACAGCCGTTTATTTCCCTGGCCGTGATGTTGTGCCTGCCGGGAGGAACATTTTTAAACACATTGCTTTCCTGCCAAGGCCCGTTGTCAAGCTGAAATTCATAAACAGCATCTGGCGAAATCCCGGGAATAGCTTCAGCAGTTACTGTATAACCTTCCTGAAAATCATTCCCCTGAATTTCAAATTCAAGCCTTTCCGGAGCCGAAAACACCAATATTTCAGATTGGAAGCTTCGGGAACAATTGCCTTTAATATCAGTTATTTTTAATCGGAGTTCATCGGTTAGTGGGATTTCATCCAGCACCAGAATTGGCTGCGTTGAAACCTGTTGCTCTCCTAAGAACCATTCGTATCCATAATTGTGACCAAGATCTTCTCCCAACTCAATATCCTCAAGAATATTCCCCTGAAGATCTGCACATAGTATTATAGTTTCAGCTAAAACCTCTTCCGGGATGACCTCCACTTTAATACTCACCTTTACCGGATCGGATAAACAACCACTTTCAGATCTAATCAACGCAATTATCTCATGGGTTTCAAGTTTTGTGTAATTTCCCGGATTGGCTATAGCCTCATCTTCTTCAAGCTGTTCTTCAGATTCATAATAAATCACTTCAAGTATTTCTGAAGGTGGATTGCCGGCGGTTATTTCAGGATTTAAACCGGTAAGATCTATAAATTCCTGGCTGTCATCACAGATATACAATTCCCCAGGCTCATTAGCCACAGGTTCGGGGTTAAATTCAACAAAAACTGTATCCTCTATCACTTCAGAAAACCTATTGGAAACAATGAGCTTGTAATTACCTTCTTCCTCTACTTCCAGGTAGGCATCGGTTTCACCTACCATTTCTTCAAATGATCCATTTTTCTCTACAAACCAGGTATATTCATCGGCAAATAAAACGGTACCATCTACAATCACTGTTTCTCCTTCGCAACCATAGATCTCATCTTCAAGACCACCCTGGAAACAATCAGTCAATCCCGCTCCGGGCTGTCCTGCATTAACTTGTTCTAGTTTAATAAATCCATTTTTGTTACTATGGTTAGTTATTAAAACTACATAAATCTCACCCGCCTCGGTTTCTCCAAGATCCATTCTCTCAGTACTGTCCGGTTCGTAGGAGCTATTTACCAGGTTTTCCTCACTAAGCATATCATAATCACAAATATCATCTTTAGGTGAAAAAGCCCCCCAGACAGCATAATCTACATCTAAAATTCCTCCGCTACCATCCTGGTTTTGGGTTTGAGAAATAAGAAACTCAAGCCTTCCGCTTTCCTGTACCTGAAGAAAGTACCAGCTTGGATTTCGTTGCGTCGTAAGATCACCATAATAAGGGCCTATTTCAGCTTCTATTGGTGGTCCATTTTCATTATATGTATTAGCAAATACAAATTCCTCACCTCCCGCACAAAAAGGCTCAATATTTGCACAAACTTCTCCCTGAGCCCATACAGATGGAAAGCTTAGCAAAAAGAATATTAATAAAGCAAAAACTGGTTTCATAGCTACCACAGCAAGATATATAAATTTAAATAATAAGGCGAAATCTTCAGTTTTTAAGACGAAGTAAAAAACCCATTAAAATTGTATCTTTGCAAGCTGAAACCACTGATTACGACAATTATTGTAAAACGGCATGAAAATAGACAAAATTTTGACGGAAATTGATGAAATGGGGGATGCCCATGCGGGTAGCAGTGCAGACACACCAATACGCGAGGATGCTTTTGACCTTAGTAATATTGAAAAAGTTGCATTAATCAAGGATGATGTAAAAAAAATCATGGAGACCCTTGGCCTGGACTTAACCGATGACAGTCTACAGGGAACACCACAACGGGTTGCCAAGATGTTCGTGAACGAAATCTTCTCAGGACTTGATCCTGAAAACAAACCAAAAGCTTCCACTTTTGAGAATAAATACAAATATGGAGAGATGCTGGTAGAGAAGAATATCACTGTTTACTCTACCTGTGAACACCATTTACTACCAATTGTTGGGAAAGCACACGTCGCTTATATTTCCAAAGGAAGAGTGATAGGGCTTTCGAAAATGAATCGTATAGTAGATTATTTCGCAAAACGTCCCCAAGTCCAGGAGCGTATGACAATGCAAATAGTTCAGGAGCTTCAAAGAGCTCTGGGCACACCCGATGTTGCATGTGTAGTTGATGCCAAGCACCTTTGTGTAAACAGCAGGGGAATTAGAGATATTGAAAGCAGCACAGTAACCAGTGAGTTTGGCGGAGCTTTTAAAAACAAAGAGGTAAAACGTGAATTCCTGGATTACATCAAACTAGACACTTCCTTTTCATAATTAATTATTTGCAATTAAAATAACCAATTACCTATGGCGCTTTATGATGAACAAAGCTTAAAACTGTATAATTCAATGAGTGGAGAGAAAGAAGTATTCACCCCCATAAATCCAGGCCACGTAGGCATGTATGTTTGCGGCCCCACTGTTTACAGCAATGTTCATTTAGGCAATTGCCGTACTTTCATCTCCTTCGACCTAGTTTTCAGGTACCTGAGACACCTTGGTTATAAGGTAAGATATGTTAGAAACATAACTGATGCCGGCCACCTGGAAAACGATGCCGACAGCGGAGAAGACCGTATCGCAAAAAAGGCGAGGCTGGAAAAAATTGAACCTATGGAAGTAGTACAGCGATACACTATAGATTTCCATAATATTCTTCAAAAATTCAACAATTTACCGCCAAGTATTGAGCCAACTGCTACAGGCCATATTGTGGAACAAATTGAGATTATAAAAGAGATCCTGGAAAAAGGATTTGCTTATGAAGCCAACGGTTCGGTTTATTTTGATGTGATAAAATACAACGAAAATCATCACTACGGAAAATTGAGTGGGCGTTCACTAGAAGATATGATCGCAAATACCCGGGAACTCGCCGCCCAAAGCGACAAAAAGAATCCCCAGGATTTTGCCTTGTGGAAAAAAGCCGAACCCCAACATATTATGCGCTGGCCATCTCCCTGGAGTGACGGCTTTCCTGGCTGGCATTTAGAATGTACCGCCATGAGCACCAAATACCTCGGAGAAGAATTCGATATCCACGGCGGCGGAATGGACCTGAAGTTTCCACATCACGAATGTGAAATCGCACAGGGTGAAGCCTCTACCGGCAAAAATCCTGTTCATTACTGGATGCATGCTAATATGCTAACTCTTAATGGCAAGAAAATGGCCAAAAGCACGGGGAATAATATTCTCCCCGAAGAAATCTTCTCTGGCAACAATGATATTTTGGATAAGCCATTTTCTCCTAATGTCACAAGGTTTTTTATGCTTCAGGCGAATTATCGCAGTGTACTGGATTTCTCTAATGAAGCACTTTCAGCAAGTGAAAAAGGCTTCAATAGGCTTATGGATGCCTATCATCAAATCGGGAATCTTCCGGTTGGCACTTCTTCGTCTATTTCTGTTAGCGATTGGAGACAATCCTGCTACGATGCCATGAACGACGATTTTAATAGCCCTATTCTTATCGCAAAGCTTTTTGATGCCGTAAAATTTATAAATAGCGTTAAAGAAGGTAAGGCCGAAATCACTTCAGAAGACAAGGAAACCCTTCACCAAACGATGAAAGACTTTTTGTTTGACGTGTTGGGACTTTTAGATAAAGCTTCAGAAAATGAAGAAAGCACACAAAAACAACTTTCAGCAACCATAGAGCTGCTTATAAAACTCAGAGCCGAAGCAAGGCTAAACAAGGATTTTGCTTTAAGCGACCAAATTAGGGACCAGCTACAGGCTTTGGGCATTCAGCTTAAAGACGGGAAAGAAGGCACGACCTTCAGTATAGAGTAAGCATGCTTAAAAAGATACTTGCATATCCCTTTATTTTATTGGTGAAATTTTACCGCAATTTCATTTCACCACTTACCCCGGCAAGCTGTCGCTATACCCCTACCTGCTCTCAATACTCCCTTACTGCTTTAGAAAGATTTGGGTTATTTAAGGGAGGCTGGCTAAGCATTAAAAGGATAGTGAGTTGTAATCCCTGGGGTGGTAAAGGCTACGATCCTGTTCCGCCAAAAAAGAATAGCTAGCTAGCTTCAGAAATCTGCAAATATGTATCTTTACCTAACTAACAATTAAATATACTTCATGTTTTTAAATGGCATTACCTGGAACCCTTCTGAAGGTTTGGATTTAGGGTTCTTTACCCTTCATTATTACAGCTTAATGTTCCTTATCGCCTTTGGTTTGGGATGGTATATAATGAAAAGTATCTTTACACGGGAAGGTATTGCCATAGAAAAACTGGATTCTTTATTTATCTACACGGTACTTGCTACCCTTATTGGAGCAAGACTGGGCCATGTAATCTTCTATGATTGGGAATACTTTCAAAATCATTTACTGGAAATCTTTTTGCCCGTAAGATTTGAACCGGAATTCCAATTCACAGGTTTCAGAGGCCTTGCAAGCCACGGGGCCGCAATCGGGATCATTATAGCAATGTATTTATTCCGAAAAAGAGTACTGGATAAACCTGTTCTCTGGATTCTAGACCGGATTGTAATTCCGGTTGCCAGCGGTGGTATTTTTGTAAGAATAGGAAATTTCATCAACTCTGAAATTATTGGAAAGCCTACCAATTCAGACTACGGAATCATCTTTGCCAAACTCGGTGAAGATTTTCCCAGACATCCTGCACAGCTTTACGAATCGGTTTGTTATCTACTCATCTTTATTCTACTTTGGTACTTATACTGGAAAACCGAAAAACGTTTTAAAGTAGGATACATCTTTGGCTTATTCCTGGTGCTGCTTTGGACAGTAAGATTTTTTGTGGAATTCATAAAGGAAGCTCAGGTAGAAGAACGCGCAACCTGGCTGCTTAATACTGGACAGTGGCTAAGTATTCCGTTTATTATTGCAGGTTTCTATTTTATGTATCGCCCAACCAAAAATCGCAGCCTATGATTCGCAAAAATCTTTTTTTAAGCCTGGGCCTGGCTTCGGTGATTCTTTTTTCTTCCTGTAAAGAGGATGGGGAACCCGAAAAAGAAATAATTGAAGAAAGTATTGAATTCACCAAAGAAGGTGAACTAAGCCTCATTAAACCTGAAGGGGATACCATAAAGCAATTAGATATTGAAATTGCCGATAGTGAATACGAACATGCAACCGGTTTAATGTACAGGGAAAGTATGGAAGAACTGCAGGGAATGCTCTTTATCTATGACGATGCAGCACCACGTGCTTTTTATATGAAAAACACTTACATCCCATTGGATATCATCTATTACTCTTCAGACAGTACAGCGGTAAGCTACTATGAAAACGCTGAACCTATGGATGAGACTTCATTGCCCTCTGGAGAACCTACACAGTTTATTCTTGAAATAAATGCAGGCCTGATTGAGAAATGGAATATTGAAATTGGAGATAAGATCTTTTTCGAAAGAACAGAAGATTAAACAAACATATTTTAACTAATAAAGACTAAAGCTTTCTTCCTAAAGGAAAGCTTTTTTTGTGGGTCACCTATTTCCTCAAATTGGATATTTAAAGCTAACATCTTTATCAACCCTATTCTAAATATACTTAATTCTTGAATAGAATGTTCTGGTATGGATCCAAACCAGAAGAGTAAAAAAAGGCTTCCCATAATTGGAAAGCCTTTTTCATTAGCATTAAATTATATTTAAACGGTAGTTTCAGTTTCTTCTTCAACTTTCTTTTTCTTCTGGATTTTGGCCTTATCGGTAACGCTGTCAAACATAACAGGCGTTGCTATAAAGAGTGAGGAATAAGTACCTACAATTACACCCACAATCAAAGCAAACATAAAGCCTCTAATGCTTTCTCCTCCAAAGATAAAGATAGCAAGCAATACTAATAAGGTAGTTAGCGAGGTGTTCAACGTACGGCTTATCGTACTATCCAGCGCCTTGTTAATAGTTCTGTCAAGATTCCAGGAGGTATGCTCATTTACATATTCCCTAATCCTGTCAAACACCACCACGGTATCGTTAAGGGAGTAACCTATTACGGTTAATATGGCTGCAATAAAAGCCTGGTTAATCTCCATACTAAAAGGCATCACCTTATAAAGCAGTGAGAAAACTCCCAATACTATAATAACATCATGGGCAACAGCAGCAACAGAGCCGATACTGAATTGCCATTTTCTAAACCTCAATAAGATATAAAGGAAAATAACCACCAGGGAGCCTAAAATTGCCCAGAAGGAATCATTCTTAATATCATCGGCAATGGTTGGACCCACCTTCATAGATTGCATGATTCCAAGCTCACGATCTGTCCCACCAGCAGCAAATTGTTCGTAAGTAAGATCGGCTGGAAGATATTCCTGTAGTGCATCATACATTGTTCTGGCAATTTCTTCATCTACTTCCGTTCCATCGTCTTCAACACGATAATTGGTTGTGATTTTAAGCTGATTATTAGGTCCAAAAGTTTTAGCCTCTGCACTTTCAAAAACAGCCACCAGATCATCCTGAACATCGGTAGGAGAAACATCCTGGTCAAAACGAACAGTGTAAGTTCTACCTCCAACAAAATCAACCCCAAGGTTTAATCCCTGCACAAGCAATGAGCCTAAACTTATAATAATCAAAATACCTGAAATAACATAGGCCATTTTTCTCTTCCCTAACCAATCTATTTTTACATTTCTGAAAAGATTCTTGGTTGCAGCAGTTGAGAACGGAAGTTCTTTTCCGCTTTTTGCGTATCCATCAATAAATAATCGGGTAATAAATATGGCAGTAAATAAAGAAGTAGCAATACCAATTAATAAGGTAGTAGCGAATCCTTTAATAGGACCGGTTCCAAGAATCAAAAGAATAAAACCTGTAAGACCGGTAGTAATGTTAGCATCTAAAATAGAAGAAAGCGCATTGTTGAAACCATCTTTAATAGCATCCTTCTGCACTTTACCCTTTGCAAGCTCTTCTCTAATCCTTTCAAATATAAGTACGTTCGCATCTACCGAAATACCGATGGTTAAAACGATACCGGCAATACCCGGAAGCGTAAGCACAGCACCAAGTCCGGCTAAAATTCCGAAGATGAAAAGAATGTTAACGGCCAGGGCAATATCGGCATAAACACCGGCTTTCCCATAGTAGAAAATCATCCAAAGAAGTACAAAGACAAGCGCAATAGCAAAAGACATAATTCCACTATCGATAGCCTCCTGACCTAAACTAGGCCCTACAATCTCACTCTGAATTATATCTGCTGAAGCAGGAAGTTTACCCGCTCTAAGTACGTTGGCTAAATCCTGTCCTTCAGTAATAGTAAAGTCTCCTGTAATCTCACTTCTTCCTCCGGAGATAGGCCCACTGGAAACCCCAGGAGCAGAATACACAATATTATCAAGAACTATAGCAATCTGGCTTTGATTGTTAGAGGCGAAACCGGTCATTTCTTCCCAAATTTTCGCTCCCCTACCATCCATTTGCATGGAAACTGCAATTCTACCTAATTGGTCGTATGTTTGCTGGGCATCGGTAATCACATCTCCGCTTAAGGGCGGAGTCATACTTCTATTTCCTTTTAAGGCATAAAGACCTACAAGATCTGCATCTCCTTCTGGAATTCCCCACACAAATTTGGTGTAACGTTGTTCTGCAGGCAGAAGAGATCTTACCTGAGATTTATTAAGGTATTCCATTGCCTTAGCTGTATCTCTGGCAGAGAAATAGGCTAAAACCGGTCCTCCCTGAGAACCTGGTGATTTAATTATATCGAATAATGGGTTGTTGCCAGTAGCAACATCAGATGTATCTTCTTCGGCTTCAGCCAATAGTTCATCAATATCACTATCTTCTGTAGTGGTAGAATCGGTTTCCTGCTGAGCTTCCTTTTTATCGCTCACTAAATCTTTCAGTCGATTATTAGCCTGTGCGAGAAAGTTTCCGAATTCATTGCTTTTATATACATGCCAAAACTCTAATTGAGCAGTACTTTGAAGCAGGTTCTGAACCCTGCTGATATCTTTAGCTCCCGGAAGCTCTACAAGAATTCTTCCTGAATTTCCTAAACGCTGAATATTTGGCTGAGTAACCCCAAATTTATCAATACGTTTACGAAGTACTTCAAAAGCTGAAGTAATAGACTCATCTACTTTTCTTCTTATAATACCTTCTACTTCGTCATTAGACATTTGAGCATTAATCTCATCGCTAAGCGATTTATTAAAGAAAGCATCGGGAGAAGCCAGCCTGGCATCCGGAATATTATTGAAAGCCTCAAAGAACAGATCAATATAATCTTCCTGACTATCTTTTTGAGCTGCATCGGCTTCATTCAAAGCACGGTTAAAAGCAGGATCATTGGTGTTATTGGCAAGGCCGTGAAGTATGTCTCTTACCGAGATTTGAAGAATTACGTTTATCCCTCCTTTAAGGTCTAAACCTTTATTAAGCTCTTTATCCTTTGCGTCATTATAAGTTATGCCAGCAACGATATCATCTCCTCCAATAGAATCCAGATAACGTTTTTCTTCAGCATCTCTTAAAACTGAATAATCTTCTACATCTTCACCAATTTTTTGAATGGCAAATTCTTCAGCTTCATTTTCAACTTTATTTGTGATAAATGTAAATGAAAGCTGGTAAATACATACCAGTCCAAATAAAATTGCAAAAACCTTAATCAGTCCTTTGTTCTGCATTATTCCTTAAATTATAATTAATTAGGTCGATTTTAAAAACGGACAAATATAGGGTTTCAAAAATCAAATCCCAATATTTTTTTTTGGAATAATTTAACTTTTGAACATAAAAAAGGCCCCAGAAACTGCGGCCTTTTTTAAGAAAACATTTAAACTTTTATGGACTTATACCTCTAATAACGCATTAGTCTTTTTCACACCTTCTGCGCTTTCTTTCATTTTAGAGCTTTCAGCATCGCTAAGTTCAAGTTCCACGATTTTTTCAAGTCCTTCTTTTCCCAAAATAGCCGGCACGCCTATGCAAATGTCGTTTAGGCCATATTCTCCTTCCAGCATTGCCGAACAAGGGAACATTTTCTTCTGGTCACAGGCAATAGCCTGAACAAGCGCAGATACAGCAGCACCCGGAGCATACCAGGCAGAGGTTCCCAGAAGTTTGGTTAGCGTAGCTCCACCAACCTTAGTATCTTCAGAAACCTGATTCAAACGATCTTCAGACAAAAATGCGGTTACCGGAACGGAATTCCTTGTAGCCAGTCGGGTAAGCGGTACCATTCCGGTGTCACTATGGCCTCCAATCACCATTCCATCCACATCAGATGGCGGGCATTCTAAAGCTTCGCTCAATCGGAATTTGAAACGGGCGCTATCTAAAGCTCCTCCCATTCCAATAATCTTATTTTTTGGAAGGTTTGTGCTCTTATGTACCAGGTACGTCATGGTATCCATTGGATTACTAACCACTATAAGAGTAACATCGGGGGAATGCTTAATAAGATTTGAAGCCACCTCTTTTACAATTCCTGCATTAATCCCTATCAATTCTTCTCTGGTCATTCCGGGTTTACGTGGAATACCGCTGGTGATAACGGCAACATCGCTGTTAGCGGTTTTGGCATAATCACCGGTAGTTCCGGTAATTTTAGTGTCAAAACCATTGAGGGTTGCAGTTTGCATAAGATCCATTGCTTTTCCCTCTGCATAGCCTTCTTTAATATCCAGCAGAACCACTTCAGAAGCAAAATCCTTAATGGCAACATATTCTGCACAACTGGCACCTACGGCACCAGCTCCAACTATTGTAACTTTCATATTTTATATTATATATCGATTAATATTAGTTTCCCACGAAAATACGAAATAAGGTGAATCTTTACTAATAAGAATGGGGTTAAAACCAAGGCTTTATATCCTAAAGTGCAGCCCCAGATTCATATTAAAAAAGTTCCCTGCCGTTACCATGGTACTTACTTTAAATTTATTGAAATATAAATTAAAACCTATATCTCCTTTAAATTGAAGCTCATTCTCCCCCAGGGTTTCAAGGGCTGTATTAATATTTCCTAAAAATGGCCCACTCCCATCCATAGCGTAGGCGAAGTTGGAATTTGTTGCACCAAGGGCCCCGAAGATTTCAAAATTTTCGTAGCGTTTTGAAGCCAAAGCCTCAAAAAGCCAGAGATCACCGTTAACATCAATTAGATCAAGAACGGCTACCTGCGGAATAATAACAGGATCGAAAGCATATTTCACTTCAAACTTACTATAGGTAATGAGAGCAGAAACCTGGAGATCCTCAGGCTCATTAAACCTAAAATACTGACTAAAATTATGTTTTATCCCTGCCCCGTAAGTACTAAAATTCACATCATCAACAGTCATTTCGGGCAGAGCTCGAACGGTGAATTCAGATTCAAAAGGCAAGCCCATGGTCACCTGGACAAAGGGGTGTGGAATAAGCCCCTTATCAACCCCTTCCAGGGCCTGAAACTCAAAATAATTCCCCATTACGCTTCCTTCGTAATAGATATCGGTAGTCTCTCCAAAGGCAGTTGGAACTTTAGCGCTAGACGCACCTTTAATATTAAGTAAACTTAATTCATTATTAGAAATAGTACTGCTCTTTTTACTTGAAGGTACAATAAGACCATTCCCATGAACAGAAACTTCAAACTTCCAGGGAGCAAGGCTTTGCGCAGAGGTGAACCATCCCGCACTGGCCTGATAAGCTGCCCCGGCTGCTGCCGGACTTGCAAATTCATCGGCTATATGAAGTAAATCCCCTACTACGGCATCTACATCATTTTGAGCTGTTATAAGATTCGACGAAATGAATAAAAGTAGGGTACAAATTGTTCTGGTTATAATTTTCACAGGATTGAGGTTTAGTTAATAGAGTAAAAATAGGAAAAATACTTTTCCCGAAATTTATGGGGACGAGAAATAAATGAAGAATCAAAAAGGATTCTCAAAGAAAAAAACCTGTGCCGGGCACAGGTTTTTCCTTTTAAACTTCTATAGATTATGCATCAATATTTGCATATTTCGCGTTCTTTTCGATAAACTCCCGTCTTGGCGGAACCTCATCTCCCATTAGCATAGAGAAAATTCTATCTGCCTCACTACTATTGTCTATATTCACCTGGCGCAACTTACGTCTTTCAGGATCCATAGTAGTGTCCCAAAGCTGTTCGGCGTTCATCTCCCCCAGACCTTTATATCGCTGAATTTGAACTCCACCGCTATAGCTTTCGGCAATTTCATCACGCTCTTCTTCACTCCATGCATAGCGCTTTTTATTTCCTTTTTTCACAAGGTATAAAGGCGGAGTGGCGATGTAAATATTACCCCCTTCAATAAGTTCTTTCATATATCTGAAGAAGAAGGTAAGAATAAGAGTTTCAATGTGACTACCATCCACATCGGCATCACACATAATCACAATTTTATGATATCTTAATTTATCGGTATTCAGCGCTTTACTATCCTCTTCGGTACCAATGGTCACCCCAAGGGCCGTATAGATATTTTTAATCTCTTCGTTGTCAAAAACGCGATGTGTCATCGCTTTTTCAACATTAAGGATCTTACCTCTTAACGGAAGTATAGCCTGGAATCTTCGATCCCTACCTTGTTTGGCAGTTCCACCCGCCGAATCTCCCTCAACAAGGAAAACTTCACTCTGCGTGGGATCCTGCTCTGAGCAATCTGATAATTTCCCGGGCAAACCACCTATACTCATCGCGGTTTTACGCTGCACCATATCACGGGCTTTCTTAGCCGCATTTCTCGCCTGGGCCGCGAGAATTACCTTTTGAATTATGGTTTTGGCATCGTTCGGGTTTTCTTCAAGGTAGTTTTCCAGCATCTCAGAAACAGCCTGAGAAACGGCTGAAGTCACCTCCCTGTTACCAAGTTTTGTTTTAGTTTGTCCTTCAAACTGAGGTTCTGCTACTTTTACTGAAATAATCGCCGTTAATCCTTCACGGAAATCATCTCCCGTAATCTCAAATTTTAGCTTATCCAGCATTCCCGAAGCATCGGCATATTTTTTAAGCGTAGTAGTTAAACCCCGCCTGAATCCCGACAGGTGCGTCCCCCCTTCGTGAGTATTAATATTATTTACGTAAGAATGCAAATTTTCGTTGAAAGAGGTGTTATAAACCATTGCCACCTCAACAGGAATTTCATTCTTTTCACCTTCCATAGAGATTACTTCAGAAATAATTGGCTCCCGGTTTCCATCTAAAAATTTGATAAATTCCTTAAGCCCTTCTTCAGAATGAAAAGTCTCATTTAAAAACTCACCCTTATCATCCTTTTCTCGCTTATCGGTTAGGATTATGGTAATCCCCTTATTCAGAAAAGCCAGTTCGCGCATGCGACTGGCAAGGGTTTCATAACTAAAATCTACAGTTTGCTGAAAAATAGTGGGATCAGGTTTAAAGGTCACAACTGTTCCTGCCAGCTCGGTTTCTCCAACTGGCTTAACCGGATACAATGGTTTTCCCAATTCATATTCCTGTTCCCAGATCTGCCCGTCGCGGTAGACAGTAGCTTTAAGATGAGAGGATAATGCGTTCACACAACTCACTCCAACCCCGTGCAATCCCCCAGAAACTTTATAAGAATCCTTGTCGAATTTTCCACCGGCTCCAATTTTGGTCATCACCACCTGAAGAGCAGAAACACCTTCTTTTTTATGCAGGTCGATAGGGATACCACGGCCATTATCTTCAGTTCTCACCGAACCGTCTTCGTTAATTGTCACCTTAATGGTATCGCAGTGCCCAGCCATAGCTTCATCTATGGAGTTATCTACCACCTCGTATACCAAATGATGTAATCCTCTTACCCCTGTATCTCCAATATACATTGAAGGCCGCATGCGCACATGCTCCATTCCCTCAAGCGCCTGGATACTATCAGCCGAATATTGTTTCTTGGGTTCTTCGCTCATATATTCTGTTAATTAAATTCGTCTGTTTTATATAACGAACAAATATAACAAAACCCCTATTTTTTGCTAGTCAAAGCCTGATTTTAAGCCTTTAAGTTATTAACAATTTGTGCAAAAAAAAGCCCGAAGAACAGGTTAACTTGAACCTGAACTACGGGCTTAACAAACCACATGTTTATTTTATGAAGCTTTAGCTAACTCTTCCAGTTCCTTTTTAGCGGTAGAAGCCACGTGGGAGGTGTTAGCCCTACCACTGGGATCAAGATCTTCCTGCCATTTTGGGACCCATCTTTTAACTGTTTTCGCTGCACTTTCCTGCGGATAATGAGAAGCAAAAATTTCACGATAGAAATAAGCTTCTTTTGTGGCCGGCGTATTATGCGGATATTTTTCAGCCGCCTTAGCCATCTCCTTATCACTTACACGAGCCGAAGCATATTCAATGAGCTCATCTATCCAACTGTAACCAACTCCATCACTAAACTGCTCTTTTTGCCTCCAAAGAACTTCCTCTGGCAAGAAGGGCTCTTCAGGAGTATCGAAAGCTTTTCTCACGATGTACTTCTCTACTCCATCATAGGTGACCGGCATTTTATACTTTGCCTGGGTTTCCATTGCAATTTTCAGAAAGGCTTTATCTAAAAATGGCACCCTGGCCTCAAGGCCGTGAGCCATTGTTGATTTATCCGCCCTCAAACAATCAGCAGTAGCTAATCTTTGAACCCTTCGTATGGTTTCCTTCTGGAATTCATCGGGAGAAGGCGCATTCTTAAAATAAAGATATCCTCCAAAGATCTCATCGGCTCCTTCCCCAGACAGTACTACTTTAACCCCTTTCTCTTTTATGGCCTTAGACAGAAAATACATTGGGGTACTCGCCCTAATAGATGTTACATCATAGGTCTCGAGATGCCATACCAGTTTTTTCAGAATTTCAATTCCCTCTTCTATAGTGAAATAGATTTCGTGATGCTCAGTTCCCAGAAATTCAGCTACCTTCCTGGCAGCAACCAAGTCTGGGGCACTTTCATCTAAACCAATTGAGAAAGAATGTAATTTCTGCCCACTGTCTTTCATCAATCTTGCCGCTATAGAAGAAGTTAGCGAAGAATCCAGGCCTCCACTCAACAACACCCCAAGAGGCACATCGGCCATAAGACGTTTTTTTGTTGCCGCAATAAGGCTTTCTCTAAGCTTTTTAAGGTCCAATTTTTTATCTGCTTTGGTATAATCATACCAATCGGGCTTATAATATTCTACAAAACCTGTTTTCGGGGTATAATAATGTCCTGGAGGAAAAGCTGCGAAACTCGTACATTGGTCTGCAAGTGCCTTCATTTCGCTGGAAAACCAGATCGCTCCATCTTCATCGGTTCCATAGTACAAGGGCTTAACTCCAATGGGATCACGGGCAGCGATAAAATCTTTACCATCTACAACAACGAAAGCAAAAACACCATCGAGTTTATCCACAAAATCATACCCGAATTCTTCATACATATGCACAATTACTTCAGAATCACCTGTTGTTCTGAATTGATGGTCCTTTAGCTCATTTTCGCGCAGTTCAGCATGGTTATAAATTTCACCATTGTGGATCATCCAGGCTTTATTAGTTCCCTGAATTGGCTGTTGCCCGGTTTGCAAATCCACAATCGAAAGTCTTTCATGACTTAATAAGTAGCCTTCCTCTGTAATTTGCAGTCCACTTTCATCTGGTCCGCGGTGAGACATTCTTTTGGAAATCCCACTCACTTTCTCTTTACTTAATCGCTCTCCGATTACTGCTAAAATTCCACACATAATAATTGCTTTAATATTTCAATACAAATATGCGCCGAGGGTTTCATTTTAAAAACAAAAAATCGTTTTTTGCTATTACATGAAAACAAAAACTATATTATTCGCATAAGTTTAAAAGCTTTACAACTAAAATTTATCTCAAAAAGTTTAGTTATGTAAACTGAACAGGAGTCTCTGCCTATTAATTATTGATGTTTTTTACAGATCCCTTCTGTAATTTTCACAATATCTCTTATATTTAAAGGAAAAATCAATTAGCAACACTATGAAAAAAATTTTTATTGCAGCTTTAGGAATTGTTTGTTTATTAGGAATTCCGCAGCTAAAAGCACAAGAGAGGGATACCACCTCCCCCAATTTCCCGAAGATGGACGCCAGCCCAATGGACCTAACCATCTACCGGGACAATAATAACGATGTTATCGCGCGGGTACTTTACAGCAGGCCCAGGAAACGCAATCGGGTTGTCTTTGGCAAATTAGTGCCCTACGGACAAGTTTGGAGAACCGGAGCAAATGAAGCCACCGAGCTCACCCTTTATAAAGACATGAAGGTGGGAGATGCTGTAGTAGAAGCTGGAACCTATACCCTCTATTCTATTCCCGAGGAAAAGAATTGGACTATAATTTTAAATCAGAAAACCCATACCTGGGGCGCTTACGAATATACCGACGAGGAGGATAAAGTAAGAATTACGGTGCCGGTAAGAGAGTCTTCTACGAATATAGAAAACCTATCTATGACATTTGAGCGTGCCAGCGATGGCAGCGGCACTAATCTTTTAATTGGTTGGGACGATAAATATGTTAAAGTACCTTTTAAAAATATAAACTAAGCTATAATAATGATGAATTAAAAAACGCCCTTACCGGGCGTTTTTTTATGGGATATTAAGATATTTATGAGTTTGGAGGGACACTTTCCACTTTGGATTCTTCATTACATAATCCACGATTAACGGCATCATTTTATCTCTTTTGCTCCATTCCGGCTGAAGATAGAGAATGCAATCTTCACT
This sequence comes from Salegentibacter sediminis, assembly GCF_002078605.1. Classification (GTDB taxonomy): domain Bacteria; phylum Bacteroidota; class Bacteroidia; order Flavobacteriales; family Flavobacteriaceae; genus Salegentibacter; species Salegentibacter sediminis. Next base: position 578,137 of record NZ_MSJR01000001.1, on the reverse strand, counting down.
AACCTTCGCAGCCTGTTCTTCAGCAAACTTAAAATCGTGCTTATTAAAAATGATCATCTTAAGTTCATTGGCCAAAGGATAAATCTCCTCGGTTGGAAGTTTTTTCTTTTTTGGTGAAAGACAGATCCAATCCCACTGCCCGGTTAACTTATATGCGCCTGAAGTTTCAATATGAATTTTACTCCCTTTATTTTTTAAACCCTGAGTAAGCTGGGTCATGTCCCAGGTAAGGGGTTCACCCCCTGTCACCACAACAGTATCACTATGGGCTGTGGCATTTTCGATAATTTTTCCAATATGAGTAGGCGGATGCAGGCCTGCATCCCAACTCTCTTTTACGTCGCACCAGTGGCATCCAACATCGCAGCCACCTATTCTTATAAAATATGCGGCGGTTCCTTTATGGAAGCCTTCTCCCTGTATGGTATAAAATTCTTCCATTAACGGAAGCATAATCCCCTCATCAACCAGCGTTCTTGTCTCTTCTGTAATCATAGCGCGCAAAGATACGGAATATCCTTTTTTTCATCCCAGCTTTAGGCTGTGATTATTAAATGATGATTATTGACGCAGGATCAAAGCATTTTCTACGGAAGGTGTTTCTCCTATTTTAACCAAAAATCCGTTTATAACCGCATATTCAATCTTCCCATCTTTTTCGAGAAAAAAAGAATGTGAGATATCATCTGAAACCTCAAAGCCGGGAGAAACAAGGTTCACCGGATAATCGGTGAATTTCTCCTTTTCGGGTAAATTCTCAACCGGGATATAGGCATAAGCCATTTCCAGTAGTTTTTTAAAATTCAGTTTCCCGACCGCATCCAAATCACGTAAAATTTCGGGATACACCTTTCCGGAAATCAACTTATAACCTGAAAAGTTTTTACTGTTGTAGGCATAATTGGTAGATAAATCACCACGGTCTGCCACATAAGCACGATAGGAGTATTGCCGGGTTGTATCTTCCGGTACTTCACTGTGATTTATCCCCAGGTCCAGGATGTATTCATTGCCCAGTAACTCGTAAGTAATCCCGGTTAATTTCAAATCGTAGAGTTTAGAATCATTCTGCGGGATTTCTTCATATTCTGCTATATCCACCGTTTTATAATCTTCATCTGTAATTGCAAAAACCGCTGCGAGGATGGCAACAAAATTCAATTTTCTTATTTCCTGTTTTTCAGGATCATCAGGGTATCCCCCACTTTCAATTAAAATAGTGCTGGTGCCCCATTTCTGAATATTATCTCCAAAAGCACGGGGTTCAAAATCGTCATTATATCTGCCCACCTGCCCAGGTGCATAATTCTGGATCACATTATTCATAAGAACAATGAGTTTCATAGCGTCCCCCCGAACCTCATTAATGGATTTCTCATAATCATAAGCCGGCGCTAAAAATGAGATTGTTGCAGGTTTTTCAGTGCCTTCAGCATTATAATACCTACTCTGGTCGTGAAGATTAAACCCGAAATTGGCATCAAGGCTATCTCTTACTTTTTTCAAGGTTTTACTTTCTGGAGATTGTAATCGCAATGCATCCCGGTTCACGTCTATCCCTAATGCATTTCGCCTTTGAAATTTCTCAGCGCCATCTGGGTTAAGCATGGGCAGAAAATGCAAAGTCACGTTGTTTAATAGCTCTTCTTTTTCTGCTTTAAAATCCTGAGAATTGAGGAAATTAAAAATATCAAAAAGCGCCATGGTAGCGGTAGATTCATCTCCATGCATCTGCGACCATAACAGTACATCGGTCTCGCCAGATCCAATACTCAAAAGATTCAAACTTCTACCTTCTATAGATTCCCCAACTTTTTTAATCTTAAAATCAGGATTGTCTTCCTGTTTTTTGATCAGTTTTACAACAGTATCGTGAGTAAATCTTCTTTGGTTGATGCTTTCTTCTTTATACCTGGAATATTTTTCATAAAGCTCATTATAAAATTGAGTGTCCTGAGCCGACAAGCCGAAGCTGATAAGAAGAAGGAAGATTGATAGAGTATAAAGCTTTTTCATTTTTCTGAAGTTTTAAACCTGGGAACGGGTTTAAAATTAAACTTTTTAGTAGCATTTCTTACAGCAGTCATAAAATCTTCTCCGGGATCGGTTTTTTGAGTGCGATATGCCTGATCTTTTTCTTTCCATAGTGGATGATTCTCGAAGTTGGTATATTCATAATGACCTATTAGATAATCAATATCATATTTAGATGCCAGGTACTCCACCAACCAAATATTGGCATCGATTTGAGCCTTAGTTAAAGGTGGATCCTCTGTACCACCAACATTTTCCACACCAATTGCAACATGATTAAGCCCGATGACGTGTCTGGCCATAAGTCTTTCAGGCATAAGACGGTAAATTTCTCCATTGCGATGCACTAGAAAATGGGCAGAAACATTCAAATCACCCGCCTTTTTAATATCGGCCCTGGCCCCGGGTAATTTCACGGGATCAAAAGCATTGAAAGAAGCCTCCAGGGTGGGTATGGCCGTCCAATGTAAAACGATCATTTTAGGGTTTATCTTAGGGTCTTTGCTATGCAGGTTATAACGCTCCCTCATATAATCCAGGCTGAGTTCCCTACGCTCCGCATCAAAATTTATGGGTCTGTCTACAATTAAATAGGCTGCTTCTTTATTTGTTCCGCAGGAAGCAAGAAAAGCAAGCATAGCGATTAAAATAATTCTCTTCATATTTCCTGTATTAAAAAGGGCTGCACAAAGCAGCCCTTCTAATTTAATCAAAATTTTAATTCTATTCGTCCCACCATACTTTACCATAGATGCTATCTTCTCCACCAAACTGGCGTTGTACTGCCTCATTATAATTAGCCTCATTATTAAAAGCTTCATTATCTGGGTAGCTTAAACGGGTTGGTACTGCAGCACCATTTGGTTCTACCAAATCATTAGGAAAACCGGTTCTTCTCCATTCTGACCAGGCTTCATAACCAAACATATATAAATGAACCCAACGCTGGTTAGAAATTTTCTCAATGGCATTTTCCGGATCAAAAGCGATTTCAGGTTGACTAAGAAATTCATCTACACCATCTGAGCTTCCGGTCCATTGTTCAATGGAAGCCTCTACAGCTTCCTCGTAGTAAGTAGCTGCATCCCCTTCGGTGGTCCAGTTGCGGGCAGCAGCTTCGGCTTTTGCAAATAAAACCTGGGCATAAGTAACCAGGTAAACGGGTGCATCCTGGGCAAAAATTTGGGATCCAAGAAGTGAATACTCTTCAGTTCCTATGTTTTCTTCTTCACCAAACTCAAGCCCAACATATTCTCCTGTTGCTCTCGCAGGGTTACCATAAACCTCAAGACGTGGATCATCAACGGGTTTCATTTCTTCAACAAGATTTTCGGTTAGGGCCCACCATTCACGGTTACTGGCTACCACCTGACTATACCAGTAATTCTGGTTGTTAGCATCAGCCAAATGTTGGAAGACAAGATTATCATCATTCGAAGTAAAGACCCCATCTTCTAAGGCAGCATTAAACTCATCCTGGGCAGTACCTTCATCAACTTCCGAAAGCCTAAGAGCCATAAATAACCTAATGGTATTACCAAGTTTTTTCCATTTTGACATATCTCCTCCATACACAATATCATTATTAATACTTCCGGAAACCATCATAGCGTTGGCTTCTTTCAATTCATTAAATAAATCATTATAGATGAATTCCTGAGTATCGTATTCAGGAGTGAAATTTTCAGATCCCATCAAGGCATCAGAATAAGGTATATCTCCCCAACGATCTGTTAAATTCCAGTAAAAATATGCTCTAAGAATCTTCGCAACGGCTATCTGGTTTGCCACGGGTCCATCAGAACCGCTTAGATCGTCTGAGTCCAAAACTGTTTGAAGATTAGCCAGTGGCCCCTGGTAATATCCGTAAAAACTTGTGCTTTCCTGAGGATATAACGAGGTACCTACGTATTGAGTTTCTGCCAGATACTGGGCCATAAATTCTCCTTTGGGAGAAGAAGCAAGCCCAGGCAAATAAAGTTGGGCGTTAGCAATCAATTGGGTTCCGGAGGCCTGGTTAGGCAGGTTCGGATTTATATTGATATCTTCATCAAAATCACTACAACTTCCCAGAATCAAGGTCGACAAGAATATTATTATATATGTTTTTTTCATCGCTATAATTTTTAAAATGTGATGTTTAGATTAATCCCGTAAGATCTTACTGTTGCCAACTGCCCTGATTCGTACCAACTAATTGACTGACTACCAGTAGAAATTGCAGAAGGATCTATACCATCTGGAGCTTCCTGCCAAATCATTGCGGGATTTCGTGCTATAAGCGCCAAATTAACCGTATCAAAAGGAAGACTATTCATAAGGTTTTCTCCAAAAGTATATCCTAATCTAAGCTCTCTTAACTTAATATAGGAAGCATCATATAGCCATTCCTCATAGATCCTTCTTCCTACAACATTTCGGTAATAAGACCTGGCATCTACATAGGCTTCTACAGGTTGACCAGTTTCAGCAGAAATACCAGTAACTTTTACTCCACCTCCATCTTCAAGGGGATCTCTTACATTCATTCCCCGATCATTAATTGCTACCGTAAGTGGATCCTGGCCAGTTCTAACCCCCAGCATTTTGGAGCGGCTAAAGAATTGTCCGCCGCCCTGAAAATCGATCATAGCTGCGAGACTGAAATTCTTATAACGGAAGGCATTCTGGAAACCTCCGGTAAAATCTGGCAACACCGAACCAAAATTATGGGTTGCATCGGTATATAAAGGCATATTATTTTGATCCAGCAGAATTTCTCCGGTAGCCTCATCTCTCTGGTAAGCTTGACCTATAAGGCTACCAAAAGCTTCCCCTTCGTAAGAATTCAGGTAACTCGAAACACTTGAATAGGTAGTCGATCCATAGGTATACACATCAATTCCCGGAGCTAACTCTACCACTTCACTTCGGTTTCTGTTGATATTAAATACTGCATCCCACAGAAAATCGTCTGTTTTAATCGGCTGTCCTGTTAAAGTAAGTTCTATACCCTGGTTCTGTATAAGCCCCGCATTAATAGTACTTGAACTATAACCACTTGCTCCTGATACGTCAAGATTAATGATCTGATTTTTATTTTTTTGTTGATAATAGGTCAAATCCAAACCTAACCGATTATTAAAAAATCTAAGATCAACCCCAGCTTCATAGGAGTGAGCAAAAGAAGGTTCAATATTAGGGTTATTCAAATTATCGGGCACATATAAAGTATTTACATTTCCATAAACAGTACCAACGCCGTAAGCCGGGGTGGTTTGATATGGACTAAGGTCTGATCCGGCCTGAGCATAACTGGCTCTTAACTTTCCAAAAGTAAGAAAGTCAGATTCTATGAGTTCACTAAAAATCATACTCCCAGAGATAGACGGATACCAATAGGAGTTGTTGTCTTCTGGTAAGGCCGAAGAATTATCGTTTCTGATAGAGGCATCTACAAAATAGGTATCAAGATAACCTAAGGAAATCATTCCAAAAGCACTTCTAATTTGTTTTTCAAGCTTGTAAGAAGTGGTAGATGGTCTATCTATAGACGCATCAATATTATAAAATCCTGGTGCAGATAACCCACCAACAGTGGCTTGAGATAAATAAGTATAATTGCGGTTATAAATATTTCCTCCAATAGTTCCGTTTACAGAAAAATCTTCGAATTTCTTGTTATACTGTGCGATCAATTCATAGTTGAATTCCTTATTTTGATACTTCCCTACAGAGTATCCAGGTAAACTCTTACCGCCAAAGGCAGTCCTACCTTCAATATTCTGAGTATACATATCTGATCGGATCGCACCGGTGATATCGATTTCCGGCGTAATTTGATACTTCAGGGAAACATCCCCAAAGAACCTGTCCCGGGTATCTTCCGAGGTATTTTCATAGGCATCAAAATAAGGATTGTTCCAGTACAACGGGCTGAAATTAGTTATTTCTCCGGTTGAAGAACTGGGATTACGCAGGTTCCAATGAAGAAATGTTCCGTCGTCATATTTATAGTCTTTTAAACGGTTCATATCGAGATTTCTCTGAAACCACTGGTTGAAGTAAGCTACCCCGTATTCAGAACCCTGCCCCGGTCTTCTGGCATCATTCCTTGCGTAGTTAATGTTAGTTGAAAGGGTGAGCTCCTCAGAAAGATCGAGTGCAGCGCTTAATCCAAGGTTATTCCTATTCAAATAAGTGTTAGGCTCCACTCCTTCTATACGTGTGTCATTAAGACTTAATCGAAAGGTGGTATTCTCATTTCCGCCAGAAACCGTTACACCATTATTCAGGTTATAGCCAGTTTCATAATAATTTTCAATATTATCAGGGTGTGGAACAAATGGTGTTAATTGCCCGTAAGTAGGATCCTGTGGATAAAAACTAAAGACCTGCCTTACCGGGGTGCCATCCATTTTTGGCCCCCAGCTTTCATCAACGCTTATAGCTACATAAGGATCGCCATTAGGCAGCGTTGAGAAAGACTGACTTGATCCCGCACCATACATATTTTGTTTAGGCAAAAAATTCCCTGCTTTTTCTATGGAAAAAGAAGAATTAACCTGTACCTGCACATCCTTCACTCCCCGTTGACCTTTTTTGGTAGTAATCATAATTACCCCGTATTGACCACGGATTCCGTAAAGAGCAGAAGCTGCTGGTCCCTTAAGAACATTTACAGATTCAATATCACTTGGGTTAACATCCTGTCCCAGGTTTCCAAAATCTGCCCCGGCACTTCCCGAAAAGTTAGCATTGGAAATTGGAGTACCATCGACAACAATTAAAGGCTGGTCTCCCCCACTAATTGAGTTTACTCCACGTATTTTTATCTTCTGGGTTCCTCCCATACTGGCTCCCGAAGAACCGGTAACCTGAACCCCGGCAACTCTACCGGCAAGGGACCCCAGAACATTTTGTTCATTGGTTAAATTCATATCCTCACCATCGACTTCCTGGGTAGCGTACCCCAGGGATTTTTTTTCCCTGGATATCCCAAGAGCTGTCACTACTACCTCATCAAGTCCTTCCAAATCTTCCACCATTTCAACATTAATCGTGGTTTGATTGTTTACAGGTATTTCCTGGCGCTCAAAACCAAGCGATGAAAATACCAGAACAGCATCAGAAGCAACCTCAATGGCATATTCTCCGTCCATATCGGTTATTGTCCCCTGGTTGGTTCCTTTTACCAGTACATTCACTCCCGGTAACGGCATCCCGTCACTGGCAACAGTCACAGTACCAGATACGGTACGCTCCTGGGCAATCATACTGGAAATCTGAAAAATGGCCAATAAAGCCAAAATTGTAAGTTTGTTTCTCATTCCTCTAAGTGTTATAGTTTTGCTAATAATCCTTAAATATATATAAATTGCAGCTACTCTATAACTTAATCTTAACTAAAAAATAAAGTTTAATTAGATTTTTACGAAAGATATATTTAAACAAATAAATTTTATATAAAGTTCCATCCAATCACAATTCAGTAAAAAACACCAAAATTCTCAAAAGATGAATATTCGCCTATTATCACTTTTCGGTTTAATAATATTTCTTAGTTCCTGTTCGGTGTCAAAAAGAACTACTAAAAATATTGACAAGAGTTTCAAGGAATTGCCTGCTTTTAAACAAGGTTTTGCCGGGCTGATGGTTTATGATCCTGAAGAGAAGGCAATTCTCTACGATCATAACGGAGCTAAGTATTTTACTCCGGCTTCAAACACAAAATTATTCAGTCTTTATACAGGTTTAAAGGTCTTAGGCGATTCTCTCCCCGCTCTTAAATACACTATCAAAAACGACAGCCTTTTCTTTACCGGCACAGGCGACCCGTCGCTACTAAACCCCAACCTTCCCGATTCCGGGGTCATCACGTTTTTAAAGGAGCGTGAGGAAACCCTGGTTATGGTTCCCCCGGCATACACCGAAAAGCATCAGGGACCTGGCTGGGCCTGGGATGATTTCAATGCATATTATTCCGCGGAAAGGACTCCTTTTCCTATTTATGGAAATCTGGTGAAGTTCAGTTTTAAATCAGGCGTAGAAAAACCAGAGATTATTCCTGCAATATTTTCAGATTCAATTGTTAGCACCACATCGGAAAGGCCCAGAGTTAAAAGAGAAAGTGGCAGGAATGCATTTTTCTTTCAGAATTCAAAAAGAGAAAATAATTTCAGCCAGCATGTTCCCTTCCATTATTCAACAAAAATGGCTGCGGCTCTTTTAAGTGATACCCTTAAAAAACCGGTTTCTATAAAAAATTCTTCTGAAATAGAGTTTTCAGAAAAACTTTATAGTATTCCTGCAGATAGTATATACAAAAGGATGATGGAAGTGAGCGATAATTTCATCGCCGAACAAATTTTGCTAATGGCAGCACAGGAATTAAGCGATACGCTAAAAAGCGATATCGCCATTAAACATATGAAGGAAACCCATTTAAAAGATCTTCCCGACGAGCCGCATTGGGTGGATGGTTCGGGATTATCGCGTTATAATCTATTTACCCCGCGCACCATGATAAGTTTACTTCTGAAGATAAAAGAAGAAATGTCTCGGGAAAGATTGCTTTCACTGTTAGCCACAGGAGGACAATCGGGAACACTTAAAAATTTCTATAAGGCAGAAAAACCTTATGTATTTGCAAAAACCGGCACTTTACGCCACAATCATAGCCTTAGTGGGTATCTACTCACTAAGAAAGGCAAATTACTCATCTTTAGTTTTATGAACAGTAATTACACCGTTCCTACTTCAGAGCTTAAAGATGGCATGGAACAGATCCTGCTGCAGATTAGGGACAATTATTAAAAAATAAAAGGGAAGTAAATAAAAATAGCTAATTTCGGTTTATAGAAATTTTAAGGAATCAAACCGGCATGCTGCCGTACGCGAACCTGGTAGCATACTGAAACACGATTATAATTCTGTGCCTAATTCCCGAATTGGGATATAAATTATAAAAAATGAAAAGAAGAACCTTTGTACAAAATATAGGACTGGGAAGCCTGGCTTTCCCGCTGAGTTCTTTTTCAGACAAACTGGATTTTTCCAGAAGTAAGTCCTCTGAAATAGTGATTCCGAAAGCTTTGGAGCCCGGACAAACCATTGGAATAGTTAGCCCTGCCAGTGCGATTTTTGAAACGGAACCCTTTGAGATCGCCAAAGAATCTTTTGAAGCTCTGGGACTAAATGTAAAATTCGGGAACCACGTTAAAAAGCGTTATGGACATCTCGCCGGAAGCGACGAAGAACGCGCCGAAGAACTTAATGAGATGTTTCGCGATCCTGAAGTAAATGCGATCATTGCCCTAAGAGGCGGTTCGGGAGCGGCCAGAATTCTTGACAAACTGGATTATGAAGCTATTGCCGAAAATCCGAAAATTTTTATAGGTTATAGTGACATCACCGCCCTTCACCTGGCGATTTTTCAAAAAACCGGATTGGTAACATACCACGGTCCGGTGGCAGTATCTGTATGGAATTCTTTCAGCAGCGATCACCTCAAAAAATTACTTTTTGAAAAGGAGGCTGTTCTTTATGAAAATCCGGAGGACAAAGGTGATCAGCTCACACAAACCAAAAACAGGATAAGGACTATTAGCCCGGGACAGGCAACCGGGCAATTGCTAGGCGGCAATCTTTCGGTAATGACCGGGATTATGGGATCGGATTATTTCCCTCAAAACTGGGAAGGAAAGATTCTTTACCTGGAAGATGTGGGCGAACAGATTTATGCCGTAGACAGGATGATGACCCAACTCTATCTTGGAGGTGTGCTTGATAAAATAAGCGGATTTATCTTCGGAAAATGCAGTAGTTGTAAACCCGGCGGAAGCGGCTATGGTTCGCTTACCTTAGAAGAGGTTATTGACCATTATATTAAACCCCTTAATATCCCGGCTTTTTCAGGAGCTATGATTGGGCATATTGATGATAATGTAACCATCCCTAACGGAATTACCGCTAGCATGGATGCGGAAAAAGGCAGCTTTAAGCTGGAAAGACCAGGGGTGCAGTAAGATTTCCAGAACATTTTTATACATTTATAAAAACTCCATCTTGGGAAAATCAGAAGACTTTATTCAGCATATTCAGGAAGGCTATAGTCCCAAGGGGGATTTCATCCACCTGGGCGCGGCTATGTTCAAAGGGGAGACCTATGCCGATGCCGCGGTTAAAATTCCTCTTAAAACTATGAACCGCCACGGCCTGATCGCCGGAGCCACAGGGACAGGAAAGTCCAAAACCCTGCAAATCCTTGCCGAAAACCTCTCAGAAAAAGGAGTTCCCGTACTATTGATGGATGTTAAAGGCGACCTGAGCGGAATAGCTGAAAAATCGGCTGGGGGAGACTTTTTGGAAGAAAGACATAAAAAGTTAGGTTTCCCGTTTGAGGCCAGCAGTTCTCCTGTTGAATTTCTGACTATTTCTGAACAGGATGGGGTTAGACTTAGAGCTACTGTAAGTGAATTCGGGCCGGTCTTGCTTTCCAGGATTCTGGATGTCACCCCTACCCAGGCAGGGATTCTCGCGATAATATTTAAATATTGTGATGATCACCATCTTCCACTTTTAGATTTAAAAGACCTGAAAAAAATAATCCAGTATGCTACAGATGGTGGGAGAGAGGAATTTGAAAAAGAATATGGCCGCATTTCCACTGCTTCCACCGGAGCTATTCTTAGAAAGATAGTGGCACTGGAACAACAAGGCGCAGAACGTTTCTTTGGAGAACGCTCCTTTGAGGTGCAGGATCTTTGCAGAAAAGACAGCAATGGCCACGGCTATGTAAACGTAATGCGTTTAACCGATATTCAGGATAAACCTGCGCTATTTTCAACTTTTATGCTTAGCCTGCTTGCCGAAATTTACACCACTTTTCCTGAAGAAGGAGACAGCGATAAACCTAAACTTGTGCTGTTTATAGACGAGGCTCATCTTATCTTTAAAAATGCTTCAGATGCACTTTTAGATCAGATAGAAAGTATCGTAAAGTTGATTCGCTCAAAAGGAGTTGGTCTTTATTTTGTCACTCAGAACCCCACCGATGTGCCTTCAGAAGTTTTAGGACAGCTAGGGTTAAAAATCCAGCATGCGCTTAGAGCTTTCACTGCCAAAGACAGAAAAGCGATAAAATTAACCGCCGAGAATTATCCTCTTTCGGATTTTTACGATACCAAAACCGAATTAACCTCGTTAGGAATTGGGGAAGCTTTGGTTTCGGCACTGGATGAAAAAGGAAGACCTTCCCCCCTCGCTGCAACTATGCTTAGAGCCCCAATGAGCAGAATGGATGTACTCAGTGATTCAGAATTGGAAGAAAAGATATTTTCTTCGGCTTTAAGGAAAAAATATAATGAAGAGATAGACCGGGAAAGCGCCTACGAACTTCTGAATAAAAAAATAGAAGAAGCTGAGGCAGACAAGGCAAAGGAAAAAGCAAAAGAAGAAGACTTAAAACGGCAAAAAGAAGCCTCGGGAAGTGACCGGGGCACCCGAAACAAAAATAAAACCGAGGGAGCAATAATCAAAGTATTGACCAGCGCCTCCTTTATTAGGGGAGCAATGGGAATTCTGAATAAATTATTAAAATAAAAATCAATAAACCCATATGAAAAGTAAATTCTTATTAATCTTAATTTTAGCGATAAGTATTATTTCCTGTCAAAAAGATGAAGACAATCCTTTCCTGATCACCGCCACGCAGGTGGGGTCAATTAAAAAAGACCTTAGAATAAATAAATTAGACTCCATATTCCCTCAGGATTCCATCATTACTCAAACCAGCGGGGAACAACAATTGCGTTCTACCGATGAGATCAAGATTTTTGAAAAGGGGGGCAAGCCACTTCTTATTTTAGAACCCCTACAGGAATTTGATTCTACAAGCACTATTGGGTATATAAGGATATTGGACCCCCGTTATGAAACCAAAGCGGGCCTTAATATAGAAAGCACCTTTAAAGATATTGTAGAGAATTACAACATCTCCAGAATAGAAAACACGCTAAATGCCGCAGTAGTATTCCTCGATGAGATTAATGCCTATATCACTATAGACAAAAAGGAGCTTCCCTCCAATTTGCGTTATGACACCGACTCCAGAATTCGGGCCTCTCAAATACCGGATGATGCGAAGATTAAATACTTTATGATCTATTGGGATTAATTTCGATTAAAGGAATTTCTTGCTTTTCAGAAAAGTTAAAGCGACCCGAAACCTTTAAGAGTCAATCCTTAAGAAATGTTAATGATACCCCCTGTCTAAAATCTTTGAGTAACTTTATACTCTAACCAAAACACTATGTTATGATTAAAATCTTAGGAATCATTATGACTGTTGGCGGTGCAATCGCACTGGTTATGGGTATTCTGGGAATATTTGGCAGTATTGCTTTAATGCTGCATCCCTGGGCCCTAACCATAATTGGATTCATATTCTTTTTGGCAGGAATTTCCCTGATTAAAAGACGAAAAGATACCGAAGATATTGAAGCAGAGAAACATTAAGTTTCAATCCTGAAAAACAAAAAAGGTGCCTTAGGGCACCTTTTTTTATGAGCAGTTATTAGAAAGCTTAGTCTACATTATCGTGAAGAAAAGAATTATTCCTTCTGAAATGTAGTTCGTCATTTTCATCTTTACCCAGGCTGGTACGGGATAATTTTTCTTCTCCTGGCCTGTTCTGATCAAGGTCTACACCCTGTCTTTTATAAGCGGGTTGCTTTTCAAATTCATCGACCTGAGCCGCATTGCTTCTAAATTTATAATTAAACTCCTTCATTTTGGCTCTCCTCTCGGCTGCGCGTTCAATTAACACTTCTGAAATAGGATTATTGAAGGGATCTTCGTTATCCTTTTTCTCTGTTTCCGGCTGTGGGGCCACAGTTTTCTTTTCAAAAGCTATGGTCTCATCTTTTGGCTCTTCTTTTTTAGAAACCTTAGAATGCTCAAGAGAGCGCTCCAATTCCATATAATCGTCAAGGCTGTATCTCTTAACCCCACGTGCCGAACTTTCGGTCACAGGAACAATTTCTACCGGTTCATTAACCTCTATCTCTCTGGAGCTCTCAAAAAGATCGTGTTTTTTAACTTCTGGTTCCTGTTTTTTAGCTGAAGAGCTTTCAGAAGAAGTTTCCTTCTTCGGCTTCTCTTCCTGTTGATTGTTCAACGGAAAATCAAAAGTGAACATTATTTGTTCCTCACTTTCAGATTTTTCTTCTCCAGCTGTATTTTCATCCAGGCTATTTACTTCTTCTGAAGTTTCATTGATAATAAAATCATCGGGGTTCACCTCATCATAAGTAACTTCCAGGTCTCTGGCTGCCTGGGGAGTTTTTAGCAGCTCATCTTCCTTAGTCTGTATGTTACCCACCTCGTCCACTTCTTCCAGGCTGTCATCTAGTGTATGGACGATCTTTTGCTTTGGTGGCTGTTCTTCGTTTTTTACCTCATTTACAGGCTTATTTACAGAAGAAAGTCCACCTGTTCTTTTGGGATTAAGATCCTGCTCAGCCCTTTGATCGTCCTCAAGAGTATGAATTATTTTTTTAGCTTCAGTATTTACAATTTCATTCTGTTGCTCTACATTAAACCCCGTAGCGATGATAGTTACCGAAATGGCTTCATCCAAGGCTTCATCTTCTCCCACACCCATAATAATATTGGCACTATGCCCGGCTTCGGCCTGGATGTGATCGTTAATTTCACCGATCTCATCAATAGTAATCTCTTCAGATCCCGAAACGATTAGCAGTAGTACGTTTTGGGCACCTGTAATTTTGTTGTCGTTTAACAATGGAGAGTCCAGGGCTTTGCTAATAGCATCTTGCGCCCTACTGGCACCAGTAGCCTGCGCCGATCCCATTATTGCAGTTCCACTATTGCTTAAGACTGTTTTAGCATCCCTAAGGTCAATGTTTTGAGTATAGTGGTGGGTAATTACCTCGGCTATTCCTCTGGAAGCGGTGGCAAGAACTTCATCGGCCTTTGAGAAACCGGCTTTAAATCCAAGGTTTCCATATACCTCTCTAAGTTTATTATTGTTGATCACGATAAGGGAATCTACATGACTGCGAAGTCTTTCCACCCCTATCTGTGCTTGCTCGTTTCTCATTTTGCCTTCAAACTGAAAAGGGATGGTTACGATACCCACAGTTAGGATATCCATTTCTTTAGCTTGTTTGGCGATCACCGGGGCCGCACCCGTACCGGTACCACCACCCATCCCGGCGGTGATAAACACCATTTTGGTATTTGTGTCGAGCATTTGCTTGATCTCGTCAAAACTCTCTACAGCTGCCTGCTGACCAATTTCCGGGTTTGCTCCTGCTCCAAGACCTTCGGTAAGGCTTACCCCTAACTGGATCTTGTTAGGAACCGGACTGTTTTCCAGGGCCTGGGAATCGGTATTGCAGATAACGAAATCTACTCCTTTTATTCCCAGCTGGAACATGTGATTTATGGCGTTGCTTCCGCCGCCGCCTACACCAATAACTTTTATGACGTTCGATTGATTCTTTGGTAAATCGAATGCTATGTTTCCGAATTCTGTACTGCTCATAAATTCTGTTTTACTGGTTCTCTCTTTTTACTCTGCGTTATCTAAAAAATCTTTAAACTTCTCTGCCCACTTATCAAAAATACTTTTGCGGGTATGTTTTCCCGGGGCATGTGGATCTGGTTTCAGGTCTTCTTTGTTTTCAATTTCCTCATCAAAGCTTTCCTTAAGCTCTTCTTCTCGTTGTTCCTTGCTCTTAAGCACGGCTTCCTCCTGAAACTTTTTGGCTCCATGTTCCAAACTGTTCATTACTAATCCAACCGCTGTGGCATATACAGGACTTGTAGTTTCAGAATCATTTGTTCCGGCAAGGTGCTCGTTAGGAAAGCCTATTCTGGTATCCATTCCGGTAATGTACTCGGCGAGTTGCTTGATATGCTTAAGTTGTGCACCTCCACCGGTAAGTACCATTCCGGCTATTAATTTTTTCTTTTGTTCTTCGTGACCGTAGTTCTTAATCTCCAGGTAAACCTGCTCTATAATTTCAACTACCCTCGCGTGAATTATCTTTGAAAGATTCTTCAGGGTAATTTCCTTGGGTTCCCTTCCGCGTAATCCCGGAATGGAAACAATCTCATTGTCCTTATTTTCTCCCGGCCAGGCCGACCCGAATTTTATTTTCAGCAATTCAGCTTGTTTTTCTATGATCGAACAACCTTCTTTGATATCTTCTGTGATCACATTTCCACCGAATGGAATAACCGCGGTATGTCGAATAATTCCATCTTTAAAGATCGCAAGATCGGTAGTTCCCCCTCCTATATCGATTAGGGCCACCCCGGCCTCTTTCTCTTCCTGACTCAATACGGCATTTGCCGAAGCCAATGGCTCCAGGGTCACTGCCGAAAGTTCCAAACCGGCGCTTTTTACACAACGTCCAATATTCCTGATAGAAGAAACCTGCCCAACCACCACGTGGAAATTAGCTTCTAACCGACCGCCATACATCCCGATTGGCTCTTTGATCTCTGCCTGCCCATCAACTTTGTATTCCTGTGGCAGCACGTGGATAATCTCCTCGCCCGGCAACATCACCAGTTTATGCACCTGGTTACAAAGGGTATGAATATCGTCGGCGTCAATAACCTCATCGGGGTTTGGACGTGTAATATAATCGCTGTGTTGAAGGCTTCGGATGTGTTGCCCGGCAATGCCAACTACCACATCTTTTATCTTTAATCCGGAATCGGCCTCTGCCTCCTGAATGGCTTGCTGAATAGATTGGATTGTTTGGGTAATATTGTTCACCACCCCGCGGTGTACACCCAAACTTTTGGATTTCCCAATCCCCACGATCTCTACTTTGCCGTATTCGTTTTTACGACCTATCATAGCCACGATCTTCGTGGTCCCTATATCTAATCCTACTGCAATGTCGCTTTGTTCCATAATTTATTTTTTCGTGCAAACAACCTGATTTCCAAATTGTAAGTTCACTTTTTTATAGGCATCCAGTTTATCGTCTTTAAGTGCTTTTTTATAAAAGACCTTGAAATTGTTGAACTTCAAAGGAATATTTTCAGCCTTCCCGAAATACACACTAAAATCCAGTTTGCGCATTTCCAGCTCAAATTTCCCGCCGTTCATTCTGTTTATACCTGTAATATGCTGAGTTAAAAATTTATCGTTCTTTATGTAATTCAACAACGGGTATACCTCCGAAACATTGCTATCATCAAACCCGAAAAGCAACGGCACTCTGGCCGAATAATAAGGCGAAAGAGGCATTACCTGTCCGTTTTTGTCCAGGTAGAATGAAGAATTTCCAACTACACGCCCAATTGGTTTCCGCTGACTGATATCGGCTTTGAGTTTGCCGTCCAGATTCAGGTAAACTTCTGCATTTTCAATCATATCGTGGTTCTTCAGTAGGATTTCCACCTTATTCAAATCTAAAGTTTCTTTATCTATGCTCGTAAGCCCCAGATTATTTTGTATTAACAACTTATTAACCGCTTCCTCAGTAACATAGAGATTTTCATCCTCCAAAAATTCAATGTTTAGCTCACTGATCTTACGGGATTTGTGACGGTGTTCGGCAAAACCATATAAAAAGGCCACCAACACCAGCAAAAACAAGCCTTTTATGTAGCTCATCTTAGTTTTCATTTTGCAGAAGCTTTTTTAAAGGTTCTACTTCTTCTCCAATATCCCCGGCACCCATCATTACGATCACCCCGGCATCGCTTTTTTTCACCTCTTCTGAAAGCTGCTCTTTAGTGATCAACTTTTTGGAATTCATCTTTATCTGATCAAATAACCACACTGAATTAATGCCTTCAATGGGTTCTTCGCGGGCAGGATATATATCCAGCAACAACAATTCATCAAATTTCGCCAGGCTTTTGGCAAATTCATCTCCAAAATCACGGGTTCTACTGAATAAGTGTGGCTGAAATACAGCGAGCACCTTTTTCCCGGGATGCATTTCTCTTACCGCCTGGTGCACCGCTTCTATCTCTGCGGGATGATGTGCATAATCATCGATGAGCACCAAATCATCGGTTTTTATTTTATAGGTAAATCTACGCCGCACACCTTTGAAGCTATATAAAGCCCTGGCGAGTTGTTCATCGGTTGGGGAGCCGTATTGAATAGCCATCGCCAGGGCTGTTATAGCATTAAGCAAATTGTGTTTGCCGGGTAGATTAAATTTTAAATCTTTTATTATCTCTTTTGGGGTTCTTAAATTGAAATGATAGGTACCATTATCAATTTTTATATCGGTTGCCGCATAATCGGCATCATCTTCAATCCCTAAAGTTGTTCCTGCAATCGGAAGTTCATTTTTCACAAAGAGCGTTCCTGTTTCCGGAATCAAAGCTGCAAAATCCCTAAATGTTTTTTCAAGTTCTTCTTTTTCCCCGTAAATATCGAGATGATCGGCATCCATAGAAGTTATCGCTGCGATATTTGGTGAAAGCTGCATAAACGAGCGATCAAACTCATCGGCTTCCACCACGATCACTTCATCTCCTTTCAGGATAAGATTGCTCTGAATATCCTCACTAATTCCGCCCAGGAAACCTGTAACGGGAGCCCCTGTTTCTTTTAATAAATGACCTAGAATTGCCGTAGTTGTGGTTTTCCCGTGAGTTCCTGCCACGGCAAGGGTGTTCTTTCCTTTAGAGATAAGACCTAAAACCTCAGCCCGCTTTTTTAAAGGAAATTCCCTGCTAATAAAATATAGCCACTGCTTATGTTCCTTTGGAATAGCGGGAGTATAAACCACCAGGGTACCTTCAAGATGTGTGAAATTATCTGGAATGCTGGCTACCGCTTCATCATAAACCACCTGAATACCTTCGCTCTCCAGAGTTCTGGTAAGCGGCGTGGAAGTTCTATCGTAACCGGCTACGTTTTTCCCCTGGAATTTGAAATAACGCGCGAGGGCACTCATCCCTATTCCGCCAATGCCGATAAAATAAATGTTTTTTATTTGGTTTAATTCTATCACCTTATTTCTTTATCAGTTTTTCTACTTCATCAACTATTGCTGAAGTTGCGTTGGGCAAAGCCAATTCCTTAATATTTCGACTTAATTTCTCTTGTTTCTCTTCTGAATTAAGCAGGCCAAAAAAATCGGATTCAAAGTTTTCGTCAAGCTCTTTTTCAGTCAACATTAATGCGGCATCCTTCTCTGAAACTGAGCGTGCATTTTTCGCCTGATGATCTTCGGCCACATTGGGCGATGGAATGAATAGTACCGGTTTTCCGACAATGCATAATTCTGAAACGCTAATGGCACCGGCTCGTGAAATAATCACATCGGCAGCGGCATAGGCAAGGTCCATCCTATTCAGAAATTCGTGAGTTTGTACAAATTTCCCGTTGTACTTTTTATATTCACTGAAATACAATTTCCCCGTTTGCCAGATCAATTGAATTTCTCTTTTTTCAAATTCTTCAGCATATTGCTCGATCAATTGATTGATCCTTCTCGCGCCAAGGCTTCCGCCAAGAACTAAGGCTGTTTTCTTTGTAGGGTCAAGTTTAAAATAATTCCGGGCCTCAGCTCTTTTTGAATTAACCTCCAACAGATCCTGCCTAACCGGGTTACCTGTTATTACCGTCTTTTCGGCAGGGAAAAAGCGTTTCACCTCTTCGTAGGCCGCGCATATTCTGTCCACCCTCTTTGAAAGAAGCCGGTTGGTAATTCCAGGATAGGAATTTTGTTCCTGAATCAAGGTTGAAATATTCTGCGAACTCGCCACTTTCAGTAAAGGTCCGCTGGCGAAACCACCGGTCCCGATCACCACATCTGGTTTAAAATCCTTTATTATTTTTCGGGATTTACTCAGGCTACTAAGCAGCTTAAAAGGAAAAGCAAGGTTTTTTAGACTAATTTTCCGTTGAATTCCACTTATCCATAAACCCTCGATTTTATACCCCGCCTGGGGCACTTTTTCCATCTCCATTCTATCCTTCGCACCTACAAAGAGGAATTCAGCTTCAGGATACCGCCTTTTTATCTCGTCGGCGATTGCAATCGCCGGATAAATATGGCCTCCTGTGCCTCCTCCAGATAATATGACGCGTAGGTCTTTTTTCATTTTATATCGCTTCGCTTAAAATATCAAGCGGATTTTCTTCTTCGTTTAATCGCTCTTCAGCTTCTTTAATTTCTTCCCTTTTGGCGCTAACGCTAAGGATAATCCCCAGGGCCATACAGGTCATCCAAATCGAGGTTCCTCCACTACTGATTAAAGGCAGGGTTTGCCCGGTAACCGGAAACAATTCTACCGCCACCGCCATATTGATGAGCGCCTGGAAAATTATTGGTAAACCCACCCCCATGACAACCAGTTTCCCAAACATTGTGTTGGCTTTGGTTGCCACAATTATTATTCGGAAAAGCAGCATCAGGTATGCACTCATTACGCCAAATGCTCCTATCAATCCCATTTCCTCAACTATTATCGCATAAATAAAATCGGAAGAGGACTGGGGTAAAAAATTGCGCTGTACGCTTTTCCCAATTCCCGTACCTGTTATTCCACCACGAGCGATAGCGATCTTCGCTTTTTCGATTTGATAGTCGGCTTCAGTATCTTCATCATTCGAAAAATTCTCAATCCTACTTGCCCAGGTATCTACCCTGTTAGGTAAAAGTCCGGGAAAAGCTTTTGCTGTTAGAATGAACATAGTGAGCAAGAGTAATCCTGCCGCGACTATAATACCGAGATATTTTGCAGGATACCCCCCTAAGAACATCAATACCAGAACCATACTGAATATAATGGCTGTAGTGGAAAAATTAGCCGGCAAAATTAGCATTAAAACCAAACCCACAGGCACCCAAAGCGGTAAAATAGACTCCTTAAATGTTAAGGTTTTGTGGGTCATTTTAGATAAGTAACGAGCTACGTAAACCATCAAAACCACCGAAGCCAGGGTAGACGATTGAAATGAAACTCCTAGAACCGGTATTTGTATCCAACGGTTGGCGTTTGCACCGTCAATAATGGTCCCCTGAAACGCTGTATATAATAAGAGTACGATTACTACCGGCAGAAATAAAATGGATAGTCCCCGGAAATAGTGATAGGGTATTTTGTGAACCGCAAAAAGCAAGGAAAAACCAAGCACCAAATGAAAAAAGTGAACCACCACATATTTAAACGTACTTCCATCCCCATAGAGGTATGCAAGGTTACTACTGGCGCTATATACCGGCAAAAATGAAAATATTGCCAACAAGCCGGCGGTTGCCCAGATAACCTTATCTCCTTTAAGATTTGAAAAAAAGTTGCTCATTTACTTGATGCTCTTCTCAGGTATTAATTCTACAAATTTCTTACCGCGTCCTTAAATTGTCTCCCGCGGTCTTCATAATTCTCAAAAAGATCAAAGCTTGCACAAGCCGGCGATAACAAAACACTATCACCTTTTTCGGCCATTCTGTAAGCCATCTTTACTGCCTCAGCCATAGATTGGGTTTCCACGATATTTTCAACACAATTTCCGAAGGTATTTAGCAGCTTCGCATTATCCACGCCCAGGCAAATAATCCCTTTCACTTTCTCGTTTACCAAAGGCAAAAGGTCATCATACACATTACCTTTATCTACTCCGCCAACGATCCAAACCGTTTCAGATTCCATACTCTCAAGAGCATAAAATGTGGCATTTACATTCGTCGCCTTGGAATCGTTTATATACTGAACATTATTGATCTTCAAAACCTTTTCAAGGCGGTGTTCTACCCCCTGAAAATTTTCCATACTCTCTCGTATGGTTTCCTTTCTAATTCGTAATAATTGCGCTACCGTAGCAGCAGCCATTGCATTTTTGGTATTGTGCTTACCTTGCAGACCTAATGTTGTTGTTGGCATATTAAATTGATCGTTATTAATGTTTATTACAATGTTTTCGTTTTCTATTTGGGCTCCATTTTCCATTTTTTTCTCCAATGAAAATGGGAGCTGTTGTGCTTTCACCTGGTTGTTTTTTAACCATTCCTCCATAATCGCATCATCGGCATCAAAAATGAAATAATCATCCTGGGTTTGATTCTCGGTTATTCTGAATTTTGATGCTACATAATTCTCCAGCTTATAATCATATCTATCCAGATGATCTGGTGTTATATTGGTTAACACAGCTATTTCGGGCCTGAAATTCACAATCCCGTCCAGCTGAAAACTGCTTAATTCAAGCACAAACCAGTCGGGGTTGGTTTCAGCTACTTGTTTAGCGAAACTATCGCCCACATTCCCGGCCATTCCCACAGAAATATTCCCAGCCTTCAGAATATGATAAATGAACTTCGTGGTGGTGGTTTTCCCGTTACTTCCGGTTACTCCAATTATTTTTGCTGAAGTAAAAGCACTGGCAAATTCTATTTCCGAAATAACCACAACTCCAAGTTCTTTCAGCTTCACCACCAAAGGAGCTGTATCTGGAATTCCCGGACTTTTCATCACCACATCGGCATCCAGGATCTTAGCTTCTGTATGCTGCAATTCCTCCCATTCAACCTCAATATTTTCAAGAACTTCTTTATACTTTTCTTTAATCTTTCCTTTATCTGAAACAAAGACTTTAAAGCCTTCCTTCTTTCCCAAAATAGCAGTCCCGGCTCCGCTTTCTCCGCCTCCCAGGATCACCAGCTTTTGGAAACCTGCTTCGCTTATATTTCTCCAATCCCTCCTCATTATCTTACCTTAAGCGTGATGATGGTCACAATTGCCAGAAAAATGCCCACAATCCAGAACCTCACAACGATCTTACTTTCGTGATATCCCCTTTTCTGATAATGGTGATGTAAAGGAGACATCAGGAAAATTCTTCTTCCTGCTCCATATTTTCGTTTGGTGATCTTGAACCAGGCAACCTGTAGGACCACCGAAAGATTTTCCATCAGAAAAATTCCGCATAGAATAGGGATCAATAATTCCTTTCGGGTGGCTATAGCCAATACCGCGATTACCCCACCAATAGTCAAACTTCCCGTATCTCCCATAAAAACCTGCGCGGGATAGGTATTATACCAAAGAAACCCTACCAAAGCCCCGGCTAAGGCAGTGATATAAATGGTCATTTCTCCCGAGCGCGGGATGTACATTATATTTAAGTAATCTGAAAAAATGATGTTCCCTGAAACCCAGGCGAAAATCCCGAGGGTTAGGACAATTATGGCTGAAGAGCCCGCAGCAAGACCATCAATCCCGTCGGTTAAATTGGCACCATTAGAAACGGCGGTCACTATAAAGATCACGATAGGGATAAAAATGAGCCAGGCGTAATTTTTAAGCACAGGGTTTATCCAGGTAATAAGGCTGGAGTAATCAAATTCATTATTCTTTACAAAGGGAATAGTAGTAGTTGTTGTTTTTTCCTCAGGCCCCATAACGATCTCATCGGTATCAACCAACAATTCCTGCTGTTCAGTTGCGGGCCGATTGGTTTCTTCTTTAACAGTAATCGCAGGATGAAAATACATCGTAGCACCAACTATAAGTCCAAGCCCAACCTGACCTATCACCTTAAATTTCCCAGACAAGCCTTCTTTATCCTTCTTAAAAGTTTTAATGTAATCGTCAATAAAGCCAATTGCCCCCATCCAAAGCGTGGTGACAATAAGTAAAATAACATACATGTTATCCAGCCTGGCGAAAAGCAATACCGGAATTATAGTGGCAATAATAATAATAAGCCCACCCATAGTAGGAGTTCCTGCTTTTTCATTCTGTCCTTCGAGCCCAAGGTCTCTTACGCTTTCCCCAATTTGTTTGGTTCTTAGATAATTGATAATCCTTTTCCCGTAAATAGTAGAAATTGCAAGCGCAAGGATAATTGCCATCGCCGACCTAAAGGAGATATACTGAAACAGGCGCGCCCCCGGCACCTGGTATTCTGCATCTAAATATTCAAAGAGGTAGTATAACATATCCTTGTTTGACGCCTGCCTCAGGCAGGCTCGATTCTTATTTTTCTAATTGCTTTAAAAATTCTGCTACTATTTTGAGGTCCTCAAAATCAAATCTCTCCCCATTAATCTCCTGATAGGTCTCATGCCCTTTTCCGGCAATAAGAATTATATCATTTTTAGCTGCCATTTGGCAGGCCGTTTTTATTGCCTGTTTTCTGTTGGTAACCGAATTGGTTTTTTTGAAATTCTGTGGCTCCACGCCGGCTTCTATTTCCTCTATGATTTTATCGGGATCCTCGGTTCTTGGGTTATCGCTGGTGAATACCACATCGGTGCTTAAGGCCGAAGCAATATGGCCCATCTTGGGTCGTTTTGTCTTATCTCTATCTCCCCCACAACCAACAACCGTGATTAATTTTTCGTTCTTTGTCCTGATGCTATTAATGGTTTCAAGCACATTTTTAAGTGCATCGGGCGTGTGGGCGTAATCTACAATTGCAGTAATTTTCTCTTTATCTGAAATCAAATATTGAAACCTTCCACTTACCGACTCCAGCTCGCTGATAATTTTAAGGGTTTCCAGAGTTTCCAGACCCAGTAGTTCTGCCGTAGCATAGATTGCAAGAATATTATAGGCATTAAAATTCCCGATTAGTTTGGTCCAGACTTCCTGGCCATTTACTTTAAGCAATAAACCTGTGAATTGATTTTCCAGGATCTGTGCTTTATAATCGGCGTGAGATTTGAGCGCGTAAGTATATTTTACCGCTTTGGTATTCTGGAGCATTACCAATCCGTTTTTATCATCTACGTTGGTAAGCGCAAAAGCCGATGCCGGTAACTCATCGAAGAAGCGTTTCTTCACATCACGGTATTCAGCAAAATCCTTGTGATAATCGAGATGATCGTGAGACAGATTGGTGAAAATCCCTCCTTTGAATTCCAGAGCACTTGTTCGATGCTGGGCAATCCCGTGAGAACTAACTTCCATAAAACAGAATTCCACACCCTCATCATTCATTTGTTTGAGGTAAGAATTTATACTGAGGGAATCGGGGGTAGTTCTAACGGCATCAAAACTCTTTTCCCCTACCATTACTTTTACGGTTGAAAGCAACCCAACTTTAAAACCGGCTTTTGTAAAAAGTTGATATAACAGGCTTGCGATAGTGGTCTTACCATTGGTGCCCGTTACTCCTACAAGTTTTAATTTTTCTGAAGGATTGTCATAGAAATTCGCTGCCATAAAAGCCAGCGCTTTTTGAGAGTCCTTAACCTGCACATAAGTAACCCCATTAATAATATTTTCAGGTAACTCCTCACAAATTACTGCCAGGGCTCCCTTGTTTACAGCCTGTTCAATAAATTTATGGCCATCAGATAGTGTTCCGCGAATGGCTACAAAAACATCATTTAATTCCACCCTACGGGAATCAAACTGAATATTATTAACTGCAACCGAGGTATTCCCGGTTACGGCCTCCATAGAAACTCTGTATAGTATGTCTTTTAAAATCTTCAACTTAAATGCAGGTTTACCTGTTGGTTATTTTTTATTTTCTGCCCTGCCGAAACCGACTGTGCCTTCACCTTTCCTTTTCCACGGAATTTTACTTCGAGACCAAGATTTTCTAAAAGCGACACCGCATCCATTGCAGGCATCCCAACAACATCGGGCATAATTATTTTTTCATCCTGGATCTTGGTGTAGTATTTTTCGAAATCATCTTCTATAATTTCATTTTTCACTTCTATAGAATCCAGTTCATCTTCTATTGGGGTATCGGTATAAATCTTTTGGGCAATACGCTTAAAAACAGGACCACTAACGTCGGCACCATAATAACCCACGCTGTTATCGGGTTTATGAATTACCACTATACTGGTATATTTGGGATTTTCGGCTGGAAAGTACCCCACGAACGACGAAATATAACGTCTATTTGAAGCCCAGTCATCCATCCAGTATTCGGTTTGGGCGGTTCCGGTTTTCCCGGCCATAGAGAAATTTGGGGAATACAAACTTTTAGCCGTACCACGCTCTACAACATTTTTAAGCATCTCCTGTACTTTGGAAAGAGTTTCCGGAGAGCAAATGGCAGGATTGATCACCTCTTTATCAAATTTCTGAATGGTTTTATCCCATTCCTTCACCTCTTTGATAAACCTCGGTTTCACCATCTCCCCGTTGTTTGCCACGGCATTGTAAAATGTAAGGGTTTGCAGAGGCGTCATCTGGATACTTCCATATCCATAAGCCATCCACGGCAAAGAAAGACCCGACCATTTTTTATCGCCAGGCTGCGGAATATATGGGATCCCCTCTCCCTTTATATCAAGTCCCAGGGGTTCATTGAGATTCATCGAGTTTAGCTTATCTATGAATTTTTGAGGCTGATCTTTATAGTTATCGTAAATGATCTTTACGGTGCCAACATTGGAAGAAACTTCAAAAGCCCTTGCTACGCTTATATCTCCATATCCCCCATGTTTTGAATCCCGCACCATTCTACCGCGAACAGGCATGCGTCCATTTCCGGTTGCCACAATATCCCCGGTATCCACCACTTTTTGGTCGAGGGCAGCAACCATGGCCATTAATTTGAAGGTCGAACCTGGCTCGTGTAATTCACCTACGGCATAATTAAGTTTTTCATAATAAGTCCCTTTGGAGGTTCTTCCTAAATTGGAAATTGCCTTGATCTCTCCTGTTGCGGTTTCCATCACTACCACGCTGCCGTGATCGGCTTCGTATTTTTCCAGCTGTTTCAAGAGAGCATGATGAGCTATATCCTGGATGTTTACATCTATAGTGGAAATCACATCATAACCGTCTTTAGGCTCTACCTCGTTATTATCGCTAATGGGTTTCCATTGTCCCTTAGCAATTTTTTGTTTTAGTCGGCGGCCATCGGTTCCTCTTAAATACGAGCTATAAGCTCCTTCGAGACCAACCCGGGTGAAATAACCCTGGTCATCCTGGCGCTCATACCCAACGGTTCGTTCTCCCATTTTTCCCAGGGGGTGCTCCCGCACGGTACGCTGTTCCACGATCATTCCGCCCTTATAAGTCCCAAGGTTAAACATAGGAAACTGCTTCAGCTTAAGAAATTCTGAATAACCAAGACCTCTTGTTATGAGAAGGTAACGCTGCTTATTGGCTCTGGCCGCACGTAATTTCTGCGCATAATAAGAGGCTGAATTACCCAGCATCGCCGCCAACTCTTTGGAAAGCGGACCTATATTCTCCTGGAAATCCTTATCGGAAACAGTTACCGCGTCAAACCTAATATCGTATTTGGGAATAGAGGTAGCGAGTAAGCTCCCATTAGAATCGTATAGATTACCCCGGTTTGAAGGTATTTTAAAATTTCTGTAGGTACGCTCTTCAGCTAATTGTTTATAATGATCGCCATCTACAAACTGGATATCCAGAAGTTTGACGGCTACCCCAACCGCAAACAAAAACATACAGGCTGCCACGAAGTACAACCTGTTTAATATGCCTTTTTCGGTTATTGCCATTTTATTCAGCGATATTTACTCTTATTTTAAAAGGTGGTGTTTCTGATGGCCCAACACCCCTTTCACTCATTTTCCTGGTGATTGTAGATTCCATCTTTATTTTCATAAGCGCGGAACGCCTGTCTACAAACTCACTTCTCAACTCCCGTACTTCATTATGCAGCTGGGCTATTTCATGAACCTTTCGTTCGGCACTATGAGAACTGGCGATCATTATTATAGCCAGCAGCGTGCAAAAAACGATAAACCTCCAGTTATTAACCGCATCTCGGCTAATTAGGAAATTCGCTCTAAGAAGATTGTAAAAACCCTTTTTCATAATTCTCTAAGAGGTTTTAAATTCTTTTGGCTACACGAAGTTTCGCACTACGGGCACGACTATTTCTTTCAATTTCTTCTTTGGACGGCACAATTAAGCCTCCTACTTTTTTAAAAGGAACCGAAATATTCCCGTAGAAATCCTTTTCCGGTTCACCTTCAAATAATCCACTTCTAATAAAGCGCTTCACCAAACGGTCTTCCAGCGAGTGATAAGAGATAAGGCTAATGCGCCCACCTTTTACCACAAGCTCTTCTGTTTGCTTTAAAAATTCTTTTAGCACTTCAATTTCCTGGTTCACCTCTATCCTAATCGCCTGATAGATTTGAGCCAGGATTTTATTCTCCTTCCCTTTAAAAAGATGTGGCTTCAAAAGCTCATTTAATTGTTCACTGCTTTCAATTTCCTTCTGCTCCCTGGACTCCACAATTATTTTTGCAAGTTTGGGAGCATTCTTTAAATCGGCATATTGGTAAAACAACTGCCTTAATTGCTCTTCTGAATATTGATTGATCACCTCAAAAGCACTAAGCTTGCTATCCTGATTCATCCTCATGTCCAGTTTAGCATCGAAACGGGTTGAAAAACCACGCCCGGCTTCATTAAACTGATGAGAAGAAACCCCAAAATCTCCTAAGATGCCGTCCACCTGCTTTATCCCGTAGAATCTCAGAAACCGCTTGATGAATCGAAAATTTTCACTGATAAGGGTAAAACGCTCGTCATCTATTTTATTCTGCAAAGCATCTTTATCCTGGTCAAAAGCATAAAGCTTTCCCTTAGGCCCCAGTCTCTTCAGGATCTCCCGGGAATGCCCGCCGCCACCAAAAGTGACATCAACATAAACCCCGTCTTCCTTTATATTAAGACCGTCTACAGATTCTTTTAATAAAACCGGATTATGATATTCCATCTAGATCGTCATTTCCCATTACCTCTTCAGCCAGTTCAGCAAAATCATCGGTAGACTCATAAATAGCCTTCTCGTACTGCTCTTTATCCCAGATCTCGATAATATTAATTGCCGAATTAAGGACGATTTCTTTCCCGATTCCGGCAAAACCCACAAGATCCTTCGGAATTAACAACCTACCGTTTGCATCTACCTCCACACTTTTCACTCCCGCAGTAAATCTTCTGATAAAATCATTATTCTTTTTCTTGAAACGATTGAGACCATTCATCTTCTTCATCAGTTTATCCCACTCTTCCATAGGATATAACTCCAAACAAGACTGAAAAACGGCTCGCTTCAATACAAATCCCTCCTGCAACATAGGCGCAAGCTGCTTCTTTAACGCTGAAGGCACCATTAACCGGCCTTTAGCGTCTACCTTGCATTCATATGTTCCAATGAGATTTACCACTAGTTAGATTTTCAAAGTCAAATATATTGAAAATATTACCACTTTTTACCACTTTTTACCACATTGTTGATAAATTTCTCTCTCCTATTACACTGAAAGACTTTTGAATACACCTATGAGGTTAGATTTCAGAGCCTTGGTTTTATCCTAAAATTTTGTGTTAAAAATGATCGCTAATCCTGTTAAATGCTATAAGGAATTGCCTTTGCTATTTCTTAAAAATGATTATACTTGTATCGAAATCGCTATATTTGCGATTGCTAACCGCAAAGGCTATCAATGAAAAATAATTTAAGGCAAGAGGGTAAATTCACATACCTGGAGAAAGGAGAAGGAACTCCGATAGTTATTTTACACGGACTAATGGGTGGCTTGAGTAATTTTGATGGTGTTATTGATTATTTTCCCCTTAAGGGCTATAAAATTTTAATTCCTGAATTGCCTTTATACTCCATGTCTCTGCTAAAGACTAGCGTGGGTACTTTCGCGAAATACATTAAGGAATTTGTAGATTTTAAGGGTTTAGATAAAGTTATTTTATTGGGAAATTCCCTGGGAGGTCATATTGGCCTCCTCACTACCAAATTATACCCCGAGATGGTAAAAGCTCTCGTAATAACCGGGAGTTCCGGTCTTTATGAAAATGCGATGGGAGAAAGTTATCCCCGTCGTGGCGATTATGAATTCATAAAGAAAAAAGCTCAAAACGTTTTTTATGACCCTGATGTTGCGACCAAGGAAATAGTAGATGAAGTATATGAAACGGTAAGCGACCGCAATAAACTGGTTAAAACCCTGGCGATCGCAAAAAGCGCTATTAGGCATAATATGGCCAAAGACCTGCCAAAAATGCGCACTCCAACCTGCATTATTTGGGGCAAAGATGATAATGTTACGCCTCCAGAAGTTGCCGAAGATTTTAAGCGACTTTTGCCCGATGCCGACCTTTACTGGATTGACAAGTGTGGGCACGCAGCTATGATGGAACATCCAGAGCTATTTAATGAGCTTCTTCACGGCTGGCTGCAGGAACGTAATTTCTAAGCAGTCCAATAAATTAATTTCTGATGAAGATCAAGTCAGCTGATTTTGTGATAAGTAACTCGAAGGTGGAAAAATGCCCTGATTCCAGGCTGCCCGAGTATGCCTTTATTGGCCGAAGTAATGTGGGGAAATCTTCATTAATCAATATGCTCACCGAGCGGAAATCCCTGGCCAAGACCTCAGCGAAACCGGGAAAAACACAGCTCATCAACCATTTTATCATCAATGGTGAGTGGCATTTGGTGGATTTACCTGGATATGGCTACGCCAAGGTTTCAAAATCGGCGAAAAGAACTTTTCAGAAATTCATTACCGCCTATTTTGCCAATCGCAAACAAATGGTTTGCGCCTTTGTGCTAATAGACAGTCGCCATAAACCACAAAAGATAGACCTGGAATTTATGCAGTGGCTTGGTGAAAACCAGATTCCTTTCTGCATTATCTTTACCAAAGCCGATAAACTTAAACCAAAAGCGCTGGAAAACAATATCAATAATTACCAGGCTGAAATGCTGGAATACTGGGCAGAAATGCCTGAGTTTTTCATTAGCTCGGCAAGCACAGGAATTGGTAAAGATGAAATTCTTGGATATATTGATGCAGTGAACCAACAGCTGGAATAAATCTATCTCCTGTTTCTGCTTTGAATAAGTTCTATTAATTCCTGCACATTTTCTAATCCCTGCAGTTCTTCTGTAGAAATAAAGACACCCATTTCCCTTTCGTCTTCCCATAACACTATCGGAAAAATAAACTTATAACCGAATTTGGAAGCATACTTTTTCCTGAATTCATCCAAATGCAGAAAATCCATCTCTAGATCTGATTTTTTTCGGAACTCCTTCCAGGCCTTCTTTTCAGAAAAAACCCCGTGAGTAAGCTCACATAATTTACACGGCTGAGACTTAGATCCCACCAGTTTAAGCACTGAATCCAGAACAAGATTATGGCTTCCCGAGAAAGCATTATAAACGAAAATCAGCTTATCCACAGCGGTTCTTTCTATTTTTTAGTGATCTCCAGTTTTTCAGCAAAGTAATCGC
Source organism: Salegentibacter sediminis (assembly GCF_002078605.1). Lineage (GTDB taxonomy): Bacteria > Bacteroidota > Bacteroidia > Flavobacteriales > Flavobacteriaceae > Salegentibacter > Salegentibacter sediminis. The sequence continues at coordinate 547,884 of NZ_MSJR01000001.1, read as the reverse complement.
AAAAATCCTTCATAGTATCGGTCATTTTTTGGTCCTGGGTCGCGCGATTAAAAGTATCACTCATAGAAACCAGGGTTTGATGAAAAAACTTTTTCATTTCGTCTACCGGCATATCTTTGGTCCAAAGGTCAATTCGCAGCGTTTCCTGTTGTTTGCTGTCCCAAACCGAAAGCATCATAGCCTTGGCTTCCTCCTTATGAACACCACCATCTTCGGCACTCCAGTAAAGCTCTTCAGGGACCTGGTTTTCGTCGGTTATTACTTCTATATTTATTTCAGATTTTTTGTAAGCCATTATTTCCTGGGTTTATAATTTGCATTATTAAAAATTGTGCGGGCATCGGTTTGCAACATTTCTTCTACCGGGACCTCATTCTGTTCCATATATTTTCTGATGATCTGCCACCCGATATATTGTCCTAACCGATCTGGGGATTCATTATCCAGTGCCAGATAAAACTTACTGAAAGGTGCCGGATACAAGAATCTCGTATACAACTCAGAATCGGTATCAAAGATAAATTCCTTTTCTACAAAATGCCGCCAGATCTGTTCTTCATTGTTTTTGGCCCATTCTATCTCTTCCCCGGTGTAGCCAATTTTATCGGCATCACTCCTAAAAGGAATCCAGAGGTCTTTAAGATATAGCATTTTTCCATAGTAAATTAAATGGGCGAGGAAAGTACGGGACTTTGGCCGGGGCACATATTTTTCGGCGTAAGCTTGTGCGACATCAGGAAGAATTTGAGACCTACGGAAATTCTTCTTCAAATATTCCTGCAGCCCGATATAAAAATGATGATCTTCCCCAAGGTAAGTGTCCAGGGCGATAAAAAGTTTATCTTCTCCAATAACCACCTTATTCTTATAATCTACTTCGGAAGTGATGGTGATTACATCAGGAATTTGAAAACCAGGAAAATAATATTTTATATGCTGAAAAAAGCTGTGCAACTCATCTTCTTCCCGGGAAAAATCAGGAAAAGCTTTAGAAACCTCTTCGTTGAGTTCCAGCTGAATGGTATCTCTTAATTTTTCTTTCCAAACCTCATCGCTGTATTGTTTAGGAAAAAGATAAGGATATTCTGCTTTCAATTCATGGAGATTTTCCGGTGTAGCTTCAGCGAATTTCTCATCAAACCGAATTACTTCAAAGTCGACATCAACTTTTTCAATCTCGCTTTCAGTCTTTGACTTATTTTCACAAGAAATGAAACCTAAAACGGTGAAAAATAACAGCAATTTCCTGATCATATAATTTTCTTATGAAGGCTTTAACGCCGGGGGCTTTTATAAATTACCTTTAAATAGTAGTTTTGAGACAAAGGTATTATTTACAAACTAATTCACCCAAATTTATGCAGACTGATAAAGTAATAGATCATATTGTTAACTGGTTAAAAGAGTACGCCACAAAAGCCAATATGAATGGTTTTGTTCTGGGTATTAGCGGGGGGATCGATTCTGCAGTAACTTCTGCCCTTTGTGCCAAAACCGGAATGCGCACCCTTTGCCTGGAGATGCCCATCCACCAACAAAAAAACCAGGTAACCAGGGCTCAAAGGCATATACAATTTTTAAAGGAACATTTTGCCAATGTGAGTAACCTGGAGGTAAATCTCACCCCTGTTTTTGATAATTTCCAGCAAGCCGTTCCTATGTCTGAAACCTCAGACAACCTGGCTTTAAGTCTTGCCAACACCCGCGCTCGTTTAAGAATGACTACCTTATATTATTTTGCAGGGCTTCATAGTTACCTGGTAGCCGGCACCGGGAATAAGGTTGAAGATTTTGGGGTTGGTTTCTTCACTAAATATGGCGATGGTGGAGTGGATCTTAGTCCCATCGCCGATTTGATGAAGAGTGAGGTTTACCAGATCGCCGAATATCTGCAACTCTCTCCCGAAATAATTAATGCTGAACCTACCGACGGACTTTTTGACGATAGCCCAAGCGACGAAGATCAAATTGGCGCGTCTTATAATGAGTTGGAATGGGCTATGCTGGAGGCCGAAAAAGGAAAAACAGAAGCTGACTTTTCAGGTAGACAAAAAGAGGTTTTTCAAATATATCACCGGCGTCATAAAGCTAATTTACACAAGATCAACCCAATACCTGTTTGTGAAATCCCCATTCATCTTAAAAACTAATCAGTTTATCGAATAAAGAATATAATTTTCTATAATTAACACGAAAACAGGTATTTTTAAGTAAGATAAAGTTTGCTTCGCCCTACAGCATACTATTTTTTCCAACACCAACCTGTTTTATGAATACGATATTAATTGCGGATCATCATCCTGTGGTAAGCGAGGGCATCGGTAACATCATACGTATGAACCCGGCCCTGGAAATTATTGGTAAAGTCACCAATGGAAATGAACTTTTCAAGTTTTTAACCCGGCAGGTTCCTACAGTATTAATTCTTGAATTAGATCTTCCCGAAATTCAAGGTATTAACGCTATAAGAACTTTAAAAAAGGAATATCCCGAATTAAGAATTCTGATCTTTAGTTATCACGCAGAGGAGATGTATGCCTTAAGCGCAATTAAAGCAGGGGCTTCTGGTTATATTTCTAAAACCACCGATCCCAAGACCCTGGAATCAGCAATTTATCAGGTGGCCCGGGGTGGAATATACCTGAACAAAAAAATAACAGAGAAATTAAACACCGGAATGTCAAAAGGCAAAAGCCTTATCACTAAATTTAAAAAGCTATCTACCCGTGAGATCGAGGTCTTAAACCTTATCTCGGCAGGGAAACGCAATAAAGATATTGCCGAAACCCTTCAGATCAACGAGAAAACGGTAAGCACCTACAAGACCCGTTTGCTGAAAAAATTAAATGTAGATAATGTCGCCGATCTTATTACAAGATCCCGGCTACTGGAAATAAACCCCTCTACATAACCCGATTCAGTTTATCCGATAACACCTTCTTTAAGCTTAAATAATCCATAATATCCTGAAGTATCGAACTGCTGTCAATTTCCGGGTCGGGAGTTTTTACCTGGGTTGAAAGTTCATCTATTTTTTGGTTTATTAAAAATCGTCGCAGCGAAAGGATGGTTTCAGACACCAGGCGCGAAAGAGTTTCTTTCTTGGTTTTTACAAAAATATTCTGCCTATCCCAATCGTGCAATTCATATTGCTCCTCCTCCATTAGGATATTGGTTATCGCCGAAGCCTTTTCAGCATCAATTTCATTAATAAAGGTCTCCATAGCGAAAGCATCGCTGCTATTCAACTTATCTATAAGTTCACTATAAATTTGCCGAAAATCCGGGTTGGTAAAAGCTATTTCATCTTCCTGAAGGTCAAGAAAAATCTTCTCAAAGACCCTGGCTTTCTGTATTTCAGGCTCCAGGACCAGCTCCCCGTTTTCCTTTTCCTTTAATAGAAGATCCTCGAATTCCTCTTCCTCCTTTCCGTATAATAAAAGTAGGCTGATAATTTTTTTCTCCAGCTCAAATTGCTCGTCTACCCTGGGAGCTGTTTGTTTTTCATCTTTTACAACATCAAAAGATTTTCTCGCAGGTTTTCTCTGGGATTGGCCCTCAGATTTTTTGCTTAACTGTGCCAGACTTGAATACAAAACTTCTTCAGAAATATCCATTATCCTGGAACACTCCTGCAGGTATACTTCCTGCTGAATATTATCAGGAATCTTTGAGATGCTTTGAACTATTTCCCTAATTAATCCGGCTTTTTTCACCGGATCATTTTTCGCTTCTTCCATTAACAGAGAAGCTTTAAAGCGAATAAAGTCTTTGGAATTTTCTTCCAAAAAATCCCTTAAATCCACTTCAGAGTTTTTCCGGGCAAAACTATCGGGATCCTCACCTTCAGGAAAGGTACATATCCTAACATTCATACCCTGTTCAAGGATAAGATCGATACCCCGAAGTGAAGCTCTCAAACCGGCTGCATCTCCATCAAAGAGCACCGTAATATTTTTTGTAAGCCGGTTGATAAGCCGGACTTGTTCAGGCGTAAGCGCGGTCCCTGAAGAAGAAACCACATTCTCTATTCCGGTTTGATGGAACTGGATCACATCGGTATAGCCTTCGACCAGAAAACAATTATCTTCTTTGGCAATAGCCTGCTTGGCATAATTAATCCCGTAAAGGACCTTGCTTTTATGGTAAATCTCACTTTCGGGAGAATTCAGGTATTTCGCAGCTTTTTTTTCGTTAGAGAGAATTCTGCCACCAAATCCAAGCACCCGGCCAGACATAGAATGAATTGGAAACATCACCCTTCCTTTAAATCTATCGAACTGCTTTTCGCCTTTTACGATACTTAGTCCGGTTTTTTCGAGGAATTCCAGTTTATAGCCCTCGGCCAGTGCCTCTTTGGTAAAAGCATCCCATTCATCAAGGCAGTAGCCCAGCTCGAACTTCTTAATGGTTTCTGAAGTAAAACCGCGTTCTTTAAAATAACTTAGGCCTATCGCTTTCCCGGGATCGGTTTTATGAAGTATTTTCTGAAAATATTTATTGGCAAATTCAGAAACCAGATACATACTTTCCCGCTCGTTGGCCTGTACCTTTTGTTCATCGCTTTGCTGAGTTTCTTCTATTTCGATCCCGTATTTCTTTGCAAGGTATTTTATGGCTTCGGGATAAGTGAAATGCTCGTGTTCCATAAGAAAGGCCACCACATTGCCACCTTTCCCGCTAGAGAAATCCTTCCATATCTGTTTCACTGGAGAAACCATAAAACTAGGGGTACGCTCATCGCTAAAAGGGCTTAAGCCTTTAAAATTAGACCCCGACTTTTTAAGCTGAACAAAATCACCAATAACCTCCTCAACCCGGGCGGTTTCAAATACATTGTCTATGGTGGTTTTTGAGATCAAAATTGAACTGTTTGTATGTTTTAAACCTCTTAGGTTAAATAAATCTGGGAGGTTTGTGTTATTTTGGCGCTAACGTTCCCTACTTAACCTAAGTAGTTTTTGTTTCTAAATCGATTTTTAAAATTCAATTCTGGAAGTAATTCCCAATAAAAAAGCAATATCGAAACACAAAATTTAGGGTATGCAAAGTTAAAAAATAAAACGGCTATTTGGCATTTAGACCTAACGACGTTTTACCCCGGCAAGGTCTATGAATTAAAAGGCAAATAAAATTACAAATTAATCTTAATGATTAAACTTCATCGAAAAGATTCTAAATTATTTAATTTAATAAATTTTCACGAGAAGTTTTTAGGTCTTAGGGGAACTCAAGGATGAAAGGTCTTGTTACTTATTTAAATCTTCAAAATAAAACTTTAGGAATTATTCATTTTTTAATATATTTAATAAAATTTTTAGGAATTTTTCCCACCCTACAGTTAATTCCTTTATTTAACGCATTTTATATTAACCTTCATTTAATTGTAAATTATGAGAAAAATTTATCCAAAAAAATTCATGATGTTACTTTTCCTTCTTTTAGTCACTGCTGGACTTTCTACTGGCTGCTCTAAAGGTGATGAAGTTACCAACGAGGAAGAAGCAAATGCCGTTGTAGCCACAGGTCTAGACCTTGTTTTTTTAAACGAAGATGGAGAGGATTTATTAAACCCTTCTACAAAAAACCACCTCTCCAGGGACAAAATGGCATTGTATTATCTGGTTGACGGGAAAAAAGTTGTAGCTTCAGAATTTGACCCCGATATTGGCAGGCATCAAGGGATTATGCTTATTGATGAAACCGAGCCTTATTCCCTTCGGATTTTTACAGCCCGTAATTTAAAGGATGTTAATAGTGAAAAGGAGGGTGAAAAACGAGGAACATCTATTAGCTATCTTGAACTCGGCAATGGTATAACAGACACCATTAAAACTGAATGGAAGGCCAAGACTGGGCTATTTGTCAATCTTAAGGTTTGGTATAATGGAGAAGAGCTAGAGAACAGAGAAAAAGCAATTATTATTCATTGATTTTTTTTATACAGCGAAGACCTCATTGCCCCATATTAATGGGGTTATGAGGTCTTTCTTTTCTATAGAATTGAATATTTTATTCATTAATCCACATCAAATCGAAGCCCAAGCGAAAAATTATGCAATTCCCGGTTTGGGTCTTTGAAAATCGGGTTCAAATCGTATTTCCCGTATAAGGTGGCCCCACCCCATCCCAGGTAAGCACTTAAACCATAAACCAAATCGTTGGTATTATAATCGTTTTTTAGTTTTTCTTTTACCTTATCGCCATCAACTTTATACTTGAGCTTTTGCCGCTCTCCTATATTAAAACCGGCATAGCCTCCCAAGCCAATTTTTAGCTTCCCCACGGTAGAATAACGGATACTTCTATCGGTTTCGACTTTTGTAGAAGGACCAAATTCAAAATGCACAGGCGCCACCAGATTATCCATTCTGAATTTTGATTTTTTGAGATCATAATCAAAACTTTGAAGAGTCGTTTCCTTATCATTTTCAACAAAGTAACGGTTGTCGGTAGGTTTTAATCCATTAAACTGAAAAGAAACCCCATACTTCACCCGCAGCCAGTTAGAATTTTCAAATACCCGGGTTTTCCAGGCCCAGCCTATTTCAAAAAAGCGACTTCCGCCTATTTTAAAATCAGAATCATTTAGGGACTGGCCATCTTCAAGCGCGTTGTTAAATCCGGCGGCTATAACTAAATCTGTTGTAGTTCTTTTATCATACAGACGCTCTCGTTCTTCATTAACCTTGATGTCGAGAATTTTGCCATTTCCTCCCAAAGAAATATACCCTCGAAAATCTTCGTTCCGGTTTTTCAATTCTGTTTCATTCTCTAAAATAGCAATACGATTCTCAATGTTTTTGGCATGAATTTCTGCTGCTTCATTTTTAAGAGTTGTTGCCTCCCCGGCAGTAATCAAATTCTTTTCAAGACGTTCATTAATTCGCTCCACTTTATATTTAAGCAAAGCCTTTTCCTCTTTTATGATTTCCTCTTTTTTTTGCTGAATAAATTCTGTTCTTTTTTCTTCGGAAGGCAAATTTTCCTGGGCCTCCAACTTTTGAAATAAAATGCTACAAAGAGATACTGTGATACTGATAATAAGTGTTTTCATGATAGATTGATGTTTGATGAATGACCCCATCTTAATGATGGGCTTTATTGATAATTAATTATTCCTGTTTACAAAAGTATACCGGGCTTCGGCATAGCCTTCCTTTAGCATTTCAAAAATCTTTTGCCGGAATGACTGGTCGAGCTCAGCTTCTACATCGGCCAGGAGCGCCGAGGCATTCACCCTGGTATTACCAACATAGTTTTGTTCTCTGGCAATTTGGCTCGCGGCTTCAAGTAACAACTCATCAACTTCGGCATCGGTTATATCTTTTTCCGCCTGTTCAGAAACAAGCATGGCAATGGCTTCTTGCAAATCGGTTTGGGGTACATTTATTTCCTGAGTTGGAGGTTCAAGCTTAATATTTTCTATTTCAACTTGCAGATTTTCAATTTCTTCTGAAGCAGAAATCAAAATTTCCCGATCATCCTTTTCTAATTTTTCCTGTGGAATATTTTCTGCAATTTCAGTCTCCTTTCGCTGAATTTGAGAAGTGTTTTCTTCTTCTGAAGCTACCTCAACGGGAGCTTTAAAAATTCCTGGTTCCGAAGAATTTTCCAATTCTTCAATAATGGGTTCTTCAACTATAACGGGGGCAGTTTCAGTTTTTTTAAACAGTAAATTTCCTGCTAAAAAGGCCAGAATCACCACTGCTGCAAGCCCCGGCCACCATATTCTGAATTTCCTCTTTTCACTATCCTGGCCCAATCTGGCTTCAAGTTTTTCCCAACTACCGGGGGAAGGTGCTATTTGGCGTTCCCTCAACTTCTTCCCTGCCTCCTCTTCAAATCTATGTAGTGCCATAAGCTGCGTTTTGTGCGATTAATTTTTCCTGTAATATTTTTCTTGCTTTAAAAAGCTGGGATTTTGAAGTCCCTTCTGTGATCTTCAGCAATTCAGCTATTTCAAAATGTTTATAACCTTCAATAGCATACATCACAAATACCATTCGGTAGCCTGCTGGGAGCTCATCTATTAAAGTCTGGATCTCTTCTGCACTTAAAGCAGAAGAAACCGTTTCAGCGATTTCAGGTTGTGAAAATTCATCCTCCAGAAATTGAAAATCTTTCTTTGATCTAAGAAACGAGATACACTCCCGAACCATGATTTTCCTGATCCAACCTTCGAAGCTGCCTTCACTTTTAAAACTTTTAAGATGAAGAAAAACTTTTAAAAACCCGTTAAGCATCACCTCTTCCGCCTGCTGTAGATCTTTAATATATTGCCGGCAAACACTCAGCATTTTTCCCGCATGCGCTTCATATAATTGCCGCTGCGCTTCCTTGTCGTTTTTCGCAGCCCGTTTAATGAGTGAATTCTGGTTTTTAAAGAGTTGAATTACTTTCACCGGTGGTTTTTAAATTAGCCTCTATATACATAGACGTAGGAAAGTTACAAAAGGTTGCCTGTGGATTCATTTTTTTTTGAAAATTAGTTATTTAAAAGAGCGTTTTAAATCTTGTATCTTTGCATCAGAAATCAAATTTATGGCCGAAGAGAAACTTACCCGAATAAACAAATACCTTAGCGAGGTTGGCTACTGCTCCCGCCGCGAAGCCGATAAACTCATAGACCAGGGCCGAATTACCCTAAACGGAAAGGTTCCTGAGATGGGCACAAAGATCGCTACCGGAGACGAGGTTCGGGTTGACGGTCAATTGATTTCAGCTAAAGAGAAAAAGGAACCAAATGTTTACCTGGCCTTTAATAAACCCGTGGGAATTGTTTGTACTACAGATACCCGGGTGGAAAAGGATAACATTATTGATTTTATAAATTACCCCAAGCGTATTTTCCCTATCGGACGCCTTGACAAGCCCAGTGAAGGACTTATTTTTCTTACCAATGATGGGGATATTGTTAATAAAATTCTGAGAGCCCGCAACAACCACGAAAAAGAATATATCGTCACGGTAAACCGGCCAATAACAGACGATTTTATTAAACGAATGAGTAATGGGGTACCCATTCTTAATACGATTACCAAAAAAAGCGAGGTAGAGAAACTGGGGAAATATGAATTCCGGATTGTTTTAACCCAGGGGCTTAACCGCCAGATTAGACGCATGTGTGAATTTTTAGGCTATGAGGTGACCTCTCTCAAACGCATCAGAATAATGAACGTGAGCCTTGATCTACCTGTAGGCCAATGGCGTGATCTCACCAGGGAGGAACTGGAAACCATCAATAAGATGGTAGATGATTCGATAAAAACAGAAGAGGCCTCCAAACTGGAGAAAGCTGCCTCCAGGAACTTAAAGACACACACTAAGTTCAAACCCAAAAAAAACAGGCCTTCACGAGGACCGAAGCACAAATCTTAACAGATTATTAGCGAACTTTATTGATAATATGTTAAGATAACTTCCTAATTTTAATTAAACACTAATCAGGTAATTATCTAAACATGAAAATACCACCTTTTCACCTTGCCATTCCTGTTTCTAATCTTCAGGAGGCCCGAAAATTTTACCGGGACGTTCTGGGATGCGGGGAAGGCAGAAGTAGTGAGCACTGGGTAGATTTTAATTTTTTTGGCCATCAACTGGTCATTCATTATAAACCTCCTTCAGAAACGGAAAAAGCTCATTCTAACCCTGTAGATGGCAAAGATGTTCCTGTTCCCCATTTTGGGGTTGTATTGGAATGGGATGTTTTCCAGGAATTCTCCAAATTAATGAAAACCCGGGGGATAGATTTCATAATTGAACCCTATATAAGACTTAAGGGTGAGGTTGGCGAGCAAGCGACAATGTTTTTTAAAGACCCTAGCGGTAATGCTTTGGAATTTAAAGCTTTCAAAAACCAAGATCAGCTTTTTGCATCGTAGTCTTAAATAATTTTCTATGGATAGATTAAAACCGGGCCTTGTAAGACAGTTATTTGTGCTTCTGCTCATATTATTCCTGTCGGTTTTAATTTTTCAGGAAATCATTCCATATTTATCCGGAGTTCTTGGCGCGGTCACCTTATATGTGGTCCTTAGAAACTGGATGAAGAAACTGCTTGATAGAGGCTGGAATCCCGGTCTTGCAGCAGGCCTTTTAATGACAGGCTCTTTTATTGGGATCCTGGTACCCGTAAGCCTGGTAGTAATTATGCTAACCTCTAAAATAGGAAAAGCGGTGGCTAATTCAGAAAGGGTGATAAGGGCAATTAAAGATCAACTGGCAGAAGCCGAAAGTTACATCGGATATAGTATTAGCAGCAACATAGATACCTCGGCCGTAACAAACTGGGTTTCGGGCAATTTACAAAGCCTCGCCGGCGGCACCTTTAACGCTACCATCGCGATTGGTATTATGTATTTTATGCTCTATTATATGCTTATAAACAGGGATAAAATGAAGGAAATACTCTTTTCATATATTCCTATGGGAAGAGATAATATTGATGTAATTAGCGATGAAAGCAATGAACTGGTAAAATCGAATGCGCTGGGAATTCCGTTGGTAGCTCTATTCCAGGGTATAGTGGCCCTTATAGGATTCCTTATTTTTGGAGTACCCGATCCATTATTCTGGTTTGTAATTACCGCTATTGGGTCTATGATTCCCTTTGTTGGGACTGCCGTAGGGATTATCCCGGTAACGATTTTGCTTTTTGCCCAGGGCGATAACTGGCAGGCTGTTGCCATGCTTATTTATGGCTTTGCAGTGGTAGGGGTTACCGATAACCTGATTCGGTTATATATTCTGGAACGTTTGGCCGATGTGCACCCACTAATAACTCTTTTTGGAGTTATAATAGGAGTTCCTTTATTTGGTTTCATCGGATTGATTTTCGGTCCATTACTGATTTCCTTATTCCTTTTAATACTGAAGATCTATAAGAAAGAATACGGAAATTCGTACGACAAATTATAAATACTAATCACTATTAAAAACTAAAAGATGTTTAGCAGAAAAAGTACAAATATTGATGAAAAATATGTAGAAGAAAAAGTCGCTAAGATTGATGAAGGCGACGTGGAAATGGCAGCTAAAAATCAGCAGGAAATTTCAGATAAGATCCTAAATGCGAATGCCCTTAAAAAATATACTGAACTGGGAAAAGTAATGTTTGGCATGCTGCAGGATTACCGCAAAGGAATCTATAAAGATGTTCCCTGGTTTACCATTGCAGCTATAGCCTTTGCCTTGTTATATGTTTTAAATCCATTAGACATGATGCCAGATTTTATTCCGGGAGTAGGCTATGTCGATGATTTTGCGGTCTTAACTTTTTCCTTAAGATTTATGGAAACCGATCTACACAAATATCTCGATTGGAAGCTGGAAGAAGGAGAAGAAGCTTAAGAAAAAAAGGCTTTCTGAAATATAAACCAGAAAGCCTTTTTTTTATCTCTTCATACCTCTTTGCTTGTGCCGTTCTCTGGCAAGCAAGGTGTTCTTGAGCAGCATTGAAACAGTCATAGGACCAACCCCACCAGGAACTGGGGTAATATAGGAACATTTTTTACTGCAATTTTCAAAATCAACGTCTCCTTTAATTACATAGCCTTTTTCTTTGCTATCATCGGGCACACGGGTAATTCCTACATCGATAACAACCGCATCATCTTTAACCATTTCGGCTTTAAGGAAATCGGGAATCCCAACGGCAATTATAATAATATCGGCCTGAGAAGTAATCTGGGTAATATTTTTAGTGAATTCATGAGTAAGCGTTACGGTAGAATTTCCGGGAAATCCACTGCGGCCCATTAATATACTCATAGGTCTCCCCACTATATAGCTACGCCCAATAACCACGGTGTGTTTCCCTTTGGTAGGAATATCATAGCGCTCCAATAATTCAAGAATTCCAAAAGGCGTGGCAGGTATGAACGAGGTCATATCCAAAGCCATTTTTCCGAAGTTGGTAGGATGGAATCCATCTACATCTTTATTAGGATCAACAGCATTTAAAACTTTCTGGGTATCGATTTGAGGTGGTAGTGGTAACTGAACAATAAACCCATCAATTTCGTCATTTTGGTTGAGTTCCTCGATCTTATCAAGCAACTCCAGCTCACTAATGGTATTAGGCAAGCGGTAAAGGGAAGACTCAAAACCTACCTGTTTACAGGATTTTACCTTGGCATTTACATAAGTGAGGCTTGCACCATCTTTTCCCACAATAATGGCAGCCAGGTGCGGCACCTTCCCGCCCTTTTCCTTGATTTTTTCCACTTCCCCAGCAATTTCATTTTTAATGTCGTTACTGGTCTTTTTTCCGTCTAAAATAGTCATGTATAGCTTATCTATAAGGCCCTCCCGACCTCTAAAAAAGGGAGGAGAGTTGCGATTGATTTCAAAAATTTTCCCCTTGGGATTAGGGGCTTTATTTCATCCCCTTCATCATTTGCATCATCTTCTGGCCGCCACCGCCCTGCATCATTTTCATCATTTTACCCATTTGGTTGAATTGCTTCAAAAGCTGGTTTACCTCCTGCACCGTTGTCCCCGAACCTTTACTAATACGCTTCTTACGGCTGGAGTTTATAATTTTTGGGTTGCTGCGCTCTTCAGGAGTCATGGAATGTATTATCGCTTCAATTCCTTTGAAAGCATCATCATCGATATCCACATCTTTCAGCATCTTTCCGGCCCCGGGAATCATTCCCATCAGGTCTTTCATGGACCCCATTTTCTTGATTTGCTGAAGCTGTTTCAGGAAATCATCAAAACCGAATTTATTTTTGGCAATCTTCTTCTGAAGCTTTCTAGCTTCTTCTTCATCATATTGCTCCTGGGCGCGCTCAACAAGAGAAACAACATCCCCCATCCCCAAAATTCTATCGGCCATACGGGAAGGGTAGAACACATCAATCGCATCCATCTTCTCACCGGTACCTATGAATTTTATAGGTTTATTTACTACCGATTTAATGGAGATCGCAGCACCACCACGGGTATCACCATCTAATTTGGTAAGGATAACCCCGTCAAAATTAAGTCTGTCGTTAAAAGCTTTAGCGGTATTCACAGCATCCTGACCCGTCATGGAATCTACCACAAATAAGGTTTCCTGTGGTTCAATCGCCTGGTGAATATTGGCAATTTCGGTCATCATTTCTTCATCCACAGCAAGACGACCGGCGGTATCAATTATTACTACGTTATGACCATTTTGCTTGGCGTGAGCGATGGCTGCTTTAGAGATCGCAACCGGATCCATATTCCCTTCTTCAGAATATACCTCAACGCCAACCTGTTCTCCCACTACATGCAACTGGTTTATCGCCGCTGGGCGGTAAACATCACAAGCTACTAAAAGAGGTTTTTTGGTCTTTTTATTCTTTAGAAAATTAGCCAGTTTCCCCGAGAAAGTGGTTTTACCACTACCCTGCAAACCAGACATCAGGATCACCGATGGGTTACCTGACAGGTCAATTCCTTCAGCTTCACCTCCCATCAGCTCGGTAAGCTCATCCTTGACGAGCTTCACCATCATTTGCCCCGGCTTTAATGCTGTTAAAACATCCTGGCCAAGTGCTTTTTCTTTTACGGTGTTGGTAAATTCCTTAGCAATCTTATAATTCACATCGGCATCCACTAGGGCGCGTCGAACCTCTTTAAGAGTTTCGGCTACATTAACCTCGGTAATTTGCCCGTGACCTTTTAAAACGTGTAAGGCATTATCTAACTTGTCGCTTAAATTATCGAACATAATCTCTTCCTGTAGTTTAATTTTGCGCCTTTGAAGAGGCGGTTTGCAAATTTAATGATTTGAGCCTGAAGTGAAAACTTTTTATTTCAGTTAAGAAATTCTATTTCTCAGCCTTATTTACATCCTTTCCGGTACTTGAATTCCCAGTAAGGCAAAACCAGATTTTATTACGTTGGCCACTGCTTTTGAAAGTTGCACTCTAAATATCTTTTCCGAAGGATCTTCAGCTCCCAGAATAATAACATTCTGATAGAAAGAATTAAATTCCTTCACCAGCTCATAGACATAGTTTGCGATAAGCGCCGGGCTATGATTTTCGGCTGCCAACTGCAGGGTTTCCGGGAAAAGCTGAAGCTGCTTAAGCAGTTCTTTTTCCTTTTGGTGCAATTCATAACCGGGAGCGACCGGCTGGCTGTAATCAAAATTTGCCTTACGAATAATAGATTGGATTCTCGCATAAGTATACTGAATAAAGGGCCCGGTATTTCCCTGAAAATCTACTGATTCCTCAGGGTTAAATAAAATGCGCTTGCGAGGGTCTACCTTTAGAATGTAATATTTTAAAGCGCCCAACCCGATAATTCGGTATAATTCTTCTTTTTCTTCTTCTGAATAGCCATCGAGTTTCCCAAGTTCTTCAGAAATTTTCCTGGCGGTTTCTGTCATTTCCACGATAAGGTCGTCGGCATCCACCACCGTACCTTCGCGGCTTTTCATTTTCCCGGAGGGCAAATCTACCATTCCGTAACTAAGGTGGTAAAGATAGTCAGCCCAGTCATATCCCAGTTTTTTCAGAATAAGGAATAAGACTTTAAAGTGATAGTCCTGCTCATTCCCAACGGTATAAACCATCCCATTAATATCGAAATCTTTCACCCGCTGAATGGCGGTCCCGATATCCTGAGTCATATATACAGCCGTGCCATCACTACGCAGCACTATCTTTTCATCCAGACCTTCATCGGTGAGGTCTATCCACACACTGCCGTCTTCTTTTTTATAAAAAACACCTTTTTCCAGCCCCTGGTTTACCACATCTTTTCCGAGAAGGTAGGTTTCGCTTTCGTAATAATTCTTATCGAAATCTACCCCAAGAGCTTTATAGGTCTTCTCAAAACCATCATAAACCCAATTGTTCATTTTTTCCCAAAGCGCAACTACTTCCGGGTCACCGGCTTCCCATTTACGTAGCATTTCCTTGGCCTCATTCAAAATTGGTGCTTCGGCCTTAGCTTCCTCCTCGGTTTTACCCTGTGCTATCAATTCTGAAATCTCCTTTTTATATTCCTGGTCGAATTTCACATAGTAATTCCCCACCAGTTTATCGCCTTTTAACCCGGCAGTTTCGGGAGTTTCTCCGTTACCAAAACGTTGCCAGGCCAACATGGATTTACAGATATGAATTCCACGATCATTAATAATCTGGGTTTTATAGGATTTATTCCCTGCAGCTTTTAAAATTTCAGCAACAGAATAGCCTAAAAGGATATTCCGTATATGACCTAAATGCAGTGGTTTATTCGTATTTGGTGAAGAATATTCCACCATAATTCCTTTAGCGTCTGAGGCAGGTGGAAGAACACCAAAATCTTCGCGGTCTTTTATTTCATTGAAAAAATCCAGGTAAAACGCATCGCTTAAAACGATGTTCAAAAACCCCTGAACCACATTAAAACGGGCAACTTCGGCAACATTTTCCTGAAGGTATTTTCCGATATCTTCGCCTAGTTTAACGGGATTGGTCTTAACCTGTTTTAGCATAGGAAAAACCACCAATGTGATATCACCTTCAAAATCCTTGCGTGTAGGTTGAAATTCGGTATGATCAATTTCTACCTCATACAGCTGTTTAACAGCATCTTTTACTTTTTCTGAAAGTTTCGCCTGAATGCTCATTGCTACTTTTGGGTTTTGTTATTTAGCTTAAAATAAGAGCGCAAAGATAACAGAAATTAGAGTTTTACTACAGGTTTTGACGCCAAATGCTTATCTTTAAGCAAAAAGCTATGCTCCTGAATGTTTCATATAATCGGCCAAAGATCAAAGAAAAGATTATCGACGAAGTAGGACCGCCCTTTACGCTTTTTGAGCGAATGAAATTAAAAGGAATAGGCTCCCCAAAATTACATATCACCTCTACCAGCATAGATATTCATAACCTTCTGGTTCTCGATAATAATGCTAATACCTGTAATATTGAAATGCGACCTAGAGGTATCATCATTATGTTTCGTTCTTTATTGGAAACTTTTGCCCTGGTAATTCCGTATTATAAACTTCATCTATATAAAGGCCGGGCCGAGGAATATTCACTCTACCGGGATCATTACCATATTAAGGTTAAAGCAGACCATCCCGGGATCCATAAATATTTTAAAAAGATCCTCAATTATAAAACAGACAATGCCCCAACCCAGGTGGAAGACCTGTAGGTTTAAACCAAATTTTTAACTATTGTCCTAGCGTTTCTTATAGGCAAGTCCGCCAATTAAAGCCAGAATCCCAAATGCAATCATTGCAATAGGTTGGGTTTTATCGCCCTGCGCTTCAAATTGAAAAGGACCGGCATCTACAGAAACTTCAGGAGTAATAAGGGTATAAAAGCCATAAGCGATAAGGCCTAAGCCAACTACGAGAAGAACAACCTTGAGAACATTATTCATTTTATAAAGTTTTTCAAAACTTAAGTGAAAGTAATAATTAATCCCTAATTTAAACCTGAAATAATATAAAAATGCGGATACTACTCACCGGGGCCAACGGTTACATCGGCATGCGACTTCTCCCTCAACTTCTTGAAATGGGCCACGAAGTGGTTTGTGCAGTTAGGAATGCAAACCGATTTACCTCCAATAAGAATATCAGAAAAAAAGTAGAAATTGTAGAAATTGATTTTCTAAAGGATTCTGAACCTCTGGATAAGATTAAAAACATAGATGTGGCCTACTATCTTATTCACTCTATGAGCGGCTCTACAGAAGATTTTGATGAACAGGAAGCTACCTCTGCCAAGAATTTCAATAAAATAATGGCGGGCACCTCGGTGAAACAAGTGATCTATCTAAGCGGAATAATCAATGAGGAGAAACTTTCCAAACACCTGGAATCCCGAAAAAAAGTAGAAGAAATATTATATACCGGAAATTTTAAGCTTAGCGTTATTAGAGCGGCGATTATTGTAGGTTCAGGCAGCTCTTCCTTTGAGATCATCAGGGATCTTTGTGAAAAGTTACCGGTTATGATTACCCCACGCTGGGTAGAAACAAAATCCCAACCTATTGCCATAAGGGATATCATTCAGTTTCTAACCGGAGTTATTGGAAACGAAAAATGCTATAATAAATCTTTTGATGTGGGCGGCCCCGATATCCTTACCTATCGGGAAATGATGGAGATCTATGCAAAGATAAGAGGACTTAAAATCTGGATCATCGGAGTGCCAATTATGTCCCCCAAACTCTCGGCATACTGGCTATATTTTGTAACCTCTACTTCTTTCAAACTCGCCCAAAACCTGGTGGACAGTATGAAGATTGAGGTAGTGACCAGCGACACCCGGCTTCAGGAAATTCTCGGAATTCAGCCCATAAGTTACGAGGAGGCTATAAAACTGGCCTTTTACAAAATCGAACAAAACCAGGTCCTCTCCAGCTGGAAGGATTCTTTAAGCAGTGGCCGGTTTAGAAAAGATTTGAATGAATTTATTCAGGTTCCAACTTATGGTTGTTTAAAGGATGAACAAACTGCCAAAGTTGAAAATCCAGAAGAAGTTTTGGAACGCATCTGGGCTATTGGCGGAATCAACGGCTGGTATTATGGTAACTGGCTTTGGAAAGTTCGTGGGCTAATCGACAAGTTTTTTGGCGGGGTTGGCCTGCGCCGAGGGAGAACCCACCCTAATATGATCGCTGCCGGTGATTCCCTTGATTTCTGGCGGGTTTTACTGGCCGACAAGGAAGAAAAACGCCTATTGCTTTTTGCCGAAATGAAAGTTCCCGGGGAAGCCTGGCTGGAATTTAAAATAGATGAAGAAAATGTGTTGCACCAAATCGCCACCTTTCGCCCAAAAGGTATTTGGGGCCGACTTTACTGGTATGCCATGTATCCCTTTCATTATTTTATATTTGAAGGAATGCTGAATAAAATAGCCGAAGGAAAAGGATAGCTATTTTGAAAAATTATATTTAAAAATCTCGTTTTTGAAAACTGTTTTTAAGCTTTTAAGGCAAAACATAATCCTGGCCACTTCTATAGCAATATTGCTGTTTTTCTCTCTTATCATCTTCTTTTTCAACGATTATTTTTACCAACTTATTGACTTTGCTTCTTTATGGATCAGAGAATATTTTGGTCCTTTCTACCTGTGGTTAGGCTTAATTAGCGTTTTCTTCTTAGTAGGAATTGCTTTTTCCAGATTCGGCAAGATTAGGCTGGGCCCCGGCAAACCCGAATTTTCACACCTGGGCTGGATCGCCATGCTCTACAGCGCAGGAATGGGTGCAGGTATATTGTTACGAGCGGTACAGGAGCCGGTTTTTATGTTCCTTAAGCCTCCGCTGCAAACCCAAGATTCGGCCGATATCATCGCGCTGGAATACACATTCTACCAATGGGGTTTTACCCCCTGGGCTTTTTATGGCATTTTCGCATTATTAATAGCTTATTCCCTATTTATAGGGAATAACAAAGTCAAATTAAGCCAAAGCCTTCCGCAGTTAAAATCGGTTAAACTTCTTCCTCAAGGAGTAGACCTTCTTACAATTTTAACTACCGTCTTCGGTCTGGTGGCCGCAATTGGCTTGGGAGCCACCCAAATTGAAGGAGGCTTAAGTCATCTTACATCTACCTCGCCCGGAAATCTATGGTATACCATTGTATTAGTTTTCCTTATTTGTTCTCTGGCATTTTTCTCTGCTTATGCCGGAGTAGAAAAGGGAATTAAAAGAATCTCCACCTGGAATATCTTCATCACCCTGGCGCTACTTTTTTTTGTGTTTTTCCAAATTGATATCATTGTTAGCTTAGAACGATTTGGAATTTCACTTTACCAATATTTTATAGATTTTATCCCGTTAAGCCTTGCTCTGGGCGCATATAATCCAGGGGAAGAATTCCTTACTGACTGGACTTATTATTATTGGGCATTTTGGCTAGCCTGGGCTCCCTTTACAGGAATTTTTATCGCTCGCATTTCAAAAGGCAGAACAATTAGGGAAATGATCCTGGGGGTTTTACTTATTCCTTCGCTGGGAAGCTTTTTCTGGTTCAGTGTTTTTGGATCGGCTTCTTTCGATTTAATAACTCAGGCTGAAGCTTATAATGACGAATTTGGCAATGTTTTCACCTCCATATTCAGGTTTTTTGAATATTTCCCTTTTTCTGATCTTACCAATATTGTTGCGGTGCTCTTGCTTGTGAGTTTCCTGGTTACCTCGGTAGATTCTGCAATCTTTGTGCTTAGTATGTTCTCTGATAAAGGGAAGGAAAATCCAAAAAGAAAATTTCGCCTTATCTGGGCAGTAATTATCCTTATTTTTTCTGAAGCCATTATCGTACTGGGAAATGTAAAGCCAGACAGCGATGTCCTCACCGCAATGCAAAAGTTCCTGATCATAAGCTCCCTCCCTTTTGCTTTTTTCACCACCGGGATTATGATCTTATTTTTAAGGGAATTGATAAAAAAACACTAGACTGGCTTAAACAAATACCATTTCCACCAACAGGGCCGGTAAAATCTATTCTTTAGGCAGAAACACCTCAGCCAACATACACCGGGCACTTCCACCGCCGCAGGTTTCAATAACCTCCAGATCACTGCTCAAAATTTCGCAGTATTTTTCAATTTTTGCCACCTGGTCAGGGTGCAGGCTTTCGTGGGCGCTCGCACTCATTACCAGGTATTTCTTATCGAAAGCTCCCTTTACCTGCAACATATTTCCGGCGAACTCATGCATCTGGGCTTCAGAAATGGCAATTATTTCTTTCCCATCTTTTTTAAGGTGTTTCAGGACATTTTTACGTTCCTTCTTATCATCTATGGTATCAAGACAAATCACTGCAAACTCTTCTGCAACACACATCATAACATTGGTGTGATAGATAGGTTTACGCTTTCCCCCTACATCCTGATTGGCATGAAAAATAACAGGAGTAAACTCAAAATCCTCACAAAACTCGATAAGCAAGTCCTCATCAGCACGGGGTGAAATAGCACAATAAGCTTTCTGGTTTTCCCTGTCCAGGATGAGACTTCCGGTGCCTTCCAAAAAGTAATCTTCCTCTTCAGCAGCGGTATAATCTACTATATTGGTGATTTTAAAGCCTTCCGCTTCGAGTTTAGCAAAATACTCCAAACGGCGCTCTTTTCTACGATTGTCCGCAAACATGGGATAAAGAGCAATTTCGCCATTTTCATGGAAAGAAACCCAGTTGTTAGGAAAAATAGAATCTGGGGTATCATCTTCTTTAACGTCATCTACCACAATCACGTTAACACCAACCCCTTTAAGTTTGTTTACAAAGGCATCAAATTCGGCCTGAGCGCGTTCGTTTACATTATCATCATTTAAGTCTTCCTGAAAATAATTATTCACGGCAGTTTGCTCATTCATTCGAAAAGCCACCGGCCTTACCATTAAAACTGTATTGGTGATTTGTTGCATAATTTAATCTCTTATTAAAGGCAGGGTAGAACATCTCAGCAAGCCTTCCTGTTTAGCAATTTCGGCATAAGGTACTTCTTCTACGGTGATACCCTGTTCTCTTAGCCAGGCATTAAGCCTGGTAAAATTCTTTTCGGAAATCACAACATCTTCTGCGATGGAGAAAATATTGGAATTCATATTATACATTTCTTCGCGGGTGATCTCAAAGACATTTTCTTTTCCGAAGAGATCAACAAGCCATTCATATTCTTTTTCTTCTAAAAATCCACCTTTGTAGATTATAGCCTTGTCTTTTCCTACCGGCTGAAAACAACAATCTAAATGAAGAGCATTATCGCGGGGCTCTGTATTAGATTTCCTCAAATTGAAGGAAACCACCTTTTTATTGGGAAAAAGTTCCTGCAGGGCTTTTACAGCCTGCATATTGGTTCGCGCTGTGATATAATCCTTATAGTCATCGCCATAATAGGTTCCTACAAGTAAGTAATCCTTATAAGGCATCACATCGCCACCTTCGATATGAGCTTCTTCCGGAAGTTTTATTATTTGACTTTCTGGAATTTGATTAATCACATGATGGATAGCTTCGATCTCTTTTTCCCTATCGGGTAGGATATTGGATTTTATGAATTTATCTTCAATTACAAAGGCGATATCCCTGGTGAAAATCTGATTATAATCCTGTAAAACTTCAGGCCGGTATACTTTTACTTTATATTTCTCCAAAACTTTTGCCACGGCATCCATCTCCTTCACCATATCTTCTTCAACGGGATAAGTCCCCGCTTTGATATGTTCTCTTGATTTTGGATCATAAGCTTCTGAAAGATCGGGAGTGGGGCCACAGCTTTCGGCGGTGCCCAGCACTACGGCGCGCAGCCTGGAAGTTTCATTGGTGATATGCAAATTCATACTGCAAATTTTTGCAAATATAAAAAAAGCCTCATTGCTAAATGAGGCTTTTCCTAATATATTAAGGATCAATTATCTTTTGTCCACAGCCTGGAACTCACGGTGAGTATGACCGGTATAGATCTGTCTTGGACGACCTATAGGTTCTTTATTTAATCTCATCTCTCTCCATTGAGCAATCCATCCGGGAAGTCTACCAAGTGCAAACATCACGGTGAACATCTCTACAGGTATTCCTAAAGCACGATAAATAATTCCTGAATAGAAATCTACGTTTGGATATAGTTTTCTATCTACGAAGTATTGATCTTCCAGGGCTTCTTTTTCAAGGCCTTTAGCGATATCCAACACAGGATCTTCAACACCTAACTGACCAAGCACTTCATCTGCAGATTTTTTGATGATCTTAGCACGCGGATCGAAGTTTTTGTATACCCGGTGTCCAAAGCCCATAAGACGGAAAGGATCATCCTTATCTTTAGCCTTAGCCATGAATTTCTTGGTATCTCCACCGTCCTCTTTAATTTTTTCAAGCATTTCTATAACCGCCTGGTTAGCTCCACCGTGAAGCGGGCCCCAAAGTGCTGAAATACCTGCTGAAATAGAGGCGAAAAGTCCGGCGTGAGAAGAACCTACCATTCTTACAGTAGAAGTAGAGCAGTTTTGTTCGTGATCGGCGTGTAGGATTAGTAGTTTATCCAGGGCATCAATCACCGATTGGTTCACTTCATACTTTTTACCTGGTTTTTCAAACATCATTTTATGAAGATTCTCTACATAACCAAGGGAATCGTCTCCATAATTTAACGGAAGGCTGTGCTTCTTTCTTAGGGTCCAGGCTGCAAGAACCGGAAACTTACCCAGAATCTTTACAATAGCATTATACATATCCTGCTCTGAAGAAACATCAACGCAAGATGGGTTAAAGGCTACAAGAGCACTTGTAAGTGAAGAAAGCACGCCCATAGGGTGTGCAGCTTTAGGAAATCCGTCCAGGATTTTCTTCATTTCCTCATCTACGGTAGACTGCTCTTTGATATCATCGTAAAATTTTTCTAATTGCTCTTTAGAAGGAAGATCTCCAAAAATAAGCAGATAAGCTACCTCCAGAAAATCAGCTTTTTCAGCCAAATCTTCTATTGCATAACCCCGGTATCTTAAGATACCTTTTTCTCCATCTAAAAAAGTAATTCCGCTTTCGCAGCTTCCGGTGTTTTTAAAGCCTGGATCCAGGGTTATAGCACCGCTTTCACCACGCAAACTTTTAATATTAATACCAAGTTCATTCTCGGTTCCTTCTACGACGGGAAATTCATATCTCTTACCGTCTATTTCAAGTGTAGCTACTTTTGACATATTTTTATAATGTACTTAATTCAACAAATTTTCGATAGTCGCTAAGTTACAAAATATAGCCTTAAAAAATGTGTTATGCAGGCATAAGATTTAATGAAAAACCACTAATAATGCAATTTTCTAAGAATTATTTTAAATAAAAAAAGCCTTTTGATTTTTCATCAAAAGGCTTTTGAAATTCCCTCTAAATCGAATTAGATCTTAAAGGCTTTTCGTTGTGGAAAATATGCTACTTCTCCCAGTTCTTCCTCTATCCTTATCAGTTGATTATATTTTGCCATACGATCACTTCTGGAAGCTGAACCGGTTTTGATCTGGCCTGTATTTAAGGCAACAGCAAGGTCGGCGATGGTATTATCTTCGGTTTCCCCCGAACGGTGAGACATTACGGAAGTATACCCCGCATTATGCGCCATATTTACTGCCGAAATAGTTTCGGTAAGCGTACCAATCTGGTTTACTTTTATAAGGATAGAATTTGCAATTCCTTCCTCAATTCCTCTTCCCAGTCGTTCTACATTGGTCACAAAAAGGTCATCTCCCACAAGCTGAACTTTATCTCCTATTAGGTCGGTAAGGGCTTTCCAGCCTTCCCAGTCATTTTCGTCCATCCCATCTTCAATAGAGATAATAGGGTATTTAGAGGCTAGTTCTGCAAGATATTCGGCCTGTTCCTGGCTGGATCTTATTTTTCCTGAATCTCCTTCGAATTTTTTATAATCGTATTTCCCGTTTTCATAGAATTCGGCAGCGGCACAATCAAGGGCAATCATTACTTCCTCTCCTCCTTTATAACCAGCTTTTTCTATTGCTTTCAGAATAGTGTCCAGAGCATCTTCGGTTCCATCTAAAGTTGGCGCAAAACCACCTTCATCTCCTACTGCGGTGCTTAAACCACGATCATGAAGTACTTTTTTAAGATTATGGAAGATCTCTGTTCCCATTTTTAAAGCTGCAGAAAAACTATCGGCCTTTACCGGCATCACCATAAATTCCTGGAATGCGATTGGCGCATCACTATGCGAACCCCCGTTAATTATATTCATCATTGGAACAGGAAGAGTTTTAGCACTAACCCCACCAATGTACCTATATAAGGGAAGTCCAAGTTCATTAGCGGCTGCTTTGGCTACTGCCAGAGACACCCCTAAAATAGCATTCGCGCCAAGCTTTCCTTTATTTGGAGTGCCGTCTAGATCAATCATAGCCTGGTCGATTAGGTTCTGTTCAAAAACGGAGAACCCAAGAAGTCTTTCTGCAAGAACATCATTTACATTTTCAACGGCTTTAGTAACGCCTTTTCCCATATAATCCTTACCACCGTCACGAAGTTCTACTGCTTCATGCTCTCCGGTAGAAGCTCCTGAAGGAACGGCAAACCTTCCAATAGTTCCGGTTTCAGTTACTACATCTACCTCTACGGTAGGGTTACCTCTTGAATCAAATATTTGACGGGCGTGAATATCTATAATTGCACTCATAGTCTTTTTTTTAAATTATTTTTTGAAGTATGCAAGATACAAATAGCCAGCTTAAATTACGAGTGAAACCGGTAGTTTTAAGCCATTTATAACATTAGTTATTAACGAAATCGATTTCTTGATTGATGTAAAAAAAGGTATACGAAATTATCCGGTTGAGAAAAATTATATTAACTCAAATTGGGAAAAGTTCTTATAAAAAGGTATAACCAAGTACGAAAGAAAAACTCGAGTAATTAGACCGCCAATCAAGATCATAGTGTGTTTGAACTATCTTTCGGCCAGAAACCCCTCTTTTGGTATATCTTAATTCAAAAGATATCTTATCAAATATCTCGGTACCGAGACCAAAAGCCGGAGAAACGGACAAGTCCAAATCTGTCAATTCTGGATCCATCACCCGATTAGTTTCTAAAAATATAATCTGCGAGTCTAATGGAAAGTCAACAATTATCCCTCCATTCAAAAATATTTTATGTTTATCACTTAAAAAGAAATAATGCCGTAATCCTGAATATAACTCAAGAGAACTATAATCCACTTTAAGTAAAGCTGTAGAAAAATCCTTTATAATTTCTTCTTCTGAAACAAATTTGTGATAAGTAGGTTCGATAAAAACTCCCCACCTGTTTTGATTGAAGGGAAGTATATACTGAAATTCAACACCTATCCTTGGTTCCATTTCTTCTAAATTGATTCCAGATGCCAGAAACCCATTTTCTACTTCCAGCACACCCAAGCTCAGACCAGGTTTTAATGTAATATGGAATATCCCTTTTCTTTTCGTTATATTGTAATATGAAATGAATTCAGAATTCACACAAGAATTATAATTAGTGAAAAAATCCACCAAATCTTCGGTTTTATATTCAATCCTTTTTAATTCAGCATGGTTCAGTTTTCCACATTTAAAATTCTCCAAGAGTTGTTGACGGTATTTATTATTAGACGCCAAGCCACCAGAGCGCAAATAATGTTTATATACCAAAGGTTCAATTTTTCCATTTCCGTGCTGATAAAAATACCTAACCAGCCTTCCTCTTTTATATTTAAACAACGATGCATCCCCTTTAACAAGAGTATTTAAAAACAAGACTTCCTTTTCAAATTCAGGCTCTGGTTTCGTACTGTATCTACCGCCGGTATCTTTAGACTGATCTACTTGTACTTCAGAACGAACAAAATGTTGTCCTCCAACTTTAAATTCAGACACCTCATTAAGTTCCCCTATAAAAATTTGAGAAGAAGAGTTCTTTGTTAATTTATAGCGAAATTGAACAGGATTGTTTAACCATTCATTATTTTGAATAAATGCCTCGGTTTTTTGACCTCGATTATTAATAAAAAAACCTGTCTCAAATTCGATTTGAGCAAAAAAGGGATTACTAAACAAAATTAAAATAGAAGTGAGTAAAAATTGTTTCATTCGCAAAATATTAGTTTAAAATAAGTACTGAGGATAAACCTCAGTACTTATTGTTATTTAATAGAAAGATTAAACTTCCGAAACCTTCATACGATCAATAAATTCATCGAACAAATAGCTCGCATCGTGTGGACCGGGACTTGCTTCAGGGTGATATTGTACCGAGAAACAGTTTTTATTTTTCATTGCTATCCCGCCAACGGTATCGTCATTAATGCATATATGAGTTATTTCAACTTCTGGATGGGCTTCAGTTTCTGCTTTGTCTACAGAAAAACCATGGTTTTGAGAGGTGATCTCACCTTTGCCTGTTTTAAGATTAAGTACAGGGTGATTAATCCCACGGTGACCGTGATGCATTTTATAGGTTTTTATACCATTTGCGATAGCGATAACCTGATGACCAAGGCAAATTCCGAAGAGAGGCTGGTCCTCATCAAGAATCTTTTTAGTTAAGTCGATAGCTTCGCTTAGGGGCTGTGGATCCCCAGGGCCGTTGGAAAGGAAGTAACCATCAGGATTCCATTCCTTCATTTCTTCATAGGTTGCATTATAAGGATAAACCTTTACATATACATCTCTATCTGCCAGGTTGCGAAGAATGTTTTTCTTGATCCCAATATCCAGTGCAGCCACGCGATAAGAAGCGTTTTCACTCCCAAAGTAATAGGGTTCCTTTGTGGAAACCTTTGAAGCCAGCTCCAGACCATTCATATCAGGTACTTTGTCCAGTTCTTTTTTTAGACCTTCGATATTGTCTACATCGGTAGAAATAATCGCATTCATCGCACCATTTTCCCTAATATAGGTTACCAGGGCACGGGTATCAACATCGGATATACCAATGATGCCACTTTCCTCGAGAAAGGTCTCCAGAGAAGCATCGGCAGCCGGACGGGAATAAGTATAGTTAAAATTCTTACAAATAAGTCCGGCAATCTTGGCCTTATCAGATTCGTTATCCTCTTTGGTTGTTCCGTAGTTCCCTATATGGGCGTTGGTAGTTACCATTAGCTGGCCATAATATGAAGGATCGGTAAAAATTTCCTGGTAACCGGTCATCCCGGTATTGAAACAGATCTCTCCAGTGGCGCTTCCGTCTTTATCTCCTATGGCCTTTCCGTGGAATATAGTCCCGTCGGCAAGAAGAATAATGGCTTTTTTTCGGGTTTGATACTTCATTGTTAACTATTGCTTATAGGTGTTGTGTGTTTTCTGCTTTATAGATTTCCGCCTTCGCGGAAATGTCAAATTTCATTTTAATATATAAAAAAAGGATAAACCCGAGAGCTTATCCTTTTTAGAATTTATAAGAGAATGAATCATTCTATTCTTCTTTTTTATCTTCTTTTGGTGAAGATTTCTCTTCATTTTTAGGCTCTGCTTTTGGAGCAGCTGCCTCAGAAGTTTTTTTCTTACCGGCTCTACGAGTAGATTTCTTCTTCTCAGGTTTGGTAAGGTTATAAGTTTCGTTGTAATCAACTAGCTCGATAAGGGCCATATCGGCGTTATCTCCAAGTCGGTTACCAAGTTTAATAACTCTGGTGTAACCACCCGGGCGATCTCCTACTTTAGGAGCAACCTCACGGAACAATTCCGCAACAGCCTCTTTTTGGCGAAGTTTACTAAAAACAATCCTACGATTATGAGTAGTATCTTCTTTAGACTTTGTTACCAAAGGCTCTACAAAAACTTTTAAAGCTTTTGCTTTAGCAACGGTGGTATTAATTCTCTTGTGCTCAATTAAAGAGCAGGCCATGTTAGCAAGCATAGACTTCCTGTGAGCGGTCTTTCTGCCAAGATGGTTAATTTTCTTTCCGTGTCTCATTGTTCTGTTCTTTATTCATTTTCCCAAAGCCTGGTCTTCTGCCGGCTTTTATGGAAAACTACTTATATATTAGTCCTTATCTAATTTATATTTTGAAAGGTCCATCCCAAAGTTTAAACCTTTGTTGCTTACCAGCTCTTCCAATTCGGTAAGAGATTTCTTTCCGAAGTTTCTGAATTTCATCAAATCATTTTTGTTGTAAGAAACCAGGTCTCCAAGGGTATCAACCTCTGCTGCTTTCAAGCAATTCAATGCTCTAACCGAAAGGTCCATATCAACCAGCTTAGTCTTAAGCAACTGTCTCATGTGAAGAGATTCTTCGTCATAAGTTTCAGTTTGTGCGATCTCGTCGGCTTCAAGCGTTATACGCTCGTCAGAGAATAGCATAAAGTGGTGGATAAGAGTTTTTGCGGCCTCGGTAAGTGCATCTTTAGGGTGAATAGAACCATCGCTTACGATTTCAAAAACCAGCTTTTCGTAGTCGGTTTTTTGCTCAACACGATAGTTTTCGATGCTATACTTTACGTTTTTAATTGGGGTAAAAATAGAATCGGTAAAAATAGTTCCTAAAGGAGCATTTGCTTTTTTGTTTTCTTCTGCCGGAACATAGCCTCTGCCTTTTTCAACAGTAATCTCCATATTCAGGTTAACCTTTTTATCCAGGTTACAGATTACCTGATCTGGATTTAGAATTTGAAATCCTGAAATGAATTTCTGGAAATGACCCGCAGTAAGTTGTTCTTCACCTGAAACAGAAATTGTAACGGCTTCGTTATCTATTTCATCAATTTGCCTTTTAAACCTTACTTGCTTCAGGTTTAGGATAATTTCTGTTACGTCTTCTACTACGCCTGGGATAGCCGAGAATTCGTGATCTACACCTTCGATACGTACCGAAGTGATTGCGAATCCTTCCAGTGAAGATAATAACACTCTTCTTAAAGCGTTACCAACGGTTAATCCATAGCCAGGTTCCAAGGGACGAAATTCGAATTTCCCCTCGAAATCTGTAGAATCAATCATTATAACTTTATCGGGCTTCTGAAAATTTAGTATTGCCATATTACGACTTCTGTGAATTATTATTTCGAATATAATTCGACGATGAATTGTTCATTTATATTTTCCGGGATCTGAATACGTCCTGGTACAGAAACAAAAGTTCCTTGTTTTGTTTCATTATTCCAGGTAATCCATTCATATACATTGCTAGAGTTAGCAAGTGAATCCTGGATAGCCTGAAGAGATTTAGATTTTTCGCGAACACCAACTACATCACCAGCTTTCAATTGGTAAGAAGGAATGTTTACCAATTCACCATTCACGGTTATATGTCTGTGAGAAACCAATTGTCTTGCAGCTCTTCTTGAAGGGGCAACACCCATTCTAAAAACAACGTTATCCAAACGAGACTCACATAATTGTAAAAGCACCTCCCCGGTAATTCCCTGGGCACGGGTTGCTTTTTTAAACATATTACTAAATTGACGCTCTAAAATACCATAGGTATATTTAGCTTTTTGCTTCTCCATTAACTGGATAGCATATTCTGATTTCTTTCCGCGACGACGGTTGTTACCGTGTTGCCCTGGAGGATAGTTTCTTTTCTCGAAAGATTTATCATCTCCAAAAATAGCTTCTCCGAATTTACGGGCTATTTTAGTTTGTGGACCTGTATATCTTGCCATTAAATTTAAATTTAGAAGAGAGGGATTATGAATTAAGGCATTTCTCCTTCGATAATCTTAACTCCTCTCTCAATTATTATAATTATTATTAAACTCTACGTCTTTTTGGAGGACGACATCCGTTGTGTGGTAATGGAGTAACATCGATGATCTCGGTTACTTCAATCCCGCTGTTATGCAAAGATCGGATAGCAGATTCTCTACCATTTCCAGGTCCTTTTACATAAACCTTTACTTTACGTAAACCAGCTTCGTGAGCCACTTTAGATGCGTCTTCTGCAGCAAGCTGAGCAGCGTAAGGAGTGTTCTTTTTAGAACCCCTAAAGCCCATCTTTCCAGCAGATGACCAACTAATAACATCACCGTTCTTATTAGTTAAAGACACGATAATATTATTAAAAGAAGCAGTAACATGCGCCTGTCCGTTAGACTCAACAGTTACTTTACGTTTTTTTTGAGTTGTCTTCTTTGCCATACTACTTACTATTTAGTTGCTTTTTTCTTGTTAGCAACTGTTTTTCTTCTTCCTTTTCTCGTTCTTGAGTTATTTTTGGTACGCTGACCTCTCAAAGGCAACCCGGTTCTGTGACGGATCCCTCTGTAGCATCCAATATCCATTAGACGCTTAATGCTCATTTGAACTTCAGTACGTAATTCTCCTTCGATTGTATAATTACCAACAGCCTCACGGATACGACCAATCTCATCGTCGTTCCAGTCTGAAACTTTTGTACTTTCATCTACTTTGGCCTCGGCCAGGATTTGTTGCGCCCTGCTTTTGCCAATTCCGAAGATATAGGTCAATGCTATAACTCCTCGCTTTTGTTTTGGTATATCAACCCCTGCAATTCTTGCCATAATTAGCCTTGTCTTTGTTTAAATCTAGGATTCTTTTTGTTAATTACGTAAAGCCTGCCTTTTCTGCGCACAATCTTGCACTCGGCACTTCTCTTCTTTATTGATGCTCTAACTTTCATCTCTTTAGGTTTTTGTGCTCCCGGCAAACGATACAAAAATTCGCATCCAGGATATTCAGCTATCAAAATTTTTCAGGTTGCAAAAGTACTGAAAATTTATTAAATAGCTCAAATTACTTTTAATATCTGTAAGTTATGCGAGCCTTACTCAAATCGTAAGGACTCATTTCCAGTTTAACTTTATCTCCGGGCAACAACTTGATATAGTGCATACGCATTTTACCCGAAATATGTGCAGTCACCACGTGACCGTTTTCCAATTCCACCCGAAACATTGCATTGGACAATGCTTCAATGATGGTTCCGTCTTGCTCTATCGCTGGTTGTTTTGCCATAATTAAGCTACTGCTTTTCTGTTTTTACCTGTTTTCATCAATCCGTCATAATGCCTGTTAAGCAAATATGAATTTACCTGCTGCATAGTATCTATCGCAACTCCAACCATAATAAGCAGCGAGGTCCCTCCAAAGAACAATGCCCATCCGGCCTGTATCCCCAATA
The DNA here is from genome assembly GCF_002078605.1 of Salegentibacter sediminis. Lineage (GTDB taxonomy): Bacteria > Bacteroidota > Bacteroidia > Flavobacteriales > Flavobacteriaceae > Salegentibacter > Salegentibacter sediminis. The sequence goes on along the minus strand of NZ_MSJR01000001.1, from coordinate 517,339 downwards.
ATGACTGAACTATCGCAGGGAACACTGCAATAATAGCTAGGAATACTGATCCTGGGAGAGTAATTTGAGACATGATTCGGTCTAAAAAGTCAGCGGTTTCGCTACCAGGGCGAATTCCCGGAATAAACCCACCACTGCGTTTAAGATCATCAGCCATTTTATTGGTAGGAACGGTAATCGCGGTATAGAAGTAGGTAAACACAATAATTAAAAGTGCGAACACCACATTATACCAAAATCCGAACATATCACTAAATGCCGCTGTTACTCCCTGTGCAGCTTCAGAATCTGAAAGACCAGCAACTGCCGCAGGAATAAACATAATGGCCTGAGCAAAGATAATAGGCATTACCCCTGAAGCATTAAGCTTAAGCGGAATGTATTGTCTGGACCCAAACACATTTTTCTCATATCCACCGGAAGCAGTTCTTCGGGCATACTGAACCGGGATCTGACGCACAGCCATCACCAGCATTATAGAAGCCAGAATTATCGCAAACCAGATTACTAATTCGATAAGAATCATAATCAACCCACCATTAGACTCAAATACCCTGGAAGCAAATTCCTGAATAAAAGCCTGTGGCAAAGTCGCAATAATACCCACCATAATTAATAATGAAATACCATTACCAATACCCTTATCTGTAATTTTCTCACCTAACCACATAGCAAAAATACATCCTGTGGTAAGGATAATTACCGATGCCGCTACAAAAGTAACAGTATCTCCTAAAAGGAAAGCACTTGATGGCAGGGTAGAAAAAAGGTTATAAATATAACCAGGCCCCTGAACAAGAGTGATAGCTATGGTAAGCCATCTGGTAATCTGATTGATTTTTCTTCTACCGCTTTCGCCTTCTTTTTGCAGTTTTTGCAGATAAGGAATCGCAATTCCCATAAGCTGCACTACAATAGAAGCAGAGATATAAGGCATAATCCCTAAGGCAAAAACCGAGGCATTAGAAAATGCTCCTCCGGTAAAAGCATTAAGGAGGCCTAAAATACCTCCTTCAGTTTGGCTTGACAGGCTTGCGAGCTGTGAGGCATCTATACCTGGCAACACTACCTGTGCTCCAAAACGATATACTAATAATAGACCGAGGGTTACTAAAATTCTGTTTTTTAGCTCCTCGATCTTCCAAATATTCTTAATAGTATTGATGAATTTCATTGGGTTATCTATTATAAAGTAACAACTTCACCTCCGGCAGCTTCAATAGCTTCTTTAGCTGAGGCTGTAAATTTATGAACAGATATTTTCAACTTTGCTTTTAATTCACCTCTTCCTAATATCTTAACAAGTTCGTTTCTTCCGGCAAGGCCGTTTTCAACCAAAACGTCCATATCTACGGTATCCTTAATTCTACCCTCATCAACAAGACGTTGAAGGGTATCTAAATTAATACCTTGATATTCTTTACGATTCCTGTTATTGAAACCAAATTTTGGTACCCGGCGTTGAAGTGGCATTTGACCACCCTCAAAACCTATTTTCTTGGAGTAACCAGAACGCGATTTAGCACCTTTGTGACCACGGGTAGCTGTACCACCCTTTCCAGATCCTTCTCCACGGCCTACGCGCTTGCTGTTACTTTTAACTGAACCCTTTGCAGGTCTTAAGTTATTTAATTCCATGTTTGAACCTCTTATTTTGTTTCCTCTACAGAAACCAGATGTTTAACTTTATTTACCATACCAAGGATGTTTGGCGTATCGTTGTGCTCAACAGTTTGACCCATTTTCTTAAGGCCAAGTGATTCCAATACCAGTTTCTGGTTTTTAGAACGATTGATAGCACTTCTCACTTTTGTAACTCTAATCTTTCCCATCTCTGTCCTTGATTTATCCTTTAAAAACCTTTTCTAACGAAATACCACGTTGTTTAGCTACAGTATCGGCACTACGCAATTGGAGCAATGCATCAAAAGTAGCTTTTACCACGTTATGAGGGTTTGAAGAGCCCTGGTTCTTAGAAAGTACATCATGTACCCCAACCGACTCTAATACGGCACGAATTGCACCACCGGCGATAATCCCGGTACCGTTTGATGCTGGAAGCAACAAAACTCTTGCACCACCGTATTTACCTTTTTGTTCGTGAGGTAAAGTTCCTTTATGCAAAGGAATTCGAACTAAATTCTTTTTAGCATCTTCTACAGCCTTTGAAATAGCGTCGGCAACTTCTTTAGATTTCCCTAAACCTTGCCCAACAACACCATTCTCATCTCCTACTACTACAATAGCAGAAAAACCAAAAGCTCTACCACCTTTTGTAACTTTAGTAACACGCTGTACTCCTACCAAACGATCTTTTAATTCAAGTCCGCCCGGCTTTACATGTTCTACGTTTTTATAATCTTGATACATAATTTTCTAGAATTTTAGGCCTCCTTCGCGAGCACCCTCGGCTAATGATTTAACTCTTCCGTGATATAGATATCCACCCCTGTCAAACGAAATGGTTTCCACACCGGCTTTCTTAGCTTTTTCAGCTAGATTCTTTCCTACAAGCTCTGCTTGTTTGGATTTATCTCCTTCTGCTGAAATATCTTTATCTCTTGAGGAAGCCGCAGCAATGGTTTTTCCTTCTACGTCATCTATAATCTGAGCATAAATTTCTTTATTACTTCTGAATACAGATAATCTTGGTCGGCTTGCAGTACCCGTAATTGATTTACGTACACGCTTCCTGATCTTATTTCTTCTATCTTGTTTTGAAACTGCCATATCTAAACTTTATTAAGCTGATTTACCTGCTTTTCTACGTAATTGCTCTCCAACAAACTTAATACCTTTACCTTTATAAGGTTCTGGTGCTCTAAAGCTTCGTATTTTAGCGGCAACCTGGCCCACAAGTTGTTTATCGTAAGAAGTTAGTTTCACTATAGGGTTTTTACCTTTATCTGAAACTGTTTCCACTTTAACTTCGGGAGCCAAATCTATTACAATATTATGAGAGTACCCAACGGCGATATCTAATTTTTGCCCCTGGTTGCTAGCGCGGTATCCTACCCCTACCAACTCCAGAGTTTTAGTATAACCATTCGAAACACCTTCAATCATATTGTCTACCAAAGCGCGGTAAAGACCATGCTTGGCTTTTTGTTCACTTTTTTCTGAAGAACGTTCAAAAGTAATCACGCCATCTTCGATTTTCACATCGATGCCTTTAATCTCCTGTTTAAGTTCTCCAAGTTTTCCTTTTACCGTAACAAATCCATCTTTGTAATCTACTGTTACACCTTCAGGAATTGTAATTGGGCTTTTACCTATTCTTGACATTTCTTTAGTCTTTTATTAGTAAACGTAACACAATACTTCACCACCAACTTTTTCGGCTTTAGCCTGCTTACCGGTCATCACCCCATGAGAGGTAGAAACGATAGCAATCCCCAATCCGTTAAGGATACGCGGAAGTTCATTGGCGCCGGCATACTTACGTAAACCAGGTTTACTTATTCTCTGGATTTCTTTAATTACAGGTTCTTTGGTGATCTTATCATACTTAAGGGCTATTTTAATCACGCCCTGAGCGGTAGAATCATCGAACTTGTAACTTAGGATATAACCCTGATCGAATAATATTTTAGTGATTTCTTTCTTAAGATTAGAAGCCGGGATCTCCACCACTCTGTGGTTAGCTGCAACGGCGTTTCTAATTCTTGTTAAATAATCTGCAATAGGATCTGTATTCATCTATTCTAATTTGCGGCTGTGGTTTTCATTCCTGGAAACAGGATGAACCTTCAACCAATTTATAATTTTACCAACTAGCTTTTCTTACCCCAGGAATAAGACCTTTATTGGCCATTTCCCTGAACATTACTCGCGATAGTCCAAATTGTCTCATGTACCCTTTAGGTCTTCCTGTTAGCTTACAACGGTTGTGCAAACGTACTGGAGAAGCGTTTTTAGGTAATTTCTGCAATGCTTCGTAATCTCCGGCTTCTTTAAGTGCCTGACGTTTCTCAGCATATTTCTTTACCATTTCCTGCCTCTTTACCTCACGGGCTTTCATTGATTCTTTAGCCATAATTAATTCTTTTTAAAGGGTAATCCCAGTTCGGTTAACAATGATTTTGCTTCCTTATCGGTTTTTGCTGTAGTAACAAAAGTGATATCCATCCCTGCAATGCGGTTCACCCGGTCAATATCAATTTCCGGAAAAATGATTTGTTCGGTAATCCCCAGGTTGTAATTTCCTCTTCCATCAAAACCGTTGGCTTTAATTCCGTTGAAATCACGAACTCGTGGCAATGCAGAAGTTATAAGTCTGTCTAAGAATTCATACATTCTATAGCCTCGTAAAGTTACTTTAGCGCCAATTGGCATCCCCTTACGAAGTTTGAACGAAGCAACATCCTTTTTAGAAATGGTCTGTATCGCTTTTTGACCAGAGATAGCAGAAAGCTCTTCTACTGCATGATCAACAAGTTTTTTATCGGCAACAGCTGCACCAACTCCACGGCTAATAACTATCTTTTCAAGTTTTGGAATCTCCATTACATTGGAGTAGCTGAATTCTTCTTTAAGCGCAGATTTAATTCTGTCATTAAATTCTGCTTTAAGTCTTGGTACGTATGCCATAACTAAATTACTTCATTAGATTTTTTAGAAAATCTCACTTTCTTTCCATCCTCTTCTCTATAACCAACTCTGGTTGTTTCACCATTCTTGTCTATTAGAGACAGGTTGGAAATATGGATAGGAGCTTCTTTTTTTACAATTCCACCTTGTGGGTTAGCAGCGCTTGGCTTCTCGTGTTTAGAGATAGTATTCACCCCTTCCACAATGGCTTTATTCTTATCAATCAATACCTTTTGAACTTTACCTTCCTGACCTTTGTGATCTCCGGCGATTACTCTTACGGTATCTCCTGTTTTTATCTTAAGCTTTCTCATTTTTTTAATGTATTAAAGCACTTCTGGTGCCAATGATACAATTTTCATGAATTGCTTATCACGAAGTTCTCTCGCCACCGGGCCAAATACACGGGTACCGCGCATCTCTCCGGTTGGGTTTAACAATACACAAGCATTATCATCAAAACGGATATAAGATCCATCTGGCCTGCGCACTTCTTTCCTGGTACGAACAACTACTGCTGTTGAAACTGCACCCTTTTTAATGTTTCCGTTAGGTGTAGCTTCTTTTACGCTGACAACTATTTTGTCTCCAACAGAAGCGTATCTTTTCTTTGTACCTCCTAATACACGAATAGCTAACACTTCTTTAGCTCCGGTATTGTCTGCTACTTTTAGTCTAGACTCTTGTTGTACCATAATTACTTCGCTCTTTCAATTATTTCTACTAATCTCCAACATTTAGATTTACTCAAAGGTCTTGTTTCCATGATCCTTACAGTATCTCCTTCGTTGCAGTCGTTTTGCTCGTCGTGCGCTACGTATTTTTTCGTTTTTAAAACGAATTTTCCATACATAGGGTGTTTTACTTTCTTAACCTCAGAAACCACGATTGATTTCTGCATTTTATTACTGGTAACAACACCTATACGCTCTTTTCTTAAATTTCTTTTTTCCATGTTCAGCAGAATAACACTTATTGTTGTTCTCTTTTAGTTAACTCTGTAGCAAGTCTCGCTATATCTCTTCTTACAGCTCTAAGCTGGATTGGGTTCTCTAATGGCGAAACTGCGTGAGCCATTTTTAAATCTGAATATGCTTTTCTAGACTTATCAAGCTCCTCTTGTAATTCTGCCACAGAAAATTCTTTTACTTCTGATTGTTTCATAACATTTAAATATTAAGCCTGATAATCTCTAGCTACAATAAACTTAGTTTTCACAGGAAGTTTTTGTGCAGCAAGACGAAGGGCTTCTTTAGCCACGTCCATTGGCACCCCACCAATTTCAAATAGGATTCTTCCTGGTTTTACAACAGCTGCCCAGTATTCAACGGCACCTTTACCTTTACCCATACGTACCTCAAGAGGCTTCTTGGTGATAGGCTTATCTGGAAATATCTTGATCCAAAGCGAACCTTCCCTTTTCATATAACGAGTAGCAGCAATACGCGCTGCCTCGATTTGACGGGCGGTTACAAAACTAGAGTCCATAGACTTTATTCCGAAGGTACCATTAGAAAGTCGATGCCCTCTTTGAGACATCCCCTTCATACGGCCTTTCTGTTGCTTACGGTATTTTGTTCTTTTAGGTTGTAACATTTTTTCTTTACTTTAAAAAATTACTTTCTACGACGTGATTTGTTACCACCTCGACCGGCTCCAGGCTTCCCACCTTGCTTTTTGGCCAGGCCAACTAGCGGGGAAAGTTCTCTTTTACCGTACACTTCGCCTTTCATGATCCATACTTTAACTCCCAGTCTACCATAAGTAGTGTGAGCTTCAATTAAAGCATAATCAATATCGGCCCTAAAAGTAGACAATGGAATTCTTCCATCTTTGTATGATTCTGAACGTGCCATTTCAGCACCGTTTAAACGACCGGAGATCTCAATTTTAATCCCTTCAGCGTTCATTCTCATAGCAGCCGCGATAGCCATTTTTATTGCACGACGGTAAGAGATACGATTCTCGATTTGTCTTGCAACACTTGATGCCACTAAATGAGCGTCAAGTTCTGGCCTCTTAATCTCAAAGATGTTAATCTGAACTTCCTTGTCTGTGATCTTTTTTAGCTCTTCTTTAAGCTTGTCTACCTCCTGGCCACCTTTTCCGATAATGATACCGGGTCTGGCAGTGGTGATAGTAACGGTTACAAGCTTAAGGGTACGCTCAATAATTACCCTGGATACACTCGCTTTAGAGAGACGAGCATGGATATATTTTCTAATCTTATCGTCTTCGGCTAACTTGTCGCCGTAGTCATTTCCTCCATACCAGTTGGACTCCCATCCTCTGATAATACCAAGGCGATTCCCGATTGGATTTGTCTTTTGTCCCATACTCTTACTTAGCTTTGTGTATTATTGTTTTCTCCAAGCACCAAAGTAACGTGGTTGGATCTTTTTCTAATTCGGTGTGCACGACCCTGTGGTGCCGGACGCAGCCTCTTAAGCATTGCGCCGCCATCTACACGAATCTCTTTCACAAATAATTCAGCATCTTCGATACTTGCCTCTTCGTTTTTAGCTTGCCAATTGGCAATAGCAGAAAGCAAAAGCTTTTCTAAACGGTTTGACGCCTCTTTCTGGCTGAATTTTAAAATATGAAGCGCATTTTCTACTTTCTCACCTCTTACAAGATCCGCAACAAGACGCATCTTTCTGGGGGAAGTAGGGCAGTTATTCAACTTTGCAAATGCCACCTGCTTGTTGGCTTCTTTTATTTGCTCTGCTCTTTCTCTTTTACGAACTCCCATAGCTTCAATTATTTTTTACCTTTATTTTTCGCACCTGCATGCCCTCTAAAAGAACGTGTTGGTGAAAATTCTCCTAATTTATGACCTACCATGTTCTCGGTTACATACACAGGAACAAATTGTTTCCCGTTATGAACCGCGATGGTTTGCCCAACAAAATCTGGAGTAATCATCGATGCACGAGACCAGGTTTTGATCACGGCTTTCTTTCCAGACTCAACATTTTGAGCAACCTTCTTATCTAACTTATAGTGAACGTAAGGTCCTTTTTTTAATGAACGTGCCATATCTTATTATTTCTTTCTACGTTCTACAATATATTTATTACTCGCTTTTGTTCTTGAACGGGTTTTGAAACCTTTTGCAGGTAAACCTTTTCTTGAACGTGGGTGACCACCTGAAGCTCTACCTTCACCACCACCCATTGGGTGATCTACTGGGTTCATCACAACTGGTCTTGTTCTTGGTCTTCTACCCAACCAACGTTTTCTACCAGCCTTACCAGAGATCTGCAACTGGTGATCACTGTTTGAAACAGCACCAATAGTCGCCATACAAGTAGAAAGCACTCTTCTTATCTCTCCTGAAGGAAGTTTGATGGTTGCGTATTTACCTTCTCTCGCAAGAAGTTGGGCAAAAGCTCCAGCACTTCTTGCCATAACAGCACCCTGTCCGGCTCTAAGTTCGATACAGGAAACAATAGTACCAAGAGGAATAAAACTTAAAGGCATTGCATTTCCAATTTCTGGAGCCGCAGCCTCATTGCTTGATACCAGGTTCTGTCCTACCTGAAGACCGTTCTGAGCAATAATATACCTTTTCTCGCCATCCTGATAATTCAATAATGCGATAAAGGCCGTTCTGTTTGGATCGTATTCTATACTGGCAACAGTAGCAGGAATCCCCTGCTTGTCACGTTTAAAATCGATAACTCTGTAACGTCTTTTATGACCACCACCTTTATAGCGCATGGTCATTTTTCCCTGACTGTTTCTTCCACCCGACTTTTTGATCGGAGCCAAAAGGCTTTTTTCCGGCTTGTCAGTAGTAATGGCGTCAAACCCATTTACTACTCTAAAACGCTGTCCAGGTGTGATTGGTTTTAATTTTCTAACTGACATTTTTTAATCTTAAAGATTACTATACAAATCAATAGTTTCACCTTCCGTCACCTGTACCAATGCTTTTTTGAAAGCGCTGGTTTTACCAGTGATCATTCCAGATTTAGTATATCTGGTTTTGCGATCTGGACGGACATTTATAGTACGAACTTTTTCAACTGAAACTCCGTATGCAGCTTCTACCGCATTCTTGATTTCAATCTTATTCGCCTTATTGTTTACCACAAAAGCATAACGATTATTAAGCTCGCTATCTGCTGTGGCTTTTTCCGTAATAATGGGTTTTATTAAGATATTCATAAGGCTTATTTACTTAAATTCGACTCGATTCCTTCTAAAGACCCCTCAAGGAACACGATATTCTTCGCGTTCAATATTTTGTAAGTACTTAATTCTGAACTACTTACAACCTCAGAGCCCTTCAAATTACGTGACGACAAATATACGTTTTTATTTGACTCGCCCAATACTATCAGGGATTTTTTGTCCTGAATACCAAGGGCTTTCAAAAAGTCGATGTAATTTTTCGTCTTTGGTGCATCAAAAGAAAAATCTTCTACGACGGTAATCGCATTTCCTTGCGCCTTAATTGTCAAAGCCGATTTTCTGGCAAGACGCTTAAGGTTTTTGTTCAATTTGAAACCGTAGTTTCTTGGTCTTGGACCAAAAACACGTCCACCACCTTTAAAGATAGGAGACTTGATGCTACCTGCACGAGCCGTACCGGTACCTTTTTGTTTCTTGATCTTACGCGTAGAACCAGTGATCTCTGCACGTTCCTTAGCTTTATGCGTTCCCTGACGTTGATTAGCCAGGTATTGTTTTACATCAAGATAAACAGCATGTTCGTTAGGCTCTATTGCGAAAACAGAATCAGAAAGCTGCGCTTTTCTGCCTGTTTCTTTTCCTTTTATATCTAAAACTGCTACTTCCATTACTTGCTAATGATTACATATGAGTTTTTGTGACCAGGCACAGCACCTTTCACTACGAGAAGGTTCTTATCTGTAACCACTTTTAAAACTCTTAGGTTTTCTACTTTCACTTTATCTCCACCCATTCTACCGGCCATCTTCATTCCTTTGAAAACTCTCGCAGGATAAGATGCAGCACCAATAGAACCTGGAGCTCTTAAACGGTTATGCTGTCCGTGAGTCGCTTGACCCACACCACCAAAGCCGTGTCTTTTTACCACACCCTGGAAACCTTTACCTTTAGAAGTACCGGAAACATCTACGAATTCCCCTTCTTTAAAGTGTTCCACGGTGATAGCATCACCTAATTTAAAATCTCCTTCAAATCCCTGGAATTCCACGACTTTACGCTTTGCAGCGCTTCCCGCTTTCTTGGCATGCCCTTCGGCAGCTTTGTTGGCAGTCTTTTTGTCATCGAAACCAAGTTGAAGTGCTTCATACCCGTCAACCTCTTTGGTTCTGACTTGGGTAATTACGCATGGACCGGCTTCAATCACGGTACAAGGGATGTTCTTCCCGTTCTCGTCGAAAATACTGGTCATGCCTATTTTTTTTCCTATTAACCCAGACATAATTAATTTTTGATTATTACTTATTTATTTAAAAAAAATTCAGGGCAGAAAAATACTTTCGCCCTGAATGTATCTTTCTTCCGTTTTTCCCTCGCCAACTGCTCAGGACATGTAAAACCTACCGAAGTAAGTTTAATAGATCCCCGCATTCGCGGGGATAGACTTACACCTTAATCTCTACTTCAACCCCACTTGGTAATTCAAGCTTCATCAACGCATCGATCGTTTTTGAAGAAGAACTGTAGATATCAAGAAGTCTCTTATAAGAGCTAAGCTGAAATTGCTCTCTTGATTTCTTGTTTACGTGAGGAGAACGTAAAACTGTAAAAAGTTTTTTATGCGTAGGCAAAGGAATTGGTCCTGTTACCACTGCACCCGTAGTTTTTACGGTTTTTACGATCTTTTCAGCTGACTTGTCAACCAGGTTATGATCGTAGGATTTTAGTTTTATTCTAATTTTTTGACTCATTTTCCTAAGATTATTCGTTTGTACCCTTTGCTGCCTTAATCACTTCTTCAGAAACATTTGAAGGAGTTTCAGCATAATGAGAGAATTCCATAGTTGATGTTGCTCTACCTGAAGAAAGCGTTCTAAGCGTGGTTACATAACCAAACATTTCAGAAAGCGGTACTTCAGCTTTTACAACTTTAGCTCCAGATCTATCAGACATATTGTTTACCTGACCTCTTCTTCTGTTAAGGTCACCTACAATATCTCCCATGTTTTCTTCCGGAGTAACAACTTCAACTTTCATAATTGGCTCAAGGATTACAGAACCGGCTTTTTTAGCAGCTTCTTTATATCCTAATTTAGCAGCAAGTTCGAAAGATAACTGGTCGGAATCCACAGGGTGGAAAGATCCGTCTTTAAGAGTAACCTTAAGACTATCCATAGTAAAGCCAGCTAAAGGACCATTTTTCATAGCCTCTTTAAATCCTTTTTCTACAGAAGGAACAAATTCTTTAGGAATACGTCCACCCTTAATTTCATCTACGAATTGAAGGCCTTCCCCTTCAAAATCTTCATCTGCTGGCCCTAAAGTGAACACGATATCGGCAAATTTACCTCTACCACCTGTTTGCTTCTTATAAACCTCACGGTGATCGGCAGTTCTGGTAACAGCTTCTTTGTACTCAACCTGAGGCTGACCTACATTAACTTCTACTTTGAACTCACGACGCATACGGTCTATAATAATATCCAGGTGAAGCTCACCCATACCAGAAATTATTGTCTGGCCTGAAGCTTCATCGGTACGCACAGTAAATGTAGGATCTTCTTCTGCAAGTTTACCAAGTGCCATTCCCATTTTCTCAACATCAGCCTTAGTCTTTGGCTCCACAGCAATACCGATAACGGGGGCCGGGAAAGACATTGATTCAAGTACAATTGGGTGCTTCTCATCGGTAAGTGTATCTCCGGTTTTAATATCTTTAAAACCAACAGCAGCTCCAATATCTCCAGCCTCAATTTTATCAATAGGTTCCTGCTTATTCGAATGCATCTGATAGATACGAGAGATACGTTCTTTTTTACCTGAACGGTTATTCAAAACATAAGATCCGGCATCAAGAGAACCAGAATATACTCTAAAGAAAGCTAAACGCCCTACGAAAGGATCGGTAGCAATTTTAAATGCAAGAGCAGAGAATGGTGAGTCAACGTGTGGCTTACGGCTCTCCTCTTCATTAGTTTCAGGATTAACCCCTACAATAGCTTCAACGTCTACCGGAGAAGGAAGATATCTCATTACTGCATCAAGCATTGCCTGAACTCCTTTATTTTTAAAGGCAGAACCACACATCATAGGTATGATAGACATATCTATGGTTGCAGCTCTAAGCGCAGCAATAATTTCATCTTCAGTAATTGAATTCTCATCTTCAAAGAACTTTTCCATCAATGCTTCATCATACTCGGCTACAGCTTCTACAAGCTCTGTACGGTATTTATTCACATCTTCCATAAGTTCCTCAGGAATATCTATGGTTTCATAGGTCATCCCGTGATCTTCATCATTCCAGATTACGGCAGTTTTAGAAATAAGGTCTACCACCCCTTTAAAATCAGCTTCTTCTCCAATTGGAACCTGAAGCGGTACAGGGTTCCCCCCTAACATTTCTCTAACCTGCTTACACACATTAAAGAAATCGGCTCCCTGACGGTCCATTTTATTAACGAATCCTAAACGAGGAACCTTATATTTATCTGCCTGTCTCCACACTGTTTCACTCTGAGGCTCAACCCCATCCACAGCACTAAACAAAGCAACAACCCCATCAAGCACACGTAAAGAACGCTCTACCTCTACGGTAAAGTCAACGTGACCCGGGGTATCAATTATATTCACAGTAAACTCCTGATCACGGTACATCCATTTACAGTGAGTTGCAGCAGAAGTAATGGTAATACCTCTTTCCTGCTCCTGTTCCATCCAGTCCATTGTTGCAGCACCATCGTGAACCTCCCCAATCTTATGGCTTATCCCTGTATAATAAAGGATACGCTCTGTAGTGGTGGTTTTTCCGGCGTCAATATGCGCTGCAATTCCTATATTTCTTGTAAATTTTAAATCTCTTTGTGCCATTTTTCTTAGAATCTAAAGTGAGAGAATGCTTTATTAGCTTCAGCCATCTTATGAGTGTCTACTCTTTTCTTCACAGCAGCACCTTCTTCTTTAGCAGCAGCAAGAACTTCTGCAGCTAATTTCTGAGCCATAGCCTTTTCGTTTCTCTTACGAGAGAAGCTAATCAACCACTTCATTGCAGTTGAAACTTTACGATCTGGCCTGATTTGCATTGGAATTTGAAAGGTAGCTCCACCCACACGCCTACTTCTCACTTCTACGTGAGGCATTACGTTAGATAAAGCATCTTTCCATACTTCTAAAGCGGTTTTCTCTTCGTCTTGTTTTTTCTCTTCCACAATATCCATTGCATCGTAGAAAATTTTAAAGGCCACCGATTTTTTACCGTCCCACATCATCATGTTCACAAAACGTGTAACAAGTTGATCATTAAATTTTGGATCCGGTAAAAGAGGTCTCTTTTTCGCCTGTCTTTTTCTCATTTCTTTACATTAAAAGTTTTTAATTACTTCTTAGGGCGTTTTGCACCGTATTTAGACCTGCGCTGAGTTCTACCCTCAACACCAGCTGTATCCAAAGCTCCACGAACAATGTGATACCTAACACCTGGCAAATCTTTAACCCTTCCGCCTCTAACCAATACTATCGAGTGCTCCTGCAAATTGTGTCCTTCCCCCGGAATATAAGCGTTAACTTCTTTTCCGTTAGTCAACCTTACCCTGGCTACTTTACGCATAGCCGAATTAGGTTTCTTAGGAGTGGTAGTATACACACGGGTACACACACCTCTTCTTTGAGGACACGAATCCAAAGCAGCCGATTTACTCTTCTTGGTAATCTTGGCTCTTCCTTTTCGTACTAATTGTGAAATTGTTGGCATAATTTCTTTTACCTAATTAATTTTTAAATTACTCCCTATTTTTTAGGGTTTGCAAATGTAGAAATAAAAACCAAGTTTTCAAATCCATAATCAATTAATTTTCAAGCGGCTCGGCAAGTTGATAAAAAACCCAGAAAACTTCCCTTGAATTCATCATATATAATAGGAGTGAAAAAAAGATGAAATCGGGTTTTTAACATAAATTCAATAAAAACATGCCTTTGCTTCAAAATCTGAGAAGTTCTGGCAAAAACATTAACACCTCCTCAAAAACCCTCTCATGCACTGAAAAAGAACCTTCTAAAAGGTTTTTTTAAGAAAATACTAAGAATTCAAATCATTTTAAGAAACAAAAGCTTGTATAATTAACCATTTATTAGCACATTTGGCGTTGGCTAATTCAAACAAATTTTAAAATGAAAACAAAGTTTAGTAGTATTTTAACGCTATTACTAGCGTTTGTTGTGCAAATAACATTTGCGCAAGAACAAACGATTACCGGTACGGTGACCGATGAAGATGGTCTGCCGTTACCAGGGGTAAACGTTTTAGTGAAGGGTACCAGCGCTGGTACCCAAACAGATTTTGACGGAAATTACTCCATCACTGCCAATGAAGGCGATGTGTTGGTGTTCTCTTTCGTTGGTCTGGAAACAGCAGAGTATCCGGTAGGAAACAACACAACTATTGATGTAGTGTTAAAAGCGGATGCAGCACAACTTGAAGAGGTTGTGGTAACTGCACTGGGTATCCAAAGAGAGAAAAAATCTCTGGGGTATGCCACGCAGGAAGTAGACGGATCTGAAGTATCTGATGTACCAACCACTAACTTTATGAACTCTCTTTCTGGTAAAGTAGCAGGTCTTAAAGTTAAAAACTCTGGTACTATGGGTGGTTCTTCCGACATCGTAATTCGTGGTAATTCCTCGCTTACAGGAAATAACCAGGCTTTATTTGTAATTGACGGAACCCCTATAAGCAACGCTACGCCTAACACCAGCGATCAAAGAGGTGGTAGAGGTGGTTATGACTACGGTAATGCCGCAGCAGACATCAACCCAGATGACATCGCTTCTATGAACGTTCTTAAAGGTGCTGCAGCGACGGCTCTTTACGGTGCGCGTGCTGCGAACGGGGTAATTATTATCGAAACAAAAAAAGGTCAAAAAGGTAAAGGAATTGGTATCTCTATCAACTCTACTTTAATGACCAGCCGTGCAGACAAAGAAACACTTCCTGTTTACCAGGATCAATATGGAGCAGGATATGGACCTTATTATGCTTCTGAAGACGGGTATTTCAGTCTTTATGATGTTGATGGTGACGGTAACCTTGATGAAACAACCCCATTTACAGAAGATGCTTCTTTTGGTGCTCGTTTCGATCCTAACCGTATGATCTATCAGTGGAATTCAATTTATCCACAGTTAACCGATACTTACCAGCAAGCAACTCCCTGGGTGGCCGGAGAACACAATCCTAATGATATTTGGGAAACTGGTTCAACCGCAATTAATTCTGTGGCTTTAGACGGAGGTACCGAAAAGAGTAACTTTAGATTAGGTTTCACTAACATGTATCAGGATGGTAACCTACCTAATGCAAGAATGAAAAGAAACACTATCAAATTTAGTGCTGGTCACGACTTTACTGACGACCTAAGTGTTGGTACAAACGTTACTTATATCAAAAGTGATGGTAGAGGAAGATATGGGACAGGTTATGATTCTGAAAACCCAATGCAACAATTCCGTCAATGGTGGCAAACCAACGTAGATCTTTACGAGCAAAGGGATGCTTATTTCCAAACCGGTGAAAACATCACCTGGAACCCTAACAGCCCTTCCAACCTTTCTCCAATCTATTCAGATAACCCATACTTTACACGTTATGAAAACTACCAAACCGATACCCGTAACAGATATATTGGTAACATTAATCTAAATTATGAGATCAATGACATCTTTAGTGTATTAGGACGTTTCTCTTTTGATACTTACGATGAAATTCAGGAAGAAAGAAGAAATGTAGGAAGCTCAGGGGTATCAAGTTACTCACGTTTCAACAACCGAGTTGCAGAGTATAACTACGATGTTATCCTTAACTTCAACCACGATATCGCTACCGATCTTAACCTTGACGGTAACTTAGGATGGAACCTTAGAAGAAACCAAAATAGCTCTATAAGAGCATCCACCAATGGGGGAATTAGTGCTCCTGGTTTCTATTCTCTTGTAAATAGTGCTGGACCTCTTCTAGCTCCCGATGAATACGAGGCAACTCAAATGGTTGATGGTATTTACGGCCGGGTAGGATTAGGTTACCTTGACACTTATTTCATTGAAGGAACACTTAGAAGAGACCGTTCTTCAACCCTTCCTATTGACAACAACACTTTCTACTATCCATCTATTTCGACAAGTGTTATCCTAACCAACGCAATTAATGCCGACTGGCTTAATTTCGCCAAGTTAAGAGCTAATTATGCTGAAGTTGGTGGAGATACTACTCCATACAATGTATTTAATACTTACGCTGTTGGAGCACCTTTTGCAGGTTCTGGAGTTGCAAGTAATACATTACAATTAAATAATCTTGAGCTTAAACCTGAACGTGCAAAATCTTATGAGGTTGGTTTAGAAGCAAACTTCCTTGACAGAAGAGTTGGGTTTGACATTTCTTACTACAACACTCAAACAGAAGATCAGATTACTCCGGTGCCAATCTCATTTGCTACTGGAAGATCTCAAAAGTTATTAAACGCAGGTACTATTGAAAATAAGGGTATTGAAGTATCTTTAAACCTTAATCCAATTAGAAGTGAAGACTTCAACTGGAATATGAACATTAACTGGGCACGTAACCGTAGTGAAGTTCTTGAACTTACCGAAGGGATAGACAACCTACAATTAGCAGCCCTTCAAGGTGGTGTTTCTATTAACGCTGCCCCAGGTGAGCCTTATGGTGCTATTAGAGGTAGAGATTATGTGTATGACGACAACGGAAACCGAATCGTTAACGATGCCGGTTACTACCTGAGATCTGCAAATTCTAACGAAATCATCGGTAATATCCAGCCAGACTGGACCGGAGGTGTATCTAACACATTCCAGTACAAAAACTTAAGTCTTGACTTCCTTATCGATGTTCAAAAAGGTGGAGATATTTTCTCTCTTGATACCTGGTATGGTTTCGCAACTGGTCTTTATGACAGATCTGTTGGACCAAACGACCTTGGAAATCCAATTAGAGATGCCGTTGCCGATGGTGGTGGTGTAATTCTTGAAGGGGTAACCGAAGATGGTCAGCCAAACACAACCAGAGTTTATGCCGGTTATTATGGTACTCCATTTGGATATGCCAGAGACGCAAACAAAGGTCACGTTTACGATGCATCTTTCGTGAAGCTTAGAGAAGCTAGCCTTACTTATGCTTTTGGAGAAGAAATGATTGAAAGACTTCCTTTCACCAGAGCGTCTATTTCTGTGGTAGGAAGAAACCTTTGGATTATCCACAAGAATCTTCCTTATTCCGATCCGGAAGCAGGTCTTAGTGCAGGTAACATCCAGGGATATCAATCTGGTGCATATCCTGCATTCAAAGAAATTGGAGCAAGCGTTAAACTTAACTTTTAATTAAAATATTATCATGAAGAAAATATTAATAACATTTATTGCTCTATCAACTTTATGGTCTTGCCAGACCGATGAGCAATACGAAGATCTCAACAGAGATCCTAAAAACCCAGTTGAGGTATCAGCAGATTTTCTGTTCACTTCAGCAACGGTTAGCTTGATGGACCAAATGGCCAGTCCAAACGTAAACCTAAACATTACCAGGTTTATCGCGCAGTATCTTACTGCGACTACCTATTTGGATGAACCTAACTATGATTTAAACAACAGGAATATCCCACAAAATCACTGGGGAATTCTTTATCGTGAAGTGATTTTTGATCTTCAAAATGCTAAAGAGAATGTTGCCGCTGATCTTTCTGAATCAGATGCGGAATTATCTCAAGCTGAGAAGGATGCAAGAATAGCTCAATTAGAAGTTCTAGAGGTTTATGCATGGCAAATTCTAGTGGATAGTTTTGGGGATATTCCTTACACTGAAGCTCTGAATGCCGATGAACAAACCTTACCTGCTTATGACGATGCTGCAACAATCTATGAGGATCTAAAGAGCCGACTTAGCAATGTCACTACAGCACTGGAAGCTGCACAAGGCTTTTCATCTTCTGATAAGTTATATAACGGAGATATGGCAAAATGGTCAAAATTTGCCAATTCATTGTTGGTACGTTTAGCAGCAAGAACTGATGACTTTGCTAAAGTTGAAGAAGCTGTAGGCAAAGGAGTATTTGAATCAAACGCTGATAATGCAACAATTGAATATCAACCTTCTGCTCCAAACACCAACCCATTATGGGAAGATTTGGTACAGAGTGGACGTTCTGACTATGTTGTTGCCAACACCATCGTAGACGTTATGAACGAACTGGAAGATCCTCGTAGAATGGTATACTTCGATGACAACATCGAACCATATACCGGAGGTATCTATGGAGGAAGTAACTCTTTCCAGAGCTATACGCACATTGGCCCTCAGTTTAGAGATCCAACTCACGCAGGAATCCTTATGGATTATGCTGAAGTAAACTTCCACCTGGCTTATGCAGCTATGGAAGGTGCAGCTTTAGAAAATGACGCCCAATGGTACTACGAAGAAGGTATTACAGCTTCAATGAAATACTGGTTAGGACCAAATGTAGATGTTTCTGGATACCTATCTCAACCAGAAGTTGCCTATGATGGCACTATGGAGCAGTTAGGAACTCAATTCTGGATCGCTATGTTCGATAATCCTTTTGAAGGATGGAGTGTATGGAGAAAATTTGATGCTCCCGAGTTTAACCTTCCTGAAGATACAGGAAATCCGGTTCCACTTCGTCTTACTTATCCAGTAAACGAACAGAATCTTAACCAGGCTAACTACGAGGCCGCCTCTACCGCAATTGGAGGAGACTCTCAACAAACCCCACTTTTCTGGGATAACGAGTAGTAGTTTTTAAGTATATCAAAAGGCTGCCTTAACGGGCAGCCTTTTTTATTTGTGCCAACCAGAGATAATAACTTACCTTTGCGGTTATGGAAGAAAACACCAGGATCTTCGGCATAAGAGCCGTAATAGAAGCAATACAAAGCGGAAAGGCAATCGATAAAGTCTATGTGCAAAAAGGACTATCGGGGCCATTATTTCAGGAATTGAATCATTTACTCAATAAAGGGGAATTCAATCTCTCCTATGTACCGGTAGAAAAACTCAACAAACTTGCTAAAGGCAACCATCAGGGAGTAGTAGCTTCTATTTCACCGGTTAGTTTCCGAAGCATTGAGGAAGTAGTTGCACAGGCTTTTGAAGAAACTTCCACTCCCCTTTTTCTCTTGCTGGACCAGATTACTGATGCCAGGAATTTTGGAGCTATCATCCGTACCGCAGAATGCACCGGGGTAAATGCCATTATATTTCCCGAAAAAGGATCGGCAGCGGTAAATGCTGATACGGTAAAAACCTCAGCGGGGGCTGTTTTCAATGTGCCACTTTGCAAAGTTAACCATATTAAAGATGCTGTGTATTTTCTCCAGGCTTCAGATGTTCAGGTCGTAGCCGCAACAGAAAAAACAAATGATACCATCTATAAGGTTGACTTTAAAAAGGCGAGTGCTCTGGTAATGGGCAGTGAAGCTAAAGGAGTTTCTAATTCAATTTTGAATGCAGTAGATGTAAAGGCTAAACTCCCGATGGCCGGAAGCATTGAATCCTTAAATGTCTCAGTAGCCTGCGGAGCAATTCTATATGAAGCAGTGAGACAAAGAAGTTAGAATTGAGTATTATTCCTTGGGATCTTTCTTAGAGTTTTCCCGGTAAAAATATTTATACCGAACTGTTTCCGATTCCTTGTCCTCAATTTCCTCTACCTCGTCTTCGGGAAGATGTTCAATGAAGTTTCCATTTTCATCAAAATGCTTCATAAACCTATCGTTTTCTTCATTGTATTCAGGTTTCTCCCATTCATATCTGGGTTTCTTAGCTATATTTTTACGATATACCAACGACAGGCCAAAACCGGTGATCAAACCGGATAGATGGCCCTCCCAGGAAATACCAGGCTCAATGGGAGCCACATACCATAACATTCCGCCATAAAGAAAAACCACAATAAGAGAAAGTGCAATCAATCGAAAATATCCTGAAAAAACCCCTTTAAAAAAAAGAAAAGCAGCGAGCATATAAATCACTCCACTTGCGCCAATATGATTAGAAGGCCTACCAATACTCCAGGTTAAGAGACCTGTTATTAGCAATCCAATTAAAAGAACCTGCCAACTAATTCTCCGGTAGAAATAAAATAAAGACATCGATAGCACTAAAAGCGGTACAGAGTTATTAAATAAATGTTTAATATCCCCGTGAATGAAAGGTGAAAACAAAATTCCTCTCAGGCCTGTTATTTCTCTGGGACGTACCCCATACATATTAAGATTCACGTTGAACCTTACCTCAAACCAAAATACAAGCCAAATAAGGAGTACAAAGAGGATGGGATACCCCACCACCCTGGTAGAAAAGACAAAAGGCTCAACCTGCTTCACAATTCTTTTTTAAGCTTTTACCAACAAAAAATCAACCATATCCTTTAATAGTGACAAAGTGTTATCCAATTTACTAATTTTGTCAGATGAATGAACCATTAGCAGAAAGATTACGCCCAAAAAATCTGGATGAATATCTTAGTCAGCAGCATCTGGTAGGTCCAAAAGGCGCTTTGAGACAACAGATAAAGTCTGGAAACATTCCTTCTCTTATTCTCTGGGGCCCTCCCGGAGTGGGAAAAACTACCCTGGCCAACATTATAGCCAACGAAACCGACCGGCCTTTTTATACGCTTAGCGCAATTAGCAGTGGAGTAAAAGATGTGCGGGAGGTAATTGAAAAAGCCAAAAAAAGCGATGGTTTATTCACCACAAAAAATCCTATTCTCTTTATAGATGAAATTCATCGTTTCAGCAAATCTCAACAGGATTCCCTATTAGGCGCTGTGGAAAAAGGATGGGTCACTTTAATAGGAGCTACTACTGAAAATCCCAGTTTCGAGGTGATCTCTGCACTTTTATCCCGTTGCCAGGTTTATATTCTGAAAGCTTTTTCTGAAGAAGATTTAACAGCCCTGCTTTACCGGGCAATGAAAGATGATAAACACATCGCCTCCAGAGAAGTTAAATTAAAAGAGACCGAAGCTTTAATACGCCTAAGCGGTGGTGATGCAAGAAAACTTCTTAATCTATTTGAGATTCTTACTAATGCTACAGAAAAAGGTACCGAAATAACCAATGAGTTGGTCCTGGAAAAAGTTCAGCAGAACACGGTTCTTTATGATAAAGCAGGAGAACAGCATTATGATATAGTTTCAGCATTCATAAAATCGATAAGAGGAAGTGATCCCAACGGGGCCGTTTACTGGCTTGCCAGAATGATTGAAGGGGGCGAGGATGTAAAATTCATCGCCAGAAGATTGCTTATCCTTGCCAGTGAAGATATTGGGAATGCTAATCCGACAGCACTGGTAATCGCAAATAACACCTTTCAGGCTGTAAGCACTATCGGCTTCCCAGAGAGTCGCATCATCCTTAGCCAATGCGCGACATATCTGGCAAGCTCACCAAAAAGTAACGCTGCATATATGGCCATTAATCAGGCACAGGCGTTGGTGAAAAAAACCGGGAATCTCTCGGTCCCCTTAGCCATTAGAAATGCCCCAACCAAATTGATGAAGGATATTGGCTACGGAAAGGATTATAAATACGCCCACAATTACGAAAACAATTTTACCGAAACAGAATTTCTCCCGGAAGAAATAAAGGGTACGCAATTATACGACCCGGGGAACAACTCACGGGAAAACGCTCAACGGGAATTTTTAAGGAAACGCTGGAAAACGAAATATAATTATTAGTCTTTTGTAGCGCTGTAAATTGTTTTTACCGAAACTCCTTTCCCGGCATCGAAATGTTCTACCACAAGATCGCCATTCTCAGAAAATGAGGCAATCCCCTGTTTGGTTACCGAATTATAGATAAAACTACCGCCTTCCTGTGAACGAATAAGCAAAGCGAAGGGTTCGCTCGTGCCTCTTTGATATAGGGCGTAACCATTTTCGTTCTTCTCAAGTTGAAAATAGGTTCCATCTTTTTCGAAGGTAAGGGTTCCGGGCTCATTCTCCCCCACAGTTGGTTCGCTGGGAATAACTCTTACAGGTTCTTCTGGTCTTTCAGGGGCAGTTTTTTCTCCCTGTGGAATTTCAGCAGCAACTCTGGCCACTTTTTCCGCCTTTGGAGGCTCTGCGGTAACAATAGCTGCAGGTGGGCCATCTGCTTCGAAACTATAATTCAAAGCTTCCACCGATTCGAAAGCATTTCTCAAAGCTTCATGCCAGGCCTTTTTATAATCTTTTTCCCTGCTCGTTCCTTCTTCAGAAGTGAAAATTAGTTTTCCTTGACAATCCTCGAGGGTAATTTTCATTCGGGTTGTAAAAAGACCGGAATCTTCCTTAACATTCGCATTAAGACCGAGACAATTATCGCGCTGCAGATCTTCAGGGCGGTTTTCCCTATTCATTAAAGTTTCAAATCCTTCTCTTTCAAAAAGAAATTTCAGCAAGGCATTTAGCTGATACTGGTTTTTCTCCTTAGAAAATTCAAAGCTTTCAGGAATAATTACGTATTTATAATTATTAAGATTTTGAGCTTTCAGACCTGAAAAACTCAAAAGTATAAGAAGCAAAAAAAGTAATTTTTTCATAGTATTTTATTTTAAAGATCCTTAAAGACCATTTGCATGCCTAATTGGACCGAGGTACTCCTGGCCTTTGCCAGGTTACGAAACCCCAGTAAATTATTGGCTGCAAGATAGAGATTAAATTTATTAAAAGTAATAGAATACATCAGGCCGATATTAGCGAGAGAATAATCATCTAAAGTATGTGCAATCCTAAAACGCTGCTTTTCGGTGAGTTTTTTATCCCAGTAAGTTGTAAAGGCATATACAAAGCCGCGGGGGCGCAATACCCCTGCCAGGTTCATCCCAATCTGGTTCATATATCTAACCTTATTAACCGTTAAGTAATTACAGGGAAGGAAAGCCTGGCCAAATCCATATTCTATAGCAAGATTAAATTTCGCCGGGCGCCAGGTAACATAGGGAGTGTTATAGGTTCTATCAATAAGGTTTTTGTCCACCTCATCCTCAAACTCATCCCAATAGGGAATCGCCCGTCCGGTTTCATCTAATTCAGGGAAAAGCGGCTCCAAACCATCGGTTTGATAGGAACCATAGTAGTGATAATTTTCGACATCTTCACGCTGGAACATCACCCCTATATCCTGTACAGAAGCCGTGGCCACGAACTGTTCATTGACCAGGTAGCTTAAGCCAAGATCCATTCCCACACCAATATTCCCACCAAAAAAGGAGCGCTTTAGCAACTCGGCCGTCCCCTCCTCCACGGTCATCCCTTCTTCTTCATTTAATGAAGCAAAGCCCGATGTATTCACCCGAACATTCATATTTTCAACGGTATGTCTATATTTATTAGGACCCTGTGGTGTGGTTACCGTGGTAAAAGTGCCGGTATTTCCGGTACTTTCAGCATTAAATATTCCTGAATACAGCTTTCCCCTAACCCCAACGGTGAGCCGTTTATCGAAACGGTGATTGAGCCCAAGGTGGTAAACCGTCATGATTTCCCCGGTGAAAGCCGCCTGGGAAAAATCAAAGACATCATTGATGTAGTTGGCATTTCCTTCATTTACGAGTATGGCCAGGTCTTTTGGAAAATAGGAGAAGAAATCAAGTTCCTGATAAATCCCGGTTGAGAGATAATTTCTTTTGTCCAGTTGCCAGCCCAGGGAAATGATTTCTACTTGCTCATTAGCGGTAAAATGGTCGTAGGAAGTCATGCTATGCATCGCCGCCCTTATTCGGGTATTAATATTAGTGCCATCATTTTTGAAAATATCGTGCAGGCTAACTCCACTGGTCCCCGCTGAAAGGTGTATTTGTGAGAAAAACGGCAGACCTACGTGCCCTATGAAATCTATTTGAGCTCCTGGATTTAGCAACAAACTTTGTGGAAGATCATCAACATTATACAGCAGGGGTTTATTTTGTGCCGATAGCACTGAAAAACAAAACAAGAATGTGATGAGGGGCCAGCATCGCATATTTAAAAATCAAACTTAAATAATCCGGTGGAAGCGAATTCCAGTTCTCCCTTAAATTCTTCTGAATTAGGATGAGCTTCCAGTTCGACTACCATTTGAATCGAATTTCGGATCAAATTTATACGGTTCTCCTCAATGACTTCAGTATATTCTGTCTCTACAGGATTGTTTAAACTACCAGGAGCCACTTCATACCGGATCAAAATCTGCTCTCTTCCAGCATTAGAAAGAAATTTGATTGTATGAGAAAAACGCTGCGGAAAAGTATTGATATGCCTGAAGTAAAATTCCACCTCAGTTAGATCCTTTTGAATGTAATCGTCGTCAAGAAATTCCAGGCGAACCGTATCGCGAATTACCGGCTGAAAAACATTGTTCTTAGATTGGTAAAAATAATCTTCACTAATATTATAAATAAGCAAGTCTACATCAATATCGGGGCTTAGACTAATTTCCTCTGCCTGGTCCAGATCAATATCCTTCACACACCCGGTTAGAACCATACAAAATGCAAGGCACAGGAGAAATTTATTTGTTACCGGAATTAAAGACATTAGCATTCGTTATGGAGGGCACTCCCTCCTAACGAAATTAACAAACAATTATTACTAAAGATAATCTCTTAGTTCATTTAACGTTTGAATTTGTCTTACATCGATTTTTTCTTTCTTGCGGTAATAATCAAAATAAATGCTGCTCATCCCAAAGTCCTGTGCGCCTTTTATATCGGCTATAAGATTATCACCTACCATAAGGCTTTTAGAAGGTAGGGCGCTGGCTTTATTTAAGGCAGTTTCGAAGATGAGGGAATGAGGTTTTTTTACACCGGCTTCTTCTGAAGTGGTTACGGTAGCAAAATATTTACTAATGCCAGAATTATGAAGCTTTTTATGCTGAACTTCTTCAAACCCATTGGTGATAATATGAAGCTGATAATTAGCTTTAAGGTAATTAAGTATTTCCACACTTCCGTCGAGCAAATGATTGTTCTCGGGTAAAAATTCTATATATTCTACCGATAGTTCTTCAATGGTTCTGTCTGAAGTTTCCATTTTCAGCAGTTCAAAACTATCTTTCAGTCGTCCAATCCGCAAATCTTCCTTACTCACCCGGTTATCCCGGTATAATTCCCAGTATTTGTAATTCACCGGCACATATACCTCAAGAAAATCTTCAATCCTTATAGAAATTTTTCTTTTGCTGAACATCTGCTCAAAGGCAAGGGCAGAATTTCTATCGAAATCCCAAAGGGTATGATCAAGATCAAAATAAATATGTTCTATATCATTTAATTTCATGAATCTGTTTTAGAAAGGAATAATATAATTCTTTATCTGAATAATCAGAAAAATCCTGATTTTTAAATATCGCATTAAAATTTCCTGCTACCGATTTTACGTCCTGCATTATTTTAGCGATTTCACTTTTCATTTTTCCGGTTGACTCCTTTTCCAGCACATTTGAATTTAAAACATAAGGATGAATTTTTAAAGGCGTAGTGACTTCGGTATTGATATCGTAGAACAAAAACGGGGTACATGTACCGGCTCTAAAACCGTAAGCTTCTGGATAGCCCATAGAATAATCGTCGGGAATTTCCAGTTCGGTTAAGTTATTATAATGTTCAGGGAGACTGAGGTTATATTTGCTATTCAAAACAGCTTGCAGGGGGGAGTGCACAATTTCTTCCAGCCTGAGTTTTTCCTTTCTTAGAGTCTTGATGTTCCCCAACGCATAATATCCCAGTAGTAAACCAACTTTGGTATAATCTGCCACATATTTAATAACCGATCTATGCGGCATCCTGTTAGGATTAATATTGCGGTCATGAACCGTAAAATCACTAAGCTGAAACAAAAACATCAACTTTAAATTGTGTTGTTTTATAAGTAGAATTAGGTCTTCAAAAATATTGAAGGGATCTTTTTTGAGCCTCAGTAAAACCTGTATCCTATCCAGGACCTTCCCGAACTGAAGTTTTACAAGGTCCATTAACATCCCAACAAGGCTTCTTACAAAGCCCTTATTCCGGTAGCTAAAGGCATGTTCTACTGCAATAATACTTTGTACAGAAAAATTACGATTCTTCTCTTGTAGATCGGGGAAGCGTTGCTTCAGAACTTCGCGGAATTTATAGGCCCAAATGTCTACCACAGGCTTTTGAAGAAAACCTTCTTGCTCTGCCAGACTTTCAGAAGCTGGGAAACGCCCGTATTCGTCCTTAACGTGGGGCAAATATTCTTCATATCTGCTCAGTAAATAAAAGGAAGCGGCAAAAATGTCAAAAGGCAGGTCACTTTTCTCAGTAGCCGGAAAAAAACAAATACTTTCTCCCCAGGGCTGCACTTTTATCTCTACTTCAGAAAGTCCCTGCTCCATCAACAAACCGGTATTCTGTATAAAAAGTTCATTTCCAAGGGCCTGTTTTCCGTAGGAAAGCTTCATGCCATCATGCGCTATGAATTCTTCTATTTTTGAAGTAAACCTTATAGAAATCCCCAGCATATTTGTGCAAATATGCTTAAAAATATAGATGATTCGGGGGGTGATTTTCTGGGTATAAATTAATAGCATTCCTGGGTTTTAGAGCACACCTTCATCGGCAAAGCTAAAATAGGAGTTTTCGGTTACAATTACATGATCCAGCACTTTAATATCCAGACTTTGGGCTGCAGTCTTTAATTTTCTAGTGAGTTGTTTATCGGGTTCACTGGCCAGGAGCGTACCAGAAGGATGGTTATGCACCAGAATAAGCGATGTAGCCGAGAGTTCCAGGGCTTTTTTTAGTGTTAAACGAACATCTACTAAAGTGCCGGTTATTCCGCCTTTACTAAGTTGAAGCTGTTCAATTACTTTATTGGAGTTATTTAAATAAATAATCCAAAATTCTTCGTGTGGAAGTTCTCCAATTACCGGTTGCATCAGTTCAAAAACTGAAGCGCTCGAGCTTATTTTTTTTCGTTCCAGAGCTTCTTCGATGCGGCGACGGCGACCCAGTTCTAAGGCTGCGATTATACTTACGGCTTTTGCAGGCCCTACGCCCTTAAATTTACAAAGCTGTTGTACCGAAAGCTTTCCCAATTCGCTTAAATTATTTTTTCCCGAGGCAAGAATGCGTTTGCTTAGTTGCACAGCACTTTCGTTAGGACTGCCCGAACCGATAAGAATAGCAATTAACTCAGCATCACTAAGGCTTAATTTGCCTTTTTGAAGTAATTTTTCCCGGGGACGATCGTCCTCGGCCCATTGCTTAATGCTGAAATTTATTCGCTGTTCGTTTTCCATCGCCTGTTAAAGATAAAAAATACTTTTAAATCCCTAACGAAAAGACTGAAATTGAATTACTTAAGATTTACTATCGAACAGCAGCCTTAAAATCGATGATCGCTTCATAGAAATCATCTTCATCAATGCCCATATGCTGGCATATCCATTTTGCCCCGGCGAGATTATTCATATTATGTTCTCCGGAAATCTCCAGTGGCATTTCCCCTTCTGGAGTATCCAGAATAAAAGTATCATCTTCTATATGATATTCCGGAATGGAGTATGGATGTTTCCTGATTGGATTTTCGGTATTTTCAGCGAGTTCTTTTACCTTTTCGTCCGCTTCGTTATAAACCAGGATTCCGCCATTTACTATGGAATTAATAAAAACCTTAAACTGATCTACATAATTCTCTAAAGTTGAAAAATCATTAATATTCTCTCTGGCAATTCCGCTGAGAAGGGCAATATTGGGCTGGTAAAGGTGAAATTTAGGTCGATGATCAATCGAGGAGACAAAAGTTTCATCACCTTCAATCACAATAAAATCATTTTCTTTAGTAAGGTTCAAGGTGTTATCAAAACCCGAAACCTGTGTCTCAAGCATATAATCCACCTCTTTCCCGTGATACTGCATCACATGATGAACCATGGCGGTGAGCGTGTTCTTACTTTGACTCCCTGCGATAACCACCCGGGTTTTATCCCGTGTTACTTCAAACAAAAGCTGGGAATAGGAATATATATTTAAACCGAGTTCCTCAGCAAGTTTTAATTCGGGGTTATCGGCTTGGACTTTTTCTCCAAGAACTACGGCATCTAAATTTGTATCTATCTTTTCCGGAAACCAGCCTAATTCTTTGGGATAAAGCTGGTGTTTTTCCAGAGCCATCTTCGAGGGGCCGGAAATAGCATCATCGCTTCCGTTAATTTGATATCCTATATTCTGTAGGGCAATGGCAAGTTTGTGCATTGCACTCCCACCAATCGCGATAAAGTGCAGGTTCATAAAGCTGAAATTTTCTGCAAATATACTATTTAAGCCTGAAGAATAAGGGGAATTTACATTTGAAGAATACGCATCTTTTCTTTTTCAGCCTCAGGAAAAATAAGCTTATAATCAATAGCCAGGTTGATATTTTTAAGAGCTTCTGACCTGTTATTTTGAGAAGCCTTAATACGGGCCAGGTGCAAATAAGCAAAGGCCGGGGATTTAAGATCTTTGTATCCGTAATTTGCAATATATCTTTCAAGAAATTCTGAAGCCTCGTCGGGAGAAATATTTAGAACCGCCGCTCTTTCCCCTAATTCAAAATTGACCTGATTTCTGGTGATCAAATCAGGATTATTTACCGCAACTTTAATAGCTCTCTCAATTTCCTCCTGAAGCGCTTCCGGCTCCTCCTCAATTTTAAAGATATGTGCTTTGGCCAGATGAGCATCTATCTTATTGATATCCTCCAGCTCCTGTACGTATTCCATTGCCGGGTTTTTTCCTCCCCCAATAATAGAAGGTATTTGCATATAAAACTCTACCAGAGCGCGTCTAACCTCGGCATGTTGAGGATCAAGTTCGGCCGCGGTTAACAAAGATTTCTTTAACTCATTAACCAATAGGGCTGCCTGGAATTTGGAGCCTTCGAGGGCTTTCATCCCAAGTGCACCTCCTAATTTAAAATGGTATTCGGCCGAATCTGGTTTTCTATCAACTAGCTCACGGTAATATTCAATAGCTATATCCCAATTCTTATTAAAACTGGCGATATCGCCTAAATAATCGATGGCTTCTTCTTTATCCTCATATTCAGAGAAAACAATTTTTGCTTGCTGAATTTTACCATTTTCAAGCAACTCAACACCCTCCTCAAAAGTATTTTGAGCCTGGGCCAAAGGGGCAACTACGATGAATGCAATAAAAAATCCTATAAAAAACCTACCCATATATTAAAATTTTCTTAATTTTAGTACAATATTGAAATAATTTGAAGTCCCGAAAATCTAACAACTTCATAAAACGACCTATAAATGCTAATTATTGTTAAACTAGCATACAATAAGAGGGCCAATGTTAAAAATAATTTTAATATTTGTGCTACTTAAATCAGATTAAATCTAATATTTAAAATTAACACCTAGCCTATGCAAAATTTTACTTTTGGGAGGGAGGGAACAAATTGGTTCCTTTTCGCCTTTATTATGTTAATTGGAACCTTGCCCTCGTTTGGGCAAGACTGCGCCACGGTAACAGATGAGGATAATGTTGAACCTGGAAATCAACAGACCTTATGCTACCTATCTACAGTTGCTGATATTCAGTATTCTGGCGGCACTGATCCCGCAATTTTCCAGACAGATGATTCTGTAAATGACACCCAGCCAATTCCTGATGATGAAATATTGGCGACTGACACTTATTATGTAGGGTCTACTTCAGAAAATTGCGACAGAGTTGCCGTTGAGGTAACCGTAAATAGCCAAGATCGACCTCTGAACCTTATCACAAACTCCAGAGTATCTGGTTTTGAGTTTACCACCTGTGCATCAGAAGGTTTTAGTGCCGGAGATCTGGAAGGCCTTTTTGTAAATGATACTGGATACGATCTTGAAGTTTACGAATCCGAATTTGGTGAGACACCCTATACAGGCCCGCTTACTGCTGGTGAAAGCTACTTTGTGGGACAGGTTTATACCAGCACAACAGGTAGCGGTTGTCCATCTTTAAGAACTGCGGTAAGATTCAACCCAACCAGTATAGAGGGTCCTACTGCCACTTCACCTCAGGCTTTATGTGAGGGAGCAACGGTAGCTGACCTAGAGGCCACTGGAACTTATGAAAACACCCAGGCAATTAGATGGTATCGTTCTCTAAATGCGAATGAACCTTTATCAGAAAACACTGAATTAATCAACGGTCAAACTTACTATGCTGCTCAGGTAGTAAATGATAGTGATAGCCCTTTGCCTCCTTGTGAAACCCCTTCTGGACTTGATTCCGAAGATAATCCTTTCAGAACCCCTGTTACAGTAACCGTAATCACCTTCGATGCAGGTCCTGACAGTTTAGGCAATACCATTTGTAAGGCAGATCTTGATGCACGTATTGATGATCCTAGTGAAACCGCAAATGAAATTTTATTAAGTTTTATAGATGAAATTGATTTTGAATACGAAAACGTTTCTTTTGATCCAACACCTCAAGAGATTTATAATGATTACCAAGGTGATTTTTATCAAACTTTTACAACTACAGCTACTTTTGTAACACAAGAAGGTTGTGAAGATGATATAGTAATTGAATTTGAGGTTTTGGAAAGTTATGATGCTGGAGAAGATAACACTGAAGGCAATGAGGTGTGCCTTTCAACTGATGTGACAGAGCAGGAAGTGGAAGATTACCTAACCTCATTGCTAAGTGAAGATGTAGATGAAGGGACTTTCTCTAATATCACACAAATCACCGGAGATATTCAAGATGGATCAGAAGGACCTTTTAATTCTACTTACACCGCAGGGACTGGAAGTTGCTCAGATACGGCTGAATTTGAATTCACAGTATTAGAAAGCCCAAACTTACAACAATACGCTCTTGAATCTGGAGTTACTGACGTTCCTTTATGTAATGCAGAAATCCCTGGCTTAGTTAATAGTGTACCTCAGGATGTGATTGACCTTTATATGGAACTAATTCCGGGAGCACCAACTGGCGGAACTTTTACCAATATGACGATAAACGAAATCGTTTCGGCATATAACCAGAATAACTTCCAAACATTTGAGACAACTTATACAGTGGCTCTGGATAATGGGTGTTCAGATTCTATAGTCTTAAGTTATACTATAATTGAAGGTGAAACTGCCAATGCTGGTTCCTTTGATAATATCGAAGACTTTTGTACTAATGAAGAACCTATTGAACTTACTAGTTTAACTAACACTGATTCAAATGCCACTGAAGGCGGAACTTTTTCGGGAACAGGAGTAAGTGAAAATATGTTTGATCCTTCTACTGCCGGACCTGGAACTCATGATATCACCTATACCGTAGATGAATCTATTTTCTGTGTTGAAGGTTCTGAAGAAACTACATTCACCATTGAGGTTATTCAGGGGCCAAATGCCGGTGTGGATATTGAGGAATCAATCTGTATTTCTGAAGTAGCTACATTTGTAGAAAATTACAATCCCCAAAATCCTGAAGCAACCCTTCTTGAAGTATTCGAATATTTCAACTGGGATGGAGATATCGATGGTACTTTTAATCCTGATGTAAATATTTTGGCTGGTCAATTAGCAGCTTATTATGGGAATACTGAGAGAGGTCCTTCATTATTATTAGAAGGCACCTACACAGTAGGAGATCCTCAGGATTTTTGTGGAACTGATGTTTCAAACTTCAGCATCACCATCAATGACACACAGGATGCTAATGCTGGCACTATTCCAAACCAGGAAGTTTGTGTGGGAGATGAGATGGTAGATTTAAATGACTTCCTTATTGGTACTGATGCCATGACCGGCGGAACATTTACTGGACAGGGAGTTGAAGGTAATATGTTCGATCCTTCAATTGGAGTAAATGAAGAAGATGGTTATACCATTACTTATACTGTAAATGATTCGGCAGATTGTGTAACCGAAGGCGATTCTGATTTTACAACCTTCCAGATTTTTGTTCTTGAAGGCAGAGAATTAGGAGATCCAATTACAGCTAGCCTCTGTGTTTCTGATTTGCAGCCAACTTATAACCTGTCTACAATCACAAACTATTTTGCTAGTTTAATTCCAAACTATAGCTCAAATGGAACTTTTGAGCCATCAATGGAAGAAATTAGAGATCAGTACAATAATGCGGAGTCTAAAATTGGTGAGTATCAAACTACCTATACTTTAGGAACCGGAGATTGTGAAGATTCAGTTCTTGTAACTGTAAATGTTCAGGGTGAAATTAAGGCAGAAGCCGGAGACGATTTTTCCACTACTTTCTGCTCCAATGAAGAAGACAAAAACTTATTCTCTTTCTTAAGTGACGATGCAAATCCTGATGGTTATTTCGAAGGATATGAGGATGGAAACTTTAGCCCATCTGAACTGGGAGCAGGTACATATAATTTCAATTATGTGGTTGATCCATCAAATGCCTGTGTTGAAGACACTGATACTGCAGCATTCAGCATTGAGGTTTTTGAAGCTCCATTTGCAGGAGATGATTTTTCAGAAACGCTTTGCATCACTGAAGCCGCAGAAATGATCGAAGACCCACAAGCAGCCATCGATTGGTTTAATTCTATCGTAGATGTTGAAGGAGTAGATCAGGATGGTGATTTTGATCCGGCACTTTTAAGCCTGGCAGCGGATGTATACGCATATGTTCAAGCACCAGATTCGCCAAGCGCCACTTTTGAAACCACTTATACAGTGACCAATGAAAACTGTGCAGATTCAGCTACTATTTCCCTGACTATCAACAATCTTGAGGAAGCAGAAGCGGGTGAGGATGTTGAATTGACATTCTGTGTTTCACAAGGTGATTTCGATCTCAGAGACTACCTAAGCGAGGATGCTAATCCAAATGGCTACTTCGAAGACTTTGATGGAACAATTAATACTTCTGAATTAGGAGAAGGAGTTTTCACTTACACCTATGTAGTTGATGAAACTGTTGATTGTGTGACCGGAGACGAATCAGTTGAATTCACAGTTAATATTATCGGAGACCTAAATGCAGGAGCCGACAAGTCTACTTCCATTTGTAATGCAAACATTGAAAATGGAATGTTCCCTAATTCTACTTCTGTTAGAGATTACTATTTGAATATGCTTGATGAAGGAGTTTCCAGAGATGGTACTTTCAGCCCAAGTATCCAGGAATTAGTTAACTGGTATAATAATGAAAGTGAAATCGGTGATTTTACTACTACATATACCATTAGCGAGGGTGAATGTTCTGATTCAGCAGAATTAACTGTAACCGTTTACGAATCAATTCCTGCTGAAATCGACCCGATCGATGATGTAACGCTTTGTTCCATAGATGACGATCAGGACCTGTTCTTTTTCTTACCTGAAGGTGCCGATACCAACGGTTACTTCGAAGGTTATGAGGACGGAATGTTCAGTCCTTCTACCACTGGTGCTGGAGAATTTGAAGTAACGTATACTTTAGATGAAACCTCCCCATGTGTTACAGGAGAAGCTTCAGCTACTTTCACTATAACAGTTTTAGAAACAGTAACTGCAGGGGAAGATATGACTGCAAACTTCTGTACTACAGACGGAGAACAAGACCTATATAATTTCCTTGCTGCAGAGGCTTCAGCAGAAGGTGAATTCACTTACAATGATGAAGTTCTAGTAGACGGAATGTTCGATGCCAGCGCAATGGGTGCAGGATCTTACGATGTGACCTACACCGTTGAGCCAATCAACGAATGTGGCGTAGCAACTTCAACCCTAACCATTACTGTAAACGAAGTACCAGACGCTCCGGCAGCTCCTGAATTGGATGCTTTCTGTGCGATCGAAATGGCGACAGGTGCCGACCTGCCAATGGCAGAAGGACAAACCTGGTATGCTGATGATGAACTTACCACTATGGTGATGGACGAGGATATGCTGGTTGACGGTGCTTACTACTTAACTGTTACTTCTGAAAACGGATGTGAATCTGAAGCTACTGAAGTTACAGTAACTGTTAATGATTCACCGGCACCAACAATTAGCTCAACAAACCTTGAGTTCTGTGATGCCGATAATCCTACTATTGCCGATCTTAATGCGGAAATCGTAGAAAGTGGTGAAATCACCTGGTATGATTCAGAAGATGGTACCAACGCACTGGGAACTTCTACTACCTTAACTTCAGGAACTTACTATGCTACGCTAACCGGAGAAACTGGTTGTGAAAGCACAGAAAGACTTGTAGTAACTGTATCTGTAGAGAATTGTCCTATCGTTTATCCTGAGATAATCACACCAAACAATGACGCTAAAAACGATACTTTCATTATTAAAAATATCACTAATGAGTATCCAAACTATTCTATTGAGATCTTTAACCGATGGGGTAATGTAATTTACAAAGGGAATGCTTCCACTCCTGCTTGGGATGGAACTTCTAACCAATCTGGTTCCTTTGGAGACGATGTGTTACCTGTAGGTGTATACTTCTACGTGATTGATTTTAACGATGGAAGCACTGAACCAAAACAAGGTAAAGTTTACTTGAGTAGATAATCAAAAGGATAAACACTAGAAAGAAATGAAAATAACTATAACAAAATATCTAATATTCACAGGCATTATCCTTTTTTCTATAAAAGGTATGTCTCAGCAAGACCCAATGTTCACTCAGTATATGTATAATATGAGTGTCATTAACCCGGGCTATGCTACCGATGATCCAGGGATGTTAAACCTTGGTGGTATTTACAGATCTCAATGGCAGGATGTTGAGGGTGCGCCAAGCACCTTCAGCTTCTTCGCTCATACTCCCGTAAGTGAACGGGTAGAACTTGGCCTAACCGTAGTACACGATGAGATTGGTGGAATTGTAAAAGAAAACAATATCACCGCCGATTTCGCTTATGTTCTACCAGCAGGAGAATCCAGCAAGATCTCATTTGGTATTAAAGGTGGATTATCTACCTATGATGCCAACCTAACCGGTCTTAATGTAGTGGATCCGGGAGATCGTGCTATACAAAACGTAAATGAAGTATTTCCTGTTTTTGGAGTTGGAGCATTTTGGTTTGGAGACAACTATTACTTAGGTGCCTCTGCCCCAAACCTCTTTACTTCAAAATACATCGAAAACGAACAAGGCCTTCGAGCCTTGGGTAAAGAAGAAATACACTACTACCTCACTGGTGGATACGTATTTGATATCAGCCAGGATGTACGCTTAAAGCCTGCATTTATGGCTAGAGCGGTACAAGGTGCACCTTTAGCGGTAGATGTTACTGCCAATGTTCTTCTTTATGACAGACTGGAAGCAGGAATCGGGTACAGGTTTAACGAAACCATTACAGGACTGGTGAACTTCAAGATCACCCCTGCCTTAAGGGTTGGTTATGCCTACGATCATTTTACTTCAGATTTTCTGGGGTATAATGTGGGAGGAACCCACGAGGTTATGTTATTATGGGACATCGACCTCTTCGGCCTTACAAAAGGATACGACAAATCACCTAGATTCTTCTAAAAACAGCAAGACATGAAAAATATATATAGTACACTTTTATTATTACTGATAAGCATCACTGCCTTTGGGCAGAGCTCCCAGATAAAAGAAGGCGATAAGCTTTTTGCTCAAAGGGCTCTTATTGATGCGGCAGAAGCTTATGAGCAGGTTGTAGATAAAAATCAGGAGGTTTTACAAAACCTTGGAGATGCCTATTTCTATACCAATCAAATGGAAGATGCAGTTGCGACTTATCGAGTGCTTTTCCTGAGACACGAGGCTGAAGTTGCTCCTGAATACCGTTTCAGGTTTGCTCACGCTCTAAGAGGGGTAGGTGAACACGAAGAAGCCGATGAGCACATGAGTGAATTCACTGGAAACGATGTTAATTTTGACGAATTTCAGAGAGAACTCGATACTATCGTGCCTCACGTTTACACCACAGATCAGGTCATGAATAATAGTGCTGCTGCAGATTTCGGTATAGCTTATATGGGAGACCGTATAGTTTTCGCTTCTACCAGAAATCAGGAGCGTCCTATTTATCCGTGGAATAAAAAGCCAACTCTAGACCTTTACAGCGCTGAGATGACTGACGAAGGTGAATTAGTTGATATCCTTCTATTTTCTGACGAGATCAACACCGATTCCCACGAGAGCTCTGCAACCTTTAACCAGGATGCCGATGTTATGTACTTTGATCGTACCAGCGAAAAAAGAGTTAAAAACGAAGAAGGTGTTAGAGTAGCGCACATTAAACTTTACCGAGCTGAACTTATAGATGGAACCTGGACCAACATTGAAGCTCTTCCATTTACCAGCGATGAGTACTCTACAGAGCACCCAAGCCTTAATGCCGATGGAAGTAAGCTTTACTTTGCCAGTGATATGCCAGGCTCTGAAGGTTCTTTCGATATCTATGTAGTAGATATTAATGAAGATGGGACTTATGGAACACCACAAAATCTTGGAACAGGAGTTAATACTCCGCAGCGTGAGCAATTTCCATACATTAGTGAAGAGAATGTTCTTTATTTCGCTTCAGATGGACACCAGGGATATGGAAACCTGGATGTTTTCAGAAGTGAAGGAGATTTCTCTGAAGCTCAAAACCTTGGAGCTAGCGTAAACTCAAATCGTGATGACTTTGCCTTCGTAATTAAAGAAGGCGACGAAGAAGGTTATTTTGCCTCTAACCGAAGAGGGACAGACAACCTTTACCTTTTCAACCGCGAAGATTATGAGCCTCCGGTAGTTGAATTCGACGACAGGGAGACTAACGTAGAAACGGGAAGACAACAACTAAGAGATGTTGGAAATATTTACTTTGATTTCGACAAAGCGACTATCAAAGAAGAGTCTAAACCAACTCTTAATAAAGTTGTAGATATTATGAACAAATATCCTTCCATCAATATTGAGATAGGTTCTCACGCTGATGCCAGAGGTTCCGATCAATATAATATGGGACTTTCTGAAAGACGTGCAGCTTCAACCCTGGAATATCTTGTTGAAAACGGAATTGACCGTAGCAGATTAACTTCTAAAGGATATGGCGAAAGCAAGCCGCTTAACGATTGTACTCAACCTACAGGTTGTACTAACGAGCAGTATGCTGTAAACCGTAGAAGTGAATTCACCATTATAGAATCTAACGGAGAAACCCAGGAAACCGAAATGGATGAAGAAGAAACTATGGAGGAAGAAAATTAATTCCAACTTAGAGTACTAACTAACCAACCTTTAAAAGCCCCGGTATTTCCGGGGCTTTTTTATTTTCTATTTTTTAGGGGAAACCCCAGGTCAAACTTATATTTGCCCCATAGAAATAGACCTATGGCCCAAATTATAAAAGTCATCATCCCTGCCTATAACGAAGAAGCTTCCATAGGAAAAGTCGTTGCTGAAATTCCAGAAATCGTTCAGGAAGTCATCGTGGTGAGTAACAATTCTACCGATGACACAAAGAAAAATGCCCGTGCTGCCGGGGCCACGGTACTATCAGAAAAAAGAAAAGGTTATGGCTATGCCTGCCTTAAAGGGATGGATTACATCGCAAAACAGGATCCCAAACCAAATATTATTGTTTTTCTAGATGGAGATTACAGTGATTATCCTGAAGAACTAACTAAAATTGTGACTCCTATTATAGAAAGGGATGTTGACCTTGTAATCGGGACAAGGTTGAAGGAACTTCGGGAAAAAGGTTCCATGACCGGCCCACAGATCTTCGGAAATTGGCTTGCCACCTCCTTGATGAAACTGTTTTTCGGTGCAAGGTTTACAGACCTGGGACCTTTTAGAGCGATTAAGTATGAGAAATTACTCGCCCTCCAAATGGAGGATAAAACCTACGGCTGGACCGTAGAAATGCAATTGAAAGCGCTTAAAAAAAACCTCACCTACACTGAAGTACCCGTGAATTATAAAAACCGCATTGGCACCTCAAAAGTTTCCGGCACCGTGAAAGGTGCTATCTTTGCAGGAGTAAAGATCCTGGGCTGGATCCTTAAATACAGTTTTAAATAATGGATTTGGCAATTCTCATATTATATTCCCTCGCTTTACTAATTATTTTCATCTACAGCCTTTCCCAGCTCCAATTATTACTGAATTACCTAAAAGCCAAAAAACAAGCCGATACGGCTAAGAAATTTGACCTCAGCGATAGAACCCAAATCCCACAAGTAACCATACAGTTACCGCTTTATAATGAGCTTTACGTTGTGAAGCGCCTGCTGGATAATATTTCCGCAATTGAATACCAAAAAGACAGGCTGGAGATACAGGTCCTGGACGATTCTACCGATGAATCGGTAGCCTTGATCGCTGAAAGAGTTTCCGTTTTAAAAGAGGCAGGTTTTGACATCAAACATATACGCAGGGAGTCCAGAACGGGATTTAAGGCTGGAGCCCTAAGAGAAGGGCTTAAGATTGCCAAAGGTGAGCTTATCGCTATTTTCGATTCTGATTTTTTACCGAAAAAAGACTGGCTTTTGCAAACTGTCCCCTACTTTAAAGATACTGAAATTGGTGTGGTGCAAACCCGATGGGCCCATATCAATAGAGATTATTCCTGGTTAACTAAAATTCAGGCCTTTGCGCTCGATTTTCATTTTATTTTGGAACAAACAGGAAGGAATTTCGGTAGACATTTTATCAATTTTAATGGTACGGCGGGCATCTGGCGCAAAGAATGTATTCTGGATGCTGGCAACTGGAGCGGTGATACTCTAACCGAAGATCTCGACTTAAGTTACCGCGCCCAACTCAAAAAGTGGAAGTTCAAATACCTGGAGGATGTTGAAACCCCGGCCGAGCTCCCGGTGGCAATTAGTGCTGCAAAATCCCAGCAATTTCGCTGGAATAAAGGGGCAGCCGAAAACTTTAAAAAAAATTACAGAAAACTACTAAGAGACAAATCGGTTCCCTTTAGCACAAAATTCCACGGATTCTTCCATTTGCTTAATTCCAGTATGTTTTTAATCGTACTGCTACTGGCAATTTTAAGCGTACCGATTTTATATATAAAAAGTCAGCATGCACAATTAGGTTGGTATTTTAACTGGCTGGGAGTTTTTCTACTTAGTACAATCATTTTTTTCTTATGCTATTTTGTGGCCTGGAAGAGGGTTCAGGGAAGCGGCTTTAAAAGCTTTCTGAAATTTACAGGAATGTTTTTTAGTTTTTTCTCGGTGGTAATGGGATTTTCCCTTCATAATTCTATTGCCGTGCTGGAAGGCCATTTTGGGAAAAAATCTGAATTTATCAGAACGCCAAAATTCAATATTAATTCAACGAACCAGAATTGGAGAAAAAATAAATATCTAAGCCAAACGCTAAGTCCGCAATTACTTTTGGAATTTGGGCTTTGGCTTTATTTTGGATTTGGGCTTTACAGCGCTTTTTTACTGAAGGATTTTAGCCTGGCTATTTTCCATTTGATGCTTTTTATTGGTTTTGGTTTTGTGGTTTTTAAAACAATTCGAACTTAGTTTTCAGAAGCATGAAGGAGTTTTTCCAAAACCACCGCTTCAGTATTCTTATTGCCTTTACCGGCATCGCTTTTTATTTCTCTTTTGCCTATAACCTCGATCGAGCAGATTTTATAAAACTTATCGGACTATACGGAGGCCTGTTCTTTATAAGCCTCAAACTAATCCAGCTTAAAAAGACAGACTTTTGGTTTCTGGCAGGCTTAGCGCTTCTATACAGACTTATCTTTCTTCTGGCTATGCCAAACCTCTCTCAGGATTTCTATCGCTTTATTTGGGACGGAAAATTAATCCTGGAGGGAATCAATCCTTATTTATACAAACCATCTGAATTAATTGAAAATTTCCAGGGTTTTTGGTCCAGACTTTATCAGGGGATGGGAAATCTTAGCCAGGGAAATTACACCAGTTACCCACCTGTGAATCAATTTTTATTTGCCGTTTCGGTTCTTTTAGGCGGAAATTCCATCTTGGGATCGGTATTAATAATGCGTATTTTAATCATTTTTGCGGATCTGGGAACACTTTTCTTCGGAAGAAAACTCCTGCTCAATCTTAGCCTTCCCCCACATAGAATCTTCTGGTATATCCTCAACCCCTTAATCATTATAGAACTCACCGGAAACCTGCATTTTGAAGGCGTAATGTTGTTTTTCCTGGTCTGGTCTCTGTATTTGCTTCAGCAAAAAAAATGGCAGCTGAGTTCAATTTTACTTGGGATTTCGGTTTCGGTAAAGCTGCTGCCCCTTATCTTTTTGCCTTTGATATGGAATTTTTTCAGAAAAAATAATGGTTTAAACTTCACAAAATTGGCTTTATATTATTTGGTGGTGGGAGCAACGGTGGTTGTCTCCTTCCTACCCCTCCTCTCTTCGGAAGTCATCTCAAATTTTTCCAGGAGCCTTGGGCTATGGTTTCAGAAATTCGAATTTAATGCCAGCGTTTATTACCTGATTCGCTGGATTGGTTTTGAGCTTAAAGGTTATAACATTATCGCCACTGCCGGAAAGATTCTGCCTGTTTTAACCCTTCTTATCATAATGGGCCTTGCCTTCTTCAAAAGAAATAATTCTATGAGCGCTATAATAGTTTCGATGCTTTTAGGCATAAGCACTTACTTTTTCCTTTCTACTACCATACATCCCTGGTATCTGGCCACACCATTATTGCTATCAGTTTTTACTAAGTATCGTTTTATGATTTTATGGACTTCAGTGGTTTTCCTAAGTTACTTTACCTATTCCAATTCCGGTTTTAAAGAAAATTACTGGCTTCTCGCCTTAGAATATATATTCGTTTATGCTTTTTTGATTTATGAGATCTACAAAAATGAATTCAAAACAAAAAAGCCTGCAATTTAACCTGCAGGCTCCTTTTCTTTATTTTCAAATTCGTTTTTACATATCCAGTAAGTAAGCAAATATCAAAGGGGCTACAATTGTGGCGTCACTTTCTATAATATGCTTAGGGGTGTTAATATCGAGTTTTCCCCAGGTGATCTTTTCATTAGGTACAGCTCCCGAATAAGAACCGTAGCTGGTGGTTGAATCAGATATCTGGCAGAAATAACTCCAGAAAGGCGTATCGGTTCGTTCCATGTCCTGGTATAACATAGGTACCACGCAAATAGGGAAATCTCCGGCTATTCCTCCTCCTATCTGGAAGAAACCAATTCCATCTTTAGAATTATCGGTATACCAATCGGCAAGGAAGGTCATATATTCAATTCCAGACTTCATGGTACTTGCTTTAAGTTCTCCTTTTAACACATAGGAAGCAAAAATATTCCCCAGGGTACTGTCTTCCCAACCGGGAACTACCATCGGCAAATTCTTCTCTGCCGCGGCATACATCCAGGAATCCTTGATATCAATCTCGTAATGTTCTTCTAAAGCTCCCGAAAGCAATAATTTGTAAAGGAACTCGTGTGGAAAATAACGTTCTCCTTTAGCCTCAGCCTCTTTCCAGATCTCAACTATTTTATGCTGAATTCTTCTGAAGGCTTCTTCTTCGGGAATACAGGTATCGGTTACCCGGTTAAGGCCTTTTTCCAGTAAATCCCACTCTTCTTGCGGAGTAAGATCACGGTAATTAGGGACACGTTTGTAATGCGAATGCGCCACGAGGTTCATCACATCTTCTTCCAGGTTGGCCCCGGTACAGGAAACAATATGCACTTTATCCCGGCGAATCATCTCGGCGAAAATTTTACCAATCTCGGCGGTGCTCATTGCTCCGGCCAGCGAAACCAACATTTTTGAACCGCCCTGCAGCTGCTTTTCGTAATCTTTGGCAGCATCTACCAAAGCGGCAGAGTTAAAGTGTAAATAATATTTTTCTATGAATTGCGAAATCGCTCCTTTATTCATCTTCGTCTTCGTCGTTATGATTTAAATATTTGAATTTGTAGCTTAACATTTTGTAGTAAAGTTTAGCCGCAAGAAAATCAGATGATTTCTCATTTTCATTTGGACAAAGTTCCACGATATCAAAACCTACTACATTTTTCTTTTTGAACATCAACTTAAGAAATTCCAGGGTTTCATACCAGAAAAGTCCACCGGGTTCCGGTGTTCCTGTAGAAGGCAGGATAGAGGGATCGAACGCATCCAGATCTATGGTGATAAAAACATTGGGGGTCATCTGCCCAATAGCGTCTTCCATCCAATCTTCGTAAAGATCATGGGCAAAATACACCTGGTTCTCATCCATATGCTCTACTTCTGAACCATCCATAGACCTAATTCCTACCTGTACCAGGTTTGTCTTTTTACTGGCCTCATGTACAGCACAGGCATGATTACAGGATGAACCCTCGTATTCCGGTCGAAGATCGGCATGAGCATCGAGTTGCACTACGGTAAGATCTTCAAAGCTTTCATTAAAAGCACGAATGGTACCTATGGAAACAGAATGCTCTCCCCCAAAAATAGTTACGAATTTTTCCTGTTTAATATAGTTCTTCACAGTTTTGTGCACTGCTTCCACCATTTTTTCAGGAGAAGAGTTTTCGGTAACAGGTGGAGCTAAATAAACCCCTTTTTTGTAAACCTCACTTCTAGTTTCAATGTCATAAAGTTCCATATTTTCTGAGGCTTCCAAAAAAGCTTCCGGACCTTTATCGGCCCCTTTTTGCCAGGAACTTGTTCCATCGTAAGGAACAGGAATTAGTACCACTTTAGCATCGTCTATACGGGAGTACTTATCTGGTATTCCGGCGTAATTCT
Organism: Salegentibacter sediminis; assembly: GCF_002078605.1. Lineage (GTDB taxonomy): Bacteria > Bacteroidota > Bacteroidia > Flavobacteriales > Flavobacteriaceae > Salegentibacter > Salegentibacter sediminis. The sequence continues at coordinate 474,911 of NZ_MSJR01000001.1, read as the reverse complement.
TTTTGTTCATTTTAAAAGTTAATTGAATAAGAGTTAGTTGTATAAAGTTATAAAAATTTTAATTGCCATTCTTATAACCAAGAATTTTCAGCATATCTTCTGCATTCTGCTGTTCGCTGAACAACTCGGTCGTGATATTCCCGTTTTCATCTTTATCAATGAGGATATGTTTAGGTTGTGGGATCAGGCAGTGATGCAAACCCCCGTATCCACCAATAGTTTCCTGGTAGGCCCCGGTATTAAAGAACCCGATATAAAGCGGTTTTTCTTTTTTATACTTCGGAAGATAGATCGCGTTTACGTTCTGTTCTGAATTGTAATAATCATCACTATCGCAGGTTAATCCGCCCAGTAAAACCCTTTCATACTCCTCATTCCAGCGATTTATCGCCAGCATCACGAACTTCTTACTTATCGCCCAGGTATCAGGCAGGGTGGTTATAAATGATGAATTAATCATATTCCACTTTTCCCGGTCGTTTTGTTGTTTTTGGTAAAGAATCTCGTAGATCGCGCCACCGCTTTCCCCAACGGTAAAGCTTCCAAATTCGGTGAAAATATTTGGCACATCCACCTCTGCATCTTCACAAACAAGTTTTATCTGGTTGATGATCTCATCTACCATATACTCATAATCATATTCAAAATGCAGGGAATTCTTTACAGGAAATCCTCCCCCAATATTTAAACTATCCAAAGTTGGACAGACCCTTTTTAGGGCAACATAAACTTTTAAACACTTAATCAATTCGTTCCAGTAATAAGCGGTATCGCGTATTCCGGTATTTATAAAGAAGTGCAACATCTTAAGTTCCACTTGCTTGTTTTCCTTTATTTTTCGGTTGTAAAATGGTACGATATTTTTGTAACCTATCCCCAACCTGGAGGTATAGAATTCGAATTTTGGTTCCTCTTCCGAGGCTATTCTAATTCCTATTGGATATTTCCCTTCTATGCTTTGAGATAAGAGATCGATTTCCTCGTAGTTATCAATAATAGGGATGCAGTTTTTGTGTCCGTTATTAAGTAAACGGGCGATATTCTCAATATATTGATCGCGTTTAAAACCGTTGCAAAGCACGTAAGTATCGTTAGTGATCTTCCCTTTAGCCTTTAAATTCTCAACGATATTGATATCAAAGGCTGAGGAAGTCTCGATATGAATATCATTTTTCAAAGCTTCGTTCAACACGTGCTCAAAATGGGAACTTTTGGTGCAGTAACAATAATTATAGGAGCCCTTGTAATTATGTTTCTCAATAGCACCGGCAAACCATTTTTTAGCTCTTTGGATATTATCTGAAATTTTTGGCAGGTAATTAAATTTAAGAGGAGCCCCGTATTTTTGCACAAGTTCCATAAGGTCAATTCCGTGAAACTTTAGCTCGTTATCGTCCAGAGTAAATTCTTCCTGGGGAAAGTAGTAGGTTTGGTCTATTAGATCGCTGTATTTAGTATTCAATGGAGTAGTTTAAGAGTTTTAAAGGTAAAAATTAGGGATAATATTAGCACATCAAAAGATTTGATTGGTAAAAGTTTGTTAAGATGAATTTTCCAGATAATATTTTTAAGCCTGAAATTCGGCCCAATTTAGAATAGCCCTGAAAAGCCGGAAGGCTTCCGAAGTAATGACGAAAATTGTTTGTCAATTATGCTTGTACATTAGAAGGTTTAAAAAATTAAAAACCCGGATTCTCTATTGAAAATCCGGGTCAAAAATATTAAAAAACTTAATACGGAATTACTTTTTTTAAAGCATCCCCAAATTAATAACTTCCTGGTCTGTAAGCCTTCTAAAACGTCCTCTGGGCAGGTCTTTTTTGGTTAGCCCGCCAAAGACAACGCGATCTAATTTCTCCACTTCATAACCCATACTTTTAAATAATCTCTGGATTACGTGATTTTTGGTGGAGTTGGTTTCAAGACCTACTTCATTTCTGGGCCTGTCGGCAATATAACTAACATCCTGCACCTTAACTTTGCCATCTTCAAGAGTCACCCCCGTTTTAATTTTTTCGAGATGCTCTGGGGAGAGGGGTTTGGTAAGACTTATATGATAGATCTGCCTTATTCCGTTTTTGGGTTTCCCAAGTTTCTTAGCAAGAGTACCATCGTTGGTAAAGAGCAACAATCCCATTGCCTGGGTATCAAGTTTCCCTACAGGATCAAGTTTTGCTTTGGTAGCCTTAGCCATAAGCTCCATTACGGTTTTCCCACCTTTTTCTAGGCTTCCGGTCACGTAAACTCCTTTCGGCTTATTCAGCAAGAAATATTCGGGTTTTTCAGGATTAAGGGTCCTACCGTCAAACTTTACCTCATCGGTTAGTTTTACTTTGTAACCCATCTCGGTAATAACTTTCCCGTTAACCGTAACATTTCCGGAAGAAATATAGATATCGGCATCACGACGGGAACAGATCCCCGAATTCGCAATGTACTTATTGAGCCTGATTCCCTCAGTCTTTCCGGTAGATTTAGCTGAAGTGGGTTTTGCTGAAGATTTGTCTCCCCCCTTTTTTATAGGGGCATTCCCCCGGGTATAAGATTTCTTTCGTTGCCCTCCACCTTGTCTTCCGCTGAATTTTCCACCTGAAGATTTATCATTTCTGCTCATATCGCTTATTTTTTGCAAAGGTACTGTATAAGTACAGATTAACTAAATTATAAAAAGAATAATATTAATGAAAGGAAGGAAGCTTAAAACACCCGGCTAAGTACCTCGCGAAGGTCGATAAGCAGAATACTAAAAACTCCGGCTACAATTATCAACTTAAGAATATTATGCAATAAAAGGTATTGCCATTTAGCCTTACTGAAATATAGAAATAACACAAAGAACACCAATAAAACAAGGGAAGAATAGAAATAATAATTCATATAACCTGTATCAAACCTGGTGATGAGAAGTAAGGTAGGAACTACAGCAAGGATGCTTAGCAAGGAAAGGAAGAATTTACTCCATTTTTCCCCATAAACTACCGGTATAGTTTGATAATTCTGTGCCAGGTCGCCCTGCATATTTTCAAGATCTTTCACCAGTTCCCGCATAACGATCATAAGATAAAGAAAGGTGGCGTGAATAAAGATGACGGTTTCAAAATTTCTGTAATACACAAAGATCACAAAAAAAGGAGTTATGGTAAGAATCGAGGCTACCAGGTTCCCCAGGAACAGAATTTTTTTCAAGCGATGGGAATAAAGCCAAATAGCAAAAATGTAAATTGAAAAGAAAACCACCATCTTAAAAGAGACGTAACTGGCAAAAAATATCGCAAGTAAATTCAGAATAAAATACACCGAGAGCTTGGTACGTTGGCTCACAATTCGATCCAACATTGTTTTCTTAGGCCGGTTGATCAGGTCTTTTTCACTATCATAAAAATTGTTGATAATATATCCCGAGGCGATAATAGTTGCGGAAGAAAGGATGATAAAAAATAAGTTATCATCAAAAAACACCTCGCGCAAGGGTAAACCCGGAGCAAGGATAAAGGCTGATGTAAGGTACTGTGCAAGGATTAGCACCAGTATATTATAACCACGAACCACCGAAAACAAACTGAGCATTTTCAGCAACAAACGTTTGTTAGAAATGGAAACCATTAAAGGGCTTGTTTAGAAGTTGTAGACCACTTCTAATTTATAATCTTTTAAGGCTTTTCTTGCCTTTTCAATATCTTCGGTAAACCCAAGGATGTATCCGCCACCTCCTGAACCACAAAGCTTCAAATAGTAATCGTTGGTATCAATTCCCTTTTGCCAAAGTTTATGAAACTGTGCGGGAATCATAGGTTTAAAATTATCAAGCACTACGTGAGAAAGGCTTTTTACATTTTTAAAAAGTGAGTTCACATCACCTTTTAAAAAGTCATCTACACAGGCATCGGTATGTTTTACAAATTGATCTTTAAGCATTTTCCTAAAGCCTTCCTGCTTCATGTTTTCCATAAAAATCCCTACCATGGGCCCGGTTTCGCCGGTGCTTCCACTGTCAAGTAAGAATACTGCTCCCTGTCCATTTTCGGTTTGGGAAGGTATCCCTGCAGGCTCAATATTGTCTTTTGAATTTATAAGAATAGGAATACTTAAATAACTATTAAGCGGATCCAGTCCGGAAGATTTCCCGTGGAAGAAAGATTCCATTTCGCCAAAGATTTTCTTCAATTTTAAAAGTTTATCTCTGGTAAGGTTTTCAAGCACGGTGATCTTATCGGTAGCATACTTATCGTAAATCGCAGCTACCAAAGCACCACTACTGCCTACTCCATATCCCTGGGGAATGGTAGAATCAAAATACATGCCTTTAGCGATATCGGCCTTTAAAGAATCCAGGTCGAATTTAACCAGATCAGGATTATTTTGGGAAAGGTCCCTAAGGTAATCGGCAAATCTACCCAGACTTTTGTTGGATTTTATAGCAGCCTCCGATGGATCCTGGTCCACCTTCAGGGCCCCATTGTAAAAATTGTAAGGAATTGATAAACCTTTGGAGTCTTTGATGATTCCATATTCTCCAAAGAGAAGGATTTTTGAATAAAATAAAGGTCCTTTCATAAGCTCTGGTATAAACTGTACCGATTTAAGGCAGAGGAATTTAAGTAAATCTACAATTTTTCCGCACCTTTTCCAATATTGTCGCAAATATACTGCCCTTTTTCACAATAGGCAACCAACTCATTCTTAATGAATTCCAAAACTTCTACTTTATTTTTTTCAGGATAAAGCACGTGAACATTCGCCCCGGCGTCTAAAGTAAAGCAAACAGGTACACCTGTTGCTTCCCTGTACTCCCAAATCTTATTGATAATTTTCAGGGTATTGGGTTTCATTAAAATAAAATAAGGTTCACTACTCATCATCATAGCGTGCAAACTAAGGGCCTCACTTTCCACTATTTTGATAAATTCTCCCAGATTTCCCGTTTCAAAAACCGCCTGTAACTTTTCAAGGTTGGCATGCGCCTGTTCAAACCGTGCGCCAGCAAAAGGATGCCCGTGCATTAAATTATGCCCTAACGAACTACTCACCTGTTTTTGTCCTTTATCTACCAGCAAAATAGAGTCCTGATAGGTTTTAAAAATCTCATGAACTTTATATGGATATTTAATTCCGAAGAGGTCACTGCTACCGGCCAGGCTAGCGTGCTTTCCCCATTCTATAAGTTCTCCTTCAATACTCCTGCAAGCGCTTCCAGACCCTAATCTGGCAAGAAAAGAGGCTTTTTTCAGGAAAAAATCTTCTGTTAAGTCCGGATATAACTCCTTTTGAAGACTCATCACACAAAGGGCCAGGGCACTCATTCCGCTGGCGGAAGAGGCGATCCCGCTGCTATGAGGAAAAGTGTTTTCAGTTTGAATTATCAGTTTATAATCCTTTAAAAACGGAGAATATTTTTCGATTCGCTCAAAAAACTTCTCGACTTTTGGTTTAAAGTCGTCTTTCTTTTTTCCTTCAAAAAACAATTCAAAATCAAAAGCTTCACCACGGGTTTCTTTTTTTTGAAATTCGAGAGTGGTAATAGTTCTGCACTTCTCCAAGGTAAAACTCACCGAAGGATTGGCCGGGATCTGGTTTTCTTTCTTTCCCCAGTACTTCACCAGGGCAATGTTGCTTGGAGACTGCCAGGTTACTTTACCCGATTGCACGGGCTTTTGATATTCTCCCGGAATAAAATCCTGTTCACGCATCGTAAAAAATTTTAGCAAAGATAGTTTTTAACCTGAAATTGCCCATATCCATAACTTCTGTCCTTGAAAGTTTCATAATTCAATTTAATTCCTATTTTAGTGGTATCTAACCAACTCGAAGATGACAAGGAAACTTCTCATACGCAGTGCTATTGCAATTGGCATTTGTTTGCTCTTCGGTTTTGTTGGGGCTGTTGCAACTCAAACCGCTATGAATGGCTGGTATACAGCCCTGGATAAGCCCTGGTTTGACCCGCCAGAGTGGATTTTTGGCCCGGTCTGGATGTTCTTATACGTTTTAATGGGCGTTGCCGCCGGGATCGTTTGGACCAGAGGTTTTTACCACAAATGGGTGAAAACAGCTCTTTATCATTTTGGGTTTCAACTCTTATTCAACGGTTTCTGGTCCCTTTTGTTTTTCGGACTAAATAAACCTTTTTGGTCATTGCTCACCGCCATTACCCTATTTATTTTGGTGATACTTACCATAAGATGGTTTAAGATTGTAAATGATATCGCGGCATACCTTCTGATTCCCTATGCTATATGGGTACTTATGGCTCTTGCTCTAAACCTGGAGGTTTGGTATTTTAATTAGCACTCATCGCTTTAGCTGCAATAAATCCTCCCGTCCATGCATTTTGAAAGTTAAACCCGCCGGTGATGGCATCTATATTTAAGACTTCCCCGGCCAGATAAAGGTTTTTATGCAGCTTGCTTTCAAAGGTTTTAAAATTTACCTCTTTGAGATCTACTCCGCCAGCGGTTACGAATTCCTCCTTAAAGGTGCTTTTCCCATTCACCTCGAATTCTGCTTCACAAAGCTGATGGCTCAAAGCTTCCAGCTGACTTCGATTCATTTCGGCCCAGGTCTTCTCTGAATTAATTCCCGCTGCACCTACAAGGCTCTGCCATAAGCGTTTTGGAAGGTCAAACCTTGAGTATTTTGCCACCTGTTTTTTAGCCTCCTTAAATTTGAGGTCTCTTAATTCCTCTTTCATTTCTTCGGAAGTCATCCCCGGCAACCAATTCACTTTTACCTGAAACTTATAATTTTCAGCATAAAGCTCCCTTGTCCCCCAGGCCGATAATTTTAGAATAGCCGGCCCGCTCATTCCCCAGTGCGTGATAAGCAAAGGACCACTGCTTTCTAATTTTTTTTCTTTAGAAGCAAGTTTTAATTGAACAGAAGCTTCTGTGGCGATTCCCGCCAAATTTTTTATTCGTCTATCTTTTATATTGAAGGTAAATAGTGAGGGCACCGCAGGAACTATGGTATGTCCTAACTTAGCCAGCAGGTTCCACATTTTAGGATTACTCCCCGAAGCCAGCATAATTTTTCCTGCTGAAAAATCTCCCCTGTTGGTCTTAACACTCCAGGTTTTCCCGGTTTTCTTAATATCCTGAACCGAATGATTCTTTAGCACCTGTATCTTCAATCTTTCAACTTCACTCAGAAAACAATTAATGATACTTTCTGAAGAATCTGAAACCGGAAAGATACGGCCATCCTCTTCGATCTTTAGCTCGATCCCCCTTTTCTCAAACCATTCCATCGTATCGCCGGTCATAAAATTATGAAATGGGCCAAGCAACTCTTTTTCCCCTCTCGGGTAATTAGCACTAAGCTCCTTCGGCCCAAATTCAGCATGGGTCACATTACAGCGACCTCCCCCTGAAATTCTTACTTTGGAAAGCACTTCTTTTCCCCTTTCCAGGATGGCAATCTTCAGCCCCCTATTCATCTCCGCAGTATTTATCGCGGTGAAAAATCCTGCGGCTCCACCGCCAATTATAATAATATCGTATTCGTGCATTTATTTATTTTAATTGACCAGTTTATGCAACCTATCGGGAAAATCTGAAATAATTCCATCCACCTCAAAATCTACCATTCTGGTAATATCATCCGGCTCATTAACCGTCCAGACATTCACTTTAAATCCGGCCCGGTGTGAATTCTTAACACTGTCTCTTGTAATTATCCCTAAAGAAGGATGGATTGCCTGTGCATTGAGCAATTTCCCCAGTTCGATGGCTTCACTTACGCTGGCCTTGCTCAAAATCCCAAGGGGGATTTTCTCATCAAGTTGTTTTAATTGAAAAAGTTCATTCTTTTGAAAACTGGAAACGATAAAATCCTGGTATTTCCAGTTTTCTTTGGCGATATAATCCTTAATTATTTCAGTAGCACCCGCAGCGGTATTTAAACCTTTCAGTTCAATATTAATACTGCATTTTCCCTTAATGAGATCCAGGACTTCAGTAAGGAGAGGAATCCGGTAAAGTTCTTCAACCTTAAGGGATTTTAATTCGTCCCAGCTCTTTTTAGCAATTTCACCACTGCCGTTGGTAATACGGTCTAATGTGAAATCATGAAAAACAACAATTTCACCCGTTTTACACCGGTGCACATCAATTTCAATGGCATCAACGCCTATTTCAATAGCCTTTTGGACACTCTCCAGGGTATTTTCAGCCAAATGGCCTTTTGCACCTCTGTGCCCTATTTTCAGAATAGATTTCATTAGGCAAAGGTAAAAGCTTTATTGAAATGGTTTAAACTGAGATCAAATCTTTAGAAAGGCTTATTACAACTTAACATTTTTTTAATGTGGGCCTTTCCTAAATTTAAGGATACAACAAAAAACCATCTAAAATGAGTAAACCAGGAAAGTTCCCGGAACAGAAACAAACCCAACCCGGAAAGGAGTATGAAATGCAACCTGAACCTGAGATTATAAGGGACAATTACCGCGGAAGCGGTAAATTAAAAGATAAAACCGCACTTATTACCGGTGGAGACAGTGGCATTGGTCGGAGTGTGGCGGTACACTTTGCCAGGGAAGGTGCCGATATTGCCATTATTTACCTCAATGAAGATGAAGATGCACTGGAGACCAAAAAACTCGTGGAAAAGGAAAACCAAACATGTTTCATCCTTGAAGGAGATCTGAAAAATGAAGAATTTTGTAAGACGGCAATTCAAAAAACCATTTCAGAAATGGGAAAAGTAAATATCCTGGTCAACAATGCTGCGGTACAATTCCCAAAAGAAGATGTGCAAGACCTCAGTTTTAACCAAATCAGGGAAACCTTTGACACCAATATTTTACCTTATTTCCATATTGCCAAAGAAACTTTGAATCATATGGCCGAAGGAGATTGTATCATCAACACTACATCGGTTACCGCTTATCGCGGGAGCGAGCATCTCCTTGATTACTCAAGCACCAAAGGAGCGATAGTTAGTTTTACCAGGTCCCTTTCAAAAATGTTAGTCGGGAAAAAGATCCGGGTGAACGGGGTTGCCCCAGGTCCAATCTGGACCCCACTAATCCCCGCAACTTTCGAAAAAGTATCTGAATTTGGCCAGGATACACCAATGGGACGTGCGGGTCAACCCAGCGAAGTAGCTCCGGCCTATGTATTCCTCGCCAGTGAAGACAGCAGTTATATCACCGGCCAGGTAATTCATGTGAATGGGGGTGAAATAATTGGAGGTTAAAAAATTGTACACAAAAGCTAACGAGTTATACTGGTTCATCCCAGGTAATTGTCGCGACTCCTTAAAATCAATCATATAGCATGTCTTTGGTTTAACCAATCAAAATCTAAAAAAATGGAAAAATGGTTTGAATTTTCTACCGAATCTTTAATCGCTATCACACTAACCGCTATCGGTATTTATTTAGCGGTTATTATTCTTACCCGGATAGCCGGTAAACGCAGTTTTTCAAAAATGTCAAGTTTTGATTTTGCTATGACGGTGGCTATCGGATCTATCATCGCTGGAACCACTCTTAACTCTTCCATCAGTTTGGCACAGGGGATTACCGGTTTGGCTTCGGTCTATTTCTTACAAATTTTAATCGCGATACTACGCCGACACACCTCTCTGCAAAAACTTATTGACAACTCTCCCCTGCTTCTTATGGATGGACCTGAAATTTTAAATGAAAATCTTAAAAAAGCCCGTCTAACCCAGGGAGACTTACGCTCTAAACTACGGGAGGCAAATGTGACAAAGTTTTCTGATATAAAAGCAGTGGTTTTTGAAACTACCGGAGACATCTCTGTTTTACAGCATAATGATGGAGACCTGGAAGTTGAGTCCTGGTTGCTAAAAGACGTAGAACGATGAGCTGGACAGACGTATTAGGACTGGTAGCAGGTATTTGTACTACTGTAGCCGTAATTCCTCAAATAAAAAAGGCCTGGAAAACAAAAAAAGTTGAAGATGTTTCCCCTGGAATGTTCACCATTTTAATGATTGGCATCTTTTTATGGGTTATCTACGGCATAACCCAGAAGGATTTACCCATTATTGCCACAAATGGCGTTTCCCTGGGCTTAAATGGAGTGATGCTTTACCTTATGATTCGCTACAAAAATTCTAACAAAGATAAATAGCTGTTAATCTTCACTAATCTTAATCTAAAGTCTTCTTAAACCATTTCAGCGGATTTTCAAATACTATTATTTTTATGAAAAACGTATAAACGATGAATGCTGCAGGCCATAAAACTCTAAAAAAGAATAATTCAGTAAAAACCTCATATAAAGATTTCAGAGATTTTATAATCAAAAATGATCACCCCTGTGTGATGGCCCAAACAGTATTCAGTATGGACAAGGCCGAAATTCATAACTATGAAAATTTTGGCTCCCTGGAAACTGCAAAAAAGATATTGAAAGACCTGAAGCAATACCTGGAAAATTATGACTTTTCCTCTAACGACTTTTACACTTTCATAGCTGCCTTTCCGGAAGAAAAAAATTATTCCGAACTTAAATTTGAAGAATTACTATGGAAACAGCTGCAAAAGATTCACCAGGTAGACAAGGAGAAATGGGACCCAGAAGTGAGTAAAGACCCAGAAAGCAAAGACTTTAGTTTCAGTATTGCCGGAAAATCGTTCTATATAGTAGGTCTTCACCCTAATAGTAGTAGGAAAGCCAGGCAAAGTCCCTACCCTGCACTTACGTTCAACCTGCATTGGCAATTTGAAAAACTTAGAGAAATGGGGGCTTACCAAAATGTTCGGGACAAGATACGGGATCGCGACAAGGATTTGCAGGGTAGCATAAACCCCATGCTGGAAGATTTTGGCGAAAGCAGCGAAGCCAGGCAATATAGCGGTAGAAAAGTTGGAGAAGAATGGAAATGTCCGTTTCTTCACGGGAAAAATAAATAAATGTACCAACCCAGGAAATACCAGAAAAAAGACTCCAATTACATTTATAGCTTTATCCGGCAACACCCGTTCGCCACTTTCGTTTTGAAAGGAGAACGGCTTCTTGCCACTCATATCCCGGTTTTGATAGAAGGTGATGCAGAAAATTTTAGGCTCTACGGCCATATTGCCAGGCATAACGAACAATTACAATATCTCAAAGACGGGACAGAAGCCTTGCTGATTTTCCAGGGGGCTCACGGGTATATTTCCTCGTCCTGGTACAGGGAAAAGGATATTAGTACCTGGGATTATTCGGCGGTTCACGTGAATGTGAGGCTTAAAATACAATCTGAGGAAGAGCTGGAACAATCGCTGGTTAACCTGGTTCATAAATTCGAAAAAGATCAGGAGAATCCTTTGGAGTACAGGGATATTCCCTCAGAAATAATTTCAGATCATCTTCAGCAAATTACAGGTTTCTGGTGTGAGCCTTTTAAAGTTGAAGGAATAGCCAAACTTCACCAGGGTTATGATTCAGAAGATATCCACCGAATTAGCAAAAAAATAAAGGAACGGGACAACCCCATGGATCCGATACTTGATAAAAATATTAGAGCTGAAAATGATACAAAAGATAGATAAGCAAAGTGGAGCCGCCTTCACCCTAAAAAAGGGGCAGAAATTAAAAGTGATTAGCCCTGAAGCGCAACAGGTTAGCGATATGGTTTTGTTTAATGCTCACGATACACGGGAGAAGCTATCCTCTGGAAAAACACTTGATTTTGAGGAAAGTATCCTTATTACCCAAGGAAACTTTTTATGGAGTAACCGCAGTCAAAAAATGATGGAGATCCTGGAAGACACCAATGGCAGGAATGATTTCCTGCTGGCACCCTGTAGCCCGGAGACTTTTGAGATAATGTATGATCATAAAGGGTACCACCCGAGTTGTTTTGAAAACCTCTACAGCAACCTGGAGAAATTTGGCGTCGGCCCCGATGATGTCCCTACTGCCTTCAATATCTTTATGAATGTCCAATTCGACCCCAAAGGAAAGTTGAGTGTTGCTCCTCCGCTTAATAAAGCAGGGGATTTTTTGCTGTTCGAAGCTAAAAAAGATCTTATCGTTGGCCTCACTGCCTGCTCTGCGGAAGACAGTAATAATGGCAGCTTCAAACCGATCCATTTTGAGATTATCGATTAAGCTTCTGCGGTTTCCTTCTTTTTTCTTCTGAAACGCATATTGAGCATTTCTATAGCCAGGGAAAAGAAAACAGAAAAATAGATATATCCTTTAGGCACATGGTAATGCAATCCTTCAACGAGCAACATCACCCCGATAAGAATCAAAAAGGAAAGTGCCAGAATTTGAATGGTGGGATGTTTATTTACAAAATCACTCACCGCTTTTGCAAAAATCATCATCACGATGATAGCGATGGTTATTGCGATAATCATCAGCAGGACCAAATCGGTTAATCCAATGGCCGTTAAAATAGAATCGAAAGAAAATACAAGGTCCAGCATTACTATTTGCAAAATGGCATAACCGAAGGAATTTACACTTTTCACCTCTGTAGTTTCTTCGTGTCCTTCTACTTTTTGATGTATTTCCAGGGTGCTCTTCACCAGGAGAAATATACCTCCGGCCACCAGAATAATGTCTTTCCAGCTCAATTCGAATTCCATGTATTCCAGGACAGGTTCTGTAAGCCCAATGATCCAGGTGATACTTAGCAAAAGTAAAATTCGCATGATAAGGGCGATTGAAAGTCCACCAATTCTCGCTTTCTTTTGCTGATCTTTTGGCAATCTGCCCGCGACAATAGATATAAAAATAATGTTATCTATACCCAGCACAATTTCCATAAAAGTAAGGGTAAGCAAAGCAATCCAGGTATCCGGTTGAAGAAAAATTTCCATTGTTTATGATTGGTTAGCTAAAAAAATAATTAAAAATAGAAAAATTCTTTTCTCTCCTTCCGATTTTCACAACTCCTTATGAAATAAAAAAAGGCCATTCTTTTACGAATGGCCTTTTGGTATATTAAAGTAAGTAATTTGCTAAGAGACTGCCTTAAGCTTGTTAATAGTAGATTTATTCAGTTTATCTTCAGCATAATCCCGATCAACAACAAGTTTTGTTTGGTTGCTTTCAGGCATCTCAAACATTGCATCTGTAAGTATTGCCTCACAAAGAGAACGAAGTCCACGTGCACCCAATTTGTATTCTACGGCTTTCTCTACGACGTAATCAAGGGCCTCTTCGGTCATATCAAATTCAATATCGTCCATCTCAAAGAGCTTCTGATATTGCTTAACAATGGCATTCTTAGGCTCAGTGAGAATAGATCGTAGCGTTTTCTTATCCAACGGATTCATATAGGTTAGGGCCGGTAACCTCCCGATAATTTCAGGAATAAGGCCGAAATCTTTTAAATCCTTCGGAATGATATATTTCAACAAGTTGGTGCGCTCTATTTGATCTTCATCTTTTGAGGCGCTAAATCCAACAGCCTGCATATTTAAACGCTTGCTGATGTTTCTCTCGATACCATCAAAAGCTCCACCTGCGATAAACAGAATGTTTTCGGTATCAACCTCCACAAATTTCTGATCGGGGTGCTTACGGCCTCCTTTTGGCGGAACATTTACCGTAGTTCCTTCCAGTAATTTTAGCAACGCCTGCTGAACTCCTTCTCCCGAGACATCACGGGTAATTGATGGATTATCGCTTTTTCTGGCAATTTTATCTATTTCGTCGATAAACACTATACCACGTTGTGCTTTTTCCACATTATAATCGGCCGCCTGCAGTAATCTGGTTAAAATACCCTCTACATCTTCACCAACGTAACCGGCTTCGGTAAGCACCGTAGCATCAACAATGGCCAGGGGCACATTAAGCATTTTTGCGATAGTCTTCGCAATAAGGGTTTTTCCGGTTCCGGTTTCCCCTACCATAATAATGTTACTTTTCTGAATCTCTACATCGTCTTCAGATTTTGGTTGTAACAAACGTTTGTAGTGGTTATAAACCGCTACCGACATTACTTTCTTGGTAGCCTCCTGCCCAATCACATATTCATCTAAAAAAGCCTTAATCTTTTTTGGTTTGCTTAGCATCAAATCTGAAGAAAGCTCGCGAGCTTCTCCTTGCTTTAATTCTTCCAGGACGATCCCGTGCGCCTGCTCAATACAGCGGTCGCAAATATGAGCATCCAATCCTGCGATAAGCAAATTGGTTTCAGGTTTTTTTCTTCCACAAAAGGAACATTCTAATTCTTCTTTCGCCATTTCGTTTAATTTAGCGCAAACTTATGTTTGCTTAAATTATTTTCCTTCTCTCGTTAGTATCTCGTCTATCATACCATATTCCAAAGCTTTTTCGGCTTTCATCCAGTAATCACGATCACTATCTTCTTCTATCTTTTCGTAGGTCTGTCCAGAGTGTTTGGCAATAATCTGGTATAATTCCTTTTTAAGGGTTAAGATTTCCCTTGCGGTAATCTCGATATCACTTGCCTGGCCCTGGGCACCTCCAAGCGGCTGGTGTATCATTACCCTGGAATGCGGCAAGCCGCTTCGTTTACCTTTTTCTCCGGCACATAGAAGTACCGCTCCCATAGAAGCAGCCATCCCGGTGCATATTGTTGCTACATCGGGCTTTATGAATTGCATAGTATCGTAAATTCCAAGGCCGGCGTAAACACTTCCACCCGGGGAATTGATATATATCTGAATATCTTTGGAAGCATCTGTACTTTCCAAAAACAACATTTGTGCCTGTACAATATTAGCCACCTGGTCGCTTATGCCGGTTCCCAAAAATATAATGCGGTCCATCATAAGGCGGGAAAAAACGTCCATAGCAACAGCATTCATCTGGCGTTCCTCGATAATATTAGGAGTCATCCCCATAGGATTCATGCTGCTAACGATCTTGCCGTAATAATTACTGTTTATGCCATGATGTTTGGTGGCGTATTTTTCAAATTCTTTTCCGTAGTCCATTAAAATACTTTTTTCTCGTGTTAAAAAGAAGGGTTTTCTAAACCCAAAAAGGCGTTATTCCAAACGGTTTAACGCCTTAAAGATAGGTATAAAATTCTGAAATTTCTTATTGATAGATCTCTTTCACGAATTCATCATAAGTAACCTCTTTCTCTTCAAATTTCATATTCTCCTTGTAAAATTCAAGAAGTTTCTCATTCATCAACTGTTCCGATAAACGCTTAACTTCATCCTGATTTGAAAGGATTCTGGCTGCGATATCGTCAAGTTCTTTTTCTGAAGGGTTCATCTGGCCAAATTGCGCCATTTGCTGCTTAATTTTTTCGTGAGAAAAAGCTTTAAGGTCTTCAAAATTAACCTCAAGATTTTTCTCCTTGATGATCTTTCCTTCAATTAATTGGTAACGCAGGCCTTTTTCACTCTTTTCGTATTCTTCTACGGCCTCTTCTTCTGTAAGTGGCTTCTCACCAACGGTGCGAATCCATTTCTGAAGAAATTCCTTCGGAAGCTCGAATTTAGTGTTTTCAATCAAGGTCTCGGTGATATCATTCATCAATTGCTGATCGCTCTGCTGCTCAAATTGCTTGGCCGCGTCTTCCTTGATCTTATCTTTTAGTTCGTCAACCGATTTTACCTGGTCTTTCCCAAAAAGTTTATCAAAAAGTTCCTGATCAAGATCGGCCAGTTCTCTTTTGTTTACTTCAGAAACAGTGAATTCAACTTCAATATCAAGATCGTGAGCTTTATCATGATCGATTCCAAGAAGATCGATTAACTGGTGATCATCCTTGAAAAGATTCTTGGTTTTTAGCTTTATGGTATCGCCAACCTTAGAGCCCATAAATTTATCAAGATTTCTTTTACCGTTAATCTTTTCCAGTTCTACTGAAGATTCCTTCTCGATTCCTTCCTCTTCATTTTTGAAAGTTCCGGCAACGATATCAGCTTCATCATCAACTTCATTTTTTGAAATCAATTTGCCGTATTGCTTCTGGATGGATTCTATCTGGTTGTTTACCATCTTTTCATCGGCAACGATATTATATTTGGTTACCGGTTTTTCAAGATCAAGATTCACCTCAAAATCTGGAGCAAGACCAAGTTCAAATTCAAAGATGTATTCTTCCTTATTCCAGTCGAAGTCTTCCTGCTCTTTCGGGATAGGATTCCCTAGAACATCAAGTTTTTCTTCAGTAAGGTATTTATTAAGGGCATCCTGAAGAAGTTTGTTGACCTCATCTACCAAAACGGCCTGCCCGTATTGTTTTTTCACCATTCCCATTGGCACATGGCCTTTTCTAAAACCGGGTATATTAGCGTTTTTTCGGTAATCTTTTAATATCTTCTCTACCTTTGGGGCATAATCTTCCTTTGCGATATCAACTTTTACTACCGCATTAAGCTCATCAATATTCTCTCTGGTAATATTCATCTTGACTTGTTATAAAAATTGGAGTGCAAAATTACACTTTTTTCCCAAGCCCGCAAAGTTTCAATTTATTGAATTTCAGCCTTCTTCTAATCTTTTCCGAGAAGGGAAAACAAGATGGATTGAAAAAGGGATAAAAGCAGGCTAAAAAGAATGGCGATAAGAAAACCATTCACCTCAAACCCGCTCACAAAGGCATCGGCAAGAAGAATGATAATCGCGTTTATAACCAGCAGGAAAAGTCCCAGAGTAAGAATTGTGACCGGCAGAGTAAAAAGCACTAAAATTGGCTTCACCAGCAGGTTTAGAATAGCCAGAACAATGGCGACAATAATCGCGGTTACATATCCCGCCACGGCAACGCCTGGAAGAAATTTTGCCAGCACCACAACGGCCAGCGCGGTAAGTAAAATTCTTAAAATGAAGTACATAACTTATGATGTTAGTAATACAAATATGCAAAAAACGCCGGAATATCCGGCGTTTAATAAAATTATGAAGAAAGTGAAATTTTTAATTCACCTCATTGTTCAGGGTAATCGTAGGATAATTTCCAATATTAACCTGCGGAACAGTAGAATTATACGTCTTGTTTATTTCTTTGATAAGCTCATTGGCAACGATCGCATACCCACGAGGAGTTAAATGTATCCCGTCTAAAGAGAAAGCTCCACCTGTTGCGAAAGTTGAAGTTACTGTGCCTGCATCAAAATTATAACCGTTTTGAGCGATATCAGTTAATAACGAATTTGCATCCAGCAGTGCGAGCCCGTTTGCTTCTGCAATTGCGGCAATAGCCTGATTATAAGCTGCGGTAGCATCCTTAATATTTTCAATTTCTTCAGCATCTAACACATCGGCATCTTCAATTCCGGCTACAGCACCAAAAAGGGTATTCACCTGCTCTTCGGTTGGCTGACCGCCACTTTGAAGAACTCCAAGCACCTGCATTACTTCAGGAGTCAACCTTACTGAACCATAACCCTGAGCCAAAGCTCCCTGGTCTATAGTTAAAAGCAATAATTCTTCCTGAGTCATTTGGCGGAATCCAAGAGGGTTCATATCTGAAGGCTCAACAGAAATCACAAACCGGTTAGGACCTTCCTCAAAAGTTAGCGCATATTGAGCTGCAAGAGCCATTGCCTGGTCCTGGGGAACTCCTTGCTGCATTAAACCACCAGCAAAAACCTGAGAAACAGCCTGAAAAAATCCGGTTAGATTTGCAGCAGTTTCACCATCCAGTACTAAAGCATTGTTTGGTACCGTGGTAAAATATGGAACTGAAGTCACATCTGGAATATTAACCAATGCGCCACCTGAAGCGGTACTGGTTAAGGTTTCCACTAGACCTGAATAAACCAAATTAAAAACGTTAGGATCGGTAATATCATTAGGACCATAGGTAGAAGGTTCTGTATTATTTTTCTGGTCTATCCCGGTTCCGCCTGAAGTTGCATATCCAAGCACATCATTATTCCCAATCCAAAGGGAGAAAAAAGTGGGATTTAGCATCATCGCATCCTGAATTACTGTAGTTGATGCAGAAGTAGCGAAACGCGCAAAATAAGGGTTAGCCATCCCAGTTGGAACACCTTCAGGGTTACCATAACCTTGTGCTGCCAGATGATAACTTTTAGCACCGGGAACTCCCATATTGCTAAATGGTCCATCCAGGGTATTGAGAACTTCAGTAGTAGGCTGACTTCCGGTATAGCGAGCGGGTCCCGGCTCACCATTCTCCCCTACGGCTAAAACGTAACGGTTTTGAGCAATTACATTTCCGCCAAATAGAAGTCCGCCGGTATTATCATTCGTATAAGGAATGGTAAAATCATTGGTTTCCTGGGTAAGGGCAAATTGCTGGGCCATGATATTGGGATAAGAATTTTCCTGTCCTGTAATGTACAAGGCGCCATCGGCATAACCAGCAGTTAGTGAATTACCTAAGGCTACATAATTTGAAAAATCGGCTTCTCCATTGCTGTAAGTACCCATTTCATCAACAGGGGTTTCCAATTCTGGCTCACAGGACAAAACTCCTGCGGCTAGTACTACGGCTATATATTTATAATATTTTTTCATTTTCTTCAATTAAATTTTATAGGTTAAACCAAGACCAGGAACAAAAGCTGATGTCTTATAAGATCCTTCAAAAGGCACATTTTGTCCATCTTCGCTATAGTAGTTATAAGATTCATCAACTTCCTTGTAACGATTATAAAGGAAAGCCGCATCTATAGAAAGTTTTTCGTTAACATTCACCGATAGACCACCGGTGAAGCCATGTGCATCGTTTCTGGGTGTTTCAGGAGCAAAATAACCAGATTGCACCGGAGACTCATCATAGTAGTAACCTACCCTAAGGGTAAACATTTCATTTGCCAGGTACTGCATTCCGAAGCGGTATGTGGCAACATCTTTATAATTTCTTGCGTTCTGTGAATCTGGAATGTTCGGATTTGCAAAATCAATGTCCAAAGATTCATAAACACTCCAGTACGTGCGATTATAATCAACCGCCAACAGCCATTTATCGAGTAATTGGTAAGAAACCCCAACAGAAAGTTCGGCAGGAAGAGGCAGCGAAGCATCAAAGGCTGTATCTTCAAATGGAGTTAAAGGAGAGTTCGGGATATTTTCAAAATCTGCCTCCCCGCCTTCAGCATCCATCATTATTTCTGAGCGGTAATTAAGACCAAGGGTCAATCTCTCGGTAGGTTTGTACATGGCACTGGCAGACCATCCAAAAGCACTTACGCCGCTGGCATCTACAGTAACGTTTGAGCGGTTACCTTCAAGATCTGTTAATGTTCTGTTCAGGTTTCGATTAAAATTCACACCACCGGTTACATAGATAGGGCCACCACCAACACTTAAGTTATCGGTGATCTTTACTGAAGCCAGAGCTTGAATGTAAATTGCTTTCAGGTCGATATTATTCACCAAATGAGATCCAGACCAGTCGGTTGGCCATTCTACGGTACTCCCGTAAGGAGTATAAGCGGCTAACCCAAGACTTAACCAGTCATTCATTCTGTAAGAAAAGTAAGCATAGAATGGTGTTCCCACCGGGCTATCGGTACGGTAAGTTTCACCAAATTGATCATTTTGCCATACTACCTCCGAGAATACGGCACTGGCACCAACAGCCATATTAATTTTGTCTTCCAGGTACACCAACCCAGCGGGATTAAAGAAAGCGAGTTCAGCATTGTTCACCACCGCCACACCGGTATGCCCCATGGCAAGAGAGCGCTGGCCCTGTAGGCTCACCCGGTAACCTCCGGCATAAGTTACGGCAGCAGCCAAACCAAACAGGCATAAAAATAATAGTTTTTTCATAATAGAATTAGGATTAATAATGGTATTTAATAAAATAGTCTTTTCAAAAATATAATAAATTAGAAAGTATGCAATGAATCAGAGCGATTTATTATGCATACATAATATATTCAGGGTAAATTTAAAGAAATTTCAGTACCGCTTCATAAAAAGCTTCACTATTCTCGGCGTGGACCCAATGACCTGCACCAGGAATACTTATAATTTGAGCTTCTGGGAATTGATTTTTTATGGTAGTTTCATCTTCAGAAGTAATATAATCTGAATTCTCGCCTCTGATAAATAAAGTTTCCCCGGGATATTTTTGATCTTCAGGCAAGGCTTCTCCAACCTTCTCGATATTTGCCTTTAGGACTGAAAGATTGAGCTTAAGGCAAAGTTTATCCTGGGACTCTCTTTCCAGATTCTTCAGCAAAAATAGCCTGATGCCTTTGTTGGAGATAAATTCCTTTAGGAGATTCTCTGCTTCTTTTCGCGAACTAAGATTGGCTTCTTCCAGAGCCGTTAACCCATCCAGAATTTGCTGGTGATGGGGCGCATAATATTTTGGCGCTATATCTACTATAATGAGCTTTTTAACCAGCTTAGGGTTTTGAGCAGCCACGAGCATAGCGGCCTTCCCACCCATAGAATGCCCTAACAAAATAATATCAGAGAGATTATGTTGCCCGCAGTATTCTACTATATCATTAGCCATTATTTCATAATCAAAATCGTCGCTATGCGGACTTTTCCCATGGTTTCTTTGGTCAATAAGATGTACCTGATAACCCTCTTCGGCAAACTGGCTGCCCAGGGTTTTCCAGTTATCTCCCATCCCTAAAAAACCATGTAGAATGAGAAAGGGCGTACCTTCTCCAAGAATATTTGAATGTAATTTCATAATAAAGCTTCTATTTTAAAAGTTCAAGATACCTTTTCACGGTGGTTTCCAAACCTAAATATAAAGCTTCAGAAATTAATGCGTGCCCTATAGATACTTCATCAAGAAATGGCACTTCTTCCTTAAAATATTTAAGGTTTTCCAGGGAAAGATCATGACCGGCATTTACGCCCAGGCCCAGTTCATGCGCTTTTCGGGCACATTGTGCATAAGGCTTTACTCCTGCTCTATGGTCTTCAGAAAAAGCCAGAGCGTAGGCCTCGGTATACAATTCAATACGATCGGTTCCTGTTTTTTCGGCACCTTCAATTTGTGTTATTTCGGGATCCACAAAGATCGAAGTACGAATTTGGTTATTTTTAAATTCTGAAATCACCTCTTTTAAAAAATCCCGGTGTTTTAGGGTATCCCACCCAGCGTTTGAGGTAATAGCATCTTCAGCATCCGGCACCAAAGTAACCTGCGCAGGATTTACTTCCAGCACAAGATCTATGAATTTTTTCACAGGATTTCCTTCAATATTGAATTCGGTTTTCAGCAGCGGTTTCAACTCCCGCACATCACTGTAACGAATATGTCTTTCGTCAGGCCTGGGATGGACGGTTATGCCCTGCGCCCCGAAATTTTCAATATCCAGAGCTGTTTGCACCACATTTGGAATATTCCCTCCCCGGGCATTCCGGAGCGTGGCAATTTTATTGATATTAACACTTAATTTGGTCATCTTTTTGGCTTTAGATTAACAAAAATACAAACTTGCCAATGCCCTAATGAATTTTATTTTAATTAATTTGCAGAAATAAGGACGAGGGATATGAACATAGAAGATTTTATTATTAACGATGTCTCGATTTGTCATTTTTCCGATAAGGTTGGAGAGATTCAAAATTTATTCAACCAGCTTACCTATTCCCATCTCCCGGTAGAAAATAACGGGATATACATGGGCTGCATCTCAGAAAATGATATTCGTTGTTTTGAAGCAGAGAAAACCCTGGAGGATTATCAATATGCTCTTGAAGGTTTCTTTGTTAGAGAATCTGATTACTGGCTGGATATTCTGGAAGCCTTTGCGCAAAACAACACAAATATCCTCCCGGTTTTGGATGAGGAAAATAAATACCTTGGCTACGTAGAGCTTAATGAAATTATTGCAATTTTTAATGAGACCCCTTTCCTAAGTGAACCGGGGAATATAATTGTGTTAGAAAAAGGCTTTAAAGATTATTCTTTCAGTGAAGTGAGCCAGATTACAGAATCAAACAATGCCAATATCCTTGGTGTTTTTGTTTCAAAATTTGAAAACGATCTTGCTGAAATAACCCTAAAACTCAGCCCTACGGGAATCAACGAAATCATTCAGGCCTTCAGGCGGTACGGGTACAAAGTGGTTTCAGAGCACCAGGAAGACAGCTTCAACAAAAATTTAAAAGACCGCTCAAAATACTTAGATAAATACCTCAATATTTAATATGAAAATTGGCATCTACGGACAGTTTTATCACACCAATGCCGGAGAATATATCGGACAGCTTCTAGAGTTGCTGGAAAATGAAAATGTAAAAGTAGTAATAGAGAAAAAATTCTTTGATTTAATTAAACTCAATGAAACAATACCTAATTCCCGGAGTTACTATGAAACTTTCACCTCTTTGGACAGGTCCTACGACCTGTTTTTTTGCATTGGAGGGGATGGAACCATTTTAAAGTCCATCAATTATGTAAAGGACATGGAAATCCCAATTGTTGGAATTAATACAGGGAGGTTAGGCTTTTTAGCAACTATACAGAAGGAAGAAATCGAAAGCACCATCCACGAAATATTAAACAAGAATTTCAGCATATCCCCACGAAGTGTTTTAAAAACCGAATGTCACCCCGACGGTCACGACCCTATTTTCAATAACGTAGCCCTTAACGAAATAGCCGTTAGCCGTAAAAACACCACCTCGATGATCACTGTAGACACCTGGCTGGACGACCAGTATCTCACTTCTTATTGGGCAGATGGGTTAATTATCTCAACCCCCACCGGTTCTACAGGATATTCCTTAAGTTGTGGTGGACCTGTGATTACTCCCAATACAGATTCTCTTGTAATCACCCCTATTGCCCCGCATAATTTAAACGCCAGGCCACTTGTTATTAAAGACAACACGAAAATTACTCTTCGGGTTTCAGGAAGGGAAGATTCCCATTTACTTTCTATGGATTCCCGGATTGCCTCACTAAAAAGTGATACTAAAATAACTATTACCAAGGCCCCCTACACAATAAATATAGTTGAATTGAATGAACAAAGCTTCCTGTATACCCTGCGCCAGAAACTTTTATGGGGAGAAGATAAGCGCAATTAAGCAATAAAAGTTTTCTAAAACTGTTTATGAATATGTACAAAACTGCTCAAATTATTGTAGAGCAAACATTATTGTTATATTTGCAAACTTTTGAAAACCTATGAGGTACCTAATAGCTTTTGTAATCATGTTTGCTTACTCGGCTAACACTTATTCACAAACCTTTGAAGCAGGCCCATTTCTTGGAGGAGCTAACTACATAGGTGATGTAGGTAGAACTAATTACGTTTTACCCAATTCCCTGGTTTTTGGTGGACTCGTAAAATGGAACCGAAGCCCGAGACATGCATTCAGATTATCCCTGCTTTTTGCTGAAATTAATGCCGATGACACCAAATCTTCTGAGAACCGAAGAGTTCAAAGAGGTTATTCTTTCAGCAATAATATCGCTGAAGCGTCTTTAGGTGTGGAATTTAATTTCTGGGATTTTGATCTTCATCAGGGTCATCCGCAAAGTTCGCCTTATCTTTATACCGGGCTAACTTATTTTAGGGCAGACCATCTTTATTTAAAGAATGGTCGTGGCGGGAATCTGGTGAACGAAGGTACCAACTGGTCTTTTGCCATCCCGATGGTAATTGGTTACAAAGAAAGTATTACAAGTCATATTTCGGGAGCCTTCGAAATTGGAGCTCGATATACCTTTACCGATAACCTGGATGGTAGCTGGCCCGAAGAATTATTAGACAGGCGGGATCCGCCAATTGAATTTGGAAACCGAAATACAAACGATTGGTATGTGTTTACGGGGGTGAACTTCACCTTTTCCTGGGGTCGAAGACCTTGTTACCGGAATTTTTAATATGGATTATAGAGAAAAAATCAACCTTAAGAAGCTACCCAAACACATTGCCTTAATTATGGATGGCAATGGGCGCTGGGCAAAGCAGCAGGGTTTTTTAAGGATTAAAGGGCACGAACAGGGCACCACAGCGGTACGTGATGTCGTGGAAGGAGCTGCCGAGATCGGGGTGGAGCACCTCACCCTTTATGCTTTTTCTACAGAGAACTGGAACAGGCCCAAACTTGAAGTTCAAACCTTAATGAAACTTCTGGTTTCTTCCCTACGGAAGGAAATTACAACGCTTCAGGAAAATAACATCCGTTTAAACGCTATTGGAAATCTAGACAATCTTCCCAAAAAAGCACACCGTGAACTCCTGGAAGTTATCGAGAAAACAAAGGGCAATGACCGTATGGTACTAACCCTTGCCTTAAGCTATGGCTCCCGCGAAGAACTAACCAGTGCAGTGAAGGAAATTAGCCTGAAAGTTAAAAACAACGAAATATCTGCTGAAGCTATTGATGAATCAGTTATAAATCAGCATCTTTACACCCGAAATTTACCAGATGTAGATCTGCTTGTTAGAACAAGTGGTGAGCAGCGCATAAGCAATTTCCTTTTATGGCAAATCGCCTATGCAGAGTTATATTTTACAGAACTATTATGGCCGGACTTCAGAAAAGAAAATCTTTTTGAAGCCATTTACAATTATCAAAATAGAGAACGACGATTTGGAAAAACCAGTGAGCAACTCAGTTAGCGCATTCATGACAAAGAAGTTTATAGCACTTGTAGCATTTTGTTTATTTTTAGGCACATCCACCCAGGCGCAAGACCTGCCAATTTCAGATGGTAAAAAATATATTTTAGGAGAAATAAACGTAACCGGCAACGTTAGTTATAACGAACAAACGGTGATCGCCTATACCGGCCTCAAGAAGGGCGAAGAAATTTATATCCCCGGAGACAAGTTAAGTAATGTTCTTAAAAAATTATGGAAACTGGACCTTTTCAGCGATATTAATTTCTATATCACGAATGTTGAAAACGGTGTTGCCGATCTCGAACTGGAAATTCAGGAGGTTCCAAAACTTTCCAAAGTAAGGATCCAGGGATTAAAGAAACGGGAACAGGAAGAACTTCTGGAAGAAAACAAACTTAGAGAAGGCGCCAAGGTTACTGAAAACCTTATTACCACCACTAAGAACTATATCGAAAGCAAATACCGCAAAGAAGGTTATTTTAATGCTAAAGTTAATGTAAATACTACGGCAGTGCAGGATACCACTGAAGCCAAATCAAACCTGGTAAATATGGTTGTAGACGTAGATAAAGGCGACCGCGTTAAAGTAGAAGAAATCGAATTTATCGGGAATGAAAATTTTTCAGACGCCAAGCTTAGGCGCACGATGAAAAATACCAAGCAAAAAAACTTTTTCAGAGTCTGGAAGAGATCAAAATTTGTGCGGGCAGATTACCAGGAAGATAAGCAATCCATTATAGATAAATACAAGGAAACGGGTTACCGGGATGCCCGGATTGTTTCTGATAGTCTTATCAGAAAAGATGATGAAACCATAGCCCTCAATCTCAAAGTTGAAGAAGGGGATCAATATTATATTGGCGATATAGAATTCTTAGGAAATTCAGTTTATTCTGATGAGCACTTACAAAGAGTTCTTGG
Source organism: Salegentibacter sediminis (assembly GCF_002078605.1). Lineage (GTDB taxonomy): Bacteria > Bacteroidota > Bacteroidia > Flavobacteriales > Flavobacteriaceae > Salegentibacter > Salegentibacter sediminis. The sequence goes on along the minus strand of NZ_MSJR01000001.1, from coordinate 449,551 downwards.
GATAAATAAGGGAGATATCTACAATGGTGTGCTACTTGACAAAAGAATTATGGACCAAACCCGGCCTGACGCCCAGGATCTTTCCAATCTTTATAAAAACAACGGTTATCTTTTTTCCAATATAGACCTGGTAGAAACCAATGTCTATAATGATACCATAGATTTTGAAATAAGGATTATGGAAGGAAAAGAGGCCTATTTCAATGAAATAAGGGTTACCGGTAACGATAAGACAAAAGATCACGTTATATACCGGGAATTAAGGACCAAACCCGGCCAGAAATACAGTCAGGAAGATGTAGTTTCTACGGTTAGAGAACTAGGGCAGTTAGGTTTCTTTGATGCAGAGCAACTCGAACCTAATTTCGTTGACCCTAACCCCCAAACCGGAACGCTCGACCTGGAATATTCAGTAGTTGAAGCCGGCGCCAGCCAAATCGAACTACAAGGTGGTTATGGCGGTGGAGGTTTTATAGGAACCCTGGGACTATCCTTTAATAATTTTGCCCTTTCAGGTATTTTTGACAAAGAATCTTACAAGCCGTTACCAATGGGTGACGGGCAATCGCTTTCCCTAAGGGCGCAAGCCAGTACTTTTTACCAAACATACAGCCTTAGCTTTATGGAACCCTGGCTTGGAGGCAAGAAACCGGTTAGCTTACAAACATCCTTCTCCTATACAAGACAATTCCTGTTTGACTATTTAACCCGTGAGGCCGACAAAAGCAGAAGCTTTGACATCCTTGGAGTAAATGTTGGCTTAGCGAAGCGCTTAACCGTGCCAGATCCATATATCACAGTTTCTCATGCAATAGGATTCCAGCGATATAACCTTAACAACTACAATACCGGGCTCTTTACCTTTGGAGATGGACACTCTAATAACCTTAGTTATACCTTTGGTCTTACAAGAGACAACACTTACATTAACCCAATTTTCCCAACCGGAGGTTCTAAATTTAAACTTACAGCTAAACTTACGCCTCCTTATTCACTTTGGAATGATGTAGATTATGCTAACCTGGGAGAACAAAGAGAATTCCAGCTGGAAGATGAAAATGGAAATTTAATAGATCGTAATGGCGGGCGTGTAACTCCAGAAAACGCCGTGCCTGATCAAGGAAAAATAGACCAGGAGAAATTCAATTGGCTGGAATTTTACAAAGTGAAATTCAGCGGGGAATGGTTTACCCAAATTTATGATAAACTCGTCCTTAGGACTTATGCGGAATATGGTTTCCTCGGAGCCTATAACAATGATCGTGGCGTACCTCCTTTCGAGCGTTTCTTCCTTGGGGGAGATGGTCTTGGAGCTTTCAGCTTAGATGGCAGGGAAACTGTTCAACTTAGAGGTTATCCAAACCAATCGGTAGTTCCGATTGACAGACCCACAGGATCTACAGATGATGGTGCAACCATTTTCAATAAATATTCCCTGGAGTTGAGATACCCGATCACCCTTAAGCCTTCAGCGTCTATTTATGCATTAACTTTTTTGGAAGCAGGTGCCTCATATGATAACTTTAAAGATTATAATCCTTTCCAGCTTAACAGATCGGCAGGAGCAGGTTTACGAATCTTTATGCCGGCATTTGGTTTACTGGGTATTGATTTTGGTTACGGTTTCGATCCTATCGTTGGGAGCCCTGGTGCAAACGGATGGGAAACTCATTTTATCATAGGACAACAGTTTTAAATTGGCACGATATTTTCTATATTCGGTAATATGAAAAGAATTCTCCTTATCTCACTAATAATCTTCCTCGGGAATTTTGAGGCAAATGCTCAAAAATCTTTCCGCATTGGTTATGTGGATATGGAGTATATCCTTGAAAATGTTCCTGAATACCAGGAAGCCTCCGCACAGCTCGACACCAGAGTAAAAGACTGGCGGGAAGTTGCTGCGAAGAACAGAAGTGAGATTGCGGCTTTAAAAGAGGAACTGGAAAATGAAAAACCATTGCTCACCAAGGAACTTATTGAAGAACGGGAAGAAGAAATCGCCTATCGTGAAGAACAAGCCACCGAATATGAGCAAAACAGGTTTGGACCAAACGGCGATTATATAATTCAGAAAAAGCAATTGATAAGACCAATCCAGGACCAGGTATTCACTGCGGTTCAAGAAATTGCTAAAAACAGGAATCTTGATATGGTTTTTGACCGAACTTCTGAAAGTGGTATGATTTATGCCTCACGTCAACTGGATGTAAGCGACCAGGTGCTGAGGAGCATTAATAGAGCATCGAACCGGCGCCAGTTAGATTCAAAAGAAGAGATCGAAGAATTTGAACGCGAGGAAAACCGTACTGTTGAAGAAGATGCTGAAATTGCTGAAAAAGAAAAAGCCGTTAGAGACAATAAAAGTGAACGGGAAGCTCTCATCGAAGAACGAAAAAGACAACGCGATTCTATAAAAGAAGCCAGGCAAAGAGAGTTTGAAGAACGTCGTAAAAGAATACTTGAAGAAAGACAAAGAAGAAAAGATTCCATCCAGGCAATTAGAAACCAAAAAGACACGATAAACTAAATAAATTTAACCTTTAACTTAATAATTAATATCCTTTAAAATGAAACAATTTAAAACACTTTTTATAGCTTTAGCTTTAACCCTTGGTGCTACCGCTTTTACCAACGCTCAATCCAAAGTAGCACATATCGCTACTCAGGAACTTGTTGAGTCTATGCCTGAATATAAAAATGCCATGGACCAACTACAGAAGCTGGAAAAGACTTATGATGCCGAAATCAAGGACATGTTAACCGAAGCACAAAATACTATGCAACGTTACCAGTCTGAAGCTGAAACTCAAACAGAAGAGGAAAATGCAAAACGTGCTACCGAACTTCAGGCAACTGAAAGAAGAATCCAGGAGCATAGCCAGAAGGCAAGACAGGATCTTCAGAAAAAAGAAAATGATCTTATTCGCCCTGTAATAGAGAAAGCTCGTGAAGCTATCCAGAAAGTAGCAAGAGCTCAGGGTTACGACTACGTACTTGACTCTACTACCGGAACCGGAGTAATCCTTGCAGACGGAAAAGATCTTATGCCCGATGTAAAGAAAGAACTAGGAATGTAATTCCTTTTCAAATAATAAATAAAAACTGCGCCTCATTCAGGCGCAGTTTTTATTTTTGCATCTATGAGTTCAACCCAACCTATTGGCATTTTTGATTCGGGTGTAGGCGGCACCTCCATCTGGAAAGAAATACACGAACTTCTTCCCTTTGAAAAAACCATCTACCTTGCCGATAGTAAAAATGCACCCTATGGGAAAAAACCAGTTAGGGAAATTATTGAGCTTAGCATAAAAAATACGGAAAAACTCCTGGAAATGGGAGCAAAAACCATTGTGGTAGCCTGTAACACAGCCACTACCAATGCTATTAAGGTCTTAAGGAACACTTACAATGTTCCGTTTATAGGGATTGAGCCCGCAATAAAACCCGCGGCTCTTCATTCTAAAACAAAAGCAATAGGAATTCTTGCAACGCAAGGCACCCTTAGCAGTGAATTATTCCATCAAGCCTCCGAGTTATATTCCAAAGACATTCATATTATTGAAGTAGAAGGCCACGGACTCGTGGAATTAATAGAAAGCGGAAAGAAGGATTCTAATCAAACTAAAAACTTACTTTTAAAACTTTTGCAGCCTATGCTGTTACAGTCTATAGACTACCTGGTACTGGGTTGCAGCCATTATCCTTATTTAGTACCTGTACTAAAGCAAATTCTCCCCGAAGAGGTTCAGGTAATAGATTCGGGAGAAGCGGTGGCAAGGCAAACAAAAGTCGTTTTAACCAGGAACAACCTCCTCGCACCCGAAAAAGGATTCAAACCGATTCCTGAATTCTTCAGCAATACTAATCCTGAAGTTTTAGCCTCGCTCATAAATGCCAAAGAGAACAATTTCCAGGTTTCTCACCTGGATTTCTAGTTTATCGCAGGACATTTACAATCATAACGCCCCCGGTTTTCGCCAAAGTCGTATCCCAGGGTAAGCTGATGGAAACCGTTATTGCTTAATACCATAGAATTAAACTGATGGGTATAGGTGTACCCAAACATAAAACGATTATAATCGACCCCTATAAAAGGCGTGAGATATCGCAACTGTTGATTTTTGATCTCCTGCCCGGCGCTGGTATATTCAGCCCCTTCAAAACTGTTTCGGTAAGATAATCCTCCCCAAACCTGGCCAAAATCAAGCTCGTGATAAACTTTCATATTAACATCTATATTCTTTTCGGCGGTTTGTTCCCGTAGCTGAAACAGCAATGACGGCTCATAACTCCAGGGACCCCCAGTTTCGAAAACATAACCGGTTGAAACCAGATATTTCCGTTGATTGCTGGGGACAGCATCAGAATAAAACAGTTCCCTTCTTACAGTTAGTAAATTTTTAGCGGCCAGGTGGATATAATAATTCAGGTAATAGTAGGAAAGACCAAGGTCCATATTTCCGTAGATATCAGCCTGGTCATTGCCTCCAATAAGAGGATCATACGCTGTAAATCCACTTTGATCCAATCTATGCTGAATTATCCCCGCACTTAGTCCGAACGAAAGTTGATTCAAATCGAATTCACTACGGGAGAACATTAGATGATATGCAAAAGTGGCAAAGGCTCCGGTTTTAGAGAAGTTTCCATTCTGGTCATTAAACAATATCCCTCCCAGTCCTACCCGTTCTCCTGTGCGGGCATTCACTGCCAGGGTTTGTAAGTTGGGTGCATTATCTACGTCAAACCATTGCTGTCTTGCAGTAAGTCTTATTTGATTGGAATTGGCAGCTCCTGCCATAGAGGGATGCAATAAATAAAGATTATCGGTTAGATAATCTGAATAGGTTGGAATTACCTCCTGGGCATTAGCACTAAGACCAAAAACGGCTAATATTAAAAAAGATTTTTTACCCGGAAATTTAAGCCTGGCACAATTCGAAAGTTCTGAGAAACAAAAAATTAATCGAAAAACTAACCTCATAAGGAAAGTAAAGATATCGATTAGCTAAGTTTTCTTTACTACTTTTGCACAAAAATTTTACTATGAGCAATTTCACTATAAATATACAAGCTACCGATAAACCCGGAATCATTAAATTTGAAGCCAACAAATTTCTTACCCGGCATAAGAGTTTTGAATTTCACAATATAGATGAAGCCAAAACCTCTCCCCTTGCACAGCAATTATTTTACCTGCCTTTTGTAAAAACCGTTTACATCGCCCAGAATTTTATTGCAATCGAAAAATATGATATCGTGGAATGGGAGGATGTGCAAGAGGAAGTTGCCGGCCAGATTCAGGATTATCTGAATAAAGGAGGCCTTGTAGTTCAAGAAGAAACCGAGGAAAATAAATCTATTCCGGTAACGGTTTATGCTGAAAGCACTCCAAACCCTGCGGTAATGAAATTTGTGGCCAATAAGAAACTGGTGCTTCAGGCAACAGAGTTCAAGAATATTGATGATGCTAAAAATGCACCTCTAGCCCAAAAACTCTTCCATTTCCCATTCGTGAAGGAGATATTTATGGACGAGAATTATGTTTCTATTCAAAAATATGATATCGCAGGCTGGGAAGAAATAACCATGGAGTTAAGAGAGTTTATTCGCAATTTCATTCAGGAAGGTAACGAAGTGATAAGTGATGAACAGCTCGGCCAAAGCAATGCGGGTTCTAAAAAAGAACAGGCTAAACCTCAGCTCGATCTGGATAGCCTGGACGACACTTCACAACAGGTGGTTGCCATCCTTGACGAATACATTAAGCCGGCAGTAGCCAGTGACGGGGGAAATATTCTTTTTGATTCCTATAACGCCGAGAGCAAAACTGTGAAAGTAATCCTCCAGGGCGCCTGTAGCGGTTGCCCGTCTTCTACCATGACCCTTAAAAGCGGTATAGAAACTATGTTAAGAGATATGCTTCGAGGGAAAGTAGAATATGTAGAAGCTGTTAACGGTTAAAATCGATTTAAAGCGTTCTTTTTGCTTCATTGTTAAACTCCTGGAACAGCTGCAGTAAACTCATCGTTGAGCTTATCAGGTCCTTTGTTTCAAGCAACAATCCGAAGTATAGCTTTGTATTTTTAGGGCTGGTTTCAGAAGTTCGGATACGGTTAATCTGTTTCTGAATTAACTCTGATACATAATCAAGTAATTGCTGTTTTTCGGCAAGAATCTCCTCGATATTACTGAATTCGTGATTATCGAAAGTATCTTTGATATCGTCAAACAACACCTGCATTTTTTCATCGACTTTTTTGAGATCTCTCACCTGATTAAACTTCAGGTTTTTGTGGTTGTTGTTAACGTGATTATAGGAATTACGGGTAATATAACCAATAGATTGTACCATATCCTGCAGGTAATCCAGGATTAAAATATAGAATTTACTCGCTTCAACTGAATCCTCATCCAGCGATTTTATAAAGTAGAAAATATTACCCTTGAGTTCATCAACTTCAGATTCCAGCTTTTTAATAGCCTTGCTATTCTTCTTTAACTTCCCAAGATCATGATAACCCAGATTATCTACGGTTTTGGTGTACATTTTATTCACCCCACCAATCACGCTGGAGATGTTTTCTGAACTTTCAGCAGTGATTTCGTTGATGGTAATGATATCGGTTTTATTATAGCGCTTTCTATTCTCTTCTTCCTTGGTTTTTTTGGAGTGCAGCATTGTACTTCTCACCACTAAAACCACCGCAAGAATAATAAGTAAGGCCAGAGCTACCATTCCGCCGAAATATATTATTGCGACAAAAAGCGCTGCAGCACTAAATGCTACCAGGGCGGTAACAAACCAACCTCCCACTACATTAAGAACTCCAGCAACCCTATAAACCGCGCTCTCCCTATCCCAGGCTCTATCTGCCAGGGAAGTACCCATGGCCACCATAAAGGTCACATAAGTTGTAGAAAGAGGCAGCTTCATGCTGGTACCAATGGAGATAAGAATACTGGCCACAACCAGGTTCACCGATGCCCGAACCATATCAAAGGCCGGAGCATTAGCTCTTTTACTTCTCACATGCGTCGTGGATTTTTCAAATTTAGATTCAATTTTTTTCTTTAGTCTTAAAGGAAGTATTACGGAAATTGCATTACCGAAAACCACTGAATAACGTACGATACTACGGGAAAGAAAATTAGGCTCAAAGCGCTCAGACCCATCTCCCTGTCTTGCGAGATTCACCCCTGTATCTACCACAGAGCGAGCTTTTCCGGAAAACCAGATGGTAACCACCATAACTCCCCCGGCCAATACTAACAGGAGTTGTGGGGTGGGGACACTCCCAGAGAGTTCCGTCATTAATAAGTCTGAAGGCATAACCCCGGTAGCCTGATAGGCAGACTGCCAAATTTCGAATGATTGCCAGGCCGCAATAGGAACCCCAATAAAATTCACCAGATCATTTCCTGCAAATGCGAGGGCCAGCGCGAAGGTTCCTACCACGATGACAACTCTTAGAATATCCATTTTCAGGACACTCATTATAAACTGGGAAAGCAAGGTAAAAATAACAAAGCTAACCCCAATAATTATAAGGGTATTCTCGGTCAGGTAGTCCAAAACGCTCTCAGGAATAAAAGAAACCCCCTTTAAACCTTTCATCAGGATGAAATGAAGAATAGCGGTTAAGGAAACTCCTCCAAAAAGAGCACCCACATATTTTATTTTTCTTTCAAACTGAAAAGAAAAAATAAGCCTGGATATATACTGAATTACCGCACCCACAATAAAAGCTATGATAACCGCCAGGAGTATTCCTATGATAATTTCGGTGGCTTTTGCGGTATTTATATAAGAAGTAAGCTGGCTGTAATCGCCGTCACCCATATAAATCTTGATTACAGCCATACTAACAGCTGCACCTAAAAGCTCAAATACGATAGAAACGGTGGTGGAAGTTGGTAGACCAAGAGAGTTAAAAAAGTCCAGAAGCAGAACATCGGTGATCATAACCGCGATGAAAATGATCATTATCTCTTCAAAGTAGAACTGATCTGGTACAAAAATACCTTTTCGGGCTACCTCCATAAGACCACTTGAAAAAACAGCCCCTACCGCGACCCCAAGACTCGCCACGATTAGAATAGTGCGCATGGAAACCGCTTTTGAACCTATCGCGGAGTTTAGAAAGTTTATAGCATCGTTACTAACTCCAACCACAAGGTCTGTAATCGCAAGGGCAAATAATGCCACCAACATTACTATATATACGTCTTCCATAGGCTTTAAATATTTGCAATCTACAAAATTGAATTTTTTTACAGGAAAATTTAGTTCTTTAAGATTATTAAAACTTTAATTAATAAAAGTTTACAAGTTCAGGTACTTCCTGCTGCCTATATAATTTTGTACCTTCCTGAAAATTGAATTAATAAAATTCAATAAGCTGTCTACTATTTCTTTAGGAAAAATATTAAGGATGGAAAACGAAAAACCGCAATTTACAAACGACCTCATACATGAAACCAGCCCTTACCTGCTTCAGCATGCGCATAACCCGGTAGATTGGAAAGCCTGGAATGATCAAAGCCTGGAAAAGGCGGCCAGGGAAAATAAACTTTTAATAATTAGTGTGGGTTATTCGGCATGCCATTGGTGCCATGTGATGGAACACGAGAGTTTTGAAGATCCAGAAGTAGCAAAAGTGATGAATGCCGATTTTGTAAACATAAAAGTAGACCGGGAAGAACGGCCCGATATCGACCAGGTATATATGAATGCGGTCCAGGTAATGACAGGTACCGGTGGGTGGCCAATGAACATAGTGGCCCTTCCAGATGGCCGCCCGGTATGGGGCGGCACTTATTTTAGAAGAGAGCAATGGATAAATGCACTTAAGCAGCTTTCGGTGTTATATGAACAAAAACCTGAACAACTTCAGGAATACGCCGGAAAACTGGAAGAAGGATTGCAAAAATTGCAGCTTATAGAATTACCCGGGGAGGAACAGCCATTTTCCAGGGATATTTATCCCGAAATTTTACAGCAATGGAAAGCTGAATTTGATCTGGAAAATGGTGGTTACAAAGGGGCCCCAAAATTTATGATGCCCAATAATTACAAATTTTTACTGAGGTTTGGTTTTCAGCAACAAGATGAAGAAATACAAAACTTTACTGAGAAAACCCTCACAAAAATGGCCTGGGGTGGCGTTTATGACCCGGTGGGCGGCGGCTTTTCCCGGTATTCTGTAGATAACCGCTGGCACGTGCCACATTTTGAGAAAATGCTCTACGACAACGCTCAGCTGGTTAGTCTATACAGTAAAGCTTATAAAATCGATCAAAATAATCTCTATAAAAGTGTTATTGAAAAAACCCTGGAGTTTATTCAGGAAGAATTAACCGCCCCCGATTATGCCTTTTACTCGGCTTTGGATGCCGACAGCCTGAATGAAAAAGGCAAATCGGAAGAAGGAGCCTTTTACACCTGGACAAAATCTGAGCTGGAAAATTTACTTCAGGATGATTTTAAGCTCTTTTCGGCCTATTTCAACATCAACAATTACGGGAAGTGGGAAAAAGACAGGTATGTACTCATCAGGACAAAAGCTTCAGCCCAAATTGCTTCCGAGTATAATATTTCCGAAGAAAAACTTCAGGAGAAAGTAAAATCCTGGATGAGGATACTTAAAAAGCATAGAGAAAATCGCAAAAAACCTGCCCTGGATGATAAGACCCTTACCTCCTGGAATGCCCTTATGCTTTCTGGTTATTTAGACGCCTATACCGCACTTCAAGATCCACAGTACCTGGACAAAGCTCTAAAAAATGCAAATTTCATTAAAACAAAACAAATAGCCAGTGACGGTAGGCTGTTCCACACTTATAAAAATGGCAAAAGCTCGATTAATGCCTACCTCGAGGATTACGCTTTTACTATAGAAGCCTTTATAAAGCTTCATGAAATTACTTTTGAAGCGTCCTGGTTAATGCTCGCCAGGGATTTATGTGAGATTTGCATTGAAGATTTTACCGAGGATTCCCCGATGTTTTATTTCACATCAAATAAAGACAGAAAGCTCATTACCCGCACCCTTGAAATTATGGATAATGTAATCCCGGCTTCGAATTCGGTAATGGCTAAAAACCTCTTTAAGCTGGCAGCTTTAATGGAGAAGCCCGAATATAAAAAACGAGCGGAGAAAATGCTGAAAAGTGTTTACCCACAAATAAAAAACCATCCGGGCTCCTATTCTAACTGGTTGGATCTGCTGCTAAATTTCACCCATCCTTTCTATGAAATTGCTATAGCAGGTGAAAATGCTAAAGATATTAATATTAACCTTCAAAAAAGGTACTTACCCAATACTTTAATAACAGGGAGCACCGCTAAAAGCAGTTTGCCTTTGCTCCAGCATCGTTTTCAGGATAATCAGGATCGTATTTACGTATGCAGCGAGGGAAAATGTGATCTTCCTCAAACATCTGTTGAAAAAGCTATTAATTTAATTAAACACTTTTAACAAAATTTAAACAGGGATTTTTCCTGAAATTTTATTTAATGTAGTCTCTTTACAAAAAAATATAAATATGGATAAATTAAACGATTGGGGCGCCATCGCCAGGGAATATGCAAACAAATTCATTGATTATCTCCCAACGCTACTGGGTGCACTTGCTTTGCTAATTATTGGCCTTTGGGTAATTAGTTTAATTGTTAAATATGTAGACAAACTATTTCAAAGAAAGGATTACGATAGAACATTGGAGATTTTTACTCTAAACTCTATCCGGTGGGGACTTCGAATAATTCTTTTTGTGCTGGTGATTACCCAATTGGGAGTAGAGAGCGCTTCTCTTGTGGCTGCTATTGGTGCCGCAGGTTTAGCGATTGGCCTGGCCATGCAGGGTTCACTTTCCAACCTGGCAGGAGGTGTGCTGATAATAATTCTCAAACCCTTTAAAGTAGGCGATTGGATAGAAGCCCAGGGATTGTCTGGTACAGTGGTAGAAGTCACTTTATTTTATACCAAATTAGACACTTTTGGAAACCAGCGAGCGGTAATCCCAAATGGTGAATTGAGTAACGATAATATTATTAATTACAGTTACAACGGCACCAGAAGAGAAACTCTAAGCTTTGGTATTTCGTATGATGATGATTTAAAAAAGGCAAAACAAGTACTTAGGGATCTTGTTGAAGAGCAAGAAGATATTTTAAAAGATCCTGCGCCACAAATTATCGTTGCCGAACTTGGCGCTGATTCCGTGAATTTTTCGGTAAGATATTTTGCTGAAAACAGTAAATTCTGGGATCTCCACTGGTATATGATCGAGGAAGGAAAAATAAGGCTGGAAGAAGCCGGTATGACAATTCCATATCCACAGCGTGATGTTTACCTGTACGACCAAACAAAAATGAATGGTACAAAAGAAAAGGATTTGGGTAATAACAAGAATTCAAATACAGCCAGTTAACCGGCTTTAAAATCTTTTAAATAATAAGGTTCAAAATAGGCGACATCTTCGGTGTCGCTTATTTTGTATTTTTCCATGGCGGGCAAACACATTTCTTTTGCTGAAGGTAATTTACCTTCCAAAAAGACCGCATTCGGATGCTCACAGATGGCTTTAAATTTTTCTACTCCCGAACCAATAAAAACAACCTTGCCCTGGTCTAAATATTCAGAATAAATATCTGCATCAAGAATTTCGGCACGGGTTTCCCTAATCTGCTCAAATTCAGCATTAAAAACTGCGGAATATACTTCCATCCTACGGGCGTCGAGTAAAGGAATCACTATGGCATTTTTTTCTTCAACCTGAAGGGCCAGTGATTTTAAGGTAGAAATCGAAATGAGGGGAATCTCAAGAGAAAAACACAATCCTTTTGCCGCTGAAACTCCAATTCTTAACCCCGTATATGAACCAGGGCCTTTACTTATCGCTATGGCATCCAGATCGGAAACTTTCAGCTGGTTTTCCTTAAGTATCTCATCGATAAAGACGTGAAGTTTCTCGGCGTGGGAATAATTGTTACTCTTATCTTCCTTAATATCAAGAACCCCTTCCCCTGTAGCGATAGCCACAGAACAATTGGTACTTGAGGTTTCTAAACACAGAATGTTTGGCAAAATAGTAATTTTAATAAGCAGGGAGAATATTTCCAGCCTGCGCTTGCAAAATTACTAATTTTCTTCGGAAGCTACCTTCACCTGATCTCCGGCTTTTAATGACTTTGTAACCAGGGTATACGGCCCGGTAATTACTTCTTCACCTTCTTCAAGGCCCTTAGTAATTTCGATGTTCGAACCATCCTGAATACCGGTTTCCACGACCCTAAGTTTCGCCTCTTCATTTTCTTTTACAAACACCGCTTCGAACATTTCCTCTCCGGGTTTCACCTTTGAATCTCCGTTAGCTGTAGTATCGCTCTTTACCACAATTGCACTAATAGGTATCCCAACAACATTCTTGCGTTTATTAGTGATTATATCTACCGTAGCAGTCATTCCCGGACGAAACGGGGAGTAATTCTCAGGTTTTCCTTCTACAAGGTCTGCATAAGATTCTTCAATAATCCTAACTTTTACTTTAAAGTTAGTTACCTGATCGGTAGTAAGCTGGCTGTCGGCTGAATTAGAAATTTCAGTAACCAGGCCTTTAAATTCCCTGCGGAGATAAGCATCAACTTCAACAATGGTAGAATCTCCTACCTCAACTTTCACAATATCATTTTCATTTACATCAACTTCTACCTCCATATTTGACAGGTTAGCCACCCTGAGAATCTCTGTACCGGCCATTTGCTGAGTTCCTACTACTCTTTCCCCCAGCTCTGCATCCAAACGGGAGATCGTGCCGCTCATAGGGGCATAGATAGTGGTACGAGCAAGGTTATCCCGTGCTTCTGTAACACTGGCTGCACCACTTTGCATATTATAATAAGCCGATTCTTTTGCGGCCTTTGCCACTTCATAGTTTGATACCACAGCATCCCATTCGGCCTGGGAAATTACACCTTTCTCAAAAAGGGTTTTATTCCGGTTATAATCGGCTTCGGCTTGTTTTAAATTGGCCTGTGCCTGGTTGTAGTTGGCCCTCATATTCTGGAGCCCTGCTTCCATTCGTTGCAGGTTAGACTGATAGATATCAGGATTAATTTTCACCAACAGGTCTCCTTTTTCTACACTTTGGCCTTCTTTGATGGGCAGTTCAATGATTTCTCCCGAAACTTCCGAAGAAAGTTTCACCTCTACTTCCGGTTGAATTTTTCCTGTGGCTGCAACCGTTTCCGTAATATCCAAAGGCTCTGTTTTTGTGATCTCCACTTCTTTTACGTTGCCTGCATCTCCAAACCAGCCGGCTCTTTTTCCAACTACCAGTAATACTATTAGGCCCAGAGACACACCAATAATGATAAAAAGCGTCTTTTTCTTCATAATTTAAAATTTAAGCTCTGTTACCGGAATTCCGAAATAAAGCTCTATGACTTTAAGTTTAAAAATATAATCGTATTTAGTTCGAACCACTTCCCGCTGGGCGTTTTCGTACCTCAGTTTGGACTGGCTGTAATCAAAAGCATTTGTAAGCCCAACATCGTAGCGCTGGGTAGCATATTCATAAGCCTGTTCCTGGGCCTCGGCAGACACCAGGGCCGCTTCATAGGCTTCAAAAGCCCCCTGGGCATCTACGTAAGCCTGGTAAACATTTGCTTCAAGATCCAGCTCTGCCTGTTCCATTTCATATTCTGCACGTTTCGCATTAACCTGAGATCTTTTTACCTGGTTACGTGTGGCAAAACCGTTAAAAACAGGAACACTTAATTGCACCCCGTAGGTTATACCATCATTTCTTTGAAGTTGTTCAAAGAAAGGCAATGGACTTCCAATTGTACTCATCGTATTTGGGGCAACCACTACCTCCCCCGTACTTTCCACTACTCCTATCTCACGAGTTGGGTCCTGGGGATCTATAGTAACCCCGGTTATTCTTCCCATTCCCGATTCCCGGGTGTTATAATTAAAAAAGGCTCCCAGGCTGGGCAGATAAGCTCCTTTTGCAATTTCCACATCCTTAAGAGCCAGGTTGTGGTTTGCCTCAGCAATTTTTAATTCGGCACGCTCCTCACGGGCCCGGTCAATAATATCATAAACCGAATTTTCAAGGATATCGCTTCCGAAGATATCGTAATCGCGATCTACGATATCAAAATTTTCATAGTCACTTATCCTTAAGATTTGAGCCAGGTTGATAAGAGAAATCTTAATATTATTTTCAGCAACTATCATGCGCTGTTTCTCATCGGCATTAGTCGCTCTAATCTCTAATAAATCACCCCGGGGCAGGGAACCGGCATCTACAAGTTCTTGTGTGCGGTCCAATTGCTCCAGAGTCACCTCGTTTTGTGATCTAAGCACTTCCAGGTTTTGTTTATTAAAAAGCACCTGGAGGTAAGAATCGGCCACGAAAAGGGTAATATCATCTTTCATCTTTTCCAATGAATATTGAGCAGAAAGTTGAGATATCTTTGAAGCCTGGAGTTGTTTAAAATTACGTAACCCATCAAATAAATTCATACTGGCTGTGATTCCAGCTGAAAAGTTTCTGGTAGTTTGCGTTTGAAGAATTCCAGTGGTCACATTTTGGGTTAGCCCTGTATTCCAGGAATTGGTAGCAGAGGCGTTTATATTTGGAAGTAAATTCCCTATTGCATCCAGCTCTTCAATTTCAGAAAGTTCAAGGTTAAGCTCAGATTGTTTTATGGAAATATTATTTTCCAGGGCATAATTAACACATTCCTGAAGTGTCCATTTATCGTTTTCCTGGGCATTTACAAATAACGCAGAAAATAAAAATATGGTTAGTAAGCTGTATTTTTTCATAATCGGAATTGTAGTTGATGAGTCTGTGAAATTCTAAACTTGTTACATTTTGAAATAAAAATCTATCTGCCGGCGAATTCCGGACCAGGTTGTACTTTGTTCCAAACCTTAATTTTATCGTCTTTAGAAATACCATTTTTCACTTCAACCTGAATCCCATCACTAATTCCTAATTCCAAATCTCTTCTTTCAAATTGCTGATCTCCGGTTTCTACTTCCACAAATGGCTCCTGGGTTTTAGGATCAAACTGCACTAAAGCTTCTTTAATTGCCAGAACCTCATCTGCCCGATCTAAAATAATAGAGGCATTGGCGCTTAAACCGGCACGAATAAAAGTTGTATCGGCCTTATCTAAAGTTCCTTTAATCTCAAATTGAATAGCTCCATTTTCATCCACACCTTTTGGAGCGATATAATCTAAAACTGCATTGAAAGTTTTATTCTCTATAGCACCAACCGTTACTTCCAGCGGTAAATCTTCCTTAATTTTCCCCACTTCACTTTCATCAACTTTTCCTTCAAAAATCATTTCGTTCACATCAGCAAGAGTCGCTAAAGTAGTACCATCATTAAAGTTATTACTTTCAATCACCTGGTTTCCTACCTTAACGGGAACATCTAGCACCATCCCGTCTACCGTGGAGCGAATAAGTGTATTAGCAGCACTCCCAATTCCACTAGTGGTTCCTGTTTGCACAATTTCGAAATTCTGCTCTGCAGAGCGGTAGTTTTGTTGCATCCTTTTGTAATTGGCTTCGGCATTGTCAAAATCATTTTGAGAGATCACTCCTTTTTCGAACAAAGATTTTTGTCTTTCAAAGGTTTTTTTCTCATTATCTAAATTGATCTTGGCAGTAGCCACGGCATCTTTCGCACTTTGCAATGAATTTACATTTGGGATTACGCGTATTTTAGCAATAAGATCTCCAGCCTTCACTTTCTCGCCGGCTTCAATATATATTTCGTCTATAATTCCTGAAATATTGGGCTTAATAAGCACTTCTTCCTTCGGAACAATATTTCCTGTGGCCACAGTCTTTTTGACGATGGTTTCTACAGAAGCCTGTTCGGTTTCATAAACCGTAGGATCCTCCTGATTTTTCTGAAACAAATAGTATAACGCGCCTACAAAAACCACGGCGATTAGTACTAAAATTGAAATGGTAACTGTTTTTTTCATCTGGTTAATTTTTGACTCATAATTGGAAAATTATCACAGGTTTAAAATCATTTCCCTGTTTTGCTTATTAGGTCCAGCATCATGCTGGTTTCATTTTTTGATTGTATTTGTCTTCTTTACTTTTTTTCTTTTTATTCGGTTCTAAGGGCATCTACGGGCTTTATTTTTATCGCATTTTGTGCCGGGATAAGCCCCGCCAACAAACCTGAGCATACTAAAATTGCCAGTGCGGTAAGCACTACACCCAAATCTACACTTGGGTTAGCAAACATCATTTCTGATGTATCCATTCCGCTTAAAGCATAATTTACTGCTGCAATTATTCCAGTTGCGAAAATAATCCCGGCCATTCCCGAAATAATAGTCAGGAAAATAGATTCCATTAAAATCTGCCCTCTAATAGACCAGGGCGTAGCGCCAAGAGCTCTTCTTACACCAATTTCGTTTGTTCTTTCTTTTACCACGATGAGCATAATATTACTAATCCCAATAATTCCTGAAAGCAAAACGAGAATACCTACAAAATAGGCGACTGCTTTTAGCGCCACGAACAACCCGTTTATTTTGTTGAATTCCTCATATAAATCAAAATTCCCAACAGCACGGTCATCTTCGGGATGAATAGAATGCCTACTTTTTATAAGATCCAGAATACGTGATTTTAAACTGGTGATAGAATTTTCATCGTTAGCGGTAATCGCCATCCAACCTACGGTATCACCCATATTAAATGCCTGGGAAAACGCGGTAAATGGCACATAGATTTCTTTTTGAGCTTCTTCTGCATTTCCGCCGCCACCGCCTTTTTTCTTATAGGTACCTATTACCATAAAATTGACACCATTTATTTTAAGATAGGTCCCCAAAACCTCTTCATCCTTTTCATAAAGTTCGCGCCTTACCCCTTCGCCAATTATGGCAACTTTGCGTTTTTCCTCAATATCGAGATAATTGATAAACCTTCCGGCAGTGACATCCATAGGTTCTTGCTGAATGATCTCGGGATAATCGCCATAAACGTTGAAAGCCCCGGTTTGAAGGCCCCGCACCACATTATTATTTCCGCCAAAACCTCCTAATTGATTTCTTGGAGAAATAAACCGAAGTCCCGGTACATTTTCTCTAAGCGCTTCAACATCTCCTGTTTTAAAATTATAGTTTCGGCCTTTAGGCAAGCCTTTATATGGTTTAGACGGAGTTTGTGTCCACATGAACATGGTATTGGTAGCAATACCTCCAAATCCTTTTTTTACGCCATTTTCAAGGCCTTTTCCTGCAGCAAGTAGAATTACAAGAATAAAGATTCCCCACATTACCCCAAAAGCAGTTAGTAAAGTTCTAAACCAGTTAGAACTTAGTGCTTCAATTATTTCGCTCCATTTATCCCTGCTAAACATATTATTCGTCTCTTAATGCATCAATAGGTTTAATTCTCGCAGCCCTCCAGGCAGGGAAAAATCCGGCAATAGCACCGGCAATCACTAAAATAAAAACGGTGGTAAGCGCTACATTGAAATTAACTGCAGGATTGGCGATATATTGAGTTTCTATAAGCGGCCCCACAAATTCCAGTAACATTAAACTGGCTATTAAACCAATGAAACCAGCAATTGCGGTCACAAAAATAGATTCGTGCAACACCATTCCCACAATTGAAAGCGGCTCTGCCCCAAGTGCCTTCCGAATTCCTATTTCCCTGGTTCTTTCCTTTACGATAATGAGCATAATGTTACTTACTCCCACAACCCCGGCGATAATGGTACAAATACCCACACCCCAAAAGAAGAATTTTATCATATCCATAAGATCGTAGAAGCGCTTCGCATTTTCCAGGGAATTATTAATGCTTACCGCACTTTCATCATCTGGAGCTATAGTATGTGTTTCTTTAAGTTGATTTTCAACATCGGCGGTAAACCGATTAGAAGCAGCGAGAGCAGCTTTAAAATTGTCTTCGGGCTCTAAGGTGAACGCCATATTGGCAATATTGTTACCCCCACCAAAAACACGTTGAGCGGTAGAAATTGGCATAAAAACCCTACTTTCTTCCCGTTCGCCTCCCGGATCGGTATAAACTCCAATTACTTTAAAATTTATTCCGGATATTTGAACGTATTTCCCAATTGGGTCTTTACTATCTTTAAAAAGGTCGTTTCGAACTTTATTCCCTACCACTACAACTTTTTCAAAATTGTCGTGATCTTTATAATTTACAAATCGGCCTTCTATCATCCCGCTATTTTCAAGAAACTGATAATCGGGATAAACACCTTCTACACGGTAAGAACCAGATTCTTTACCGTAGTTTACGATACCATTCCAAATTCTAAAAATAGAAGATCTAAATTCTAAGTCGTCCTGGTGTTTTAGAGCGGTGTAGTCAAAATCTTCATTCTTCATTTGAATTCTCCTACCCGGGTTTAAACCTTTGTATTCTTTAGAAGTTACACCGGTATAAACATAAATAATATTGGCGGCGTCTCTTTCAAACTCCTGTGAAATTCCATTACGCATCCCTTCACCAATCCCCAGAAGCACCACCAAAATAAAGATCCCTGAAGCTACCGAAAGCCCGGTTAAAAAGGTTCGTAATTTATTTTTACGAATCGTATCAAAGATCTCTTCCCAACGTTCTAAATCAAACATTTTCCAGCGCTCTTACTTGATTAACCTTGGTATCCTGAATTATCTTACCGTCTTTTAAATTGACGATCCTCTTTGTCATTGCAGCAATATCGGGTTCGTGAGTTACTACAAGTATTGTTCGGCCTTCATCATTGATCTCCTGAATTAGATTCATCACTTCATAAGATGTTTTTGAGTCTAATGCTCCGGTAGGTTCATCGGCTAGAAGCACTTTTGGATCACTGGCTAATGCTCTTGCGATGGCAACCCGCTGTTTTTGCCCTCCGGAAAGTTCATTGGGCAAATGTCCTGCCCAGTCGGCAAGGCCAACTTTTTCCAGGTAAGCCATTGCCTTTTCTATACGTTCACCGCGTTTAATTCCCTGGTAATACAGCGGAAGCGCAACATTATCCAAAGCATTTTTATAAGAAATAAGATTGAAAGACTGAAAAATGAAACCCAAAAACTTATTACGGTACCGAGCGGCTATTTTTTCATTTAGATTTTTAATAGGTACGCCATCCAGGGTATAAGAGCCTAAATCTGCTTCATCAAGCATTCCAAGAATGTTCAAAAGGGTAGATTTACCTGATCCAGAAGACCCCATAATAGAAACGAGTTCTCCTTCGGCTACGCTAAAATTAATTCCTTTTAAAACGTGCAACGAATTACTGCCCATTCTATAGGACTTATGAAGATCTCTAATTTCTATCATTGCAGTGAATTTACAGGTTGTCAACTTTTAATGAAAAGTATCACCCATAAGACTCTGCGAAACCGAAAAAGTTACATTTTATCTTAAAAAATAATTCCCAAGGATTTAAGCTTCGCCAGATTTACGAGCTTTTTTGCGGGAACGGTAAATAAAATAACCTATTCCTCCAATGAGAAGATAGGGGAATAGCATCAGGTATAGAATCCCATCGTTTATCCCTTTAGCCATGCTTTGGTCACCCTCACTTTCAAGAACCGCTCTGCACATAGCACATTGGGCTTCAGCAGCTATCGGAAGAAGTAATAGTAAAAGAAATAAGAATAAAAACCTGGTTTTCATTTTTTATAATTGAAGCACAAATTTAAAAATTTAGACGCAGCCGGGAAAAGATTTAACACGGCAGGGATTTTAGTAATACGGCATCATAAAAATATACACTAAAACACCTGTTACAGCTACATACAACCAAATAGGAAATGTCCACCGGGCGATGCGGGCGTGCTTATCATATTCAGCGGTAAGTCCGCGATACATGGTAAAGAGAACGAGGGGAACAATTATCGCTGAAAGGATGATATGGGTAATAAGAATAAAGAAATACAAATATCGTAGGGTGCCTTCCCCGCCATAAGGTACAGGGTCGTTGCTTATTTTTGAGATCACATAACTCACCAGAAAAATTGCAGATAAGAAGAATGCACTTATCATAGTATTACGGTGGTGCTTATATTCCTTGATTCTCATATAAAAATATCCCAATATTAGGAGAACAGCTGTGGAGCCATTTAGCACCGCGTGAAAAAAAGGAAAGGTTCCTGCCTGTGCCCCAAAGAAATTAAAGCGCTCAGGGAGATACATTAAAATAAGCACAAGAAGGGGGACGGCAATTGAAAGGCCTATTATTACCGGCACCGCAATTTTATCGGTTTTAGTTAGTCTTGCTCTCACAGTAAATTTTTTATATCCTCGATTAATATATCAATTTCGGGGGTTTCCTGTCCCTGGGCCACAGATTTATTTCGCTCAACATAACCTCTGTAAAAAATTATGGGGTTGCCATACGCATCTCTGCGCGACCTGATGTAACCTTCCTGATCTATAAGGGCAAACATCCCCTGGTGCGCAAAGCCGCCGGGAGCATTCTCGTCTTCCTCGGCGTAGATATTAAACCCATTATTAGCCAACCCATAAATAACATCCTTATCTCCCGTCAAAAGATGCCAGTTAGGATTGGTGATGCCGTACTTTTCTGCATATTCCTGTAGGACCTCTGGGGTATCATAAGTGGGGTCTATACTAAATGAAGCGATCCCAAAATCATTTTCATTTTTGATCTCATTCTGGATCTCCACCAAATTACTATTCATTATAGGACAAATGCTGGGGCAGGTAGAGAAGAAAAATTCGGCTACATAAACTTTTCCCAGGTAATCTTCATTGGTAATAGTGTCTCCATTCTGATCAATCAGTTCAAATTCAGGCGCCTTTTTTCGTTCTCCATCTATCTCTATATAAGCGAGCTCTTCAGCAGGAGCAGATTTTCTCTCAGCTCCCTTGACATTTAACCTATCAGATTCTACTACTGAATCGTTACTGATACGATCTACTATTTTGGGAATAAATATGATCCCAAAAATCAGGATAATCAGGGAAATGCCTATGTATGAATAATTCTTCATTATAAATGCTTTTAATAAGGTGGTCGGGAAATTTAGTTTTTCCTTTCGGCGTTATTCTTTTTAAGGGCCATTCGATATTCGGCGAGTATCACTTTCACGTCATCGTTCATTTTATTGCTTAGATCGGCAACAGAGCTGGCGTCATATGCATACATCTTTCCGTAATCTTCATCGTCCTTCCTACCCCGAAGGTTTCTGTCTTTGTCTACAATAAAAACATAAGGCGTGTGAAGATTTTTATCCAGCTTAAGGTTAGAGTTCATACTCTCAAAAACCGCTTTTACTTTTTCTTCGGAAGAGAAAACAAATTTCCAATTCTGCGGATTTCCTATGGCCTCAAAATCTTCAGAAAAACGAATCGCATTCTCCCGGGCCGATTCCGGCAGAACGATCACAAACTGAAAGTCATTAAATTCATAGTATTTCTCCAGGATCTTTTGATCTAAATTAAAGGTATGTCCCTTCATCTGATCCAGGTTTTTTCCGAAGAAAGCCACGATACTAATCTTATCATCCAGGGAAACCTTCTCTCCCTGCAAACTTTTAAAATCATTTATATCATGAATATCCTCGGTAAGCACCGGAAGTTTAGCAAAGTTATTTTGCCCGGAGGAAAAAAAGAGATAGGCGATAATGGGTAATGCGAAGAGTACGACGAGTACAAAAAACTTTTTCATAAACCTAATTCAACAACTGGGTACAAAAATAAAAAGACGGCTTCATAAAACCGTCTTTTCTTTATCATTTAACTTTCATTAGCCTAAAAATCCCAGGCCACATGATTTGATTTAAAAACTTCATATACATAATCTCCTTCGGTAAGGAGAATAAATATCAGGTAGCTTATTAAGAATACCCCGGTCCATACAATTGCTCTTCGTAAACCTTTTTTTTCTCCTTCAAGGTGCATAAAGGCCCAGGCAATATAATAAGCCTTAAAGATCGTAAGGATAATGAAGATCCAGTTTAACAGCTTCATACTAAATAGATCGGTATGAACCAGAAAACCAGGTTTTACTATTCCTAAAATTACCTCTACAATAGTAAGAACCGAAAGGATCGCAAAAACAATCCAGATTCTTTTGGTATTAGATTCGTGATGATGTGCAGTTTCGTGTGCCATAATATTGTTCGTTCTGTCTTAGAAAATTATACCAGGTAAAAGAAGGTAAATACAAATACCCAAACCAAATCTACAAAGTGCCAGTAAAGCCCCACTTTTTCAACCATTTCATAGCTGCCGCGTCTCTCATAAGTACCAATCACCACATTAAAGAAAATAATGATGTTAATTAGAACACCTGAGAAGACGTGGAATCCATGGAAACCGGTAATAAAGAAAAAGAAATCGGCAAACAGTGGTGGGCCATATTCATTTTGAGTCAAATTTGCTCCTTCTATAACTCCAACCGCCTCGGCGTCCAGCTTTTTTAAAGACTCCTGTCTGCTAAGGATAGTTTTCTCACCTTCTTCTGTTAGAGCCTGGGTTCGTACCAGAATGTTTTCATTAGCCGCAAAACCAGCTTTAATCTCTTCGATGGTATAAGTAGGAAGCGCTGCACCTTCTTCAAACCAAATCCCGCTTTCACGGGTATGAGGCACGCGTTCGGTTGGCATAACCTGCGCCACATCGGCGAGAGCCACGCGATGGCCTTCGTTATCTACAAACTGAAGAATATTACCTCCTTTAGTGCTTACCGCGCCGTAGGTCCCGGTAATAAAATTTTTCCATTCCCAGGCTTGAGAACCAAGGAATATAAGCCCACCAATAATGGTAAGGAACATGTAAAAAATCACTTTTCCTTTTTTCATCTGATGGCCGGCATCTACCGCCAGCACCATGGTTACCGACGAAAAAATAAGGATAAAAGTCATTAAGGCTACGTAATACATTGGAGCATCAACGCCATGAAGGAATGGGAAGTGATTAAATACCTCATCGGCTATAGGCCAGGAATCGATAAATTTGAATCTTGAAAATCCATAAGCCGCAAGGAATCCTGAAAAAGTAAGAGCATCGGAAACGATGAAAAACCACATCATCATTTTTCCGTAACTTGCTTTAAGAGGTTCATTCCCCCCGC
Source organism: Salegentibacter sediminis (assembly GCF_002078605.1). Taxonomy (GTDB): domain Bacteria; phylum Bacteroidota; class Bacteroidia; order Flavobacteriales; family Flavobacteriaceae; genus Salegentibacter; species Salegentibacter sediminis. Next base: position 426,421 of record NZ_MSJR01000001.1, on the reverse strand, counting down.
CCCAGGATTTACCTTCGGTGCCTGTTCTTACAACAGTCGCGTCCATAGAAGAGTTTTTAGTTTAGTTTTTGAGTATTGCGCAAAAATAACGTAAATTTTATTATCTGAAGAAATATAAAAATAAAAACAGATAAACCCACAGAATATCTACAAAATGCCAGAAGGTGGCACCCAGCTCGATCCCAAGCATTTGGCCCGGCCGGTAGCGTTGTTTAAAATGGTTATAAATTACTACCAATAATACTATTAAACCCCCTGCTAAATGAGCTAAATGCACCAAAACCAATACATAAATAAAAGATGTAGTGATGGTACTTTCACTCCCTGTAAAATAATATCCTTGCGATACGATATCATTAAAGCCTTTAAACTGAAGGGCTACAAATAAAAGAGCCAGGATTAATGTTCCAAGCAAAAAGGCTGTTCCATTTTTAGGTTTAGAAGCGGCAATACTTCTTTTCGCTAGAAAAAAGGCGATACTACTTCCTACTATCACAAAAGTACTCCATATAAAGGCATTCGGCAGATCGAAACCGGTAAGCCAGTCTGGCCTGTTTTTACTAACCACGTAAGCACTTGTTAATCCGGCAAAGGTCATTACCATACTTATAATCCCAAACCAGAGCATCATTTTTTTTGCCCTGGCGAATTTACTTTTATCGGTTCCTTGTGTTAAATCCATTGTCTTATAAATTTATCCAGCACATATATAATTTGAAGTAAGGTAATATATGAAACGCTGGCAAACATTAATTTTTTGGCCGCCCGGGCCGATTTTTTCCTGTAAAGGTTAAGAGCATAATATAACATCCCTAACCCAAGAATTAATATCAGAATTGCCGCAACCGGCGTTAGGTAGAGCATTCCTGTCACCCCAAATGCAGGGATTAATGAAACAAGGACGGTCCATACCGTATATAGTACAATTTGTATAGCCGTTCCTTTATTCCTTTTGCCGGTAGGCAACATAAAAAAGCCTCCTTTTTTATAATCATCATATAACCACCAGCCCAAAGCCCAGAAATGTGGAAATTGCCAGAAAAATTGTATCATAAACAATACACCGGGTTCAATTCCAAAACTATCTGTAGCCGCAACCCAACCCAGCATAAATGGTATCGCCCCCGGAAAGGCTCCAACAAAAACAGAGAGGGGAGTCTTGGTTTTTAGCGGGGTATAGACACTTACATAAATGAAGATGCTAAGAGCCCCGAACATCGCGGTTTTAGGATTGATAATATATAGTACAACCAAGCCCAGAATAGTAAAAACACTCGCGATAATAAAGGCGCGGGTCACCGTCATTCTGCCGGCAGGCACAGGACGATTTTTGGTGCGATCCATCAAAGCATCGAGGTTTTTCTCGATGATTTGATTAAAGGCATTTGAGGCCCCAACCATAAGATATCCTCCAATAGCCAGCAATAGTACTACAACAAAGTCTATAGTTTCAGCTCCAAGAAAATATCCGGCAATAGAAGAAAAGACCACGCTAACTGCAAGTCGCATTTTGGTAATCTCTTTAAAATCGGTTAAGCGGGAAACAGTTGGAGTATGTACGCCGGAGCTATTCAAAAACAGTTTTTTAAATTGGCGCAAAGATAGCCCTTAATTAGTTTTAGGCAAGGGCTTACAAATGTTAATTTTGGAAGACAAAGAAAGACTTAATAGTCGTAGTACCAATTAAATATATCGGTTCTTATTCCGAAGTTAATCCACGAAGTGGAATTCTCAAATTGATTAGAGGTTTTTACCTCAGGCTTGAAATTCCGATATATAAAACTTCCGTATAATTTAAGATTCGTCGCGGGATTAATTATATAGCCCGCCTCCACTTCTGCAAAAAGGGAATTAGCAGTATTGCCCTGGCCTATTTTAACTCCAGTGTCCATATTCTCCGGGCGATCTCTTTCACTACCGTAAATATCCCCTCCGTAATTATAATTATCGGCAAAATTATTGAAATTATAACCACGTGTGCCGTAGATAAATTTTCCATGACCATACCACCGGTCTTTTTTATACCGCGCTATGGCCAGAATTTCCCTAAAACTGGCACCCCACTGATGAGCCATAGACTGGTTATTATGCCCATAATTAAGTACTCCGGTGTTATGCGAATAAGTATAAGGCCGCACCTGGTTATACTCAGCTCTTAGGAAAAGACCAGGCACAGAAAAAGCATCGAAATATTTTATACCCAGTTGATACCCCAATTTGTTTTTCCAACTCTGCTCGCCCCCAAACACATCAGCTGAAGAGAATTCGTCTATAACCCATTGCCCATATACGTTAACCTGATTATTTACCTTATACTTTCCGGTTAGACCAATTATTGCATTTCCGCCACGTGCCCCGGTAGAGAACTCAATGGCACGATAAAAGATTATAGGGTTCAAATAATTAAGATCAAACCCACGATCGTTATCGTTTTCCCATATCACCGACTCAAAAAAGCCAAGGTTTAGCCTTTTGGTGACATTATAACTCAAATAATGGTTGGCCATATATTTTGTACGGAAGGAACCACTTGCGGTAACCTCGGGTCTTACATCACGCAAAGACATCCAGGTGTTGGTATATTTGATCTTCCAAAAAGTTGTATTAAGCTTGAAATATGGATACGGCGAAGCGTTATCACTCATCAACAGAGAACGATAACCATCTCCAATGAAATTTTTTCCGTGCCCAAATTCAAGGTTGAAGAATTTTCCAGGCTTATAGGTGAGATAGCCTTCAGCCACGGGGTAATCATAACCTCCATCCATAAATGGCTTTGCGATACCACGGCCGGGAACAATGGCAGGATCACCCCCGTCTGGCTTTATGGATTCGGCATATCGGTTGTAATAATCAGCAAATCTGCCCTGGTTTTCATAAACTACTGAATAGAAATTCAGTTTATCTCCCAGCCCGCCCTGAAAAATCGCGGCCCTGGTATTGTTATAAGTGAATTCGTATTGGGCTTGCTCAAAGTCTTTTCCTAACTGCATATCCATAGCAAAATCTATAGTAAACCAGTAATCATTAGTCTGAAACCGGATGAGATGTTCATTCCATATTTTACGGCCTAACCAGGAATTGGTATTTTTCAACAGTTCCGCCTGTTCAGCTTCAAAATCGTAATAGGGAGCAACCTCATCGAACCGCAAGGGTTTCGAAGCAGAGTGAGTATTTGTGCCAATCCGATTAAAATCGGCATCAAATCTCGAATAATATTCGTGGCTCAAGGGGATATTAATTAGGCTTTGATACCTGGGACGTTTAAAATCACCAGACTTGATGCTGTCGTATTCATTCAAAACTTTATCCTGGCGAAATTCCGTTTTAGGAGCAACCTCAGTTTTAGTATTCTCTTCTATAGCGAGCTCTTCCTGAACAGACATTTCTTCAAGGGAAATTTCCAGTGGAATCTTCAACTTCATTTTAAACTGCATAAAAGAAGGCCTGGAATTATAGGTAGCCGGAGCAATGGTGGGAAGAAGGGCAAAAACCCGCTGAAGCTCCTCTTTTATTTCAGAGTAAACGGCATCAGTATACAAAAGATTAAAAGATCCCTTTTTATCAACTTCAAAGACAAGGCTAGCGACACCCTGATAATCTTCATCTTTTACTTTTTCGGGCAATTGAAAATTATCAACTACAAAGCTGGAGAATGTTTGCTCAAAACATTCCGGTTGCCGCTCATAGGGAACATTTTCACATTCAGAAAACCGGGGATAAACCTCTATCTTGTTTTTGGTTTGTGCAGACAGGCAGCCCGAGGTAAGAATCACAAAAAGAAGTAGCCTATACTTCATACCACTTGCAGGTAGGTTAGTTTCACAACGGAAATATACATTTTTTAAACAGAGTTTTTGAGCCAAAACAAAAAAATCCCGGGGAAACCCGGGATTTGATATATAAAATAAAGTAATTTTTAATCCTGAACCTGGAATACAATTGGAAGAGAGTACATAACCCCTACTGCTTTCCCACGTTGTTTACCGGGTTGCATTTTAGGAAGTTTATTAATTACTCTTGCAGCTTCCTTTTCAAGTCTTGGGTGTGGCGCACGAGACATCACGTTAACAATATCTCCCTTTTCGTCAATTTTAAACTGAACGATCACCCGGTTAACCCCAGATAATCCAAGCTCTGAACCAAGATCCTTGTTGAACTCCCTGTTTACGTGTTGCTGAATCTTTTGACTCATACAGTTCTTACGCTCTTCATTGTTTTTCATGTTCTCACATCCTGGATAGATTGGCACATTTTCAATAACAGCAAAAGGAACATCCGCAACTTCTTCTTCTACAGGAGCTTCTACCACCTCTTCAACTTCTACAATTTCTTCCAAATTGGTTTCAGTAGATTCAATCTCGTCTTCTTCAACCTCTTCTTCATCTTCAACAACCTCAATTACCTCAGGTGCCGGCGGCGGTGGCGGTGGCGGTGGAGGAGTATTTTGCATTTCTGTAATTGGAATTTCTTCATCATCCAATTCATCTAAATTAAGCTGACCAGTATCGAGGGCTTCCTTGTCATAGGTTTTCCACTCAATGGCCTGCCAGGTAATTAGAAGGACTAAAATAAGACCTAACTGAAGAAACAGGACGCTTCTCCTGCTTAGATCTGCTTTAGGATTTTTCTTTGGTTCCATAATGGGTTATTGATTAATAAGGATTGCTAAAATAAATATTTTTTCTAAAAAACTAAATTAATCCTGCTTTTTAACCTTTGCAGGATTCCTTTAGATAACAACAGTAACATCGCGGCACTCATTACACCTAAAATATTGGCTAAAATATCGAGCCAATCGGGTTCTCTGAAGCTGGTAAGGGCTCCTTGTAAAACCTCAATTAACATACCAAAAGCAATAGCGAGAACAGATATCTTAATTAAATAAGAATAATACTGCTTAAAACCCTGTTCTCTAAAAACTATGTAAAGTTGCCAAATTATAACCAGTACAAGATAGGCTATAAAATGCAGAAACTTATCTGTAGGGTTAAAACTACCCACACTAATTTTCCCCAGTCGCACCAGGGAAGCAATCGTAAGCGCAAGGGTATAAAGGCTTGCACCAATTAAAAGGATTCTAGCTACCAATAATTTCTTTATAGGCTTCAGGGGTTAAAAGATCTTCCACTTGAGAAGCATCAGAAAATTTAATTTTAACCATCCAACCCTCTCCATAAGGATCAGAGTTCACCTTTTCAGGCTCATCTTCCAGGCTGTCGTTAAATGCCACGATCTCTCCCGAAAGCGGAAGATAAAGATCTGATACTGTTTTTACGGCTTCTACAGTTCCAAAGACTTCTTCTCTTTCCAGAGTTTCATCAAGGGTATCTACTTCCACATAAACAATATCACCTAATTCACCCTGGGCAAAATCGGTAATTCCTATAGTAGCGGTATCGCCATCAATTTTAACCCACTCGTGGTCTTTGGTGTACTTACAATCTTGAGGTATGTTCATAATTTAATAGTATAGTATATAGGCACAAAGGTAATTTTTTAATGCAATTGTTCAAACAGCCATTCTCTAATTTCCGAAATTATATCTCAATGTTATCCCAGACCTGATAGTGGTCTGCGGAAAAGCTGTAGAAACGGCATATTCAGAAAAACTATGATCGTAATAAAATATAGCTGTAAGGTTTTGAGATAACGCATAATCTGCCGTGAAATTAATGCCCCAGATGTCCTGCCCGGCAATAACCTGACTGGTTTCCAAATCTAAATATCTAATCACCGTATTATTTCTTCTGAAGGAAACATCTCCTTTAAAATTAAGGTCACTACTCAAAATTCTATTTTGTCCAGCTAAACTGGTCGCTATCTTCAAGTCCTTAATACGGTAGCCCATTCCAAGCCTGTATTCATTACCACGGGTTTCTGTAAGCAGGTTGTTATCAAAACTAAGCGCAAGGGCTCTGTCTTTTCTAATTTCGGCAAGCACCTGTATGGAAGATTTCGTTTCAAGATCTACTCTTATCAATGGTGTAAACAATTCGGTTAAGACAATGTTTGAATACAACACCGGATTTTTAAAATCTCCCGCCTGGTTTACAGCAAACCTCTCCTCAGGATCATAATCAAGATTACTCTGAAACTGATTTATCGTATAATTAGATTGGTATCCGTGATTTATAGAAATACGCCTGAATTTATCCTTAAACCATCCAATTCTCATCAAACCGGTATATTTAAGGTCCCAGTTAGGCAAAGGTACATCCCTAAAAGCTCCCAGTTTCACATTATCGGGATCTACCCCGGCATAAGCCGAAATAAACGCCGGTAACAACACTGCCTGATTTGTTTTGCCCAAGCCTACCGGATAACCATCTTCGTCGGTATCATTGGGATCCAATCCGCGTTCAGCAGCAAGTCTACGGGCAACTTCCAACCTGTTATCCCTGAAAGTTTCAAAGGTCTCTGAAGATGTCTCCGAAGATTGATTAAAAGCAGTTTTTATAAGTATAGTAGAAATATTAAAATTCCCGTAGGTATATGGTGTTAGAGATTGATATTCGAGTGTGTTAGGATCAACCCTGTAATTTTCATTAAAGGTTTCTGCGTAATTTCGGTTGGCACTAATGTCTAAGGTTAGATCTGGCAGAAGATCTAAAGAAGCCTGAGCCGCGAGTTGCTCATTTTCGACCGTTGTAAACTGTTGGTTAAAATCCTGGAAAAGCGTCAACCATCCCCGTCTGGCGGCCCTATACCTGATTTCATCCTGAAGCCCGAAGGTGAATCCCGTTGTAGGCCTTAAGGTTCCCATAAAACCTATTTCTGGAGTATAACCTGGTAAAAAGGTTCCCTGGCTGTTCCTGTAGTTCACCTGGATTCTTTTTAAAGAGGTAATCACCCCAATAAATGTGTTATATCCTTTATATTCTTTAGTCTCGGGAGGTGATGCCTCCTGGGGCTCCTCCTGGGTCTCATCAAGAGTTGGTACGCCGGCACTGCGCTCTTTTATTGTACTGTTGCCCGCGGTTTTTTTCTCCACCAAACCAAGATAATCGTAAAGGTTTTGCATATCCAAACTGGCATTAACCTGATGCGTATTGGAGTTCTGAATAGAATTTCCGATATCCGGAATTCCTTCCAGGTTTTCATAAATTCTGGAACCACGCTGCCATTGAAAATCACCGGTAAAAGAATAGGTGGCTTTCAGAAATCGAAATACCGGCAGTTTTTCCAGCGGCAAATCATAATTTAGCTGAAGGCTCTGATAATGTAAATTCGGCTCTCCGATATTAAAGAAATCATCCCAAAGGCCAATGCTGTTATCGGGAACACCCTCTTCAGTAATATAATTTCTTATAATCCTGTTATTGGAAGCATTAAAATTAAAATTCAAAGATCTGGTCAAATTGTAATTGATGCCATAATCCCAGTTGAATAAATAATTTCGCTGATACAAAACAGGAATCCCCAGATCGTTTTCTGTCAATTCAAGACTTCGGAACTTTTGTTCATTATACTGCCGTAGAATATTGGAACTCGCATTAATATTTGTAGGCAGCGGATTAAAGTTGAAATCTTTAATAATCGTGAAATAATCACTGCTATCTAATACCGCAATATTCTTAAAAGGTTCAATGGGTTCATTGGCAAAATTGAATTCATAGGTTCCCCCTACCCGAACATTTTGATCCAGGCTTTCTTCAATTTCAAAGTCCCGGTGGTCTACCTGGTTATAAGACGTAGAAAAAGTAAAGTTTTCTATATCGTAAGGCATAGGTTTTGCCTCGCCGGTCCTTTCTTTTCTCAGGCCAATAACATTTATGCTTTGACGCTTGGTATAAGACTGAGATTGCTTTTTAACCCTATCTCTTTCCACGGGATCAACGATATCCTGTAGTCGTGTATCCAGTTCTACATCCAGGAACTCCTGATCGTATTTGGGAGTTACCAGTTCCTCGCCTCGACTATAATTTACAGGGATTTTAAGCCCCCATTTCTGCGGAAATAATTGCCCCATATTTAAATTGGTAACCACATCATATTGCTGAACATCTTCCCTGCTGCGCTGATTCGGCCCCTGATCCAGCGTACCAAAACCAACAGTGCTTTTTCGTCCTGTCGCTGCAAGATTTGCAAAATCTGCAAGATTAGTATCCATATTAATAATACTGGCCCAACCTCCTTCGTTATTAAGGTCTGAAAGTCTTAATTCGTTAAACCAAACCTCCCCACATAAATCCTGCACGCTATTATTTGGCATCCCGTTTTTAAGTCCAAGCATAAGTACCCGCACGTTTCCAAAACTGGGATTTCCCTTGATCCCTATTCGCATTTCCCCGGGATCATAAGGATCTTCAGGATCGGTTAACTCAAGGTCCTGGGTATAAAAATTAAGGTCTCCTGAATTTAACGATGGATCTCCTAATACACTTGTTTTAACCCTTTTCAGCAATTCCAAGGAAAGATTAAGGCGGTTTACTGCCGGCCATATTTCTTCAGCCGACTGTGCTCCAAATAAGGTGGGGCTTAAGGGGATTTCCACCTGATAGAAGTTATCGGTAAAATCTGTACCAATTCTTAAAAAAGCCACTAACTGGCCATCTTTTAATGGTGTTTGATTCACCAGGGATTCGGCGTGCAGGAACATTTCAAGATTTTTATACTGCCGCATATCAATCTGGAAATTCTTATAAACGGCACGGGCATCCTGGGGTTCAAGATCACAAACCCTTAAAGCCAGCGATTGTTCATTCTGCCTTATATTGGTATTACTTTCAAAAAGTTCTTCTCTTATCACTCCCGGAGGCAACACATACGGAATTGGCTGCCGGTTTTCATTCTCTTCTATATTTACCGCGGTAACTTCAAATAAGGTATTGGAGTTTTCGGGCCTGGCATTTTCAGTTTGTAAGCTTTGGTTATACCTACGATAATCACCCCTAACCAGTTCCATTGTTCCAAACCTCAATAAAGTAGGATCCTGAAAGCCTGAGAGAAACATCCTCATAAACCTTATCGATCTAAAATCGGCTATACCCCCTTTGCTATCTGTGGGTTCATAGATAGGCACCTTGAACTGAAGCCATCTAACCGGAAGTTCCTGGCCGTTTCTTAGACTCACATTAAGCTCCTTAACATCGGTGATGTATTGGTTATTATCGATGTCCATACCCTGGAAAAAAGGTACTTCATACTCAAAGTAACTGTCTATGGTGTTCATCGTATTGTCCCTGTTGATATCCTCGACAGTAGGTAGCGTGCTGTTCCCACGGTTTGTATTACCAACTTCGGTTGGGGAGTTTCCTTCGATCCCATTATAATTCTGGTATCGGTTAACAATATTTCCATCACGGGCAAGGAAATACTCATAATTATCGTTGGCTGGATCTTCCAGGTTGCCAAATTCGGGAAATTTCACCGCTTCTTCCTCATCAGAAAGTCCGTTGTAACCAACATCCTGGTTTAAGCGCTCCTGGCCTTCAGAATCAAAAGCATATACGAGAGATTGATCAGCTGGTACTTTTCCAAAATTTGTGGAAATAGTATTGCTGTTGCCCCCATCTTTTGGCAGTCCATTTTCATATTGTTTCCTACCATCCTTTAAAACATCTTCAGAAATATTCCCAAGATTAAAGGTGATAGTTCCACCTGTGTTCCCCCTGTTTTCATCATAAATATATGGATCCATAACCCAGAATTCGATAAATTCTACGTTAGACTGCTCGAAGTTTGTCGCACTAATCCCCCGCATCATTCCTCCAAAATTATCGGCCGGATTCGGTAGGTTATTTCCACCTGAAGCAGTTGGATTAAAATTATAAGGCCCACGTTGGCCGGGGAAATATGCCACGTCCATAGTATAAACAACCATAGGCTGCCCTTGTACCACATCGGTATTTGGAAAAATTTCACTCATTGAAACCCGTCGGGTGGCATAAGAGGAAAGATCGGCATCGGTGATTCCATCGGGCCGGCTGCTGCTGTAAAAAATAGGATCTATAGTATACCAGGCCAATTTTGCCCGCTTAAAGCCTACATTTAAATCTCCATTGGCAAGCTCGCCCCCAAATCCCAAAGGCACGCTGGAGAGTTCCCAGCTTAGCGGAGTATTAATCCCAATAGAGGTTTGAGCGGCTTCAAAATCGTCTATATAAGTGGTAGTCTTTCCTCCAAAATCATTAATATTAGGAGATCCCGGCTGTAAATAGGCAAATTCACCCGTCACCGAAAAATTAGATTCCACATCGGTATCAATATTCGGAAGTTTATTCACCAAACGGGTGAAAAAAGGAACTTCAGTAGAGTAATTTAAATTAAAACCGTAAATCGAATTATTTAAAGGTTCATAACTATAATTAGCTTTTTGGGTTAATGGACGCTCTTTCAGGTTCAAGAAGGTTGCACCTACCAGGAAATTTTCATTGAAAAGATGTTCCACATTCACCCCCGTAAAACGCTTAGTCTGCTGACCAAAAAGCGCATTATTTTCGGTATTTACCTGAATAGGAATATTGGAGGCCAGCAACCCTTCATCCAGGATCTGAACACGCCCCAGTTCATAATTCACCACATAATCTACACCTTCCTGCAGCACCCGGCCTCCAGCAGTTACTGTAACAGAACCCGGCGGAAGATTAAACCCGATTGGAATTCCTTCGACTTCTGCAGATTTATACCTTCCTTTTAATTGAAATTTGTTTTTTTCGGCCTCTTCCTGTTCGGCCTGTGTTTTAGTGGTACGATACAGCGATCTAAAAACGTATTTTCGCTGATTTGCATTCCAGGTATCCTTATCGGCATAATCTTCAGTTCCTGTATTTGGGGTATTATCCAGTTCCCTAAAAAGATGTTCCCCAAAAGGCTCCACCGAAGTAAAAATCACATTTCCGTTTCGGGGGTCTATGGTAATACCGGGGACATAATCGAAAAATCCATCCCCGCCTACAATGGGGTCGTTATTGGAATTTAATTTATCAAGATTAAAAACTCTCAACAAAGGAGTTTCGCTAACATCCTCAGGCAATGGAGTAGAACCATCTCCGGCTGGTTTAATATAGTTAAGCGGTTGCGGATCGGTATATAGAATATTCAATCTAAAATCATCCCTTTCCAGCTCGTAGGCACCCAGGCTGTAGATATTCTTCATCATCAGGTCCCAGATAGGTTCATTTACATTGGTGATGGTGCTTTTAAGAAGTTTTACCACCAGGTTACGGTTAGACCTCGGGTTGATTTCCTCTTCATCCCCTTCTCCGGGCTCTTCAGTAGAAACAGAACCAGTAGCATCTACCCCATCGTTCGCAAATTCACCCACCTGGTAAACCTGGCCGTTTGCAGTGAACTGAAATGCAACAGCCAGTACCTCGTCATTACTTAAACGTTGGTTTAAAGAAATATAGCCCAATTGTGTATTTAGCGTATATTCATTAGAATTTAACTGTCGGGCATTTTCGAGTTTTATATAATCCATCCCTTCGGAAACCTGCACCCCGCCAAAACCACTTTCAACGGTAGATATATCCCTAATGGCCGGGGTAAGAACAGACTCCTCAGGACCATTGATCCCAAAAGGGTTGAAATCGTTATTTTTATTATCGGGGAAAGCCCCTTCAGGCTGATTAAAGAATCCTGCAGGCGGATTATTCAAACCTATATTTCCTTCTATAAAAGTTTCTCCCAGGTCCTGAATACCAACTATATTACGAGTATCCTGAAGGTTTTGAATATTGTTGGTGCGATTGGTGACCCACACCTGGATTCGTTGTACCTGTATATTAGAATTTATAAATGGATAATCCTGTAAAGCCTCATCGTAGTTATCTCTAAAATAGTGCGCCAGGAAGAAGTGCCTGTCCTGATCATATTCTAAAGCAAATCTTTCAAAATCTTCAATAGTTGCACCACCTTCAACATTCACGGTACGCCGCTCTGATTTTTGTTCAGAAAACACTCCGGTAATCCTGGTTTTTCCGAATTGGAGTTCGGTCTTAAACCCAAAGAGGCTTTGCGCGCCCTGCATCAAAGCATTATTTAAAGGCATATTCACATTACCAACCTCTATCTTCTGGATAATATCATCTTCATTGGGGGTATATTCCAGTTTCAATTGATTTTGAAAATCGAATGTAGATTCGGTGTCGTAATTAGCGATAATACCAAGGCGCTCTCCAACCTGTCCCTGGAGGCTTAAACTTATACGTTGGTCAAAATCGAAAGTGAGATTTCTTCGGTTTCGGGGAGAAAAAGCGGGATTATCCTGTTTGGTGAATAGCAATCCCAAATCCATTTCAACAGTACCTTGTGGCACGATATCAATCTCGCTCCCCCCGAAAACACTCTCAAAAAAACCGGAGTTCACATAGAAATCCGGTAACATATCTTTCTGAATTTCTTCAGCTCCTTTTTTATTACCGGCCAGGGCATCACCTTTAAGCTTAAAATAGTTTTGCATCTCTTCCCGAAGCACCAGCTCTTCAAATTCTTCAGGAGTAAGAATAAGGGGTTGCGACAGGCTGATATTACCAATGCTTTCACGAAAAATATAGCGGTCCAGAATGGGATCGTATTCGTATTGTGAAGAAAAACTCTCGGGATCGGGCAAAGAAATTGTACCCAGGTCATATCCGGTTTGGGTGGTATCCTGTTGCGTCTCCTGCCCTGATAAATTAGTTGAAATCACCAGCGACAACAGTAAGGCAAGTGGGACCGAAGTTGACAATTTCAAGTAATTGTTCTTCAATTTATTACAGGTTTTTAAGCGCCAGTTTTATAAGAGACTCTACAGTAGGGCTGGGAGATTCCTTTAAAATCTTGTCAATAACTTTCCCTGCTTGCTTTCGGGCAAAGCCCAGGGTTTCTAAAGCTGATAACGCTTCTTCTTTAATTGTATTGTCCTGAGAGACAAAAACTTCATCTCCACCCTGCACTTTCAGGATCTTGTCTTTCAGGTCCAAAATGACCCGTTGAGCCGTTTTGGCGCCAATGCCTTTTACACTCTGAATTGTTGCTACATCGGCGGTGGCTATGGCATCCCTCACCTGACCAGGTTCCAGCGAAGACAACATTGTTCTTGCTGTACTGGTACCCACTCCCGAAACCGAGATCAACAACCGGAAAACTTCACGTTCATATTTGTCACTAAATCCATACAGGGTATGAGAATCTTCCTTTACCTGCAAATGGGTATAAAGATGGACAGCTTCCGCATCAGAAAGTTTAGAAAAAGTATTTAACGATATATTTAAAAAATAACCAACGCCCTGACAGTCTACAACCACATGCGTGGGATATTTTTCGATCAATTGCCCCTTTAAATGATGAATCATATATCAATTCAAGCTTAGAGATCAAATGTAGTAAAATTAACTTAAGCCTGAAACGCTTATTTTACGGGCTTCTTCATCAAAATTCCTACAAATTTTCTTTTTGTTTCTTTCTTTCTTTTTCCTGTGCATCCACCACGGCAACAGCAGCCATATTCACCATTTCCTCTACGCTCGCCCCCAATTGAAGGATGTGTACCGGTTTTTTCATCCCCATCATTATAGGTCCAATAGAATCGGCTTTGTTCAACTCTTTAAGCATTTTATAATTACTATTCGCTGAATCGAGGTTAGGGAAGATTAAAGTATTTACCTTTTTCCCGGCCAGTTTAGAAAACGGAAATTTACTCTGAAGCATCTCCTTGTTAAGAGCAAAATCTGTTTGTAGCTCTCCATCAACTTTTAATTCTGGTTGCCAGCGGTGAAGATAGGACACTGCCTCTTTCACCTTATAAGCATGCGGATCTTTGGAAGACCCAAAATTCGCATATGAAATCATGGCAATTACCGGTTCAAGTCCAAAAAGCTTTACGGTACGGGCAGTCATCTGGGCAATTTTAGCCAGGTCTTTTGCGGGCGGGTCAATATTAATGGAGGTATCACTTATAAACAATGGCCCACGAGAGGTGTTCATTAGGTTAATTGCTGCCACCCTACTCACTCCTTTTGCCATTCCAATAAGTTCAAGCATTGGTTTTACCACTGTAGGGTAGGCCCTGGAATACCCCGACAGCAAGGCATCGGCATCTCCAGTATTGACCATCATCGCTGCGAAATAATTACGAAGGCGCATAACATTCTGGGCATCATAAAGGGTTACTCCGCTTCGATTGCGTGTTTTCCAGTAAACTTCAGCATAGGCCTGGCGTTTATCCTCCTGTTCATCAGATTTTGGATCAAGGATTTCAACATCGGCGTCAAAATCTATTTCCTGCATAAGTTCCTGAATAACCTCTCTTCTTCCAAGTAGAATAGGAATACCAATTCCCTCGTCATTTACAATTTGGGCAGCCTTAAGAACATCCAGATGATCAGCTTCAGCAAAAACAATGCGCTTAGGATCCATTTTTGCTCTGTTCATCAATAAGCGCGTGATCTTATTGTCACTTCCCATACGTTCCAGAAGCTCTTCTTCATATTTTTCCCAGTCCTGGATTGGATGCCGCGCACAGCCGCTTTCCATAGCAGCTCGTGCAACTGCCGGCGGGACCTTAGCTATAAGCCTGGGATCAAAAGGTTTGGGGATAATATAATCGGGGCCAAAATTCATACGGGTTTCGCCATAGGCAATGTTCACCTGTTCGGGAACCGGTTCTTTGGCAAGTTCGGCCAGGGCTTTAACCGCAGCCATTTTCATTTCTTCGTTAATCTTGGTTGACCGAACATCGAGGGCACCCCTAAAAATAAAGGGGAATCCCAGTACATTGTTCACCTGGTTAGGATGATCGCTTCGGCCGGTGGCCATTATCAAATCTTTTCTTGTAGAGATAGCCAGGTTATAATCAATCTCGGGATCGGGATTTGCCATAGCGAATACGATAGGCCTTTTCGCCATGCTTTTCAACATTTCGGGAGTTACAATATCGGCAATAGAAAGACCTACGAAAACATCGGCATTTTTCATGGCCTCATCCAGCGTATCGATCTTACGGGAAGTTGCAAATTCGGCTTTTTCTTCGGAAAGGTTTGGCCTGTCTTTCCTAATTACCCCTTTACTGTCTAACATGACAATATTTTCAGGTTTTGCCCCAAAAGCTTTATATAGTTTGGTACAGGAGATTGCAGCAGCCCCGGCACCATTAATAACTATTTTAACCTTCTCCATCTTCTTTTTAGACAACTCCAGGGCATTTAGCAAGGCGGCAGCAGATATAATTGCGGTACCGTGCTGATCATCATGCATCACTGGAATATCAAGCTCTTCCTTCAGGCGTCTTTCAATTTCAAAGGCTTCGGGAGCTTTTATATCTTCAAGGTTAATTCCGCCAAAAGTGGGGGCGATGTTTTTTACAGTTTCAATGAACTTATCTATTTCTTTTGTATCTACCTCAATATCGAAAACATCTATATCGGCAAAGATCTTAAACAGCAAGCCTTTTCCTTCCATAACAGGTTTGGAAGCTTCAGGGCCTATATCACCAAGCCCAAGAACGGCAGTACCATTAGAGATGACGGCTACCAGATTTCCTTTGGTGGTATATTTATATGCGTTTTCTTTATCTTTTTCAATCTCTAAACAGGGTTCTGCCACTCCCGGGGAATAAGCCAGGGACAGATCTCTTTGTGTTGAATATTTTTTGGTGGGAACGACCTGAATTTTTCCAGGTTTTGGTTTAGCGTGATATACCAGGGCTTCACGCCTTTTTCTGGGGTTGCTACTCATAATTGCTCAATTTGGCTATATCTACAAAGTTAGCAAGCTTACAGAAATAAAGACCATAAAACTTGAGGAAATAAGCAAGACTAAATTCTAGCCTAAGACGTAAAAATAAATAGCAATGAAATGACAAAAACTCCCCAGCAAAACGAAGATATGAAAGATAGCATGATTGAATTTTATTTTATCGAGACTAAAGATCACAGCTCCCAACGTATAGGAGATTCCACCGGCCAAAAGCCATAAAAGCCCTGGCAAAGGGAGATTGTCCAGGAGAGGTTTTACCGCAAAAACGATTATCCACCCCATTACCACATACATAATGGTAGAGAGCGTGTTATACCTGCCTGTAAAAAAGAGTTTCAGAATAATTCCTGTAAGAGCCAGTCCCCATACTACCCCAAAAATACTCCAGCCTACAACTCCATTTAAAGTGACTAAAGCAAACGGCGTATAGGTGCCGGCAATAAGTACATAAATTGAGGAATGGTCTACAATATTTAACCGATATCTCCAGGTAGAATCATTTGTGGCGTGATAGAAGGTGGAAGCTGCGTAGAGCAGAATCATACTTGCGCCAAAAATACTAAAACTTACCAGGTGCCTGATGCCCCCCAGCTCGTTTGCCCTTAAAATTAAGAGGATCAATCCAATTACGCTTAATGCGAATCCAAATCCGTGAGAAATTATATTGAATTTCTCTTCTGCCGGGGGATAATAATGACAGGTATTATCTTGCTTCATCACCAAATTTATATTTCTAAAATAACCTGAATTAATTTAAGGAAAAATTGATTAAAATAATTCACCTACATATGAAAACCTCAAAAAATTATTCCTTAAGAGAAATCAAGAATTGAGCTAAGCCTTCATCAGGTCTTCCATATCCTCAATGATGCTTTCTAACCTTGCCAATAACCTCCCGTATACAATTTTTGTCACGAGACGATAAGATAGAATTCCGAGTATCGAAAGAAATACAGCCATTCCTATGATAAGCAGCATTTCCATAGTAAAATCGAGCTCTTTAAATTTTGCGAACACTTTGGTACCTCGAAAGAACATCCAGTAGGCCGGAAGGGTAACTAAGGGCAAACCTAAACCAATTAACCAGGTTGTATATATTATAATACGTTTCACTTGATTCCTGTATCTTAGGAGATAATTATAGGTATTATCTTTAATATCCAGGTCTTTAAGGTCGTTCAGCATTTTTTTGTTCAGAAAAAACAAGGCAATAATAAAAACGGCCAGGTATATTCCCAGCATGACTTTACCTATAAAAGCAAACACGCCAAAAATAACAACCGCCATAGGAAGCAGACTTAAATTGTCCTTCTTTGAGGTGTTGCTAATTTGATCAATGATTAGCCCAGATTTTCTTTTGTATAAATTGGAGATCACCGGCAATGAAAGTTTTTCTTCTGCTTTAAAACCTTTTTTCCAAATATTTTCAATAGATCTTTCCATCAAGTAATTTTTTAAGTTGTTTTTTAATACGAGTGATTCTCACTCCAATGTTATTTGGCGTGGTTCCAATAATAGATGCAATTTCCTTGTAGGATTTCTCTTCCAAATAAAGTAAAATAATAGCCCTGTCCAGTTCCGAAAGTTGACGTATCGCTTTGTACAAAAGTTCTAAAGATTCATCCTGAAAAGGATTTTCATTAGCAGGTAGGTTATGTATTTTTTTATAATCTGTAGTCCCTACCTGTTTTCTTTTTCTCTTTTTCAAAAGGCTCATACACACATTGAGGGAAATTCTGTAAATCCATGTAGACCATTTGGATTCTTCTTTAAAATTTTTCCGGCTATTCCAGATTTGCAGACATACCTCCTGATAATAATCCTGAAAATCTTCTTCCGTATCGGTATAAGCCCTGCAGATTTTAATAATAATTCCGGCATAAGGCAGGATAAATTCGGTGTAGAAATCTTTGCTCAAAATTGTCTTTACCTGTTTAGTGACGAAAATCCTGTTTTATTACAGTACAATAAAAAATTATGATTTTTATAGTCTGCTTATGTCTTGAAGTAACCAGAAGTTCTATTTCTTTAAGAAATCGATATTTCTCTTCAAACCTTCAAATTTGGTCCTCTTCACCGCAGATTTTCTAAAGATCTCATTAAAGGTTTCCCGGGTAATCTCTTCCCAGTCTTTTTTATCATTTTCCAGTAAATCGGGATGGGGATTAAACAAGGGTTCATTATGAGGTTTAGAAAAACGGTTCCAGGGACAAACATCCTGGCAGATATCACAGCCAAACATCCAGTCTTCAAACTGGCCTTCAAAAGAATTCGGAAGCTCATCCTTCAACTCAATAGTAAAATAGGAAATACATTTACTGCCATCAACTTTATAAGGTTCTACAATGGCATCGGTGGGGCAGGCATCTATGCAGGCGGTACAGCTTCCGCAGTGATCGGTAACAGGGGTATCGTATTCCAGGTCAAGGTCTACAATTAATTCTGCGATAAAATAAAACGAACCGGTTTGTTTAGAGAGTAAATTGGAATGCTTTCCAATCCAGCCGAGCCCGCTTTTAGCCGCCCAGGCTTTATCCAGCACCGGCGCCGAATCGACAAAAGCACGTCCTTCTATTTCCCCAATTTCCCTCTGCATAAATTGCATCAGATCTTTAAGCTTATCCTTGATCACAAAATGGTAATCCCGGCCATAAGCGTATTTGCTGATTTTATAGGAATCCTGATTTTGAATTTGATGTGGATAATAATTCAGCAATAACGAAATCACCGACTTAGAACCTTCTACAAGTTTGGTGGGATCAAGACGTTTATCGAAATGATTTTCCATATACTTCATCTCGCCGTGCATCCCTTTCTGAAGATAATTCTCCAGGCGAGGAGCTTCTTTTTCGAGAAATTCTGCTTTAGAAATCCCGCAGGAAAGGAAGCCGAGGCGGATAGCTTCGGATTTAATTAATTGTGTGTATTTAGCCTTATTTTCGTACAAAATTATCGAGGTAAAAATTCTAAAATCGCATTTCTGGGTTTTAGCGTAATTAAAGGTTTTATTTCAATTTCAGAAGTTTTAGGGGAAATTTTATAGCGAGAGATCACTTCGGCAATTGCCATTATCATCTCGAACATCGCAAAATTATTACCGATGCATTTTCTTGGTCCGGCACCAAACGGAAAATAATAAGAAGAATGTTTTTTGGCATCCACAAACCTTTCCGGATCAAAAGTTTCTGGCTTTTCCCAGTATTTTTTATGTCGGTGTATCTCAAAACAGGAAAATAGAATACTGGAATTTTTTGGCAGGTTAAATCCGTTAAAATTATCTTCTTCAATATTCACACGATCTATAAAGTATGCCGGCGGGTAAAGACGCATAGATTCTTCTATTACCTGTTGGGTATAACTACAGGATCTTACATACTCCATTAGATCCTGTGATTCTTTTTTAGCAGTTTTCACCTCCTGTAATATTTTCTCCTGTGCATCTGGGTTTCTGGCTAAAAGTTCGCAGGTAAAGCTTAATGCATTTGAGGTGGTCTCGTGCCCTGCCGTGAATAAAATTAAAATTTCATCTATTAACTGTTCCTTCTCCATAGGTTGGCCATCATCGTATCGTGCGTCTAACAACATATCCAATAGATCGCCAAATCGTTTTTTAGACTTCTTGCGCTCTTCTACAATATCTTCCAAAATTTCACGTGCCTCCCGGGTAAGCTTGATGTGTTTCTTTATTTCACCACTCAGTCGAAACCACCATAGCTTAAAAGGCTGACGAAGTTCTTTAACCAGCATTTTTTGTGCTGATTCGGTGATATATTGCAAACGATTTATTTGCTCCTGATTGGCAGCACTGCTGAATAATGACTTTACCACGGTTTGAAAAGCCAAATCATTGAATACAGGAAAAACATCAATTGTTTTATCAGGCTCAATTCTATCAATTTCGGTTTCAATAGCCTCCTGAACAGATTGAAGCAAACCCGAAAGATGTGATTTATGAAATGCCGGTTGTATAAGCTTCCGCTGTTTCGCCCAATGCTCCCCGTTAGAAGTTAAAAGCCCTTTCCCAACATATTTTGCTAAATCCCTGGTTTGAATGCTAGACTTTTGATAATTCTTCTGATTTTTTTGAAGTACATATTCAGCAAAGGCGGCATCCCTGGAAAATATTATCTTTTTCCCAAACCCAAGATGAATTTGGAAGACATCGCCGTACTTTTCAAAGTTCTCTTTATGAAATGGTAAGGGGTTTTTAAGAATTTTACCCGCATTTCTCAGAAACCGAAACATGGAAACTGTAGGTATAATTTTTTCTGCCATAAATCCCAAATTATATTGCTGCAGTATGGAAGTCCGGAAAAATTAAAAAAGACCTCCCTGGATATCTCCCTTCACTTTTCCTAGGTGTTTATAAGCAGCTTCGGTAACTTCACGGCCCCGGGGCGTGCGATAAATGAAGCCCTGCTGAATTAAAAAAGGTTCGTAAACCTCTTCAATTGTATCAGCACTTTCGCTTACCGCAGTGGCGAGCGTGGTAATACCAACTGGTCCCCCTTTAAATTTATCTATAATAGTTTCCAGGATCTTATTATCCATTTCATCAAGACCATGGGTGTCAACATTAAGGGCTTTGAGACCATATTTAGCGATCTCCATATCTATTTTTCCATTGCCTTTAATTTGAGCAAAATCCCGCACCCTTCTCAGTAATGCATTTGCAATACGCGGTGTCCCCCGACTTCTACCTGCGATTTCTATAGCTGAATCCAGGCTAATTGGAACTTTGAGAATATCTGCACTACGTTGTACGATATCTGAAAGCAATTCGGTGGTATAATATTGTAATCTACTGGAAATCCCAAAACGGGCGCGCATTGGAGCTGTAAGAAGCCCTGAACGGGTGGTCGCCCCAACAAGGGTAAAGGGATTCAGATTAATTTGAACCGTTCTCGCATTGGGCCCGGTTTCAATCATAATATCAATCCGGTAGTCTTCCATAGCGGAATAAAGATATTCTTCCACTACGGGACTAAGCCGGTGAATTTCATCTATAAAAAGGATATCCCTTTCGTCAAGATTGGTGAGAAGGCCGGCAAGATCTCCGGGTTTATCCAGAACAGGGCCCGAAGTTACTTTTATTCCCACTCCTAACTCGTTTGCCAGGATATGGGCTAAAGTTGTTTTACCTAAACCGGGAGGCCCGTGAAAGAGGGTATGGTCTAAAGCTTCGTCTCTTTGGTTTGCCGCTTCTACAAATACCTTAAGATTTTCCAGAACCTGATCCTGGCCTGCAAAATCGTCAAATTCCAGGGGCCGCAAAGCCCGTTCTATATCAACTTCTTCGGGAGAAAAGTTTTCTCCGCTGGGATCCAGGTTTTCATTCATGGTCTTGCTCTCAAAATAGGTTCTTGAGCAAAGATAAGTAAAAGAGGATTCCTATTCTGATCGAAACCAGATTCTGAAATAAATTTCCAGGTTTAAAACAACTGCCACAAAAAAAGCCGTTTGATTGAATCTCAAACGGCTTAATGTTTTTCTGTAAGTTGATCTTAGTGATTCAATTCCTCTTCATTTTCCTGAAGCGGAACATTTTGTGGAACAAAATCCTGTCCTTTTATAACATATTCCCCGTCTTCATTAGTCTTACTATAGTCGTAAGGCCAACGATAAACAGATGGAATTTCTCCCGGCCAGTTTCCGTGGATGTGTTCTACCGGAGTAGTCCATTCCAGGGTAGTCGCATTCCATGGGTTTTGTGTTGCTTTTCTTCCGTAGAAAATGGAAGCAAAGAAATTCCAAAGGAATACCACCTGTACAGCAGCAGTGATAAGCGCAAATACGGTAATGATCACGTTTACATCAGCAAGATCGTCAAAGTATGGGAACGCGGTATTGGTGTAGTAACGTCTTGGCAGTCCTGCCAAACCTATAAAGTGCATCGGGAAGAAAACCCCATAAGCACCAACAGCAGTAACCCAAAAGTGCACATATCCAAGATTTTTATTCATCATACGTCCATACATCTTCGGGAACCAGTGGTATACCCCTGCCAGAAGTCCATAGATAGCAGATATCCCCATTACCAGGTGGAAGTGGGCAATTACGAAATAAGTATCGTGTACGTTAATATCAAGTGTAGAATCCCCCAGGATAATACCTGTTAGACCACCGGTAATGAAGGTAGATACAAAACCGATAGAAAACAGCATTGCCGGGTTCATCTGTAAGTTACCTTTCCATAAGGTCGTAATCCAGTTAAAGGCCTTAACTGCAGAAGGTATGGCGATAAGCAGGGTAGTAAAAGTAAATACCGAACCAAGGAAAGGGTTCATCCCCGATACAAACATATGGTGACCCCATACAATTGTAGAAAGGAATGCAATAGCGAGTATGGAAGCAACCATCGCACGATAACCGAAAATAGGTTTACGGGCGTTAGTAGCCATTACTTCGGAAACAATACCCATTGCAGGTAAGATTACGATATACACTTCGGGGTGACCAAGAAACCAAAAAAGGTGTTCAAATAATACAGGTGACCCACCCTGGTGACTTAAAACCTCTCCCGAGATATAAATATCACTAAGAAAGAACGAAGTCCCGAAACTACGGTCCATAATGAGCAGCAGTGCGGCCGATAACAATACCGGGAAGGAAACAACCCCAATAATAGCCGTCACGAAAAATGCCCAGATTGTAAGTGGAAGTCTGGTCATAGACATTCCTTTAGTCCTAAGGTTAAGTACAGTCACGATATAGTTAAGAGAACCTAACAGGGAAGAGGCAATAAAAATAGCCAAAGATACCAACCAAAGCGTCATTCCAAGTCCTGATCCACCAATTGCCTGCGGCAAAGCACTAAGGGGTGGATAAATAGTCCAGCCTGCGTTTGCCGGTCCCGATTCAATAAAAAGGGAAGACAACATTATTACGGAAGACAGGAAGAATAACCAGTAGGAAAGCATATTAAGAAATCCTGAGGCCATATCACGAGCTCCAATCTGCAGCGGAATAAGTAGGTTACTAAAAGTACCACTCAATCCGGCAGTTAACACAAAAAATACCATGATGGTCCCATGAATAGTAACCAGGGCAAGGTATATTGATGGCGTCATTACTCCATCTGGAGCCCATTTACCTAAAAGGGCTTCAAAGATTGCGAAAGACTCTTCTGGCCAGGCCAGTTGCATACGGAATAATACAGACATCATAATACCTACGATACCCATTATAATACCTGTGATAAGGTATTGTTTAGAGATCATCTTGTGGTCTGTACTAAAGATATATTTAGTAATGAAAGTTTGTTTATGATGATGTCCATGATCATCATGATGATCGTGAGCCGGTGCTGTTGCTAATGCTGACATATCTTAAAGTATATTCTTTTAATGTTGTTTTTAATTTTCCATGAATTCCCCGAAGGTAGCCTGCTCGCTCAACCATGCGTCGTACTCTTCCTGAGTTTCAACTACTATCTTCATTTGCATATTGTAGTGAGCTTCTCCACAAATCTTATTACAGGCAATAAAATAATCGAATTCATAAGGATCGAGTGGCATTTCTCCTTCTGCCCTTAGTATTTCGCTATTTTCTTTTCGAATTTCATTTATGGTTTGAACTTTATCTACCATATACTCACTATCTCTCATCTCTGCAGTAGTAATGCTTGGTGTAAAGCCAAATTGTGTCACCATTCCGGGCACAACATTCATTTGGGCACGGAAGTGGGGGAAATAGGCAGAATGTAATACATCCTGAGATCTGAATTTAAAAAGAACTGGTTTATTTACCGGCAGGTGTAATTCAGTTGTGATCTTATCATCATCTCCATAAGGGTCACTTTCATCAAGACCAACATTGTTTCTCCCTTCAATAAACCTCACGTTTGCTTTCCCAAGGGTATTGTCTTCTCCCGCATAACGAGCCTGCCAGCTGAATTGTTTTGCATAAATTTCAATAACTATTGGGTCACTGTCCTCATCGATATTCATAATATCAGACCAGGTAAATAATCCATAAATAATTAAACCTGCGAGGGTGATTACCGGGATAATAGTCCAGATGAATTCCAGTTTATCATTATCGGCAAAGAACAATGCCTTATTTCCTTTTTTTCCCTGGTATTTATAAGCGAACCAATGAAGTAGCGCCTGGGTTAACACCTGTACTATCATAATGATAGCGATTGAAATAAACATTAGCGTATCTACCTGGCTACCATGCTCTGATGCAGCTTCGGGAAGATAAAGCTTACTCCATTTCCAGAAGCTATAGGCCATCCCAACGTACAAAAAGATCATAAACCAAAGCATATACCTGGCTTGCTTCCTGTTGTCGTTATCGTTGGCAATTTGTGTTGAATCTGCACCCGGCCCCTTGGATAGTTCAAAAATCTTGGATAATTGCCATCCGGTTACGGCAAGAAGTGCTAGTGCAATTATTACTAAGAATACGGTCATTTTACAATTTCTTCTTTAAATAATCAATCTTTTATTAATAATGAAAGTGTTCACTTTCTTTGATGAACGGGTTTCTTTTAGCCAGCAACGGAGCTTTGGTTAGTGCTCTGAAAACCACAAAAATAAACAATCCTGCAAATAATAAAACTGCACTTATTTCAGGAAGGCCTATAAACCATGATTCACCAACTGTAGCAGGCATTATCATTACAAATACATTCAGGTAATGCCCAACCAGAATTACAATTCCTGTTAAGACTACAAACCAGTTAACACGTTTATAGTCGCTATTCATCAACATTAATAACGGGAAAATAAAATTAAGTGCCACCATTCCAAAAAACGGCAGTGAATAATTTTCAATTCGGCTTATAAAGTATACAACTTCTTCAGGGATATTGGAGTACCAGATAAGCATGAATTGGGAGAACCATAAATAAGTCCAGAAAATACTAATTCCGAACATAAATTTGGCCAAATCATGGATATGACTATTGTTTACAAAAGGAAGGTATCCCCTTGATTTTAGATAAATGCTTATTAGCGCGATAACAGTGATTCCTGAAACAAACAGGCTTGCAAACACATACCATCCAAATAAAGTACTAAACCAGTGTGGATCAAGGCTCATTATCCAGTCCCAGGACATCATAGATTCAGAAACAATGAAGAACACGAGGAAACCAGCAGCCAGTTTAAAGTTTTTCTTAAAGTAATGGTTATCTGAAGCCTCATCAAGCCTTCTTGAATTTCTAACCAGAAAATGCCTGAAGATAAACCAACCTCCAAGGTAAATAGCCGCCCTAATTAAGAAAAATGGTACATTAAGGTAACTTGATTTATTCCTGATTATGGCATCCTCTGCTACAACTTCTGGATCCATCCAGATAAAGAGATGGTTTACATGCATTCCAGAAAGCACTAACAGGACAAAAAGAATTATCCCACCTGGAACCAGGTAGGCGGTAATAGCCTCCATAACCCTAAATAATACAGGAGACCACCCGGCCTGAGCAGCATACTGTACGGCGTAAAAAGCCAGCACTCCCAGGGAGATCATAAAGAAAAAGAAAGCTGCGACATAAACAGCAGCCCAGGGTTTGTTTTGTAATTGGTGTAAAGTATGCTCCAAATGCTCGTCATCGTGAGATGCGGCTCCCTTTTCGCCGTGGGTGGCAGCTTCATCCTCCAATAACATATCATGTTCTGCTTTTGCAAAATCGGCTTCCACCATGGTGCTTTCTGCAGGTTCTGCATGGTGTTCTTCCGCAGCCAACATTTCCCTAACATCATCAAGGTCTGATGGTGCTTGCAGAAATCCTATAACGAGACCTATGGCACCAACAATTACAAAAATAATTGCTGTTAACTTTAATTTACTGGATAGCGTGTACATATTTATAGATCTAAATGCTTTATTTCTTAATTATTGCTTTCTTCTTCTGTAAGCACAGTGCCTTCTCCAACATTCTCCTGCGCAGCCTGTACATCGGGATCGTTTGGACTTACTGTAGGTCCAACTTCTTCATATTCTCTTTCCGGGTTTCCTTCCAACTGGTTTTTAAGGCTCATCACGTAATGAGTAATCTGCCAGCGCTCTTTTTCATCGGTTTGAGATGCGTAAGAGCCCATGGAGTTAAGGCCATAATAGATAACGTGATACACACTACCTTCAGTAATTGCTCTTCCTACATCATCATATGAAGGAACTCCAAGTATTTTTTCTCTTTCAGCGAGAATCCCCTGTCCATCACCTTCATCCCCGTGGCAAACAGCACAATAAATGGTATATAATTCTTTTCCTTCGGTTAGATTCTCCTCGGTATAAGGCAACGGATTTTTAAGCTCAGCTTTAGCCTGTGCACTACCGTCGGGAGTATTCTCATAATCGTATGGCTTCCACCCACGGGCTACCGTACCTTCTACGGGTTCCATAGCAGATTGACCACCGGGAAAAATATCGTATTCGCCATAAGACTCATATCCTACCGGCTCATACATATCTGGCATAAATTGGTAGTTAGGTCGGTTACTATCGGCACAGGATGCCACTAAACCGGCCAGAAGAAACAATACTATAGATTTATGGAAAAAACTTCTCATTTTGTCTATTTATTATCAATTATTTTAATTTCTGACGCCCCGGTTTTATAAAGAAAATCCGAAAGATCATCAACATTAAGATCAGCTGCATCAACTTCCATAAGGAACTTATCGTCGGTTGTTCTTACATCAGGATTTTCTGCTGCTTTAAAAGGCCATAATTTACTCCTCATATAAAAAGTAATCACCATAAGGTGAGCAGCAAAAAATACCGTTAGTTCAAACATTATGGGTACAAATGCCGGCATATTCTGAAGAAAGCTAAAGCTAGGCTTACCTCCAATATCCTGTGGCCAGTCTTCTATCATTATAAAATTCATCATTAAGATAGAAACAACAAGTCCAACTACCCCGTAAAGAAAAGAGGTAATGGCCAATCTGGTTGGGGCCAGTCCCATTGCCTTATCCAAACCGTGAACGGGAAATGGAGTATAAATTTCACCAATATGATAACGGGCTTCACGAACCTGCTTTACGGCCAGAAGAAGCACATCGTCGTCATTATAAATAGCGTGTATAACTTTTGATGCCATCTTAATTACTTGTTTTTTAGTTTAACTGCCTGTGCGACCCAGTCTTCTCTTTGAGCAGCATTCGGGAAATTTTCTATTACTTCATCCAGCAATTCGAAATCGTCCTGAGTTAAATTACTCACCTGAACAAAGGTGTAAATTCCCACCTGATGCAAACGCTGTTCAAGGAAAGGTCCTACGGCTTTTAATTTCTGAAGATCATCTGCCGTCTGGGTGTCTGGATTAAAGGTTCCAATTCTTTCCAGCATAGCATCAATCCTGTCGCGTACAACATCTGAAATAACAAGACCCTCAACATTTACAGTTTCATTATGAGAATCATCCTCTTTTGTAACCTCATAGTCTTCAGTATCCTGGACCTTTTTATGAACTCCTTCTTCAGTATTTGAAACAGGCTCTCTCACGATTGGGTCATAATGTTTAACATCATCCCCATGCTCGGCTCTTAATTTCTTATATTTTTCTCCTGAAGCCTTCAGAATTGTTTTTACTTCAGCCTGAGCGATCACAGGGAAAGAACGGGCATAAAGCAGGAACAACACAAAGAAGAATCCTATAGTACCAATAAAAATCCCTATATCTACAAAAGTTGGAGAAAACATTGTCCAGGAAGAAGGTAGGTAATCACGGTGAAGCGAGGTAACAATAATTACAAAACGTTCAAACCACATCCCTATATTTACAACAATGGAGATAAAGAAAGAGAACATAATACTTGTTCTTAGTTTCTTAAACCACATAAACTGGGGCGAGAACACATTACAGGTCATCATCGCCCAATATGCCCAGGCATAAGGACCGGTAGCCCTGTTAAGGAATGCATACTGCTCATATTCCACACCAGAATACCATGCGATAACCAGCTCGGTGATGTAGGCAACACCCACAATAGAACCGGTGATCATTATCACGATATTCATCAACTCTATATGCTGTATGGTAATATAATTTTCAAGGTTAGACACCTTTCTCATAATAATAAGCAAGGTATTTACCATTGCAAACCCAGAGAATATCGCTCCGGCGACAAAGTAAGGAGGAAAGATAGTAGTGTGCCATCCGGGGATTACCGAGGTTGCAAAGTCAAAAGATACAATGGTGTGTACCGAAAGTACAAGAGGAGTTGCCAAACCGGCAAGCACCAGAGATACTTCCTCGAAACGCTGCCAGTCTTTTGCACGTCCACTCCAACCAAAACTTAATATCCCGTAGATTCTTTTATTAAAAGGGGTAATTGCACGATCACGTATCATCGCGAAGTCGGGGAGTAAGCCTGTCCACCAAAAAACAAGTGACACCGATAAATAAGTGGAGATCGCAAATACGTCCCAAAGCAATGGCGAATTAAAGTTCACCCAAAGCGATCCGAATTGGTTAGGGATTGGAAGTACCCAATAAGCCAACCATGGGCGTCCCATGTGAATTAAAGGGAACAAACCGGCCTGCATAACAGAAAAAATAGTCATCGCCTCCGCAGAGCGGTTAATAGCCATTCTCCATTTCTGACGGAAAAGCAAGAGTACTGCCGAAATAAGTGTCCCGGCGTGACCAATACCTACCCACCATACAAAGTTGGTAATATCCCAGGCCCAACCCACGGTTTTATTAAGACCCCAGGTTCCAATTCCTGTAGCAATAGTATAGATAATACTACCTACACCCCAAAGAAAGGCGATAAGTGCAATAGAAAATACAATCCACCAGGTTTTATTAGCCCTTCCCTCAACCGGTGCGGCTACATCCACTGTAATATCGTGGTAGCTCTTATCCCCGGTAACTAAAGGCTTTCGTATAGGTGCTTCGTAATGAGACATATCCTTTTTAAATTGATTTCTTTAATAGTTGATTTTATTAAGCTTCTGTGGTATTCCTGATTTTTGTCTGGTACATCACATTTGGCTTAGTACCCACGTATTCCAATAAATGATACATCCTCGCATCTTCTTTCTTCTCCCTGATCACTGCTCCATCATTGTTAATATCGCCAAAAGTCATCGCTCCTTTATCACAGGCAGCTGAACACGCAGTATAGAATTCTCCATCTTCTATCTCACGGCCTTCACGTTTTGCATCAAGGATTGTTTTTTGTGTTATTTGAATACACATAGAACATTTTTCCATTACCCCTCTGGAACGAACAGTAACATCTGGATTAAGCACCATACGGCCTAAGTCATTGTTCATATTATAATCAAATTCATCGTTCTTAGAATAATCAAACCAGTTAAAACGACGTACTTTATAAGGACAGTTGTTAGCACAATAACGAGTACCTACACAACGGTTATAAATCATTTGATTCTGCCCCTGGCGACCATGCGAAGTGGCAGCTACAGGACAAACAGTTTCACAGGGTGCGTGGTTACAATGCTGACACATTACCGGCTGGAATACCACCTGAGGATTATCTGCAGGCTCTTCCATTTCCTTAAATTCTGAAAGCGAACTTCCGAGGCCAGATATATTATTTTTCTTCTCAAGATCATCTCTAAAGTTATCTTCAGAAGAATAATAACGGTCAATTCTCAACCAGTGCATATCACGTGATCTCCTTACCTCGCTTTTCCCTACAACTGGCACATTATTCTCTGCATGGCAGGCAATTACACAAGCCCCACAGCCAGTACAGGCATTTAGGTCTATTGATAGATTAAAGTGGTGCCCCACACTTCTATCAAAGCCTTCCCACATATCTACTTCGGGTGAGGTTACAGGTTTTTCAACGTGATCCAGCGACACCTCCGGAACTTTATTCCAAACATGCGCATCTTTTGTATTGAAGATCTCAAGAGTAGTTTCCTTTATGATATCTCCTCTCCCCATTAGGGTATTATGCAACTGTACAGACGCAAACTCGTGCATACCAGGTGCTTTCTCTAGACTGATACTCTGTACAGAACTAAAATCTTTATAAAGCGGATAAGCATTTACACCTACCTGCATTTCTTGCTGAATAGCTTCCTTTTTACCATATCCAAGCGCTAATCCCACAGAACCTTTAGCCTGACCCGGTTGAATCATTACCGGAACATTATTAACGATAGTATCATCCAATTTGATGTTCACATAACTTCCGTTGAGTGCACCGTTAGAAACATGCTCGTTAATCAAACCAAGCTCCTCTGCATCCGCTTTAGAAATAGTAAGATAGTTATCCCAGGAAGCTCTGGTTATTGGATCTGGCATTTCCTGCAACCATGGGTTATTGGCCTGCTGACCATCTCCAAGGGCAGTGTTGGTAAAGAGACTGAGCTCAAGCCCATTACCTTCTTCAGCATTAGCCAGGTTTCTGGCTGCTGAAGAAACATTTATGTTTGTAGCTTCTCCAGCTGTTTGAGTTTCCACTGAAACCGGAGAAGTTGCTTTAAAGGTTCCATCATGCAATGCATCGTTCCAGGATTTATCCCCGAAACCACCAGCCCAGGTTTCCTTTAAATATTCATAATAAGATTGATCTTTATCACTCCAGCGAAGCAAACAATCCTGAAATTGACGAGTGTCAAACAAAGGTTTTATTGTTGGTTGCATTAAGCTGAAATCCTGTTCGGTGTACTGGATATCTCCCCAGCTCTCCAGGTAATGAGGCACAGCGGCAACATATTTAGAAAGTAGCGCTGTCTCATCGGGTTTTAAGCTGAAAGAAACGCTTACCGGGGTATTTTCTAATGCTTCGGCAAATTCCTTTTGATCAGGTAAACTATAAGCAGGGTTTACACCAGCCATAAGCAGGGCTCCCACACTTCCGTTTTTCATATTTTGTACAAGCTCTTTAACAGCCTGTGCATTCCCCTGGCGAATCATTCTTGGATTAGCAACATCCATAACTTCGCTACCAAGAGCTTCATTAATTGCGAGTACAATAGCCTGGGCATCGTCATCAGGAATACCTGAAACTACTACTGAAGCACTTCCCGCTTTTCTTAACTGACGTGCGGCTTTCACAACGGCATCATCTATTGCATCAGGAAGATTGCTGGTAGAAGACCCACCTGCAATATAACCGTAAAGAGCAGCCAGTACAGCTTTTTGCTGAGAAGGCTTAACAGGAACACGCTTATCGGCATTTGCTCCGGATAGCGTCATATTAGCCTCAAACTGAATATGCCGGGACATTTTACCATTTTCAGGAAGACGTCCTTTAGCATAGCCTGCATCATAACCACCACCCTGCCAGTCACCAAGAAAATCGGCGCCTACAGAAACAATGGTTTCAGCTTTAGAAAAATCGTAATTTGGTAAGGCACGCTTTCCATATTTAGCCTGAAATGCATTAAGAGCAGCATCTTCAGATACGGTATCATATACTACGTGACGTACATTAGGATATTTTGAAGAAAATTCTTCAATAAGTTTTGCAGTAGAAGGACTGGCGAAAGTTTGCGTTAACAACACAATTTCTCCATTTACATTTTCCAGTTCAGCTTTCACCTCGCGGTCAAACTCTTCCCAGGAAACATTTCTTCCTTCTATCATAGGGCGCTTAACGCGCTTGGTATCATATAACGACAACACAGAAGCATGAACACGCGCATTCACGCCACTCTTAGCTACTGACAGGTCATTATTCTCAATCTTAATAGGTCTTCCCTCGCGGGTTTTCACTAAAACGCTGGCAAAATCAAAACCATCGGCGATGGTAGAAGCGTAATAGTTAGCCACTCCAGGAACAATACGCTCAGGCTGCACCACGTAAGGAATAGACTTAACAACAGGTCCTTCACAAGCAGCCAGGGAAGCGGCTGCGGTACTAAACCCAACATATTTAAGGAAATCCCTACGTGAAGTCTTTGAACTCTCAAGAGAATCTTTATCTCCTAAAAATTCATCAACGGGAATTTCTTCTGTAAATTCTTTTTGTTGGAGCGTCTCAACAACAGAGCTATTTTCATTTAGCTCTTCAACACTTTTCCAGTATTTTTTGTTTGATGACATATATATCTAAATATTAACTTCGAAATTAAACCCCGCATGGCGGGAATATATTTTTAATAGTGACACTTGGCACATTCAAGACCACCCATTTGAGCAACGGTCAACTCCTCTACCCCGTACTTCTTAGATAATTCCTCATGAATTTTCTCATAATACTCGTTGCCTTCCATTTTAACTTTAGTATCGCGATGACAATTCACACACCACCCCATGGTAAGAGGTGCATCCTGATAAACCACCTCCATCTCCTGGATTGGACCATGACATGTTTGACACTGCACCCCACCCACACTTACATGTTGAGAGTGGTTAAAGTAAGCAAAGTCTGGAAGATTATGAATTCTCACCCACTTAACTGGCTGAGTTTCTCCGGAATAAGACTGTGTAGAAGGATCCCAGCCAACGGCATCGTACAGTTTTGCAATCTCGCCATCATAAAAATCTTTAGAATGTTCTGCAGTTGCAGTTTCGGGAGCAACTTCAGAAATAGTCTTATGGCAATTCATACAAACATTTAAGGAAGGAATTCCCGCCTGTTTGGAAGTCCTGGCAGAAGAATGACAATATTTACAATCAATCTCGTTATCGCCAGCATGAATTTTATGAGAATAGTGAATTGGCTGAATTGGTTGATAGCTTTGATCTACACCCACCTGCATAAACCAACCGTAAGCAAAATATCCTACTGCAAGCAACACAACTATCGAGGTTACCAGAAGCAGGAATTGATTTTCAATAAAGGCTTTCCACAGCGGCTTTCTTTTAGTTTTTTCAGGAACTACAACTCCAGAAGCTTCAGCAAAATTCTTAAGGGTTTTATTAACAAGAAACAGAACCACAAGAAGCATCACTAGAACAAAAACCAGAATTGCAAGAATCACATTTACAGAAACGCCACTCTGTGCACCTCCGGATTCCTGCCCTGCACCCTCGGCAGCAACAGCAGCTGCTGGCTCAGGCTTTGGCTGTTCCACGTAAGCCAGAATATCATTTACTTCGGTTTCGCTCAACTGCGGAAAACCAGGCATAGGAGTATTGTTGTACTCTTCAAAGATTGCAACGGCCTCCTCATCACCACTGGCGATAAGATCTGCACTGTTTTCAATCCACTGATACAACCACTGCATATCCCGTTTTTCGGTAACTCCATGAAGCGCGGGCCCAATAGATTCAGAATAAGGTTTATGACAGGCAGCACAAAGGGAATTAAATAAGGATTTCCCATTCGCAGGATCACCCAATCCAGAAGCCGCAGCTTCATCTACCTGTTCCTCCTGTACTTCAGCATCGGCGCTTTGCTCAGCCTCCTCCTGAGACCAACTCAGGAAAGTACACGAAATAAAAAAAGCTACACTTAAGAGCCACAATCGCGAAGTTGAATTTCGGTATTTCACCTTTTTCATATTATAAAGTTGAATTAAGGTCTAAATTTTGGCACGGTATTTTAACGCAAAATAACAAATAAAATGAGTTCGCACCCTTAATTTGGTGGACAAAAGTAATACTTAAAGTGGAGTTGAGGAATGTTACATTCGTGTTAACACTTAATTTATAATAGTTCTAAATAATAAAACACACTGCTTTCTGTTATTTAATTTTACTTTTGTTCTAAATAAATAAATATGAGAAATTTAAATCTTAAATCTATACTTTCGGCTTGCATTTTCGCGGGGATTTCCTTCCCCGGAATCCAGGCTCAGGAGAGTTCAGTTAATTTGAGCCAGGATCAGAAAATTGAAACTTTATTGGAATTAAAAGCCGAAATGACCAGAGATAATGAAATTGGAGATCGCTATAAAATCCAATTATTCTATGGGGATAACGGCAAGGCCAATGAGGTGATAAAAGAATACCGAAGTAAATACTCTTACCCCTCTTTAATCGCTTATGAAGCTCCTAATTATAAGGTATGGGTGGGAAACTTTAGAAACAGGCTGGCAGCCGACCGGGCCCTTATGGAGATTAAAGAAACCTTCCCCTCTGCATTTATTCCAAAACCACGCAGACGCTAGCAAATATTAACACATAAAAAAAGCTGTTTCGATAAACGAAACAGCTTTTTTTATGGTTTACTCCAGGTTACTTTAATTTCTTCTTCACCTCAACTTCACGGAATGCTTCAATTACATCTCCTTCTTTAATATCGTTGTAGTTTTTCACCTGCATACCGCAATCGTATCCTTTGGAAACTTCCTTAACATCTTCTTTGAAACGTTTTAGAGAAGCAAGCTCACCCGTAAAAATTACAACACCTTCACGGATAATTCTGATTCCAGAATTTCTATATATTTTACCAGAGGTAACCATACAACCGGCAATTGTTCCAATTTTAGAGATCTTGAAAGTTTCACGTATCTCTGCAGTACCTGTTATCTCTTCTTTCAGTTCCGGAGAAAGCATTCCCTCCATCGCATCCTTAAGATCATTGATCGCATCATAAATGATGGAATAGGTTCTGATATCGATTTCCTCTTTATCAGCTACCTGTCTGGCGTTACCGGCAGGCCTTACATTAAACCCAATTATAACCGCATCAGATGCTGAAGCTAATAGCACATCACTTTCTGTAATAGCACCTACTCCTTTATGGATAATATTTACCTGAATTTCTTCAGTAGAAAGTTTAAGGAAGCTATCGGTAAGCGCCTCAACAGATCCATCAACATCTCCTTTAAGGATAATATTAAGTTCTTTGAATTCTCCAAGAGCAATTCGACGTCCAATTTCATCAAGGGTAATATGACGTTGCGTTCTTACTGTTTGTTCACGTTGCAACTGAGTTCGCTTGGCAGCGATATCTTTAGCTTCTCGTTCATCGGTCATCACCTTGAACTTATCACCGGCCTGCGGCGCTCCATCGAGACCTAATATAGACACGGGGGTAGAAGGTCCTGCTTCTTTAACCTCGTGACCACGCTCATCGTGCATTGCCTTAATTTTACCACTATGTCTTCCGGCAAGAACATAGTCTCCAATTTTTAGAGTACCTGTTTGAACCAGGATTGTGGATACATATCCTCTACCTTTATCCAGGTAGGCTTCCACGACCGTTCCGGTTGCAATTTTATCAGGGTTAGCTTTTAATTCTAGTATTTCGGCTTCCAGAAGTACTTTTTCAAGCAATTCTTCAACTCCGGCTCCTGTTTTAGCTGAAATATCATGGGACTGCACTTTACCTCCCCAATCTTCAACCAACAGGTTCATTGCAGCTAATTTCTCTTTAATTTTTTCAGGGTTTGCCGTAGGAAGATCAGATTTATTTATGGCAAAAACGATGGG
Source organism: Salegentibacter sediminis (assembly GCF_002078605.1). GTDB lineage: Bacteria > Bacteroidota > Bacteroidia > Flavobacteriales > Flavobacteriaceae > Salegentibacter > Salegentibacter sediminis. Next base: position 391,476 of record NZ_MSJR01000001.1, on the reverse strand, counting down.
AACTCCCGCCGCCTGAGCGTGTGAAATAGCCTCCTTAGTTTGTGGCATTACATCATCATCTGCAGCGATCACAATAATAGCAATATCTGTTACCTGTGCACCACGAGCACGCATCGCCGTAAAGGCTTCGTGACCGGGTGTATCAAGGAACGTCATTCTCTCACCATTCTTAAGCTCTACGCTATAGGCCCCAATATGCTGAGTAATACCTCCACTTTCACCAGCGATCACATTCTCTTTACGAATGTAATCCAGCAAAGAGGTTTTCCCGTGGTCCACGTGACCCATAACGGTCACGATAGGCGCTCGGTCTTCAAGATCTTCCGGATTTTCAACCACTTCTTCGGTAGTCTCCTCGATATCGGCAGTTACGAAATCTACTTCATAACCAAATTCATCGGCTACAATAGAAAGTGTCTCCGCATCAAGACGCTGGTTCATGGTCACCATCATTCCAAGAGACATACAAGCCGAGATCACCTTCGTTACAGGCACATCCATCATGGTGGCAACTTCACTTACGGTTACAAACTCTGTAACTTTTAGAACTTTGCTATCGGTTTCTTGTTGTGCCAGATCGTCTTCTGATCGTTGACGGTGTTGATCCCTTTTATCTCTACGATATTTGGCTCCTTTTCCTTTTCCAGATTTACCCTGAAGCTTTTCAAGAGTTTCACGTACCTGCTTTTGTACTTCCTCCTCGCTAGGTTCTTCTTTTGCAATTGGCCTTGCGCGTTTACGTCCTGCAGCGCCTCCTCCTTTTCTACCAGTTTGACCTGGAGCTCCGGGTTTAGCATCCTTACTTATTCGACGACGACGCTTTTTACGCTTGTCTTTCTTATCGTCTTCAGCTTTTTTATCGTCTTTTTTCTTTTCGGGCTTTTTAAATTGGGAAAGGTCGATTTTCTCTCCAGTAAAATTAGGTCCGTTAAGTTTGGTGTATTTTGTCCTAATTGTAGAATTTTCTTCTTCAGGTTTGGCCGGTGTTTCCTTAGCAGGTTCTTTAGGTTTTTCTTCAGCGGCAGGTTTAGATTCCTGAGCAGGCTTGGGCTGGGCTTCCTCTTTCTTCTCTTCTGCTTTTTGAGTCGCAGGTTTCTCTACCTCTTTTTTCTCTACTTTTTCTTCTTTCTCTTCCTCTTTCTTACCGGTGGGCTCTTCGGGCTTAGCAGGTTCTTCTTTTTTAGGAGCTTCCTCTTTCTTATCAAGGTCTATTTTACCAACCTTTTTAGGTCCGGCCAGCTTAGTTTTAGATGAAATTACCTCTTCCTTTTCCTGTTCTTTCTCCCTGGCTTCTTCAAGCTTGCGCTTTTCTTCCTGCTCTTTTTCGCGGGCTATACGCAGCTCTTCTTTTTCTTTACGCTTTTCTTCACCGACCTCTTTTGAAGCTACTTTCTTGCTTTTATCGGTTTCGAATTCATCAGACAGCACCTGATAAATTTCAGGGGAGATCTTAGTAGTAGGACGCGCTTCAATATCGTGACCTTTGGAATTAAGAAATTCCACAGCCCGGTCTAACGAAATATTGAATTCACGTAAAACTTTGTTTAATCGCATTGTTTTTGCTTCAGCCATAAATTGCCCTCTAAATTAACCTGTATTGTATTCTATTTATTCTTACTCTTCGAATTCTTCTCTCAACACCCGGATTACAGCACGAATGGTTTCTTCTTCCAAATCGGTACGTCGCACCAGGTCATCCAAATCCTGTTCCAAAATACTTTTTGCAGTATCAAGGCCGATCTTAGAGAATTCTGCTATTACCCAGTCTTCAATTTCATCGGAAAATTCATTTAACTCCACATCTTCTTCTACACCTTCTCTAAACACATCGATCTCATAACCGGTTAACTGCCCGGCAAGCCTAATGTTATGTCCTCCGCGGCCAATAGCTTTAGAAACCTCTTCGGGTCTAAGCATCACCTCGGCGGTCTTATTTTCTTCATCTAATTTCATAGAGGTGATCTTTGCCGGACTCAATGCCCTTGTGATGAATAACTGATCGTTATTGGTATAATTGATCACATCTATATTTTCATTGCCCAATTCACGGACAATACTGTGTATTCTTGAACCTTTCATCCCCACACAAGCTCCAACGGGATCAATCCTGTCGTCATAAGAATCTACAGCCACTTTTGCTTTTTCGCCAGGAACTCTTACCACCTTTTTAATGGTAATAAGTCCGTCGAAAACTTCAGGGATTTCCTGTTCGAATAGTTTTTCAAGGAAGCCGGGGGCAGTTCTTGATAAAATTATGCTGGGCTTATTTCCTTTAAGCTCTACACTTTCTATAACTCCTCTTACGTTTTCTCCTTTTCTGAAGAAATCTGAAGGAATCTGGCGGTCTTTTGGAAGAATGATTTCATTACCTTCATCATCCAGTAAAATTATAGCCCGGTGACGTATGTGATGAACTTCGGCAGTATAAATCTCGCCTTCAAGATCTTTAAAGTGCTTATAGATATTGGTGTTATCGTGTTCGTGAATCTTAGAGATAAGATTTTGACGCAAAGCCAAAATAGCACGACGTCCAAGGTCTACAAGTTTCACTTCTTCTGAAACATCTTCACCAACTTCAAAATCAGGTTCAATTTTTCGTGCTTCAGTAAGAGAAATTTCCTGGTTTGGATCTTCAACTTCACCATCAGCAACCACTACACGGTTTCTCCAAATTTCAAGATCCCCTTTATCGGGGTTTACAATAATATCAAAATTATCGTCTTCCCCATATTTTTTCTTCAATGCATTCCTAAAAACTTCTTCCAGAATTGCCATTAAGGTAACTCTATCTATAAGCTTATCGTCCTTAAACTCTGAAAATGACTCAATCAAAGCGATATTTTCCATATCAATTTGCGGTTAAAATGTTATAATAACTTTTGCTTCTACAATCTCTGAATACGGAATCACGGCTTCTTTTTCGACCGTGTGTTTACCTTTACCTACCGGCTTGGGTTCCCTCGTTTTCCAGTTCAATGTAATATCCTGCTCTGTTGCCTGGCTTAAATCTCCTTCAATAGTTTCAGAAGCGGTCTTCACCTTTAATTTTCTACCAATATTTTTCTTGTATTGCCTTGGCAATCGAAGTGGCTCTGAAACACCCGCCGAACTAACCTCCAAAGAAAAATCTTCTTCTTCCCGGTCCAGATTATGTTCAATCTGGCGACTTACGGCTATACAATCATTCACAGAAACGCCATGGTCTCCATCTATAATCACCGAAATATGGTTGTTGGTAGGGTTTACTTCCAGGCTTATTAAAAATAAAGAATTATTCTCTTCTAAAGCTTCCTCCAGCAATTTTTCTACTTTCTCCTGCAACATAGCTTATAAAAAGAGGGGACTTTCGTCCCCTCGCTGTACTTTTTTAGTTTCAACGATGCAAATATAATAATAAAATTGGAGATAGAAAACCACGCTTCCAATCAAATTTAATGTACTTCATAAAATAAGCTTTTCATTCTTAAAGCTTTAGCAAAATCCTATTATCACCTTTTAATCCCTGGTTTTGTTATAGAATAATTCAGCCTTTAAATCTTTCCCGATGTAAATTTTATCATTATGACTTAACTCATAAATAGACAGACCCTTAATAACCACCTTTGTCTCAAAACAATCAACAACTGTAAACCCACTTATTTAAAAAATGTCTATTAACATAAACACCTGAATTATGGAAAATTTAAAAACAAAGACCGTAGCCCAATTAGTTACAGAAAACATTGACACCGCCCACGTTTTCAAAAAGCATGGAATTGACTTTTGTTGCGGTGGAAACATACCAGTTACAGAGGCATGCAAGAATGCCAATATAGATTACTCTGCTCTTGAGCTTGAATTGCTAAACGTAAACCCCACCGCTAACAGGGCAAGCAATTACAACAGCTGGGAACTCGATTTTCTAACAGACCATATCATTAATGTGCACCACACTTACGTAGAAGAAAACATTCCCCTTCTTCTGCAATATTCAGCAAAAGTAACCACGGTGCATGGACATCACGCCCCTGAATTGAATGAAATAAACGACCTTGTTTCAGAAGTAGCCGGAGAGTTAAGTGCGCATATGAAAAAAGAAGAACTGATACTTTTCCCCTTTATCAAGAAATTGGTGCAGGCCAAACGAGAAGAAACTGAAGCCCCTAAACCTCATTTTGGCACTGCTGATAATCCAATTAAAATGATGGAAGCAGAACACGAAACTGCCGGGGAATTATTGAGGAAGATATCTGTTTTAAGCAATAATTACACGCCTCCAGAATTTGCCTGCAACACCTATAAAGCTTTCTATTCTAAGCTGGATGAATTCGAGCAGGACCTGCATCAGCACGTTCACCTGGAAAACAATATCCTGTTCCCTAAAACACTGGATTTGGAAAAAGAATTAAATAATTAATACTTATTCAAATATTGTTTAGCTGAAATCATAAGCTTTTAAAACAAAAAAGAAGAGACATGAGCATCGCGTTGTGTCTCTTTTTATTTCAATACACCACTGATGCAGCTCTTTGTCCTATGGCTGTAAAAATGATATGCAATCAACAGCAAGCTCTCAATATTAAATTAGGAGGCCATAAACGCTAGCCAAAAAAATAAACTTCTGTTCCTTAATTTGATTTCTATTATTCGATGCCGGTATATTTTTAGAAGGAAATTCTTATCCACATTTTTTTTGTACATTTAATTATATATTTATCACCAACCTATAGGTTTGCATCCTCATGAAAAAAATACTCGTTCCCACAGATTTTTCAGATCAGGCTGAAAATGCCCTTAAAGTAGCTGCTCAGCTAGCTCGTAAATTTGACAGTGAGATTTATCTCTTACATATGCTGGAATTGCCCTTACAGCTCATAGATCCTGTCCAGGGAAGCAGCGCGCATAATCTCCCGGAGTCAATATTTTTTATGAAACTCGCACATCAGCGATTTTCCAAATTAATGGCAAAACCCTATCTGAAAGATCTAAAAGTAAAGGAAACGGTGTTATTTCATCAGGCCTTTGACGGGATAAAGGAGGTAAGCGAGGAAAGACAATGTGACCTTATAGTGATGGGATCTCATGGGGCAAGCGGCTTCAAGGAAATGTTTATTGGAAGTAATACCGAAAAAGTTGTTCGTTCTTCCAACATCCCCGTTTTGGTTATAAAAAAGGATCAACCTGAATTTAATGTTGAAGATTTTGTTTTTGCCACCGATGCCGATAAAGCCAACCGCCATACCTTGAAACATGCGGCTGACATCGCCAAAAAATTGTCGGCCAATCTGCACTTATTATTCATTAACACACCAAATAATTTCATTACCAGCAAAGAAGCTTATGAAATGTTAGAAAATTTCATCAAAGGCTCTGAGGTGGATGGAGATAAGATAAAATTACACGTCTATAACGATACCAGTGTAGAAAAAGGGATTCTTAATTTCGCACGTAATTTAGATGCCGGTTTAATTGGAATTAGCACCCATGGGCGAAAAGGTATCGCGCATTTCTTTAATGGAAGTGTTAGCGAAGACCTGGTAAACCATGCCAACCGGCCCGTAGTTACCTTCAGAATTTAGAAGAAAGATTTAAGGGCCCCGGCCCGTATCATTTTCCAGAGATAATTCCAGAAAGATCGGGTTTTATCACGGGTGACTTCAAGTTGCTTTTGCCGTACATCTTCAGAAATTGCATCATTATTCATTATAAGGTTTGCCAGGGCAGACAAAAACTTGTTTTTACGCTCTCCATCCTCGCGAAGCACTTCTACCTTAAAATCTTTATATACCAGGCTCATATCTCCTATAGCTTCTGTATGGTTCCCCGAATAATTAAATGACATATCCTCTATCGATCCTTTAGCCAAAACATTCATAGCTGGTTTCATAAACCTGTTCATCGCTTCTTCAGAAATTCTATCCATATTACCCGAAATATTAAATCGATCATTCTTATTCTGAATATTAAATTCCCAATTCACCTTTAGATGTGCCTCTTGCATAAACATGGTTTTCACATCAACTTCTGTAGACTTAAAGTCTTCAGCCTGCATATTCTTATTAGACAGATTGTAAATGCTGGCACTCAGGGTGCTAAAATCTACCACTCCTGGAGACCGGTCACTATTCATTAACTCTTCATATCTAATGTAAGTATTAGTAAGTCTAATGGTGTCCAGCTTTAATTTGACCGGGAGCTGCCTAATCATTTCACTATACATTTTCTTTCGCCGGGTATCATCAGGCTGCAATTTGTCCCGATACACCTTAAGATTTGCATTTTTAATCTGCGTTAAAGGATTCTCAATAGAAAGACTATCGTTTGCAAACTTCCATTTTAAATTACTAAAATTCACTTCTTCGATCGTCAATTCAAAACGATCGAGTTCATGTGGAATATGCTGCTGAAATTCCTGTTTTCCATAAACAGGATTAATCCTGAAATCATTTAAAACCGCATGCCCCTCCTCTATATTAAAGGCACCCAAACTTATATTATGCCGGGGATCAAGCTTATAAAAAAGAGAATCCCCCTTAAAAACGTAATCCTTAAAGTCAAAGGGAATTTTATTATTTACACTGCTGGAATCCAACTGAAAATCCAGAATCTCCAGATAACTAAATTTAGCATACAGGGAGTTCGCGGCAGAATCATTTTCGACCATAGCCAGATCTCCATTTTTAATCTGGAGATTTTTCACTAAAATATTTTCCTTAAACCTTGAGGAGGAGGAATCACCACTGCTTTTAGATTTTTTGTTTTTATTAAAGATAAAACTGGGACTTTCTAAAGTAAGCTCCCCTATTTCTAAATCATTATCTGTAAGGTATTTAAATATCTTTATGTTTTTAAGGCTAAGTTTCTCTGCTTTAAAACTTTTCCCGTTTAAAGAAAAAGAAAGAGATTCAAGAGCAGCTTCTCTGCTAAGTAGGTTTACCTCGAGTTCTTCATATTTTAAATTAATTTGTGACGAGGTATCCTGAATTCCTTTTTTCAGCTTTTCTTCAGCAAAATTATTCAGCCCAAATAAAATAAGGCTTAGTAGTATAATTCCAGTAATAGTGTAGAGAAATATCTTTGTCTTTTTCTTCAAAATTCAAATTTTATTTAAGGCAATTTACAATTCTATCATGCCACTCCTGAAGCGTTTAAGAGTTTTTAACTTAAAAAATTAACCGCCACATTTCCACATCGTTAAATTTAAGTCAAACATTTAAAATCTGAATTTTGGAGGGGTTTTTGGTTATATCTTTGAACCAAATCAAAAAGGTAAGATGTTTTTAAAAATCAGTGTGAAAATATTATTTATAGCTATAGAGATTTTTCTGGCCTTCTATAGCCTGGCAATAAGCGACAGTTTGTTGGTTAAGTTCCTGTTCTTTGTCGTTACCGCACTGATTGTTGCTTTTGGTATAACTAAATTAATTACTAAACTACTCCCTATAGATAAGGATTATACTTCTCCACAACTTGAAGATGAAGAGGTTTAAAATCTGGTAACAGCGATTTTTGAGTGAAGTGAAGATGAGGAACCTTTTTTGAGAAATCGATGTTACAGGGAAATCCGGTGAAAAACTCACCGGATTTTTTTATCTTTTGAACTTTAAAACCCCTCCTATCTACATGAAGCTAGTATGCATTGGTGACACTCATAATAAACACCGGGAGATTAAAATCCCAGACGGAGATGTGTTAATTCATGTAGGAGATTTTACCGAAGCTGGAACCAAACACGAGACCCTGGAATTTTTAGAATGGTTTATAGAACAACCGCATAAGTATAAAATCGTGATTGCCGGCAATCATGATTTTTTCATGGAAAAATCAGGGCTTACAGAACTTTATGATCTCCCCTCCAATATCTTCTATCTCGAAGATGAAGGAATTGAGATTGAAGGGGTTAAATTTTGGGGTTCCCCTGTTACCCCCGGCGATGGCACCTGGGCATTTAATCGTGAACGGGGAAAACACATACGCTCACATTGGAATAGAATACCAGCTGACACTCAGGTTTTAATTACCCACACCCCACCTTACAGTATAAAAGACAGCCTTAGTAACAAACGTCATGTAGGCTGCGAAGAACTTTTTAAGAGGATCAAACAGCTGCAACTACCTTTACATATATTTGGACATATTCATAATACTTATGGCAAAACCAGGATTTCTCCTACCACTTATATAAATGCCTCAAGCCTGGACGACCAATATCGATTCCACCATTCTCCGATAATATTTGAACTTTAAGATTATTTCATCTCCTTTTCTAGAAAGTCCTGTAAGAATAAACTTACGTTTCACTCCTAAACACTTAAGGAATTTTAAAAACGCCAGCCAAAGGAGTTAAACTTTTATTAATCAAAGCACTATTAGATTTTTTTTAACAGCAATTAGGCAAGCTAATCTTAATTTAGCCTATGTAAGATAAAGATTACTAATCAAAATAACCATTCTCAAATATGAATACCTTTACGCCACCAAGTCACATTATTGATGAAGTTAAGAATTTGATCACTTATAGTATTTCAAATCCCGATATTGAAATGACTAATTTCAATACGATGCATCGGGCTATTATTAAAAAATACTTTGAGGCCAAGAACGTAAAGATAAATTATACCGAAGAGACGGTGGAAATGCAGATCCCCGTTGGAAAAAGACAGTACACCAACATTACTTTTGAATGCCAGAATCTTCAACGCTTTTTAAAATCTTGCATAAGAAAAGACCAAAAGAGTCTGGAATTCTATCAAAGTTTGCTAACACACTATAATGTAACGCACGCTGCCTAAAAGAGAAAAGCCTTAACCAAAAGACACAAAGCTGCCGGCCTATGCCCGCAGCTTTTTTTATTAATCAACTATAAAATAAATCCATTCGGACGCAGTTAGATATTTTTAATTAATTTTGAACTCCCTAAATCAGGAGCCATTATGAAGAAAAAAGAAAAGGAACCAAACAAGCCCGAACAAGATTTCATTTTTGGTAAGAAGAATTACACTTATATGTTCATTGGCCTGACCGTGATTGCCCTGGGATTCATTTTAATGTCGGGAGGGGGCAGTGAAGACCCCAATCAGTTTAATGAGGCCATATATAATTTTAGACGTATTCGGCTTGCTCCAAGCTTGGTTCTCTTAGGCTTTGCCATTGAAGTTTATGCTATTTTATTGAATCCTCACAAAAAATAATCACTCTTGAACGAATTTGATGCTGCAATTCTTGGGATAATCCAGGGACTTACCGAATTTTTACCCGTTTCCTCCAGTGGTCACCTTGAGCTGGGAAAAGCCATTTTAGGCGATACCAGTGTTCCAGAGGAATCACTTTTATTCACCGTGGTATTACATTTCGCAACCGCCCTGAGCACCCTGGTAGTTTTCAGAAGAGATGTAGCCGAGATATTCCGGGGACTCTTCCAGTTTAAATGGAATGAAGAAACCGAGTTTTCGACAAAAATTATTGTCTCCATGATTCCAGCTGCTTTTATCGGGTTTTATTTTGAAGATGAACTCGAATCTCTTTTTGGGGGAAACGTATTGTTTGTCGGATTTATGCTCATCATTACCGCACTTCTTTTATGGCTGGCAGATAAAGCTAAAAACACCCAGAAAAAAGTGAGTTTTTCTAACGCCTTTGTTATTGGTGTTTCTCAGGCGATATCCATCCTGCCGGGAATTTCACGAAGTGGTGCAACGATATCAACGTCAGTTCTACTGGGTAACGATAAGACCAAAGCAGCCCGTTTTTCATTTCTCATGGTGGTTCCCCTTATTATAGGGAAAATTCTTAAAGATCTGTTGGATGGCAACCTTGCGCAAAGTTCTACAGATGCTTCCCTGCTAATTATTGGTTTTTTAGCAGCTTTCATTGCCGGGCTTGCCGCATGCACCTGGATGATTGCATTGGTTAAAAAAAGTAAACTCTCCTATTTCGCCATTTATTGTTTTGTGGTTGGGGTAGCAGCAATTATCTTCGGATATTACAATTATTAGATGGAACCAGAACAGTTCACCGCAGAAGAATTTAAAACAGGCCAGATACTTCTCTTTGATAAACCTCTGGAATGGACCTCTTTTCAGCTGGTAAATAAAGTACGATGGCTTATCAAAAAGAGTTGTGGCATAAAAAAAATTAAAGTTGGTCACGCCGGCACCCTGGATCCCCTTGCCAGTGGACTTCTGATTATTTGTACGGGAAAGTTCACCAAAAAGATTCAGGAACTGCAAGGCCAGGAAAAAGAATATACAGGAACTTTCAGCCTGGGTGCTACGACGCCTTCCTACGATCTGGAGACCGAAATTGACCAGGAATTCCCTGTAAATCATATCACCGAGGAGGATCTTAATCTGGCAGTATTGAAATTTACGGGAAAAATTGAACAAATGCCTCCGGTATTTTCAGCATTGAAAAAAGAAGGTAAAAGGCTCTATGAATTTGCCAGAAAAGGCGAAGATGTGAAAGTTAACACAAGGCCGGTAGAAATAAGTGACTTTGAAATTGATTCCAGCCGGTTCCCGGAAATTGATTTCAGAGTGGTTTGTAGCAAAGGAACATACATCCGCAGTTTGGCTCACGATTTCGGAAAAGCACTTGATAGTGGAGCACATCTTTCAACATTGCGACGAACTCGTATTGGAGATTATAGCGTAGAAAAGGCCTTTAGTGTAGAATCCTTCCAGAATTTATTACCTTCACAGGAAAACTAAAGAGCAGGAACCTCCATCCAGGTTCTGGCACAATTATTTTAAGTGTTTTATAGAAGTAATCACGAAAAAGCTAAAATAAAATTGTGCCTGCCAAGTTTTATATACAATGGATTTTTTTGACAGACATAAAGCCTTGATTATAACTATACTGTTCTGCTCGGTAGTAGTTCTGGCTTTGTATAACTTCACTTTATCCCAAAATCAAAAACAGCGAAGCGAAATGATTGTTGACCTTGATGATTTTGAGCCCGAAGAACAAAAAGAAAAACCCGAACCCGAAGAGGAAACTCCAGAACCCCCAGAATCTAAACCCCGGGAAACCCACCGTGCCTTTGATGAAAACCAAGAAGCCCGACAGGAAAACTTTGAGCGGGAATTAGAGGAAATATTCGAAAAGAACAGCGCAAAAAGCGAGGAAACTTCAGAGAATGAAAATGAATCCGATGACGGGGAATATACTGTTCAAAAATCATCTCAAAAAAAAGAGCAGGCTTCTCATGGAAATGAGACTACCCAAAAAAATTCGACTCAAGCAGGCAGTTTAAGAAATAGCTCGATTTCATTTTCTCTGAAAGGGCGTAATGCAGTTAATATCCCTAATCCAGTCTATACATGTGACAGGGCCGGTAGAGTGGTAATCAATATTCGTGTTGATGCCGGGGGGAGGGTTTTGGAAACTTCGGTTAACAAAGCGAGTTCCTCTACCTCAAACCAGTGTCTAATCGATAATGCCCTGAAATATGCTGCCGAGGCCGTTTTTAGTCAACTCCCCGGCAGAGATAACCAACCAGGAACTATAACTTATGAATTCCAGCCTTAAAAAGAACAAACACCGCTGCGGATGGTGTGAAGGGGATCCTTTATATGAAGCCTATCACGATGAGGAATGGGGCGTTCCCGTTTATGACGACCAAACAATTTTTGAATTCCTTATCCTGGAAACCTTTCAGGCAGGCTTAAGCTGGATTACGGTGCTGCGAAAAAGAGAAAATTTCCGTGAGGCTTTTGATGATTTCGACTATAAAAAGATGGCGGTTTATTCTGAAGAGAAAATTCAGGATCTCCTTGGTAATTCCGGTATAATTCGAAACAAATTAAAAGTACGCTCGGCAGTTACCAATGCACAGGCTTTTATGCAGATTCAGGAGGAATTTGGAAGCTTCAGTAAATATATTTGGAATTTTGTAGATGCGACCCCCATCCAGAATAAAGTTGAGAATTATAAAGAAGCCCCGGCCACCACTGAAATCAGCGATAAATTAAGCAAAGACCTTAAAAAGCGAGGCTTTAAATTTGTAGGTTCTACAGTGGTTTATGCGCATATGCAGGCTACCGGAATGGTGAATGACCACGAAATTCACTGTTTCAGGTATAAAGAGATACACCCCGATTTATAGGCTAATTTTTCCTTCCAGGAGTTTCCATTTTGGGGCTTTCTGTCCCCATTAATTTATCCCAAAATGTAAAATATAAACCATAGTTGGTATTGAATTCGGCGTGGTGATAATGATGGTGAGTGGCACCTATAAATAGCTTCCCAAACCAGCTTTTTTGAAATTTTTTAGGGTAGACCTCAATATCTAAATGATTAATCACACTACTTAGGGTCATTATTAGTAGGTAAAGGGCCAGCACATAGATATTAACTGGAATAAATAACAGGATGACCGGAAGAATAATTGCTTCCAGTAAACTCTCCCAGGGATGAAAGGAGAAAGCGGTCCAGGGTGTAGGCGTTAAGCTATCGTGATGTACTTTGTGTACAGTTTTGTAAATGCGGGGATGATGCATCCAACGGTGTACCCAATAATAGTAAGTTTCGTGTATTAACAGAATTATGATTAGACTTACCGGTAAATACAAGTAACCAAATTCATTGGGCACAAGGTAAATAGCGGTGAGATCTTTTGTCCACAGCCAATACAGAACCGTGCCCGCCAGGGCAAAAATCAGTGAAGCTTTTATGCTCCAATTAATTTCTTTTTTTAATTGACCTTTTTTAGCGCCTCTTCTGCTTAGCCTTTTAGCATGGAATACTCCAGAATTCCATACATAATAGTAATAGTAAAAAATTCCTGCCGCCAGAAAATACCTGAAGAGGATGGCGAAAAAGAAAATCCCCAGGTATAAAAGAAATATGCTGATTGTATTAATTTCGGGAAACATAAATTCACTGCTAAGTATTAAATTTACATAATTCGATGGTTATTTTAGCAATTTCCCCTCTTCTCTAAAAGGTAATTTCAATGAGTTCACTTCAGAAAATTTAAAAATTCCTTTCTGGGAATTTCTTCAGCACCAAGACTGGCAAGATGATCAGTATAAATCTGGCAATCGATAAGCCTAAGCCCGTCTTTTCTTAATTTTTCCACCAATTTAATAAATCCGTATTTTGAGGCATTACTCACTTTTGCGAACATACTCTCCCCACAAAAGACTTTTTTATCCTTTAGGTAAATTCCGTAAAGTCCACCCACTAGTTCCCCTTCCTTCCATACCTCTACCGATTGCGCTATATTCAGCTCGTGAAGTTTTTGATATTGGGCTTTTATTTCTTCTGTGATCCAGGTACCGTCCTGGCCGGGACGTTTAATATTGGCACAATTTTCCAGAACTCTGGCAAAGTCTTCGTTATAAGTTACCTTAAAAGCATCTTTTTTTAAGAGCTGTTTCATACTTTTTGAAACTTTAAGACGATAAGGAAAAAGTATCATTCTTGGATCAGGACTCCACCACAATACGGGCTGGCTATCATCGTACCAGGGAAATATTCCCTGGCTATATGCAGCGATAAGACGCTGAACATTCAGATCCCCACCAACAGCAAGTAAACCCTGCTCATCAGCATAATCTATGGGGGGAAAGGGATCGCCGCTACGAAGAAAGATCACTGAAATTATTTAAAGGTTAAAAAAAAGCCCGATAGAATACTACCGGGCATGTAAATTATGAATTTTATCAGAATTAAAATGGCAGATCGTCGTGATCTTCTTCATTAAAGTCACTGGCTGGCTCAAACTGATCTGGTGGCGGCACTTCCTGGCCGCCGGGTTGTTGAGCCTGAAGGTTTTCAATTCTCCAACCCTGTATCGAGTTAAAGTATTTGGTTTCCCCCTGGGGACTTACCCATTCACGACCACGTAGGTTTACTCCCACTTTTACCGCTTGTCCAACCTGATAATTATTTAATAGATCTGTTTTATCCTGCACAAACTCGATCATTATATGCTGTGGGTACTGTTCCTCTGTAGTCACCACCAATTCTCTCTTTCTAAAACCATTGTTGCCAAAGGTTTTAGTCTCCCCAATAAGTTTAATTTTTCCTTGTACTTCCATAAATCTTTATTTTGCTAATAGTATTTTCCAGGCTGTTTCAGCTTTTTCCTGCTTCAGGATTTCCTGAGCCTTTAAATGAATTTTATTTTTATCCCCAAATTTAATCAGGGCTGCAATTTCTGAATTTTCATTCAAATAACCTTGAATTTCTTCTTCGGAAGGCAAACGCTCCACATTACCCAGTTTTCCCAGGTCATTTCCCGTTAATATTTCACTTTCCCTTATTTCAGCAGAAATAGCATCTACTCCAATTCCCAAAGTAGAAAGTGGTTTGGGCACTTCAAACATTCCCATTTTAGCACGGGTATACCAATTACCACCCATTCTTGCCACCTGATCAATCTTATGCTGATCTATGAAACCATCTTCGTCCAGAATTTCTTCATTAATATGCATTTTCAGCACCTCACAGATAATCAAATTTCCGGCACCACCTTCCTGGCCAAGTTCTACGACATCTTTCACTTTGCATTCAAATTGCACCGGAGACTCCGCAACACGAAAAGGCTTCACAAGCTCAGAGGGCAACATGGTGAGTCCTGCTTTATCAAATTCGTTTACTCCTTCGGCGTACTCGGTGCTGGAAAGTGACATTTGTTGTACCATATCATAATTCACGATATTGATCACTACCTCTTTAGTTGCTTTGGCATTATTATAAGTATGCTTAACCGTGTTGTCTCTCCCTCGTCTCGCCGGAGAAAAAATTAGGGTTGGTGGATTAGAACCGAATACATTAAAAAAACTAAAAGGTGACAAATTTGGCCTACCCTGTGAATCCAGCGTACTGGCGAAAGCAATAGGTCTAGGTCCTACAGCACCCAGTAAATACTGGTGTAATTTACCGGTGCTAACCTCTCCGGGAGTAATACTTACCATTCTTTGATTTTTGACAAAGGTAACGAAACACATAGGGAATGAAAAGAGCTGCAAGGCAATAATATATGTTTAAAAACGCTTATCTTTAAATTATAAAACCTGTAAGACTGCATGAATTTTCCCGATGAGCGAAGTTTTAATCGTTGGTTTATAGTAATATCCTGTTTGGTGGTGGTCGCATTAGTTCTGTGGAACACCTCTATTTTTTTCCAAAGTCTTAAGGAAGATGAACGCGCCAAGATGAATATCTGGGCAAAAGCTCAGCAGGAACTTGACAATGCTACAGCAGATTCAGAGATTGATTTAATCCTTGAGATCCTTAATAATAATACAAGTATCCCTATTATTCACACCTATGCAGATGGGGAGGTTGCATATACCACCAATATAGATCCCGCAATTACCCAGAAAGAAAAAAGGTTAAAAAAATACCTGAACCGCATTAAAGACGAAAATGAACCAATTGTTATTAACCTGGGCGATGGACAGGAACAATATATTTTCTACGGTAATTCCCCGGCTCTAAATAAACTGAAATATTATCCTATAGGACTCACCTTCATAGGCTTTCTGTTTATTGGAGTTGTTTATTTCTTCTATACCACCACTAAATCCAGTGAACAGAATAAACTCTGGGCTGGAATGGCAAAGGAAACCGCACATCAAATTGGCACACCACTGTCTTCATTGATTGGGTGGACAGAAATCCTTAAGGATGAAAAAGTTAAGCCTTCATATATCGAGGAAATAGAAAAGGATATAGACCGCCTAAAAACCATCACAGAGCGTTTTTCAAAGATCGGTTCAGCGCCCTTATTAACAAAAACCGATATTGTTGAAGAAACCCATAATGCTTTTGATTATCTAAAGACCAGAAGTTCTAACCTGATCAATTTTCAATTAATCGCTCCAGAAGAATCGATCTATGTAAACCTCAACCAACAACTCTATAGCTGGACCATAGAAAACCTCGTAAAAAACGCTATAGACGCTATGCGGGGAAAAGGCACATTAACTATCGAGATAAAACAAGATAAACATTGGGCCTATATTAATATTAAGGACACGGGAAAGGGTATAGATAAGAGCAAGTTCAAGCTCATCTTTGAACCTGGGCATACCACTAAAAAAAGAGGCTGGGGTTTAGGTCTTTCGCTTGCTAAAAGAATTATTGAAGAATATCACCGCGGAAGAATTAAAGTAGCTCACAGCGAAATCAATAAAGGTACCAGCTTCAGAATCTCCCTAAAAAAGGTTTGATCCATCATTATTCTTTCTGAAACCAGTTTTCCCTGAGCTCCTTACAGGTTTACATGAATAGACTGAGCTAATTGCTCAAACTCTTCCTCGCTCATTTCAATGCTATTTGAAAAATCCATGTCTTTCATTGAATTCAGCGGAATAAGATGTACGTGCACATGAGGCACTTCCAGGCCTACTACCGCCATTCCAATGCGTTTACAGGAAACAGTTTTCTCCAGAGCAATAGCGACTTTACGGGAGAACCGCATCAACTCCTGATATACTTCTTCTTCAAGATCAAAGATATTGTTTACTTCTTTCTTCGGAATACAAAGGGTATGGCCTTTAGCATTTGGGTTAATATCGAGAAATGCAAGAAACTGACTGTCTTCTGCGATCTTATAAGCAGGAATCTCCCCCTGAACTATTTTACTAAAAAGTGTGGCCATAATTGTAGTTTTGTTAGTTTCTATAAATATAAAATCCTTTTCTTACTTCCTGAGTTAAAGGAATTGGAAAAGGATTCTACTTATTTGTTAAATAAAAAACTTATTCTCTCCAGATTTCGAGAACTTCAAATTCCATCTTACCACTGGGGACATCAATTTCAGCTTTTTCACCTACTTTTTTACCCAATAGTCCT
Organism: Salegentibacter sediminis; assembly: GCF_002078605.1. Classification (GTDB taxonomy): domain Bacteria; phylum Bacteroidota; class Bacteroidia; order Flavobacteriales; family Flavobacteriaceae; genus Salegentibacter; species Salegentibacter sediminis. Next base: position 374,688 of record NZ_MSJR01000001.1, on the reverse strand, counting down.
TTTCCGATAGGAGAATCTACCGAGATCTTCCCCGATTTAAGATCGGCTTCGCTTTGAGCCACCAGTTTATATTTCATTTCAGAGCCATTCCCCAAATTTTTAATCCGAACAAAAGAATGTACCAGGACCTTAGAGGTATCAAGTTGAGATTCATCTATAACGCGGGCATTAGCTACTATTTCTTCCATTTTTGAAATCTTCATCTCCAGCATACCCTGGGCTTCCTTTGCGGCATCGTACTCAGCGTTTTCACTAAGGTCACCTTTATCACGGGCTTCAGCAATAGCCTGAGAGGCTTTTGGACGCTCCACATCCCGTAGCTGATTTAATTCATCTCTCAACTTTTTTAAGCCCTCGGCAGTATAATAAGATACTTTGCTCATAACTTCATCGTTTATATAAATAGAAAAAATCCCATAGCACGACGGGATTTGTTTAACAAATATAATAAATTTAAGCTTTGAAAGCAATTATATTCTTTTAGCCAGAAATGCCTGTTTTATGAAAAAAATACTTGTCGGTTTAATCATTTCGATCTTCCTGAGCGGGTGCTCTACAGATGATAACAATCGCCTTAACAATCCTAATCTTCCTGATCTAAATTTCAGGCTTCAACTAAATTTAGACCTTCCTGAATATAACAATTTACAGTATCCAGGGAATTCTTATTCCACTTACAGCAATGGGATTAGGGGCATTGTGGTTTACAATATTAATAATTCCCAGTATACCGCCTTTGAATTAAGTGACCCTAACCATCCGCCAAATAATTGTTCGGCCATGCAGGTTACCGGCATTACCGCAAAATGCCCGTGTGAAGATGGCAACGAATATAATATCGTAACAGGCGAGCTTACAGCCGGGGAGGGCCAATATTCTTTAAAACCTTACCGCATAGAGCGACGCGGAAATGTGATTGAGGTCTACAATTAAAAAGCCCTGCCAACGGCGAATGATGGCAAGGCCTATTTTTTTAATTTAAAATTTTAAGGTGACCCCAACTAAAAAGTTAGTGGTTGCCTGTGGATAGTACCCTGCGCCGTCATAGGTTTGAAGTCCACTTGAAAATTCGGGATTAGGCACATCGTAGGTGTAATAGTAACCGTTAGAAACATACTCCACCCCAAAAATATTATTCACGAGCCCGGTAAAAACTACCTCCTGGAATAAGGGCGCTTCTTTCCAGCTGTATTGTACATTAAAATCATTTACAAAATAACTATCCAGTTTGGAAGCTTCAGTTTCAATATTGCTCATATACTGTTCTCCAACAAATTTGGAGAGAAGATTTAATTCCAATCCTTCAAAGGGATAATAGCCCAGCATATTTGCAGCAACAATAGAAGGCGAATACGAAATCTCTGTGTTCCCATAATCGACAACTTCCCCGTTCCAGGTAGAGACGAAGTCGATATTTTGATTTCGGCTTAAAGACAGATTTGGTCTAAGATTTATCTTATCTGAAATTCTTATGGAGGCGTCTATTTCCAGCCCCAACCGGTAACTTTCTCCACTGTTTTCCCGAATAAAAGCTCCAACCTCATCCAGGCCACCAGTGAGGACCAGCTGATTTTGATAATCCATATAATAAAAATTAGAATTAATTTGAAGCTTTGGCGAGTTGTACCTCCACCCCAGTTCAAAATCATTCAATTCTTCCGGTTCAGGGTCGCCATTTTCATAATCGTTTCTACTGGGTTCCCTGTGTGCCCGGGCAAAAGAAAAATAAAATTGGTTCCCGGAATTCAGCTGATATGTGAGGCCCGCTTTTGGATTGAAAAAGTTCAAATTATCATCTACAGGAAATTCACTCCCATCAGAAAGCCTGCCTTCAGTTTCATAAGTAATAGTTCTCAACTGAATATCGGCATACGCTGCTAATTTTTCAGTAATAGCAAAGTTTGCCTTTCCGTAGATATTAAAATCGGTTTTGGTGGCCGTATTCTCGTAATAGGGCTCGTTTGGTCGATTGTTACTGGCAAACTTAGTATAGATAACTTCCCCGAAATGATCTCCTATATACTTATTCCATCCTCCACCAAGGACGATGTCCCAATCATTTTTCTGATAATTCAATCCAAAGGTTGTTCCGTAAAAATGGTTATCCAGCCATTTGGTACCCACAAGATCAGAATTGGTAATCTCCTCTCCTTCTGCCATAAAAGGTTCCAAACCAAACTCGCTTAGCTCAGCGCCTTCCTCATATTCCTCGTAATATCCTCTTCCGTAGGTATAGTGCAAAGCGAGATTTGAAGACCAATTGGCATCATATTCCTGGTTCCAAAGCAACTGATAATGATCCTGCTTATAGTTATCGGTTTGATCTTCGTAATAGCGGGTTACTCCATTTTCATCTTCGTACATCCCTGCAGGATTAAAAGTGCGATTGTTTTCCAGGGTTTCAGCATCAATGCCATACCAGGCCTGATAGGTTCGTTCACTTCCCCCAAAGCTAAGGGCTTTTACAAGTGTGTTTTCATCTAAATAGGTTCCCTGAAGAAAGTAGGATTTCAAATCGGATTCAGCACGGTCAATATAACCATCGCTCTTTATCTGCGAGACGCGTCCGGCGAATTCCCAATACTCGTCTATGAGCCCCGTACTGAACTTTAGCGTATGCTTTCTGGTGTTATAAGAGCCTACACTATTAGCAAGTTCTGCAGAAGCTTCTTTCTGGTAGCCATCGGTGAGGATATTCAGGCTGGCACCAAAGGCACCGGCACCGTTGGTAGAAGTTCCCACCCCTCGCTGAAGTTGCATATTTTCAACTGAGGAAGCAAAATCCCCCAGGTTAACCCAAAAACTTCCCTGGCTTTCAGCATCATTATAGGGCACCCCATTAATCGTTACATTTACCCTCGTTCCATCACTACCCCTCACACGAATTCCGGTATAACCAACGCCTGCTCCGGCATCTGAGGTAGAGACCACATTTGGCATATAGTTCATGAGGATTGGAATATCCTGGCCCAGGTTGCGATTTTCAATTTCCTCGTTCGTGAGGTTGCTGTAAGTAATAGGTGATTGGGCGTTCACCCTTAGCGAGGAGAGAAAAACCTCATCAAGTACTTCCTGCGCATCGGCAAGATCAACATTGAGGGTTTTATTCTCAAAAAGATCGACCTGGATAAGTTTCTGGTTCCCATAAGAAAAGACCAGGTTGTAAGATCCTTCCTCGAGTTCCAGACGGTAATTCCCATTGGCATCGGTTTGGGTTCCAGTTCCTGCTTTTTTACTGTAAACCGAAACTCCCTCGATGGGCTTCTCCTTTTCGGTAACTTTTCCTTTTAAAATGTGAGTTTGAGCAATGGCCTGCAAAGAAATTAAACACAGACCGGCAAAAAATAATACAGATTTCATTCGTAAAATATTTATTACGAATAAAAGGGGCGATTATTCTATAGTTGTTATTAAATAAAAAATCCTGAAATTGCCCACCGGTGTTTTGGCATTTTCAGGAGTACATACTTAGCGCATTTTGCGCCATCCCTTGGCAGCATTACCTGCCCAGGTTCATTGGGTATGATCTCAGCCTCTTTTAAAAGGCACCCCTTGTGAGATTTGCAGCAAATGTATAAAGCTTTTTGGGAAATCCCATAATTTTATTGCATTTCATTTAATTGGTGTAATTTTAGCGGAATTTAAGTTATGCGAAACACCAAGCGTTCTATAACCTTTAAAGTGGTTGCCGGATATTTCCTAATAGCTGCCCTGGCAGCTCTTTCGGTCTGGTTCGGCTATACCCAGGTGGTGGCTTATACCAATCTCGCCGATTCCAATACCAGTAATAACGAGAAACTCTTCCTGGTTAGCGACATCACTACAGAGTTATATGAAACCGAGAATATTAGTCGGCGCCTCATCCAGACTGGCGATGAAAGTGATCTTGAGGAATATCAGGACCATTTAGACTCCATTCGGGAGAATATTGGCCTGCTAAAAGAATCATATCACGATACCCAAATGAAAACAGAGCTGGACAGTATCTCTGCCCTGCTTTCAAGAAAAACCAACAACCTTAGTGAATTACTGAAATTAAGAGAACAGGACCGAAATACTAGTTATTATACCCAGGTAATCGAAGAACTACGTAAGGTAGACCCGTCTTTTAATGCCAATAATTACGAAAAGCGGTTTGCCAATCTCGAACCTCATCAACGAAGAGTTTTAATACGATTACTGGAATTTTCTGAAGAAGACAATGCAGAAAGGCTAACCAACCGAACTGCCGATTCACTTATCGGTTCGGTAAAAAATGTGTTAAGTGAACTTGAAACCGCCAACCAGCAATTCCGCCAGCAAATCAATCAGAAAGAAAATGAATTGTTGGATAACGATTTAATTCTGAACCAGCAACTTCGAAGCGTACTGGCAACCATAGAACAGGAAGAACGGGAAGCCTCGCTAAACCGAGCCGAAACTTCAGAAAAGATGCTGAAAGATACCTCTATAATAATGATCGCAGCGGGCTCATTGAGTTTTATCATTTTTCTGGTTTTTCTATTTCTCATCATAAAGGATGTTAGCCGCAGCCAACGTTATCGGAGTCAACTGGAAGAAGCCAAAACCTTTGCCGAATCCCTTTTAAAGAGCAGGGAACAATTTATGGCAGCTATCACTCACGACCTCAGATCACCCCTGAATACTTTAATAGGTTATACCGACCTGATGGGGAAAACCCAATTAAACAATAAACAGAATCACTATTTAACCCATGTGAAGAAGTCTTCAGATTTTATCCTTAGGCTGGTTAATGATTTGCTGGACCTGTCCAAATTAGAGGCGGGAAAAATGCTGGTGGAAAAGCTTCCATTTAATCCTAAAAAATTAATTGAAGACACTGTACATAACTCTTTACCGGGAGAGATCAACAAAGATGTTGAGATCATAATAGACATAGAGCTTGATGCCGATGTCCAGGTTCTGAGCGACCCCTTCAGGATAAAGCAAATCATTGCAAATCTGGTGACCAATGCCTATAAATTCACACACGAAGGAGAGGTGAGAGTGAGCGTCGGGCTCAGGAAAGAGATTGAGGATAGTTATACCCTCATCATATCGGTGAAAGATTCCGGCATTGGAATTCCGAAGGAAAAACAGGAGGAGATCTTTGAAGAGTTTTCCCAGGAAAACAGCAAGATTGAAAAACAATACGGAGGTACCGGTCTTGGCCTTACCATCACCAGGAGTCTAACTACTCTACTTAAAGGAAGATTAGACCTCATAAGCGCTCCCGGAGACGGCAGTGAATTTATCGTCTATCTCCCTGTTGTTAAAATTAAAAAACAGGAAAAGGCTATTGCTAAACCAAAAGAGCCAAGCCCTCCTCCGGTGTCGCTTAAAAATAAAAAGGCTTTGGTGGTAGATGATGAACCCTCTCAACTGGCTCTCACTCAGGAACTGGTTAAATCATTAGGACTTACCTGTGAAAGCAGTCTTAATGGCTACGACGCCTTAAACAAATTGAAATCTGATAAATTTGATCTGGTGCTCACCGATATTCAAATGCCAAGAATGGATGGTTTGGAACTCATCTCACAAATTAAGGAAGACTCCAAAATACAGAATATTCCGGTGATTGCCATCTCCGGAAGAACAAGCCTGGAACCCGATTTCTATACCAAGGCAGGATTTGCAAAAAGCCTTATCAAACCTTATAAACCACAGGAACTTTTAAATAGTATTGCTGAAATATTCCAGGTTGAGGTTGCGTCTAATAATTATCTCCCACCAAGCAAAAGACCCGGAACCGAATATGATCTTGAAGAGATCTACCAGTTTTCCGGAGGTGATGAAAAGGCAATGCACATTATTATAAACGCCTTTTTGGATAGTTCAGAAAAAAACCTGGAGGACCTTGAGGAAGCATTTAAACAACAAGACCAGGAAAAACTGGCTTCGATTGCACATAAAATGCTGCCTATGTTTAAACAAATGAAGGCGCATTCAATCGCCGAAAAATTAAGGGAGATTGAAAATTATAATAATTTTGAGGAATCTGGGTTTACCAGCCTGATTAAAAATATTCGCTTGCTATTGAATAATTTGAAAAATGAGATCACAGTTTAATCCCATATTGTTTAAGTTTATTATAAAGGGTTTTACGGTCTATAGAAAGTAACCTTGCAGCTTTACTTTTATTCCCCCCAGATTTTTCCAGGGCTTCGATGATGAGTTGCTCTTCATTTTTATTTTTGAAGAGACCATACTCTGTCTCGGTTTTTTGGGCCGTAGAAATTTCATGAGGCAAAACTTTTAACGGGATCAAATCATCCTGGGTTAAAAGCACAGCACGCTTTACCATATTCTTTAATTCCCGCAAATTTCCGGGCCAATTATAATTTTTAAAAGCCTCTATCGCCTCTTCGCTAAAACCTATCACATTTTTTTCAAGTTCGATATTTGCTTCATCCAGAAAATAATCTGCAAAGATCATAAGATCTTCTTTCCTGTCTTTTAGTGCCGGAACTTTAATAGAAAATTCATTCAACCTGTGATAAAGGTCTTCCCTGAATTCTCCTTCTCTAACCGCCTGGGCAAGATCTTCGTTGGTGGCAGTGATCACCCGAATATCAACTTCAATTTCGTTGTTACTCCCCACAGGTTTGATCTTTCTCTCCTGTAGTGCGCGAAGCAACTGGACCTGGAGCTCATAGGTTAAATTTCCGATCTCGTCAAGAAATAAAGTGCCTCCATTGGCAGCTTCAAAGTGCCCGGTTTTATCATTTATTGCCCCGGTAAAAGATCCTTTTAAGTGCCCGAAAAATTCACTGGATGCAAGTTCCCGCGGAATTGCCCCACAGTCTACCGCAATAAATGGCGCATCTTTCCTCTTACTCTGGGAATGTATACTTTTAGCAACCTGCTCTTTTCCCGTACCGCTTTCCCCCATAATGAGAACCGACATATTTGTAGGAGCCACCAGCTCAATATAGTCATTAAGCTTTCGGGAGGCATCGCTTACACCTTTTACAAAACTATCTTTTTGTAATGTGGTTTTTTTAGTTTTTTTGGCCGGCCTTACTGTTTCGGCCGCACTTGCCTCATTATGGTTTAATGCGTTTTCGATGGTTTGAAGAATAGATTCTGGTCTAAAGGGTTTAGAAACATAATCAAAGGCTCCATCCTTCATCGCCTGTACAGCCATGCTGATTTCAGCATAGCTTGTCATGACAATAACCTGCGTCCTGGTGTTTTTGGCTTTCACTTCCTTGAGGATATCGAGACCATCTTTATCCGGAAGTCGAACATCGGTAAGAATCAGATCAAAATCCTTATCATTTATATTCTTTAATGCTTCTGAAGCCGTAAAAGCAAGCCCCACCTCATAGTTTCTTTTTTGTAAAAACGTCTTAAGCATCGTGCCGAAAGCGACATCATCTTCTACTATGAGGATTTTAGTCATAAATAATGCTGAATTAAAATGTATAGTGCAAATTTAACAATCTTAGGTTCACAGTTTTTAAAATTAAGCATAAAAAAAAGAGATCAATCTTATTGATCTCTTTTTCTGACAAATCTAAAAATTATACTTGTCGCTTATTAAGTGGTATCCATTTTACGGAAAAATCCAGAATATCTTTTCAACACCTTACTAAACGACTCTTTTAAAGTGTTAGTTGATCAAAGAATCCTGATTCTCTGCAAGTCGTTTTGCTCAATTTCAAAACCCACGTAGGGGATATAAAAAATCCTGATTGTTCCGTTGCCGAAAGAGTTGGCGTCTCTAAAACTTCGGCTAATGTTTTTAAAACCGCCTTATTCCAGGATAGGGTGAAATATGGCGGATTCAAAGTTGGTTAGCTAATTAGTTTTGGTTTATTTATCCTTGTCTTCTTTATCTATCCAGTTACCATCCTGATCTACATAAACTTTCTTTTTCTCACCCTCTACATTAAGTGATAGTTTATAGATTGTTTTTCCGTCTTTTTCCTTTACCCAGGCTTCCTCGGTTACGGCACCATTAAAATCGCTCATTACAGCATCCTTAACTGGTTGTGGAAGTGCTACTACATCAATTTCTTTGAAATCTGACTGTTCCTGAGCATGAGTTTCTACCTCCGCTTCTACCTCACCCTCAACCTGAGCGTTTACATTTTCAGAATAAAAAAACATTGCGGTTACTGCCAGTAAGCTTAATCCTAACTTTTTCATGATTATCTATTTTTAAGTTTTAGTTGTAAGCTTTACAGGAATAATTATACCAATTTCGTTAAATTCTTCGCAAACCCTTGAAAATAAAGGATTTTCCTGAATTTATAATTAATAATCCCGATTATTTTATGTGGAATTTCACTTAATTTAAGAATTCATTATGTAGAAATTTCCACCATAATTCCACAGTTGAGAACACACACAAATAAAAAAGAGGTCCTAAGACCCCTTTTTTCTCCGAAAATCTAAATTATACAACAGTTATCCACGCTGTTGTGTTTAGTTAGTTTGAATCAAGTTTTTATCAAACTCTTAATACATTAAGTGAAAACCGTACCACTATTAGCCCCTATAGGCACTTAACTGAGGACTAAACTCTTAGACATTTACCCCCGAAGAATCAAGTTTAAAAACCTGGGGAATTCCTTATCAATTTCCACATTTGTGTAGAAATTATCCACAGCTTCTTGTTTTATTGAAGTGGATTTTTTCTTCCTGCCTTTTTCTCTGCCTGGATTTTCTTTTTCTTTAAACGTTTTTCCCGGGCTGCACGAGAAGGTTTTGTCTTTTTTCGTGGTTTTCGCTTTCTAAGGGCATCCTTAATCAAGTTTAAAAAACGAAGAATAACATCCTCCTTATTTTTATGCTGGCTACGGGAAGTATCACTCTGAAGTACCAACTCCCCGGCCCCGGTTATCCTGTTAGCCAGTTTTCTAAGAATCCTGGTTTTTTCTTCTTCTGATAAAGCTTCAGAAAACTCCACCGGAAAATGGAGCTCAACCTTTGATGATGTTTTATTAACATGTTGACCACCAGCCCCCGAACTCCTGACCGCCTTGAACTTTAACTCGTGAATTATCCTTTCTTCGTCCACTATTCTATTTTGTGCGATGATTCGGTTTTAGCAAGTCTGCCACTGTCTTTACTGGATTAAAAGTGGATACCGGAACTTCTACAAAAACAGTATTCCAAAAGGCCATCCCTCCATTCCACAAACCTGGACGTTCAAGGGCTTTTAATGGTTTCCCATCTTTGGTTTTATGAGCGATAAAACTCATTCGCTCATCCACATATTGATGGAGATCGTACTTCTCTTTTTTCCAGTTATAAATCCCACAAACGATATCTACCGGATTGAAGTGGGTAGAATTATTTAGGATCTTGAGTTGCTCCATATTATCCTTATCGATTTGGGCGCCTTCAATAATTTGCAGAGTCACTTCTCCTGTTTCATCTTTCACCAAAAATGGACCACCGCCGGGCTCTCCTTCATTCATCACCATCCCACAAACGCGTAGAGGTTTATCCAGCTTTCTACACAAGTACTGGGTTTTTTCCTCCCCTGTGAATTTATTAAAAGAAGTTGTAAGCTCTACGGAAAGCTCTTTTTCGATGAAATGGGCGATCTCATCAAGCTTGGTTTCCGAATTATTTCCAGCGTCCAACTGGCTTAAATAACTAAAGATTTGCTCCTGAAGCTGAAGTAGTTTTCCTCCCAACATTTTTTTATATGCTAGCACCTCCTCAAGGTTCTCTTCTACCACCACATTATCTATATTCTTAATGAAAATAAGATCGGCATCCTGGTTATTAAGGTTTTCAATTAGGGCTCCATGTCCACCGGGCCTGAAAAAGATATGCCCCTCTTCATCTCTGAAAGGTTCGTTATCATTATCTACGGCAATGGTATCGGTTTTAGGATCCTGATAGGAAAAGCTAATCTCAAATTGGGTATTAGTTGCCTTCTCCACTCGCTCTTTAATAGTCTCAAATTCCTTCTCGAATTTATCTTTATCTCCATGGGCAACAGTAAAATGCAGTCTTGTAAGACCATTTACATTTAGGTATTTTGAAGCCCCATAAAGGTGTTCTTCAAATGCTGTAGCGATTCTGTCTTTATAACTATGAAATGGGACCAATCCTTTTGGCAGGTTGGTAAGATTAAGTCCATCTTCATAAAGCATGGTCTTAACGAGAAGCAATTGCTGTTGGTCCTTTGATTTATCGTTAAAAGAGGAGTACTTTTCTCTGGTTAATTTAAGCGCCTGGTCATAAAAAGGTAAACTCTCAATACTTTCAAAAAATCGCTGCAGGGAAGCATCTTCCTTGCGGTCCAGGTAGGCCCTTAAACTTTCCTGTTCAGGATCAAATTCATCGGTGAAATTATGCAGAGCTTTAAACATCCTGGTAGCAGCTCCCGAGGCAGGTACAAACTTTAGAGGGTTTAGGTGAATGATCTTGTTCTCATAATGAGCGATCAGATCTTTCTTCTCGCTTTCAGAATAAACAAAGATCCCATTCCCCGGGGTCGCAGCCTTCTGAATATCTACCTTTATATTTCCTTTCTCAAATAATTTAATTTGGCGTTCTACTTCTTTTGAACTTAATCCTTTCTCTTCAATCTGTAAAATATCAATCTCGCTAAATCCCACGTCTATTGGTTTTTTATAAGTTTATTAATTTCTGAAACTGCAGTTTGGAAGCGCTCATTTAAATCACCTTTTAAAACCACATAAGGTTTCCCGGTGAGGATTAAAGCTTCTTCAAATCGCTTAAACATTCCAACCCGGTCAAAGGGCTTATCCCGAAGATCGTCGGGAGTCCAGGGAACGTCAATATACATCAAAAAGTATAAATCGTACCGGTTGTTTAACGCATGTTTAAGAAGTTGCGGATCGCAAAATTCATTGTAATAAGCTTCAGAATAAACCTTTAATTCCAGGAGGTCTGTATCGCAAAACAAGATCTTATTGGCCTTTTCTGCCAATTCATTCTCCCGCTGTATTTGGCCACGGGCGATTGGCAACATATCCTTAGGTTCGCAAATTTTTTGCTCTGAATTCCATTTCTCCTGAAGATATTCCCTCATATATTCCTCTACCCAAAGGGAGTTAAAATGCTCTGCCAGCATTTGAGCCAGGGTGGTCTTCCCCGTGGATTCGGGACCAAAAAAAACAGCCTTTAAGACGGACGTAGGTCGTTGCGCAAGTGTTTTTGCCATGCTGTGTAACCGTATATTGCGATTATTGTAAATACAAAATATTGAATTGCCGTGAAGGTAAGCCCCTTATAAAAATATAAGGGCACCGAAATGATATCTCCTATAATCCAGAATATCCAGTTTTCAATCTTCCTTTTGGCCATTTGCCACATTCCCACAAAGAAAATAGCCGTTGTTAAGGTATCTACATAAGCGGTCCAGTTATTCCATTTATCAAACCACTCGTAAACCACAAATACAAAAATAAGCGTCCCAAGGAAGATAAAAAGGCTTTGCCAGTTCTCCTTTTTGGTGGTATTGGTAATTGGGGTAAAATGGGTTGCATCAACTTTACGAGTCCAAATATACCAACCGTAAATACTCATTGAGAAATAGTAGGCATTAATCATCATATCCCCCAGCAACTGCCACTGCCAAAGTAAATAAACGAAAATAAGGGTGCTTACAATCCCCGTAGGATATACAAGGATGTTATTTTGCTTGGAATACCATACCGATAAAAAACCAAAGATCACTGCAATGATCTCAAGAATAATAAATAGTGTGGGGTAACCCGAGTACTGGTCAAAGAAAAAATCAAAAATCGGCTGCATAATCGCTGCGGTCAGATTTTACAATTTTCATATACAACAGGCCGCGGTCAATGGCTTCGAAAGCATTTTTTATTTCTGAATTTAGCAATGCCATCACCTCATCATAATCCCCATAAACCTGAGTGCTCAACGGATTTTCTTTTACTGTTAATCCTGAATCTCTCATTTTTTTAATGAAGTTTATGATCGCAGGCTCAAAATTATCCTGAATAGGAGTCAGGGTAAGTTCTACTGAAATTTTCATCTTTTTGATTTATTTAGTCGCAAATTGAAGCCAAATTTAAAGCTTTGAAGTTAGTAATGTCGAAGGGAAACCAATTAATCTGCTTTCATTTTTTCAAAATGCGTCCCCATAACCAACATATCTACACCGGCCTCATAGGCTTTCAGCTGCTGTAGCGGGGTACAGATACCACCTCCCACAATTAAGGGGATATCTATAGCCTTTTTTACTGCTGCTATTATTTCTTCAGAAACCGGAATCTTCGCTCCACTACCTGCTTCCAGGTAAATTAGTTTTTTTCCTGAATACTGACCGGCAAGTGCAGTATTCACAATAGTATGTATCTCGTTTTGTGGTATGGGCTCGGTGTTACTTACCCTTTGAACAGCCGATTCATTGCCCCCGTCTATTAAAATATAACCAGTTGGAATAATTTCGAGTTTGATCTCCCTTAATTTTGCCACCGATTTCACCTGCTGCCCTATAAGGTATTCAGGATTTCGTCCTGAGATTAAACTGAGAAATAAGATGGCATCGGCGTCTCCTGCAATCTGATTATGATTTCCCGGAAACAGAAATACCGGCAACTGAGTGCTGTCTTTTATTGCTTTTACGGTTTTTTCAGTTTTATTAATTTCTACCGTACTCCCACCAACGAAAATGTGAGAGGTATTTTCGGGAATGCTCTTTAGGAAAGCTTCAGTCCCGTTTTCCTCAAATTTATCGGGATCAATAAGAATAGCGAGTAGTTTTTTGTTTTCGGCGACTGCCGTCTCGATATGCCGGTAAAAATTCAGCATTAAATCAGTTTTCTATTGCCTTAGTAACCCAACCATAAACACAGGTAAAGCCTTCAAATTCCAGGAACTCCATTTCATAAAAAGATTTTTTTCCTTTAAATAAAACTTTTGCGGTGGTTTTGGCATCATCAAAATCGAAATCGGTAACGTTGATATGTTGCAAAAAGCCCAAACCGGGTTCGGCATACATTTTATAAACAGACTCCTTAGCACCCCATACAATGGTAAGTTTACGAATTAAGGCATCTTCGTTCGCCAGGGTATGATACTCCTTAAGAGGTGTGAATTTATTGGCAATTCTAAGAATTTTTTCTCGTTGTTTTTCAATATCAATCCCAACTTTTTCATCGCTAACAATAATACCGGTGAAATTAAAGGAATGGGTGATAGAGATATTTTTCCCGTCTTTCAGATGGGGTTTTCCGAGTTTATCATAGTAAAGGTCGGAATCTACATACCCAACTTCAGCCAACAGATGGCGTATACTCATAAACCCGCGGCGATGAATTTCAGATTTCATTCCATCTACCCTGCTTTGGCAATGTTCTGTGAGCTGTATCCCCTCACTAAGCTCATTGAAATCTTCTTCCACCTTCCAAATGAAGACTTTAGTATGAGGGTTTGCTGTTATTGTTTTGTAAAGTGGCATGTAGGTTTGTTATAGATTCCTTATTTTTGCGAGACAAAAAATTGCTAATATTCAAATATAATAATATGTCGACTAAAACAGTGCCTTATACCGCTTATAAAGTTAAGGATATTTCCCTTGCCGATTGGGGAAGAAAAGAGATAGAACTTGCCGAATCCGAAATGCCGGGACTAATGGCACTCCGTGAAGAATATAAAGACGAACAACCTTTAAAAGGGGCACGCATAGCCGGTTGTTTACATATGACAATTCAAACCGCAGTACTCATTGAAACCCTGGTTGCCCTTGGCGCCGAGGTTACCTGGAGTTCCTGCAATATTTTCTCTACCCAGGACCAGGCTGCTGCAGCAATTGCCGCTGCCGGAATCCCGGTTTATGCCTGGAAGGGAATGACCGAAGAAGAATTTAACTGGTGTATCGAGCAAACCCTGTTTTTCGGTGAAGAACGCGAGCCTTTAAATATGATCCTTGATGATGGGGGCGATCTTACCAATATGGTTTTTGATAAATATCCCGAGCTTGCCAAAGGCATCCGCGGACTTTCAGAAGAAACAACTACCGGGGTTCATAGACTTTATGAAAGAATGAAAAACGGCACTTTGGTTATGCCGGCAATAAACGTGAACGATTCGGTGACCAAATCTAAGTTTGATAACAAATACGGATGTCGTGAAAGCGCGGTAGATGCCATTCGTCGCGCTACCGATGTTATGCTGGCCGGGAAACGCGTTGTGGTGTGTGGTTATGGGGATGTGGGAAAAGGTACCGCAGCTTCTTTTAAAGGCACCGGAGCTATTGTAACCGTTACCGAAATTGATCCAATATGTGCCCTGCAGGCCGCGATGGATGGTTTTGAAGTGAAAAAACTGGAGACCGTAGTTGGCAAAGCTGATATCGTGATCACTACCACAGGAAATAAAGACATCGTTAGAGGCGAGCATTTTGAAGCGATGAAAGACAAAACCATCGTTTGTAACATTGGCCACTTCGACAACGAAATTGATGTTGCCTGGTTGAATAACAATCACGGTGATACCAAAGATGAGATCAAGCCACAAGTAGATAAATACACAGTTAACGGAAAAGACATTATTCTTTTAGCTGAAGGTCGTCTGGTAAATCTTGGTTGCGCCACAGGCCACCCAAGTTTTGTGATGAGTAACTCATTTACCAACCAAACTTTAGCCCAGATCGAGCTTTGGAAAAACGCCGACAAGTATAAAAATGAAGTTTACATGCTTCCGAAGCATCTGGATGAAAAGGTTGCTAAACTTCACTTAGAAAGAATTGGAGTAGAATTAACCGAGCTAAACCAAGATCAGGCCGAATATATTGGGGTGGAGGTAGAAGGTCCATTTAAGCCGGAGTATTACAGATATTAAAGTGTCATTCCCGTGAAGACGGGAATCAATTATTTCAACATAATCCCTTCTGAAGTGAAATTCAGAAGGGATTTTTTTATTCAGGAATCATAAACCAGGTAAATAAAATGATGGCGATAAGTACCACCAGTGCTACGAGTATAAAAATAGTCCATTTTCCAATCATAGGTTTTGCCCTGGAATCTGGCAAACGACTTACATGGGGTTTTTCAAAATGTTGGTCTACACCAGAATAGCCGTGCTGGGTAAGAATACTTTCGGCTCTTTTCTTCTCCTTTTCTTCAACCTGAATCTGGCTCTCTGCAGCCTTAAGGCCTGTATCGGCTTCTTCAGGTGAGGTTTCTGTATCGAGTATTTTAAAATCTATGCTCTCTCTAACAAAGATCTCTTTAATCCCAGAAACTTCTGTGATATCCTTAGTACGGTATATTGTAATGTATTTCATCACTTAATCGGTTGGTTCACTTAAAGATACAAAAAAAGCCTCTTCGTTTCCGAAAAGGCTTTTGATATTGTTCTAAAGCAAAGCTAATTAAGCTTCAAACGGTTCAATAGAAACGTATGATTTATTATTCTTTGTTTTAGAGAATTTTACCACCCCGTCTATTTTGGCGTGTAAAGTATGGTCTTTTCCTGCATACACATTCTCTCCTGGGTTGTGCGCAGTACCTCTTTGTCTTACGATGATGTTTCCGGCTACAGCAGCTTGTCCGCCAAAGATCTTCACGCCTAAGCGTTTCGATTCTGACTCTCTACCGTTCTTGGAACTACCGACTCCTTTTTTGTGTGCCATTTTATTTTAGGTTTTAAGTAGTTTAATAATTAGCTTAAAGCTTCAATTAATTCAGCTTTCTTCATTGAAGAATAACCTTCAAGTCCTTTTTCTTTAGCCATCTCTTTCAATTCAGCAACAGTATACTGGCTTAAATCTTCAGATTTTTTATCGGCTTTGGTTTCTTTTTTAGGCTCCTCTTTTTTAGCTGAAGAAGCTTTCTTTCCACCTTTTACATCAATGCTTTCAATTACGATCTCGGTTAAAGCCTGACGGTGTCCGTTTTTCTTCTTGTAACCTTTACGTCTTTTCTTTTTGAAAACAATTACTTTGTCGCCCTTTAGGTGACGGGAAATTTTGGCTCCTACAAGAGCGCCTTCTATAGCCGGGGCGCCTAGAGTAATGTTGTCACCATCGCCGGTAAGAAGAACCTTGTCAAAAGAAACGCTGTCTCCTTCTTCTCCCGCTAAACGGTTTACAAACACCTTCTGGTCTTTTGCAACTTTAAATTGCTGCCCTGCTATCTCTACAATTGCGTACATAGTGTTTTTATTAGATTTATGCTTTACAAACGCCTGCTTTTTAGCAAGCGGGTGCAAATATACTTCTAATTAATTAATTCACAAACTCTTCTAAAGTTTTTAATATGTATGTTTTTTTCCTTCTTTGGTGTTCCAGGAATCCTTTTTAAGCTGCATAAAAGCAAGGGTAAAAACAATACTGGTAGCAAAACCCATCAAGGCCACGGTAAAGAGAAGCATCCCAATACTTATAAACCAATCGTCTACCCACATGGCCACCAATTCATCCTTAAACCCCGGATCGATCTCAGTGGCGTAGATCCCAAAGAAAATTGTGAATATAATTGTCGCATTGAATCCGGTTAAAAGCCCGGTCATAAAACCTTTTTGATATTTGAATTTATTTCCCGCCGAAAGTCGGTAATACTTAATTGCTTCCCACATACCATAAGCCATTATCACCCCATTAAACAAGCTGAAAATCGGATATTTATGAGCCCCAAACAATGAAAGTATTAAAAAATAAGCAATAAGACCCGCAGCTACGGCTACTCCATGTTTTATAGGAATACTGAATTTTTTCATAGTACTTTTTTGGTTTTATGATAGTAAATTTCCTAAAAAACTACCGGTTTCTCCCTTAACACCTTGTTAATTTTGAAATATGGCTGGTTTAAGAATTGTTTTCATAATTAATACTCAACTTCTGTAACAAATCTGTATTTTCTAATACTTATATACGTACATTAATAAAAACCATCTAAAAATGTTTAAACAAATTAAGCTTACTGCCTGTGCTCTACTGGTTAGTGCCGCAGGAGTTGCCCAGGAGGTTGAATTCACCGAATACGACCTGGACAACGGATTGCACGTAATATTACATCAGGACAAAACAGCGCCTGTAGTTTCAACCTCTGTAATGTATCATGTGGGTGGGAAAGATCTGAAAAATGACAAAACAGGTTTTGCCCACTTTTTTGAACACCTCTTGTTTGAAGGGACCAAAAACATTAAAAAAGGAGAGTTTATGTCTATAATAAATTCCAATGGAGGCTCTTTTAATGCCACCACCTCTCTAGACAGAACTTATTACTATGAGACCTTTCCCTCCAATAAACTCGAACTCGGCCTTTGGCTTGAATCTGAAAGAATGCTTCACCCGGTGATTGGCGAAACAGGGGTGGAAACCCAAAACGAGGTGGTGAAAGAAGAAAGAAGAAGAAGTTACGATAACAGACCTTATGGAAATCTCCTTCAGGTGATCCAACGAAATCTTTTTTCGCAGCACCCCTATAAAGACCCAAACATTGGCTATATGGAAGACCTGGATGCGGCAACCCTCGAAGAGTTCAATGAGTATTTTGATGAATACTATGCCCCGAACAATGCCACCCTGGTAGTAGCCGGAGATATAGAAATAGATAAAACAAAAAAGCTCATCGAAGATTACTTTGGGCCGGTTCCTTCGGGAAATCAAGTCTCGAGAACCCGGGTAGAAGAAAAGCCAATCAACACTACCGTAAAAGACACTTTTTACGATCCTAATATTCAATTACCTATGTTTATCTTAGGATGGAGAACGCCGGGAATGGCAGCAAAAGATGCTCAGGTTCTTGATATGATTTCCACCATCCTTTCGGGAGGGAAATCCTCGAGGCTTTACAAAAAACTGGTAGACGATCAAAAACAAGCTTTACAGGTATCTGCTATAAACCTTGCTTTTGAAGATTACGGCGCATACGCTGTTTTGAGTTTGCCATTGGGAGACACTCAATTAGAAACCCTAAAACAGGAAATTGACGAGGAGATAGTTAAACTTCAAAATGAAACAATCTCTGAAAGAGAGTTTCAAAAACTTCAGAATACATTCGAAAACCGGTTCGTAAACGCAAACAGCAGTGTTTCCGGAATAGCAGAATCATTAGCTACCTACAATGTATTATATGAAGATACCGATTTAATAAATGAACAAATAGAAATCTACCGATCTATAACTCCGGAAGATATAAAGAGAGTGGCCAACGAGTATTTAAAAGAAAATCAACGCGCCGAAATCTATTACCTTCCTAAAAAGGATGATGTTCAATAAATAAAATAAAGACACAAATATGAAAAAATATATTCTTACCATAAATGCTCTTTTGTTTCTGGCATTTACAAGTATTGCACAAATAGATCGAAGTACTCCACCCGAACCGGGTCCTGCTCCAAAGATCAATCTTGAAAAACCAGAAACCTTTACTTTAGAGAATGGCCTTAAAGTAATGATTGTAGAAAACCATAAGCTTCCCCGGGTTAATATGATTCTTTTCCTGGACAATCCGCCTCATTCTGAAGGAGAAAAAGCAGGGGTTTCCACCCTCACGGGGGGACTACTGGGAACAGGAACCACCAAAACTCCAAAAGATGAATTTAATGAAGAAGTAGATTATCTTGGTGCTAACCTTTATTTTGGCGCCGAAAGCGTTAGAGCAAACACTCTTTCTAAATTTTTTCCAAAAGTTTTGGGATTAATGGCTGAAGGTGCTTTAGCTCCGAAGTTTACCCAGGAAGAATTTGAAAAACTTCAGCAACGCGAAATCGAAGAACTTGAAAGCAATGAAAAGGATGTAGCCTTTAATGCCGGCCGCTTAAGAAGAACCCTAACTTTTGGGAAAAACCATCCTTATGGAGAGTTCAGTACACCAGAAAGCCTGGAAGCTGTTACCCTTGAGGAAGTTAAATCGCACTACAACACTTATTTCGTTCCGGAAAATGCCTACCTGGCAATTATTGGAGACGTGGATTTTGAAAAAGCAAAGCAGCTGGTAGAAGAAAAATTCAGCAGCTGGGAGGCTAAAAAGCTTCCTAAAGAAGAACTACCCGAAGTAAGAAATGCTGAAACAACGCAGATTAATATCCTTGATATGCCAAATGCAGTTCAAAGCCAAATTGCCGTAGTGAACAGTGTTGATCTTAAAAAGAGCAATCCCGATTATTTCCCATCCATAATTGCCAACCGGATTCTTGGTGGTGGCGGGGATGCCAGACTTTTTATGAATTTAAGAGAAGACAAAGGTTACACCTATGGCGCATATTCTTCCATAGGGAATGATAAATATGCAGCTGCCTTTATCGCTTCAGCCCAGGTACGTAACGAAGTAACCGACAGCTCGGTTGTTGCTTTTCTTGATGAAATCCATAGAATTCGCACTGAGAAAGTTTCCGAAGAAGAATTAAATAACGCCAAGAATAAATATATAGGCAATTTTGTTCTTTCGCTTGAACAGCCATCCACAGTTGCTCAATATGCACTTGATATTGAAACAGAAGACCTCCCTGAGGATTTTTATGAGACCTACCTGCAGAAAATCAACGATGTTACTGTAGAAGACGTACAACGCGTTGCTAAAAAATATTTCAAATTAGATAAAGCGCGTATCGTAGTTGCCGGAAAAGCTTCAGAAATTGCTGAAAATCTTGAAAAGATTGAATTTAACGGCGAAACACTTCCGGTTAAATACTACAACAAACTTGGAGAAGAAATTGAAAAGCCTAAGGCTAAAGAAGTTGATGCTTCAGTAACTGTAGAAAAGGTTTATGCCGATTATATAGAAGCCATTGGTGGCCGTAAGGCTGTAGAGGAAGTAGAAAGCGTGGCAATGATCGCTGAAGCTACTGTACAGGGAATGGCTCTAAATCTTAGTATGAAAAGAACTATGGATGGTAAATTAAACCAGGAAGTTTCGGTTGGCGGAAATGTGATGAGCAAGCAGGTATTTAATGGAGAAACAGGCTTTGTAGTGGCGCAGGGACAAAAAATTCCTTACAACGAAGACCAGATCAAAGCGGCTAAATTAGATGCCAATCCGTTCCCTGAACTGGAAGTAGGTGATGCTAGCCTTGAAGGTATTGAAAACGTAGAGGGAAAAGACGCATATGTAGTGGCTTTAGGCGAAAACAACAAAGCCTTTTATGATGCTGAAACCGGGTTAAAAATAAAAACGGTTCAAACCGTATCCCAGGCCGGACAAACAATGAGTATCCCGACTGGATATAGCGATTACCAGGAGGTAGAAGGAGTGAAATTTCCTTTTTCTATCTCGCAGGCCGCTGGACCACAAACATTCGAATTTAATGTAACTGAGATCCTTGTAAATGAAGGGGTAACAGCGGAAGATTTTGAAGAATAATTTTTATTAATGTTAGAGGGTGAGGAAACCGGCTTAAGGGCCGGTTTCCTCTTTTTATATCGCTTGCTTTCTGAATTTACTGAACAGTTTTTTAGATCGGTTTACTATAAATACACCGGCTAATATTACCAAGGCTGAAAACAATTGCCAGAAACTAAAAATCTCACCATCCAAAATCCCCCATCCAAGGGCAACCACTGGAATTGTATAAGTTACAGAAGTCGTAAATACCGGATCTGAAATCTGCACGAGCTTATTGAAAATTATCATAGCTATTCCCGTCCCGATTATTCCTAAGATGGCCACATAGGCCACAGAAATTTGAATTTCTGAAGTAAATAGTTCCTTCTGAAAAAATCCGGAAACTCCAAGGATTATAAGTGCAGGAATCAGTAGCACAGTAAAATTCCCGGCCGCAATTGCCAGCGGGGAAATATCGCTCATTTTTGTTTTAAGAATATTCACATTTATGGCATAACAACCGGCAGCCATAATTACTAACAGGGAATACAGATAATTTTGATCTGGATTTATATTGGCGCCACTAAGTATTAATCCAATCGCACCAAGCAGGCCGACCCCTACCCCAATAAGTTTATTTTGGGTAAACACCTCCCTAAAAAAGAAAGCGCCAAAAATGAGGGTTAAAATTGGAGTGGTGGCATTTAAGATTGAGGCAATTGCACTGTCTATCTCAGTTTCAGCAAAGGAAAAAAGGTATACCGGAAAAAATGATCCCAGGAATCCCGAAATTACAATCCACTTCCATTGGCTTGAAGAAAGCTTTCGCAGACTTTTAAATCCTACCAGGATAAGAAAGAGCGCTGCAAAAATTATTCTGAAGGAGCCAACTTCGGTGGCCGTAAGCCCAATAAGACCTTTTTTAATGAGGATAAAAGAACTCCCCCAAACCAGGGAAAGCAATAAGAGATAGATCCATTTCAGTTTTTGTAGTGGCATATAATTTCTGCTTTTTCAGGAGCAAAAATCGATAATAAATTATGCAAAACAACTTTACCATTACTTTTTCTCTTGCCAACGGAGACTTTCCATCAAATGCTTCATATCTTTTTTAAGATAATTGGCCGCGGGAACAATAGAGTCAAAATTCGGTTGGCGGTCAAAGTAAACTGACCCGGTAAGAAAATGCTCAACACTATCGGTTAAATAAAACTGGGCCTGGGAAGCTGCATCACCTTTAACTTCATAAAACATTCCATAGGTGTCGTGCAGCTTATTAGTATACATATCGCCTTCAATAACATCGGCTTTTATAGTGTGTTGTAAAGGTAGATTTTGAGCATCTTTAAGCAACGAATCCAGGTTATTCTTAACCGGCTGATAGGTGATAAAAATAACTCCGTTCATATCCTTATACTCCAGGTTAATCCAGCAGGGCACATTATTTCTTGAGGGAGTGATAACCGCTTTTTGGTTCTTCTCAAAATTGTAGGGACAATCAAGATCTATGGGAGAGTAAACGGCCTCTGGGTAATCCAGTGCTAAAAATGCCCTGGGTTTAGGTTTGGCTTCTTCATTACCACATGAAGAAAACATGAGCGCTAATATTATTATTGCAGAGGCTAATTTCATACAGGCGTTATGCTAAGCTTGATTTGCTTGATTCGTTTATCGTCTACCGCTTCTATGGTAAAGGTATAATTCAGGAAAAAGATCTCATCATTTTTCTTCGGAAAGCCTGCCGATATCTCTAAGAGAAAGCCGGCAAGGGTTTCGGCTTCACCTTTTTGTTCCTCGAAAGTTTCCGGATCTTCTAGTTTTATGATTTTGTAGAAATCCTTTAACGGGGTTTTTCCTTCAAAAATAAAATTATGTTCATCTAATTTTGAGAAGATCAGGTCTTCATCATCAAATTCGTCACTAATATCCCCAACGATCTCTTCAATTATATCTTCCAGGGAAATCAATCCACTGGTACCCCCGTATTCATCTACCACGATGGCCAGGTGATTTTTCTTATCCTTAAAATCGTTAAGTAAATCGTCAAGCTTTTTATTCTCCGGAACAAAATAAGGTTCCCGCAATAAGCTGGTCCATTCAAATTTATTTTCTTCAATATAAGGCAGGAGATCCTTTACATACAGGATCCCGATGATATTATCAACATTTTCCCTGTACACAGGAATACGGGAGTAGCCATTTTCGATAATTTCAGGAATAATCTCTTTATACGTCTGATTTTCGTTGAGTGCAAAAATATCCATCCTGGGGCGCATCACCTGTTTGGTATCGGTATTCCCAAAGGAAACAATTCCCTTAAGGATTTTTTGTTCTTCCTTGGTGGTATCTTCATCACTGGTAAGATCCAGCGCCTGGGAAAGATGGTCTACATTCAAAAAGGAACGCTGTTTCCCGAGTTTGTCGTGAATAAACAAGGTGACCAATCGCATAGGAATACTAAGAGGAGAAAAAAAGCTATCGAGGAAATTAAGTGGTTGGGCCATAAAATTTGAGAATTGCACTTTATTTCTACTGGCATAAACCTTTGGCAATATTTCCCCAAAAAGTAAAATAAGGAAGGTCACCACTCCCACTTCTATGATAAGTTTAAAATCAATTCCCCAGAATATGGTTCTCATCCTACCGAAGAGTTCATCGGTAAGCATATCAAAAAGCAATACGATAGCTATATTTATAAAATTGTTGGCCACCAAAATAGTGGCAAGCAACTTTTTAGGCCTGTCCAGTAGGTTAACAACTATTTGCTGGGCTTTGCTTCTCTTTCCATCATCGGTGATTACATCAGCCGGGGTAAGGGAAAAGAATGCCACCTCTGCACCAGAGATAAGGGCAGAACAAAGCAGCAAAAGCAATAAGATAATTAAACTAATTATCTGGGTGAAGTCTATAGTGGCCCAAAACAGAATTAAACTGGGAGGTTCTGAGTCCAAATGCTCTGGTTTTAGTTAAACTTAAAAGGGAAGATCATCTTCATCTTCATCCTGTGCAAAGCTATCATTTTTTGGCTGGCTTTGTGGTTTTTGTGCCTGAGTTTCCTGCGGAGCACTTCCACCTGCCTGGTCCTTGGGTGTTAAAAAGGTGAATTCTGAACAGTGAATCTCTGTGGAATACTTATCATTGCCCTGGTCATCCTGCCATTTACGGGTTTTAATTCGCCCTTCGATATACACCTTATCTCCTTTTTTAAGGTATTTTTCGCAAATCTCAGCAGCTTTATTCCGTACTACAATATTATGCCACTCGGTATTGGTTACCCGTTCTCCGGTGGTTTTATTGGTGTAGGTCTCATTTGTGGCCAACGGAAAACGTCCGAGGGAATTTCCACCTTCAAAATAATGCATTTTCACATCATCCCCTGTGTGCCCTATTAGCATCACTTTGTTTAGCGTACCAGTCATTTTTTTAGTTTTATTTGAACCTCTTCCAGAGGATCTTCCAAGTTTAAAATTATTCTAAAATACTCAAAAATTCTGAGCAGATTAAAATTGAATGAAATAAAAGTTTTAAAACTTCTTTTTTAATAATCCTCAAAGCCCGATTCCTCAAGGAAATTCTGAATTAGAACAGGCACAGGATAATTCTTCACTTTTCCTATTGGAATACCTTCGCTCCCTAAATCCTGAGAGTGAACCATCCAGAAATGTGTATGAATATGCTGATGGGAAAGCTTGTGTACAACCGGTTTTTCATTATATAAAACCACATTACCCGCTGCAACACCGGTTTTCTTCTCAATTTTTTCTTCGGAAATAAAATTTTCAGGACTTGCCGGATCCCGGGTCTCGATGAGCGGAAATTCATAAAGCCCTTCCCAAATTCCCTTCCCCTTGCGCCGCTGAAGCAGAGTTTCGTTATCTTCAGAAGAAAAAACAAGATAATTGAAATAGCGTTTCTTCACTTTCAACTTCTTAAGCTTAACCGGCAACTCTCCAATTTTATTCTTCTTTAAGGCTAAACAACCATTATTAAAAGGACAGGTTTCACACAGCGGATTTCTGGGTTTACATTGTAATGCTCCAAACTCCATAAGCCCCTGATTGAAAAGGGAAGGGTTTTCCCTGTCCAGCAATTCGCCGGCCAGCAATTTAAATTCCTTAATTCCTGCAGTTGAATTTATTGGGGTTTTAATATCGAAATATCGGGAAAGCACCCGGTAAACATTTCCATCAACCACTGGCACGGCTTCATTATAACAAATAGAAGCAATTGCACTTGCCGTGTAATCACCAACTCCTTTAAGTTTTTTGAGTTCCTTATAGTTATCGGGAAAAATACCATTGAGTTCAAAAGCAACATATTTAGCCGTTTCGTGCAAATTACGGGCGCGGGAATAGTACCCTAATCCCTGCCAGAGTTTCAGTACTTTTTCCTGGGAAGCTTCAGCCAGATCTAAAACCCTGGGAAAAGCCTCGATAAAGCGTAAATAATAAGGTAACCCCTGTTCTACCCGTGTTTGCTGTAACATTATTTCACTCAACCAGATACGGTAGGGATCTGCAGATCCTCGCCAGGGTAAATCCCGTTTATTATTTAAATACCAATTAATCAGTATTTTAGAAAAATCCATAGAAATTATTATCGGGTTGCAATATTAAAAGTTTATTCCGTTATTATTTAATGAATTAGGCTTGAAATATTGGAGATTTAATTCTTATATTTGCGCCCTTGAAAAATTAGAAACCCCAATTTATAATATTAAATAGCACGAAAATGACGAAAGCAGATATCGTAGCAAACATTTCAGAAAAACTAGGAATGGAAAAAGGTGATGTTCAGGCTACTATTGAGACCTTCATGGACGAGGTTAAAACTTCACTTGAGAGTGGAGACAACGTATACTTGAGAGGATTTGGAAGCTTTGTTGTTAAAACAAGAGCCGAAAAAACCGGAAGAAACATTTCTAAGAATACAACCATCAAGATTCCAGCTCACAACATTCCGGCTTTTAAACCGGCTAAAATATTTGTTGAAGGCGTTAAGTCTAATGTTGAAGTAAAGTAAACGCCCGCAACAGCAGGCAAAAGAAAATAAGTTATTAATTAAAACCGTACACTATGCCAAGTGGTAAAAAAAGAAAAAGACATAAGGTAGCTACGCACAAGCGTAAAAAAAGAAGAAGAGCTAACCGCCATAAGAAAAAGTAGTTTTCATACTACTTTTTTTGTTTAAAAAGTTCATTGAAATCGAAATCCTATTTCCCGCCCATGGCGGGGGTTAAGGTTTCTTCAGGAATAAAAACCCTGTGAGAAAATAATGTTTAATCCATCCCGATTATTTCGGGACAAAAATCTAAAAGAGTGGACAAAGAATTAATTATCAGGTCCGAATCCTCTGCTGTAGATTTTGCCTTACTAAAAGATGGAAAACTTATTGAACTCAACAAGGAAGAAGACAGCAACAAATTTAATGTTGGCGACATTTTTCTCGCCAAAATTAGAAAAGCTGTACCCGGGTTAAATGCTGCATTTGTAAATGTTGGTTATGAAAAGGATGGTTTTTTGCACTATCACGATCTCGGGCCTCAAATCTCTTCCCAGCTTAAGTTCATCAAACGTGTAAGCACAGGTAAATTAAAAGATTATTCGCTTAAGAATTTTACTTTTGAAAAGGATATTGACAAGAACGGACAAATCACCGATGTTCTTAAGTCAAATCAATCGGTACTGGTTCAGGTTGTAAAAGAACCTATTTCTACCAAAGGCCCCAGGATAAGCTCTGAGCTTTCCATCCCTGGCCGCTATATAGTGCTGGTTCCTTTTTCTAATCGGGTTTCGGTTTCACAAAAGATCGAAAGCAAAGAAGAAAAAGACCGCCTAAAAAGACTGGTAAAAAGCATTAAACCCAAAGGATTCGGGGTTATTGTTAGAACTGTAGCCGAAGGCAAAAAAGTAGCAGAACTGGACAAAGATCTTCAGAATTTAGTTGGTCGCTGGACAGGAATGTGCAAAAAACTGCATAAAGCACCTCACCCTTCAAAAGTACTGGGAGAACTCAACAGAGCCTCTTCCCTGCTTCGGGATATCTTCAACGACACTTTTACTTCTATTATCGTTGATGATGAAACGCTTTATACACAAATTAAAGATTATGTGGGCGAGATTGCCCCAAGTAAAGAATCAATTGTAAAATTATATCAGTCGAATGTTCCAATCTTTGAAAAATACGGTATCGAAAGACAAATAAAAACTACGTTCGGGCGCACCGTCTCTATGAGCAAAGGCGCCTACCTGGTGATAGAACACACCGAAGCAATGCACGTTATAGACGTGAATAGCGGAAACCGTTCTAACAAATCTAAAAACCAGGAAGATACCGCATTAGAGGTGAATATGATAAGCGCCACCGAAATAGCCCGCCAGTTGCGACTTCGCGATATGGGAGGCATAATAGTGGTAGACTTTATCGATATGGGCAAAGCCGAAAATCGCAAGGCCCTCTACGACCACCTTAAAAATGAGATGAGCGACGACCGCGCAAAACACAAGATTTTGCCGCCTAGTAAATTCGGATTGATACAAATTACAAGACAACGCGTACGGCCGGAAATGAATATTAAAACCCGGGAGACTAACCCCAATGGGAGTGGTGAAATTGAGGCACCTATACTTTTAATAAACAAAATAAAAACCGACCTGGAAAAACTCATTAAGAAAGATCACAAAAAGATCACTTTGAGTGCGCACCCATTTATTGCAGCCTTTTTAACCAAAGGCTTTCCATCACCCCGTTCGCAATGGTTTTTAGACCATAAGCGTTGGGTTAAAATTTTACCAAGAGACGCTTACACGTACATGGAGTATCACTTTCACGATAAAGAAGGGAAAGAGATCACAGTTTAAAAAAACGCCTTTCGTTAATTCGAAAGGCGTTTTTTTTATGCCATAAATCAGCTAAAACACTTTTTATTTAGCGTTCAAGTTTCTTTGAATAATTTCCATGGGATTTATACCTGGTGATTTCTCCGGTTTCTGCTCTCTCGAACTCCAGAGTTTCGCCTAATTCCTCATCATCTCTTATTCTCCTAAAGGTATCACCTTCAATATGTTTATAAAAACTCATTGCCTCTGTGGGTGAAGAGGTAGGTAGTCGCATCATTACCAGTTTTTCTCCCCAGGCCCCAATATATACCTCACTCGTCCAGGGGCTACTGTCATAATAACCTACATAATCATCAAGTTTAAGCTCATCTCCAGATTCCTTTTTAGTCTCATCTTTCTCTTCCTCCGTTTCCGTTTTAATCTTGTTTAAAATTGCGTGGATGCCGGTTGCGTATTTTCCAGGATTTGTTCCATTGGCATTAATCAAAACCGCGTAAGTTCGCTTGGAAGCAGGATTAACCAACAGGATAGAGCGATACCCAGGACAGCTACCGCCGTGACTAACCCAGGTAGTACCATCGGGACCTTTACTCACAGCAAACCCCAGTCCCCAGGTGGTCTCCCAGTCTGGGTCTGTCCAGTGCACCCGCTGCATCGTTTTTAATGTTGAAGGTTTTAAAATTTCAGCTTCTGAAGTGTCTCTTAACCTTAATTGCCAGGCACCAAATTTCCCCAGATCTCCCACAGTAGAAGAAAATCCTGCCGCAGCCTGAACTCCCTTTGCATCAAAAAGCTTTAATTTATCCCTTGAACCATCTCTTTTCAAAGGCCCATATCCCACTGCCAGTTGGTCTCCATATTTATCCTCAGGCAGGAAGGGATAGGTGTTATCGAGGCCCAGAGGCTCAAGAATGTTTATTTGAACATATTCTTCATAAGGCAAGCCTGAAACCTCTGCCACTACTTCTCCCAACAGACTTAAGCCCAAATTACTATACTGAAAATAAGTAGAAGATGGGTATAAGGTTTCCTGCTCTGATAGTCCTTCTCTTATTTCTTCAGATTCGGGAAAAGCAAAATCGGGACCTGTCCAATAGGGCAAATTAGATTCCCGGGGTAATCCCGAAGAATGAGTAAGTAAACTCCTTATGGTGATGGGTGCTGTATCTTTAAATTGCTGTTTTAAATCATACCAGGGTAGCACATCTTCTATTTTATCATCCAATCTCAGTTTGCCCTCATCATACAATTTCATCACTGCAACAGAAGTGAAAAGCTTGGAAATAGAACATATACTGCATAAAGTTAACACATCGGCTTGTGTATTATTCCCGGGGTTTGCCAGGCCAAAAGCCCCCGCCCAGATTTTATCCTGGTCTTCGGTTACGCTGGCGATTATTGCAGGGAGCTTTTCATAATCTTTTTGAGCATCTAACCAAACTTCTATGATTTGAATGGCGTCTTCGTAATTTTTCTGCGCATTGACAGAAACTGTAAGCAAAAAGAGGACAGAAAGTAAGAAGTATTTTTTCATATGCCTGGTTTTTATATTGATTCTGTTAAAATAAACCATTCTACGAAATGATAAAAATGAGACTGAAAAATAATTAAGTTTAGTTTTGATTAATTTTGTTTAATATGAAACCCGGACAAACTCATAAATCATATACCGTAAAAGAAGCAACGATCAAACTGATGCAGTTTTGCGCCTACCGTGATCGCTCTCACAAAGAAGTTGAAGAAAAATTAAGGGAAATGAATATGATTCCGGCGGCACAGGAACAGATCATCATGCAATTGATGCAGGAAGATTTTTTAAATGAAGAACGATTTGCCCGCAGTTTCGTACGTGGTAAATTCAGAATAAAAAAATGGGGTAGAAACAAAATCAAGCAGGAACTTAAATTCCGGGAAATTTCCTCTCCCATAGTAAAACTTGCATTAACCGAAATAGAAGAGGATGCCTATTTACAAAGTTTGGAAGACTTAGCTATAAAAAAAGAAAAAACGCTAAATGAAAGTAACCCATTTAAGAAAAAGAAAAAATTAGCCGATTTCCTGCTTCTAAAAGGCTACGAAGCTAACCTTATATACGAAAAAGTAAATTCATTGATTAAATAGGCTAATTATGCCTCTCGGTGCGTTTTATAGCCAGCTTGTTCTTGTAGTCTATCCATTGCTGTCCTTTCCATTTTCTCATATAATTATCAAAGTGACGCATAATAAGCAGGTTATAAACTGCTTTGGAAAAATTGGTTGCATTTCGCGGCAAAGCCCTTAGGCTCATTGAGAAGCCTGGGGTAAGGTAGGTCATCTGGTGCCAATATCCTTCAGGCATATAAAGGCACTCCCCGTGATTGAGCTCGGCGACAAACCCCTTGGCTTTAGCCAGGACCGGGAATTTTTCAAGATCGGGATTATTAAAGTCTATATCTTCCCTTGAGATCAGAGCGTGAGGCACTTTATAAAGGTATTTTGTTTCTGAAGGCGGGAATAAAATACAGCGTTTTTTTCCGTCGAAATGAAAGTGCAGAATATTAGCAAAATCTATATCATAATGC
Source organism: Salegentibacter sediminis (assembly GCF_002078605.1). Lineage (GTDB taxonomy): Bacteria > Bacteroidota > Bacteroidia > Flavobacteriales > Flavobacteriaceae > Salegentibacter > Salegentibacter sediminis. Next base: position 345,060 of record NZ_MSJR01000001.1, on the reverse strand, counting down.
ATGAACACCTTGGAATTTTCTCCTCCAAAAAATAAAGTAGGCAATTTCTTTATAAATCGCAGCCCAATATGAGGGAATTTAAAATCCTGTTGAAGCAAGGGCACTTCCTTGAGCAAATGATACAGAAAAATACGGTAATTGGTAGGTCCTGACTTTAACAGATCTATATAATCTGCCATTTTCATTCTGGAATGAGGCTCGTTGAATTTATATTTTGAAGATATAGGCCTGTCATCATAAAGAGGCACTGTTTTATCTCCGGCCACTTCCTTTATATACTGTAAATTCCATTTTTGATAAGCCGGCCAATCTTCTATAAGATGTTCAATCACTACCGGTTTTTGCGGTTTTACATATTTTTCTATAAAATCTTTCCTGGAGATTCTTTTCAGCCTTGGGATTTCAGTTAATTCCAGTTGGTTTTGTGTCTTCATTATTCCTCTTCATTCAATTCCAGCATTCGTTTTCCAATACCCGGTATCTTTTGGGCTAGATAGTTTGGGATTTTAGGTTGCTGCTATGGCATAATACCACGAAAACTAAGTCAACAAGGAAACCTAATCAATCATTGTTTAGTTAATCTTCCACTTCATTTTCATTATCGGGTCTGTCATGCACCACATTATCTCCGGGAGTATTATCGATTTTGCTTTTAAGCACGTGAGTTTTCTTCTGGTATTTTCCCCGAAGATCATCCATTACCGATTTATCCCAAAGTTTCACTCCCATAAAATAGGAGGCTCTACCCACTAAATGCGCACTTACAGGTGCAGTAAGCAGCACAAATAGTATAATTACAAGAGCTCTGGAGGTTGTTGAAAGATCGTTAAAATAAATTGCTGAAGAAATCAACAAGAGTCCAACCCCCAAAGTAGCTGCCTTGGTGGTTACCGAAATTCTAAGATAGGTATCCGGCATCCTTACCATGCCAATAGCAGCAAGCAGGATAAACAAGGTTCCTAAAGTTATTAATATGACTATTATTATTGAAATCATTTCTTTCGGTTTCTTTTTTCAATGAAGTAAGAAAATGCCACAGTACTTAAAAACGCAATAAGTGCAAGGATCATCGCTGTATCCATAAAGGTAGATCTTCCATGAACAATACTGTAAACAGCTATAATCCCAATTCCTGTAGTTATCAAAAGATCAAGGGCTATAATCTTATCGACTATGCTCGGACCTTTAAAAAACCTGTAAAATATCAACAGGATAGAAAAAGCCAGAACAGGCAGTATTACATAATATATATAGTCGTTTAACGTCATTTCTTAAAAATATCCAATAAGCGTTTTTCAAAACCATTTTTAATCCCCTGTATAAACTCTTCCTTATCTGTGATGTACATAGCGTGTACAAAAAGTACTTTCTTGTCATTAGAAACATCCAGACTAAGGGTACCAGGGGTAAGTGAGATCATATTGGCAAGCAGGGTTATTCCAATATCAGATTGTATGTCCAGAGGTACTTTAACGATCCCGGGTTTCATTTTTAAATTTGGGGTACTCACCTCATATGCAACCTGTAAATTTGCTTTTACCAGTTCAATCAAAAAATAAAACACGAAGGCTATCAATTTCGGAACCAGCGTAAAGTAATTATATTTTCTCTTTTCCCTGCTTATTACCCAAAGTATGAAAAAGCTAAGCACAAAACCGAAAATATAATTGTTAAATGCAAAATCACCGGTTAGTGCAACCCAGATGAAAGTAAGTAATAAGTTTCCGACGAACCTGCTTTTCATTATTTGGGATTTTGAGCATTATTAAACACGGCATCAATATATAATTGTTTATCCATAAGCTCCTGCGCCACTCGCGATGAAAGAATCTGGATATTTTCAGCACCAAAACCAATGTACAGGGAAACAAAACTTAAAAAAACTATGGGTACTACAAAACCAAGTTTTCGGTATTTTCCCATTTTATGAAAGTAATCAAATTTCTTTCTTTTTGGAATTTCCCCCGGGTTTTTCCAAAAGACCTCTGCCCAAAGTTTAGCAATTACCACAAGGGTTATAAAACTGGCAAAAATAATGCCTGCCAACCCCCAGTAACTTTGGGTATCAAAACTTGCTGTTATCAGTGAAATTTTAGGCCAGAACCCAGACAGGGGAGGAATACCTACAAGCGAGAACAATGGGATAAAAATTAGAAGGCTCAATTTTGGGTAATTGCTGTAAAAACCGCCCAGAGCCCGCATACTGCTCGAACCTTTTATCCTGTAAATAAGTCCGCTAACCATGAATAGGTTGGTTTTAACAATAATATCATGAATGAGATAGAAAATTGCACCCGCAATGGCAACTTCGGTAAACATTCCCAAACCAAGAATCATATAGCCTATATGACAAATTATAAGGTAGGAGAAGACCTTTTTAATATTGTTTTGAACAAGGGCACCCACCCCTCCACTAAACAGCGTTAAAATCGCTATGACCAACAGGATTTCATCCAGGAAGGCATCCCCGACAAAAATGAGGCTGAAGACCCTGATGAGAGCATACACCCCCACTTTGGTTAGCAAGCCTCCGAATATTGCTGAAACTGCTGATGGCGGGGTATGATAAGAAGCAGGCAACCAGAAATAAAGCGGAAAAACCGCTGCTTTTATTCCGAAACCGATAAGGAATAATACTGCAGTGATCTGCACTAAAGCACGGTTTTCAATCTCGGAAACTTTTATAGCAAGATCGGCCATATTTAAACTTCCCGTCAAACCATACAGTACTGCAATGGCAGTAAGAAAGATCATTGATGCCAGGAAATTAAGGGTAAAGTATTTTACGGCACCTTCCAGCTGGGCCTTTTCCCCACCCAGGGTAATTAAAACAAAGGAACTTATAATAATAATCTCAAACCAAACGTACAGGTTAAAGATGTCTCCAGTTAGAAAAGCCCCATTGAGGCCGAGCAATAAAAAGTGAAAAATTGGAAAATACCCAAACCGTAATCTGTCCGGAATCATCGCCGAAGATGAAAATATCGAAACCGCCAGCCCGGCAATTGCGGTAAGCAATACCAGGGTAATCGCAAGCGAGTCGGCAATAAAAGTTATTCCAAAAGGCGCCTCCCAGCTTCCGGCCTGCAGGGTTTGTGTCCCGTTATTCCAGATAAAGCTGAAAACAAAAATCGTTAATCCAAGGTGCAGGATACTTCCTAAAATACTAATGACCCTCTGTGCATTAATCCTGTACCAGAAAAACATTAAAAGAATGCTTAATAGCAGTTGCAGCAGTAACGGATATAGAATTAACTGTTGTGTCATGAATCTTCGTCGGTTGCGTTCATTTCGTCAAGGTCGTCTGTCTTTACTACTTTATGCGCTCTTTTTACAAGGATAATAGCAAAAGACTGTAATCCAAAACTAATTACGATAGCTGTTAATATAAGTGCCTGTGGAACAGGGTCGGCATAGGCTTCAAGAAAAACTTTGGATTCTTCGGGAATAATCGGGGGAGCTCCCTCTGATATTCTTCCAAGAAGAAAGATTAGGAGGTTAGCACCATTACCCAGCAAAATAATTCCAATAATAAGTTTAACAAGGCTTCGGCGCAGAATCATATAAATACCCGCGGCATAAAGCACCCCTATTATTATTGCAAAAAGTATTTCCATAAATTAAGCCGATTCTGATATTGTAAATATTATGGTTAAGGTGACTCCCACCACCACAAGGTATACCCCAATATCAAAAAAGAGGGCAGACCCAACATTCCCTATTACGGGAAAAGGATCAGGGAACCACAGGCCAGTCATAAACGGATCATCCAGGCCTACCACCGGGGCAATTCCGCTCATAAAAGCCAGCCCCAAACCTACGGGCATCAAAAATCCAGGATGTATCTTAAGCAAATCCTTTGATTTATCAAGCCCGTTAGCAAATGCATGCAATACAAAGGCTATAGCCGCAATAAGACCTCCAACAAAACCACCGCCAGGCAAATAATGCCCACGAAGGAGAATAAATACGGAAAACACCAACAATACCGGCAGGAGGTAATTAGATGCTGTTTTTAATATTAATGTCTTCATTTTTATATCTTTTAGTTAGGCCTGTCTGAACTTTTTACACGTAATTTCAGCAAGCCATATACCCCAATCGCTGCAATTGCGAGCACCGAAATTTCTATCAAGGTATCTGTCCCCCTAAAGTCCACCAGGATAACATTCACCACATTCTTTCCATGTGCCATTAAATAGGCATTTTTAGCATAAAAATCTCCAATATCACTATTAACCGGTTCAGCTAAAACCTGTAAAGCTAAAAGGCTAATTAATCCTCCAAAAGTAAGAGACAGAATTCCATCGCGAATCCTCATCTTATAGTCTGATAACACGAGGTATTTAGGCAACCTGTAAAGTACCAGTACAAAAAGAATAACGGTGAGGGTATCGATAGAGAACTGGGTCATGGCGAGATCGGGAGCGCTGTAAAAAACAAAAAGTAAACAAATTGCGAGCCCAACCACCCCCATCGCCGCCACCGCTCCAATACGGGACCGGGTAAAGACCGTATAGAATACGCCTCCAATAAGAATTATTGTAACGGCAAGTTCGTAGGCAGTTATCTGAGATAATTGTGTGTGATCTATTACAAGACGTGAGTTTCCGATAAAGATATAGCCCACCAGAATCACCAGAAAAAGTACAATGGTAGTTACGTAGTTCCGGAGATATCCATTTTGGAAAACATTTGTCCAGAATTTGGAAAATACGGCAAAAAAGTAAGTTAGTTTTTTCAGAATGCTTTCAGGAGAAACAGGTTCTAATTTGCCAATCCGGTTTTCAAGTTTTTCTGAAGGCTTCAGAAATAAATAAAGCAGGATCCCTACTACAATTGTAATAATACTTAATATCAGGACAGTATTAAAGCCGTGCCATAAAGCCAGGTGGATATCGGAAGCATCCTTACTCAATGCCGTAACTACTGGTTTTACAAGGGACGACTCAATAAGGGCCGGGAATATTCCGAATACAATTCCCAGGATTGCTAACAGCAATGGCGGCACCCACATCAATGGGCCAGGCATTTTAACTTCTGAAAATTTTTCGGGTAATTTCCCTGTAAAAGGCTTTATTCCGGCAACAAATCCGGCATAAAGTAGTAGAATTTTAGTCAAAACAATAGCCGCAACGATTACAATCACCAGGCCTGTGGAATGTGTACTGGCCTCATAAGTGAGTTCTTTCCCGAGGAAACCGATACTTGGTGGGATTCCGGCACTGGAAATGGCGGCGAGAATACCTGCTACAGCTACTGGCATCATTACTTTTCGCAAACCTGCCAGGACAGTTACATTTCGCGTGCCAGACTGCAGGTCTATAACCCCAGTCACCAGGAATAAAGTGGCCTTATAAAGCGCGTGTACTATTATAAATACTGCAGCAGCCAGAAAAGCTCCCTGACTTCCAAGGCCTATCAAAAACACCAAAATACCAAGAGCCGAAATGGTTGAGTAGGCAAGTACTCCTTTAAGATCGGTACGAAATAAAGTATGAACTGCTGAATACAACATGGTTATAGCCCCCACACTAATAAGCGTGGTGTTCCAGAAATTGGTATCCCCCAACACAGGCGTGAAGCGCATTAATAAATAAACCCCGGCTTTTACCATAGTTGCCGAGTGCAAATAAGTAGACACCGGTGTTGGAGCCTTCATCGCCCCGGGTAACCAGAAATGAAATGGGAATTGTGCAGATTTTGTGAAAGCAGCGCCGAAAATAAAAATCACGGCAAGAATATAAAACTCATGTCCCGCAAGCGCCTCCTTCATGCTGAGCATCTCGGTAATGCTGTAAGTACCAGCCATACTACCGAGTAACAGGGCGCCGGCCAGTAAAGAAAAACCACCAAATCCCGTGATTCCTAAAGCGGTAAGCGCAGATTTTCTGGAAGCCTCACTGGTGTTGTTAAACCCAATAAGAAAGAAAGAACTTATACTGGTAAGTTCCCAGAAAACAAACATAGAAATAATGTTATCTGAAAGCACCAGACCTAACATAGCCCCCATAAAGACGCTCAAATAGGCGTAAAAACGATCAAGATACTGATGATTTTTTAAATATGTTGAGGTATAAACGTACACCAAAAACCCAATCCCGGTGATCATAAGGGAGAAAAGCAGGGAAAGCCCGTCTAAACTAAACCCCAGATTTACTCCAAAGGAAGGCACCCATTCGTAAGTTCTTCTTATCACCTCTCCTGAAGAAATCCTCGGAATAAATGAAGCGAAATAGATGAATAGTGATAAAGGGATTATTGAAGAAACAACAGCCAGTTTACCTTTAAAAAATTTCCCAGCAAAAACCAGGAACAGCGCAAATAAAAAACCTAAAAGTATAGCTGTTAGCATATTTTTTTACAAAATTCCGTTCTCAGCAAATATAGCAGATATTATTTAAGTTTAATAAGGAAAACAGGGCATAAACTGCGGTTTTGCAAGGTTCTGAATTTAAATAATCTTAAAAAACCAAAAATCCAGTTACTTTCTTAAATTACTGAAAATTCATTATCAATAAACAGGTCTAGATTTTCAGCAATCCTGGCATAACTAAACAAGGCTTTTTTAACCGATTTGAGGTATCCCTCCAATGAAAAAGCCGAAGGGATTTCCTTCGGCTTATCTTTATTTATCAGAAACTAAACCCTAATCTGCAAGGATTATGGCTTGGTTATCTTTCATTTCTAAAACCCCACCCTTTATCGGGTAATAAAGAACTTTTTCGCCTCCCTTTCTAAAATCAGAAGATAGGTCTTCTAAAAAATCCCGGTTTACGGTGGTAAGACTAATCTCAACTTCTCCTTCAGTTAATGTGGATACGATAGGCGCGTGATCATTAAGCATCTGGAATTCACCATTTGCACCCGGCACCTTTACCGCATCGACTTCGGCCTGGAGGACTACCGCTTCTGGGGTTACGATTTCTAATTGCATAGTTATCTAATGTTTTGAACTTCCGCAATCGCGGAAAGGCTTTTAGTCTTCTTCAGCAAGCATTTTCTCACCGGCCTCAATAGCTTCTTCTATTGAACCTTTAAGGTTGAAAGCAGCTTCAGGAAGGTGATCCAATTCTCCATCCATAATCATATTAAAGCCTTTAATGGTTTCTTTAATATCTACAAGCACTCCTTTAAGTCCGGTAAACTGCTCGGCTACGTGGAAAGGCTGAGAAAGGAAACGCTGTACACGTCGGGCACGTGACACTGCAAGTTTATCTTCTTCAGAAAGTTCTTCCATACCAAGAATGGCGATAATATCCTGCAATTCTTTATAATGCTGTAACAACTCTTTTACGCGTTGTGCACACTTATAATGCTCATCTCCTAAAATTTCAGGAGTAAGAATTCTTGAAGTAGAATCAAGAGGATCTACCGCTGGGTAAATACCAAGCTCAGCGATCTTACGAGACAATACCGTAGTTGCATCCAGGTGGGCGAAAGTTGTTGCCGGCGCCGGGTCGGTAAGGTCATCGGCAGGTACGTATACCGCCTGTACCGAAGTAATCGATCCGTTTTTGGTTGAGGTAATACGCTCCTGCATCGCCCCCATTTCGGTGGCAAGTGTTGGCTGGTATCCTACCGCTGAAGGCATACGTCCAAGAAGTGCAGACACTTCTGAACCGGCCTGTGTAAAACGGAAAATGTTATCTACGAAGAAAAGAACGTCTTTTCCCTGTCCTTCTCCGGCCCCATCACGGAAGTATTCAGCAATGGTAAGACCAGAAAGCGCAACACGCGCACGTGCTCCCGGTGGTTCGTTCATCTGTCCGAAAACGAAGGTTGCTTTAGACTCACGCATAGCGCTTTTGTCTACTTTTTTAAGATCCCATCCGCCTTCTTCCATAGAATGCATGAAGTCATCACCATATTTTATAATACCAGATTCAAGCATTTCCCTTAAAAGGTCATTCCCTTCACGGGTACGCTCTCCTACTCCGGCAAATACCGAAAGACCACCGTGGCCTTTGGCAATATTATTAATCAATTCCTGAATAAGTACGGTTTTACCTACTCCGGCTCCACCAAAAAGACCAATCTTACCCCCTTTTGCATAAGGCTCAATAAGGTCGATCACTTTAATTCCGGTAAATAAAACTTCAGTAGAAACAGATAAGTCCTCAAATTTTGGTGCATCACGGTGAATTGGCAAACCATCTTTTCCTGCTTTGGGCAAGTTTCCAAGACCATCAATAGCGTCTCCCACTACATTGAATAATCTTCCATATACATCGCCACCAACAGGCATCTGGATTGGAGCTCCGGTAGCAACCACCTCAACTCCACGGCTCAAACCATCGGTAGAATCCATGGAAACTGTTCTAACAGTTTCTTCACCAATGTGAGATTGAACTTCCAATACCAAAATGGAACCGTCTTTTCTTGTAATTTCCAAAGAGTCGTAGATCTTTGGTAAGTCAGTACTTTCTGAGTCGAACACGACGTCAACTACAGGACCAATAATCTGGGCAACTTTACCTGTTACTTTAGACATTATCTAATTCTTTAATGTTTAGTATTTAAAAATCCTAAAAAACACCGCCGGGAAATTATTATTAATCAAAATTCCAAACAGGTTATTTTCAGGCTGCAAAGATAGTTTTTTCTTGATAAAATCATACCCCAGCTCAAATAACTTTTTGTCTTATAAACCGAAGCCTGCTCAGAGCAGATTATTCTTAATTTCTCCGGAAATAAGAGCACAAAAAAAGCCTTTCAGAATTAAATTTGAAAGGCCCTTTTAAAAAAAGTTTATTCTAAATTATCTATTCAACCGTCACCGATTTTGCTAGGTTCCTTGGTTGGTCTACATTCTTACCGAGCATCACCGCAATATGGTATGATAACAATTGTAGCGGGATGGTAGTCAACAACGGAGTTAAAAGCTCCATAGTTTCAGGTACTTCGATCACGTGGTCTGCAAGATCTCTTACTTCTTCATCACCCTGAGTGACCACAGCTATGATTTTTCCTTTCCTGGATTTTATCTCCTGAATATTGCTCACCACCTTCTCATAGTGCCCCTTTTTGGTTGCGATAACTATTACAGGCATCTGCTCATCAATTAAAGCAATAGGACCGTGCTTCATTTCAGCCGCAGGATAACCTTCTGCGTGTATGTAAGAAATTTCTTTCAATTTTAAAGCTCCTTCCAATGCAACCGGGAAGTTAAAGCCTCTCCCAAGGTACAGGCAGTTTCTCGCGTCTTTATAAATATCGGCGATTTCTCTAATATTTTCGTTAGATTCCAGTGCAGCTTTCACCTTTTCTGGAATGCGCTCCATCTCCTGCAAGTGCAACATAAAACTTGAATTAGAGATCGTTCCCTTATGTTTTGCAAGCTTAAGAGCCATTAAAGTCAATACGGTAATTTGGGTTGTAAAGGCTTTGGTAGAAGCCACTCCAATTTCGGGTCCCGCGTGGGTATATGCTCCAGCGTGAGTCTCCCTCGAAATAGAGGATCCCACCACATTACATACTCCAAAAACGAAGGCGCCTTTTTCTTTGGCCAGCTTAATTGCCGCCATAGTATCGGCGGTTTCCCCACTCTGGGAAATAGCGATCACCACATCATTTTCCGAAATAATCGGGTTCCGATATCTAAACTCAGAAGCATATTCCACCTCTACGGGGATACGCGCCAAGTCTTCAAATATATATTCTGCAACCAACCCGGCATGCCAGGATGTTCCACAGGCTACGATTAGAATTCTTTTAGCGTTGGAGATCCTTTCAATATTGTCATCAACTCCGGCCATTCTAATAATCCCTTTATCCGCAAGCATTCTTCCACGAAAAGTATCACTAATGGCGCTGGGCTGCTCATAAATCTCCTTTAGCATAAAGTGTTCATACCCCCCTTTTTCAATTTGTTCAAGGTTAAGCTGAAGCTCCTGCACATAAGGATCTACAAGAGAATCATCTTTAATTTTTCTAACCTTTACACCTTTATCACGCCTTACCACAGCCATTTCCCCGTCTTCCAGGTAGATCGCATTGTTGGTGAATTCAATAAACGGGGAAGCATCTGAAGCGATAAAAAACTCATCTTCTCCCACTCCTATAGCCAAGGGACTTCCTAAACGCGCAACAACAATCTCATTTGGCTTTCTCTTATCGAAAACTGCGATTGCGTATGCTCCCACGGTTTGGTTAAGGGCGATTTGAACGGCCTTACCCAATTTCACACCTTCCTTGTCCGAAACATCTTCAATAAGGTTTACGAGAACCTCTGTATCAGTATCACTCTCAAAGGTAAATCCACGGGTTTGCAGCTCTTTTTTAAGAGCATCATAATTTTCAATAATCCCGTTGTGAATTATTACAAGATTTCCTGAATTAGAATAATGAGGGTGGGAATTTATATCGTTAGGCACCCCATGAGTAGCCCACCGGGTATGCCCTATCCCTACATTTCCTTTTGTTGAAATAGAACTCTCCAGCTTTTCTTTTAAATCTGCTACTTTTCCTTTGGTCTTACAAAGTTTAAGTTCTGTCTCATCATAAAGAGCAATCCCGGCACTATCGTAACCGCGATATTCCAATCTCTGAAGTCCTTTGAGCACTACAGGATAAGCATCCCTATGCCCTATATAACCTACAATTCCGCACATATTTTAAGTTATTGGTAGTTAAGTTAATAGTTTTTTTATTCTGTGGTTCGCGTATAATAAATTCGAAGCTTTGGTTGCTTCTCTTCATTTTCGGACGCATTTCCATAAAGAACCGTTCCCAGGGGTGCCAAAACAGACATTGCCGGTACACGGGTTACTTCCCCACCACCTCTCACAGCAGAGTTGGCAGTTTGATTAATATTTTGGGTGATCACTAAACCAAGTTTAACGTTCTCCCCATCGTTGTTGAGAATTTCACTAACGTGTTGAGTAAGGTTTAGGCTATATTTTATTCCGTTTCCATCTTCATCCCGTTCCAGGGGTGTTGAAAAAGTTTTCATTGATTCTGAAAGGTCTTCAGGATTAAGATCGCCAATAAATTGCTCAGCAAAGGAATAATCGGCAAGCACCCTGTTATTTTCCAGGTCATAAATATACAACCTATCGGGCTCCTGAGCTCCAGCCATAAGGTCCTGATCTACATAAAACTGAAGATTAACTTCATTAATAAGCCAATTATTTTCTTTTAATTCTTCCAATACGGTGTCATCTTCAAAAAGCTCAATTACCGCCATGCTGCCCTCGCCACCTTTAAGGAAAAGGTTTTCTTCTCCGTTTACAGTGTCTGCAGAAGTTATGGTCTCGAGTACATCTGCAGGGAATTCACCTTCAAAAGTATTAACCGCATTACTACCAAACTTTAGTTGGTAACTTGCTCCTTTTCTTATGGTTTCAGCGTCTCCATCCTCATTGGTTTCTTCTTCCTCAAAAGTATAATAAAGACTTACATCTCCTTCACCCAGATTAAAAAGCATTAGGCTTCCAGGATCGTTATTGGCTTCGGCTTTAAGAAAAAGACCGCGGAAATAATCCCTGAAGTTGTTATTGTTACTCAATTCTGAAGATCCCTCCTTGTTTATTATTTTCTGCTGAAAATAATTTACAGGAAGTTTTATTCTTAAACCAGGTCCCGTTGTAGTAGTGTCGGCCTCTCCAACATCATCATAACCATAATTTACGATTGCCTCTGGAGAAGGACGAAAATTATCATTTTCATATAACACATCCCCTACAAGGTTTTGTTCCACAAGATCCTGTTGATCTGAATAATATTTCTGACGGCTCTGAAAATCGGCATCAGGATCGAAATCGGCTAAAAAATAACGCGATTCCTGCACCGATAGCTTAAAGCTTCCTTCGCCGAAGATAGAATCAAGGCTATATTCGATGTTCCCAGCTTCGTCACTATCACCCTCGGTACTATAAAATGGAATAGTAAGTACTACACTGTCCAGTTTGGTATTATCTCCAAAATCAGGATTGGTGGTAGTGAGTGAAAGTTGGGAAAAAATACTTGCCTGGGTTTCTCCATAAACAGGGTCGTTATATACTCCAAGCAAATAATCGGTAAGGTTATTGGTTTGTACCGAATTTATTTTTTTGCTGTAAGTTTTCACTTCCAGCTCCCGCAGTTCTACATCGGCAGGGTTTTCGATTATTTCTCCTCCTACAGTACTAAACTCATCATCACATGCTACTAAAACAAAGCTTACAGCCAGAAGCGCTGCAATTTTGCCTGTCAATCTCTTAAAATTCATTCGGTATTATTTCTATTGGGGTAAAACTTTTTCGGTGTAAAAATCCTGATAAGCCTGGGCGAATTCTTCCCGGTTTTTATAAGGAAGTATTGGTTTTTTAAGTTTAGTCATATAATCAGACAACTCAGCCGGGATTTCTTCACTGCCCTGGATAAGAGCATCAGAATTATCGGCGGCGGTTTTCATCAGGTTAACATAGTTTGGATTTTTCAGGTGTTTCACGTCCTGGTTCTCCATTCCATCAAACAGTACCTTTTCCTGCATATCTTCACTTAACGTCCCATCGAAACTTTGATTGTACACCGAAGTCACAATTTTTGCATCGCTAAACAAAGGTTCATTTCCATAATAACGTCTTAGATAAAGAGGCAATAAGGAGGCAAGCCACCCGTGAACGTGAATGATATCTGGCGACCAGTTCAATTTTTTCACGGTTTCAATCACGCCTTTTGCAAAAAAGATGGCGCGTTCGTCATTATCTTCGAAGAGGTTTCCATCCTCATCGGTAAGGGTAGCCTTACGTTTGAAATAATCTTCATTATCAATAAAATAAACCTGCATCCTTTCTTTAGGTATCGAGGCCACTTTTATGATTAATGGCATATCAAGATCGTTGATCACCAAATTCATCCCAGAGAGGCGAATCACTTCGTGTAACTGGTGGCGACGTTCATTAATATTACCAAACCTGGGCATAAATATTCTAATTTGGCCCCCAAGGTTGTTTACCATTTTTGCGGCTTCAAAAGACGTGGATGATATTTCGGTTTCAGGTAGGTAAGGTATAACTTCAGACGAGACGTACAATATCCTCTTATCTTTCATAAATTCATTGCTTTAATTGCAGTTGCGAATAAAAAACACGCAAAATTACAAAATTTTATGCAGATTGCCCTTAATATATTAAGTTTGCACGCTGTTAATTTTTTAATAATATGCAGATTTTTAAGGAAAAAGAGGCCCTTCAAACGGCAGTGCGCGAGCTTAAATCTCAAGGAAAAACACTGGGATTAGTGCCTACTATGGGCGCGCTACATGATGGACATCTATCTTTGGTGCAAAACGCCGAAAAAATCTGCGACCAGGTGGTGGTGAGCATCTTCGTTAATCCCACGCAATTCAATAACCCCCAGGATCTTGAAAAGTATCCCCGAGGTTTGCAGAAAGATATTGAATTATTAAAAACCCTGAACCCGAATTTATGGGTTTTTGCCCCTACCGCCCAAGAGCTCTATGGTGAAAATATTATTTCAGAAGAATTCGATTTTGGTGGGCTGGGCAAGGTCATGGAAGGAAAATACCGCGCAGGACATTTTGACGGAGTTGGCACTGTAGTAAAATTGCTATTTGAAATAGTAAAGCCTTCTAAAGCCTTCTTTGGCCAGAAAGATTTTCAGCAATTACAGATCATACGTAAATTAACAAAAGACGAGAAACTCCCGGTGGAAGTAATTGGCTGCCCTATCCTTAGAGAACCTAACGGATTGGCCCGTAGTTCAAGAAACGAACTTCTGGAACCCGAAGAAAGGGAGAGTGCTTCCTTTATTCATCAAACCCTACTGAAATCCAGGGACTTATTTGGCACAAAAAGTGTTAACTACATCACCGATTGGGTATATGCTCAGTTCGAAAGTCATCCCTTTCTAAAGCTGGAATACTTCGAAATAGCTGATGCCTCAACCCTAAAAAAAATAAACCGAAAAAGAAAAGGCCAGGAATATCGTGCTTTTATCGCGGCCTATGCCGGGGAAGTTCGCTTAATTGACAATATGGCCCTAAATTAATTAAAAATGCAGGTACACGTCGTAAAATCTAAAATTCATCGCGTAAAGGTAACGGGTGCAGACCTTAATTATATTGGTAGCATAACTATAGACGAAGACCTTATGGATGCAGCCAATATCATAGAAGGGGAAAAAGTCCAGATCGTTAATAATAATAATGGCGAACGGCTTGAGACCTACGTTATCCCCGGACCCAGAAATTCCGGAGAAATAACCCTAAATGGCGCAGCTGCAAGGAAAGTAGCCAAAGGCGATGTGCTTATACTTATTGCCTACGCCATAATGGAATTTGAAGAAGCAAAATCATTCAAACCCTCATTGGTATTTCCTAACGAAGAAAATAACCTTTTGAGTTAATTTTTTTTGAACAAAAAAACCTCCAAAATACTAAAGATCATTCTCCCCCTTCTACTCGGGTTTATTTTCATTTGGTATTCTCTGCAAAGCGCAACCCCTCAGGAGCGCCGGGAGCTTTTAGACAACATTGTAAATGCCAACCCGTTTTGGCTAATTCTTTCCCTGGTTTTTGGGACCTTGTCACATATGTCCCGTGCATACAGGTGGCAATATATGCTCGAGCCAATGGGGTACAAACCCCGGTTCGCAAATTCTTTTATGGCCGTTATGGCAGGTTATCTGGCTAATTTTGGTATCCCCCGGTCCGGGGAAGTTCTTAGAGCCGCAACTCTTTCCAGCTATGAAAAAGTACCTTTTGAAAAAGCCTTCGGCACTATTATTTCCGAAAGGATTGCCGATATAGTAATTATGCTCGCAATTATGGGTTTCACGCTTATCCTTCAAACCGAACACCTGCTCACCTATTTTAAAGCCAATCAGATCAACCCGCTTGTTACTATCGCAATATTATTTGTGCTACTCCTTGCAGGGATAGGGTTCATCTGGCTGATTAAACGCTCTAATCTACCTTTTCTGATAAAAATCAGGAAGATGGCCCAGGGTTTAATTGAAGGAATGCGGAGCATTTTTAGAATGAAACAAAAATGGGCTTTCCTTTTTCACACCCTTTTCATTTGGCTTATGTATATCCTAATGTTCTACGTGATAAGCTTCTCTGTTCCCGAAATGGTGCCACCCGAATTAGGTATGATGTTAGCCGCTTTTGTCGTGGGGTCGCTGGCGATTTCAGCCACCAATGGCGGAATTGGGGTATATCCGGTAGCCATTGGCGCAATTCTGGTGCTTTTTGGAATAAGCAAGCAATCGGGCGAAGCCTTTGGCTGGCTTACCTGGGGCACACAAACCCTGCTAGTACTGGTACTGGGAGCCCTCTCCTTCATTATACTTCCTCTTTTTAACCGTAAGAATAATTGATTATCTTGGGGTTATATAACCAAATTAACACCTATGATGAAAAAATTACTCTTATTTGTAACATTTATTGCTCCAATATTCACATTTTCACAAACACTTTATGAAACAATTAACTCGGAGAAACTCGGGGAAGAAAGACAATTAAAAATCCAGTTACCACGGGATTATGAGGCAAATACTGAAAAATCCTATCCGGTAATGATCGTTTTGGACGGCGATTACCTCTTTGAACCTGTTGCCGGAAATGTTGATTTTTACTCCTACTGGGAAGATGCTCCCGAAATGATCGTGGTAGGAATCAACCAGGATGGCAGCCGGGAATATGACGCCGCTTACGACGAGCGAAATTTTTTACCCTCGGGAGATGGCGCGGCTTTTTTCGAGTTCCTGGGAATGGAACTTTTGCAACATTTAGACGGTAAATATCGCACCACCGATTTTAGAGTTATCGTAGGCCACGATTTCACTTCTAACTTTATTAATTACTACCTCTTCAAACCCGACCCTCTTTTTGACGGTTATATAAACCTTAGTCCAGACCTGGCTCCTCAAATGACCGAAAGAATCAGCAATTCCCTGGCTAAGTCTGAAACAAAAAAATGGTACTACCTGGCTACCGGAAGTGACGATATCGCTCAACTCAAAGAAAAAATACTTTCTTTCGATAAACAGTTAAAAACTTTAGACAACAAAATGGTGGAATACCATTTCGACAATTTTGAGAACACCACACATTATACTTTGGTAGGAAAAGCTATCCCCTCAGCTTTGGCTAGTATGTTCCAGGTTTACAGTCCGATTTCTGTAAAAGAATATAACGAGATTCTATTACAAACTTCTATATCTCCGGTTCAGTATTTAACGGAGAAATACGAAAGCATAAATGAGCTTTTTCACGTAGAGAAACAAATACGGCTGAATGATTTTATGGCTATATACAAGGCTATAGAAAAAACCCGCCGCTGGGATGATTATCGTGAACTAAGCAAACTTGCAGAGAATCATTATCCCGGAACCATGTTGGCTACCTATTTTGAGGCGCGCTATGAAGAGGAAACCGGAAATCCCAGAAAGGCGATGAAAACTTATCAAAAAGCCTATGGACAGGAAAAAATTGCCTTCCTGGACACCGATTTTATGCTAGCCAAAGCCGATGCGATTAAAAAAGATTTCGGTTATTAGCATAAAAATTCAGAAGCTTAAATGGCCAAGGTAAAGACTACTTTTTATTGCCAGAATTGTGGCAGCCAATATTCAAAATGGCAGGGGAAATGTTCCGCCTGCGGAGAGTGGAATACTATAGTTGAAGAACTGGTGCAGAAACCAGATCCTAAAGACTGGAAAACACCCGCTTCAAAAGAATCTAAAAGAGCAAACCGGCCACTCAAAATTGCCGAGATCGAGACCGCTCCCGAAAACCGCTGGAAAACCTCAAACAATGAGCTGGACAGGGTTTTGGGAGGCGGCCTTGTGCCCGGTTCTCTTACCCTACTCGGTGGAGAACCGGGTATTGGCAAAAGTACCCTTTTGCTTCAAATTTCGCTTCAGCTTAATTATAAGGTGTTGTATGTTTCGGGCGAAGAAAGTCAGCAGCAAATAAAAATGCGGGCTGAACGCATTAATCCTAATCCGGCAAATTGTTATATTCTAACTGAAACCAAGACTCAGAATATCTTTCGGCATATTGAAAGTGTAGGGCCCCAGGTGCTTATTATTGATTCCATACAAACCCTTCACAGCGATTACATAGAAAGCTCGCCCGGTAGTATTTCCCAGATAAGAGAATGTACCGCCGAACTGATAAAATTCGCCAAGGAAACCGATACTCCGGTAATTTTAATCGGCCATATTACCAAAGAAGGCAGTATCGCCGGGCCAAAGGTTTTGGAGCATATGGTAGACACCGTACTTCAGTTTGAAGGGGATAGAAATCACGTCTACCGAATTCTCCGTGCTCATAAAAATCGCTTTGGCTCTACACACGAACTGGGAATATACGAGATGCAGGGCAGCGGTTTACGGGAAGTCACTAATCCTTCTGAAATTCTCATTTCCAAAAACGACGAAGACCTCAGCGGAACTGCCATTGCAGCAACCCTGGAAGGAATGCGCCCGTTGATGATCGAGATTCAGGCTTTGGTGAGTACCGCCGTTTATGGTACTCCACAACGCTCTGCAACGGGTTATAATGTGAAAAGATTGAATATGCTGCTTGCCGTGCTGGAAAAACGAGCGGGATTCCGCCTGGGAGCAAAAGATGTTTTCCTGAATGTCACCGGGGGAATAAGCGTAGACGATCCTGCTATTGATCTGGCTGTGGTTGCCGCTATCTTGTCTTCAAATGAAGATATCGCGGTAGAAAAAGACATTTGCTTTGCCGCAGAAGTTGGCCTTGCCGGAGAAATAAGACCGGTAACCAAAGTGGAGCAACGTATCCTGGAAGCCGAAAAACTCGGATTCGCAAAGATTATGATCGCTAAACAAAGTAAGATACCGAAAAACAATTTTACCATAGAGGTCATAAAATCCGCTAAAATCGAAGATGTGGTTAGCCATCTCTTTGGCTAATAATGGCATAATTCCTGCTTTTAAATGGGCGTCTATGAGAAAAACGCTTCAGATAAAAGTACTTTTAATCAATTTGGTTTTACTAATCACCGCCTGTTCCCAGATCAACAAGGCTTCCGATTTTATAACAAACCCCACCGCTAAGGAGAAATACCAGCGTGACTTTGATATCTCAGATGAATTATTCAACCTTTGGAAATCCCAGGTTGATCTGGCCCTTCAGGACAGTGTGAATATTGAACTTCCTTATGCTGAAACCGGTAATTTCAAGCCTCGTGGTTTCCAGATCTATTCCTATGAAATTGAACTTCAGCCGGGAGAGATCCTGAATTTTACTGCGGAAACCGATTCAGTGAAAAATTTGGTGTTTATCGAATTGTACCAGAAAATGGGAGATTCTATCCCGAATTTTAAGAAGATTGAAACTGCTGATTTTCAGAAAAAAGAATTCAGCTTTGAACCTGAAACAGCCGGAACATACAAACTTATCGTCCAACCTGAAATTGAAGCAAATACAGCCTTCACTTTCAGAATAGAAAAAAAACCCGCTTATGTCTTTCCGGTCCTGGCAGGTAAAAACAACTCAATTCAAAGTTATTGGGGTGCAGTTAGGGATGGAGGCGCAAGAAGCCATGAAGGCATAGACATTTTTGCCAAACGAGGGACTCCCGTTGTTGCGGCAACCGATGGCCGCATCACCTTCACAGGGGAAAAAGGCCTGGGGGGCAAACAGGTTTGGTTGCGCGATAATAAAAGGAAACAATCTTTGTATTACGCACATTTAGACAGCATTCATCCTGTTTCAGGAAAAGTAAAAACAGGCGACACCCTAGGCTATGTGGGAAATACCGGAAACGCCCGTACCACCCCGCCGCATCTACATTTTGGGATTTACAAAAGTTATCGGGGCGCGATAGATCCATTGGGTTTTGTTTTTCAAACCCCGGAGCTGGAAATTAATAATGCTTCGGAAAACAATTATCCAGAGAAATTACTAATTACCTCAACAAAAGCCAACCTAAGAAACCGCCCGGATACCAGGAACTCCAAAGTTCTGAAAACCTTAAACTCAAATGACACCTTAAATTTCCTCGGAAAAGCCAAAGACTGGTATCACGTTAGAACATTTGAAAATAAAGCCTCTTACATTCACCAAAGTCTTGTTGCTCCTATCTAAGGAGCGGGATTAGGAATGCTTTCGTGAACCGCATTTATCTCTTCAATTAACTCAGGGGAAAGCTCCAAATCTATACTCTCGATATTTTCAGTAAGCTGCTTCAAATTGGTGGCACCAATAATATTACTGGTCACAAATGGCTGCTGATTGATAAAGGCCAGTGACATTTGTGCGAAACTGAGTCCGTGTTTTTTAGCTATTTCGGAGTATGCCCGGGTCGCTTTCACCGTCTGCTCATTCGAATATCTTTTATACTGCGGAAATAAATCCAGCCTGGTATTTTTCTGAATTCCATCCAAATGTTTTCCGGTTAAAACGCCCATCCCAAGCGGGGAATAGGGCAAGTACCCTACATTTTCCCTATGCAGCACCTCGGTTAATCCAATTTCATCCTTTCGGTTTAGAAGATTATATGGATTTTGAACCGTGAGCACTCTGGGAAGATCCTTTTTGCTTTCCTCAAGGAAACGCATTAATCCATAGGGAGTTTCATTGGATAGGCCAATGTATTTTATCTTTCCTTTTTTCACGAAATCCTGAAGATTAGATAATACTTCCTCAAAATTTTCCTCCCATTCTTCACCCTCTGAAACCGAAAATCCTCTTTTCCCAAAAAAGTTCGTTTGCCGCTCGGGCCAATGAAGCTGATAAATATCGATTACATCGGTTTGGAGGCGTTTTAAACTCTTATCGAGAGCATCCTCGAGGGTATCTTTAGAATAATCCAGCTTCTCCCGGATATGAGCCACATATTCTCCCGGGCCCACAATTTTTGATGCCAGTACGATCTCATCCCTACGTTTGGTTTTATTAAGCCAGGTCCCAATAATTTCTTCTGTTCTTCCCTGGGTTTCGGGACGGGCAGGCACAGAATACATTTCGGCTGTATCAAGGAAATTAACTCCTTTTTCCAGGGCAAGATCGATTTGTTCGTGACCTTCGGTTTCTGTATTCTGTTCTCCCCAGGTCATCGTACCCAGGCATATTTTACTAACTTTTAAATCGGTATTCGGTAGGTTGGTATATTTCATATTTTAATTTCCTAAGGAAAATCTTTTAGTCTTCTTCGTTTAGCAATTTAGTTACCTCATCAAGTTTTGGAGTAAGAATTACTTCAATTCTTCTGTTCCTGGATCTGCCCTCAGCTGTTTCATTGGTTGTGATTGGAGCGTATTCCCCCCGACCGGCAGCAGTTAAATTTTGAGGATCAATATTATTGTTTTCCCGCAGGATTTGAACTATAGAGGTCGCTCTTTTTGTAGAAAGATCCCAGTTATCTTTTAAAGCTCCACTTCCACCATATGGCACGTCATCGGTATGGCCTTCAATTAGAACTGCGATATCTGGATTTTGCGCCAGCACCTGCCCTAATTGTTGTACAGCCTGTCTTCCTTCGGCATTAACGGCCCAGCTTCCAGAGCTGAAAAGCAATTTATTTTCCATGGAAACATAAACTTTCCCATCGCGTTGTTCTACACTCAAGCCTTTTCCCTCAAAATTGGTTAGTGCTTTCGAAATCGCCTCTTTTAGCGCATTCATCTTAGCATCTTTTGCTGCAATGAGGCTCTCTAGCTCATCTATTCTTCTCGACCTGGAATCTAAATCACGTTGTAGTCTGGCCAAATGTGATTGTTCCTGGGCGAGCGCATTTTCCTTTTCTTCCAACTCGGCCAGGAGTTGACGATTCTGCCGGGAATTATCAGCAATGGCAGCTGAGCTGTTCTCCTCCAGAGCATCATAAGAATCTTTCAGGGTTTCATAGTTTCTTCTAATACTCGCTAGTTCTTCTTTTAGACGGTCCCTTTCTGCAATGGCTTCAGCATAATCCATTTTTAATGCTGAAAAGTCTTCATCGAGATTTTTGTATTTTTCAAGTTCGCTCTTAAGGTCTCGGTTTTCCCGTTTAAGGTCGGCGTGTTTGCTTTCAAGGTCATTATATACTTTTGAGGATACGCAGGAGGTAAGGCTAAAAACTACAACCAGCGCCATTAGGGCAATTTTTTTCATAGTAAAGTATTTGGGTTTTATTCCAGCTCCAGCAATACCGGGCAATGGTCGCTGTGATAAGCTTCTGGTAATATAACGGCTCGTTTTAATTTATCTTGCAGTGGCTCTGCCACTAAATTATAATCAATTCGCCAACCTTTGTTATTAGCTCGGGCATTGGCACGGTAGCTCCACCAGGAATACTGATCGGCTTCCTCATTAAAATACCGGAAAGAATCAATGAAGCCACTTTTCATAAAATTATCAAGCCACTCCCGCTCTACAGGAAGAAAACCGGAAACATTCTTTAGGCGTACCGGGTCATGAA
This sequence comes from Salegentibacter sediminis, assembly GCF_002078605.1. Lineage (GTDB taxonomy): Bacteria > Bacteroidota > Bacteroidia > Flavobacteriales > Flavobacteriaceae > Salegentibacter > Salegentibacter sediminis. Next base: position 323,674 of record NZ_MSJR01000001.1, on the reverse strand, counting down.
TATCGATTGGTTGGTGGCAAATATTATAATCCCCGCAAATCACAAGATTGGGAACCTCTAATTTGAGTTCATCGATATAACGCTGGAAATCGTCCATATACTGAAGCTTATGCTCCAGGCGATTGATATTTGTACCGGAAGGTAAATAAAGGCTCATCACCGAGAATTCCTCAAAATCTACGCGGATATTTCGACCTTCAAAATCCATGTAATCTATCCCGGTACCAAATTCGACGTTCTCAGGCTTGGTTTTGCTTAAGATAGCCACCCCACTGTAACCTTTTTTTTGTGCTGGATACCAATAATGATAAGGATATCCTGCTTCTTCAAAATCCTCAAGGTTGAGTTGTTCGGGCTGGGCCTTTATTTCCTGAAGGCAAACCACATCTGGGTTAACTTGTTGTACCCAATCTAAAAATCCTTTTCTTATTGCTGCTCTTATTCCGTTTACGTTATAGGAAATGATTTTCATTTAATCTGTTTTGTTCAAAAATAAGGCTTCCGGGAAAAACCGCAAGCCCAGGATTTTAATTAAAAGAAATATTGTTATTTGAAAAATTTATAAAGGCGAATATTTTCTACTTCACGATGATACGTTTTACTTTTCCAACTTTCCGGGTACCTACCCGCACAAGATAGACCCCTCGTGCTGCATAGCTCATATCAAATTCGTACACATAGGCACCTCCATTACTCATCACTTGGTTTTCAATCATCTGTTGTCCAAGTATATTATACACACTTATTCGTAAGGGCTGGTCATAGGTGGTCTCCAGTATAGCCTTAAATTGTTGCTGATCCTGTGAAAGAATAATCAATTCAGCTTCTGAGAGAAGCAAATCTTCAATATCGAGGGTGCTGTCGGTAATGGTAACTGTATAATCGTGAGTTGTCCCATATTGCATTACTGAACAGGGGGAGTTTAAGTCACCACTCCATTGTGGATCTGTATCCCCAGCCCTGATCCTTAATAGATGTTGCCCTAGCGGAGCATCTTCGGGAAGATCAAATTCAAAGCTTTCCCAGGCTTTATAACGGGTTAGAGCCTGGGAAGTAATCACCCTTTCCGAATCTTCAAAAACCGCATTGTCATTAAAATCTATCCACATAGAGAACTGCTCCCTTTCCTGAGCTACAAAAGAGGTTTGCACAGAAACTATATGAGTGCTTTCCGAGCGGTCCAGAGTGGTGGTTTGATCGGTGAAATCGGCATATCCATTTCCGCAGGGGATATTTTCATTCAATAAATCACCAAGCTCAAAAGACCATATCCCGTCACCGAAGCTACAATCACTTCCCTGCGGAATACAATCCATACTCACTACAGTTTCTACTATTGAATCATTCTCAGGTTTTGTATCGGTTTCCAGTAGGGTGCTGGCTTCAATTTTATACCATCCCGATTTTGAAAGATCTAAGGTTTGAGAAAAAGTATAAACCTCATCCTGGCCAACCTCAAGCACTCCCGGGAAATTCTCAACAACACTAAAATTATTTCCAAGCTGATAACTCACCTGGAAATCCTCCTGGGGCATTCCTCCAAAATTTTCTATGGTAACCACCACTTCCTCTGTTGCACCTAAAAATTCTCCTGTCTCAGGGGCGTCTATTGAACTAATGCCTATGTCATTGGGTGGAAGATGCAGGATAGTCTCGGTAAGACCATTATTATTCTCATTCTCATCAGAGGCAAGATTAATACTAACGCTAATTTCGTAGGCTGCTCCCGCTTCAGAAAGATCTACGGTTTCACTAAATGTATACTCTAACATCTCAGTACTTCCCAGGGTCTCCCTAATGGTTTCGGTAACTGTTTCTCCTCCATTAACACTATAACTTACCTCAAAATCTGATTGGGAATTCCTTCCCAGATTCCTGATTCTGATAGTTATTTCCTCATTTTCTCCAAGGGTAGACTCTACTGGGGCTACCAATTTTGTTATGGCAAGGTCATTATTATATTCCGGCGCAATTCTAAAGGTTCCAACCTGGTTAATGCGTTGATCTCCTTCAAAAACTTCGCCTATATACCAGAAGGTTAAGCCATCCGCGGCATCTACACTCATATGAGAATAATCTCCATAACGAAAACTGGGATTGGGACTAATGCCTTCTATAATACTTTCTTCTTCCACAGTCATCACTCCTCTGGGATCTCCCTCAAATCTACCGGTAAAGCGAAGCGAAGGCGGAATTGGTCGCTCCGGGCTGTCATCCAGCACTGTATAGCCTAAACCTATATTCCCTTCAGCATCAATAGCGATACTGCCGCCGAACCTATCACTTTTATCAGGAGCATAAGTACCTTCCTGGTAAACCTGCCATGGAGCTCCATCCTCGCGCTGGCGAAGCTCATACCACCGCACCGCAGCATGTTCGGCTGCACTGGGCTCGATATCTACCACAAAGTTCATCACAACAGAGTTGTGAGTACCAAATCGGCGGTATTGGGTAGCGTACATCATTGTGGCCTGCAGGGCGTCTATATCAGGAGCATCAAAAGGCTGAGCTAAATTTTTAAACGAGCCCCCATCAAAAGTAGAATGAAAAGGAGAGACTCCTTCTCCTGCCCCGAGTTCTTGAGATTCAGAAATTGTAGAATTCTCCGGCTGATCCCAGTCAACGTTCACCAACCATAATTTTAAAAGATCTTCATTGACCCCTTCCCAGGAATCATCCTGCATATAGACTATAGGCGAATTCCCCGGGGGAGGTAATTCCTTCCCATTCACATTGAAACCTGCCGGACTATAAAACCGACTGGTTTTAATTCCGGGAAGCGGAAACCCAATAACCTTTGCAGGTGCTCCCCTTAACATCTTATCCCGCTCCATTACGTAGATAACTTCACTTTGCTCGGCAGTAGTATTGTCTTTATTGGTGGTGAAATAATAACCATCAGACCAAACAGACATTTTTGGATAATCGGGAAACATCCCATTTGTTGGAAATCGGTAGGTATACCACCCAGAATTCACAGGATCTGGGCCTTGAGAAACAGCTATTAAAAAACTTCCCGGAAGCGTATCCATTTGGCTAATAAGATAACGATCGGCATTCTCATCGTAAACCACTATGGGGTCTCCCCCTCTTTCATTGGCAAATTCACCCCCAAAACTGGCAAGATCGGCAGGGGGTGTTAATTGGTTTCCATTTTTATCGAAAATAGAAAAAGCTGCATTCCAGGCGTTAACATAATGATTGGGACCTGCCACTCCAGTAGGATCAGAAGGGGTTGCCCGGGTACTCACAGCCTCAAAATTCAGTTTTTTTTCACCGGAAAGTTTTACATCCCCCATTGTACGCTGCCTTGTGGGGTCTTCCCCTCTGGGCAGCCCTTTCCCCGGTACTATTTTATTAATTCCCCGATTTCTGGGATTAAAGAATTTGTACTCTGTGGTAGGGGAAATAAACCTGGTTTTTGAAAATGCTGCAGATGGCACCGCCTGAGCCGAATCGATATACCCAGGCCCAGCCACCACCCTATCCTGTGCCAGGCCAGGAAGTTGAAAAACAAAAAACAACGCAATTAGTAATAGTATTTTTTTCATCTACAGCAATTCTGGATATATTCTTTAAAAATAATCATTATCAGGATAATAGAAACAAAAGAGGCACCTAATAAACTATTAAATGCCTCTTTTTTAAGATTTAGCTGAATTAAACGAAACTTATCTCAACCATTTTTTAAAGTCGACTTCCTCTTTAATAAGAGATGCCAATTCTGAAATTTTCACACGTTTTTGTTCCATAGTATCCCTGTAGCGCAGCGTTACGGTTCTATCCTCCAGAGAATCATGATCTACGGTAATGCAAAATGGCGTTCCCACGGCATCCTGGCGGCGATACCTTCGACCAATGGCATCTTTTTCGTCATATTGTACCTGGAGATCCCATTTCAATTCTTCAATTATTTCCTGAGCCAGTTCCGGCAACCCATCTTTTTTAACCAGTGGAAGAACGGCAGCCTTGGTAGGAGCCAGCACGGCAGGCAACTTTAAAACCGTTCTACTGCTTCCATCCTCAAGCTCCTCTTCTTTTAGAGACGACGAAAATACTGCCAGGAACATCCGGTCTAAACCAATAGAGGTCTCAATCACGTAAGGAACATAATTCTCTTTAAGCTCAGGATCATAAAACCGCAGCTTCTTTCCTGAATGCTCTTCGTGTGCTTTCAAATCGAAATCTGTACGGGAATGAATTCCTTCCAGTTCCTTGAATCCAAAAGGGAAATTGAATTCAATATCTGTAGCGGCATTGGCGTAATGCGCCATTTTCTCGTGGTCGTGAAAACGGTAGTTTTCTTTCCCCAGGTTAAGGGAATCGTGCCATTTCTGACGGGTTTCTTTCCAATGTTCAAACCATTTCAGCTCTTCGCCGGGCCGCACAAAAAATTGCATTTCCATCTGTTCGAACTCCCGCTGACGGAAGATAAACTGCCTGGCTACAATCTCATTTCTGAAAGCCTTTCCAATTTGTGCTATTCCAAAAGGAATTTTCATCCTTCCGGTTTTCTGAACGTTAGAAAAATTTACGAAGATTCCCTGGGCTGTCTCGGGACGCAGGTATAAATCTGAAGCAGTATCGGCCGAAGCGCCTAACTTTGTGCCAAACATAAGGTTGAATTGCTTGACATTGGTCCAGTTCTTTGAACCACTTTCAGGGCAGGCTATTCCCAATTCCTCAATAAGAGCTTTTACATCGTCCAGATCTTCTTCGGTTAACGACTTTGCAAGCCGCTCAAGAATCTCCTTTTGTTCCTTGCGGTAACGAATAACCCGTGGATTGGTAGTCACAAATTCCTCTTCATTAAAGGCATCTCCAAAACGCTTTCGTGCTTTGGCAATTTCCTTCTCCGCCTTTTGATGGATCTTTTCGGCATAATCCTCCACCAACACATCGGCGCGGTAACGTTTTTTAGAATCTTTATTATCAATTAACGGATCATTAAAAGCATCTACGTGGCCTGAAGCCTTCCAGGTGGTAGGATGCATTAGTATTGCGGCATCAAGACCAACAATGTTCTGGTGCAGTTGCACCATGCTTTTCCACCAGTAATCTTTGATGTTCTTTTTTAATTCGGCCCCGTTCTGACCATAGTCGTAAACGGCGCTTAATCCGTCATAAATTTCACTCGACGCAAAAATATACCCATACTCTTTAGCATGGGATATTACATTTTTAAATAAATCTTCTTGTTTTGCCATAGCGCAAAAATAAAAAAACCGCCCCGATATTAGTCAAGGCGGCCTTTGAAATTTAAATTTTTAATTATCTAAGGCTAAATGATCCTGTTCCCAGCAACACGTCTTCAGCATAGACATACACCTTATAATTTCCTTCCAGCAATTTATCTTCCTGGGTGTTGGCTAAAATACAAACATCCAGCTCGTTGTTTTCATAGTACACCTTAGAGGCCGCACTATACACCATTGGACCGCCCTCGTGATTTACCACAATTTCGTCGCCTACCAATTCGTTTTCGGGATTATAAACCTGAACATACATATTTCTTTCTCCCGGGCCGGCAAGATCATTTGCCGTAATGGTAAAACAGGTCCTTATCTGGTCTATCCTTCGGGTGCGGTCGTTTTCTACCAGCTTTCCGCTGTTTCTCACAATTACTCCTTCTCCTGAGAGACTGGTAATTTTAAGTTGTGAAGCTCGGTCTACTTTATTGGAAAGATTCTGATTGGTACTCTGAAGAGAATCTGAAATTCGGGTTCTTTCCTGGAGGACCACGTTAGTACTATCAAGCGTTGTTGCCATTCTCTGATTTTGGGCGCTTAAACTATCCACGACCCTGAATAAACGTTCCCGCTCAATTTTGAGGTTTGAAATCTCCCTTTGCAGACGGGTATTCATGGCGTAAGTAGCATCGTAATCTTTAACCGAATCCAGGAGACGCTCTATCCTATCGCGTGCGTTCACAAGATCCTGATCCAGCACTTCATTTTCTTCGATCGCCTCGTCATATTTAATGATAAGGTCATTAAGTTCATCTTCAATTACGGCTTTTTCCTTTTGGAGAATTGCCTTATTTTCTTTCTCTTCATTGTAAAATTTAACGGTATAGATGCCCAAAACTAAAAGGGCGATTGCCAGAATACCGGTTAAGACCTTCAAGGCTGTATTGTTCTTCTTTTCAGTCATCATATAATAGAATTTAGTTTGTAAATTTATGAGTTTAGTAAGGGAACCGACAAGATGTTAACAAATGTTTCACGATTTACTTAATTTATTCTACCCGAAAATTTGCAATGCTTGCGAAACGGAATTAGTTGCTCACGAAACTATTATATGTACTTCTTGTCTTCACGAGCTTCCACTCACTAACTTCCACCTTGATAACGAGAACGCTACAAAAAAAGTATTTTCAGGAAGACTTAGTATCGAAAATGCTACTTCCCTCTTGTATTTTAAAAAAAAGGGGCTGGTTCAGCAACTAATTCATAATCTTAAATATCGAGGCAATCGGGAAATAGGAAGTTTCCTGGGACAATGGCTTGGGGAGGAACTGGCAAAAATTCCTGCTTACACCCAAATCGATGCGGTGGTACCGGTACCGCTGCACCGGAAAAAATTAAGATCCCGCGGTTTTAATCAGGTTGAGGGTTTTGGGAAGGAGATCGCAAATAGCCTGGATGCCCTATACGTGGATGACGTTCTTGTGAAAAAATCGGCCACTACTACCCAAACCCTGAAAAAACGATTAAGCCGCTGGGGAAATATTGACGAAACTTTTATGATAGAAAATCCCGAAAAACTTGAGAAAAAACACCTTCTGCTTGTAGACGATTTAATCACAACCGGCGCTACTATGGAGGCTTGCGTGTTAAAGCTTCAAAAGATAAATGGAGTAAAGATAAGCCTGGCAAGTATGGCAATTACCGATTGATGTTTGCCACAAAACCCAAAATAATCGTTTCTTTGTCTAAAGATTCATCGCAAAAGTATGCTTAAACGAATTCCTAATTTTCTGTTTGTAATTGTCCTGGCCCTGGGAATGGTTCAATGTGCAAAAAAAGGAATGCCACAGGGAGGCCCCGAAGATGAGGAACCCCCAAAATTTTTGAGGGCCAGCCCAGAAAATTTCAGCACTAACTTTAAGGGTGATGAGATACGCATCTATTTTAACGAATACATCAAACTAAACAAACCCCAGGAGCAGATTATCATCTCGCCTCCTATGGATCCCAAGCCTACCATTCTTCCTTTGGGAAGCGCAAGAAAAGATATCAGGATCGAGATCTTTGATACCCTGCAGGAAAATACCACCTATACCATCAACTTCGGAAAAAGTATAGTAGATAATAATGAAGGCAATGAATTAGATTATTTTAAATATGTTTTTTCTACCGGAGATTATCTCGATTCGCTTTCGGTGCAGGGCACTGTGGATGATGCTTCCCTAAAAGAGCTTACAGCACCGGTTTCAATCTTTTTATATGAACTGGACTCTACATATTCCGATTCTATCGTCTACAAAGAAAACCCGAGATATGTAACCTATTCTAAGGATAGCGTTTTCACTTTTGAACTCGAAAATCTTAAGGCAGGAACTTACAAAATGATCGCGATTCAGGATAAAAATGCTAATTATAAATTCAATCCTAAATCAGAAAAAATAGGCTTTATTGAAGAATCAATTAGCCTTCCAACAGATACCAGCTATCATATTACGCTTTTTAAAGAAGAACTGGAATTTAGTGTGCAAAGGCCCAAATTATTAAAAGGAAACCAGATCCTTTTTGGCTATGAAGGAGTTACAGATTTGGATAGTCTTGAGATTACTCTTTTAAATGCAAAACCTGAAGGCTTTCGTTCTAGAATTATAAAAGACCCCAAAACCGATACGCTTTATTACTGGTATAACCAAAAACCGGAATCAGACAGCCTTTCTTTTGAAATAGTGAGCCCTGAAAAGAGAGATACGCTCTTTACCAAGATTTCTGAACTTGAACGCGACACCCTTAAAGTAACCACTGAACCAAGTGGAAATATCGAATTCAACCAAAGCTTTAAATTTCGAGCCAATACCCCCCTTGTCGGAAGCAATGCAGACCTGATAAGAATTCTCGATAAAGATTCGGCTGAAGTAAATTTTTCTGCAGAACTTTTACTCATTAAAAATGAACTTCAACTTCAATTTGAGAAAGAAGAGAACAACAAATACCAGATACGGGCATTACCCGGGGCCCTAACCGATCTCTTCGGAAAGACCAACGACACCATCAACCAGCAAATTACTACAAAACCATATTCTGAATATGGCAGCGTGATGCTAAGGCTTCAAAATGTAAACAACTTCCCTATAATTGCTCAATTAACCAACCTGGAAGGGGAAGTACAAGCCGAAAGATTTTCAGAAAGCGAAACAAATTTTAATTTCAGATTCCTGAAACCGGCAAAATACCTGGTGCGCGTAATTATAGATGATAACGGCAACCAGCAATGGGATACCGGCAATTACCTGGAGAAACGCCAGGCAGAAAGGATTATTTATCATAGTGACACCCTGGAGGTTCGCTCTAACTGGGATTTAAACGAAAGTTTTATTTTAGAGTAAATTCATCTCTATCCTGAAGAAATTTTAACTGCTTTCTGGTTTTTTCCAGGTGGTTCTTATCCAGACTAACCTCCTCGACAAAGGGCAATTCCCTGTTCTCTCCCGTTAAGTTTTTTCCTAAACAATCGTAAGCCGCGCTATGTCCTGAATAAAAATGGCCACCACCATCGGTACCGGTTCGGTTAATGCCGATGCAGTAACTCATATTTTCAATCGCTCTGGCTTTCAATAACGCATCCCAGGCTGCCACTCTCTTATCGGGCCAATTAGCAACATAAATTAGAAGATCGTAATCTTCAGTATTTCTTGCCCAGATGGGAAAACGGAGATCGTAACAAATAAGCGGACAAATTTTCCATCCTTTATATTCCACAATTAACCTCTCTTTTCCGCCGGTATAGGTTTCATCTTCTTTGGCCAAGGTGAAGGTGTGGCGCTTATCATAGATTTTAAAATTCCCGTCGGGAAAGACAAAGAACAGACGGTTATAATAGTTTCCGTTTTCAGTAATAATAAGGCTCCCGGTTACTGCAGCATTTTTAAGTGCAGCCATCTCCCGCATCCAATTAAAACTGAGACCATCATTTCTTTCCGCTAACTTTTCAGCATTCATGCTGAAACCGGTGGTAAACATTTCAGGCAAAATAATAAGGTCTACCTCATCTGAAAGTGCTTTAATTTCTTTTGAAAACAAACTGCGGTTAGCCTGTGGGTCTTCCCATGTGAGGTCTACCTGTAACAAAGCTGTATTTAGTGATTTACTCATAGCTTAAAATTATTAAATTTTAAACAACTCATCCCAATTACATGTTAAACAATTGCAGAAAAAAGGGCTATTAAATAGCTTTAACTAATAAAATTTACACGACATGAAACTAACTGCCTTTTTAAACAAAGATACTTACACCCCTGATACACAAAGAGCACTAATTTCGGGGTTTCTGGGGGGTCTCGCCGGAACCGCGGTTAAAAGTATAGTAGAACGCTACTTGCCGGTAAGAAAAGTGGAGCAACGCTCAGCACAGATCAAAGTTTTAGATGATCTTTCTACCAGGATTACAGGCGGCCCTATAAGCGTGCAAAACGAAGCATTGGCCGAGCAGCTGGTGAATTTCCCTATTGGTGCAAGCGTAGGAGCCGCTTATGGCTACGGAAAAAAGGACAAAGATCATCTTAAAATTACTGATGGGGTTATACTTGGTAGCACCACCTGGTTTACCACTCATGAAACCTCATTGCCACTGATAGGCCTGGAAGAAAATCCAAAGGATATCCCGCTTAAAACCCAGGCAAATGAGTTATTTGCTCACGTACTTTTTGGAGTGACCACCGAGCTGGTTAGAAATTATGTAAACAGGAAACTGAAGAACTATTAAATCATTTCTCGAGCTGCTCCAGCATCCGGCGTATTCTGTCTTCCAGCTTTTCTGAAGACAATTTCTCCCGAAGCCTGTCGGTAATAATAGGAAAGGAAAAGGGGGTGGGTTTTTCGCAGTTTTTCCATACGATATCCTGGGAGGCTATTCGCTCCATCGCCAATCTCAACCGGCCTTCCTCTAATTGATGCTCGAAGGTTTCCCTAAAGGCCTGTTGATAAAGTAAATTATCTTCTTCATAATCTCTGAACACGCCAAAAAGCAATTGCGAATTGCTCTGAAGATGTTTGCTTTTTATCAATTTATTCGGATATCCGGTAAAGACCATTCCCGCAATCACCGCAATATCCCTGAATTTCCTTCGGGCCATTTCAGTGGCATTCAAACTTTTGTATAAATCGTCCATTAGAAACGCTGAAGAAAACAGCTCGTTATCCAAAACCTGCTGCATATCGATTTCCTGATCTGAAAGCAATTCAAAACCATAATCGTTAAAGGCGATCGAAAAAGTTACAGGCATGAGTAAGCTAATTCGATATGCCATTAAACTTCCCAGTGCCTCGTGCACGAATCTTCCTTCAAAAGGGTAAAATATCGCGTGATAGCCTTCCCGGGTTTTAAAAGTTTCGATTAGAAATTCATCCTTGCCGGGAATAATAGATTCTTTTTGCTGTCTTTTTAAAATAGGTTGCATGGCCTGCAATTCTGCCGATTTTTTCTTACCGGAGCTCACCGATTCAGCCGCGGTATACATCTCTTCCCTCAGTAGCTCACTCATCTGCGCCGAAAAGGTCATTCTTCCCCCTGCCCAGCTCGGAACTTTGGAGGTTTTTTGTTTCGAGGTCTTTACCAGCACCTGCATATTTTTAATTCGTATCAACTCGAGATTTCGCCCGGCGAAGGTAAAGACGTCGCCGGGATTAAGTTTAGAGATAAACCATTCTTCAATGGTACCTAAATAACCGCCTTTCAGGTATTTTACACTTAAAACCGCATCGCTCACAATAGTCCCTATTTGCAAACGATGTCTCATCGCAGTGGCACGATTATTCACCTTAAACCGGCCATCTTCTTCTATTTCTACTTTTTTATATTCATCGTATGCCTGCAGGCACTGACTTCCTTTCGTGATAAAATTCAAGACCCAGCGCCATTCCTCTTCTGTAATTCCCTGGAAACAAAAAGTAGATTTCACCTCCGGCCATATTTCCTTCGGAAAAAACCCGTTAGAAACCGCCAGGGTGGTTAGATACTGCACTAACACATCAAAACTAAGCAGGTAGGGAATCCTGTCTTCTACAGCCATAGTTTTTACGGCTTTCTGCAGTGCTGAAGCTTCAATGAGTTCAATAGCGTGGGTGGGCAAAAAATAAATTACACTCTCCTGCCCGGGTTTGTGCCCACTACGCCCGGCGCGTTGTAAAAATCTGGCTACCCCTTTGGGTCCTCCTATCTGTATTATGGTCTCCACCGGGGCAAAATCAACTCCCAGGTCCAGGCTGGAAGTGGCCACTACGGCTTTTAAACTTTCATTGCGTATAGCCTGTTCCACCCATAGACGGGTTTCTTTATTGATGCTTCCATGATGCATCGCCAATTCCCCGGCAAATTCAGGGTATTTATGAATGAGCTTTTGAAACCATAATTCACACTGGGAGCGGGTGTTAGTAAAAAGCAGTGTAGTCCTCGATTTTTTTATAATCGGGACCACCTCATCTATTAAATGCAAGCCAAGATGCCCTCGCCAGGGAAACCTTTCCATTTTCTCAGGAATAATCGAATGAACCTTTATTTTCTTTTTAAGATTAGCTCTAACCAAAACCGAATTCTGGAAAGCTTCGGAGTCGGGACCTAAAAGAACTTCCCGCGCCTGCTCGAGATTTCCAATCGTAGCCGAAATTCCCCAGATTCTCAGCTTTTCAGAAAGGCTTTTCAATCTCGATAGAGCCAGCTCCATCTGCACTCCGCGTTTGGTACCCAGCAATTCATGCCATTCGTCTACAACCACGGCATTGAGATTTTTAAATGTCTTATCGTAATTCTTTGAAGAAAGCAAAAGCTGCAAGCTTTCAGGAGTAGTGATTAAAAGATCTGGCATAGCTCTTTTTTGAGCTGCTCTTTCTTTTTGAGAGGTATCGCCGGTGCGGATTCCAACTGTTAATCCGCTACCCAATTCATCGGCAAACCGGCTCGCCGCCTGTTCAATTTCTACCGAAAGCGCCCGAAGAGGTGTGATCCAGATCGCCTTTAGTCCTTTTTTATGCTGAGTTTTATAGTCTGGGTTATTTTTTATGTAATCCAAAACAATGGGGATCCAGAGCGCATAAGTTTTTCCACTACCCGTGGGGGCATTCAACAGGCCATTTTTTCCCTGCAAAAAAGCCGCCCAGGTTTGTTTCTGAAAGGCAAAAGGCTTCCAGTCCTGTTGTTCAAACCAGGTTTCGGCTAATTTTATAAGTTGGTTTTTGTTCATTTCTGAAAGGACCATACTGGTTTTAAAGATTGGATGGTTTATTTAGGTATCAATGCCTTCAACTCTTCCAGCGTATTTGCCTCGTGGATATTCTTATCGGTTCGCCAGCGTACCATCCTGGGAAAACGGGTTGCTACTCCGCTTTTATGCCGTTTAGATTCGGCTATCCCTTCAAAAGCGATCTCAAAAACGTGGTGGGGAGTTACACTTCGCACAGGGCCAAAACGTTCCAGAGTGTTTTTTTTAATCCAGTTATCCAGTTTTCTGAATTCTGCATCGGTGAGGCCGGAGTATGCTTTAGCAAAGGTTACCAGCTCTTTTTTCTCTTCATCCCATAATCCGAAAGTATAATCGGTGAAGAGGTTGCTCCTTCTTCCGTGGCCACGCATCGCATAGGTAAGCACCGCATCAACCGTAAGGGGGTCGACCTTCCATTTCCACCAATCGCCTTTTTTTCTTCCCACCAAGTAAGGAGAATCAAGACGTTTCAACATTAAGCCTTCCGATTTTTCTTCCCGTGCTCTTTCTCTTTCTTCTGCCACTTCCGCCCAGGATTGAAACGAAATTTTCTCAGATAAATGCAGTGGGAAATCTTCAGAAGAGACCTCAGCATAAAGCAATTCGAGAATTTTTCTTCTTTCAGCAAAAGGATGATTCCTGATGTCTTTTCCCTTCCACTCCAAAATATCGTATGCCTTAAGAATAACCGGGTTCTTTTTTAGCAGATTTTTACTGATGTTTTTCCTTCCAATTCGGGTTTGAAGATCATTAAAAGTTCCTATTTGCCCATTGGGATAAGAAAGAATCTCGGCATCTAATACGGTCCCATTAGGAATAGTGCCTACAAACTCCTGAAATTCGGGGTATTTATCGGTTACGAGTTCTTCCCCCCGGCTCCAAACGAATAATTCATCGTTGCGAACAATCACCTGGGAGCGAATACCATCCCATTTATGCTCGGCACTCCATTGAGAAACGTCCCCCAGGTCTTCCACATCGCCTTCCAGGGCGTAGGCCAGATAGAACGGATAAGGTTTAGATAAATAATCCTCTTCATTTTCTTCTAAAATAAGACTTGAAAAGCTCGTTTCGGAAGGATTCCAGTTACCCATCATTTTATAAGCCAGAATATCTTCATCGATATCTGTAGCCCGGGAAAGTGCCCGGGTCATTAATTTCTGACTCACGCCTATCCTGAAACTTCCAGTGATAAGTTTGGTAAAGACAAAACGTTCGTAATAATTTAGCGCCAGCCAATTTTCGAGAAGATAGTCTTTTTTTTCTTCTTCACTTCGAGACTTGAGCTCGATAATCTCCTGAAGAAACTGATTCAAACTTTTTTCTGAAGATTCCTCTGCCGGGGGAATTACCAGGGCAATGGTTTCTGCCAGGTCTCCCACGATATGATAGGATTCCTCAAATAACCACAGCGGAATTTCTGCCAATTCTGAAGCCCAGTTGCGCATCAAGGTTGTATTTACAGGTCGTGGTGGCCGGCGGTGCGAGAGAATTGCTATGGTCCAGACTTTATCCTTTTCGGGTGCCTCTTTAAAATAATTAGTGAGGGCCTCAACCTTCAGGCTTGTTTTATTGGTGGTATCCAAGGTTTTTATTAATGCTGCAAATTTCTTCATAGCGCTGGAGTTTCCGTGAAGGTGGAAATCTAAATTTCAGTTTCATTTTTTGTTTCCAATTCTCCCATTTCTCCTTCATATTGCGTTGCTACGGTTCTGGCATCGTAACCCTGCTCGCACAGAAATCGGGAAAAAATATCGGTATAACCGTGAGTACATATGATCTTTGAAGCTTCTGTAGCTTTTATAGACTTCAGCAAGCCCTGCCAATCACAATGATCTGATAGAACAAAACCACGATCAATAGCTCGCCGTCTTCTGGCTCCTCTAAAAATCATCCATCCACTTGCTGAAGCGGTAACATAAGGTGTCATTTTTTTGATCCAGGTCGTGCCGTGAGCGCTTGGTGGTGCAATTACTATATTTCCTTTTATTTCCTCCTTTTTTACTTCCCGGGTAATTCTGGTTGTCTTCGGGAATTTTAACTGAGACCGGAGTACTTCTGTCATGTTTTCTATCGCGCCGTGAGTATAAATTTTTCCGATGGAAGCATCTAAATGTTTGAGCAGGCGCTGGGCCTTGCCAAGTGAATATCCAAAGAGCACCGAAGTTCTGCCGTCTTCCTTATTCTGTCGCCACCAGGCATTGATCTCCTCGAAGACCTCCTCCTGGGCTTGCCATTTAAAAGCGGGTAGCCCGAAAGTGCATTCGGTAATAAAAGTATGGCACTTCACCGGTTCATAAGGTACCGCCACGCCATCATTTTCATCTTTATAGTCTCCACTAAAAACCCATACCTCTCCCTTATATTCTACCCGAATCTGGCTAGACCCAATAATATGACCGGCCGGATGAAGTGAAAATTTTACGCCGTTGATTGTAAAACTTTCATTCCATTCCTTTCCGCTGACTTCAATATCCCCCAACCGGTGTTTTATAATGGGGATATTAGTATGGTGAGTTATATATTTTTTGTGCCCCCATCTGGAATGATCGGCGTGGCCAGGAGAAATAATAGCTTTATCTACCGGTTTCCAGGGATCGAGGTAGACATCGGCAATGGCACAATAAATACCTTTATCATCAAAAACTAATAGAGGTTTTTCCATTTTTCTTCAGAGCTTATATTTGAAAATACCCAAATTGCCCCTCATAAAAAAAGGATTAAGAAAAGATTAGCGAAAGTCCAAACCGATCTGCTTTTTTAGCAGACTTTTAAAAGGAAAAGGTTCTGGCTTTAGCTATATTTGTAGTATAAAACCTAAATAAATGTCAATTTCAGATTTATTCGGATCGGGGGAACACCTCCGAAACATCAACCATTTTGCCTGCATCGTCAACCTGGCAAGTGTGGATGGGGAGATCAACGAACAAGAGAAAACCCTTTTAAAACGCTTTGCTCATAAGATGGACATTACCGAAACAGAATATAAAACGGTAGTTAGAAATCCTCAGGAATTTCCTGTTAGCTCCTGCAATAGTGTAGAACAGCGTCTGGAACGCCTGCATGATCTTTTTAAAATTATTTTTGCCGACAATCATATAGATCGTGAGGAAGAGGAACTAATTAAACGTTACGCCATCGGCTTAGGCTTCTCCAGCGCGGCTTCTGAAGCTATTATCAAACGGTCTATCCAGATTTTCACAGGACAAATAAGCTTTGAAGACTATAAATCTCTTCTTGATAAGAAGGAATGATATCTTATTGAAATAATAAACGGAAAAATCCCACTGGAGTGGGATTTTTCTATTTTAAACCAGTATTAGTTCTACTGGAATTTCCTCATAAACTCTTCGGCTTTCTCGACCATTTTTTTGCTTCCTGCAAAAAATGGTGCCCGCTGGTGTAACTCTGTGGGTTGGATATCCATTATTCGGGAATAACCATCGCTAGCCTTGCCTCCGGCCTGTTCTATTATATAGGCCATAGGATTGCATTCATAGAGTAGTCGCAATTTGCCATTAAAAGCTTTTGAACTTTTAGGGTAAATGAATATTCCGCCTTTAATCATATTTCGGTGAATATCAGAAACCATGGAACCGATATACCTGGAAGTATAAGGCCTGTCGTCGTCTTCTTCCTGGCAGTATTTGATGTATTTTTTCACACCTTCCGGGAAATGGACATAATTACCCTCGTTAATAGAATAAATTCTGCCGTTTTCAGGAAATTTCATATCCGGATGCGAGAGATACCAGGAACCCAGAGCCGGATTCAGGGTGAATCCATTCACCCCATGACCTGTGGTATAAACCAGCATTGTAGAAGTACCGTAAATAATATAGCCGGCCGCCACCTGTTTATTCCCCGGCTGGAGAAAGTCTTCTTTGGTTACCGGAGTGCCAATAGGCGTTACCCGACGATAAACAGAAAAAATAGTTCCTACAGAAACATTCACATCAATATTAGAACTCCCGTCAAGCGGATCCATCAAGACCACGTACTTATTTTTATGGTCGTTGTTACAGCCTGAAATCGTGATAAAATCATCGTTTTCTTCGGAGGCTATTCCGCATACGATCTCCCTGTTGGTAAGGGTTTGAATAAATTTTTGATTGGCATAAACATCCAGTTTTTGCTGGTCTTCTCCCTGGATATTGGTTTCGCCGTAAGCCCCGATAATATCAACCAATCCGGCTTTATTCACCTCGTGGTTTACCACTTTTGCCGCAAGGCGTATGGAGTTAATCAATCTGGACAATTCGCCTGAAGAATAAGGGAAATCTGCCTGATTATCTATTATAAATTCCCCAAGGGTTTGATATTGTTTAGCCATTATTTTGATTTTATAGACCAAAAATATTTAAAATAAACACTTGCTACAACGTTTTCGTTAATTATCTATTTCAAGTTGTACTTTTGTTCTAAACATCGTACGAAATGGACTATATTATTAGAAAAACAGTTCCCGAAGACATGCCCGCAGTTCTGGAGTTAATTCAGGAGCTCGCCGAATTCGAAAAAGAACCCGATGCCGTGATAATCACAGCCGAAGACCTGAAAAGAGATGGTTTTGGCGAAAACCCATCTTTTATCTGTTTTGTTGCTGAAGTAAATGGTAAAATAGAGGGAATGGCACTGTGTTATTACCGCTATTCAACCTGGAAAGGAAAGACCGTACATCTCGAGGACCTGGTGATTAGAAAAAAGTTTAGACAGAAAGGTTTAGGTAAAGCGCTCTATACTAAAGTAATCGAATACGCTAAAGAACAAGGAGTAAAAAGGGTGGAATGGGTAGTGCTGGACTGGAATACTCCAGCGAAAAATTTCTATACCAAAAGTGGAGCTCTGGTCTTTGATGACTGGTGCACCGTGCAAATGGATGAACAGGCCATGGACGAATATCTGAAAAACACACGTTAATTTAAAGCTAAGCCCCGGTATATTTTATAAATCTATTCCTAATTTTGAATTATAACCAACTTTAAAACCAGAAATCATGAGTGTTGATTACAAAATTAGGGAAGCTAAACGGGATGATATGCCTGCGGTTCTTGAACTTATAAAAGAACTGGCCGAATACGAAAATGCGGCCGATGAGGTAGAGATACATCTGGACGATTTGATTAAAGAGGGTTTTGAAGAGAAACACTTTAAATGCTTTGTAGCCGATGTTAAGGGCAGAATAGAAGGAATGGCCCTGGTTTATTTCCGCTTTTCTACCTGGAAAGGTAGAACCGTTCATCTTGAAGATCTTATTGTGCGCAAAAAAATGCGTGGTACCGGTCTGGGTGGCGCTCTTTACAACCGGGTAGTAAAATATGCTTATGATAATGGCGTTAGACGTGTAGAGTGGGTCGTTTCTGAAGGCAATAAAAATGCCATCGAATTCTATGAAAACACCGGTGCCGATATTAAGAAAAACTGGTACACCGTGCATATGGACGAAAACGGAATCCAGAAAAACATTGAAAAACTCGAATGAAAATATATAAGTTTGGAGGAGCTTCGGTAAAAGATCCTCAGGCAGTAAAAAACCTCTTTAACTTACTAACTTCTAATGACCATAGCAAACTTCTTATCGTAATTTCGGCGATGGGAAAAACTACTAATGCCATTGAAAAAATTGTAAAGAAGTACCTGGAAGAAACCAGGATTCCGGAGGAACTTCAGGAAATTGAAAATTCTCATCTCGAAATTGCCAGAGAACTCTTCGCCGAACCCTCCCATCCGGTTTTTTCAAAAATAAGCGGGTTACTTGAGGATATTCGGAATTTCATGAAGCATAATAAATCTAAGCGATATGATTATGTGTATGACCAGATAGTGAGTTACGGAGAATTGCTTTCTACCACAATAATTAGTGAATATCTTAATTCCCATAATTTTAAAAACACCTGGCTGGATGCCAGAACCGTCATTAAGACTGACAGTACCTACCGGGACGCCCAGGTAAACTGGGAAGAAACCCAGGAAGCAATCGAAAAAAATATTGACAGAAATCAAGTAAATATCACCCAGGGGTTCATAGCTTCAGATGCCGATAATTTCACCACTACCCTGGGCCGCGAAGGAAGTGATTACACCGCAGGGATCTTTGCTTATTGCCTTAACGCTGAAAGCTTAAGCATCTGGAAGGATGTACCAGGAGTACTCAATGCCGATCCACGGGAATTCACTCAAACCTCCCTGCTTAACCAGATCTCTTACGAAGAAGCAATCGAGCTCGCCTTCTATGGAGCTTCGGTTATACACCCAAAAACGCTGCAACCCCTTCAGAAAAAGGAGATCCCGCTTTACGTTAAGTCCTTTGTCCAACCTGATGGAAAAGGCACTTCGGTAAGAAGAGGTAACCGAATAGAGCCTGAGATACCCTGCTTCATTGTCAAAAAAGAGCTGGTACTTATTTCACTTGCTTCCCTTGACTTTTCATTTATGGTGGAAGAAAATATTAGTGAGATCTTCAGGCTTTTTCACCTCTATCAGATGAAAGTGGATCTCATCCAGAATTCAGCGATCAGTTTTTCGGTTTGTGTCGATAACAGGTTTAATAAGCTGGAGAAACTTATTCAGCACTTAAAAGCCAGGTTCAGGGTAAAATATAATACGGGTGTTTCCCTTTACACCATCAGGCATTTTAATGATGATGCAATAGCCAGCCTGGAAAAAGACAAAGAAATTCTTCTTAAGCAAATAACCCGCGACACCGTTCAATTGGTAACACGCAATTAAAAACCGACACCGGGTTACTTCCCATGCCTGTTAATTTCATGTTATTCTGAAGCTTGGTTTAGGGAAACTTTTATTTCATTCTTATCTTTCAGCATATACAAAAAACAACAAAAAATTATGGAAAGGATACTTATCGCAGGAGCGACAGGACATACAGGAAAAAGGGTGATAGAAATCCTTAACAATACTCAGAATTTTAAACCCATCGCTATGATTCGGGATAAATCTCAAAAGCAAATGTTCGATGATATGGAAGTCGAAACCGTTTTTGCCAATCTTGAAGAGGACCTGGAACATGCGTTTAAAAAGATAGACCGGGTGATCTTCGCAGCCGGATCTGGCAGTAAGACAGGGCCCGAAAAAACCACCAGCATAGATCAGGAAGGTGCAAAAAAAATGGTGGATGCTGCGAAAAAATTTAAGGTGAAAAAATTTATCATGCTCAGCGCGATGGGAACCGATGATCCTTCCCAAAATAAGGAACTGGAACATTACCTGAAAGCCAAAAAAGAGGCCGATGATTATCTAGTGGATAGTGGGATTCCTTACACCATTGTGAGACCCGGCGCCTTAACCGATGATCTTGGACTGGCAAAAGTAAAAATTGCGCCAAAACTTGACGAGCGCGGAGAAATCTCCCGTGATGATGTTGCTTTCTTATTGGTAATGTGCCTGGCCGACCCACTGGCCAAGAATATGGCTTTTGAAGCATTAGAGGGTGAAGAATCTATAAAATCTGCTCTTATTGAATTAAGCCAGAACAATTAAAAATTATATTATTAGGGCGGCTTCAACGAATATTTCGTTGAGCCGCCCTTTTTTAACTTAATTTCCGGGAAATACTATTTCTTGTCTCCCTTCCCGAATTTCCCAATGATTTTCTTTGCGATAACACTGGCCAGTCTTTCGTGAGATTCTACCGTCCAACCAGCAACGTGGGGACTAAGAATAACATTTTGTAAAAACATAAGCTCCTGCATTGCGCGGGGAATCTTGTTTTCTACACTGAGGGCGATCTTTTTCTCATTCGAAAAAAGGCTCTCAAAAGAATCCTTTTCATATTCCAATACGTCCAGGCCTGCTCCCAGAATTTGTCCATCTTTAAGGGCTTCTACCAAATCTTCGGTAACCACGCTTTTTCCACGGGCGGTATTGATGAACCAGAAAGCTTTCTTGAATTTCCCGATGAATTCTTTATTCACCATTTGGTGGGTTTCCGGAGTTAAAGGGGTGTGCAGACTAACCACATCTACCTTTTTGACAAATTCATCAAAAGTGACCTGTTTGGCATTTTCATCTCCTATATTTTCCTTGATATCATAGCAAAGCACCTCCACCTCGAAACCTTTCAGTTTCTTAGCAAAAGCTTTTCCCATATTTCCATATCCTATAATTCCTACCGTTTTTCCGTCAAGTTCCAGGCCTCGATTTTCTTCACGGTGCCACAGGCCGTCTCTTACTTCGCGATCGGCTTTGTTCAGCTTATTAAATAGGGATAAAAGCATTCCCAAAGAATGTTCGGCTACGGCATTTCGATTTCCTTCAGGAGCAGAGAAAAGTTCTATATTGTGCTCTTTAGCATAGTCCACATCAATACTCTCAAGACCGGCACCAACTCTCGCGATAAATTTCAGGTTTGGCGCAGCATCAATAAATTCTTTGTCAATACTATACCGACTTCTTATCACGATCCCATCATATAAGTGCTGATTAGCAAGCGTTTCTTCTCTGGTTTGAGTGTAGCCTTCAATATTATGATGGCCAGCTTCTTCCAGCTGTTTCATAAGGGTTGGATGATTGGTATCGGCGTGTAATATGATCATTTTTTATTTGTTTTAATTCTAAAAAATTGTGAAACAATTGACTTTCAGAAACTTTAATCTGAAATAGCAAATGCAACAGACAAAGATAAAGAATGACGCCGAAACCAGGAAAAATCGAAGGCAGAGCTTCTAAAAACCAAGGATAACTTTAGATAGATAAAAGAAGAGAAATATCCCAAAGATATCATTGCTGGTGGTAATAAAAGGTCCTGTGGCAATTGCGGGATCAACTCCGCGCTTATCAAGGATAATAGGAACAAAAGTACCTATTAATGCAGCTAAAATAATAACGCTTAGCAATGAAATAGCTATGGTAAGGCTTACCAGTTGCGGTTGTCCAACTATAAGACCAAAAATTACGATTAATAACCCCAGTACCACCCCATTGATAAGGCTTAAACTTAGTTCTTTTAAAAGCCGATTAAAAAGGCTTCCTCTAAGATTATTGTTTGCCAGACCCTGGACGATTATCGCACTGGATTGAACACCTACGTTTCCTGCCATTGCTGCAATAAGTGGTGTAAAAAAGAACAGGACCGGGTAGCGGGCGAGAGCCTCTTCAAAACCCTGCATCACGTAAACACTTCCTAAACCTCCAAAAAGCCCAAGTACCAACCAGGGCAGACGGGCTCGTGTTAAACGCCATACATTATCATCAGCCTCTACCCCTTCAGAGATACCGGCTGCCATTTGATAATCCTTCTCAGCTTCCTCCTTGATGAAATCAACGATATCGTCAATGGTAACACGACCTACCAATCGGCCCATCTCATCTACAACAGGGATAGCTTCCAGGTCATATTTTTGCATTATTCGGGCTACTTCTTCCCCATCGGTATGCACATTCACATAATCTACCTGTGGGATGTAAACATCACTGATATTGGCATGGCTTGGCGCGGTAAGCAAATCTTTTAAGGAAAGTCTACCCTTTAATTTATTTTTGTCGTCTACCACATAAATAGAATGAACCCGGGTCACATTTTCGGCCTGCTGTCGCATTTCGGTCATGCAGCCGGTAACACTCCAGTTTTCATTAACCTTCACGAGCTCTTTTGCCATAAGACCCCCGGCAGAATCCTCATCATAGCGCAAGAGCTCGACAATATTATCGGCGTGTTCCTCATCGGCCATTTCGGCGATGACATTTTGCTGTCGCTCCAGGGAAAGCTCAGAAATAATATCGGCGGCATCATCGGTATCCATTTCCTCGAGCTCATCGGCAATTTCTTTGGGAGTAAGGGTTTCGAGAATGCGTTCTCTCACGTTCTCCTCAAGCTCCATCAAAGCCTCGGCTGTTTTCTGGCTGTCCAGCAGTTTAACCACATAAACCGCTTCTTCCAGGCTTAGCTCGGTAAGAATTTCAGCAATATCGGCGTGGTGCACGTCTTCCAGATGCAGAAGAAGTTCCTCGTTATTCTTTTCTTCGACGAGGAATTTAATTTTTTCTATTAACTCATTGCTGATCTGAAATTGCATACGGCTGAATTTTTAAGGTCAGTTCAATAAATGCATCGTAGCCCAGTTGCTCAGGACGCTTGCCAAATATAGCATCTTCCCTTAAACTATCGGGTAAATTGAAGCTTTTTAAGCTATTTCTAAGAGTTTTTCGGCGTTGGTTAAAGGCTGTTTTAACAACTCTGAAAAAAAGTTTTTCATCGCAGGCCAGTTTCAGGTTTTCCTTTCGGGTTAACCTCAGGACTCCACTATCTACCTTTGGTGGCGGATTAAAAACTGAGGGCGGAACTGTAAAAAGATATTCGGCTTCATAAAACGCCTGGACCAAAACCGATAGGATCCCGTAAGTTTTATTGCCTTCTTTTTCGCAAATGCGCCTGGCAACTTCTTTTTGGAACATCCCGGAAAATTCAGGGATCTGCTCCCGCATTTCCAGAACCTTGAACACGATCTGGGTCGAAATATTATATGGGAAATTCCCGATTACCGCAAAGGCTTCGTCCCCAAAAATTTCAGAAAGCTTATACTTCAAAAAATCCTTTTCGTGAATCCTGCCTTGAAGTTGGGGATAATTTTCCTGGAGATAGGTCACACTTTCGGTATCGATCTCGATCACGTGAACTTCAGTATCCTTTTTCAGCAAATATTTGGTTAGCACTCCCATCCCAGGCCCAATTTCAAGTACCTTTCTATAACCCGAAAAGCTTAAGGTATCTGCAATTCTTTCGGCAATATTTTCATCGGTAAGGAAGTGCTGCCCCAGATGTTTTTTTGCTCTAACTTCTGAATCTGCAAGGTGAGTTGTATGTTTTTTACGAAATTTCCCCATTAAATATCGGTGTTCTAATTAGATTCCTGCTCGGTGATTACCTCGAGTTCTGTGCGAAAAGCTACCATTTTTCCTTCAAAGGCCTTGCCCCGGGAACGCAGGTCCTGAGCGTGATTGCGATAATAATTCTCAAGGCTTTCCTTATCTGGCGCAGTATACTGTACAGAGTAGGTGATGCCTCCCATTTCTTCTTTAATCATAACCCGGGTCATAAGAGCTTTTGTGAATTTTCCGGTTTTTAGCATATCAGGGATGTGCTCAGATTTCATCCAGTCGAGCCATTGCTCGTGAATAGACTCTTCAATATTAATAGTAACATTATAGATATACATAGGGAATATTTTATTCGATGGTATCGCCCCGAAGACGACGGAATTTTTTACGGGCATCTAAAAAATAAATGCTGTCGGCAAAGTTAAAGATAATTTGCTCGTAATATTCCTTTGCCCTTTCGGGATTATCGAGATTCTTCGCATAGAGTTCGGCAAGGTAATAATTAGCATTATCGGCAAGAATATCTGTATTAAAAAGCCTGATGATTTCCAGGTAATTCGATTCAGCCTTCTCAAATTCTCCACTCTTTTCATAGAGTTTTGCCTGTTTCAGCAAAACTTCATCTTCTATTTTCTCTCCTTTATGATTAGCAAGAATTTCGTCCAGATATGCTATGGCATCTTCATTTTTCCCTTGGAAAGCCATTAAATCGGCCCTGGCGTATTTTTTTAATGCCACCTGAGCTGTATCTTCAATAGAATTATCCTGAATCAATAAACTGAGTTCCATAGCATCGTTAGCGATTAGCTGAGAGGTAGAAGATTTAAGCACGTCCAGCTGGGTTTTAGCCCACTTAAAATCTCCCTTATAATAACTGGTTTTTGCTACTTTAAACCGGGCTTGTTGAGACATCGCGTCATTTTTCATGAGATTCTGCACCTGGGAGTAGTAAATAAGCGCTTCATTAAATTTCTCTTCCAAAACCAACACATCTGCCAGTTCCATTTTCACCCGGCCCTTGTCGTAATTTGAACGGGTTATTTCTGATAGTTCCCGAAGCTGCTCAATTGCCTGTTCTCGTTCCCCCGATTTAAAAGCTAGAAAGCGTGCATAATCCAACTGAAGATCCAGTGTGTTTAGGTCGAGCCCAAATTCTTCAAAAAGCTCCTGATATTCTATTTCGATCTCTCTGAAATTCGTAGTGGCCTCCTTACCTGCCAGGTTTAGCAGAAATCGCTTTCCCTGCAACACGATATTTTCTGAAGGGGCTTCTTCTATGGCATAAGCCACAATTTTTTTGGCCGCCTGCGTATCTCCGGCTCTTTCAGCGAGAACAGCCAGGTTAAGTATATCCTGTAAACCCCCTTCCCCACGGCGGTATACAGCCTTTTGTTGGGTAAAGGCTTTATCAAATTCTTTTTGTTGAATAAATAGCCAGGCCAGCATTTCATTATAAAAAACCTGTGGATTCTCCTGCAGTTTTTTCAGCAATAATTTACGGAAAATCGTATTCGCTTCAGATCCAGCATCCTCAGAGATATAGCGACCAAATTCCCGGTTAGCAACGTGAAACAGCTTAGGATTTTCATCCATAAGATCGAGATAATTATCAAACATTTTTTCGAGCTTCCCCTGTTCACCATAGATTCTGGCTAACTGAAGATTGAAATTGTGATCGCTCTGCAGTGCCATCCCTTTTTCATAAGCTGTGGCCGCTTCCTCAAGCAAATTATATTTTTCAAAACCCCGGGCGATACCATAGGCATAATTGGGCCTTGCGTTTATAGCATCCAGAGCTTCCCTGTAAAATTCTTCTGCTTTCTCTTCCTCTTTTCTTAATTCAAAATTATGACCAAGTTCTATAAGCAGATTAGGGTTATTGGCAGTGTTTTCTAGCTTTTCCCGAAGCATCTCCTCAGCTGCATCAAAGTTTTCCAGCTGCTGATAAGAAGATATCACTCCATAGAAAAAAACTGGATTCCCCGGATTGTCCTTCGCTAGCTGTTGGTAGATTTTTAAGGCCTTTTCGTATTCCCCCTGATCAAAGAAATTTTGGGCAAGTTCCTGAGACTGGGCATTAAGTTGAAATACCCAGCAAAAAAAGGCAGCTATAAAAAGCAAATTCCGCATCTTGTAAAGATAAGGATTTGACTTGTTCTGCAGTGAATTTCAGGAGTTTAATCTATACGATCAAAGCCGGTATAGGAAACCAGAACCTCAGGGATATTAATCCCCTTTTCTGTTTGGTAGTTCTCAAGGATTCCTGCAAGCACGCGAGGCAGGGCCAACGCGCTTCCGTTTAAGGTGTGTACCAGTTCTTTTTTACCTTCTTTATTTTTATACCGAAGTTTTAAGCGGTTGGCCTGGAAGGTTTCAAAATTTGAAACAGAACTTATCTCCAACCAACGATCCTGGGCGGTTGAGAAAACCTCGAAATCATAAGTTAGCGCCGAAGTAAACCCAAGGTCACCTCCACATAAACGCAAAATACGGTAAGGCAATTTGAGCTCCCGAAGCAGTTCTTTTACGTGGTCAACCATTTTATCTAAAGCCGCATACGAATCTGAAGGTTTTTCAATTCTTACCAATTCCACTTTATCAAACTGGTGAAGACGGTTAAGCCCGCGCACATGAGCTCCGTAAGAACCCGCTTCTCTTCTAAAACACGGGGTATAGCCGGTACAGGAAATAGGGAAATCCTTATCGGTTAAAAGATTGTCGCGAAACATGTTAGTTATAGGCACCTCGGCCGTTGGGATCATAAAAAGATTATCCTCAGCCATATGGTACATTTGGCCTTCCTTATCCGGAAGTTGACCTGTGCCAAAACCAGATGCTTCATTAATCATTAAAGGCACCTGGAATTCGGTATATCCGGCTTCGGTAGCTTTGTCAAGGAAATATGTGATGAGGGCGCGTTGTAACCTTGCACCCTTACCTTTATAAACAGGAAAACCTGCCCCCGTGATCTTATTACCGAGTTCAAAATCTATAATATCATATTTTTTAGCAAGCTCCCAGTGAGGAAGGGCTGTCTTTTCCAACTGCGGAATTTCTCCTTCTTTAAAAACCTCTTCATTATCCTCTTCAGAAACTCCTGCCGGTACAGATTCGTGAGGCACATTTGGAATAGTATAAAGCAATTGCTCCAGTTCCTGTATTGTGGCGGTAAGCTTTTCTGAAAGCTCTTTGGAATCTTCCTTTAATTTTCCGGTCTTTTCTTTGATCAAATTGGCTTTTTGATGTTCGCCATTTTTGAACAGTTTTCCTATTTCTTTAGAAAGCCTGTTAGATTCTGCAAGGATATCATCGAGCCTGGCCTGGGTATTTCGGCGGGTTTCATCAAGTTCTAAAACCTGATCCAGAATAGCTGAGGCCTCAAAATTTCTTTTGGCCAGCGCTTTAATATATTGTTCTTTGTGATCCCTGATATTATTAACTTGTAACATAGCTTTGTTTCTACCGGTTTGGAGCAGCAAATGTAACAAAAGCCACGAAAAGTTTTAGTCTAATTTTGAGGGTAAAATCCAGTCTTTATGTTTAAAATGTTGCCATCTTTCAGCTGCCATATCAACTTTGGGATCAATAAGCTGCCTTGCCGGGCGACCATTCACCCTCACCCAGGAATCAATATAAACTTCAATTTCTTTTCCACGACTGGCATAATCTTCTTTTAAGCGTTGCGCAAACTGCCAAAGCATATCGGGTTTGGAGTTCACCGCACGTAACTGTTTTCGCGAGAGATAATCCGATTTTTTCACATAAATAGTATCGGTCGAACCTTTCTCCACCACCTTAAAAGTGCTTTTCCCAGCTTTGGAACGCAGCATCATACGCCAGCTCAACCGGTGGCCTTCTTCCGTCCAAAGCACATTATCCTTAAAGAACCAGTGACGTAAAGGCAAAGAAAGTTGTACGATAAACCAGCCTGAAATGAGGAAAACGATCAGGTTTCTGTATTTAGGCACAATAACCTCATCTGCGTCATAATAGGGTTTTCTGCGGAAGAGGAACCATTTATTAATCTTTTCTGAAGGAAAGAAGAAAAGGCTAAAAGCCAGCGAGAGATAAGGGAAAATCCCAATATGAAAAATGAAGCTGTTAAAGAGGTGAAAGAAAATCGCTAATAGAAAAGCAGGAAACCTTGTTTTCTTCCAAAGAAGAGCAGGAATAATAAGTAAATCGAATAATAATCCAAAATACGCAATAGCGTAGCGCACCCATCCTTGCTGAAGGAATTCGCCTACAAGCCAATAATCCTGCTTGCTTTTCATTAAAATTGCCGGGAGAGTACCATCCAGCCAATCGGGGTACATCTTTGCTATTGAAGCGTAAGTAAAGACTATCCAAAGCTGAAGCACTATCACCAGCCAAACCCAGCGCGGCATATAGATACTTCTTAGATTTTTATTCCGCCAGGCATCTATGGAGAAATAGCGATGCATTGGTAGAAAGACAAAAATCATGCAAAGCAGCATCAACAAATAATAGTGATTATTGTAGGAAGACTTCTGCATCAGGTAGACCGAAGCCCACATAATTCCGAAGGCAAACATACTTAGCCGGTATTTAAAACCGAGCATAACAAAAATTCCCAAAAACCCCATTATGCCGTAATACCAAATCATCCCATCCCCGGGCAGGGGTTGAAGAAACTCAAAACCTATAAAATTAAAAGTGAATTGCGGTTCAATAAAGACGCGCCTTATCCAACCAGTCCAGATCGAACCCCAGGCCTCGATGGTGATAAGCAAACCAAAAAACACCCTAAAAACAATGAGTGCCGAATTATCGATTTGCTTAAAAAGCCATCTATTCAGCATAGTTATCTTTGATGTATTGCTTTGAAAAAGCCTCATCCTGTTTCATCGCGTTCTTAAGCGCATTAACAGAATCGAATTTCTTTTCGTCCCTTATTCTCACCAACATTTCAATCTTAAGGCTTTTTCCGTATAGATCTTTGTCGAGATTAAAAAAGTAAGTTTCAATAGTTCTTTCTTCCCCACCCACGGTAGGATTGGTCCCGATATTCATCATTCCAAAAAACATTTCCCCTTCAATTTCTGCTCTTGCCACGTAAACCCCGTTTTTTGGGATGAGTTTATATTCTTCAGCAATATGGAGGTTTGCCGTGGGATAATTAAAATCTTTTCCCAAACCTCTACCTTTTATCACGGTGCCATACAGGGAAAATGGTTGTTGGAGGTAATTATTGGCACGTTCAACACGGCCTTCCTGTAAGGCTTTTCTTATTTTAGTGGAACTCACCGCTACCTGGTCTACTTCTTCTTTGGTAATCTCTTCTACTTCAAAACCAAACTGCTCCCCAAACTCCTTTAGGTTGGTGATATCGGCGGTACGGTTTCGGCCAAAACGATGATCGTAACCAATAATTACGTGGCTGGCCTTAAGTTTATTTACCAGGATATCCCTTACGAACTCCAGAGCGGTGAGTCGTGAAAACTGCCGGGTAAACGGGTGCACTACAAGATGGTCAATGCCTGTTTCGGCAAGTATCTGTTTTCGTTCCTCTATGGTATTGATAAGTTTTATATCAGATTCCTGTTGCAAGACCATACGGGGGTGCGGGAAAAAGGTGAGGATCACCGATTCCAGGTTTCCGGCTTTGGCCGCATTAACCATTCGGTCTATTATTTTTCGGTGGCCAGCGTGTACCCCATCAAAGGTACCGATGGTAACCACTGTTTGTCGCTCGCTGCTAAAGGCGTTAGCTCCATTGTGTATTTTCACAGCCTGCTTATTTTCCGTTAAAGGTATTCATAGTGTTATTAACTCCGGCAGTTCCAAAAGATTTTATTAGCTCACGCGATTTCTCAAGTCTTTCGGGAAGTTTTTTAAGTTCATCTTCCCCCCATTCTCCAAGGACATAATCTACCTGCTGACCTTTAGAAAATTCATCGCTTATCCCGAACCTAAAGCGGTTATATTTAGTAGTGTTCAGGGTATTCTGGATATCTTTCAGTCCATTATGCCCCCCGTCACTGCCTTTGGTCTTCAATCGAATTGTTCCGAAATCGAGATTGAGATCATCGGTGATAACCAGCATATTTTCCAGTGGCACTTTTTCTTTCTGAAGCCAGTAATTAACAGCTTTCCCACTAAGATTCATATAAGTGGAAGGCTTCAGTAAAATGAAGCTTCGGCCTTTATATTTAAAACGGGCGATATCGCCCAATTTATCGGTTGTAAAACTGATCTCCTCTTTTTCTGCCAGGAAATCCAGGATTTTAAATCCAATATTATGACGGGTATTTTCATATTTGGGGCCAATATTCCCAAGGCCTACGATCAAAAATTTCTTCATGGGTTCGGTTTCTTCTTCCCGGGGCTTTTTGGTATTGAGTAATCTTCCGAAGAAAGAAAGCATAGTTTCGTTTTGGTAAAGATAAAATTATTAAAATTCTTTACAACGAAGTCTCCAAAAAGCACAGGCTATCCCTAAATAAAAAAGCACCCCTTAAGGGATGCTTTTTTTGTTTTTGCAAAAAAGGAAAAATTAATTATCCTCTCCTTCTTTTACTGCAGCTGTATCATCAGTTTCAGTTGCCGGTACTTCGTCTGCTGGTACTTCATCTTCGTCTTCGTCCTCAATAGCAACGATGTTACGAGATGTTCTCACCTGGCAAATTACTGTGTTATCCGGATGCTGAATTTCATAGCTCTCGTCTGCTACGGCAGTGACGTAAAGCTTCTGACCAATTTTAAGCTTGGTTACATTAGCAGTAATGTAATCTGGCAGTTCCTGCGCCAAACCTCTTACTTTTAAACGACGTAAGTTGTAACGTAAAACCCCACCATTTTTAACACCTCTGGCAACACCTTCGGTATGGATTGGAATTTCCATAGTGATAGGTTTGTTTTCAGAAATCTGGTAGAAATCTACGTGCAAAATAGCATCGGTAACCGGGTGGAATTGGATGTCCTGCAGAATGGCGTTAAATTTATCACCATCTTCAAACTTAATTTCCACAGTATGCACATCTGGGGTGTACACAAGATTGTTAAACGAAATTTCTTCTGTTGCAAAGTGCAACGGCTTGGCATCTCCCCCGTATAATACGCAAGGAACCTGTCCAGCATTACGCAGGGCCTTAGTGGCTTTCTTTCCTACGCTTTCTCTTTTAGATCCGTTGATCGTAATTGATTTCATTGTTGAAAAATTTTAGGCTGCAAAAGTAATCTTTTTCGCGGCTTTTAAAAACTTAAAAATGAATTATTTGGAAATTTCTATTTCCTTTAATTCATATTAGCTTACATAATAAATTTTGAGCTAATAGACTCATTCTCATGTACCCGCTTCATCACATCTGCAACAAGATCGGCACAGGTTACCACTTTAATCTTTTTACTTTTCTTTTTGAGAGGAATAGAATCGGTAACAATTAATTCCTGGAGTTTCGAGTTTTCAATTCGCTCGTATGCCTCACCAGATAGCACCGGGTGCGTACAAATAGCACGTACGCTTATTGCTCCGCGCTCCATCATCACATCGGCAGCTTTGGTTAAGGTTCCTGCGGTGTCTACCATATCGTCTACCAAAACCACATTTTTACCTTCCACATTTCCGATTAATTCCATATGGGAAATTTTATTGGCTTTGGCTCGTTGTTTATAGCAAATCACCACATCGCTTTCTAAAGCTTTAGAATAGGCATAAGCTCTTTTTGAACCTCCCATATCTGGAGAAGCGATGGTTAGATTATCCAGGTTTAATGCCCTCAAGTGAGGAAGAAATACCGTGGAAGCAAAAAGATGATCTACAGGCTTTTCAAAGAACCCCTGGATTTGATCGGCGTGAAGATCCATGGTGATAATTCTTGTAGCTCCTGCGGTTTCCAGAATACTGGCAACCATTTTAGCTGCGATAGGAACCCGGGGTTTGTCTTTTCGGTCTTGTCTTGCCCATCCAAAATATGGAATTACTGCGGTGATATGCCTGGCTGAAGCACGTTTGGCGGCGTCAAGCATTAAAAGCATTTCCATAAGGTGATCGGAACCCGGGTGGGTTGACCCGATAATAAAGACCCGTGAACCGCGAACCGATTCTTCAAAAGAAGGCTGAAATTCCCCGTCGCTGTAGGTAGATGTGATTACATTTCCGAGTTTAGACCCATAGGAAGCTGCGATCTTCTCAGCAAGTTCCCTGCTTTGGGTACAATTAAAGATCTTTGCCTCGGGATAGAAATTAGACATGGTGTTGTGTTGTTATGTGTTATTAAAACTGTGCGCCGCAAATTTAAAAATTATATCTGGTTGAGAGCGCTAACACGCAACTGCTTATAAAATATTTTAGGCAACTTATGGAAAAGCTCCTAAAACCCTTTAAAAAATCAAAAATCTGGTTTCGAAAATAGAAATTTTTTATACTTTTGCGCTCCACCAGGCTCGAGTGGCGGAATTGGTAGACGCGCTGGATTCAAAATCCAGTGACTTCGGTCGTGTGGGTTCGATTCCCACCTCGAGTACTTTTAAAACCTGCATTAGCATTGTAAAAATCAATGCTAATGCAGGTTTTTTGTTTTGTACCCGAAAATACAAATTTTGATTATCTCTAAATTTTCTTTGTGAAGACGACCAGAAGCGATGAATTAATCGATAGCATGCTCCTCAATAGCTTCAATGGTTTTGGAATCATCGGTCCCTAAGCCCTCTTTTTGATGCACCAGCACCCCATCTTTGTCAAAAACGCTAATAATATTGGAGTGAGAAAAGTCCATTGGAGAGATGCGTTTATAATTTACGGCCAGCACTGCAGCAAATTCCCTGGTAGCGTCCTTATTCCCCCTAAGAAACAACCATTGGTCATTATTCATTTTATTCTCTTTGGCAAATGTTTTTAAGCGTTTGGGGGTGTCTACTTCAGGATCTATACTTACAAAAACATATTTGGTTTTTTCGTTAGCTTCTTCTGAAACTTTTTTCTGAATGTTTCTCATATCTGCCACCAGCCTGGGGCAGGCAGCCTGACAGGAAGTGTAGATCATCACCATAACGAGCACCTCACCGCGCAGTTCCTCCAATTGAATATCTTCCCCTTCCTGAGTAGTCCAGGATGACGGAAGTTGAAAAACACTCATTTCCGGTAGGGCTTCGGTTTCGGCCTGAGCCACCGGCTCGGTTTCTTCGCTTTTGTTTTTATCATTTTTGCAGGAAACCCCTAATAGCAGAAAGCTAAGGAGCATCAATTTATAAAGCTTCATTTGCTGAATTTTCTTTTTCGTTACTATCCTGTGCGCATCTAAAACCCAGGTTTCTTATGGAATAATTTCCCTTTACACTGCTTCGGAAGGCATAACGCATAAAGGCCGCATAATTCATAAGATCGGAAGAACCAATGGCTGCACTTCCGCAGAAAAGATTATTATCCTGGTTTTCATCGCGCCTGGTTTCTCCCGAAATGATTACCGAATTGAAATCGGAGGTCCATTCCCACACCATCCCGTGCATATCGTAAACCCCCCAGTAATTTTTATAGGTACTTCCCACCTTTTGGTGAAAAGATTTTGGTCTTTCATACCAGCTAAGGATAAATTCATTGTAACCATCCTTTTTTCGCGCATCGGCGCTTACTTTATCGGCCATGGCCACATATTCCCATTCATCAAGGCTTGGCAGGCGCTTTCCCCGCCATTTGCAATACGCCCGGGCTGCAAACCAGGAGACATTGGTCACGGGAGCATCCTCCAGTTCATCAGGTTTTAAATGGCTATCATCCTGCCAATGGGCTAAATACCGGCCATCGGCGAATAAGGCCCTGACTTCAGATTTTTTCCATTTGGGATTCTCCAGCAAAAACTTCTGGTAATCCCTATTTGTAACAGGATATTTATCTATTTTAAAGTTTTCAACACTTACCGGCAGCGAATCGTTTCCATAAAGAGGAATGTAAGCGCCCCCTTCTATTGCTGCCATTTCTGATTCCTGGGAAAAACCCGCGGAAATCATCAAAA
Source organism: Salegentibacter sediminis (assembly GCF_002078605.1). Lineage (GTDB taxonomy): Bacteria > Bacteroidota > Bacteroidia > Flavobacteriales > Flavobacteriaceae > Salegentibacter > Salegentibacter sediminis. The sequence goes on along the minus strand of NZ_MSJR01000001.1, from coordinate 290,434 downwards.
GACACATCCCTGAAAGGATAAATCTATACATATAGGTTATTTTAATTCCTTCGCTGAGCTTTCACCATTTCTTCGGTAACCTCGGTGCCATTATTTCCCCAGTTGTTATAGATATAAGTAAGCACATTGGCAGCCTCCTGGTCACTTATATTCTGGGCAGTCATCACACTATTATATTTTTCTCCATTTACCGTAATCTCTCCTGATTTTCCGTGAAGCACGATATCAATAGCTCTTTTCACATCTTCATTCAGGTAATCAGACTCAGCAAGGGGAGGAAAAACCGAAGGTATTCCCTGTCCGCTAGCCTGGTGACAGGCCACACAGGTACGACCGTAAACGTTTTTACCCAGCTCCATTTTTTCTTGCAAATCTGGTTTTTCTGAAGGTCGGGAAGCCGCTAATTCTTCTTCATCCACCGGCATTTCCTGAATGCCTCCACCTTCAGGCAGATAAATACCCTCTTCGATCTTTCCTGAAAACACCTTTTTATTTCCTTCCCCTTCGGCTTTAATTTGTGCAAGGGCGCCTTTATTAAATGCTCTGAAAATCGAATGGTCAACCAGGATATATTCTCCCGGGGCTTCGATTTTAAACTCTACAATAGCAGCACCACCGGCAGGAATCAAGGTGGTTTGAACATTTTCATTGACGAGATCTCCGCCTTCAACATAAACCTTATCGAAAATTTCTCCAATCACGTGGAAGGAGGACACCAGGTTTGGTCCTCCGTTACCCACATAAAGCCTAACGGTTTCACCCACTTCAGCAGTAAGCGAATTATCACCGGTCATAGCACCTACTTTTCCATTGAATACTACATAATCTGCGTCTTCATCAATAGCTTTTTTCATATCAAAGGGCTGTAAACCGGGCTCTCCAAATTCATCTTTGGTATAAAAATCACCCTGCATGATGTAATATTCCCTGTCCACTTCGGGCAGGCCTTCTTCTGGTTCTACCAGGATCAAACCGTACATGCCATTGGCGATATGCATCCCCACCGGTGCCGTGGCACAGTGATATACATATAAGCCGGGGTTCAATACTTTAAAAGAGAAAACAACTTCGTGGCCAGGCGCCACAAAAGAAGATTCGGCGCCTCCGCCTGGGCCATTTACGGCATGTAAATCTATATTATGCGGTAATTTATTGTCGGGATGATTTTTTAGATGAAATTCCACCTCATCCCCAACTTTGGTTCTTATGAAACTTCCAGGAACAGTGCCGTCAAAGGTCCAATAAACATATTTTACCCCGTCGGTCATTTCACTTTCTTCTTCAATAACCTCCATGTCCACCACCAGCTTTTTTGCTTTACGCCTTCCCGTAGGTTTGGGAACCTGTGGCGGGGCTGTCAATTCAGCATTCATGGTTTGACTCACTTTGATGTCTTCAGCCTCCCTGGTATCTTCATCATCATTTTTACAAGATGCAAATACTATTAAAATAGAACTAAGTAATAAGGTGATAGAAGTAGATTTAAACTTAAAATTTGGTTTTGCCATAATTGTATTGGTTAGTAGCTAAGTAATTTTTTGGTCAAAATTAAGACTTGTTTATTGTTAAATCTATATAATTTTTAGACCAACTCAAAAAAATACTTAAAAACGGGGCATTAAAAAGTATAAAATTCACTTTAATCTCAATTTTCTTCCCCGTTTTGGCTCTTCCCTTGCCAAAGTAATTCGCTTTAAAACTTCAGGTCTTATACTATGATTTTTGTATATTTAATTTTCCCCGCAGACCTACTTTATGTTATAGAGAATTCTAAATCTAAACATAATGAGAGATGATCGCGTAGCAAATCTGTTGAAATTTCTGTTTCTTCTGGGAAGTGTTCTACTTGCAATTTTTATCGTGGCCAGGATGTCAGGCTAAGACTTAACCTGATCTTCTGTCTCCGGCTTCAGCTTCACTGCTTCAGAGTTGTCCAGAGTTGTTCCCTTTTCTAACTTCCAGTAGATAATGGAACTGCATAGATTATCTATTGAAGAATGACTTTGCTTGATCACATTGGTTAAGGTAGAAAAGGGTACCGCATTTTTGCCCCGGTGGGTTAAATGCTCATACAGGTAGCTTATGGTCTCATTATAAAACACTTCGTTTTCCTTTAACCAGCCGGCAGGAAGGCTGGCTTGCAATTCCGGGGCAATCTCCCCGGCAATTATAAATTCATGAATTTCCTTTAATCGAAGACTCATATGCCTACTTAAACGTTTAAGAATTTCGGTTCCCAGTTTATCATCACTATCCAGAATAAACCTGATGTTATGCATGACATCCTTAATATCTTTAGCCCCATAGATCATAGATCGTAAGCCCATCATACCAGCCGTAAGTTGCCGGGCCTGCTCAATGCTAAGATTTTTCTCCTGGAGTTGGGCGTAATAAACGGTGAGCTCATCTTCCAAACGCTTTATTTTCTCGTATTTCCTGGTGAGGTTTGTGGCGCTGCTGAATATTTTTTTCCATTGGGATTCTCTATTCTTATCTTTAGCTCCCAGTTGAAAACAATCGAGAATAAACTCTTCAGTATAAAGGAATATTTGATCCAGCTCTTTATCAAGTGCTTTTATGGCTACGTCGGGAACTTCAGTAGGAATATTTTTAACGAATAAGGTTTCTCCCCTGGGAACGGCTTTAGCGAAAAGGCTTTTAAGAAACTTAGTGAATGGCTTAAGAAAAGGGTAAAACAAAAGAATTCCGAAGAGGTTGATAAGAGTATTCAGCAGGACCAATTCCATCAATGGGTCTCCTATACCAAAAAAAGAATAGGTGAGATTCACCAGTTCCTCTATAAAGAAAAAAATAGAGATGCCGGCGACCAGATTAAAAATCAGGTGAGCAATTGCCAATCTTTTTTTATCGGCGGTACCACCCAGGGAGCCGATAATCATGGTAGCCGTAGTACCAATATTAGCACCAATTATTAGCGCGACGGCCTGGTAAATATCAATAAGCTGGGCATTTAGCGCACTTAAAATAATCACTATTAAGGCTGAGCTTGATTGTAAGATAGCAGTAATTACGATTCCGGTTAAAAGAAAAGCCCACAGGCCATAAACCGCAATTTTAGTCATATCTACCTGGGTCGCGATACTTTCTATAGAGTCCTTCATATAATCTAGCCCCAGGAAAAGCAGCCCAAAACCAACGAGAAAACCGCCGAGGCTTTTAAGAACCGGTCTGGAATTAAAGAACAGATAGCTTAATATCCCCACGGCCAGGAAAGGAAAAGAAAAATCGGCAATATTCATTTTAAAACCCAGGGCAGCCACCATCCAGGCTGTGAAAGTAGTTCCCAGGTTGGCCCCTAACACCACTCCAAGAGAATTCTTTAAGCCTATCATTCCCCCACCCAAAAAAGCCAGGACCAACAGGGTTACCATAGAGCTGCTCTGTAAAATGGCAGTCACTATGGTTCCGGTTATTATTCCTTTCCAGCTCATGTTGGTAAAACGCTGGAGCAATTTTCTAAATGCCTTGCCGGTTAAACCTTTAAGCCCTTGCTCAAGATGATGCATCCCGAAAAGAAATATTCCGAGGCCTGCTGCGAACATCCAGAAATCAAAACTGGTAGCTTCCATATCTAATTTTGCATATAATAAAGATACTTAATCTAATAGATTTAAAAGCCTAACTTTCACCAATTCAATAGGGAATAACAATCAAAAAGTATAGTTCAAGTTTCCAAAACAAATAAATCTTTTAAGGAGAAGGAAATATTGTTTTAGTCCATCATTTTGTAGGAAGAGAACAACCCGGTCTATATAAGCCGCTTATTATTGTTCACGATATAGTCAGGAAAATGTCCCTTTTGAGCATTTATAACATATAATCTTAAGGTGGAGGGAGCGCTTGGAATAATCTCTCTTATTTTCAGAATATTATCATTCCGGCACTTTTTGTCATTTAGCCAATATATTGTACTTTCGGACACTTCATAACCCTAATATTATGTCCCAATTTTGGTTGTACTTCAGGCTTGGTTTGGAACACGTTCTGGACTGGCAGGCCTACGATCATATACTCTTTCTTATCGTTCTGGTAGCTGCATACAGTTTTACCAGCTGGAAAAGGATCGTTTGGCTGGTAACTCTTTTTACCATAGGTCACACCCTGGCTCTTTTTCTTTCGGTATATGAAATTGTAAAAGTAGACCCAGGCTGGGTAGAGCTTTTAATCCCTGTCACTATTATTGTTACAGCTATCTATAACGTACTTACCGCTGGACGGAAAGAGCGCAATAAAAATGCAAACCTGCTGTTTTTTACTACGATTTTTTTCGGGTTGATACACGGACTCGGTTTTTCCAGTTATTTTAAGATGGTAGCTTCTAATACCGACAGCTATTTCCTCCCCCTTTTAGAATTTGCTCTTGGAATAGAATCTGCACAAATTATCGTGGTACTTGCTGTGATGATTCTTGCTTTTATCGCCCAGAATGTCTTCCAGGTTTCGAAGCGGGACTGGGTGCTGGTGGTCTCTTCTATAGTTATAGGAATTATTTTGCCCATACTCCAGGAAAATTTTCTGGCTATTTAATAAATTAGCCAGTTAATCACATTCACAACATTTTAAAACCCAATGGGTTATTAGTCTGAATACTATGAATAAGAAAAAACAACTTAAGTTTGACAAGGCTTATTTAAGAATAGCCCGGGAATGGAGCAAACTTTCTCATTGCAATCGCAAACAGGTTGGCGCACTTATTGTTAAAGATAGAATGATAATCTCTGATGGCTATAACGGAACTCCCAGCGGTTTTGAGAACTATTGTGAAGATGACGAAGGATACACCAAATGGTACGTTTTACACGCCGAAGCCAATGCTATCTTAAAAGTAGCGGGCTCTACCCAATCCTGCCAGGGTGCAACTTTGTACATTACCATGTCTCCGTGTAAAGAGTGTAGCAAACTTATTCATCAGTCGGGAATTACCCGCCTGGTTTATCATATTGATTACAAAGACAACTCAGGCCTGGAGTTCTTAAGCAGAGCAGGAGTGGAACTTGAACAAATAAACGATCTGGAAGATTGAAAGGAAATTACAAAATATATACGCCAATGTTACTGGCAATGGCCTGTGCCCTGGGAATATTTCTCGGGACCCAGCTTAACTTTTCCTCTTCTTCCGAAGGTTTATTCTCTTCCAATCCCAGGAAGGAAAAACTCAACAAACTTATAGATTACATAGATTATGAATATGTTGACGATGTGAACACCGACAGCATTGTTGATATTACGGTAAACAAGATCCTGGAAAACCTCGATCCCCATTCAGTTTATATTCCTCAAACCGAATATGCCAATGTGACCGAAAATATGCAGGGAGATTTTGTGGGTATTGGCGTGAGTTTTTATAATGTAAACGATACGGTGGTGGTTATTCAGGCCCTGGAAGGTGGCCCCAGCGAAAAATTAGGAATTCGTGGAGGAGACCGCATTCTTTATGCAGATGATGCTCAGCTCTTCAACAAGAATATAAGCAACGACTCACTTACCAGGTACCTCAAAGGGGAAGAAGATTCGAAGGTAACCTTAAAAGTACTCCGCCAGGGCATAAAAGACCTGCTTACCTTTAATGTTCGCAGGGGAAGAGTCCCAATTAAAAGTGTAAATGCTGCTTATATGCTTACGGATAAGTTAGGCTATATTAAGATAAACCGCTTCGCAGAAACCACATTTAAAGAATTCAGAAGAAGTCTTGAAAAGCTTAAAAAGCAAGGGGCTACAGAAATCGCGCTGGATCTTCGCGACAATCCCGGCGGCTATCTTTCCGAAGCAATCAATATCGCTGATGAGTTTCTCGAAGACGACAAACTTATACTCTACACCAAAAATAAAAGTGGCGCTATTGAAGAGACCTATGCCAATCGCAAAGGCGATTTTGAAAATGCTCCCGTGTATGTTATTATAAATGAGAATTCTGCATCGGCCAGCGAAGTGGTTGCAGGAGCGCTTCAGGATAACGATGTAGGCACCATTGTAGGAAGACGATCTTATGGGAAAGGACTTGTACAACGGGAAATGGAATTGGGAGATGGCAGCGCAGTGAGACTTACAATTGCAAGGTACTACACCCCTACCGGACGCTCTATTCAAAAACCATATGACAACGGAAACGAAACCTATTTTAAGGACTATGTTCACCGGTATGAAAACGGGGAATTTAAAAGTATAGACAGCATAGAGGTAAACGATTCGTTAAGGTATGAAACCCCCGAAGGCAAAGTGGTTTACGGCGGCGGTGGTATTATCCCCGATGTGTTTGTGGGCCGGGATACCAATGCCGAAATGGAAAATATTATCCTGATGCATAAAAGTGGCATGATGAGCCGTTTTATATTTGATGAATTGGAAAAAAACCGAAAATTCTATAATGCTCTTGCCAAAGAAGATTTTAACCAGGAAATAGAAATTAGTGACGAAATGATTCGGGATTTCCTTCAGTTTGGAAGAACCGAAAATATCAACGTGAGGGTTTACCGGTATAAAGATGTCCTTAAAAAATACCTGAAAGCTACAATGGCCGCACAGCTCTACGGCACAGACGCTTTTGAGAAATTGATAAATAATGGAGATAAAATAATTGAAAAAGTAATTGAATTGTCTGAGAAAAAACAATAAATTGCATCAGTGAACGAACTCTATGAAAATTTCGTAATTTTCCTTATTGTATCCCCCCTGTTTTTCTTCATAATCGCTGTAAGCTTCAGGTTGTTGGATAACAGTGCTTTATTATTTCTTCAGAAGGAAATACTTGTTACCAGTTCCAATGTTTCTGATAAATGTATCAAACACCAGATCTCCAATCATCCCGATTTAGATTTTACCAAAAAACTTAAAATAGCACTGCTTTACAAAAAATTACACCGCGCTTTCATAATCCTGATGTTCATTTCGGTACCGCTTATGCTCATCGGATATTTCCTGTTAGACTAATTTATCGTGAATTTTAGTATGTTCCCCGTTCCACTCGGATAAGATATCGGTAGCTACACTGGCTCCGCTTCCGCAAGCAATTGCAAACTGACTTCGGCAGCCAGAAAGGGTACCGGCAACGTATAAACCTGATTTCACCAGGTGATCTTCATTCTTAAGCTGAATACGATTTTTATCTGGCTTTGTTTTTTTATGCGGAATAATATATTCCTCAAGACCTTTTATAGTTATTGTATTAGTATAGCCTACGGCGATTACCACTTTTTTAGCCGAATAAGAGTTCTTATTGGTTTTTACGCTGAAGCCTTCATCCTGAGACTCAATTTCCTTTACTTTTTCCCCCTGGATCTGTACCACTCCGGGATAGTTCTCTGCTAAATGCTTTGGACCATCTTTTAGGATCTTAGCCCCCGGGGTACCAGCAGGAAGACCCAGCACATTATTAAGAAGGGCTGTTTGCAGATGTGAGGTTTTTTGGTGCATAATTATGCCCACGTTTTTATCTCTTGCAAAATCTTTATCCTGTGCAGATCCCAGGATTAAAGCGCAAGACAATCCTGCAGCTCCTCCGCCAATTATAATCACCTCAAAATCCTAGATTATTCGTGTTGTTTCTTATGGATTTTACGGGAGAGCAGAAGAATAATCATTAACACGATAACGCATAAACTGGCAATAATTGCCATTCCAGCTTTGGCACTATCTCCCTCCAATAAGTTATGAAAATCAAGGATAGTAGAACTATAGCCAATAAGGACTAAAGCAAGTAAAATAATACTGTAAATTAAAATTTTCATACAAATAAACTCTGAATGTTAGTGGCGAACAATTTAACGGCAATAGCCAGCAATATCACGCCAAATACCTTTCTAATTACACTAATACCCTGGCTTCCTAAAATTCTTTCAATTTTGGCTGAAGCTTTCAGCACTGCATAAACAACGATTAGGTTGAGTAAGATGGCCACAATAATATTAATGGTCTCATATTCAGCCTGAATAGAAACCAGAGTAGTCATTGTACCCGCCCCCGCAATTAACGGAAAAGCCAGGGGTACAATAGAAGCCGTCTCGGGCTCATCGTCTTTATACAGGCTGATACCAAGGATCATTTCTAAAGCCAGAAAGAACAATATAAAAGCACCTGCAACCGCAAAAGAATTTACATCGATGCCGATTAAATTAAGTATTTCTTTCCCCAGAAATAAAAATACGATCATTAAAATTCCCGCTACAATAGAGGCCTTTTCACTTTGAATATGACCAACTTTTTTGCGAAGGTCTATAATAATCGGGATATTCCCAATTATATCAATTACCGCAAAAAGTATCATTCCCGCGGTAAAGATCTGCTTTAGGTCTAATTGGTTCCACATAACTCCGGATTTGAAAAATTTTGTGCAAAAGTAATTTTAAAAAACAAGCTGCCAAGGTTTTGTTTATTAATTCTTTATAAAGTTTTCCCTTGTAATTTCCATCCGATTTTAAATAGAATTTATCATCTTTTTTAGTTCCGCGAGACAGGCAGATGGCAGCCTACGCTTTTCCTTAATAGATTAATACATTTATTTTTTCATAGATTTTTTCAGAAACTAATTTCATCAATTATCTTTGCCGCATGTTTCAGATAAAGAACACCATAGTTTCAGAAGAGATTATCAACAAAGATTTTGTTTGTAATCTTTCGGCCTGCAAAGGGGCCTGTTGTGTAGACGGAGATGCCGGTGCCCCGGTAGAACCAGAGGAACGTGAAATTATGGAAAAGATTTATCCAAAAGTTAAGCCTTTTCTTAGACCAGAAGGCGTAGAAGCCATCGAAACCCAGGGAACCTATATTACCACAGAGGACGGCGAACTCGAAACCCCGCTTATCGAAGGCGCCGATTGTGCTTATGTCACTTTCGACTATAAAGGCACCGCCCTTTGTGGCATAGAGAAAGCCCATAACGAGGGTCTTATCGATTTTAAAAAACCCGTTTCCTGCCACCTTTATCCGGTAAGAGTACAGGAATATTCCCGGTTTTCTGCTGTAAATTATCACCACTGGCATATTTGTGATGATGCTTGCAGTTTGGGTAAAGAGCTCCAGGTGCCCATTTATAAATTCACTAAAGATGCATTAATCAGGAAATTTGGGGAAGACTGGTACGAGGAGCTCGAAGAAACCGCACAACAAATCCAAAAGGAAAAATAAGCCTTAAAGCCCTGTTTTTCAGCATCTTATTTTCTTGTTCTGAAATATTTTCTTATCTTCAACTTTCGATTTTTCGCCCCAATACAAACCGAATCTATCCCTACTTCGGTACTTACATAGCCCTACCTATTTTAGATTTTGCCCCTACCCTTAATCTTAAAGGCCAACAATTTATTTTATAATCTAAAATTTAAAATCATGAAAAAATTAATCTTCCTGGGGTTCTCACTTCTCTTTTGTATCTCCACTATGGAGGCCCAGTTCTTAAAAAAATTAAAGGAAAAAGTTGAGAAAAAGGTTGAACATGCGGTAACAGAAAATATTTCAGACAAGGCGGCGCATGAAGCCAATAAGTCCCTCAATAAAATGTGGGAGACCGACTTAAAAAATAGTCCGATCCCCATGGGTGCCAATCGCGTTGATATTAGCGAAGTTCCAAACGCTTATAATTTTAACTGGGAGTATCAGTTAAATATGGAAACTAAAGATGGGAAGGTAGACATGACCTATCTTTTAGAAGAAAACGCCCCTTATTTTGGGATGCGTATGCCTCAAGCCGAAGGCATGTTTATGGTACTGGATATGGACAGGAAACTCAGTATTATGTATTTCTCATCGGGCGACAATAATTTTATAACCGCCAGCAAAATAGAAGATCTTACCAATCCCGAAGACGATACCAATCCCTATGAAAATTCAGAATTAAAGAAAATAGGAACAAAAAACATCCTGGGCTATGAATGCCAGGGCTATGAAACCGAAACCGAAGAACACAAATTCACCTTCTACCTCACACAAGAAGCACCTATTAGTTTTGCCAATATGTACAGTGATAAAAATAGCAATATCCCAAAAGGCTGGAATGCTAACTGGCTGGAAGACGGCGATGCTTTAATGATGGAAATGCAAATGCTAGACAAGAAAAACCCCGACCGGAATGTGAATATGCGTTGTACCGGGTTGGAGCAAAAATCTTTTACTATAACTAAAGAAAACTATGCAGCCTTAGGTGCAGCCAAATAAAAAACCGGAAACCATGGAAAACACAAACGCACATACCAACGAAACTAAAGGCACTTTTGATCCGAAAACAATAGCCATAATTGCTTATTTAACAATAATCGGACTGGTGATAGCTTTTATTTTGAATAATGATAAAAGAGATGAATTTGCCACGTTTCATATTAAACAATCCCTGGGCCTGGTATTAATTAGCCTGGGCCTTTTCATTATAGGAATGATCCCTATTTTAGGTTGGATATTAAGTTTTCTGGGTTCCATATTCCTGCTGTATTTATGGATTATGGGGCTAATTAATGCAGTTAATTACAAAACAAAACCGGTTCCCATACTTGGGCACCAGTTTGAAAAGTGGTTCGCTAATATTTAGTAAAATAAAATTTTCAAAATTAATCCTGTTCACCTGCCTATTGATCAGTTTTAACACTTGTTTCATTCTTTATTTATCAACATTTATGGGGTAATTCGAGAGAAACAACTGCTATAAGGGAGATTTCAGACTGTTTATCAAGCCAGCGTGTTGAAAACTTTGTTGAAAACGTTTAAACTTTATTTAGCTGATTTTCAAAACATTTCATCATATTTGTCGTGAGCCTGGAAACCAAAAAGGTTCGCACCAAAAAATATGTCAAAATCCCTGCAGGAAACCACGCTGAAAGACGATAAAAATCGTTTCATCATTTTCCCTGTTAAACACCACGATATTTGGGATTGGTATAAAAAAATGGCGTCCCGTTTCTGGACACCACACACCGATATTTCCGACCATAAACTGGAAATTAAAGTACAAAAGTTAAACACCAACGAGGTTCATTTCCTGAGGAACTTAATGGCCTTCCTTGCCGGTTCTCAAAACCTTGCCTCCCGGAATATAACCCGAAAACTTAAGGGGGATACCCCCGAAGCGAACTTCTGTTTTGATTTTCAGGCAGTTTCAGAAAATGTTTACGTCGAAAGTTTTTCCATGCTCACCCGAGCTTTTTTGAAAAGACCAAAGACCGAAGAAAGGCTTTTTTCTGAAATTAATCCGCAGTTAAAAATTGTTGAAAATCGCATCAAAAACTGGACAGGTTCAGGTTCCCTGGCCGAAGCCCTGGTTGCTTCTGCTGCCTTGAATGCAATTTTCTTTCCGGCAGCACTTTCTTCCCTTTTATGGATTAAAAAACGTAAAGACCTATCGGGATTCAACTATTATTGTGAACTCATTTCACGGGATAAAATCTATCACCGTGACCTGGCCATACACCTCTATTCAGAAAAGATCAAAAAAGATATCTCTCCTGAAAAAATAAGAGAAATCATCCTGGAGACAGAAAATTTAATAGGAGATTTTCTCTTACAAAGTTTACCGGTTAATCTAATAGGAATGCCCGTGGAACATATGGAGCAGTACCTAAAATTGCTTAGCGATAATCTTTTTGAAAAATTTGGTTGTAAAAAGAATACAGAAGAAACATCTGATCAAGCAGACAGACGACCGAGCCTGGCCGAACAACGTGTAGGCAAATTTCAACAGGCAGGAAAGAAAATAGATAAAGATTCTGATAAAATCAGTTTTAAAACTGATTTGTAATGCCTCAAAAACGCTACGACCCCCAACGTGGCGTTTTTTGAGCTATTATTAAAACACCCCCCGGTTTTAATTTTAATCAAGATTCTCCTAAAATTCAATTCCCTTTAAAAACAAACGAAAATAAGCCTTAATTCCAGCCCCGGAAGTCTTTGGAATTATTATTTTTGACCAGACTGCGCAACCTACTGAGCTCAAACACCAACACAAATGATGAACTGGGAACATCTTCTCTCCTTAAAACGCTTTGGAGACACCAATAAACGCCTTAGAAAAGAACAAAATGAAACCCGCCTTGGCTTTGAAGTAGATTATGATCGCATAATCTTCTCTTCTGCATTTAGGAGTTTACAGGATAAAACCCAGGTTATCCCTCTTTCTAAAACCGATTTTGTTCATACCCGCCTTACTCATAGCCTAGAAGTTTCTGTGGTAGGTCGCTCCCTGGGACGTCTGGCAGGACAGAAGATCCTTGAGAAACACCCGCATCTGGAAACAATTCATGGTTACAAAATGAATGATTTTGGTGCTATCGTGGCAGCGGCGGCTTTGGCTCATGACATTGGAAACCCGCCTTTTGGGCATTCAGGAGAAAAGGCGATTGGCGAATATTTTAGTCATGATAAAGGCAAACGCTTCAAAGAACAACTTACAGAAAAAGAATATCGCGACCTGGTAAAATTTGAAGGAAATGCTAATGGTTTTAAAATTCTAACCGAAACAAGACCGGGAATCCCCGGTGGGCTCCGACTTTCTTACGCCACTCTTGGGGCTTTTACCAAATATCCTAAAGAGTCCCTTCCGCATAAACCCACCTCTAATATCGCCGATAAGAAATTCGGTTTTTTCCAGTTGCAGCGCGACAGCTTTCAGGAGTTGGCCCAGGAATTAGGACTAATTCAAACAGGGAAAGATGGAAATTTGGGTTATGCGAGGCATCCCCTGGCATTTCTGGTTGAGGCAGCCGATGATATTTGTTATACCATTATAGATTTTGAAGACGGTATTAATTTAGGACTCATAGATGAAGATTATGCCCTGGAATACCTTATAAAACTAGTTAAAAACAATATCAACACTCAGAAATACAATACACTCCAAAATACTTCAGACAGGCTTGCCTATCTACGGGCACTGGCAATAAACACTCTTATATCTGAAGCCGTGGAGACCTTTTTACAAAACGAAGAAGCTATTCTGGCAGGAAACTTCCACCAGGCCTTATTTGACAAAAGCGGTTATGAAGCACAGATCAAAGACATTATAAAAATAAGCATTGAGCGCATATACCAGAGCGAAGAAGTGATCAACAAAGAAATTGCCGGCTATAAGATGCTTTCATATCTTCTGGATACTTATACAAAAGCTCTTTTACCGACTCAGGAAGAGGAGAGTTCGAACTTCAACAAACTTGTACTAAAATCGGTGCCTAAGCTTCAGCACTTGCAGGAGGAAACCTCGGTATATAAAATACTTATGGAAATATGTTCTTATACCGCATCACTAACCGACGGATTAACCGTGGCCTCCTTTGAAAGGTATAAGGGATTAAGCCTGTAGGCTTAGAATTCATAGATTAGGCCAATACCTAGTAACTGTTTGAACTGCACCCGGGGACCAAAAGTTTCCAGCTCGCCGTCTCCGTTGGTATCTTCCTTATATTTTACATCATCATCATACCGCAGATTCGTACCAATATTTGCTCTTATGAAATCATTTACCTTAAGGTCGGCATTTACCTCCCAGTCCACATCTACATTTCCGAATTTATTGAGGTAGTCTGAATATAAACTTATCCTGTTTTCCAATTTCACATTGGTAATTATCTCTTTAGTAAAATTACTGGTTACCAAAAACCCTATTTCTGTTCTCACGTTTTCTCCTTCTTCAACCAAATTCCCGAGATCATCATATTGTGCTTCCTGCACCCCAAACATCCCTTCATTTGCGAGGCGCTGGTCCAGGACAAAAGTAGATTTTTGGGTAAGCGGGGAGATATAAACATCCAGAGATTCATCCTTACTTGAATATTGACTACCAACACCTAAAAAGAGATACCCCGGCGCCATAAATTTGGAGATCGGTTTATCGGTTTCGGGGTATTTATACCCATTAGCAATTTGAGTATTAAAATCGAATTTAGCCGAATAATACCAATTGGAAAGCGAGTCTTTACGATACCCAAAAGAAGAATTCAATCTAAATTCATCATCGGTCTTTCGCACCTCCCGTCCTTCCTGGGCGTTTAATCCATATTTAAAGGACACACGATTCTTCCAGGAAAGCAATTTTTTCTTATAGTTTCTTTCAAAATTTCCGTGTACAAGGGCAGATATGGAATTGTTCCCCCCGGCGTTCCAGTTTATAAAAGCCACTTCGTTAAGGTTTAGGCCTATTGCATTCTTTTCGGTCCAGAAAACAACCATTGGAGGCTCCAAGCTTATGGTATCCAAAACCACCGAAAGTGTATCCTGAACCGGTTCAGGTTTTACAACTTTAATAGTATCAGATGGTTTTATGGTATCGGGAATTGTTTGATATAACGACAGGGCAGAAGCATTTAGCGCAAAAAGGCACGCCAAAAAACTCAGGATTTGGATTTTCATTGGATAATTTGGATTCTTCGGATTATTCGGATTCGCAAAAATAAAAAATTCAGAGTTGAGATAAAATCACCTCACGTATATTTTCAACGTTTATTCCGCACTTTTCTTGTAATTCATCCAGCCTACCATGCTCAATAAATTCATCAGGAATCCCTAAACACCTGATTTCCATATGATAACTGTTTTTCGCAGCGAATTCCAAAACCGCACTTCCAAAACCTCCTTTCACAACCCCGTCTTCCACGGTAATAATACTTTTGTATTTCTGAAAAACCCTATGAAGTAATGCTTCATCCAAAGGTTTTACAAAAAGCATATCAAAATGCCCCACCTTATCTTTATGCTCAGGCTTAAGAGCCTCTATAGCCAGTTTAGAATTTTTGGTCATATTCCCAATACTCAGCACAGCAACTTCTCTGCCTTCTTTTAGACAGCTAGCTTTCCCAATCTCTAATTCTTCAAAAGCTTGCCTCCAGTTTGTCAATTGACCCCTGCCCCGCGGATATCGAATTACAAGGGGAGAATCTAGTTTTAATTGGGCGGTATAAAGCAGATTTCGAAGGTCAATTTCATTGGATGGAGCAGCAATAATCAAATTCGGAATCCCCCGCAGATAGGCGATATCAAACACTCCGTGGTGGGTCGCTCCATCCTCACCTACAAGGCCTGCACGATCAAGACAAAATATAACCGGGAGATTCTGTATGGCAACATCGTGGATAACCTGATCATAAGCCCTTTGCAGAAAAGTAGAATAGATCGCACAGAAAACCCGAAACCCTCTCGTAGCCATTCCGGCAGCAAGAGTTACCGCGTGTTGTTCGGCAATCCCAACATCAAAGGCCCGATCTGGGAAAGCCTGCATCATAAATTTAAGAGAGCTACCCGTGGGCATAGCCGGGGTGATCCCTATAATTTTCTCATTTTTTTCAGCAAGTTCCACAAGGCTAAGTCCAAAAACATCCTGGTATTTTAAGGGTAAATTTTCTGTTCCTTTAGGCAAAAGCTCCCCGGTCTCAGGGCTAAATTTACCCGGAGCATGATATTTCACCTGGTCTTCTTCAGCCTTTTTTAAACCTTTTCCCTTGGTGGTAACCACATGCAGGAATTTAGGTCCTTTTATCTTCTGAAGTTTCCTGAGAATTTTTATTAAACCAGAAATATCATGACCTTCCACCGGTCCAAAATACTGAAAGTTAAGCGCTTCAAATATATTATCCTGTTTGGGTTTATAGCCCACCCTGGCCCGGGTAAGGTATTGTTTTAAAGCTCCTACACTGGGGTCAATCCCTATTGCATTGTCATTTAGGATAACCAATAAATTAGCATCGGTCACCCCGGCGTGATTGAGTCCTTCGAAAGCCATTCCACTGGCTATCGATGCATCGCCTACCACAGCGATATGTTGTTTTTCCTTATTTCCCTCAAGTTTTGAAGCAATAGCCATTCCCAGTGCGGCTGATATAGAGGTAGAAGAATGTCCCGTACCAAAAGTATCGAAAATACTCTCTGAGCGCTTCGGAAATCCACTAATTCCGCCTAATTGTCGGTTGGTATGAAACTGATCCCTGCGTCCTGTTAGAATCTTATGGCCGTAGGCCTGGTGCCCCACATCCCATACTAGGAGGTCTTCCGGGGTATTAAATACATAATGCAGAACAATAGTAAGCTCCACCACCCCAAGGCTGGCACCAAGATGACCTTCTTTGGTGGCAACAATGTCTATAATAAATTTACGAAGCTCTGCAGCCAAACCAAAAAGGTCTTCCTGTGGCAGTTTTCGCAGGTCTTCTGGGCTGTTTATTGTATTTAATAAAGGTGTTGCCATGCGCGCAAAGTTAAGTTATGAATTTGTAATTATGGTAAGCATTTTAAATACAAACGCTCTATTATTTTTATCTTTCGAAAAAATACTGGAATAATGCTCAGTCCCTTTGACGACGAATACTTTATGCGAAAAGCCCTTGAAGAGGCTGAAATTGCTTATGATAAAGGAGAAATACCTGTAGGAGTCGTGGTGGTAATTAACGACAGAATAATCGCCCGCGGCCACAATTTAACCGAAACCTTAAACGATGTAACTGCTCATGCCGAAATGCAGGCTATAACCGCAGCAGCCAATTTTTTAGGCGGAAAATATTTAATTAATTGTACGATGTATGTCACTTTGGAACCCTGCCAGATGTGCGCAGGAGCTCTCTACTGGAGTCAAATATCTAAACTGGTGTTCGGGGCTGAAGACCAACAGCGTGGTTACCGTAAAAATGGGGTGAAACTTCATCCCAAAACTCAGGTAAAACAAGGGGTTCTCGAAAAAGAAGCTTCAGCATTATTAAAGCGATTCTTTATTGAAAGAAGAAACCTAAATTAAAAAGCACCACCTAAAACGGCAGTGCTTTTTAATTGAATTATATTTCAAACCTTAGGCCTTTTTCAATTCTTCAGGAATATCCCACATATCTTCCAACTCCTCCAAAGATTTCCCTTTTGTTTCCGGGATATATTTCATTGTAAAAAATATTATCGCCAGGATAAATAAGGAGAAGATAAAATAAGGTAAAGATCCACTCCAGAAATCACTATTGTTTAAATCACTTTCAGCAACAATTGGAAAGGACTGTGACACTACATAGTTGGCTGCCCACTGTGCCGCTACGGCAATAGACATCCCAATAGATCTAATCTTATTAGGGAACATTTCGGAAAGAATCACCCATACCACTGGTCCCATAGACATTGCAAATGCTGCTACAAACAATAGCACCCCAATTAGGGAAACAAGACCAACATTTCCGGTCATTAGGGAAACTCCTAACAGGAGAAAACCAACCATCATCCCAACAGAACCTATATAGAGTAAAGGTTTTCTTCCAAAGCGGTCTACGGTAGCCATCGCAACAAAGGTAAAGACAAGGTTTACCCCCGCCAACAGAATTTGTTGTGCCAGTACATCTTCTTTTCCGAAGCCAAGGGCTTTCTCAAAAATATCGGCACCATAATAAAGCACGGCATTAATTCCTGTAAATTGTTGTAGGGCTGAGAGCACAGTCCCTATCACTATAATAGAAAATATCCCTTTGGCAAAAATGTTCACTTTCAAGCCGCTCTTTTCTTTCTTCAGGGATTTCTCGATCTCCTGTATTTCAATATTAGCCACCTCTTTCCCGTGAATTTTTGTAAGCACTTCTAAGGCCTGGGATTTCAATCCTTTTAAGGCCAGCCATCTCGGACTCTTAGGCACAAAGAACAGAAGGATTAAAAAGGAGAGACTGGGGATAAGTTCAGACCAGAGCATATATCGCCAGCCGTTTTCAATATTTTCAGCTTCTGTAGCAGAACTTCCTATGAAATAGGTAGCCAGAAAAACTACAAAAAAGCCAATTACGATGGCCAGTTGATAATAACTAACCAGGGTACCTCGTATTTTTGCGGGGGCGATCTCTGCGATATAAGTGGGCGCATTCATAGAAGCAAGTCCTATTCCCAACCCCCCAATTAGTCTAAACACCACCAGTAAAGACACCGACTGCGGAAGGAAATCGGGAAGGCCAGAGCCCCAGGCCGAGAGAGAAAAGAGTATACTTGAGAGGATAAGTGAATACTTTCTCCCCATAAAATTACTAATAGGTCCGGCGATTATTGCACCTACAAAACATCCCAGGAGGGCACTTCCAACAACCCAACCTTTCATCACGGCATCAAGATCAAAATACTGGCTGAAATAATATTGGGAGCCATTTATTACTCCGGTATCATAACCGAACAATAAACCTCCCAGGGCTGAAACAATCGTGGTTAAAATCAGATAAGATTTACTATGCATGAGCTTTTTTATTTAGGGTGGGTGAAGATAAGAATTATCAATTAATTCCACGCTTTTTTCAGCAGTGCATATTTGTGTTAACGAATTGTACTTCACTCGCTTAAAAGGGCTTTGGATTCCGAATTATTTAAAGTTTATAGTTTAAATTAAAATTTAAAGACCAATATTTTAAAATGTTATAATCAGTTAAAATTTATGGATTGCAGAAATTTTTTTCTGAAACTTGAAAAATGTTAAAGTTGACCTCGATTAATTCAAGCTCTGAATCTATGAAAAACCGATTTTTTAGGATTACTAAGACCCCTGGTAAAGCCCTGTTATGCCACGTGATGGTTCTATTTTTTATAAACT
The DNA here is from genome assembly GCF_002078605.1 of Salegentibacter sediminis. Taxonomy (GTDB): domain Bacteria; phylum Bacteroidota; class Bacteroidia; order Flavobacteriales; family Flavobacteriaceae; genus Salegentibacter; species Salegentibacter sediminis. The sequence continues at coordinate 271,923 of NZ_MSJR01000001.1, read as the reverse complement.
CTTCTGCCCAGGAGATCCAGAATAATAAGAAAATTTCCCATTCGGTTTATTTTACTGCAAATACAGGAATTGATGATTCCCACTCTTCAGGATTAATTCTGAAGCAAATAAATGAGGCTTCACAATCTGATAAGGAAGCTTCAGTTGTTATTGTAGGAAATATTACCCCAAAAGGAGGTTATCCGCCAAAAAAGAAAGATCGTAAAGAAACAGAAGATTTTTTAAAAGAAAGACTTATGAAACCTCTGGAAGGTTTCAACGGTAATATCATTTACACCCCTGGCGTAAACGAATGGAACAAAGAAGGCCACCAAAACCTGGACGATATGGAGTCTTTTCTTCAGGATAACAGCGAAGCAGAATTCTGGCCTAATGATGGCTGCCCTATTGAAGGGGAGGATCTAAACGATGATGTTCGCCTGGTGATGGTAGATTCACAATGGTTTCTGGAAGAATGGGACAATCATCCATACATTAACGATAAATGCGAGATCAAAACCAGAGAGCAGTTTTTTATTGAATTTAAAGATGAATTAAAAGATGAGCAGGGAAAAACTATAATTGTGAGTATTCACCATCCTGTAATGTCTAACACCCGGCATGGTTTTATCAATAAAATTGCCGGTTTTACCGAGCAATCCTACCAAAATCCACTACGGCAAGAATTACGTAACAGGCTGGAAACCCTCTCCCGACAGTTTGAAGATGTGATCTTTGTTTCTGGAAACGACAGAAATCTGCAATATATAGAAGATGACAATACCCCCCAGATCATAAGTGGGGCCTTAGGTAAACTCCAAAGATCAAAACCTGAAGGCGATAAGGATTTTGCCTCAAAGAAAACCGGGTTCGTTAAACTAAATGTTTATAAAGATGGCAGTTCAAAGGTAGAATTTTACGAGGCTACGGCTTCGGGACCACAGCTTTTGCACACTCAGACTATCAAGCGGGAGAGAATTAGTGAGGAGGAGGTTACTTATCATTCCAAAGAAGATTTTGGAGCTACTTTCAAAGCTTCGGTTTATACCGAAAAAGAGGTAAATAAGTCTTATGCTTACAAAAAATTATGGGGTGAACATTACCGACAAATTTATGCTAAACAAATAGAAGTACCGGTATTATTTATAGATACGCTGCCGGGAAACCCCGTTGCCATCAATGAAGGTGGAGGTCGGCAATCGCGTTCCCTTCGGTTACGCGACGACAATGAAAATGAATTTACACTAAGAGAAATCAGAAAAAGTGCCCTCAGATTTATTCAGGGAAATATTCCGGGACATTATATCTACGATTATATGCAAAACACAGTTGCAGAACGAATCGTACAGGATTTTTACACCACGGCCCACCCATATGCGCCATTTGCAGTTAATGATATCATGGAAGACCTTGATATTTATCACGCCAATCCAAAACTTTATTATGTTCCGAAGCAAGAAAACCTGAATATCTATAACGAAGATTATGGAGATAAGCTTTATATGTTAGAAGAGCACGTTGGGGATCACAATAAGGAGTTTGAAGATTTTGGAAATGCTGATGATATACTTAGTACTTCTGATCTTTTGCTTGAGTTGAGAGAAACCAAGAACATTTACGTACACGAGCCCACTTATATACGCGCCCGGCTTGCCGATATGCTCATTGGAGATTGGGACAGGCACGAAGACCAGTGGCGCTGGGCCGAATTTAAAGAAAACGATTCGGTTAAAATGTACAAACCAATTCCAAGGGATCGCGATCAGGCCTTTTCAAAATATGATGGCCTTATGGTGAGATTGTTGAAATTTGGTTTTCCTGAAACCAGAGCCTTTCAGAGTTTTAAACCAGATCTTGCCGATATAAAGTGGTTTAACAAGGCAGCATATCCATTAGACAAAGCTTTTATAAGAAATGCCAAATGGCCCGAATGGGAAGAACAGGTGAAATATATTCAGCAAAATTTGAGCGATGAAAAAATTGAGGCAGCGTTTGCGGCACTGCCCGAAGACACCCGGGATGCAAGCATAGAAAATATTAAAAAAGCTCTTAAAGCCAGACGAGGTAATCTAGAAGATATCGCTAAGCGCTATTATAAGTTCCTTACACAACACGATATTGTTACCGCCACCGAAAAGGACGATTTATTTATTATAACCCGAAAGCCTAATGGCATAACTGAAATCCGGGTAGAGGGAGGTGACGGTTCAGAGTTTAAACGAGCCTACTCTTCCTCAGAGACCAAAGAGATATGGATCTTTGGCCTGGAAGGTGAAGACGATTTTAAAGTAGAAGGAGAAGGAAATGACCTGATTAAACTTAAAATTGTAGGTGGCAAGAACAATGATACCTATAATTTTGATAATCCGCGCCAAACAAAGATCTATGATTATAAAAGTAAAAAGAACAGTTTTGGAAAGACCGGTTCCAAAATGCTTACCGATAATTATGATATTAATAACTATGATCCCACGAAACGCAAACATTCAACCAATGTGTTATTCCCCAGCATAGGCTTCGATCCCGATGCAGGTTTTAAAATGGGTGTTAAGAACACCTACACCACCTATGGCCTGGCCAGAAACCCCTTCACGGCAAAACACAGCCTTTCCCTTAATTATTTCTTTGCTACCGATGGATTTTCTGCAGAATATACCGGGGAATTTGCACATATCTTCCCCAATTGGAACCTGGGACTTGAAGCAAAATACACCAGCCCCAATTACACCTTAAATTACTTCGGAACAGGTAATGATAGTTTTTATGACGAAGACCTGGTGGATATGGACTTTAACCGGGTGAGGATTCAGCAAATAAGTTTTGCCCCTTCTCTGATAAGAGAAAATAATCGTGGTAGCAGTTTTCACCTGAAAGGTATACTGGAATCCATGGAAGTAGCCTATAACGAAAATGAATTTGTAGGACAGACTTTTGATGAAAATAGCGAACTTTTTAACCATCAACTATACGGGGGTGCCGAAATCTATTACCGTTATTTTAATCAGGACAATCCCGCCTTCCCAAGCCGCGGACTTGATTTTAGTCTAACCACAGGCTACAAGGCCAATATCGATGAGCACAATAATAAATTCGGCTATCTTAAACCTTCTTTAGGTATAAATTATCCGCTTCATTCCAGCGGAATCGCTACCCTGGCCACCAAAGTAGGCGGGGAAATGATCTTCGGGGATAATTATGAATTTTATCACGGAGCTACCCTGGGCGGTAACCACAGTCTTAGAGCCTATCGCAATGAACGTTTTAATGGGAAAACTGCTTTTTTTCACAGCACCGATATTCGGGTAGGACTTTCAAAGGTACGAACAGATTTTATTCCACTTAGATTCGGGATAACAGCCGGATATGACTACGGAAGAGTATGGAGTGATGAGGCAGAGTCTAACGACTGGCATGACAATTATGGAGGTTCAATCTTTATAAATGGCTTTAACGCTTTAACTGCAAATTTCGGGTATTACCTGGGGGATGATGGCAACAGATTTATGTTTAGCCTTGGATTCAACTTTTAAAGCTTTTACACAAAAAAACCGGAATGTAATACATTCCGGTTTTTTTTGAGATTGAATTTCTTAATTGAGGTCTTTATAATCAAATTTCTGACCTCCAACAGAAACTTCTATCATTGCTCCTGCCTTTGGCATGGTCACGATAGCTCTTCCGTTTTCAAATTCTACACTTTTAGCTTTACCTTCTTCAATTATTACCACAGATGCATTACCGGAAAGCTTATAATTCCCTTCCTTGAATTTGTTCAATTCAGATTGGGTTTGAAATAGAATAGCCTGCCTAAAAGCCTGGCCGCCTAACTGAAACCCAATATCCAATTGTCTCAATTCAGCAAAACCAACAAGATTTCCATTTTGATAAACCACACCGTTTCCGGCTGCTCCTCCCAAAATATAAGCTCCTTTTCCTACATTGGGAAAGATTACATATCCGGCAGAAATATCAAATAGTTCTTCCAACTCAGGGTTATCGGTTACAAAAGCGGTTTTAGCTCTTTCTGCGTCATCTATTAATCGTTCCTGATCTTCACTCTGGGCAATCCCTGTGCTAATAAATAACAAAGCGAAGAGGAAACTACAAACGAAATTTAATTGCAATTTTTTCATCATCATTACTTTTTAATTATACTTTACTGAAATTAAGGATTTACGATCACAACTGCTGTTAAGCATCTGTTATATTCAATCTCATAAGGAGTTCTACAACAAACTGTGGAATTCCACACCAATTTGCAGCATCTCCACGTGTGATTTCTTTTCTTTCACAATGCTTAAACCCACTAAAAACCCCATTCAACAACCTCTATAAGAGTGTTTTATACTTCATTGAAGAAAAGAAAATTAAAAAGTGGTAAGAAAGTTGGTTTAAGGGGGAAGAACCCAAATTAAAAAGATGTTGACCGATATAAACCTGCTTTTAAATATTGCACAAGTTATATTTCTGATTCCATTTTTATACCTGCTAAACCAGGAGATTTTCAAGCGTCTTAAGAGAAGACATACCTTTTTCTCTTTCAGGCTAATGAACAGCCTATTTTTTTATCACCTCCTCTTTGGTGCTATTTACTATACCTATGCCTCGGTTAACCCATCAGACTCACATAGGTATTTTAAAGTTCCGCAAAGAGAAGGAAAAGAATGGTTGGATTTTGCAACAACTGGAACTGGTTTCATAGACTTTATATCCTATCCATTTATAAACTACCTCGGTTTCAGCTACGAAATGATGATGTTACTTTTCACCTGGATTGGTTATCTGGGTTTTGTATATGCATACCTAATTTTTAGAGAAAATATTCCTCATAGCATCAAGGTGTTTAAAAAGATTAACTTATTACCACTATTACTATTCCTTCCAAATATGCACTTCTGGACAGCCTCATTGGGAAAAGGTGCACCAATATTTCTAGGACTTATGATGTTTGCCTATGCCGTCAAGAATCCTGAAAAACGTTGGCAAGGGCTCTTTTTTGGTTCCCTTTTGGTATTTTGTATTCGACCCCACATTTTCCTGCTCGTTGCAGTAGTGGCGGTTTTGGGAATCTTACTTGGTAAAAAGCAAATCGAATGGAAAAAGAAACTGGTTTACACCGGGCTAATTGCAGGAGTGCTCTTAATTTTCAAGGACCAGATTCTTGGAGTGGTAAACCTTGGGAATTCTCAGGACCTCATCGGTGATTTTATTGCGTTTACCAATAAAAGGGCCGATAGTTTAGGCCAGGCAACCTCTGGGGTAGCAATGAGCGAATATTCTCTTTTCGAGAAGTTTTTCACTTTTTGGTTCAGGCCATTGTTCTTTGACGCACCCGGATTCTTTGGAGTTATCGTTTCTGCTGAAAATCTTATCTATCTCTTACTGGTAGTGAAGCTGTTCAAGAGGAATTTCATCAAATTTATTAAGATTGCCCCTGTAAAGGTTAAAATGAGCCTGTTATTGTTCTTACTGAGTTCTTTTGCAATGACCTTTGTAATGTCTAATTTGGGAATCATTATCAGGCAGAAAACAATGGTGATGTATTTTCTCTTTTTTGTTATTTATTATTTCCTGGCCCACGAGCAGATGCTAAAGTCCAAGCCGAAACTAAGATCTTTAAAAGCTTTTAGTCAAAAGGCTGCATAATAAAAACCAAGTCTACCCTACCCTCCAGGACCGCACAAAAATTGTCGCCCAGGTCTATTAAAATCATTTAAATCAAACGTAAAACATACATTTAAAATAAAATTAATTATTTTTGAATCATTCTTATATCATATTTAGTTTTTACTAAATGCATACTTCCGCCCTTTATTTAGTTTCATCACGAATATTTAATATTTACCTAGTCTTATTAATACTTGTATTTTTTATAGGGTGCAACCATAATGATGAAAAGGAAGCTTATCTTACAATTGAAAAATCAGGGGAAATTTCCTCTCAATCAGGAACCTTTATAGGATCAAAAGCCTGTGCCGCCTGTCACCAAGAAGAATATGCAGAATGGCAGGAGTCACATCATTATCAGGCAATGCAGATAGCTAACTCGAATACCGTCTTAGGAAATTTCGAAGATCAACATTTTAAACACAAGGATAAGCTTACCAAATTCTTTAAGAGAAAAGATAAATTTTTTGTGAATACCGAAGGTTCTAACGGCGAGAATCAAAATTTTGAGATCTTGTATACCTTCGGGGTTTATCCTTTACAACAATATATTGTAAAATTTCCTGACGGAGCATACCAATGTCTGCCGGTGGCCTGGGATGCTGAAAAATCGAAATGGTTCCATCTTCAGCCAGACCTGGATATAAAACATGATGAATGGATGCATTGGACCGGGGGATCAATGAACTGGAATTCCATGTGTGCGGATTGTCACTCGACTGATTTAGAGAAGAATTTTAATCCAGACCAAAAGATTTATAATACGCACTACAGTGAAATAAACGTCAGCTGTGAAGCCTGTCACGGTCCAGCAGGTCAACATGTGGGCTATTACCAGAAAGGAGGAAATCATGGAGAATCCAATACCCTTTATATCGGTAATGACCTATCGTCTACTGAATTGGTAGACAAATGTGCCAGGTGTCATTCCAGAAGAACGCAAATAACAGAGAAATTTAATTATAAAGGAAAAATTTTTGATCATTATGAACCTCATCTCTTGACAGATCCGGAATATGAAATTGATGGTCAAATTGATGATGAAGATTATGTGTACGGTTCTTTTGTTCAGAGTAAGATGTACCAGCACGGGGTTTCCTGCGCAGATTGCCATAATGTGCATACTACAAAATTAAAGAAAACAGGAAATAAACTTTGTTTAAGCTGTCATAGTACAGATTATAATGCCCCCTCTCATCATATGCATCAGGAAAACAGCGTCGGTTCCTCCTGTATCGATTGTCATATGGCAGGAAAGACATATATGGGTAATGATTTTAGAAGAGATCATAGTTTTAGGATACCACGTCCAGATCAAAGCATGATTTATGGTACTCCAAATGCATGTAACCAGTGTCACGAAGATAAAACGCCCCAATGGGCAAGTGAAGTAATAGTAAAAAAATTTGGTAAAGAAAGAGCAGATCACTTTTCCGATCATTTGCTGCCGGGGAGTTTGGGAGATATAAAACCATTATACCTTTTATTGGAAAATGATAGTTATCCCGAGATTGTCAGAGCCACGGCTGTAAGAAGACTATCAGATCACATTCTTGATGAAGAGGGACGAGACCTGGTTTTTAATTTACTACAGGACTCATCAGCCTTAGTAAGAAATGAAGCCATTAAACTATCTACGCTACAGGGTGATATTGGGATTTCAGGATATATTGAATCTCTGTTGAATGACTCCTCGAGGATGGTTCGGATATCTGCAGCAAATTATTTCATTAGAAATCAAAAAGAACCTTCCTCCCAATCTTTTGAAAAAGCGGAAGAAGAATTTCTTAACAGCTTGAAAATGAATTCCGATTTTGCATCTGGACAAGTTCAACAGGCATTATATTATGAGGCCAAAGGTGAAATTAATCTAGCTAAAAAAGCTTATGAAAGAGCACTTCAAATTGACAGACATTACAATGTTGCCAGAATGAATTTAGCATTATTATCATTTAACCAAGGTGATATTAGAATCGCTGAATCACTTTACCTCAAGGTTACCGAATTAGAACCAGAATATGCTGACTCTTATTTTATGCTTGGTTTGCTCTACAATGAAATGGAGGAAGAAAAAAAATCTTTGTTTTATTTATCTGAGGCTTGCCAAAGAAATAATCTAAGAGCTTGTTACAATTACGCGTTGAAATTACAGGAAAATAAAGAATTTAATAAATCATTGGAGGTTTTAAAAAAGAGACTAAAAACAAATCCTCACAATGAAAATCTTCATTACGTAAAATTGATTGGAGAGTTAAAAACCGGTAAAAAAGACAGTGCATTAAACACTATCAACAAATTATTGAAAATTTCACCTAATAATTCAACTTATCGGGATATATTAAAAAGTTTGAAAAAATAGAGAATTAATCTTGGAATAAAGATCTTATAATTTACCTATTTACTCTTGTCCCTCAAATTATCAAATCTAAATGATCACTTTTTGAATTCGGAAAGTAGAGGTTTCATATGAATCAAAATAAACTTTATAATCAAGTCCTGAGGGATTATTCTGTTTATAGCCGAATTCAATTTTCTTCAATTAAAGGGGGGCTCTAATAAAGAGCTGCTTCAAAACTATTTCTTTATGGATATCCCCAAATGTCTGCCAGGTTGGTACAAATCAATTTCGTGAATACAAAAAACCTTGAAAATCATGTGATTAACAAGGTTTTGGTTTTGATTAAAACACTCCCAGTAGCCTCGCCAGGAATCGAACCTGGATCTAAAGTTTAGGAAACTTCTATTCTATCCATTGAACTACGAGGCCTTGTAAAGGCCACAAAAATAATAATGTTTTGAGAAAAAAATCAAATTCCCTCTTAAAACTTCGCATAGCATCAGGAAACTTTGTAATTTCAATCTGAACTTAATTTTTGCATCATGAAATTACTCGCAACTATAAGCAGTTTCATCTTTTTATTCGCCAATACATGTAATTCCCCTGACGGTCAAAACGATCAACTTCAGCTTACCGGCACCCTCGAAGCCACAGGAATTACCTCGTATCAATATGGCACGCATACTCTAACAACCGAAGATACTTTTTACGCGCTTCGGAGTGAGAAGATAGACCTCAGCCAATATGAAGGTAAAAGCGTTAACATTGAAGGTGAAAAAGTAGAAGGTTACCCAGTAGATGGAGGCCCCGATTATATTGAAGTAAACAGTATCAAAGAGAAACAATAAAGGCTTTAATAATTCATCTGCTTCTTATAACAGCGCATTTTTCAATTTTCAGTAAAAACCCCACTCCTTCAAGAAGATTGCATATTCCAAATATCTAAACACTTAAATATGAAAACAACTTTACTTTCTGCAATGGCAATTATTTTAAGTCTGCCGGTTTTTTCTCAAAATCCTGGAATTGAGAAAGAGGCATTTGCCCACACTTATTCTATAGTAGCCCGCGACAGTGTAACAGGTGAAATGGCGGTTGGTGTACAAAGCCATTGGTTTTCTGTAGGCCCATTGGTAGCCTGGGGGAAAAGCGGCGTTGGGGTTGTTGCCACCCAGTCTTTCGTTAATCCGGAGTATGGCCCTCGCGGACTTGAATTAATGGAAGAAGGGAAAACCGCAGTAGAAGCTTTGGAAGAAATCGCCAATTCAGACAGTGGACGTGAATACAGGCAGGTGGCTTTTTTGGACAGCCGCGGGAATACTGCCGCATTCACCGGCCAGAATTGTGTAGAAGCCGCCAGCCATATCACCGAAAAAAATTTTTCGGTGCAGGCCAATATGATGCTTAACGATGAAACCGTTCCTGCTATGGCAGAGAGTTTCAGCAGTAATTCTCATCTCCCCCTGGCTGAAAGGGTACTGGAAGCCCTAAAAGCAGCACAGGAAACAGGAGGGGATATCCGCGGAAAACAATCGGCAGCCTTGATTGTAGTTGGAGCTAATAGAGTTGAGGAAAGCTGGAAAGATAAAAAAATAGACCTGCGGGTAGATGATCATGCTGAACCTATCAAAGAATTGGAACGACTCTTAAAGACTGCCCGTGCCTATGAATATATGAACCGTGGTGACCTTGCTATGGAAGATGGTGACGTAGATAAGGCTTTGGAGGAATATGGCACCGCTGAAAAAATGTTCCCCGATAACCTGGAAATGCAATTCTGGAAGGCGGTAGCCCTGGCCAACGCGGGAGAAATCGAGGAAGCAAAGCCTGTTTTCGATAAGATCTTCAAAAAAGATGAAAACTGGCGTGAAATGTTAAGGAGATTGCCAAAAGCCGGGCTTTTAGATGTTAGCGACGAGGAATTAAAGCAACTTACCGATTAGATTATTAATTCGCTGGCTTTCTTTCTATCTTAGCAAATCAGGAAAAATAAACCCTTATGAAAAATTCAGCAACAAAAATATTACTTTCTATCCTGGTAGTGAGCCTCGGGCTTTTTACCTCATGCAAGGAGGAAGAGAAAACTTCGGAAGCTGCTAAAACTGCGCCAAGTGTAAATTCCACTAATCAGCAAGGCAGTACCAGTGCTGCAGAAGCTCCCGAATTGAATCCTAAACACGGGGAGCCCTATCACCGTTGCGATATTCCGGTAGGAGCGCCTTTAGACCAGGCTGCCACTACCCGTCAAAATACCAGTACCCAGTCTCCGGTGCGATTGAAGAGTTCAACTCCTAAGATCAATCCGCCTCACGGAGAACCTGGGCATTCCTGTTCAGTACCTGTAGGTGCGCCTTTGGAAGGATAAAAAGAAATCAAAACAAAAAAACCCTAGCTCAACAGAACTACGGATTTTTTTCATGAAAATTCTTCCTGAATTAATCCAGGCCTCCCCTTCGGGTGGCATCCTGGGGCTCCGGCCAGGTCATTTGCTCTCCCGTTCTTCTGCTAACGGGAAGCACACTTTGCTCACGGGAAGTAGTTTCTGGATCTTCACTAGCCATATAAGTAAGGATTGCAGTTAAGATCACATTGCTTCTTACATCATCAAAAACAATCTTATCATAAGTATCTAAATTGGTATGCCAGGTGTAGTTCCAGTAATTCCAGCTAAGAGAACTCAGCATAAAACCCGGGGCACCTGCGGCCACAAAAGAAGAATGATCTGATCCCCCTCCGGAAGGTGTTCCAGGAAAGGTAGTTTCAATATCATACTTAATCTCATCGGGCACTGCTTCCATCCATCTTCCAAGATAGTCATAAGAATGCAGGAAACCCTGTCCATTTATTCTGGCAACTCTTCCAGTTCCGTTATCCTGGTTAAATACCGCCTGGACATTTTCAACAATACCGGGATTATCTTTTACAAAAGCACGGGAACCGTTTAATCCTTGCTCTTCACTTCCCCAATGCCCTGCAATAATGGTTCGTTTGGGATTTGGGTAAAGTTTCTTTAATATTCTCATTGTTTCCATCATCACTAAGGTACCTGTTCCGTTATCGGTAGCACCGGTTCCGCCATCCCAGGAATCAAAATGAGCGGAGAGGATAACGTATTCCTCAGGTTTTTCGGTTCCTTCAATTCTCGCGATGGTATTAAATGCAGGAACTTCGCCAAGATCTTTCGATTCAGCAACAATTCTCAGTTTTGGTATATCCCCATATTCTGCAAGTCGGTACACCAGTCCGTAGTCCTCAAGATTCATATCCACAGTAGGAATATTTTCTGTATAAGCCCCAAAAATTTTGTTCGCTCCAAAACCGCGGGACCAGTAAGACGTTACAATAGCGGCAGCACCTGCTTTTTCAAGAGCCAAATGAAGACTCTTGTTATTGTGACCGGTCTTCTCCATTTTTTCCTCCCAGGCTTGTTCCTGTTCTTCCCGCTGATCTTTCATTTTCTGAAAGGATTCTTCGGTGGCCCATTCTTCCCAGTTTTCATCGGGTCTGCCTGTAGCCTGGTACATGGAAGCCAAAACTATTTTACCTTTTACTGCTGCTAGATTCTTTACAAAATCAAGGGAATCTGAAGCCTCAGGAAGCAAAACAACCTCGGCGATCACTCCCTTCTTTTTAGTAGAAGGGCTCCAGGCCAGTTGGCGTGCCTGCAAGCTCTGGACTCTTGGCTCCACAAGATCTACGTGGGTTACTCCCCGCTCCCAGCCTTTCCAGGTGCCCCATTGCTGTTTTTCTGCAGCTATACCCCAGCTTTCATATTTTTTTACTGCCCAGTTGTGAGCATTATCCATTTGCGGAGTTCCCACCAGGCGTGGTCCAATAACATCCATTAGCTCATGGCCGAGTTCTTCGAGCTTTGAATTTTCATTGGCTTCCTTAATAATATTGTCCACAAGTTGGTCCTGGGCGGTACCAGCCATAGAAACCAGAAAAAAACAAAATAATAGTAGTTTATACTTCATCGTAAAGTTTTAGGTTGATAATGTTTTATTCTCAAATATATCATATTTAGTACAAAGTCAGGTTTCAGTTCCCCTGCCACAAAAACCCAAATCAGGGCTTCAGGATTTTTTTCAGAATTTAAGTATCTTGCCTCAGCAAAACAACCCCCTCAGGTTTCAAGTCCATACCTGATAGAAAATTTTACTTATGAGAAAAACATTACTTTTTTTATTCATTTTTACCCTTATCTCTACCAATGGGTTTTCCCAGGAGAGCGAACTATCAGTAGAAAAAATAATGCAGGATCCCGCCTGGATGGGAACCTTTCCCGAAAATATTAAATGGGGTTACGATAGCCAGAATATTTATTTTGATTACAATCCTGAGGCTAACCCAGGTGACTCCCTTTATAAGATCAATATTCAGAATAAATCTAAGATTCAGAAAGTAAGCCTGGAGGAGCGCAGAGAGATAATTCCCAGCGCTGGCGATCTTAATAAAAAAAGAACAAAAAAGTTGATTATTGAAAATGAGAATCTGGCCATCGCCGATCTAAAATCTAGCGAGATAACCCAGCTCGTTGATCTTTCAGAAAAAATTGAAGATCCCCGGTTTATGGCCGATGAAAACCTGATGACTTTTACTTCAGGAAACAATGCCTATCTCTTTAACTATAAAAAAGCCAGACTTGATCAACTTACTAAAATTGAAAGAGGCAATAAAAAAGAGGAAAAAACTGAAGATGCCTCTGAAAAGGATGCCTGGGTTAAGAAAGAAAACCTGGAATTACTCGGGGTTGTACGTGAGAGAAAAACAAAAAAAGAAGAAACAGAAGCACACCGCAAAGCCGTTGCCGAAAAAGAAGATTTCACTTTTTACCTGGAAGATCGCAGCATCAGTAATCTACAGGTAGCCCCTAATGCCAAATATGCCACTTTTAACCTCATTACCCGTAAACCCGGGAAAAGCACCGAGGTGCCGAATTATGTAGATGAATCGGGATATACGGTTAATCTTCCCGCCAGGTCAAAGGTAGGAGATGATGAAACCACGGTTGAACTTGCTATTTACAATTTTGAGAAGGATACTGTTTTTATGGTTGATACCGAAACTCTTCCCGGCCTGGAAGATCTGCCCGATTATACCGAAGATTACCCCGAACGCGACTGGGAAGAGATGGAAAGAGAAGTAATTCCATCGGGAACCTACTTTTCTGAAAACGGTGAAAAGGCGGTGGTTAATATTCGTTCCAAAGACAACAAAGACCGCTGGATCGCGGCAATAGATCTGGAAAGCGGAAAATTAAGAAGCCTTGACCGCCAACGCGATGAAGCCTGGATTGCCGGTCCTGGTGTTGGCTATACCTATTACGGTGGGGGTACCTTCGGCTGGCTCCCCGATAATAAACATATTTATTTTCAAAGTGAGGAAACAGGTTACTCTCACCTCTATTTACTCAATGTAGATACGGGAAATAAAAAGGCTCTTACCAGTGGGGAATTCGAAGTTTTTGACCCTGAATTATCCAATGATAATAAAAACTGGTTTTTAACTACTTCAGAAGTCGGCCCCGGGGAACGTCATTTCTATAAGATGCCGCTAATGGGTGGCAAAATGGAAAAATTAACCCAGATGCCGGGAAATAACGAGGTTTATCTTTCTCCTGACGAGAAATATATGGCTATCAGGCATTCTTACAGCAACCAGCCCTGGGAGTTATATTTAAAAAGAACCCGTTCCAATTCCAAAGCTGAAAAACTAACCGCGGGGCAGTCTGAAGAGTTTTCATCGTATTCCTGGCGTGTTCCCGAAATGATAGAATTCCAGGCTGAAGATGGAGCTATGGTTCCTGCCAGACTTTACAAACCTGAAGCTGATGTGAAAAACGATGCCGCGGTAGTCTTTGTGCACGGTGCAGGTTATCTTCAGAATGTGCATAAATGGTGGAGCAGCTATTTCAGGGAATATATGTTCCATAATCTGCTAACCGATCTGGGGTATACCGTTATCGACATCGATTACCGTGGAAGTGCAGGTTACGGACGTGACTGGAGAACCGGAATCTATCGGCATATGGGTGGAAAAGACTTGAGTGACCAGGTAGATGGAGTGAAATATCTCATAGAAAATCATGACATTAATCCAGATAAAGTTGGCATATACGGTGGAAGCTATGGTGGATTTATCACCTTGATGGGAATGTTCAATGAGCCTGAAACTTTTAAAGCAGGCGCTGCATTGCGCTCGGTGACCGACTGGGCTCACTACAATCACGGGTACACCTCCAATATTTTGAATGAACCTTCAAAAGATCCAATTGCCTACCGCAGATCTTCTCCTATTTATTTTGCTGAAGGTCTTGAAGGCGACCTCTTAATAGCCCACGGAATGCTTGATGTAAACGTTCATTTTCAGGATGTGGTAAGACTTGCTCAACGCCTTATCGAACTTGAAAAAGATAACTGGGAGATGGCGGTTTACCCCGTAGAAGATCACGGTTTTGTTGAACCCAGTAGCTGGACCGATGAATATAAGCGTATTCTGAAACTATTTAACGAAAGCCTCCTGGATTAATGGACATAAATTTTGTACGCCGGAAGTTTCCGGCACTGGAGCAGGACTTTACTTATATGGATAATGCTGGGGGCTCGCAAACCCTCGCCAAGGTAGCTGAAAGAATAAGCGGATATCTTTTGCATCATAATGTGCAACTGGGTGCTTCTTATAAGGTTTCCAGAGAAGCGGGAGAGAAACTCAATTACGCTACCAATGAAGTATCAAAATTTATCAATGCCTCACGAACTGAAGAAATAGTCATAGGAGCCTCCTCCAGTATGCTCCTACGAATCCTGAGTTTGAGCATTAGCAAACAATGGCAGGAAGGGGATGAGGTAATAGTCACAAATACCGATCACGAAGCCAACGTTTCCCCCTGGACCGATCTCCAGGAGAAAGGTATTAAGGTGAAGATCTGGAAGCTAAACCCCGAAAGCCTGGAACTGGATCTCGCAGACCTTGAGAAATTTCTTTCTAAACGTACTAAGCTGGTTGCAGTAAACCACGTATCCAACGTACTGGGAACGATTAACCCTATTAGAGAAATTACTGAAAAAGTGCATAAAGCCGGGGCTCTTATTTGTGTTGATGGGGTTGCCTATGCCCCCCACAGGCAGGTAAATGTAAAAGATTTGGATGTAGACTTTTATGTCTTCAGCTGGTATAAAACCTATGGCCCTCATCTTGCTGTTATGTACGGGAAATACGATTTACTGTACGAAATGGACGGAATAAATCATTATTTTTTCGGGAAGAAAGATGTGCCTTATAAGTTTCAACCCGGCAATTTCAATTTTGAGCTCACCTACAGCCTGCTGGGAATCACCGAATATTTCGAGGAATTTTACCGGGAGCATTTTCGCAGCACAAAGAAATTAGATACCCCGGAAAAACTTGCCAAAAGCTTTGATATTATTGCGAGATATGAGGAAAGGATAAGTGTTCCTTTATTGACATTCCTTAGAGAAAATCCTGAAATCAGAATTATAGGTTACCCTGAAGCCGATAAAAATAAACGGGTGCCTACCATCTCCTTTGTTCATTCCAGGATGAAAAGCGACGAAATCGTGAAAAAGGTAGATGAGCATCGCATCGGTATTAGGTTTGGCGATTTTTATGCTAAAAAATTAATCCACGATCTGGGTCTGGAGGAAAAAAACGGCGTGGTGAGAATAAGCCTTGTGCATTACAATACCGTCGATGAAGTAAAAAAATTGATTGGAGTCTTGAAAGAAATCTTTTAAAAAGAGCCACGAATTCTTTCCCTGAATTCGTGGCTGATATTTTTAGGAAAACTAACTCTATTCCAAAGCCTGCTTCAGATCCTCAATTAAATCTTCTTCATCCTCCACGCCTACACTAAGACGAATAAGGGAATCTACTACCCCGGTCTTTATTCTTTCTTCCTTTGGAATGGAAGCGTGGGTCATACTGGCCGGGTGGCCAGCAAGAGATTCTACCCCGCCAAGAGATTCAGCCAGAGTGAAGACTTTAAGCTTTTCAACTATTTTTGTGGCACTGTTCAAAGTGTTTTCCCTGGTGGTAAAAGAGATCATTCCGCCAAAACCTGTCATCTGCTTTTTAGCGATATCATGGTTGGGCTGATCTTCAAAACCAGGCCAATATACCTTGTCAACTTTTGGATGGTATTTAAGAAACTTTGCAACTGCCTCCCCATTTTCACAATGTCTCTGCATGCGCAGGTGTAAAGTTTTAATTCCGCGAAGCACCAGGAAACTATCCTGTGGGCCACAAATCGCACCACTTGCATTCTGAATAAAATATAATTTATCAGCAATATTTTTATCATTCACCACCAGTGCCCCCAACACCACATCGCTATGCCCCCCAAGATATTTGGTCGCGCTGTGCATAACGATATCAGCACCCAAATCCATAGGCTGCTGCAAATAGGGAGTAGCAAAAGTATTGTCTACCGCCAGCAGCAACTTGTGTTTTTTGGCGATTTTTGAGACTGCCTGGATATCGATGATATTCATCATGGGGTTGGTTGGAGTCTCTATCCAAATGAGTTTTGTGTTTTCATTAATATACTCCTCAATTTTTGAAGCATCCTGCATTCCGATAAAATGGAATTTTATTCCGAAATTCTCAAAAATAGAAGTGAAAAGCCGGTAAGAGCCTCCGTACAGATCATTCGTAGAGACGATCTCATCACCAGGCTTAAACAATTTCATCACCGCATCTATCGCAGCAAGACCAGAACCAAACGCCAAGCCATACTTTGCATTCTCAATACTGGCAAGCGACTTTTCCAGGGCTGTTCGTGTGGGATTTCCGCTGCGGGAATATTCAAAGCCCTTGTGCCCGCCCGGGGTACTTTGCGAATATGTAGTGGTTTGGTAAATTGGTGGCATGACCGACCCGTATGCGGGATCTGTATCTTCCTGACCGCCGTGTATAGTCTTGGTGTTGAATTTCATGGCTACTGAGTCTTAAGCAAATGTAGCATACCTGTTGGGCAATAGCAAAATTGGCTGTACCTTTATCTTTCAATTTAACAGCCATAAAATTGAAAAAACTACTCTCTGTTTTCAGCCTTATCTTTCTTTTTTCTGCCTGCGAGCAGGAACCCGAAAGTCTCCAATTTTTAAATTATTCAGTAGAAAGAAGTGCAAATAACTGTGACCCTGAAACTGAAAAATGCAGTTTTATAGATCTTAATTTCCCTGTGGCCTCAGGCACGAAAACCCGGGAGAAAGAAATCAATAAAGAAATCGAAAACCATCTTAGCTATATCCTGGGTTATGAAGATGAACCCAATATCGAATCGGTAGAAGCTATGGCCGATATCTTCATCCAAAATTACGAAAAGACCAAAAAAGATTTCCCGGGATATAATACTCCCTGGGAGGCCACGATTTATAGTGAAATTACCTATGAGTCTGATAAGCTAGTTTCCATTCAGTTTGATTCTGAAGTTTTTGAAGGTGGTGCCCACGGCTATAGCAGTGTAACCTGGTTGAATTTTAATCCCGAGACCGGAGCGATTTATTCCCAGGATGAACTTTTTACCGAAGACTTTAAGGCTTTTGTTGAGAAGAGATTCAGAAAAGAACAGGGAGTTCCTGAAGGGGAATCCATAAACAGTACAGGCTTGTTATTTGAAAATGATGAATTTCAACTTCCGCAAAACATCGGTTTCAGCAGTACAAAAGTTATGCTCTATTACAACGCTTACGAAATTGCCGCTTACGCCGATGGCCCATACAGGATGGAATTTGATCAAAGTGAAATTTCGGAATACATAAAGCTTGAATTATAAAGTATTTCAATATGAAAAAGATTTATCACCTCTCTACCTGTGATACGAATAAAAGAATCCTTAAAGAACTGGACCCGCCTGCAGCGTTTAAACTTCAGGATATAAAAACCGAAGGAATCACCGAGCAACAAATCGATGAAATGAAGGAGCTGGCCGGAAGTTATGAAGCGCTTTTCAGCAAACGGGCAAGGCTCTACAGAGAAAAAGAACTACACCTGGAGGAACTCACCGAAGACCGCTATAGAAATCTTATCCTGGAACACTATACTTTTTTGAAACGCCCTGTGATTATCAAGAACGATGAGATCTTTGTCGGAAACTCAAAAAAAATGGTGGAAGCTGCAAAAAAATCTATAAATGAATAATCGTGCCCTGGCAATTATTGCAGCAACTATTGCCAGTGCGATTTACGGAATAAACCATACCGTAGCTAAAGGAGTGATGCCTTTTCACATTGGGCCTTTCGGGTTCATATTTCTTCGGGTTTTTGGTGCAGCAATTCTTTTTTGGGCTATTAGTTTCCTGGGCCCTCGCGAAAAAATAGCCACTTCAGACTGGCCACGGATTCTTGGATGCGCTGTTTTTGGAATGGTCATTAATATGCTGTTCTTTTTTAAGGGCCTTAGTCTCTCTACTCCTATAAACAGCTCGGTGATTGTTACCCTTTCGCCGGTAATGGTGCTAATTCTTGCTTCCATTCTAATTCGGGAACGCATCACAATTTTAAAAAGCCTCGGGATTATCGTTGGCCTTGCAGGGGCCTTAATTCTCGTGCTTTTTAGTGCAGATACAGGCACCAATGCTCCAAATATCCCTATGGGAAATATCCTGTTTATCGTAAACGCCTTTTCCTACGGACTTTATTTGATTCTTGTAAAGCCTTTAACCAAAAAATACCATTCCTTTACCCTTATGAAGTGGCTATTCCTGATTGCTGTTTTTATAAATTTCCCGATCACCATTGGTGAATTCACAGATGTGCAATGGAGCAGTTTACCATTTGATGCGATTTGGAAAATGGCTTTCGTTGGGCTGGGCACAACCTTTTCTACCTATTTGCTGAATATTTATGCGCTAAAACAACTTTCAGCATCAACCATAAGTGCTTTTATTTACCTGCAGCCCCTTATCGCCATAGTTTATGCCATAAGTACAGGCGCCGATTCGTTGAATCTAACCAAAGTTGTAGCCGGCCTCCTGGTGTTTGCCGGGGTTTATATGGTTACCAAAAAGAAAACTGAAATAAGAAATTAACTAAAGTTGATGTGGTTCAATATGCTGAGGACGTTTTCCGTATTTTCGGGTGTCTTCTTTTGTTAAAATCCTGAAATCCTCAGTGTGGGAAAGACTATCAAGATTTTTATACAATTCGGGAGGAAGTTTGGTGAGCTTGCGTTCTTTAAGGTCTATCCAGCTCCCCATCATCTCGCAGCTGGCGAAATTCCTTCCCTTATGATCGTAAAAATTATGGAGAAATTCAAAATACATCCCGTCTTCTGAAAGACCTCTTAATTCCAGCGTCACTTTAACCGGATGACCGGCAAAAACCTCCCTAAAGTAATAGACATGTTCATAAAACACTACCGGACCCAGGTTATATTTTGCCAGTTCTTCATGGCCAAAACCGTTTTCCATTAAAAAGCTCATGCGGGTTTGGCTCATAAAATTTATATAGGCTGTATTGGCCAGGTGACGGTTGGCATCTATATCGCTCCAGCGGATATCGAATTCTTTAATATACATTGTAAATTTTTTAATAAAACTAACAAATAATATTATGCGTGCATAATTATTGTGCTTAAAATTAATTTGCAGAAATTAGCCGCAAATGCCATTGATAGAAACCACATATACGGCCCCGCGAATATTCCGAAACGCCCATTTTTCGACCATTTATGCTTCCAGCTTAAGGAAGGTGGCCTTTAGCACCACCCAACGCAACCGCATTGAACTGGAGGACGGCGATTTTCTCGATTTGGACCGAAGTTATTCTTCTGAAAAAAATAATCGACTGGTAATCCTCCTGCACGGACTTGCCGGTAATGCCCAACGTCCTTATATGAAAGCCATGGCCCGTATTTTCAAAGAAGATGGCTGGGATACAGCCGCGATGAATCTAAGAGGTTGCAGCGAAGAGATGAACAGGCTCTATCGTAGTTACAATGCCGGAGCAACCGAAGATCTGGAGGCGGTGATATCGCATATATTAAAGGGAAATCAATACGATGAAATCGTTTTGGTAGGCTTTAGCCTTGGAGGAAATTTAATGCTGAAGTATTTAGGTGAAAATGTAAAGATACCTTCAGAAATAAAATCGGCGGTAGCGGTGTCTACACCCTGCGATTTGGGAGGCTCGCTGGAAGAAATCAGTAAACCGCGAAATATTATTTATTCAAAACGCTTTATAAGAAACCTGAAAAAAGAATTATTCAAGCGGCACCTGGCTTTTCCGGAGAGAATTACGAAAAAGGAAATCGACGGGTGCAAAACGCTTCGGGACATCGATGAGCTCTACACCAGCCGGGCTCACGGCTACAAAAATGCAGCCGATTATTACCAGAAATGCAGCTCACTTCAGTTTTTACCCAATGTTCAAATTCCCACTTTAATTATCAATGCTGAAAATGATTCATTTTTATCGGCGACCTGCTATCCGATAGAAATAGCAGAGAATTCTGAAACTCTTCATTTAGAAATCCCGGCTCACGGGGGACACGTAGGATTTATTCAGAATAAGGAAAGCTATTATCACGAAGAAAGGGCTTTGGAATTTATACAGGGCTTTTCTCAATAAACCTCTTTTCAAACCTGAAAGCTTCAGAAGAGGGAATTTTAAAATAGCGTATAGGTCGCTTTGCGCTGCTTTAGAATTGATTATCTTTGCGCAAGCTTAAAAATCGCCTATGATTCAGTCAATGACAGGTTTCGGAAAAAGCGTAACGCAACTTCCGGCCAAAAAGATCACCGTAGAGATCAAGTCGCTCAACAGCAAAAATCTTGATGTAAACGCACGAATTCCTTCGCAATATCGCGAAAAAGAACTTCAGCTAAGAAACACCATTTCTAAATCCCTCACCCGCGGGAAAATAGACTTTTCTCTTTTTGTAGAGATCACCGGAGAGGAAACCACGGCTTCGGTAAACCCTGGGGTTGTAAAGAAATACATTCAGCAGCTAAAAAATATTGTCGACGGCGATGAAACCGAATTGCTGAAAATGGCTGTAAGAATGCCAGATGCGTTGAGTACCGCCCGGGAAGAAATCGACGAGACTGAATTTAAGGCTATAGAAGATGCAGTAATTGAAGCGCTGGAAGAAATCAACGATTTTAGAAGCGCAGAGGGTAAAGCTTTGGAAAAAGACCTTAAATTAAGGGTTGAGAATATTGACCGCCTGCTCCAGGAGGTGATTGAAATCGACCCCGAAAGAGTGGAAGCCGTAAGGGAACGCTTAAAAAAAGGCGTAGCCGATCTCAAGGAAAATGTTGATGAGAACCGATTTGAACAGGAACTGGTTTATTATATCGAGAAATTCGATATCACCGAAGAAAAGGTGAGGCTGGAAAACCACCTGGAATATTTTAAAGAAAGCATCAATTCTGAAGATTCTAACGGAAGAAAACTGGGCTTTATCTCTCAGGAAATGGGTCGGGAGATCAATACTATTGGCAGTAAATCCAATTTCGCACCTATGCAACAACTTGTGGTTCAGATGAAGGATGAGCTGGAAAAAATAAAAGAACAACTCTTAAACGTACTCTAAATGAGCGATGGCAAACTTATCGTGTTTTCGGCGCCTTCGGGCTCGGGAAAGACCACGATAGTCCAACATTTATTAAAGCAGAAAGAACTTAACCTGGAATTCTCGATCTCGGCGACTTCCCGAGCCCCACGCGGGGATGAAGTTGATGGGCAGCACTATTATTTCCTTTCTACTGAAGATTTCAAGAAAAAGATAAAAAACGACGAGTTCCTGGAATGGGAAGAAGTCTACCGCGATAATTTCTACGGAACTTTAAAAGCAGAGGTAGAACGCATCTGGGCGAAAGGGAAAAACGTGATCTTCGATATTGATGTGGTTGGCGGACTCGATATTAAAAATATCTATCCAGAAAAAACCCTTGCTGTTTTCGTTAAACCGCCCAGCATCGAAGAATTAAAAATTCGATTGAAAAAGCGGAAGACCGAGAGCGACGACAAGATAAATATGCGGGTGGCAAAAGCATCGATAGAACTGGCCACGGCTCCTCAATTCGATTTTATAATCGAAAATCATCACCTGGGCACGGCGCTTAAGGAAGCTTATGAGCTGGTGGCGAGTTATGTAAAAGCAGAAAAGCCAGCAGAAAATGAATAAAAAGATAGGCTTGTTCTTCGGCACTTTTAATCCGGTGCATATCGGGCATCTAATTATCGCCAATCATATGGCCGAATTCTCAGACCTGGATGAAGTTTGGCTGGTAGTTACCCCTCACAATCCCTTTAAAAAGAAGAGCAGCTTGCTGGAAAATCATCATCGCCTGGAAATGGCGTATAAGGCTTGCGAAGGCTACGAAAATTTAAAACCCAGCGATATCGAATTTGGCCTACCTCAGCCCAATTACACTGTTACCACCCTGGCCCATCTTCAGGAAAAACATCCTACAAATGAATTTTGCCCCATTATGGGGGAAGACAACCTGAAAAGCTTTCACAAGTGGAAGAATTACGAGGTGATCCTTGAAAATCATCAGATCTATGTTTACCCGAGAATTGCTGTCGGGAAGCCCGCAGAACAATTCAAGGAGCACTCAAAGATCACCCGGGTTGCAGCCCCGGTGATGGAAATTTCTTCGACTTTCATTAGACGAGCGGTAAAAGAGGGAAAAAATATAAAACCAATGCTTCCATCTGCGGTTTGGGATTATATCAAGCTGATGAATTTTTATAAGTAATCGTTTATACGATAATCAGAAAATAAAAATCCCGCGGTGTTATCGGGATTTCACTTTTATTTAAAGAAAGACTGTTTAAAAACCCTTTTGGTCGTTCAGTTTAGCTGATTGAACCTACTTTTTTCATCGTGGAACTACAAGCTGTAGGACGTCGTCTGCCCTCAAAGTAACTTCCTCAAAACTTTTAAACAGTCTTAACTTCTATTTTTTCTCCAGGTGTGGCACTCTAAGCACCTGCCCGGGATATATCTTATCGGGATCTTTTAGCATAGGTTTATTTGCTTCAAAGATCACCGGGTATTTCATGGCATCTCCATAATGTTCCTTTGCGATCTTGCTTAAAGTATCTCCGCGTTCTACGGTATGAAACTTAGCTTCGGGCTCCGTCTTATCTACCGTCATTCTATCGTCCACCTTGGCAATTCCTTCTGAATTTCCTACCACCAAGACTACTTTTTCCTTAGTGCTTTGGTTCTCTGCCTTTCCGGTAATGGTGGCGATATCATCTTCAATCTTAATATTTAGATTTTCCACCTGTAATTTAAGATCTCGCAGGGTAGTCTCCAATTTTGAGGCCGCCTTAACGTTTTCACGATCTGCTTTTTCGCGGGTATTTTCTGTTCTTTCGGTTGGCTTTTCAGCCTCTTTTTTATCCCGGCCAAAGATTTTTTCTCCGGCATCTTTAATAAATGAAAATACTCCCATCTTTTTAGATTTTATTAATTTACAGTAAATTACGAAAGCATAATCATTCTATTTCCAAAAGTCGTCCTAAAATTTTGTTAGATTTCTAAGCAAAAAACGCCGGAAGACCACAAGATCCAACGGCGTTTTTCAAACTAAATAACCAACCAAAAAAACTAAGAAAATCCATTCTTCTCCTTTTTGGAATAAAGAACAAACAAATAACGGGCTGCCTTTCAGAAAGATTGCTTTCTTGGTTTATTTTAACATGTTAAAATTTAAGCCATTAGCCCTTATCCCATACCACATCTAATTTCCACGGTTTCTATATCCTTTTATTTTGTTTATTTTTGGCAATAGAAAATCTAATTATGGAAAAATCTCCTTCTTTTGCCGTTATTGGCGGAGGCAGCTGGGCGACTGCAATTGTAAAAATGCTTAGTGAAAACGTAGACACCATTCATTGGTATATGCGAAGTACTTATGCCATTGAGCACCTGAAGAAACAGGAACACAATCCTAATTATCTTAGCTCGGTAGAATTTGATATCAACCAACTCGACCTTAGTTCTGACATCAACGAAACCGTTAAAGCAGCCGATTATCTAATCTTTGCCATTCCTTCGGTTTTTCTCAAAAGAGAGCTAGACAGTTTGGAAGTTCCCCTGGAAGGAAAAGTGATCTTTTCGGCAATAAAAGGGATCGTTCCCGAAAGCAGCCTCATTGTTGGAGAACACTTTGAGCAATTCCATAATGTGCCCGCCGAAAATATAGGAGTGATTACCGGGCCTTGCCACGCCGAAGAAGTGGCCCTGGAGCGCCTTTCTTATCTCACCATTGCCTGCAGCGATGAAGAAAAAGCAAAAATTGTTGCCAAACATCTAAGCAGTGAATACATAAAATGTAAGATAAGCGATGATGTTACCGGCACCGAATATGCCGCGATGCTTAAAAACATTTATGCAATTGCCGCAGGGATTGCGCATGGACTGGGATACGGAGATAACTTCCAGAGTGTGTTGATGAGTAATGGCATTCGTGAGATGAAGAAATTCATCAAGAAAGTACATAAGATGAAACGTAACATCAATGACTCTGCCTATCTTGGTGATCTCCTGGTAACCGGATATTCAGTATTTAGCCGCAACCGTATGTTCGGAAATATGATCGGGAAGGGCTATACCGTAAAAAGCGCCCAAATGGAAATGAGTATGATCGCTGAAGGTTATTATGCCACCGAAAGCGCTTACAAGATCAACAAGGAAAAAGGAGCGAAAACCCCAATTATCAATGCCGTGTATGGTATTCTGTACGAAGGAAAAAATCCGAAGAAGGTATTTAAAAAGCTTGCAGAAAAACTGGATTAGCTACTGAAGAGTTATTTCAGTAAAATTCCTTTTTCAGGAATTAAAGGAAGTTCATGCAACGCTTTTTCGTTTATGCTATTTTTTCTGAAAAGAAATTTCTTTTCAAACATCTTATTTTCAGCAAAAAAAGTAACCTGAAATTCATTGTTCAAGGCCAGTACTTCTTCCTGAAGGAATTCAACCTTGGCGAAAGATTTAGGTGGAAGCTTTTCAATCTTATGGCGCATTACCGAAGTCTGGTCTTTATCTGAAAAACCCCGGCTCACGATAAGCACCATTTCCAGGGCATCATCACGGTCGTTTATGAGGTAGGCATTCCATTCTTCTGCCTGAAAATCTTTATTGAATTGTTTGACGGCCGCCAAATAAACTCCTTCAACTTTAGGTATTTCAATGTCTTTTTTCACTAATCTTGAATCTTATTTTTAGCCCATTTATATAAGCCCCAAAGCGCTAGCGCCGCAATTCCTAATAGAATAGCTCCTAAGGCCAGTTCAATAATCTCTACAACTACCAATATGATTATAACGGCCAGAACGATAATACCAAGGATGACTAAACCAACTGTTTTCATAAGTATTTATTTCTTTACAAGTTAATCATCCCCGGGAAATTTCCGAAGAATTCGTTTAAATAGAAGATTTAAACTGCTCCAGAAATCGCACATCGTTCTCGTAGAACATCCTGATATCCCCTATTTGATACAGCAGCATTGCAATTCTTTCTATCCCCATTCCGAAAGCAAAACCGGAATATTCGGTAGGATCGATATTACAATTTCTAAGCACATTTGGATCTACCATTCCGCAGCCCATAATCTCCAGCCATCCGGTACCTTTGGTAATGCGGTAGTCGGTTTCGGTTTCAAGGCCCCAATAGATATCAACTTCGGCACTGGGCTCGGTAAAAGGAAAATAAGAAGGTCTGAGCCTTATTTTTGATTTTCCGAATAGCTGCTTAGTGAAATACAATAAAGTTTGCTTAAGATCGGCAAAGCTTACATCTTTATCTATATACAGGCCTTCCACTTGATGGAAAATACAGTGAGAACGGGCCGAAATAGCCTCATTTCTAAAAACCCGGCCGGGAGAAATAGTTCTAATCGGCGGTTGGTTATCTTCCATATATCTAACCTGCACCGAAGAGGTGTGGGTACGTAACAAGATGTCGGGATCTGTCTGGATAAAGAAAGTATCTTGCATATCGCGAGCCGGGTGATATTCCGGCAAATTCAAGGCAGTAAAGTTATGCCAATCGTCTTCAATTTCGGGTCCTTCAGAAACGTTGAAACCAATATTAGAGAAAATCTCGATAATCTGGTTCTTTACGATAGATATGGGGTGGCGGGCACCAATCTCTATGGGTTCGGCAGGGCGGGAAAGATCGCCATAAACTCCTTTTTCTTCCTGCTTGCTTTCAAGAACCTCTTTAAGGGAAGTCACTTTAGCTTCAGCTGCCTGCTTCAGACTATTCACGGCCTGACCGAAATCTTTTTTCTGCTCTTTGGGCACCGATTTGAATTCGGCGAAAAATCCATTTAAAATTCCTTTTTTTCCCAGGTATTTTATTCGGAAAGCTTCAATTTGGTCGGCCGTTTCAGCATTAAAAGCTTCAACTTCAGCAATATGTTCCTTTATTTTATCTATCATGGATGCTTTTCTTTTTCAGAAGGGCAAATTTAGTAAAAATGAATTTTTCAGCAGGGATTTAATCTATATAACCATTCTGAATAAAATATTGCACGATAGCTTCTTTCATCAGCACGCTTTGTTCCCCGGCTTTAAGTACCGGTAATTGCTCCAGGATTTTATAGTGTGGCCAGCCGTCGTCATCAAAATAATCGAATTCATAATAGCCATAAGGCTCCAAAAGTCTACATATAGCAATATGCATAAGATCAATTTTATGGTCTTTTTTGAATTTGCGATGTACCTGCCCCAGTTCCTGGACCCCAATCACATATATTATAGCGTCAAGGTCCATCAATTCTCCGTCTGCAAACTGCGCTGAAAGCTTTTTTTGTAAGCCTTCCCAGCGTCCTTTTAATTGTTCATCTCTTGCCATAGCGCAAAGATAATATCTTACTTATTGAAATTACTATATTTGGTGTATGAATACAATTGATATTGTGCTTGCCCTAATCTTGGTGTACGGGTTGGTTAGAGGTTTTTTCCGAGGTTTGCTGGCAGAGGTAGCCTCTCTGGTTGGCATTTTTGTTGGAATATATGGAGCAATACATTTCTCTCATCTTCTGGCCGACTTCTTTTCAGAAAAAATGGGTTGGGATACTCAATATGTAAACCTAATCGCTTTCGCTATCACCTTTGTTTTAATCGTATTTCTTATCTCCCTCGCGGGGAAAGTACTCACTAAAATTGCCGGTTTTGCAGCATTAGGTTTGGTTAATAAATTCCTGGGAGGTGCTTTTGGTTTAATTAAAGTTGCTTTTCTGGCCAGTGTGGTCATAATGTTCTTTAAGGCTACCAATGAAGAAATTGATATCGTTTCTGAAGAAATCCTGGAGCAATCGGTGCTGTATGGGCCCATCGAGAGTATTGCCCCCATCTTCTTACCTTCTATTTTAAGGGAAGCCCAAAAACACGATCTCTTAGAGGGTTTTGACGAACTCACTGAAGAAAAAGAGGCCCGGGATTAACCGGACCTCCAATAGAGAAAATTTAAGATCGATTATATATTCAACTGATAAATGCCTTCCAACTGACTGTTGTTCTCAACAGTTACATTAAGGTCTTTGATTATCCCCGAGCCTACTCCGTACACCCAGCCGTGCAACTGTAAACCTTGTCCCTTTTGCCATGCACCCTGTACAATTGAAGTCTTGGAAAGATCGTAAACCTGTTCCTTAACATTAAGCTCAACATATCTATCCTGACGCTCCTTTTCATCTTCAATGGCATCAAGCTCATCCTTATGAAGCCTGTAGACATCTTTAATATGTCTTAGCCAGTTATCGATAAGACCAATTGTTTCGTGACCCATGGCAGCCGCAACGCCACCACAGCCATAGTGACCACAAACAATCACGTGTTTAACCTTAAGGGCATTCACTGCATAATCGAGTACGCTAAGCATATTCATATCGCTGTGCACAACCATATTGGCAATATTACGGTGTACAAAAACCTCTCCCGGCTCTGCACCAATGATCTGGTTGGCCGGCACACGGCTATCGGCACAACCTATCCACAGAACCGGCGGTTGCTGACCTTCAGCCAGTTTTTTGAAATAATTGGGATCTTCGCTTAATTGGCTTTCTACCCACTTTTTATTGTTTTCTTTAAGTTTTTTATAAAATGCGTCCATAGCTAAAATTTTTTAAGTAATTAAATTAGTATAATTAGTTTAAACAGGCATATCCAGTCCAAAGAATTTTCGATAACTATCAGGATTCTCCACAGTACCCCGGTCTGAAATTAGTTTAATAGTGATATTTTTTCTTCTTGCTTTGATAGCGAATTCATCAAGAATTTCCAGGATATCATAATCCAGTACCCGGGTCTTTGAAACATCCAGACGTACGGTTGCACCTTCAGGCAGCGCATTAAGCTCCCGGATTATTGCTCCTTTATTCAGGAATGTAACTTCTTCGGCCAGGGTGATTTGATATTGTCCGTCAGGAATATCAAAACCTTCTTTATGAAGAAAATGGGAGTTTTTATAACTATTAATTAGAATAACAGATATCCCTACTAATAGTCCAAGTCCAATTCCCATGAGAAGATCGGTAAACACTACTCCGGCTACTGTTATCACGAAGGGTAAAAACTGGGATTTCCCTAAAGTATACATTTGTTTAAACAAAGCAGGTTTTGCCAGTTTATATCCTACTATTAATAGTACGGCTGCCAGTACGGCAAGAGGAATCATATTAAGCAGGCTGGGTATGGCAATGATAGACCCCAGGATTAGAAATCCGTGCATTATAGTTGACAGTTTTGTTTTTCCGCCAGATTGCGTATTCGCCGAGCTCCTAACTATTACCTGGGTGATAGGCAAGCCCCCAATAAAACCTGAAACCATATTTCCTGTCCCCTGGGCAAAAAGCTCCCTATTTGTAGGAGTGGTCCTTTTTTCAGGATCAATCTTGTCAATGGCCTCCACACTTAAAAGTGTTTCCAAACTGGCGACAATAGCGATGGTAATGGCTACGATCCAGACTTCAGAATTTCCAATTTGAGTAAAATCGGGTAACGTGAATTGAGCAAAGAAGGAAGAAACGTCATCTGGCACGGGCACGGCTACCAATTGGCTGTCACCTATTCCAAATGTTCCTGCGGGAACAAGCAGATAATACAGGACCCCAAACGCCACAGCCACCAGAGATCCCGGCACCAGTTTGAAGATCTTATGTTTATGCACCAGAATATTCTCCCATGAAAGAAGGATGGTTAAAGCCACAAGAGTAAGAATAACAGCCCCTGGAGAAATCATTTGTGCAAACTGCCCAAAAGCAGCAATAATTCCGTCGCTATAATTGAAAAATTCAAGGTTTGCGCCATTAAGGCCAAACACATTAGGGATTTGTGAAATCGCAATGGTGATTCCAATCCCGGCCAGCATTCCTTTGATCACTGAGGAAGGAAAATAATAACCGATGATTCCGGCTTTTAAGACGCCAAGAATAATCTGGAAAGCTCCCGCGATTACTACCGCTAGTAAAAAACTTTCGAATGCTCCAAGGCTTTCGATGGCACTAAGTACAATAACCGCCAGCCCGGCTGCCGGGCCACTTACTCCAAGCTGTGCCCCAGAAAGAGCACCCACAACTATCCCACCGACCATACCGGCGATTAAACCGGAAAAAAGTGGCGCACCACTGGCCAGGGCAATACCCAAACACAAAGGAAGGGCAACGAAAAATACAACTATACTGGCAGGAAAATCTTTATTAAAATGTTTAAACATATATACAGGTTTTGAAAGGAGATTTAAAAACCTCCTTAAAGCTTACTTTAAAATTGAAAAATGAAAAATTAGAGGATGTTTACAATCTGAAAAGATTGCATCACTATCATTTATCCCCATTAAAAAACGGGAATACCATATAATCCTCAATAAATAGTAAGATTAAACCTGTTTAGGTGGAGGTGAGATAACATCGAGAAAAACCACCGGATAAGCCTCGGTATAGTAATGTCCCGGGTTCTTCTGTTCCTGAAGAAAGTGAATACTAAGGTAATTTGAATGAGTTTCTTCCAGGTTAAATTCAAGATTTATCTGGGTTTTAGAACTCTCTTCTTCGTTTACACTAAAGGCCATAGAAAC
The DNA here is from genome assembly GCF_002078605.1 of Salegentibacter sediminis. Lineage (GTDB taxonomy): Bacteria > Bacteroidota > Bacteroidia > Flavobacteriales > Flavobacteriaceae > Salegentibacter > Salegentibacter sediminis. Next base: position 241,871 of record NZ_MSJR01000001.1, on the reverse strand, counting down.
ATCTGCCGATTTATCTATCAAGACCACAAAACTTGGAGTAGCCAGAAAGGTCACGAATAAAAAGGCAAGTATGTAAGCTGTTTTTTTCACTTTGGGCAAAAATAGGCTTCTTCTAAGAATAACAATAGACCTTAACGATAATTTATCGTTAAGCAGATATCAAGTCTCCTTATAGTTTCCTCAGGTTTTCATGGAGGGTCCAACCCTGGGTCCCATTGGCTAGTTCCAGTTTAACCCAGCCTTGAAAGTCTTCAAGCACCCTGGCCTTGGTGCCTTCGTGAAGTGTGAAAGTATTCCCGGCTCGTTGACTTGGCTCATTTCTCACTTCAGCCTCTTCTACATAAATAATCGCAAATTCATTATTTAGTTGGTGGTCCTGCTGTTTAAAGGCAAAAAACACTGATACCGCCATCATAATGAACATAAAAACAGCTCCACTAAAAAAGATTCGCTTAGCTAAGGTTTGGGGATGGAAATAATATATCACAAAGAAAACTGCAAGCAACACCGAACCAATTATAGCCATAACGCCCCAGGTATTATAGGAAAACATGGAGATAAGCTCATTAATGGACGCGGAAAAACCGGTGGCTTCCGCGTCGGGAATAGCATCCAAGGTCATATTACGGGCAAAATCCAGATTGTTTTGTACATCCTCATCATTGGGATCAAGTTGGAGAGCTTTTTCATAGTAATAGATACTGGGTCCCACATTATTAAGTTTATAATGAGAATTACCCAAATTATAATAAACCGGGACCGATGTCTCGTCATTTTCAATAATCTGTTCGTACAGAGAGATTGCTTCCTCATAATTCCCTTCAGCGTATTGGGAATTGGCCTTTTCGAAAAGTGCTTCGTTCTGGGCCGGCATAACCCAGGAAATAAAAAATATGATGTAGATTAAATTTTTCATATCAAAGCTGTTTATCGAGGGTTGAAATTACTGTAACGGCCTTATCGTAATCCTGTTCCATACTTACTTGCGAAGCTGGCGTATATCTCGCGAATTCACAACTTTTCAACAAATTGGTGAAAGCCATAATATCTTCATCATTAATGCCCTTTTCCTTTAAGATCGCACTTATTTTCTCCTTACTCATCTCTGCCGTCTGGATATGGAGTTTAGCCTTAAGGTAATTATGTAAAGAACGCTCCAGCGCTTCATAGAACTCTTTCTGATCACCTAATTTTTTCTTTGCTTCCGAAAGATACTTCCTGGCCAATCTGTCAGCTTTTTTTATGCGTTTTCCTTTTTCATCGCCAGCTATTTCCAGCCTTTTTCTTCCGAAGAAAATAAGCAAGGGAATTGCAATTATTGGAAGGGCCAGGCTACCCCAGAATACAGGGGAATTAAAAAATGAAGACTGTTCAATGGGCTTTAAATTTGGTTTTAGTTTTATATACCTGAACTGATCTGAAGGCAAAGCCACGGCCTTACTACCTCCCTGTCTTCCTGCAATGGAAGAAGCTGCAGGACCGCGTTTTACATCAATAAGAATCTCTTCAGAAGAAAGGCTGTGATAAGATTCGGTTTTAGGATTGAAATATGAAAAATTTACCGGTTTAATAGGATATTTCCCTTTTTGAGTGGGAACTATGGTGTAATTTTCTGAAATGGTTCCTTCCTGTCCTCTTAAACTAACATTCACATTCTCGCTTCGTTCAGGGTCATAGACCTCGAGAGAAGAGGGTAATTCCAGAACAGGAAGTTCAAAGAGATTTAAGTTTCCATTCCCTTTTACCTCCACAGTGGCCTGTAGTGATTCAGAGGCATCTAATTCGGTTTTGCTGGCTTTAACATCAAAACTGAAATTCCCCACAGCCCCGGTGAAACTTAGGGGTTTCCCCTCCTCAGGGAGAGGTTTCACATCCAGTGTCCTGGTGCTGGAACTCACGGTTTTATTAATCGTTTTATACAATCGCCGACCAAAAAGATCTCTGCGCTCTCCGGGAACATCTACCGAAATAGAAAGGGTAAGCGGTTCTATTTCCAGCTCTCCCGTCTTCTGCGGATAAAGTATACTTTTGCGCAGTTCCACATAGCGATAGGGTTCCCCCTTATATTCGCCATTTTCTACTCTTAATTCCCTGATATCTATGTTCTGACTCCAGAAATCGGTAAAATTAGGACTGTCTACCTCGCGCCAGTCGCTAACACTTATATTGGGGCTCACATATAACTTATACACTACGGTAACTGCCTCATTAAGGTAGGGATCAGCTTTTGAGACTTCAGCGATTAAATGGAGGTTTTCGGCTGCCACAATTTCGGCATCATTACCATCGGTAGGTTTTTCTACAGCAGCTGTCACCTCAATATCTACGGGGGAGGTTTTATAGGTGGTTTCATCTATGATGATCTCTGCCTGGCCAATGGTTTTATTCCCCCTTGATTTTGGTTGAAGAAAAAAAGAATAGGTTTTAGAATAGGAACGTTTTCCATTCACAAAACTCTGGCTCACCGATTGGTTTGGTCCCCCTACCACGGTGAATCCTGCAAATGATGGCGGTCTGAAGTTATCGCCATCTTTATTCATTTCAAAATCAACCCTCAAACGTTCATTAACCCCAAGCTTGTTTTTGCTAACCTTCGCTTCAAATTTTACCTGGGCCTGCACGCCGGCGGCCATTAGAAATAAAATGCTTATAAATAGATATTTTAATTTCATATTGCTTTAAAAACCCTGTTTTCCCGGCTTTCTTTTCTGCAAAAATTTTACCAATCTTTATCAGTCTTCACTTTGGCACCTTTTGCCTTTTCGGCATTTATTTTATCCTGAACTTTTCGTTCTTCATTATTCATGGCTTCCAGCAAGCTTTTTATCTGCTCTGGAGACAGTTGTCCTTGCTGTGGTTGAGGTTGTGCTTGTGGTTGCTCTTGCTGGTCACCCTCTTCCTGCTGCTCCTGTTCCTGGTCCCCTTCGTCTTCATTTTCATCTTCCTGCTGTTCTCCCTCATCTTTCTTTTCTTCCTCTTCTCCCTGATCTTTTGATTCCTGCTCATTTTCACCATCACCTCCCTGGTTTTCCTGGTCTTCCTGCTGCTCCTGATTTTCTTCCTGATCCTGATCCTGGTTATCACCTCCCTCGCCATCATCCTGTTCATCCTGTTGTTGCTGTTCTTCTTCCAGCATCTTCTTGGCTAAGGCAAGATTATAACGGGTTTCCTCATCGCTGGGATTATTTCTAAGGGCCTCCTTATAAGCCTTTACAGCCTCCTTATATTTTTTCTGTCTCATAAAGGAATTCCCTAAATTATGGAAGGCTTTATGTTTTGTTTCTTTCGAATCGGCGATTTCTCCAGCCTGATTTAGCCGTTCCCCGGCTTCAGCTGGTTTTTCTTTGTTATAATAGAGGTTTCCCAAATTATATTTTGCTGTAGGGTTGCCCGGGTCTTTGGCTATGGCTTTACGATATGCGGCTTCCGCAGCTGCAAAATCATTTTCTGAAAGAGCATCCTCGGCCTCCTGTAAATAAATTTCGGCTTCAGCCTGGTCTTTGCTGTTGTTTTCCTGGGCTTTTACCTGCAACCCGAAAAATATTATCAACAACATCAAAACAGCTTTTATTATGTTCAAACGGTAGCTCATCCTATTTCTCCTCCTTTTTATTTCGCTCATTAAACAAGTTAAGCTTCCTCACCCAGGCGGTTTTTCGCTCCAACAGGAAGATATCCAATAACAGCAAAATTACGGCCAAACCTAAAAACCATTGAAATTGCGATTTATACTCAGCAAATTGCCTCGCTTCGAATTCGGTTTTTTCAATATCCTGAAGGGCGTCCATCACCTGGGTTATCACCTCTGAAGTCACCCTACCATCTATATATTTTCCATTGGTTTCAGAGGCTATACTCCTTAAGGTCTCTGAATTTAATTTGGTAATAACCGTTTCGCCCTGGGCATCCTTTTTGTAATTCTGAATTACATTATTGCGTTTAATAGGAATAGGCCCGCCTTTCTCTGTCCCTACACCAATGGTAAAAACCCTAATTCCTGCGTTGGCAGCCTCTTCAGCAATATCTTCGGTATTTCCTTCGTGGTCTTCCCCGTCACTAATAATAAAGAGCATCCTGTTTGTCTGGCTATCCTCATCATAAAAAGTAGTAGCCAGTTTAATCGCCTCGCTAATTGCCGTTCCCTGGGAGGAGATCATATCGGTATTTAATGCCTGTAAAAACATTTTTGCCGAAGCATAATCGGTGGTGATCGGTAATTGCGGAAAAGCACTTCCCGCATAGGCGATAAGCCCTACACGGTCACTCCCCAGGTTGTCCAGTATCTGTCGCACCAATTGCTTGGATTTATCAAGTCGGTTAGGGGCAATATCCTCGGCTTCCATACTTTTGGAAACATCTATAGCAAAAACAATGTCTACTCCCTCCCGCTTCACGGTTTCCATTTGAGAACCAATCTTCGGATTAACCATCGCAATTACCAAACTTCCCAAAGCTAAAAGAATAAGCAAGATTTTAAGCCAGGGTTTAAAAACCGAGCGGTTTGGGCTAAGCTGAGAAAACATGGAAGGATTGGCGAATTTCCTGCGAATGCGTTTCTGCCAGATCCTGTAGGCCAGGAAAACGAGCAGGACCACCGGAAGCGCCAGCAATAACCAAAAATATATTTTCTCTTCTAACAACATACTCTTTAAATAAAACTCCTGAATAGCGTATACCTTAGCAATATTTCAAATAATAGCAAAGCTCCTGCCAGCAAAACCAAAGGCCGGAATTTTTCATCATAATTATAATATCTGAATTCTTCTATTTCAGTTTTTTCCAGGCTATCTATTTCTTCGTAGATCTCTTCCAGCTTTTCATTGTTGGTAGCCCGAAAATATTTACCGCCGGTATCGGCTGCTATTTGTTTCAATAATTCTTCATCTATCTCTACCTGCACATTCCCATATTGAAATCTGCCATTGGGTAAAATCCCAATTGGTGACAAGGCTGTACCATTGCTACCAACACCAATGGTATAGGTTTTTATCCCATATTCCACTGCGAGCTCACTGGCCACTTTAGGATCTATAAAGCCCGAATTATTAACCCCATCGGTCAACAAAATTATCACCTTACTTTTTGCTTCACTGTCTTTTAAACGGTTAACCGAGGTTGCTAAGCCCGAACCAATGGCAGTGCCATTCTCTAAAATATCGTTGTATTCTATCTCTTCCAAAGCCCGCATCACGATACCTTTATCGCTGGTAACCGGGGTTTTGGTGTAGCTCTCTCCCGCGTACAAAACCAGGCCTAATCTGTCGGCAGGTCTACCTTTTACAAATTCTATGGCCACCTCCTTAGTTGCATCCAGCCGGTTTGGCTGAAGATCACGTGCAAGCATACTTGCCGATACGTCTACGGCAATAATAATATCTATTCCCTGAGTACTGCTGCTTCTGGTTGATACATCTACCGTTCGGGGGCGAGCCATCGCAACAATTATGAGTGCCAGCGCAAGAAGCCGTAATACCAGGAGTATTGGTCTTAATTTTGCCAGTATCGAGCTTTTGGCTTTGAATCCCCCCAGACTGGAGATCTTTAATTCGGCAGTTTGACGGTGCCGTTTCCAAAAATACCAGCCTATAGCCGGCAGCAGTAAAAGCAGCAGCCAGAAAAACTCAGGATTCTCGAAAGTGACATTATTGAACATTAGTTGCTTTCTTTATTAAATTCCACCGAATCGATGAGGCGTTTCGAAATCTCCTCAGCATAGGTATCACCTTCATTATATATCACCATAATTTGTTCGAAACCACTGTTTTCAACGAAATTCAGAATTTCATAGGTGTTGGTTACCGCTCTGCCGGTTACAGGATCCTCAATTTCCAAAGTTCCGAAGATCTTTATTCCCTCAACTCCACTTAAGGTACTAAATTCTTCTTCCTTCATTATAATATTACGAGCTCCCTGTTGTTCAAGCATTGTATAAATACCATCCACAGATTTTTCCAGATCAAAATCTGTTTCCCCACTGAATTTCACCGTGGTGAGGGAAGTATAAAAATTACTAACCGGGCTGCCATATACAAAGGTTTCACTACCCAGCATCATTTGTTTTGTTTCCTCCGGAAGATCTAATTCTGTCCTTATTAAAACCTCGGGAGTAGTAATTAAAACTGAAGGGTTTCCATATTCACTTCGAATCCATTCCCCTTCCAACAACTCTTTGGTTGGATGTCCCAGGAGGCTGTCTCTAACCTCATAAAACCCTTTAGATATGATAAACGTTGTAAAAGATCCAATTATTAAAAGTGAGGCCAAAACCGCAGCTATTATCACTCTTTTTTGTTTTCTCTTTCTTTCCCGGGTTTCCTGGGAAGCCTCATCTTTCCTAATTTCTTCTTCGGAAGGCTCCGGGATGGAAGCTTTTACTTCTTCTATTATATCACCTACCCTGGACCTATCTGATTTGGCGGTAATTACATCAGGTCTGGAATTCGCGAATTTGGCCAGGTCGGCACGGCTAAGGATCACCTTAAGGTCCTGGATGGTTTTTTCGTCCAGCTGAAGTTTCCCCGCATTTTTATTTAGCTCGAGATAGGCTATCAACTCTGAAGTGGTACTTTCCAGAGCACGATCATAGACTTCCCGATCTAAATATTTTCTGGCAGAAAATGTAAGTTGCGAATAATACTCCTTAACTTCTCTCTGCTCCAGCAAGCTTGAATTATCAAGCTGCTGCAACTCAAGGATTACCTGTTCATAAGGTGGAAGCTCTTTTTCTGCCTCTTTTTTCTGTTTTTTTCTGTAGAGATAAAAAACAAGCCCGGCCAAAAGAAGAATAACCAAAACCCACCAGACCCAGGAGGGTATTTTGAAACTCCCCGGCACTTCTACCGAAGGCTTTATGGGATACATTTTCTGCCGGGTGGTATCTACTACTACATCGGCCACCTCAATCAGCATTGAATCAGTAAAAAATTCACGCTGGTTAATAATAACTTTTTGCCGGGGGATTACATAGCTTCCGGAATCGAATTGAGTGAGACTGTATTCTTTAAGAAGTCTGAAACGAGCTTCCAGCTTTGTGGTATCGGCTTTAAAACTCTCAACCACTTCCATAGGAGAAAAACTATCTCCTTCGGGAAAAACAACCAGGTTTGAAGAATCGGTTTCCACTTGAATGCTGTAAAGGATCTGCTCTCCAATTTTTATTGTTGAAGTATCAATTTCAGCATCTACCCGGGTTTGCTGAGCAAAGGAAAATACAGGAATGAGCATCAATAAAAAAAGAATAACCCCTGATAAGGGCATGCTACTTTTATCCTCTATATATTTCCTTTCAGTTAATTTTATCATTTCTCTAACCCCTGCGTTTAAAGTAGCCCAGTAATTTGGTTACGTAACTTTCATCTACCCTGGTATCTATAGTTCCTGCTCCACTTAATCTAAAACTCTCTGTGAAATAATTCTTTCGTTTCCGGTAGAATTCAGCATAATTATTTCTAACCGCTTTTGAGCCCGTATTCACTGTGAGATATTCTCCTGTTTCTTCATCCTGCATCTGTACAATGCCCAAATTTGGAATTTCTTCTTCTCTGCGATCGTACACCCTTATCCCGGTAAGGTCGTGTTTATTCGCCGCAATCTTCAAGGTATGCTGATATTCGTCGGCAATAAAATCTGACAGAAGAAAAACAATAGCTTTTTTCTTTAGCACATTAGAAAGGTATTTTAAAGCTCCGGCAATATCGGTTTTCTTGCCTTCCGGTTTAAATTCTATAAGCTCTCTGATAATTCTCAGGACGTGAGAGCGTCCTTTTTTCGGCGGAATATAAAGCTCAATCTTATCGGTGAAGAGCATCAGGCCAATCTTATCGTTATTCTGAGTGGCAGAAAAAGCCAGGGTTGCTGCAATTTCGGTAATCACTTCCTTTTTGAACTGGGATTGTGTCCCGAACATTTCGGAGCCCGAAACATCTACCATAAGCATTAAGGTGAGTTCGCGCTCTTCTTCAAAAACCTTTACAAACGGCTCGCTATAACGGGCGGTAACATTCCAGTCTATACTTCTTACATCATCGCCAAACTGGTATTGTCTTACTTCGCTAAAGGTCATTCCCCTACCCTTAAAAGCCGAGTGATATTCCCCACCAAACACGTGGTCACTCAACCGGCGGGTTTTTATCTCTATTTTGCGTACTTTTTTTAGTAGTTCTTTGGTATCCATTTTAGCCCTTTCCCGAGTCTGCTTCAAGGAAAGCAGAGATTTGAAGGTTTGTAATTAAGTGAATCAGAAAAAGTCCCAAAAGGGAAGGGAGGTCTAAGGCACTTCTATTTCATTAATGATTTTATTAATAATATCTTCTGAGGTGATATTTTCAGCCTCGGCCTCGTAGGTAATTCCAATCCTGTGGCGCAACACATCGTGTACGACCGCACGAACATCTTCAGGAATTACATAGCCACGCCTTTTAATAAAAGCATAACATTTTGCCGCCATAGCCAAATTGATACTTCCCCTGGGAGACGCCCCAAAATTTATTAGGGGTTTGATCTCTTCCAGTTTATACTTTTCAGGCGTACGGGTGGCAAATACGATATCCAGAATATATTTTTCTATTTTTTCGTCCATATAAACCTCCCGAACAGCTTCCTGCGCCCGAAGGATTTGCTCCAGATTAACCACCGGATTTACCTTCGGGAAAGCTCCTTTAAGATTCGATCTTATAATAAGCTGTTCTTCGGCCACCTGAGGATATCTAATAACCGTTTTTAGCATAAACCGGTCTACCTGTGCTTCAGGCAGCGGGTAAGTTCCTTCCTGTTCTACGGGGTTTTGGGTAGCCATTACCAAAAATGGCTTATCCAAAGTAAAGGTTTCTTCTCCAATGGTCACCTGCTTTTCCTGCATAGCTTCCAACAAAGCCGACTGCACCTTGGCTGGAGCCCTGTTAATCTCATCGGCAAGCACGAAATTAGCGAAAATAGGCCCTTTTTTTATGCTGAAATCATTCAGTTTCATATTATAGATCATAGTACCTATAACATCTGCCGGCAAAAGATCGGGGGTAAATTGAATTCTGCTAAAGTTACCGTGAACAGCCTGGGAAAGGGTATTTATGGCGAGTGTTTTAGCCAGGCCGGGAACCCCTTCCAACAAGATATGCCCCTGCCCTAAAAGTCCGATAAGCAAGCGTTCTACCATATGCTTTTGGCCCACAATCACCTTGTTCATTTCGGTGGTAAGGATATCCACAAAAGCACTCTCCCTCTCTATTTTCTCGTTCAAGCTAGCAATATCTATCGAAGCTTCATTTTCTATCATTCTTAATTTTTTTAACGGGAGTGAATATACATACTTCTAAATATGCGCACAAATTGAAAAATCTTTGTCATTTTGGCTGTTAAGAGATGGTTAAAAAAAGAGCGGCCATTTAGGCCGCTCCTTCAGTTAAATCAATACAGGTAAAGATTTATTTTTTTTATTCTGTGCCATCAAGAAAAATAGTTTCAAGATCGGTGGTTCCATCAGCTTCTACAACTACATCATTAATGGTGATCATAGAGTAACCACTGGCTTCCTCGGGAGTAACGGTCACCTTATAAGTTCCTGCAGGCAAGGCGTGTAACACGAACTCCCCGGTCTCGGCAGTATATGCTGAAACAGTATGACTTCCGTTAGTGGCTTTTACCAATGTGCTGAATTCGGTAGGATGTACTTCCCCTACAATCTCTCCAGTATCGGCATAAGCCGAAAGTCTGATTACAGGTTTTAGAATGAAACCTCCATTTCCGGTGGTCACGATAGATTCATCCACATTAAAATCGAGAAGGAATTCATATTCCTCTCCTGCTTCCAGCTCCTGATTTAAATTTAATTTTAATCCCGACTGTTCTGCACTTGGGGTTGCCAAAGGCAGTTCTACCCCGTCAACGGTAACGAAATTATCCGGTCCAAGCACAAGTCTTATCTGGCTAACGAATCCGGCGGGGATTTCAGAATCTGCAAGTAACTGGGTCATTCCACCTGTTAACTCAAGCAGATTATACTGTCCTTCCTGAACATCATCAAGGCTTAGCCAACCTTCTTCATCGGTTACCCCCTGTTCTGCTTCCACCTGAACCATTACATCCTGTACATCAACGGTAACAGCATCATAATCCCCGGGAGCATCTGTCATTCTCACAGTTATTCTTGCGTTTTCCTCCGCAATAGGTTCATCGGTATCATCGTCACTACAACTTGTTAAACCTAAGCCTAATACCGCTAAAAAAATTGCGGGCTTCAGGCTCCATTTTTTAAAAGATCTTTTCATAAGTAGAATTTTTTTATTGTTCGTTGCTTCGATAACGGATAAGAAGGTATTTCATTTTGTTGATAATGTTTAATTAACGAAATTTAACAGGCTTTAACCCTATCTTATAAATACGCCTCAAACAATCATTTAACAAGTTAGACCCTTAAAACAAAAAAATTACGATGAAAACTGCTCTTATAACCGGCGCTTCCAGTGGTATAGGCCGCGCCACAGCAAGGCTTTTGGCCCGGGAAAATATACAATTAATCATCTGCGGAAGAAGAAAGGATCGCCTGGCCAAACTCAGGGACGAACTCCAGGCACTGGTTCCCGTTCATGTTCTACGATTTGATGTTCGGGATAAAGATGAAGTCTTTAAAAATATCAGGCAACTTCCCGAAAAATTTCAAAAAATAGACATCCTGGTCAATAATGCCGGGAACGCCCATGGCCTGGACCCCATTGAAAGCGGTAATACCGATGATTGGGATGCGATGTTGGACATTAATGTAAAGGGCCTTTTATATGTAAGTAAGGCAGTGATTCCGGGAATGATAGAAAGGAAAAACGGTCATATTATCAATATTGGTTCTACTGCCGGGAAAGAAGTTTACCCCAATGGGAATGTATATTGTGCCAGCAAACATGCAGTAGACGCACTTAACCAGGGAATGCGGATAGACCTGAATAAATACAAGATAAAAGTTGGCGCTGTTAATCCCGGCCTTACCCAAACCGAATTCAGCGAGGTGCGTTTTAAGGGAAATACAGAAAAGGCCAAAAAAGTCTACGAAGGCTATAAAGCTCTGGAAGCTCAGGATATTGCTGAAATAATATACTTTATGATAAGCCGTCCTTTGCATGTAAACATTGCCGATCTTACGGTAATGCCCACTGCACAGGCCAACAGCACTACGGTAAATAAAGATTAATGTTTACTTTTTTTCAATAATAAGAATATAAAAGAAAGATTTCCGTCTTTGCGGAGATAACCGGGTAAGTATGATTAATAAACGCCTCCTTATCAAAAATCTCCTGGCGCATAGCAATGAAAACAGCTTCTACGACAAGAAGCTGCGACTTACCATTGGGGAAAGAGAAGGAAAGGCTAAATTTTTAAAGCATGTTTGTGCTCTGGCAAACTCAAACCCTGAGAACAATTCCTATATAGTAATTGGGGTGAAAGATACTGACAACTCCATTGTAGGCGTAGACTTTTTTGACGACAGCAAAATCCAGAATCTTGTAAATGCCTATCTCCATAATCCCCCCTTGATCTCCTATGAAAATATACCGTTTCCTCACCTGCCTTCACACCTGGTGGTAGGATTGGTGACCATAAGGCCAAACCATGGTAAGTTATGCTCCCTGCAAAAGAATATCTGGAAATACTACCAGGGTCTGGTTTTTAAAAGGGAGGGCAGCATAAGTATGCCTTACACTAACAAAATTGAAATTGAGAATGTCAATTACGAAATAGTAACTTCTATAGAGAATCATTCTCATAATAATATTGAACTTACTCTTGATGGAGTTTTCGATTTTATAAATAAGCGACAGGATTTCAAAGCTACCTACAAAGTCTTTAAAGAGTATTTTGTAGTATGTTGGGCAGGAAAAGAGAAAAAAGGAAAACAAGGCACTTATTATTCAAGGGTAGATATTGAGTTAATCAATGAACAGGTGAAGCTATTTTATTCAGAATTAGATGAAGTGAGTATTACAACCACTAAAGACCAGTTTAAAATTCTGGAGTTTGTTCACCTGGGATTGCATGATAGTTTTAAATATTATCCGCTGGAAGAGGTAAGCATTAATTTTAAGGATAATATGAGTTACGAGATAGAAAGCAATCTCCTTTTTGAGCCTCCTAAATTCGACAAAAAGGTCTTATACCATATTTACAACAGCAACAACAGTCTTCTGGAAAAACTAAAAAAAGACAGACCCCTGAGCAAACAAGAAGAAAAAGATCTAATTAACCTTCCTTCAACATATCTTCTCTGCTATTTTAATAATTTTGAAAATGCAATTAATAAACTCGAAGAATCCAGGTTGCATTTAAAGAAGTACAGCCAGGAGGCTTACAATAACTACAAGGAAACCAGCAGGATTCTTAGAAAAGTAAAATACAACTAATATGGGCAGAAGTATTGCCATTGGAGATATACATGGAGGTTTAAAAGGCCTTGTCCAGCTACTTGATCGCGTAGACCTAACCCCTGATGATGAGCTTATTTTTTTGGGAGATTATGTAGACGGATGGAGCGATTCGGCTAATGTGGTTTCTTATCTCATTAAACTATCCCAACAAAACACGTGTATTTTTATTCGTGGAAATCATGACGACCTTACTTACCGCTGGCTTAAGACAGGGGAATTAAAAGAACAGTGGCTACAACACGGAGGCCAGTCAAGCATTGACGCCTACAGGAATTTTTCGGAAGAAGAGAAAAAACAGCATATAGAGTTTTATGAGCAGATGCTAAATTATTATATCGATAAGCAAAACAGACTTTTTGTACATGCCGGATTTACCAATCAGCATGGTCCGGAAACCGAATACTATGAATCAGGCTTCTATTGGGATCGAACTCTATGGGAAACAGTACTTTCTCTTGATACAAAAATCCAACCCGACGATAAGTATTATCCCAAAAGACTTCAGCTTTTTGAAGAAATCTTTATAGGCCACACCCCGGTAACCCGCATAGGAAAAAGCACACCGGTTCACAAGGCAAACGTCTGGAATATAGATACCGGTGCCGCCTTCACTGGCCCTATTTCTGCCATAGAAGTAAACACCAAGGAAATATGGCAAAGCGACCCTGTTTTTAAACTATATCCTGAGGAAAACGGTAGAAATTAAGACTTTCTTATAACAAATCCACATCTTTGAATTATATATTTGTAATTCAAGGATTTTAGCTTTTATTTGTTGGCTATTGATAAAACATAGAGTTCAGCACAATTCTTGTTGATAGAGTTATAACCAACAACATTGTAATGATGTTTGTGTAAATTATTTAGAAATGGCCCTTAGTAATGTTAGATTAGAAGTAATGCAAACCATTGAAAAGAAAGTAGATGGTTTTATTGATCAATATCTTATCCCCGTAGAAGATATATGGCAACCCACCGACCTGTTGCCTGATTTGCAAAAAGAAAATTATGCTGAAGATATAGACCAGATTCGGGAAGAGGCCAAAGAGCTTGGATACGATTTTTGGGTGGTCCTGGTAGCCGATATGGTAACCGAAGAAGCCCTTCCCACCTATGAATCCTGGTTAATGGATATGGAAGGTGTAGAGCAGCACGGAAAATCCCGGGGGGAATCGAATAGTTGGGCCAAATGGGTACGTCATTGGACGGGTGAGGAGAACCGCCACGGAGATACCTTAAACAAATACCTTTACCTTTCGGGTAGAGTGAACATGAAGGAAATTGAAAAAACCACCCAATACCTCATCAACGATGGTTTTGATATTGGTACCGGGCGCGATCCTTATCGAAACTTTGTTTATACAAGTTTCCAAGAACTGGCTACCAATATTTCTCACAAACGCGTGGGACAACTCGCCAAGAAAAAAGGCAATAAGATGCTGGCAAAGATGTGTAACATAATTGCCGGAGATGAGATGAGACATTATATGGCCTACCGCGAATTTGTAAAAACCATATTTGAACACGACCCAAGTGAAATGATGCTGGCTTTCCACGATATGATGAAGAAAAAGATCGTGATGCCCGCCCAATTCATACGGGAAAGTGGCGAAGGTATCGCCTCAGCATTTGAGAATTTCTCCAATGCAGCTCAAAGGCTTGGCGTTTACACCACTGAAGATTATATCAATATTTTAAAGACCCTTAACAATTACTGGGAAATCGATAAAATGCGGGGCCTTACCGATGAGGCTCAAAAAGCCCGGGATTATTTAATGAAATTACCAGACAGGATGACCCGTATTGCCGATAGAATGGCAATACCCGAAGATCAGCACAAATTCAAATGGGTGGAGCCAAACGGAACGCTTTAAAAAACCTGAAAACATAATACTATAAACCGCTTAAATTACTTAAGCGGTTTTTTTAGTACCATACTTAAAGAAGTTTATTCCTAATATTGCAATACACTTGCATCTTAGTATGAACAATTCTTCAAATACGCTGCTGGTTATTCTGGCTTTCTTTTCTATCTATTTCATCTGGGGCTCTACCTACCTTTTGAATAAGATCGCGGTTACCGAATTGCCTCCATTTATGTTAGCTTCTGTTAGGTTTATCACCGCCGGATTACTGATCTTTCTCATTTGCAAAATCCTGAAAATAAGTTTAGCTATTACCAGAAGACAATTGACCAATACTATTATTGCCGGGTTCCTATTTCTCGCCTTTGGAAACGGCGTGGTGGTCTGGGCCCTTAAATATGTAGACAGTGGTTTTGCCGCTTTGGAAATTTCAGCACAACCCCTGGTGGTCCTTATAATGATGAGGGTTTTTCAGGGAAAAAAGATCCTTCCTATGTCTATGGTGGGTGTAGTATTAGGTGTTATCGGAATTTATCTCCTGGTTAGTCAAAACCAGATCACTAATCAGGAAAATTCCTGGTTGGGAGTGGGGATGATTTTTCTCTGCCTGCTTAGCTGGTCTTATGGGAGCCTTTTTGTAGGGACGGCAAATTTACCAACCAATCATTTTGTTAATACCGCTTACCAGATGGTCAGTGGCGGGCTTATCTTACTCCTGGGAAGTCTGGCCTTCGGAGAGAGTTGGAGCTGGCCTACTATGTGGACTGACCCCACACGATATTCGATGTTACTGCTTATTATCTTTGGAAGTATTGTGGCCTTTACCGCCTTCAATTATTTATTAAAAGTGGTTTCTCCGGAAAAAGTAGCGACCTCAACCTACGTCAATCCCGTAATAGCTATTTTTCTTGGGTGGTATTTTCTAAATGAACAGATTACAATACAGGCTGTTTTGGCCGCTATCGTACTGCTCACCGGAGTTTACTTTATAAATACCAGAAAAAAACTGGTTATGTTTTCAAGATTTTCACCACGATTTGGTAAAAAACTAAACCAATAAGTCTTAATTTGTCCGCAAAATTCACTCAAAAATGTACTCCCAAATCCTGAATCATATTTCAAGAGATATTTCGCTAACCGCTTCAGAGAAAGAGGAATTTACAGGGATACTTTCAGAAAAAAACATATTAAAAAAGGAATTCCTCATCCAGCCTGGAGACAAGGTAGATTCAGAATATTATGTGGTGAAAGGCTGCCTTAAGGCGTTTTACCGCGACCAAACCGGCGAAGATCACATTATCCAATTTGCTATAGAAGACTGGTGGATGAGTGATTTTGAAGCATTTTTTAAAGACACCCCCGCCGCACTATATGTAGAAGCAATTGAAGATTCGATTTTGCTCAAATTAGACAAAACTGCCCTTGAAATGCTCTACCAGCGCATTCCAAAATTTGAACGCTTCTTCAGGTTAAAGATCACCAATGCCTTTGTAGCCTTGAGAACCCGCATTCTTTCTTCTCTTCAGAAAACGGGAAAAGAGCGCTATCTGGAATTCTGCCAAACCTATCCGAAGATCGAGAAAAGAGTACCCAACTATCACATTGCAAATTATCTCGGACTAAAACCCGAAAGCCTGAGCCGTATTCGCAGAGAATTACAATAGCTTAACAGTTTTTAACCCATTTGGTTAACATACATCAAGTAATCTAATGTATTACAGGGCTTAAATTTGCACTCATTAGAATGACGGAAATAATTTTCTTCATTTCTGCTGAACCTTTATTTCAAAAGGTCTAGAAACTGAAATTTTAATTTAAATAATCAACATAATGAGCAAGAAACAAGCTTTATTAGAACCTTATAATCTGAATGGCCTTGAATTACCAAACCGAGTAGTAATGGCTCCCATGACCAGAAGTCGGGCCACAAATCCCGAGCATAAACCTACGGGAGAACTTCAGGGAGAATATTATAAACAACGCGCCAGTGCCGGACTCATCATTGCCGAAGGCTCTCAAATCTCAAAGCAAGCCGTTGGTTATGTAAATACCCCGGGAATCTATTCTCAGGAACAGGTTGAAGGCTGGAAAGAAGTTACCGGGAAAGTACACGAAGCCAATGGCCGTATTTTTCTTCAGCTGTGGCATGTAGGGAGAATGTCTCACCCCGATTTCCATAACGGGGAATTGCCTCTAGCTCCTTCAGCAATAAACCCAAATGCTCAATCTTTTACACCCGAAGGGTTTAAGGATACTGTAACCCCAAAGGAAATGAGTATCGAGGAGATCAAAGAGACTGTTCAGGATTATAAAAATGCGGCTAAAAATGCTATGGATGCCGGTTTTGATGGAATTGAAATCCATTCTTCTAATGGCTATTTGCTTCATCAGTTCTTTAATGGAACCTCCAACCATCGTACCGACGAATATGGCGGAAGTATTGAAAACAGAGCAAAAATTCTGTTTGAAGTGATTGAGGCTATAAAAGAAGTGATGCCGGAAAACAAAATAGGTCTGCGCCTGAATCCTTCTCTAAATGGAATTTTCGGAATGACCATGGATGAGGAAACCATTCCTACCTTCGATTATATCATCAAAAAACTAAATGATTATGATCTGGCTTATTTGCATTTATCTGAGCCATTTAATGATGTTTCCGATATCCCTTATGCTGAAACCGAGATCGCTAAACGCTACCGCCCCATGTATAATGGTACGATCATTATCAATGCAGGCTTTAACCAGGAAAGTGGAAATAAAGTAATTGAAGAAGGTAACGCCGATCTGGTCGCTTTCGGAAAACCATTTATTTCAAATCCCGATCTTGTGGAGCGTTTCGAACAAAATGTGTCTTTAAGTGAATATGATGAGGATACTTTTTATACCCCCGGAAAAGAAGGTTATCTGGACTATGAAGCAAAAACAGAAAGAGCTGAAGTTTTAAAATAAACTAAGACTCTTCTTTAAATGAAAAAATCCCGCGAGCTGCGGGATTTTTTTATTTAAAGATTCTGAGTCAGAAACTTAAAGATCAAATTTAATACCTTGTGCCAATGGCAGCTCGGTAGTATAATTGATCGTATTGGTTTGGCGTCTCATATAGATCTTCCAGGCATCCGATCCGCTTTCACGGCCACCACCGGTTTCTTTTTCACCACCAAAGGCACCACCAATTTCAGCTCCTGAAGTTCCTATATTCACATTGGCAATTCCACAATCTGAACCTTCTACGGAAAGGAATCTTTCGGCTTCTCTCAGGTTATTGGTCATAATTGCTGAAGAAAGTCCTTGCACCACCCCATTCTGAAGCTCAAGTGCATTCATCACATCCCCTGAATATTTCATAATATAAAGCACCGGTGCAAAAGTTTCGTGCTGTACGATCTCAAAATGATTCTCAGCTTCGGCAATTGCCGGTTTAACATAGCAACCACTTTCATAGCCTTCACCTTCCAGCACTCCGCCTTCCACGAGAATTTTTCCTCCTTCTTCTACCACTTTATCGAGAGCGTGCTGGTAATTTTTTACCGCATCCTTATCGATAAGAGGCCCCACGTGGTTGTTTTCATCCAGTGGATTTCCAATTCGAAGTTGTTGGTATGCCGTTGCGATCGCATCTTTCACCTTATCATAAATAGATTCGTGAATAATAAGTCTTCGGGTAGAAGTACAGCGTTGGCCGCAGGTTCCTACTGCGCCAAATACAGCTCCAATTACTGTATTCTTGATATCTGCATCTGGGGTTACGATTATGGCGTTATTTCCACCTAATTCGAGAAGGGATTTCCCAAGTCTCGCAGCAACGGCCTGGGCTACTATTTTTCCCATTCGTATAGATCCCGTTGCCGAAATTAAAGGCACACGTTTATCATTGGTCATCATCTCTCCTACACGATAATCTCCGGTTATTAAAGATGAAATTCCTGCAGGCACATTGTTCTCCTCAAAAACTCTGGCTGCGATATTTTGGCAGGCAACAGAAGTAAGCGGAGTCTTCTCCGATCCTTTCCAGATACAGGCATCTCCACAAACCCAGGCTAAAGCTGTGTTCCAGGACCATACCGCTACCGGGAAGTTAAAGGCCGATATTATTCCTACCACACCAAGCGGGTGGTATTGTTCGTACATTCTATGCCCCGGCCGCTCTGAATGCATGGTAAGGCCGTGCAACTGCCGGGATAGTCCTACGGCAAAGTCACAGATATCAATCATTTCCTGAACTTCTCCCAGACCTTCCTGGTAAGATTTTCCCATTTCATAGGAAACCAGTTTACCCAGAGGTGCTTTAAGGCGACGTAGTTCATCATTAAATTGTCTTACCACTTCCCCTCGTTGCGGTGCAGGCCAGGTTCTCCATTCCTTAAAACCTTTTGTGGCAGTTTCTATTACCTTTTCGTAATCTTCCTTAGTGGTAGCTTTCACTTTCCCAATAAGCGCTCCATCAACTGGAGAATAGGATTCTATAATTTCCCCGTTACTAAAAAAGTCTGTGCCGGTAGATGTACCGTTATTGACATCACTTAATCCTAAGTCTTTCAGGGCTTGTTTAATCCCAAATTTTTCTGCTATTTCACTCATTAATCCTTAAATTTTAGTCTGTTCTTTTGTGTGTTCTTTGCGAAAATAATAAAAATAAAGTGCTAATCCTCATTAGAAGTAAAACGCTTGTCTACCGGCATCACTTCCCCGCAATTATTACAGGTTCTTAAATCTTTGTTTCCATAGAAATGCTTAAAATGCTTTAAAAAATCGGTTTCTATATCGTTAAGCTGAAAATAAACCTCGTAAAGCTTATTATTACAGTTATCGCAATACCAAAGTAATCCGTCCTTTGCGTCAGGATCGGTTCTTTTTCGTTCTACCACCAAGCCAATGCTATTTTCATGTCTTTCGGGAGAGTGGGGTACTTTTCCAGGATGCAGGTACATATCTCCGGGACCAAGCTTCATGGTCTTCTTTTTTCCGTCTTCCTGAATATGCACTTCTATCTCCCCCTCCAGCTGATAGAATAACTCTTCGGTTTCGTTATAGTGATAATCCTTACGTGCATTCGGGCCGGCCACGATCATCACAATATAATCTTCAGATTCGCGGTAAAGGTTTCGGTTGCCAACAGGTGGCTTCAGACTTTCCCGGTTCTGTTCAATCCATTTATTCAGGTTAAAAGGTTTATTTACCGCCATAATTTAGTTTTTGCAAGCTTAAAATTACGCAATCTCCCTCACAAAGCCGATCGATTATTTTCTTTTTTAAGGTATAAGCTTGCTCCTTCCTGTTTGAATTCTACTTGCTTCATGAGTCCCTTGCTGGCGGACTGGCGCAAAATTTATTATCTTCGGAATAAAATAACCAACAACGATGAAAAAAATATTTCTATTACTCAGTTTATCTCTGTTTTTTGCCTGTAATTCTTCAGAAGAAAAAGAATTACCAGAAGAAGTTTCCGAAGAAGAACTAAGCACCGAGCCCACCGATAACTTTGGAATCGTAATTCACGGAGGTGCCGGAACCATAGTAAAGGAAAATATGACCGATTCTCTGGAAAAGGCCTACAAAGACAAACTGGAGGAAGCGATTAGGCGTGGCCACGAGATCCTTGCCAATGGAGGTACAGCCATGGAAGCCGTACAGCGCACCATAAATATCATGGAAGATTCTCCGCTTTTCAATGCGGGAAAAGGGGCTGTTTTCACCAATGCTGAAACCAACGAACTTGACGCATCTATAATGGACGGAAAAACGCTGAACGCCGGGGCCGTGGCCGGAGTCACCACCGTTAAAAACCCGATAAACCTTGCCTGGGAAGTGATGGAGAATTCAGAACACGTAATGATGGCCGGGAAAGGCGCCGAGCTTTTTGCCGAAGAACGCGGGATGGAAATTGTTGACCCTGAGTATTTTTATACAGAAAACCGATTTCAAAGTCTTCAACGTTTAAAGGAAAGAGATGCTGAAAAAACCGAGCTGGATCACGACCAGAGTGCAGCTTTTGTAGATCCATTTATCAAGGATTCCAAATATGGTACCGTGGGTTGCGTAGCCCTGGATAAAGATGGGAATCTTGCAGCGGGTACCTCCACTGGAGGTATGACCAATAAAAAATGGGGACGTATTGGCGATGCTCCCATAATTGGTGCAGGGACTTATGCCAATAATAAAACCTGTGCGGTTTCGGCCACAGGTTGGGGTGAATTTTTTATTCGTGGAGTGGTAGCTCACGATATTTCGGCCTTGATGCAATACAAAAGACTTAGCCTGAAAGATGCTGCAGCCGAAGTGATTCAGAATAAAATTCCAGATCTTGGAGGGAATGGCGGAATAATCGCGATTGATTTTCAGGGAAATATTGCAATGGAATTCAATACCGCAGGAATGTATAGAGCACATATGAATAAAAACGGAGACCTGGAAATTGGTATTTACGGCGAGGAATAGCTTTCCTGTGAAATAAGAACATCAGAAATATTATTAGCCCCATTTACAGAATTGTAAATGGGGTTTTTTTATGAAAAATATGATATAAAAAAATTTAACATCTTTTTAGGTTTCGATTAGTTCGGTTTTTTCCGAACTAATCTTATTTTTGCAGGCTCAAAATCATTGGATGAACAAAGCACAGTTAGAAAAAAAGAAACATCGGCTGGTTGAAAAACTTGGTGTACAGCTCGAGAAAGAACATCAGCTGGCTCCGGTTGCCGCCAGGATTTTCGCCACCGTTATCATGAGTGGAAAGCTAGGAATTACCTTTGACCAGTTGGTAAAAGATCTCCAGGCAGGAAAGAGTACCGTTTCTTCCCATCTGGAAAACCTGCAGGTGAGTAATCGTATTGAATATTATACAAAACCGGGCGATCGTAAACGCTATTTTATAGTGAACCCGCAGCTCATGAAAAGCTATATTAACGAACTCACTACCAAATGGGAGGCTCAAAGATTGGTGCACCAGGAGGTTTTGGATTTTAAACGTTTGTCCAACGAAATAAATAAAGATACAATCGAGACACAATTTGACCTTGAATTTCAACAGAGCCTGTTAACTTTCTTCGAGGAGGCCTCTGAAGCCCTTGAAAAATTAAAATCAAGACTTAAATCTCAAGATAAATTAAAATAACAATCACAGCACGCATGAAAAAATTAATCTATTTCAGTTTTATTATCAGTACTCTGATTTTTATTTCCTGCAAAAATGGGGAGGCTAATCAAAAACAAACTCAGGGGGCCATGCCTTACCCTGTGATTGAAGTACCAACAAAAACGCTTACAGGTCATACCACCTATCCGGTTAGCATTGAAGGAACTGTAAATAGCGCGGTAAGGGCTAAAGTAACGGGTTATATTACTGCTGTTTTGGTAGATGCGGGCGAAAAAGTTAGAAAAGGCCAAAGTCTTTTCAAATTAGAAACACAATCTCTAAGTCAGGACGCCGGAGCCGCTCAAGCCAATATAAATGCCGCCCAGGTGGAAGTGGATAAATTAAAACCCCTGGTTGAAAAGAACATTATTAGTCCGGTACAGCTTGAAACAGCCAAGGCACGGCTTGCCCAGGCTAAAGCCAATTACAAAAGCATCGCGGCTAATATTGATTATGCAACTATTAAAAGTCCGGTAGATGGTTATATAGGCTCCATAGCCTTTAGGGAAGGAGCTTTAATAAGCCCCGGTGATCCCAACCCGCTCACCCGGGTTTCAAATACAGAGGAAGTATTTGCCTTCTTTTCCATGAATGAAAGAGAGTACCTGGACTTTCTCAAAAATACTGAAGGTGCAAATACTTCAGAAAAATTAAAGAATTTTCCACCGGTAGAGCTGGAACTTATTAATGGAGACATCTATGAAGAAACCGGAACCATTGAAACAGTTTCAGGACAGATAGATCCAGCCACAGGTACCGTAAGTTTCCGGGCAAAATTCCCTAATCCCAACGGAATACTTTCCAATGGAAGCAGCGGAAAAATCAGGATCCCTAAGACCTATAAAAATGTTCCTGTAATTCCGGAAGTCTCCACTTTCGAACAACAGGGAATGGTATATGCCTATAAAGTGGAAAATGACAGTTTAGCGATTTCAACGGTAATTGAAGTTAAGGACAGGCTTAATAATTTAATCGTTGTTTCATCTGGCCTAAACGAAGGTGATGTTATAGTGGCCAAAGGAGTTGGCAAACTGCGCAATAACACCCCGATAAAACCCCAACCGGTTCCTTTTGATAGTATAGCCAATACCTTAGAACCCGTATTTAAATAAAAAAATATGTTAAGAACATTTATAGACAGGCCGGTTTTATCTACGGTTATTTCCATAATAATTTTGATTCTGGGGTTTTTGGCAATAAACTCTCTGCCAGTTACCCAATATCCAGATATTGCTCCTGCTACTGTTCAGGTGAGGGCCAATTATCCTGGCGCCAATGCCGAAACAGTGCTTGAAAGTGTCATTATTCCAATAGAGGAGCAAATTAATGGAGTAGAGGATATGGATTATATCACCTCTACAGCCAGTAACAATGGTAGTGGTACCATCAACGTATTTTTTAAAGAAGGAGTAAATCCCGATATCGCAGCAGTAAACGTGCAAAACAGGGTAGCTCGTGCAACGCCTTTATTGCCACGTGAGGTTGCTCAGGCCGGGGTTATTACTCAGAAACAGCAAACCAGTGCCCTTATGTTTCTCACGGTTAATTCTGAAAATGAGAAATATGATGCTACTTTTATACAAAACTATCTAAACATTAACGTACTCCCTGAATTACAACGTATTAACGGGGTAGGTAATGTCAATATTTTTGGAGCCAAAACCTATGCAATGCGGATTTGGCTGCAACCCGAAAAACTTCAGGCTTATAACCTCATTCCTGCTGATGTTACAGCAGCGATCAATGAACAAAGCCTTGAGGCTGCCGCCGGGGCTATAGGCCAGAACAATGCCCAGGCCTTTGAATATGTGATAAAATACGGAGGACGGTTTAAAACAGCCCAGCAGTATGAAGATATCATCATAAAAGCAATGGATAACGGAAGGTTCCTGCGTGTAAAAGATGTAGCCCAGGTAGAATTGGATGCTCAGGGATATAATGCAATTGCTAACGCCAATGGGAAGCCGGGAGTTAGTATGGGTATTTACCAAACCGCAGGTTCCAACGCCCAGGAAATCATTGAAGAAATCCATGAGAAAATGGACCAATTGGAAAAAGATTTTCCGACTGGCATGGCCTATTTTGTGAATTTCGATACCAATGAATTTCTCAATGCCTCTATTAACAAGGTGGCAATTACCTTGCTCGAGGCCTTCCTCCTTGTATTTCTGGTTGTATTTATCTTCCTGCAGGATTTCAGATCTACCCTAATTCCTGCTATTGCAGTACCGGTATCCATAATCGGAACATTCTTTTTTCTAAGCTTATTTGGTTATTCTATTAACCTTCTTACCCTCTTTGCTTTGGTACTTGCAATTGGTATTGTGGTAGACGATGCCATTGTGGTAGTTGAAGCAGTGCATGCAAAAATGGAGGAGGGAGCGAAAAATGCAAAACAAGCGACCTATAAAGCAATGGATGAGATTGCCGGGGCGATTATCTCCATTACCCTTGTAATGGGTGCCGTTTTTATTCCAGTGACATTTATTACCGGACCCACAGGGGTTTTCTATGAGCAGTTTGGTGTTACTCTTATGGTGGCTATCGCAATTTCTGCGATTAACGCATTGACTCTCAGCCCTGCTCTTTGCGCTATTTTCTTAAAACCTGAACACGAAAAAGGAAAGAAAAGAGGCTTTTTAAATCGTTTCTTTACCGCTTTTAATACTGGATTTCAAGTAACCACAAAGCGATATGTAAGCTCACTAAGGTTTCTTTTTAAACATAAATGGATTACGGCAGCCATCCTGGTAGTTTCAATAATTGGAATTTTCCTTGCCTCCTCTGCTACTCCTACCGGTTTTGTACCTGATGAAGACAGAGGTATTGTATTTACTAATATCGAACTCCCACCCGGCGCTTCTCTTGATAGAACCGTAGAGGTTACTCAGGAGCTTAGAGAACTTGCTAAAGATATTCCGGGAGTTAGTGAAATCACCATGGTAAACGGATATAGTCTAATTGGTGGTGCCGGAAGTAATTTTGGGCTCGGATTTATAAAGCTTGATCCATGGGAGGAACGTGAAGGTGATGATCAAACTATAGATGCAATTACCGCGCAACTGTTTCAGCGGGCAGCGGCAATAAGTGATGCCAACATACTTTTCTTTGCACCACCAAGTATACCAGGATTCGGAGCTTCTTCTGGATTTGAATTACAGGTACTGGATCGCTCCGGTGGTTCCTTCACCGAATTGGATGAAGCCACTAAAAATTATTTGACAGAACTCACACAGCGACCTGAAATTCTATATGCGAATTCTTCTTTCAACACCAATTATCCGCAGTATGAAATTGAGCTGAATGTCCCGAAGGCTAAGGAAGCCGGGGTGAACATCAGCAGTATATTTTCAACACTACAGGGCTATATTGGAAGTATATATGCAGCCGATTTCTCCCGCTACGGAAAACAATACCGGGTTTATGTACAGGCCCTGCCGGAAGACCGGGCTAAAGCTTCAGATCTTAATTCTTTATTTGTCAGAAATGATCAGGGACAAATGGCCCCGATAACCGAATTCGTGAATCTTAAAAGAGTATACGGGCCCCAATCGGTTACCAGGTTCAATCTCTTCAATTCAGCCAGTGTTAATGGTGCTGCCGCACCTGGATATTCTTCGGGGGATGCCATTGCTGCTGTTCAGGAGGTAGGTAACGGTGCTCTTCCGGCCAATTTTGATATCGGTTTCTCCGGTTTAACCCGTGAAGAAATTTCGGCTGGGAATCAAACAACTTTCATTTTCCTGTTAAGCATATTATTTGTGTACTTCATTCTTGCAGCGCAATACGAAAGTTATCTATTACCTCTTTCGGTGCTTTTCTCACTGCCTGTTGGAGTAATGGGCGCGTATGTTTCAACATACTTTACCGGCCTGGAGAATAATATTTACTTCCAGATCGCCCTTATTATGCTTCTGGGATTATTAGCTAAGAATGCCATCCTGATCGTAGAGTTCGCTATACAACGGCGCAGAGCGGGAGTACCGCTTGCCGAGGCTGCATTTGATGCGGCTAAGGTAAGGCTTAGGCCAATTCTTATGACCTCCTTTGCCTTCATTATAGGCCTATTACCGCTGGTATTCGCGGGTGGAACAGGGGCTGCAGGAAACCGATCTATTGGTACGGGAGCCGTAGGTGGATTGCTGATAGGTACTGTTTTAGGAGTTTTTGTAATCCCAATTCTTTTTATCCTGTTCCAGTGGCTTCAGGAAAAGGCCACAGGAGAGCCTCAGAAAGCTGAAGAAAATAACAATAACTCTTTGCAAAAAGATCAATAATGAAAAGACTTAAACTATATAGCCTTTTGGCGGGGATCACCCCATTACTTTTAATGTCCTGCTTTGTTGCAAAAGATTATGAACGTCCTGAAATTGAAGAAGTAAATGAAAATCTTTACAGGACAGATGCAATTTCTCAGGACAGTCTCAATATGGCCGATATCGCATGGGATGAGGTTTTCGCTGATTCAATGCTAAGGAAATATATTGCCAATGGCCTCGAAAACAATATTGACATTAGGCGGGCCATCCAACAAATGCTTATGGCCGAAGCTTATGTAAAACAAGGAAAAGCAGGATATTTTCCCAGCTTGAATGTAGGCGCAAACCTAAACCACCAGATTCTTTCAAAAAACAGTCAGTTTGGTAGCTTTTTCGATGGCAGCATTACCCAGTATGATGTTACAGGGAATCTTTCGTGGGAAGCCGATATTTGGGGTAAAATAAGGAGTAATGAAAGAGCGTTTCAGGCTTCTTATCTTCAAAGTGCAGCTGCGCATAAAGCCGTACAAACTAGACTAATAGCCAATATTGCTTCTACGTATTATCAGCTTTTAAGCCTTGACGCACAAAAAGAGATCACAGAAGAAACCATAGCAAACAGGCAGCGTAGCCTGGAAACAACCAAAGCCCTGAAAGAGGCAGGAAATCTTACCGAAGTTGGTGTACAACAAACCCAGGCCCAGTTGTACACAGCACAAGCTCTCCTTATTGATATCAATAACCAGATAAGATTACTTGAAAACAGTTTTTCAATTTTACTGGGAGAAGGGCCACAAAGCATTGAGCGTAGCCAACTTGAGGATCAGGATATCAATACTCCATTAAACACCGGAGTGCCGGCACAACTTCTTAGAAATCGGCCCGATGTTATTGCGGCAGAATATAATTTGGTGAATGCCTTTGAGCTTACTAATGTCGCCAGAAGCAATTTTTATCCTTCCTTAAGTTTTTCTGCGACGGGTGGTTTCCAAAGCCTGGAACTCGATCAATTATTCAATGCAAATTCTCTTTTTGCAAACCTGGCCAGCTCATTAATGCAACCGGTTTTAAATGGAAGAAAGATTAGAACGCAGTTTGAAGTAGCCGAAGCCCAACAGGAAGATGCCCTGTTAAATTTTAAACAGGCAATCCTTAATGCAGGTAAAGAAGTTTCAGATGCTTTATACAATTATGAAGCAAGCAGCGAGAAAATAAAAGTTCTTAACCAGGAATATGGGGCCTATGCCAGAGCTACAGAATATTCAGAAGAACTTTTAAATAATGGTTTCGCAAATTACCTGGAAGTTTTAACAGCAAGAGAAAATGCCTTGAATTCGCAATTAAACCTCATCAATGCAAGATACAGCCAGCTACAGGCCATGGTAGATCTTTACAGAGCCCTTGGTGGCGGTTGGCAATAATCTGTTTTATTAGTTGTTGGTGAACCAGCCCGGGGAAACCCGGGTTGGTTTTTTTTTGGAAGTTATGTTTTGGCACCTAAACCGACTAAGCTAAAAATTTTTTAAATTTATAGGAAAACAAGACTATGAAAAGCAGTTTCAATGATATCATAAATGGCGACCAACCGGTACTGGTAGACTTTTTTGCTGACTGGTGTGGCCCTTGCAAAATGTTGGCCCCGATTCTAAAAGACGTGAAAGCCGAATTGGGAGACCAGGTGAAAATTGTGAAAATAGATGTTGATCGTAACCAGGAACTAGCGGCGAAATACCAGGTAAGAGGCGTTCCTACCATGATTCTCTATAAAAACGGGAAACAACTCTGGCGCCAATCGGGTGTATTACAAAAACATCAAATTACTGAAGTGATTAAATCACATTCTTAAAAACCCACCCGGGATTAAATATTCCGGGTTTTTTATAACTCCTAATTTATTTAATCTCCTCTTTTACAAGTAACAAAGGTTACTGAAAGAAGCCCCCTTCTGCAGTAATTTTGCAGCATGAATATCTTTTAAAGATACGAGACAATAAAATTGGTTTTTTACTCTGTATACCAGATAATTACACTAAAATTTTAAAAATATGACGATAAATTACCCTATATCATTTAACATTAACGAGCAACAGCTTTTAAAAAAGACGCTAAGGCAACTTGCATTCTGGGGAATAGCATACTCCCTTTTATTTTTCACTATACATTTACATACCATATCAATTTTCGAGATCTTTTTAGCCGATCTGGAAAGCTCTGCCGCGACCCTGCCTCTTATTGTTATGTTTTCGGTATTGCTTTTTAGTCCTTTTTTAGGTTTAGTTGATATTCTTTTGGAAAAAGATAAGTTCAAAAATTATTCCCTTGGCCTTAATGCCTTAACCGCTGGCGCCCTTTATACTGGCTTGCTAATGGGAGCTATTAGTCTGGTAAGGTTATATTTATTGAGCTTCGGGAGAAATAATTTTTTAAATGAAATTAGCTTAAATCTACTAACACAGCATTGGAATTACTACTTTATGATCTTAGGTGTTCATACCGGTTTTATGAGCCTCATTATTGGATTTGTAAACCAACTAAGCAAGAGGTTTGGACCTGGGATGCTTCTCCCGTTTTTTTCAGGAAAATATAAATATCCAAGAGAAGAAGAGCGAATATTTATGTTTTTGGACCTTAGTTGTTCTACCAAACTTGCTGAGCAACTTGGCCATATTAAATACTCTGCACTAATAAAAGATAGTTTTCTGGATATTGATAAAATGGTGAAAAAATATAACGCTGAAGTCTACCAATATGTAGGAGATGAAGTGGTTCTTAGCTGGCCAGTAGAAAAAGCAAAAAACCTGGAGTATATTGATTTCTTCTGTGGAGTGGAGGAGCTTTTTAGGGAAAAACAGGATTACTATATAAATAATTATAACATAGCGCCGGTATTTAAGGCCGGAGTTCACCTCGGTAAGGTTACCGCCGTGGAGGTTGGTGACCTTAAAAAAGATATCGCCTACCATGGAGACACCCTTAATGTTGCAGCCAGATTAGAGGGTTTATGCAAAGTTCATTCTCAACCTCTCTTAATCTCTGAAGCCGTTTATAATCTGAACGATGTTGAAAAAAGGTATTATTCAACTTCCCTGGGAGCTCAATATTTAAAGGGAAGGAGTAATCCTGTAGAAGTCTTCAGCATAACAAGATCATTAAGAAAGGTTGCCGCAGCATAGTAAAATCAGAAGATGGATTTAAGAAAATTAAAATGGGAGAATTACCTTCTTGTAATTCTCCTTTTAAGCTTCGGAATTTCTTCCGCACAGCTAGATAACAGCAAAGTCTCGAAAGATAGCCTTCCCAGCACCTGGGAACTCCTTAAATACGACGGAGCCAGTGCATTTGGAGGGATGAAATACACTTATTCCAGGCCCTTACAATGGGAGAAAGACGATTTCATTACCGCTGGAGCAATTTTCGCAGGAACAGCTGCACTTTATATTTTTGACGAAGAAACCAGCGATTATTTTATTGACCAGAACGAGGAAATTCCACAATTAATTAAGGATATAGGTTGGTATTATGGAAGTCCCCAAAACAACTATGCTATAAACGGCGCGGTCTATCTATATGGGCTTTTCACTAAAAATGAAAAGGTGAGAAAAACCGGAGTTTTGCTTATCTCGGCTGCTTCTACCGCTGGATTAATACAAACGATTACAAAGACTGCCGTTGGCCGTGCAAGACCGGCAACCGGAGAAGGGAAAGCTAGTTTTGATCCATTTAGAGGTATTGGAGCTTACCATTCGTTTCCCTCGGGTCACACTATCCTCTCTTTTACTACAGCTTATGCCATCGGAAAACAATTTGACAATCCTTTTGTTAAAGCTGGAATTTATGGTTTGGGACTAATCGCCCCGGTATCCAGACTTTGGGCCGGCGCACACTGGCTTACCGATGTAGGATTGAGTCTTGCTATAAGCGTTTTGGTGGTGGACAGCATTGATAATTACTTAAATGAAGAACGTCTCTATGGCCCAAAGGAAAAAAACAGGATTAGCTGGAAATTTAACGTCGGATTGGGCAGAGTTGGACTTACCGGAACTTTTTAATTAGTTGAGCTTCCCGCCTTTGGCAGTCCACCAGGGATGCACTTCAATTTTTAATCTCTCCGATTTCACCATGGGGTCAAGCCTAGCAAGGCTATCAGCTTCCTTCTCAGTGGCCGTGTTGTAAACGGCAATACCACGAATTTCGCCATCGCTCCCAAAAGGTCCAATGAGACTCGCATAACCTTCTTCAGCCATACGGGAAAGATGGGCCAAATGCTGTTTTTGCAATTCAGCTGCCTCGGTAGAATCCTGGCTTCTGTTTTCACCTCTTTTCAGAAAAACCATATAATACTGCTGCATTAAATAAGTGGTATCGCCTTCTTCATACCTAAAGGTTTGATAGCCTCTCTCTGTAAGATCTTTTTCTACAGAATCTATATTGAATTTAGGTTTTTTTACGGCAACTTCTTCAAGTCCCGGGATACCGCGCTCCTGCTCAGGGATTTCTTTACAGGAAAAAAATAAAAATGGAAGCAGGAGTATATAAAATATTTTTTTCATTTTCTTTACCAGTTTTTATAGGGGTTTTTACTTAATTGTGAATTGTAATACTTAAGCTCTCCAGTTATTTCCTCTCCTAACCACTTTGGTTTTTGAAAAGTATCTTTTTCATTATTAAGTTCAATTTCGGCTACCACCAATCCCTCGTTTTCTCCATAGAATTCATCCACTTCAAAGGTGAAATCACCGGCTTTAATCAGATACCTGGTTTTATCTATGATGCCTGGTTTGCAAAGCTTAAAGAGGGCTTCTGCTTCTTTTTTATCGATCTCCTTTTCCCATTCAAACCTGCTAAGTCCATTTTCCTTAGATTTCCCTTTAATTGTTAAAAAAGCGGTTTCATTCGTGATCCTAAGCCTTACGGTGCGCTCGGGATCGGTGCTTAGGAAACCTTGTTTGATCTTAATTTTTTTAAACGCTTCTTTTTTATACTCTTCTGAATTCACCAGGAACTTTCTTTCGATTTCAATCATCGGCTTTCGCTATTTTCTTAATTTCGTCAGATTCTATCCTTATTTTTCCGAAGCCGTCTTCAGCAACTTTTTGCATGGCCCTGGCAATAGTATCGGGATGTATGCTCTGATATTTCTTAAGCGGACCGAACATAACAAAATTGGCCGCTTTCATCAATTGTTTCGATATAAATTCTAATGGCCGGCTTTCTGCCCGTTCTCCCCCAATTAAAGACGGCTGAAAAATATAGGTATTCTTAATCTCCTGCTCAAGTACTGCTTTTTCCATCTCCCCTTTAGTGCGATTATAGAAAAACCTACTTTTATCATCGGCACTCAAAGCTGAGATCACGAGAAAATTTTTGATTTTATTCTCCACACATAGTTTTGCCGCAGTAACCGGAATCCCATAGTCTACCTTACGGTAAATCTCCTTGTTCGGGGTCTTATTTTGTGTGGTTCCCACGCAACAAAAAACAACATCGGCATTAAATTTATCGCGATGCCTCCCCAGTTCAAACATGTCTATAAGATGTTCTTCAATCTTTGAACTCTTTATGGGGGTAGCGCTTCTGGAAAAAAGAATAATCTTATCATAGCTCTTGTCCGGAATCAGTCTTTTCAATAAAAAACTCCCGGTAAGCCCCGTAGCGCCCAATATGATTGCGGTTTTTGACATTTTTCGGGTTTTAAAGTCTTTTAAAGATACAGTTTAATTCTTTCCTGTTTCAAAAAACCTGGAATGTAAGATTAATTCTCCTGTTCACTTTAGCCTTAGTTTTAGCAGGGTCAGGTGAAGTTTCATTAAATTTACCTCGTGGAAAAGCAAATGTCGCAAAGAAAAATAATCCATATAGATATGGATGCGTTTTATGCCTCTGTGGAGCAGTTAGACAATCCCGAATTAAAGGGAAAAGCCATAGCTGTTGGCGGAAGTTCCCAACGAGGCGTAGTAGCGGCTGCAAGTTATGAAGCTCGAAAATATGGTGTGCAAAGCGCTATGAGCAGCGTAATGGCCAAACGCAATTGTCCGCATTTAATTTTTGTGAAACCCCGGTTTGAGCGTTACAGGGAAATCTCCCAGCGCATTAGAGAAATTTTTTTAGAGTATACAGATTTGGTAGAACCACTTTCGCTGGACGAGGCCTACCTGGATGTAACCGAAAACAAAAAGGGAAATCCCAGCGCGACGCTTATTGCAAGGGAAATAAGGGAGAAAATCAAGGAGAGAACCGGCTTAAATGCCTCGGCGGGGATATCCATTAACAAATTTATCGCGAAAGTTGCCAGCGATTTTAATAAGCCCAACGGCCAAAAAACGGTAAACCCGGAAGAGGTTGAAGAATTTTTAGAAGTCCTGGATATTCGTAAATTTCACGGCGTGGGAAAAGTTACCGCTGAAAAAATGTACCTGCTTGGAATTTTTACCGGGAAGGATTTAAAAACCAAAAGCCTCGATTACTTAACTGAAAAATTCGGGAAAAGTGGAGCCCATTATTATAATGTGGTTCGCGGCATTCACCTTAGTGAAGTTAAACCCAACCGGATAAGAAAATCCCTTGGAGCGGAACGGACTTTCAATGAAAATATCTCTTCAGAAATTTTTATGCTGGAAAGGTTGGAAAATATCGCTGAAGAAATAGAACGCCGGCTCACAAAGAGCAAAGTCGCCGGAAAAACCGTGACACTTAAAATCAAGTACAGCGATTTCAGCATGCAAACCCGAAGCAAAACTATTTCTTACTATATCTCGGGTAAGGAGTTAATTTTAGAAATCGCCAAAGACTTATTGTATCAGGAAAAGATGAAAAACTCGGTACGTCTACTGGGAATTTCCTTATCTAATTTAAACACCGATAAGGATAAAATTACTTCCGAAGAAAAGAAAGAGGTAGAGGTTCAGCTGAAGTTTGAATTTTAAATAAAAAGCAAAGCCACCAATTCAAAAAATTGGTGGCTTTTTAATATATAATTTATTTCAATTATTCAATTTCAGAGACTCTAAGTGTATTTACCATCCCTTTATCTGAGATCGGCATTGCTGCCAGGTTGATAGTGAAATCCCCGTGCTGTACAAAGCCATTTTCCTTGGCGATGCGGTTCACATCATCAATGGTTTCATCGGTGCTGACAAATTTTTCGTAATTAAATGCTTTCACCCCCCAAAGTAAGCTCAATTGAGCTAGAATCCGGGTATTTGAGGTAAAAACAAGGATATGTGATTCGGGCCTCCATGAAGAAATCTGGAATGCGGTATACCCACTATTGGTGAGGGTACAAATAGCCTTAGCCTTGATCTCGTTGGCCATATGCGCGGCGTGATAACATACAGATTTTGTGATATATCGTTTGGTGCGAATATGCGGCGGATCATGAGGCACTTTAATAAGCGGTGAATTCTCCACGCTCTCCAGGATCTGGGTCATTTTCTCAATAACCTGTACGGGATATTGCCCCACCGAGGTTTCTCCACTAAGCATCACCGCATCGGCTCCATCCATTACGGAGTTGGCCACATCGTTCACCTCCGCCCGGGTTGGGGTAAGGCTTGTGATCATGGTTTCCATCATTTGGGTGGCGATAATTACCGGTATCCTTGCTTTTTTGGCGGTTAGCACCAATTTCTTCTGAATAAGAGGAACCTCCTGTGCGGGAATTTCTACGCCCAGGTCACCCCGTGCTACCATCAAGCCATCGCAATAAGCAACAATCTTTTCGATGTTAGCCACACCTTCAGGTTTTTCGATCTTCGCAACGATTGGGATCTTATATTGGCTATGTTCCTTTATTAAATTCTGAAGTTCTATCAAATCTTCGGCGTGACGCACAAAGGAAAGAGCCATCCAATCTACCTGCATTTCACAAGCGAATTTGGCATCCTTAACATCTTTTTCGGTTAAAGCAGGAAGAGAGATATTGGTATTAGGAAGATTTACCCCTTTCTTAGATCTTAAAGGTCCCCCCTGGATAACTTTTGTTACCACTTCATCTTTCTTGTTGGTTGAAATTACCTCAAAGATTAGTTTACCATCATCAAGAAGTATACGCTCTCCTGCCTGTACATCGCGAGGAAAAGTATCATAATTCATGTAAACACGTTGCGCCGTGCCTTTAAATTCTTTCCCGGTAGCAAAAATGATCTCGTCTCCTTCAGAAACAACCACTTCATCTTTCATAACACCTACCCTAAGTTTTGGGCCCTGTAAATCGGCAAGAATAGCGGCGTTATAACCTTTTTCTTTATTGAGTTCCCTAATCATGGCGATACGCTCCTTAACATCATTGTAATCGGCGTGGGAAAAATTTATTCTGAACACGTTTACTCCAGCCTGGAGCATTTTATTTAGGATTTCTTTAGAACTTGTTGCTGGCCCTAAGGTAGCAACGATTTTTGTTTTCTTATTTGTTGGCATTACTCAAAAATTAAATTTTGTTTAGATTTTAATTGCTCGACATCAATTTTGTGCACTGCAATCACCTGTGGAATCTGGCTAATTATATTAACCAGCTTATTAAAATGTTGATCGGGCATATCTTCTTCTATTTTCAGAAAAAAATCTACCTTTTTGTATTCGGGAATAAGGTTTAGTTCCAGCGGTCTTACCTCGTCTTCTGCAAATAAAGAACCCGTATTCAGGACTTTTGAGGCCTGGCCTTTAAATTTATTGGCCACCAGGTTATAGCTGTGAAAGTTTTTAGGATCTTTAAAAGTAAATCTAGCATAGCAGGCCTGAACATTTTGATGTAGGAAATCTACATCTTCCCTTTCTCTCTTTAAGCCCAGTTTTAAATGCTTATTAAGCAAAAAGGCCATTCTAAAATCCTCTACGGAACAATAAATAGCAAGGAGCTTAAAGAGGTCTTCTTCTACCTCGTCCAACATCATTTTATGCGCCTGCATAAGTCTTCTACTTTCTGGATAAAGATAAAATAAGAATAAGAATAATGAAGCTTAACGGCAGAAAAATTTCACAATTTTCTACGAAAACGTTATAGCTCAAAGCAATTCTCTGAAATTACGAGATAATATTTTGAAGTGCATAATATGCCCTTTTGGAAGCTTTCTCTTCCGCCTTCTTTTTTGATGTTGCTCTGGCCTTGGCTACCACCCTGTCATCAATACGGAGTTTAACAGCAAAATGTTTGGTCTCATCGTTTCCCGTATCCTCATAAATTTCGTAATCGAACTCCTTTTTCTCCTTTTGGCACCATTCTATCAAAAGACTTTTATAACTAATCACTCTTCCTTCCAACTGTTCTATATCCACATAAGGATCTATAACCCGTTGGTAGATAAAGCGTTTACAGTATTTATATCCCCGATCAAGGTAGATTGCACCTATTAATGCTTCAAATAGATTCCCGTGAATATTTACCCCGAATTGATCTACCGGAATATTGGTTTTTACGTGCTCAATAAGATCCAGGTCTCTTCCCAATTCATTAAGGTGCTTTCGACTAACTACTTTAGAGCGCATCTTGGTGAGGTAACCTTCGTTTCCACCGGGAACGGCTTTAAAAAGATGGGAAGCTATAACCGCGCTAAGTATAGCGTCCCCGAGAAATTCCAGTCTTTCAAAGCTAATCGCATTTCCCTTCTCGTCCTTTATATTTAGTGAGCGGTGTGTAAAAGCTTTACGGTAATGCGCCAGGTTCTTAGGTTTAAAGCCCAGAATCTGGGTTAGGGCCATAAAAAAATTCCCGTCTTTAGAAGATCGGGAATTTAATATGTTTCGGATAACGCTCATTTTAGAAAATGTTACTCATCCAGTTTTTTAAAAATCACACAGGCATTATGGCCACCAAACCCAAAGGTGTTGCTCATAACCATCTTAACATCGCGTTTTTGAGCTTTATTAAGGGTTAGGTTTAATTCAGAATCAATATTTTCATCAGCATGCTCATGGTTAATTGTTGGAGGCACAATTCCGTATTTCATAGATAAGATTGCTGAGATAGCTTCTACGGCTCCTGCGGCTCCTAACAAATGCCCCGTCATTGATTTTGTTGAATTGATATTGATGGTTTTCGCGTGTTCGCCAAAAACCTTTCCGATGGCTTTAAGCTCGGCCACATCCCCCAGGGGAGTTGAAGTTCCGTGGGTATTTATCGCATCTATATCTTCAGGTTTTAGTCCGGCGTTTCTCAAACAGTTTTCCATAACCGCCACTACCCCGTTTCCTTCAGGGTGAGGAGCCGTCATATGATAAGCATCTGAAGAAAGACCGCCGCCTATAACTTCGGCATAAATTTTCGCCCCACGTGCTTTTGCATGTTCATATTCCTCCAGGATCAAGGCTCCAGATCCTTCGCCAAGCACGAAACCGTCCCTGGTAGCATCAAATGGTCTCGAAGCTGTTTCCGGACTTTCATTCCGGGTAGAAAGAGCGTGCATAGCGTTAAATCCTCCCATTCCTGCAATAGTAACCGCAGCTTCTGAACCCCCTGAAACAATCACATCACTATATCCCAGACGGATATTGTTTAAGGCATCGATCATGGCATTGGCTGCAGAAGCACAGGCAGAGACGGTGGTATAATTCGCACCCATAAACCCATGACGAATTGAGATATTACCCGGGGCAATATCTGCGATCATCTTAGGAATAAAGAAAGGATTAAATCTTGGAGAACCATCTCCCTGGGCGAAATTTATCATTTCGTTCTGAAAAGTTTCCAATCCGCCAATTCCGGCCCCCCATATTACACCAACCCGATACTTATCTACGGTATCCAGATCGATGCCGGAATCTTTAATAGCTTCATCTGAAGCTACAATGGCATACTGGGCAAACCTATCCAGCCTTCTCACTTCTTTTCTATCGAAGTAATCCAGCGGATTAAAGTTTTTGAGTTCGCAAGCGAATTTGGTTTTGAATTTTTCGGTATCGAAATAGGTTATGGGAGCACTCCCACTTTTTCCGTTCACCAAGCCATCCCAATATTCTTCAATATTGTTACCAATGGGGGTTAGGGCTCCAAGGCCCGTGACTACAACTCGCTTTAACTCCATATGGTCTATTGGTTTATTTTTTTGCGTCTTCAATATAAGAAATTGCCTGACCTACTGTGGCAATGTTCTCAGCCTGGTCATCAGGGATCTGGATATCGAATTCCTTCTCAAATTCCATGATCAATTCCACAGTGTCCAATGAATCAGCACCCAAGTCGTTGGTGAAGCTGGCTTCGTTTACAACTTCGTTCTCGTCAACACCTAACTTGTCAACGATAATCGCTTTTACTCTTGATGCAATGTCTGACATAATATTTTATTTTAATTTTGATTAGGTGGCAAAAATAAAAAACTTTATTTTAAAACCGATTTTTACTTTAAAAATGTGAATCTAATTTACATATTTTTCCCTGAAAGCCCTTAATTTTACACTTTATTAATTGTTAACAGCATCATTTTGGCCCTACACACAAACAGCTCCCTAAAGAAAATTGTGATTTTTGCTTCCGGGACCGGTACTAATGCCGAGAATATCATTAAATATTTTCAGGATTCCTCCTTGGCAAGGGTAGTTGCAGTATTTTCTAATCGAAAATCAGCCAAAGTCCTCAGGAAAGCTCACGATCTTGAAGTTAAAGCCTTGTATTTTGATCGTGATGCTCTGTATAAAAGCAATGAGGTTTTACACGTTTTGGAAGACATCAAACCAGATCTTATCGTCCTGGCCGGCTTCCTTTGGGTTTTTCCGAATAATATTTTAAAGAAATTTCCAGATAAGGTGATCAATATTCATCCTGCACTTTTACCCAATTACGGCGGAAAAGGCATGTATGGAGCAAAAGTCCACGAGACAGTAATCAATAATAAAGATAAAGAAAGCGGCATTAGCATCCATTTTGTAAATGAGAAATATGATGAAGGCGAAATTATTTTTCAAACAAAAACAATGGTTGATAAAAACGACACGCCCGATAGTCTTGCCGGAAAAATACATCAACTTGAATATAAACACTTTCCCGAAGTGATTGAACAACTCCTCCAAAAAAACAAACAATAGTGCATAAACCCCAGGTTTACATTTACACCGATGGTGCTGCTAGAGGAAACCCCGGCCCCGGAGGTTACGGAATTGTCATGGAATGGGTAGGTAAAGCTTACCGCAAAGAATTTTCAAAAGGTTATAAACACACTACCAATAACCGAATGGAGCTTCGGGCCGTTATTGAAGCGCTTAGGAAACTTAAACAACCGGGGTTGGAAGTAGTTGTTTTTACAGATTCGAAATATGTAGCCGATGCTGTAGAAAAAGGCTGGGTCTTCAACTGGGAGAAGAAGGCTTTTAAAGACCGTAAAAATTCTGATCTATGGATAGCTTTCCTAA
Source organism: Salegentibacter sediminis (assembly GCF_002078605.1). Classification (GTDB taxonomy): domain Bacteria; phylum Bacteroidota; class Bacteroidia; order Flavobacteriales; family Flavobacteriaceae; genus Salegentibacter; species Salegentibacter sediminis. Next base: position 203,872 of record NZ_MSJR01000001.1, on the reverse strand, counting down.
AGGAATATAGAAAACACAAGGTGAGATTTAAATGGATAAAAGGCCACAATTCTCATCCGCAAAACGAACGTTGTGACAGCCTTGCGGTAGCCGCTTCCAAAGAGAAAAAACTACTTATAGATCAGGGATTTGAAGAAAATTAAAGCTTTCTCAAGCCATTTTTAATTTAGGTTTATCCCTTGAAAAACAAACTGTATATTTGCAGCACATTTTAAAACCCGTTATGAGTAAATTACTGATTGTAGGCACCGTAGCCTTTGATGCGATTGAAACCCCATTTGGAAAAACCGATAAAATTCTTGGAGGCGCAGGAACTTATATAGGCCTTTCGGCCTCGCAGTTTAATGTGGATAGTGCAGTGGTATCGGTGGTAGGCGATGATTTCCCTCAGAAATATCTGGACCTGCTTACCGGCAATAACATTAATATAGACGGAATTGAGATCGTTGAAGGTGGTAAAACCTTCTTCTGGAGCGGTCGTTATCATAATGATTTGAATACAAGGGACACTCTTGATACCCAATTAAATGTACTTGCCGATTTTAATCCGGTAGTGCCTTCAGCATACAAAGATGCCGATATCGTAATGCTTGGTAATTTACACCCTCTTGTTCAGCTAAGTGTTTTAGAGCAAATTGAAAGCCCTAAACTGGTAGTCCTGGACACTATGAATTTTTGGATGGATAACACCTGGGACGACCTGCTTAAAGTAATCGCTAAGGTGGATGTAATCACCATTAATGATGAAGAGGCTCGTCAGCTTTCAGGAGAACATTCTTTGGTTAAAGCCGCCAGAAAGATCAACCAGCTTGGGCCAGATTATGTAGTGATCAAAAAAGGGGAGCACGGAGCATTGTTGTTCCACGAAGAGGAGATATTTTTCGCCCCAGCGCTTCCGCTCGAAGAGGTTTTTGATCCCACGGGAGCCGGAGATACCTTCGCAGGTGGCTTTGCCGGATATTTGGCTAAAACTGAAGACATCTCTTTTGAAAATATGAAAAACGCCATTATTTACGGCTCTAACCTTGCTTCCTTCTGCGTAGAAAAATTCGGTACCGAAAGGATGCAGGAATTATCTCCGGCCGATGTTCAGGAAAGACTGGAAGAGTTTAAAAAACTCACTCAATTCGAAATTGAAATAAGTTAAATCATACAGCCCTGTAATTTCAGGGCTTTTTTTGTGACAAAATAAATACCCTAATCCAGGAACAACTATTATGAGTGATGCCATAAAACACGAATGCGGAATTGCCCAGGTACGCCTTTTAAAGCCGCTTGAATATTACAAGGAAAAGTACGGTACGGCTTTTTACGGAATAAATAAGATGTATTTATTAATGGAAAAGCAACACAACCGAGGCCAGGACGGCGCCGGTTTTGCCAGCATTAAATTAAATACAAAGCCGGGAGATAGGTATATAAGCCGGGTACGCTCTAATGCGGCACAGCCCATTCAGGATATTTTTGAGCAAATAAACGACCGGATCAACTTTGAGATCAAAGAGAACCCCGAATATGCCGATGATGTCGCTCTTCAGAAAAAAAATATACCATATATAGGAGAGGTTTACCTAGGACACGTACGTTATGGAACCTTCGGGAAGAACAGTATTGAAAATGTTCATCCTTTCCTTAGGCAGAATAACTGGATGCATCGTAATCTTATTGTAGCCGGGAATTTTAATATGACCAATGTAAACCAGCTTTTCAACAACCTGGTGGACCTGGGGCAGCATCCTAAGGAAAGAGCTGATACCGTTACGGTAATGGAAAAAATCGGGCATTTTCTTGATTCTGAAGTTCAGAAATTATATAAAAAATTAAAAAAGGAAGGTTTTTCCAAAGTAGAAGCTTCGCCTATAATTGCTGAAAAGCTTAATGTTGCAAAAATATTGAGAAAATCTTCCAAAAACTGGGATGGCGGTTATGCTATGGCAGGCTTACTGGGGCATGGCGATTCTTTTGTATTAAGAGATCCTTCAGGGATAAGACCGGCCTATTATTATAAAGATGAGGAAGTAGTGGTAGTGGCCTCTGAACGACCTGTAATTCAAACCGCTTTTAACGTAGATTACGAAGAAGTGAGGGAACTCGATCCCGGCCACGCTATTATTACCAAGAAGGACGGTACAGTTTCCATAAAGCAAATACTGGAACCACTGGAGCGAAAAGCCTGTTCTTTTGAACGCATTTATTTTTCCCGCGGAAGCGATGCCGAAATCTATAAAGAACGTAAAATGCTTGGGCGTTTATTAATGCCTGAGGTTCTGAAATCTATAAAGCACGACACCATAAATACTGTTTTTTCTTTTATTCCAAACACGGCTGAAACCTCCTTCTACGGGATGGTTGAAGCAGCCCAGGATGAATTGAACAAACAGAAAAACGAGGCTATCCTGGCCGAAAAAGAAAATCTTACCGATGCCAGGCTTCAGGAAATACTTGCCCATCGCCTTAGAACGGAAAAAATCGCGATTAAAGATGCCAAGCTTCGAACTTTTATTACCGAAGACAGCAGCCGTGATGATCTGGTTGCTCACGTTTATGACGTAACCTACGGAGTTGTAAAACCGGAAGACAGCTTGGTGATTATAGACGATAGTATTGTGAGGGGCACAACCCTGAAGAAAAGCATTATTACCATGCTGGATCGTTTAAATCCCAAACAAATTGTTGTTGTCTCTTCGGCCCCACAGATTCGTTACCCCGATTGTTACGGAATTGATATGGCCAGGCTGGAAGATCTCGTGGCTTTTCGGGCTGCCTTAGAATTGTTAAAAGATAACAACCAATACCAAATTGTTGAAGAGGTTTATGAAAAATGTAAGGAGCAGGTAGATTTGGAAGATCATGAGGTAAAAAACTTTGTAAAAGAAATCTATGAACCTTTCACCGATGAACAAATTTCAGATAAAATCGCTGAATTGATTAGTGAACCTACCATTAAGGCAAAGCTAAAAGTGATCTATCAATCTGTAGACAACCTGCATAAAGCCTGCCCCAAGAATCTGGGGGATTGGTATTTTACTGGAGATTACCCCACCTTTGGCGGAAACAGGGTAGTAAACAGGGCTTTCATCAACTTTTTTGAAGGAAATAAAGACAGAGCATACTAACAAATTAGCTGTTTATCAATTAATTATGCCTTTCGTCTAAAATATTTTTTTCCCGGGATTTTCCTGCATACATTGGTAAGACCATAACATAAGTAGGTTAAGTTCATGGTAGATTTGGGGCAAAAAAAGGTGGATGAAAAATCCGCCTTTTTTTATGCTTTTTAACCAGGGAATTTCCTGTTTATAAATGGGTATTGGCTGCATTAAAATATAAGTAATTTCCTACAAAACCTTTTCTGAAAAAGGATTTCAACAAATATTTAAGTGGTTGGGCTAAAAGTACTCGCTGGAAGTAAAAACTGTTTTATATTAGCTATACCATAACATAAGTAGGTTAAGTTCATGGTAGATTTGGGGCAAAAAAAGGTGGATGAAAAATCCGCCTTTTTTTATGTTCAATTTTACAGGTTTTGGAACAAAAAATAATCCCTCTCTTACATTACTTTTTCCAAAATACCTATTGACTAATTTTTTTGTATTTCATCTAAAAAGTTTTCCAGAGCTTTACTTTCTCCTTATCTTGGTAAGACCATAACATAAGTAGGTTAAGTTCATGGTAGATTTGGGGCAAAGAAAGGTGGATCTTAAAACGACCCACCTTTTTTTATTGCCTAAAATTCAATTAAAGATCATAAAAAAAGCCACCCAATGGGCGGCCTTTATATAATGAGCTACTATTATCTATTTTTCTTTTGCATATCTGCTAGCAACTTCTTTCCAGTTAATAACATTAAAGAAAGCATTAATATAATCTGGACGACGGTTTTGATAGTTTAAGTAATAAGCATGTTCCCAAACATCAAGACCAAGGATTGGAGTTCCCCCACAACCTTTTTCAGGCATTAGAGGATTATCCTGGTTTGCAGTAGAGCAAATCTCAACTTTCCCTCCAGGATGAACACACAACCAAGCCCAACCAGAGCCAAACTGGCCAGCCGCTGCCTTAGAGAATTCATCTTTAAAAGCTTCAAAAGAACCAAAAGCAGAATCTATAGCAGAAGCAAGTTCACCTTCGGGTTTCCCGCCTCCATCAGGAGACATGATCTCCCAGAATAAACTATGGTTGTAGAAACCACCACCATTATTTCTAATGGCTGTTTTAGACATATCCAGGTTTTTAAGGATATTCTCTATAGTTTTTCCTTCAAGGTCGGTGCCTTTTATAGCGTCGTTAAGTTTATTTGTGTAACCTGCATGGTGCTTCCCATGGTGAATTTCCATAGTCCTGGCATCTATATGAGGTTCTAATGCATCAAATGCATACTTTAGTTTCGGTAATTCGAAAGCCATAGTTTATATGTTTTTTTGTGATTAGTATTAAATTCTCTCAAATTTAAGTATTAAGAGATGTACTAAAAATAATTTTCTGTTATAAAATACTTAAAAGCATAGGCGTATTGGCAAACAATTTTATTTTATCTTTAAGTTTCTGTCCTTAACTGAAATTTCATCTAAACTAAGCTGATTTTTGAAACATTCCTTCAATATTTATAATGCTTCTGCGGGTTCGGGAAAAACTTTTACGCTGGTGAAAGAATACCTAATTCTCCTCATCAACTCTTCCCGCCCCGATGCATATAAAAATATCCTGGCCATCACTTTTACCAATAAGGCGGTAGAAGAGATGAAAACCAGAATCATCTCAAGCCTTCATAATTTTTCAAAAACGCCGGTGCCAGAAGATTCTTTTAATCTCTTTAATGCCGTAAAGCAGGCAACGGGTTTCCCGGGAGAAGAAATTCAGCTTAAATCTGCCAGAATACTTAAAAATATCATTCATAATTATTCGGCTTTTGAGATCTCTACTATAGACGGCTTCACCCAGCGCATTCTCCGAAGTTTTGCCAAAGATCTGGGTCTATCGGTTAATTTTGAAGTCTCACTAAATACAGAACAAATTCTACTTGAAGCCGTGGAAGCTTTAATTGCCCAGGCCGGTACAGATAAAGCTCTTACCAAAATTCTTAAAGAATTTGCTCTGAGTAAAACCGATGATGAAAAAAGTTGGGATATAACGGCCGATCTTTTTGAAATTTCAAAGTTACTTACCAATGAAAATAATCACCTGCCACTTAGCAAATTAAAAGGCAAAAGCCTGGAAGATTTTGAGAAGTTTTCAAAAAAATTAAAAGCCGAAAAAGAAAGCACCAAAAATATTATAAAAAGCTCTGTAGAAATTTTCTTCGGAATAATGCAGGATCACAACCTGGAGTTTTCAGATTTCACTGGCTCATATTTACCTAAACATTTTAAGAAATTAGAAGAGGGTAAAACCCCTAATTTCTCTACTAAATGGATTCAGACTCTGGAAACCGCTCCTTTATATAAAAAAGACCAAAACGAGCACAAAAAATCCTTATTAGACAGCCTGCAGCCGCAGTTTTGTGAGCTTTTTAGAGCTTCAGAAAAAGCCATCTATCATGTTGAATTTCTCACTGAAATAGAAAAAAGACTGGTGCAACTTTCACTTTTAAATGCCATAAATCAACAGGTTGAAATCATAAAAAAAGAACGAAACCTTCTCCTTATTTCAGAATTCAACCCAATGATTAGCGCCCAGGTAAAAGACCAACCGGCCCCTTTTATTTATGAGAAACTCGGGGAACGCTACCAGAATTATTTTATTGATGAATTCCAGGACACCTCCAAAATGCAATGGGAAAACCTCCAACCCCTGGTGGAACACAGCCTCTCGGGAGAACCAAAAGAGGGGGAACCGGCGGGCCTTATGCTGGTTGGTGATGCCAAACAAAGTATCTATCGCTGGCGCGGAGGAAAAGCCGAACAATTTATAGACCTTTATAACCTCCAGGCAAAACCTTTTAGTATAGATCAAAAAGTAGAAGATCTTCCCGACAATTACCGAAGTGCAGGGGAGATAGTAAACTTCAACAATAATCTTTTTCAATTCGCTTCGGCCTCCCTGCGACATCCCAGTTACAGTGAACTTTTTGAAAACAGCGCGCAAACCCCCAAAAAAGAAAATAACGGCTACGTAGATATTTCATTTATAGAAGCAAATACCAGCGCAGAAGAATTTGAAATCTATCCTGAAAAAGTTCTGGAAATAATACAGGACCTCGATGAGAAAGCCTTTTCAAGAGGTGATATTTGTATTTTAACCCGAAGAAAAAAAGAAGGTATAGCTATAGCAAGTTACCTTAGTGAACAGGGTATTCCTGTTGTATCTTCAGAAACACTTTTGGTGGCCAATTCCCCTGCCGTGAATTTCATAGTAAATCTTCTTGCTTTTTCCATTAACCCAAAAGACGATAATATAAAGCTCGAAATATTTAGTTTTCTTCAGGAAAAACTCCAGCTTGAAGCTTCACATCAAATCATAAGTGAGAACCTGAGGTATAATGAGGATGCTTTCTTTCATTGGCTGAGGGAATATGATATAGATTTTAGTCTGGAAGCCCTAAAAAATCTCTCTTTATATGAATCTGGGGAATACATCATAAGAAGTTTTTCCCTTGTCGAAACCTCCGATGCTTATATCCAGTTTTTTCTGGATTATATTTTTGAAACCACCCAGAAATCGGTTACCGGCATAGCCGATTTCCTCGATCTTTGGGAACAGAAGAAAGAAAAACTCAGTATCGCCGTCCCGGAAGAGGATAATGCCGTTAAAATCATGACCATTCATTCTTCTAAAGGTCTGGAATTTCCAATTGTGATCTATCCTTTTGCCAATTCAGGTTTTCAGGACACCCGAATGGACTCCTTGTGGTTGGATCTGCCCGAAGCTCTCGGGGAAATTCCTGTAAGTTATATGAGTGCTTCAAAAAAAATGCTCAATTGGGGAGATAAAGCCTCCGAAGTTTATCAGGAACTTCTTGATCAAAAGGAACTCGACACCTTAAATGTTCTATATGTAGCCTGCACAAGAGCTTCAGCACAACTTTATATTTTGTCAAAATTAGAGATTGACAAAAAAGGGAATGAAAATCCGGCAAAAATTTCAGGATTATTGATCGGATTTCTAAAGAATATGGGGAAATGGGTTGATGGCCAGCTTCAGTATAGTTTTGGAAAACTTCCGCAGCCTAGGCCAGGAGAAAGAGGTTCTAACAGCCAGGTTCAGGAACATTTTTATTCTACACCAACTCAAAACCAGGCAGTACATATTGTGACCAGATCGGGTGCGTTATGGGATACAAAACAAGAAGAAGCCATAGAAAAAGGGGAGATAATTCATGACATCCTGGCCAACATCAACACCCGCGAAGATTCGACCCTTGCGCTGGAGCAAGCCGTATTGGATGGCACTATAGCCTCGGAAGCCCTTCCGCAGATCTCCAAAGTGATAGAATCTATAATAATGCATCCGCAATTAATAGAGTTCTTCTCACCAGATGCTTCTAATCTAAATGAACGGGATATTCTCATAGATGGTGGAAAAAGACTTCGGCCAGACAGGCTTAATTTTAAAGAAAATGAAGTAAGTATACTGGATTATAAAACCGGGAATTATAAAAATTCCCACGCTTTACAAATAAACAGGTATGCAGAAACCCTGCAAAATATGGGTTTTAAACCAGGCAGGAAAATCCTGGTATATATAAACAAGGAGTTAAGCCTTGAATTTGTCTAAAAAAGATGTGTAATTTTGTGAAAAATAGAATAAAATGTACGGAAAAATAAAAGATCATCTCGAAAAGGAACTTCAGGAGATTAAAGATAACGGGTTATTTAAAAAAGAAAGAATTATCACCAGTCCTCAGGATGCTGTGATTAAAATTTCTACCGGGCAGGAGGTAATAAACTTCTGCGCGAATAATTACCTGGGGCTATCTTCGCATCCAGAGGTAATCCAGGCGGCAAAAGACACCCTTGACTCGCGTGGGTTTGGCATGTCCAGCGTAAGATTTATTTGTGGCACCCAGGATATCCATAAGGAATTGGAGAAAAAGATCGCTGATTTCTACGGAACCGAGGACACGATATTATATGCGGCTGCTTTTGATGCCAATGGCGGAATCTTTGAACCTTTATTTACTGCTGAAGACGCCATAATTTCAGATTCTCTAAATCACGCTTCTATTATAGATGGAGTAAGGTTATGTAAAGCGGCGCGCTATCGTTATCAAAATGGTGATATGGAAGACCTGGAGAAGCAACTTATTGCCGCCAATGAAAAAGATGCCCGCTTTAAGATTATCGTTACCGATGGGGTCTTCTCCATGGACGGTTTGGTAGCACCGCTGGATAAGATTTGTGACCTTGCCGATAAATATGATGCTTTGGTTATGATAGACGAATGCCACGCTACAGGCTTCATAGGGGAAAACGGAATTGGTACCCTGGAAGAAAAAAATGTTATGGATCGGGTAGATATCATCACCGGAACCCTGGGTAAGGCTCTAGGTGGAGCTATGGGTGGTTATACCACCGCTAAAAAGGAAATCATAGAAATGCTAAGGCAGCGTTCCCGCCCTTATCTATTTTCAAATTCCCTGGCTCCTGCAATTGTAGGCGCCTCCATCAAGGTCTTTGATATGCTAAAAACCGATTCCTCTCTCAGGAATAAATTAAAGGAAAACACCAAGTACTTTAAAAAAGGAATTAAGGAAGCCGGGTTCGATATTATAGATGGAGATGCTGCCATAGTACCAGTGATGCTCTATGATGCTCAATTATCGCAAACCATGGCCGATAAACTTCTGGAAGAAGGAATTTATGTAATTGGCTTTTTCTTTCCTGTTGTACCAAAAGGTAAAGCCCGAATTCGTGTACAGCTTTCTGCCGCCCATGAAAAAGAACATTTAGACAAGGCCATTGAGGCTTTCACCAAAGTAGGGAAAGAATTGGGAGTGATCTAATTAACTCCATATTTATGTGTTAATATGTTGCCAAAAACTGCCGATATTTCGAAAAAAAAGCTCTGAAAAACGGCGCTAGACAAGGGTTTATTAAGAAAACTTTATTATTATACGCTTTGTTAATAGCCAATTTGCATCTACTTTTGTTAACAATTAACACTTAAAACTAAACAATTGAATATGAAACATCTTAGCAAATTTTTAATGGCTGCTTTGTTGGTATTTGGGTTTACTTCAGTAAATGCTCAGGACGCCAACAATCCCTGGTCCATTGGTATTCAAACCAATGCGGTAGATTTCTATCCTTCTGGTGAAGATGCTCCACTTGGAGGAACCTTCGAAGATTATTTTAATGTAGGAGACCACTGGAATATTATTCCCGCCGTATCAAGAATTTCTGTAGGACGCTACATCGGTGGCGGCTTTGTTTTTGACCTTGCAGGCTCTATCAATCAAATTGATCAATACGGGGATATGGGAGTTAGCAATCTTTCTTACTACTCACTTGACGGTACCTTCAACTACAGCCTTCGTGCAATGTTAAACGATGGTTGGTTTGACCCTGTTCTCGGTATTGGAGGTGGTTACACCCGTATTGGCGATTCAGGAGATCTTCCAATCACAGATATGAGCGCTGCTACCCTAAACGGTAAATTAGGAATTAACTTCTGGTTTAGCGATAACGTAGCCTTAACTGTTGAGTCTAATTACAAGCACGTATTCGACCCGGAAATGGCTACACACTTTCAACATGCAGCAGGTGTGAAATTTATGTTTGGCGGTACCGACTCTGATGGTGACGGTATCTACGACAAAGATGACGAATGTCCTGAAACTCCAGGTCTTCAAGAATTCAATGGATGTCCTGACACCGATGGTGACGGGATTGAAGACAGAAGAGATGCCTGTCCTGATGTAGCTGGTCTTCCTGAGTTTGACGGATGTCCTGATACCGATGGTGACGGAATCCCAGATCCAGAAGATGACTGTCCAGAAGTAGCTGGTCTTGCCGATCTTAACGGATGTCCTGATGCTGATGGTGACGGTGTTGCCGATCCAGATGATGACTGTCCAGAAGAAGCTGGTCCAGCTGAAAACAATGGATGTCCTTTCGAAGATCGTGACAACGATGGAGTTCTTGACAAAGACGATGAATGTCCAGACACAGCCGGAACAGTAGAAAACGACGGATGTCCAGAACCGGACGTTGAAGTTATTTCTGAATTGAATGAGTATTCTAAAACAGTACTTTTCGACCTGAACAAAGCAACTATCCGTTCAGATTCTGAAGAAGCTCTTCAATCTATTGCCGACATCATGGAAGAGTATCCAAATACTGTTTTCCACGTTGAAGGTCACACAGATAGTACCGGAAGCGATCAGTATAACCTGCAACTTTCTAAAGAGCGTGCAGCATCAGTTAAAGACTGGTTACAAAACGCCGGAATTCCAGCCAACAGATTAACTTCTGAAGGTTACGGTGAATCGAGACCAATCGCTACTAACAATACTGCTGCCGGAAGACAGGATAACAGACGTGTTGAGATTTCTTTGGATAAAGACAAGGAAATGAAGGACAAAGAAACTGAAACTGATTCTACTGATATAGATGAATAGAAAAGTTTAAAACTTTATTTGAAAACGCCCCGATTAATCGGGGCGTTTTTTATTTTTATAAAATGATTTCTTTTATATCCCAGGTCCTTCAAAAGCTCTTAGAATCAGAAGAGAACATTTCAGAAACTATTTTTATCCTCCCCTCGAAAAGAGCCGGGAGTTTTTTACTGAATGAACTATCCAAATTAAATCAAAATTACCTTTTTGCCCCCAGGATATATAGCATTGAAGAATTTGCACAAATTATCTCAGGACTCCAGCCTATAGACAATACCATAAGCCTTTTTGAGTTCTACGAAGTTTACCGAACGCTCACCCCTGAAGCGCAGCGGGAAGACTTTGAAGCCTTTACTACCTGGGCCCAAACCCTCGTTCATGATTTTAATGAACTAGACCGATACCTTATAGATCATAAAAGCTTTTTCAATTACCTCTCAGGAATTCAGGATATAAACCATTGGTACCTGCAGAAGGAAAAAACTGACCTAATTGAAAATTACCTCAAGTTCTGGCAACAACTTCCGGAATTTTATGAACATCTTAAAGAAAGCCTCCTCAGTAGAAATTTGGGGTACCAGGGTTTAATTTACAGGGAAGCCTCAGCCAACATTAAGCATTATGTTTCCACGGTTTCGCAAAAACATGTTTTTATTGGTTTTAATGCGCTAAACAAGGCCGAGCAGGAAATCATACAGTATCTTTTGGAGGCACAAAAGGCAGAAATTCACTGGGATTTGGATGATGTTTTTCTGCAGGACAAAGAGCATTCTGCTTCCGTCTTCATCAATCATTATCTCAAAGAATGGCCGGTTTATAAGGATGGAAATTTTACTCGGGGAGTAGATGAGTACCGCAAGGAGAAGGAAATCGAATTAATTGGGGTGCCTAAAAATATTGGACAGGCAAAATACCTGGGAGAACTGCTTTCCGGCCTGGAGCAACAACAGCTGGAAAATACTGCCGTGGTGCTGGGCGAAGAAGACCTGCTCCTACCTGTCTTAAACAGTTTACCACCAAACATCCAGGACCTTAATATTACTATGGGGTTTCCACTTAAAAATGCTCCACTGAGTTCCCTGTTCGAAAAGATTTTCCATATTCATCTCAATGCTACTTCAGGATTCTATTATAAAGATGTGCTCTCTATAATAAATCATCCCGCCTTGCATAGCCTTCTGAAACCTGCCGCCGATGATTTTTCGATCAGAATCAAAAAGGAGAACTCGGTATATATCCCCTCTGAAGAAATCATTAACAATTTCCCTGAAGTTAACCAACAGATAATCAAAGCTTGTTTTGGGGAGGTAAACAATAAACCAGAAAGACTCCTCGCTAATTTGCACATCCTCATTCGGGAGATCAGGGATTTCTACAGAAAACAAGAAAACAGGCTTGGGCTGGAATTTTTGTATCAATTCCATGTCCTTTTCAATAAGCTTGAAAACCTCAACACTACATATCCCCACATAAAAAGTTTAAAAACTCTTCAAGGTTTTTACCAGGAAATTATGACCACTCAAAACCTGGATTTTCAGGGGAAACCCTTTAAGGGGCTCCAGCTTATGGGGATGTTGGAATCCCGGGCGCTCGATTTTGAAACCGTGATTATCACTTCTGTCAACGAGGGGATCTTACCTTCGGGAAAATCAAACAATTCCTTTTTACCCTATGATCTAAAAAAGGCATATAACCTACCTACTTACAGTGAAAAGAATGCGGTTTACACTTATCATTTCTACCGACTACTCCAAAGAGCAAAAAAGGTTTATTTGCTATACAATACTGAACCAGACGGGATGAATACCGGCGAGAAAAGCCGCTTTATCACGCAATTAGAGGTAGAAAAACATCCTAAGCATAGACTGGTCAAAAAACTGATAAGCCCAAAGGTACCCCCGCTTACTACCGGCTTGAAAGAGGTGAAAAAAACACCCGAAATTATGGCAAAGCTCAAAGAGCTTGCTGCCTCAGGGTTTTCACCTTCGGCGCTTACCACTTACATCAGGAACCCTATAGATTTTTATCACCGCTATGTACTTGGGGTTAGAGACAGTGAGAATGTAGAAGAAACCGTCGCTTATAATACTCTTGGTACGGTTATTCACGATAGCCTGGAAACATTTTATAAAGACTTTGAAGGAAAAACCCTAAGCGAAAATGATATCCTTCAGTTTAAAAAACGCATTCCAGAGGAGATCAGCCTTCAGTTTAAAAAAACCTACACCTCGGCTCCTATGAACCGTGGAAAAAACCTCCTGATTTTTGAAGTGGCCAAACGCTACTTACAAAATTTCCTCCAGCAGGAATTAAACCGAATAAAAAACGGTGAGGAGGTTAGAATAGTGATGGTCGAGAAGAACCTTAAAACTCAAATTAAGATAGAATCTCTGGATTTCCCGGTTTTTATAAGAGGCAAAGTAGACCGGCTTGAAAATACTAACGGTATTACCAGAATTATTGATTATAAAACTGGCAAGGTACAACAGGCTCAACTTAAAATTGTAGATTGGGAACTACTGGCCACAGATTATGATAAGTACAGCAAAAGTTTTCAGGTACTTACCTATGCCAGCCTTATTAAAAACAGTCTGGATCTAAGTCCGCCGGTGGAGGCAGGAGTGATCTCGTTTAAAAATCTGCAGAACGGATTTTTAAAGTTTACCAAAAACGAAAAGCCGAATCAAAAAGGGGGAGGAAAAACCGACCTTGATCCTGAAATAATGAATGCTTTTCAGACCGAATTAAAGAAATTAATTGCCGAAATTTGTGATCCTAATACGGCATTTATCGAAAAAGAAATTAAAAATGGAAATTACTAAAGAAACCAACCTTCAAATAGAAGGAAAACACAATAAACCAATACTCGCAGACCTTTATTTTAATACTGATGACAAACCAAAGCCTGTCATCATATTTTCCCACGGATACAAAGGATTTAAGGACTGGGGTGCCTGGGAGAAAATGGCCGAATTCTATGCCGAAAAGGGTTATTTCTTCGTGAAATTCAACTTTAGTCATAACGGGACCTCTCCCGAAAATCTAACTGAATTCCCTAACATTGAAGCTTTCGGCGATAATAATTATACCAAAGAACTGGATGACCTACAATCGGTTATAGACTGGATTTTATTACCTAATTTTCCTCATCTTGCCCAGGTAGATCCTTCCAACATAAGTCTTATTGGTCATTCCAGGGGTGGAGGAATAACCGTTATAAAGGCTGCTGAAGAAAAAAGAGTCACCAAGCTAATAACCTTAGCCGCAGTAAGTGATTTTGCATCAAGATTTCCTAAAGGAAAAGAACTGGAGGCCTGGGAGAAAAAAGGGGTGCGATATATCACCAATACCCGCACCAAACAACAGCTACCTCATCACTACCAGTTTTATCGGAATTTCAGGGAGAACAAAGAAAGACTTAATATTCAGAAAGCAGCTAAAAAGCTGGAAATCCCTCATTTCATTGCTCACGGTAGTAATGATACCAGTGTTTCCATTGCCGATGCAGGAAATCTTTTTGAATGGAGTCCCGCCTCAAAATTACTGCTGGTAGAAGGCGCCGACCACACCTTTGGAATCTCACATCCCTGGAAGAAGGATGAATTAACCCGGGAATTTCAGCACGTTTTGAATCAAAGTCTTGATTTTCTTCATGCCGATGCCCAGGAACTTTTTGATGAGTATCTGGACCTTGACGAAAATGATTAATTTTCCTTCGGAAGAAAATAAATTCTACACCACCCTATTCGGGTGGTTTTTTTATATTGAAAAAGAAAAGGCCCCGAAATAAAAAACCACCGCGGAAACGGTGGTTTTTGGTGGAGAATATCGGAGTCGAACCGATGACCTTTTGGCTGCCAGCCAAACGCTCTAGCCAGCTGAGCTAATCCCCCATAACTGAAGGGCAAATGTAATAATAATTTTCTTTTTAATTAAAATGCTTTTATAATTTTCTGAATAAAAAATGATTAACACGGCCAAACTCTCCGATCTGCAGGAAATTAAGAAACTCACCGAAGCTTGTGCCGCAGCACTCCAGCAACAGGGTATTCATCAATGGAACGAGAACTACCCATCCCGGGACCAACTGCGCGCAGATATTGAAAATGAAGACTTATATATATACCAACGAAACAACCAGATCATCGGAATCGTAATGCTTTGTACCAGAGAAGATGAAGTCTATAAACCTGTAAATTGGATCACCAAAACCACAAGACATCTGTATGTGCACCGGTTGGCTATACTGCCGGAACATTGGGGAAAGGGTTTTGCCCAACAGCTAATGGATTTTGCCGAAGATTTTGCCCGCAAAAGAGATTGCGTTTCGGTGCGACTGGACACCTTCAGTCAAAACCAAAGAAATCAGCGGTTTTATGAAGCCAGAGGTTACCGGAAACTGGAAGATATTTATTTTCCGCAGAAAAGTAAACACCCGTTTCACTGTTATGAACTGGTTCTATAGCTTCAGAATTTTTTTCCGGAGAATATCTTTCTGAATTAACAGTCCTAATTTTCTAATTTTGCGAACTTGGAAGCACCTGTAAGTTTTAAAAATATAAACCGTATTGCCATTCCCGCAATTATCGCAGGAATTGCCGAGCCCCTCATTTCCCTAACCGACATCGCGGTAATTGGAAATGTAGAGAACAATCCTGTAGAGGCATTGGCTGCAGCAGGGATCGTGGGCTCCTTCCTTTCGGCTATTATTTGGATCGTTGCCCAAACCAAAACCGCAATTTCGGCCATCGTTTCTCAACACCTGGGTGCCAACCGGCTGCACGCGGTGAAAACCCTCATTCCACAGGCAATTTATTTCAATTTTGCCTTTAGCCTGGTTATCTATTTCACCACTGCCTTTTTTGCTGAAGCCATCTTCAGCGCCTATAATGCCGAAGGACTCATCCTGAATTATTCTGAAGAATACTATCAAATTCGAGCATTAGGTTATCCACTCACCCTGGTCACCTTCGCTATTTTTGGAGTTTTTCGAGGGCTTCAAAATACTTTGTGGGCTATGAAATGTAGCCTCGCGGGGGCTGCAGTGAATGTAGGATTAGATTTCCTTTTAGTATATGGAATTGACGACCTTATCCCGGCGATGCATCTAAAAGGTGCGGCATACGCCAGCCTTGCTGCCCAGGCTACAATGTTGATTATGGCTTTATGGTTTTTCTTCAAAAAAACACCTTTTCATCTAAAGTTGAGTTTTAATATCAATCCCCGGCTTAAAGGCTTGCTTTTAATGGCGGCCAATCTTTTTGTGCGCACCGGAGCTCTTAATTTTGCGATCTACCTTGCCAATGCCTATGCCACCGATTATGGGAAAAATTATATCGCCGCACAAAGTATCCTGATGAATATCTGGTTATTCTTTAGTTTCTTCATCGATGGCTATGCCAATGCCGGGAACGCAATAGGCGGAAAATTACTGGGTGCCCGCGATTATAAAAATCTTTGGGAACTCAGCAAAAAGATCAGTAAATACTCCATTCTAATCGCTCTAATCCTGATGGGCATCTGTGCCCTGTTTTATAACGAAATAGGTCTCGTTTTTAATAAGGAGGCTGCAGTATTGGCCCTGTTCTCTTCAGTATTCTGGATCGTATTGCTCATGCAGCCTATAAATGCCATCGCTTTTATGTTTGACGGAATTTTTAAAGGGCTGGGCGAAGCCAAATACCTTCGCAATTTATTACTGGTGGCTACCTTCCTGGGATTCACGCCTACTCTATTAATTTCAGACTACTTCGGTTTGCAACTTTACGGGATTTGGATCGCGTTTTTTGTATGGATGCTTATTCGAAGTAGTGCCCTGGTGATCAAATTCCGAAGAAAATACCTGCATAAAGAAGTGTGAAGATTTCGTTTGTTCCCGCTTAATATTTTAAATTTGAGGGAAATCAATCGAAAAATTATGACCAATACTTCAGAAAACGGAAGTTTATATACCAAAATCGAAAACGGAATTGCCCATTTGGAATTCGGGCACCCTGCAAGTAACTCTTTTCCATCAACCCTTTTAGAACGTCTGGAAAAGGAATTTCAGAAGCTCTCTGATGACGAAAATGTAAATGTAATTCTTTTAAAATCGGAAGGTGAGAAAGCTTTTTGCGCTGGCGCCTCTTTCGATGAACTTGTGGCAATTGAGACGATGCAGACCGGGAAATTATTTTTCTCTGGTTTCGCCAATGTGATCAATGCGATGCGGAAATGCAAAAAATTAATTATTGGGCGTGTTCAGGGCAAGACTGTGGGCGGCGGCGTAGGACTCGTGGCTGCTTGTGACTACGCGCTGGCTACTGAGGCTGCTGCAATTAAACTTTCTGAATTAAGCATAGGGATTGGTCCCTTTGTGATCGCTCCGGCGGTAGAACGTAAAATGGGGGTAGATGCCCTGGCCGAACTTAGTCTCGCGGCCCACGAATGGAAAAACGCTTACTGGGCAAAGGAAAAAGGCCTCTACGCCAGGGTTTTTGAATCGATAAAAGACCTCGATAAGGAGATGGAGCTTTTCACAGAAAAACTCGCCTCCTATAATCCTGAAGCTTTATTGGAGATGAAACAAATCTTATGGAAAGACACGTCTCACTGGGAAGAATTATTATCAGAAAGGGCGGCTATTTCGGGAGAGTTGGTGTTATCTGAGTTCACAAAAAATGCCCTGGCGAAATTCAAAAAATAAGCCGATATCCCTGAATATTCAGTATATTAATGAAAATTGAAGATTATGAGCCTATTTCAGGAACATCTGCCAAAAGACCGGCCGGCAACTCGGGAAGAGGAATGGGGATTCACCCTTTGGGAATTCATCGCCGACAACTGGCTTTATCTGATTGCCATCCTGCTAATCCTTGGTATTTTCTTGTATGCTCGTATAAGCTGGAGAAAACGCCAGAATAGAAGAAAGCAAAACTAATGAGCGAAGACACCTGGGAAATATTCAGTTTTCTAAGCGGAATGGGCTTCTGGCTAATTCTTGCTGTAATTTTGATTGTTGTAGTAATTTACAGCAGGTATAAAAAATAAGTTAGCGCGTCTTCAGCCATCCGGTAATACTCAATCTTGTAGTATTTACGGGTTTCACCTCATGTTCTAACACCTGGCTTTCAAAAATGACCACTCTACCCGGCAACGGAAAAATCGATTTTGCCACTTCTTTGCCATTTTCTTCTGTATAAATAACCAATTCCCCGCCGTTTTCCGGTTTCCAATCCTCATCATTTAAATAACAAACCAAAGAAAGTTTCCTCCTGCCATCATTTTGAAAAGTGTCCAGATGGCGTTTGTAGAATGTCCCTTCAGGATAAAGGGCATAATGAAATTCTTTGGTAAGGATCCCGAGGAAACAAGTCTTATTTAGATAATTTACAAACGAATTAATCTTATTGAAAAAATAATTTTCTGCCAAACCAGCCTCGGCTTCGTTAAGCCAGAGGATAAAATCCCCCCTCACCGATTTAGCAATCACTTCGTTAACCTTACTACCAATTGCCGCCTTTTTGAATTCGTCCTCCTTAAATTTTTGTTTCAGAGAATCACGCAGAGCGGCAACCTCTTCAGCATTAAAAAAGTTATCGGCAATACAGTATTGTTTGTCTACAAGTTCTGCTATTATTTCCTCGTAATAAGGGTTTTCCTTAAATTCAAGTTGTTCAAAAAGTTGGATGTCGGTGTTTTCCATAGTACACAAATTTTGCAAATATACTCCGGAAACAGAATTATTTGCATAAACTTTTTCAAAACAAAAAGGCATACAGAGAAAAATAATTTTTAAAAGTGAGGATAGGCCTTTTAGTTTTTAAATCTCGATTATCGAGGAAAAAATTCAGGCACCAAAAATCCTGTATCTTTGCCCAAAATTTACTTCTATGAGTAAGATACGTATTACAAAACAATTTAATTTTGAAACCGGTCACGCCCTTTATGGATACGACGGGAAATGCCGAAACGTGCACGGCCATAGCTATAAACTCAATGTAACCGTGATTGGAGAGCCCATCACTGATCAATCTGATGTGAAATTTGGAATGGTGATAGATTTTGGCGACCTAAAAAAGATCGTAAAATCTGAGATCGTCGATAAATTTGATCACGCCACTGTATTCAATAAAAACACCCCACATATCGAACTGGCGCAGGAACTCAAAAATCGTGATCACCATGTAATCCTGGTTGATTACCAACCCACTAGCGAAAATATGGTAATAGATTTTGCTAAAAAGATCAAAAAACACCTTCCGGGGCATATACAGCTTCATTCTTTAAAACTTCAGGAAACTGAATCAAGTTTTGCCGAGTGGTATGCTAGCGATCAAATAGGTTAGTTCCCCAGGGGGAGGCTAACTTAAATTATTTCAAGTTTTATTTCAGACCTCACAGGAATTGCAAACCTGTAAGGTCTTCTGGCAAAATATTTATATTTACAATTCAGAAAACGATTAAATGACCATTCCTGAAGGCAAAAAAATCTATTTTTCAAGCGACAATCATTTAGGCGCACCCACCGCTTCCCAAAGCAGGCCCCGGGAAGTACGCTTCGTAAAATGGTTGGAAGAAATTAAAGATGATGCTGCCGCAATCTTTCTTTTAGGCGATCTTTTCGATTTTTGGTTTGAATATAAACATGCGGTTCCAAAAGGATTTGTAAGGGTTTTAGGAAAATTAGCCGAAATAAAGGACAGTGGTATTCCTGTGTATTTCTTTGTGGGAAACCACGATTTGTGGATGAGAGATTATTTTGAGGAGGAATTGAATATTCCGGTCTACCATAAACCAAAGGAATTTAAATTCAACAATAAAAGCTTTCTTATTGGCCACGGAGACGGACTTGGGCCCGGTGATCACGGATATAAACGAATGAAGAAGGTGTTCACCAATCCTTTTTCTAAATGGTTGTATCGCTGGCTCCACCCCGATTTAGGAATTCCCCTGGCCCAGTATTTTTCAGTAAAAAACAAGATGATTTCGGGCGTAGAAGATCAGAAATTTTTAGGAGAAGAGGGAGAGTGGCTTATTCAGTACTGCCGCAAAAAGCTTGAAGAAAAACACTACGATTACTTTATTTTTGGGCACCGGCATTTGCCTCTTGATATTCAACTGGATGAAAACTCCAGGTATATTAACACCGGCGATTGGATCTCGCATTATACTTACGCTGTTTTTGATGGGGAGAAAACTTCTTTGAAGAAATTAGATTAGAAATTTTATTTGCCATAATGATAACGACAGGCGGCAATTAATAACTTTTCTTTCTCAAATTTATATACCAGGCGGTGTTCAGAGGTAATTCGTCTTGACCAAAAACCTTGTAAATCTCCTTTTAAAGCTTCTGGTTTACCAATTCCATCATACGGGGTTCGGAGACAACTTTTTACCAAGGTATTGATTCGTTTAAGAATCTTTTTATCAACTTTCTGCCAGTACAAATAATCTTCCCATGCAGTGGAAGACCAAACCAACTGCATTACTCAATAAGGTCTTTGCGAACCACAGAACCATTTTCTAATTCCTGGATAGATTTTAATAAAACCTCCCTGTTCTTTCCTGTGAGTAAGTAAGTGGTTTCTTTTAATGAATTATATTCATCCAAAGATATCAAAACAAGATCTTTACCTCCTTTGCGTTTAATGATAACATCACTTACATCATTAATTACTTTGTCAAACCAATACTTAAGATTTGAACGGAAATTACTATAATTAACTGTTTCCATTTTACAAAAATACACAAGAGTACTTAAAAAAGTACTCCTTATTTACAGTTTAACAACTTAATAATTTTACCCAGAGGCATTTAAATAAGTAAGCTAATACCAATGACTTTTAATAAAAGTGGTTTTTATTCAGAAATATCTTTCAGTTTTAATTGAAGCGAAACATTTCCATTCCATTCATTCTCATCCAGACTATAAACCGCTTTAAATTTCTTTCGCTCTTTAATCAATTCAACTTTGTCACCCAGGTTAAAACCGATCATATCAAAAGTTGGTCCTGCCGGCAATTGAGTTACCGTGCATTTTAAATGGGCGTCTTCTGCCCCCACACATTTCCCATAACCGGTATCGATAAGTTCTCTGCTCATAAACACCGGACTCATATTCCCGGGTCCGAACGGCGCGAATTGCTTGAGAATCCTGTAAAACTTAGGCGTGATATCGCTTAATTTTAATTCAGCATCAATACTTATTTCGGGGGTTAGCAAATGTTTTTCTATACTATCGGAGACGACTTCCTCAAACTTGCGTTTAAAATTATCATATTCTGCATGGTCCAGGGTTAGCCCGGCTGCATATTTATGCCCTCCAAACTGTTCTATATGATCCTGGCAGGCTTCCAGGGCATTATATACATCAAAACCTTTCACCGAACGCGCCGAAGCGGCAAGCTTCTCTCCACTTTTGGTAAAAACCAGGGTGGGACGATAATAGGTTTCAGTTAACCTCGAAGCTACTATACCTATCACTCCTTTATGCCAGTTTTCGTCATAAACCACGGTGGTATAGCGTTCCTGCTCTTTTAATTCTTCTATCTGGGCAAGAGCTTCTACGGTAATCGTTTTGTCGGCATCTTTCCTGTCGGCATTAAATTTTTCTATTTCTGCTGCGAATTCAAGGGCGGTAGCTTCATCTTCTTCGGTAAGCAAATTCACAGCGTGCAACCCGTGTTTCATTCTTCCGGCAGCATTAATTCGTGGGGCCAGGATAAAAACCACATCACTTATACTGATCTTCTTCTTTTTTACCTGATCTAAAATTGACTTGAAACCAATGCGGGGTGCTATATTTATCACCCTTAGCCCGTGAAAAGCCAATATCCGGTTTTCACCGGTGATTGGGACGATATCTGCTCCAATGGCGGTGGCAACCAGATCGAGATATGGCAATAACACATCTATAGAAGCTCCTCTTTCCAAAGCCAGGGCCTGAATAAGCTTGAAACCCACGCCACATCCGCACAATTCTTTATAGGGATATTCGCAATCTTCCCTTTTCGGGTCTAAAACAGCAACAGCTTTAGGTATTTCAGCACCGGGACGGTGATGATCACAAATGATAAAATCGATGCCTTTTTCCGCTGCATAGGCGACTTTATCACTAGCTTTAATTCCGCAATCCAGGGCGATTATAAGTGAAATATCGTTATCGGCCGCGAAATCTATACCCTCATAAGAGATCCCATAGCCTTCGCCATACCTGTCCGGGATATAATTGGCAATATTGGGGGTAAGGGTTTTAAGGTAGGAGGACATTAAAGCTACGCTGGTTGTACCATCCACATCATAATCGCCGTAAACCATTATATTTTCTTCGGAAGCGATTGCCTGCTGAATTCGGTTAACCGCCACCTCCATATCTTTCATTAGGTAGGGATCGTGCAAATCGTCCAGGCTGGGCCTGAAAAACTTTTTCGCTGCCTCAAAAGTGTCTATACCCCGTTGTACCAGGAGAGATGCTATTGGTTTATCTACCCCCAGTTGCAAGGAAAGAAGAGAAACGGTTTCAGGATCGGGTTTAGGTTTAAGCGTCCAGCGCATATGCTTGAAAATTTTTTCAAAAATGATATTGTGAGCCTAAGTTTTGGGAAAGAACCTGATTTCTTCAGGAAGGAAGCAATATAAAATATTTTTTCTCAATTCTATTCTGAATAAAAAACTTTATGGTTTTCCCCCAACCACGATCACTATTTCTCCTTTGGGTGGCTTTTGTGAATAGTATTGAATCACTTCGGAAACAGTCCCGCGAATTGTCTCTTCGTGAAGCTTAGTGATCTCCCTGGAAACGGAGACCGGCCGTTCTGCACCAAAATAATCAGCAAAATGTTGAAGGGTTTTTAGTAGTTTATGTGGAGATTCATAAAAAATCATCGTTCTGGGTTCTTCAGCTAGCAATTTTAGCCTTGTCTGCCGGCCTTTTTTCACCGGAAGAAAACCTTCAAAAATAAATTTATCGTTGGGAAAACCACTATTCACCAAAGCCGGAACAAATGCCGTAGCACCTGGCAAACAGTCTACCTCAACGCCGGCTTGCACGCAGGCACGGGTTAATAAAAAACCAGGATCTGAAATAGCCGGAGTACCTGCATCACTTATTAGTGCTATAGTTTCCCCGTTTTTTATGCGCTGCACAATTCCCTCTACCGTCTTATGTTCATTATGCATATGATGGCTCTGCATAGGTGTTTTGATCTCAAAATGTTTCAGGAGTTTCCCACTGTTTCGGGTGTCTTCAGCAAGAATGAGGTCTACTTCCTTCAATATACGCACCGCCCTGAAGGTGATATCCTCCAGATTACCTATTGGGGTAGGCACCAAATAAAGTTTTCCCATAAATTAAGCCGGCTACTGTCTGTATTTATTTTCGATCTTTTCCATGAACTTTTCCTCATAAACTTCCTTCCCATCCCAATACTTATAATCGGGCTTCACAATTTTTTCGATAAATTTTCTGGCTTCGCCGGGATCATCAATGGTATTTAACTGGGAGAGCACCCTATTATAATCGGCAGTGTTGCCGTCAAAGAGGTGTTTAATAAAAGAGAGCCTTTCGTTAAGACCGATATTAATTCCCTTTTTCAACCTGTCATTCACAGACTTTGGTCGGTTATCTTTTTGCTTGCTGTTAAGGGGTTCAAAATTTGGAAGGTTATCATAATCAACTCCTATATCTCTAAAATCCTTCTTCGGCTCTGGCGTCTCCTTCTCAGAAACCGGCACACTCCTCTGCTCAGGTTGTTTTGGGGGTGCGGGCTGTGTGGTATCAGGTGTTTTTTGAGGTCTTTCTCTCTGTCCAAAAAGTTCATCTACCTTTTCTGTTTCTGGTGGCATTTGCGCCACAATATCCTTAATTTTTTCGGTATTGGGTTCGGTTATGGCATCGGCGTCCTCACGGTATTCGGTTCCGTCGGGGGCGTAATCATCAGGTTCAGATTTTGCGGGTTCCTTTATATTTTTCGGTTTTTCTATACTCAGGGTTTCTGTAGCTTCGGGAGCTTCAAATGCCTGGAGATTATGCTCGGTAAAATTCAGTATAGAAAGTTGTTCATAAAGGGTCGCCGCTTTTAGCTTAAGCGCTTTAGTATCGAGATTTTCTTTTTCAGAAATTATTTCTTCAGCGAGTTTTACCAACTCTTTCTTAAGTCTGTTTTTCATTTTCATACAATTTTTATGAACCCTACATTTTTAAGCCTAAAAGGATTTTAAACTATATCCCTCAAAAAAGATGCCCATCCCGGCATTAATAACTTTAGAAATTAGCATCGGGCAATGGCTTGTATTTTTAATAAATTTGTTCCACCTTTATCGAAAAGGGCTAGTTCCTGTTTCGATTTGAAAATTACAAAATGTTTCTCGAAAATACAGTAAATCACGAAGAGCAATTTGGCTGGATTGAGGTTATTTGCGGTAGCATGTTCTCGGGCAAGACCGAAGAACTTATCCGCCGACTCAAGCGGGCACAGTTTGCACGGCAAAAAGTAGAGATCTTTAAACCTGCCATAGACAAGCGTTACGACGAAGAGATGGTGGTCTCTCATGATGCCAATGAAATTCGCTCAACCCCGGTGCCTTCAGCATCCAATATTCCTATCCTTGCCGATGGTTGTGATGTTATTGGCATAGATGAAGCCCAATTTTTTGATGATGAGATCGTAAGCGTTTGTAATGACCTTGCCAACCGTGGAATTCGGGTTATTGTTGCCGGTTTGGATATGGATTTTAAAGGAAATCCTTTTGGCCCCATGCCATTTTTAATGGCTACTGCAGAATATGTCACTAAAGTACATGCCGTGTGTACCCGAACGGGGAATCTCGCCCAGTTTAGTTACCGAAAAGCGGTTAACGACGAGCTTGTCTTCCTTGGAGAAACTGAAGAGTATGAACCTTTAAGCCGGGCCGCATATTACAAGGCCATGCTTAGGGAGCGAGTTAAAAAGCTGGATGTAAAAGACGAAGAGGAACTGGATCCCAACCCAAAAGAAAAAAATGCCTGAAGCCCGCGAAACCCAGCTGGAAATAGATCTTGAAGCTTTAGCCCATAACTACAGGTTCATTAGATCTAAAATTTCTCCGGAAGTAAAATTTATGTCGGTGATCAAGGCTTATGCCTACGGCCATGACTCTGTAGAGATCGCCAAAAAGCTGGAAGAACTCGGCACCGATTATTTTGCGGTAGCTTATACTGTGGAAGGAGTTAGGTTGCGAAAGGCCGGAATTAGCAAACCTATTTTAATCCTTCACCCACAGCCGGTAAATTACCCTGAAATCATAGAAAATTGCCTGGAACCTAATTTGTACAGTGCAAGGACTCTTCAGCTTTTTATAGAGCTTGCCGAAAAGCAGAATCAGAAAAACTATCCTGTTCACATTAAATTCAATACAGGAATGAACCGTCTGGGTTTTACAGAGAAAAATTTTGAAGAAATTCCTTCAAAGTTAAAAATCACCGGAGCCGTCAAAGTTGCTTCGGCTTTTTCTCATCTCGCAGCCAGTGAAGACTGGCAGGAAAGGGACTTTACTTTACATCAGATTAATCGCTTTCAGAAATTAGCCGAAATGCTTTTAGACCACCTGGATTATCGTCCCGTATTTCATATTTGTAACACCTCTGCGATCTTTAATTATCCCGAAGCCGGTTTCGATATGGTTAGGAGTGGCCTGGGATTATACGGTTTTTCGAATGATGCGAACCTGGATAAAAAACTGAAACCAGTGGGCACCCTTAAAACAGTAATCTCACAAATTCAGGATTTAGAAGAAGGAGATACGGTGGGTTACAGTCGTGCTTTTAAAGCTAAAAAATCTTCAAGAACAGCCACGCTTCCCATTGGCCATGCCGATGGTATTAAACGCATTTACGGTCACGGAAAAGCCGGGGTCTTTGTAAATGGTAAATATGCGCCGATAGTGGGAAACGTATGTATGGATATTATTATGATAGATGTAACTAACATTGCCTGCAAAGAAGGCGACGAGGTAATTGTTTTTGGCGGGCCCCAGCATGTAACCAAATTCGCCAGCGCTGGAGCGACCATTTCCTACGAACTCATTACCGGGATTTCCCAACGGGTGAAACGGGTAATTCTTCAGTAACT
Organism: Salegentibacter sediminis; assembly: GCF_002078605.1. GTDB lineage: Bacteria > Bacteroidota > Bacteroidia > Flavobacteriales > Flavobacteriaceae > Salegentibacter > Salegentibacter sediminis. The sequence continues at coordinate 178,228 of NZ_MSJR01000001.1, read as the reverse complement.
TTAAATTCACATTAAATCATCTTCAATTTTTATGTAAATTGCTTTAGTTATAACTAATTCAATCAAGTTTAATATGAGTTTCATTAAAGATTTTAAGGCTTTTATGCTGAAAGGCGATATTATAGCCCTGGCTACAGCGGTAGTAATCGGTGCAGCCTTTAACAAAATTGTTGCTTCGGTTGTTGCCGATGTGATTATGCCCATCATTGGTTTAATAACCGGAGGCACAGATTTTAGCCAAAAATTTATAGCTTTAGATGGAGGTTCGTACGAAAGCCTGGAAGCTGCGAAGGAAGTGGAAGCGGCAGTAATTACCTACGGCAATCTAATAGATACTGTAATTCACTTTATAATCGTTGCTTTTTTCATATTTTTGGTGCTACGGGCTTATGAAAAAACAAAAAAGGAAAAAGAAGCACCAAAACTGGTGGAACCCAAAGGCCCCAGTCAGGAAGAGTTACTAACTGAGATTAGAGACGAACTTAAAAAACAGAACAATACTCCATAAGGAGATACAATACGAGCACCGCTATACTGCTCATTTTTAAATAAATCGTAATTTAACCAAACCCCACAGGAAACTGTGGGGTCTTTTTTTAACCAAAAAGGGGAATTGGTTCAAAAACTATAATTCTTACCATTTTTAAGACCGGAGACTGGGTAAGTTAAACCTCGTACAATAAATTTGCGGCTTGTTTAAAAACATTTAAATGTTTTCCGTCTTCACGGAAATGACTAAAATATTTATTATGAGAATAGCAGTGGTAGGCGCTACCGGAATGGTAGGCCAGGTAATGTTACAGGTTTTAGCAGAAAGAAATTTCCCGGTAACCGAATTATATCCGGTGGCATCAGAACGATCTATTGGGAAAAAGATCGAATTTCAGGGGAAAGATTACGAGGTTATTGGCTTACAGGAGGCGGTAGATATTAAGCCCGATATCGCTTTGTTCTCTGCCGGGGGAGAAACTTCTCTGGAATGGGCTCCAAAATTTGCCGAAAATGGGACGACCGTAGTAGACAATTCTTCGGCCTGGAGAATGGATGAAACCAAAAAACTGGTAATTCCCGAAATAAACGCTTCGGAATTAACGAAAGAAGACAAGATTATCGCCAATCCTAACTGCTCTACCATCCAGCTACTTATGGCTTTAAAACCGCTGCATGATGCTTTCAAAATTAAACGGGTAATTGTTTCTACCTACCAGTCAATCACCGGAACAGGCGTAAAGGCTGTAGAGCAACTGGAAAATGAATACAGAGATGAAAAAGGCGAAATGGCCTATCCTTATCCTATTCATAAAAACGCCTTACCCCATTGCGACGTGTTTGAGGAAAACGGATACACCAAAGAGGAGATGAAACTCACTAAAGAAACCAAGAAGATCCTGGGAGACGATTCGGTATTGGTTAGCGCTACCGCGATTAGGATCCCGGTAGTGGGCGGGCATTCAGAATCTGTGAATATTGAATTTGAGAATGACTTTGATGAGGCTGAAGTTAGAAAAATCCTGAGTGAGTTTCCAGGCGTAAGCGTACAGGACAACCCTGTTACCAACACCTATCCTATGCCAATTTATGCTGAAGGGAAAGACGATGTTTTTGTAGGAAGAATTCGCAGGGACTATTCCCAGCCTAAAAGTTTAAATATGTGGGTGGTTGCCGACAACCTTAGAAAAGGTGCCGCTACAAATACCATCCAGATAGCTGAATATTTGATCGCAAATAAATTGGTTTAAGCCATAGCTTCCGTTCAACAATAAAATGCCTGTAAAATTGTAACTTACAGGCATTTTTTAGTACTAACTTTATGCATCAAAACATAATTTATGAAAAAAACATTCTCCGGAATTTTTGCACTCGCCGTCCTGGCTTCCTGCACCGATTCTAAAACCGAAAACGAAATCAGTTTGAATTATCCTGAAACTAAAAAAGTAGATACGGTAACAAATTATTTTGGCACCGAAGTAAAAGATCCTTATCGCTGGCTGGAGGACGACCGCAGCGAAGAAACCGAAGAATGGGTGAAAGCCCAAAATGAAGTAACATTCGGTTATCTTAAAAAAATTCCATTTCGGAAAGACCTCGAAGAAAGACTTACAGAAATCTGGAATTATGAGAAAATAAGCGCCCCTAGAAAAGAAGGCGATTATATTTATTTCTCGAAAAACGATGGGCTACAGAATCAATACGTGGTTTACCGTAAAAAGAAAGAAGATGGGGAGGCTGAGATCTTTTTAGACCCTAATAAATTCAGTAAAGATGGCACAACTTCGCTTGCTGGGCTAAGTTTTTCAGAGAATGGTAAAAAAGCCGCCTATGCCATTTCTGAAGGTGGAAGCGACTGGAGAAAAATTATTATTATAGATACTGAAAACAAAGAAGTTGTAGAAGACACCTTGAGAGATGTAAAATTCAGCGGGATCTCCTGGAAAGAAAACGATGGTTTCTATTATTCCAGTTATGAAAAACCCGAGGGTAGTGAGCTTTCCGCAAAAACCGATCAGCACCGACTATTTTACCATAAATTAGGAACTTCTCAGGAAGAAGACAAAGTGATCTTTGGTGATACTGAAGAACAGAAACATCGGTATGTAAGAGGTAGCGTTTCAGAAGATAATCGCTATTTGTTCATTTCAGCAAATAATTCAACTTCCGGAGGAAAACTCTATATGATGGACCTTCAGCAGGATAATCCTGAACTGGTCACTATTTTAGACCACGAAGAAACCGATACCTATGTGATGGATAACGAGGGTAGCAAGCTTTTAATAGTTACAAATCTCGATGCTCCTAATAAACGAATTGTTACTGTAGACGCGGCTAATCCAACTCCTGAAAACTGGAAAGATCTTATCCCGGAAACCGAAAATGTGCTTAGTCCCTCTACCGGAGGTGGCTATATCTTTACCGAATATATGGTTGATGCTATTTCCCAGGTAAAACAATATGACTACAACGGCGAGCTGGTAAGAGAGATCGAACTTCCCGGAATAGGCTCGGCCGGTGGCTTTGGCGCCAAAAAAGAAGAGAAAGAACTTTACTATTCTTTCACCAATTACGTTACCCCGGGTACTATTTATAAATTTGATATCGAGCAGGGTACTTCTGAGGTTTATAACAAACCCGCGATCAAATTCAACCCTGAAGATTTTGAAAGCAAGCAGGTGTTCTATACTTCTAAAGATGGCACAAAAGTTCCTATGATTATCACTCACAAAAAGGGTCTTAAACTTGACGGTAAGAACCCAACAATGCTTTATGGTTATGGAGGTTTCAATATTAGTTTAACACCTTCTTTTAGTACGGCAAATGCAGTTTGGCTTGAGCAGGGCGGCATTTATGCTGTTCCAAACCTTAGAGGAGGTGGCGAATATGGAAAAGAGTGGCACGATGCCGGCATTAAACTTAAAAAACAAAACGTTTTTGACGACTTTATCGCTGCAGCGGAATACCTTATTGAAGAAAATTATACTTCCAGCGATTATCTTGCGGTAAGGGGGGCTTCAAATGGAGGTCTTCTGGTGGGAGCCACGATGACCCAAAGACCTGAGCTTATGAAAGTAGCCTTGCCCGCCGTAGGGGTTATGGATATGCTGCGGTACCACACTTTTACTGCCGGTGCAGGTTGGGCCTATGATTACGGGACTTCTGAAGATAGCGAAGAAATGTTTAAATATCTTTATGAGTATTCTCCCGTACACAATGTAAAAGAAGGAGTAGAATATCCGGCTACCCTGGTAACCACAGGAGATCATGACGACCGCGTAGTGCCTGCACATTCCTTTAAGTTTGCTGCAGAATTACAGGAGAAACAAGCCGGGGATAATCCAACTTTAATAAGAATTGAGACCAAAGCCGGTCACGGTGCTGGAAAACCAACTCAAATGATCATAGAGGAATATGCCGATGTTTTTGGGTTTACCCTTTATAATATGGGCTTTGAGGCTTTGCCAAATGCAATAGAAAAGGAAAAAGACTAATCGAAAAGCCTTATTTTATAAAAACCGCTGGCACTAATAATGCCAGCGGTTTTTATTTTCTACTAGTTTTCACCAAAAGCTCGATGAAGCTCATAAACAATAATTTTTTCCATATTTTCCTGCAGAAAACTCTATAAGCTTAATTAGTTTTACCTTCAGAAAAGATAATGAATGTAATTCCAGCGCATTTCTAATTATCATTTTCTAAACAAGAATTTAAGATGTTATGCTGAAATTAAAGAACGTTTCATTCGCTTACCTTGAAAAGCCAATATTGAAGAATGTCAACTTCAGTCTGGAAAAGGGTAAAAACCTCTCGGTAATTGGAGAAAGCGGTTGCGGGAAAAGCACTCTGCTAAAACTTATCTATGGCCTGCTGCATACCGATGGAAAAATTTTGTGGGATAATAAGGAATTACTTGGGCCTCAATTTAATATCGTGCCGGGAGAAGCTTTTATAAAATATCTAGCCCAGGATTTTGACCTGATGCCTCCCTTGACTGTTGCTGAAAATATAGGAAAACACCTCAGCAATATGTATCCGCGAAAGAAGAAACAGCGGGTTAGGGAATTAATGGAAGTGGTGGAAATGACCGAGCTTGCCAATGAAAAAGCAAAACACCTAAGCGGGGGTCAGCAACAACGGGTTGCCCTGGCCAGAGCACTGGCAAATGAACCCGAATTACTTTTGCTTGATGAACCTTTTAGCCATATCGATCATTTCAGAAAAAATAACCTGAGGCGCCAACTGTTTTCCTATCTGGCAGAAAAAAACATTACCTGTATTGTAGCCACCCACGATAGCACTGATGCACTTTCCTTTGCCGATAAGACAATAGTGTTGAAAAACGCCAAAATTCACGCTGAAGGCACACCAGAAGAACTCTACCAGAATCCACCTAATAAGTATGTGGCATCACTTTTTGGAGAAATAAACGAGATCATGCTTAAAAACCTAATCCCGGAAGAAAAGAGCCGAAAAAAAATTCTGGTGTATCCACACGAAATTAGTTTTTCAAAAAAATCAGATATAAAGGTAGAGGTAAAAGAAAATTTTTTCCGTGGGCAGCATTATTTGATAAAGGCCAGGCTAAAAGGACAGGAAATCTTTATAGAAAATCCGTCGGCCTTAAAATTAGGTACTATAACGGGAATAAATGTTTCTTCCAGGCTCATTGATGCCCGCAAATAACTATTCTACGCTTAGAATTGTGTGAGTTTGTCCATTAAGGGTGAAATCTTCCCCGGCTCTTTTATCTTTCAGGGCAATCGCCACCGGAGAATTGGCACCCACGGCATAAAATTTTCCCGAATTCGTCTTTAACTCCCCAGCCGGAATAGCGATAAAATAATTGGCTCCACTGGTTTTCACCAGGCTTCCAAAACCAACTTTTTCCTGGGCTTTGGCCGGAATAGAATTCAGAGTTTTTTTAAGTTTTCCATATTGTTCCAACTGCCCCGACAATTTTTCAAATTCAAGATGTAGCATTGCCCGGCCGGTTTCATATTTATCGCCCATAGAGCATTTGGTCTCCAGTTTAAGCGCAGCCTTCAGGTCATCAATGGCCGCATGAATTCGCTGTAAGCGTTCTTCTACATAAGAACCAGCCTCTTGTATCAATTCCTTTTTCAATTCGCTCATTCTTCTCTTTTTTCAAAACTGAATTTGCCGTAATTCTTCATTTGTTTAACTATCCAGCTCTTTCGACCTTCAATATAGTTGCTGGCAGGATTGGCCTTATACTCCCGCGGGTTAGGTAAAATTGCCGCAATAGCAGCAGCTTCAGAAGGTGTTAATTCTGAGGCGGGCTTATTAAACCAGTATTGTGCGGCCGCATTGGCCCCATATATACCGGGACCCATTTCAATGCTATTGAGATATACTTCTAAAATACGTTCCTTACTCCAAAAAGTCTCTATTAAAAAAGTAAAATAAACCTCTAAGCCCTTCCGAATCCAGTTTCTACCCGGCCACAGAAATACGTTTTTGGCGGTTTGCTGAGATATGGTACTGGCTCCTCTCACACGTTTCCCTTCCTGGTTTTCCTCTATAGCCTTTTCTATAGCTTCAAAATCGAAGCCGTTGTGACTAATAAAATTCTGATCTTCGCTGGCAATCACCCCAAGCTGTAGATGCAAGGATATTTCTTCGCGGGGAACCCAGGTATGGTGTATTTCCTCCTCTGGATTTTCCAGGTAGCGAATTCCCATAAGCGGTGTAAATTTGACGGGCAGCCAGTTAAGAAGTATAACCGTAAGAATTGAAAACAAAATAATTCCCGCGATAAATTTCCAGATCAACCTGAAGATTTTTTTCATCATTTTATAAGTTCTGAAAGTTCTTTTCCTACAAGACTGCCAATAGCAACACCCATTCCCCCTAAACGAACCCCACAATAAACGTTTTCTGAAAGCTGTTTGAGAATTGGTTTTTTCTGGCTTCCAACTCCCATTATTCCGCTCCAGCGTTTGTCGATCTCAAAACTGGTTTCCGGCAAAATGCTTGTTTTCAGAAGTTCCTCCAGGCGATCCTGAATTAGTTTGGTCTGGGCGATTTCGGTAGTTTCTTCGCCCTTAAGATCAAGGTTTCTGCCGCCGCCCAGTAAAATCCTGTTGTTTATATTTCTGAAGTAATAAAAACCTCTATCCAAATGAAAAGTCCCTTTGATCTCCAGGTCTTTAATGGGTTTTGTGATGAGCACTTGTGCCCGGGCAGGTTTCACCCCCTCAATCCCGAGCCTTGATGCAAAACCATTCGTTACGATTAAAAGTTTTTTCGCAGACAATTCCAGACGGTCTGTTTTTATCTTCACTGAATTCCCTGCTTCTGAAAAATCCTCAACACTAATATTATTAAGGATTTTGATTCCGGCCGATTGTACCTTATGCAAAAGAGCTTCCATCATTTTGCCGGTATCCAGCTGTCCTTCAAACTGGTTATAAATAAGTTTTTTCTGAATATTTCTGAAGCTAAAAATATCCTTTTCCTGGCTAAAGACCTTTTCTCCAAAAACGGGCTTCAGCATTGAATTAATACGGGACATTTCTGAAACACACTCTTCAAACAAAGCTTCGTCTTTTTTTGCAAAAAGCTCGTAGCTTCCATATTCTTTGTAACCTATCTTAGCATCTCCAAGATTTTGTCTTAGAAGTTTAAGTCCTTTTATCCGTTTTTTTACCAGGTCTACCACCTCTTTTTCAGAGTGGGTATTTAGATCGTCCAGGATCTCGGAGAGGCTCCCAAAACAAGCAAAACCCGCGTTCTTGGTACTTGCCCCATTTGGAAGGAGACCGCGTTCCAGAATGAGAACCCTGGATTTTGGAAAGCGTTTTTTGAGATCGAGGGCACAGTTGAGGCCGGTTATTCCGCTTCCAATTATGCAATAATCAATATCTGAAAACCAGGTTTGGATTTCCCAGTAAGAAAAATTCATCAGGCAGTTAATTTTCTTTGAAAATACAGAAAGTTTTGGATAAAGGCTTGCTGCCTTAAAATAATTCGGCTTCTTGATTAGTGCATTATAAAGCATAAAAAACCCCACAGCTCAAAAACTGTGGGGTCGTATCTTTAAGCAGAAAAGATTCCCGCTTATTCCTCCATAGGTTTCATTTTGAAATCTTCCATGAACTTGGTGGTATAATTTCCTTCAATATAATCGGGATGATCCATTAGCTGCCTGTGAAAAGGGATGGTGGTTTTAACACCTTCAATCACAAACTCATCAAGAGCTCTTTTCATCTTACTTATCGCTTCTTCCCTGGTTTGGGCCGTGGTGATAAGCTTGGCGATCATAGAATCGTAATTTGGCGGAATTATATATCCGCTGTAAACGTGAGTATCGATTCGTACTCCGTGGCCACCCGGGGCATGGAGATTGGTGATCTTCCCTGGGGAAGGCCTGAAGCCGTTATACGGGTCTTCAGCATTGATACGGCATTCAATAGAATGTAGCTGCGGGAAATAATTTTTCCCTGAAATAGGCACTCCCGACGCCACCAGAATTTGCTCCCTGATAAGATCGTAATCTATCACCTGTTCTGTAATAGGGTGCTCCACCTGGATACGGGTGTTCATTTCCATAAAGTAGAAATTACGGTGTTTATCCACCAAAAACTCTATAGTTCCCGCTCCTTCGTATTTTATATATTCTGCCGCTTTAACTGCAGCTTCTCCCATTTTCTTCCGAAGGCTATCGGTCATAAACGGGGAAGGGGTTTCTTCGGTTAATTTCTGATGACGGCGTTGTACCGAACAATCTCTTTCAGATAGGTGACAGGCTTTTCCACTGCTGTCGCCTACGATCTGGATCTCGATATGGCGTGGCTCTTCAATGAGTTTTTCCATATACATCCCATCGTTTCCAAAAGCAGCGCTTGATTCCTGACGAGCAGAATCCCAGGCGTTTTGTAAATCTTCTTCTTTCCAAACGGCACGCATCCCTTTACCACCACCACCGGCAGTAGCTTTCAGCATAACGGGAAAACCAATTTCTTTTGCTGTTTTAAGACAGTCTTCATAGTCTTCAAGAATACCTTCAGACCCAGGCACACAGGGTACACCCGCAGCTTTCATAGTGGCTTTGGCCGTGGCCTTATCTCCCATTTTGCTAATCATATCGGCTGAGGCGCCGATGAATTTAATGTCGTGTTCTTCACAGATCTTGGAGAACTTAGCATTTTCAGATAAAAATCCATAACCTGGATGAATAGCATCTGCATTGGTGATCTCGGCAGCAGCAATAATATTAGATATCTTAAGATAGGAAAGGTTACTCGGCGGAGGGCCAATACATACGGCCTCGTCGGCAAACCTTACGTGAAGGCTTTCAGCATCTGCAGTAGAATAAACCGCAACGGTGCTAATTCCCATTTCTTTACAGGTACGAAGGATGCGCAGTGCAATTTCGCCCCTGTTGGCAATTAATATTTTTTTAAACATACCTATTGTTTTTTTGACCCTGGGAAAACTCCCTTAGGCTAAATGGGTAGTAATTTATGATGGATCTACTAAAAATAACGGCTGATCGAACTCTACGGGAGAAGCATCGTCAACAAGGACCTTCACTATTTTTCCTGAAACTTCGCTCTCAATTTCGTTAAAGAGTTTCATCGCTTCAATAACGCACAGTACATCTCCTTCTTTAATAGAGTCTCCAACTTCTACAAAAGTTGGTTTATCGGGCGAAGGTTTGCGGTAGAAAGTTCCAATAATAGGTGACTTAATAGTAACATACTTTGAGTTGTCTTCTTCTGAAGGCTTTTTCTCTTCGGTTGCAGGTGCAGGAGCGTTCTCCTGTGCTGGAGCGGGAGCTTGTTGCTGCACCGGCATTTGTTGCGGCATTTGATTGCCCATTGGCACTTGCTGAACAATGGTGGTTTCTTTTTCGTCTGAGCCTGTTTTGATGGTGATCTTCACATCGCCCGTTTCCAGTTTCACCTCGCTGGCGCCAGACTTGGCTACAAACTTGATTAAATTCTGAATTTCTTTTAAATCCATAATGATAGGGTGTTGGTTTTTTTAAGAATTATAAGCCCATTTCAGGAAAGTGGCTCCCCAGGTGAAACCTCCTCCAAATGAAGCGAAAATAATATTATCTCCTTTTTTAAAATTTTTCTCGTAGTCGCTAAGTAACAAAGGCAAAGTAGCCGATGTAGTATTTCCATAGCGTTCAATATTCATAAGAACCTTTTCATCTTCAAGATTCATGCGATTTGCTGTTGCCCCCACAATACGCTTATTGGCCTGGTGAGCTACCAGCCAGTCAACATCGTCGTTGGTTAAGTGGTTGCGTTTCATGATTTGCTCACTAACGCCAGCCATATTGGAAACCGCAAATTTAAAAACGGTTTTTCCATCCTGCCTTACAAAATGTAGTTTTTTGGCAACGGTTTGCTCGGTAGGTGGCATTAAAGAACCACCGGCTTCTATATTTAGAGATGCACGTCCTATGGAATCACTTCTTAGGATCTCATCCTGAAGTCCGAATCCTTCGTCATTAGGTTCCATAAGAACCGCTCCGGCTCCATCCCCAAAGATAATACAGGTAGTCCTGTCGGTATAATCGATTATAGAAGACATTTTATCGGCTCCTATAACCAGTACTTTTTTGTATCGGCCAGCTTCGATATAAGCTGATGCCGTAGACATAGCATATAAAAATCCTGAACAGGCTGCCTGGAGGTCGTATCCAAAGGCGTTCACTGCCCCAATCTGTGTTGCGACGTGCACCGCAGATGCCGCCACCGGCATATCTGGAGTTGCTGTAGCGAGTATCACTACATCAATTTCAGCAGGATCCAAATTCGATTTTTCAATTAAATTTTTTGCGGCCTGGATGCCAAGGTAAGAAGTTCCTTTATCAGGATCTTTAAGGATTCGGCGCTCTTTGATGCCGGTTCTGGAAGTTATCCATTCATCATTGGTATCGACCATTTCTTCCAGCATTTTGTTGGTCAAAACGTCTTCGGGCACGTAGGCACCCACAGCGGTAATAGCAGCTGTGATCTTATTCATACACATCAAAATTAAACACCTTTCCTCACCATTTTTGGCAGAAGCCGCTAAAGAAATGTACTAAAAATTACTTTAACGGGGGTGCAAATTAAGGTCTTTTTAGGACTTATTCAACTTAAAACAAAAAACTCCCACAAGGTGAGAGTTTCTAAAATCAAGGAAGCTCTAATATATTAAGCTTCAACTTCTTCGGTGTTGTCAATCAAAACCTGACCGCGGTAGTACAGTTTACCTTCGTGCCAGTGTGCTCTGTGGTACAAATGCGCTTCGCCTGTAGTAGGATCGGTAGCAATTTTAGGTACCGAAGCTTTATAATGTGTCCTTCTTTTATCTCTTCTTGTTTTAGAGATTTTTCTCTTTGGATGTGCCATGGCTTGCTATTATTTATCGTTTAATAAGTTTTTTAATTTATCCCATCGAGGATCTGTTTGTTCCTCTTCTTTCTTCTTTTCTTTTAAGCTGAACTCGTCCAGTTTATCAAGTACTTCAGATTTCAACGTACCGTCTTCCACGCCCGGATGAACTTTCTTTAAAGGTACAGAGAGCACGACAAGTTCATAAATATACTGCTGTACATTCACCTCATATTCTCCGTGAGGCAAAATAAGCAGGTCTTCATTATCATCGTTATACTCATCGCCGAATTTAATTACCAGAAACAACTCCCCTTCTATAGGTTGGTCGTAGGGCTCGTTGGTGAGGTCGCAATTTACATTCACGGTTCCACTCACGCTAAAGCTTAGCTCCATCATTGTTGTTTTTTTCTCAAACAACAAATCTACCTTAAGCCTGGCATCATTAAATTCTTCGTACCCAAAATGTTCAAAGAACGTGTTATCTATCTCGTACTCAAACCGGTGTTTCCCCAGCTTTAACCCCACATAAGGGATTGTATACTCAGCTAGTTTCCTCATTTCATCATCAGTTTCGAGCGCCTACTCCCTCAGGATAAGGCGGGTGCAAAGATATAAAAATTAATAAATTAACGATGATTTATAAACAATTTTTTGTTTATATCTTTTTGCGTTGTTTTTTAAGCGGATTCCGGGTGAGTTCGGCGTATTCTTCACGACAATTAAAGATCTCTATTCCCTTAAAGACAGCCTCTTTAAACGAATTGATATCTGCCTCTCCTTTCCCTGCAATTTCAAAAGCGGTACCGTGATCGGGGGAGGTACGCACCTTGCTTAATCCAGCGGTATAATTCACCCCGTTTCCGAAGGAAAGGGTTTTAAAAGGGATAAGTCCCTGGTCATGATAAGAGGCGATTACCGCATCAAAATTCTTGTAATTTTTAGACCCGAAAAAGCTATCGGCAGAATATGGGCCGTAAACCAGCTCCCCTTTATCCCGCAATTTCTCCAGGGTAGGCTTCATTATTTCTTCATCTTCCTTACCTATAACTCCCTGGTCCCCACTATGGGGATTTATTCCCAGCACCGCAAGCTTTGGTTTTGATATTCTGAAATCCTGTTTCAAACTATTCTGGATTAAACTTATTTTTTTCTCAATAAGTTCAGGTGTGATGACATTGGCAATATCCTTAAGGGCTACGTGATCGGTAAAAAGTCCTACCCGAAGCTCATCGCTTATCATAAACATAAGACTTTCGCCCTGGAGCTCCTGCGCCAGATAATCGGTATGACCGGGGAAATTAAATTTATCGCTCTGTATAGAATGCTTGTTGATAGGCGCTGTAACCAATACATCTATATCGTTTGCCTTTAGTGCAGCCGTGGCTGCTTCCAGAGACTTAAATGCATACTCTCCAACTTTAGGATCTTCCTGGCCAAAATTTATATTTACGTTTTCCTTCCAAACATTTAAAACGTTAATCTTTCCGTCTATGGCTTTAGAGGGTTCATCAATACCCTGGAATTTAAGGGAGAGCCTGAAATGTTTCTTTATAAAATTCAGGGTTTTGGTATTCGCAAAAATAACCGGCGTACAAAAATCAAGCATCCGGGAGTCATCAAAGGTTTTAAGGACTATCTCGCCACCAATTCCATTGAGGTCTCCTATGCTAATTCCTAATTTTACCTTTTCAGCGTGTTTCATATCCTTCCCGGCTTTTTATTTCTATTTTTACAACACAAATGTAACCAATATTATACAACATGTTTACCGGAATCATTGAAGAAACAGGTAAGGTCACCGCACTAAACCGCGAGAATGGCAACCTGCATATAAAAGTGAAGGCTCAAATGACTTCAGAATTAAAAGTAGACCAAAGTGTAGCCCATAACGGGGTTTGCTTAACGGTAGTAAATATAGAAGGTGACGAATACACAGTAACCGCTATCCAGGAAACCCAGGAAAAATCCAATCTGGGTGATCTTAAAGTAGGTGCGCCTGTTAACCTGGAACGAGGCATGAAACTCGGTGCCCGCCTGGACGGACATATCGTGCAGGGCCATGTAGACCAAACAGCTGTTTGTAAACAGGTACTCGAAAAAGAAGGCAGCTGGGAATTCACTTTTGAGTATGACCCCACCCTGCAAAATGTCACCATAGAAAAAGGCTCTATTACCGTTAACGGAGTAAGTCTAACGGTGGTGAATTCAAAAATGAATGAATTCAGCGTAGCTATTATCCCTTATACCTTTGAGCAAACTACCTTTAAAAACCTTAAAGAAGGTGACAGGGTGAACCTGGAATTTGATGTTATTGGGAAATACGTGAAACGTCTTAATGAACTCCGCCAGGCTTAGCTACTTTTTGGCTGGTATAAATAAGGCCAATAAGCATTCCTCCTACTAGCAGATAGGGAATATAATCGTCTATAGGAAGACAAAGCCCGGGTGGTGGCGGATTAGGGAACCCGTCACTTCCATCACCTTTTGGCGCACATGGAGGACCGTGGCCCTTATTCTGGCTCATTTGAGGCTGAGGAGGACTGGTTTGTGTGAACACCTCAAGGGAAAAGAACAGCAGGAAGGCTGAAAATATTATACCGTATTTATAATTTACCCTCATAGACGTGCGTAATGTAATACATTCCCTGGAATCACAAAAAAAAGTTAATGGGGTAATGCTTTTAAAAAAACAGGAACTTGGGGATCCCGTCAACAAACCTAAAGTAAAAAGTACCTGGGTAAACCGGCTCATCTTAAAATACAAACCTTAAAGTTTTTCCTCCGCGATTAAGCTCAAACTCAACAAGAGTAAACTTACAGCTTAAGCTGCTGATTTTCAAAAAAAGTCGGTAAAATTTTTATTTAAGTCGGTGAAAGGTAATATCAAAATCATTTCTATCTTCATTGCGTTTTCCTCTCCATAGGGAGAAAAGCTTCGGATATCTCTAAATGGATATCCAAAGCTTTTAAAAATTGCTGTTTAAATAGGCATTTTTCTCCCTGATTTAAAAATGTTCTTCCAGGTGGTGGTGCTCATCAATGAGCGGGCCTCCTGCGAGGATCTGCTGGGAAGCCTCCCCTGCAAATTTTTCGAAATTCAAATGAAATGAGTGGGCCAGCTGTATTGCCTTTTGAATATAAGCTCCCTTGTTTTCCCAGGTATTTATAGGATCAAGCGTCTCTGAAGGAACCCCGGGGCACGAAACAGGCATATGAAGACCAAATATGGGATGAACTTTAAAATCCATATCATCGAGTTTCCCCTCGAGAATCGCCGAGATCATTGCACGGGTAAATTTGAGTTTAATCCTGGAGCCTATTCCATAAGGGCCGCCGCTCCAGCCGGTATTTATAAGCCAAACCTTTACATTTGCTTCTGTCATTTTTTTACTTAGCATTTCTCCATAAACAGTTGGGTGCAACGGCATAAAAGGTTCTCCAAAACAGGCAGAGAAAGAGGGCACGGGCTCATGGATGCCAGCTTCTGTTCCGGCTACCTTTGCAGTATATCCCGAAATAAAATGATAGGCAGCCTGCCCGGGAGTAAGTCTGGAAACCGGGGGAAGCACCCCAAAAGCATCACAGGTAAGGAAAAAGATATTGGTAGGATTTTCTGCAAAGGAAGCTTGCTGAATGTTTTCAATATGATCTATGGGATAGCTCACCCGGGTATTCTGGGTAATACTGCTGTCCTCAAAATCTACCTCCCTGCTGTTATTCTTAAAGATTATGTTTTCCAGCATAGCCCCGGGTTTAATCGCCCTGTAAATATCCGGTTCTTTTTCTTCATTAAGGTCTATAACTTTGGCATAGCACCCGCCTTCAAAATTAAAGATGATGTTTTGAGCAGTCCAGCCATGTTCATCATCCCCAATAAGCCTACGTGCAGGATCTGCAGAAAGGGTGGTTTTTCCGGTGCCCGAAAGTCCGAAGAATATTGCAGTATCTCCATCTTTTCCAACATTAGCCGAACAATGCATGGGCAATACATCTTTTTCGACCGGCAAAATGAGGTTAAGCGCAGAGAAAATGCCTTTTTTCATTTCACCTGTATAAGCCGATCCCCCTATTAGGGCAATTTTTCTGCTGAAGTTAAGTATGCTGAAATTTCCCTGCCTTAAACCATAGCTCTCAGGATCCTGCTCCACATAACCGGGAGCGCAAATTACCAACCAATCTTCCCTGAAATCTTCAAGCTCCTCCTCCTCGAGACGAAGAAACATGTTTTTTACAAAGAAGGCAGACCAGGAATACTCCGCAATAGTACGTACATTGAGCCGGTATTCGGGGTAAGCACCAACATAACCATCATGGACGTAGACCTCTTTTCCGCTAAGGTAAGCAGTCACTCTATCATAAAGATGATCAAAGTTCTCAGGAGAAATAGGCTTATTAACTTTGCCCCACCATACTTTGTCGTTTGTGTAATCATCTTTTACTATAAAACGATCTTGTGGGGATCGCCCTGTGAATTTCCCTGTATTAACAGCTAAGGTGCCGTTTTCTGTTTCTACACCCCAATTACTTTCTACGGTGATCCTCTGTAACTCTTCTCCGGAAAGGTTGCGGTGGGCTACAGTGTCTTTTAATCCGTAATTTTTTAAAAGCTTGGCATCGAAATTTTTGACTTGTGTTTCCATAATTTTAGATTTAGTCATATTAATAGGGCCATATTAATGGCACCAGGATAATGCTAGTAATGAAAAGCAATAAAAGAAGGGGAGCTCCAACTTTAAAGTAATCTGCAAATTTGTAATTCCCGGCTGTCATCACCATGGCATTAGTTGGGGTCGCAACAGGGGTTAAGCAGGCGGTAGAGGCGCTTACGGCAACCACCATCAAAAAAGGCTCTACTGATAATCCCAGCTTGTTAGAAGCATATAAGGTAATTGGAGCCATAAGAATTGCCGTTGCCGAATTACTGATAGCCTGACTAAAAAGGGAAGTCACCAGAAATATCCCGGCAAGAAGAGCCGTAGGGTGAATGGCCCCCAGGGAGTTCACCAACCCATTGGCAGCTATTTGTGCCAGACCGGTTTTTTGTAAAGCCAGCCCCATCGGGATCATTGCGGCAATCATCACCACACTGGTCCAGCTTATACCGC
Source organism: Salegentibacter sediminis (assembly GCF_002078605.1). GTDB lineage: Bacteria > Bacteroidota > Bacteroidia > Flavobacteriales > Flavobacteriaceae > Salegentibacter > Salegentibacter sediminis. The sequence continues at coordinate 162,270 of NZ_MSJR01000001.1, read as the reverse complement.
TGTAAGCCTTGGATATAGGAACACAACCAGTAAGCATCACGATTCCTGCACATATTAAAGCCGCTACAGATCCCGGCATCACATCAAAGACCAGCAGCAATATAAGCAACAAAAGGGCCCCCATGGCGATAAAAGATCTATAACCAAGCATATCCACATCTTTGCTCATAGCCTCGGGGCTACCAACAATTACCAAATTTTCATGAATGGCTTTCAGGTTATCTATATTCTTCCAGGAACCCCGTACCACAAAACTATCACCCGACTGTATCTTTATTTTGTTTTCCTTGTAGGGTTTATTGGCGCGGGAGACTCCAAGTAATTGAATACCGGTTTGTTCCAGGTAAGTCCCCAAGGCCACGGTTTGCCCCACAAGACGTGAACTGGGGGTAACCACCATTTGAGCCATTCCCACTTCCAGATTTATTAACTCCTCCTTAAGCTCTTTATCATTGGGAATGATAACAAGATTAAAGTCCAGGATTAGCTTATCTACAGCTTCTGTGCTTCCTTTTACAGTAATAACATCGTGATACAGCAGTTTCGTTTTCTGCACCGGGATCTCTACAAACCTGGAATGTCTTTTAAAAGGTTTTGGATGTCTTCGTCTAAGCCTTACAATAGATACCCCATATTTCTCTTCGAGGTTCCAGTCTACAATCCTGGTATTGAGGAGGGGGGACATGGACCTAATCCTCAAACGGTATAAATTATGTCCTATACTGTACTCTTCAATCCATTTATGCATTTCAGAATCGATGTTTATAGGCCTGTCTTTACTTTCCCTGGCAGGCAAAAGTTTTTGCCCTATGTACCTAAAGTACAATAAGGTAACAATAAGCAAAGGCACACCTATGAGGCTGAATTCAAAGAAGGAAAACCCATCCATACCATTTTGAATGAGGGTATCACTCACAATGATATTTGGGGGCGTACCTGTTAAGGTAAGTAGGCCACCGGTATTGGAGCCGTAAGCCAATGGGATAAGTAATTTTGAAGGCAGGGTTCCGGCCGTCCAGGCCGCCGAGACCGTCATAGGCATAAGGGCGGCTACGGCTCCGGTGTTGCTCACTACCCCTGAAAGCAATCCGGAGCCGAGTGTAATAAGGACAAGTAATTTATTGTTGCTTTTTTTTGCAAGTTTAACAAACTTACGACCGGCGAGGGCAGTCCACCCGGTTCTGGAAAGCCCTTCTCCAATAATGAACAAAGCTGCAATCATTATTACCGTAGGATTACTAAACCCACTTAAAGTCTCAGAAAGGTCCAGAATCCCAAAAAGGAAAAGGGCCAGCATAGACATTAGGGCTACTACATCTGGAGGGTATTTATCCCAGACAAATAACACTATGGTAATCGCGAGGATAGCTAAAAGCAGGTACATCTTTTTACAGGATTAATCCAACACCAGGACAGGGATTTCACTTTTTAAGGTCACTTCCCTGGTTAATTTCCCTTTTGAAGGAGAACTGGTTTTGGAATGGGTTTTAGGCATTATAGCCAGGAGATCGACGTCATGTTTTTTAATATACTCGTCAATTCCTTGCAGAATATCTTCATTTTCTGCAAAGCTATGGTGTGAATAGAACATTTCAAGATAGTACTGCAGGGTGTTCTCATTCTTTTCATCGGCCTCAGAATATCCTGTGCTTTCCGGAGTACGGCTTACCGTAAGCACATCCACCTCTGCATTAGATCTACTGGAAACATCCAGCAACAAGTTTAGTGTAGACGTATCATGCATCACATCTTCTCCCAGGGCCAGCAAAATCTTGTCCAGTTTAAAGTACCTATGGCTTACAGGTATTACTAATACAGGCAAATCGGCTTCCAACACAAACCTGGAGGTTCTGGTCACCGGAGACTCTGCTCCTTCCTCGGCACCACTGGTACCCATTATTACAAGATCAATCTTCAGAGATTTATGAATATCAACTACAGCATCCGTAAAATTTCCGATGCGAAAATGGTAGCCTAAAGCGGGTTTACCTGCTCCCTGATGCTTTTTCAGCAATTCTTCAAATTTGTTTTTTAACTCATTTTCTTTATCCTTTTCCAGTTTTGATTTAGAAATGTAGAGCAGATTGATGGTAGCTTTCTCACACCTGGCTCCAAATTTAATGGCATACTCCAGGGCATTCATGGAAACATCAGAAAAGTCGAAGGGAATCAATAAATTTTTCATGGTTGTTGCTTTAAGAGGTTATAAAAGAGTACTCTACTTTCCTTATAATCTTCATACAAAAAAAATTGGTTTCAGAAAGTAACTAAAGGTACCCTTACTCCTAGCCTAAAAATATGACGACGGTCATATTTCACTTGCTTACATAAGAGCGAGAATGCGCTGGAAACCCTTGCTATCAGCGAAAACGTTGTAGTTGAGGAGGCTTTTTGAAAAAGTCTTTTGAGGGAGTAAATTATACAGAATTTTAGCCCCGGATCCCTACCAAAATTCCAGACTAAATTAATGACAATTCTAAAAATTAAAATGATCCTGAACCTGATTAGGATCAATTTTTTGGCTCCGGCATATACCTATCTTTACAAAAAAATATCCCCTTTCTACTAATCTGAATTTTACCGCTATGAAAAGCTGTTCAAACTACAGTATTTCAATATTTACCATAATTTTTGTGCTTCTGAGTAATTTAAATGGATTTGCACAAAATGATAGCCTGATTGAAGACTACTCCTTTTATAAAAGAAAATTTAAATTGAATGCCCTGGTCGTAGGCAGATATACAACCTCATTAAACAAAAATATAGATTACCTGGGGCAGCACTACACCGATGAGGATGTTGTAAGCAACTCCTTTGAAATGCAATACGCGCGTTTATCTACCACTTTCTTTATTAATGACAGGATTTCGACTTCCCTTATGGTGAATCTGGCTGATTTCAAAAAGGAGCAAGTAAGCGGAAAAGTACTGGAAAATGCCTTTATAACTTACTATCATAATTCTTTTCTCAAATTAAGGTTTGGCCAGTTCAGGCCATTTTTTGGGCTGGAAGATCTGCATCCTTTCCAGCTTGATAATTCCTATGCCTGGTCCAGGCAGTATTCCCTTTTTGGCCGCAACGGCTGGCAAAGTTTTCAAATAGGAGCTGCTGCTTTTGGATCCCTAAAATCAAATATTTTTTCCTACTACCTTACGGTTTATAATGGTAATAATAAAAACATAATCAGCGATAATGACAGCTCCAAAAATTTAACATTGCGCCTGGAATACATGCCTCTTCCTGTATTGAAAATTGGACTGAATGGCGGCAAAGCCAGTTATCATGGGCAAAAAGCCAGGGCTTATGGTATCGACGGGCAGCTCCAGCAAGCCCTGGGAAACAGGTTCGACCTTGATATCAATGCCGAATATAAAAAAGGGACTAATTTTGAGGCTTTCCGCCTCTCTGAAGACCCTCTCCCCAACCTTGACAATTACACGATGGAAGGTTTTTATTTCCTCTACAGTTTGCAATATCGACTTCAGGCTCCCCGGCTCCGGGCCCTGGAATTAAGTTTCAGACAGGAATATCTGGACAAAAATACTGCTGTTGAAGATGATGAGATTAATACTTATGTCCCTATGTTAAGCCTGGTATTTGCCGGAAGTTATGATGCTAAATTATCGCTTGTAGGCGTAATCAATGATTATAAACACAATTTACCCGGAACATCACAATACGATTCCAGTAAGATGTTAGTACAATTTCAGGTGGCTTATTAAAAGGCTCATTATCTTTCTGAAGATGAAAATGATGGATTTGAATAGAAAAACCTTACCTCTCTATAAAAGGTTGGATGATAAAAACAAAGCGTTAATAGGCTAAACTGCTGAAAAATTATTTAGACATATCAGTTATCGCATTCTTTACAAAAAATGGAATTCAGTAAATAAAATGCCCGATGGTAAAATAAAAAAAGGGCGTTTACTGCAATCCCGGGGAAATAATCCCTGATGAGAGACATTTAGCAACTAGCTCAGTGGTGTTATTGCACCCGCTTTTTTGAAGAATATTTCTTCTATGGGTTTTCACCGTATGGATAGAGAGATGCATTTCCTCTGCAATTTGCCTTGCATTTAGGCCCTGGGTAAATTTATTGATGATTTGCTTTTCCCTTTCTGTAAACAGTTCATTAAAATTTTGGCTATCACAATTGGCAGGATCAAAACTGGCCGTGGCTGAATCTACATTAAAATAAGATGGCCCTCCATTTATGTGCAGGAAACTAACCGCATTACTGCCAGTGATCTTTAGATGAGACACATCGGTTTGGATACATAAAACATAAGCCGGAGTTCCTGTTTCTGAAAGGCTAAGAGGTATGGCCTGGTATAACATCGTTCTAATACAACCCGCCGCATCCTGCATACGATAGGAAAAGATGTTCTTATAATCCAATCCCTCCTGCTTATTCAAAAATTGAGTATAAAACTGACTAATAACCTGACTTTTAAGTTTGATCTTCTCCACTTCTGAAGGCAGTATATTTTGCATCAAATCCTGTAATTGAATATTTTCAAGAGCTTTTCCTATAAAAATCGAAGCGGAATCCGATAAATATTCCAGGCTCATATCCAGAAGATTTACGATATAGGAATAGGAATTTCCAGGAGTGGTAAGCGCAATTAGTCTTTTGAATTCTTCGGAAAGCTTAAAAGATTCGGTTCCGTTTAGTTTGCAGGAATATGCCCTGGCCCAGTGATCAGAAATTTTTTGCAGGTCGCTTTGCATTCTTTGCTGGCTTTGAGAGGATAAGGATGCTAATATAGAAAATCCATCAGAAGTTACTAAATAGAAAAACCTTCAGAAATACTCTGAAGGTTTTTTCCTTAATTGGGAAAACAAATTTAGGCTGGACCAAATTTTACTTTTATGCCCCAAACATATCTCCCGGAAGCTATGCCCTACCCAAACTTCCTGGAGGATCCCTGCCTACTTATCTCCCATTATTAAAGTTGCTAAGGTAAAGCGCAAAAACAAATCCTGAAATACCACAAAAGTGGTAGATTTTGAAGTTTTCTCGAAGAAGGTTTAAATCCTTCAGTAGGAATAACATAGAGAAAAAACTGCGATAGCTCTGGTTGGCTGAAAGCTAGATATTCGTTGGTGGTTTCATCCCCATTACATCTGGACAGGCTCCGGGATCGAACAAGTAATCAAAAATAATTAGACAAAAATTCGCTCAAAACAAGCCATAAAAAAACCCCGCAAAAAGCGAGGTTTTCTGTGGTCCCACCTGGGCTCGAACCAGGGACCCCTTGATTATGAGTCAAGTGCTCTAACCAGCTGAGCTATAGGACCAATCCCGATATTATTAAAATACCCGAATTTTAGGAGTGCAATATTAGCACATATTTTCAATCTCTGCAAGACTTAACGCAATTTCCTTACTTGCTTTTTTCCTTCTCTCCGCGCTGATTTTTTTCCATACAAAGTTCTACTAATACCCCATGTGAACTTTTAGGGTGTAGAAAAGCCACCAGCTTATTGTCGGCACCGGGTTTAGGACTTTTATTCAGCAGTTGAAAACCTTCGGCTTCCAACCGCTTAATCTCGGCTTCAATATCGTCTACGGCAAAGGCGATGTGGTGAATGCCTTCCCCTCGTTTTTCTATGAATTTGGCAACGGGGCTGTCGGGCTTCGTGGCGGCCAGCAGCTCTATCTTGCTTTCGCCGGTTTTAAAAAATGAGGTGCTTACGCCTTCACTTTCCACGGTTTCGGTTTTGTAAGGCTCGCTTTTTAGCAAGGCTTTATAGGTGGCATTGGCTGCCTCAAGGTCTTTTACGGCAATGCCTATATGTTCAATTTTTTTCATCTGCACAAAAAATTATAATTCAATGCTTTAGTTTTGTTTATATCATCCCGGTGATTATCGGGAAGAGATGGCCATTCTTTTTGTTTTCAGCAAAGGAAATGGGTATTTTCATAAAACCAAAGTTCGGGAATTTTTAATTAGCTATTTTTGCAGTATGGAAACAAACAGACAAAAGAAAATAGGCGGGGTTTTACAAAAGGATTTAGCAGATATCCTTCAGAATAACCTTAGGGAAGCGGGAAGAACGGGAATTCTGATTTCGGTTTCCAAGGTAAAGGTCACTACAGACCTATCTATCGCCAAGGCTTACCTCAGCATCTTTCCAACGAAATTCGCCCAGGAGATCCTGGAGGAGATAAATACGGCTAAGCCAAAGATAAAACACGAACTGGCACAACGCACCAGAAATCAGCTGCGCAAGATGCCGGAGATCTCTTATTTTATAGACGATTCGCTGGAGTATATAGAAAACATAGAAAAATCTATTAAAGGAGACGAAAATCCTATCTCCAATCCTGATTTACTGGATAAAAGGAAAAAATCTTAATTTGAAGTTTCCGCTGTACATCGCCAGGCGCTATCTTTTTACCAAAAGCAGCAATAACGCGATTAATATTATCACGATTATTGCGGCCATTGGGGTGTTTGCGGGGGCCTTTTCTCTATTTATAGTCCTTTCGGGATTTGCGGGATTGAAGGATTTCAGCCTTCAGTTTTCCAATGAATTCGACCCCGATCTTAAAGTACTGCCCCAAAGCGGAAAAACATTTCATTTTGATGAAGCCCAGGCCGAAAAGCTTTCAGCAATTGAAGGCATAGCCACTTTCACTAAAGTGATTGAGGAGCGGGTTTTCCTGGATTACCGCGAGAAGAACGACTGGGCTTATATCAAAGGCGTAGATAAAAATTACCGCCTGGTCAACCAAATAGACAGCGCCATCGTAAACGGTAGCTGGCTAACCGATAGTGAAGCACAGGTGGTTGTGGGGAATACGATTTCCAGGAAACTCGGGCTTAGCGTTTTTAACTATCAAAGGCTGTTGAAACTATGGGTTCCAAAACCCGGAAAAGGCCAGGTAAGTCTTGCCAATCCAGATGCCGCTTTTAATACCCAACAGGTAATTACCAGCGGGATTTACAGCATCAACGAAGAATTGGACGGCAAATATGTTTTTGCCAATCTAGGCCTTGCGAGAAACCTGTTAGATCTTGATGAGGACACTTATTCGGCGGTGGAAATAAAATTAAAACCCGGGATAATTCCATCAGATATCAGCAAGGAGATCACCCCGGTTTTTGAAGACGGGGTAATCCTGAAAAACAGGGCGCAGCTAAACGAAACCCTCTATAAGATGCTGAATACCGAAAACCTCGCGGTTTATCTCATCTTTACCCTGGTGCTGATTATTGCCCTTTTTAATGTAGTAGGTTCAATTATTATGGTGATTCTGGACAAGCGGGAAAACATTAAAACCCTTTATAGCCTTGGCGCCAGTACTTCTCAAATAAAACAGATCTTTTTTACCCAGGGAATGCTAATGACCTTACTTGGTGGGGTTTTAGGATTGATTTTCGCTATAATCCTTATTTATCTGCAAATGCAGTTCGAATTGGTAATGATCACTCCCAGCCTGCCTTATCCGGTAGCTATAAAGCTTGAAAATATTCTTATAGTGTTCTTTACCATTGGGATTTTAGGCTTTGGAGCCTCCTATATTGCTGCCGGTAGAAGCAAAAAAGCTTTGCAGGCTAAATAGATTCAGCCTCAGGCCTTATCGGCCATCTCCCTGAAATAAATTAAAGGACTCATTAAATATTTTAGTTGAAATTTTAAACGAACTGGTAGCCGGCAAATTCTTTTTCCACCTCATCAAAAGCCGCAAACACATCGGCGGCATCATCGCTGGTCACCATTTTCATGCGGTATTCCTTAAAGTGCGGAATTCCTTTAAAATAATTGGTATAATGACGACGGGTTTCAAAAACCCCAAGTTTTTCTCCTTTCCAGTCAATTGCCATTTGCAGGTGGCGTCTTGCCGCTTGTACACGCTCTTCCAAAGTAGGAGGAGCCATATGTTCTCCGGTTTCAAAGAAATGTTTTACTTCCCTAAAAAACCACGGGTAACCAATACTTGCACGGCCAATCATAGCGCCATCAAGTCCAAACTTATCGCGCATTTCCATCGCTTTCTCTGGAGAATCGACATCGCCGTTTCCAAAAACCGGGATATGCATTCTGGAATTATTTTTAACCTCGGCGATAGGTTTCCAGTTGGCTTCTCCTTTATACATCTGCACGCGGGTACGCCCGTGAATAGAGATAGCCTGGCAGCCCACATCCTGAAGTCTTTCTGCAACCTCAACGATCTTGATAGAATCGTTATCCCAACCCAGGCGGGTTTTTACAGTAACGGGTAAATGAGTATGTTTCACCATAGCTTCGGTTAAGGAAACCATAAGGTCTATATCCTTTAAAATACCGGCGCCGGCGCCTTTTGAAACCACCTTTTTTACGGGGCAACCAAAGTTAATATCAATTATATCGGGATTAGATTTCTCTACGATCTCTACCGATTGTAGCATAGATTCCAGGTTAGCCCCAAAGATCTGTATGCCCACAGGACGCTCTTTCTCGTAGATATCCAGCTTCATCGTGCTTTTGGCAGCATCGCGAATAAGCCCTTCAGAAGAGATAAATTCAGTGTAAACCACATCGGCACCCTGTTCTTTACAAAGTGCCCTGAATGGCGGGTCGCTCACATCTTCCATCGGTGCCAGCAGCAACGGGAAGTCTCCTACATCTATGTTTCCTATTTTAGCCACGTTGGTTTATTTTGGGCTGCAAAATTAAGAAATAAAAGAACGCCCCCAAACTTCCAAGGATAGCTTGAAGTTTTTTTCACTAATTTTCAGATAATTAGTTCTTTTAAATGATAATTTAAATTACAGCCTATCCCGCTCCTCGGCATCGATACTGCGCTTATTATCCTCTAACCTGAAGTTTCCGAAGTTGTATTTGAAACCAATTCTTACATACCTGGTTTCTTCTCGGGCAAAGAACGAATTATCCTGATTGGCATATAGGGAAGTTAACCTGGTGTTGGTTTGATCGAAAATATCGTTCACATTAAGGCTAAGCTCCGCACGATTGTTCCAAAGGGTTTTCCGAAGTCCGATGCTTAAAGTGGAAAAAGGTTCAAAATTATATGAGCCAGACATATAATCTGACACATACAAATAAGTGAGCGTACCGGTTAAGGTGCCGTCTTTAGAAAGGGTAAAACTATTATACAGCTGCGCCAGAACTCCGTCAACTTCATTGGTATGTGCCTCTATTTCACTTTCGAGCGCGGCAAAACGGTTTTCTTCGTGAAAAATGGAAGCATACAACTGAGAGTACCACCAACCGGTTAACATTCTCACGTGGGTGATATCCAGCCCGTAGGTTTTATTCTCCAGCAAATTCATACTCACCCTTCTAATAAATTGCCTGTCGTTATTCTGAAAAGCCAGCGTGGCGGGTGAATTACCATAATCGCGATAATACACATCAAAGAAATACGAGCCCTTAAGCGTATAATTAAAGTTGAAGTTATTGCTTATGGCCGCTCTTAAATTTGGGTTTCCGGCGTTATAATCGTTTTCATTGAGGAAATACCTGAAGGGATTCAGGCTTTCATACTTTGGGCGCTCTATCCTGCGGCTGTAATCAAGGGTAAAACTATGATCATCTGAAGCGCGGTACTGGAGGTAAGCGGTGGGAAACAATTCGAAATATTCCTGTGAATTCACCTGCTCCATAGATAATGAATTCCCTTCAAGATCGGTGTATTCTCCTCGCAAACCGGCCTGCATGCTCCAGTTTTCCCAATCTTTAGAGATATTGGCATAAGCTGCATAAACCATCTCGTCATATTCAAAATCGTCTGAAAGATCATCATAAAGGTCTTCCAGGCTTTCAGCATTAGAAAAAACAATTCCGCTGCCGGAGTTTATATTTGAGAATTTTGCCCCGGCTTCAAAGTTTGAACTACCGAGAGGACTTGTAAAATCCAGTTGAGCTGTTACAATATCGATCTCCTGCTTGGCATCTGTATTAAACGAGACGGTCTGAAGAGGATCTCCGGCAGCATCAAAATAATCGGTTTCCACCATTTGCATTCGGTCCTGATCAAAGCGGGTATAATGCAAGTTGGAAGAAAGACTTCCGCCATTATCCATGCTGTGAGTGTAACCAAGGTTTAAAGCTATGTTACTTTCATCATTCTCCAGGTTGCTATCGGTATATAGAAACATGGAATTAACCTGCTGTTCCGGCTGGGCATTTCTTATTTCTGTCTCAACCTGGTTGTTAAAGGTCTTGTTAGGAGAAACCATTATCGAAGAAGAAAAGCTCAGTTTATTTTTCGCATCAAAATCATAATCCAACATTACATTGGCATTATGTGCCTGGGAGCGTGTTATACGTTCAAAATCGGTTTCCCAACGGGAATTTCCGGCGTTTTGTGCACTTATAAAATTAATATAGCTTTCATCCCTTTTGATCTCTTTTCGTGGACTAAAACTGTAATTAGCGAAAAAATTAAGCTTCTCTCCTTTCCAGTAGTGACTGGTCCCTATTTGATATTTTGGAACAATTCCCTGGGTGTAATTCCCTTCCAGACTTCCTTTATATCCCGGATTTAAAGCTTTGGTAGTGTTAATATTGATAACCGCGCCACCTTCGGCATCATATCTCGCTGGAGGATTGGTAATCACCTCAACCGATTTAAGATTCTCTGCGGAATAGGTTTGAAGCAAAGTTGTGAGTTCATCGGCGCTGAGTTGCACCTTTCGGTCGTTTATATAAACTGTAACTGCGCCGTTTCTAACCTGAAGCTGACCCTGATTTAGAATCACTCCCGGAGTTTGCCGAAGAACATCCCAGGAATTTCCGCTGGAAAGCGTAGAGTTTTCCACGTCAAAAGTAATACGGTCTATACTGCGATTAATTGTAGGTTTCCGGGCTTGTATGGTTACTTCATCGAGTTCAGAAGAGGAAACTTTAATTTCGATCCGGTTAAGATCAAGATCTTTGGAAACCTCGATTATTTCATGATGATCTTCAAAACCTATAAAACTGGTTTTCAGCAGGTATTCATCCTCTTCGACATCCAGGAATTTAAAGACCCCGTTTTCTTCCGAAATGGTTCCTTTATAAACACTAACCGAATCCTGAGCGCTGAGTAAAATAACATTGGCGAAAGCCACTGGCTGAAGGTTTTCATCGATCAGCTTTCCGCGAACTGAATGCTGTGAAAAAGCCTGAGTGGAAATAATAAAAAGTAGGGTAAGCAGAAAATAAGTGTGGTTTTTTTTCATATAGGTCAAGAGGACTTAAGGAAAATTCTTTCAAATATAATATTTCCTTAATACCTATCTTCTATTTTGGTATTTCTATTCCAAAAAAACTAACTTTTTACCGTAAAACCGTAAATACTTTTTATTTCTCTATTGCATCATAAAGTACCTGTTGAATATTGGTTCTGGTATTTAAAGCGTACAATCTGGTATTGCTTCTTGAAGGCAAAACACGGTTAGAAAGAAAAAGATAAAGCAGGTCTTCTTCCGGATCCATCCAGGCCATTATCCCTGTAAAACCGGTGTGGCCAAAGCTCGCCTTACTGGCATCTTTTGCAGTATTGCTACTTTCTCCTTTATATTCGAGATAGGGTTTATCGAAGCCCAGGCCCCGGTGATTATCATTTTCAGGAAACTGCGCTTTGGTCCATTCTTTAAAGGTGTCTTCCTCAATATAACGCACTCCGGCATATTCCCCCATATTCAAATACATCTGCATGAGTTTGGCAAGATCATTAGCCGTAGAAAAAAGTCCGGCATTGGCCGAAATTCCACCCATCATCACCGCCCCCTCATCGTGAACCATTCCGTGTATAGGTTTATGCCTGAAAAAATAATCGTGCTCAGTGGGCACGATTCTATCTGAATTAAATTCTTCTAAAGGCTTATAGGTTAAAGTGGTGGCCCCCAGTTTATCATAAAAATTTTCATTTATATAACTTCTGAAATCCTCTCCGGTAATGTTTTCTACTATATCTGGCAGGAGATAAAAGGCCAGGCCTGAGTATTTATATTTTGCTTCCTTTTCGAGCTCTGATTTTTTTATCGCCCTGAACATCTTCTTTTGATATTTGCGGTGCAACCATAAGTTTTCACTCACTTTCACCGGGTACCTGGCTGAAGAATCCTTTTTAAAAGTATTCCATCTATAGCTCCCGTTCTTGCGCAGGGTATTTTTCCAGTAAGGAATCCAGGGCTTAAAACGAGCCTGGTGAGCCAGGATTTCCCTGAAAGGTACTCCCGCCTTATTCGAATTTCTGAAATAGGGCAGATAGGTATCTATCCCCGCATCGAGATTAAATTTCCCTTCATCAGCAAGTTTCATAAGTGCAGGTAATGCTGAAGATACCTTCGTCACCGAGGCAAGATCGTACAAATCGGTTTTTTTAACCTTTACAGTGTCACTGTAATCGTGCAAGCCGTAGGCTTTATGAAAAACCACTTTCCCCTTTCTGGCCACCAGGATCTGGCCGCCTGGTATGGCTTTCATATCCATAGCCTGCTGCATTAAGGAATCTATCCCATTATACAGGGTTTCAGAATTCATCCCGGCATCTTCAGGCCTGGTGTATTTAAGGCGTAATCCCCCTTCTACCTCGAGGCCTTCCCCCGATTTGAACTTTTTACCCACACTTACCGGTAATTGACCATTGGCTCCCACGCCGCCAAAAATAAGCTGCGCCGCAAGTTCCTGGCTAATATCATTATCCTGGTAAGTAAGAATTAATCCTGAAGCATTTTCAACCCCTTTAAGTTTATCCAGAGAATAGGGGTTTTTAAAGTATGCGACGATGCTGTTCTGTTCTTCAAAAATCTCCCCCATTAAATTTTGAACCGCATTTGAAAATTTTATCGTATTACGGGGAAAACGGCTATCGTCGTGAATCCCGGCAATTATTAGATCAAAGGTCTTTAGCTCTTCAAAGATCTTCTTTACTTCTGAAGTTTTAGCACCCATTCCCACCTGGAAATGTTTCACATCGGTATAAAGGCTCAGACTTTCCTGGAAAACGCTTTCTTTTTTAGCACCAAAGGAAACCGAAGCGATCTTCACCTTCTCAAGTTCTTTTACCGGCAAAATATCATTTTCATTCCTAAGAACGGTCAGCGAGGCTTCAACCAGTTTTCGGTTTAACCATTCGGCTTCAAGGGTGGTGATCTCTTCATCTATATTCTTGAGCGGGATTGCTTTGTATTGATCCAGGCCTACCCACTGTTTTACGGCAAGCAATTTTCTTACCCGCTTATCGATTTCAGCCTGGGTGATCAGCCCCTGATTTATGGCTTTTCTTATTTCGGCAATGGCTTTGGGCACATCTTCGGTAAATTCCAGCAGATCATTTCCAGCCAGAATAGCATCCTTATCTACCACCCCGGGCTCATTACCTTCGGTAACTCCTTTCATGTTCATCGCGTCGGTAACGATCAGGCCTTCAAAGCCTAATCGTTCCTTGAGAATTCCGGTGATTATGGGTTTAGATAAAGTTGAAGGCACCCCTGTTGAGTCTAGGGCTGGTATATCGAGGTGTGCAACCATAACCCCGCCAATTCCGGCGTCTATAAGTTTTTTAAAGGGATGCATTTCCAGGGAATCCAGCCTATTAAAAGCGTGATTTATCTGCGGAAGTGCATAATGAGAATCGGTATCGGTATCTCCGTGGCCGGGAAAGTGTTTTGCTGTAGTGAGCAAATTAGCATCCTGCATTCCCTGCATATAAGCGATCCCTTTACGGGAAACATTTTCCTTATTTTCCCCAAAAGATCTAAAATTGATCACAGGGTTATCAGGATTATTATTCACATCTACCACGGGAGCAAAATTGAGGTGCAGTCCGCTTCGCTTAATCTGCCGGGCCACTTCCTGCCCAAGCTCGTAAATCAAACTATCGTTTTGAATAGCACCAAGTGCCATCTGGAAAGGATAACTTATGGTATTATCAAGTCTCATTCCCAGGCCCCATTCAGCATCTATGGCTCCCAGCAGAGGAACTTCAGAAACCAACTGGTAATCATTCATAAGATTGACCTGGGTTCTTGCATCTCCCTGGAAAAAAATGAGTCCACCTATTTTTTGTTCCCTTATTAGTTTGAGAATCTCCTGTTTATGTTCAGGCCCACGGTTGGAATAAGCGGCAACCATAATGAGTTGGGCGATGCGTTCATTAGGAGTGAGGTTTTCCATAATGGAATCAACCCACTTGCTGTTCTGATATTTAAGAAATGGCGGTTTTTCCTCCTGCGCCCGGATATTTGATCCCAGGAGGAAGGCTGCAATTATTAGGAGAGAGATTTTAATTTTCATCTAAGCAGTATGTTTTTTGAAAGTTCAATTTTAAATTACAGATCCAGGTTTACACCTTAATATATATTTTTCGCTTATCCAGCCAGTATCCAAGCAACCACATAAGCACCATATAACTAATGGCAAATAACAAGGATGCATTATAATCGTTAAGCCAGCTAAGGTAAAATTTTTCGTATAACAAAGGCTTCAGGGCTCGGCCGTTAACGTAAATTACACTCATTAGCATTACCACCACCCCAGACATTACATATATAAAAAGGGGGTTTTTTCCGAAGGCTTCAAAGAAATAGGTCCATTTTTTAAATCCGGCAACCTCAATAATCGCGATAAATATCGAAAGCAGGAGCAGCGTCCAACCCGTGCTGTACATTACAAAACTACTGGTCCAGATTCCCTTATTAATTGGGAAATAAATATCCCAGGTCAATGCAATTCCTATAAAGACTAACGCGGCAATTGCCAGTTTCCAAACGGTCTTCATAATATTTCCCGACTTCTGAATAAATACCCCGGCGGCATACCCAAAAATCACGTTTACTATCGCCGGCAGGGTGCTTAAAAGCCCTTCGGGATCAAAGGGGAAGCCAAAACCTTTCCAGAGATTTTCTTCCGGGAAGATTATCCTGTCAAATTTAAGGGCCGCATTAGTCTTAAGGCCATAAGGATCGGGAGCATCGCCAAAAAACCACATTATCGCCCAATAAGCCAAAAGGATTATCGCGGCAATGATCAGGGATTTTTTAAGCTTAAAATAATGAATTATAAGCGATGCGAATAAATAACAAAGAGCAATTCGTTGCAGCACTCCCATAATTCGCATATTGCTAAGGTCTTTTAAAACAAGTTCCCCTCCTGCCCGATATACAAAGGGAAATGCGCTTAAAAACAGGCCTATCACAAAAATTAGCAGACTGCGTTTAAATACTTTTTTGAGGAAATCCTGTTCCGATTTTGCTTCATACTTTTTAAGGCTAAAACTCATCGCATTTCCTACTACAAAAAGGAAAGCCGGAAAAACCAGATCGGTTGGGGTAAACCCGTGCCAGGCGGCGTGCCTGAATGGTGCATAAATATGAGACCAGCTGCCCGGGGTGTTTACCAGGATCATTAGGGCGATGGTCATTCCGCGAAGAATATCCAGTGCGAAATAGCGCTGGGATTTTGGGAGAGTTACGACAGATTTCGGGGACATAGATCTATTTTTTTTAAAAGACTTAAGACGTCATTAAAATTTGAATACTTAAAAATATAAATTTCATTTAAATAAATGATCTTTTATAAAAAAATTGAAAAAGTATTTCTCAGAATATTTTTTTTATCTATTTTTAATTCTGAATTAGAGGCTTAATTTTAAAAAGATTTTAAATTTAGCGATAGTTCTTTAATTCAAACCAAAAAAACCACACATGCCAAAAAAACTACAGGATTTTCTCTTAGATGAAGAAAAACTTGCTCATATCAGCAATGTAGAACGCAAGAAATATTTGCAAAAGCTAAAAATCGTAAAACATCTGTTTTTAAACGGAAACACTTCCAACGCCGAGATATGCAGCAGGTTTAATGTGAGTTTACCTACCTCCATGTCTCTTTTAAACCAGATGATAGAGGATGGAATTGTGTCTAAAACCGGGAGGGGAAAATCTGAAGGCGGACGCAAACCCGACCTTTATGGGATGCAGGAACATTCTTTTTTTGTGCTAAGCATCCACATTGAACGTTTCAGAATAAAACTGGCAGTCATAGACAATAATCACAGCATTGTTAAAGAAAGTGTTTTAACCAGGGAAATTTCTCCCGATTCCAATATTGTAGATTTACTTTTTGAGCAGTCCCAGAAGCTGCTTAAATCGGCCAAAATAAAAATGAGTGATTTAATGGGTGTGGCTATTAGTATGCCTGGGCTTGTTTCTGCCGAGGCAGGTAAGAACTTCACCTATTATTTAAGCGAACAGGAACCCGAATCGTTAAAAGGTAGATTTGAAAAGAAATTCAAAAAATCTGTGGTGATCCTTAATGATGCAAAAAGTGCCTGTTTAGCCGAATTCCGTTTTGGGTTGGCTCGCGATAAAAGCAACGTGCTTGTAATTTCTATGGACTGGGGCATTGGATTGGGAATTATTATGGGTGGTAAAATGCATTCGGGGGAATCTGGCTTCGCCGGGGAATTCGGTCATATCCCAATGACCGAAGATGGCTTGCTTTGCCACTGCGGAAAAAGAGGTTGCCTGGAAACAGAAGCCTCGGGGCTCGCTCTGGTTAGAAAAGCCAAAGAAGGACTTAAAGCGGGACAGACTTCAGTATTAAATAATTTGAGCCAGAAAGAGATGGACAAATTAGAACCCGAAGTGATTATAGAAGCTGCCAACAAAGGGGATCAGTTTGCTATTAATGTACTTTCGGAGATTGGAATCAAGCTTGGAAAAGGAATTGCCATTCTTATTCAAATATTTAATCCAGAACTGGTTATCCTGGAGGGTAAGATCGCCGAAGCCAAACAGTTTATCACTACCCCAATCCACCAATCAATGAACACCTACTGCATGATGCAGCTCAAAGAACGAACTAAGATCGAACTATCAGAATTAGGGTCTAATTCAAGTTTGTTTGGGGGTACCATCGCAGTCATGGACGATATATTTAAAGACCAGGTGGCCCTGGTTAAATCTTACATCAATTAAAAATTCCGAATTAGCACTAAATTATGGCCAGATTAAACCTCTTAGAAGAAACACGTTTCGAAAAGCTACCGGTTAGCGTTTATCCAGATGAGCACATAGCTTCAAAAACTGTAGCAGCAAGAATAGCAACACTTATTAAAAAAAAGCAGGAAAAAGGTGAAAATGCCGTGTTGGGACTTGCAACAGGTGCTACCCCAATTGAGGTGTATGAAGAACTGGTGCGCCTACACAAAGAAGAAGGGCTGAGTTTTCAGAATGTGATTACCTTCAACCTGGACGAGTATTACCCGATGCAACCCGATGCTAAACAAAGTTATGTTCGTTTTATGGATGAAAATCTCTTTGGGCACATCGATATAAAACGAGAGAATATTCACATTCCGGATGGTACTCTGGCAAAAGAAGATATTGCCGATTACTGTATAGCCTATGAAAATAAGATTGGAGAACTTGGTGGTCTAGACCTTCAGGTATTAGGGATTGGTAGAACCGGGCACATCGGTTTCAACGAACCGGGATCGGCCCCAAACTCAGGAACCCGCCTGGTCACTTTAGACGATCTTACCCGTCGCGATGCCTCCCGTGATTTTGGAGGAAAAGAAAATGTACCCACCAAGGCAATTACTATGGGTATTGGAACAATCTTTAAGGCCCGCGAAATCATCCTGATGGCCTGGAGTCGCAAAAAAGCACCGATTATCAGGAAAGCCGTTGAAGGAGAAATTTCTGGGAATGTTCCTGCCACTTACCTTCAACTTTCAGAAAATGTAGAGTTTATTTTAGATGAAGATGCCGCTTCTGAACTCACCCGTTTCAATACCCCATGGTTGGTAAAAGACTGCGTATGGGATAAACAACTTATCAAAAAGGCAGTTATTTGGCTTTCTTCAGAAGTTAAAAAGCCCATCCTTAAACTTACCGACGAAGATTACAACAATAACGGGATGGCCCAGCTCGCCACCGATTTTGGACCTGCTTACAACATCAATATTGATGTATTCAATCAGCTACAGCATAGCATTACAGGATGGCCCGGGGGAAAACCAAATGCCGATGATACCCAAAGGCCTGAAAGAAAAGAACCGGCCCAAAAACGTTCGCTTATTTTCTCGCCGCACCCAGATGATGATGTGATCTCTATGGGAGGTACTTTTATACGCCTGGTAGATCAGGGGCATGAGGTGCATGTAGCCTATCAAACCTCAGGAAACACGGCTGTTTGGGATACGGATGTGCTTCGATACGTAGAATTCGCTATAGACTTTAACCGAAGCCGTGGCGAAAATGTTGAAAAATTAGAAGCTACCTATGAGAAAATGCGCCGTTCTCTTGAAGACAAACAACCAAACGATATTGATCTTCAGGAAATCCAGGATGTAAAAGCCTTCATCAGGAAATCTGAGGCGATTGCAGGAGCGCGATTTGCCGGCTTGAAAGACAAAAACATTCATTTTATGGCCCTGCCATTTTATGAAACCGGAAAAAGGGTGAAAAATCCCGTTACCGAAAAAGATGTGAAACTTACTATGGAATTGCTTCAGCAAATAAAACCACATCAGGTTTTTGCCGCAGGTGATTTCGCCGATCCCCACGGAACCCATATCGTTTGTTTCCGAATAATCCTCGAGGCACTTACCAGGCTCCGCAAGACCGAAGAATGGACCAAAGACTGCTGGTTATGGATGTATCGTGGCGCATGGCAGGAATTCGAGATCCACGAGATCGAAATGGCTGTGCCGCTTTCTCCACAGGAAGTA
Organism: Salegentibacter sediminis; assembly: GCF_002078605.1. Lineage (GTDB taxonomy): Bacteria > Bacteroidota > Bacteroidia > Flavobacteriales > Flavobacteriaceae > Salegentibacter > Salegentibacter sediminis. The sequence goes on along the minus strand of NZ_MSJR01000001.1, from coordinate 143,594 downwards.
CAACGAAAAAGAAAAGCCATATTTCAGCATCAATCTCAAAAAGATCGTCCTGTATTTCCCGGCGATGATGAAAGAGAGTTCTGGGTACGTGCAGAAGAGCGAAACCGTGAAACTGCGGAAGCCTACGATAAACTTGGCCTCGCAAATTATGAGGCTATGGAAGCTTTTGTACGCTGGAAATTATAACATTAAGCCTTATTGCTATGAGAAGAGGATTTGCCCTACTTAATATAGTCCTTCTTTTATTGGTTTTGGCAAGCTGTGCCTCCAATCCATATTCCAAAACCAACCGGGTCTATAAAAAACAGGCAAAAGCCTACACAAAGCAATTAAGCAAGTTCCCACTCCCGGAAAAGTCTGATGGATCCGCACTCGATTATGGTGAGTACCGGGTGGGAACTACTAATTTTAACCTGCGTAAACCCAATTATGTGGTAATTCATCACACCGCGCAGGATTCGGTTCAGCAAACCCTAAAAACTTTTACGCTGTCGCGAACGCAGGTGAGTTCGCATTATGTTATTGGTCGTGAGGGCGAGGTGTATCATATGCTGAATGATTACTTCCGCGGATGGCATGCCGGAGTAGGAAAATGGGGAAATAACTCCGACCTCAACTCCTCCTCCATTGGGATTGAACTGGATAACAACGGCTCTGAGGAATTCTCTGAAGCCCAGATCCAGAGCCTGCTGGCGGTTTTAGAAAGTCTCAAAGAAGATTATAAGATCCCCGCTGAAAATTTCGTGGGCCATTCAGATATCGCTCCGGGACGCAAGGTAGATCCTAATGCCACTTTCCCCTGGGAAAGGCTCGCTGAAGAAGGCTACGGCCTCTGGTATAACGAAGAGGAAGTGAAAAGCCTTAAAACAGAAGCTGAATTCTTTCGGCCAAACCCCCTGGCAATAGGGAGAAATTCTATTTTAACCCAACGAATTTCTTTCCTGGATAAAATACTTTTCCCTGAAGTGATTCCTGCAACTTTCGATGTGGAAATGGCCTTGAGAATAATTGGTTTTGACACCAGTAATATGGCAGCAGCCCTACAATCATTTAAACTTCATTTTATTCAGGAAGATATCCAATCTCCTCTTAATGAAGACGATTTAAAAATACTTTACAATTTGTATCAGAAATATTTATAACTGCGGCTTTATGTTTAGAATCGGGTTTATCAATTTCATCTTAGTGTTTTTTTGCGTTTTGTCCTCTTCAGCACAAATTATTGAAGAAAGTGAATTAGCTGTTATTACAAGGGAAAACTGGAAAGCAAAAGAGCCGGTGATGCAAATGATCCCTCATAAGCCGCAGTTTATTACCATACATCACACGGGAATGCCCCAAAAACCTCAACGCTCTATTGAAGAGAAACTTCAGGCGCTGCAGAATTTTTCCCAAAATGACTCCCCAATGGCCGATGGCAGTGTTAAAAAAGCCTGGCCCGATGTGCCTTATCATTTTTATATAGGCACCAGCGGGAAGATCGCAGAAGGCCGGGATATTAACTTTCAGGGGGATTCTAATACCGATTATGATTTAAATGGCCACGTCCTGATCGTTGTGGAAGGCGATTTCAACAAAGAGAAGCTATTACCTCAACAATGGGAGAGCCTTAATAAACTGGTAAGCTTCCTTTCTTCGAAATATGATATTTCACGGGAGACCATCAGCGGACATAAAGATCAGGCAGAAACAACCTGCCCGGGGGGCGACTTATATTCGAAATTAGCTTTACTGAAAGTCAAAAACCCGGTAAAAATTGGTGCTGAAAGACTTTTTGAGGCCGAATATTTTAATTTGATCAAAGACAAGAAAATCGGCCTGGTTACCAACCACACTGGGCTACTGCCTAATGGAGACCATCTGGTTGATCTTCTTTATCAAAACCCTGAAACAGAGCTCACCATGCTTTTCGGTCCGGAACATGGAATTCGCGGTGAAGAGGATACTCACGTAAGCGATTCAAAAGATGAAAAAACAGGTCTTCCAGTGGTCTCCCTGTACGGAAAGACCCGAAAACCCACAGCTGAAATGCTAAAGGATGTAGAGGTACTGGTGTTCGACATTCAGGATATTGGTGCCCGATTCTATACCTACATAAAAACCATGCTTCTGGTACAGGAAGCTGCTGCAGAGAACAATGTTCCCTTTATAGTGCTGGATCGCCCCAATGCAATTGGAGGTAGATACGTAGATGGTCCCGTTGGAAAACCAGGAGAGCCTGTTACAGATATCGATATGTTACCTATCACTCACGGAATGACCGTTGGGGAACTCGCAACAATGTTCAATAAGGAAAGAGAAAATTCCGGATTGCTCTCAGCAGATTTAAAGGTTATTCCAATGGAAAATTATAAGCGTGAACTTTGGTATGATCAAACCGGCCTGCCCTGGATTAAGCCTTCTCCAAATATGCTTAATCTAACTACCGCTACCTTTTATCCGGCAACCTGTTTACTGGAAGGCACCAATGTTTCAGAAGGCCGCGGAACTCTAAAGCCTTTCGAGCTTATCGCAGCTCCCTGGGTCCATCCAGAAGATCTAATAACCCAGCTCGAGTCTTATAACTTGAAGGGGATTTCGTACAAAACCACCCAAATCACCGCACAGCAAATGGTAGACGGCATCGAAATCTATCCGCCAAAATTTATGGGGGAAGAGATTCCCGCAGTAGAATTGACCTTAACTAACAGGGATAACTTTAAATCTGTAGAAGCGGGTATCTATATGCTTCATGCCCTTAAAAAACTTTATCCCGAACAATTGGAGTGGCGCAAAGAAAGGCTGGACGGACTTTTAAAAACATCTTTAGTGCGTGAAGCTCTTGATGCCGGGAAAAAGCCTCGGGAAATTATTCAGACCTGGCAGGATGATCTGGAATTTTTTAAAAAGCTGAGGTCTCAATATTTACTATATTAAAATTCAAAAGCCTCCCTTAATTGGGAGGCTTTTTAATTTATGGAGCATTTATTTTTTACATCTTCACTTCTTCGGCTTCAGGCAAAGTAAAAAGGTCTGATTGCCTTAGGTATATCAAGCCTTTATCTTCCTTGTTTAAAACTCTTTTTGTTCGTAAATAGCGATTATAATTGTATTCGTCGAAATCTTCAGCATCCTTATCGAAATTACTGATGTGTACATTTCCCATAGAATGGATGAATTTATTATCGCCTATCCACATTCCCACATGAATTACTCTTTCAGCAGTAGAATCGGTGGCGGGTTTTCCGAAGAAAAGCAGATCCCCTTTTTCAAGGTTCTCAAAATTCCTTTCGGTATCAACTTCTTCTCCGGTGTGAATTTGCTGGGAGGCATCCCTGGGAAGCACTACCCCATTCATGAAAAATACAGTTTTGGTAAAGCCACTGCAATCCATCCCTTTTGGTGAGGTCCCACCCCAAAGATAAGGAGCGCCCATTAGGTCTTTTCCTGTAGCTACCAGATCTTCTTCGGTGGCTTCGAGATTTGCCAACCAGTCCTGATAAGGTTGCGCATAAGCGGTTTCTACGAAGGCTCTCTTCCCATTAGGATACTTCACCTCATAAAACTTCCCACGGCGCTCTACGAGCTCTAAAATATTTCCTGAAACAAGATCGGATACTCTTTGAGAGTCGGAGTTGGGTTCTTCATAAGAAAACCCGACAGTTTCAAGGTAAATGAGTTTATCTTTTTGTTTCCAGGACCTGAGTTCTTCCTCATTCATATTATGAATCCCACCGTAATCTACCCATCCAAGGTAAGCTTCCGGAGTTTGAACATAATACCAGCCCCCCTGTTTCTTTAATACCTTTAACGGCATCCCTAAGGTAGCCTGGGTTACCAGCTGGGCCGAATGTTTGGGTTCATCCCGTATATTAGCCACCGAGATCTTCACCACTCCCCTGGTTTTGTTTTCCAGTTCTTCGGCATCTGGCAGCAAACGTATCCTGTCGGTAAATTTTATGTTTTCTGCTTCCAGTTTCTGCCTGAGGCTTTCAACCGCTTCGGGATCGTTTGATTCTCCTTTGAGAATATAAGAGTCTCCCTGTTTTTCGGTTTTCACATCAAAAAGGGCTACTCTTCCATCGGGTGCGTATTCTTTTTTTACTTCGGCTATATACTCATCGGTAGGGTTTTTCTCCTCCTTCTGACTTTTTTCTTCGCAAGAAGAAGCAGCAAGTAAGATTAAAAGAGCAAATGGGAGGTAAATTTTTCTAAGTAGCTTCATTATTTTTTTATTTAAAATCTAATATTCCTATTTTTTTTTTATTCTGAAGCAAATTCAGAATAACAGCTAATTTCAGCTTTTTTTTTGTTTTTCATATAATTCAGCGCCGGTACCGTTCCTCTCGGGGAAATGGACTTTTTCATCATAGACCTTTACCCCATCGGCGATATCATTTTTAATCAGAAGCCCTCCGTCCATATCTACATAATCCAGCAGTGGTAGTAATTGTGCAATTGCAGAAATTCCAACGGTAGATTCGGTCATACATCCCACCATAACTTTCAGGCCGAGTTTTTTAGCTTTTTCGATCATTCTTTTCCCGGGAGTGAGACCACCACATTTGGTGAGTTTGATATTAATCCCATGAAAATGTCCGGCACATTTTTCCACATCGCTTTCCACGATACAACTTTCATCCGCAATTAGTGGCAGCACCGATTCTTTATAGAGTTTTTTCATTCCCTCCCAATCATCGGCTTTTAAGGGTTGTTCCAGGAACTCAACATTTAGTTCCTTCAAGGCATTTGCATTTTCTATGGCTTGGTCTGCCGTCCAGGCCGCGTTAGCATCCACCCGAAAAACTGATTTGGTGTGTTTTCTAAGTTCACGAACAATAGCCACGTCGTCTTGAGTGCCGAGTTTGATCTTATAAAGGGGCCAGGGGAAATCTTTGATCTTTTGCACCATTTTTTCAACAGTATCAATCCCAATCGTATAATTAGTAAGCGGTATATTGCTGACATCGAGTCCCCACATTTTATAAAGCGGCTGCCCGTTTCTTTTTCCGTGAAGATCATGCAGGGCTATATCAAGAGCACACTGCGCGAAGGGATTCTGCTTTAGCATTGGCCAGGTAAGTTCCCAGATCTCTTCAGGAGTTTTATGAATATTTTCGGCTAACAAAGGTTCCAGTTCCCTAATATCCTGCTGCATCTTTTCTATGCTAACCCCATAATAGGAAGTGGCTGTCGCTTCCCCGTAACCTGTATGCCCGCCGTCACTCACAGCAACGATCAAGGTGGGTTGAAAATCCCGGGAGCCATGGCTAATGGTGAAGGTATTTTTTAATTCTAAATTATACGGATGGAATTCGAGCTTCATAATTCAGGTTTTAGTCAATTTTATTTTCTGCATCCTTAGCAAACCAAGCCATAAAGAAGATCGCATCGGCGGTACCATCCATAGTTGGTTCGTTGGTGGAATAATCTCCAAAATCATCGTGGTAAACTACAAAATCAGTCTGAAATTGAGCAAATTCATCATCCTCTTTCAGGCTTAGGCCTTTCAAATTTTCATAAACGCTTTTGTAAACCGGGCCATCCACCAATCCACCCGGAACTTCCTTTCCGGTAAGATACCAGATACTGGTATGTACCTCTTCCGGATATTCTCCCTTTTCCGGAATATTCATAAACATTGAAGTTCCCCAGGGATTATTTCCCAAAAGCCAATCCCGTTGAGCAAGCATGAAATCGTGATATTGATTTTCGCCGGTCATCTCTTCATAAAGAATTATCTGGGTGATAAGATTAGTAGCTAAATTATTGGAGCACCAGATAAAGGGCACGCCTATTTGAAAGGGGTTTCCCTGACCCCGCTTAAGGGTAGCATCAATCCCATGGCGATAATACTGCGCCAGTTTCTGTTGAAAATCTTTATCAACATGTTCGTAAAGCACAAAATGCCCGATATTAAAAAACGGATAAAACCGATAATGATCGGCATCTTCCTTATCCATCCAGGAAACCGAATTGGCCATTTGGGCATAGCGTTTAGCATCGTTTAGGAAGATATCTTCCCTTGTATTTATGAATAATTCGGCCGCTGCCCATTCCATATCATCCGCCCAGGTATCTTCATTGTAACGATAGGGAGCACCGTAAGAATTTCCCTGCTGAAATCCTTCCTGTCTTTTTCCCAATTCATACAGGTCTATAGCTGCAACCCGGCATTTTTCAGCAAAAACCGGATCGAAATCTTCCCAGATTCGTGCACCCAGGGCCATTGCAGCAGCAGATCTTCCGGCGAGGTTTGCAATTCCGGTTGCTTTACTTTTATATTCCCTGAGTCCCTGAGGTTCTCCGGTGGCAAAATAAGCAACACGATAGGAATTTGGTCCCCATCCATAATCTGATGAATCTTTGTCGGGCCATTTCATTCCTAAATGATCCCTGTCATCGGCTACCTGGTGAAAAAGTTCGCCTGGCCCACTGTGCATTTTATGGATCCAGTCTAAACCCCATTTGGCCTCGTCTAAAACATCTGGAATGCCATTGCTTCCCTCCTGCCCTAATGCATTTACCTTGTCTGCGAACTTTTCGGGAATAAGTTCGTAGGCTTTCAACATTTTTGCGGTCGCGTTACTGGAAGTGATTAAATATTTCAATTGATCTCCCGCATCATGCCAGCCCCCACTAAAGTCTACGAAAGTAGAATCGGGCATAGGTCCAAACATGCTGCGCCCATCGCGCTGGTGGCAAACCATATCCAAAAAAGGATTATACCCGCATCGCTGCTGGCGCATAAATCCTATCAAATCTTCGTGGTGATTTTTATAGGAAAAGTCCCGGCCTATACCAAATTCAGCCGATTTTACAACTGGATTTTCTATTAAGAGATAATAGTTGCCCGGCGTAGCAACCTCAGAAAAATCAGCTTTAAAATAATGTTTAAAATTACCCCAATCTCCCCTATTTTGGGGTTGAAGTTTTCCATTATATATTTCTTCTGCTGTTTCCGCATTAATTATAATGAATCTTCCATCAGGCCTTTTAGCTGAAAAAACCACGGCCACTTTAGTGTCTTCCTCTAAATAACCTGCCTGGTTTAACCTGATAAAAACATCCTCCCCATCTTGCCCCCATACTGAAATAGGGATAGCAAGAAATAGCATTAAGATTATGAAGTTCGAAAATGCTTTCATTTGTTTAAATTAAATATTTATTGACCTTGCTCTATAAAGAGCAAAAAGCCCAATTATCGTAATGGCAGCGTTTACCAGAAGTATTTCGAAACCAAACTGATATCCATTAAACCACTCTGCAGAGTTCCAGTCTAAAATTACCGAAATAATTGGAGAGATAAGGCATACCAGAGGTACCCATTTGTCTTTTACCGGATTACTAGTAAGCAAACCATAGACAAACAGCCCCAATAAAGGGCCATAGGTAAAGCCTGCAACTTTAAACACCGCGCTAACTACACTGCTATCGTTAACCGCATTAAAGATCACGATCACGAAAAACATTAAAATCGTAAAGCCTATATGAACCAGCATACGGGTTTTTTTCTGATTGCCTTTGCGTTTTTCGATATCCAGGATATCTACACAAAATGAGGTAGTTAAAGCTGTTAAAGCTGAATCGGCGCTGGAGAATGCCGCGGCGATTATTCCCAGCAGGAATACGATACCGGCAAGAATCCCAAAATGATTAAGCGCCAGGAGCGGATAAAGATCATCTGAGCGTTCGGGGATTGCAATTCCCTGGTCCATCGCATATTTATAAAGCAAAACCCCCAAAGCCAGGAATAACACCGTAGAAATAAAGAAAGTGATTGAAAACCAAAAGATATTCTTTTGGGCATCTTTTTGATTTTTACAGGTAAGATTTTTCTGCATCACATTCTGGTCCAGTCCATTCATGGCAATGGTAATAAAGATACCGGCCAGAAAACTCTTAAAAAAATTGCTATTGGAACGCCAGTCCCAATCGAAAACATCAGACATGCTGCTTTCAGAAACTACAGAGAACACCTGGGTAGCCTCGAGCTCCATATGATCTACGATTACAAATATGCTGATGAGAACGGCCAGTAATAAGAATGTTGTTTGCAGGGTATCGGTCCACACAATTGTTTTTATTCCTCCGCGGAAAGTATACAGCCAGATCAAACCGATAGTAATTAAAACTGTTGCCCAAAAGGGAATTCCAAAAGCATCGAAAAAAGCGATCTGCAACACTAAGGCGGCAAGAAAAAGCCTGAAAGAGGCGCCAATGGTTTGTGAAATAAGAAAAAATGAAGCTCCCGCATAGTATGATCTCTGCCCGAAACGATCTTTTAAGTATTCATAAATGGAAATCAGCCGAAGTTTATAGAATAATGGAATTAACACCAATGCAATTACTGCATACCCTACCAGGTTCCCCATCACAAATTGCAAATAGGTCCAGTTGGAATTTCCAACCTCCCCGGGAACAGAGATAAAAGTTACCCCCGATAAAGAAGCCCCTACCATTTCATAGGCCACAAGGAACCAGGGCGACTGGCGGTTTGCGGTGAAGTAAGTAGCGTTATCGGCTTTCCGTGATGTGAAATGGCTTATGGCCATCAACATTAGAAAATATCCGGCGATGATGCTAAAAACTAAAATGGGGGACATACAGGATGCTTATTTTATTAAAATCTCTTTGAATTTACTTTGGTTTCCGGTCCGGTCTACGGCGGTTACGCCAATTTTCTCCAGCTTGCGATTTTGGTCGCCTACAATTCTTTGTAAATTTTGCGAACGGGCATCACGACTAAGAATCTTGTAATCCCAGTTTCCTTCTTCATATTTAAAATATACCACCCAGCGAAAAACAGCATCTGCTTGTTCATGCTCCCAGGAAATAACCAGTCTGTCATTCTCGGCACGAGTGGTGACCTGTGGTTTTTTTGGAGATTCATTGTCCAGCCAGGGACTTGGCGGCACGAGGCTCTTCTTACGGTAAGGTCCTTCTCTTAAAGCATTTGAAAGTTCTTTATGCTTTAACAGGGGGCCAATGCTCCAATGTACTGCTCCTTTACTCTTTGGCAGCATCCCACGGGTAATCATAATCTGGTTGATTACTTCGGTAATATGCATTTGGTCACCTTCGCCGCCAACATTCATTCCAGGCCATAAGTGACGTTGTTTGGTGTTTTCACTTTGCCACCACCCCAATAATTCGGGAAAACTCTGACCTAGCTGACTGATTTTCCAATAAAGCTGCGGGGTGTAATAATCTATCCATCCTTCATTCAGCCAGAGCCTGGCATCAGCATAAAGTTTTTCATACTGGTCGTAACCGGTTACAGATTCAGGATAACCGGGACGCCAAATACCAAAGGGACTTAATCCGAATTTCACATGAGGTTTTTCTGCTTTTATTTCGTTGTATACTCTTTTTATGAATGTATTCACGCTTTCCCGGCGCCAGTCTCCACGGGATAATTCTCCCCCTGCAGCCTGGTATGCCCGCCAGCTTCTATCATCGGGGAAATCCTTTCCATTGTTATAAGAATCATAAGGATAGAAATAATCATCAAAATGAATCCCATCTATGTCATATCTCTTTACCAGGTCCATCACCACTGCCGATGAAAGATCCTGGGTTCCTTTTTGGGCAGGATCCATCCACCACATTCCGTTTTCAAGCTCTACAACGAGGTCGGGATTTGTTTTAATCACAGATTTTTCACTGATTTCTTTTCCGGTGGTATGATGAGCCCGATATGGATTTAACCATACATGTAATTCCAGTCCACGCTCGTGCGCTGCATTTATCCAGAATTTAAGCGGGTCGTAATAAGGCTCGGGAGCTTTTCCCTGTTGCCCGGTAAGGTAGTAGGACCAGGGTTCCAATTTACTGTCGTAAAGTGCATCGGCTTGTGGTCTAACCTGGAAGATCACTGCATTAAAATTGTTGTTTTCCAGATAATCAAGTAATTCAAGGGCTTCCTTTTGTTGCTCTGAAGTGGGAAGTCCCGGTGTGCTTGGCCAGTTGATATTGGCAACCGTGGCTACCCAGGCAGCACGGAATTCTTCTATGTTTTTGGGAGTGTTTGGATCCCAGGGAGTGATCCCGACCATTTCTTCTTTTACTTCGGAAGAAACCTCGGGTTTAGAAGCAGCTAAGGTGTCTTTTGTCTCGATCTCTTCTGAAGGTATTTCCGGTACCGGTTGAGTAGATTTACAGGAAACAAGAATTATACTTAAAACCAAAAAGAGAAATATGGATCTGAGTTTCATAATTTTCAGAATAAATTGAATAGTTATTCAGCAGAAAAAGAAAAAGAGAAAGGACACTTAAGGTGTGTCGCTTTCTCTTTTATTGAATGATTGATAATCATTAGTATTCTCTCCAGTAATCTATATTTGAAGATGCAGGAGTTTCAGAATAGGTCCCTCTAATCTGGGTGCTGTAAATTCTTCCCATGCTTGAAAGGTTCAAACTATGTTGAATATAAGGCTCTGAGGTTTCAGGATCGTATTCGCTTCCAGATTCGAACACCTTAAAGGTATAATTCCCGGGATCCAGAGCTACATAATCGCCGGCTTGTTTAAAATCGAGGTTATTTCCTAAAGAAATAACTGCAGGATCCTCTCCACCTCTTACGGCATAGGCATCAACACTAAAAGGCATTTCGGCCATAGTGTTAACAAACCTCCAGTAGATTCGTTCAGTATCAACCTCTGGCAGCTCGTCTTCCATTACAAATATTTCGTAGGCATTGGTTGTACCTACCAGGTAAACAGAATAATTTGAGTCCTCTTCAAAATTCGCACTGGTAGTGGCCAGAGCCTCCCCTTCCAGGGTCTCAGCTACTATATCAACATCTCCAGATTCAACCACTGCATAGGCATTGGATGGAAATATTGAACCGTAATTGAAGCCTTTTAGGGTTTCATCGGTAGATGCTGCCGAGGTGGCTTTTTGCCCTGCAACATAAAAGTTAGCTTCAGGAGCTTCTTCTACATGAAAAAAGAATTTTGCTTCAGTGGCCGAATCCGGTAGAGGTTCGGCAAGTTCCGGAATGGCATTTTCTTCACAGGCCGCAAAAAGAAGGCCTGTTAATAATACCAAAAAGATCTTATTATATATCGTTCTCATAATTTTAATTTTTATTCAGATTTACTAAACCAGGTTTCGTAAGTATGATAATCTTCTTCAAAGGCATCCAGAGCTTCTAAGGCTTCCTGGTTCCACATATATTCTGAATTAAACCTGGGGCGAGCTCTATAAGCAGGATTCTCGTTATTAGCCGGTGCAAAAGTTTCAGGTAGTTCAAAACCAACATAAACTTTATTTTCAGGAGCAACATCCAGGTCATAGTGGTATCTTCTCATATCAGACCAGGATTCAAAGAATCCCCATCCCCAGGTTGCAATAAATTTCTGAAGCATAATCTTAGAAAGGTTAAGTTCATCAGCAGTAGCCGGGAATAACTCCTTGTTGGTTTCATACAAGGCTCTTCGCTGGTCAAAAAGATCAGCATCAGGAGCATAAGTTCTCGCGAAATCCATATGGGCTTCTACCCCGGTGTTATAGGCATCCAGAGCAAGAGATTCGTTTCCTGCTATCCAAGCGGCTTCAGCTTTAATAAACTGCAGCTGCGCAAAGGTCATTAACGGGAAATCTGCATCATTATTAAAGAAATAAATTTGTGGGCTTGGATTACTTCCAACGTAGCCTTCTTCATTCCAGAAATTCTTTGGTACTTCTTCAGCTTCATATTCGTTAATTCCCGTTTCGGGATCTATTCCTCTATATTCCCCATCGGGAGAAGGCGCTAGCATAGAAGTGATTCGTGGATCGTGCACGTGTTGCCCCTCATAAACAGGATCTGCGCCATCCAGGTCACTATCCTGGAAAACTGGATTTGTTCCGTCAAGAAGTCCGGTAATAAATTTACTCTGGCGGTAATAACCTATATTTCCCCTTCGTGGGCCGAAAAAATTCGTGTTTGAACTTACCGTTCCTTCAAACCGGATAAGAGCATCATCCTGATTTCCGCCTAAAGCCTGATCTACATAATCAATTACTTCCTGAGGATCATAGCTGCTCTTGTTAGTTAGACGATGAGCATTGATAGCTAATAATCCATAGGCAAATTTCTTCCACTTATCGCGGTCTCCCTGGTAAATAAGATCGGCTTCGCGAAGTCCCGATTCATCCGGTCCTAGCCCGTCGGTTCTTTCAAGAGCTTCAATCCCTTCTAAAAGCAATCTTCTTACTTCCTCATAAGCCACTTGTTGCTCATCATAATTAAAAACCCTTTTTTCTGAGTCAAAAGCCTCGGTAACAATTATAGGCCCGTGATAATCGGTAAGCATTTGCCAACCGTAGGCTCTAAGTATCTTACCAACTCCCACGAAATCATATTTTTCATTGAGTTCACCACTTTCAATCATATCAGAAAGGTTATAACCCATACTCCAATAAACTGCTCTCCATAATTGAGCATAAAAATCTGAAAGAGGGTTTGAGTGCAGGTTTAGAGAATAAGCCTCACCGGAAGCATATATCCAGTTTTGGGTATAAAATCCGGTAAACCTACCATCCCATTGAACAGCCACAGCTAATTCAGACTGAATTTGAGGCAGGAAAAGTTCCGGTTGCAATAATGCATCTGGACCGTTTGGGTTCGTATTAACATCAAGGTAGTCCTCACAGCCCGAAAAACTAAAGAGGCCCGCAATTACTATACATATTTTTAATATTCTTTTCATCATTAATTTTTTTATAGTCCTACTCTAACTCCAAAGTTAATTCCTCGTGGTAACGGGAAGTTACCATAGTCAAATCCAGTACCACCGGCACCTCCTACCGCTGCGGAGTTACCATTTGCTACAGGATCAAGTCCTGAATAGTTAGTAAACAGGAAGAGATCTGTTCCGGTTAAGAAAACGCTTGCAGTTTGTACAGCGTTGGTTCTATCAAGGAAGGATTGTGGCAGGTAGTAATTAAGGGTTACATCTCTAAGTCTTACCCAATTTACATCTTTCTCTATAAAACTTTGGTATGGATAAATAGATCCCCAGTACGTGGAGTTGGTGTTGAGATTAATTGGTATATTATTCTGAGTTGGATTATCAGTATTTTCCAATCCATCTCTTAACACTCCATCTACAATTCTTGGGGTTTCACGATCTAAAGTTCTTTTACTTAAACCTCGGGTTGTCAGGTAGTGTTCTGTTGCATTGTAAACATCTCCACCTACACGAAAATCCAGAAGGAAATTAAGGGAAAGGTTCTTATAAGAAAATGTGTTCGTTAATCCAACAGTGAAATCGGGGCTCCTGTCTCCCACCACGACCCATTCACTGGTATCAAGTAATGGAAGGCCATTAGTGGGATTAATGATCATTTCCCCTTCATCATTTTTCAGGAAGTCATAGCCCGTAAAACTTGTTAGAGGTCCACCAATTCTCGCTCCCCCCCGAACGTTACCGTATAACCAGGTGTCAGAATTATAAAACTCCTCAACATCACCGGGCAGGCTAACCAGTTCACTCCAGTTTCTGGTATAATTTGCCAGGATATCCCAGGAGAAGTCTTTGGTTTGAACAGGAGTTGCATTCAACTGCAGTTCAACACCTTCGTTTTGAATTTCCCCGGCATTAAAGGTCATTAATACAAAACCTGTGGCATAGCTCAGCCGAAGGTTTTGAACAATCTGATCTTCAGATTTTTTATTGAAATAAGTAGCGTCCAGACCTAAGCGATTATTAAAGAACTTAAGTTCCATACCGTATTCGTAAGAAGTGGTCATCTCTGGTACGAGATTTAAGCTTGGGCCGGTAAACCCATAACGGAAACCGCCTCCTGTGGTAGTAGCATTTTCGTAAAATGGACGAATACTATAAGGGCGGGCATCTTTTCCTACCTGAGCTACAGAAGCTCTTAATTTTCCGTAAGAAAATACATCGCTTATATCCTTAAATGGTGCTAACTCGGTAAAAACCCAGCTTAATCCTGCTGAAGGATAGAAGAAGGAGTTATTCTTTTTAGGCAGCGTCGAACTCCAGTCATTTCTTCCGGTTAAGGTTAAGAAAAGTTGATTATCATAACTTGCATTAAAGCTACCAAATACACCAACCAATCTACGCTGCACTAAATTATTAAAAGCTCTATGCGTATCAAGTCTGGTATTATTTATAGACCAAAGATCGGGCGCTTGAAAATCCTGTCCGCTTGCAGCTGCACTAAAGGTATTATAATCGTAAATGGCAGAACCAAGTTTAAGGTCTGTTTTTATTTTTCCATCAAGAAGATCAGGAGGGGTAATTTGGGTGTATCCCTGGAAAGTTAGGTTCCTGGTAGTAATAAGCGCCTGATCGAAAATACCGTTATAATTTCTTCCTGAATTTGATTCGGGATGCCTTACGATGGTATTTTTTTCAGTAAAATAGTCTACTCCTACCTGGCCAACAAACTTAAGCCAATCGGTGGCGGTTGCTGTAAGACTGGTGTTGAGTTTGTATCTGTCGGTAAGTGAATTAAAAACATTTTTATTTACATTGAAAAACGGGTTTTCTACCGCAGTTGCAAAATCAGCATAATTTCTTCTGTTTCCCGATGGGGTTAGGTAATTGCTGGCATCATCTGTAGAAGGCCACAACAATAGGTGAAGCAGTGGTCCACCCGAACCTCTAAAAGTTTGATCATTATCAGATCTGGTGTAATCAAAAGTAACATCAGCTTTTAACCAATCAGATACCTCGGCCGTAATAGCTGAAGTAAGATTTAATTTCTCAAGCCCGGTTGTTGGAATGAAACCTTCAGAATCGGTATGAGATCCCGAAAGACGGTATTGAATTTTTTCAGATCCTCCCGAAAAAGAAAGGTTATGACGTTGGGTAATCGCATCCTGGAAGAAGCTTCCAACATTATCATAGAACTGAGTTCCTTCAGGGTACGGCTCTCCAAAATAATAGAGACTTTCATCGGCATCCTGGGTTATTCCGTTAGCTCCACGACCATAAGTTTGTTGAATTTCCGGATACTCTACAATTCGGTCAACTCTAAAACTATTGCTGTAATCAATACGACCTTTACCTTCAGCACCTCTTTTTGTAGTAATTACGATAGCTCCCGAAGCAGCTTCGATTCCATAAAGAGCGGCAGCCTCCGGGCCCTTAAGGACGGTAACACTTTCAATATCTTCAGGGTTAATATCGGCCGCACGGTTGGTAAAGTCAACACCACGGTTTTCAAAAGACATTGCCCCGGCTCCTACCGAAGAGGCAAAAACACCTGTTGAAGTAGTATTGTTACTAATTGGTAAACCATCCACCACAAATAACGGCTGGTTATTCCCACTTAAGGAACTAATCCCCCTAATCACAATAGAAGAAGAAGACCCCGGAAGTCCGGAAGTTGCATTAACCTCAACCCCGGCGACACGTCCTGCAAGTGAATTCACAAAATTCTCCCGTTGAGTTTCAGCAATGGTAACTCCTTCGACTTCGGTTACACTATATCCCAGGGCTTTTTTCTCCTGTCTTATTCCAAGGGCGGTAACCACTACCTCGTCAAGACCTTGCGTATCTATTCCTAAGGTAATATTAAAGGTACTTTCATCTCCAATACGTACCTCCTGGGTAGTAAATCCAATCATAGAGAATACAAGAATAGTATCCTCTCTTTCGGGCACAGATAAACTGAATTTACCGTCAAAGTCTGTAACGGTGCCTCGATTAGTATTTTTAACGTAAATGTTAACGCCTGGCAATGGCATTCCTTCTTCATCCTGCACTACGCCAGAAACTTCTTTCTGTTGCGCCCACATCTGAAGCGAGAAAAAGCACAGTAAGATTAAAATAGGCCTTCGTAATCGTTTTTCCATAATTAAAATTTGTGTGAATAAATCTGTTAGTGGTAAGTTGTATTTAATTCAAGTACTGAAATTTATGTGGAAACTTCCTTATAAAGATATTGGATTAATTAAAAAGATTTGATTTGAATCCTATTTTTTTTTAGTATTTTTTAACTTTTATGAAATTTTTATTTAAGTTCATTTTTGGAATTGCTAACTGCCTTACGCACACTGCCGTACTTTTTCAAAAGTTCTGCCGCTTTGGCCTCATCAACATCAAGTTCTTCCATGATCATCCTGGTTCCCCGGCCAACAAGCTTCTTATTAGAGAGCTGCATATCTACCATTTTGTTGCCTTGTACCCTACCTAATTTGATCATAATCGAAGTGGAAATCATATTCAACACCAACTTTTGGGCGGTGCCTGCTTTCATCCTGGTACTTCCTGTAACGAACTCAGGACCTGTGATAACTTCGATTGGATATTCTGAAGATTCAGCGAGTGGGCTTCCGGAACTACAGGTTATACAACCGGTAACTATCCCTTTCTCACGGGCATCCTTTATTCCACCTATAACATAAGGCGTAGTACCTGATGCGGCAATTCCCACTAGCACGTCTGCCGAAGAAATTTTATACTTCTGAAGATCTTTCCAGGCCTGCGCGGTATCATCTTCGGCATTTTCCACCGCATTTCTAAGGGCGGTATCACCCCCGGCAATGAGGCCAATCACCATATCATCGGTTACGCCAAAGGTTGGCGGACATTCTGAGGCATCTAGCACCCCGAGTCTTCCACTGGTCCCTGCGCCGATATAAAAAAGTCGCCCTCCGTCTTCCATTTTGGACACGATTACATCAACAAGGCTTTGGATGGCGGGAATTTCCTTCCCGACACTATCAGGAACACTTTTATCCTCCTTATTAATATTGGTGAGCAATTCTGAAGTGCTCATTTTTTCTAAATCGTTATAGTTGGAAGATCTTTCCGTATCGGGATTTTTATTCATTTTTACAGCATTATTTATTTAGAAGAGGGTAGAAAACCAGAGAAAACTCCGTCACTTCTTTCCGAATTCCATTTCACTTCAGGGGTTCGGTAGTAATTAACCTTCATTCTATCCAGTCTTTCCCCGTGTTTTCCAAGTCGGTCTATAAAATCTTGATACTCCCGGCTTTCAGTTTTACTCCAACCCACTTCTGCCATAGCAATACTTCTTGGCCAGAATCTATCGTCAAGCGCTGAATCGCTTAACACCATTTCTGTCCAAACAGGGGCTTCCACTCCAAGTACATTCGGGTTATTGGTTTTAAAATCATATACATTCTTTAAAGAAACGCCATCTTCTTTACACCAGTTATTGGTTGATTCCTGGCCTTCAACATTGGCGTGGTCCAAATAAAAACTAGAGCAAATAGACTCAATGATCTTCACGTCTACTACGCTTTCTACCTCCCCATGCCAACGCTGACTAATAAAACTTGAATCTATTTCGGCCTTGGTAGCTTCCTCCCATCCTATAGTGGTTTTGCCCAGGCCTCTCACGATGGAATCGGCCTTTACCATAAATTCTTCATAAAGGGGATCTTCAATTTCATCTCCGCCAATATGGAGCCAGGGACCTTTGGTTATTTCGGCCATTTCTCCCATTACGGTAGCTACAAAATCGTAGGTTTCAGGATTCTCAAGACAAAACTTGCTCCAGCCAACATTGTATTCGTGATATAATGCAGGAGGTGTAGCCCGGGCCGGAGTTAGATTGGCGAATTCGTCGCAATTGAGTTCAGGATAAGCCATAAGGGCAGAGTAATTATGCCCCGGCATGTCTATTTCGGGAATTATTATAATATTTCTGGCAGCAGCATATTCCTGGATCTCTTTATATTCTTCCTGAGTTAAAAATCCGGATCTTCCACCTTTTACGGCTCCTTTACTACCTACTTCAGTAAGCTTAGGAAGTTGTTTGATCTCTATTCTCCACCCCTGATCGTCGGTAAGATGAAGGTGAAGGCGATTAAGCTTATAAAAAGCCATTCGGTCTATGTGTTTTTTGATGTATTCGGGGCCGAAGAAACTCCTGGAAATATCGATCATAGTACCACGCCATTCATACTTTGGAACATCGGTAATGCTTACCTGTTTTAATTTAATCTCTTCGGAAATCTTTCCGGTTTCTATTTCGGCAGGAAACATTTGCCTAAGGGTCTGGATCGCATAAAACAACCCGGCTTCGGTCGCCGCCAAAAGACTTACCTTATTATGGGTGATATCAAGTTTGTAACCTTCGTCTCCCAGGTTATCCTTCAGGTTTTCCTTTATTTTAAGTGAAAATCCAAGACAATCCTCTCCCTGCATCGGGAAACTTTGACTATTGGTATTTTTGAGCAATTGTTGCAGCCAGGCAGCCGAAGCTTTCGCTTCGGAATTGTAACAAACCACTGTTCTTTCCGGAAGAGTAAAAACACCCTCTTTCCATTCAATTTCTGCCGGCTGCGGAATAATTGCCGGATTTTCTGCAGTAACTTCCTGAGCTATGCTACCAAATGGAAGCGCTAACATCAGTGTAAACAAGAAGTAAATTATAGTTTTTTTCATAATAAAAGCTTTATTTAATTTTATGTCCTTTGGCTGCAAAGAACCAAATATATAAGTAACTAGGTATAACGATCCAGTAGGCCGATTGCGTATCAAAAGTATCGGCTAAATAACCATAAACAAGGGGCAGAATAGCTCCTCCGGCCAGCGCCATAATCAAAAATGAAGAGCCTATTTTAGTAAATCTTCCTAATCCGTTAAGAGCCAAAGGCCATATAGCCGGAAAAACCAAGGCGTTTGCCAAACCTAATAGCGATATAAAAAGCACTGAAATATACCCATCAGTAAAAATTGCACTAAGCCCAAGGATAATCCCAAGAATACCTGAAATTTGCAGCGCTTTTTGCTGACTGATATATTTCGGAATGGTTACCGTACCAATTAAGTAACCCACAATCATTGCGATTAGGGTATAAGTGGTGAAATATTTAGCGATATCTGTAGAAATACCCTGCCCATCGCGGGCGTAACTAATTACGGTATCACCAGCAATTACTTCCACCCCAACGTATAGAAACATCGCCAGGGTTCCCAATAATAGATTAGGAAACTGAAGTACGCTGGTTTTATTTTTATTGGCTGCAGCTACCGTTTCATCCTCGCTATCGGTTTCAATTTCAGGCAATGCTGAATAATAAATAAGAACCGAAAGTCCCACCAAAATAGCCGCCATTACCAAATAAGGTGTAATCACCAGGGAAGCGAGCTCATCTAACTCGGCCGCTTTGGCTGCTGCACCCATACCTTCCAGTCTCGCTTCTACTGCATCCATATTCTTCAGCAGAATTGCACCAAAAATAATTGGTGCTAAAGCCCCGGCCACCTTATTACAAATACCCATTATACTAATTCGCTTCGCCGCACTCTCAATAGGTCCAAGAATGGTGATATATGGATTTGCTGCAGACTGTAGCAAAGCAAGTCCCGTACCCTGAATGAACAGACCAAAAAGAAACAGCGCATAGGTTCTTGACATAGCTGCGGGTATAAAAATTAAAGCCCCAATTGCCATTACCACGAGACCAAGAGACATTCCGTTTTTAAAACCTGTTTTTTTCAATACCCAGGCAGAAGGAATAGCCATTACAAAATAAGAAATGTAAGATGCAAAAGCAACCAGATAAGATTCAAAATTGTTTAACTGGCTGGCAGTTTTTAAAAAGGGAATAAGTACTGAATTTAACCAGGTAACAAACCCGAAAATAAAGAATAATGCACCAATAATGATTATCGACCTGTTGGTATTTTGTCTACCCGAATGATCCTGTACTCCCATATTATATTTTTATTAGTTAGTTGAGGTTTTAGAAAGTAGTTTAAGTGTTAATAAACTTATAACAAAAATCCTTCTTACAAAAAAAAGAAACTTTTTTAGAACGAATAGACACTTAGCTAAGTTTTTTTAAGAAAGGTTGATAGATTTCTTATTTTTTTATTTTATAAATGAAGTCATAAAGTTTTTACTGTAAATAGAAACTTGTTTTCTATCTATATTGGAAACGGCTTAAATAACCTATATTTGTAGCCTTAAAATCGGGACTGTCGAAAAGAGAAATAAAGTGTTGAATTAAATCTCATACTACTGTTTTTAAGGTATATAAGGTTACGGAACAAATCTTTTTGAACAGGCTCATTCAATATTTTTTATGAAGCATATTAGAAACTTCTGCATAATTGCACACATTGATCACGGAAAAAGTACACTGGCCGACAGGCTGCTGGATTTTACGGGTTCGGTTACCGAACGCGAAAAACAGGAGCAGTTGCTGGACAGTATGGATCTGGAACGCGAGCGTGGAATTACCATTAAAAGTCACGCTATCCAGATGGATTATATACATGAGGGGGAAAATTATATTCTCAACCTCATCGACACTCCGGGTCACGTAGATTTTTCCTATGAAGTTTCCCGATCTATTGCAGCCTGTGAAGGAGCCCTTCTTATAGTTGATGCCGCCCAAAGCATTCAGGCACAAACCATCTCTAATCTTTATCTCGCTCTGGAAAACGATCTGGAAATCATCCCGGTTCTTAATAAGGTTGATCTCCCTAGCGCTAATCCCGAAGAAGTAACCGATGATATCGTAGACCTTTTAGGATGTGACCCTTCAGATGTTATTCCAGCCAGTGCTAAAACAGGTCTAGGAATAGAGGAGATTCTCCACGCCATCATCACCCGTATACCTCCCCCGAGTGGAAAGGTAGATGCTCCTTTAAGAGCGCTTGTTTTCGATTCGGTTTATAATCCCTTTCGTGGGGTAGAGACCTTCTTCAGGGTTATTAATGGAAGTATCAAAAAAGGTCAGCATATAAAATTTGTAGCAACAGGCAAAGATTATTACGCTGATGAGGTTGGTACCCTTAAACTGAAACAGCAACCTAAAAATGAAATTAAAACCGGAGATGTAGGTTATCTCATCACGGGAATTAAGGATGCCCGCGAGGTAAAGGTGGGGGATACCATTACCGATGCAAAAAATCCAACCACCGAAGCCGTTGCCGGTTTTGAAGATGTGAAACCCATGGTTTTCGCCGGAATCTATCCTGTAGATACCGAAGATTACGAAGAGTTGAGAGCATCTATGGAAAAACTTCAGCTTAATGATGCATCGCTGGTTTTCACTCCTGAAAGTTCTGCCGCCCTTGGTTTTGGTTTCCGTTGTGGTTTCCTTGGGATGTTACACCTGGAGATTATCCAGGAGCGTCTTGAGCGGGAATTTGATATGACGGTTATTACCACGGTTCCCAACGTGTCTTACCACGCCTACACCAATAAGAATCCAGATGAGGTTATTCTGGTGAATAACCCATCAGACCTGCCCGAACCTTCCTCTCTTAACCGGGTGGAAGAACCCTATATAAAAGCAAGTATAATTACCAAAGCTGACTATGTAGGGCCGGTAATGAATTTGTGTATTGAAAAACGCGGCGAGATTACCAATCAAACCTATTTAACTCCTGAAAGAGTCGAACTTACTTTTGATATGCCCCTGGCAGAAATAGTTTTCGATTTTTACGACAGGCTTAAAACCGTATCCCGGGGATATGCTTCTTTTGATTATTCTCCTATTGGTTTGCGCCAGTCTAAACTTGTAAAGGTTGATATTTTGCTAAATGCCAACAAGGTGGATGCGCTTTCCGCATTACTTCACGTGGATAATGCTTATGATATTGGAAAAAAGATGTGTGAAAAACTTAAAGAGCTTATTCCGCGTCAACAGTTTGATATTCCAATTCAGGCGGCAATTGGCGCCAAGATCATTGCCCGTGAAACGGTAAAAGCGCTTAGAAAAGATGTTACCGCTAAATGTTATGGTGGAGATATTTCCCGAAAGCGAAAACTTCTTGAAAAGCAGAAAAAGGGTAAAAAACGTATGCGACAGGTAGGGAATGTAGAAATTCCGCAGGAAGCATTTATGGCTGTTTTAAAACTTAACGATTAGTTTTAAATCCAACGATATAACCTAAACCCCGCATTAAGATGTGGGGTTTTTTATGCGCCAAAGTTTTCCGGTTTTTTCTCTTTACTCATTTTTTTATTTTTGTAATTCTTCAAAAACAATAAGGAAATGGCAGGACATAGTAAATGGGCGAATATTAAGCATCGCAAGGGTGCGCAGGATAAAAAAAGGGCTAAGGAATTTACCCGGGCCATAAAAGAGATTAGTGTTGCTGTAAAAGAGGGAGGTGGCCCCGATCCTGAAGCAAACCCGGCCTTAAGAAATGCTATTTCCAATGCCAAAGGGGTGAATATGCCCAAAGATACTATTGAGCGAGCCATAAAAAAAGCCAGCGGGGCCGATGCCGATAATTATGAACTCGTCACTTTTGAAGGCTATGGACCACATGGGATCGCGTTTTTTATTGAGTGTACCACCGATAATACCAACCGCACCGTAGCATCGGTCAGGTCGATTTTTTCAAAAAATGGTGGAAGCCTGGGTACTAATGGTTCGCTTGAATTCCTTTTTGACAAAAAGGGGGTTTTCGTTATTGAACGGGATAAAATTGAAATTGAGTTTGAGGAGTTTGAACTGGAACTTATTGAAGGGGGCGCCACCAAAATTGAAAAAGAAGAGGATCTTCTAAGTGTTTATACTGATTTTACCGATTTTGGATTAATGTCTTCAAAACTGGAAGAACTGGAGATAGAGCCAAAAGCTTCAGAAATTCACCGCATTCCTATGAATACTCTGGAACTTCCTATTGAGGATGCTAAAAAAATATTAGACCTGGTTGAAAAATTTGAGGATGATGATGATGTTCAGAATGTGTATCACAACCTGGAGATCACCGATGAACTGATTAACGCAATGGAGGAATAATCCTTTAGGGTATAAACAAATTTATCCTGATGTCCCCTGCAAAATATTTTTATGGTTTTATCATTATAGACTTATAACCAGATAATTATTCTGTTGAAAAAATTCCTACACCAGTAAGATTAAATTCTAAGTGTTTACCGACTCATTGGCATTTTTCCCTCGATTTTGTTCAGTTTCCAACAATTGTCCGAGGTATACAAGTTTAAAACCTTCCTCGATTTCCACCTGTGAACTATTGGAAGGAATAATGGTGAATTTTCCTTCCCTGTTCTTTACAAAAACGGGAAGTATATCAGGACTGCTTTTGGTAATTTCGATAAGCCCTTCATAATGCTCTTTGCTATTCAGCTCTTTTTCGTGAATTTCAGGATATTTTCTGGCTAATTCCGTAAGCTTTATATAATCATCGGTATGAGAGAACAGCCCTTCTTCAGGATTAAGTTCAGGGTTGGTCATTTCATCTGATGTAATCACCCTAAAAGAACCATTTTCCCCAAACTGCTTCTTGAATTTATTAATAGCTGTCTTGTTAATATCGCTATTCCCCGTCATAGCCATTAAATATCCAATATCGTTTAATTCGATATTGTTAAGAAGGTTATCTTCATAAACACTACCTTCAATGGCATCAATTCCAAGACTTTTGGCCTTTTTTACGTTATCCCTGTTACTGTCCAGCAGGACGACATGCCGATTATTGTCTTGTAAGTATTTTCCTATTAACCTTGCTATAGAGGAAGCCCCGATAATTAAAATTCCTTCAGATTCCTTAATGAATACCCCTACTATTTTAGCAAAAAACCTGGCGGTAGCCGCATTTAAAAGCACCGAGAAGAGCACAATCATAAACACCAGGGGAGTGATATATTCAGCATCTTCTATGCCTTCACGTACCAGGCGCAGTCCGAAGAGGGAAGCGATACCTGCAGCCACAATTCCCCGAGGACCAACCCAACTAATAAAGGAAATCTCGTTTACTTTAAGGCCCGAGCCTAAGGAGCTAAGAACTACGCCTAAAGGTCTAACGACCAACACCACTATTCCGAAGAGAATAAGCGATTGCCAGTTGAAAACCAATAACATTTCCTCCACTTCTATATTGGCGGCAAGGAGGATAAATAGAATTGAAATAAGCAATACGCTTAAAGATTCTTTAAAATAAAGAAGCTCTTTGATATTTGGGAGTTTTTTGTTACCCATTACCATTCCCATAATAACCACGGCAAGCAATCCACTTTCATGAGCGAAAATATCTGCCAGAACAAAGACTCCAAGCACGGTGGCCAGAATAAATACGTTTAATAGATAATGCGGGATTATATTTTTCTTGATGAGAAAAGCCAGGATATTAGCGAAAGTAAATCCAAAAGTGAGTCCGAAAAGCAGGATCTTACCAAATTCCGTTAAAGCGGTTAAGGTAAAATCCTGCCCTCCTTCTACCCTTATAAATTCAAACATCAATACTGATATAAGGGCCCCGATGGGATCTATGAGAATTCCTTCCCATTTCAGGATGGAAGAAACGTGTTTCCTAAGCGGAATATTCCTTAAAATAGGGGAGATTACCGTGGGGCCAGTAACAATTATCAATGCCGAAAAAAGGAAGGAAATCTGCCAGGTCAGGCCAAAGATAAAATGAGCTGCCAGGCCGGCTCCTACAAAGGTTACCAGGGTTCCCACACTAATTAGCTTTACAATAACGGGACCTATATTTCCAATTTCACTTTTGCGGAGGGTTAATCCACCTTCGAAAAGTATTATTGATATTGCCAGGGATACAAAATAAAACAAACTTTCCCCTGGAAAAACACCTTCACTGCCATTCCAGATGGGTTCCAGCCATTTAGTCCCATCCTCGGTAAAAAAGGTAGAAACAGGTCCTACCAAAAGCCCTATAAGAATTAAAGGGAGAATTGCGGGGGTTTTTATTTTCCAGGCCAACCATTGGGCCAGGATTCCAAGTATAACAAGACTTGCAAGTTCTAACATGCTTTTTTTATTTAAGCGGAATATTGCTATTTACAAAAATAACCCGATTTAAAAATGTATTTAAGGATATTTCTCATTTATTAAACAAAAAACTGCCTTTTATCACTATCAGGTTGAATTATTGAACTTTAGTTCGAAAAATATTAATATTTTGTATGCAATTTAAACTATAAAGAACCAAACCTATGGAAGAATTAAATATCCTCAACCTGTTAATCATTCTTTCGAGCGCATGGATTGGTGGTTCCCTGGCTAAAAAAGTTGGTTATCCCGCTATTCTTGGTGAACTTTTAATAGGTATTCTTCTTGGGCCCGCTCTTTTTGGACTTCTGGAAACTTCAGAAATGATTAATGTTTTAGCTGAAGTAGGAATCATTCTTCTTATGGTATACATCGGGATGGAAATCAATTTCAGGGATCTGGGAAAAGCTTCCTGGGCAGGGTTACTGGCCGCGATTGGAGGCTTTATTGTCCCCTTTGTCCTGGGTTACTACACCATTCTTTTCTTCGGCGGAACACAAATGGCTGCGATCTTCGTTGCAATCGCAGTGGGGGTAACCTCTTTGGCGACCAAAAGTAGAATTCTTGTTGATCTTAAATTGCTTAACACCCGGATAGCTTATGTTTTAATGGCCGGCGCCCTAATTTCAGATACCCTTGCCCTGGTAATCTTTGCCGGTATAATAAGTTATGTAGATGCCGGAAGCATAGACAGTTTGGGCTTGACCTGGGTTGCAGCAAAAGCTATCTTATTTTTTATTTTTACCGCTCTTGCCGGTATTTATCTTTTGCCGCTTTTGGGAAAATACCTCTATAAAGCCAATATCACCAGCCGTACCCTGCATTTTACGCTTATTTTGATAATTGTATTAGGTTTTTCTGAACTCGCCGAAATTGCCGGGCTTCATAGCATTCTGGGTGCTTTTATGGCAGGTTTATTCATAAGAGATGGGGTTTTTCAGCGGCAGATTTCAAAAGATATCAATCATATCTTCCACGATGTTTCGGTTGGATTCCTTGCTCCTATATTTTTTGTTTCTGCAGGATTCAACGTGACTTTAGAAGTTTTCCAGACCGATCTCTGGATGCTTATTGTGGTTACTGCCGTAGCTATGGTTGGTAAAATTATTGGTACTGCTGTATTTTACCTCCCAAGCGGAAATGGCTGGCGCGAGGGAATTACGGTAGGAACCGGGATGAATGGGCGAGGGGCGGTAGAGATTATTATCGCGGGAATAGGTTTGCAAATGGGAATTATAACCTCAGAGATCTTTTCTATTCTTGTATTCATGGCGATATTTACCACTTTAAGTGTGCCGGTTATGTTAACCTGGACCACCAAATGGCTAAGGAGTAGAGGAGAACTTATTACCCAGGAATCCCGGTCGGGATATATTATTCTAGGGGCAAATCCGCTTGGTCTTTTTATCGCCAATAAGTTAAAAGGAGAGCAGGAGATAGTTATCATCGATGGAAACCGGGAACTTGTTGCCGAAGCCAAGCAGCAAGGATTTAATACCATTCACGGGAATATACTTAAAGAAGAAACAATGGAAGATGCCGGGGCGATAGAAAAAGGCAGCTTTATAGCTCTTACAGGAAACACTGAAATAAATCTTCTGGCTGCTCAACTTGCCGATGATGCTTTTTTTATTCCAAAAAAGATTGTCCTGGTTTCTCCAAATGAAAACGGGGCCGATGTGGAACTGCTGGATAAGGTGAATGCTACCTCCATGTTCGCCGATAAGACCGAGCTGGAACCCTGGTCCAGGAGAATAGCCGCAGGCAACTTTAAGGAAAATAAACAAAAGATAGAAGAAGAAATCACAACCCGGGAATGGGTGAAGGAACATCAGAAGAAAAACGCCGATTTTCTTCCTGTGATTATTATTAATCCTGAAGGCCAGAAGCGACCATTTCATTATAATGATGATATTCTACCGGGAGAACAGGTGCTATACCTATCCTGATTTCTGAATTTCCTGTTAAAAATTTTCCCTCTTCCCCCGAATGTTTAAACATGTATTATGCTTTTAGTAATTTGCAGGGGAAAAATCAACTTGTATGAAATTATATCCTATAGAAGCCGGAAATTTTAAACTGGATGGCGGGGCCATGTTTGGGGTGGTTCCCAAGACCCTTTGGAATCGCACAAATCCTGCCGATGAAAATAATATGATAGATATCGCTGCCCGTTGCCTTTTAATTGAAGATGGTGACAAACTTATACTTATCGATACGGGAATGGGTGATAAGCAAAGCGAAAAGTTTTTTAGCTATTATTATCGCTGGGGAAATCATTCTATTGATAAATCTCTTAAACAACACGGTTTTCACCGGGATGATATTACCGATGTTTTTATGACCCACCTCCATTTTGACCATTGTGGGGGAAGTATACAGTGGAATAAAGACAGGACAGGTTACGAACCGGCATTCAAGAATGCCCGATTCTGGAGTAATAAAGAACATTGGTTGTGGGCCACCCAGCCAAATGCCCGGGAAAAAGCCTCTTTCTTAAAGGAAAATATTATCCCCATGGAACAAAGCGGGCAACTTCATTTCCTGGAAAGAAAAGAAACTGAAACCTTCAAAGAGTCAGACAATTTGCCTTTTGGCGTTTTATTTGTAGACGGTCATACCGATAAGCAAATGATACCTCATATTACTTATAAAGATAAAACCCTGGTTTTTATGGCAGATCTGCTCCCTACCGTGGGGCATATTCCGCTGCCTTATGTAATGGGCTACGATACCAGGCCTTTACTCACCCTACTCGAAAAGAATAAATTCCTGAAGCAGGCTGCCGATGAAAATTTCTATCTTTTCCTGGAACACGATGCCCACAACGAAATCATAAGTCTTAAAAACACCGAGAAAGGTGTAAGACTGGATCAAACTTTTACTTTTAACGAACTTTTTAATTAAGAAAAAACTATGAAAATACCTTTTTTAAAACAGGTACTTGTAATGGCCGGTACTGTAATTATTACAGCTTGCAGCAGTACGGCACCAAAAATAGTCTCTACACCAATTGCCAATATTGATTCTATCCCATTAAAAATTACAGATCTTTCTGAAACCGAATTAAAAGGTTGGGGCGGCGCAGATCTTATGGCCGATACTATCCCGGGGATGAGTGTAAACCGTGCTTACCAGGAAATCATTAAAAATAATAAAGGTAAAAAAGTTATTGTAGCGGTATTAGATAGCGGGGTAGATATAGCCCACGAAGACTTGCGCAGTGTAATTTGGATAAATCGGGATGAAATTCCCAACAATGGAAAAGATGACGATAACAATGGTTATGTAGACGATATTCACGGTTGGAACTTCCTGGGAGATGCTGTTGAAGAAAATATGGAATATACCCGTATTATGAAAAGGCTTCAACCTAAATATGAAGGAAAACCAGCAAGTTCCATTAGCACTGCAGATCGCGCAGAATATATCTACTACCAGGAGGCAAAGGCTGAATACGAAAAGGAGTACAACGAAACTCTTCAGAATAAAAATCAGTATGAAGCGATTAAAAAACAACTGGTTGCCGCCCACGCAGCTGTATCTTCCCAATTAGGAAAAGAAGATTACATCAATGAGGAGTTGAGAGCCTTGGAAACTACCAATCAGCAATTAGCACAGTACAAGGGGATGTTGCTTCAAATACAGGAGAATGTTAATGAAAACATTCCGGAAGCACTGGAAGAACTCGATGAAGCCATTGAGTACTATGCCGGAAGAATCGACACTCACTTTAACCTTGATCTGGATGGAAGAGCACCCGTAGGTGACGATCCCTACGATATTAAGGATACCAATTACGGAAATAATGAAGTTTCTGGTCCCGATCCTAAAAAAGAGGACGCCAAGCACGGGACTCACGTAGCTGGAATTATTGCTGCAAACCGGGAAAATGATCGCGGGATAAAAGGTGTGGCCAATAATGTGGAAATAATGGTAATTAGAGCCGTACCAGATGGTGACGAATATGATAAGGATATTGCCCTTGGGATTCGTTATGCCGTAAATAACGGAGCTAAAATTATCAATACCAGTTTTGGTAAATACTTTTCTCCAAATCCGGAGTGGGTGGAAGAAGCCATAAAATATGCTGCTAAAAACGATGTGCTAATCGTTAATGCTTCCGGAAATGAAGGAATTAATCTTGATGAAAAAAGGGTTTATCCCAACGATCAAACCCCTGAGAATCCAACGGAGATTTCAAATAATGTCTTAAATGTGGGAGCTCTTAATTTCGAATATGGCTCCAGATTGGTTGCCGGTTTTTCAAACTACGGAAAGCTTAATGTCGATGTTTTTGCGCCGGGAACAAAGATATGGTCCACTACCCCAAACAATGAATATGAATATATGCAAGGCACTTCTATGGCGGCTCCAGCAGTTTCAGGAGTAGCGGCAATAATTCGGTCATTTTATCCTAAACTATCTGCCGAACAGGTAAAACAAATTATTATGGATAGCGGGATAAGCACCCGGACTTCCGTTTTAGTAGGAGAAGAAGGTCAAAACACTCGAAAATTCAATGAACTCTCTGTTTCAGGAAAAATGGTAAATCTTTACAACGCCTTAATATTAGCATCACAAACAAAATAATAAAATTTATGAAGAAAATATTTTTAAGTCTTAGTTTGCTGGCAAGCTCTTTCATGCTAGCCCAAAACAATACCGCTTACTGGCAGCAACACGTAGACTACAAGATGGAAGTAGATATGAATGTTGAAAACTTCCAGTATACAGGAACCCAGGAACTCGAGTATACCAACAATTCACCAGATACCTTAGACAGGGTATTTTATCATCTTTTTTTCAATGCTTTCCAACCAGGAAGCGAAATGGATGTGCGTTCCAGAACCATCCAGGATCCGGATAGAAGGGTAGGAGACCGAATTTCGAAATTAACACCTGATCAACAAGGCTTTTTAAAGGTTTCAAGCTTAACCCAGGATGGAGCAAAGCTTAACTACGAAGAGGTAGGAACCGTACTGGAGGTAGAACTCCAGAAACCTATTCTTCCTGGAGAGAAAAGCGTTTTTAAAATGGAATTTAATGGGCAGGTGCCTGAACAGATTAGAAGATCTGGAAGAAACAGTTCAGAGGGAATAGCACTTTCCATGTCTCAATGGTATCCTAAATTAGCCGAATACGATTTTCAGGGCTGGCACGCCGATCCATATATTGGTCGGGAATTTCACGGCGTTTGGGGTGATTTTGACGTAAAATTAAGCATAGATAAAAACTACACTGTAGCTGCCACCGGATATCTTCAGAATGCCGATGAAATTGGTCACGGGTACACTGAAGAAGCAATTGAAGCCGAAGGCGATAAACATACCTGGCATTTTGTAGCTCCAAAAGTTCACGATTTTACCTGGGCTGCAGATCCTGAATATATTCACGATACAAGAATTGCCGAAGATGGTACCAAACTTCACTTTTTCTATAAGGATAACGAAGAGATCAAAGAAAACTGGAAAAACCTTCAGTCTAAAACAGAAGAATTATTACTGTTTTTTAACGAAAAGATTGGACCTTACCCATGGGATCAATACACTGTTGCCCAGGGGGGAGATGGAGGGATGGAATATGCCATGCTTACCTTAATTACCGGGGAAAGAAGCTTTCAAAGCCTTGTAGGGGTTACAACGCATGAGATGGCTCATGCCTGGTTTCAGCATTTAATGGCGACTAACGAAAGCAAACATGAATGGATGGATGAAGGTTTTACCTCATACATTTCCAGCGAAGCGATGAATCGTGTTATGCAAACCGATGCAGAGAATCCCCATACCGGGTCGTACCGTGGATATCTTCAGCTTGCAAATTCAGGGGTAGAACAGCCTCAAACCACCCATGCAGACCGTTACTCCCTCAATGCAGCCTACGGTGCTTCAGCCTATTCTAAAGGTGCTGTCTTTCTTGCCCAACTTGGCTATGTGATTGGAAGGGAAAATTTGGATAAAACGCTTAGAAGGTACTATGAAGATTGGAAATTTAAACATCCAACGCCAAACGATTTTATCCGTGTTGCTGAAAAGGTTTCCGGGGCCGAACTTGACTGGTATTTAATGGACTGGACCCAAACCACGAATCAAATAGATTATGCTATTAAAAATGTTGAAGAAACAGAGGGAAATTCAACAAAGATCACCTTAGAGCGACTTGGAGAAATGCCTATGCCAGTGGAGCTAAGCATAAGATTTGCCAATGGCGATCACCAGATACATTACATCCCGCTGCAACTAATGCGATGGGAAAAGGATGCTGAAACAAATAACTGGATTCAGGAAAAAGACTGGGCATGGGCATATCCTACCTATGAACTTAGTATAGATAGCCCTTTTAGTGAGATTGAAAGTATAGAAATTGATGATACTCATCTCATGGCCGATGTTAATAGAAACAATAATCTTTATCCTCAAGAAACTTCTGAAAAAGAATAGATTCCTTTTAAAATTTAACCCGAAAGCCCTTCCGTTTGGAAGGGCTTTCTTTTTATATGAAACCAGCATGCTGCTGGACCCAAAATAACAACACATAGGAGGAGAATTATAAGCCTGTGCCTATTTCCAAATCCTGGTTAAAATATAAACAGATGAAAATAATTTTTAGTTCATGTAAGCAGGATTAAAACCTATCCTTACTTTTGGGCTATGGACGAGCGTTTTGGAAAACAGGATAAATTAAAAAGCGAGAAGCTGATAGAAAAGCTTTTTATTGAAGGAAAATCGGTTAAGAAATTTCCTTTAAAACTGGTATATCTTCCAATAAACGTCTCAGAAGGACCACTATTAAAAACAGGAATTTCTGTACCTAAAAAACTGGTTAAAACCGCAGTTAGGCGAAACAGGATTAAAAGGCTGATGCGTGAAGCTTTCAGAAAAAATAAGTATCTTGTAACCAACAACATACCGGGTTCTTATGCCTTTATGATTATCTATATTTCCAGGGATAAGGCAGATTATGATAGTTTGAACAGGACGATGATAAAACTTCTTCAAAACTTTATTGACAGGGAAAAACAGGAATAAAAGGAAACTCCCCGGCTCGCTTAAATTATATTAAAATGAAAAAGAATCTTATAAAAAAAGCAGGAATCCTGGTTTTAGGAGCCGGCCTTATTTTCAGCACGCTTGGGTTTAAATCAGATTTTTTTGAAATAGCCAAGCAAATAGAAATCTTCACCACGCTTTTCAAGGAGATCAATATGAATTATGTAGATGAGACGAATCCTGCAGAACTTATGGATACCGCGATTAAAGCTATGTTGACAGATCTTGATCCATATACCAACTATTGGAACGAGCAGGATGTTGAGGCCGCTAAGATTAATAATTCGGGAGAATATACCGGGATTGGAGCTTTGGTGAAAGCCACTCCCGAATTTATCAAGGTAATAGAACCCTATAAGGATTACCCTGCCGATAAAGCAGGTTTAAAGGCCGGAGATGAAATTATTCAGATTGGGGATATCAAGGTTTCAGATTTTAAAGAAGACGCCAGAGAACTTTTAAATGGCGCTGCAAATTCCAGTCTAAAAATAACCTATAACCGGAGGGGAGAAACAAAAACCACAAGTTTGGTAAGAGGTGCTGTAGATCTTAAAGCGGTTCCCTTCTATAAACTCCTGGAAGATAATACCGGATATATTGTTTTATCGCGCTTCAATGCAAGAGCCTCGGCCGAAACTGCAAGGGCCTTAAAAGATTTAAAGAACCAGGGTGCAGAAAAGATGATCCTGGATCTAAGAGGAAATCCTGGCGGACTTTTAAGCGAAGCGATTAACGTTAGTAACATTTTTTTACAGAAAGGGGAGTTGATTACCACAACAAAATCTGTAATTGAAAAATACAACAAGCAATATTTTACCCAAAAGGAACCTCTGGATACTCAAATTCCTTTAGTAGTTATAGTAAATGGTAGAAGTGCCTCAGCAAGTGAAATTGTAGCGGGTGCGATCCAGGATCTCGACAGGGGGGTAGTTGTGGGCGCCAGGAGCTTTGGAAAAGGTCTGGTGCAACGTCCAAAAGAATTAGCTTACGGCACCCAACTTAAAATAACAATCTCCAGGTATTATACGCCCAGCGGAAGATGTATTCAGGCTTTAGATTATAGGAGTAGGGATGACCAGGGGGAAGCTGTAAAATTTCAGGATTATAATGAGTTTAAAACCCGAAACGGAAGAAAAGTTTTTGACGGAGGAGGAATTCTTCCTGATGTGAAATTGGAAACATCAGAGTATAGTGCTATTACCAATGCCTTATTGATGAAGGATGCAATTTTTGATTTTGCGACCGAATATTATTACAAGCACAAGCTTGAAAATCCTGAAGATTTTAGGTTTACTGATAATGATTTTAAAAACTTTAGTAATTATCTAGAAAAAATAGATTTCAACTATCAAACCAAAACAGAAAAAGAACTGGAACAGGTCTTAATTGCTGCAAAGGAAGAAGGTTATGAAAAGCAAATAATAAGTAATTATAAAGATATCACCCAGGAACTTAACCAATTGAAAAACCAGGAATTACAGGATAAAAAACCGGAAATAGTTAGTTTGCTCACCGATGAAATTATAAAGCGGTATTTCTATAAAGAAGGGCTATATGAACATTATGTTGAACATAATCCCGAAATAATGGAATCTTTGGCAATTCTTAATAATTCTGAGCGGTATTCAGGAATTTTAAAATAATTAATTTTTTACCATCGCGATATGGGGAATTCCATCTTCCAGGTATCCTTCCCCAATGCTTTTAAAACCGTGTGACTCATAGAAATCTATAAGATATCGTTGGGCCGAAAGTTTTATTTTGTTGGTTTTAAAACGCTCTTGAATTGCTTTAATAGAAGCCTCTATAATTTCATGACCGTAACCAAATTTTCTGTAATTTTCTTTAACAATCACCCGGCCTATTGCGGCTTCTTCGAAATAAATTCCTTTATCAAAACACCGGGTATAGGCAACAAGAACATCGTCTTTATATCCCAATATATGTAATGCTCTTTGATCTTTTCCGTCAATATCCTGGTAAACGCAGTCCTGTTCTACCACAAAGACTTCAGAGCGCAGCTGCAGGACCTGGTATAGTTCATTTAAACTGAATTCTTCAAAGGTTTTGATTAGAATTTCCAAGATTAAGTCAAATATTTATTGGGGTTAATAAAAACAGAAGGCATGAAAATAGATGCCGGCTTATATTGAAGTTTCTTACAGCAGGATTTTAAACCACATTGCCGAGGAAAATTTTTAGCTTAAAGTAAACGGGTATAAAAACTTATTACTTCTGAACGGGAATTTTATCAATTCTTTTTTGATGACGTCCTCCCTCAAAATCAGTTTCAAGGAATATCTTTACCATATCCAAAGCCTGATTTTCTGAAACAAATCGGGCAGGAATACTTAAGATATTGGCATTGTTATGTTCGCGTGCAAGTTTTGCTATTTCTCCCGTCCAACATAGAGCAGATCTTATTCCCTGATGTTTATTAGCGGTCATATTAGCACCGTTACCGCTACCACAAATAATAATTCCCCAGTCTACCTTATTGTTTTCAACATCGTCGGCAACGGGATGTATAAAATCGGGATAATCTACGCTATCATCAGAATCGGTACCGTAGTTAATAACTTCAATTCCCTTTTGTTTAAGAAGGCTTACTACCTTTTTCTTATACTGAGTTCCAGCGTGATCGTTTCCAATTGCAATTTTCATAGTTATGTGTTTAGAGAAAACAAAGATAAAAAAAGCGCTTATTAACCCCTCTAAAATGGATTGTTAATTACTTTTTAAAATGTCTTTATTTTCAAGCCTTTAATATTTACAAGTTGATGTGGATAACCTATGATGAGAATCTGAGAACCTTATTTGGAGATTATAATTATTATTTCAATAGGAATTTTAAGATGGATAATTCAAATTATAAGCCGGTTATTTTTTCTCAAGTTATGAGCATTCAAAAACAGGTTGTGAACAAAGTTGAATACTCTAAATATCATCATTTTTAATTAAGATTTTCTTTTTAACATTTGTTAACTAAATCATAAAATCATAAGATTTACAGATACTTATATATTTTTAAACCTGTTAACAAGATGTTATCAAATAGCCTTAACTGAAAAATCAAATTTTAAGAAGAAAAATTGTTCTACAAGTTAACACACTATAATAACATTCATTTTTAATTTTTAGAAAAGAAAAAAGAAATAATAATAATTTGAATAGTTAATAACTAAACTACTTTTAAATGAGGATTGGTATTTTGAAAGTCTTCAATGATCTTTTTTGCCTGGTTAAAATCTTCGGAGTGAACTAAAAGATGTATGCCTCCCAAAGCATTCGAATAAAAAGGTAAAAGACCTGCAAGTGTTTCGTTTTTTTTAAAATAACGAATGCCTTCTTCTTCCAGAAGCCCTTGTATTACGAGGTATTCGTATTGATAAGTGAAAGTAGCTAAATGCAAATAAGCTTTCATAACCTTACCCGATTATTATTAAATTAAAAATGTTATTCCTGAAAGGTAAGACTGGTGAAGGTCTCTTCGTGAGAAATAGTAAAATTATAAATTTCGATCTCTGTTTTTTTATTCAGAGAATGATTAATAATGCTTACATAGAACAACACCCCGATAATAAATATCAGAAAAAACAATAGAGATATTTTCGTTGGATTGTTCATTTAGAAACATTCTATAAAATCAAATTTAGGTCTTTAAAGCTCTGTGGAGGTTAAATCAAATTTAAGGAACTTTTAAGATATTTATAACAAAATACTTTGTAAATCCAAAAAATAAGGGTTTTCCCTAGTCTTGATTATCAGTTAAATATATCTAAAATTACTGGCTGGAATTTGCGTTAACAAAACTTTACATTCAAAATATATGCATGTGAGTTATAAGCTGTAATTTTATATTTTTAATAAGACACATGAGTAAAAAGAAGAAAAATACGTCTAAAGTGCCGGGAAATCTGGCCAAGAGCATAATTGATATATTACGAAAAAATGGGGGCCAAGCCTTTAATTATAAACAAATTGCATCCAAACTAGAGGTTAATGATGCTAATAGCCGGAATCAAATCATAAAAAAACTTTCTCAATTAGCGGCTAAAAAACAAATTGAAGAGGTAGAACGCGGTAAATTTAAGATTAACGATCATCGTGATTATTACCGTGGAATCATCGATATGACAACTAAAGGCTACGCCTATGTTATTGTAGAAGAACTGGATGAGGACGTTTTTATTTCACCAAACCATTTAAATACCGCCTTTAACGGAGACGAAGTTGAAATTTATATTTATAACCGCAGAAGAAATAAAAAATCTGAGGGCGAAGTAACTAAAATTATTAACCGTAAACGCACCGAGTTTGTTGGGGTGCTTCAGCTTAAAAAAGACTTTGGCTTTGTGGTAATAGACGATCCAAAGATGTATACCGATGTTTTTGTTCAGAAGAATAAAATCGGAGATGCTCAAAATGGGGATAAAGTTGTAGTTGAAATTGAAGAATGGCCTGAAAAAGCCGATTCTCCCTTTGGAAAAATTAAAAAAGTCCTCGGAACCCCGGGGGAACACCATACCGAAATTCACTCTATTTTAGCCCAATATGGTTTACCACACGATTTTCCGCCGGAAGTAGAGGAATTCGCCGATAAGATCGACACTTTTATTAAAGAGGAAGAGATCAAAAACCGCCGGGATATGCGGGATGTCTTAACCTTTACGATAGATCCTGAAGATGCCAAGGATTTTGATGATGCCCTGAGTTTCCAAAAACTTGAAAATGGGAATTATGAAATTGGGATTCACATTGCCGATGTAGCCCATTACGTACAACCCGGAACTATTTTAGATGAAGAGGCTTATGAAAGAGCAACATCGGTTTATCTGGTTGATCGCGTTGTTCCCATGTTGCCGGAGGTACTTTCTAATAATGCCTGTTCCCTGAGACCTAACGAAGAAAAATATACTTTTTCAGCGGTATTTGAAATCGATAAAAATTCAAAAATCAAAAAGGAATGGTTCGGGAGAACCGTAACTTATTCTGATGCCCGTTTTGCCTATGAAGAAGCACAACATATTATAGAAACCGGTTCGGGCGATATTCCTCAAGAGATTTCTATTCAAGATAAAGCCTATTCGGTTAAAGAAGAAATCGTTGAAGCAGTTAAGGCTTTGAATAGTCTTGCCAAAAAAATGCGTTCAGAACGTATGCGGGAAGGGGCCATTTCTTTTGATAAAGTGGAAGTGAAATTTGAATTGGATAAAGAGAATGAACCGGTAGGAGTTTTCTTTAAAACTTCAAAAGATGCCAATAAGCTCATCGAGGAGTTTATGTTACTGGCTAACAGAAAGGTTGCCGAATTTATTGGAAAACAGAAGGAAAAGAAAACATTTGTTTATCGTTGTCACGACGAACCAGATGATTCTAAACTTGCATCCTTAAGCAATTTGGTGGCTAAATTCGGTCATAAACTAAATCTTAAGGATAAAAAATCTGTTAGTTCTTCCCTTAATAATTTATTGGAAAGTGTACAGGGAACCAAAGAACAAAACCTGGTAGATACCCTTACTATTCGTACTATGAGCAAGGCCTATTACGGCACCGAAAATATTGGGCATTACGGGCTCGCATTTTCACACTACACTCATTTTACCTCACCTATTCGTAGGTATCCCGATGTAATGGTACACCGCTTATTGCAGAGATATCTTGACCAGCAACCCTCTGCAAAAGAGGATGAATACGACGAAAAATGTCATCATAGCAGCGAGATGGAAAATCTGGCAACCAATGCCGAACGTGATTCTATTAAATACATGCAGGTTAAATTTATGCAGGATCACCAGGATGAAGAATTTCTGGGAGTTATTTCGGGAGTGACAGATTGGGGTATTTTTGTGGAAATCATTCAGAATAAATGTGAAGGAATGATAAGACTTCGCGACCTGAGAGACGATCACTATGAATTTGATGAGGAAAATTATGCAGTTGTAGGCCGAAAAACCAAAAAAACCTATCAGTTAGGGGATGAGGTTTATGTAGGCGTTAAAAATGCCGATTTAGTAAAAAGACACCTCGATTTTAAACTAATAGGAGCTAAAGAAGAGGTAGAAGAAGCTTAATTTAAATTTTTTAATGATGAGGAATTTAATAGTGGTTTTCACGATTCTCTTTTCCGGTTCTTTGTTGGGCCAGGAAGGAATTAGCCATCAACTTGAAAGTTTTTCAGAAGTAAAAGTCTACAATGGCCTGAAGCTTAACTTGCATTATGCCGATGAGAATAAGGCTGTAGTAACCGGCCAAAGTCGCGAAGACGTTCAATTTGAGGTTGAAAATGGGATCTTAAAAGTAAAGATGAATCTGGATAACATCTGGAAAGAGGATAATACCAAAGTTGATCTATATTTTACATTTCTTAAAAATATAGATGCCAAGCAAAATTCATCAGTAGAATTTTCAGGGCCTTATAAAACTGAAGAACTAAACCTGGAAGCCTCGGAAGGAGCTGAGATTTATGCTAATTTTGAGGTAAAAAAACTTAATGTAAAAAGTCTTACAGGTGGAGAAATTGAAGTGAAAGGCAAGGCCCTTGCCCAGGATATTAAGATAAGGGCTGGAGGCCAGTATTATGCGCGCTATCTCGAATCCCAGAATATTTACATAAGTATTAGTGCCGGCGGCGTTGCCGATATAAATGCTTCAGGACAGGTAGATGCAAAGGTTAGAGCTGGAGGCACTGTGAATGTTTATGGAGATCCTGAAGTAATAGATAAAGACACCCTTTTTGGAGGCAAAGTGAATAGAAAAAACTAAAATCCTACATTTGTACTATATTACGGGTGTATGTATCAAGACGTTTTAGCAGCAATTCCACTGGGTTTTTTTCTGGCTTTTCTTCTGGGACCAGTATTTTTTGTATTACTGGAAACCGCTGCTATAAAAGGTTTTAGGGCAGCTTTTTCCTTTGACCTTGGCGTGATAATCGCCGATGTTGTTTTTCTTTTCATCGCCTATTTGAGTACCACAAAACTGCTTGCCAGTATCAAGGATGACCCTGCATTATTTATTTTTGGTGGCGTTATTCTGGCGACCTATGGGGTAATGAGCTTTGTACAAACCAGGAAAGTCTTGCAGCAGGAAGATGAAACCCCGGAGATACGAAAGCTTAAAAAAAGTGACTATATGGGCCTGGCCGTAAAAGGTTTCCTGCTTAATTTTATAAATATTGGGGTTTTAGGATTCTGGCTGGGGCTAATTATTGTATTCGGTCCCAAACTTGAGATGGAGGGGGATCGTATTATGGTTTTCTTCGGAAGTGTGCTGGCTACCTATCTTATCCTGGATATTTTTA
This sequence comes from Salegentibacter sediminis, assembly GCF_002078605.1. Lineage (GTDB taxonomy): Bacteria > Bacteroidota > Bacteroidia > Flavobacteriales > Flavobacteriaceae > Salegentibacter > Salegentibacter sediminis. The sequence continues at coordinate 104,545 of NZ_MSJR01000001.1, read as the reverse complement.
AGATCTTACTGGCTAAAAAGCTAAATAGGAAACTTACTCCTAATCGCATATATGTTATGAAAAAAGGAATAAGTGTGCTGCTTATTATTTTTGGGGGAATACTAATTAGCCAGGGGCTTTTTCCCAGTCAGGTGAATAATATTACCGACCAGATAGAAACTATTAGCCCGGCGGATAGTCTTTCAGAATAAATTATTTAAAACTTCAATTTCAGAAATAAAAAAAGCCCCTTAAAAAAGGAGCTTTTTGAGGCATCGAGCGGATTCGAACCGCTGTACAAGGTTTTGCAGACCTCTGCCTAGCCACTCGGCCACGATGCCGTTTTATTCGGTTGGCAAATGTAATAAAATTTTTAGGTTATAAAACCAATAATTAACGTGATTTGCTTCTGCTAACGGTAACCATGGCTACATTTCCGCCAATTGGTGGATTTATTTTAGAAACATCCACCTTAACTTCCTGAACCATTATAATTTCGTCAAGAATTCGGTTTATAATTTTTTCCGCTACTGTTTCCAGAAGTTTTGCCCGTTTGGCCATCTCTTCCTTTACAATTCGGTTTAAATGTACATAATCTATGGTATCGCTCAAAGAATCTGTTTTAGCCGAATTAGACAGATCTCCTTTCACGCTAAGATCTACCCGGTAGTCGCTGCCAATTTTACCCTCTTCATCCAGACATCCGTGATAGGCAAAAATCCTTATATTTTTCAGTTTAATCTTTCCCACTTGAAATTTTTAACAAAGATAAGAAGTCCTGAAGAAGTGGAAAGAATCAAAATAAACATTGCAGCTTATATTCAGCTTAATTTTAAGTAATTTTGAGCCTTTAAAGAGTTCGATATGTCAGAAACAAAAAAATCACTCAATTTCATTGAGCAAATTATAGAAGAAGATCTTAGATCTACACATTCAAGAGAAGATTTAAAATTCAGGTTTCCTCCCGAGCCTAATGGTTATTTACATATAGGTCACGCCTCTTCAATTTGTTTAAACTTCGGATTGGGGGAGAAGTACAATGCTCCTGTAAACCTTAGGTTTGATGACACCAATCCCATTAAAGAAGAACAGGAATATGTAGATGCCATAAAGGAAGATGTTCTTTGGTTAGGTTTTAAATGGGCCGAAGAATGTTATGCTTCAGATTATTTTCAGCAGTTGTATGACTGGGCGGTAGACTTAATCAAGAATGGATATGCCTATGTTGATAGCCAGACTTCGGAAGAAATAGCTTCCCAAAAAGGAACGCCTACCGAGCCTGGTAAAAACAGTCCTTACAGAGATCGTTCCGTAGAAGAAAACCTGCAGTTGTTCGAGCAAATGAAAAATGGCGAAACCCCTGAAAAGGGCCATGTTTTAAGGGCTAAAATAGATATGGCTTCTCCTAATATGATTATGAGAGATCCGGTAATGTACAGGTGTTTGCATAAAAGTCACCATCGTACCGGGAATGACTGGATGATTTACCCTCTGTATGACTGGGCCCACGGGGAAAGTGATTTTATTGAACGGGTTTCCCATTCATTCTGTACCTTAGAATTTTTACCTCATCGCGAACTTTATAACTGGTTCGTTGAAAAAGTAAGCAAGCCCGGAGAAATGCAGCCCAAACAGCGGGAATTTGCCCGTCGTAATTTAAGTCATACCGTAGTTAGTAAAAGAAAATTAATGCAACTGGTGGATAAGGGAATTGTGAATTCCTGGGACGATCCAAGAATGCCTACGATTTCTGGATTGAGACGCCGGGGCTATACTCCAAACTCCATTAGGAGGTTTGCCGATTCCATAGGGGTTGGAAAGCGTGAGAATATGATAGATGTAGCCCATTTGGAATTTCACGCCAGGGAAGATCTTAATAAAACCGCTCCAAGAGTTATGGGCGTACTCGACCCGGTAAAGCTTGTGATCACCAATTATCCTGAAGGAAAAGAAGAATGGCTAAGCGCCGAAAACAATCCTGAAGATGAAAACGCCGGAACGAGAGAAGTGCCGTTTTCCCGGGAAATCTTTATTGAAAGAGAAGATTTTAAAGAAAGTGCCAACCGCAAGTTTTTCAGGCTAACACTTGGAAAAGAGGTGAGGCTTAAAAATGCTTATATCATCAAAGGGGAAGAAGTTATAAAAGATGATGAAGGGAATATTACCGAAATTCACTGCACCTATGATCCCAAAAGTAAAAGTGGTAGCGGCACCGAAGAATCGCTTAGAAAAGTAAAAGGTACCTTGCACTGGGTTTCTGTAAAACACGCCCTGGAGGCCGAAGTAAGGCTTTATGACAGGTTGTTTTCAGTAGAAGTTCCGGATGCTGATAAGGAAAAGGACTTTACCGAATTTATTAATCCGGATTCCCTGAAGATTATTACAGGCTATCTGGAACCAAGTTTAAAAAATGCCGGAGTTCAGGATAAGTTTCAGTTTCAGCGTATTGGATATTTTTGTGTAGATAAAGAGTCTACAGAAGAGAAACCTGTGTTTAATCGTACCGTAAGTCTTCGTGATTCCTGGGCTAAGAAGAAATAAGCCAGGAGGTTGTCTTTAAGAATATTTTAGTAAAGAAAATTAACATATTAACCGGTTATTAACAGCAGCGCTACAAGTCATCTTGTATCTTTGAGAAGAAGTATAATTAATTTAAACTAAAAATTATTATGGCAAATACAGGAAATACACTTTTAGCACTTGTTACTGGAGCTGCTATTGGTGCAGGTATCGGTTTATTGTATGCTCCCGATAGTGGGGAGAAAACCCGAAAAAAACTTAAAAGTGAGTCTGAAAAAGCTCAGGAACGTTTTAATAAAAAATACAATGAAACTTCTTCCAATTTAAGTGAAAAAGCTAAAAAGGCTCGATTAGATTTTGAAGAACGTCTGGGTGAAACCCTTTCTTCTGCAAGCCATAAAGCCGATGATATACTTTCTGCTATGGAATCAAAACTTGAGGAATTGAGAAAGCAAAATTCTAAACTTCAGAAGGATGCCAAGAGCCAGGAAGGTGAATCTAAAACAAAAAAAGCTGTAGTATAAGATATTTATGGCATTCGAAAAATTATCCAACAGTCTTAATGAATTAAACCAGAATCTTCAGGCATTTGCTCATACAAATGCCGAATATTATAAGCTTAAATTCTTTAAGCAGGCGATGAGTGGAGCCACCTCTTTGGTGCGCTTCCTTATTTTGGGTGCTATAACGGTCATTGCCTTTTTCCTGCTTTCGTTTGCTGTGGCTATTGCTATTAGTGAAGCCATAGGCCAACCAAGCGCAGGATATTTTATTATGGCAGGATTCTATATTATTTTATTTATTCTGATCTTGGTCTTTGGAAAGAAACCTATAGAAAAATTTATGTTACAGAAATTCTCCAAAATTTTCTTTAACGATTAACTTATGAGAGAATACAGTTCTTTTGAAGATATTGATAGAGATTTGAAGATATTAAAACTTCAAACCGAAATAGATAAGGAGGAGATTAAACTTAGCATAGAACAAGCTAAAAAAGGTATTTCCCCACTGTCGATTGCGGGAAGTATTGTAGGTTCAATTCTGGAAAAAGCCCTTGTCTTGAAAGCCGTAACTAAACTAACCGGCCTTAAAAGAGTAACCGCCACGGTAAAAGATTAAAATTTGGCTTAGCAGCTGTGTGAATAAGATGAAATTAGATGCGTTTTCGCTCATTTCTCTTTATTTTACACAGCTGTTTACTTTTAAAAAATTATTTATTCTTCGGGATTGCTATTATCTCTTTTATTTTTTCTTGCTGCGCTCTCCTTTTTCTTTTCTCTTTCTTGTTGCTCATTTTGTTTCTTCATCGCCTCCCCAATTTGATTGGAAGCAGTAAATGAAGCGACCATATTATTGAGCATATCACTGCCTGCCTGAGGAGAATTAGGTAAAAGAATAAGATTGCTGTTGGTCTCTTCCCCAATAGCCTGGAGAGTATCATAGTGTTGGGTAACCACAATTAATGCTGAAGCTTCCTGTGAATTTATCCCTACATTATTTAAGACATCAACACTTTCTTCAAGTCCGCGTGCTATTTCCCTTCTTTGATCGGCGATTCCCTGGCCTTGCAAGCGTTTACTCTCGGCCTCGGCACGAGCCTTGGCTACTATTTTAATTCTATCGGCTTCTGCAACGTATTCTGCAGCCACTTTATCGCGTTCTGCGGCATTTATACGGTTCATGGCAGCCTTCACCTCCACATCGGGATCAATGTCTGTTACAAGCGTTTTAATGATGTCGTAGCCGTAATCTTGCATAGCCTGGTTTAGTTCTCTATTTACGGCAATAGCAATATCATCTTTTCTTTCAAAAACATCATCGAGTCTCATTTTTGGTACTTCGGCCCTAACTACGTCAAAAACATAGGAAGTAATTTGATCTGACGGACTTTCAAGTTTATAAAAAGCATCGTAGACATTGGACTTTACCACCTGGAACTGTACAGAAATTTTTAGTTTAACGAATACATTGTCCTTTGTCTTGGTTTCTATAAGTACATCGAGTTGCTGAACTTTTAAATTGATCCTGCCGGCAATATTATCAATAATGGGAATTTTTAAATGCAGTCCGGAATTACGGATGCTTTGAAATCTTCCGAAGCGTTCAACAATAGCAGCTGATTGTTGCCTGACTATAAATACGCCTGAAAATAAAATTAGTAAGCCTAAAACCAGGATAACGGGTAAGAAAATATAGCTCATAGTGCGTTTTTATATTTGTCTCAAGATAGCAAATAATCTGCTTCACTTCGGAAACAAAAAAACCGGAAGAAATAAATTTTCTTCCGGTTTTTAAATTGGTTGGAAAAATTTTAGCCCAGGGTCGAGATCGCTTTTTCAATTCTTTTAAGCGTTTCTTCTTTGCCGATACTTTCGGCAATAACAAAAAGATCGGCTCCCTGCATTGCACCTACCAGGGCCAGGCGTAAAGGTTGCATAACTTTTCCAAAGCCTATTTCCTTGGCGCCTATCCAGGCCTTTACATTTTCCTGCAGGTTAGAGGCTGAAAAATCATCCTGTTTTTTTAGGAGTTCGCTTAACTCCTGCATTATTTCTGAAGTATCGTTTTTCCAGGCCTTTTTAGTATTTTTAGGATCGTAGGAAGTAGGGGAGATGAAAAAATAATCCCCTTGTTCCCAAAGATCTTTGACAAAAGTTGCTCTCTCCTTAACAATCTCAACAACTTTTTGAACGTAATCTAAATCGGCATCGATTTCTTTTTCCTTAAGTAATTTATGAAATTCCTGCGCCAAAAAATTATCATCTGCTTCTTGAAAATAATGTTGCTGAAACCATTTTGTTTTTTCGGGATCAAATTTTGCACCTCCCTTATGAACGCGACCGAGTTCAAAGGCCCTGGTTAATTCATTTATATCGAAAAATTCCTCTTCGGTACCGGGATTCCATCCCAAAAAGGCCAACATATTGGTAACTGCTTCAGGAAAATATCCATCTTCCCGGTATCCGGCAGATATTTCGCCGGTTTTTGGATCTTTCCATTCTAAAGGAAAGACCGGAAAACCAAGTTTGTCACCATCACGCTTGCTGAGTTTACCTTTGCCTTGTGGTTTAAGAATTAAAGGAAGATGGGCAAATTTAGGTGCTTCCCAACCAAAAGCACGGTATAGCATAACGTGTAGCGCTAAAGAAGGCAACCATTCTTCCCCACGGATAACGTGGGTAATTTTCATTAAATGATCATCTACAATATTCGCGAGGTGATAGGTGGGCATTCCGTCACTTTTAAAGAGCACTTTATCGTCAAGAATTTCAGTGTTGATCTCCATATCACCCCTAATCTCATCCTGGAGATGCAGAATATCACTTTCAGGAGACTTAAAACGGATCACGTAATCTTCACCCTCAGCAAGCCTTAGCTTAACTTCTTCTTCTGAAAGGGATAAAGAATTATCCAGTTTCTGGCGGTTATGCCAGTTATAAATAAAGGTTTTGCCTTTAGCTTCATGTTCTTTTCTGTGATTGTCCAGGGTTTCGGCTTTATCAAAAGCATAATATGCATGGCCGTTGTCTACCAGCTTTTTGGCATAGTCCCGGTAAATATCTTTTCGCTCACTTTGGCGATAAGGGCCAAAATCTCCTTCTTTTCCCGGGCCTTCATCAAATGGAATATTGCACCAGTTAAGTGCATCAATAATATATTGTTCTGCTCCTTCTACAAAACGGTTCTGATCTGTATCTTCAATACGAAGCACAAAAACCCCATCATTTTTTTTAGCGAACAAATAGTTGTATAAAGCAGTTCTAACTCCGCCAATATGCAGGGGTCCCGTAGGACTTGGTGCAAAACGCACCCTTACTTTAGCACTCATAGTTTTAATTTTAAAAAGCAAAGATACAAGCTTTAGGCAGCATTCCTAAACACTATTCCCTGGAGGTTTAATAATTTTTAAAATGGACATAGCTGTAATCCTTGCTGTTTCAGAAGGATAAAAATTGTATTTTTAAGCTTGAAAGTGAAGTTGTCGATGGAAAATTACACCAGGGTAAAAAATAAGCTAAGTGCTTTTATATCAAAATACTACAAAAACAAACTGCTTAAAGGAGCTATTCTTTTTACGGCAGTTGGCTTGCTGTATTTTTTACTGATCCTTTCTATAGAGTATTTTTTCTGGCTTAATACCACAGGGCGGCAAGTGCTTTTCTGGCTTTTTCTAATTCTCGAAACCGGTCTTTTAATCTATTTCATCTTTATTCCCTTAAGCAAATTGTTCAGGTTATCCGGGGTATTATCTGAAGAAGATGCCTCCAGGATCATTGGAGAGCATTTTCCTGAGGTGAAGGACAAACTACTTAACCTTCTTCAGCTTAAGAATTCAGAAAAAAGGTCGGATCTTTTACTTGCCGGAATAGATCAAAAAGCCAGGGAGCTACATCCAATTCCTTTTAATTCGGCCATTAATTTTAAGAGCAGTCTCAAATATTTAAAATGGGCAGCTTTTCCAGTTATCATATTTTTAACTATTCTTTTTACTGGAAACTCTTCCTTTTTTTCTGAATCTTATGGGAGGGTGGTGAATTACAATTCGGAATTTGAGCCCCCTGCACCTTTTTCTTTTCACCTGGAAAATAAAAACCTGGAAGTGCGTGAAAATCGGGATTTCACTTTAAGAGTTCAAACAATTGGTGAAGTGAGACCTGAAGAGATGAATGTATCTTATAATAATCAGACTTATCTTTTAAGGCAGGTTGAGCCCGCAGTTTTTGAATATACTTTTAAGCGGCTTCAGGAGGATTTGGAATTCAGGCTTAGCTCCAATGGAGTTTCTTCCTCTTTTTATAAGCTTGAGGTTATAAAAGTGCCTGGCCTCATTAATCTTGAAATGAATTTTGATTATCCTGGCTATACCGGGAAGAAGGATGAGGCGATTTCAGGAACTGGAAATGCGCGTATTCCGGAGGGCACAGAGGTTAGCTGGAGAATCGATACCCGGGAAACGGATGAACTTCATTTTACTCTGCCCGATACCAGGCTTAATCTCAAAACAGATTCCGGTAAGGTATCCCACGAGTCCCGCGTGTTTTCTAGCTTTAATTATTCAATAAGTACCTCCAATGCTAAAATCAGCAATTTTGAACCGGTTTCTTACAAAATTGAGGTTGTCAAAGACCGTTTTCCTGAAATAGAAGTCCTTAGAAAATCTGATAGTATTGATGAACAGATTAATTATTTCTTCGGAAAAGTTTCTGATGATTATGCCGTGAATAAACTGCAACTGGTTTATTATCCTGAAGATTCTAAGGACAGCCTGCAGAAGGTTTCAATACCGGTGGCAAAGGAAGCCTTTGCTAATTTTCTCTTTACTTTTCCGGGGGATCTGGATTTGAAAAGAGGGGTAAATTACCTTTATTATTTTCAGGTTTTCGATAATGACGCTGTGAATGGGACCAAGAGTAGTAGGAGTGAGGTTTTTGGCTTCAGAAAAAAAAGTTTCGAAGAAATAGAACAGGAAAAATTGCTGCAACAGGGAGAATCTATCCAGAACCTTAATAGATCTCTGAAAGAAATGGAGTATTCCAAAGAAGAATTAAATGAACTTTCCCGTAAACAAAAGGAAAATAAATCATTGGATTATAATGACCGAAGAAAGCTTAAGGATTTTCTTGAAAGGCAGAAACAGCAGAATGAAATGATGAAGAATTATTCTAAGGAACTTAAGCAAAGTTTAGAGGAAGAAAATGATTCTATAGAAGATAATTCCTATAAAGAGGAATTGAAAAAAAGGCTTGGCAACAACGAAGAACGCCTGGAAGAAAATGAAGCTTTAATGGAAGAATTAAAAGAATTTTCTGAAAAGATAAGCAGGGAGGAGCTGGGTGAAAAACTTGAAGAACTTTCCAAGAGAAACCAATCTCAGCAACGAAATATGGAACAGTTGCTTGAGTTAACCAAACGGTATTATGTAGAAGAAAAAAATCAAAAATTAGCCAGAGATTTGGAGGAATTGGCTAAACGCCAGGAACAGCTTTCTGAAGCTAAGGAAAAAAATAATACTGAATCGCAACAGCAGATTTCCGGGGACTTTGATCAATTCAGGGAAGAGATGGATGATCTTGAAAAAGATAATGAACGACTTAAGGAACCTGTAGACCTGGATCGGGATAAAGTGGATGAAGAAAGTATAAAAAAGGATCAGCGTGATGCCGAAAAGAACTTAGGAGAGAATCAACCTGCCTCAGCAAAAGAAAAGCAAAAGAATGCTGCGAAGAAAATGCGGGAGATGAGTTCTAAAATGAAGAAAAATATGAAGTCAGAATCCGGTGAACAATTAAAAGCAGATATTGAAAGTCTGCGCCAAATTCTGGATAATCTTGTAAGATTTTCCTTTCAACAGGAAGACTTGTTGGAATCATTTAAATCGATGAACAGAGATGATCCTACTTATGCTGTAAAATTAAATATTCAGAATGATCTTAGAGAAAACTTCAGGCATATAGATGATAGTTTATATAGCCTTGCGCTAAGGAATCCGATGCTGAGCGAGGAGATAACAGGAAAATTATCTGATATAGAATTTGATATTAATAAAGCCCTGGAAAGACTTGCAGAGAATGAACTTCCGCAGGGTACTGCCAGCCAACAATATATTGTAACTGGCGCCAATGATCTTGCCTATTTGCTGAGTAATATTTTGTCTTCTATGCAACAGCAGGCTAATCCGCAACTTGGAAAAGGCGGAGGAGAAGGAGAGGAATTTCAGTTACCAGACATTATTAAAAAACAGGGGGAATTGCAAGAGAAACTTGAAGAGGGTCTTGAAAAAAAGCAAGGAGGAGAAGGCAGTGGGAAGCGGATAGGAAATAAACAGGAGCAGGAAAATGGAGAGCTGTTTGAAATATATAAGCAGCAGCAAGAACTAAGGATGGAATTGGAAAAATTATTGAAGGAAGAGGGCCAGGGCAATGATGGGGATAATTTGAGAAATAATATGCAGAAATTGGAAGAAGGTTTGTTGGATAAGGGGTTTAGTCCGCAAAACCTGGAACGAATGAGTAACTTGATGCATGAATTATTAAAATTTGATAAGGCCAGGATGCAACAAGGGGAAGAGAATACCAGAAAAAGTGAAACCAATACAAAAGAATTTGCTAATCCTGCTAAAGATCAAAATCTTAAGGCCAAAGAATATTTTAATCAAACTGAAATTTTAAAAAGACAAATCTTACCTTTGCGCGAAATTTACAAACAAAAAGTAAAGAATTATTTTGAACGCGAATCAGGGACAAATTAACTTTTTTTCAGAAACGGATTTCATTTTGAAAAGTGAAGATGCCTACCGTCAAGGTTTAAACCGGGTGATTGCATCGGAAAAAAAAGGGATTGATGAAATCAATTTTATTTTTTGCGATGATGAGTATTTGCATAAGATAAATCTTCAATATCTGGATCACGACACCTATACCGATATTATTAGTTTCGACAATTCCGTAGGCGATCATTTAGCTGGAGATATTTTTATCAGCATAGAAAGAGTGAAAGAAAATGCACTGGAATTTAATGTGAACTTTGAAGAGGAATTAAAAAGAGTGCTCGTTCATGGAATACTTCATTTTTGCGGATACAAAGATAAAACTGAAAGTGAAAGCATCTTGATGCGACAGAAAGAAGACGAAAAGATTTCAATGTTCCACGTGGAACAATAAAGAGAAATTTATGTTTGAAAAGGAATATGATGTTATAGTAGTTGGTGCTGGCCACGCAGGAAGTGAGGCCGCTGCAGCAGCTGCGAATATGGGTAGTAAAACCCTTCTGGTTACAATGAATTTACAAAACATCGCACAGATGAGCTGCAATCCCGCTATGGGCGGAATCGCCAAAGGGCAGATTGTTCGCGAAATTGATGCGATGGGAGGCTATAGCGGATTGGTGAGCGACACCAGCGCTATTCAGTTTAAGATGCTTAATAAATCCAAGGGCCCTGCAATGTGGAGCCCGAGAGTGCAGAGTGATAGAATGCGTTTTGCAGAAGATTGGAGGATACGCCTGGAGCAAACCCCAAACCTTGATTTCTACCAGGAAATGGTGGCCGGATTAATTATAAAGAATCATAAGGTAATAGGTGTGAAAACTTCCCTGGGTCTGGAGATAAAAGGGAAATCTGTGGTTCTTACTAATGGTACTTTTTTAAATGGCCTTATTCATATAGGAGATAAAAATTTTGGTGGAGGTAGAGCAGGGGAAAGAGCTGCAACAGGAATCACAAAAGATCTTGTAGATGTAGGATTTGAAACTGGCAGAATGAAAACAGGAACCCCTCCAAGGGTTGATGGTCGATCTTTGGATTATTCCAAAATGACCGAACAGCCGGGTGATGAAGTTCCTTCTAAATTTTCATTTCTTGATGAAACAAAACCTTTAAGTAAACAACGATCCTGTTATATGACCTATACCTCAAATGAGGTTCATGAGATTCTAAAAGAAGGCTTTGAAAGATCGCCTATGTTTAATGGAAGAATTCAAAGCATTGGCCCGAGATATTGTCCTTCTATCGAAGATAAAATTAATCGTTTTGCTGATAAAGACAGGCACCAGCTTTTTGTGGAACCTGAAGGTTGGAATACCGTAGAAGTTTATGTAAATGGCTTTTCAACTTCGCTGCCGGAAGATGTTCAATTTAAAGCTTTACGATCTGTTGCTGGTTTTGAAAACGTGAAATTTTTTCGTCCTGGATATGCCATAGAATATGACTATTTTCCTCCAACTCAATTAAAGCACAGTCTGGAAACCAAACTGGTTGAAAATCTATATTTCGCCGGGCAAATAAACGGTACTACAGGTTACGAGGAAGCGGCCTCACAAGGATTAATGGCCGGGTTAAATGCCGCCCTGAAAATTCAGGGAAAAGAGGAATTTCTCCTTAAAAGAAACGAGGCTTACATCGGAGTTTTGATTGATGATCTTATTACAAAAGGTACAGAAGAGCCATATAGAATGTTTACTTCCCGGGCTGAATACCGAACTCTTTTAAGACAGGATAATGCCGATTTCAGGTTAACTGAGCGTGCTTATAAATTAGGCCTGGCATCAGAAAAAAGGATGCGGAAAATGGAAGAGAAGAAGGACAAGTCTTTTGCTTTTGTAAATTATCTGAAAGATAAAAGTGTTTCCCCTGAAGATGCAAATCCTGTTTTGGAGAAATATAATTCCTCTCCAATGAAACAAAGTGATAAGATATTTAAGGTTTTTTCGAGGCCGAATATCGACATGAAAGATATTCGGAATTTCCCGGGTGTCGAGGAATACATTCAGGAGAATAATTTAAATTCAGAAATGCTGGAACAAACCGAAATCCAGGTGAAGTATTCGGGCTATATCGCAAAAGAAAAAAACAATGCCGATAAGCTCAACAGGTTGGAGGATGTGAAAATTCCGAAGGATTTTGATTACTCGAGGATTAAATCAATGTCTTTTGAGGCCAGGGAAAAGTTGAATAAGGTTCAACCAACAAGTGTGTCTCAGGCTTCCCGTATTAGCGGAGTGAGCCCCAATGATGTTTCGGTATTATTGGTATATATGGGGAGATAGGATCCGGTTAGTTCCACGTGGAACAATTCTAATAATTTGAGTGATTTTTTTAAGGCCTAATACCAAGATTTAATTTATATCCTTGGCAGATACGCAAATAGAAAAAGAAAAAAAAGCTTTTATGGAATGCAGGGATTTTTTGGTTTCGAAAGAAAAATTTCAGCTTCTTCCTGTTGTCGATTTTGAGATTTTAAAAACATCTCCTGTTCCTCAAAATTTAGCGCCTTATTATGAAAGTGAAAATTATATTTCGCATACAGATTCTTCTAAAGGAATAACCAATAAAGTTTATCAGCTTGTAAAAAACTATATGCTTGATCAAAAATTAAATTGGATAGAAGCATTAAAATCGCCGGGAAAATTATTGGATGTAGGTGCAGGAACCGGGGATTTTATTTTAAGTGCAAAAAAAAGAGGTTGGCAGGTGAGCGGGGTTGAGCCAAATAAATCTGCCAGGGAATTGGCGATTCACAAAAATCTTGAACTTAAGGAAGGGCTTTCAAAATTTGACGGGGAAAAATTTGATGTTATTTGTCTTTGGCATGTCCTGGAACACATTCCTGATCTTGAAAAAGAAATTTCCAGATTAAAAGCAATGCTTAAGAAAAATGGGATCCTGGTAATTGCCGTACCCAATTTTAAAAGTTATGATGCGAAATATTACCGGGAATTTTGGGCAGCTTATGATGTGCCCCGACATATTTGGCATTTTTCTCAAAACGGAATTAAAAAATTATTCTCCAAATTTGATTTTGATTTAATCGATACCCGAGCTCTAATTTTTGATGCCTATTATGTGAGCCTGCTTTCTGAAAAAAATAAGACTGGTTCCTCAAATTTGGTAAATGCTTTTTATCGGGGGTGGAAATCAAACCGACAGGCAAAATATGATTCTGAGTATTCTTCTTTGGTATATTTCTTTCAAAAATAGCTGAATTCTCATTTTAAGCTCATTTAAAAGCTTTTTAAGCTTCGGGAGGGGAACACACTATGCTTCTTCCTTTTTCCTTTACAGAATCGATGAGAATGCTTCATTTTTAATAAAGGATATTTATTCAACCTCTATCATCCATAGCTTTTTTAGATATCGGACCAAATATGGTTTGCAAATGCAAAATTTAAAGATTAGAGTTTTATACATTTGTCCAAACAAAAATTAGTAAAATGAAGAAAGTATTTTTAATCGCGGTTCTCTCGGTATTTTTTGTTTCCTGTAATGAGGACAAGACAGCTTATGTTGATACCACAAAACTTATTCAGGAGTATCAGGAAATGAAGGATGTTGAAGCCGAGTTCAGTAAAAAATCTGATGCTGTTAAAGGGGAGTTGGATTCTGTTGCGTCTGCTTTTCAGGCAGAAGTGCAGGCTTACCAGTCTAAGATGAACTCTATGTCTCAGGCGCAGCGCCAGGAAAGAGAACAGCAGCTAATGCAAAAACAGCAACAGCTACAGCAGCAGCAACAGCAAAGAGGTGGTTTATTGCGCCAGGAAAGTGATGCTGCAATAGACTCTATTGTAGAGAAGGTTAAAAATTACGTAGAAGGATACGGAGAAGAAAATGGCTATACTTATATTTTCGGTTCCAATGAATCTGCAAATATTATGTATGCAAAAGATGGGTTGGATATCACAGAAGAAATATTGGAAGAATTAAATGCTTCTTATAAAAAGAACTAATTCTTTTCGGATTAAAAAATAGAAAAGCCCCAAGTTGGGGCTTTCTTATTTTTAGAAGGAGTAGTGAAATTAAGATAGGAGAAAAACTCCGAAGATCACGATTAAAAAATAACCTGTAAGAGTAAAGGCCCCGGCATAATCTTTAGCTACTCTTTGCCCGAATAAGAGCATTAAAAGAGTGATAGCAGCCAAAAGACATGCATAAAATGCCCAGGCCGAACTATTATATAATAGGATCCAGGCTATTCCTAATAAGCTCAGAATACCCACCAGTATTTCTAATATCATTATAATCCCAACCATAAGGGGAACCATTCCCCCCATAAATGTACCCTTAAAATGTTCTTTTAGCCAGCCTGTATTTCCTTTCCAGTCGGTCGCTTTGTCAATACCCGATTGAAAAAAAGTGATTAGAATAAATAAGAGAATAAGAATTTCGGTGATAAAGTTGTAAAGATTGGTCATAATTATGCGGTTTTTTTATGCAGATATCGCGTTAGTTTAATTGAAAGGTTAGTAAGAACGATCTTTGAATTTGCGTTACGGCCAATGTGGTAGATGGCCTCTTCCAGGGCCTGGTTAATTTCCAGGATATTTCCTCCATGCACGTAGGGGGCGAATTTTTTTATTTGGAAACCTTTTGTCCTGGGTTCCAGATATACCAAATTATTAGCTTTATAATTATACATAAGTGCCTGCCGGAAAAAATCCATACAATACAGAAGAAAACTTTTTTGACTTTCTCTTCCCAGTCCTGCGATTTCTTCGCTCCAGGCAATTAGTTCTAAAACGGTAGATTTATTCCCTTTTGCCTTGAAGGCACTTCTTACCCAATTAATAAACCACATTTCAAATTGTTCATCTCCTGCATTTTTTTGTAAAAGATGCAAAGCCCTGGTGAAACTACCATTGGCCTGATGTGCTATTTTTAATGCTTCCTCCTGGTTGCAGTTTTCCTTTTTAATGAGAAATTCTGCAATTTCAGCTTCGGGTAGAGGAGGGAAATGCAGCGTCTGGCACCTGGATCTTATGGTTTGAATAATCTGCTCCTCTTCTTCAGCTATTAGAATAAATAGCGTTTTATTTGGCGGTTCCTCAATGAGCTTTAGCAACTTATTAGCGGCTTCGCGATTCATCTTTTCCGCCATCCAGATAAGCATTACTTTAAAACCGCCTTCATAAGCTTTTAATGAAAGCGATTTTACAATATCCTGAGCCTCATCAACTCCTATCTTTCCCTGTTTGTTCTCAATGCCAAGCTCCTGGTACCAATCGAATAAACTTCCGTAGGGATTAGACTTTACAAAATTGCGCCATTCCTCCATAAAGTGACCTGAAACTGCATGGCTTTTAATTTTTTCATTGTTTGCAACAGGAAAGGCAAAATGCAGGTCGGGATGAGCAAGGTTTTCAAACCTGAGATTACAGGTTTCGAGGCCCGAATTATTTTCCCCACCCTTATTTTTGCATAAAACGTATTGTGCATAGGCAATTGCCATAGGTAAAGTGCCGCTTCCAGAATTTCCAACAAAGAGTTGCGCATGTGGAATCCTGTTGTTATCTGCGGTTGTGGAAAGATGGTTTTTTATGTGGGCTAAGCCTATTATATCTTCAAAAAGCATAAGCAAATATAAAACTTATATGCACTTTTATATCTTCGGAAAAAATTATATTTGTAATTAAAGCAAGACTATGAAAACATTAGACGATTACAATTTTAAAAATAAAAAGGCACTTATTAGAGTAGATTTTAACGTGCCATTGAAAGATTCGAAAGTAACAGATGCCAACCGGATAGAAGCTGCCAAACCTACAATAATAAAAATACTTGAAGATGGTGGTAGTGTGGTGCTTATGTCTCACCTGGGTAGGCCAAAAGGAAAAGAAGAAAAATATTCACTTAAGAATATAGTTTATAAAGTATCAGAGGTCTTAGGAGTTGAAACCAAATTTGTAGATGATTGTGTTGGAAATAAGGTGCAAGCCGCCGCAGATAATCTACAACCCGGCGAAGTTCTTTTATTGGAGAATCTTAGGTTTTATGATGAGGAAACAGAAGGAGATGAAGATTTCGCCAAACAGCTTTCTGAATTAGGTGATATTTATGTAAACGATGCATTTGGAACAGCCCATCGCGCGCACGCCTCAACAACTATTGTTGCTAAATTCTTTGAAGAGAAATGCTTTGGGTATTTACTGGAAAAAGAGATTAAAAGCCTGGATAAGGTCTTAAACAGTAAAGAAAAACCGGTTACCGCTGTTCTTGGCGGTGCAAAGGTATCTTCCAAAATTACAGTAATTGAAAATATTCTTGACAAAATAGATCATCTAATTATAGGTGGCGGTATGGCCTACACCTTTATTCTGGCCCAGGGGGGAGAAATTGGAAATTCCCTGGTCGAAGAAGATAAAAAGGAGCTTGCTCTTGAAATCCTGAAAAAAGCTAAGGATAAAGGAGTAGAAATTCACTTGCCGGTTGATTCGGTTATCGCAGATAGTTTTTCTGAAGAAGCCAGCACACAGGTGGAACGTATTGATAATATTCCTGATGGCTGGATGGGACTTGATGCCGGACCTGAATCGCTTAAGAATTTTGAGGCGGTGATCAAAAAATCCAAAATTATCCTTTGGAATGGCCCGCTTGGAGTTTTTGAAATGGACAAATTCGCTAAAGGAACCATCAAATTAGGTGAATTTATCGCTGATGCCACTGCAAAAGGAGCGTTTAGTCTGGTAGGTGGCGGAGACTCGGTTGCCGCCGTGAAGAAATTTGGGTTTGAAGATAAGGTGAGTTATGTTTCTACCGGGGGTGGAGCTATGCTGGAAATGCTTGAAGGAAAATCCCTGCCTGGGATTGAGGCTATTGAAAAATAAGGTACGAAAATTGAGAAAATTTCGTTTTCCTTATAAAATTTTAGAATCTATTTGATGAAGTATATTTTCTCCCTATCGCTGTTGTTTTTTAGCCTGGGCATATTAGCGCAGGTAGAGCAAGAAAAGAGGCTTGAAAAAGCAAATTTCAGAGTTCAGATCTTTGAAAAACCCAGCACTTCAGAGATCATCCTTACTGAGCCTGATCCCGAATTTAAAAATAAACTTCCAATTTCAGCTTTGATAAAAGATTCTGCAGCGGTAAACCTGCAGGATCTTCCCAAAGCTGCAGAAATAGATTCGCTGTGGAAATTACAGCTTCTTAATACCAGCTTATTCGATACTATTCAGAAAAGTATTCACGAACAGGATTATTCAGAAGTTGTTTATAAGGACCTGCCAACAGACACCTTAAAAGCCCGTTTGGAGAAACTTAATTCCAGAACCCCTTTTAATATAGAGTATAATCCAATCCTGGAAAGCGTAATAAAATCATATTTAAAGCGCAATAAAAGAGCCATGGAAAACCTAATGGCTTTAAGCGATTACTATTTCCCGATGTTCGAAAAAGAACTGGATAGGTTTGATATTCCCCTGGAGATTAAATACCTGGCGATTGTAGAATCGGCATTGAATCCACGGGCGCGCTCCCGGGTGGGAGCCACTGGTTTATGGCAGTTTATGTTTCCTACCGGAAAAATGCTGGATCTGGATGTTAGTTCTTATGTGGATGAACGAATGGATCCTGAAAGATCTACTGAAGCCGCAGCCAAATACCTGGCGAGCCTCTATAAATCTTTTGGGGATTGGGATATGGTCCTGGCTTCTTATAATTCCGGGCCGGGTAATGTTTCAAAGGCGATAAGAAGAAGCGGCGGCTCTACCAATTACTGGCATTTAAGAAGATATCTCCCTCGTGAAACAGCGGGTTATGTACCAGCTTTCCTTGCTACCTTATATATATTTGAATATGCCGAGGAGCATGATTTTCAGCCTAAAAAGCCGGACGTAGCTTTCTTTGAAACCGATACTATCAGGGTAAAGAAGATGCTTACTTTTGATCATATTTCGGCGATTACTGGTGTTGAAAAGGAAATGCTTCAATTTTTAAACCCAAGCTACAAACTGGATATTATTCCCTTTGTAGAAGAAAAAAAATATAGCCTTAGATTACCAAGATCGGTATCTGGGGCTTTTGTGACTAATGAAGACGAGATCTATGAGTATGTAACTGAAGATCTTGCCGTAAAAGAAAAAAAGCTACCAAAATATATTGAAACTGAAGACAGGATTCGGTATAAGGTGAAAAGTGGAGATTATCTCGGGAAGATAGCCGCCCGCTACGGCGTGGGAATAAGTAGTATTAAACGATGGAATAATTTGAGGTCCAATAATTTACGAATAGGGCAATACCTTACTATTTATCCCAGAAAACCTGCTGTTTCCCAATCATCATCTTCTCAAAATAATACTAACCCAAAGGCTACAAAAATCTATACGGTAAAAAAAGGAGACTCCTTGTGGAGTATTTCCCGTAAGTTTCCGGGAGTTACGGTACAGAATTTGAGGGCTTGGAATGATGTGGGCTCTTCCAGCCTGAAACCCGGGATGAAACTTAAAGTTTCCAAAGGGTAAATTTGTAAATCAAATTAAGCCAAAAATGAAAAAATCTTTAGTTCTTCTTTTATCCTTATTTCTTTTTATTTCCTGCGATGACCAAAACGAGAAAAAGGAACGTATTTTAGTAGATTCTTCGGGGAATATCAATCAGGTAACTTTAATAATTGAAAACAATCTCTGGGAAGGCCCCGTGGGAGAGGCACTTCGCAATAATTTTGCCGCAACCGTAGATGGTTTGCCCCAGGAGGAACCTACCTTTTCTCTTAAGCAAATCCCACCGGAAACCTTTACCGGCTTTGTAAGAAGAAACCGTTCCTTTATAAAGGTTGAAAAAGCTAATGAAGCAGGAGTTAAGGTGCTAAACAATGTATATGCACGTCCGCAAACCGGAATAATTATTTCCGGGCCTAATGAAGAAGAAATTATTCGAGCCATTAATGAGGGTGCAGATAAGGCTATTGCTGTCTTCAAAGAGACTGAAATGAAGGAGAAACAACGCAGAATGCAAAAATCTCTCGGGAAAGATCAGAAACTGGAAGAGGAGTTTGGCCTGTCTCTTAAATTTCCCTCAATTTATCGTTATGCAGTTGAAGAAGATGGTTTTATTTGGCTTAGAAAAGAGATCACGAAGGGAAATATGGAATTACTCATTTACGAGGTTCCTCTCAATCAAATTGAAAAAGACACTAATATAATTGGCAATATCATTAAGATGAGAGATTCTATTGGAGAAGCTTATATTCCCGGCCCGGTGGAAGGTAGTTATATGATTACCGAAGAAGCCTATGCGCCTTATCTTTTTGAAACCGAGATAGACGGAAAGTTTGCCTATGAAACCCGGGGAACCTGGGAGGTTAAGAATGCCTTTATGGCCGGACCCTTTGTAAACTATGCAATTAGAGATGAAGCCAACAACCGTTATTTGGTTGTTGAAGGTTTTGTTTTTTCACCAGCAAGAGGAAAACGTGACAATATCTTCGAGTTGGATGCTATCCTACAATCTGCGAAGATTAAATAAAAAGAAAAAGCCCAACTGGAAAGTTGGGCTTTTTCTTTTATAAAAATAAGGTAGTTATTTCTTCTCTTCGGGAACTTTATTCTCGTCATTATCATCTTTGGAAGCGTCCTTGAATTCTTTAATTCCACTACCCAATCCTCTCATTAATTCAGGAATTTTTCGACCTCCAAATAACAGTAGAACCACAATTACAATTAAAATGATTTGCGGTGCTCCTATCGCCAATGGTAAAATAAATGTATTCATAACTTTAATTTAGATTTCACAAACTTAACAAGAATTCATTAAAATATCCCTTTATTAACACAAATTAATTTCATTAGGTTCTTTTAATTGCTTCATTATAAGTCGCTCTAAATTTAAAGCCATTACTAAATAAAATACCTATTTGAGCATTATAGTATAAGTTTTGGAATCTATTTTGATATTCAAATCACAATTGCACCGAATAATTTTAATTTATCTTTGCGAAAGCTTTGTAATCTATGGCAGCCAATAAGAAACATAAAAAGAAATTCGCCAAAAAACTACTTCATAAGTACCGCCTGGTAATATTAAATGAAGATACTTTTGAGGAGCGACTTTCATTTAAACTTACCCGCCTGAACGTTTTCGTAACGGTCACTCTTAGTGCTATACTCCTGGTGGCAGCCACCACGGTTATTATTGCCTTTACGCCTTTACGGGAATATATTCCCGGATATTCTTCTCCTGAATTAAAGAGCAGGGCAGTAGATCTCGCTTATAAATCAGACTCATTGCAGCGGGTTTTGAAGCTTAATGACCAATATCTCAATTCTATAAAAAGTGTTTTAACAGGAGAAGCTGAAACCAGATCGCTTAACAGGGATTCGCTTATGGAAAGCCCACAACCACCTGGAGAAATAGAACAAATAGAACCTTCCCGGGCAGATTCCCTTTTACGGGAAGAAGTAGCACAGGAAGATAAATATAATATCCTGGCCTCTGCAGTAGATAATGTTGATTTTTCTTTATTTCCGCCGGTAAAAGGATCTATTTCTGAAGGTTTTAATCTTAAAGACAGGCATTATGCCATAGATATTGTAGTGCCAAAAAATTCTGCAGTAAAATCGGTGGCTGAAGGAAGAGTGATTTTTTCAGAATGGACTACACAAACCGGTTATGTTATTATTGTACGGCATAACTATGGCCTCCTTTCGGTATATAAACATAATGCCTCCTTAACTAAAGAACAGGGAGATATTGTAAAAACCGGGGAAGTGATAGCCACAGCAGGATCTACCGGAGAATATACCAGCGGCCCTCATTTGCATTTTGAACTCTGGAACGAAGGAGTACCGGTAAACCCAACCGATTATATTGATTTTGATTAAAACTATATGTCTTTAAAATCCATAGGAGCAAAATTATTTGCCCGATACATACGCAAAAAAATTGATGCCTGGGCTTCAAAACCTGAAGCTACTCAGCAAAAGGTCTTCGAAAAACTTATTAGCCAGGCAGGGAACACCAGCTTTGGGAGAGATCACGATTTCCAAAGCATAAAAACATATGGCGATTTTGCAGAAAAAGTTCCTGTTAGGGACTATGAAGAATTAAAATCCTGGGTAGATAAAATGGTTGCCGGGGAAGCTGATGTTCTATGGCCGGGAAAACCGCTGTATTATGCAAAAACCTCCGGTACTACCAGTGGAGCGAAATACATTCCTCTTACAAAAGAATCTATGCCAACGCATATTAATGCTGCCCGGAATGCGATATTATGTTATATCGCCGAGACAGGTAATGCATCTTTTGTAGATGGAAAAATGATCTTTTTACAGGGAAGTCCGGAGCTTGATGAAAAAAACGGAGTGAAATTAGGGCGCCTTTCGGGGATTGTTGCACATTATGTGCCTTCATACCTTCAGAAGAACAGGTTGCCAAGTTGGGAAACCAATTGTATCGAAGATTGGGAAACCAAGGTAGACGCTATAGTTGAAGAAACCCGGGGCGAGGATATGACCGTTATTAGCGGGATTCCATCCTGGGTGCAGATGTATTTTGAGCGACTTCAGCAGAAAACCGGGCAAAAGGTGGGAGACCTCTTTAAAAACTTCGAACTTTTTATTTATGGCGGGGTAAACTATGAGCCTTACCGTGCAAAATTTGAAAATCTAATCGGGAGGAAGGTAGATAGTATCGAGCTTTACCCGGCTTCGGAAGGATTTTTCGCCTTTCAGGATAAACAAAACGAGAAAGGAATGCTATTGCAGCTGGATTCAGGGATGTTCTACGAATTCATTAAGACCAATGAATTTTTCGATGAAAATCCCAAACGACTCACGATTGGTGAAGTTGAAACCGGCGTTAACTATGTGATGCTTATCTCCAGTAATGCCGGCCTTTGGGCCTATAATCTCGGCGATACGGTTCAATTTACTTCCACCAGACCCTACCGGCTAATCGTTTCGGGAAGGATTAAGCATTTTATATCGGCTTTTGGAGAGCACGTTATTGCCAAAGAGGTAGAAGAAGCTATGCAGCTCGCTACCACACAAACAAAGGCACGTATTAGTGAATTTACAGTCGCCCCGCAGATCACTCCAGGAAATGATGAATTGCCCTACCACGAATGGTTTATAGAATTTGAAAAAGAACCTGAGGATGTAGATGCCTTCAGAAAAATTCTTGATAAATCTCTTCAGGAGCAAAATTCTTATTATTTTGATCTTATTGAAGGAAAAATACTTCAACCCCTAAAAATCACCCGGGTTCCCTCGAACGGATTTCAGAAGTATATGAAATCCATTGGAAAACTTGGAGGACAGAATAAGCTTCCACGACTTGCTAACGACAGGAAAATTGCTGCTGTTTTGGAAGAAATTATAAAAGTATAATATATGGTGAATTTAAAACTACAAGGCCGTACCCGGGCACAGGAAAGTACACATGCCATTGAGCGAATGTACATTACTATGCGGCACCTTTTTAACCGGGGTTTCTATAAACCTATGGGGGTTTCTGGTGAAACCTTAAGAGAAGCCTTGCTTACGCTAAGGCCTGAGATCTATGGATCTATCGCTGAAGATAAAGTTGAGCTAAACGGTCTCCTCTATGTAGTAGACCGACTCCCAATTGGTATTGAGGAGTGTACCTATATCAATTTAACCAGCGATGAGGGCTACGGAAACTCACATTTTAAACCTATCGTTCCTCCAAAACGTCGTAGAAACTGTTACAGAATTGACGAAGAGCAGATGAATATTGAGATAACTCGGGGGAGATCGGAGATCTACGATATTCTTACGCATCTTACTTTTCTCTTTGTGGAATCCCATAAAATAATGAGACGTGTGCTTATTGATGAAGAAGGCAGTGTAACCAGAGATTGGGAAAAACTGGAAAAAGCGGTGCTTCAGGATACGGAACTCAGCAGGGAAGAAAGAGAGGTTGCTTTAACACATACCGCGAATATTCTTGGACGTACCTTTAATGAAGTGTGTACACTGTATCCAAAATTTGCTTCTACCGGGCAACCCGAACGTTTTCTTAATATCATCTATAGCCTCGGAAAGCTGGCAATTGCAGAAACGGTAAAAAATGAAAAACGCATAATAACTTTTAGTCCGGTATTGCGGGAAAGATTAGGTCACCATATCCACGGAGAGATCTGGGCCGATAATATCAAACAATTTCTCCTAAAGGAAAATCTTATGCATCGCCCGGTACATATTATTAGTGCGAATATGCATAGCGTTATGAATACCCTTTATTCGCCGGTTGCTTTAAAGGAAGAACTAAAGAAGAAAAAAGTTCTTGAGATTTATGAGGCCCTTAGCGATAGCGGGAATGGGAAACTCAGGAATAAAGTTATGAAAGCAGCTCTGGATAACGGGATGCATTTCATAGAAGATAAAAGCGGCACCAATATAGATGTGCAGGTTTTTGATACGGCAAAGCTCAAAAACGCTTATAATGGAAAGAAAGCTGGTGTTAAGAAGGACGAAAAACCTGTTATTGTGGTTATGGATTACGCCTTTGGAGAGCAGGCTTACGAAACTATGGATGAGCTTTTGAAACCATTTAATTTTGAAGGCAACGAAATTAAAATGAACGTATCCTCCATTTCCATTATGGGAAAAGCCGGGATTCTTGATGGAGGCAAAGGTGATATTATGGTCCCTACCGCTCACGTTTTTGAAGGTACAGCCGACAACTATCCTTTCAGAAATGAATTGAAAAAAGAGGATCTTGAAAACCATGGGATCAAGATTGTAGACGGGGCGATGATCACGGTTTTAGGAACCTCACTTCAGAATAAAGATATTTTAAAATTTTTCCATGATTCTACCTGGAATGTAAGCGGCCTCGAAATGGAAGGGGCCCACTATCAAAAAGCCATCCAGGCAGCCTCCAAGCTGCGGGGTAGTATCAAAGAAGATGTGAAAGTGAGATATGCCTATTATGCCTCAGATAATCCTCTGGAAACCGGAAGCACTCTTGCCTCAGGGGGATTGGGGACTACCGGCGTAAAACCTACATATTTGATAACCGAAAAGATCCTTGACCAGATCTTTGAAAATTAAACCAGGATAAATGCAGGTAAAAGAGACACCGCTGAAAGATTGTTTTATCATCAAGCCCGATATTTTTAGAGATAAAAGAGGACTATTCTTGGAGAGTTATCATAAGAAAAAATTCATCGATCTCACGGGAATCACCAAGGAGTTCGTGCAGGATAATCAATCTATTTCCACCCACGGGGTTTTGCGCGGGATGCATTACCAGCGTGGTGAGTTTGGTCAAACCAAGTTAGTGCGTGCTATCTATGGAAAGGTGCTGGATGTGGTTGTTGATCTTAGGCCTGAATCCCCTACTTTTAAACAGGTGTTTAAAACTATTCTTGATGATGTTAACCTGCATCAGCTGTATATTCCCAAAGGCTTCGGGCATGGTTTTGTAACCCTTTCTGAAACGTCTGTTTTTGCATATAAGTGCGACGAATATTATCATCCCGATGCCGAAGCTGGGATTATCTATAACGATCCCGATCTCGCCATTGATTGGGAGTTTCCGGAGGAAAAGATGATTATCTCAGATAAAGATCTCGCGCAGCCGAAATTAAAGGAGGTTTTTGGATGAAAAAGGTTTTAGTTACAGGTGCTTCGGGACAACTGGGAAAGTGTTTTAAAAAGATCGCTTTGGGACATCCCGAGTTGAAATTTATATTTCTCGACTCCTCTCAACTTGATATTACCGATCAAAACCAAATACAGAAAATATTTTCAGAAGAAAAATCCGATTACTGTATTAATTGCGCCGCTTATACCAATGTTGAAAAGGCCGAGAGTGATAAAGAAACGGCTTTTAAAATCAATGCTGAAGGAGTGAAGAACCTGGCTGAGGTTTGTGAAAATAACGGGACGGTTTTAATACATTTTTCGACCGATTATGTTTTTGACGGGAAAACAACCAAAGCTTACCAGGAAACCGATAAGGTTAATCCCATCAATGTGTATGGCGCTTCCAAGTTGAAAGGGGAGAAATATATCATGCAGGGCATGGAAAAGTATTTTATCTTTAGAACCTCCTGGTTATATTCAGAATTCGGTCATAATTTTTTCAATACCATTCTGAAGAAAGCAGAAGAGGGGGCAAGACTCAATATCACCACCGCTCAAACAGGAACCCCAACTAACGCTAAAGATCTTGCGCAGTTTGTGCTTCAGCTCATCAGCGAAGAAAACGCGCAGTTTGGGCTTTATCATTTCAGTAATGAGGGTGAGGCTACATGGTATGATTTTGCCCGGGCAATCCTGGAGCTATCAGGAAAAAGCAATGAGGTAGAACTAAACAAAAGCGGATTTTATAAAACCCTGGCAGAACGCCCGGTTTTTAGCGTTTTAAATAAAAGAAAATTACAGGAGAATTTTAATTATCTGGTGCCTGAATGGAAGAAAAGTCTGGAAAATTTAATCACCAACAGTTCTCGTGAAATTTAATTAATTTACGGGAAGAAACGATTTTTACATGGCAAAACGAATACTTATTACCGGCGCAGCCGGATTTCTGGGATCCCATCTTTGCGACAGGTTTATTAAAGAAGGTTTTCGAGTGATTGGAATGGATAACCTCATTACCGGAGATCTTAAAAATATTGAGCACCTTTTCGGTAATGAGAATTTTGAGTTCCTGCATCATGATGTAACAAGATTTGTACATGTTCCCGGTAAGCTTGATTACATCCTTCATTTTGCCTCACCTGCCAGCCCTATAGATTATCTTAAAATTCCAATACAAACCCTTAAGGTGGGTTCGGTGGGAACTTTACATTGTCTTGGTCTGGCCAAGGAGAAAAATGCAAGGATTCTTATCGCTTCAACTTCCGAGGTTTATGGAGATCCCCTTGTACATCCTCAAAACGAAGAATACTACGGAAATGTAAATTCCATTGGCCCGCGCGGGGTTTATGATGAGGCAAAACGCTTTATGGAATCTATTACCATGGCTTATCATCGTTTTCACGGGCTGGAAACCAGGATTGCCCGAATATTTAATACCTACGGTCCAAGAATGCGACTCAATGACGGTCGGGTAATTCCGGCGTTTATTGGCCAGGCATTAAGAGGGGAAGATTTAACCGTTTTTGGAGATGGACTACAAACGCGTTCCTTTTGCTTTGTAGACGACCAGATTGAAGGGATTTACAGACTTCTTTTGAGCGATTATACCGATCCGGTGAATATTGGTAATCCAGATGAAATCACCATTAAAGATTTTGCTGAAGAGATCATTAAACTTACCGGCACACAACAAAAAATCGTTTATAAAGAACTTCCACAAGATGATCCCCTTAAACGCCAACCCGATATTACCAGGGCAAAAGAAATCTTAGACTGGGAGCCTAAGGTTCCCCGGGATCAGGGAATGAAAATTACTTACGAATACTTTAAAAATCTAAGTCCTGAGGACCTGAAAAAGAGTGAACATAAAGATTTTTCCAAACATATAAGAAGGTGATGAATCAGAATGCGTTGGTTTCAGTTATCATGCCGGCTTATAATGCCGAACGCTTTATTGAAGCTTCCATTAAATCTGTGCAGGAGCAAACTTATTCCCATTGGGAATTACTCGTGATTGATGATGCCTCAGCAGATAATACTTCAGTAATAATCCAAGAGTTCGCAATTGCAGACCAGCGTATCAAATTAATTCAGAATAAAGAAAATCAAGGGCCAGGAATTTCGAGAAACAAAGGAATAAGCGCTGCAAATGGTAAATACATTGCATTTCTGGACGCCGATGACCTTTGGAAACCACATAAACTCAGCACTCAGCTGGATTTTATGTGTGAAAATGAAGTCTCGGTTTGTTTTTCCAGCTATGAACATATCACAGAAAACGGGAAGAAACGAAGGGAAGTCGTGCAAGCTTTACCTTATGTAACTTACCAGAAACTATTAAAATCAAATTATATCGGAAATCTTACCGGAATCTATAATGCTGCAGAACTCGGTAAAATCTATGGCCCTGAAATTAGAAAAAGACAGGATTGGGGGTTATGGCTGGCAGCGGTAAAAAGGGCGGAGACTGCAAAAAGCATAAAGGAACCTCTGGCGATTTACCGGCTTAGAAGAAATTCTGTTTCAGGAAATAAATTCGAAATGCTGCGCTACAATTTTAATATTTATAATAAAGTTCTTGGCTTTGGTTTCTTCAAAAGCCTGCGTTGTATGCTAATGTTTCTGAAAGAACATTTTTTCGTGAAGAGAAAACAACTTAAGACTACTTAGATTCGGGAAGTAAACTGCTTAAGTTTACCACTCTTGTCCCGATCTAAAACCTCTTTTCTTTCAAAAAAGACCTTTAGATCTTCCCCAACATACTTCTCAATTGCCCTAAGAATTCGTTCAATTTGAGTTTCGGTAAAAGCTTTTTCGCTTATATAATCAATTTTAAATTTATCGGGTGCGGTTTGGGCCACCACAAACTCCTTGATGTTCCCGTTATCTTCAATAATGGTTTTAGTTACATAATAAAATGTTAGTCCGGGTACCAGTTTACCGTTTGCCAGCCTTGCCACATCGTTGGTTCGGCCAATGAGTTTTTGAAGAATAGGGGTTTTTGGGGTACTTCTTTCAGAAAGTATCCCGGTGTCACCTATATCGTATCTTATCATAGGATGAGCAAGGTTATAAAGGGAGGTGATTACCACCCGGCCTTCCTGCCCATTGGGCACCGGGAGGTTGTTTTCATCCAGGATTTCCACATAAAGATCTTCCGAATTCACGATCCAGTTTTTATGCTCGTCTTCAAAGGCGATTAAACCAACCTCACTGGCTCCATACTCGTTAATCACCGGAACACCCGTTGCACTTTCAATAAGCTCCTTATCCTCTTTAAAAAGTCGCTCTGAAGTCACAATACAAAGTTTTAAGGAGGGGCAAACCTCTTTTAAAATAATATCTCTGCTTTTAAGGTATTTAGCGAAAAGAAGGATTGCACTGGTATATCCGTTTATGTAGTCGAATTTTGATTTTTGAAACCGATCAAGAAAAATCTCCATCTTCCTGTCGCTGAGATCAAATATATTGAAGCGTCTTCGTAGGCTGATTCTATCTTTAAATCGTTCCTGAAGATTGCCGTAAAGATCCAGGGGTATCCCGTAAAAACGGGCTTGTAAACTCTTGTTGAGGTCTATGCCGTGCCATTGGTATCGATCCTGAAATCCGGCCCAACTTAAGGCATGACAAAACCGGTCCTTGGCGAAAATAAACGGCTCTCCGCTACTGCCCGAGGTTTTCCCCACATAAATATTGCGTTTTTTGAAATTCTTGCTGAGCCTGTGTTTTAGTTTCTGTTGAAGTTGAGCTTTATGAAGTACCGGCACCTCTTCCCATTTTTCAAACTTATCTTTTCCACTAAATTCCCGGTAGAACGGATTATTTTTTAAATGATAATCAAGGATTTCGAATTTTTTGCTCTCCAGGTAATCCCCATAATAATCTTCAGGAATCTCCCGGATTTTACCTAAAAGTCTTTGTGCCCGGTTTATGGGAAATTTATTGAGTTGTAGGGACAGCTTAAACCAGTTCAAGGGCAAATTGCGTTTTTATTCGAAATAAATTGGTGCTTCAATTTACAAACAATTATTTTTGGGACAACATTTAAAAGACTTTCAGAATGAAAATTTTAATACTTGGCTCCGGAGGCCGTGAACACAGCTTTGCATGGAAAGTTGCCCAAAGCAAAAAATGCACTAAACTTTTTGTGGCGCCCGGCAATGCTGGAACCGCTCAAATTGCTGAAAATGTAGACCTAAAGCTCAGCGATTTTGAAAGTATTAGAAATTTCGTGTTAGAGCAAGAAATAGAAATGCTCATTGTAGGTCCAGAAGATCCCTTGGTACAGGGAATAACCGATTTTTTTGCTGAAGACCCGGAATTGAAGTCGGTAAAAGTAATTGGACCTTCCAAACGCGGGGCTTTGCTTGAGGGCAGTAAAGAGCGTGCCAAGGAATTTATGGCCATGCACAACATCCCTACCGCGGCTTATGAAAGTTTTACTGTAGAAAGCCTGGAGGCGGGGAAAAAATTCCTGGAAACGCTAACACCTCCTTATGTTTTAAAAGCTGATGGTCTTGCCGCCGGGAAAGGGGTTTTGATCCTTGACAGCCTTGATGAGGCGAAAGCTGAACTCGAAAGTATGCTTTCTGATAAGAAATTTGGAGCAGCGAGTGCTAAAGTGGTGATAGAAGAATTCCTAGATGGAATAGAGCTCAGCGTTTTTGTGCTTACCGATGGTAAAAATTATAAGATTCTTCCCACCGCAAAAGATTATAAACGAATAGGAGAAGGAGACACCGGGCTTAATACCGGAGGAATGGGGGCTATTTCCCCAGTGCCATTTGCCGATAAGGACTTGATGGAGAAAATTGAAGAACGAATTGTAAAACCTACCGTAAAGGGTTTACAAAAAGAAGCAATAGATTATAAAGGATTTATTTTTATAGGCTTAATAAAAGTGGGGGAGGAGCCTTTTGTAATAGAATACAATGTTAGAATGGGCGATCCCGAGACGGAGGTTGTACTACCCAGGATAAAATCTGATCTTGTTGAATTGTTGGAAAAGGTCTCTGAGGTAAAGCTGAATGAGGCAAGCCTTGAGATAGATGAGCAGGCGGCTACTACTGTAATGTTGGTTTCAGGTGGTTATCCTGAGGCTTATGAAAAAGGGAAAGAAATCACTGGGTTTGATGCTGTTCAGGATAGCATTGTATTTCATGCTGGCACTAAAATAGAGGAAGAAAAAATCGTGACCAGTGGAGGACGAGTTATAGCAATAACTTCGTTCGGAACAGATTACAAAGAAGCGCTAAAAAAATCTTATCAAAATGCAGAGAAATTACATTTTGATAAGATGTATTATAGAAAGGACCTTGGTTTCGACTTATCCTAAAAATGAATGAGCAGAAGGATCCCGGTTTTCTTCGTTGTTATCGTTAAATTTTTTAAGCTGTTTCATCCAGTAGAAAAAAGCAGCAAATCCAATAAGGATAAAAATAAAATTAATGGCGTTGGCTGCCCACCAGGAGTCTAATTCCAATTTACGAAGCGCATCTAATGGGATAAACAACACCTCTTCAAAAAGCCATGCGATTCCTTCAAAAAAATCTTTCATTTTAATAATTTTTATGGCTCTTTGCTGTTTATAAAGCGTGGCCAATTGATAACTGGCCTAAAAGGCCTTCAAATGATAACTTTGTTATAATTTAGATTACAAAAATATAAAAAACGGGAATGCTAACAAGCTTTTTTGGTAAATCAAAACCACATAATGGAATAGTGGTAGCGCTTTTTATGACGCTTATTTTTGTGATCGCTAATTTCAGAGATAATTTCCTGGCTTTTAACCTGGCTATCTTTTTGGAAAACCTGGCGGTTCTTCTTGCTTTTCTGCTAAGTGTATATGTGCTTAATTTTATTGCCAAGAAAAATGAACTCACCCGGCGCAGTGCCTATAAGATCCTGTTATTCGCAGTTTTTACCACTTCTTTTTTTGCCCTGCTCAATAATACCCAGGTGATTTTTGCAAATCTATGTGTTTTATTTGCCTTTAGGCGCATCC
This sequence comes from Salegentibacter sediminis, assembly GCF_002078605.1. Lineage (GTDB taxonomy): Bacteria > Bacteroidota > Bacteroidia > Flavobacteriales > Flavobacteriaceae > Salegentibacter > Salegentibacter sediminis. The sequence continues at coordinate 74,226 of NZ_MSJR01000001.1, read as the reverse complement.
TGAGTTTGCGTTCTAAAAAGATTATGCAGAAAAAAGTTTTCGACGCTACCTTTTGGATCTGTATCGCTTCAATTTTTTATTTCTGGTCTATCCTTTTTCTGGTAGTGGTTTTTGCTGGAATTCTCTTTTACCTGCCTAAATTTAAGAACTGGTTGATTCCCCTGGTAGCTTTCCTGGGGGTATACCTGCTTAATCTAAGCTTCCATTTGGTGGCCTACGAAAATATCTACGGGTTTTCCCAATGGTATGAACCGATGAATTTTGATTTCAGCAATTATAGGGACCTTTCTTTGCTTATTCCGTTAAGCCTAATCCTTGCAGTGCTAATCTGGACCTTAGGCAATTACCTGAGATTGCTCCAAAAAGCCAGTATAAGTCTACGGCCGTCGCTTAACCTGGTATTGATTAGTCTTATTACCTCAATTGCTATCGCAGTTTTTTCACCAACCAAAGATGGAAGCGAACTTATTTTCTTTTTTGTTCCGTTGAGCATTATCGCTTCAACCTGGTTTGAGCGGAAAAAAGATAAGCTCTTTAAAGAAATCTTACTGGGATTACTCATTTTAATGCCCCTACTCGTCCCGTTTCTTAACTAGAGGTTTAGAAGATCTAAGGGATGCCCGGGCTTATGCTTTATAACTATTTCAAAATATGGTACCTTTGCCTGAGCAAAAAGAACTGCCTTAGAGGCATCAAATAGTTATACATTTCAGAAAATAAGAGAATATGTTTTCAGACAAAGCGAATAAAATATTTCAGGAAGTAATCGAAAAATATCATGAAAAGGATACGGTAGATCAGGCCTTTTCAAATCCCTACGACAGTGATAGTGAGCTTATCGAACATTTGTTGTATCGTAAATGCTGGATAGACACCGTTCAATGGCATTATGAAGACATTATAAGAGATAAAAATATAGACCCGGTTGAGGCACTTAAGCTTAAACGCCAGATCGATGCTTCTAATCAGGACCGCACCGATACCGTAGAATATATAGATAGTTATTTTCTTGAAAAATTTAAGGATGTTGAACCAAAGAAGGATGCCACAATTAATTCTGAAAGCCTAGCCTGGGCGATAGATCGATTATCTATACTTGCCTTGAAAATTTATCATATGAACGAGGAAGCCAACCGGGAAGATGCGTCACAGGAACATCAGTTAAAATGTGATGCAAAACTGAAGGTTTTATTAGAACAAAGAGTAGATCTTTCTACGGCGATCAATCAGTTGCTGGAAGATATTGCCAATGGTGATAAATATATGAAAGTTTATAAGCAAATGAAGATGTATAATGACGATGAACTAAACCCTGTTTTAAGGGGGAAATAATCAGCATTTAGAATTGAGGGAAGCCATATTTCATTTAAAATGTTGTGAAATCATGGCTTTTTTTCTGCGGAAAACGACACCGGAATTATGAGTAGAATGAACACAAAGAACCAAGCTTGGTCATCTCCCCAAAAGAGCGTCCATATTCTGGTAATAAGGCTCTCTGCAATGGGAGATGTGGCTATGGTTGTTCCGGTTTTGCAAACCCTTACTGCTACCTATCCACAATTAAAAATCACCATGCTTACCCGGGGTTTCTTTAAACCCATGTTTCAGGATATTCCTAATGTTTCGGTTTACGAGGCCGATGTGAATGGTGTTCATCAAGGGGTTTTAGGCTTATCCCGGCTGGCTAAGGATTTACGCAATGAAGGTATTGATGCCGTAGCTGATCTTCATAATGTTTTAAGGAGCAATGTATTGAAATCGGTGTTTTATCTTTTTGGGATTCCGGTGGAACAGATTAATAAAGGACGGAAAGAGAAAAAAGCTTTAACCCGTGAAAAAGACAAGGTTTTTAAACCCCTGAAATCCACCCATCAGCGTTACGCCGATGTTTTTGAAGCCCTGGGGTATCCAATAGATTTAAGTTCACACCAATTTCCGAAGAAAAAACAACTTTCAGAAAATATTAAGAAGCTCCTTGGCTCCGAACCTAAAAAATGGCTGGGTATCGCTCCTTTCGCACAGCACGACTCCAAGGCTTATCCAATAGATTTAATGGACCAAGTACTCAAAAAGCTTTCAAAAAATGAAAAAATAAAGCTGTTGCTTTTTGGCGGCGGAAGCAAAGAAAAAGAACAATTGGAACTGTGGGAAAGACAATTTGATGGTGTTTTAAGTGTGGCCGGGAAGCTGAGTTTTGAAGAAGAGCTGGCCCTGATCTCTAACCTTGATGCTATGGTCTCTATGGACAGTGGTAATGGCCATATGGCTGCAATGTATGGGATCCCAGTTATAAGTATTTGGGGTGTTACCCATCCTTATGCCGGGTTCAGGCCTTTTAATCAGCCTGAAGGCAATAGCCTGTTGCCTGATTTGGAAAAATACCCTAAGATCCCTACTTCAATCTACGGAAATAAGTATCCCGAAGGATATGAGAACGCCATTCGGGAAATTTCCCCCGAACAAATCCTGGGAAAGATCTATGAGATCCTGTTTTAAAATAAAAAAGGCAGCAATTGCCGCCTTTTTAGTTTTAATCTTTCCTTTAATCATGCACTATACATCGTCGTAATCGACTATAAGTTTTGACGTTAAAGGTTGAGCCTGGCAGGTAAGAATAAGCCCTTCAGCAATTTCTTCCTCGGTAAGGATTTGATTTTTGCGCATTTCGGCTTTTCCTTCTTTTATTCGGGCGATGCAGGAACTGCAAATCCCGCCCTGGCAGGAATAGGGAACATCAAGGTCGTGCTCTAATGCGGCATCAAGAACAGTTGCCTTAGAATCCATACTGAAAGTGCTTTCCTCATCATCAACCAAAACAGTAAGTTCTGTCTGGCCTTCTACATTAGTTTCGATGCTTCCGGTACCTTCTGTGGTAAAAAGCTCAAAATGGATTTTATCATCAGAAACTCCATTTTCTTTAAGTACTCCCTTTACCTGATCGATCATTTCCTCCGGGCCGCATAGGTAATAGCCAGCAAAAGGATGATCTTTGAATTTATTTTTCACTACAAAATTCACCGTGCTGGTCTCAATGCGGCCAAAATGTGATTTCTCTTCTCTGGTACGACTATATACAAATTCGATGAACAGCCTATCTGGAAACTTTGCCTGAAGCTCCAATAATTCTTTGAAGAATATGGTTTCCTCTGGAGATTTATTTCCGTAGGTAAGGATAAAACGGCTTTTTGGCTCTTCGGCTAACACGGTTTTTAGAATAGAAAGCACCGGGGTGATCCCGCTTCCGGCGGCAAAAGCCGCGTAATTTTTAGGTTCAGTACCAGGTTCCAGGATAAATTTACCCTCCGGTGGATGTACTTCCAACTCATCCCCGGCCCGGAGTTTATTATTTGCGATCACAGAGAATTTTCCGCCTTCAACCTCCTTTACGGTAACTTTAAAATCTCCGCTGCCCGGAGCCGAACATAGCGAATAAGCCCTGCGTATCTCTTCGCCGTCTACCTCTGTTTTAATGGTGATATACTGGCCGGCTTTATAAGTGAATTCTTCCTTTAGATCTTCAGGAATTATAAAGGATAAACTTACCGCTTGGGGGGTTTCCCTTATTACTTCTTTAATCTTTAGTTTGTGAAACTTTTGCATTCAAAAAATAATTTTGAGTGCAAAAATACAAAGTATGTGCTACTTTATAGTGTAACAATTGACTATTTTTCATTACTTACATTGGAAATTAGCAATTATGTTTACTCGTTTTTTATCTCTGGAGTGGAAAGCTTTTTTTAGGTCGGCAAGTCTGGGGAAAAGTCTGGGCCTTAGAATTCTGATGTTTTTCCTGGCTCTTTATTTCTCTGCTGTATTTTTATTTTTCGGGGTAGGCTTATACCCACTTTTACAGGAATTTTTTCCCGGCGAAGATCCGCTTCAACTTGTAAATAGCTTTGTTTTGTTTTGGTTGGTCCTTGAGCTTGGGTTGAGGTTTATGCTGCAAACCCTCCCTGTGATGGATATAAAACCGCTTATGTTATTGCCTATTCCCAGGCGAAAAGTGGTGAATTTCGTGCTTATAAAAAGCCTGTATTCCTTCTATAACTTCCTTCCTTTATTTATTATAATTCCCTTTGGACTCTTCAATATCTATAAAAATGAATATTCTGTGTCATCAATACTGGGCTGGATGGTAGCAATGATTGCCTTAAGCCTATGTGTGAATTACAGTAATTTTATCATTAAAAAACGCTTCACCGACAACCTGAAGGCGCTTATCCCCGTGATCTTATTCATTGTGGTTTTAGCGGCCTTAGAATATTTTCAGGTTTTTGAAATTAGTTTTTACTTCGGAAGGCTTTTGGATTTTGTTTTGGTCACTCCTTATTTAGCTGTGATTCCGGTTATTTTACTGGTCATTCTTTACAAATGGAACCAACATAACCTGGAAGGTGAATTCTACCTGGATGCCGGTTTGAAGCAAAAAAAGGCCAGCAACGATACCCGTGATTTCGAGTGGACCCGAAAATTTGGGGGTATAGCGCCTTTTCTACAATTAGATCTCAAACTTATTTGGAGAAATAAAAGGCCAAAGACCACCATTTATATGTCTCTGTTGTTATTGGGATACGGGCTTTTCTTTTATCCCAATGACATTTATCAGGGGATGCCCTGGTTTTATGTTTTCGTCGGAATTTTCATCACAGGTATTTTTATGATCAATTTCGGCCAGTTTGTGCCTTCCTGGGATGCTTCCTACTACCCGATGATCATGTCGCAGAATATACCGATGAAACAATACCTGGCCTCTAAAGCCGGGCTTATAAGTTTTAGCGTAGTGGTTTTAGCGGTCCTATCTACACCTTATATCTACTTTGGGTGGAATATTTTATTAATAAATATGGTTTGTGCGTTATATAATATAGGCGTGAACGTACCCATATTATTATATGCCGGATCATTTAATAAAAAGCGAATAGACCTGGATAAAAGTCCGTTTATGAATTATCAGGGAACCGGAGCCACACAATGGCTGGTAAGTTTGCCATTAATGGCGTTACCCGTGCTGATTTATTGGCTTACAGACAAATTTTTAGGAATGGAAACAGCCTTAGGACTCTTGTCGGCTCTGGGAGTTGCCGGCCTGCTTTTAAGGCCGCTGTTGTTAAATGGCATCGCCAAACGCTACCAGGAAAGAAAATATGCAATGATTAATGGTTTTAAAGAAACCACAGAATAAATATCTAATTTATGATTACCGCAACGAATATCACCAAAGTTTACAATGGAATAAAGGTTCTTGATATAGAGCACCTCGATATCCCGGCTGGCCAGAATTTTGGCCTGGTTGGAAATAACGGGGCAGGAAAAACCACGTTTTTCAGTCTTCTCCTGGATCTTATTCAACCCACCACGGGGAATATATTCAATCACGAAATTACCGTAAGTCAAAACGAAGAATGGAAAAGCTTTACCTCTTCTTTTATTGATGAAAGCTTCCTGATTGGATATCTCACCCCTGAAGAATATTTTTATTTCGTGGGGGAGTTAAGAAATCGCAACAAAGCCGATGTAGATGGGCTTTTAGCAGAATTTGAAGACTTTTTCCATGGGGAGATTCTCGGCCGTAAAAAGTACCTGCGTGACCTTTCCAAAGGAAATCAGAAAAAGGTAGGCATTGTAGCCGCTCTTATAGGGGATCCACGGGTAGTGATCTTAGATGAACCTTTTGCCAACCTTGATCCAACTACCCAGATTCGGTTAAAAAAGATCATTAGAGAACGGGCCGCAACTAATACCACCAGCTTTCTTATCTCCAGCCACGATTTGATTCATGTTACCGAAGTTTGTGAACGTATAGTGGTGTTGGATAAAGGGGAAGTGGTGAAAGACATAGAGACTTCAGAAGCAACCTTGAAGGAGCTGGAAGATTATTTTTCGGGAGAACATAAGCTGCACCAACCCGAGAATATCTAAAAACCGGTTTTTGTTTCTAAAAAGAAGCGTATTTTTACATACTAAAACAGTGGTAGTTGAGTTAATTATACTATCCAGAACCGGTTGATTTTGAATATTTTTACTAAAATTTTTGTGCTTCTTATCCTGGTGGGCGGTGTTCTTGGCTGTTCGCGCAAAAAAAACAAATTTCTAAACCGGAACTACCATGCGGTAACTACAGAGTATAATACCCTTTATAACGGCAATCTCGCTCTGGAGCAAGGGCGGGAGGAACTTATCCAGGCTTACGAAGATAATTTCTGGGATATCCTTCCTATAGAGCGTATGCAAATTGATGAGCAAATCCTGCTTCCGGATAGCATTAGAAATAAGAATTTTGGTGTAGCCGAAGAAAAAGCAGTAAAAGCCATTCAGAAACACTCCATGCTAATTGAAGGGAAGGAGCGAAACCCACAAATAGATGAAGCTTATCTGTTGCTGGGAAAGGCAAGATATTATGAGCAGCGGTTTATCCCGGCGCTCGAAGCCTTCAACTATATCCTGCACAAATATCCGGCGAGCAATAATATAAATACCGCCCAGATTTGGCGGGAAAAAACGAATATGCGGTTGGACAATAATCGGCTTGCAATCAAAAATTTAAAAAATATCCTGAGGCAGGAAGACCTGGAAAGTCAGGCCTTCGCCGATGCCAATGCCACTTTAGCCCAGGCCTTTGTTAATCTTCAACAGCTTGATAGTGCCGTGGTACCACTCCAAAAAGCTGCAGAACTTACCGATAAAAATGAGCAAAAAGGGAGATATTATTACATTCTGGGGCAGCTGTATAACCGGATAGAACAACCCGGTCCTGCGAATAAGGCTTTCGATAAGGTTATAGAATTAAACCGAAAATCTCCAAGGGTTTATATGGTTAACGCCTATGTGGCAAAAGCCCGGAATTTCGATTACAACCAGGGAGAAAATTACCAATTAAGAGAATTGCTTACAGAACTGGAAGAAGACCGGGAAAACCGGCCGTATCTCGATAAGATCTATTTTCAAATAGGGGAATATTACCGGAATATCGATTCCACGCGTCTTGCGGTGGAATATTATAATAAATCATTGCGAGCCCCAATTAGCGATAAATTTTTAAAATCTATTAATTATGAGATCCTGGCCAACAGGAACTTTGAGGATGCAAAATATCGCGATGCCAGTAAATATTACGACAGTACCCTGGCGGTGATGTCTCCCCGACTAAGGGAATACCGGACTATCAAAAAGAAACGCGATAACCTGGAAGATGTTATTTTATATGAAGAAAGTCTGGCAAGAAACGACAGTATTTTAAGACTGAGCAGTATGCTTCCTGATGAACAACTTGAGTATTTTACGGCTCATATTGAAGACTTAAAAACAAAAGCCGAGTCTGATAGACTCGCTGGAATCGTTGTGGAAGATCTTCCGCAGACTTCACTTCCGGGTCCAGGGGGGATGCCAGCTCCCGGAGGCGCCCGTAATTTCTATTTTTATAACGAAAGCAGGTTGCAAAACGGACTTCAGACTTTTAAAAATATTTGGGGGAACCGGCCTTTAGCAGATAATTGGCGATGGGGTGAACTTGGTTTTGTTGAGCGGGATACGACCGAAGAATCTGAACTTGCTGAAATAAATTTTGAGGATGACCCGCGTTTTGATCCTATGACTTACGTAGATATGATCCCTACAGATCAACGAATCCTGGATAGCCTGGCCAGTGATCGCAATATGGCCCGCTATCAATTGGGAATTATTTACAAAGAAAAATATAAGCAATATCAAAGAGCTGCTGAAAATCTCGAAGCCTTGCTGAATGACAGTACAAACGAAGACCTTATTCTTCCCGCTAAATATAATTTATACCAAATATATGGGACTATGGGCCGTCTCGCTGATCAGGAAAGCATAAAGCAGGATATCCTCAAAAATTATCCCGATTCACGTTATGCTACTTATATTTTAAATCCCCGGGCTATTACAGAAGATGAGAATTCTCCTGAAGCGATTTATGCTGAAGTTTACAGAAGATTTGAAGAGGAAAAATATGATGAGGTCCTCGTGGAGACCAACAAGTATATCAATGAATTTTCTGGAGAGGAGATCCTGCCAAAATTTGAATTATTAAAAGCTATGGCCACCGGTAGATTACTTGGACTTGAGGCTTATAAGGATGCCCTTAACCATGTTGCTTTAACCTATTCTCAAACTGAAGAGGGGAAGAAAGCACGGGAATTAATCAATAAGACTATTCCAGCACTTTCGGGAATGGAATTTAACCGGGACAGTATTCAAACTAATTTTAAGTTGATCTACACCTTTGATTTTGCCGAAAAGGAAGCGGCTTCAAGCCTAAAAGCGAAAATAGACAATGCCATTGCGAAGCTGGGTTACGGGCTTAAAACTTCTGTGGATATTTATGATCCCGCTACTATTTTTGTAGTGGTTCATGGATTAGAGAACAGAAAAAGGGCTTTAGGCTTTACAGAATTGCTTCAGAATAAGGAATTTAAAATTGATGATGAGGCCATTGCCATATCAACAGAAAATTATAGAATTGTACAAATTCATAAAAATTTAGACGCTTACCCACTCCCCAATAATTAAAACCCTACTTATGTTTTCAGATCAAAAAAAATCTAAGTCCCTACCAGGAAATACCAATGAACAAAACCGAATTGCCGCCGGAACCACTATCACCGGAGACATTAGCGGGAAAGGAGGATTCAGGATTGAAGGCACTTTAGACGGCAACCTTACAACCGCCGGGAAGGTGGTGATTAGCGAAGGCGGACTAATAAAAGGTAAATTGGAATGCCAACATGCCGATATTGAAGGTAAAATAGACGGAAATCTACATGTAACAGGAACTTTAAGCCTGAGGGCCTCGGCGGTTATTGAAGGGGAAGTTAGTGCCGGGAAACTTGCTATTGAGCCTGGAGCCACTTTTAATGCCACCTGCCAGATGAATGGCGATGTGAAATCGCTTAAACAAAAGGATGAAAAAAGATCAGCCTAATAAGTATTTGGCCTATGTGAATATTGCCTTTCAGATGGGCATTATTATCGCAGCCGGTGTTTTTGCTGGGATTTGGTTGGACGAAAAATTTCCGAATAAATATTCAGCTTATACCATTTCACTCTCCCTGCTGGGGGTGTTTGTGGCCCTTTACCAGGTTTTTAGAGGTTTAAAGGATATAAGCGACGAGGATTAATATTATGCAGAATAATAAATTATCAGGATTTTTAAAGGTTTTTCTTCCTTTTAGCATCCTACTTTTTGTAACACAATATTTACTGTTGAATTTTATTTTTGAAAGTGAGCTCTTCTATCCTGTTTGGGCGGTTTATCTTTTTCACTTTTTCGCTACTTTCATCATTTACAGCATTCTGATTTGGGTGCATCATAATTTTCAGGACAAAACCGGTTTTGCTTTTATGGGTCTTAGTCTTTTAAAGATGCTGGCGGCGATTGTATTCCTTTTACCCCTCATTTTAAGTGAAGTCTCCTCGGTTTTTTTAAATATCCTTGCTTTTTTTATCCCTTATTTTTTGTTTTTGATCTTTGAAACCCTTTATGTCGTGAAGCTTATTAATTTAAAATAAGTGATTGTCTCTCAACGAAATCCTTAAAATGAAGTTTCGGTTTAAAAATTTATAAGTGGGGCTTTCAGATAAAAATTAAAAGTATACCTTTGCAGCGAAATTTAGAGCCCATAATTTTTAAGCAGAACAGGTACTATGATAGCACATAAATCTTTTAAGATTATAGTGACGTTAACACTAGCCTTCGCCTTACTTCCTTTTTTAGCTTTTGCCTCGGCCGATCCGGTTGAAAATGAAACTGAAGAAAAATTTAATCCTACAGATATGATCCTGCATCATATTGGAGATTCCCATGGATGGCATTTTTTCGGGAAAGGCGATAATTCTTTTACACTTCCGTTACCTGTTATTCTATGGACTGAGAACGGCCTGGTGACTTTTATGTCCAGTGAGTTCCATCATGATACCGAAGGGGAATACATCGTGGAAAAGGATGGGATGAGCTTTGTAAACTATCACGAAACCATCTATAAATTGGAAGATGGAGCTGAAACTGTGGTTTTTGATGAAGAGCATCACCCACAAAATGCTTCTGCACCTCTGGATCTTTCTATTACTAAGAATGTTGCGGCCATGTTTTTAACCGTGATTTTAATGATCTGGTTTTTCTTTGGATTGGCCGGTTTTCATAAGAAGAACGAACACGCTCCAAAAGGTTTCAATAATGTATTGGAAACCCTGGTTTTATTTGTGCGCGATGAGATCGCAAAACCACAAATTGGCGAAAAGAAGTATATGAAGTTTATGCCCTTTTTGCTTACCGTGTTTTTCTTTATCTGGATCACCAACTTATTAGGTCTTTTGCCTGGGGCGGCTAACGTAACAGGTAATATTGCAGTAACGGTTTCTCTTGGGTTATTCACCCTTGCACTTATCGTTATGAATGGAAATAAAGACTACTGGAAACACGTGTTCTGGATGCCGGGTATTCCTACGTTTGTAAAGCCTATTTTGGCTGTAGTGGAGGTGTTGGGTGTTTTTATTAAGCCAATCGCCCTTATGATTCGTTTGTTTGCTAATATTACGGCGGGTCATATTATTATTTTGAGTTTATTAGGATTGATATTTATACTGGAGAGTGCCGGTGTAGCCGGAATTTCGGTACCGTTTGCACTTTTCATCACAATACTGGAATTGCTGGTAGCATTCCTTCAAGCGTTTATTTTTACAATGCTGTCTGCCCTGTTTATCGGAATGGCGGTTGCGGAACATGAACATCATTAATTTTAATTTTTAATTTATCTATTATGGAATTATTGTATGTAGGTCTTGCAGCTCTAGGAGCTGGATTAGCAGTAGTTGGAGCGGCTATTGGTGTTGGTAAAATCGGTGGTTCAGCAATGGACGCTATTGCCCGTCAGCCAGAAGCTTCTGGAAAGATCCAAACAGCTATGATTATCGCCGCTGCACTTGTAGAAGGTGTTGCCCTTTTTGGGGTGGTTGCCGCTTTACTTGGTGTACTTAGATAATCAAACCTTAAAAAAAGCCACTTCGCAACGGTTGGTTGCGAAGCGGTTTTTTACAAATGATGCTTTAAAACTTTTTTATTATATAGATTATGGATTTAATAACTCCTGAATTTGGATTATTTTTCTGGCAAACAATTGTGTTTCTGGTGCTTATCTTCATTATGGCGAAGTTTGCCTGGAGACCAATCCTTGGCGCAGTTAATAAGCGGGAAGAATCAATTAACGATGCCCTTGCTTCTGCTGAAGAAGCCCGTAAGGAAATGCAAAATCTTAAAGCCGATAACGAGCAGCTTTTAAAAGAAGCTCGTGCCGAGAGAGATGCCATCCTTAAAGAAGCTCGTGAAATTAAGGAAAAGATAATTGCCGAAGCCACTGAAGATGCTCAGAAGAAAGCCGATAGGATTGTAACTCAGGCCCAGGAAAACATTAAATTGGAAAAGCAGGCAGCAATGACTGAATTGAAAAATCATGTTGCAACACTTTCTATTGAAATCGCAGAAAAAGTAATTCGTAAGGAACTTTCAAGTGATGAAAAACAGCATCAAATGATTGAAAAGATGCTTGGCGATGTTTCTACTTTAAACTAATTTAAGATGAAAGGAACCAGGGCAGCACAACGTTACGCTAAGGCAATAATCGGTCTGGCAAAAGATAAAAACGCCACCGATGCGGTATATGATGATATGCAAAGCATATCTCAAACCATTGCTAACAGTAAAGACCTAAAAAGTATGCTTGGTAGCCCGGTAGTTAAATCCGGAGTTAAAAAAAGTGCTCTTAGGGAGATATTTAAAAATGCTCACCCTATAACATTAAGTAGTTTTGATATCCTTGTAGAGAACGGCCGTATTAATCTTTTAGAGATTGTAGCCAGGCAGTATATTGCTATGTATTATAATATTAATAATACTCAGCGGGCTGTGGTTACAAGCGCGGTTCCTTTAACCAGGGAGCTTGAAGAAAAGGTTCAAGCTAAAATTAAAGAACTAACCGGAAATGAAGCCAGCATCAAAAATATAGTTGATGAAGATATGATTGGTGGTTTTGTATTGAGGGTTGGTGATTTGCAATATGATGCCAGTGTGGCTAGCAACCTTAACAGGCTTAAAAGAGAATTAAAAAACAACACATACGTTTCAAAATTTAATTAAAACCGTCACACTTTTAGTGTGACATTTTATCCTAAATAATTATGGCAGAAGTAAATCCTGCTGAAGTATCAGCAATATTAAAGCAGCAATTATCAGGTTTTGAGTCAGAAGCCAGTTTAGACGAGGTGGGTACCGTACTTACTGTAGGTGACGGTATTGCTAATGTTTACGGTTTGGCAAATGCTCAATACGGAGAATTGATTCAATTTGAAAGCGGCCTTGAAGGGATGGTGCTTAACCTGGAAGAAGACAATGTTGGAGTTGTACTTTTAGGACCATCTAAAGAGATTAAAGAAGGTTCGGTAGTAAAAAGAACTCAGCGAATTGCTTCCATTAAGGTTGGAGAAGGCATCGTTGGACGCGTTGTTGACACTTTAGGTGATCCTATTGATGGAAAAGGTGCAATTGAAGGAGAAACCATTGAGATGCCTCTTGAGCGTAAAGCGCCTGGGGTGATTTTCCGTCAGCCGGTAAATGAGCCGCTTCAAACGGGTATTAAGTCAATTGATGCTATGGTACCTGTAGGTAGAGGCCAGCGGGAACTTGTAATTGGTGACCGTCAAACCGGTAAAACTACCGTTTGTATTGATACTATTCTGAATCAGAAAGAATTTTATGATGCCGGAGAACCGGTATACTGTATTTACGTGGCTATTGGCCAAAAGGCTTCTACCGTTGCCGGTATCGCCAAGGTACTTGAAGACCGGGGGGCTCTAGCCTATACAACAATTGTTGCTGCAAACGCATCAGATCCTGCTCCAATGCAGGTTTATGCTCCATTTGCTGGTGCGGCAATCGGGGAATACTTCCGTGATACTGGTCGTCCTGCATTAATCGTATATGATGACCTTTCTAAACAAGCCGTTGCTTATCGTGAGGTTTCTCTTTTGCTTCGTCGTCCACCGGGACGTGAGGCATACCCTGGAGATGTTTTCTTCCTTCACTCAAGATTACTTGAGCGTTCGGCTAAAGTGATTGATGACAATGATATCGCTAAAGGAATGAACGATCTACCCGACCCTTTAAAAGATAAGGTAAAAGGTGGAGGATCCCTAACAGCACTTCCAATTATTGAAACCCAGGCAGGAGACGTTTCGGCATATATTCCCACTAACGTGATCTCGATCACCGATGGGCAGATTTTCCTTACTTCCGATCTATTTAACTCGGGGGTGCGTCCTGCAATTGATGTAGGTATCTCTGTATCTCGTGTAGGTGGTTCGGCGCAAATCAAGTCGATGAAGAAAGTTGCCGGAACTCTTAAACTTGACCAGGCACAGTTTCGTGAATTAGAAGCCTTTGCTAAGTTCGGTTCAGATCTTGACCCTGCTACCTTAAGGGTTATTCAAAAAGGTAAGCGAAACGTAGAAATTCTTAAACAGGGGCAAAACGATCCATATCCGGTAGAAAACCAGATTGCGATTATCTTCGCAGGTTCTAAAAACCTATTAAGAGATGTTCCTGTAGAAAAGGTTAAGGAGTTTGAAAAGGATTACCTGGAGTTTCTTGACACAAAGCACAGGGATGTGTTAGATGGTCTTAAATCAGGTAAATTAACCGACGAAATTACTGATACCCTTACGCAGGTAGCTAAGGAGATTTCAGAGAAGTATAAAAAATAAGATATTGTCATTTCCGCGAAGACGGAAATCTCATAGAGAATTAAAGATTCCCTCCTTCGAGGGAATGACATAAAGAAACTTATGGCAAACTTAAAAGATTTACGTAGCAGGATTACTTCGGTCTCATCAACCATGCAGATTACCAGTGCCATGAAAATGGTATCGGCTGCAAAGTTAAGCAGAGCTCAGGATGCCATTACCCAAATGCGTCCTTATTCTGAGAAGTTGACCCAATTGCTACAGGATTTAAGTGCTACCTTAGATGATGATACCAGCAGTAAATACGCCGAGGAGCGTGAGGTAAACAATGTGTTAATCGTTGCTGTTTCGTCAAATAAGGGGTTAGCAGGTGCTTTTAACACCAATGTAATTAAGGCCGTAAAATACAAGGCTAAAAACGATTACAAAGCTAAAAATGTAGATGTTTATACCGTTGGGAAAAAGGCGAATGATATTCTTAAAAAAGAGTATGATATCTATAAGAATAACAATGAAGTCTTTGATGATCTAAGCTTTGAGAATGCCTCAGTCATTGCTGAAGAACTAATGCAACTTTTCCTTGATGAGAAGTATGATAAGATAGTTTTAATGTACAACCAGTTTAAAAATGCTGCAACTCAAATTGTTCAGCATGAGCAGTTTTTGCCTATCGAGCAATTCGATTCTGAAGAAAACAAACAACTGGATTATATTTTTGAACCTTCAAAACTGGAAATCGTAAAAGATCTTATTCCTAAGTCATTGAAGATGCAATTCTTCAAAGCCCTTAGAGATTCCTTCGCTTCAGAACACGGCGCACGAATGACAGCCATGCACAAAGCGACAGAGAATGCTACAGAGCTTAGAGATGATCTTAAATTATCTTACAACAAAGCCCGACAGGCTTCTATTACCAATGAGATCCTTGAGATCGTTGGTGGAGCCGAAGCCCTAAATGGCTAATTATATAAAATAAGCGGAATTTCTTTCCGTTAATAAACCCTGTCTAACGGCAGGGTTTATTTATTTGGTATATCTTTTGTTTTTGTAACTTTAAAATCACAAAATCCTTGATTATGAAAGCTCCCTTTTTTCTATTCAGTATAGTACTTTTAAGTGTTTTAAGCAGCTGCGGCAGTAATAAAGAACTTCAGGAAAGAGCTCCGGCTCAGTTCAATGAGGTTTATTATTCTGAAACCGAAGATGGCTTAGATCTCTACATTCCTGTAGCTGTTATTCAGGAAAACAGGGTGCAGTTGGAAAGTGTTTATTTTCGCGGGATGCATTCCCCCCTGCAGTTGGATGCAGAGAAACCTAATCTTTATGTAGCTTCCTTTGCTTTGGGAAAAGGAGATAAGATCATGCATGAAGATCCTAAAGAAGAATACGGCAATAAAGCTCCACAAGCTCCCGAAAAGAGTCCGTTTGAAATTAAAGAAGATGAAGCTATCCTTGTATTCAAACAAACCGATAAGACAAAATACTATAAGTTAACCGGAATAGAGCAAAGAAATTAATATCTTGACGACAAAACAGGTCTCCGGTTGAGTACTTTAAAACGCTTTTTTCAGGACACTATAATTTACGGTTTTGCCACGGTGCTTCCCAGGTTAATGAACTTTATCTTGGTCCCCCTGCACACTGCTGCCCTTAGTACGGGAAACTATGCCATAAACACTACTTTTTATGTTTGGGCGGCGTTTTTTAACGTGATCCTAACCTATGGAATGGAGACCGCTTTTTTTAGGTTTTTTAGCCATTCTAAAGAAAAGGGGAAAGTATTTTCTACGGCTTTCATCACACTTTCCGTGACAACGCTTTTCTTTTTTATCCTGGTCTTTCTTTTTAGAGATTATATTTTTGGCCTTCTGGATCTGCAGCCATTTTACTTCAATATCCTTTTGGGAATCCTTGCACTGGATACCCTTGTAGTAGTACCTTTTGCCTGGCTACGTGCTTCTAATAAACCGGTTAAATTTGCCGGAGTGAAAATTATCAATATTGCGATTGTGGTGTTGCTGAATTTTTATTTTCTATGGTGGGTTCAAAGATTTCCGGGATCTACGCCTCAGATTATTCTTAATAATTATTCCGATGCCGATAAGGTGGGATATATTTTCCTTGCCAACCTTGCTGCCAGTGCGGTTACATTTTTGATTTTATTGCCGTATTTCTTCAGAACAAAGATAGATTTCAGTTTTTCCTTGCTGAAGAAGATGTGGCATTACGGCTGGCCGGTTATGTTTGCAGGACTTGCTTTTGTGATCAATGAAAATTTGGATAAACTGCTGCTTAAGGATATGATTTCTGATGAAGTTATGGGAGCATATGCGGGTTGTTACAAACTGGCCGTGTTTATGACTATTTTCGTGCAGGCTTTTAAGCTTGGCGCCGAACCTTTCTTTTTCAATCAGGCTAAGGCTGAAAATGCAAAAAAGACCTATTCCCTTATCCTTACTTATTTTGTGATTGCAGGAAGCTTTATTCTACTGTTCCTGGTGGCTTTTATAGATATTTTCAAGGAACTCATAATCCGCAACAGCGATTATTGGATAGCGCTTTCTATCGTGCCTATCGTACTGCTTGCTAACCTGTTTTTAGGAATCTATCATAACCTTTCGGTATGGTATAAACTTACCGACAAGACGAGAATGGGGATGTATATTTCTATTTTTGGAGCCATTATTACCGTTTTATTCAATATTGTCCTCATTCCGGTACTTGGTTTTATCGCGGCCGCCTGGGCTACTCTTGCGGCTTATGCAAGTATGGCCGTAATTTCTTATTTCCTCGGAAGAAAATACTATCCGGTGCCTTATAACGTTAAAAAAATAGCTTTTTACCTGTTGTTGTCTACCGGCTTTTCCATAATTTCCTTTGCCTTTTTCAGGGAAAACTATATCGCCGGTTCGGCCCTGGTTTTGGGATTCCTTTTGGTAGCATTTTTTAATGAAAGGAAACAGGTACAAGAACTAATAAAGTAACAGGCATTTGTCTTTAAATCAACTTTTAAAATTAAATAAATGAAAGTTAAAATTATCAACAAATCGGCGCATAATCTGCCTCACTATGGGACTGAAGCTTCTGCGGGTATGGATTTGCGTGCAAATATATCAGAATCAATAACTATTAAACCACTTGAGCGTGCAATTGTAAAAACCGGACTTTTTATGGAGTTACCGGTAGGATACGAGGCACAGGTTAGACCAAGAAGTGGTCTCGCCGCTAAAAAAGGAATCACAGTTTTAAATTCCCCGGGTACAGTAGATGCCGATTATCGTGGAGAAATAGCGGTGATTCTGGTAAATCTTTCCAATGAGGCTTACACTATCGAAAACGGCGAAAGAATTGCCCAGATGGTTATTGCTAAACACGAACATATTACCTGGGAGGAAGTAGAAGTTCTTGAAGAGACCACCCGAGGTGCCGGCGGATTTGGCAGTACGGGTCATAAATAAGAATATAATTTAACCGGAAATAACCGGTTGTGCGGAAAATTAATATTAACAGAAGATTCCCTGTAATTTTGGGAGTCACAAATTAAACCTATGAAAATTATAGTACCAATGGCAGGTCGTGGTTCGCGACTTCGCCCACATACCTTAACAGTACCAAAACCATTAATCCCTATTGCTGGAAAACCAATAGTACACCGCCTGGTAGAAGATATTGCCGGGGTGCTGGATGAAAAAATAGACGAGATCGCTTTCGTGATCGCTGAGGATTTTGGCGATAAAGTAGAAACCGATTTGAAAGCTATAGCCGAGAGTTTAGGAGCAAAAGGAACAATTTATTATCAGGATCAACCTTTGGGCACAGGGCACGCTATAATGTGCGCTAAAGAATCCCTTGAAGGTCCTGCAGTAATAGCATATGCAGATACGCTTTTTAAAGCAGATTTTACCCTCGATAAAGAAGCCGATGGCGTAATTTGGGTCAAAAAGGTAGAAAATCCTGAAGCTTTTGGCGTAGTACAACTTAACCAGAACAACGAGATCATTGACCTTGTAGAGAAACCAGAAACCTTTGTTTCAGACCTGGCGGTGATTGGGATCTATTACTTCAAGGATGTATCGATACTTAAAAATGAACTACAGGGGGTATTGGACAAAAAATTAACCCGTGGTGGCGAATATCAGATCAATGATGGAATTGAGGCGATGAGAGCCAATGGCCTTCGCTTTGTTCCCGGCCAGGTAGATGAGTGGATGGACTGTGGCAATAAAAACGTGACGGTTGAAACTAATGGCCGGATGCTAAATTTCCTTCATCAGGAAGGAAAGGACCTCGTCTCTAAATATGTTAAAATCAAAAATTCTGAAATTACCGAACCCTGCTTCATTGGGGAGAATGTGGAATTACTCAATGCTAAGATTGGCCCAAATGTTTCAGTAGGGGATGGCACTAAAATTGAGAATTCAACAATAAAAAACAGTCTTATTCAGAATTTTTCAGAAATAAAAAATGCAAATCTGGATAATGCTATGATAGGAAATCATGCTAAATTCAACGGGGAGTTTACCCAGGTTAGCATTGGAGATTATTCAGTTTTAGAGTAGCTCCTTTTAAAAAGCCTGAGGCTTCAAAAAAATGTTATGAAAAATCTGCTTTACTTGCTTCTGCTGTGTATTTTCTTTCTTCAGCCGGTGATGGCTCAGGATAAGAAAGCTATCGTAGAGGAGGTAAATGAGGATGATCTCGGAAATGTCACCGATGAATTTCAGGAACATTTTTTTGAAGCTCTTAAACAAAAAGCCATTGAAAACTATGAAAAAGCGATAATTGCCCTCGAGGCCTGCCTTGATTTAGAACCCAATAATGCCGTGGTCTATTTTGAATTAGGTAAAAATTATCGCGAGCTGGAAGATTTTGAAATGGCGCTGGACAGCTATAAAAAAGCGCTGGAACTGGACCGGCGGGAAGACATCCTCGTGGAGCTTTTTCATACCTATCGCAGTACCGGGGATTTTGAACTGGCCATTGAAAGTGTGAGGGAATTGATGGAATTCAATCCCGATTATAAGGAAGATCTTGCCAATCTTTATATGCTCAATGAAGAATATGAGGAAGCATTAAAGGTTCTTGATGAACTCGACGAAGAAGAGGGAGTTAATGACTACAGAACCATCATGCGTAGGCAAATTTATGCCCGAACCGGCAACACCGAGGCACAAATTGAAAATCTAGAGGAAGGGATCGCACAGGATCCTGAGAACGAACAAAATTACCTTAACCTGATCTATATTTACAGTGAACAGGGAAATGAGGAAGAAGCTTTTCAAACCGCGATGGAACTGCTGGAGACAAATCCGGGGAGCCGCCTGGTACACCTGGCACTTTACAAATTTTATCTGGATCGAAACAAACCTGATGCAGCGGTAAATTCCATGAAGATTGTCTTTGAAAGCGAAGAGATAGACCCTGAGTCTAAATTTAAAGTCCTTAATGACTTTTTGCTATTTGTGAAAGATAATCCCGGGTATGAACAGGAATTACTGGAGGTGAGCCAAAACCTTATCGAATGGGAAGATGCTCCTAAATTATACGAGCAGCTCGGAAAATTTTATCTGAAAAATGATAAAAAAGAAGAAGCCTTAAGGTTTTTTGAAAAAGGAATTGCCCAGAATCCTGATAACTTCGAACTTATTAAAAACACCCTGCTTATACAAATTGAAGCAGGTCAGAATGAAAAGGCGAGGGATCTTAGCCAGGAGGCTATGGAGATTTTTCCGGCTCAGCCCTTTTTCTATCTCCTACAGGGGGTTGCCCTAAATAATCTGGAGGAGTACGCCGAAGCAGAAGAAATACTTACATTTGGTCTCGATTATTTAATTGACAATACAAGGCAGGAAATTGATTTTTATAACCAACTCGCCATAGCAAATAGCGGATTGGGAAATGATGAAAAAGCAACCCGATATAAACAAAAGGCGGAAGAATTATTAAAAGAATTGGAATAAATGATTAGAAGGATAGTTGTATTAATTTTATTAAGTGCTTTTGTGATCTCCTGCGGAAGCGGGCGTGCAAAAAAAGGGATAGCTACCAAAAACGCAGAGGCATCAGGAATTATAGCGAAGCATTACGAAAATGAACCTGATTTTGAGACACTAACTGCAAGGCTTCGTACTGTCTATCAAACTGAAGATAAGACTCAAACAGTCAACTTAAATTTCAGAATGGCCAAGGATAAGGAGATTTGGATTAGTGCGACAGTTCTAGGTTTTCCAATGGCCAAGGCCTATATAACCCCAAGTAGTGTAAGCTATTACGAAAAAATCGGGAAGACCTATTTTGAAGGTGATTTCAGCTTGCTTAGTGATATCCTGGGAACTCCCCTGGATTTCGAAAAACTTCAAAACCTGTTACTGGGTCAGGCTATATATGATCTGCGAACAGAGGAGTACAAATTTTCCCAAACGCCAAGAGGTTATCAGTTCTTACCGGTTAAAGACGATCTAATAAAAAAAATGTTTTTGCTCAATACCGGGAATTTGAAGGCAGAAGCGCAGCAACTGGCCCAGGAGGGAGAAAATCGTAGCGTAACCGTCACCTATTCCGGTTACCAGGAAGTTTCAGGAAAACTTTTTCCCCGTGATATTAGTATTATCGCCAACGAAGGGGCTAATAGCACTCATATTGAATTGACTTACCGCTCTCTGGAAGTTAACACAGCTGTTAGTTTTCCTTTTGAAATTCCTTCAGGCTATGAAGAAATAAGTGTAGAATGAAGCTAAAAAAGTTCACATATTCCTTTTTGATCTTCGGATGTATAATTTTGTTGAATCTGCCTGCAAATGCTCAAACCTCTCGTGAAGACCTCGAGAAGCGCCGGCAGGAATTGCGCAGTGAAATAAAAAGGATCAACGAATTAAGGAGCAGTAATAAGCAAAAAGAGCGTTCGGTCTTAAGCGAGGTTCAGGTTCTCGATCAACAGATAAAAAGCACCGAAAATTTAATAAGAGTTACCAATCAGCAGGCGAACCTGCTTACCCGTGAGATCAACTCAAACACGAGCAAGATAGGGCGCTTGCGCAAAGAACTCGAGGCGCTAAAGGAAGATTATGCCCGTATGATCGAAAAATCATATAAGAGTAAATCTACCAACAGCAGGATAATGTTTCTCCTGTCTTCAGAGAATTTTCTTCAGGCCTACAAAAGGCTTCAGTATATGAAGCAATACACGGCATATAGAAAGCAACAGGGAGACGAGATCCAGGCACGTGCGGCCGAGCTTCAGCAATTAAATAAAGATCTGGTTAATCAAAAGCAAGAAAAGGATAAACTTATAGCCGAGAACAGGCAAACCCGCGCCGAGCTAGAAAAAAACCGGATAGCGCAGCGGGAGTTAATGAAAACCATTAGAAGTAAGGAAAGCCAGTTCGCGTCGCAGATTAGGCAAAAGCAACAGGAAATTAATAAAATAGACCAGCAGATAGAAGAAATGATTAGAGCTTCTATTGCTAAAGACAATAAAGAGAGCGGTTCAGAATCCAGGGATACCTATAAGTTAACCCCGGCAGCAAAGGCTCTGGCGGCCGATTTTATTAAGAATAAAGGAAAACTACCCTGGCCTGTGCGCACAGGGGTTGTGACCCTGAAATTTGGTAGGCAGCCACATCCGGTTGTGAAATCTATTAGCATTAACAGTAATGGTGTGCGTATTGATACAGATAATAACGGTAAGGCCCGGGCAGTTTTTAATGGGACAGTAAGTGAGGTGCAGGCGGTAAAAGGAGCCAATAAGGCGGTGATGCTTCGTCACGGCGATTATTTAACCATCTACAACAACTTATCTAAAGTATTTGTGAAACGCGGCGATGTAATAAGTACAGGACAGGAATTAGGCGAAGTAGCTACCAGCCGTAGCACCGGTAAAACAACATTGCATTTCCTGATTTATAAAAATACCCAGAAAATGAATCCTGCCGACTGGATCGTTGAAATGTAACCTAATAAATTACTTTTTATCCTCAAACAGCGCTTTAAGCTCTGTAGCGTCCTGAGGCTTCATTTTGCCGGCAAGTACCAGGCTGAGTTGTTTTCTTCGAAGAGCGGCATCATAACGTTGCTTCTCGAGCTCGGTTTCTGGTTCCAGTGGAGGCACAGTCACAGGAGCCCCGGTCTCATCTACCGCTACAAAAGTATATATAGCCTCGTTGGCTTTGGTGCGATTACCACTTTCCCGGTCTTCCACCCAAACATCAATAAAGATCTCCATAGAAGATTTAAATGCCCGGGAGACGGCTGCTTCTACAGTTACTACGCTTCCAAGAGGAATTGCTTTATTAAAAGCTACGTGATTTACCGAGGCGGTAACTACAATTCGCCTGCTATGACGGCGGGCGGCAATACTTGCGGCACGATCCATCCTGGCCAGTAGTTCGCCACCAAATAAATTGTTTAACGGATTTGTTTCACTGGGTAAAACCAGATCGGTAAGCGTAGTACGGGATTCTTTAGGATATTTTGCTTGCATATTGCCAAATTTTCGGCAAAAATAAGGTGCTTCGATCAATTAAAGCCTAAAATCCTATTAAAGTTCCTGAATAAGCAGCCAGGCGGCTTCATTGAATTTTTTAACTTCCCGTAGTGTTTTTAAAGCTTCACTGCGGGTTTGCAAACTTTGATAAACTACCTGATGTAAACCGAATCTATTGACATCTATTAGCCTCGCTTTATAACCTTCCTTTCGTAGCTCTTCAACTTTCTTCCTGGCATTTTCCTCTACTCTGAAGGCTCCGGCAACCACATGGTAATTACCCGATTGCTTTTCTATGTTAAAGGTAATAGCAGGTAAGGGGTTGTCTATTACAAAAGTTGCCTGTTGAATTTGCTGTTGAAGTTGATCCTGGGCTTCCTGCTGTTCTGCCAGGTTATGTTTTGTTACCTGATCACTGTAGATGTTAAGACCGGCAAAGCCTCCAAGACCAAGTGCTATTACAGCAACGGCGGCGTATTTAAGGAGAGCAGGTGTTTTTCTTCTTTCCGGGGTGAAATTAATTGGAGCTTTTTCCTCTATTTCTTCCACCTGTTTTTTATAGACTTCACGATTTATCTTTCCAGCATTAATGCTTTCCAAACCAAAAGAATCCGTAAGATAATTAAGTTTTTGAACCGGTTCAAACTGAAGATTATCCTCTTTGGAATAGCTGAACTTACCAATGTTCTCAAGTTCTACCACCCCATCGCTAACCAAAGATTTTTCCAGGGTATCCACAAAAACTGCAATGCGGTTTACCGCAGCAGGGTAAGAGATATTTTCGGCTTCAGAGATATAATTTGCAAGTAAACCATCACTTTTTACGAGCTGCCCATTAAAGGAAACAAGCTTTTTAGGAGGGTAAAATGCTCCCGTATCTTCTTTGATATAGGCCGGTTGTCTCTGGGAAAGGAAAGCCCCGAAACCGGGCAAGATCACGCATTCGTAACGATAAAGTAAGTCCTGGATGTGGTTTATTATATTCATTGGCGCAAAAATAACAGGTTTTATGAGGGTTCCTAAAGTTACCTAAAGAATATTTATTAACAAATCTTTTTTCTGTAAATTTAGTTGAAAATGAATTTATGAACGCTTCAGATTTATTATACGTTCTGGCCTTGCAACATATTCCTAACCTGGGAGATAGCAGCGCCAAGAAATTAATAAGACGTCTGGGTTCTGCGGAAGCGGTGATAAAAGAGAAAACCCAAAACCTTCTAAAAATTGAAGGAATAGGCAGGACTAAGCTGAATGAGTTTAGAAGTGAAAATCATTTGAAGGCTGCCGAAGAGGAGTTAAGGTTCATAGAGGATAATAAGATAAATACGCATTATTTTCAGGAAGAAAATTACCCTGATAAATTAAAGCATTGCTTAGACGGCCCAGTGCTACTTTTCTCCAGGGGAAATATCAACCTAACTAACAGACGAATTATTAGCGTAGTTGGGACCAGACAAATTACGGCACAGGCTCTCGCATTTTGCGAAAATTTCATTGAAGAAATTAGCCCCTTAGATCCGGTGATAGTCTCGGGTTTTGCCTATGGGGTTGACATTGCAGCTCAAAAAGCAGCGCTTCAGCATAATCTCCAAACCATAGGCTGTCTCGCTCACGGTTTAAACCAAATATATCCTAAAGTGCACAAAAAATATGTAAAACCAATTGAGGAAAACGGGGGATTTTTTACCGATTTCTGGAGTACCGATAAATTTGATCGTAATAATTTTTTAAAACGCAACCGGATTATAGCGGGTTTGAGCGAAGCCACAGTCGTGATTGAAAGTGCGGAAAAAGGAGGCTCTCTGGTAACAGCCGATATTGCAAATTCCTATAACCGGGAGGTTTTTGCCGTTCCCGGCCGCCCAACCGATGCATTTAGCAAAGGTTGTAATAACCTAATAAAATCTCAGAATGCACACTTATTAAGCTCTGCGGCAGATCTCTTATATATGCTGAACTGGGAATTGGAAACCAAAGTCCCACCCGTCCAAAAGCAGCTGTTCGTTGAATTGGAAGGGGACGAAAAGAGTATTTATAATTTCCTTAAAGATCGCGGAAAAGCACAATTAGACAGTATTGCCCTCAATTGCAATTTCCCTACTTTTAAAGCAGCAGGAATTTTGCTTAATCTTGAGTTGAAAGGCGTGATAAGACCCTTGCCCGGAAAGCTATTTGAACTTATTTAATAACCCAGTTTTTTTCTAATCCGGTTTAAGACTTCATTAGCAACTACAGATGCTTTTTCGGCGCCTACTGCCAGCGCTTTGTCAATGGCCTCAAGGTTATTCATATAATAATCATATTTCTCCCTTACTTCTTTAAATCTATCGGTTAAAACTTCATAAAGTTCCTGCTTTGCGTGACCGTATCCATAGCCCCCGCCTTCATAATTTTCACGCATTTTAGCGATTTGTGTTTCAGAGGCTACAAGTTTATAGAGTGCGAAAACATTGCAGGAATCAGGGTTTTTTGGTTCCTCCAGCGGGGTGCTGTCGGTTTCTATGCCCATAATTTGTTTTCTAAGCTTTTTATCGGGTTGAAAAAGATTGATGGTATTGTTTTGCGATTTACTCATTTTTCCGCCATCCGTGCCGGGAACATACATAGTGTTTTCCTGTACTTTGGCTTCAGGGATTACGAAAGCTTCCCCCATTTGATTATGGAATCTTGAGGCCACATCGCGGGTTATTTCCAGATGCTGTAACTGATCTTTTCCTACGGGCACGATTTCAGCATCATAAAGAAGAATATCAGCGGCCATCAACATTGGGTAGGAGAAAAGTCCAGCGTTAATATCCTCAAGCCTGTCAGATTTATCCTTAAAAGAATGGGCCAGGGTTAAGCGTTGGTATGGAAAAAAGCAACTTAAATACCAGGCTAGTTCTGCGGTTTGGGGAATATCGCTCTGGCGGTAAAAAACAGTTTTTTCAATGTCTATTCCACAGGCAAGCCAGGTTGCAGCAACAGAGTAGGTGTTATGCCTAAGTGTTTCAGCATCCTTAATTTGTGTGAGCGAATGCATATCGGCTATAAAAATAAAAGATTCGTTTTGAGGCTGATTAGCCATTTTAATGGCAGGAAGAATGGCACCTAACAGGTTTCCAAGATGAGGAGTTCCTGTGCTCTGAACTCCGGTAAGTATTCTGGACATTGTCTTTTTCTGATTTTTCACAAAGATAATTTTTTTGGGGAAGACACTCACTTCAATTTAGTATTTTTGACCTCCATGGGTATACTTAAAAGAACGGCAATTGCCCTTTGGCGAATTTGGTTTTATGTATTAATGGTTGTTCCAATAGTCATAATGCTACCTTTTTTGCTCATTTTTACCGCTTCAGAAAGGTTTTATCCTCAGTACTATTTTTGTGCGAGAATATGGGCAAAGAGCATTTTATACGGAATGGGGCTTTACCCGGTTTGCAAATCCCCGGTTAAACTTACAAACGGGAATAGCTATATGCTGGTGGCCAACCATACTTCTATGATAGATATTATGCTGATGTTGGCTGTGATTAAACACCCGTTTATTTTTGTAGGAAAAAAGGAACTGGCCCGAATACCCCTGTTCGGTTTTTTTTACCGCCGAACCTGTATTTTGGTAGATCGTAGTTGCAACCAGAGTAAGCACAGGGTCTTTAGTGAAGCTCAACGTCGCCTCAATCAAGGAAATAGTATTTGTATTTTTCCGGAAGGAGGGGTGCCGGATGATTATACCTTGCTACTGGATAATTTTAAAGATGGTGCCTTCAGGATCGCCATCGATTACCAGATCCCTATTGTGCCTTTTACTTTTTATGATAATAAGAAACGCTTTCCTTACCGGTTTTTTATTGGTGCTCCGGGACCATTAAGAGTTAAGGTTCACGATCTAATTTCTACTGTAGGGAAATCTCAGGAAGATCGCCGTGAACTTAAGATGCGAACACGCCAACTTATCCTGGAAGATCTGCAATCTATGCAGAAGTAAAAGCTCTGCGAGTTTCCGGTTCGTCAAAGGAGTAAAAATTAAAATTTATAGCTTAAACCAGAATAAATCCCAAAATAATAAGGTTGGAGGTTTTGGGTGTTATTAAAAGTATTGATCTGGTATTTGAATATAGGCTCCAGGTTTAATTTAAGTTTTTCTGTGAGTTTATAATCCACCCCTACTCCCATATTGGCACTAAAACTCAAATCATTAATATTATTGGCTTTACCTAAATGAGCACTTTGGTTATTGGAATTGAGCAACAGCGAGTTTTCATCTAAAATTAGACTGCTACCTCCTGCAATAATATTTAGCCCCACTTTTTTATCAATAAGTTTATACTCTATTTCCAGGGGAATTTCAATATAACCAAACTCTTGCTTGAGCTCTCCTAACCTTGCCAGGGAAGCACTTTCGGGGGCGAATGAATTTTCTACTGAAGAATAACTGTCTCTTCCCGAATTACCTTGTATTTGAAAATTGCTCCCTTCGGGGCTATAGTCTATACTGGCAATGGCATTAGGGATAAGTGCTGCCGAAAACATTACCTCCTGTATATCATAGCTCATAGCCACTTTTCCTATCCCTGATCTTATCTTTAATTTATCAGATAATTGATAGGAAACATTTACACCATAAGCCATCGTTAAATTCGATCTCGAAGGATTCCCGGCAAATTGAGGGTCTATAGGATTACCTTTTCCAAAATTATCATAAACTACAGGCGCTGCAAAAGTACTTAGACTCAACCTGCTTTTTCCCGTCTCCATCTCATCCTTTTCTTTTTCGCCGTCCTTATTTTCATTTTCGAGAGAAGCGAAAGCATTATTAGCGATAGTGTCTTTCTCTTTTTGAGCCTCGGGTTCAGTTTTGCCAGCAATAAGACTGGTGGAGCCTGAAGCATTGTTTGAAGTTGAATTCTCCCTGTCTTCTAAATGTTCATTTATGCCTTTCTCTGAAAAATCTTCTGTTTCAGCGAGACTTGTGTTTTGATCGATAGGCTTTTCATTACTTTCCCCTATTTCCGAAGACTTATCTCCTGAAGTTTTTTCATTTTTAGTTTCCGGCCTGGAAGCTACAAGGCCTTTGTTTTCAGATACCAGAGGATGACTGGAGGATTTGTGTTCCCGCTTATCTGAAATTATTTTTTGAAGAAGATTGCCCGTTTCGGTGAGGGTTTTATTTTCGAAGGTAGTATTAATATAAGGGCGTTTAATATCTTCTAATTCCAAGACCAGCCCCGGTGTATTTCCGAAGAAATTATTCTGATAAATAAAATATCCCCCAGATAAAAGTATGGCCAGGACCGCTGCAGCTCCTGCTATTTTATACCAGATAGGGAGAATTAAGGGCTTTTTTCGTTTATCCTCTTCCAGGCGATCAGCGATATTTTTCCATGCCTCAGGTGGGGGAGTAGCTTCAAAATCTTTGAATTTCTCCTGGTAAAGCCGGTCTATGTTCTTATTCTCTTTCATAATGAGCGCACCGAGTTGTTATTTTGGTGGTTTTCAATTCGTTCTTTCAAAATTCCCCTGGCTCTGGCAAGGTTAGATTTGGAACTTCCCTGGGAAATACTCAGTAAGGCAGATATTTCTTTGTGGGAATAACCGTCTAAAACATACAGGTTAAAGACTTCGCGGTAGCGCGGCGGCAGTTCCTGTATGAGTTTTAGAAGAAAATCTACAGGCAGGTCTTCTTCCTCGATCTCAATTTCCTGCTCTTCTAACAGATCTTCATTAATAATATCCAGGAATTTTTCCTTTCGGTGTTTCTGAAGGGCGGTATTGATGATAATGCGTTTCATCCAACCTTCGAAGGAACCTTTATCCTGGTACTGTGATATTTTTTTAAATATGCTTACAAAACCATCCTGCAGATTATCTTGTGCCTGCTGATAATTGTTGGAATATTTAAGGCACAGCCCGAAGAGCTTTCCCGCGTATAAGCGGTAGAGCTCCTCCTGTGCCTTTATATCCTGTTTTTTACACTTTCGTATGAGTTTGTCTAAACCCACTTTTTTGCTGAGGTGTTACGCATTATTAGCTTTATTTTTTATTCCTCTTCTTCGCCCGGAGCATCTGGGTCTTCCACCGGTACCTCTACAGTATAATACTGCGTTTCTCCTGAAGAATCCTGGCCCACCCAGAATTTGAAGGTGTACACAGTGCCAACTTCTCCAGTGATGGTTACATCCTTTAAGGTAGCTTCCCTTGAGAGATTATCCTCCTCTTTGTTACATTGGGCCAAGTTAGCATCATAGGAAGTTACCACCCCTATGAATATTTCGTTGCTGTTTGACCCCTGTCCCTGGCGGGCATCAAAACCATTAAAAGTATGACAGGCTGAAGGTAATAAATATGTAACAACAATATCGTATGACTCTCCGCTCTCGAAATATTCCGGTAAATCTACCTCGGTGATTTCAGCGAACTCCAGCAATGTGTTAGGGCCATCGTCTTCTAGGCTGCAACTAGCCAGGCTAAAAGTAATCATTAGTAAAAATGCAAATTTTTTCATTTCAATTTTTATTTTTTGAATTAGATGTTAATGTTTTAGATCTACTTAGTAGATGCAATTAACTTCAAATGGTTGCGTATTGAAATAAAAAAAATCCCTTAAAAAAAGGGATTTTATTTTTTACTCGTTGGCGATTTTTATGGCCTCTTTTATCTTGACCTCAAGTTCCTCCATAAGATCGGGATTGTCTTTCAGCAAGATCTTTACGGCATCGCGTCCCTGGCCCAATTTAGTGTCTTCGTAACTAAACCAGGAGCCACTTTTCTTGATGATCTCGTAATCTACTCCCACATCAATGACCTCTCCGATTTTAGAAATTCCCTCGCCATACATAATGTCGAATTCGGCGGTTTTAAACGGAGGTGCAACTTTATTTTTTACAACTTTTACACGGGTTTTATTACCCATCACATTGCTGTTGCTATCTTTAATTTGAGTAGAACGTCTTATGTCGAGTCTTACTGAAGCATAGAATTTAAGGGCGTTTCCACCGGTAGTAGTTTCGGGATTTCCGAACATCACCCCAATTTTTTCTCTTAACTGGTTGATGAAAATTACCGTACAATTGGTTTTGCTAATCGAGGAAGTAAGTTTTCTTAGTGCCTGAGACATCAATCTGGCGTGCAGCCCCATTTTAGAATCACCCATTTCACCTTCTATCTCACTTTTTGGGGTAAGTGCGGCTACCGAATCTATCACGATTATATCAATAGCTCCAGAACGGATAAGGTTATCCGCAATTTCCAGTGCCTGCTCCCCGTTATCGGGCTGAGAGATGATGAGGTTTTCGATATCTACATTCAGGTTTTGAGCATAGAAACGGTCAAAAGCATGTTCGGCATCAATAAAGGCCGCGATGCCGCCGGCTCTTTGAGCTTCGGCTATTGCATGCAGAGTTAATGTAGTTTTACCTGAAGATTCTGGTCCGTAAATTTCAATCACTCTTCCGCGCGGATAACCTCCAACGCCCAGTGCCAGATCCAGCCCCAGGGATCCTGTAGATATCGCATCTACATCGCTTACGGCCTGGTCGCTCATTTTCATCACCGTACCTTTTCCGTAGGTTTTGTCCATTTTATCCAGGGTAAGCTTTAGAGCCTTTAACTTAGCTTCTTTTTCTTTATCGTTGCTCATGATTTTTATAATATTAAATGAAAGTTGCTAAATTACTATAAGTTTTGGTGCATCACAATTTTAAATTCGGAGCATTTTCACGTTGAATAAGAATCTCAATAAATTCCTGGTTAATAAAAGCTTGGTTTTTTTAGCAACTGAGATTACTAAGGAATAATATTTAATTCCCGGAACCCGTAAAACAAGGCTAAAAAATACAACCCAAACCCCAAAAAGCCTTTGGTTTTAATTAAGATTACAACATTTTTTCTGCTGCGTTTAAAGTTTATCTTTGCAAAAATTTTCTTTAACCTTATAAAATTAGTATAGCATGCAACTGTACAATAAATTAAGCGCTAAAGAAAGAGAAGCTTTGTTAGAAGAGGCCGGTGAAGACCGCTTAACACTCTCTTTCTATGCGTATGCAAAAATTGGAAATCCTCATCTTTTCAGAAATCACCTTTTTATCGCCTGGGATCAAATGGAAGTCCTCGGGCGAATTTATGTGGCTCATGAGGGGATTAATGCACAGTTATCTGTACCTGCTAAACGCTTTGATGAATTTAAAGAATTTATTGATGGCATTTATTTCCTCGAAGGAGTGAGGCTTAATATCGCTATTGAGCACGATCTGAAATCTTTCCTTAAGCTGAAGGTAAAAGTGCGTAAAAAGATAGTAGCTGATGGATTGAACGATGATACGTTTGATGTTAGAAACAAAGGAGTACACGTTGATGCGGCTAAATTCAATGAGTTAATCAGCGACCCGAATACGGTTTTGGTAGATATGCGAAATCATTACGAAAGTGAGATTGGGCATTTTGAGGGGGCGGTAACTCCAGATGTGGACACTTTCAGGGATTCTCTGCCAATCATTGAAGAAGATCTTAAAGAACACAAGGAGGATAAAAACCTGGTGATGTATTGCACCGGTGGTATCCGTTGCGAAAAAGCCAGCGCTTACTATAAACACAAGGGTTTTAAAAACGTTTACCAACTGGAAGGGGGCATTATAGAATATGCGAGACAGGTAAATAACCAACAGCTGGAAAATAAATTTTTAGGAAAGAATTTTGTCTTTGACCATCGCCGCTCCGAATGTATTTCGGGAGAAGTTATTGCCAGTTGTCACCAATGTGGTAAGGCCTGCGATACCCACGTGAATTGTGCTAATGAAGCCTGTCACCTGCTTTTTATTCAGTGCCCTGAATGCGCAGAGAAAATGAATAATTGCTGTTCTGAAGAATGTATGGAGATCAATGCCCTGCCCTACGAGGAACAGAAGAGATTACGAAAAGGTAAAGGCAACAGCAACAAGATCTTTAAAAAAGGACGCTCTGAAGTTTTAAAATATAAAAGCTAAGCCTGCGTTCTTTTAACAGAGCCAATTAATATTGGTATATTTACGTTTTTAGAACTAATTATAAACCTACAAGCCTGCAGCACTAAACTAGCAAGGCTTCCTATATATAAAATAATTTATGGCTTGCAGCAGTTGCTCAACCAAAGACGGTCAACCTAAAGGATGTAAGAA
Organism: Salegentibacter sediminis; assembly: GCF_002078605.1. GTDB lineage: Bacteria > Bacteroidota > Bacteroidia > Flavobacteriales > Flavobacteriaceae > Salegentibacter > Salegentibacter sediminis. Next base: position 42,864 of record NZ_MSJR01000001.1, on the reverse strand, counting down.
TAACGGAACCTGTGGTACAGATTCCTGCAATAAACTCAGTGTTTTCGACTGGCTCTCAAATATGTCTCTCCCTCAGGGGGTAGAAGCTTTCAATTTTGTAGAAGTGAGATTTAAAAATGGTCGAAAACACTTCTTTAGAAATACCGAAAACCTTAGCCTGAGTATGGGGGATGTAGTAGCCACCGAAGCCTCGCCCGGCCACGATGTGGGAATGGTAAGTCTTGCTGGAGAGTTGGTTAGGGTACAGATGAAAAAGAAAAAAGTAGCTCCCGACAGTGAGGAGGTCCTTAAAATATACAGAAAAGCGACCCAAAAAGACATCGATGTTTGGGAGGAATACCGTAATAGGGAAGAAGCAATTAAAAAACGCGCCCGGGAAATCGCTATCAGGCTTAAACTCAGCATGAAAATAAGCGATGTGGAATTTCAGGGAGATGGCTCTAAAGCTACCTTTTATTATACCGCCGATGATAGGGTAGATTTCCGTCAGTTAATTAAGGAATTTGCCCGCGAATTCAATACCCGTATAGAGATGCGGCAGATAGGTCTTCGCCAGGAAGCTTCAAGGCTGGGGGGAATTGGTTCCTGTGGCAGGGAGTTATGCTGTTCTACCTGGTTAACAGATTTTAGGTCGGTGAGTACCTCGGCGGCCAGATACCAGCAATTATCGCTTAATCCGCAGAAACTTGCCGGGCAATGTGGTAAACTAAAATGTTGCCTTAACTACGAGCTGGACACTTATTTGGAAGCCCTTAAAGCCTTCCCCAGAACAGATACTAAGCTCTATACCAAAAAAGGAACGGCCGTTTGCCAGAAAATAGATATTTTCCAGGGCTTTCTCTGGTATGCCTATGAAGGGGAGTGGATGAACTGGTATAAGATTACTGCCCAGCAGGCTAATAAGATCATCCAATCCAATAAGAATAAGGAAGATGTTGCCAGCCTGGAGGAATTTGAAGTTCAGTTAATAGAAACCGAAAAACAACCAGACTTCAACAATGTTGTTGGTCAGGACAGTTTAACGCGTTTCGATAAACCTAAAGGGAAAAAACCACGCGGAAAGAACCGCAAAAAGAAGCGTAAGGGTAAACCGTCTAAAAATGCATAAAATAAGCGTTTTTTTAATAGTATTACTTGTTTTTAGCATGTTTGCCGGTTGTGATAAAAAACGGGTTTTTGATGATTACAAGCCCGTAAAAGGGGAGTGGCATAAAGACTCGGTTATAAATTTTGAATTGGGTAAAATAGATTCCCTTAGGTCGTATAATTTATTTATCAATATTAGAAATAACAACGATTTTAATTATAGTAACCTGTTCCTGATAACCGAAATTAGGTTTCCGCAGGGAAAAGTGATCACCGACACTCTTGAATATGAGATGGCAACACCTTCGGGCGAATGGCTTGGCAAGGGTTTTGGTGATGTAAAGGAAAACAAACTCTGGTATAAGGAAAATGTTCGTTTTGATGAACCGGGCAAATATCAGGTACATATTAGACACGCTATGCGTAAAAACGGCGAGGTAGACGGAATAGACAACCTACGGGGAATCACACACGTTGGCTTCAGAATAGAAAACACTTCAGAATAACTTCAGCATAAAATGGCCAAGTCACCTAAAAAACCACAAAAGACTACCCGAAGCAAATCCTCTTACATTCTTGGGTTCTGGACCCTCTTCGGATTAGGGATATTAATTGTTATTTTCATTTTTCTGCTAGCCAGTTGGGGCGCTTTTGGAAAAATGCCAACTTTTGAAGAACTTGAAAATCCCGAAACTAATCTCGCTACAGAAATCTTTTCTTCTGATGGGGAAACTCTTGGGAAGTATTACAGCGAGAATCGTACCCCAATTAAATACGACGATCTACCCGACCACCTTGTGAAAGCTCTTGTCGCGACTGAAGATGAGCGTTTTTATAAACACGCCGGGATCGATGCTAAAGGCACCCTTCGGGCTGCAGTTTACCTGGGAACACGCGGTGGCGCAAGTACCATAACCCAACAGCTGTCTAAACTGCTCTTTACCGAACAGGTTTCTAACAATCCCATGGCCAGGGTTTTGCAAAAAGTAAAGGAATGGATTATTGCCACACGTCTTGAGCGGCAGTACACCAAAGAAGAAATCATCACGATGTATTTCAATAAATATGATTTTGTGTATCAGGCTGTAGGAATCAGGTCTGCCTCGAAAATCTATTTTGGAAAAGAAGCCAAAGACCTGAATATAGAAGAATCTGCAGTGCTGGTGGCTATGCTTAAAAATGCGGCACTTTACAATCCGGTAAGAAGACCTGAATTGGTTGAACAACGCCGTAACCAGGTGTTTGTCCAGATGTATAAAAACGGATACCTTTCAGAAAAGGAAAAGGATTCGCTGCAGAAACTCCCTCTAAACCTCGATTTCTCACCGGAAGGCCACGATGAGGGTATGGCAACATATTTTAGGGTTTATCTTCAGGGCTTTATGAAAGACTGGATTAAGAAAAATCCAAAACCAGACGGCACAGAATACAATATTTACCGCGACGGACTTAAAATATATACCAGCATAGATTCAAAAATGCAGGAGTATGCCGAAGAAGCTGTGAAAAAACATATTTCCCATCTTCAGAAAGAATTCGACCGTCAAAATGAAAATAATAAAACAGCTCCTTTCAGAGATATTAGCCAGGATGAGGTTAACAGAATTGTGAGAAGCGCCATGCATCGCTCGGTACGCTGGAAAGAAATGGAAGCGCAGGGAAAATCGGAGGAAGAAATCCTGGCCTCTTTTGATAAGGAAAGAAAAATGAGGGTGTTTAGCTGGAATGGTACTAAGGACACCGTTATGACCCCAAAAGATTCCATTTTTTATTATAAAGGTTTCTTGCAGGCAGGGTTAATGTCTATGACGCCCCAATCGGGAGAGGTAAAAGCCTGGGTGGGTGGCACCAACTTTAAGCATTTTAAGTACGACCATGTTAAACAGGGAAAAAGACAGGTTGGTTCTACTTTTAAACCATTTGTGTATGCTACGGCTATAGACCAGTTAAAACTTTCGCCTTGTGATACCTTACCGCTTAATCCTTTTACTATTGAAGCTGGTAAATACGGGAATATCAAGGACTGGTCTCCAAGAAATGTGGGTGATGAATATGAAGGGATGATCTCCCTGAAAAATGCCCTGGCAAAATCGGTGAATACTGTTACGGCCAGGCTTATTGATAAGACGGGGCCGGGGCCTGTAGTGGACCTGGTTCGTAAACTTGGGATTGATACCGAAAACTTTTCTACAGGACCTGCAATTGCCTTGGGGACTGAGGATATGAGTTTGTTTGAGATGGTTTCGGCCTACAGTACCTTCGCCAATGAAGGGGTTTATATCAAGCCGGTTATTGTAAACCGTATTGAAGATAAAAATGGGACTATGCTTTACCAGAACGTTCCGGAAACCCGCGACGTGCTTAGTAAAGAGGCTGCCTATATCACGGTAAATCTTTTAGAAGGGGTAACCCAGTATGGCTCTGGAGTGCGTTTACGAGGTACTTATGCCAAAGACCTCGAACATTACAAACGTGGGGTAACTGGTTATCCTTATGATTTTAAAAATCCCATTGCGGGAAAAACGGGTACCACCCAAAACCAGAGTGATGGTTGGTTTATGGGAATTGTGCCTAATCTGGTAACCGGGGTATGGGTTGGTGCTGAAGATCGTTCGGTGCACTTTCCTACTATAACTTATGGCCAGGGTGCTACTATGGCTTTGCCCATTTGGGGCATGTATATGAAAGATCTGTATGCCGACGAGGAATTAGAGATTTCCCAGGAAGATTTTCCGAGGCCAGAGAATCTTTCTATAGAGGTTAATTGTGAAAACTATAAACAGGAAAACCGACAAAATTCAGAAAGCCTTCCTGATGAGCTTGATTTTTAAGATTCAATAAATTTTCCCTGAAATTATTCTGAATAAGATAATTTAAGGCCGCAAAAGCATTGCCCTTAGCGGTTAATTTTCGTATTTTTCGGTAAAATTATACCGATGATTCGAAAAACTGTAGAGAATGTTCAGGAGGCCCTAAAGGGTGTTGAAGACGGCATGACTTTTATGCTTGGGGGCTTTGGCCTTTCGGGAATTCCTGAAAACGCAATTTCAGAACTTGTTCGCTTAAATATTAAAGAACTTACCTGTATTTCCAATAATGCCGGGGTAGACGATTTTGGCCTGGGTTTATTGCTTCACAAAAAACAAATCAAAAAAATGGTTTCTTCCTATGTGGGGGAGAACGAAGAATTTGAACGGCAGATGCTTAGTGAGGAACTCGATGTAGAGCTGATTCCGCAGGGAACTCTGGCTGCGAGATGCCAGGCTGCTCAACAGGGTTTTCCTGCTATTTTTACTCCCGCAGGATACGGAACTGAGGTTGCAGAAGGCAAGGAAATTCGTGAATTCGACGGAAAAATGTACGTGCTGGAAAGAGCCTTTAAAGCCGATTTTGCTTTCGTGAAAGCCTGGAAAGGGGATAAAGCCGGGAACCTGATCTTTAAAGGAACAGCAAGAAATTTTAATCCGGTAATGTGCGGCTCAGCTAAAATCACGGTTGCAGAAGTTGAAGAACTCGTAGAACCCGGAGAACTTGATCCAAATGAGATTCATATTCCAGGGATTTTCGTGCAAAGGGTCTTTGAAGGGAAAAACTACGAAAAAAGAATTGAACAGCGCACGTTTAGACAAAAATCATAAATATGGCATTAGATAAAAACGGAATAGCACAACGTATTGCAAAAGAGGTTAAGGACGGCTACTATGTCAACCTGGGAATTGGTATTCCAACCCTGGTGGCCAATTTTGTACGCGATGATATAGAAGTAGAATTTCAGAGTGAGAATGGAATCTTAGGAATGGGGCCTTTTCCTTTTGAAGGCGAAGAAGATCCCGATCTTATAAATGCAGGTAAACAAACTATTACAGCACTTCCCGGAGCCAGTTTTTTTGATTCAGCGATGAGTTTTGGAATGATTAGGGGGAAACATGTGCATTTAACCATCCTTGGGGCGATGGAAGTTGCCGAAAACGGCGACATCGCCAACTGGAAGATTCCGGGTAAAATGGTAAAGGGTATGGGAGGAGCTATGGACCTGGTGGCCAGCGCCGATAATATTATCGTGGCCATGATGCATACCAATAAGGCAGGGCAATCTAAATTGCTGAAACGTTGTACTTTGCCCCTTACCGGCGTAGGTTGTGTAACAAAAATCGTGACCAATCTTGCAGTCATAGAAGTCACTAAAGATGGGTTTAAACTTTTGGAAAGAGCTCCCGGCGTAAGTGTAGCAGAAATAGAACAAGCCACGGAAGGCAAATTAATTGTAGAAGGAGATATTCCTGAAATGAAATTATAATAGTGGTAACTGTCTGAAAAATTCAGAACCGGAATTCAGGGAATTTTTCAGACAGTTATTTTTTTCAGGAATCGAGAAAAGAGGTAGATGTTTCCTTGATATTGATTAAGAATTCCATGGCCTCTTCACGGGATATTACCTCCCCTCTTGAATTAGCTTGTGAAAAATAATTATACCAACCAGCATCTGTTAAGTTTTCTTCCAACATTTTCACTTCTTTTTTTGAAGGCATTTCCCAAACCGTCATATAACGGTAGTCGCTGCGGTAAGGGGTATGTTCATCGTTTCGGGCCCAGCCAAGGTTTTTTACGCCACGAGACTTCATTTCAGATATTCTATCTTCCATTTTATTAAAAACATTGCGCCGCTCTTCGGTGGAAAGGTCCAGCCATTTTCGGGTAACGTTCCACATTTCTACGTATAAATACATAATTTTCGGGTTTTTGGTTAGAATATTTAATCGCCGAAGTTCTCATAAAAATCAGCCATCTTAAAGTTACAAATTTTTAAAGAGGTAAATGGGGTGTTTTAACTGAAGTTTAGCGGAATAAGATTGAAGTCTCTTCGGATTAAACCGAAATAACTTCCGATTCTTCAAGTAATTTTTCCTGTCTGAATTTAAGAATGATCTGGGCGATGGCCACCACATCTTTTTCGCAATAGGTAATTATTCTTTGTGGATCGTTTTCTTCATAAAAAACCTTGCACACATCGCTGCCGGTTATGTCGTCTTTTGGGGAGGGAATCCCAAGAATATTAGTGAGTAACTTCAAAGAAGTAAAATGTTTATAATCCCCGAATTTCCATAGCTCAAGAGTATCAAGATGAGGGACCTCCCAGGGCTTCTTTCCGAAGAGATTTAGTTTAGATGGAAGCGGCAGATTGTGGATGAGCATTCTTCGTGCTATAAAGGGAAAATCGAATTCCTTCCCGTTATGGGCACATAACAAATGATAAGGTTGAAAAAAATGTCCTTTCAATAGCTCACTAAAATCTTTAAGCAATTGTTTTTCTTCGCCGCTAAAGGTGGTTATCCTGAAGTTGCGCTCTTCATTTTTATAATTGAAAAACCCCACCGATATACATACGATTTTGCCAAATTCTGCCCAAATTCCTGCCCTGTCGTAAAATTCTTCCGGGGTATATTCCTCTTTACGTTGGTATTGGGTTTTATCCTCCCACAAAATCTTTTTCTCCTCGCTTAACTCGTTGAAGGAGGCAGTTTCGGGAACAGTTTCTATATCGAGAAAAAGTATGTTTTCCAGATTTATCTTATGAAGCATCTTCTAACATTTTATAAGTTTCATCAATATACCTGAAAAAATCGGGATAATGCTTTTCATCATCTTTTCTGATAAATTTTTCTCCTAATCTTACGATCACCAGTTCATCTTCAGGAATCACGATCACATATTGACCGTGCACCCCCCGCATATAAAAGATTTCTTTTTCCCTGTAATTGGTTAACCATAATCCATAGCCGTATTCCGGGCTCTCTTCAAAGCGAGCCTGCGTCATTCTTTCAATAAAGCTGGAATCCAGCAGGGTTTGACCGTTCCAGGTGCCTTTATCCTTAAACAATTTGCCGAAGCGGGCAAAATCACGGGCATTGGAAGCAATGCAGCAAAAAGCTTTTTCCATGCCGTATTTTTCGCTGTCTAGTTGCCAGAAAGCGTTGCTTTGCATTCCCATGGGTTCCCAGAAATTCCCACTTAGATAATCAGAGAGGTTTTCTCCGGTAGCTTTTTCCAATACCATAGCCAGCAACTGGGTATTTCCGCTTAAATATTTAAACGCTTCTCCCGGGGTTTCGGTGACCTTGAGCTTCAGGATTTGTTTTTTAAGATCATTGCCATAATAAGCTCTGGCCGTCATTCCAAAGGGATTGTAGTAATTCTCCTCCCAGTTTAGCCCTGACGCCATCGAGGCCAGGTCACCCACTTTAAGTTCTTTATCAAATTGAGGGAAAAAATCGGCTACCGGTTGATCCAGACTTTCAATATGCCCCTGCATAATAGCTTTACCTACCATGGCTACTACAATACTTTTCGCCATCGAAAAGGAGTTAGACCTGATGGCGGGGGTGTAATCCTGGTAATATTTTTCAAACCATATACTATCATTCTTTATCATTAAAAAAGACACGGTTTTTAATTCTTTATTTATTTTTTCCAAAGCTTCGGTAGCTTCTTCTGAATTATAATCAGGGTGTTTGGGCCATTCCTGGCCGTTATCGGCGGCTTCAATAATTCTGTTGTCGAAGGCATGATAGTCGGCGATAAAAGCTGAATTATGTCCGTTTAAATAGGTGATTCTGGCCGCTCTTAAAACATATTCATAATTGAAGATATAGAGAAGAACAAGGCCCAACAACAATATCGCCAGGCTAATACCAAGAATTCTTAGAAACTTCTTCATGTCAATCACATATTTAAAAAAGACTTTTTTGTGTTAAAACGCCTTCGTGTTCCAATAGCCATTTCTTACGGGGAATTCCCCCGGCATACCCGGTTAAGGAGCCGTCGCTGCCTATTACCCTGTGACAGGGCACCAGGATCCAAACCGGATTCTTGCCGTTGGCCGAGGCCACGGCTCTTATAGCTTTAATATCACCAAGCTGTTTCGATAGTTCTAAATAAGACACTGTTTTTCCATGGGGAATTTCCAACAGGGCACGCCAAACCTTCTTCTGGAACTCGGTCCCTTCTAAATCGAGCTTCAAATGGAAGGCTTTTAACTCACCTCTAAAATAGGCCTCAAGCTGTTCTACAACCGGCAATAGATAATCTGGAATTTCAGAAGTAGGTTGCGGGGTTTCATCGAGAATTTTTATTTCTGAAACGCCTTCTTCACTCCCTCTAATCCTGGCTATTCCCAGTGGAGTCTTTAGATGTATCTTCATCATCTTTTTTATCTTGTTCCTCCTCGCGCTTAATCAATCCCAGTCGTTTTGCGCGACGTTCCCAGTTTTGACGGGCAAGCAGCTGCATGTCTTCTATGCTGTCGCTCTCATCCATTATTTCAAGCCCCAGCAAGGTTTCTATGATATCTTCCATAGTGACCAGGCCTACGGTGTTCCCATATTCATCTACTACCATAGTTATATGGCCTCTATGCTGAATAAATTTTTCGAATAATTCAGGTATGGGGGTGTTAGCAGGAGTCATAAAGACTTCTCTTTTTAAAATGCTTAAAGGTTCTTCTCCTTTTTCATTTATTATTTCTTCAAGTACATCATCCTTAAGGATGAATCCTGTAATATTATTGGGTTTCGCTTTGTAGATGGGAATTCGGGAAAATTTAAGGTTTCGGTGACTTTGATGAAAATCTGCGATAGAAGTGTCTTCATCTTCGGTAACGGCAACAGAGTATGGGGTCATCACATCTTTAGCCTCCACCGATTTAAAAACCAGTAAATTCTTGATTACGGTAGTTTCACTTTCCTCAAAAACCCCTTCCTCCTTTGCTGCATCGGTAATTGCCGCAAATTCTTCCCGGCTCATGGAACTTACGTGGGCCGATTTTCCTATTAATTTTGTGGTGAGCATCATAAGCCAAAGTATCCCGGTATATTTAAGAGGGAAAATCATAAGTTTTAAAGAGTTTGCCGTAAAACTTCCTAACTTTTGCCAATAGGTTGCTCCTATGGTTTTCGGAATAATTTCAGAAAGGATTAAAATAGCGAGGGTCATAATTGCCGAAACAATCCCTACAGAATTGTTCCCGTCCCCAAATGTTTTCTCGGCCTGTACCCCCACGAGTATTGCTCCAACGGTATGGGCAACAGTATTAACCGTTAAAATCGCAATCAAGGGGCGGTCTATATCCTGTTTGAAATGCGCAAGGGTATCAGCATAGGTTTTTCCTTCCTGTTTTTTAATTTTAATATAAGAAGGTGTAAAACTTAGAAGAGCAGCTTCCAGGACTGAACAGAGAAAGGAAAAGAAAATGGAAATAAAAGCATAAAATAATAGTAATCCCATTGCGCGGTTAGTTATTGAATAATCTAATTTAGGGATAAATTAAAGAAAAAAATAAAAAGAAATTATAAACCTCCGGAAAGCTATTGGATGTTGCTTTTCCTGGTTGCCTTCCGGAAATTTATATGGTTTTTAACCCCTGGTTAAGCTTTAATTAGCTTTTCCCATTTTTTGGCCAGAACTAAGCTGGTCTCAGCATCTGAAGAATTTTTATCTTTTTCATCATAGAAGACAATTTCATCTATTTTCCTGTTTTTCGTTCCAAACAGGTTTAAGCTGATATAGTTAAAACGACCTTCAGAAATTTTATGATTTTGGGTGGATAACCTGCTTTCTTTTACCTCCTTGAGGTTTAGGATGTTGTATTCAGGATTCTTGCCCGGGTTTACAATAAGCAGTTTACGAGCTTTTGAATCCAGACCTAATAGTAGGTTATCTAAAAGTTCAGTAACTTCAGGATTGAGATTATTATCCTTACTGATAGTTTCAATTTTTTTGAGTGTGTTTTTTTCCTGTTTCTTCTGTTGAAGAATTAATATAAGGATTGGGCCTATAAACACTAAGAGTAGGCCTAAACCAATTAAGCTTGAAGCTGTATCCATTTCTTTATTTTTTATGGTGATATGATTTATGGGTGGCCGCACGGCCTAATAAAGGCGCACCTGCAGCCGGGCTTTTCCTCAAAGCCTTTTAATTATTCAGATAAACCTGAAAATATTCACCAAAAAAAATGGAAAGGAAAGATCTTTTGCCTCAGGTCATTCCTATGATCCTGAAGATATGCGGTTGGTTTTTTTAGACGCTGGGATGTCCTGAAGTGAAAATTATCGGTGTTGGTCTGTGCGCCACCACCAAAGTGATATCCCGGGGTATCTTCGGAATACTCACTTGCATTGCCAAAAGAAATTTCCTGAAAAAGTAAGCCTTCAGTATTTTGGTAGGTTTGAGTAAGTAAGCGATCTCCAGAGTCTTCCTTAATGAATTGCCCGGGTGAAAAAGCAAAAGCCTGCTGGCCATAGACCGCCAACAAACCGATAATAGTAAAAGCTATAAAGCCTTTATTTCGAAACTTTTTCATTTCTCAAAAGTATGCAAAAAGCAGCTTGCTTTTTAAACATTTTAAATCTATCAAATTACGAGCCTAAGAGATAAGTTTCACGGCTTCTTTTGCAAAATAACTGGCAATCATAGCTGCCCCTGCACGTTTAATGGCGGTTAGTTGTTCCAGGACCACTGCATCGTGATCGAGCCAGCCTTTCTCTGAGGCAGCTTTTATCATAGCATATTCCCCGCTTACCTGATACACGGCAACCGGCACGTTTACCGCGTTTTTAATGTCACGTACTATGTCAAGATAGCAGAGTCCCGGTTTTACCATTACGATATCGGCGCCCTCCTCGATGTCCATCAGGGTTTCGCGAATGGCTTCATCCCTGTTTGCAGGATCCATCTGGTAGGTGTTTTTGTTCTTCGGAATGTTTTCAGCATCAACAGGTGCTGAATCCAAAGCGTCACGGAAAGGGCCATAAAAAGCAGAAGCATATTTCGCACTGTAACTCATAATCCCGGTGTCGTAAAAACCTTCGTCTTCCAAGAGGCTCCTAATTTCAAAAATGCGCCCGTCCATCATATCGCTGGGCGCAAGTATATCGGCGCCGGCTTTTGCGTGAGAAAGGCCCATTTCGGCTAGAACAGCTGTGGTATCGTCATTGATAATTTTTCCTTCCGAAACTATGCCGTCATGACCAAAAGAAGAGTAGGGGTCCAGGGCAACATCGGTCATTACCAACATTTCGGGAACTGCATCTTTTACCGTTTTAATCGCACGTTGCATCAAACCTTCGGCATTTAGAGCTTCGGTACCTGCATTATCTTTCAGGTTTTCGGGTACCTTAACAAAAAGCAAAACCGACTTTAAACCTAATTTCCACACCTCTTTTACCTCCTTTTTTAAAAGATCTAAGCTCATCCTGTAATAACCAGGCATGGAAGCAATCTCCTCTTTTATATTTTTTCCTTCCACCACGAAGAGCGGTACTATAAAATCGTCTGGAGTGATAGCGGTTTCCCTTACCAGGCTTCTTACGGCCTCATTGGTTCGTAATCTTCTATTTCTGTTTAATGGGTACATAATTTTGAAATTTTGTAGTCAGTATTTAGTTTTTGAGGAGCCGGATTAAGGCATCAGTTATACCCAATCTTTCGGGTTTTCCAGAACCTTCAATAATTTTTCTTCTTCGCTTCCCGGCTCGGGATGCTGGTCGTAAACCCATTGCACGTGTGGGGGCAGGCTCATCAAAATACTCTCTATCCTGCCATTGGTCTTTAAGCCGAAAAGTGTTCCTTTATCGTGCACCAAATTAAATTCTACGTAACGGCCACGTCTTATTTCCTGCCAGGTTCTCTGCGCTTCGGTATAGGATAAATCTTTTCTTTTTTCAAGGATGGGCACATAAGCTTCGAGAAAACTATCGCCCACTTCGGTGACGAAATCATACCATGCCTCGATGCTCATCTCTTCGGAAGCTTTTAAATAGTCGAAAAATAGTCCGCCAATACCACGAGCTTCGTCACGATGGGAGTTCCAGAAATATTCATCACACTTTTTCTTGTATTCGGGATAGAATTCAGGATTGTGTTTATCGCAGGCCTGCTTGGAGACTTTATGAAAATGAATGGCATCTTCCTCAAACAGGTAATACGGGGTAAGGTCCTGGCCCCCGCCAAACCACTGGTCTATTACTTTTCCCGATTTGTCATACATTTCGAAATAGCGCCAATTAGCGTGAACGGTCGGGACCATCGGGTTTTTAGGGTGAAGTACCAGGCTAAGGCCACAGGCGAAGAAATCTACATCTCCAACTTTGAAATATTTTTGCATCGCCGGGGGTAAAGGCCCGTGCACTGCAGAAATATTCACTCCCCCTTTTTCAAATACATTACCATTTTCGATCACTCTTGTTCTACCTCCACCACCTTCTGGGCGATTCCAGAGATCCTGCTGAAATTTAGCCTTTCCGTCTACCTCTTCAAGTTTCGTGGTGATCCTGTCCTGTAATTCTTCAATATATGCGTAAAATTTTTCTCTCATTTTCTTTCTTCAATATATACCAGATGATTTTGCCGGGTGCTTATTTCTTCTGTTTTGTTAACCAGAACGGCCTTTCTCATTTCTTCCTGTAAAAGCTTGATAACATCTAAATTTTTTTCCAAATGAAACTTTTCAAAGAGCTTGCGCCCCATCAGGTTGTTATGTAAATCCATTGTTTTTTCAAACCTGCTATTAGGAGCAAGTTCTTCATGCAGATCGGTTATCTTTTTGCTCCATTCCACCGACTTCGCTACAGAATTACAGATGTCAAAATAATTCTCACATAGCAAATAATTCCAAAGCGCGTGCCTAAAGGCGTTCGTAGGGTTATTTTTGTGGTGGTCATCTTCAAAAAGTTCATCACAAATATTAATACATTGCCTGGTGGTTTCAATTGTTGGAATAATAAAACGGGGCTGTTTGATAAAAACCTTAAAAAGTCGAAAAACTTCCCGCGGACTCATATTTACCAAACGCCCCCAGATTGCCATGCTGTTATTTATATTCTTTCACCGCTTCAACAAAAGCGATGGCATTTTCCACAGGGATATCGGGTAAAATTCCGTGTCCCAGGTTTACGATATAGCGGTCTTTGCCAAATTCATCGATCATTTGGTGAACCATTTTTTTGATCTCAGCTGGAGGGGAGTATAACCTTGAAGGATCAAAATTACCCTGCAGGGTAATCTGCCCGCCGGTGAGATAACGTGCATTTTTTGGGCTACAGGTCCAGTCAACGCCAATGGCTGCAGCACCAGATCTTGCCATGGTATGTAGTGCAAACCAGCAACCTTTTCCGAAGGCGATTACCGGGATAACATCTTTTAAGGCATCGATGATCTGCTGAATATATTTCCAGGAAAATTCATCATAATCGGTGGGGCTAAGCATCCCTCCCCAGGAATCGAAAACCTGAACTGCATCTACACCGGCAGCAACCTTGGCTTTTAGATAAGCTATGGTGGTATCGGTTATCTTTTGAAGCAATTGATGTGCTGCTACAGGATTAGTGAAGCAGAATTTCTTTGCAATATCAAAATTTTTAGAGCCCTGTCCCTGTACCGCATAACATAGGATCGTCCAGGGAGAACCTGCAAAGCCAATAAGCGGAACCTCATCGTTAAGTTCCTGTTTTGTCATTTTTATCGCTTCCATCACGTAGCCCAAAGTTTCCTGAACATCTGGAACAATTACACGATCAACATCTTGTTGTGTTCTCACCGGGTTTGGTAGCCAGGGTCCAACGCCCGGCTTCATTTCAACTTCAATATTCATCGCCTGCGGTATAACCAGAATATCGCTAAAAAGAATTGCTGCATCGGTTCCAACCTGGTGGATTGGCATCACAGTGATCTCAGTGGCCAATTCCGGGGTGCGACAGCGGGTGAAGAAATCGTATTTCTCCTTGAGCTTCATAAAATCTGGCAGGTAACGCCCTGCCTGTCTCATCATCCATACCGGTGGCCGTTCTACTGTCTCTCCTTTTAAGGCTCTTAAAAATAAATCGTTTTTTATCATTTTAGTTCTTTTCTTTAAAATATTTCACCACAGTTACAATCAGATTTTCAATGCTGGGTTTGGTGGCAATTACAATATTTTGGGTGTGTTTTTTGGCTTCTTTTGCGGTGGTTTTACCTATACAAAAGGCAGTGCTGTTCTTTATTTTGTTTTTTGAGGTGAAACTCTTTACCCCACTGGGGCTAAAAAACATGATTCCATCAAACTCCTGCGGAAATCTCTGTTTGTTTAAATGGGTTTTGTAGACCTCAACTTCCTTAAAGACGACACCTTCTTTTTTTAATGCTGAAGGTAATTCTTCTCTGCGCAGGTTTCCGCAGAAAAAAGTGAATTTCTCCTCCAGATAATTTTCGGTTATCATTTCAGCCAAATCACTCCCATAATCTGAAACTTCTCTGATGCTAAAATTATTGTTTTTTAAAAAGCTGGCAGTTTTTTCTCCTACACAAAAGCAATTCTGGATTTTGAGCTGTCTCTTTACAATAACTTTTGCAGCGTTTTTACTGGTTATAATGGCATTTTTGATCTCGCTTTCCGGAATTTCAAAATCCAGGAATTCAATTTTAATAGCATCGTATTCTACAAGACTCAGCCCCGAATTCAGAAAAAGGTTTTTCTGGCTTAAGCTTAGTTTTTTAGTAGAAAGGCTTGTCATTATTTCAAGACCTTTCTTATCTCAGCCATAAGTTCTTTCCCACCTCTATTCAGCACTTCACGGGCACAGCTGTTTCCAAAACCTTGAATTTCATCGATTCTGGTGGTTTTTTCAACCTCGATCTTCTGCTTTCCGTCAAGACTGAAAAGTGCACCTTTAAAGTAAACAATATCTTTTTCTATGGTAACCAGAGCGCCAATAGGGGCGGTACAACCACCTTCCAGCGTTTTAAGGAACTGTCTCTCGATATGAACACTTATTTTGCTTTCCTGATGATTAAGGGGTTCAAGGGCTTTTCTCGAAAATTCGTCGTCTTCCATAGCCACCACGAGCATTGCTCCCTGGGCAGGAGCTGGGATCATCCAGTTGAGGTCTATATAATTTTCGGGTTTCAAAGCGATGCGCTCCAGGCCGGCTGCAGCGAAAATAGCTCCGTTCCAGTCGTTTTCTTTCAACTTTTTCATTCGGGTATTTACATTTCCGCGTAAATCTACTACCCGGTGAGAAGGATATTTATTGAGCCATTGGGCTTTGCGGCGGAGGCTTCCCGTGGCGATGGTCCCTTCAGAATTCAGGAAATCAAGGCCTTTGTGAATTAAAATGTCCTTGGAGTTTGCTCTTTTTAGGATCGCGGCTTCTACTATTCCTTTAGGCAACGCGGTAGGGACGTCTTTCATGGAATGAACGGCGATGTCTATCTCGCCTTTTATCATTGCCACATCCAGGGTTTTGGTAAAAATTCCCGTGATCCCCATTTCATAAAGAGGCTGGTCCAGGTTGAGGTCTCCGGTAGATTTTACAGGAACAAGTTTGGTGGGATGACCTAAATGTTCCAGGGCATTTTGTACAGTTTTTGCCTGCCAAAGAGCAAGTTCGCTATCCCGGGTACCTATTCGTATCGTTTTTTTCATTTTTGAAGCTCTTCTAACTGAAAAACTTTCTGGATGAGTTCCAGGCTTTCATCAGTGGTTTCAGAATCGCTTTTTAAATGATTTGCAAAATGTTTGGTGATCTTTTGAATAATGCGATTACTTATTATTTCGGCCTGCTCGTCATTAAAATCGGTTATTTTCCTGCGTTGAAAATCCAATTCATCATCCTTCATGCTTTTCAATTTCCTTTTCAGGGCCTTGATGGTGGGGGCAAATTTACGGGTTTCCAGCCACTTGTTAAATTCTGCTTCCACTTCCATTATGATCTCCCTTGCCTGAGGGATAAACTGCTGGCGTCGCTCCAGGGTGGCATCGGTCATTTTTGAAAGCTGATCGAGGTGCACCAGTTTTACATTGGAGAGTTCTGCCACATCATCGGCCACGTTTTTCGGAATAGAAAGGTCAAGTATGAGCAAATCCTTCTTAGAATAGATTAGCTCCTTAGAGATGGTAGGATTTTGCGCGCCGGTTGCCACGATTAAAATATCGCTATTTCGTATTTCGGCTTGTAAATCGGCGTAATCTTTAACGATAAGGTTAAATTTTCCCGCAACACGTTCAGCTTTATCCTTGGTACGGTTTATTAAGGTAATATGGTTGTTCCTGGTATGTTTAACCAGGTTTTCACAGGTGTTTCGGCCAATTTTTCCTGTTCCGAAGAGAAGAATATTCTTTTCTGAAACCTTTTCAATATTGTTCAGGATATATTGAACAGAGGCAAAGGCAACAGAAGTCGCTCCGCTGGAGATTTCAGTTTCATTTTTTATGCGTTTGCTGGCTTGGATCACCGCGTTAACAAGACGCTCAAGAAAAACATTGGTGAGTCCCAGTTTTTTAGACTGGATAAAGGAATTTTTGAGTTGGCTTATAATCTCAAAATCCCCCAGGATCTGGCTGTCCAATCCGGTGCCCACCTGGAACATATGAGCGATTGCCTTTTTGTTTTTATGCACATAGGCTACTTTTTCAAATTCTTCTACGGTACCATGGGTATGTTCGCAAAGCAATTTGATGAGCTCAAAAGGGTGGTGAGCAAAACCGTAAATCTCGGTACGGTTACAGGTAGAGGTGGTTAAAATAGCTTCAATTCCTTCTTTGTGTGCCTGTTCCAGCAGGTGCTGTTTGGCTTCTTCCCCAAGGCTAAAATGACCTCTTATCTCGGCATCAGCTTTTTTATAGCTTAATCCGATGGTATAAAAATGTTTACCTCCAGAAAAATGAAAATTTTCCATGTATTTTATTAGGATTGCGTGGACAAAAGTAAAACATAGCTTAAAGAAAATATAACGCTGAAAGTACTAAATGTGTCGATTCCTGATAAATATCAGTTAAAATCGGTCTAACTTTGAAAAATAGCCGAAATAATAGTAAATTCAATTACTTGAAAGGCTTCTTTATAGGTGCTGAAGAAAGGGAGAAATATTTTATGATGAAAACAAATGGCAAAAATATCGCTGGAGGAACGATAATGAGCACTCCCATAGAGGAGGGCTTTTACATTTTTAAGTTCCTTAATGACTCTGCTGATACTCAGAACTTTGTTCGTGAAATTGACAGCAGTTTTATCCAGTTTCATTTCAATGTAAAAGGGAGTAGCAGGTTTTTGTTTAACGCTGGCGGGTATGAGTTGCCGCTTGAGGAAGAAAATTCGTTGCTGCTTTATAATCCGCAGCAAGCCCTTCCTTTAAACCTAAATCTTGATCCTAATTCCTGGGTGGTATCCCTGGTGATTTCTATTAAAAAATTTCACTCTCTTTTCTCTCAGGAAGCCGATTATATTCCTTTCCTGAGTTCAGAAAACAGGGATAAAAAATACTACAAAGAGACACCAATTACCCCGTCCATGGCTATTGTGCTTAACCAGCTCTTAAATTTCAGCCTAACGCCAAGTATCAAAAATCTTTATTTTAAAAGCAAGGCCTATGAATTGTTGAGCCTGTATTTTAATAGAACCGAAGATCCCGATCTGGAACAATGTCCATTTTTGATCGACGAGGAAAATATTCAGAAAATACGCCGGGCGAAGGAAATTGTGATCTCAAAACTGGCTGAGCCACCATCGCTGCAGGAACTGGCCGATGAGGTTGGCCTGAGTTTAAAAAAATTAAAAGATGGGTTTAAACAAATTTATGGCACTTCGGTGTATAGTTTTCTGTTTGATTACAAAATGGAATATGCCCGTAAATTATTGGATACCGGAGAATATAATGTAAATGAAGTGGGCCTGAAACTGGGTTATAGCACTGCCAGTCACTTTATAGCCGCTTTTAAAAAGAAATTCGGGACAACCCCGAAAAAATATATTATGTCTTTATCAAAAAATCTTTAGAAATGAGAAGCTTAAAGTATTTATTAATACTGTTTTTGGTCCTGCTGATTTCAACAAATATGTTTGCTCAGGAGGAAGAAGAGGAAGAAGAGGAAAAAGAAATTCTGGTTTTTCACAAAGCCGAAGGTTTCTGGCATAAATCCACTCCTGCCGGGCATGCAATTATAAAAGATCTCGGCGAAGAAAACGGATTTGAGGTGAAAGAAACCAATGATAGCGATGACTTTAACGAAGAAGACCTTAAAAAATATTCGCTGGTAGTGTTCTTAAATACCAGCGGAGACGTGCTGAATGATGAAGAACAGGCCGCTTTCGAAAAATATATTGCCAATGGTGGAAGTTTCTTCGGAATTCACGCCGCCGCCGATACCGAATTCGATTGGCCCTGGTATGGTGAGCTGGTGGGGGCATATTTTGTAGATCACCCTAAGGTACAGCGGGCAAATGTAATCGTTGAAATGCCCGGTCACCCAAGTGTTTCTCATCTTCCCAATCCCTGGTCGAGGATAGATGAGTGGTATAACTATAAAAACCTTAACCCCAAAAATAAGGTTTTGCTGAGTCTTGATGAATCGACTTATAATGGAGGGGAGAACGGAGAAAATCATCCTATTGCCTGGTATCGTGACCTCCCCGGTGGCGGTGTTAGCATTTACACCGGAGGTGGCCACAGGATCCAGTCTTATATGGAACCGGGATTTCAGGAGCATATATTAAGAAGTATTCTTTTTGCCCTGGGAAAAGGGGTCGATACCGAATTGATTATTGAACAATAAAGATTCAGAATAGCGGCGGTTTTCACCGCCCGTTTTATAGTTATATTTTTGTGCCGAAATTAAAAAACTTATGAGCAAAGGCGTATTACTGGTTAATCTGGGATCCCCTGATAGCACCGATCCGAAAGATGTGAAAAAATACCTCGATGAATTCCTTATGGATGAACGGGTAATAGATGTGCCTTACTGGGCACGAGTGCTTCTTGTTAGAGGAATAGTGCTGAATACCAGGCCAAAAAAATCTGCTGAAGCCTATAAAAAGATATGGTGGGAAGAAGGCTCGCCTTTAATAGTGCTTTCAGAAAGACTACAGTCTAAAATAGACGATCTAACTTCGGTGCCAATCGCTTTAGCCATGCGTTACGGGAAACCTTCTATTAAAGAAGGCTTGCAGGAATTGCATGATAAAGGGGTAGATGAAGTATTGCTTTTTCCGCTTTATCCTCAGTTTGCGATGGCTACCACCGAAACTATCCTGGTTTTAGCCGAAAACCTAAGGCAAAAGCATTTTCCGGAGATGCAATTCACTACCGTACCGCCATTTTACAATCATCCAGATTATATACGAGTACTTGCCGAAAGTATTTCTGATAGTTTAAAAGGAAAAGATTTTCAGCATTTATTGTTTTCCTATCACGGAGTGCCCGAACGGCATATTCGTAAAAGCGATATCACTAAGTCTCATTGTAAAATTGATGGAAGTTGTTGCCAGACCCCCTCAGAAGCCCACCAGTTTTGCTACAGGCATCAATGTTTTGAAACAACCCGCTTAGTAGCGGAATACCTTGAGTTGAAAGAAAATTCATATAGTGTATCCTTCCAGTCCCGGCTTGGTTTCGACCCGTGGCTCCAACCATACACTGATCGTACCATAGAGCGTTTCGGGAAACAGGGAATGAAAAAACTTGCCATTGTAACTCCGGCTTTTGTTTCAGATTGCCTGGAGACGCTTGAGGAGATAGCCATGGAAGGAGAAGAAATATTTCATGAGGTAGGAGGAAAGGATTTTAACGTTGTGCCCTGTTTGAACGATCGCGATGATTGGGTTAAAATCCTGTCCCGCTGGATTGATGAATGGGCACATCAAAAGGCGGTTGAGGTATAATGTCAAAAATCACCGCTGCCGAACTGGGAAATAAGCCGATAGGGAAACTTCTTATTCAGCAGGCGGTGCCGGCATCGGTTGGGATTTTGGTGATGTCCCTAAATATCCTGGTAGACACCATTTTTGTAGGAAACTGGATAGGCCCTGTGGCCATTGCAGCCATTAATGTGGTTTTGCCTGTTTCATTTTTTATTGCCGCTTTGGGAATGGCCATTGGCGTTGGAGGCTCTTCGGTGGTTTCAAGGGCTTTGGGCGCTAATAACCAGGAACGGGCCTTAAGGACTTTTGGCAATATGATTAGCCTGAGTCTTATTCTTACCCTACTATTAGTTGGCCTTGGTCTCTTTTTTATCGATTTCCTTATTCCCGCCTTTGGCGGAAAGGGAGCTATTTTTGAACCCGCAAAAATTTACTATCAGGTGGTTGTTAGCGGGGTTCCTTTTCTAGCGCTTTGTATGATGGGGAATACCGTAATAAGAGCTGAAGGCAAGCCTAAATTTGCCATGGTCGCGATGATCATCCCCTCTGTGATCAACCTTTTTCTGGATTACCTTCTTATAAATGTTATGGAGATGGGAATGTTGGGGGCCGCCTTAGCCACAACGGCTTCCTATATTTTCTGTTTTGCCTATGTGCTGTGGTTTTTCCTTTCAAAAAATTCAGAATTAAAGATAAGCTTAAGTCATTTTGGTTTTAAGCTACCAATCCTTAGGGAAATTTCTTCCCTGGGTTTCGTGACCCTGGCCCGACAGGCCGTGGTAAGCATAATCTATCTTTTAATGAATAATATTCTCTTTGACCTGGGTGGGGAAAATGCCGTAACGGTTTATGCTATAATTGCCCGTATGTTGATGTTCGCTTTGTTTCCTGTGCTTGGTGTAACCCAGGGGTTTCTACCAATTGCAGGTTATAATTATGGAGCCAGAGAGTTTACCCGGGTTAAAAAAAGTATTAACACAGCCGTAATCTATGCCAGCGGGCTGGCCTTGCTGGTTTTTGCCGGAATAATGTTTTTTTCTGAAGATATCGTGAAAATTTTCACCGGAAATGAGCAGATTATCGCGGCAACACCTTCGGCTATGCGCTGGGTTTTTGCGGCCACGCCAATTGTTGCACTTCAGTTAATAGGAGCTGCCTATTTTCAGGCGGTGGGG
The DNA here is from genome assembly GCF_002078605.1 of Salegentibacter sediminis. Classification (GTDB taxonomy): domain Bacteria; phylum Bacteroidota; class Bacteroidia; order Flavobacteriales; family Flavobacteriaceae; genus Salegentibacter; species Salegentibacter sediminis. The sequence goes on along the minus strand of NZ_MSJR01000001.1, from coordinate 21,941 downwards.
AAGGCGCTGCCTGCACTTTTGCTTACGCTTTCCCGGCAGGGCTTTTTCTTTATTCCCCTGGTGCTTATTCTGCCTCACTATTTGGGAGAATTAGGAGTTTGGATTTCATTTCCCCTGGCCGATATTTTATCGACCATTGTAACCGGCTATTTTTTACACCGGGAAATAAAATTGAAGCTAAAACCCGATTAAGATTTATGCCTCAATTTCCTAAAACAATTAGTTACCTTTGTTAGGAATGCAAGCTTTTAAAGCGATAAGTAAAAACCAGCAAACACTTAATTTGTGATAGAATATTACCAGTACATTAAAGCTCTTCATCTTATTTTTGTGATAACCTGGTTTGCCGGACTTTTTTATATCCCCAGGTTATTTATTTACCATATTGAAGCCAGCCTGAAGCCCGAACCGGAAAACCATATCCTTACTGAACAATTAAAACTTATGACCAGGAGGTTGTGGTACATTATCACCTGGCCTTCGGCTATTCTTGCGAGTTTATTCGCTTTCTGGATGCTATTTTTGATGCCTTCATTTTTGCAAATGAACTGGATGCTTATTAAACTGGCCTTTGTGGGTTTATTATATGTCTATCATTATAAATGCCATTTGATCTTCCTGGAAATGCAAAAAGATGTTGTTAAATGGTCTTCCAACCAAATGAGATTATGGAATGAAGTGTCTACCCTAATCCTATTTGCAGTTGTTTTTCTGGTAATCCTTCGGGATTCGCTCAATTGGATCTTTGGCGTGTTGGGAATATTCTTGCTTGCGGGGATGTTGATGCTGGGCATTAAAATTTACAAGAGAATACGGGCTGGAAACCCTAAGGCCTGATATTTGCTTAAATAGAGCTGTATGAATTTGTTGAAACTCTCATTGCGTTCCCGTATTTTCTTCTCTATGCTATTGCTGGTATTAGGGACTTCCATCCTTATCGTGGGAGTAACTGTGTTTCAGTATAAGAAGGAGGCAGAACAGTACCATAATGAGCGACTGGAAAGAAAAGAACAGGCTATAATGGAAAATATTCGTTTTGTTCTTGGAAGCACTACCTATTTTGTGAGCACCGAAAATATTGATGAAATCTTCAAGGAACGCGGAAAGATTTATGAAATGGCGCAGGTTCACGAGATGCAGATCAATATTTATGATCTGGAAGGGCGTCTTTTGGTGAAATCAAACGAATCTTTTTTTAAGGACACTACCGATGTGCAGTTAGATAAAAAACTGTTGAAGAGGCTGGATAGTTCATCTTCAAAAAGAATCTCACAGCATACTGAGGTGAATGGAGATAAATTCCAGTCTTCTTATTCCTATATCACCGACAATAAATTTAAACCGCTTGCTATTTTATACCTGCCCTATCTTCAGGATGATAGTTTGTTGAATCGGGACCTCAATAATTTCCTTATGCGTATGGGAGAGGTCTATTTATTGATGTTGGTATTGGCGATTATTCTGTCTTATTTTCTTTCGAAATACATCACCAAGACCCTGAAAATAATTTCAGATAAAATCAACCAGACCAGGTTAGATAAGCGCAACCAAAAGATTGAGATCAGCAATGCATCTGAAGAGATTTATGCCCTTGTCGCGGCATATAATAGTATGATCGATGAGCTTGAGGAAAGCGCGGTAAAGCTTGCCACAAGTGAGCGGGAACAGGCCTGGCGTGAAATGGCCAAGCAAGTAGCTCATGAGATTAAAAATCCACTCACTCCAATGCGACTTAGCGTGCAGAGTTTTCAGAGAAACTTTAGACCCGATGATCCCGATATTCAGCATAAGGTAGATGAATATTCCCGAACCCTTATCAATCAAATAGATACGATGAGCTCTATAGCTGCGGCATTCTCTAATTTTGCAAAAATGCCGGCGCAAAAAAATGAGACCCTTAACGTGCCGAAAATCGTTAAACTGGGGCTGGATATTTTTAATGAAAGCTATATAAACTTCACCACAGATAAAGAAGAAATTCTGGCTAAATTTGATCGAACCCAGCTCATAAGAGTGATTACAAACCTTGTTAAAAACGCCATCCAGGCTGTGCATAATCTTGAAAACCCTCAAATTTTGGTGAGTGTTCAGGATGAAGATACGATGGTTTGCATTTCGGTGTCTGATAATGGAACGGGAATCGCCGAAGAGAATAAAGACAAGGTCTTCGAACCTAAATTTACCACGAAAAGCAGCGGAATGGGGCTTGGGCTTGCTATGGTAAAAAATATTGTTGAAAACTACCAGGGAACTATTAGTTTTAGCTCAAAACAAAATAAAGGCACTATCTTTAAGGTGCGATTTCCGAAGTAGAAAAAATAAATATATTATGGATTACGAAAATATTTTAACCGAAGAACAGAACGGGATTTTACATATTACTATAAACCGTCCAAAAAAACTCAATGCCCTTAACAGGGCTACCATAAAAGAACTACACGAAGCTTTTTCCAATGCCAAGGAAGATCATGAGGTAAAGGTGATTATTCTTACCGGTAGCGGGGAGAAAGCCTTTGTGGCAGGCGCCGATATTAGCGAATTCGCTGATTTCTCTCCCGAGGAAGGCCGCGAGCTTGCTGCCAGGGGCCAGGCTTCTCTTTTTGATTTCGTAGCCAATTTTCCAAAACCTGTGATCGCCGCTGTAAATGGCTTTGCCCTTGGTGGTGGTTTAGAACTGGCCATGGCAGCACATTTTAGAATTGCCAGCGATAATGCCAAAATGGGCTTGCCTGAAGTTTCCCTGGGAGTTATTCCGGGATATGGTGGCACCCAGCGTCTTCCTCAGTTGGTAGGAAAAGGGCGTGCAATGGAAATGATCATGACTGCAGGAATGATCGATGCCAACCAGGCGCTTCAATATAACTTGGTTAATCATGTTACTTCTCTAGATGAATTACCCGAATTGGCCCAGGAACTTGCACAAAAAATAATGAAAAATTCGCTGGTTGCCATCAGTGGTGCCATTAGAGCGATTAATGCGAATTACGAGGATGGGGTGAATGGCTTTGAAGTGGAAATAGGCGAGTTTGGCCATGCCTTTGGTACCGCAGATTTTAAAGAAGGAACTGATGCCTTTTTGAATAAACGCAAAGCCGATTTTCCGGGAGAATAATCCATTTTTTGGAAATTCCTGTTAAACTTCTTTCTTGTCTTTCCCGATTGGATATATTCCATATATTTGTAAAATGTCCAAAGGAGGTAATTTTATTAAGGGAAGAGGAGCACAACTTAATGTGTCTAATAAGTTCGAGGCCCACCAACATGAATTTCGGGATGATTTTCTGAATTATTGCGCTTCGGAAGGGGATGAGGTACAGAAAAACAAAACCGTTTTAATTGAGACTTTTCCAAAAACTATTGTCAATAAAGTAAGCAGTCCTGATGTTGGGATGGAATATTCTCTTAATCCTTACCAGGGCTGCGAACATGGATGCATTTACTGCTATGCCCGAAATTCACACGAATACTGGGGTTACAGTGCTGGCCTTGATTTTGAAAGAAAAATCCTGGTAAAACGCAATGCTGTGGATTTGCTCGAAAAAAGGCTTCGAAGTAAAAAATGGGAGGCTAAACCAATTATTCTCTCCGGAAATACCGATTGTTACCAACCCATTGAAAAAAAACTGAAGGTTACCCGGCAGTTGTTGGAAACCTTTCTAAAGTATAAACATCCGGTAGGGATTATTACCAAGAATGCCCTTGTACAACGGGATATGGATATTTTGCGTGAGCTTGCAGAAGATGATCTGGTAAGCATTACACTTTCTGTAACTTCTCTTTCTGAGGAAACCCGAAGCATCCTGGAGCCTCGAACAGCCAGTATTAAAAAGCGCCTGGAGACTATAGACAAACTTTCCCGGGCCAATATTCCGGTGAATGTGATGATGGCACCCATAATTCCGGCAATAAACTCCCATGAAATAATGCCATTGGCAAAAGAAATATCAGAAAGAGGGGCATTGAGCCTGGGCTACACCATAGTCCGGCTAAACGGAGCAATAGCACAAATTTTTACCGACTGGATAAAAAAAACCATGCCCGATAGAGCAGATAAGGTGCTAAATCAAATTAAAAGTATACATGGTGGAAATCTTAACGATAGCCGCTATGGAACGCGTATGAAAGGGGAGGGGGAATTCGCCACCCAGGTGGCACAGCAATTCAGACTGGCCCGAAAGATATATTTTTCAGATAAAGAAAGAATAAAATTAAACTGCAAGCTGCACGAAAACTTTAAGGATGGGCAAATGAAATTATTCTAAGCGAGGCCTTCCCACTCCCTATAAAACTGGTGGAGATAATTCTCCATAAACCTATGACGTTCTTCAGCAATTTTCTGGCCGGTTTCGGTATTCATTAGGTCTTTAAGCAAAAGCAGTTTTTCATAGAAATGATTAATTGTAGGCGCAGTAGAAGCTTTGTATTGCTCTTTGGTCATATTCAGGTTGGGTTCAATCCTAGGGTCATACAAAGCGCGGCCTTTAAAACCACCGTAGTTGAAAGTACGTGCGATTCCAATTGCGCCTAAAGCATCAAGCCTATCGGCATCCTGCACAATTTTTAATTCGATGGAGTTAAAGATTTGCTTTTCATTTCCGCCCTTGAAGGAGACATTCTCTATAATTTTTATGATATGAGCAGTATCTTGATCAGAAACATCCTGGGTTTTAAGAAATTCAGCAGCTATCTCCGGGCCTTTACTCTCGTCGCCGTTATGGAATTTGTAGTCTGCGATATCGTGTAGGAGAGCACCGAGTTTAACTATAAATAAATCGGCATTTTCTCTTTTGGTAATTAGTTTAGCATTCTTGTATACCCTTTCTATATGAAACCAATCGTGACCTCCCTCAGCATTGGCAAGTGTTTTTTGTACAAATTTGACGGTGTTCCTGATTACTTCTGATTTGTTCATAAAAAGAGATTTGGGAAAATCACACAATTCTATTTAATATCGGCGGTAATACTGCGCTCAACTTTTGCTACCAGACTCTCGGGGTCGTCTGAATTGGCAGCTATAGGTTCATGAACTTTCAATTTCACATGCACGCCTGGTTCCATAGGGAAATTGCCGTGCTTAAAGAGTTTCCAGGAATTATTGATAGTCACGGGAATTATTAGAGCATCGGGCATCTGCTTGAAAAGCAACTGAAGCCCGCTTACCGCAAATTTTTTCGGTTTGCCTGTTCGGCTTCGGGTCCCCTCAGGAAAGATTACAGCTGAGCGCTTAGTCTTGTTAAGATATTTTGCAAATTGCGCCATTTTTACGAGGGCTTCCCGCCCATTTTTCCGGTCAATAAGCACTGAACCACCGTGCCTTAAGTTAAAGGATATACTAGGAATCCCGTGGCCTAATTCCTTCTTGCTTACAAACTTTGGATGATGCTTGCGCATATGCCATATTATAGGAGGGATATCATACATCCCCTGGTGATTAGCCACAATTATACAGGGCTTATCTGTAGGAATATCATAGGGATTATCGAAGGTGAAACGCGTGCCAAGAAGGTTAAGACATCTCATTAGGAACAAATTAAAGATATCTACGCTTTTTTTATGCGGCTGATAACCCCCAAGTTTTAGACATAACCATTGTATAGGATGAAAAACCAATAGGGTTATAAAAAAGAAGATATAAAACAGTACCGATAACGGGTAAGAAAGTATTTTTTTCATCTTAAAAATTATTGGGCTAAAGTACATATTTCAGTCCAAAAGCTGCAAATTCTAATACGCCTCACATTTTCCATTCACGCATTCTATACTGTCGGGAGGAGTAACGAACATACAATCTGATACGATCCCGTATTTTTGGTTATAATCGGCTTCGGCCTGGTTATAGTTTTCCACTAAATCCTGCAGGTTTTGCCTGTCTATTGAGGAAGAGAAGAGCAAATAGGTTTTTGGACCGCCACAGGCCTTGCTGCCAACAGCTATATAATCGCAGCTGTTAACTCCATCACAGGCTTCTTTGGCGATAAGATCTTTTATTTCTTCTAGTTGACGATCTAGTTCTTTCCGGTCTATCTGCTGTGAATTTTCGGGGTTTTCGCAGCCCGAAATGGCCAGCATGATGGAAAAAAATATCATTAGCGTTTTCATAAGGAAATGATTTCAGCATAAATATAAAACGAAAAAAGGCCGCCTGCATTGCAAACGGCCTTATTTGTAAAACTCAATGCCTACTAACAAAATTCGTTATAGGCAGCAATAAGATTTTCGGCGATCATCTCTGCAGGGCGACCTTCAATGTGGTGTCGCTCCAGCATATGAACTAATTCTCCATCCTTGTAAAGAGCCATAGATGGCGAAGAGGGAGGAAAAGGTAACATATAATCACGGGCCTGGGTAGTAGCTTCTTTATCTACTCCGGCAAATACGGTATAAAGATTATCTGGTTTTTTCGCGTTTTGTAAGGATAGCCTTGCACCGGGACGGGCATTTGCAGCGGCACAGCCACAAACCGAATTTACTACCACCAGGGTAGTTCCTTCTTTTTTCATTGCGGCATCAACATCTTCTACGCTGTGCAATTCTTCAAAACCTATGCTTGTTAAATCTTCACGCATTGGTTTTACTAACTCTGCTGGGTACATATATTACTTATTTTGGTATTAAACTTTTTACGAATGGCAAAGATACCAAATTAACTTAAGCTGAGCATATTTCAATTTATTATGACTGAATAGGTTATGCCAATTACATTCAGAAGGCAGGTATTCGGTTAAACTTTGGTAAAATAGTATCTTTGACGCTTACTTAAAATTAGGCTTAATGTTTAAATGGATACTTGCGGTATTAGGTTATATGTATTTCCGCTTTGGTGGAGCCATCCTGGGCTTTATAATTGGGTCGGTAATAGATAACTGGAGGCGCTCGGGGTCTGGGATGCAGGGAGTGTTTGGCCAGCAAGAAAAAAAGGTTTCTCCAGGGGATTTTGAACTTAACCTGCTTTCGCTGTGTTCCATAGTGATAAAAGCCGATGGCAATGTAACCCAAAAAGAACTGGACTACGTGCGTTCTTATTTTGTGCAGGCCTATGGAAAGGAGCACGCTAATGCCACTTTTAGAACATTTAACGATCTTATAAAGGACCGTGAGATTTCGGCCCAGCGTATTTCACAATATCTTGCTGCCAGAACCAGATATCCCGCCCGGTTACAGATTATCCATTTTCTCTTCGGAATAGCCCAGGCCGATGGCCGGGTGAGTGAAGCCGAAGCTCGTTCTATCCAGGAGATTGCCGGATACCTGCGTATAAGCCGGATGGATTTTGAAAGTTTGAAAGCTATGTTTTTCAAATCGGCCGATAATGCTTATAAAATCCTGGAAATCGAAAAATCAGCCAGTGATGATGAGGTAAAAAAAGCTTATCGTCATATGGTGAAAAAATACCACCCAGATAAGCTGGGGCATATGGACGAAGCCTACCGGAAAGGTGCGCAGGAAAAATTTAATAAAGTACAGGAAGCCTATGAACAAATCCAGAAGGAACGCGGAATGTAGCCTTAAAAGTTATATTTTAAATTGAGCATAATATTTCTACCGGGACTGCTTACCTCAAAAGCCCGTAGCAAAGACATATGATCTACATAGGTTTTATCTAAGGCATTGTGAATGGTAAAACCAGCATCCAGAGAATTCTTTCCGAAGCTGAATTTTTTATTAGCACCAAAATTCAAAAGGCTATAACCCGGAGTTTTTTCTTCGGTTAAACCCACCTTATCCTGATCTTTAATAATTCGAAGTCTCGAGAAAATGCTCAAACTTTTGTCTGAAAGCGCATAATAGGTGGCTTCCAGATTAAAATTATCCGGAGGGATAAAACTAAGATTCTTGTTGGTGTGCAGGTCTTTTGCTCTTACAATCGCTCCCGAAACCGATGTCTCCAGTCGGTTTTCGTTTAACCAATTATATTTTGCATCGAATTCCAGCCCATAGAAACCTGTATTTGTTTGGCGATAACTCCATATTTCCTGATTATTCTCAGGCGTTTGCTCTAAGGAAGCTGTAAAGAAAATGTAGTTCTCTACCATACTTCCAAAAACCGAAACATTAGCCTGAAACTTATTTTTTCTAAAAGAATAGCTTGCATCTACCTGGTAACTTTGTTCCCGTCCAAATGTATCATTACCTTTTTCAAACCGGTTGGTTCCGGGATGTGGGCCATTGGAAAAAAGTTCGGCCAGGTCCGGAGCGCGAAATCCAGTGGAAAAGTTAAGTTTAAGTTGCTGTTGTTTATTAAAAGTCTTTGTTGCTCCAAGGGAACCTGTAAAACCTCCAAATTCTCTTGTGAGCTTGCGGTTTTCGGGATTCCCGGGCAGGATAAAATCATCGGCAATGAGATATGCTGCACTGGCATCTGCGGTAACCTGCCGATAATCATACCGCAGGGCCCCCTGAAGATACCAGGAATTTAGAGAAATGCTGGCGAGGTAGTAAATTCCGCTTTCAAAAACATCGGCATCCGGGATCAGGAAATCTTCAGAATCCTCAAAATTTCTGGTTTTCACAAAACTACCCTGGACTCCAAAACTGTGGTTAACTTTTTGCTTAGATAGGCTTAAACGGGCATTGAAGAAGGTGTGATTTTGCTTTAACCCGAGATCGATAAGCTCCCTCGCCGATTCTATTTCACGCCTTTCATTGAAGTGATGAGAAAGGTGGAAGGAAGTTTCATAATTTTCATTTTTTGTTTCCTGGTTATAGGAGAATAGATAATCGGTAACTTCCTGGAATGGCAACTGCATTTTACGATCATTGCGCGTGGTGGCAAGGCTTTCTGCAACTAGCATTTCTTGATCATGTATTATACCCAGGTTCTGGTCATTATAGGTGAAAGCTAATTTATTCTCAAAATTCTCTTTTTTCCATCCAGAATGCAAGCGAAGGCTTTTTGAATTAAATCTGCTATTGCCAATAATTCTTTGGTTTCCATTTTGATAATCGGCGTGTTTCTCAATAGCCATATCCGCGGCAAAGAAGAGGTCATTTTTAAAAGATCTCCCCGCCGAGGCATAAGTTCTAATCCCCCTGGAAACACTATTATAGGTACTTCCAATGCTCCCTGTGATTTTTTCTGAATTCATAAAATCATCTTCATCCTTAACCAGTAGCACTCCTCCCAGAGCGCCCGATCCATATAAAACCGATGCCGGCCCTTTAACTACTTCTACTCGTTTTACTCCAAGATCATTTATTCCCAAACCGTGATCGGCACCCCATTGGTGATTTTCCAGTTTGTTGCCCTGGTAAATAGTGACAATGCGGGAAAAACCAAGTCCGCGAATGAAGGGTTTTATGATTCCCTGTCCGAATTCGGCGCCGTAAAGACCGGGAAGTTCCCTGAGGCTACCCATCATTCCGTTAGGGTTTCCTTTATTTTCTATACCCTGCATACTAATCGTAGAAACATTATAAGGTGTTTTTCTGGTTAAACCGGTTTGAGTATCTACGATAAGAATTTCTTCCAACTGATCTTTTGATTCTTCCAGAGTAATATTAATAACCTGATCTTCTGAAATTGATATTTCTTTTTTTACGGTCTGGTAGCCCAGGGCGCTTACCACGAGTTTGCTTTCCTGTTCAATGATCTTCAAAATGTATTTTCCGTTCTTTCCGCTAGTGGTACCTCTTTCTTCTCCTTCCAGGTAGATGTTGGCAAAAGCGATAGGCTTGTCAGATCTGTCCTGTACCTTACCACTAATAGTTTGAGCCGTGGCCTTACTTCCGCACAAAAGAAGAATTAAAATAAAAATCTCTTTCATTATACTTTTTTTGGCAAATCTAATAATAATATTTAGATGAGTCTAAAAAATTGATAAGATCAAATAAAAAATGTATTTTTGCTTCTTTAAAAAATATATATGTTTAGTTTTTCAGAAGAGAATTACCTTAAAGCTATTTTTCATTTGGAGCGTCGTTATAAAGGAGGCGTAAGCACTAATGCCCTGGCAGAGGAAATGGAGACCAAGGCTTCTTCGGTAACCGATATGATTAGGAAACTATCGGATAAGCAGCTGGTGATCTACAAGAAATACCAGGGGGTGAAGCTTAGCGAAAAAGGCCGGGCCACGGCCATTGAGGTAATTCGAAAACATAGGCTTTGGGAATTTTTCCTGGTTGAGAAACTAAATTTTAACTGGGATGAGGTTCACGATGTTGCCGAACAACTCGAGCATATAAAATCTGAAAAGCTAACCCGTGAACTTGATAAATTTCTGGGCTTTCCAAAACGCGATCCCCATGGAGATCCCATTCCCGATGCTGAAGGTAATTTTTCGGTTTCCAATAAGCTGTTGCTTGCTGAACTTGAAAAAGACCAAACCGGAATTTGTATAGGAGTAAAAGATACCTCGGCCGATTTTCTGAGGTATCTCGATAAAAACAAAATCGCACTTGGCAAAACGATAACAGTAAAGGATATAGAAAATTTTGATAATTCTATGTTGATAGTTATAGATGGAGAAGAACTTAGGATCTCTCAGTTAATCTCCGGAAACCTTTTTATTAAAATGTGATTATGAATAATATTATAGATTATTTTGAAAGTATAGACCCCGTTTTAGCGGCCTTTTTAGCAACTTTATTCACCTGGCTTTTAACCGCATTGGGAGCTTCCCTGGTTTTTTTGTTCAAGGATATGAACCGTAAATTTTTTGACGGGATGTTGGGTTTTACCGGGGGAGTAATGGTTGCGGCGAGTTTCTGGAGTTTACTGGCACCGGGTATAGAAATGAGTCCGGGAGAAGGATTTGAAAAAACCGTTCCCCCGCTTGTAGGTTTTGGTCTGGGAGCATTATTTCTTTTCGGATTAGACAAAATTCTGCCTCACCTGCACGTTAATTTTCAAATGAGTGAAAAGGAAGGAATTAAAACTCCCTGGCATAAATCTACTCTTCTCACACTTGCTATTACGCTACACAACATCCCGGAAGGTTTGGCTGTAGGGGTCTTATTTGGAGGGGCAGCCATGGGCTTTGAAGGAGCCAGCATTGGTGGGGCCGTGGCCCTGGCAATAGGGATCGGACTTCAAAACTTTCCAGAGGGATTTGCTGTGGCAATGCCTTTACGCCGGCAGGGGTTAAGCCGGTGGAAGAGTTTTAACTTTGGGCAGCTGTCGGCCATCGTAGAACCATTTGCCGCAGTGCTGGGAGCCTGGGCCGTTATGACTTTCGAACCTATCCTGCCTTATGCGCTTTCCTTTGCCGCCGGGGCCATGATTTTTGTGGTGGTTGAGGAAGTGATTCCCGAGTCGCAACAGGAACGGTTTACCGATATTGCCACTATGGGCTTTATCATTGGGTTTATGGTTATGATGACCCTTGACGTAGGTTTGGGTTAATACTTGCAACATCAGGAATAGGCTTGCGTCTTTTATACAAAATGTCCTTATGAATAGGCATATCGAAGTCTAAGCACCTGAGAAATATAGCCTAATCACAACCGCAGCCCGAAACCCCGCAGGATTTGGTGGTTTTCTTTTTGCTTAGGAAGGAGGGCTTCCAGATAAGTTTGGTGAACAAATATCCCAAAGCATACAGGAAGCTTAATAAAACCAGTATATTTTGAAGTAGTTCCATAATACAATTATTTTAATAGCTGGAATGCTGCTAAAGCTACAAGATAAGCAAATGCACTCATCCCTACAAGCTGAAATAAGGGCCATTTCCAGGTATTGGTTTCCCGTTTAACAATTGCCAGGGTACTCATACACTGCATGGCAAAAGCATAGAACAGCAGTAAACTAATCCCACTTGCAAAGGTGAACAGGGGCCCGCCCAAAATGGGATTCGTTTCAGCCGCCATACGGTTTTTAATCGTTTCTTCTTCGTCGCTCCCAACGCTGTAAATAGTAGCCAAAGTACCAACAAACACCTCCCGGGCGGCAAAAGAGCTTATTATAGCAATTCCTATCTTCCAATCGTAGCCCAGGGGAGCGACCACCGGTTCAATGCCTTTCCCCATAATACCTATATAAGAGTTACGCAGTTTATAAGACGCGATCTCTTCATCCAAATCTGCTTTTGAAACGGGGTTCTCTTCAGAATAATTAGCGCTTACGATCTCTTCAGCATTATTGAATTTTTCACCCGGGCCATAACTGGCCAGTACCCATAGAACAATAGAGATCGCCAGGATGATTTTTCCTGCTCCAAAGACAAAGGATTTGGTTTTTTCTACCACATTAATTCCTACATTTTTAAGCATAGGAAGTTTGTAATTGGGCATTTCTATCACGAAATAGCTTTTGGACCTTATTTTAAGAATTTTATTCAGGATCCAAGCTGAAGCTATTGCGGTACCAAATCCAATGAGATAAAGCAGCATAAGAGTCAATCCCTGAAGATTAAAACCCCAGAAACTTCGGTCGGGGATCACCAATGCTATTATGATAAGGTATACCGGCAGTCTTGCCGAACAGGTTGTAAAAGGCACGACCAAAATAGTGATAAGCCTTTCTTTCCAGTTTTCGATGTTTCTTGTTGCCATTACGGCAGGAATAGCACAGGCAGTCCCCGATACCAGGGGAACCACGCTTTTTCCGCTAAGACCGAAACGTCTCATTACCCTGTCCATAAGGAATACCACCCTGCTCATATAACCGCTTTCTTCAAGGATGGAGATAAAGAGGAATAAGAAGGCAATCTGGGGGATAAAGATTACGATCCCGCCTAAGCCGGGGATAACCCCTTCTGCGATAAGGTTGGTAAAGGCGCCTTCGGGCAGGGTGTTTTTCGCCCATTCACTAAGCTGGGCAAAGGCTTCATCGATCATATCCATAGGATAACTCGACCAGTTATAAATCGCCTGGAAAATGAGGAGCAGGATTGCAAAGAAAATCACATAACCCCAAACTTTATGAGTGAGAACACGGTCTAATCTTGAACGCAGGTCTTTTGCCGCCCTTGCATCTACACTCATCGATTCTTTAAGAACTCCGTTGATGAATTGGTAACGCAAAATTGTTTCTTTCTGCTGAAGTCTTTTCAGGTCACTCTCCGGTTTAGTTTGAAAACCTGAGGTTTTTGCCAGTTCATTGCGATTTAAATTCCCAAAATTCACATCCTGTGTAATCACCAACCATAACTTGTAAAGGGACTGGTTGGGATAAGCACTGCGGAGTCCCTCAAAATATTCAGGGTCTATTACCGAAGCATTTACACAAGGTTCGGTAGAAAGATGCTTATAATTAATGATGAACTCTTTAAGCTCATCGATCCCGGTATTTTTTCTTGCGCTTACCAGGGCTATTTTGGTGCGTAATTTTTCTTCCAACCGTTCAATATCCAGAGAGATACCTTTTCGCTCCATCCTGTCGGCCATATTCACCACCAGAATAGTAGGAATCCCCAGGTCTTTTACCTGAGTGAAAAGCAAAAGGTTTCTTTTGAGGTTTTCCACATCGCTTACCACTACAGCAACATCAGGGTAATCTTTATCATTCTTGTTTAGCAGCAGTTCAATGACTACATTTTCATCAAGAGAGGAAGCATTGAGGCTATATGTGCCTGGAAGATCTATTATATGGGCTTTAAGACCCCGTGGGAGTTTACAAATCCCTTCTTTTTTTTCAACAGTGATACCCGGATAATTCCCTACCTTTTGATTTAAACCTGTGAGTTGGTTAAAGACTGAAGTCTTCCCGGTATTGGGATTTCCTATCAGGGCGACATTTATCTGCTTGCTCATATTAATCGATAAGCTCTATTTCTATATGTAAAGCGGTTTCTTTTCTAATGGCGAGGTGACTACCATTCATATTAAGATACATCGGATCCATAAAAGGAGCGGTTTGCAGGACCTCAACTTCATTGCCGGGGAGACAACCCATTTCCAGAAGTTTTAGCGGAACATCTTCGGTAGAAAAGTCCTTGATAATCCCGCGTTGTCCGCATCTTAATTGAGCCAGAGTTAGCTTCACTTTATTTAGATTGATTTTAAACAAGGCAAAAGTAATGCAAAATATATAAGCAGAAAAGTTTGAGCCTTAAAAACTTAATCGGCGTATTCTGCTTTTAAGATTCTTATATCATCCATAAGCTCTTCAATGGCTTCAGGATCTGTTCCGTCGTAGAAACCGCGGATGCGTTTTTGCTTGTCTACCAGAACAAAATTTTCGGTATGTATCATATCGTAAGGTCCGCCGTCTCCATTGCTCTTTGAGGCCAGGTAAGACTTTCGGGCCAGTTCGTAAATATGTTTTTTATCTCCGGTAACCAGATTCCATTTTGCATCAATGACTCCTTTTTCTTCTGCATATTCTTTTAATACAGGCACGCTGTCAGTTTTAGGGAAAACGGTGTGAGAGAGTAGAAGTACCTCCGGGTCATCCTTTATTTTTTCCTGAATCTTCAGCATATGATCGGTCATAACGGGGCAGATGGTGAGACAGGTGGTAAAAAAGAAATCGGCCACATAGATCTTGTCCCGGTAAAAATCCTGGGTGATGGTATCCCCGTTTTGATTTATCAGTTTAAAATCGGCAACGCTATGGTATTTCCTGATGTGTTGCACCGTAGTGTCTACCAGCTCGGCATTCACCATATCGGGTTGAAAGACGGGGAGACGCTCTTCAGGTTTCAATAGGGTATAGATAGCGTAAATAATAATTACCGAAAGTATAGCCAGGACTATAGCTAAGGTTTTGAATTTGGCAAAAAACTGGATCATATTCTCAAGATTGAATGCAAAATTAAAGGCTGGCGGTCAATTAGTCGCATGTCTGAGATTAAAATTTCAGAAATTCGTTTACGGCTGTTTCATATTAACTTTTTTAGGAGTTTTTAAAAGGTTACTTTTGTGCGATTTAAAAATTTGAAGAGTAAAGAATGGATCCATTTTTAGTTAAGGCGATACAATTATTGTTGAGCCTGTCCTTACTTATTGTGCTGCATGAACTGGGGCATTTTATCCCCGCCAAAATATTCAAAACCCGGGTAGAAAAGTTCTTCCTGTTCTTTGATGTAAAATTCGCCCTTTTTAAAAAGAAAATAGGTGATACCGTCTACGGAATTGGGTGGTTACCTCTGGGTGGCTATGTGAAGATATCGGGAATGATAGACGAAAGCATGGACAAGGAGCAAATGGAAAAACCCCCAGAACCCTGGGAATTCAGAAGTAAACCGGCCTGGCAACGACTTATTATCATGCTTGGAGGAGTTACGGTGAACTTAATCCTTGGTTTCCTCATTTTTATTATGATCATGTTTGTTTGGGGAGAGAATTATGTGGGGCCTGAAGAAATGCCGGAAGGTTTTGCAATTGTCGATGAATTTAAAGAGTATGGTTTTGAAAACGGGGATCGTATATTAGAGGTTAACGGAAAAGATTTTCAGAATAGCATAGATGTCAATAAGCACCTGTTTATGCGTGATGTCAATAGCATTACGGTATTGCATCAAAACGGGGAGCAGGAAACTATAAATATCCCTGAAAATATTGGAGAAAGTATGTGGGAAGAAGGGATCATGATGCCTTTTATCCCAATACAAAGACCAATTTTGGATAGTGTGCTCACTGAAAATCCTGCAGGAATTGCCGGGTTGAAAAAGGGAGATAGCCTTATCTCTATAAACGAACAGGAAATTGGATACTGGCACGAATTGGCTCCTATTGCTTCTGAAAATATAGGGAAGGAAATAGAAGTTGTATTTAAGCGGGATGACGAAATTATGAGCGTGATGGTTACTCCCGATGAGGATGGTAAATTTGGGATTACTCCACAATCAAATTTTGAAATTAAAACACAAAAATACAACCTGGCTGAAAGTATTAAAGCAGGCTTTGACTATGGGTACTGGACGTTACGGGATTACGTATATCAATTTAAATACGTCTTCACCTCAAAAGGAGCCAGCCAGCTTGGTGGATTTGGAGCCATTGGAGGCTTGTTTCCCGACACCTGGAACTGGCAGGGCTTTTGGTACACCACGGCCTTGATTTCCATTATCCTGGCCTTTATGAACATCCTCCCCATCCCGGCCCTTGATGGAGGCCACGTAGTATTCTTGCTTTATGAGATGGTGACGGGAAGAAAGCCGAATGATAAATTTATGGAGATAGCCCAAATGGTAGGCTTCTTTATTCTTATTGCCCTGGTTCTTTATGCCAATGGGAATGACGTATATCGCTGGTTATTTGAATAGTAATTAAGACCTGAAAAAATTACCTGAAAAAAGTTATATTTTGTTTTGTGGTGATTTAAATTTTGGTTTATATTTGCAACCGCAAAAGAGTAAAACACTCCTCCTTAGCTCAGTTGGTTAGAGCATCTGACTGTTAATCAGAGGGTCCTTGGTTCGAGCCCAAGAGGGGGAGCAACTCACAGAAAGCCTTACAGAGATGTAAGGCTTTTTTTATTTCTTATGGGTGCAACTATAGTGCAACCTTTATTATATTCACGAAATATAAATGATGAGAAGTGAGCAGGATTTTTCGTTTAAGAGAACTTCGAGGTAATTCATACGAAGATTTTGAAGAAGATTACGAATCTTTTACAATTGAACCTGTCCTGGATTTGAAACAAGAATGGGTAGATAGCCTTTCACTATTTCCTTTCTACAACCATATTGAAATCCCAGCCACCATTTCGGAGCTTGTCAGTGACTTTTGCAATTCCCACCAAAGTAATATTTCACAACAGAAGCTCCTCTCCCTTATAGGTGGTGCTCAAAATGCCTTTATTGGATCTCAACCTTTAGAAACCGATTCCGATCCAGTGGTAAAAGATTTTGAAAATGAAAGAGTTGAGTTAGAAAAGCTATTAAATGTGGTGAAGAGATATAAGTTTTCTTCTAATGATTTAAACCTTCATTCTATTAGGTTTGTGGGGCCTAATAATGTTACAATCGGAAATTTTAAAAACAGTTGGATTTTACACAGAATTTTGGAAAGCGTGCTCAAGGATCTGGGTGAGGGCCTTGATTCTTTGGAGGATTTTAATGCCGCTGCCGAAAAAGAGATTGCTAGAACAAATTTCGTTATTTTTTCTAAAAGACAGCATTATGTAAAGGGTCTTTCTACAAGAGCTTTTAATCATTATTTACAAAAAATCATACCGGGCGAGAGTCAAAGATATCGTGACACCTGTACTGGAGTTTTTTTCAATTGTGCACAAATTCCGGTAGTAGAAGATAATGCCCCACTACTTAGTCCAATTTTTAAAGAGAACTTAGCAGAAACTTCACCTGATAATATCAGAAAGCTGAGGGAACGTGTTGAAAACAGCCTTATTAAATAGCTTCTATTTTTGTAAGACAGAATTTTAAAGGTACTGCGAAATCCCTGTACCACCCTTCTCTATAGTTATTCCTAAAATTTGCTCTCATAAATCTTTACCGTCAATAATATGCGGTTAAATCTTGAGCAAATGAGAGAATTATTACAGGAAATCAAAAGTATCTTACAATCCACAAAATTAAACACCAAAGAGACGTTGAGTGCAAAGGAAGCTGCACAATACATGGGTATTTCCTTGAGTACCCTATACCAGCTTACCTCACAAAGTAAAATCACTCATTACAAACCTTCCGGTAAACTCATTTTCTTTAAGAGAAAAGATTTAGATGATTTCCTTCAGCAGAACAAATCTGAAGGAATCAAGATTGACAATTACTAATCTTAATTCTTTTTTTTATGGATTTTGAACCTTTAAATGAGGAGGTATATTCAAACCTTCCAAATTTTCTAAAAAAACTTACTCAACCTTTCAAAGGTCGTGAGAAAGATATTGTTCTTCTTTCTTCTATAGGTGTCTTAAGTAATAGTTTTCCAAATGTATATGGGAAATACGCCGGTGATGAAGTTAGTGCAAATCTTTATGTAATGATCTTAGCACCTCCGGCTTCGGGCAAAGGTGTGATGAATTATTCCCGCTATTTAATCGAAAAAATAGATCGGCACCTAATTGACAAGAGCACGCAAGCCCAAAAGGCTTGGAAGAAAAAGAAGCAGAAAGGAGAAGACGATCTGGGTTCCATTACACCAATTAAACTCAAGATAATTCCGGGAAATATTAGTTCAGCGGATCTCTATGACAAGCTTAAGAACTCACACCACGGCGGTATAATAATAGAATCCGAAGCTGACACCCTGAATGCCATCATGAAGCAAGATTTTGGAGATTTTTCGGATGTACTTCGTAAAGCCTTTCATCATGAAAATTTATCAATAAGTAGAAAAACCGAAAAGCAATTCGATAAGATCTATTCTCCCAAACTTTCTCTGCTCATTTCTGGCACTCCGGATCAGCTCGATCCCTTTATCAAAAGTACAAGCAATGGTCTGTTCAGTCGAATGATCTTTTATTACTTCAATGAGATTGGTGAATTTAAAGAGGTTTTCTCGGAGTCTTCTGGAGATCCAGTAAAATTATTCTACGCGGCAGGAGATGCACTTTTTGGTCTATATGGAGAATTAGCTCAGAGACAAAAGCGACTTCAATTTCGATTGACCAAGGATCAAATAGCTGCTTTTCAAACTGAAATGACTTCAATTTACGAGATAGTCTGTACTGAGTTTGAGCTTGAATTTATTTCCACGGTCAAAAGGCATGGCTTAATCTTATTTAGAATATCCATGATCTTAACAATTATTCGAAAGAGAGAACTCCTTTCGGAACAAGATATTGTCCATTGTGAAGACCAGGATTTTAGAACATCTCTCCTTTTGGTTAAGAACCTATTGTACCACGCTTATACCATATTTAACCTTAAAAATAAGGTTGAACTTCCACAAAACGAACAAAAGATTTTGGATTCTCTTGGGGAAGTGTTTTTAACATCAGATGCAGTGAATGTAGGTCAGCTATATGGATTTTCAGAAAGGACTATTGCGGACAAGCTAAAAAAATGGATAGGAGCCAAAAAGATTGTAAAGGTTTTCCATGGGAGATATCGTAAAATGGAAAAGTAGCTTCTGACAGGGGCTTCCTTTTCTGCAGTTTCTGCAGAATTAATATTCAAGTTAAAAAAGTTTAATATAAAAATGAAACTAAATGATAAGCATAAAGTTCATATTAAAAAACACACCCCTGGCGGATGGAAATCATCGTGTTCTGATGAGGTTGATTAAGGATAAAAAGAAAAAGATAATTACTCTAAACCTTAAATGTAAAAAGGATGAATTTGACATTGGGAGATTCAAAAGAAAACATCGGGCTTACAAAAAAAGAAATAAGTTGTTGGAATCCTATGAAAATCGGATTAACGATATTATTGATGACTTCGAAGCTAATGGATATGATTTCAGTCTTGACGATTTAGAAAAGGCTTATAAGAAGAAAGGCGCTAAGGTTCTATCGATCTATGAGTTATTTGATGATAAAGCCAACTCGTCACTTATTAAACTAAAGACTGCAAAAGCATATCGGGATACTAAAAGATCCCTTCAAAAATTTCACCAAGAAAAACTTCCTGTCGAGAAAGTTGACACTGAATTTCTGGAGCGGTATTCCGTTTATTTAAGGAACCGAGGAAGTAATGATGGTGGTATAAAATTCTTTATGACCCATTTAAAGGCAGTTTGGAACGAAGCATCAAAAAGGGGAATTGTCCCTAAAGAGAAAAATCCATTTAATCATTTTAAATTTTCCAGATTCCGAGCTAAACCAATTAAAAAGGCCCTAAAGAAAGAGGAAATGAAGGCTTTTATACAAGTAAACCTAGAAGACCGGCCAGATCTTCAGGATTCACATAATTACGCATTGTTTTCATTTTTCTGTCGAGGAATCAACTTTATTGACTTGATGCTGCTAAGACAAGAAAATGTAGATGGGGAAATTCTGATTTATACAAGATCAAAAACTCAGAAGCAGTATGTAATGGAATTGCTTGAGCCAGCAAAAAAGATTGTGAAAATATATGAGGATAGGTCTAAGGGGTATCTCTTTCCAATCTTAACAGAAGGATTGAATTCACCTCAGCAGATTGAAAATAGAAGGCATAAGATGCTGAGGAAATATAATTCTGACCTAAAGGAAATTGCAAAAATTGCAGAAATAGACAAACCTATTACAAGTTATACAATCCGACATACCTATGCTACTATTTTGAAGTACAGTGGGGTTTCCACGGAAATCATATCTGAATCAATGGGGCACTCTAATCCCCGAGTGACGCAAAATTATTTGAACGAATTCAGTAATAAATTGATAGACAATGAACATAAAAAACTTTTGGAATTATGAAAATGTATTACAAAGAAGCACAGAAAAATAGAAAGATTTGTGATTTTGAATACGGAAGAGAATACAGTATAGATGCAGTAGCAGAAAAATTAGGATTTGTAACCGATACTGCAAAAACCCTTTTCTATACCACTCTTATTAAGCACGGAATAATTAATTCCGATCTAGAACCCTCTTATTTATCTTTTATGGCAGGATTAATTAAATGGCCCGAATCAAGTAAAGGAGAGATAGTAGTAAGTTATCCTGGCACAATGATGATTGGAGATCTTTTGGAGGCATATGACCTTCTACCTCCAGAATCATAACCTGATATAATTAGAAATATAAAATTTTTAAAAGAGGCGGGTAATATATCTGCCTCTTTCATTTTAAAATGAATAAACCTTCAATTCTAACTTAAAAATAATAAATGATGAAATTAAGAAAATCAAGTAGGAGACAGGCAAGAATTAAAATGGCTCTCCAGGGACCAGCGGGAAGTGGGAAAACTTATAGCTCTCTGCTTATTGCAAAAGGCCTTGTAAATGAAAATTTTGAAAAAGTAGCCGTTATTGATAGTGAAAAGGGGAGTAGTGATCTATATGCAGACCTGGGTAATTATAATGTTGTTGCCCTGGAGAATTTTAGTCCTGAAACATACATTCAGGCTATTGAACTTTGCGAAAAGGAAGGCATGGAGGTTATTATAATTGATTCCATTACCCACGCCTGGGAATTCCTCTTGCATTATCACGGATCTCTTGCAGGAAACTCCTTTACCAACTGGAACAAAGTAACTCCTCGTCAACGAGCTTTTATGGATAAAATCCTCAATAGTGATGCTCACATCATTGCAACTATGCGAACAAAACAGGATTATGTGCTCAATCAAAAAGAAGGTAAATACGTGCCTGAGAAGGTGGGACTAAAAGCTGTTCAACGTGATGGAGTGGAATATGAATTCACTTTAATATTAGATCTGGACATCAAACATTTTGCTAATTCCAGTAAGGATAGAACGGGGTTATTTATGGATAAGCCTGAATTTAAAATTACTTCGGGAGTTGGGAAACAGCTATATGATTGGTGTAATTCTGGCGTAAATTTTAGCAGAATGAGAGAGCAAATAAAAAGTTGCAATACCCATAAACAACTAAATGAATTATATGCAAAGCTTTCAGCCTACGCAGATGATTTAAACCCAGATTTTGTTCAACAGCAAAACCTTATTAAAAATCAAAATTTTATTAACCTTCAAAATCATAGCAAAAATGGAACTACAAGTAATTAACAACCAACCTCATCGGAGGGAAAGTAATATCTCAACTAATTCCCTCACTTCCTCCGGTACCAGGGAGAGAGAGGAAAACCGAACAACCCCATTTATAGAGGCTAACACAACAGATGTTAGCCTCTCTCATTTAAAGGAGGATTGCATAATTCCAGTATTTGCAAAGGATAATGAGCAAACAATAGCACATCAGGAATTTATTGATGTTGCTTTGGAATGCGCTTCAAGTATTTTTCCCAGTGAAAATATTGATATTCCAGAAATAAGGGTAAGCCACCAGATTAAAGGCAGGACTCCAGATGCAATTCATATTCCCGCCAAGGAACTCATGAACCATCAGAAGACCATCTACTATGAGCGCATGGCTTTCTTGGTTAGAATTCCCAGTGTAACCAGTACCATTAACGGGAATGAACTATCTCTATCTATAGGTGGTGTAAGAGCTTACAATAGAGAAAATCTGTTTAGTAAAAAGAAGATGGT